>NZ_JBYGKR010000006.1:0-316342 GCF_057653455.1 Rhizobium sp. CB2179 | reverse complement strand
TCACGCAAATCCTGATAAATCGGGTCATTTTGCGCAAATGATCGTGAGTCTGCCGACTCCGTCAAGCGATTTCTTGGTTAGCCAATGGATAACAGACAGGATTCAACGAAAAAATCATGTGGAATTCCGGAATCTTAGCTCAATTGTCAGCTGACAATGGCGGCGGTGCCCGCACCCGTCGATGCCAGACGCTAACGCAGTTGCCGACTCACCGGAAAACAACATCCACTGCTTGAGCACGTCGGACCAGACAATCCGTTTCTCATTTATAGGCAGATGAACGGCACAGGCTTTCGGTTTCCATCCCGCGGACAGGTTCGTTGCCGGCGGACTTGTCATTTGTGTCCTGGGTTGCGGCCTCGCGCCGTGGCTGCGCAAGGCCGAGCATTTGTTCCAGACGGCCAGCATTGAGCGGAGCGCTTATTCCCTTGAAATTCATGATCCATCTTTCGTCTGCGCATCGATTGCGTGAAGCCTTGGAGATAAGCGCAATTTGAAGCCGCCGAGAACCGCCAGCCGGCGTTATCACCATCTTTTCCAAGCACGCGCGAAGGGGAGGGGAGAGCCCCATCTTCAAGCGCCGATCCGAAACGCGGCCTTTGGCGGCGACGCTCGCCGCTCGGGTCTCTTCCCCGCGCAAGGATAGAAGAGTGGCGCGCAGGAGCGGCCTGACATGCGAAAGGCCCCATCTTATCGGCACCGGCGAACTGGGCTATCTCGGATCATGCGGCATCGCCAGAATTTGGAGACTGCGATTTGGGTTTTACCACAGGCAAGGGTGCTGCTGCGGACCAACGGGGGAGGGGACCCGCAGCCCGAATTTTCGTGCCGATCGAAGTCAGGGAGATACTGGGAGCGGCTGGCGTCAAGGGGTTCCGGTTCGTTTGTACGCAGATCCGATAATCGCCAGGCCAGGTCAATGGCACCAGTCTAGTCACGTGCCGGGTTGAGCGCGAACAGGGTTGCAGACATCCCAGGCTGTCATCAACCGCCACGATGAATACAGCGCATGCTAGGCGAATCAGGTTTCGGCGAGTATCATCGACAGTGCTCGCAGCAATCGTACCGAGATATTGCTGACGTTATTGGGTAGCCCGGGCAACCAGATCTCACCTCCAAGTTGGCAAAGCCGCCGTCTTCTAGCGGAACTTATTGGCGAGTTCGCTTCCGTCCACGGAATTCCTTCTTGTTTACCTGCTATTTACCATAACGCGGCACGCCGGCGGCAAAACCCCATCGCGGATGGCAAGCATCGCGGCCGATCCAGCGTTCCTTACGTAGAGTGGCGCGAGGCAGGCATTCCACTATCGCACCTTCGTGCCCTCGCGATTGGTAAAGTGCGCATTGCCCAACCCCGTGCCTATGGTCAGCACAGCCCATCTCGACACGTCGCTCATAAAAGGGATCTGCGACAATCCCTGCACGACTGCATCGTTGTGCATCATCACGAATGTGCTGTCGTCGCCGATCTCAGGAATGGCCTTCATCAGTGCGGCGGGAAGGTTGAAACTGTCGCTCTCCCAGTTTCCGCCCGGCAGGTTTTGTCCGCCACGTTCGATTGAACCATCGGCTTTGATGATGCCGGGGCATGCGATCCCGATGATCGGCGCTGGCTTGAGATTGGCCTTCTCGGCCTTGCCGATCAGATCCCGCAACATCGCCGCCAACCTTTCGATCGTGGCGGTGCGGCTTGGCTCATCGTCGGCATGACGCCAGATGGTGGATTCCCAGACGCTTGCATCCGCGAAATTCGGCACGTCGTCCTTTCCGAATTTAACGACGCCGGCGCGAACGTTCGTGCCGCCGATATCGACGGCGAGGATCGCCTCGTGACCTTTAAACATCCAGCGCGGCATCAGGTGAACCGCCCCGATCAGTCCGGCCTCATCGGGGTGGTGAACAATCGGCACGACTTCGACGTCGACGCCGGCCGCGTTGAGAATGACCATGGTCCTGGCGATTGTCAGTTCGCCAAAGTGGCTCCGACGGAAGCCGCCGCCAACGACGATGCGTTCTGTCTTTCCCCAACGTTTGTCCTTGAGAAACTTGCCTATCACATCGGCAAAGTCTTGTGCAAAATCCTCCACTGCCCCCATGACCACCGCCGCCGCCGCCAAATCATCGCCCTTCAAAATAGCGTCGATTTTTTTCTTCGAGAGCTTCTCCGTCGCGGTCTTGCCGATCGGGTCGTCTCCAACCTTGCGGATGCGTTTTCTCCAATCGTCGAGCTTTTGTTGGAACGTCTTTTTGTTGGCGTTGTCGCCAACGAAACCATCCTTGTCACGCAGTTCGTTATTGTAATCGTCGATCGTTACCAATGGCAGGTTTAAAGCGCCATGTGCCAACGGGGCATTGATCTCATCACGGGGATCGGAACTGCTTTTGGCCATCAATGTACCTTCTACGGCGCGAGTGCTCGAACGGGCGGCGAGATACAACGCGAACTATCCTCTGGATGTTCCGGACTCTGAAAAATCACCTTGCCCTTGCCGGTTGGCGACCTAGCTTCAATGATTGCAGAGTTTGGAGAATGCCGTGCAGGACGATGCCGCTACACAGGAAATGCTTTCACTGGTCTTGGAGGAACCGGACCGCTGGGCAATGTTTCTCGATATCGACGGAACGCTGCTCAATCTTGCACCCACACCGGATGCGATAGAGGTTCCAGAGGCGCTTCCTGGACAACTTCATCGCCTGTCGAACAAGCTCGGCGGCGCCTTGGCGCTGGTCACCGGACGGTCTCTTGCTTATGCAGACGCGCTGTTCAAACCCTTTGCATTTCCGACAGCAGGCCTGCACGGCGCCGAAATCAGAAACGCCGCCGGAATGCAGACGCTCGAGGCGACACCTGAGTTTCAGGCGTTGAAACATGCGCTGACCGCTGAAGCCGAGCACTACCCTGGCGTCCTGATCGAGGACAAGGGCGCGGCCGTTGCCGCCCACTACCGGCTGGCGCCGGAATATGAAAAGGTGCTCGAAGACCGCATGCACCACTATGCGGAGCTAGCCGGGCCGAACTGGGCATTGCAGCTCGGCAAGATGGTATTCGAGCTGCGCCCGGCACGGTCGAGCAAGGGCGATGCGCTGGAGCGGTTCTTCCAGTCCGACCCGTTCAAGAACCGCTCGCCGATTACCATTGGCGATGATCTGACCGACGAGTCGATGTTTGCGATCGCCAATGCGCGTGGTGGCGTTTCCGTGCGTGTCGGCGCGATCGGCGCTCCCAGCTGCGCCACGAGCCGGCTGTCCTCTTCTGCGCTGGTCAGAAACGTGATTGCCGCCTTGGCCGCCTGAGGTACACCGTTGGACGATGTGCATGCGGATTGCTGTCGTCTTTACACCGGGTGCGCAGTGTCAATTGTCAAAAAAGTATCGGTTTTACCCGGGAATCGTGGTGGCGGGCACGACACGAGACCATTACACTCTCCTTAATAATAAAAGCCAAAAAGGGAATTTGGCGAACGGCCTGGAACCGTCCTTGGAGGAGGAAACAATGGAACCCGACTTGGAAGTGGTTCAGATCCGGCCCGGCGAATCTTTCGCGACGAAGGCGCATGGCTATCCCTACCATACGGTTCGCTGGCATTTTCATCCGGAATACGAACTTCATCTCGTCGTGGCGACGACGGGACGCTATTTCGTCGGCGACTTCATCGGCGAATTTGAACCGGGCAACCTTGTGCTTGCCGGACCTAATCTTCCCCATAACTGGATCAGCGATGTCCCGAAAGGATCGAGCATTCCGCTTCGATGCCAGCTCATCCAGTTCAGCGAGAATTTCATCAGCGGTACTATGAAGGTGCTGGCCGAACTCGGGCCCTTCGATCCGGTTCTTGAAGCCTCGCGGCGCGGCGTGCTCTTCGGCGCCGATACCAGCCGGCAGGTGGCTCCCCTGATGAACGAGGTGCAGCAGGCACACGGTGTGCGTCGTATCGAGCTGTTCATGATGATCGTCGGCCTGCTCAGCCGGGCGCAGGATTCCCAGCTTCTCGCCAGCCCGAGCTATCTGCCCGATCCATCTGGCTACATGTCTGCCGGCATCAACAAGGCGCTCGCCTATATCAGAGAGAACCTGACGAAATCCTTCGACGAAGCCGATCTGGCGACGATTGCTGACCAGTCGACCGGCGCCTTTTCGCGCGCATTCCGCCGCCATACCGGCATGTCGCTGGTACAGTATGTGAAACGCCTGCGCATCAATCTCGCCTGCCAGATCCTGATGAGCGATGACCACGCATCGATCACCGATATCTGCTTCGAGGTCGGCTTCAACAATCTGTCCAACTTCAACCGGCAGTTTCTCGCGGAAAAGGGCATGACGCCTTCTCGCTTCAGGCGGTTGTTGGGCGACAATATCAACGTGGCAAAGGCGGCCTAGAGGAGCCGAACGAGCACGTCCAAAGGACGAGGGAGGACGAGGAGGAGGAACCAATACTGACACTGACTTGAACGGGGGCACGCGATGAGCGGCTCGCGATTGGAAATGCTTGTCCTCAAAAACGTCAAACCGCCGGGGCAGGCGCGACCGTTCCTTCAGCCGAACGGCCACAGCAGAACAGTGCGATCACACACAATTTTTTCAACGGGAGGAGATGGAAATGATGAAATTCTCAACAAAGGCGGCAGGCGCCGCGGTATTTGTCCTGTCCTTGCTTGGTGGTACTTCCGCCTTTGCGCAAACCGCCGTTGCGGATGCGACAGTGGCATTCCTCATGCCCGACCAGGGATCGACCCGCTACGAGGAGCACGACCACCCGGGCTTCGTCGCGGAAATGAAGAAGCTTTGTGCGTCGTGCAAGGTTCTCTATCAGAACGCCGATGCCGATATCGCAAAACAACAGCAACAGTTCAATTCGGCCATCACGCAAGGCGCCAAGGTCATCGTGTTGGACCCGGTGGATTCGGCGGCCGCCGCATCGCTCGTCCAGCTTGCACAGAGCCAGGGCGTCAAGGTCATTGCCTATGACCGCCCGATCCCGAAAGGCAAGGCCGATTTTTACGTCTCCTTCGACAACAAGGCGATCGGCAAGGCAATTGCGGAATCGCTCGTCCAGCATCTGAAGGCGCAGAACGTGCCGACCGATGGCGGCGGCATCCTGCAGATCAATGGTTCGCCGACCGATGCGGCTGCCGGGCTGATCAAGGACGGCATTCACGAGGGTCTGGCGAGCGGCGGTTACAAGACGCTTGCCGAATTTGACACGCCGAACTGGCAGCCCGCGAACGCCCAGCAATGGGCGGGCGGCCAGATCACCCGTTTCGGCAAACAGATCGTCGGCGTGGTCGCTGCCAATGACGGCACTGGGGGTGGCGCCATCGCAGCCTTCAAGGCAGCAGGTGTCGATCCGGTGCCGCCGGTCACCGGCAATGATGCGACGATCGCGGCACTACAGCTGATCATCGCAGGGGATCAGTACAATACGATTTCAAAGCCGAGCGAAATCGTCGCCGCTGCCGCTGCCGACGTCGCCGTGAAGCTTCTGGCCGGAGAAACGATCAAGGCCGAAATGACGCTCTACGACACGCCGGCGCAGCTCTTCGTCCCTGCCGTCGTTACTGCTGAAAACCTCAAGGCCGAGATCATCGACAAGAAGATCAACACCGCCGAGGAACTGTGCACCGGCCGCTATGCCGACGGCTGCAAGAAGCTCGGCATCACCAAATAATAGAGCCAAGGGAATGCGCGGCCGGACCACCGGTCGCGCTTCCGATTTTTCCTTTTTCGAAAGGCCAGGCGATGTCTGAAACCTCTCATACTCCTGACCCTTCCCGTCAGCCTGTCCTCAGTCTGCGTGGAATATCGAAGAACTTCGGGGCAGTGTCGGCGCTCACCGATATCGACCTCGACGTGTATGCCGGCGAGGTGGTGGCGCTGGTGGGCGACAACGGCGCTGGCAAATCGACGCTGGTCAAGATCCTGGCCGGCGTGCATCAGCCAAGTTCGGGCACGATCTTCTTCGAAAGCAAGCCGGCCAACCTGTCGAGCCCAAGTGCTGCGCTCGACCTCGGCATCGCAACCGTCTTCCAGGATCTGGCGCTTTGCGAAAATCTGGACGTCGTCGCCAATATCTTCCTCGGCAAGGAACTCAACCCATTTCAGCTGGATGAGGTTGCGATGGAGATTGCCGCCTGGAAGCTCTTGAACGAGCTCTCGGCCCGCATTCCGAGCGTGCGCGAACCTGTTGCCTCGCTCTCCGGCGGACAGCGCCAGACGGTCGCGATCGCCCGATCGCTGCTGCTCGAGCCGAAACTTATCATGCTCGACGAACCCACAGCTGCGCTGGGCGTTGCCCAGACCGCCGAGGTGCTCGACCTCATCGAGCGCGTGCGTGAGCGCGGCCTCGCCGTCATCATGATCAGCCACAATATGGAGGATGTTCGTGCCGTCGCGGACCGAATTGTCGTCCTTCGGCTCGGCCGCAACAACGGCACCATGCTGCCCGACGCATCCAATGAGCAGCTCGTCAGCGCCATCACCGGTGCATCCAACAATTCCGTCTCCCGCCGCGCGTCGCGCCGCCAGGCGCAAAGCCAACAGAACGAGGAGGGCAGGCCATGATGAAGACCATCCAGAATGAGCCGGCGGCACCTGCGCTTCTTGACCGAAGTGACGAAAGAGTGCGCCATGACGATAGCCTTACCGGCTCGATCCGCGCCTTTGGGGATCGCATCCGCTCAGGCGATCTCGGTTCGCTGCCGGTCATTGTCGGCCTGGCGATCATCTGGACGGTGTTCCAGGCGCTCAATCCGGTGTTTCTCTCGAGCAGCAACCTCGTCAACATGCTGTTCGACTGCTCGACGGTCGGTGTCATCTCACTCGGCATCGTCTGCATCCTGATGGTGGGTGAGATCGACCTTTCCGTCGGCTCCGTCAGCGGCTTCGCCTCGGCACTGGTCGGCGTCTTCTGGGTCAACCAGGGCTGGCCGGTGGTTCTCGCGGTCCTCGCCGCCATGATCGTCGGCGTCCTGATCGGCTCGCTCTACGCATTTCTCTTCAACCGCTTCGGCATGCCGAGCTTCGTGTCGACGCTGTCCGGGCTGCTCGCGGTTCTCGGCCTGCAGCTCTATATCCTCGGAGCGACCGGTTCGATCAATCTTCCCTATGGTTCCTGGCTCGTGAGTTTCGGTCAGATCATGGTCATGCCGGACCCGATCGCCTATCTGCTGGTGGCACTTGCCGGCATTGCCTTCTTCTTCGCTAGCTACCGCACCTCGGCGCGCCGGCGGGCGGCCGGCCTGTCAGCGAAATCGGCCCGCGGGCTGCTTCTACGCGCCGTCATCATCACACTCGCCCTGGAAGCTGTCGCGTTCTATCTTAACCAGTCGCGCGGCATTCCGTGGATGTTCGGCCTTTTCGTCGGGCTCACCAGCGCGATGAATTATGCGCTGACGCGCACCAAATGGGGACGCTCGATGCATGCCGTCGGCGGCAACAGGGAGGCCGCCCGTCGTTCCGGCATCAACGTCTCGCGCATCTATACGAGCGCTTTCGTCATGTGCGCTCTGCTTGCGGCAACCGGCGGCGTTCTCTCCGCCGCACGGCTGGCGACGGCAAGTCAGCAAGCCGGCACCGGCGACGTCAATCTCAATGCCATCGCCGCAGCAGTTATCGGCGGCACGAGCCTGTTTGGCGGGCGAGGCAGTGCCTATTCAGCCCTTCTCGGCATCATCGTCATTCAGTCGATTGCCAGCGGGCTGACGCTTCTCGATCTGTCATCGTCACTTCGATACATGATCACCGGCGCTGTCCTTGCCGTCGCCGTCATCGTCGACTCGCTGGCACGCCGCTCGCGAATTTCGCACGGCCGAGCCTAAAGCAACTGAGAAAACAGAGGAAGAAAATGGGACAGGATCTGTCTGGAAAAGTCGCGGCCGTCACCGGAGCGGCGTCGGGTATCGGCCTGGAATGCGCCAAGGCTTTGCTTGCCGCCGGCGTTCGGGTGGTGCTGGTCGACCGTAACGAGGAAGCGTTGCGGGAAATCTGCTCGAAACTCGACGCCAACGCCATTCCCTTGGTCATCGATCTCACCGATCCGAAAAGCGTCGAACGGATGATGCCTGAGATACTGGAAAAAACCGGCCAACTGGATATCTTCCACGCCAATGCCGGCTCTTATATCGGCGGCGAAGTGCTGGGCGGAGATCCTGATGCCTGGGACCGGATGCTCAATCTGAACATCAACGCCGCATTCCGTTCGGTGCATGCCGTCCTGCCGCATATGGTCGAGCGCAAGACCGGGGATATCATCCTGACGAGTTCCGTTGCCGGCATGATCCCTGTCGTCTGGGAGCCGATCTACACCGCCTCGAAACACGCGGTCCAGGCATTCGTCCACACGCTGCGGCGGCAGGTAGCCAAGCATGGCTTGCGCGTCGGCGCCGTCGCTCCAGGCCCCGTGGTCACGGCCCTTCTCAGCGATTGGCCGCAGGAGAAGTTGGACGAGGCGCTCGCAGCCGGCGGCCTGATGGAGGCGAACGAAGTGGCCGAAGCCGTGCTCTTCATGCTGACGCGCCCACGCAACATTACGATCCGCGATCTCGTCATCCTGCCGCAGCGCGCCGACATCTGACGAAAGTGCATCCGTCTTCAACACTCGCGAACCCACTCAAGAGGAAACGGCCATGATCTTCGACAGATTTCGCCTGAACGGACAGGTGGCGCTGGTGACCGGCGGCACGCGCGGCATCGGGCTTGCCATCGCCGAGGCGCTCGGCGAGGCGGGCGCCAAAGTCATCATCACGGGCAGAACCCGCAATCTGGCCGCGGAAGACCAGCTCTCCAGGGTCGGCGTCGATTGCGATTTCATCGCCGTCGACCTGATGAAGGAAAGCGCTGCCGACGAACTCGTCGCTGAGACTCTTTCGCGGGCGGGGCGGCTCGACATCCTCGTCAACAATGCCGGCATCGCCATTCACGGCGACAGCGGCGAATTCTCCGATGCCATCTGGCGCGAAATCATGACGGTCAACGTCGACGCCGTCTTTCGCGCCTGCCGCGCCGCATTAGCACCGATGCGGCGCCAAGGCGGCGGCGCCATCCTCAATATCGGCTCGATATCGGGCATCGTGTCCAACATTCCCCAGAACCAGGTCGCCTATAACACCTCGAAGGCGGCGGTCCACATGATGACGAAGAGCCTCGCCAGCGAGGTTGCCGCTGAAAACATCCGCGTCAACGCCATCGCCCCCGGCTATATCGAGACCGATCTGTCGCGCGGCGGCATCGACAATCCCGACTGGTTCCCGACCTGGCGCAGCATGACCCCGATGGGACGCGTCGGGCAGCCGGAGGAGGTGGCGGGTGCCGCATTGTTCCTCTGCTCGGCGGCAGCAAGTTATGTCACCGGCGAAGTGCTGGTTATCGACGGCGGTTATACAACGCGCTGAAACCCGAAGACGGGGAGGGCGGCTCGCAGCCGCTTGGTTGGTGCGAGCCGCCGATTGTCCTCCGCGCGATCTTCTGATTGGGACACAGATGCAGACACTTCGCGGCTATCGGGGCCTTATCGTCTCACGCTCGCGCGCAGTCCGAAAACCGCTCCCGTTTTTCGGCATCGTGCTCTAATTTAGGCAATCCAGCATCCACTGGACGCCAAAGCGATCCGTGAGCTTGCCATAATAGCTTCCCCATGGCTGGACGGCGAGTGGTGTCGTGATCTTGCCGCCCTCGGCCAGCCGTGCAAAGAGGCTGGCGGTACTGTCGCGGTCTTCCATGATCAGCATGTGGGCGGAGCCTCGCATCGGCTCGGCGTCATGATTGTCCGAAGCGAAGAAAAGAACGTCGGGTCCTTCGAAGCGGGCATGCATCACCTTCCCGCGCATGGCTTCGGGGGCAGCGGACATTCCGTCTGCATCGTGCCGCTTCAATTGCGTGACTTGGCCAAGCCCGCATTCGGTGTAGAAAGCAAGCGCTTGCTCGCAGCCGTTGGCGAAGAACAAGTAGTTGGCAAGCTGCATGGCTTCACTCCCGTACCGTTCCGGACCATGACGCCTCAGTGTCCGCGCCCCGGCGCAGCGGGTCCGGGGCTTTTGCGCATTCCACAGTCATTGCGTCGCGCCACCTTGGATAGCGGCGACAAGATCGGCATTGCTATAGCTGCGGCTGGCGATGCCCCACGCCCCCTCGGGCGCGTAGATGATGTTCGACCATATGTGTTCTCGCCTGAGCCGGCCCTCGGCGGCGTGTTCGACGACGTCGGCTGCTTTTTCGAAGAAGGCCTGCCTGGTCTCTGCACTTACCAGCGCAATCTCAGGCAGCTTGAGTTCGATGAAAGCCGCAGCGATCGGCTTTCCCGCAGCAAGCACATGCTCGCGCGGCAGTACGTTGATGGTGCCGATGACATTGGCAGTCATGAAAGTGTTGCCGGTCAAGCCCGCGGCATCAAGCAACGCGTCTGTCAATCCGGCAAAAGCCTGCGCCTGGCCCTCCAGCGAGAGCAGGCCTTCAGGTACGGTGAGCGTGATGGGCATCGGATTGTCTCCCTGTTTGAACCATGACCGTTTTTGATATATACCGATCACTCTTTATGCATACACATCGATCACTCTCTTAGCAAGACATAAAGAGCGATCGCTCTTAAAAAGGACGGACATGCGCTACAGTGCCGAGCATAAGCAGGAGACCCGAACGCGGGTCATTGCCGCGGCTGGACGGGTTTTCAGACAAGAAGGCTATGGCGGTGCGGGCATCGATGCATTGACCAAGGCGGCAGGCGTGACCAACGGCGCCTTCTACGGACATTTCAAGTCCAAGGGCGAAGCCTTTCGAACCGCCGTGCTAACCGGCCTAGAAGAGCTGCGGCAAGGAATTGCGGGATTAAAGGCCAGTCAACCGAAAGACTGGCTGGCGACATTCGTCGGCTACTATCTCGGCTATAAAAGAACCTGCGATCTGGGTGAGAGCTGCGCTCTGCCGAGCCTTTCCCCCGACGTGGTGCGCGCAGACGATGAAACACGAAGCGCCTATACGGTGGAACTCAAACGTCTCATCGAGGAAATTGCCGTCGGCTTGCCGGAGGGTGAGGTATCGGGTCAACCTCAAACGCGCCGGGAAGACCAGGCGATCTTGTTGCTCGCCATGCTCAGTGGCGGTGTGACCCTCGCCCGCGCTGCTTCCGACCCGGCGCTGTCCAAACGCATTGCAGACGTCATCGCGAAGGCTGCGCTGACGGCGATAGACCCTGGAAACTGATCCCTCCCTCAGGGCAGCGCGGGCTTGAAATCCGTGGAGGGGGTCTCGAAGACAAATCGCGGCTCGGCGTCGAGAAGCGCAGTCAGTTCCGCCGCACATCGCTTCGGCGCGACCTCAGCCAGATAAAATTTGCAAAGGTATGGTGATTTCGAACTCGGTACCGGCGCCGGTCGCTCGCAGCAGGCGGATCGTGCCACCATGGGAGCTCAGCATGGCGCCGACGATACTGAGGCCCATACCGGTGCCACCCTGTTCGCGGCGCGTTGAGTAAAACGGCTGAAAGATGCGTTGGCGATTTACCTCGGAGATACCGCTGCCGTCGTCACGGACAAGAGTGACGGCAGTTCGGGCGTCGGTCGATACTCTGATTTCCAACAGCGTGGCGCCGTGCTGAAGAGCGTTGTCGGCAAGATTGGCAAAGACGATGCCGGCTGCTTCCTGGGGAAGAGCAACCGATATTTCCGTATCACCTGAGCCGGAAACACGGAGGGCGGGAAACCGTCCGCGCAGTGAGGATAAAATGTCGGTGACGCTGCTTTTGCCTTCGGCCACGGGCGTTTCCGCCTGGGCAAGCTCCCTTAGCCGCTGCAACAACGCGTCGAGCCGGACGGCATCGGCGACGATGTTGTCGAGAAAGTGCAAACGCTGCACCTTCGTCATCGGCTTTTCGGCATCATCGTCACGCAGAAGCTCCGCCGCGCCGCGGATCGCCGTCAGCGGCGATTTCAGTTCATGGGAGACATGGGCGGCAAAGGAACGCACGTATTCGGTGCGATCGACCAGTTTTCCGGCAAGATCAAGGAAGCTTTGCGACAGCACAGCGATCTCGCGCGTTCCATAGCTTTCCAGCGGCCGGATTGCTCCCTTGCCGCCGCGGGCGATCTCTTCCGTTCGGGCGATCAAAGCGTCGATAGGCCCTGTGATGGTGCGCGTCAGCACATAAGCAACGCCGAGCGTCAGCATGAAGACGACGGCGAGGGCGCCGATTTCCGCCGGCGCCATCCGGTTCGAACTCGCTTCCACGGCGCGAAACCAGATGACGATCAGGATTGGCAGCGCCATGACCGCGAGAAGCACGACGTAGACAATCAGCGCCAGTGTCGGCCGCCATTTCGTCCTGACTTTCGGTGCCGACATCAGGCCTTCCTCCCGATTTCACGGCCGAGTTTGAAGCCGATGCCGTGAACGGTTGCGATAATCCCCTGGCCGCCGGCCACCAGGAACTTGGCCCGGATGTTGCGGATATGGCTGTCAATCGTCCGGTCAGCAACATAGGTACCGGCGCCATAGGCCGCTTCCATCAGTTGTTCGCGGCTGAAGACCATATCGGGGCGTGACAACAATGCGTCCAGGATTGCGAATTCAAGCGCGGTCATTGCGATGGTGTTCTCGCCAAACATGACCGTCCTGCCGCGGCGATCCAGGCTGAGCTCACCGGCGACAAGGGTGGCGTGGCGTCTGTCAGGCTCTGCCCCATTGCTGCTGCGCTTCAAAATCGCCTTGACCCTGGCCACGAGTTCGCGCGGGCTGAACGGTTTGGTGACATAATCGTCTCCACCTATTTCGAGCCCCAGTATCCTGTCGATCTCCTCGTCACGCGCCGAAAGAAACAGGATCGGCAATCCCGACGTCTTGCGGATCTGGCGACAGACTTCAAGACCGTCCATCTCGGGCATGCCGATATCGAGGATGATGAGATCGACGTTGCCACGGCGGAAGGCCGCCATCGCCTCGGTGCCGTTGCGGGCTGCCATCCAGGCCAGGCCAGCGCGCTCAAGGGCGAAGCAGATCACGTCGCGGATGTGAGGTTCGTCATCGACGACGAGAATGCGGGGCGCCATCACCGGTCCTGCGTTGATATGTCGTGCCTGTTGTTATCGTTCTCGCACTATCTTGCAATGGCGGCAGGAGACAGAAGATAGGCCTCCAGCCGCGAAGAACGAAAGCTCCAGTTCCGCCAGTCGCGGGGGCGATGCTCGAATTTCCAGACGAGCGAGCCCCGGATAAGCTGTGCTTCGCTGATCTTGTCGGTTCTGTATTCCGGTAGCGCGCGAATATGGAGATCAAGGGCCGGAATGGCGGAAGGGCCGAGCGTGGAGAGATAATAGATATCGAGCGGCGGGCCATCGTGGCTGATCTCCTGGCTGTGGGCGACATTGAAGCGGGCGATGACATCAGGGAGATCAATGAAGGCGCTGATATAGAGCACGGCAATCAGGGAAGCGAGGTTGGCGGCGATCAGCCACTCGTTGGATCGGTTGAGCAGAATGCGCAGCAGGATCAAGACAAGGCCGATAGCGACGAGGCCCATCCAGAGACCGGCGGCAACGCGCAGTTCCGTCAGCGAATAGGCCTCGACGTAAAGTCCAAGCCGCAGCATCGAGGACAGGCAGAGAAGGACGTTCTGGCCGATCCAGGCGTGGACGAGGCCGCGGATCAGCGAACTTTGATCGCCGGGGCCGCCGCGACGCATGGCGAGGAGAACAAAACCGGCGGCCAGAAGCGCCGTCGCAATCAGCGGATAGGCGCCGCGATGAGCATATTCGGCATGGCTCATGTGATCGGGCAGGTTTGCGCCGCCCCAGAGATAGACGAGATCGAGAAGTGTCTGCACGGCAAAGAGGGCGTTGAAGAGGAACAGCGACCGCAGCAGGGAGGCCTGGCCGAACGGTGCATTCCTGGTCGGCACGATGACGAACGCCCTGCCGGCTTGCGACCTCGCAGTGCGACGCTTCAGGCGCGGCCGCAATAGCGCCCAGATCACAGCGGCGATCATCATCCAGAAGCCAATCCTCCACAGGTCGAGAAATTGCAACAGAACGGCAAAACGGATACTGCGCAACGCGATCTCGATAAGCGGGTTCGCCGCTGCAAAGAGGAACACGAAGACTGCGGCGAGAGCGAGCGGCATGATCCAGAGGCCGACGCCCTGCCAAACGACGGTGAAGGAGAAACGTTTGGCCGGCGCCTTGAGATATTTCCTAAAATCGTCGGCAAGCCGCAAGGGAATGATGAGAGTGAAACGGAGAAACACCAGCGGCAGACCGGTCAGATTGCGAGGCATAAGCCTGGCGCCGACGAGAGCAACCGCTATCAGCGCGCTGAGGCAAAGGGCGATGCCGGTTAGTGAGGGGGCTTCCAGTAGAGGTGCCGATGCCAGAACCGACAAACCAAACAGGAGAGCAGCGATTGACGGCGCGCGGATCTTCCCGGCCAAAAGTAGAATGCCGGCGCAGACGGCGAGCGCAAACAGGAAAAGGTTTATGCCGGGCATCTCACCGAAGATCAGAAAATCAGCCAGCGCCACCAGCGCAAACAGGCCGACAATCCGGCTAGTGCCACGCCTGATGGGCATTGCTTCCGTCAGCGTGTTGGTTGTGTCCATTGGTGCTCCTCTCGTAGATGCCGCTTTTCGATGACGATGAGCATGTCTACCGGGCTGGCGTTAGAGGCGGCTTCTCGCGGCCAGCCTGCCTCCGTCAGCCACCATCCGTCATTGCGGAGGCGATCTGGCAAAGCGGGCGGTGTGACGCCGGGCGGGATGTGGTTCTTGCTCATGGCGGAAGAATGCCGCGCCGAATTGCAGATTTTGTGCAGAGAGTAAGCAGCATTTCAGGAAAATCGCTCGGCCCCATCAGGGTATGCAGTGGCCCTATCAACCACATCCCGGATGGAAACCGCTATCGATGCAAGCGGCGTGATCCCGACCAGATAAGGCGGCAGACCCGATGGCCGTAAGATCGGCAATGCCCCGTCTAACCGCGTGTCCTCGCCATCGGCGATCAGCAAAGCCTGGCCAATGGCATCGGCCAGCCGGGTGGACGGCTGTCGCAGATATGGGCCGCAGGCGACGGTCTCTCCGACGGCCAGGGAAAATGCCGTGGCAGGATGAAGAGCGTCACCCGATCAGGCGGTGTCTTGCACCACCGTCTCGTTCACGTGCGAAGATATCGAAGAAATGGAGAAGGCCTTATCTGAACCTTGGCGCGCGCTTGGCATTGTGAAGCAATTCGGAGGCGGTCGCGAACGGCCCGAAGAGTTTGAGCAGCAGCGCTTGTTCCTCGGCATCTATGCGGTGACGAGCGCAGAACTCCGTCACCGACCAGACTTTGGTCAGATCGTCTGTTTCGACTTGCCTGGGTTCGATGTGTTCGGTCAACGGCGTGTCCTCCGAACATCGAGACTACGCCACGCCGGCATTTATAAGAACTAGCTAAAAAGAGCTATGCCGATCTGCGGACCTTCAACCGAATATGATTGAACCCCGCCTTTACCGCGCGCGGAACAAGCGGATATACGAAGACGCCCGCCGATTGCGCGGCGGGCGGTGTGTCTCACTGATTATTGCAACTGATCAAGCAAGATGCGCGTCGGTGCCCGTGATGTTGAGCGTCAGAATGCCAGCGTCCGTGTGGCCTTCGCCATCGGAGATCTTGTAGTACTGGACGGTTTCCGTGACGTTCTGGCCGGCAGCCAGGTCTTCCGTCAGCGTATAGGTGAATTCGCCATTCGGCTTGACGTGGAAGATGCCATGGTCGCCGACGATGTCGGTAACAGCGTCGAGGCCGCTTTTGGCGCTGACGTTCGTGCCGTCGAACTGACGGAGGAAGAGCTTGCCGTTGTCGCCGGCAATGTCGTTGTCCAGAACGTTGCCGCCGATGGCGCTACCTTCGTTGAAGCTGTAGTGGTCATCGACAGCAATCGGCTTTACCTGGGTTACGCCCTGGATGTTCAGGGTGAAGAGGCCGACATCGGTATGACCGCTGCCGTCGGAAATCTTGTAGGAAACCTTCTCCTGGTACGATTCGCCGTTGGCAAAGCCAATCTTGGCAGCGTCGCTGAGGACATAGGTGTAGCTGCCATCTGGCTTAACGAAGAAGGTGCCGTAGTCGCCCTGGATCTCGGTGACCTGGCTGTTGCCGGCCTTGGCGCCAACGCTCGCGCCATCGAAGGCGCGCAGGAAGAGATGGCCGTTGTCGGATGAATCGTTGGAAAGCAGATTTCCGGAAATAACGTCGGTTTCTTTAAATGTTGCACTATCATCAGTTGCATGAATTGGCGAAGCCATTGCACTCTCCTCAAATTGTTTATTGGCGGGTCAATTTCGACCTCAGCGAGCGGCTCCTTTAACAACCTATTAATACTACAAGTCAATGGCCTATTTAACAGAAGGTTAATTTCGACGCCGAACTCCCCGTTGCTTCCATTCCGGCGAAATAATGTCACATTCAAGCCAAATTGAAGAAAATTCGGTAGAAACTATACCCGGCTAACTTGAATAAAATGGCGCAGAGTATATCTGAAGGCGATTGGCGATGCCCGCGCCGTGCCATCCGGGCTATGCGTTGCAATTGTGCTCGCCGAGCCCTATGTTGCTGACGTACCCGATCCAAGCGGAGATCTCAGCCGTTGCCGGCTGGTGACTGAGGCGCTTATGCATCGGCGCGCGCCCTAAGGCTGCGTGATGGGCAATCCCACAAACAATCGATAACGCCGGCCAAGGTTGGCAAAGGATTTCTTTTTGAACAACACACATACAGCCACCGTGGTTGCGGCGGCGAATCCGCGTGAGGATGACGAGGCTGTCCGCAGTGCTCCCAGGAACTGGAAGCCGTTTCCCTGCCTTCTCACCCGCCGCGAATTGCAGGCACTGATCGCCGAGCAGCTCGGCTGAGCGGCGATCAGAGCACCATCCAACAAGGAGAATTCGAAATGCAGGTCCTCGTCAGAGACAATAATGTCGATCAAGCGCTCAGGGTCTTGAAAAAGAAAATGCAGCGCGAAGGTCTGTTCCGTGAAATGAAGGAAAGGCGCGCCTATGAAAAGCCGTCCGAACGGCGCGTCAGGGAAAAGGCGCAGGCGATCAGCCGGCAGCGCAAGGCTACGCGCAAGAAGATGCAGCGTGAAGGCGTGCTGCCCGGCCCGAAGCGGACGGCCGCTGCCCGGTAACGGCCTCATCCCACCGGCCTTCCCGGGCTTTGGTGGTTACATTACCTGAAAGGATAGACAATGGACGAACTCAATAGCCTCACCGTTTCGGAAGAACGCATCGAGGATTGCCGCGATGTCGTGGAGCCGGATTTGCAGGATTTGATCCAACGCACCCTGACATCAGGCTTTTCCCTGGAGGAAATCCTCATCGCCGTCAGCGAACTGGTGGCCGAAGACTTTGCGATGGTCATGAAAACACCGAGCGTCCATTGATCGACTGTGTGTCTCGACCGCCTCGGGAATGAGCTCATTAGGTCCGCCACCGGGAACATAGACCTCGGCAGATGGTTACCTCGTCTCTTGCTCAGATGGAGATGATGATGGCTAACAACGACGAGGCGACACGGGTATGGGAATTGATCGACAAGATCGGGTTTTGCATGCTGACGACCCGCAGCGGCGACGATCTGCGAGCCCGCCCGATGTCCGCCTACACCGCGCAGCTCGAGAATGCGATCTATTTTCTGACGGATGTCAGTAGTCACAAGGACGATGAGATCGCCCGCTGGCCAAACGTGTGCCTGGCCTTTGCCGACACCAAGGGACAGAAATATGTTTCCGTATCGGGGACGGCCGAGGTGCAGAACGACCGGGCGAAGATCAGGGAATTATGGGCGACGCCGGCAAAGGCGTGGTGGGACAATCCCGACGATCCTTCCATCCGCATCCTCAAGATGACCCCGTCTTCGGCCGAATATTGGGACAGCCCAGGCACGATCATCAGCTATATCAAGATGGCCGCCGCCGCGGTCTCGAACAGCAAACCTGACATGGGCGACAATGCCGAGGTCAAGCTCTAACGCATAGAAGCGCTCAACGACGTTCCCTCGGCCGAAAAATATCAAGCCTGATTGGCTGTTAACAGGCGGCACCCTGGTGGGCTCATCCACGTCATGACCATGCTTGCGATCGATGGGCTCTCGGTGCCCGAGAAACTTGCCGTGATGCAGGTTCAGTCGAGCGAGAACTCAGCGCGAGTCCAAAAGCATGAAGTTAGTGTGAGAGAGCTTGCTAGCAAACCGATCATTGGTCCAGCCTCGCAGCTGCAACCGCGTGCGGCATCAGGAATGCGGCAATCTCCGCGATGACGTCTGTCAGATCGCCAGGATTGTGTGCAACGCCTTCAATGAAAGCGCGCCATTGCCGCTGCTTTTGCTGGTCCTTGCCAAAGGCGTCCGTTAGGGCGTCAGGTAGGTTGGTGGGGATCGATGTCTCGCGGCGCTTAAACGTAGCGGCGATTGCACGCGCCAGCCGATCATCGCTGAAGTCGAAAGACCTGCTGAGGATCCAAATGTCGTAGAAATCCTTCATGCGGCTGTTTACTCGCCCCAGCGTTTCCCGCGCATAGGCCCGGAGCCGCGGCATCGGAAAATCGAGCATGGAAGGATAATCCAGGATCTCCACTCCCGGCTCAAGCGCATCGCCAAACCCGATGTCGATCGTCAGGTTGATCCGGGCTCCACTGATCGTAGCGATCACCCGCAGCCTGAGCCCACCATAGTCCAGTGCCTCGCGAATGCGATCCACATGCAGCGTATCGGGATCGAACGTGACGCCATCGTCGGCCTCTTGCGCCAGAATTTCCAAAAATGTCTCAAGCATCGGGTCCGGACTCGGATCACCGAAACCCAAAAGATCGAGGTCGCGCGTGCCTCGGTGCGGGTCGTCGAACCAACTCATTATCAACATCGCCCCTTTTAGAACGAAGCGATTGGCGTGGGGCGACTGACTGAGCCGGAACAATAACCGTTCAAGAGCGAAACGCGTCAGGACCAGATCAAAGCTTTGCCCGCTTGCCTTGGCGAGGTGCAACAGGCGGGCTCGCACCGAGGCGCCGACGTTTCTGATTTCCTTAGCCATTGGCGGTCAGCGCCTCGAGGTACGGCCGGATCACGGATCCGACGCCACCGCGTTCGGCCTGGTTGGCGATTTCGCCAGGACTAGTCCTTCGTTGCCGCAGTGCCTCCTGCAGCCCCTCCATCGCTATCGAAAGGCCGATCTTGTTGCGATAGCGAAAGCAATCGGCGATTGTCTTGGCTATTCCAAAGACCTTCACGGGAACGCCTTCGATGACATGGGTTTCGACGCTTTCGGTGAGAAGGCTTTCTGTGAAACGTACGATGCGCATAGCGGGGCCGTCCGGTTTCGGGGCCCAGTCCTTACGGCCTATGGCAAGCCAGATTTGTCTCGGAAGCTGATCCGTCAGGCCGTGGAATGCCAAGGCCGAAACGAGGCAGATAACGGCTTTCGGCGCGCGTTTGGCAACCTCTGCCATACTGTGGTTGACATCAAGCTCCGCATCAGGAAGTTGGTAGAGACCGCGGGCAAGCCGCAGCACCTCGCCATCCCGTTCCATTCGGCTCATGGTGGCCCCTGTCACACCTGCATTACGCAGTTCCCTCAAACGTGCTATTCCGCGCTCCGTTAGCACGGTCCGGGCGATTTGGCGTTGAGTGTCGGAACTGGGCATTGATATAAAAGCTCGGAGAATGGGATCTGTTGTCCTAGGATTTGTATCACGATCCCTAAAGGCGAGAAAGCCATCGCTTCGTGAATTCTTTCACCGTGAATAGTTGTCTCGATTGGATGAGAACTGCAAACCCAGTGGTTGGCGAGAGCAGGGGTGTAGCCTCGCCGAGACGGACACCTAGCCAAGTGACGTGAAAGCAATCGTGGCCATTGGTGGGACAATCCCGACGATCCTTCCATCCGCATCCTCAAGATGACCCCCGTCTTCGGCCGAATATTGGGACAGTCCAGGCACGATCATCAGCTATATCAAGATGGCCGCCGCCGCGGCCTCGAACAGCAAACCTGACATGGGCGACAATGCCGAGATCAAGCTCTAACGCATAGAAGCGCTCAACGACGTTCCCTCTGACCGAAAAATATCAAGTCTGATTGGCTGATGCCTTGACGAAGTCGATGAATGCCCGAAGCGGTGCCGGCACCAGCCGACGTCCGGGATAATAGAGGAACGGCCCGGAAAATCGCTGCCACCAAGGTTCGAGGATGGGCTCGAGCGCACCTCTGTCGAAATGCGGACGCAGCCAGTCCTCGAAGAGGCAGACGATCCCTGTTCCTGCTATCGCTGCATCGACGGCCAGGTCGGTCGCGCCGCCGACCCGCACGATCAGCGGTCCCGTTGGATCGACCCGCACGATCTCGCCATCGCGCTCGAACTCCCAGGGCGCCGTCATCGCACCGCTGTCGAAACGGCCCAATATGCAGGCGTGAGCGAGCAGTTCGCTCGGGTGTTGCGGACGGCCACGGCGATCCAGGTAGTCGGGGGAGGCTGCGATGGCAAAGCGCTGGATGCGTGGGCCGATCGGTATGGCGATCATATCCTGCTCCAGCCGCTCGTCATAGCGGATGCCGGCATCGCAGCCTGCCGCGATGACATCGACAAAGCTCTCGTCGGTCACCACCTCCAGCCGAATATCGGGATAGGCGGCGAGGAACGGTGGGACGATGGCGGGCAGTACCAGCCGCGCCGCGCTGACCGGCACATTGAGGCGCAAGGCACCCGCCGGCCTGTCGCGAAATCCATTGACGACGTCGAGGGCAGCTTCCACCTCGCTCAAAGCAGGGCCGAGCCGCGCCAGCAAGCCCTTGCCCGCTTCGGTCGGCACGACGCTGCGCGTCGTGCGGTTGAGCAGCCTGACACCGAGCTGGCCCTCCAGGCGGCGCACCGCTTCACTGAGGAAAGAGGCGCTGCTGCCGCTGACGCGCGCGCCCTCGCGGAAACCACCGGCACGCGCCACCGCAACGAAAGCATTGAGATCGCCCAGATCTGTCTTCACTGTTCGCCACTCCGCACAGCCCGTGCAGATTATAGCCAATTTTCATACGCCCCGACAATGTTTATCTTGGGGGTGTCATCTATTGAAGGGAGTACACTCATGTCCACTATCGATCAGTCCGGCACGTTCAACCTCGGCGGCCGCAGCGTGAAGCGGCTCGGCTATGGCGCCATGCAGCTTGCCGGGCCAGGCGTGTTCGGACCACCCAAAGATCATGGTGCGGCCTTGGCCGTCTTGCGAGAAGCGGTCGCGAGCGGGGTAAACCACATCGACACCAGCGACTTCTACGGCCCGCACGTCACCAACCAGATCATCCGCGAAGCACTGCACCCCTATCGCGACGATCTCGTCATCGTCACCAAGATCGGCGCCCGGCGCGGCGCGGATGGATCGTGGATTCCGGCCTTCTCGCGCGAAGAGCTGACGGAGGCAGTGCACGACAACCTCCGCAATCTCGGCCTCGATGTGCTTGATATCGTCAACCTCAGGATCATGTTCGACGTGCACGGTCCGGCCGAAGGGTCGATCGAAGCGCCGCTAACGGTGCTCGCCGATCTGCAGCGGCAGGGCCTGGTGCGTCACGTCGGGCTGAGCAACGTCACATCCAAGCAGATTACCGAAGGGCGTGGGATCACCGAGATTGTCTGCGTGCAGAACCAGTACAATCTGGCGCATCGGGCCGACGATGCCCTGATCGACGATCTGGCGTACCACGGCATTGCCTATGTACCATTCTTTCCGCTCGGCGGCTTCAGCCCGCTGCAGTCTTCCACTCTGTCTGATGTCGCCGCAGGGCTCAATGCCACGCCGATGCAGGTGGCGCTCGCCTGGCTGCTGCATCGGGCGAAAAACATCCTGCTGATCCCCGGCACTTCGTCCGTCGGCCATCTCAGAGAAAACCTCGCCGCCGCCGGGCTCGTGCTGCCGGATGGGGCTCTCAAGCAGTTGGACGGCGTTGCTGGCAGCGCCGCCTGAGGCACTCCGAAAGCGCAGGCGCGACGTCACGCTCTTAACGCGTGCTCAGGCTTTCGCCCAGTTGCAGGCTGATGACTTCCGTTGGTGGAGCGAGAGGTCGCAGGCCCTCGCCGTCCATGTAAAGAACCCTGTCGGCGGCAGCGATAGTTTCCTGCCGGTGAGCGACGACGATGCGAGTAATGCCGAGTGAGCGTATGGAATGATTGACGCGCGCCTCGTTGGCGGCGTCCATGTGAGACGTGCCTTCATCCAGGAAAAGCATTTTCGGCTTTCGATAAAGCGCGCGCGCCAGCAGCACGCGCTGCTTCTGGCCGCCGGAGAGGCTCGATCCCATGTCGCCGACGAGGGTTTCATATTGCATCGGCATTTTCATGATCTCGTCGTGGATTGCCGAAGCGCGTGCGGCATCGGCGATGGCTGCGGGATCGGCCTGCTCGGCAAACAGCGTGATATTGTCCGCTATCGACCCGGCGAAGAGATTGTCGTCCTGCAGGACGGCTGCGATCTGATCCCGAAAGCTCTTGTGACCGAACTGCTGGAGGGGGAGACCGTCAACGGCCACCTCGCCGGATTGAGGCAACAGCAGCCCGAGCATCACCTTCAGGAGCGTCGATTTACCCATGCCTGACGGCCCGGTGATGGCCACATGTTCGCCGGCTTCGACGGAAAGGTCGATCTCCTGGAGAACGAAGGGGTCGGTTGGGGAATAGCGGTAGGAAACGCTTTTGAGCTCCATGCGTCCTTTTAATTCCGTGACGGCCATGGAACCGGCGGCAAAGCTTCTGTCATCCTCCTCCAGGGCGATATCGGCCAAGCGTTCCAGATGCAGCCGCAACATCAAGAACGCCATGCCCTGATCGACGAGATTGCCGGCCTTGTCGAGGAACTGACCTTTATAGGCGAGGTAGGCGAAAACCATGCCGACGCTGAAGCCGCCATTCATGATGAAGCCGATTGCCAGATAGATGGTGACGACATTCTCCAGGCCGAACAACAAGGCATTGCCGGTCGTTTGCCAGATGCCTATGCGCGAGGAGCGGATGTTGGCGTTGACGGCATCCGTCAACAACGTCTGCCACATGGCATGCCGCATCGTTTCACTATTGTAGAGACGAAAGGTCTGGATGCCGCGTATCGTTTCGATAAGGGCTGTCTGCTCCTTGCCGTGGGCGATGATACTGCCTTCCTGCGCGCGGCGTTCGAACGAGAAGGATATCAGGCGAACGACGAAATAGAGAAAGAAGGCGGTCAAGGCGATCACTGCGAGCTTGGCACTGTAGAAGAACATGATTGCCAGTGTCGTCAGCGCAAGCAGTCCATCCACCAGCGTTCCCGCAACGCCTTCCGTCAGCATCTTCTGTATCGGCGTCACCGACTGGAAACGGGACAGGATGTCGCCGACCTCCCGCTTCTGGAACCAGTCGAGCGGCAGCCGGAACAGTTTCCTGGCGATATTCGAGGCGATGCCGAAACCTAACGCGGAGCCCGCCGCCAGGATCACGAAGGAGCGAAGGAAACTCGCGCTGGTATTGAAGGCGGTGAAGAGCCCGAAACCAAGCGCAAGCACCGCAAGCAGATCGTGGTCGAGCGCCGGCAGCGCGTTGTCTATGCCGACCTGCAGGTAGTAGGGCAGGGCAAGCACGTAGATCTGGAGCACGACGCTGAGGACGATGACCTGAAGGAACGAGCTTCCGAGCCCGTTGATCCGCGTCCAGAGCTGCGACCAGCGCAACACCGTACGCTCCGTTTTCTTCTCGAATGCTTCGTTTGGCCTCAACTCCAGCGCAACGCCGGTAAAGTGGTCCGATACCTCAGACATTTGAAGCCATTCACTGCGACCAGCCGGATCGTGGATCAGCGCCTTGTCACCCGAAACCCGCTCGATGACGACATAATGGTTCATGTTCCAGTGGAGGATCGCCGGCAATGCGAGATTGGGCAGCTCTTCCAGCGGCAGCTTGACGGCGCGAGGCAGGAGGCCGACCTGGTCTGCGATCTTGATCAGGCTCGACAGCGGGGCTCCCCGAAATGACGGGGTGAAACGTCGGCGCATCGTCGCCAGATCAACGTCGTGCCCGTAAAAGCTCGCCATCATTGCCAGACAGGCCAGACCGCATTCGCTGACCTCATTCTGACGAATGAGACGAATTCGTGAATTTGAAAAGAACCCGGCCTGAAGTGCTTTGGAAGACAATCGCAGGTCCTATCGTCGTTGAAGGGCGAACAACGGCTCGAACAGCCATTCCAGTAGAGATTGGCGCGCGGTCGCAATCCGGGCGGACAAGGTCATGCCGGGAAACAGCGCCTGCTGCTTTCCGAAGGCCGTGATGCTCTGTCGCTCAAGGTCGACCGTCACGAGATAGTTCAGGTTGGTGCTCGCGCCGCTGCCACGGTTGATCGGGCTTTTCGACAGGCTCTTGACGCGACCTGCGATCGTCCCGAAGCTCTGGTAAGGGAAGGTATCGATCGCCAGCCGTACCTCCTGCCCGACCTCGACAAAACCGACGGCGGCGTTGGGCACGTCCAGTTGCGCATGCAATGTTGCATTCAGCGGCACGACGCTCATGAGCGCCTGCTGCGTGTTCAGCGGCTCGCCGATCTTGGCCGTGAGGGCAGAAACCGTACCGCCGATCGGCGATCTGATCACATAGGCACGGGACTGTTCATTGGTGGCGAGGCCGCGATTGATATCCTCACGCTGCGACTGGAGTGCTGCGACCTTCTCGTTTGAGCGCGCCTTGACCTGATCGAGCATTCGTTCGGCATCGGAGAGATCCGACCGCCGTTCCGTCAACGTGCTTTCCAGCACCGCCATTTGCTGGCGCCGCTCGGTGAGCGAATCTTCTCTCAAAGTCACGTCTCGTCGTGGAACGATACCCTTGTCGACCAGGCCGCGAATGCGCTCGACATCTTTCTCGATCGAGGTGATCAGTTCCTTTTGCAAGGCGATCTGGCTTTGAAGCTTGTCGATCTGCGTCTGGTAGCCGGATATCTGGGCGCTAAATTGCGCCGTTTGGGCAATTTCATCATTTTTGACTTCCGCCAGCTGCTCGCTGATGCTCGCATTCTGCCGGTCGAGCATTTCGGCGACTTTTTCGGAGGCTGATTCACCGCTGACCAGGTAGTCCTCGGAGCGCACGGCAACCAGTTCCTGGCCTTCTTCGACTTGATCGCCGTCTGCGACCATCATCTTCATGATGACGCCCGGGCGCGAGGGCATGACGACCGCCACGCCCTTGTCCGGCTGGATAATGCCGGTTGCGGTGACAATGCGGGAATAGCTTGCGATGGAAAGAAAGATCAGAACGACGATGAGGATGCCGGCCATCAGATAGCCGGTGACGTGCCACCCCATTGGTACCGCCATCGACACCGTTCCCGTTAAACGCTGGGACTGCCGTTCGAGGGCTTCTCGGCGAAACAGGCTCATTGAGATCAGATATGGTCGTTAGGGGAAGGAAGGGTGCCCCGCCATTGCGGCGGAGCCCCATGTTTTAAAGCTTAGGCAAAGGCTCTCGCCAGTCTGTAGACACCGTAGACGCCAAGGGCAGCGCCACCGACCGCAAGCGCTCCGACGCCGAAGGCGGAAATGCCCACGCCCGCGCCGATCGCCGCGGCGTACCCGAGAGCGCCACCACCTGCGAGTGCGGCTGCCCCGTCGATTGCGCCCCGAACACCGGAGCTGACGCCACCGCCGGATACGTGTTCCATCTCGGCGCTGGAAAGTTCTTTGATACCCTGCACTTAACTCACCATTTGCTTGTTTCGGGAAGGTAGTCGAAAACACTACGTGCACGGGAAAATTAGGTAGCATCAAGAAAGCGTCAACCTGCAGACGATGACTTTTGAAGACCGGAACAGGATTAAATATAGGATTCAATCATAACGGCCGGGAGATTTACGCCTCCCGGCCGTTGAAAACGTCACAGGCCTTTCAAGCCAGACGATAACATCAGGATGATTTCTTGACGAAAAGCTCGTAGGCGACAAAGGTCGCGACCATTGCCAGGAAAACCCCGATCGCCAGCGGATAATTGGCAGCGGCATTCGGGTCGGTCAGCTTGGGAATGCCGATGACGGCGCCTGCCGCCAAGACCGCCGATAACGCAACTTCCTGCACGATCAATTTTGAGAAGGCTGTCATGATTGACCTCCTGTCGCCTCGGTCTTCTCCACCCAAAGCGGAGCCCAGTCCTTCTGCTTCACCACGCTGCCGATCAGGAAGCATAGCGGCTCGCCGATAAGGCGCACCACCTTGCCGCCAAGCGAGCCCTTCGGACGGCGCCCGGCCTGGTAGGCAATCTCCAGAGCCCGCGCTCTGGCGAGAGGATACATGATTTTTTCCGCGAGCGGGCTTCGGCGCATCAGGTGGACATAGGGGATCGCCCAATATTGATATCCACGAACCGTCGTTTGCGACAGAGACTGATAGGTGAATTCCAGATCCGCCCGCCAAAGATCGCGGTCAAGCATGCCGCGTCGGAAGAAATGCGTGCAGATGACACGACCGCTGCTATTGCCGCCGCCGGAGAGGCCGCCATTATATATGCTGCCCGACGCCCCTGCTGCGAACCCTGCAGTGCCGGCAATCCCGGCTTTGCCCAGACTTCCGGTGGTCGCAAAAGTGCCGCCGGCTGCGTATGTTCCGCCTATCAGCCCACGATCGACATGGCCGACCCATGAGCCGGCACCGTTCACGGCGTCGATTTCAAAATCTTCAAGGGGATGGATGTAATATCCGCTGGTATCTGCATTAACACTCTGAACGTCAACCATAGGTGCCTCCGAGGTAAAGCCAAAACCCGCCATATCCGGCGCGCCAAGGGGAGGTTAGAGCAATCAGGGAGAGTATCAAGGCTTTGTTCTCGCGGTTTATACTCGGCGAGCGAGCATATTTCGCGCGCCATTGCCGAAACGCCCCTGAATCCAGTGCTTTGACAAGAAGGCCAGCGGATCGATTTTTTTTGCCTTGCCGCCGAGTTTGCGGCTGAGAAATAGCTCGATTTCGCGGGCGCGCACCAGTTTGGTTTGCCAGCCGGCATAGCCATGGCCCTCCCGATCGAAGTATAGCGCCGTGACATCGCGACCCGTCTCGCGCAACGCCTTCTCGAAGGCTTTCGTCTGTTGGCAACCGACGACCGGATCTTCCATTCCGGCGGTGAGCAGAAACGATCCGCGCAATTTCTTTGCATTGTGGAGCGGCGAGAATTCCTGCATCTGCGTGAGATCGCCGGGATCATCAGGATTGCCGAAGTAGCGGATGACCTGGCCGAGGAACAACCCCCAGCCGACCGGGTTGTTCTGCATCTGGTAGGGCAGATCCAGGATTGCGTAGTCGATGATTGCCGCGGAAAAGAGCTTGTCGTCGGCCATTGCCAGCGCGGCCATGAAACCTCCGTAGCTTTCGCCGGCGACCGCAAGCTTGCCTTCAGCCGCGATGCCTTGGGCGAGCAGCCATCGCCCGGCATCGGCGATATCGTCCTGCATCTTTCGCCCAAACTGCCGATAGCCCAGAGATTGGTACCTCTTCCCGAAGCCGGTCGAGCCGCGATAGTTGACTGACAAGGTCGCGTATCCGCGGCTTGCGAGAAAGCTCTTCTCGATGTTGTAACCCCAGCTGTCGTGGCGCGCCGGGCCGCCGTGAGCCATTACGACGGTCGGCACAGGATGAGGTGAGCCAGCCGGAAGCGTCAACAATGCTGGTATCTCCTCACCATCTCCGGCCGTGAAGTAGACAGGCTTCGTAACTGCCGAAAATGCCGACTTGCGCTTTTCCGCCGGCGCGGAAAGCAGCGTCTTGCTCTTATCCGCCAAGTTTAACAGATAGTGCTGGTAGGGTCGTTCATCATAGGAGATCGCGACCGTGAGCAGCGCACCAGCCTTGGAAGAACCTGAGATTTCGACGTCGGCATGCCCGTTGCGATCCAGAACCAGCTCAGTGAAGATCGTTCCTCTTTCCGAAAGGGCGATATATCGTGGATAGCCGTCGCGAATGACGGCGACGTCAGCCGGTTCGCTGGGCGTGAAGCGCAGCGCGTCTGAAACATCGACATCGCCGTCCTCGACCAGCACGGTTTCTCTACCGGTAACCGGGTCCAGCGAAACTAACGCGATCTTGTCCCGCTGACGGTTGGAAAGCGCCTCGAAGGCATTGCCTGACCTGTCCGTACGCCAGATGACCAGCGTGTCATCCGGCTCGAGTGCCGCCATCTCTCGCCACGGCTTGTCGGCGTTAATTCGGTGAAGGTATCGCCTCATTCCCGAGGCAGTCAGCTCGACGCGAATGCATGGAACCTGCGCCTCATTCAACAACCAGCTTTCGGTCGAGCCGTTGTTTTGTTCCAAGAGCCGCTTGTCGCGTCCATCCGCACTGGTTGCATAGAGATCGGCGACAGCGGGGCTGCGATCGTAGGAAACCAGGAATTGGTTGTCTGCGGCGTGTCGAGGGTCGACGATCACCTGCCACGTTTGGAAATCTCGTGGAGTAACGTCGGTGCGTGCCCCGGGTCGCCTGGGATCTACTTCCCACAGACGGTCTTTCTCGGTGAGAACCAAAAGGTCAGCGTATTGCCGCCAGCCAAAGTGGGAAAGGGCACCTTTGAACGTGGCGATGATGTTGAGTTGTCCGCCGGAAAATTCTCCGACGAAGACGGCGCGAGCGCCGCGTTTGGAGCCCCACCATGCGATGAGGGCGCCGTCGAAACTTGGTTCGTATCCCCACGTGGCACGTCTATCGGCGTAAAATCGGCTACTGGAAAGCAAGCATTTCCCTCACTCGTCCACTCTGAGGCACGGTCGACGGAACCTCACTCTTAAAGCGGAACCTAGTGTCGGGCGGGGAATGGTCCAGAGGCAGCACGCCGCGAGAGCCGCCCCCTGAAGATCAGGGCGCGGCGAATGCCATGCTTTCAATAGCGCTCCGGCACGAGCATTTCAGGCGGAACCGGCGCCCTGTTGTAATCGGCGTGACGGATGCGGTCCGGCAACTGGATCTCGGGTTTTGGAACATCCTCGTAAGGGATCTGCTCGAGAAGATGGGCGATGCAATTCAAACGCGCCCGTTTCTTGTCTACCGCCTGCACCACCCACCAAGGTGCATCCTCCGTGTGTGTCCGCGCCAGCATCTCTTCCTTGGCTTTGGTGTATTCCTCCCAATGGACCCGGCTTTCCATATCCATCGGTGAGAGCTTCCATTGCTTCAGCGGATCGTGAATACGCATCTTGAAGCGGAATTCCTGCTCCTCGTCGGTGATCGAAAACCAGTATTTGATCAACACGATACCAGAACGGACCAGCATTCGCTCGAATTCAGGCACCGAGCGGAAGAACTCCTCGAGTTCTTCGTCGGTGCAGAAACCCATCACGCGCTCGACACCGGCGCGATTGTACCAGCTTCGGTCGAAGAGGACCATTTCGCCAGCGGTCGGAAGATGCGGGACATAACGCTGAAAATACCATTGATGGCGTTCCCGCTCGGTAGGGGCGGGCAGCGCGACCGTCCGGCAGACGCGCGGATTGAGCCGCTGGGTCACGCGCTTGATCGCGCCTCCCTTTCCGGCCGAATCCCGGCCTTCGAAAAGCACCACCACCTTCAGCTTCTTGTGCTGAACCCAATCCTGCAACCGCACCAGTTCGTGCTGCAGACGGAAAAGCTCCCGGAAGTAAATCTTTCGTTCGAGCGTCTGCTCTGCCGGTTCCGACATTCCTTCGGCGACCAGATCGTCGAGCCGGTCTTCCTCCATCTGCATTTCCAGCTCTTCATCGAAGCTGTCGGCGATTTCGGCCTTTATACGGCTGAGTTGGTCCTGAGGTGTCTGAGACATGGGCTTTCCTTCCTGCTTTTTTTGACAGGAGCATGGCACTGCGAAGTTTGTGTGACGGTTCAGGTACGGAAAGCTGGATTGTCCTGCGCCACGGCCTTGACGGCGATGTCTCACTTCCCGGTCTGGCGCTAACGCGCGGCAGCCTGCTTCATCAGCTTGGCGTATTCCACCTCCGTGGCATCATCCAACGGGAACATGCACTCGATCCTCAATTCCTGCGTCGTTATCGTCTGTGCGGTGCCGACCGTGGTCACCAGCGAGAAGAAGCTGAAAACCTGCCCGTCCTTGACGAAAGACAAGGGGATGACCGGTGTGCTGTCCGCTGTCGTCGAGACCTTCCAGGCACTGTCCACATCCGGATAGGCGAGGAGCGCATCGATCAGCGCCTTCGTGTGCATGTCAATGACGCGGCCCACGGACTCTCTGAATACCCGCGCCATCAGACTTTTTGCAGTTTCCTCCCAGTTTGGGATGAAGGGCCGCAAACCGGCCGGATCGAACATCAGATGCAGCAGATTGCGCGGTTTTTCCCGTGCCGCCATGTCAATGAAGTTATTGAAGAAGCGCTGCGTCGCGTCGTTCGTCATGACGACGTTCCAATACCGATCCATGACAACTGCCGGAAACGGCTCGTGCTGAACAAGCATGCGCCTTAACGCGTCCGTGACGCCTTTCATTTCAACATCGTCGATACCGCCTTCGGCGTAAATCGGGGCGTAACCGGCGGCGAGCAATAACGTATTGCGCTCTCGCAACGGCACATCAAGGGCGTCGGCGAGATGCAGCAGATTGTGGCGGCCGGGCGTGCTTCGGCCACTTTCGATGAAGCTGATCTGACGCTGCGATATGCCGGTATCGAGTGAGAGATCCAGTTGGCTCTTGCCGCGCGTGTCGCGCCAGGCGCGCAACTGGATGCCAAGCTCGTTCGATACTGCGCTTGAAGGACTGTGCGTCGAGCTCATCTTATGGCGATCTCCGTCCGTGCGGCTAATGGCCGGCGGGGGCAATAACGCTCCCGCCAGCTGCGATATCGATCAGAAAGCAACCGGGCCAACCGATCCGTACCAGCGGCCGACCTTGGCCGGCTCTCGTTCATCCATATAGAAGAAGTGCGTCATCACCGGTTTGACAACCGGTTGAGCCTCGTCGTCGGGCGTCATTGTGACAGTCCCGCGAAAGATTTTCAGCGAGCCGCCGTCCCAATATTCCGCGACGTCGTGAAGCGCTGAGAAACCCGTGTCGATGAAGGCGCGCAGGTTCTCACGAATGGTGTCTCGCCCCTTCCAGTCGGCGACGCCCAGATTGCAGGTCGCATCCTGCGCCAGGCAGTCGAAGCCTCCGCCAAAGGTCTTGTCATCGATCTCCTTCCAGAAGGCCAACAGCCATTCAGGGGGTTCTCGTTTGGTAAAATTCATGGTCGTCATCGTCGTTCTCCTCGGCCGCTTTGTACGGGTGACGGCAGTTGAGCCATCGACATCGGTTGTCGGCCGCTTCTGTTGACAGGATTGTTCCTCCTGCAGGAAGGCCGTTCACTAATATCGCGGGACAGGGAATGCCCTCAATTACATCAGGTGTAATCAACGGGGCGAGAATGCGTCGTCCTTCAAATTCTCGGCAAAGAACGCACATCCGGACCTTTCATTCTGCACAAAGCGCTATTCGTAACTTTTGTTGTGTCGAATAACGGGATATGTTACCAATCGTGTCAGTGTCATGGAAATCACACGGGTATCGAAGGCCAAGGTTATGAATGATGTAGTCGATACGGTGGTGGTCGGCGGCGGGGCCGCGGGGCTCAGCGCCGCCCTTTTTTTGGGAAGAGCCGGCCGATCGACGCTTGTATTCGACGGCGGTAAATCGCGCATTTTCAGCGTTGAAGAGGTGCGGGAGCATCTGGGCTTCGACGGCATGCCGACAGCAGCGTTCATGGCGCAAGCGCGTGCGGAAGCCGTCCGTTACGGTGCGGACATCAGATCCGAGCACGTCCATTCCATCGTGCCTCGTGAGGACGGATTGTTCTGGGTCGAAGCCAGGGGATCCAGAGTCGCAGCACGCACGATCGTCTTGGCAACGGGAGTGATAGACGACCTTCCACCACTGTCAGGCTTGCCGGAAGCGTGGGGGCGTGACGTGCGTGTCTGCCCCTGTTTTGACGGCTATGAAGTTCGAGGCAAGCGTTTCGTGGTGTTCGGATTGCCGGAACGCCTGGCGCATATGGCGTCCTGGGTCTGGATGTGGTCGCGTGATGTCACTATCGTCTCACGGCACAGGTTCAATGAAGCCGACGCGGAACGCTTGCGGCTTCTCGATATCAAGATCATTCCGGACGAAATCACCGGGCTCGTCCATCGAGACGGCAAGCTTGTTGGCGTTTCGACGGCGAGCGGCGGCGGGGAAATCGCCTGCGATGCGACATGGATCGCGGCGGAGATTCGGGCTGCATCGGGCCTCGCCGCATCCCTCTGCGAGGTCGATGAGATCGGTCTCGCCAGGACCGACAAGGATGGCCGGACCAACAGGTCGGGCGTGTTTGCCGTTGGCAATGCGGATAACGCGGTCGCTCATCTTGCGCATGCATCTGCGGCAGGCACAGCTGTCGGTCCCGTGGTGACGATGTACCTCCTCGAACAGATCCTTGCCGAGCGCCGAAACACCAAAGCGGCGTGAACGATCTAGCAGTTCAGCCGTTGCGGGCGCCTACAGCCGTCCTGTCCGGTACTGGTCGACAAGATTCCGGCAGGCGCGGATCGTCAGGACCATGACGGTGAGCGTGGTGCCGGCGATGCCGCTGCCGGGGAAGGCGCTGGCGTCGGTGACGATGAGGTTCGGGGCATCCCAGAGCTGATTATAGGGGTTGAGAACCGAAGCCTCACGGGTTTCGCCCATGCGCGCGCCGCCCGTCTCATGGATTGCCGCTCCCATGCACATGGTCTTGCGAAACCATTTGCGGAACATGAAGCGGCTGAAGACATCGGCTTCGGGAAATGCGCCCTTGCCCATCTCCTTGAGGCCGGTCGGCGAGCCGATGAATTCGAGGTCGCCGCCGACCTCCTTGATCAATGCGATCAGCGTTTCTTCCTGCCTTCTGAGCAGCGCCTGCTCCTCCTCCTGCATGACGCAGCGGATATGCGGCACGGGAATGTTCCAGGCATCCCTACGCCTGACATCGAGCGTGATGCGATTGTCGGCATAGGGCAGCATGCGGCCGAAGCCGAAGAAGGCGAGACGTGCATCCGTGTCCACGGAGACCGGCGCGCGGCCGACGCTTCCCTGGTAGTCGAAATCGCCGCGGGCCGCGTCGCTCTCGCCGAAGCGGGGAATGAAGATCCCGCCCGACGGATTATAGAACGGGTCGGTCGGCGCGGACTCGTCGGGCGCCCAACCCTTTGCCTTGGAGAAGGAGCCGAAGGCGAGGCATGGAAGCTGGTCCATGAAATAGCGGCCGAGAGCACCCGAACTGTTGCCGAGCCCATCAGGATGTTTCGCCGACGCCGAATTCAAGAGCAGCCGCACGCTCTCTATCGGCGAGGCCGAAAGCACCACCATCGCGGCGCGAACCGTCGATACCGCACCGGTGTTGCGATCGATATATTCGGCGCCGGTAGCGCGGCCGGTCTTCTCGTCCGTGGTGATGCGGCGAACGACGGCGTCGTAGCGGATGGTCAGCTCACCGGTCGCCTTTGCATCTCGCAGCGGTCGCGGCATCCGGTCGGCGTCAGGCGCGATGTAGCGCCAGGAGACGACGTGCCTCTCCGGCCAGCGGTTTTCGACCGCCTGCTTGAAGATCTGTTCGGCGGGCGTCAGGCTTGCCGGCTTCGCATAGATGCCATCCGGTAGCGTGGCCACGTTGTCCTTGTTGCCATAGAGCCCGAGATAGGCCTCGACCTCGTCGTAGAAAGGCGCCAACTCATCATAGGAGACCGGCCAGTCCACGCCCTTTCCGGCACGTGAGCGGATCTTGAAATCGTCGTCGGTCCAGCGCAGCAGCACCCGGCCGAAACTGTGGAGGCGCCCGCCGCCCTGGCGGCCGCGGATCCAGAGGAAGGGTTCGCCCTTCGGCGTCGTATAGGGGTTCTTGCGGTCGTTGACGAAGAAGTGGCTGAAGCGCTCGGTGAAAAACGCCGCGCGCGCCTGGATCGGCTGGCCCTTGAGAGTGGCCCGCGCACGCTCCCAGATATTGATGCTGCTTGCCGGCGCCTTCTTGCGGACGGGATCGAAATCCTTCGGTCCGACGGCGGGGCCGGCCTCGAGCAGCAGCACCGACAATCCCTGTGCCGTCAGTTCCTTTGCCGCGAATGAACCCGCCGCGCCGGAACCGATCACCAGCGCATCATAGACGATCTCAGACATGTCTTTTCTAATCCTGTCCTTGAGCAATCCTCAAAACGGCACGAAAAGCGCCAGGAATTGCGGGGAAACAAAGGGGTGGCGCGTCACAGCCGCGATCCGTCAGTGCCGAAGAGGGACGCCTTGGCGATATCGAGCCCGGGAGCCACGGTATCGCCAGGCTCAAGCGTGACATCGCCCATCAGCCGGAGCGATAGGCTCTGGTCTGCCCAGTCGAACCAGACGACGGCGTCCGAACCCATCGGCTCGACGACGGAAACGCGCCCCGGAATGGTTGGCAGGCCGCTCGTGGCGCCATCGAGCACAAGGTGTTCCGGGCGAAAGCCGAGAGTAGCAGGCCCTTCCGCTGCCTCCGCTCGGAAGGAATAACCGGAGAGATCGACAGTGAACTCCTTGCTCCGGAAGAGCGGCGCGCCGTTGCCGGGCTCGATCCGGCCCTCGATGAAATTCATCGCCGGAGCGCCGATGAAGCCGGCAACGAAGAGATTGGCCGGGCGGCGGTAGATCTCGGCCGGCGAGGCGAGTTGCTGGATGACGCCGTCGCGCATGATGGCGATCCGGTCGGCCAGCGTCAGGGCCTCGACTTGGTCGTGGGTGACATAGATCATCGTATTGCCGAGGCGCTGGTGCAGCTTCTTGATCTCGACGCGCAATTCGTTGCGCAGCTTGGCATCGAGGTTCGACAGTGGTTCGTCGAACAGGAAGACATCGACTTCACGCACCAGCGCCCGGCCGATGGCGACGCGCTGGCGCTGGCCGCCGGAAAGCTCGGCCGGACGCCGGTCGAGCAGCTTGTCGAGTTGGAGAAGGGCGGCGGTGCGGGAAACACGGGCCTCGATTTCGGCCTTCGGCAGGCCGGCGACGCGAAGCCCGAAGGAGAGGTTCTTGCGGACCGACATACGCGGATAGAGCGCGTAGGACTGGAAGACCATGCCGATGCCGCGGTCCTTCGGCTCCTCCCAGCTGACGTTCCTGCCCGAGATCCAGACCTCGCCTGATGTGATGTCCTGGAGACCGGCAATGGCGTTTAAAAGCGTGGACTTGCCGCAGCCGGAAGGGCCGAGCAGCACCAGGAACTCTCGCGACGCGATGTCGATCGACATCTTCTCGATCACCGTATGGTCGCCGTAGGCGATCTTCAGGTCCTTGACGGAGACGGCAGATTGCATGGAAGTGTTACCCCTTGACTGCGCCGGCCGCGATGCCGCGCACGAACCAGCGGCCGGACAGGAAATAGATGGCGAGCGGAACGATGGCAGTGAGGATCGTCGCCGCCATGTTCACGTTGTAGGTCCGCTCGCCCATCGTGGTGTTGACGATATTGTTGAGTTGCACGGTCATCGGCAGGTTGTCGCGGCCGGCAAAGACGAGACCGAGCAGGAAGTCGTTCCAGATGCCGGTGAACTGCAGCATGGAGACCACCACGACCATCGGCACGGCAATCGGCAGCATGATCTCGAAAAAGATGCGCCAGAAGCCCGCGCCGTCGACGCGCGCCGCCTTGCAGAGCTCCTCCGGCACGCTGAGGAAATAGTTGCGGAAAAGAAGCGTCACCAGCGGCAGACCGAAGATGACATGCACGAGAATGATGCCAGCCAGCGAATTATAAAGGTCGATATTCGCCATCGCCCGGACCATCGGATAGAGGAAGATCTGGTAGGGGATGAGGCCGCCGGCCATCAGCAGGCCGAAGAGCAGGTTTGCCCCGCGCGGCCGCCAGAGCGACAGCGCATAGCCGTTGACGGCGCCGATGAAGACCGAGAGCGCGACCGAGGGGAGGGTGATCGCCACCGAATTCCAGAAGCCGCTGCGAATGCCGACGCAGACGGTTCCCATGCAGGCCCCCGACCAGGCGGTTGCCCAGGCAGAAAAATCGAGCGTCGCCGGCAGGGCAAAGATCTGGCCGAGCCGGATTTCGGGCATCGATTTCAGCGAGGTAACGACCATGGTGTAGAGCGGCAAAAGGAAGAAAAGCGCTGCGACGACAAGGAAGGCATAGAGGCCGATGCGCCCGGCGGTGATCTGTGCCGGCTTCGGGCCGTTCGGATGAAGACGTGCCATCACGCGGCTCCCTTGGCTTTGTCACGCATGTGCATGATGTAGCGGAACGGGGCGACTGCGATGATCACGCCGAGGACAAGCACCGTCGCGCCGGCTGTGGCGAGGCCGAGGTTCTGGCGCCCGAACAGATTGTCCATGATGAATTTCGCCGGCACCTCCGTCGCATTGCCGGGGCCGCCATTGGTCATGGCAACGACGATGTCATAGGTCTTGATCACGCCCATGGCGAGCAGCATGCCGGCCGCGGCCAGCGCCGGCCCGAGCTGGGGCAGGATGATCGAGACATAGATCCGCCAGACAGGGATACCGTCGATCCGCGCCGCCTTCCATTGCTCGCCTTCGATGCCGCGCATGCCGGCGAGCGCAATGACCATGACGAGCCCCGCGCCCTGCCATACGCCGGCAAGCACCAGCGCATAGATCGCCATGTCGCGATTGACCACCCAGTCGAGGACGAAGCTTTCCCAGCCGAGCGAACGCACGCTCGCCTGGATGCCGAGCGTCGGATTGAGCATCCATTGCCAGATCAGCCCGGTCACCACGAAGGACATGGCGTAGGGATAGAGGAATATGGTCCTGAAGGCGCTTTCGAAGCGGATCTTGCGGTCCAGCGCCGCAGCCAGCAGGAAGCCCAGCAGCAAACAGCCTGCGACGTATAGCACGCCGAAGATCAACACGTTTTGCAGCGAGGCCAGCCACTTGGCGGAAGAGAAGAGCTTCGAATACTGCGCCAAGCCGACATAGGTCGAGGATGGAAAAAGCGTCGAATTGGTGAAGGACAGGCGGATCGACCAGGCCATGGTGCCGATAAAGACCACGACCGCGACGAACCATGTCGGCAAAAGCGCGATGGTCGCGGAAAGATTGGGCTTGCGTTTGATGGACATCGGCCAGCTCGTTGACGGAGTGGAAAGCAGGGCGCGCCGTCGCGCGAGGCGGCGGCTGGCAGCCGTGGCGCCGACATCAGGTCGACGCCACGGGCTACTATCCTACTCGAAGATGGCGAAGAAATTCCCAGCTGTGGAGGCCGTATCGTCCGAGCCGCCGCTCCAGTATTCGTCGACGAAGTCATCGAGCGCGCCAACCTGCTGGGGCGTCAGCACGATCGCCTGGTCCGGCACGATCGCACCGGCTGCCATCAGCTCGACACCCTTCTGGGCGCAGACGTCCAGCTTCGACTTGTCGACGTCGGCGCGCATCGGAACCGAACCCTTCTTGAGGGCGAATTCGACCTGGACGGCCGGATCCATGACGACTTCGGCGAGAAGTTTCTGCGCCTTGTCGGTCTCGGCCTTGCCGGTCTTGGGGAACCAGAGGGAGTCGGCGATATAAACCATGCCCTTCGATTCCGGCACGATCATGCAGCCATAATCCTTGCCCGGCTCCTTGCCGGCAACGGTGAATTCGCCCTTGGCCCAATCGCCCATGAACTGCACGCCGGCCTTGGCGGTGATCAGCATGGCGGTCGCGTCGTTCCAGTTGCGGCCGGCGGCACCGGCATCGACATAACCACGCAGCTTGCCGAGGATTTCGAGGGTCTTCTTCACGCCTTCGACGGATGCCGGGCTCTTGTCCTTATCGACATAGATCTTCAGGAAGCCGTCGATCCCGACCTGCGAAAGCAGGATCATGTTGAAGACCTTGGTTTGCTGCCAGGGCTGGCCACCCCAGGCGACCGGAACCATGCCGGCAGCCTTCAGCTTGTCGAGATCGGCAAAGAGCTCGTCCCAGGTCTTGGGCTCTTGCGAAATACCGGCCTTCTCGAAGGCTTCCTTGGAATAGAAGAGCCAGCTTTCACCATGGGCGCCGGTCGGCGCAAGGTAGACCTTGCCGTCATAGGTGATGAGATCATGGATCGATTTCGGCAGGGCGTCAGCCCATTTGCCGGCGGCCGCCACGTCGTCGATCGGATTGAACAGGCCCTGGTTGATGAAATCGGCGGCAGCGAGACCGATGACGCCCTGCTTGGCGCCGGGCGCATCACCGGCGACGATCCGGTTTTGGAAGGCGGCATCGGCCGCACCGAAGCCGGCGATCGAGGAATCCTTCCAGACGCCGCCGCGCTTTTCGAACTCGGTCTTGATGACGTTGAGGGCGGCAGCTTCGCCGCCCGACGTCCAGGACGACATGATCTCGATCGTTGGCTTGTCCTCGGCATGGGCCGAGGCGAAGAGACCGGCGAATGCCACGCCGGCAAGAAAAAGCTTCATCATGGTCTTCATTGTTCCACCTCTTGAAAATGCCCTCTTTGCGGGGCGTTCGTTGTCTTAGGGATGACTGTCAGCGATAGATCGGCAGGAGCGCCTGCCGGACGAGCGTGAGCCCGTTGGCGATGTCGCGGACGGGATCGGGCGCGGCATCGAGTTCGAGGATCGCCCAGCCTTCATAGGCCCGGTCGCGCAGCAGCCGGATCCAGGATGGCCAGTCGACCCGTCCGAGGCCGAAGCTGCAGAAATAGGGCTGGTGGCGTTCATGGATGTGCTTGTCGATCGGCGTATCGGCGGGCATCGGGCCGATCGCATCCTTCCAGTGAGCGATGATCATGCGCTCGTGATGGCGATCGACGAGTTGGATGGGATCGGAGCCGGCAACGATGATATGGGCCGTGTCCGGGCACATGTGCACGTAGGCCGGGTCGGTCAAAAGCATCATCAGATCGACGTCGCGCGCGGCGGCAAAGATCGAGTGCGCCTCGGTGTGCAGCGCCAGCCGCACGCCCCTGGCATAGAGGGTCGCACCAAGCCGGTTCAGAAAATCGGCAATCACTTTGGCGCGGTCGAAATCGTAGAATTGCACCGGCTGGGCGCCGAGCGTCTGGCGCAGCGGCGCGCCGATCACCATGATGTCGCTGCCGCAGGCTTTCAGGAAGTCGGCATATCGTTCCGCCTTGTCGATCAGCGCGCGCTGGGCCTCGGGCTCAGCGAAATCGCCGGCCGCCTCCAGTTCCGCGAAGAAGCCACTGCAGAGCGTCAGGCCGCGTCTTGCCAGTTCGGCTGCAAAGGCGTCGACGGAACCATAGGTCTTGATGGCGTCCTGCCAGTTGAAGGGAGAGAACGTCAGCTCGACACCGGCAACGCCGGAGGCCTGGACGCTGTCGAGTATCTTGTCCCAGAAGGCACGGGGCTCGGCGCGGGCGTAGCCGACGATCGCCTCATGGCTGTCGACGCCCCAGAAGCCGGGATGAAAGAATGTCACGAGATCGACACCGAAGCGCAGCCTGTCAGTAGCCATAATTTGTCCATTTCTCGAGGCATGACCTACCAGCGTGCGGAAGTGCCGTTCCGCATCCAATAAATCATGGGTTTTCAAAGCATTAAGAAATGGCAATCGTTTGCCATGGCTAGATAATAGCCAAGCCGGTTTTTTAAGCAAGCGATTTTTGGCAAACGTTTGCTATAAATCGCTCCCTGTCTTAGAGTTGCAAATCGAAGCATCCGGGAGACCGAAATAAACATGAATAAAAACAAGGATGTGGTGGGAGAGGAGCCATCGGGTGCATTGATGGCCGATGTCGCGCGGCTCGCCGGCGTTGCGATATCGACAGTCAGCCGGGCGCTCGCCAATCCCGGCCGGGTCAACGAGAAGACGCGCGCCAGGATCAATGCCGCAGCCAGGCAACTGGGCTATACGCCGAACGCGATGGCGCGCGGCCTTAGGGTCGGCAAATCCAACGTCATCATGATCATTCTGCCGGGATCGCTCTACTATGGTGCTTCCCAGGTCATTCCGCAGGTGCTGCAGAGTATCAATCAATCGCTGATCCAGGGCGGCTACAACCTGATGATTGCCAACCTCGATCGCGACGAGATTTCCGAACGGCATATCCTCGACCTCGCCTTCGGCGGCAGCGTACGCGGGGCCATCATCCTGTCGTCGAAGCTTCCGGAGGTCGACGGGCGCTCGCTGGCCAATTCCGGTCTGCCGATCGTGTCGATGCTGCTCGACATGAGCGATGCCGGCCTGCAGAGCGTCGTGACGAACGACCGCGAAGCCGTGCGCGACGTCACGGCCGAACTGATCCGATTGGGTCATCGGCGGTTTTTCTATCTTGCAGGGCCTGAAGGCAATTATCACGATGTCGAGCGTTACGGCGGCGTGCTCGAGGCGCTCGAGGCGGCAGGATTGTCCGAGGAGGCGGTGCGTCGCTCGGGTGGTCATCTCGATTATCAGCACGGCTTCGACATTGGCGTCCAGGCGGCGGACGATTTCGCCGAGTTGACCGAAAAGCCGACGGCAGTCATCGCGACCAGCGACGACATGGCCATTTCATTCGTCAGCCGTGTCCAGCGGAGAGGCGTGAGCATTCCCGGTGATCTGTCCGTCGTCTCTTTCGACGGCTCCCCGGTCTGCGAATTCTGCTCGCCGCCGCTCTCGACGATCAAGCAGCCGGTGGAAGAGATGGGGCGCGCGGCGGTGGATCTTCTGCTCGACGCCATTGACCAGCGGCAGAATACGGCGGCGGTTCGCACCGTCATCCGAAGCAGCCTTATCCTGCGCGAAAGCATCGCCGCTCCGAAGAGCTGACGATGAGGAGCCGACGACGCACAGAAGCGCATGGGAACGCATGCCGCGGTCAGTCGACCGGCCTTCACTTCACGGTTGGAAAGCCTTGTAACGGTCTTGAACCGTTAGAAAAGCATTGTGCATTCGTTGAACGCATTCATAGACAAACACCGCGGGAAAGCTTAGGTTAGCGCTAGGTAATACCTTTAACTAAGGAGGCCTCATGGCATCGCCGACCTCGCTCAAACTCGATGATGAGCTAAAGGGCCGCGTTCAGCAACTGGCCGAGGCTCGCCGCCGCTCGTCCCACTGGATCATGCGTGAAGCTATTGCGCAATATGTTGAGCGCGAGGAGAAGCGTGAGGCGCTGCGACAGGAAACGCTTGACGCCTGGCATGAATTTAAAGCGACGGGACTGCATGTCACCGGCGCCGAGGTCGAAAAATGGCTTTCGACTTGGGGAACTGACGACGAGTTGTCCGCACCCGAATGCCACAAGTAGTTTTCTCCCCGGCCGCAATCCGCGACCTCGAGCGGCTCCGAGAGTTCTTACGACTGAAAAACCCATCGGCCGCCAAGCGAGCAGGCGAAACTATACTCAAAGGCTTGAGAGCCCTCGGCGTACATCCCCATATTGGACGCCTCATCGAGGACTTGCCCGAGCAATACCGGGAGTGGCTCATCGATTTTGGAGATAGCGGATACGTCGCTCGTTATCGTATTGATGGCGATATTTTGATGATCCTCGCGGTACGGCATCAGAAGGAAGCAGGGTTCTGATACGGACGCCATTGCCGACCATCGGTTCCCGCAAGGCCGATTACGCTCCATCAAAACTTCGTCTGACCCCATCAGCCCATACGTCGTGCTACGAAAAATCACAACACCGGGCGACTTGAAACTTCGGGTCTGCGCGGTGGAATTCTGAAATTCCGAGCACGCATATGGACCTATCGAAGATCAAGACGCTGATCGACTTTGTCGGACGATCGAACATTGCCGAGCTGACCGTGACCGAAAAGGACGTGACGGTTCGGATTTTCCGCACGTCGCCGGGTCAGGAGGCTGCTGCCGAGCCCGCGCAAAAGGCAGGATCGACGACGAGCTTTGCCGATGATGCCGGCTCCGATGCGTCGTCGAGGCTCGAGAAAACTTCCTATGCGGTGAAGGCGCCTGTCTTCGGCGTTCTGCACCGGACCCCGGCACCCGGGGAACCGCCATTCATTGCAATCGGTGACGAGGTGGAGGAGGGGCAGACGCTTTTCATCATCGAGGCGATGAAGGTCTTCAACACGATCGCTGCGCCGCGGTCAGGGCGCATTACGCACCTCACCGAAATCGACGAGGGCGAGGTCGAGACCGGCGACCTGTTGGCGGAGATTGCCTGATGCCGGAAACGACTGAACGATCCGCGACCGACCGCTTCGATACTGTTCTGATCGCCAATCGTGGCGAGATCGCAGCCCGGATCCAGCGCGCCTGCCATGAGCTCGGCCTGAAGACGGTCGCCATTTGCTCCGAGGCCGACAGGCAAGCGCCTTACGGCAGCACCGCCGACAGCTTTCTTTGCATCGGCCCATCGACCGCCGCCAAGAGTTATCTCAATCAGGATGCCATCCTTCTGGCGGCGCGTCTTGCCGGTGCAGGCGCCATCCATCCAGGTTACGGTTTTCTGTCTGAAAACGCCACCTTCGCCGACGCCATCGAAAAGGCGGGGCTGACCTTCATTGGTCCGACCGCGTCATCGATTGCGATTATGGGCGACAAGATCGCGGCAAAGCGCGCGATGATGGCGGCCGGCGTGCCCTGCGTTCCCGGTCCGGACACGGCGCTGCCCGATGACCCCGCCACGATCGAGCGCATAGCGCTGGAAATCGGGTATCCCGTCATCATCAAGGCAGCCGGCGGTGGCGGCGGACGCGGCATGCGTGTCGTGCCCAAGGCCGATTTGCTGCATGAAGCAATTGCGCTGACACGGGAGGAGGCCCGCAAGGCCTTCGGTTCCCCCTCGCTCTACATAGAGAAATTCTTAGAGCATCCGCGCCACATCGAGATCCAGGTTATTTGCGACGATCACGGCAATGCCGTGTGGCTGGGCCACCGGGATTGCTCGATGCAGCGCCGCCATCAGAAAGTGGTGGAGGAGGCGCCGGCGCCGGGGATCGCACCCGACATCATCCAGCCGGTCGGTCTGGCTTGCGTAATGGCCTGCCTTCAGATCGGCTACCGGGGCGTCGGAACCTTCGAATTCCTCTATGAGGACGGCGCTTTCTATTTCATCGAGATGAACACGCGACTTCAGGTCGAGCATCCCGTCACCGAGCTGACGAGTGGTGTCGATATCGTCCAGGCGCAGATAAGGGCGGCGCAGGGCCACGTTCTCGATCTCACCCAAGGCGATGTGACATGCGAGGGCCACTCCTTCGAATGCCGCATCAACGCCGAGGATCCCGAAAATTTCCTGCCGTCGGCGGGTGTCGTCACCCATCTGGCGTTGCCGACGGGACCAGGCATCCGCGTCGATACGCATATTCATGCCGGCTACAAGGTCTCGCCCTATTACGACTCGCTGATCGCCAAGCTGATCGTCCATGCGCCGACGCGGGCGGAAGCGATGGCAAGAATGCGCGAGGCGCTTGCGGGCACTGAGGTCGAGGGGATTTCCACCAACATCCCCTTCCTGCGCGCCCTGTTCGAGGATGGCGCGTTCGCGCGCGGCGAGACGGATATCCATTATCTCGAACAATGGCTGAAACTGCGGAGGGGGGCATGAGCGCGATCGATTTCAGCGATCCGGCGACGATTGCATTGCTCACCGAGGCACTGACGGCCGCCGGTGTGGACGGTCTCGAAATCTCCCGACCGGGCGGACAGCTTCGCATCGTCGTCGCCGGAAAAGGCGGCTCCCGGATCAGCTCGACCGGGGCGACGTCTCCTGCTCCCGGTTTGGCTCCCGGCTCCGCATCGGCCGTCGTGAAGGCGCCGATGGCCGGCCGCTTCTGTGTCGAGCACCCGGCCGCCTCCGCCGTGCCGCAAGATCTGCCGCGCTCCGTATCCGATGCGGATATCGTCGGCTTTGTCGGGGTAGGGCACATCCTGCTTCCCCTTCGCGCCGGACGTTCCGGTGTTTTGACCAGGCTGCTCGCCGAGCCTGGTGCGCTGGTTAGCTTCGGTGATCCTCTGTTCGAAATCGAGCTCCAGTCATGATCGTCACGACGAACAGACATGCATCGCAACGCGAGATCGTTCCGGCCACCAAAAGCCTGGCGCGGGTTTCCTCGATCGGCGCCAGATCCTTCCTGCTCGAGGCGCCCGGCGACTTCGATCTCATCGCACAGCGGCGGATCTGGGCTTTGTCCCAGACCGTGAAAGACTGGGCGGACCTTGCGGAAAACATTCCGGGCATGACCAATCTGCTGGTGATCTTCAAGGAGACGCCCGAGGATCCTGATGCGGTGGTCGCCCGGCTGCTGGAGGCATGGGAGAATGCCCGCAGCATCGATCTCAACGGCAAGACCATCGAGATCCCTGTCCATTATGGCGGCGAATTTGCGACGGATCTTCCGGCCCTTTGTAATCTCTCGGGCTTGAGCGACCGTGAGGTCGTCCGCATCCATCATGAAGCGACCTACCGTGTCTTCGCCTTGGGCAGCGCTCCCGGTTTCGGTTATCTGCATGGTCTCGATCCGCGCATCTACATGCCGCGAAAGACCGTGCCCTCGCTGAAGATGCCGAAGGGCTGCGTGACCATCGGCGGTATGCAGACCGGCGTCGCCATGCTCACAGGTCCCAACGGCTGGAATTCCATCGGCTTCGCGGCACTTGAGATGTTCGACCCCATGTTGCCGAGCCCCGCCATGATGGCGCCGGGAGATACGGTGCGGTTCCTGCCGGCAAGGATCGAGCTATGATCGAGATCATGGAAAGCGGTCCGTTCAACACAGTGCAGGATCTTGGCCGCCCCGGCTATCGCGACATCGGCGTATCGGCGAGCGGCGCGATGGATCCGCTTGCGGTCCGGATCGGCAACATTCTCGTCGGCAACGACGAAAACGCAGCCGCGATAGAGGTGCAGACCTTCCCGTTCAGCCTGCGTTTCGAACGGCGCATCGCCTTTGCCGTGACCGGCGCGGACGGCAATTCTCATCTCGACGGATCGGAACTGCTTGCCTGGTGCGCTTATATCGCGGAGCCCGGACAGCTTCTCGAACTGAAACAGCCGCCGCTACTGGCGCGCTCCTATATTTCGCTCGGAGGCGGGCTGGACATCCCCGTTGTCATGGGTTCGCGAAGCACGTCGCTGCGCGGCAGCTTCGGGGGCAATGCAGGCCGGCCTCTGGCGAAGGGCGATCGGATCGCGGTCGGGGAGGACGCAGAAATGATTATGCTGCCGGCCTCCGGGCTCGCCGTCGTCGAACCGGCCGTGGCGCTGCGCGAAGTCTTCCCGGCTGCTGTCGACGGCACACTGCCGATCCGCGCCCTACCGGCCGGCGAGCATGATCTTTTCGCCGGAGGTGGCGAAGCCTTCTGGAGCCAGACCTGGAGGATTTCCTCGCGAAGCGACCGGACGGGCTATCGCCTGTCCGGCGAGCCGATCAAGCCGACAGCGTCCATCGAGATGCGCTCCCACGGTGTCGTGCCCGGCGTGATCCAGGTTCCGCCCGGCGGCGAACCGATCGTGCAGATGAGCGATGCCAACACCGCCGGCGGATATCCGAAGATCGCCGGCGTGATCGAATGCGATCTCTGGCGGCTCGGCCAAGCCCGGATCGGCGCCCGGCTGAAGTTCGTTCGCTCGACGCATGCGGAGGCGCGCTCAGTTGAACAGGCTGTCGCCGGCTATGTCGAGGACGTCAGGCAGACATCCCGACTGGTCAAGCGCGCCTTGAAGGCGATGACCTAATGCGTGTCGCCCAAAAGGCCGTCAAAAGGAGGAACTGATGAAGATCGATCTGAATTCCGACATGGGCGAAGGATTCGGTCCCTACCGGCTGTGCGACGACGAAGCGATGATGAAACTTGTCTCGTCGGCCAACATCGCCTGCGGTTTCCATGGCGGCGACCCGGATACGATGGGACGCATGGTCCGGCTTGCGAAACTGAACGGCGTCGGCATCGGCGCGCACCCCGGTTTGCCTGATCGGCCGGGTTTCGGCCGGCGCGAAATACCGTTTCCGGCAGACGAGCTTCGCCAGCAGATGCTCTATCAGCTCGGCGCACTGATGGCGATCGCCAAAGCCGAGGGTGTCACTGTCTCCCATATCAGCTTCCACGCGGCTATGGGCAATATGGTCAACCGCGATCCTGTGCTGGCCGATCTGATGATGGATGCGATCGCCACGGTCGATGCCGGCCTCGTCGTCTTCGTCACTTCAGGCAGCGAGATCCAGCAGGCAGCTCGGCGCGCGCGTTTGAAGACGCTGGCGCTTTTCCTTGCGGACCGGGCTTATGACGCTGGCGGCAGACTTGTCGCGCGCGGGCTCGCTGGCGCCGTCATCAAGGACGAGGCATCGGTGCGTGCGCGCGTACGGAAATTTCTGCTCGAAGGAACTGTCGAGACGATCGACGGAGCGGTGATCGCAATGCCGGCCCGCTCCATTCTCGTCCATAGCGACACGCCCGGCGCTCTCGAGCTTGCCGGCATCGTGCGCGGCGAGATCGAAGCCACGGGTGCTGCGCTCGCGCCTGCCGCCGAACTCGCCGACTGACGCAATCCCGATCGCCCGCGGGCGTTTCCCGTTCCCATCTCCCATCGAAGGACCATGTCGATGTCCGTCATCGCTGACCGCCTGAAAAACGTCTCCATCTCCGCATCCGCCGCCATGACCCAGCGCGCCAGGGAACTGGCCGCCAAAGGCATCAAAGTTGTCAGCCTCTCGTCGGGCGAGCCGGATTTCCCCACTCCGGCGCACGCGATCGAGGCGGCCTATGCGGCAGCTCTTGCAGGCGATACGAAATATCCTCCGATGGACGGTACGCCGGTGCTCAAGTCGGCCATCATCCGGAAGTTCAAACGGGACAACAATCTCGACTATGATGCGAGCCAGATCGTCGTCTCGGGCGGCGGCAAGCAGGTGATCTTCAATGCCATGCTGGCAACCTGCAATCCCGGCGACGAGGTGGTCATTCCGACGCCCTCCTGGGTCAGCTATGCGGATATCGTCAAGTTCGCCGGCGGTGTCCCGGTCGCCGTCCCGTGCCACGAGCAGACCGGCTTCAAGCTGCATCCCGAGGATCTGGAGGCGGCGATCACGCCGCGCACCAAATGGCTCTTCCTGAACTTCCCGAACAATCCGACCGGAGCCGCCTGCTCCCGGGCGGAGATGGCTGCCATCGCTGAGGTCATGCTGCGACATCCCAATGTCTGGATCATGACCGACGATATCTACGAACACCTGGTCTATGACGACTTCCAGTTCTGCACGATCGCCGAAGTCGAGCCCAGGCTCTATGATCGCGTCCTGACGATGAACGGCGTCTCCAAGGCTTACGCGATGACAGGCTGGCGGCTCGGCTTTTGTGCCGGGCCGAAAGACTTGATCTCCGCCATCAGCAACGTTAACGGACAGAATGGTGGCGGCATCGCGACGCTGACGCAGGCTGCGGCGACCGCGGCGCTCGACGGTCCTCAGGATCTGTTGAAGGAGCGTGCCGCGATCTACAAGGAAAGACGCGACTTCGTTCTCGACCGATTGTCTGAGGTGGAAGGGCTGCGCTGCCATAGGCCCGAAGGCGCCTTCTACATCTATCCCAATATCTCGGGGCTGATCGGCAAGACCAGCAAGGGCGGGCGAAAGATCGAGACCGATGTCGATTTCGTCATGGCGCTCGTCGACGAGCATCATGTCGCGACCGTGCAAGGGGCGGCTTACGGAATGAGCCCCTTCTTTCGCATTTCTTACGCCACGAGCATGGAGAAACTCGGCGAAGGATGCGCGCGCATAGCCCAGTTCTGCAGGGATATGCGCTGATCGGCAACGCGCTTTAGATCTGAATTCGGATCTAAAGCAAAGAAATGGAGCATGATGTCGTCCGAAAACCGCTCACACTTTTCGGCATCATGCTCTAGCGTTTCAACCGCGCCGTCAGCTCGAGAAGGATGTCGCGGACGGCAAGGGCCGGTTCGGACAAGGGATTCTGATCGGACACACACAGCGACAGGGTTTCTTCGATCCGCGGCGAGACGAGCCGGCAGATCAGCGGCTCGCTCGATTCCGATACGATGCGGTCGGCGATGGCTTTGGGCATGATCGTCGCGCCGAGACCGCTGCCCACCGCGCGGGCGAGCGTGCGGACGATTTCGACTTCCGCCACGACTTTCAAATTGGTGCGGGTGCGCGTGAAGGCGGTATCGACCGCGCGGCGCACGAAATTATAGGCCGGCGGCAACAGCAGCGGCATCCCGTCGAGACTATTGACCGGAACCGGTTTCGCATCCGCTTCGATCGCAAAGTCCCGATGGGCGACAAGGAAAAACTCTTCGCTCAGAATCGGCTCGAACCGGACGCCTTTGATCGGTCCGGTTCCATGGAGAAGCGCCATCTCCAGCCGGCCGTTCATGATCATCTGGCTATAGGTCTGGCCGACGCTTTCCGTCAGGTGCAGCAGAATACCGGGATGCCGTTTCCGGGTCTCCGCCAGGAGGTCGACCGACAGCGTGGCCGCACTGCTGAACGGCACGAGACCGACGGACACACGCCCGGCAAGCGAATTGCCGGCTGCCGATGCATCGGCTTGCGCCTGCTCCATCTGCCGAAGGATAATCTGCGCATGGCGGTACACTGCGTGTCCCGCATCGGTCATGCTGACGCCCTGCTGGCTGCGGATCAGCAGCTTGTGGCCGAAATGCTCCTCCAGTGCCGCAAGCTGCTGGCTGAGCGCCGGCTGGGCGATATGCAAAAGGTCCGCCGCTCGCGTGATGCTGCCGCTGTCGACGATCACGATGAAAGATTTGAGGCGTCTGATGTCCATGAGGATCGGGGTACCGTTCTGATCTGCGCGGCTTACATGTTTGCAGACACGCATTGCTTTTGCAACGCGACGCCGTCGCTGCTTTCCTCAGGCCCGGACGCCGCAAGGTGATACCCGGCATCCAGCTCTTTCTCTTCTTCAGCAGCCTGCGCCGGCTCCATAACCGTTGCTTATTGCTCCAGAGATAATCGGTCTTAGGCAAGGGGTTTAAGCTTCGCTACTGTCTCGATCAACAACAAGGGAACGACAATGCCATTCTCCGACTACAAGACCGCACTGGTGACCGGCGCATCTTCCGGTATCGGCGCAGCCGTGGTGGAGCGGTTCCGCCGGGAAAACATCGAGGTCCATGCCGTTGCCCGCAGTGCCGAAGCGCTGCAGCAGCTGGCTATGCGGACGGGCTGCATCGCCCACGTGATCGATGTGACCGACCGTCAGGCCATGGCCGAGCTCACCCGTCGGGTGGAGTTCGATATTCTCGTCAACAATGCCGGTGTCGACCGGCCAAAGAAATTCCTGGAAGCCGACGAGGGCGATATCGATCTCATCGTCGACGTCAATCTCCGGGCGGTTCTGCACATCTGCCGGCTGGTCGTGCCCGGTATGGTGGCGCGCGACCGCGGACATGTCATCAACATCTCGTCGATTGCCGGCGCCTATAATTTCGGCGGCAACTCATCCTATCACGCCACCAAGGCAGGGGTGAGCATGCTGTCCAACCAGCTGCGCATCGACGCTTTCGGCAAGCGGGTACGGGTCACGGAAATCTGCCCCGGCCGGGTCGCCACTGACATCTTCAATCACGTCCACGGCGATGACCCCAGCATCCGCGAACGGTTCATCGACGGCTTCGAACTGCCGCAGGCGACCGATATCGCCGACGCGATTGCCTTCGCCATAGCAGCCCCCGTCGCCGTCAACATCGGACATATGGAAATCACACCGACGCTGCAGGTCATGGGCGGCCTGCAGACGGCAAAGCCCCAACCTGCGGCGAAGCTGGATCAATCCGGGGAGCCAAACCCGTGAGCGGTTTCGACCTTTCGGCAATCCTGGGAAATCCGGAATATACCGCCATGCTGCTGCATGGCATCGAGATGACCTTCATCATCTACGCCGGCTCTTGGTCGATGGCGATGGCGCTGGCACTTCTGCTGCTGGCTTTGCGTTTGTCGCCCTTTCGTTTCGGTGATCCGTTAGTCGCTGCTTACGTATCCTACCACCGTAACGTCCCCACCCTGGTTCAGCTGATGCTGTGGTATTTCGGGATTTTCACCCTGATGCCGAGCGGGGTAGCCGAATGGCTGGCCGTCCATAATGCCGAGGCCATCTTCGCGGTGATCGGGCTCGGGCTCTGCCAGGCGGCCTATTTCAGCGAAGATCTTCGTTCGGGCGTGCGCTCGGTCAGTCCAGGCCAGATGCAGGCAGCCCGCGCGCTTGGCCACGGTTATGTCTCGGCGATGCGTTTCGTCATCATGCCGCAAGGCGTGCGCAACGCGCTGCCGCCGCTCATCAATCACAGCGTTTCCCTCTTCAAGAACAGCAGTCTCGCCGTCGTCATCGGAGCCTCGGAACTGACGCATGCCGTCAAGGAAATCGAGAACCTCAGCTTCCGGACCTTCGAGATCTACCTGATCGGCACAGTTCTCTACCTCTTCTTCTCGCTCGTGATCATGAGCATCGGCGCCTATCTGTCGATGCGCACCGATCCTGCCAGGAGTGCGCGAGCATGATCCACGACATGATCGCCATCGTCCAAGACTACTGGCTGCTGCTGCTGATCGGCCAATATCCGAACGGGCCGCTTGGCGGGCTCGCCAACACGCTGATCCTTTCAGCGCTCAGCATCGCTCTCGCCTTTCCGGTCAGCATCCTGTTCGCATTGGCACGGCTCTCCAGGTCGCCGCTGCTGCGCTGGCCGGTCACCGCACTGGTCTATTTCACCAGGGGCGTGCCGCTCTTGATGCTCATCCTGTGGAGCTATTTCCTCGTTCCGCTGCTGACCGGCGCCGATGTGCCGAGCTTCGTGACGATGCTGACGACACTCGTGGTCTATCAAAGCGCATTCCTGAGCGAAGTCGTGCGTGCCGGCATTGTTGCGCTCGGACCGGGCCAGATGGACGCGGGACGTGCGCTTGGTCACGGTTATTTAGGTGCGATGCGCTTCATCATCCTGCCGCAGGCGCTCTACAACATGATCCCGAGCATCATCTCCACCTTCGTCTCAACGATCAAGGACACGACGCTCGGCTACGTGATCAACGTGCCGGACCTGACCTTTGCCGCAAGCCAGGTCAACAACCAGCTCCTGACGCAGCCTTTCCAGGTCTTCCTCATTCTGGCGATCGTCTACTTCGCCATCTGCTGGACGCTCACCTACTTCGCAAATCGCCTCGAGCGGAGCATCACGCGGCGGCGTGCGGGACTTTCCAACCTTCCTGCCGCCGCCCTGGTCGCGCCATCGAAAATCATATCGGAGCAGCCATGACCATGTCAGTTTCAGCCCAGGAATTGCAGACGATCCGGCTTTCGCAGGTCTGCAAGAGCTACGGCGACTACCCGGTTCTGAAGGACATCGATGCACAGGTCTCGCGCGGCGAAGTCGTGGTCATCTGCGGGCCGTCCGGTTCGGGAAAGTCGACGCTGATCCGCACGATCAATCGCCTCGAGGAGATCAACAGCGGATCGATTACGCTCGACGGCCAAAACATTCATGCCGCCATGCGGGCGAAGGAACTCAATGCGCTGCGCAGCCGGATCGGCTTCGTATTTCAGAACTTCAACCTGTTTCCGCACCTTTCGGTGGTCGAAAACGTGTCCATGTCGCCAATCCGGGTGAAAGGCGTGGCGCCTGATGTCGCAAAGGACAAAGCCCTCAAGCTTCTCGATCGGGTCGGCCTTGCCGACAAGGCCCGCGCCTATCCCGGTCAGTTGTCGGGCGGCCAGCAGCAGCGGGTGGCAATCGCCCGCGCCCTTGCCATGGAACCGCCGGTGATGCTGTTCGACGAGCCGACCAGCGCGCTCGATCCTGAAATGGTCGGCGAAGTGCTGGCCGTCATGAAGAGCCTGGCGTCCGAAGGCATGACCATGCTCTGCGTCACCCACGAAATGGGTTTCGCGCGCGACGTCGCAGATCGGGTCTGGTTCATCGATGCCGGCCAGATCCTCGAAATGGCGACCCCCGAGGACTTCTTCAAAAATCCAAGCCATCCCCGTGCGCAGCGATTCCTCGCTGATCTCAGGCATTGATACCAACCACCAAAAACAAAGGAGAACAGCAATGAACTGGAAATGCCTAACCCTCACCGCCGCATTTGCCGGCATGGCGGCCGCCTTGCCCGCAAAAGCCGATCAGCTCGACAACATCATGTCAGCGAAAACCCTGCGCTGCGCGACTTTCGCCGACGTTCCTCCCTTCGCCTCTCCCGATCCGAAGACCCGCGAAATGGCCGGTTTCGACGTCGACCTCTGCGGCGCCATCGCCAAGGAACTGGGCGTCAAGGCTGAAATCAAGCCAGTTTCGGTCGAGGCGCGCGTGCCCGAGGTCAAGCTCGGCCGCGTCGACATCACCGTTGCCAACCTTGCCTATACTCTGAGCCGTGCCGAGCAGATCCAGTTCAGCGATCCCTATTATCTCGCCAAGGAAATGCTGATCGTGCCGGCGGACGATGCCGGCAAGAAGAAGGCCGATTATGCGGGCCAGCGCATCGCTTCGACCAAGGGTTCGACCTCAGAGATGTCGATCAAGCTCAACAAATCCGACCCACTGACCTTCCAGGATACCGCCTCGGCCTATCTCGCCGTCCAGCAGGGCAAGGCGCGCGGCATGGTGGCCAACACCATGACGACGACCAAATTCGTCAATGAATCGAAGAGCAAGGGCAAGGCAATGCGGATGATCGAGGAGCCGATGCTGTACCAGCCGATCGGCATCGGCATGGCCAAGGATCAGCCGGCGCTGACCGCCAAGATCAACGAGATCCTTCGCAAGCTCGACACATCGGGCGAGATCAACAAGATCTGGGACAAGTGGCTCGGTCCGGATACCGAATACAAGATGACGCGCACCGACAAGGTCGTATCGCTCTCCGAGCTGAAGTTCGACCCGATCCCGTAAGCCGACCGGCTTCGGCGTCATCCACCGATAACGTCCAAACGAATTCAGACGGCGGGGCATGCCCGCCGTCGGCCAAAAATGGGAGGCATCCGTGATCCATATTAAAGATATCGCCGAACGACCAAGCAAAGCCGATATCGACGCCGTTTCCAAATTTTCGCCCGCGACGATCCACGAAGCCCAAGGGCGCCGTGGAGCCCTTTCCTCCCGCCTCAAGCCCGTCGACTACCGCATGAAACTGTGCGGCCCGGCCTTCACGGTGAAATGCGCGCCGCGTGACAACATCATGCTGCAGCTCGCCATCAACTACGCAAAGCCGGGCGATATCATCGTCGTATCGGCGGGCGAATACGAAGAGGCCGGATCCTTCGGCGATGTGCTTGCCAATGCCTGCCTTGCAAATGGTATCGGCGGTCTCGTGACCGACACCGGCGTGCGCGACACGCTGCAACTGAGGGAGCTTGGCTTCCCGGTCTTCTCGCTCAGCGTCTGCATCAAGGGGACGGTGAAGGAAACCATCGCGGCGGTGAACGACACGATCATCGTCGGCGGCGAAATCATCCATCCCGGCGACATCATCGCCGGTGATGCCGACGGCCTGGTGGTCGTGCGTCGCCAGGAAGCGCAGGAAGTCGCCAGGCTGTCACAGAGCCGCGAAGATGCCGAGGCCGGCTATATCGCGGCATATAAGCAGGGCAAATCGGTCATCGAGGTCAGCAATCTCGAACCGGTGCTGAAAGCCAAGGGTCTCGTCGTCGACATCTGAGACGACAGCGCAATAGCCATCAGCCCTGCCACTTTATAAAGCGGCTGGCCTTTTGGCCAGCCGCCTTACGCAAGAACGCTACCAGGCAGGAGCCACGCCTCCAAGATCGGTCTGGACACTATTATGGACACATGTTCTATAAAATGGACAGATTCGACGGGAGCTCGCCATGCATCTTTCCATGTGGACTTATCCCTGGGACATCCAGGACCAGGGGCTTGCAGCACTCGCCGCCGAGCTTCGCGGCCGCGCCGGCCTGAACACGGTCAGCCTGGCGGCCTCCTATCACGCCGGCCGGTTCCTGCAGCCGCGGAGCCCGCAGCAGAAGGCCTATTTCCCCGAAGACGGGACGGTCTACTTCCGGCCGGATGAAAGCCTGTGGCTGGACAAGCTGATCCGGCCGCTGATGGCTGGGAATGTCACTGAGCGCGGCGACATGCTGGAAGCGCTCGTCAGGGCGCGCGATACGACGGGTCTCAAGGTGTCCTGCTGGACGGTCTGCCTGCATAATAGCCGCCTCGGCATGCTGCATCCCGATCACGTGACGCGGAACGCCTTCGGCAATCCCAACTATTACAATCTTTGCCCCTCCAGCCCGGCGGCGCGGGAGTATGCCGTCACCCTCGTGCGTGACATCACGACCAACTATCGGCCCGATATGGTGGAACTCGAGAGCCCGAACTTCATGGGATTCGCGCATGAATATCATCACGAGAAGGATGGTGTCGGGCTCAACGTCGAAGATGATTTCCTGCTGTCGCTCTGCTTCTGCGACCATTGCACGGCGCGTGCCACAAAGGCCGGTGTGCCGGTCGAAGGCGCGCGCGGATCGGTCGCGCGCTTCATCGCCGAACTTTGCAAACGAGCTATCCCGGAACGGCAATTCCCGGACTTTCCGGCCGCCGGCTTCGATGCCTTTCGCGACCATCCTGATCTGCATGCCTATCTCACCTGGCGCAGCGAACCGGTGACCAGCCTGATCGACGAGATCAAGGCGGCCGCCGATCCGGCGACACGCATCGTGCTCATCGACCTGAAGGACGGCTGGCTCGGCGGCGTCGATCTCGCAGCCGTCGGCAAGCTCTGCGACGGGGCGATCCTCTGCTGCTACGACATGGAGCCGGACGCCGTCGGCGACGTCATCCGGACCGGCCGGGCGGCAATTGGACCGGGCAAGTTCCTCGCCGTGGGCCTGCGCGTCTTCTATCCCGAGGTCAGCGGGTCGGCGGTGCTGACCGCACGCGCCAAGGCTGCCATCGATGCCGGCGCTGACGGCGTGAACTTCTACAATTACGGCCTGATACCGGCAAAGCGTCTCGACTGGGTCAAGGCAGCGGTCGACGCAATCGCTTGAGCAGATCAGCGCTTCTCAGGATGCGATGGGTTCGGCGACCTGGATCAGGCAGTCGCCGGCCTGGCTGTCGCAATGCAGCCTGTGGGAAATGACAATGCCGCTCTCGGCAAAGCGCAGCTCTTCCTCCGGCTGCTCCAGGCGCTCCAGATCATGATACCATCCGGCAAGCTCACCGGCGGCAACGGTGGCGCCGAGGGCAACGGCCGGCTCGAACCAGCCTCTGTGGTTCGCATGGATGCCCTGGCTGTGCCTAGATAGTGAAAGCAGCTGCAACGGTCCCGGCTCGGCGAGCGGCACGCGCGACAGGACCGGATGCTTCACGATGCCGAGTGTGACGAGCAGCCGGTCGATCGCGGCCGCCGTGAAAGCCATTGTCTCAGGCGTCACGGTGCCGCCGCCGCCGAACTCGCCGGAAAGACCGATGGTTCCGGCCCGCGCGGCCGCGCCCATCGATGTCGGTGCGGTCGGCCCGTTATCGGCGATGAAGGCATGCGCGGCACCCATGGCGCGCATCAGTGAAACGGACCGTTCGAAGCGGGCGCTATCGGCCTGCCGCTCGATCAGCGTGCAGGGCAGGTGGGCCATGGAGGTGCCGCCCGAATGCAGGTCGAGCACGACGTCATGGCGGGGAAAGAGTTCGTGTTCGAGGAAATGCGCCAGACGCGACGTCGGCGAGCCGCTGGGATCGCCGGGAAACGCTCGATTGAGGTTGCCGCCGTCGAAGGGCGAACAGCGCTTGGCCGCCATCACCGCCGGCAGGTTCGCCATCGGCAGGATGGTGACGGCGCCGCGGATTTCCGCGACATCCAGCAGCCGCATCAGCCGGCCGAGCTGGAGCTCACCTTCATACTCGTCGCCATGATTGCCCGCCATCAGCAGCAAAGACGGCCCTTCGCCATTTTTCAGGCGAAGGACGGGAATGCGGATCTGATAATAGGGCGAACGGTCGATCGAATAGGGAATGGCGAGGTCGCCGGACTGCCGGCCCTCGCGCGAAAAGTCGATCGGATTGACGAGACCGCTGTGCATGATGCCTCCAGTGCGGACGGTTGCGATGCCGTCAAAGGGCGGCGATCGCAGTCATTTCGACGCGCAGATCGGGATCGGCGAGACGCGCTTCGGTGCAGGCGCGGGCCGGCGGGTTTTCGATGTCGATCCAGTCATCATAGACGCTGTTCATCGCCTCGAAATCGACGATCGCCGGCAGGAAGACGTTGACGGCGATGAGGCGCGAGCGGTCGATGCCGGCTTCTTGCAAAAGGGCGTCGATCTTGCCGAGCACGTCGCGGGTCTGATCCTTGATATCAGCCTTGCGATTTTCCGCGACCTGGCCAGCAATATAGACGAGACCGCCGTAGCTGACGGCTTGGCTCATACGCGAACCTTTCTGATAACGCTGGATCATAAGCGGGTTTTCCTTTTCTTGCTTTTGGAGGGAAAGTTCAGCCGAAGCTGGTCAGATAGGCCGCCGTCACCGAATGATCCGGGTCGAGGCCGTAGAGGATGGCATGCCGGTCAAGGCAGGTGCAGGGATGCGAGATGCCGCACTCGATAACGTCGCCGACCGCGACGTCGCTGCCGTCGGCAAGGGCGACGAAGGCGTGCTGATCGTTGAGGCGAAACACGTCGGCGCTTGCGAGATCGGCAAGACGCGCCCCATTGCGATAGAGCGCCAACGGCCGCGGCAGGCCTTGGTCCATCGCCACGTCGCGCATGCCCATGCCGCAGATCGCCAGCCGCGGCTCCGGCCGAGAGAGGACCTCGGCCCAGACCCGCAGCGCCGGACGGAAACCCGCGGCCGCCGAGATCGTCTCGCCGCCGATGCGGAAGCCGCCGCGTGCATCGAGGCCGGCAAGGCCGCGCTCGTAGATGCCGTGATCGTGGAAGAAGATCGCGCCGCTGCGCAGCACCAGCCGGCAGGCGGGATCGGCCGCAACGGCGGCTGAAAGCCTGGCAATCACGAGGTCGAAAAACACCGAGCCGCCGGCCGTGACGAGGAGCGACCGCTCGTCGCCGATGCGGGCGCGCAGCTTCGGCAGGAAATCGGATGTCACCGCCATCAGCGCGTCGATGCGACGCATCGTCTCTTCCGCATCGGCGGTCGCGGCCGCACCCTCATAGGTGGCAATGCCGGTCAGCCGGAAGGCCGGCGTCTCCGCGGCAAGGATCGCCTCCAGAATTGCCTCGGCGGCGGCGACGCCGCGGGCACCGGCGCGACCGGCACCGAACTCCACCAGCAGACCGAGGGGCGGCAGATCGACACGCTCCTGCCAGGCGGAGCGAAGAGCCTCGGCGAGCGCCGTCGAATCCACGAAGATATGAAGTTCCGCATCGGGATAGTGGCCAAGCAGGGCCGCGAGCCGGCGGGCGGCGGCGGCCCCGCCGATCTCGTTGGCGAGGATCAGCCGGCGCTGTCCCGCCTTGAGCAGGACGGCGGCCTGGCGGATATCGGCGACCGTCGTACCCCAGGCGCCTGCCGCCAGAAGTGCCTCCGCCAGCGCCATCGACATCGGTGTCTTGGCGTGCGGAGCGATATCGGCGCCGTGGCTCATCACATAGGCCATCATCAGTTCGACATTTCGCGTGAAAGCCTGCCGGTCGAGCGAGATCAGCGGCAGGGCCATCCTGCCGTCATAGGGCTTCCATCCCTGCTTGCCGATTGCAGCAAGCGGAAGCGGCGGATTGCCCGGCGGAAAGCCGCGCACCTGCTCGTCGATCAGCACGTTTTCCGTCGCGGTATGGAGGTCAGACATCGCATCCACTCCTGATCTCGGCCGGATCGGCGATGCCGAGGCGATAGGTTTCATTGGCGGTGGCAAAGAACAGGGCGCGCTGCTCGTCGTAAGACAACTGCGAGGCGACCGTGCGGAAAACCTGGTAGACCTCGTCGAAGGAGGCATGCAGGCCCGCGACCGGAAAGTCGCTCGCGAACATGGCACGCGCCGGGCCGAAACAATCGAGGCAATGCTCGATCACCGGCCGCAGGCTTTCGAGCGTCCACTTATTGTCATAGGCGACGAGGTCGGAAATCTTCAGGCGCAGATTCGGCTCACTGCCGAGCGCCCGCAGGCCGCGGCGCCAGAGCGCCATGCCGTCCTCCGTCCGGTCAGCCGGGCTGCCGCCGTGGTTGAGCACGAAAAGCGTTTGCGGAAAAGCACGCACCAGTTCGAGCGCCTCATTCATCTGCCAGGGATAAAGCATAAGGTCGAAGACCAGTCCGAGCCGCGTGGCATGGGCAAGTCCCGCCCGCCAGGCGGGATCGTCCATGCGGTTCGGGCGCGGAGCAAAACTCTTCGCCGCGTCCGGATGCCAGCTCAAAATATCACGGATGCCGACGACATTCGGGTTCGCCGCTTCCGCCTCGAGCAGGCTTATAGTGTCCGGCCCGTCGAGAGGAACGCACGCGATATAACGGCGCGCCACACCGGAGCTGCGGTCGAGGCCATCCAGCCAGCGGCTCTCTTCCAGCGGGTAGGCAACGGACCAGCCGGCCTCCACATGCACGGTTGCAATTACGTTCTGGCTGGCAGCATCGGCGCGATAATCGTCGATGCCGTAGTCGCGCAGGATCGGTGCGAGGCTTCCGAAAACCATCTCTTCGCCGGAAGCTCTGGCCTTCTGCAGCCAGGGATGGCGTTGCAGGCTGAGGTCCCAGAGGTGGTGATGCGGGTCGATCACCGGCCCGTCATAGAGCTCCGTCATCTGCGCGCCTCGCGTCCGGAAACCAGCAGAAGAGCGAGGATCAAGGTGCCGAACATGATCGACCGCCAGCCGGGGGAGGCATTGACGACGGTGATCAGCGCCGTCGTCGTCACAAGCAGGATTGCCCCGGGAATGGTGCCGGCATAGGTGCCGCGGCCACCGAGGATCGAGCTGCCGCCGAGCACGACGGCGGCGATCGAGGTCAGCAGATAGGGGTCGCCGATGCCGACATAACCTTGCCGGTTCATGCCGAGCACGAGAATGCCCGCAAGCCCTGCGAAAAAGCCGGACAGAGTGTGGACGATCAGCGTGTCGCGGGTGACGCTTACGCCGGAAAGTCGGGCCGCCAGCGGGTTTGCCCCAAGCGCCAGGAAACGGGCGCCGATCGGCATGCGGTGGACGAGCAGCAGGACGACGATCGAGACGACAAGCCACAGGATAATGCCTGAGGGAATGCCGAGCGGCCGCGCCTGCCCGAGCAGAATGACCGCCGGATTGCTGACGGTAACCGCGCTGCCGCCGGCGACGATGACGAGCAGCCCCTGCAGGAAGGTCGCCATGGCCAGCGTCATGATGATCGGCGGCACGCGAAGATAGGCAGCACCGGCGCCGTTCATCAGGCCGATAGCCGCGGCGATGGCAAGGGCCGCCGCGATGCCGGCGAGGCCGGTCGGGTCCCAGGCTGGCGAGATCAGCGGCAGCAGGATCGCCGTGACTGTTATGACCGCGCCGACGGAGAGATCAATGCCGCCCATCAGGATGACGAGCGTCTGGCCGGCGGCGGCAATGCCGATCACCGCGGCGAGTTCGAGCAGGTAGCGCAGGTGGCCATAGGCGCCGAAACCACGCAACGTAAAGCTTGCGACGATCCAGACGAGCGCGACCAGAAGGAAGGTCAGCAGCGGCGGATTGCGGAACGCGGACCTGATGATATTCATCGCCTTGCCCTCCAAGCCCCAAGAAGTTCCGGCACGGCGACCGCGCCGACGATGATCAGACCTTGCGCGACATATTGTGCGACCGGCGGGAAGCCCAGGAAGAACATGACGTTGATCATCACCGAGAGCAGCAGGCTGCCGCAGATCGCGCCGCGCATCGTGCCCTTGCCGCCGAGGAAGCCCACGCCGCCAAGGACGGCGGCGGCAATCGAGTTCAGCGTGAAGGGCGTGCCGATAACAGGATCACCCGAGCCGGTCTGCGCAGCGACGAAGAGACCGGTCAGGGCGGCGAGAAGACCGGACAGCGCGAAGGCTGCGACCTTCACCCGTTCAACCGGGACGCCGGAGCGGAACGCACCGACCGGATTGTCGCCGGCCGCGTAGATGCCGAGGCCGAGCGGCGTTGCAAGAAAGGCCTTCCACAGTACCAGGATCACGACGAGCAGCAGGAAGGCGACGGGCGTGTGGCCGGCCAGTACCGTCGACAGCCAATCGGGAATGAACCCACCCGGCCGCGGCAGCAGGATGAGCGCGACCCCGCCGATGATGAAGGAGCCGGCGAGCGTGACAATGATTGCAGGCAGCCTCAGATAGGTAACGATGACGCCGATGGCGGCGCCGATCAAAAGACCGGCGAGTGCGACCGCAAGAATGCCGCCCGGCACGCCGAGCGCCCCTTGCATCGTCGTCGCGGCGATCACCGCTCCAAGGCTGACGAGCGGGCCGATCGCCAGCGTGATGCCGCCGTTCAGCATGAGCAGCGCCTGCGCCATGGTGACGAGCGCCAGCGGGAACCAGTTCTGCGTGAACTTGGAGAAGCCGCCGATCGAAAGGATGCCGGGAAAGAGCAGCGCATAGAGGATGAGAAAGGCGGCGACAACCAGATAGAGGCCGGCAAGGCCACGGTTGCGGCGAAGCTGGATCGAGCCGTAGAGCCGGGATGATGAACTTGTGCTCATGCCGCCTCTCCCTGTGTCGTGGTGGTAATGCCCATGGCCGCACCGACGATCGCTCCTTCGCTGATTTCATCTTGCGACAGCACCGCGGCGACGACGCCCTCGCGCAGAACCACGACACGGTCGCAGAGATGCACCAGCTCCGGCGTATCGGAGCTCGCCAGAATGACGAGCCGCCCCTCGGCGGCGAAGGCACGGAGCATGAGATAGATTTCCCGCTTGGTCTCGATGTCGACGCCGCGCGTCGGATCGTTGAGGAGCAGAACGGAGGGATCGAGCGGCAGCCATTTGGCGAGCGCCACCTTCTGCTGGTTGCCGCCGGAAAGGGCCTGGACCGGGCGGGCCGTGTCGCCCTTGATCGTCAGCCGGCGCGCGAGATCGGCGACCAGGCCGTTTTCCGCCGGTCGGTCGCGTAAGCCCTTGCGGGCGAGCCGTCCGAGCGAGGGCAGGATGAGATTGGAGGCAATGGAATGCGGCAGCACCAGCCCCTCATGCTTGCGGTCGGCCGGGACATAGACGATGCCGGTGGCATTCGCCTCGCCGACATTGGCGGGCAGGGCGGGTTTGCCGGATACTTCCGCCCGATCGGCCGAGGCCGGAATCGCGCCGTAGAGACCGAGCAGCAGGTCTTCCTGCCCTTGTCCCACGAGCCCGCCGATGCCGACGATCTCGCCGGCGCGGGCGGAGAAATCGATGTCACGCACCATGCCGGCGGAAAAACCTTCGACGCTGATGCGAATCGCGCCGGGTGCCGTGACGGAGCGCGGCGGGAACAGGTCGCCGGTCTCGCGGCCGACCATCAGGCGCACCAGGCCTTCGCCGTCGATGCCGGACAGCGACTGGTCGGCGGTGACCAGGCCATCCTTCAGCACCGTGACATGTGAACAGAGCGCCTGCACCTCGTTGAGGCGGTGGGAAATATAGAGAAGTGCAGTGCCGCGATCTCTCAGCGTCTCGATCAGGCGGGCCAGGATGCCGGCTTCGTGCGCGGAGAGCGATGAGGTCGGCTCATCCAGGATCAGCACACGCGGCTTGCGGAACAGTGCCTTGGCGATCTCCACCATCTGACGGCGGCCAAGTGCGAGGTCGGCGACTGGCATGTCGAGCGGCTCGGTGAGCCCGACCATATCGCAGACGTCTGACACGCCGCGATGAAGCGCTCTGTAATCGATAAGGCCGAACCGGCGCGGAAAGGCGCCGAGCCCTATGTTTTCGGCAATCGACAGACTGGCCGTGAGGCTCAGCTCCTGCTGAACGACGGCAATACCCGCACCGCGCGCAGCCGCCGGGCTGAAGCGCTCGACTGGCTTGCCGTCGACGAGGATGGAACCGCTGTCCGGCTGCAGAGCGCCGGACAGGAGGTTGATCAGCGTGGATTTGCCGGCGCCGTTTTCGCCGAGCAGGGCGTGAACCCTGCCCGGCAGAAGGGCAATATCGACGCCCTTCAAAACGGGATTGCCGAAAAATCCTCTGAACACCTGCCGGGCTTCCAGCAGGGGTCTTTCTTCCGTCATGACGGCTTTCCTCAACCCGAGTTACTTGGGCGGATTACTTGGCGGCAAGCAGCTTGTCGAAGAGCGCCTTGTCGTAGTCCGAGTATATATAGCCGTCAGCCGGGAACTTGTCGGCCCGGGCGAGGTAGCTGCCGATCGTGCTGTCGTCGATGACAGGCAGCGGCACCTTGACGAAGGCCGGAACGGCCTTGCCTTCCAGCGCCTGCACGGCGGTGTAAACAGACAGCGCGCCGAGCCAGTTGGGCTGCATGGTGGCCCAGCCCTTCAGTCCCTTCTCCTTCCAGAGCTCCAGGAACTGCCTTGCGTTTTCGCCTGTTGTCGGCACTTGGTCGCGGCCCTGACGCTCGAAGGCCAGCACCGAGCCGGCCGATAGCGCGCCGCCGAGCGACAGCACGCCGTCGATTTCGGGATTGGCAAAGAGCAGACTGGTGATCGCTTCCTGTGCCGGGGCGACGTTATATTCCGTGTTCGTCTCGGTGATCACCTGGAGACCGGGATTGGCGTCAAGGACCGGCTGGGCGCCCTTGCGGCGGTCGTCGCTCACCGAAATGCCGGCCGGGCCGTTCATGATGATGATCTTGCCCTTGCCGCCGAGCTGGCCGACCATCCACTTGGCAGCGGTCGCGCCCCATTCGTTGGAATCGGTGTTGATCTTCGCCGTCACCTTGTCGGAATTGACCAGACTGTCGAAATTCACGACGGCAATGCCCTTGTCGCAGGCATCTGATATGACGCGGTCGAGCGCGTTGGAGGAACCGGCGATCACGACGATGGCGTCGACATTGGCGTCGATCATCGACTGGATATGCTGGATCTGGGTCTGGGCGTTACCCTGCGCGTCCGTGATCATCAGGTCCTTGACGAGGCCCGCCTTCTTCAGCTCCTCCACTTCGGCCGTGATGGTGCCTTCGGTCTGCTTCATCCAGGTCGGCACCGAATAGATGTTTGCCCAGCCGATCGTATAGGGCGCTTTCCTGTCACCCTTGATGCAATTGGCGGCGGCCGAGGCCGTACCGGCCGAAAAGACGAGGAGTGCGGCCGCGGCGGCAGCACCCGAGAGAAGGCGGCGGCGTAGCGAAGCGGAAATGCCGTTTTCAAGATTCTTCATGTCGATCCCCTTTTTTGTGTGCGGCAGCGTTGACGGCTTGCCATTGGTGTCCAATATAATGTACATGTGATCTATATACCGGACGAGGCGATCTTATGCCGATTTTTCTACCTCGCAAGAGGGGTGGGAAAATTTCATTCGCGGCGAATGACGGGATCGATTGACAGATGCGGCAGTCGGCTTGAAAAGCTTGGCCGGACAAAAAAGGGATCGATAGAAATGGATGCAGTTCAGGACGAAGCAGCCGGTAAACGCGCCCGAGGGCTCGACCGCGCCTTCGAGATCCTCGATTTCCTGCGCCAGAAACGGCAGGCCCTGAAGCCGAATGAAATCGCCGCGCAGATCGGCGCGCCGCGCTCATCGGTTTACGAGCTCGTCAACCTGCTGCTGCAGAATGGTATCCTGGAATTCACCGGCGGCGAGGGGCGTGTCTATCTCGGCCGCAAACTGTATTTCCTCGGCGCAGCCTATGAGAACCATTTCGACTTCACCCGCGAATGCGAGGCGGCGCTGGAACAGCTTGCCGACGAGACGCGGGAGACAGCGCAGTTCTGCATGCTGGATGGAAACAGATACACGGTCGTTCGCATGCGCGAAGGCGCGCGCCCCTTCCGCATTTCGACGGATGTCGGGCAGTCGGTGCCGATCCCGTGGACGGCGTCGGGCCGCCTGCTCGTCGCACACCTGTCGGATCAGGACATTCTGAACTTCATTCCGCCGCAGGATTTTCGCCTGCCGAACGGCGAATGGCTTGAGCCGCAAACCTTCATCGCCGAGGTGCGCCAGGCCGAGCGCGAAGGTCTCTTCACCTTCAACAGCATCGTCGACAGCTTCACCCACTGTTTTGCCGTACCGGTGCGGGGCGAGGAAGGCCATGCAGCCGCAACGCTCTGCCTCGTCACGCCACGCGACGATGGCATCGCCAACCGGGACCGCTACCTCGACTGCCTGAAGAAGGCCGCCGCCGGCCTCGACCATGCCCCGACCCGGCCAAAACGAGGCTGATGCCCTGAGCACATCAAGGCATTGATCTCAGGTAGCACGGGCGTTCGTGCGAAAACCGCCATTCCCTTGCATGCTCGTCAAACTGGATCCTCGCTCCGGCGGGGCTGCAAGCGGGCATAAGACGCTCAGAAGACCTATTGCCATTTGTCGTCTCGGCCGGGCTCTTCGCCACGCCCGCAGATCCCATCTGCCGGTCCGCGCCCGCATACCCGGGCATAGTCGCCCTGACCGTTGATTTCCAATTTCATGCCAAACCGGGAAATCTATTCACCCTTCCTCCGAAACTACGAAATTCAGTTTCTCTATAAATTCTATGGAGAACGTATTTTAGCAACCCAACAGCCAATTGAATACTTGGCCCTGGGGAAGACCGGGCTGTTGACGGAAAACGGAGAGGACACGAAATGACACGGAAAATCAGGCTTGGGGCATTTCTTCCCGGTGGCGGACAGCATGTTGCGTCATGGCGGCATCCCGACCAGCCGGCAGACGGCGCGACCAGTTTCGAGTTTCACAAACGTCTTGCCTTGACGGCTGAGCGTGGCCTCTTCGATGCCTATTTCCTGGCCGACGGGCTGGCTGTCGGTTTCGGTGGAGCACGCGAAGGCGGTAACGCCCGCGTGGCCGGCTTCGAACCCGTGACATTGTTCTCGGCCCTTGCGCCTTTCACCACCCATCTCGGCTTTATCGCCACGTCCTCGACCACCTACGAAGAGCCTTACACGACCGCCCGCAAATTCGCCTCGCTGGACCTGATCTCGGAGGGCCGTGCCGGCTGGAATGTTGTCACCACGACGGGCGACCTGACGGCGCAGAACTTCAACCGCGATACCCAGCTGCCGCATGCAGACCGATATCGCCGCGCTGCCGAACACGTCGATGTTGTCCGCAAACTCTGGGAAAGCTTCGAAGACGACGCGTTCATACGGGACAAGCAATCCGGCGTGTTCTTCGATCCGTCGAAGCTGCACGACACCGACCACCGCGGCGAACACTTCCAGGTGCGCGGTCCGCTCAACATCTCGCGATCGCCGCAGGGGCATCCCGTCATCGTCCAGGCCGGGCAATCCGAAGATGGACGCGGGCTCGCCGCAGCAACGGCCGAAGTCATATTCACCGCCCATCAGCATATCGAAACCGCCCAGGAGTTCTATCGGGATATCAAGGCGCGCGCCCGCGCTCTCGGCCGAAACCCCGATCATATCCTCGTCATGCCCGGCGTATCCGCTTTCGTCGGTAGGACCGAGGCGGAGGCGCGCGAGAAATACGACCGCCTGACCTCGCTCATCGTCGAAGAGGACGGGATCGGCCTCCTCAATGGCCTGACCGGCGGCACGCTCGACCTGCACGGCTATGACCTCGACGGCCCTCTACCGCCGGCGCCGCCGACGGAAGGCATGAAGAGCCGCCAGGCCCTCATCCGCCAGATCGCCGATGAAAACAACTTCACCATTCGCCAGCTCTATCAGTGGATTGCCTCCGCCCGCGGTCACTACACCATCGTCGGAACGCCCGAACAGATCGCCGATACGCTGCAGAAATGGTTCGAGAACGAAGCTGCCGACGGCTTCAACATTCTGCCGCCCTGGCTGCCGACAGCACTCGACGACTTCGTCGATCTGGTCATTCCGGAACTGCAGCGCCGCGGCCTGTTCCGCACGGCCTATGAGGGCAAGACTCTTCGAGAAAACCTCGGCCTGCCTTTCCCGACCAATCGGTGGGCTGCAGAACAAGCAGATCTCCAGGCAGCAGAGTGAGGAGCGGTCGATGTCCTATGAAATCAACCAGGTTCTTCCGAGAAGCTTCAGCCGCCTGAAAAACAGCGAAAGCCATATTTCCACTCTCGCCTCGCAAGTGCGCGGGGTGCTCGCATCGCTTTTGCCGCGCTACGGCCTTCTCATCGGCTTCCTCTTATTCTGGCAGGTGTCGAGCACTAGGGGCTGGGTCAATCCCGCTATCTTCCCGCCCCTGGACGTGATCCTGTCCGCTCTTTGGACCAATCTGGCCAATGGCGCGCTACTCGATGATATCGCCATCAGCCTGCAGCGATCCGGAACCGCCTTCGCCTTTGCCGTGGTGATCGGCATTCCGCTCGGCCTGTTCATGGGTCAGGTTCGTGCGGTCGAACAGGCGCTCGATCCGATCCTGCAGCTCTTCCGCCAGACCTCGGCGCTGGCGCTCTACCCGGTCTTCATCCTACTGCTCGGCCTCGGCGAAACATCGAAGATCTTCGTGATCTTCTGGGCCACACTGTTTCCGGTGCTGCTCGCTACGATCGGCGGCGTCAAGGAAGTGGACAAGAAGCTCATCGAGATGGCGCGGACCTATGGCGCCGGACCGCTGACCATCTTCCGCCGCGTCATCCTGCCGGCGTCGGTACCGGCGATCTTCGTCGGCCTGCGTCTTTCGGCGACGACGGCACTTCTGCTGTTGATTGCCGCCGAGATGATCGGCGCCAACAAGGGCATCGGCTTCCAGGTGATGAATGCCCAGTACAATTTCCAGATCCCGCTGATGTTTGCGGCGATCTTTCTGCTCGCCTTCCTCGGGCTTGCCGCCAATGCCTTGCTCGTTCTCTTGCAGCGCCGTCTCTGCCGCTGGTCTCAGCCGAGCCGCTGACCTGCTTTCCCGATTTTCCTCTTCCGAAAGGTCCCACCAGATGACATTCCATCCCCGCCACCTTCTCCTGCCGGCAGTGATCGCTCTCGGCCTAACCTCACCCGCCGCGGCCGCCGACACGGTGAAGCTGCGCTATCTCGCCAGCCATGGTCTTGCCGCTCATGAACTCGCCGCCGAACTCGGCTACTTCGACGGAACGGGCATCACGCTCGAAAATGTCGGCTACGCCCAGGGCGGCCCGGCCTCCCTGATCGCCCTGGCATCGGGTGATGTCGAGATCGGCAGCGCCGCAACTTCCGCCGTCCTGAATTCGATCATCGGCGGCAATGATTTCGTCGCCGCCTATCCCTCAAACGGCATCAATAACGAGGTGCAGTCGACCTTCTACGTGCTGGAAGACAGCCCGATCAAGAGTATCAAGGACATTGCCGGCAAGAGCATCGCGGTCAATACGCTCGGCGCGCATCTCGACTATACCATCCGCGAAGCCCTGCATTCCGTAGGCCTACCGGCGGACGCAGCCAATCAGCTTGTCGTTCCCGGGCCGCAGCTCGAGCAGGTGCTGCGCTCCAAACAGGTCGATATTGCCGCCTTCGGCTACTGGCAGACGACCTTCGAAGGGGCTGCGCTGAAGAATGGCGGTCTGCGTCCGATTTTCGACGATACCGACGTGCTTGGAGACATCGCCGGGGGCTTCGTGGTCCTGCGCCGTGATTTCGCTCGCGAACATCCTGAAGCTGCAAAGATTTTCGTCGAGCAGTCGGCTCGCGCTCTCGATTACGCCCGCGAGCATCCGGAGGAAACCAAGAAGATCCTCGCCGAGGCGCTCAGTGAGCGTGGTGAGAACGCTGATATCGCACAGTACTTCCGAGGCTATGGGGTGCGTGCCGGCGGCCTGCCGGTCGAGCGCGACATCCAGTTCTGGATCGACGTCCTGGTTCGCGAAGGCAAATTGAAGGAAGGCCAACTGGCTGCCAAGGACATCCTCTTGACCGTCGACGCCAAGCCGGCAAGCAACTGAGGAATGATGATGAGCATCGCTGAGGACACGCGCCGCGGGGAGGTGACGATCCGTCACCTCTCCAAATCCTACAGGTTGAACGGGACACCTCTGCAGGTTCTCAGGGATATCAACCTCCACGTCCGCTCCGGCGAAAGCCTCGCCATCGTCGGCGCCAGCGGCTCGGGCAAGACGACCCTGCTCAGGGTTCTGGCAGGTCTTGAGGATTCCGACACGGGAGAGGTCCTCGTCGATGGCAAGGCGGTGCGAGGCGTCGGCACAGAGCGCGCCGTCATCTTCCAGGAACCGCGCCTTCTGCCCTGGCTGACCGTGCTCGACAATGTCTCCTTCGGGCTGGAAACTAGCGGCCTGTCGCGTGAGCAGGCGAGGGGACGGGCGCGCCACTATGTCAAGCTCGTCGGCCTGCAGCAGTTCGAGGCTGCCTATCCCCGGCAGCTGTCGGGCGGCATGGCCCAGCGCGTCGGCATCGCCCGGGCTCTAGCCGTCCAGCCGGAGATCCTGCTGCTCGACGAACCGCTCGGCGCGCTCGACGCGATGACCAAGATCGGCATGCAGCAAGAACTCGCACGGATCTGGCGCGATGAGGATGTGACGACCATCCTCGTTACCCATGATCTCGAGGAGGCGATCTATCTGGCCGACCGGATCCTCATCCTGCCACGGGAAAAGGGCGGCGAGCCGCGTCTGATCGAAATCGATCTGCCCCGGCCCCGCGACCGCAGCGCACCGGAATTCGTTCGACACCGCGAAGAGTTGCTGAACCTGTTCGGGCTGCACTGACGTCTTCAAGCGCGCGCGCCGCATGGGACCTGATCCATGCGGCGCGCGGCAGTAGCAGTAGCGATGCGGAGGACGCCCGCGGACCGCTACCGCGACTTGCTCTTCGAGCCGGCGGTGAGATACGGGCGCCGATCCAGTTCCGCCGACCTGTAGGAACTGCGCAACCGCAGCAGATCCTTGCGGGCGATCAGGCCGCATAGTTTCCCGGAGGTCGGATCGACGATCGGAATGCGTCCGTCGCCGGTCGACAGCATCAGATCCGCGATGAATGCGACCGTATCATCAGGATGCCCCACCGGAACGGAATCATCCGTCACGTTTTCCGCGAGCGTCTGACTGGCGAGGTCCGGATTCCCCTGCCAGAGCAGAGCGTCGGCCCTCGATACGACGCCGGCCAACCTGCCTGTCGCATCGACCACCGGATAGATCCGGTGCGTTTTCTGCTGCGAGGCGAAGAAATCGCACGCCTCTCCCACCGTCATGGCGACGGGAAGCGTGTCGACATCGCTGATCATGATCTCCCTTGCGCGCGACAGTTCGAACGGGTCGACGCCATATTCGCGGGTGATGTGCTGACCGCGGCGGGCGATCTTCTCGGTGAGGATCGAGCGGCGCAGCAGAAGGACGGTGACGGCATAGGCCACCACGGTTGCGGCAAGCAGCGGAACGAGCGTGCTGACGTCGCCGGTGATCTCCATCGCAAAGAAAGTGCCCGTCAGCGGTGCACGCATGGTTCCACCCATCATCGCCGCCATTCCGAGCAGCGCCCAGAAGCCGGGATCATTGCCCGGCATGACAAGACCGACCAGCCATCCGAGAGCCCCGCCGAAGATGAGGAGCGGCGCAAGCACGCCACCGGAGGTGCCCGACGACAGGGCAAACAGCCAGATGATGGTCTTCACCAGCAGGATCGACATGACAGCCGGGGCGAGCAGCCGGTTGTTGAGCAAGCCATCGATGATGTCGTAGCCGACGCCCATGGCCCGCGGTTCGATCAGGCCGCCGAGACCGATGACGAGACCGCCAAGTGCCGGCCACCACATCCAGTGGATCGGCAAGGCTTCGAACAGGTCCTCGATCCGGTAGAGCAGCGTCGTCAGCAATCCCGATTGCAGGCCGGAGATGATCCCCATCGCCGCGCAGGCGAAAATACCCCACCAGGGCAAGGCCACCTGGAAGTGGGTCGGGAACAGCGGGCCGACGCCGAACAGCAGCGGGCGCCAGCAGATCGACACGCAGGCAGCAACGGCGACGGGAATGAAGCTGCGCGGCTTCCATTCGAACAACAGCAGTTCGACCGCCAGCATGACCGCGGCGATCGGCGAACCGAAGATCGCCGTCATGCCTGCGGCCGCGCCGGCGACGAGCAGCGTCTTCCGCTCGGCCGCACTCATGTGAAAGAATTGCGCGAACAGCGATCCGATCGCACCGCCGGTCATGATGATCGGCCCCTCGGCGCCGAACGGGCCGCCGGTTCCGATGGAAATCGCCGATGACAGGGGCTTGAGGACCGCGACCTTCGGCGACATCCGGCTGCCGCCGATCAGGATGGCCTCGATCGCCTCGGGAATGCCGTGGCCGCGGATCTTCTCCGACCCGAAACGGGCCATCAATCCGATGACGAGCCCGCCGAACGGCGGAACCAGCACCACCCACAGCGAGCGCGGCACCCCAGCCAGAGAGGCGGGCTGGATACCGATCTCTCCGAACCAGATGACATTCGTCACCAGCGCGATGAGGCTGACGAGACACCAGGCGGCAAACGCACCGGCCGTGCCGACAATGATGGACATGCCGACCAGGAGGAGGACCCGCCTGTCGGTGGTGAAATCGCCGGCCTCGCGCCGGGAAAGACCGCCGGTGAAATCGTGCGGCCGGTTGTTTGGTGGATGCTGCGCCATGGAAGCCTCTGCTACGCCGGAAATGGATACGCTTGAGGCGCGTCAATATATCGTGATACGATATAAATCAATGGGTGAAAGCATGAAGGCGAAAATGTCCCATGAAGATGCCTCACTTGACCGGCTGGCGACTGCCCATCTATTCGAGGATGGCGGCATGGGCTGCCGACCTTGGCGGACGTTGCGGCAGAGGAGAAGTGCTTTGAAGAAGACCGCGCCGCCGCTGAGGCAAGAGGATTACGAAGCTCTCGCCGACCTTAGATTCGCGCTTCGCCAGTTCATGGACTTCAGCGCCTCTGCCGCCCAGTCGGAGGGATTGCCCCCGCAGCAGCATCAGGCCCTTTTGGCGATCAAGGGACAACGTGGCGATGCCATGACCATCGGCATGCTAGCCGAGCGGCTGATCATCGCGCCGCATACGGCGACCGAGCTTGTCGGGCGGCTGTCGGATGCCGGACTGGTTGAACGTCATGCCGATCCGGCCGACAGGCGCCGCCAGACGGTTCTTCTGACGGATAAGGCGGACGCGCTTCTGACGCGACTGAGCGCCGTCCACCTTTCGGAAATCAGGGAGATGGCCCCGAAGTTGATCGAGCTTCTGCTCGAGCTCCAGAAGACGGCGTCAAACACCAAATGACAATTGCGACATAGCCGATCTCCTGACGTGCCGCTTCAATCCAAAAGCGTCTTCTTCAGGCGATGGATATGGGCGGCGCCAATGCCGCAGCAGCCGCCGATGATGGTCGCGCCGGCCTCAGCCCAGGAGCAGGCATAGCGCGAGTAGGCATCGTCATTTAGGTCGTTGCGGGTCTTATGCAGGCCTTCATTGGCGGCTGCCTCGCCTTGCTCCCCTTCGAAGGCATTGGCATAGACGCCGATTTCGATGCGCGCGTCCATTGTCCGGAACACGCGCGCCGCGGTCTCCACCGCCGCCTGCATGACCTCAGGCTTGCTGCAATTGAACAAGAGGGCTTCGGCGCCCGATGAACCCGCCCAGGATGCCGCGTCCTCGACCCTTTCTTCGGAGCGCAGCTTCGGTTCGCCGCCCCTTATGGCTACCTCGTCATCGGCCAAAGTGAACGAAATCCAGAACGGCTTGCCTGATGCCGCCACCGCCTTGCGGACAGCCTCTGCCTCGGCAATCAGGCTTAACGTCTCACCGAGCCATACATCGACGAAGGGAGAAAGATTTTCGACAAGCACCTCGAGATAATCCTGCACCCGTGAAGGCTGAAAGTTCTGCGGCTCGTATGAGCCGAAGATCGGCGGCAGCGAGCCGGCAACCAGCACCTTCCGATCCGTGACAGAATCAGCCGCCTCGCGCGCCAAGCGACCGGCGAGACGGATCAGCGCCGCCCCCTCCTTCCAGAACCGGTCCTCACCAATATGAAAGGGCACGAGCGCATAGCTGTTTGTCGTAACGACCTCAGAGCCGGCAGCGATGAATTCCTGGTGAACCTTACGGACGATATCCGGCGCATTGATCAGCGCCAATGCCGACCATTCCGGTTGTTTCAGCTCGGCGCCCAGCCGCAACAGTTCGCGGCTCATGCCGCCATCGAGAATTCGCATCGTGCTCATGAAGAGGTCTCCATTCAGGCTGTCGCGCCGTCAGCGGCGGCGGGCTTTTGCATAACAAGGTGGGCGAGATGTACGTGGTTCGTGCGTGAGGGAACTCATGACCAGTTTCTTTGCCGTCGGCCTAGCGGCGAACCGGCACCTGCGCTTCGAGACTTCGGAAAACGCGGGCGATTACGGCGGTCAGCGCGAGATAGAAGAGGGTGACGACCAGCAGCGGTTCATAGACGAGCAGCGTGTCCTGCCGAACCTTGTTTGCCACGGCATAGAGATCCATCACCGTCACCGTAAAGGCGAGCGGCGTCGCCTTGAGCTGCATGACGATCTCTCCCGCAATCGTCGGCAGGGCGATGCGAATGGCGCGCGGCAGCCAGATGCGGCGGATCAGCATCCAGGGCGACAGGCCGAAGGCCCGGCCCGCTTCGAGCTCGCCCTTGGGAACGGCGAGCAGCGCACCGCGCAACACCTCTGCCTCATAGGCTGCATAGTTCAGGGTAAAGCTGACGGCGGCGAAGAAGAAGCCCTCGCGCAGGATCGGCCAGAAGAGGCTCTGGCGGATGCCGGGGACCATGGGCAGCAGCGAGCCCACCCCGTAGTAGAGAAGCCATAGCTGTATCAGCAGCGGCGTGCCGCGAAAGAAGGTGCAGTAACTGCGCGCCAGGAGCCGCGTCAGCCTGCCGCCGCTGACCTGCGCAAACGCCAAGCCTATGGCGATGGCGAAGCCGAACACCACGGAGATCACCAGCAGGCAAACAGTCTGCCAGGCGCCGGTCAGAAGCAGCGGCCAATAGGAAGAGATCCAGGTGAAATTCATGGGGCGCTTTCTTCAGGCAAGGCGCGGCTGCCCCCGCCGTACCCGTCCCTCGATCAGTTTGAAGACGACGTTGGAAACAAGCGTGATGGCGAGATAGAGAAGGGCCGAAGCAAGGAAAAAGACGAAGTAATGCTTGGTGCTTGCCCCGGCAAGACGGGTGGCGAGCGCCAGTTCCTGGTAGCCGACGACCGCCACCAGCGCGCTGTCCTTGGTGACCGACATCCACAGATTGGCAAGACCCGGCAGCGCGTTTGGCAGGAGCGCCGGCAGCAGGACCCGGCGGAACCTCAGTACCCGTCCCATGCCGAAGGCCTTGGCGGCCTCGATCTGGCCGACGGGAATGGCAAGGATCGCGCCGCGCAGCACCTCCGTCATGTAGGCACCCTGGACGAAACCCAGCACGGCGACGGCCGCCACGAACCCATTCACATTGACCGGCGGCAGCTCCAACGCGGCGAGCAGCCGGTTGAGGCCATCGGTGCCGGCATAATAGAGCCCGACGATCAGGATCAGCTCGGGAACGGCGCGGATCAGCGTGGTATAGAGATCAAGCAGGAGGCGGAGCATGCGGTTGCCCGAAAGCTTTCCAAGCGCGCCGCCCGTGCCGAGCAGCAGGCCGATCGCGAAGGCGCAAGCGGAGATGGCGACCGTGGAGACCGCACCTGCCAGAAGGACGCCGCCCCATCCCGGAGGATAGGGATACAGCAGGTCCAGAATACCTTGTTGCGTGGTCGCCATCGTTCCGGCTGCTTACTTTGCGCCGTAGATGTCGAAATCGAAGTATTTCTTGTTGATGGCGTCATACTGGCCACTGGCGCGGACGGCAGCCATCGCCGTGTTCAACTTGGCCTTCAGCTCAGTGTCTTCCTTGCGCAGGCCGCCCGAAACGCCGGCGCCGAGAATCTCCTTGTCGTCGGCAACGTCGCCCATCTTGGCGCAGCAATCCTTGCCGCCATCGCTTTTCAGGAAAGCGTCAAGCGCCAGTGAATCGCCGAAGACATAGTCGATACGGCCGGAGGCGAGATCCTGGAACGCTTCGTCGAGCGTTTGGTAGGTCTTTTCCTCGGCAGCCTCGGCGAAATACTTCTTGTAATATTCCGACTGGATCGTCGACACCTGGATGCCGATGGTCTTGCCTTTCACGTCCTCGGCAGTGGCGCCCGGCTTCTGGTCCTTGGGGCCGATCAAGGTGCTCGGCGTGTTGTAATATTTATCGGTGAAGTCGATCACCTTCGAGCGTTCCGCGGTGTTCGACATCGACGACCAGATCACGTCGAACTTCTTGCTCTGGAGAGCCGGAATGAGACCATCCCAGGAAATTTCGACGATCGAGCATTTCTCCTTCATCTCTTCGCATACGGCATTCATCAGGTCGATTTCCCATCCCTGCCATTGGCCGGAGGCGTCCTTGGCGAAGAAGGGCGGATAGGATTCGTTCATGACACCGAAGCGGACTTCGGCCTGTGCGGTGACGGCGGAAAGCACGAGTGCCGCGCCGGCGAACAGTGTGGGGAGCAGTTTCATTCGCAGGATTCTCCTGGTTTGTGTTGTGTTGTCGATGAGAGCTCGAAGTGCATCAGTGGGCGCTGAGGCCGGTGAACTCCCGGCAGCGGGCGCTGACCGGCGCCCCGAATATCTGCTCCGGCGGGCCTTCTTCCTCGATCCGTCCCTGATGCAGAAAGAGAACACGGCTGGAGACATCGCGCGCGAAGCGCATTTCATGCGTGACGATCAACATGGTCCGGCCTTCTTCCGCGAGATCGCGGATGACCTTCAGGACCTCGCCGACCAGCTCCGGATCAAGCGCCGATGTCGGCTCGTCGAACAGCATGACAGCAGGGTCGACGCAGAGCGCCCGGGCAATCGCCGCGCGTTGCTGCTGACCGCCGGAGAGGAAAGCGGGGTAGGCGTCGCGTTTATCGAAGAGCCCGACCTTGTGGAGCAGGGCCTCGGCCTTTTCGATGGCCTCGCGCCGCGAAATGCCCATGACGTGCACCGGCGCCTCGATGACGTTTTCCAGCACCGTACGATGAGCCCAGAGATTGAAACTCTGGAAGACCATCCCCAGTCCGGTCCGCAGCCGTTCGATCTGCCGCCAACTGCGCGGCTGCAGCCGGCCGCCCCGCCCCATCTTCAGCGCGATCTCCTCGCCGTTCACGGCAATGCGGCCACGATCCGGCGTTTCCAGGAAATTGATGCATCTGAGAAAAGTGCTCTTGCCGGAGCCCGACGAACCGATGATCGAAATCACATCGGACTTTTCGGCCTGCGTCGAGATACCCTTGAGAACCTCTTGCGAGCCGAAGCTTTTATGGAGATCTTCGACGCGAAGAGCAGGAAAGGGTTGATCTGGCATGCATGGTTCCGGGTGAATTGAATTTGCGAAGGATAATGATAAAATAACGCGGTTTTTTCGCGCAGTTTTCATCTATTCTGCATATTTTATGCAAAATAATCTTCCTCGTGCGGCAAGTACGGCAGAATGCGCGAATTGCTGCGGCGAGAATTAGGATTGGACAATGGAACAGCTGGATCGTTTTGACCGTGACATTCTCGATATCGTTCAGCGCGACTGCCAGCTGAAAGCCGAAACGATTGCCGAGCGGATCGGACTGTCGGTCTCGGCCGTGCAGAGGCGGTTGAAGCGGCTGCGCGAGGAAGGGATCATCAAGGCGGAGGTGGCCGTCGTCGACCGCAAGGCGACGGGCACAGCGATGGTGTTCATCGTCGGGATGGAGATCGAGCGGGATAATTACGACGCGCTGGCGAAATTCCGCCTCTGGGCGGAGAAGCAGGATCACATACAACAGGTCTATTACGTCACAGGCGCGGTCGATCTGATCGCGATCGTCACCGCCCGCGACGTCGAGCATTATGACGACATCGCTGCACTGATCATGGCTGACAATCCGCAGATCCGCCGCATGCACACGAATGTCGTGCTGCGCGACGTCAAGCTCGGCCTGTTCGTGCCCCTGGACTAGTGCTGGCGCGGCCGCACGGATAAGCCGCTGGACTCACATTTGACAAAGGGCATAATTCCGGGCGCAAATTCTCGGGAGGAATGATCGTTGACGTTACGACACCAGATCATCGCATTGGCGATCGTCCCGCTCGTCATATCGATCCTTGCGATCACCACCTTCATCACCTGGCAATCGGCAAACCTCGCCAAGAACAGCATCGACACGTTCGAGCAGAACATGCTGAAGACCAAGGAAGCCGAGATCCTCAATCTGACCAACCTTGCCCTGTCCGCCATCCAGACGATCTATGACAATGCCGGTGCCGACGACGAAGCCGCCAAGCAAAAGGTGGCGGCGATCCTGACTTCGCTCGACTACGGCAAGGACGGATATTTCTTTGTCTACGATTATGACGGCAACAACATCGTCCATCCGCGCCAGAGTTTCCGGCATGGGCATAATTGGCTCGATCTTACCGATCCGGATGGCGACAAGGTCATTGCCGAACTGATCGCCACGGCAAGAGCGGGCGGGGGCCTGCATCAGTACAAATGGCAGAAACCATCGACCGGACAGATCGCAGACAAGCTCTCCTTCGTCGTCAGTCTCGACAAATGGCAATGGGTCGTCGGCACCGGTGTTTATCTGGATGACGTCTTTGCCCAAAGCGCCGCCGCCAACGCCGGCATGCGCGCCAACATAAAACGGACCTTTATCATCGTCGCGCTGATCGCCGTGCCTTCGGTGCTCGTCGTTTTCACCACCTGCATGCTGCTGACGTTCCACGAGCGCCGCATGGCCGACAGCCGGCTCAAGGCCCTTACGCAGCGGGTCATCGATACCCAGGAAGAAGAGCGCGCACGGCTGGCGCGCGAGTTGCACGACGGCATTTCCCAAAATCTCGTCGGCGTGCGCTATGCGATGGATCTTGCCGGCCGCAAGGTGAGGACCAATGTCGACGATGCAGCACTGACGATCGATCGCGGTGTCGAGGCGCTGAACGGCGCCATCAAGGAAATCAGGCGGCTGTCGCACGACCTGCGCCCGCGCGTGCTCGACGACCTCGGCCTGACGGCGGCGCTCGAGGCACTCTGCTATCACTTTGCCGAGCGGACGGGCATCGAGACGAAGATCGACGCCTCAAGCTTCACCGACACGCTGAAGGCCGAAGCCAATACCGCGCTTTATCGTGTCGCACAGGAAGCGTTCAACAATGTCGAACGCCACTCGGGCGCCTCCAAGCTTGCGGTCAAGGTCTGGAGCGACAACGGCCGCGCCCGCATGACGGTCACCGACAATGGCACTGGCTTCGACGGCGCCAAGGACGGCCTGTCCGGCAGATCGGGTCTCGGCCTGCGCAACATGCAGGAGCGGATGGCCCACTTCCGCGGCCTGCTGCTGATCAACAGCAGCGAGACCGGCACGACGCTGACGGCAATGCTGCCGAAATCAGCCAATCGTCCCGCCGGCAAGCGGGCAGAAGCGGCATGACGGAACGCCCGAAAATCAGGGTGCTCTTGATCGACAACCACCCGCTGGTGCTGGACGGGTTGAAGGCGGTGCTCGAAACATTCGACCATATCGAAGTTGCCGGCACGGCCGGGCTCGCGCAAACGGGGCTGGAGATCGGCCGGCAAGTTCTGCCGCAGGTCGTGCTGATGGACATCAACATGCCGAAGCTGAGCGGCATCGATGCGATCGAGTTGTTCAGGAACGAACTTCCCCAGGCGCGGGTCGTGATGCTCTCCATGCATGACAGCCGCGAGTATATTTCCTCCTCGGTCATGCATGGCGCTGCCGGTTACATCCTGAAGGACGTTTCGACAGACGAGATCGTCTCGGCCATCGAGACCGTGGCGGGCGGGGGGACATATTTCTCGTCCGGCGTCTTCGACGCGCTGATGGGCGAACGCGCCGAGGAGGGTAGCGATCCCCTGACCCCGCGCGAACGCGACATTCTCGGGCTGATCGTTGCCGGCAGAAGCAACAAGGAGATCGCCGAAACGCTCGGGATCACCTCCGCCACAGCGGAAACCCATCGCAAGAACCTCAAGAAGAAGCTCGGTATCGCCACCACAGCGGGCCTCATCCGCTATGCGCTCGATCACGGCATCGTCTCGAAAACCGGGTAAATCGCGTCTACCCACTTCTGGGTAGGCCCCGGCATTTCAGCGCCGCGCCCATCTTGTGAGAACAAAACCACCGCCATAGGACTCATCCACGGCTGGCCAAGTGCGAGCCGTTGGGAGGAATTCACATGCGTTACATCAGCTTCCGATCGGTCGGAAAACCTCGAGCGACCCGAGCCGGGCCTGCCGCGGCCGCCGGCTGACAGACCTGCCTTCCACGCCGACAACTGGAACATGGCGACCGCCGACGCGGCGCCTGAAAGGTATCCCGACATGGAAAAACCACGTAGCAAGGCAGCGCTCTGGCTGCTTGTCATTCCCTATCTAGGTCTGCTCTGGCCACCATTTTACAATGTCCGCGAGCCATCTCTTTTCGGCTTTCCCTTCTTCTATTGGTATCAGCTTCTCTGGGTGCCGATCACCGCAGCGCTGACCTGGATCGCCTATCGGAGCACTCGCCATGACGACTGACATCAACGGCACGGCGCTTGCCGTCTTCATCTTCTTTTTCGTGCTCGTCACCGTCATGGGCTTCGTTGCCTCTCGTTGGCGTAAGCCGGAAACGCTGGCGAGTATAGACGAATGGGGCCTCGGCGGACGCAACTTCGGCACATGGATCACCTGGTTCCTGGTCGGCGGCGATTTCTATACCGCCTACACCGTGATCGCCGTCCCGGCGCTGGTCTACACGGTCGGCGCCTACGGCTTCTTCGCGCTGCCCTACACCATCGTCGTCTATCCCTTCGTCTTCATGGTCATGCCTGTGCTGTGGAAACGCGCCAAGGATTTCGGCTATGTGACGGCTGGCGACGTGGTCCATGGTCAATATGGATCGCGCGGGCTCGAACTTGCCGTGGCGGCAACAGGCGTCATCGCCACCATGCCCTATATTGCCCTCCAGCTCGTCGGCATGACGGCGGTGCTGAAGGCGCTCGGGCTGCATGGCGAATTGCCGCTGGCGATCGCCTTCATCGTGCTGGCGCTCTACACCTACTCCGCGGGCCTTCGCGCGCCGGCGCTGATTGCCTTCGTCAAGGACATCATGATCTATATCGTCGTGATCGCCGCCGTCGCACTGATCCCGTCGAAACTCGGAGGTTACGCGAATGTCTTCGCCTCGGCCGATGCGGCTTTCCAGGCCAAGGGTTCCGGCAACCTGCTGCTCGGCGGCAATCAGTATGTCGCCTATGCCACGCTCGCCTTGGGTTCGGCGCTCGCGGCCTTCATGTATCCGCATACGCTGACCGGCATCTTTGCCTCCAACAGCGGCAAAACGATCCGCAAAAATGCGATCATGCTGCCCGCCTATACGCTGCTGCTCGGCCTTCTGGCGCTGCTCGGCTATATGGGGCATGCCGCCAACCTGAAGCTCGACAGCGCCAATGACGTTGTTCCGACGCTGTTCAAAACGCTGTTTTCAGGCTGGTTCTCAGGCTTTGCCTTTGCGGCGATCGCCATCGGTGCGCTGGTGCCGGCAGCGGTGATGAGCATCGGCGCCGCCAACCTCTTCACCCGCAATTTCTGGAAAGCCTATGTCGATCCTGATGTCAGCGATGCGGGCGAGGCGAAGGTCGCAAAGATCACCTCGCTCGTCGTGAAGATCGGGGCGCTTCTCGTCATCATCTTCCTGCCGACGCAATTCGCCCTCGACCTGCAGCTGCTCGGCGGCATCTGGATCCTGCAGACGCTTCCGGCGCTGGTCTTCGGCCTCTATACCAACTGGTTCCGTGCACCCGCTCTGCTTGCCGGCTGGTTCGTCGGCTTCGGCGGCGGCACTTTCCTCGTCTGGGATGCCGGTTGGAAGCCTCTGCATCTGATCAGCCTCGGCGGCGAACCCTTCACCGTCTACACAGGACTGCTGGCGCTTGCGGCCAACATCGCCGTTGCGGTCGTGGTCAACGCCTTGCTTCCGGCCAAGGCTCCGGCCCGGGCATAAGATGCAAATGCGAAGGGCAGCAAACGCTGCCCTTCGCAAAAATCATTCGGCTTTGCTTTCCAGTATCAGCCGGAAAGAGATCAGAGCGACTTAAAACTCTTCCCAATCGCCGGCCAATGCCGCATTCCCATTCGTCTGGAACGACTTGCCCACTTTGGCAATCATCTGACGCGCGGGCGAGGGCGCCGGTTGGGCGCGAGGCGCTGCGGCAGCGGGCGGCGATACGCGTTTCGGTGCCACCGCTCCGCCAATGTTGAACTGGCCCAGCAGCTGGAACAGCGCGTCGGCTTCCTTGGCAAGGTTATGAGCCGCCGCTGTGGCTTCTTCCACCATGGCGGCGTTCTGCTGTGTGCCCTGATCCATCCTGTTGACGGCGGTATTGATCTCTTTCAGCCCGGTCGCCTGCTCTTGCGAGGCGCCGACGATGGCGCCCACATTGCCGTCGACCTGCTGTACCTGCTCGGCAATCTCCTTCAGCGCCTTTCCGGTCTCGCCAACCAGGGCAACGCCGCTTTTGACGTGGCCATTCGAAGCGTTGATCAGTTCCTTGATTTCTTTTGCCGCCTTGGCAGAACGTTGCGCCAATTCACGCACTTCCTGAGCCACGACGGCAAAGCCCTTGCCTGCGTCACCGGCACGGGCGGCTTCGACGCCGGCATTCAGCGCCAGCAGATTGGTCTGGAACGCGATTTCATCGATAACGCCGATGATGCTGCCGATTTCGGTGGCGGAGGATTCGATCTTGCCCATGGCGTCGACCGCATCCCGAACGACGCTGCCAGAGCGCTCCGCGCTGTCCTTCGTCTTGCGAACGAGCTGGCCGGCTTCCTGAGCCTTGTTGCTCGAGTCGGCAACGGTGGTCGTAATCTCTTCCAGAGCAGCGGCGGTTTCCTCGACCGAGGCTGCCTGCTGTTCGGTCCGCTTGGCGAGATCGTCCGAGGCGGAGCGGATCTCCTGTGCACCGCCCGCGATGGCGCTGGCGTTCTGAGCAACCTTCTGCATGGCGGCACGGAGCTTTTCGACCGCGGAATTGAAGTCGGCTCTCAGCTTTTCCAAGGACGGAATGAACGGAGTGCCGATCTGCTGTGTAAGGTCGCCATCAGCCAGCGCCTGCAGCGCGTCGCCAAGCTGGCCGACAGCCTTGTCCGTCTGCTCGACGAGCGTACGGCGTTCATCGGCATCCTGCTCGAGCCGATGCCGCTCCGACACGGCTCGCTTCGCCTCGGCGTCGGCTTCCCGTTCGGCCTTTGCCGAAATTGCGTCGCGCAGCCCCGCTACCGCCCGTGCAAGCTTGCCGATCTCGTCGCCGCGCGCTTCGAGGCGACGATCGCCGTTAAGATTGCCGTCGGCCATCGCTTTCAGCGAAAGCTGAAGTTTTGCCAGCGGGCCGACGATCGTGCGTGCGGTCACGGCGGCGGCAACCAGTGAAAGAACAGCCGCAATGCCAAGCGCGGTCAGGGCCAATGGCTTGAAGCCGCTTGCCGTGCTGCGAACCTCGCCGCCAATCGATTTGTTCAGCGCTTCCTGGTAGTCGATGAATTTGTTGATGGCGCCAAGCCAGGCAACGAAGGCCGGCCGGGCCTGTTCGAGCAGGATCTTGCGAGCGGCCTCGCCGTCGCCTTTCTCCTGCAGCGCAATGATCTGGGCGACCAAAGGATTGGTCTTCGCCTGGATGTCTGCAATCTCACCGAGAATGGTCTTTTCCTGTTCCGTCGCGCCGGCCGGAGAAGCAACCATATCCGCCATGCGCTTTTCATTCTCGGCGTAAGACGCTGCCAGCTTTTCGATCAATGCCTCGGCGGTCTTCCGTTCATCGTCAGACGTCACCAGAGTGACGTCGCGAATAGCGATCGCCCGGTCATGCACGCTGCCGCGATAGTTGATGGCAAACCGCTGCTTCACGCTGTTGACGTCGTTGATGGTTCCAAGCTTATCGTTGATCTGCGCAACTTTCTCCGTCGAATAGATGGTCAAGCCGACCATCAGCAAAAGGAGAACGCTGAAGCCAAGCGCCAAGCGCGCCACAACCCCGAAACTCATGATATTCTTCATATGCACTCTCCCCTCGCGGTGAGGTTTGTTGGAAGGATGTCTCGGCAGCCAGGATTGCTTGTCATATCTCGTTCGAATGCAGAGCCTCGGTGTCTCCGAGTGCATCCGACAGGCACCTCGGTGCCCGGAATCGCGCTTGAGATACGGGACATCCGTCAAAGCAATAAAAGCCGATTTCATGCGAAATTCGGGCGCCTGACCCGCCATCATGGCGGAGCTGACGAACCTCAAAGAACGTCGTCCCGATATCCAAAAAATTAGCGGAATATATTTTAGAGAGTGTAAACGGACCCGACGGAGCATGCTATATCGCCATATCTGGATAGCATTTGCGTTTTTCGGATGGACTATTTGAGGAGCGCTCTCCCGGTGGTTGCGAAATCCTCGCACTCCCCTGCATAACAAGGCGCTGCGGCTTGCCTGCGACTAGCCGACGCCGTTCTTGCATCGGCTAGTGATTTGCCGAAAGGTCTCGGCAGTTGGCATGAATTGCAGCTGCGGTGCCGCAGCTCTGGTGCTCCCGCCTCAGCTACGTAGCAGCGGAAGCAGCTGATCGCCCTGCCGCTTGATTTCGGAGAGATAGGGCGTGTCGGACAGCACGAAGTGGGTGATGCCGAGATCCTGGTATTTGCGCAGCGAGCGGGCGACGTCTTCCGCCGACCCGACCAGCCAGGTGGTGCCGGCTCCGCCGCCGCCGAATTTGCCCGGCGCGGTATAGAGGTTGTCGTCGAGGACGTCGCCGCGCTCGTGCAGATCGAGCAGCCGCTGCTGGCCGACGGCGAGCACCCGCTGGTGATCGTGCCAGCCGCTGCCCTTGCTTCTCGCCATCTCGGCGACCTTCGCCTCGGCGTCAGTCCATGCCTGTTCCGTGGTGTCGCGGACCAGCGTCGTGATCCGCAGGCCGAACTCCAGCGGCGGGAGGTCGCGGTCCAGCTCCCGGCTCAACGCCTTGAGCCGCGCGATCCGTTCGCGGACACCCTCGAGCGGCTCGCCCCAGAAGAGCTGGACATCGGCCTCGGTGGCGGCCACCCGCTCGGCCGCCTCCGAAGCGCCGCCAAAATAGAATTTGGGGTGCCGACGGTCGTCGCGAACCTGGATGCGTGGCACCACGGTGGATTCAGCGACGCGGAAGTTCTCGCCCGCGGATGTGACGTTTTCTTCGGTCCATAATCTGCGGACCAGCCGCATGAACTCCTTGGTCCTGGCATAACGGTGTGCCTGATCACCCTCGCTGTCGCCGTAGGCAGCCAGGTTGTCCTTGCCAGACACGATGTTGATCCGCACGCGGCCGCCAGTCAGATGGTCCAGCGTCGCCGCTGCGGAAGCGAAGTTCGCCGGTCGCCAATAGCCTGGGCGGATCGCAATGAGCGGCTCGAAGGTGGTGGTCCGGGCGGCGAGCGAGGCCGCAACGGTGAACGTGTCGGGGCGGCCCCAACCGGTGCCGATGAGCGCGCCCTTCCAGCCATGCTCTTCCAGCGCCCTTGCTTGGCTGGTCAGCGTATCCAGGCTGTTGTGGTTCTCGACGGCGGAATCACCGCGATGACCGGCTTTGACGTCGTTCGGAATATACCAAAGAAATTCGGAATTATTGCTCATGCGATGCTGCGGTTCTGTGTGTGATTGGAACAAAACGAGGGGGAGGAAGGCCCCTCTAGAGATCATACGGCTGCCTGCGCCTGCTGCTGCCCCGCCTGAACCACAAAGCCATTTGGCGGGCGTTGAAGGCCAAGGTTTTCCCGCAGCGTCGTGCCTTCGTATTCGTGCCGGAACAGGCCGCGCTTGCGCAGGATCGGGACGACCTGATCGACGAAATCGGTCAAAGCGGTGGGCAGGATCGGCGGCATGATGTTGAAGGCGTCGGCAGCACCGTTCTCGAACCAGCTTTGCATCGCATCGGCGATCTGCTCGGGTGTTCCAACCACCGTCCGGTGGCCACGAGCGGTGGCGACCGCCAGGTAGAACTGGCGCAGCGTCAGATTGTTGCGCGATACCAGATCGGAAACCAGCTTGAGGCGGCTTTTGTTGAGTTCGGTATTATCAGGCAGGGGAGGGGCGGGATCGTCCAGCGAGTAGCCGGAAAGATCGACGCCCTTGTAGTGGCGCGCAAGGATATTCCAGGCGATGGAGGGATGAACCAGCGATTGGAGATGGTCGTAATTCGCCCGGGCTTCCGCTTCCGTGCCGCCGAGCACCGGGAATATGCCGGGACTGATCAGCAGTTCGTCCGGCCGGCGTCCGTAGCGGGCGAGCCGCCCTTTGACGTCGGAATAGAATTCTTGCGCATCCTCGAAGGTCTGGTTGGCAGTAAAGATCATCTCGGCGGTGCGGGCGGCCAGTTCGCGCCCCGGTTCCGATGCGCCGGCCTGCACGATGACAGGATAGCCCTGCACCGGGCGGCCGACGTTGAGCGGACCGGCCACCGAGAAGAACTTGCCCTTGTGATCGACGAGGTGCACCTTGTCAGGATCGAGATAGACCCCGCTTTCCTTGTCGCGGATAAAGGCATCGTCCTCATAAGAATCCCACAGGCCCTTCACCAGATCGACGAATTCCTCGGCCCGCTCATAACGATCGGCATGGGCAGGATGGCCCGCGATTGAAAAATTCTTCGAAACATCCGCACCCGTCGTGACGACGTTCCAGGCGGCGCGACCCTTGGAAATATAGTCCAGCGACGCGAACCTGCGGGCGAGAAGGTAGGGGTCCTCGTAGGTCGTCGATGCCGTGGCGACGAAGCCGATATGTTTGGTCACCTGGGAGAGGGCCGCCCAGAGGGTCAGCGGCTCGAAATGCGCGCCCTGGGCGGTGCGACGAAGCGCTTCGGGATCCTTGGCGCGGTCCCATCCAGCCGGACTGTCGGCGACGAAGACGAGATCGAATTTGCCGCGTTCGGCGGTCTGGGCGAGCTCGCGGTAGTGATCGATATTGAGGCCGGCATCGGCCTGTGCCTGCGCATGGCGCCAGGCGGCGATATGATGGCCGGTCGCCATGATGAATGCGCCAAGCCGCATTTGCCTTTTCGATATGCTCATTGGCTTATCCTCATCAAATTGAACTGTTGCTGATGTCAGGCGGCCTTGCGGCCCGGAAGCTCGACCCCGAGCCGGCTGAGGAGATGGATGCGGGTTTGAGCAAAGCGCGGATCGCCGTGATCACGCGGCGTCGGCAGATCGATCTTGAGATCCTCGATGAGGCGCCCTTCGTCGAGAACCAGTATCCGGTCGGCCAGCGAAATCGCCTCGTCGACGTCGTGGGTGACGAGCAGCACGGCAGGACGATGTCTTGCGCACAACTCCCGCAGCAGATCGTGCATTTTCAGCCGGGTCAGTGCGTCGAGAGCGCCGAACGGCTCATCGGCGAGAAGCAGGGCCGGTTCGCGCACCAGCGAACGGGCAAGCGCGACCCTCTGCTGCTCGCCACCCGAAAGCTGGTTCGGCCACGCCGTTTCCCGACCTGCAAGTCCTACCTCCGCCAAAGCCTTCCGCCCGGCCTCCTGGCCGGAGGCGCCGGTCAAGCCGAGCGTGACGTTCTGGATGACGGTGCGCCACGGCAGCAGGCGGGCATCCTGGAAAACCACCGAAAGGCTCTCCGGCGTCTCGAGGGTGCCCGTTCCCTCGACACCGTGATCGAGACCGGCAAGAGCCCTGAGGAACGTGCTTTTGCCGGAGCCGCTGCGGCCAAGCAGGGCAACGAATTCGCCTTCCTCGATATCGAGATCGACGCCGTCGAGGATCGTCTTCGTCGCAAACCGCCGTGCGAGGTCTCGCACGTGGACGGCTTTGTTTGCAGGCTTCAGTTTGCCAGGGTGCGGCGCCATGAGAGGGCCCTCCGTTCAAGCAGGCGGACGAGACCGTCCGAGACGAGACCGAGCAGCACATAGACCACCAGGCCGACGAGAATGACGTCGGTCTGCCCGTAATTTCGGGCAAGATCGATCATGTAACCGAGCCCGCTGGTGGCGTTGATCTGCTCGACCACGACGAGAGAAACCCAGCAGAGGGTGACGGCAAACCGCAGACCCAGAAGGAAACCCGGCAAAGCACCCGGCAGCACGACCTGAAGGATGAAGTCCTTCTGGCCCATCCGCAGGGTTTCGGCCAGCTCGACATAACGGCTGTCGATGCTGCGGAGCGCGTTGTGGGTGTGGATATAAATCGGCACGATCACGGCAAGCGCGATGGTCGTAACCTTCATGCTCTCGCCGATGCCGAACCACAGGATCAACAAAGGGATCAGGGCCAGCGTCGGTATCGCGCGCTTGATCTGCACCGGCCCGTCGATCAGGGCTTCGCCGATCCGGGAAAGGCCGGCGATCAACGCCAGGATCGTGCCGATCAGCAAACCGATGCTAAGGCCGAGCAGGGCGCGTGTCGCCGACGTCACGAAGTTATCCTGCAGGCGACCCTGCTCAATGAGCCTTACGAAAGCCTCGGCCACCGTCCACGGCGCCGACAGAATACGCGGGTCGATCCATCCGAGCGCCGAGCCGACGACCCAGGTCAAGACGAGTAATGCCGGCCCGATCTGCAGTCCGAAAGGGATCGCCGGTCCGGGGCCTAACCTGCGCCTGGCTCGCGGGCCAACGGAGCCAGCCGGTTTTACCAGGCGAGAACCTGCCCGCACAATTCTACCGCCGGACGACCGCGACAGTTTCGCCTCATCTGCATCCCAAGTGGTTGCCATGCTTCAAATCTCCTCTCCGAAGGGGTGTCGAGCGTTACTGGCTCTTGGCCAAGGCCGCGGCGCCGAGCTTTTCGAAGCGATTGTCGAAAATCTGCTCCACATTGAGGGGCTTGTTGCCGAGCTCGTCTGCCAGTAGATCGATGGTTTCCTGGTGGCGCTTCTTCACTTCGCTCCAATCGCTGGGAACGACCTGTTCGCCGGTCAACTTGACGAGATATTCCCCGTCCTCCTGGCTCAACCCCTGCTGACCGACGTAATATTCCTTGATCCAGAGGTCCGGGTTCCGGTTCACCCATTCGGTGGCGCGTGCCCACAGGCCGACGTATTCGGCGAGAGCTGCCGCCTTGGCGGGATCATCCAGAACCCATTGCGGCGCATAAAGATGGCTCGGATCATCCCGCAGGCCATGTTCCACGAGGGTCGCGCCATCGGGTCCGTATTGGGTGATGTAGCGCCTGATGTAGACGCCGCCGAGCGGTGCGATGTCGACCTGCTTGCTCGCCAGTGCCTTCGGGTAGACGTCACTGGTACTCGGCAGTTCCACCAGAGTGACGTCGCCGCTCTTCAAGCCTGCGGCACGGAGGGCGCGTAGAACGAGCGTGCCCTGTGCCTGACCCGGGCTGAAGGCGATACGCTTGCCGCGGAAGTCCGCGAGCGTCTTCACGGCCGCGCCTGGCGCGATGCCGAAGCGGTAGATGGGATTGGCGATCGGGTCACGGCGTTCGCGATAGGCGATGTTGCGGACGGGCAGATTGTTCCAGTTGGCGAAGATCGAAGGGATCTCGGCCACCGACCCGACGTCGAGTGCATGGGCGCGGAAAGCTTCCGACGTCTGCGGCCCGCCGCTGATATTGGCCCATTTGACCTCGAAACTGAGCTCCTTGCCGAGGCCGGACACTTCGAGCGCTTTCTGCGTGACCGGATCGCCGATCGTCAGCACTGTGCCCAGCGGCACTTTGGGAAGCAGGGGAGCGTCTGCCTCGGCTGCCGTCGGACCGTGAATGGCACTGAGACCAAGCAGACTGAACAACGCAATTTTGAATGTCTTTGCCAATGTCATCGTCGATCTTCCCGTTTCCGATTGCTGATTGCAGGAGCGATGCACGGTAAGATGGAATGTAATCTACTAAATCGATAGATTATTTAGTTTAATGAAAGTGGCGCTGGTGAAAAATTGTGCTCAAAAGGCGGGAAACCGAAACCACCGCGTCCGGCGCGTCGGCACGAGGGTCGATGTATCCAGGCGTGAAAAAAGCGCCTGGGACGTTCGTCCACGGCGCTTTACGGGGCCTTGTTTAACCCTGCTCTTGATAAAGGCTTGGCAGCAAACCGCAGTGACCGCCCTTCAGACGCCAAGCCGTCGCGGACGTCGGGATCGCCTGTGTCAGGTGCTATGCGGCGCGTATTCGTTGGCCGAGAAGACGTGATGATGCACCTTGCCAGTAAAGAGCTGCAGGAGTTCGCCGGTGACCTCACGGCTCTGCGACCGCACATCGGAGAGAAGTGCCGCGTTCACCGTGTCCATATCGGGATACCGAATGGCGAGCGCCATGGCATAGATCGGGGCGCCTTCGTCGCGCTCCATCCCGTCCAGCACCCGGATTTCCTCGGCGCCTGGAAATTTCGTCCAGAGAGGGACGAGCCGCTGCCGCACGAATTCGCGGAATTCCCGTTCTTTACCGGGATGGATTTCGCCTTCAAACAAAGCATAACGAATGATCATAGGTTCTCTTTTCCAAAACTCGCCGGAGCTGGATCGATGTTGGCGTGTTATCGTGAGGTCGGGGCGTATCGATCGATACGCCCCGATTGGAAGGGTTATTTGCCCCAGATTTTCTTGTATTGATCGCGATAGCCGTTGTCGGGATCGAAGCTGTTCTTCGGCCCACCGTCAAACTCGACGTTCTGGCTGGTCACCACATGGAGTGGCGACACGTAGCCGGACCATGGCGCTTTCGCAAAGGCGCGGTTCAATTCGTCGACGAGCTGCCAGCCCTGGAGGTTGAGCGGCTCGGCGACCGTGACGGCTTGGAATTGCTTGGCGCGGATACGCTGATAGGCGCTTTCCGACCCGTCGCCGGCTGCAACGTTCACCGGTTTTCCATCGCCTGCAATGCCGGCCGAGGCGAGCGACGGTCCCATGAAGTCGTAATAGAGGTCGTTGATCGCCAGCGAATGCGTCCACTTCGCGCCATACTTCTGTAGAAGCGACGTGGTCAGCTGCGGCATGCGCTGCGAGGTTTCGGCGATCGGCGTGTCGACATATTCGAGCACCGTGCCGCCGAGATCTTCGATTTCCTTCTTCATGCGATCGGCCTTGGCAATCGCGATCGCATAGGTGGAGTCGGTAAAGATGATGACGCCCGGCTTGCCGGCGGCATCGGCAAAGGCCCAATCCGCCGCGGACTTCGATACTTCCATCGCATCGGTAGTCACGTTTGCGAAGACACCGACTTCGGGAACCGGACCGACCGCCGAGGCAGCGTGCCAGGAAACCATCGGAATGCCGGCAGCCTTGGCTGCTTCCATCGCCGGCTTCTGCTCGACCGCGTCAAAGCCGTTGATGATGATGCCATCTGGCTTCAGCGCCATGGCCTGGCCGAAAGCCGCGGTCCGCCCGCCGATCGAGCCGGCGCCGTCAAGCGCCTTTACCGTCCAGCCGAGCGCGCCTGCCGCTTCCTGAACGCCATTGACCACGCCGAGGATGCCACCGTTTTTCATATCGCCGGCAAGAATGACGATGTTCTTTCCGGCAGCGCCCTTGGGGCCGCTCGTCGGGCCGTCCCAGGCGCTCACCTTGGAAGCATACTTTTCAACCACGGCCTTGGCATCGGCCATTGAATCGGCCCATGCCGGCATGCTGAGCATAACGGCGACGGTTGCGACCGTTGCCTGCAATAATGTTCTGCGCTTCATGTTCACTCCTCCATTTTGTTTGTTATGAAATGCCGGGATAAGCCGGCATCCTCATTTGGATGCGGGTGTGATCCTCCTCACAGCTCCGCGCTTGCGCTGGGCGTAGCCTGCGATGCCGATGGCAATCAGCAGGGTCACGCCGTTGAACAGCGGTTCGACGAAGAACGACCCGCCGAATTGCTGAATTCCTGATATTCCAACGGCCAGGATGATGACGCCGATCAAGGTGCCCCAGACGTTCACCCGTCCCGGCTTGATCGTCGTCGATCCGAGGAACGCGCCGACAAGCGCCGGCAGGAGATATTCGAGGCCGACGCTCGCCTGGCCGATGCGCAGCTTCGAGGCGAGCAGGACCCCGGTCAGGGCCGCGAGCAGCCCCGAGGTGACGAATGCGCCGATCACGAATTTGCGGACCGGAATGCCATTGAGGGCTGCAGCCTTCGGATTGGCGCCGATGGCGTAGAGATAGCGGCCGATCGGCAGGTATTCGAGCACGATCCACATGCAGATGGCGATCAGCAGCACATAGAAGCCGGTGATCGGAAGGCCGAACAGCATGGTGCCGTTCAGCGCATAGAAACCATCAGGCAGGACGCCGACCACCTGTCGGCCGCCGGTGTGCCAGAGCGCAAGCGCGTATAGGACCGTTCCGGTGCCGAGCGTCGCGATGAAGCTGTCGATCTTCGCAACCTCGACCAGCAGGCCGTTGATGCAGCCGGTCAGAACACCGAGTGCGAGCACGATGACGACCGCGACCGGCCAGGGCAGGCCGTAGGCCGTCTGCAGGCTGATGGCGAGAATGTGCCAAAGCACGATGCCATAGCCGACGGTCAGATCGATGCGACCCGATGCCATCGGGATCATCGCAGCCAGCGACAGAAGCGCGATGATAGCCTTGTCGGACACGATCGAGCGGACATTCAACACGGTCGGGAAAGTATCCGGCAGAAGGATCGAGAAGATCACGATCAGGCCGACGGTCAGGATCACCAGCCCGTAAACCGGGATCAGGCGTCCGATCTTCTGTCCTGTGGACAGACCGGCCATTTCGCTCTTGGTCGGCTCCAGGGCCGTGGATTCAATGGATTGCATGGCTGTTCTCCCGATGGCTCAAGCGGCTTCCGATGCGGATGCGGCCGTGATGACCGCCTCCGTCGTCAGAGCGCTTCCAGTCAGTTCACTGACGATTTTCCCGCGCGAAAAGACCAGCGCGCGGTGGCAGATATGGGCGATTTCCTCGAAGTCCGTCGACACCACGACAACCGCGAGACCGGCCTCGAGCGCCTGGGTGATCAGACGGTAGATCTCCGCACGCGCCCCAATGTCGACGCCGGCGGTCGGATCTTCGGCGACCAGCAGCTTGCGGCCGGTTGCCAGCCAGCGGCCGACGACCACTTTCTGCTGGTTGCCGCCCGACAGGGCCTCCACCGGCAGATCCGGGTCGTTTGGCCGTAGACCGACGGAATGGCCGATCTTATGGGCAAGGTCGGCTTCGCCGCGCGGCGACAGGAAGGACAAAAGCCCACGCCCGACGGCTCCCGGATTAAGGTAGGTATTTTCCCGAATGGACAGCGAGAGCGCCACGGACTCCTCCGTCCGGTCACGGGCAATCAAGCCGATGCCCGACGCCATTGCCCCTCGTGGGCTGGAAAGGTCGGGGGCCTCGTCATGCAGCAGAACCGAGCCGTTGAAGGGCTCGCAACCAAACAGGGCGCGGCCGATCCGTTCCTGACCGGCGCCACGCAATCCAGCCAGTCCCAGAAGCTCGCCCTCGCGGATATCGAAGGATATCGGGCCTGTGCCGGCGCAGACGAGATCGCGGACCTCAACGATCGCCTTGCCGGGCGTGATCGCCGTCTTGGAAAAGAGGCTGTCGCCGCTGCGGCCGATGATCATCGTCACCAGCTCCTCGGGGGTGGTCTCGCTGACGGGCTTCTGTCCCACCATGCATCCGTCGCGCAGAACCGCGACCCGATCGGCAATCCGGAAGATTTCGTCCAGCCTGTGGGAAACGTAGATCATCCCGACGCCACGATCCTTCAACGGACGGATCGCATTGAACAGCCGATCGACTTCATCGGCGGGAAGGCTCGCCGTCGGCTCGTCGAGCACCAGCACGTCGGCTTCGACGGCAAGTGCACGGGCGATGGCGACAAGCGACTTTTCGGTGCGCGACAATGCCGAGACCCGCGTCGTGGGGTCAAAGTCGCAACCGACCAGTTTCAAGGCTTCGTTGGCGCGCGCCTGCGTCCTGTTCCAATCGATGAGGCCGCGACGCATCGAGAAGCCCTGCGACAGGCCCATGTTCTCGCCGACCGTCATCCACTCGATCAAACCGAGATCCTGGTGGATGAAGGCAACCGGCTGCCGCTCGTTCGGCTTCGGGGGACGATGATGGTAGCTCTGGCCGCGAAACAGGATGTCGCCGCTATCGGGCCTGTAGATGCCCGCAAGTGTCTTGATGAGCGTCGATTTGCCGGCGCCGTTTTCTCCCAGCAGCGCGAGGATTTCTCCTTCGCGCAGGTCGATCGAGACGTCGCGCAGCGCCTGCGTTCCGCCGAAGCTCTTGGTGATCGACTGGAATTCCAGCAGTCTCTTGGCTTCCACTGTGGCTCCTCCCAAAGCTGCGGTTTTCATGGATGTATGTTATCGATAACATTTATGCGTGGTCAAGCGGAAAGATGGCGATCCCGAATTTAACTGGAGATTGGCGTCAGTCGGTTTGGAATCCGTCGAGAAGGCGCATCATCTCGGCCGAGTCTTTTGGCCCAAGCCCGGCAGCGCAGAGCAGACGGTGAATCTCGACCACCGAGCCAGTCATCGGCAGTGGCGTCTTCGTCTTCAGCGCAAAGGCTTGAAGCGAATCCAGGTCCTTCAACATGTTGTCGATTCTGCCTGTCGGCGAGAAATCCCGGGCGGCGAATTTCGCCATGAATTCCTGCAATATGCGGCTATCCGCCCTGCCGCCGGCAAGGGCGGCAGGAATGGCGGCCGGATCGACGCCGCCGGCTTCAGCGAGCTTGACCGCCTCCGCGACGGCCTGAAACAGCACGGCGCAAAACAGCTGATTGATCAGCTTCGTGGTCTGCCCTGCGCCGGATACACCCATCAGCGTGTAATTGGCGGCAAGATGCCGCATCACCACGCGCGCCCGTTCGAAATCCTCAGCACTGCCGCCCGCCATGATCGTCAGGCGTCCGCTCAGCGCACCGGGCACGCCGCCGGAGAGCGGGCAATCCACCCACGCCATGCCGGTTTCCCGACGCAGCCGCATCGCCATGTCGGCCGTGTCGGCCGGATCGATCGAGGACATATCGATCAGCACCTTGTCAGCATTCGCCGCCGCCGCAACGCCCTTTTCGCCGAAGACGACAGCGCGGACGATGTTTGCGTGATTGAGGCTGAGCACGCAAAACGCCGACCATGAGACCGCTTCCTCCACGGAGCCGGCCGCGCTTGCGCCCTTGGCCTGCAAAGCCGCAACTTTTTCGGTATCCAGGTCGTAGACCGATACCTTATGCCCGGTTTCGATCAATCGGGTGACGATCGCCGTTCCCATGATGCCGGCACCGATGACGGCGACATCTGCTCTGTAGTCATCCTGCATGATAATCTCCTCCCTTGACGGCCATGCCGCTCAGTCCCTTGCAAGCCAGTGCTACGATATCATCCAACGCATCATCGATTGCCACTGTCACGACATTAGCTTCACCGGTCGGCGGCTCCAGCGTCTGCAACTGGCTGTCGAGCAAAGTCGCGGGCATGAAATGGCCCTGACGGGCCTGCATCCGCGACAGCAGCAGATCGCGGGATCCCTCCAGGAAAACAAAGGCGAGATGCCCGTCCGCCGTTTGCCTCAACCTGTCCCGATAGCTTTTCTTCAGCGCCGAACAGGAAATCACCAGCCCTTGCGATGCGTGTTGCGCGGTCCTTATTTCCTCGCCGATCCGGTCGAGCCAGGGCAGGCGGTCGTCGTCGGTCAGCGGTATGCCCTGCGCCATCTTCTCGACATTGCCAGCGGGGTGGAGTTGGTCGCCCTCCAGAAACAGCATGCCGTTTCGAGCGGCGAGATGCTCGCCAACCGAAGATTTTCCGCAGCCGCTGACGCCCATGACAACGACGGCCAGAGGTGGCGCCTTTTTCTCGAAATCCATGGTCTCGTCTCTATCAGAGGCAGGTCGTGATACCGCCGTCGACATAGAGCGTGTGCCCGTTGATGAAGGACGATCCGCGGCCCGACAGGAAAACGGCGGCCCCCACCAGTTCATCGACATTGCCCCAGCGTCCGGCCGGCGTTCGCTTCTCAAGCCAGGACGAGAACTCGGGATTGTCGACAAGCGCCTGATTGAGCGGCGTCTTGAAATAGCCCGGCGCAATCGCGTTGATCTGCAGGCCGTACTTGGCCCAGTCGGCGCACATGCCGCGGGTCAGATTGCGCACTGCGCCCTTGGTCGCCGTATAGGGAGCAATGCCGGGGCGCGCCAGTTCGCTTTGCACGGAGGCGATGTTGATGATCTTGCCCTGTCCGCGGGCGATCATGGGTTTGGCCGCCGCCTGGCCGACATAAAATACGCTCGAAATATTGGTGGTCAGCAGCAGTTCCCATTTGTCCGCCGGGAAGTCTTCCAGCGGCGTGCGAAACTGCATGCCGGCATTGTTGATCAGGATGTCGAGCGGCCCGATATCGGCTTCGATTGCGTCGATACCCGCTTTGGCAGCGTCCTTGCTGGTGACGTCGAAGATCGCCGCATGGGCAGACAGGCCTTCCTCCTTGAGGCTCTCGACCGCGCGGTTGACGCTTTCGGGCGTGCGGCCGTTGATGATGACTTCGGCGCCATACTGCGCCAGGCCTTCGGCCAGCGCATAGCCGATCCCCTGGCTCGAGCCGGTGATCAAGGCACGCCGTCCGGTAAGATCGAACAGGTTCTTCATGCAAATAACTCCTCCGGTTTCGCCGCGGGCGACGGCTTCAACTGCCGCTGACGGTGAAACTCACTTGACATCGCTTTTCCGAATTATATGTTATCGATAACATAATCAACTGTCAAAATGCGGGATGGAAACGGAATGCCTAAGGTAGAAATCTTGATGACCGGAGCTTATCCGGAATGGGACATGGTGGATCTGGAGGCGAACTACCGCATCCATCGCCTGTGGGAAGCGGCAGATCGGCACGAGCTGATCTCCAGGGTCGGCAAGGATATCCGCGCCATAGCGACCCGGGGCGAACTTGGAGCGTCCGCAGAGCTGATGGCGCAATTGCCGAAACTGGAAATTGTCTCCTGTTACGGCGTCGGCACCGACGCCATCGACTTGTCCTATGCCCGCGCCAACGGCATTCGCGTCACCAACACCCCTGATGTGCTGACCGAAGATGTCGCCGATATCGCCATCGGACTGCTGCTTGCGACGGCAAGGCAGGTCCCGCAGGCCGATGTTTTCGTCCGCTCCGGCCAGTGGGGCAGCGTCGCGATGCCGCTGGTGACGCGCGTCTCGGGCAAGAAGGTCGGGATCGCCGGCATGGGGCGGATCGGCAAGGCGATCGCCAGGAGGGCTGCCGCGTTCGGCTGCGACATCTCCTATTTCGCCCGCCATGATCACCAGGATGTTGCTTACGCCTACGAGCCCGACCTTGTCGCGCTTGCCGACTGGGCCGACTTTCTGATCGTCATCGTTCCCGGCGGGGAGGCGACCATGAAGATCATCAATGCGGAGGTGCTCAAAGCGCTCGGTCCGAACGGCATCTTGATCAATGTTTCGCGCGGAACGACCGTAGACGAAGAGGCGCTGATCGCAGCCCTTCAAGACCGCACCATTCAGGCTGCGGGCCTTGATGTCTTCCTGAACGAACCCAAGATCGATGCACGTTTCCTGACCCTCCAAAACGTCGTGTTGCAGCCCCATCACGGCTCTGGCACTGTCGAAACCCGCAAGGCCATGGGCAAACTCGTCAGAAACAATCTCGCTGCGCATTTTGCCGGTAGCGCTCTTCCAACTCCCGTCGTGTGAGGACCCCGATATGAAAGCCATCGTCATTCATGCCGCCAAGGATCTGAGGATCGAAGAGCGCGAGCCGGAGGTTGCGGGCGCCGGGCAGGTGGAGATTGCCATCGAAGCCGGCGGCATCTGCGGTTCCGACCTGCATTATTACAATCACGGCGGTTTCGGCACCGTTCGCCTGCGCGAACCGATGATCCTTGGCCATGAGATCGCCGGCACGGTCAAGGCGCTGGGTTCCTGCGTCGCCGATCTTGCCGTCGGAGACCGTGTCGCGGTTTCACCGAGCCGGCCGTGCAACCATTGCCAATATTGCCTGAAGGGGCAGCAAAACCATTGTCTCAACATGCGGTTCTACGGCAGTGCCATGCCGATGCCGCACATTCAGGGCGGCTTTCGCCAGCGGCTGGTGGCGGAGCGTTGGCAGTGCCACAAGGTCGCGGACGGCATTTCCATTCACGAGGCCGCCTTTGCCGAACCCTTTGCGGTGACGCTGCATGCGGCAAACCGCGCCGGGTCGCTGCTAGGCAAACGGGTGCTGGTCACCGGTTGCGGCCCCATTGGGATGTTGGCGATCGTCGCGGCGCGCGTCCTCGGCGCCCGTGAGATCGTCGCGACCGACGTGACCGACAGCGTTCTGGCGATTGCGCGCACCAGCGGCGCCGACCGAACGATCAATGTTGCCACGCATGCTTCCGACCTCGCGGCCTACAGTGCCGAAAAGGGATATTTCGATGTCATGTTCGAAGCGTCGGGAAATGAGCGGGCGGTGCGCTCGGGCCTAGAAACGCTTAAGCCTCGCGCTGTTCTCGTGCAGCTCGGCCTTGGCGGCGATGTTTCCATTCCGCAGAATATGATCGTTGCGAAGGAAATCGAGATGCGCGGCACATTCCGTTTTCACGAGGAATTTGCGCTCGCCGTCGAACTGATCAACGCGCGTCGCGTCGATCTGAAGCCGCTGCTGACAGGTGTCTTTAAGATTGAAGAGGCCGTCGCCGCCTTCGAATTGGCCGGCGATCGCAGCAAGTCCATGAAAGTCCAGATCGCCTTCTGACCGACTGCATGATCCTTGCAGCCATTCAAAGTGTTACAGCGCCGCGCATCCGAAAAGACGCGCCGCGCCGCAGTACTCAAGCTGTCGGTGCGCCGTTCCGGTCCGTGCTTTCGCGCAAGACAACCTTGTAGCCGGTCAACGTGATCTCATCGCCGGTCGCCTCGCCGGTATGGAGGGTATCCAGCAGGCGGGCGGCGGCCTGACGGCCGATGCCATAACAATCCACATTGATGGTGGTGATGCGCGGATGACAGATGGACGAGATCTCATAGTCGCCGAAACCGGCAATGGCGATGTCCCTTGGAACCTTCATTCCCCTGCGCGTGCATTCCATGATGGCGCCAAAGGCGGAAAGGTCGGAGACACAGAGAACCACTTCCGTGTCCGGCCAGCGTTCCAGCAGGCTGACGATCGCCTGGCCGCCCTGCTCCATGGTGATGGGCGGCACGCCGAAGGAAATCATTCGTCCCGGTCCGAGGCCCAGTTCTTCGACTGTTCTCTGGAAACCGCTTCGCCGCTGGCTGCCGCGCGTATCGCGCGCCGTCGTTCCACCGATATAGCCGAACTTCCGATATCCCTGACTGGCAAGCGTCCGCACCAACAGGGCCATCGCCTCGCTGTTGGAAAACCCGACAACCTGATTGATCGGATCTTCCGGAAGCTCCCAGGTTTCGACAACGGGAATGCCGGCTTTTGCCAGCATGCGCCGCGCGCGCGCCGTATGCGAGCCACCGGTCAGGATGATGCCTTCCGGCCGGCGGCGCAGCATAGCCTCGATCAGTTCTTCCTCTTTCTCCGACGAATAGTCGGTATAGCCGAGGAGGAGCTGAAGGCCGGTATTTTCCAGTGCATCGGTCATGCCCCGCGCAGTGTCGGAAAAATTCGAATTGTTGATTGAGGGCACCAGGGCAGCGATGAAGCCGCTTCGCCTTGACGAAAGACTGCCGGCAGACAGGTCGAGCACATAACCGAGTGCGTCGACCGCCTCCATGATGCGCTTTCGGGTCTCCTCGGAAACGCTCGCGTCCTGGCGAAAGGCACGCGAAACGGTCATGGCAGAAACGCCGACATATTTGGCGACCTCCGCCATCGTCAGCTTTTGAGCGTCTCCCGGCTTGAGACGTTTGACTTTCGGCTCATCCTCGTTTTTCACTGGTCTCCGCTTTCAAACAAGCTTCCGAATTGGGTAGTTCAAGAGACGATAAAGTTATCGTTATCATCGTACAATCGATACTACTGCAAAAACACACCATTCCAACGCCCAGAAAGCAAGCTTCCTTGGGAATTTTGGCAAGGGCCGGCAGATCGGCGTCTGTACGAAGCCGTCAAAACACGACATGATGATATCGATAACAATCTGAGCGCAATGGAGGAGTATCATGTTCGGGCAAATTGACGGTACGGGGTTTGAGGTTCTCGACCCGCGTTTCGAAAGCTGCTTCGTCGGGCACACCCGCGTCGAGCGTCTTTGGACCGGCGGCCGCTGGCTGGAGGGACCGGCCTGGTTTGCCGCCGGGCGGTATCTGGTTTTCTCGGATATCCCCAACAACCGAATGATGCGCTACGACGACGCCAGCGGGCAGACGTCGGTCTTCCGCTCGCCCAGCAACAATTCGAATGGCAACACTGTCGACAATCAGGGTCGGCTGATTACCTGCGAGCATCTGACGCGCCGTGTCACGCGCACGGATTTCGACGGCAGGGTCACCCTTCTGGCCGATCGAATTGCAGGCAAGCGGCTCAATTCTCCAAACGACGTCACCGTCAAGTCCGATGGGACCGTCTGGTTCACCGACCCGAGCTACGGCATCCTCCACGATTATGAGGGCGACTACGGCGCAGAGGAAATCGGTGGATGCCACGTCTACCGGCATGATCCGGCAACAGGTACCACCGATCAGGTGACCTCCGATTTCGTCAAGCCGAACGGACTGGCCTTTTCCCCCGACGAGACGTTGCTTTACGTTGCCGATACCGGGGCAACGCATCTGCCCGGCGGTCCGCGTCATATCAGAAAGCTCGCGGTCTCGAATGAGGGGAGGCTGACCGATCTCGGCGTTTTCGCAGAATGTAGTGCAGGTCTGTTCGATGGTTTTCGTGTCGATCGCAAGGGCAGGATATGGACGAGCGCCGGCGATGGTGTGCACGCTTACGATCCGGATGGGACGTTGATCGGCAAGATCCATATTCCTGAAGGCGTCTCCAACGTGACTTTCGGCGGCGAGAAACTGAACCGCCTCTTCATCACTGCAAGCACGTCTCTTTATGCTGTTTATCTCACCGCCAACGGAACGAGACTGGGATGATCACTGAGCAGAGGCCGCCCTTTTGGGACGGCCTCTTGTTTGGTACAGTTTTGTGCCTCTTGCCTCATCGTTGACTGAGGCCGTCCGCCAGCCGAACGAGGCCGAGGAAATCCGACCTGTAGCCGAAGGCATCCGTCCCTCGCGATGCCGCGGCGAGATCGGCGATTGCCTGATAGGAATAGGTGTCGACGGCCGCGACATGGCTGAGTTTCTGGCCGAAGGCTGCGACGGCCACCGAGAAGCGTACATCCTGCGGCGCGGCATCGACGGTGGCGACCGCGTTGCCCTCGCGGACAGGCGTGGTGATGAGGGCGCTCTTGTCCTCGCCCGGCCGCTTGTAGCGCATCTTGACGAAGGCAAGCTCGCCTTGATGGGCGCTGTCGGAGGCCTCGGCCGGCACCTGATCCGCTGCGCCATATCGCAGGTCGTCATTCATCACGGCGGGACTTCCCTTCGGCGTAATCTCGTAAATCGCCGTGACGCTATGGCCGGAGCCGACATCGCCGGCATCGACACGGTCATTGTTGAAATCCTCGCGGTTCAGCGCCCGCGTCTCGTAACCGATCAGCCGGTATTCGGCGATCCGTTCCGGGTTGAACTCGACCTGGAATTTGACGTCGCTGGCGATCGGAAACAGCGTCGATCCGGCCTCTTCGACCAGCGTCTTCTGCGCCTCGGCCAAGGTATCGATATAGGCAGCACTGCCATTGCCGTTCTGGGCGAGCGTCTGCATCAGGGAATCGTTGAGATTGCCCCGTCCGAAGCCGAGAACGGTGAGGAAGATGCCGTCTTTGCGCTTCTCTTCAATGATGCGCTTCAAATCCTCATCGCTCGACGGACCGACATTGAAGTCGCCATCGGTCGCCAGCATAACCCGGTTGACGCCGTCCTTGACGAAGCCCTGCTTGGCAAGGTCGTAGGCCGCCTCGATGCCTTCGGCCCCGCCGGTCGAGCCTCCGGGCTCCAGACTGTCGATCGCCGACAGGATCTTCGATTTCTCCGCCACGCGTGTCGGCGCCAGCACCGTGCCGGCATTACCGGCATAGGTGACGATCGACACGGTATCGTCAGCCTTCAGCCTGTTGACCATGAGCCGGAAGGCGCTCTTCAGCAGCGGCAGTTTGTCCGGCTCGTCCATCGAGCCCGACACGTCGATCAGGAAAACCAGATTGGCACGCGGCGTGGTCGCCGGCGCAATATCATAACCCTTGATCGCCACATGCATCAATTCCGTGTCGCGGTTCCACGGGGTCGGCATGACAGTCACCGTCGCCTTGAAAGGCTGGTCGGCATTATCAGGACCCGGCCAGTCATAGGGGAAATAATTGATCATCTCCTCGACGCGAACCGATAGTGGATCGGGCATTGCCCCGCCCGTCAACGACCGGCGGACGAAGGCATAGGACGCGCTGTCGACATCGGCGGAGAATGTCGAAACCGGATCCGTCGCGACGCTCTTGATCGGATTTGCCGCCGCATTGGCAAACCGCTCGCGATTGGGATCGAGCTGCATCTGCATGCGCCCCTCCGCAGGCGGAACAGGCGAGGGGGCGATGGCGGCCATCGGTTCGGCAAACTGCCGCTGGGGGACGATGCCGGGAGCGGCCGGCGCAGCGCGTTTGGTAGCCCCGAGTGCCGCGGCAGAACCCTCCGGCTTGTTCGTGAGGGCGGCGTTGGCATCGTATTCGGATGTCTGCGACGCATCGGGTTTCGCGAGGGCCGGCGCCTCCTTGTCCTGCAGCGCTTGCGCGACAGCAACAGATTGCTCTGCCAGGCTGACGTTCCCGGCCGGTATTTGCGGCGCGACCGCAACCGGCTGACCGGTGGTTGCAGCCGGTTGTTTCGACGCCTCACTTTTCGAAAGATTGCCGGCGATCTCAGTCTGGTCGATGATCGGCAATCCGTTACGGGTCAGCTCGATCGCGAGATAACCGGCGGCCGGAATGACCAGCAGCGTCGCAAGGGCTGAACCGGCGAGGAATTTCTTGTTCATGGCAGGGCTCCATATCCAGTTGATGATGGAGCTTTGACGCCAGCCTTTCGCATTTCCTTGGGCCGCCGTTGCATTATTTTCCGCGGTGTCGAAGGCCTGCATCGCGGCAGCAAGTGCACGCGTACGCGCCTCCGGCGTTGCTGCCGGCGGTGTCAGGCGGGAGAGCTTTTCGAGTTCCTTGTCCACGGTCATACCTCTTCCTTGCCGAGCACGGCCTTCAGCCTCTTGCGCGCTTCATGAACCTGCCAGGACACAGTCGCCTCCGAGCAGCCCATGACATCGGCGGCAGCCGAATGGCTGAGACCTTCGCCGTAGACGAGCAGCACTGCGTCGCATTGCCTGTCCGGCAAGGCGCGCACGGCTGCCCATAATTCGCTCGATAGCTCATCGTCATTTCCGGCCGGCGCATCGGGCTGCGGTTCGACAGCGTAGGCGCGGAATGTCTGCTCCTCTCGTGCAAGCTTGCGTCTATGGTCACGGGCGGCATTGAGCGTCAGCGTATAGAGCCATGTCCTGAAGCGGCTGGCGCCGCGAAAGCTGCGGATGGCTGCGCCGAGCTTGACGCAGACCTCCTGGGCGATGTCGTCGGCATCCGTGGAACTGCCAGACCACCGCCACGCCGTCGCATGGACGAAATCATAATGGCGCGACACCAGTTGCCCGAAGGCCTCCCGGTCGCCGTCCTGCGCTCGTTCTATGAGCTCCGCGTCCAATTCCGCGCCTACCCCATGCTACCAAACAAGATGCTATTTCGAGATTGAGACGTTTCTCGGATGACTTTCCTTGGGTCGGCGATGAAAAAATTATCGCGAATTTTGAAAGCCGCGACATCCATGGGTCGCGGCCAGACAGATCGTCCGCGTCACAGAGGCGCATGATGAGGACAGAGTCGGCCAGGGACATGATCTGTCATGTCCCAAATCGCGAAAGGACCTCCATGTCCGCTCAACCACCTGCCCCCACCGAAAGGGGCATCCTGCAGTTTCTGGCGATTTGCGATTCCTTCTATCCGCCAGACGCCGTTCTAGCATCGATCGAACAGCAGCGACATTGGTACGACACGCTCTGCGCTCGTTTCGACCGCCCGCTGCCCCCGGAGATGATCTTTGCGGACGGCATGCTCCAGCGCATACCGATCCGGCGCTACCGCCCGCGGAAAATCAGCACCCGCACCATTCTGCTCTATCTTCATGGCGGCGGCTTTGTTGTCGGTTCGCTCGAGAGCCATCATGCCATCTGCGCCGAGATCGCCGATTTTGCCGGCGCGGAACTTGTTTCGGTCGATTACCGGCTGGCCCCTGAATATCGCTGGCCGGCGCAGACGGATGACGGCTTTACCGTGTTGAAGCATCTGCTTTCCGCCAACAGCAAGGTCGTGCTGATCGGCGACAGTGCCGGGGCCAATCTGGCGGCGGGCCTTGCATTGCGGGCGCGCGACGAGGGCCTGTCCGGAGTCGTCGGCCAAGTTCTGATCTATCCGGCGCTTGGCGGTGACCTTGCCGCAGGCTCTTACGTCGAAATGGCCGCGGCGCCGGGCCTGACGACGGCGGATGTCGGCTATTATCGCGAAATCCTGCAGGCGCCGGCAGGCAATGAGATCGCCGAGCCCCTGCAGGCAGCTTCGCTTGCCGGGCTGCCGCCGGCCTTCATCACGGTCGCGCATTTCGATCCGCTTCGGGACGACGGCCGGCACTATGCCGCCCGGCTCACCGCGGAGGGCGTCGAAGTCTGGTTCCGAGAGGAGCCGCAAATGGTGCACGCGTGGCTGCGCGCCCGCCACATGAGCGACGGCGCCCGCGACGGCTTCCGTGCCGTCTGCGAGGCCGTTCGGCGTTTGGCGATCGCCTGACGATCACATCAGGTCGCGCGCGATCCGCTTTTCGGCAAAGACCTTTTCGAAGATCTGCACGTCGTCCTCGAAGGCGGTGACGACAGCACTGATGACCCAGTCGGTCCGGGTGCAGGCAATCCGCGCGGTCGCCACCGTTCGCACGAACCAGCCGGGGCGGCGCATGTCGCAGGTCCAGGTCGAGGTCCCGGTCATCGACAGGGGATTATCGGGTGAAATCGACCAGAGTTCCTCGCGCAATTGCCGGGTCGAGAGGCCTGTCTCAGGGTGCTCGGTGAGCCCGGTATCCTCGTGAATGTGATACTCGGTCCTGTTGACCGAGAGATCGCGGACGACCTGCCGCTTCGTTACGGCGGCCGCGTGCTCGATGTATTTCGGCAGCGGATCGGGATTGGCTGGTTCCTTGATGTCGATCCGCTGGTGCTCCCCGAGCATCGGCAGCCCGAGGCCGAGTGCCGCGATATCGACCTCGATGCCTTCGGCATCAGGCGGCGGCAGGATCATCGGCCAATAGGCGGTGGAGAGCGAAAGGCGGATGCGATGCCCCTTGCGGAAGCGATAACCGCAGGCATCGAGCACGAGCCGGATCGACACCGTCTCACCTGGGATCAGCGGCTTGGGATCTGCATTGCCGTCCCGGTGGGTAAGATTGACGACGCCGAAGGCGACACGCGTCGCCGTGCCATCCGGATGGACATCGATGAGCCGGGCGCAGAGATTTCCGCTTGCCGCCTGCGACCGCAGCGCAAGCGTGAGCACAGGCCGGCCGAGATAGTCGTGATCGCCAGCAAGCGGCATCGTATCGAAGACCAGCGAGCCGGCATCGTCCGAGCGTTGATCAATCGCCATTTCGGCGTCGGGTTTCAGCGTGAAATATTCACCCGATGCAGTCCCGGTGTCGAGCGGAGAGCGGAGATAAACGGGATGTTCGGGCGCATGCGGGATCGGCATGCCTTCGGTCAGCTTGCCGAACTGCTCGACATAGAAGCACTGCATCTGTGGCGGCGACCAGACGTCCTTGGCGACCCAGAAACCCGGATCGCTGTCACGTCGCGGGGCAGGGCTGATGGCATCGAGAATATAGGCGCGAGCCTGCGGCAAGCCGTCGATGCCGTTATCCTCGCCCCGCAGCCATTTATTCCACCAGGCGATCGCCTCGCCATGGAAATCCGTGCGCGGCTTCGGCCAGGCGAAGTGCGGATATTTGTGAACCCAGGGGCCGATCAGCGCCTTCGCCTTGTCGCCCAGGCCTTCGACCGCCATCAGCGGCGTATTGCGGTAGCCGTCGGCCCAGCCGGCAATCACCAGCGCGGGAATCTCCACGCTCGAAAAATCCTCTGAGATCGAGCCGTGACGCCAGAAGTCGTCGCGCCGCTGGTGGCTCAACCACTCCTCCATGAAGAAGGGTTCGCCCGCCAGGCGTTCCAGCCACATCTCCTTCCAGCGTTCGCCGGCAAGCGCAGGATCGGGCGGCCGCGACTGGTAACCGAGCATCGTTGCAGCCCATGAGAGCTGAGCGGACAGATGGCAGCCGTTCTTGTAGTGGATGTCATCATTGTAACGGTCGACGGTCGAGGCGATCGATATGACGGCCTTCAGCGCGGGCGGGCGCAATGCTGCGATCTGCAGGCTGTTGAAGCCGCCCCAGGAGATGCCCATCATGCCGACCGAGCCGTTCGACCATGGCTGCGCGGCAATCCAGGCGATCAGCTCGCAGGCATTGGCAAGCTCGCTTTCGGTATATTCGCCGTCGATGACGCCGTCGGATTCTCCGGATCCGCGGATATCAACGCGCACGCCGGCAATGCCTGCGGCCGCGAATACCGGATAGGTCGACTCGTCCCTGAGGCTGGTTCCGTCCCGTTTGCGATAGGGCAGGAATTCGAAGACGGCGGGAACGGGATCTGTTTCCGCGCCATTCGGCATCCAGATGCGCGCGGCAAGCCGCGTCCCATCCTCCAGCGTAATCCATTCATTCTCGATGGTGGTGAAGCCGCGCGAGGTCATGCTCATTCCTTGATGCATATTCCGTAAGACGAAGGTTCTGCCCTCGTCAGGTCAGTTGCCGGCGCTCTCCATGCGACGCGTGGCAAGCACCCGTTCCAGCCAGCCGATTTCCATTTCCGGCACGGATTTCAACAGCAGATCGGTATAGTCGTCGAAGGGCGGCGACAGTGCTGTCGATTTCGGACCGAACCGCACCAGCTTACCACGATGCATCACCGCCACGCTGTCGGCAATCGCCCGGACGATCGCAATGTCATGGGTGATGAAGACGTAGGACAGCTGCTCTTCTTCCTGCAGGCGCAGAAGCAGCTTGAGGATGCCCTCCGCCACCAGCGGATCAAGCGCCGAGGTCGGCTCGTCGCAGAGGATGAGTTCGGGCTTGGCGGCCAGCGCTCTCGCGATCGCCACGCGCTGCTTCTGGCCGCCGGATAGTTCGGCCGGGTAGCGGTCGACGAAGCCCTTGCCCATTTCGATCTGCTGGAGCAGTTCCTTCACCCTTGCCGTCTTCTCAGCACCCCGAAGGCCATAGTAGAAGGTCAGCGGGCGGCCGATGATGTCGCGCACCGTCTGTCGCGGGTTCATCGCCGTATCGGCCATCTGGTAGATCAACTGGATGCGCCTCAAATCGTCGTTCGGCCGGCTCTTGAGATCAGGCATCAGCGGCTTGCCGTCAAAGACGACGCGCCCGCTGCTCGGCGGCAACAGGCCAGTGATGACGCGCGCTAGCGTCGATTTGCCCGAACCGGATTCACCAACGACCGCGAGCGTCTGCCCCTTCGGCACGTGCAGCGAGACATCGTGCAGCACTTTGAAGCCGTTGGAATATTCGGCACTGACATTTTCCACCTTGAGAAGCGCAACCGACTGGTCGGCCGCCTCCTCACGATAGGCCTGCCTGACATTGACGAGGGCGCGCGTATAGTCCTCCCGCGGCGCCTCGATGATCTGCTGGACACTGCCATATTCTACCTGCTTGCCATAACGCAGGACCATGATGTCGTCCGAAATCTGGGCGACGACGGCAAGGTCGTGGGTGATGTAGAGGGCGGCGGTGTGCGTTTCCTCGATGGCATGCTTGATCGCCGCCAGCACGTCGATCTGCGTGGTGACGTCAAGCGCTGTCGTCGGCTCGTCGAAGACGATGAGTTCGGGATTGGAGCAGAGCGCCATCGCCGTCATCGCGCGCTGCAACTGACCGCCGGAGACCTGATGAGGAAAGCGCTCGCCGAAAGTTTCGGGATTGGGCAGGCCGAGAACCCCGAATAGGTAAAGCGCACGTTTGCGCGCCTCGTCCTTCGTCATCAATCCATGTTTGACCGAGGCTTCGATCACCTGATCGCCGAGCCTGTGGGCCGGATTGAAGGCGGCGGCGGCCGATTGCGCAACGTAGCAGACCCGTGCGCCGCGGATTTTCCGGATGCCGTCCTTGCCGAGCACCAGGATATCAGCGCCGTCGAGCCGCACCTCGCCACCGGTGATTTCGGCGCCGCCCCGGCCATAGGCAAGCGCCGAAAGGCCGATCGTCGACTTGCCGGCGCCCGATTCCCCGATCAGGCCGAGAACCTTGCCCTTCTGCAGATCGAAGGAAACCCCGTCTACGATCGTCACTCGCTTCGGCGGTTCGCCCGGCGGGTAGCTGGTTGCTTCGATCTTCAGATTACGAACGGAAAGAAGCTCAGGCATCGCCGCGCCCTCCCTTGAGGCTGGATGTGCGTTTCAGGAGCCAGTCGACCACGAGGTTGACGCAGACGGCAAGTGTCGCGATCGCCGTGCCCGGCACCAGCGCTGCCGAGATACCGAAGATGATGCCGTCCTTGTTGTCCTTGACCATGCCGCCCCAATCGGCCGCAGGCGGCTGAATGCCGAGGCCGAGGAAGGAAAGCGTCGAGAGGAACAGGATCGAGAAGGCGAAGCGCAGGCCGAATTCGGCCAGCAGCGGCGACAGCGTGTTCGGCAGGATTTCGCGGAAGATGATCCAAAGTTTGCCTTCGCCGCGCAGTGTTGCCGCCTCGACGAATTCCATCACCGCGACATCGAGCGCGACGGCGCGGCCGAGACGATAGACGCGGGTGGAATCGAGGATCGCCATGACAAGGATCAACACGACGATGTTTTGCGGCAGCACCGCAAGAACGACGAGCGCGAAGATCAGCGTCGGGATCGACATCATCAGATCGTTGAAGCGCGAAAAGACTGTGTCGATGATGCCGCGCGAGACGGCCGCGGTGAAGCTCAGGATAATGCCCAGCGAGAAGGAGATGACGGTGGCGGCGGATGCGACCGTCAGCGTCGTGCGCGCGCCGTAGATCAACCGCGAGAAGATGTCGCGGCCGAGATTGTCGAGACCGAAAATATACTGGTTATCAGGCAACTGCCACACGTCGCCGACGACCTGCGTCTCGCCATAGGGGGCGAGCCAGGGAGCGAAGAGCGCGAAGATGAAAGCGATGGCGATACCGGCCATGCCGATCCAGGCGGTGATGGGGATATCTCGCAATCTCATCGCGGATGCCTCAGCCGGGGATTGGCGATAATCGCGAGAATATCGGCCGTCATGTTGAGGAAGATATAGACAGCCGCGAAGATCAGGCCGCAGGCCTGCACGACGGGCATGTCGCGCACGGTGACCGCATCGACCATATATTGTCCCATGCCGGGATAGACGAAGACCACTTCGACAACGACGACGCCGACCACGAGATAGGCAAGGTTCAGCGCGATGACATTGATGATCGGCGCAAGCGCATTGGGGGCGGCATGTTTGACGATCGAGCGGAAGGCGCTGAGGCCCTTCAGCTCGGCGGTCTCCATATAGGCCGACGACATGACGGAGAGGATAGCCGCCCGTGTCATGCGCATCATATGCGCGAGCACGACGAGCACGAGGGTCGCCGTCGGCAGCGCGATCGCCTTCAACCGCTCGACGAAGCCCATGCTGTCATAGACGGTCGCTGGAAAGGTCGCCATGCCAAGGTTCACCGCGAAGAGCAGGATGAGCAGGTAGCCGATAAAGAATTCCGGCAGTGAGATCGCCGCAAGCGAGATGATGTTGATGATCTTATCCGGCAGGCGGTTGCGGAAGTGCACCGACAGCATGCCGAGGCCGACGGCGAGCGGCACTGATATCACCGCTGCGAAACCCGCGAGGAAAAGCGAATTGCCGAGGCGTTTGCCGATCTGTTCGCTCACCGAATTCTTGCTGGCCCAGGAGGTGCCGAAGTCACCCTGAACGGCGTTGCCGAGCCACTCAACGTAGCGCGTCGTCACCGGACGGTTCAGCCCGAGATCCTGGCGAATATTGGCAACGGCCTGCGGCGTCGCCGACTGGCCGAGATAGGTTGTGGCAAAATCGCCTGGCAGAGCTTCCAGGCCGCCGAAGATCAGGATGGAGACGGCAAAAAGCAGGACCAGGCTGAGCACGAAGCGCTCGAGGATGAGGGCAAGCAGCGGAAAACGCTGCCGGAACCCGAGGCCGGGCAAGATGCTTGGGGCAGGATTGGTCATGGCGAGGACCTCGCGCTAAAACGTCGGGAGGACCGCGGGGTTTCATCCCACGGTCCCGGCTTCGTTGGAGATCAGAGGGGCAAACGTCCCCTTGTCAAGCGTCCAGCCAGACGCGGGTCGCGACGTAGCCGTTCGACATGTCGTTGCCGATGTCGTGGACATAACCCTTCACCTGCTTGGTGGAGGCGTTCACGAAATCGTTGAACATCGGCAAGATCACCCCGCCCTCGTCGCGCACCGTCATCGCCATGGTGCGATACATGTCCTTGCGCTTGGCTTCATCAAGTTCGGAACGGGCCTGCAGCAGCAGCTTATCGAAGTCAGGACGCTTGAAACGGGTGTCGTTCCAATCCGCCGTCGAGAGATAGGCGGTGGAATACATCTGGTCCTGCGTCGGGCGGCCACCCCAATAGGAGGTCGAGAAGGGCTGGACGTTCCAGACGTTGGTCCAGTAGCCGTCGCCCGGTTCGCGCTTGACCTCGATCTCGATGCCGGCCTTCTTGCAGCTTTCCTGATAGAGGACGGCTGCGTCGACACCGCCGGGGAAGGCGACTTCGGAGGTGCGCAGGAGGACCGAGCCGCTATGACCTGACTTCTTATAGTGGAAGGCAGCCTTGTCAGGATCGTAAACGCGCTGCTCGATGCCCTCGGGAAACAGCGCATAGGTGCTGTTGATCGGGAAGTCGTTGCCGACCTTGCCGTAACCGCCGAGGATCTTCTGCACCATGGCCTCACGGTCCATGGCATATTTGAGGGCCAGACGCAGGTCGTTGTTGTCGAACGGCGCCTTGTCACAATGCATGATGAAGACGTAATGGCCACGGCCGGCGGTCGAGAGAATCTCGACGTTGGGTGCGCGTTTCAAAAGGTTGACGGTCTTCGGATCGACCCGGTTGATGTAGTGCACCTGGCCGGACGACAGGGCCGCGATGCGGGCGGTCGCATCGTTCATGCCGATGATTTCGATCGAATCGACGTAACCGCGGTCGGTGCGCCAGTCGTCTTTGTTCCTTTCGAAGGTGGCGCGGACGCCGGGCTCGAAGCTTGTCATCTTGTAGGGGCCGGTGCCGATCGAGGCGAGAGGATCGTCGACGCCGCCGTTCGGCTGGATGACCAGATGGTAGTCCGACAGCAGCAGCGGCATGTCGGCATTGCCTTCGCTGAGCGTCAGCACGAGATTGCCGCCGTCGGCCTTGATCTCCTTGATCGAGCCGAGAACACCGAGCGCGCCGGATTCCGACTTGGCGTCGGTGTGGCGCTTCAGCGTCGCAACAACGTCATCGATCGTCAGTTCCTTGCCATCGTGAAACTTGACGCCCTTGCGGATCTTGAAGGTCCAGGTCGCCGCGTCCTTCGACGGTTCCCAGGATTCGGCGAGCGCCGGCACGGCGGCACCGGTCAGCGGGTCAGACTCGACCAGCATGTCGCCCCAGCAGCGGCCGATGCAGAACATGACCTGCGACAGGAACTTCGCCGGGTCGTTGGAATCGGTAGCGGCACCGCCTTCGAGGCCGAGCTTCAAGTGACCGCCGCGCTTCGGTTCGGCAGCTTGCGCACTTTCGGTGAAGAGCTTGTCGGCGACGGCAAGTGTGATGCCCGCGGCCATGGCGCGTCCCATGAATTCGCGGCGGCTGAGCCCGCCGGCGGTGACACGGCTTGCGAGATACTTCGTGTAGTCGTTCATTCCCCAGTTCCTTCTTTATGGTGCGTTGACAGAACTTCCGGGCAGGTCCGCAGACGGTTTCCTCTCCACCTCCGGTGCCCGCATCATGCGGGAAAATAATGCGGTTGCCGCCGCCTGGTCATTTTCCTTTCCAAATGGGGCTTCGCTTCTCGGCGAAGGCCCGTGCGCCTTCTAATTGGTCCTCGCTCGAATAGAGCCTGTCGACCGTCGCAAACTGCCGTTTGGTGATCTTGTTCATGGCAGTCTGGAACGTCGAACCCTCCGCTTCGCGGACGATTTCCTTGATGGCCGCATGGACGAGCGACGGCCCGCTCTCAAGCAGCCGGGCAAGCTCCCATGCTCTCTCCATCAGCCGCTCGGCCGGCAGGACCTCGTTGACAAAACCCCAGCGATGCGCCTCGTGAACGTCGAGCCAACGACCGGTCAAAAGCATGTCCATGGCGATGTGGTAGGGGATGCGTTTCGGCAGCTTGATCGAAGCCGCATCGGCAACCGTGCCGGAGCGGATTTCCGGCAGGGCGAAGGTCGCATGTTCGGCGGCGAGGATCAGGTCGGCAGAAAGCGCGATCTCCAGACCGCCGCCGCAACAGATACCGTTGACCGCACAAATGACCGGCTTGTTGAGGTCGCGCAGTTCCTGCAGCCCGCCGAAGCCGCCCACACCGTAGTCCCCGTCAACCGCATCACCTGATGCCGCCGCCTTGAGATCCCAGCCGGCACAGAAAAACTTCTCGCCGGCGCCCGAGACGATGGCGACGCGCAGCGCCGGATCGTCGCGGAAATTTCGGAAGATCAACCCCAGAGCACGGCTGGTCGCAAGGTCGATGGCATTCGCCTTCGGCCGGTCGATGACGACTTCGAGCACTCCGCCGTCCTGTCGTGTGCGAATGGGTTCGCTCAACCTATGCTACCTCCTCCGCCGTATCAAAGCATCGACTACGACCACGCCACACCCTTCGGGAAGAACCATCAATGGATTAATGTCCAGTTCCTCCAGCCATGCCGCGTTCTTTACGACATAATCTGCCGTTGCTAAGACAGCGCCGACAGCGGCCTCGAGATCGCCTTTTGGCCGACCGCGATAGCCATAGATCAATTTTGCAAGTTTGAGGCGCGAAATTGCCGCGTGAATGTCGGTTTTCGTCGCCGGAAGGGGTAGGATGACGGAATCTTCAAGCAATTCAACGAAGATTCCGCCCGCCCCGAGCGTGAGCGACAATCCGAAGACAGGGTCGCGGATAGCGCCGACAATGAGCTCGGCAACCGGCGGATCGATCATTTTCTCGACGAGATAACCGGCATTCGGCGGCATTGCCGCCGCCGCATTCGACACCGCCTTTATATTCTTTAGGTTGAGTGCGACGGCCCCGGCCTCGGTCTTATGGGCAATGCCGAGCGCTTTCAGCACGACGGGAAAGCCGAGCCGCTCAGCTTGCTCGGCCGCTTGACCGGGAGAAGAGGCCAACAGCCCTTGCGGAACCGGAAGGCCGAAGGCGGCAAGCTCGGCCTTCGCATCGGCCTCCGTCAGCGTCTCGATCTCGCCATCGATAGAGGGCACATCGAGCAGCGGCAGGGGCGGCGGACGATCCCAGGCCTGGCCGATGCCGGCGGCGACGTCCGCAGCCGTGATGGCTTCGTCGATACCGCAGAAGGTAATGATGCCGTTTGCCATCAGCCGATCGGCGATCGGCTCCGGCATGTTTTCCGGAAGGGTCGCCAGAAGGCCGGCCAGCGCACCGGTTGCAGCGGCAGCCGCAATCACCGCGTCTGCCGTCATCGCCCATTCGGATGCATCGCAGCGATCATCGCGCGGAAAGTCGAGGACGACGAGATTGAGGGCATAACCGCCCTCGAACATGGCGCTGAAGGCTTCGGTCTGGCGTGCAAGATCCCCCCACACGAAGGTGTGGTAATCGAGCGGATTGGACAGCGTCACCATCTCGCCGAGAACGCGCCGCAGACGGGGCAATTGTTGCGGCTGCAGCGCGGGGAATTCCACATTGCGACCGACGGCTGCATCCGCCATCAGCGAAGCTTCGCCCCCGGAACAGCTCATCGACGAGATCGAATGGCTTGCGAGCGGGCCGGCGACATGCAGCAGCTTCAGGGTTTCGAGCAACGCCGGCAAGGTCTGGACACGGCCAAGACCAAGGCGGGCGAGCACGGCATCCGCGACCGCATCGCTGCCGGCAAGCGAGGCGGTATGCGACACCGCCGCGCATTTTGCCTGCTCGGACCTGCCGACCTTCAGCACGACGACCGGCTTCCTCGACCGTCGGGCCATGGTGGCCAGCCGTTCGAGTGCAGAGAGATTGCCGAAACCTTCGACATGAAGGCCGACCGCCGTCACACGCGGGTCGTCGATCAATGCGCAGGCGACATCGGCAAGCGATGTCTGCGCCTGGTTGCCGGCGGTGACCACATAGGCGATCGGCAGGCCGCGGGTCTGCATGGTCAGGTTGATGGCGATATTGGAGGACTGCGTGAGGATCGCGACGCCACGTGCGATGCGCTGCATGCCATGCTGATCGGGCCAGAGCAGCGCACCGTCGAGACCGTTGATCAGCCCGTAGCAATTCGGCCCGAGGATCGGCATGTCGCCGGCTGCCTCCAGCAGGGCCTGCTGCAACTCGGCGCCGTCGCCGAGTTCACCCGTCGCCTCGCTGAAACCCGATGCATAACAGACCGCCCCGCCGGCACCGGCCGCAGAAAGGCTGCGGACGATCTCGACGGTCTGCATCCTGTTGACGCCGACGAAGGCGGCGTCCGGCGCCGAAGGCAGGTCGGAGACGGAGCGATAACAGGGCCGCCCGAGCACCTCGTCGAGCTTTGGATGGACGGGCCAGATCTCGCCGGCAAAACCCATGCGGTCGCACTGCTCGATCACCCTGCGCGCCTCGCGGCCGCCGAAGACGGCGATCGTTTGCGGTCTGAGCAGGCGGTCGAGCGGGCGCGGCGTCATCGGCTTATGCTCCCAAGGGTCTAAGCAGATCGCGGCTGATGATATGCCGCTGGATTTCAGAGGTACCGTCCCAGATGCGCTCGACGCGCGCATCGCGCCAGAAGCGGGCAAGCGGCAGATCGTCCATCAGGCCCATGCCGCCGAAGATCTGGATCGCCTCGTCAGTCACGCGGGCCAGCATTTCGGAGGAGTAGAGCTTGGCCGAGGCGATCTGCCGGTCTGCGGAGAGTCCGGCATCGAGCCGCCAGGCGGCGGCGAGCGTCAGCCAATCGGCCGCGTCGATCTCGGTAATCATATCGGCGAGCTTGAACGACACGCCCTGATTGGCGCCGATCGGCTTGCCGAACTGCTTGCGCTCGGCGGCATAAGGCAGCGTCATGTCGAAGACGCGCCGTGCCCGGCCGACGCAGGTGGCGGCCACCGTCAACCGCGTGCCATAGAGCCATTTATTGGCGATTTCGAAGCCGCGATGCACCTCGCCAAGTACCTGGCTTGCCGGAATCCGGCAATCGGTGAAGCTGAGCGTTGAGTTGTGGTAGCCGCGATGCGAAACGGAATCGTAGCCCCCGAGGATTTCGAATCCCGGCGTGCCGCGATCCACCAGGAAGGCGGTGATCTTCTTCTTGATGCCCTTCGGCGTTTCCTCCTCGCCCGTTGCGGCAAAGACGATGACGAAATCGGCGACGTCGGCATGCGAGATGAAGTGTTTCGTGCCGTTGAGGACGAAGTCGCTGCCATCGCGGCGGGCAGCGCATTTCATGCCGCGCATATCGGAACCGGCGTCCGGCTCGGTGATAGCAAGCGCATCGATCTTCTCACCGCGCACTGCGGGCAGGAGATAGCGTTCTCGCTGCTCGCCCTCGCAGGCCATCAGGATGCCGGACGGCCGGCCGAAGAAAACCGTCAGCCCCAGGGAGCCGCGCCCGAGTTCCCGCTCGACCAGCGTGAAGGTGACATGGTCGAGACCGGCGCCGCCGACTTCTTCCGGGAAATTGCAGGCGTAAAAGCCGAGATCGATGCATTTGCGCCGGATCTCGTCTCCGAGCTCCGGCGGGACGATGCCACTGCGCTCGACCTCGTTTTCATGCGGATAGATTTCGGTTTCGACGAAGGCGCGGACCGTCTCGACGATCATTTCCTGTTCTTCGCTCAGTCCGAAATGCATGCCTATCCTCCTACCGCCTCTGGCCGACGTGACGGCCGGCACCTTCAGGCACGGCCAAATTCGCGTGGGCTCCTGCAACCGCCTTGACCTTGTCGAGAATGACGGCCGGCGCCGGTGTGGCCTTGCCGGCCTTGCTGTCGACATGCAGCAACATGTGTTCGGCGGTTGCCAGAGCCTCGCCCGTCGCCGTGTCGAACAGAGTGTGGAAGACATGCAGCCGCTTCTCGTCGACGGAGAGGATCTGGCAGGTCGAGTGGATCGCCTGGCCGAGTTTCGCCTCGCCGAGATGGCGGATATGGGTTTCCACCGTGTAATAGCTCTGCCCCGCCTCGACATAGGCGAGATCGACGCCGATGAGGCGCAACAATGCGTCCGATGTATCGCCGAAAACCTGCAGGTAGCGGTGCTCGGTCATATGGCCGTTATAGTCGACCCAGGCAGGGCCGACTTTCGTCTCCACGAGCCTCAGCGGCTTCGACGGGTCGAAAGACGTGGCCGCCCTACCGCCTTGCGCCCAGAGCGATTGCTCGAAGTCCTTCAGCAGCTTGCCGGCGCCCCAGCCCTTGCCGCCATCGCCGCCCTTGAGGGCCTGCAGGATGCCGACGAGGTTTTCGTCGCGGATGCGTTCGAGCTCGCGGATCGACAGGCCGGCCGCCTGTTCGTCGGATTGCCGGCCGATCTTTTCGATCAGCGCATCGTCGAGATCGACGACATCGGTGAGCTTGGTCCAGGGCCAGGCGAGGCATGGACCGAACTGGGCGAGGAAGTGGCGCATGCCGGCCTCGCCGCCGGCAATGCGGTAGGTCTGGAACAGGCCCATCTGCGCCCAGCGCAAGCCGAAAGAGTAGCGGATGACATCGTCGAGGGTCTCGACCGTGCAAATATCGTCATGGATCAGCCACAAGGCCTCACGCCAGAGCGCTTCGAGCAGCCGGTCGCCGACAAAGGCCTCGATCTCCTTGGCGATGTGGACGCCCTTCATACCGAGCGGCGCCAGTCTTTCGATCGCCGCCCGGATGGTCGCCGCCGAGGTTTTTTCGCCACCGACGATTTCGACGAGCGGCAGCAGATAGACGGGATTATAGGGGTGGGCGACGAAGAGGCGTTCGGGATGCGTCATGTCGCGCTGCAGATCGGTCGGCAGCAGGCCTGAGGTGGAAGAGCCGATCAGGGCGTCCGAGCGTGCTGCAGCATCGATCTCAGTCAGGACACGGCGCTTGAGGTCGAGCCTTTCCGGCACGCTTTCCTGAATCCAGTCGGCGCCGGCGACAGCTTCCTCGAGCTTCGCGCAGAAGGTCAGCCTGCCGCGGGGCGGCAGGGGTGCTCCGGTCAGCATGGCATAGGCTTTTTCGGCGTTAGCGAGCACTTCGCCGACGATGCGGCTCGCTTCCGGATGCGGATCGAACACATCAACGTCAATGCCGGCCAGCAGAAAACGCGCGATCCATCCGCCGCCAATGACGCCGCCGCCGATACAAGCCGCCTTGTTGATCCCAGTCATGCCGTCCTCAGCGCTTCGTCAGTTTGAGTTTCTTGCGAACGTCTTCCGGGCCGATAATCCGGGCACCCATGCCCTCGACCACTTGCACGGCCTTTTCAACGAGCTCAGCATTGGTGGCGAGTTGGCCCTTGCCGACAAAGAGATTGTCCTCCAGGCCGACGCGCACGTTGCCGCCGGCCAGAACGGCTGCCGCCGGATAGGCCATGGCGTGGCGGCCGATCGAAAAGGCCGAAAAAGTCCAGCTCTGAGGCACGTTGTTGACCATCGCCATGAAGGTATTGAGATCGTCGGGCGCCCCCCATGGTATGCCCATGCAGAGCTGGATCAGCACCGGGTCTTCGATCAGGCCTTCCTCGGCAAGCTGCTTGGCAAACCAGAGATGGCCGGTGTCGAAAGCCTCGATTTCGGGGCGCACGCCGAGACCGGTCATCTTCTTCGCCATGGCCCGCAGCATGGCCGGCGTGTTGGTCATGACATAGTCGCCGAGGTTGAAGTTCATCGTGCCGCAGTCGAGCGTGCAGATTTCAGGCAAGCATTCGGCGATATGGCTGACGCGCTCGGTGGCGCCGGCCATATCCGTGCCGTTAGGATTGAGGGGAAGGGGGCTTTCGACATCCCCGAAAATCAGGTCTCCGCCCATGCCGGCGGTGAGATTGAGGACGACATCGACATCGGCCGAGCGGATTCGGTCGGTGACCTCCCTGTAGAGGTCGTTGCGGCGGCTGGCAGCACCCGTTTCCGGGTCGCGGACGTGGCAGTGAACCACCGCAGCACCAGCCTTTGCCGCGTCGATGGCGGAATCGGCGATCTGCTTGGGAGTGATCGGCACGTGGCTGGATCTGGAAACCGTGTCGCCGGCGCCGGTAACGGCGCAGGTAATGAAGACATCGCGGTTCATCGCAAGAGGCATGTTTTTGTTCTCCCTCGTCTTGTCGGCATTACGCGACAGGATGAAGGACGATGCGTTGCAATATCGGAAGCAACCGATACATTATCGGAACTCTAGGGAGATGATCTTGCTGCAGCGATCCACAGAACGGCTCGATATCGACCTTCTCGTCCTGCCGGACGCGAACCTGATCCTGATCGCCTCGGTGATCGAGCCGCTGCGCGGCGCCAACCGCATTTCCGGCAGCGAGCTCTATCGCTGGCGGCTGCTGACGCCGGACGGAGCACCGGTCCCGACCACCAGCAATATTGCCGTGCCCGCGCAAGGCGCTTTCAAGGCGACGACCGAGGATACGCCGCTGTTCGTACTTGCTAGCTACAACTGGCGCCGAAGTGCTACGCCGGCGCTGAAGATGCAGCTCTCCCAGGCCGCCCGCTATCGCACGGTGATTGCCGGCATCGAGTCCGGCACCTGGCTGCTAGCCGAAGCCAGCCTGCTCGACGGGCTCCCGGCAACCGTCCACTGGGAGGACTACGAGGATTTTGCACTGGCCTATCCTGAGGTGCGGGCCGTCAAGGATCGTTTCGTCATCGACGGCAAGCGGCTGACGACGTCAGGTTCGCTTCCGACCGTCGACCTGATGCTGGAGGTGATCCGGCAAAGGCAGGGTTATTCGCTGGCGCTCGAGGTCAGCCGGCTGTTCCGCTACGAGCAGCCGTCCTTCCATGCGGACGAGCAGCTTTCCGCAGCCTCGGCGGGGTTGCGCATGCATGATCCCCGCGTGACCCAGGCAGTACGGCTGATGGAGGAGCATATCGAGCAGCCTCTGGTCCTGACACGGCTGGCCCGGCGGGTGGGCATCAGCGCCCGGCATCTGCAGTATCTCTTCCAGCAGAGCATCGGCGCGCCGCCGCATGTGCACTATCTGGCGCTGCGCCTGAATGCGGCGCGCCGCAAGGTGATCGAGACGACAGCCTCTTTCGCCGACATCGCGGCGGCAACCGGCTTCAATTCGGCCTCAGCCTTTGCGAGAAGCTACCGGGCGAGTTTTTCCGAGAGCCCGTCCGAGACCCGGCGCCGCTTGCGCCGCCGCATCACGTCATCGCAGGCGCCGGTATAGGCTGGAACGCGTCCCGTATCATCTCAGCAAGCTCCCGAACGGCCTCGCTGGAACGGTAGGTGCTTCGGCGGAGCACGACCTCGGAGGAGTCGACCGGCGGGAAACCGTCTTCGGCGGTCAGCTCCCGGCAGCCGGGCGGTATATTGCTGCGGGAAAGCGTGGTCACGGCAAGGCCGGCAATCACGGCATTCTTCAGCCCCGAGCCGGTATCGGCGATGAAGGCGATCCGATAGTTGCGGCCGATCTGCTCCAGCGACCGGAGTGCAAAATCGCGCGACCAGGTGGAATTGCGATAGGTCGCAATCGGCAGGGGATCGATGTCGTGCAGCCGATGGACCATTGATGTGACCCAGACCGTGGGATCAATGCAGATGACCTCGCCTTTCGTCTCATCGCTCCAGTCGAAAACGACGGCCAGATCAAGCTCGTCCCGCTCGAGGGCGGCGAGGTTACGGACGGTATAGTCGCAGGACACGGTCACCTCGACGGCCGGGTGGCGAACGGCGAAAGCCGCGAGCGCCGCCGGCAGTACCGTCTGGCTGTATTCCTCGGGAATTCCGATGCGCACCGGCCCATCTAGCGGCTTGCTGCGGATCGTCGCGGCGGCCTCGTTCAAGAGGTCGATGATCCTGCGGGCATAGGGGACGAGTTGCATGCCTTGACGCGTCAGCAATACGCCGCGGGCGCCGCGCTCGAACAGCGTTTCGCCGATCGTCTGCTCCAGCTTTTTGATCTGGCTGCTGACGGCCGACTGCGTCCGCCCGATGCGCTGAGCGGCCGCGGAGAAGTTCGACGTCTCGGCGACGACAAGAAAGGTTCTCAGCAGGTCGCTTTCAATCGGCTCGTGCATGTTCAGCCATAGAAAAAATCGATGATAGCCATCTCTACTATTCGTTTGTCTGATGTCAATTCTGGGCGCACAAATGACCCGCGTTCGACTTCCTTCTTTGAGAATATCTGCGTGACAATTGAAAATCCGGCCAGACGCCTCGCAAGCAGCGAGCATGAGAAGGGTGTGTTTCTCATCGTTGCTGCGACACTTGCCTGGAGCGCGAGCGGCGTCTATTCGCGACTCCTGACGACCGACGTATGGACGGCGATCGCCTGGCGATCGTTGTTCGGTGGCCTATTCCTGCTGATCCCCTGCCTTTTCCTCGAAGGGGGTATTTCACGGCAGCAATGGCGTTTCATCTTCCATCCGTCCAGCCTTGCGATGATCGCCTGCCAGACCTTCAGTCAGGGCTGCTTCATCGGGGCGCTCTACATGACCACCGTCGCCAATGTGACGATGATCTATGCGACCGCGCCATTTATCGCGGCCATGCTCGGCTGGGTCATCCTCAGGGAGAGGGTCTCCAGGCGGACGCTAATTGCCGGCGGCATCTCGCTCCTCGGCGTCGCGGTCATCGTCGCCTCGTCGATCGGCGGCGGCACCGGATGGGGCGACCTGCTGGCGCTCGGCATGACAGCGTCCTTCGCGCTCGTCATCATCATTCCGCGCATCAGTCCCGACGTGCCGAGCCTGCCGCCGACCGTGGTCAGCGCTTTCCTGACGCTTGCACTCTTCGCGCCGTTCGGTTCGGTAGGCTCGCTCGACCTGCACAACTGGATCGTTCTTGCTGCCTTCGGCGCGACCAATTTCTCCCTGGCACTGGTGCTCTTCCTTGCCGGGGCGAAGCGGATGCCGCCAGCGGAGGCGGCGCTGATCGGCACAATGGAAATCGTGCTCACGCCGTTCTGGGTCTGGCTGCTGTTTTCCGAAGAGCCGCCCGTCGCCACGTTTTTCGGCGGCGCGATCATCCTCGGCGCAGTGATCTGGCACACGGCCATCGACGTCAGCCGCAGCCGGCAACCGCATCGCGCCTAAAGCCTTTAGGCGGCGATCAATCTTCCGGGACGATCCGGAAAACCGCCGTATTCGCGGGATCAGTTACTCCCCTGCACAGCGAGCTATGGCGACTTTGCCGACTGTCGTCTTTGCGTTGCACCCATGTCGTTTTCTTGATCGCTGTTTTCCGTCAGGCATGGTTTGTTTGTGGTGTTCAAGGCGCTATCTCGCAAACTGGCGAAATGGGCATTGGGAAGCCGGCCTGACGCGCCGACGCTCCCAGCAGCGGTAGGAGAACTGAAATCCTCAAGGAAATCGCCGGATAGAAATCCGGAAAGATATCGAGATGGATCGAAAGGAGATTCTGGAGCTGGAAACCAGCTCTTGGCAGAGCAAATCGACGGATTGCAGGCAGACGATCACGAGCGGAACGACAGGCGAAAGCCATGGCGTTTACTCCTCTTCTCCATTCAATCTGTCCTTTTGCAAAATCCGAATATCGCCCGATGCGGCGGTATCCTCGTGTTGTGGACACCGGGCTGCTGAGGAGGCAGGCCGGAGGGAAGGTTGCCATCGGCTGCATTGGTTGCAGATCGAGGCATTCAAACAAGTGGGAGGAATTCATGAGTAAAAATAGAGGCGTCGTCTATCTCCGGCCGGGCAAGGTCGAAGTTCGCGACATCGACGACCCGAAGCTGGAAGCGCCTGACGGCCGCCGCATCGAACACGGCGTCATTCTGAAAGTGATTTCTACCAATATCTGCGGCTCCGATCAGCACATGGTCCGCGGCCGCACGACGGCGATGCCGGGCCTGGTCCTTGGTCATGAAATCACCGGCGAGATCATCGAGAAAGGCATCGATGTCGAGATGCTCGAAATCGGCGATATCGTCTCGGTGCCTTTCAATGTCGCCTGCGGCCGCTGCCGCTGCTGCAAGTCTCAGGATACCGGTGTCTGCCTGACGGTAAACCCGGCCCGCGCCGGCGGTGCTTATGGTTATGTCGACATGGGCGGCTGGATCGGCGGACAGGCACGCTACGTCACCATTCCCTACGCAGATTTCAACCTGCTGAAAATCCCCGATCGGGACAAGGCAATGGCGAAGATCCGGGATCTCACCATGCTCTCCGACATCCTGCCCACCGGCTTCCATGGCGCAGTGCGGGCAGGCGTTGGCGTCGGCTCGACCGTCTATGTCGCAGGCGCGGGCCCCGTCGGCCTTGCGGCTGCCGCTTCGGCTCGCATTCTCGGCGCCGCAGTCGTGATGATCGGTGACTTCAACAAAGACCGTCTGGCGCATGCGGCGAAGGTCGGTTTCGAACCGATCGACCTGTCGAAGAGCGACCGTCTTGGCGACATGATCGCGCAGGTCGTCGGCACCAACGAAGTGGACAGCGCCATCGATGCTGTCGGCTTCGAGGCCCGCGGCCACTCGGGCGGGGAACAGCCGGCGATCGTGCTCAATCAGATGATGGAGATTACCCGTGCCGCCGGTTCGATCGGCATTCCCGGCCTCTACGTTACCGAGGATCCAGGTGCTGTCGACAATGCCGCCAAACACGGCAATTTGTCGCTTCGCTTCGGCCTCGGATGGGCCAAGGCGCAGTCCTTCCACACCGGCCAGACTCCGGTGATCAAATACAATCGTCAACTCATGCAGGCGATCCTCCACGACCGACTGCCAATTGCCGATATCGTCAACGCCAAGGTCATCCCGCTCGACGATGCCGCCAATGGATATGAGAGCTTCGACCAGGGAGCGGCGACGAAATATGTCCTCGATCCGCATGGCGAGGTGGCGAAAGCCGCATAGCGACATTACTGCACACATAGGAATGGCCGGGCGAAAACCCGGCCATTCCGCATTCTCGAAAAATTGGACGGCGAACTACTGGATGCTGAACGGGAAATATTTGGCGTTGATCATGTCATAGGTTCCGTCCGCCTGGATGCTCTTCAACGCTTCGTTCAGACGTGTCAGACGCTCCTTGTCATCCAAGCGCAGCGCTATACCGGCGCCTTCACCAAAATAGGTGACGTCGACCAGGTCCGGCCCCTTGAACTCGCAGCAGCTTCCAGCCTTGGTGTTGGCAATCCAATCATAGATGGCCAGTTTATCCTCGAGGATAATGTCGACGCTCCCATCCGCCAGACCCTTGTACAATTCCGGCGAAGACCGAAACACCGTCTTTTTCATTGCCGGATAAAGATGGTTGGCATAGGATTCCTGCGCTGTCGACGACGTCACCCCAAGAATTTTGTCGCTGAGGGCGGCGGGGCTGACATCGCTGATCGACGAATCCTTCCGGGCGATGAACACCGACGGGCTGTTGTAGTATTTTTCAGTGAAGGCAACCTTTTGACGTCGCTCAAGGCTCATCGACATGGATGAGATGATCGCGTCGTATTTGTCGGCAACGAGATCGGGGATGATGTCGTCCCACTTCTCGATGATAAATTGGCATTCAAACTTGCCGACCTCGCACAGCGCATTGGCAATATCGATATCGAAGCCTTGAAGCTTGTTGTTTGAATCGAGATAGTTGAAGGGCGGAAATGCACCTTCGACGGCAATTCTCATTGGCATGCGATCCTGCGCAGCCACCTCGAGCGGCGCGGCCGCCGCTAACAAGACACCGATCCCGCCCGCCATCAGCGTTCCGCGCAATATGGTCTGAATGGATATGCGCAACATCGTCGGGAGCTCCTTGGGGCATAGTCGATCTCGCGCCATAGTGGGCCACAGCTTTTAATTCTACGTGAACGCTTCTTTGTTAGCGTCGACGAATGCGCCCGTGTCGTGGTGTTCAGGGGTCTAGGCTTGCAGATCGTTCTTCCTTCCAGCTCCAATACGTTTCAGCAATCCTGGATCGCCTCCGGGAGAATTCTGTTCCTTATTGCCGTCAGCGGGCTCGGAGCGATCGGGCTTGTCGTACTCTCGGCGCTCTGGGCAGGAACCGAAAGCGATGCCGCAGCCCTCGATCGACAGCGTCAGCTTGTGAATGCCCGCCTGCGCGAACAGGTCGATCAAGTCGCGCATGTTATCGGCCAGTTCGGCAATGGCTACCTCGCACGTGTCTATCCTGCCGCCCTTTCGACCGAAGGCTCCTCCGGCCTCGATGCCGTTTTGACGGCAGCAGCCGGGAGTGCGATCGGCCAGACGGCTATGTCGGCGTTCGGCTACGACCAGGCCTTTGTTGTCGATGAAAAGGCGCAACTGCTCATGCTGGCGGACGCCCAAACGGAGAAGCGGTACCGCTGGATGAGGCCTCTCTTTTTGCCTCTCCTTCAGGATGCCCGCTTTGGGGTCAGGCGAAGCACGGCTTTGAACGAAAGAACGCCATCCTCAATGGAAGCCCGCCTTGCGAGCGCCGCCCATTCCAACCGTGCTCTGGCCAATCTGATGCGGCTCGAGGGCCGGCCGACCATCGTCGGAGTCGTCGCCATTAACGAGGCTGCCGGGGGACAGCGCCAGCCGATGCGGCAATTCCTGATCGTCGTGCGCTTTATCGATGGTGCGGCGCTGGACGAATTGAGCCGGCAACAGGGCCTTAACGGCGCCCGCTTCGCGCGCACTGCCGATGCGGACGAAAATGAGGTTGCGTTCCAGATTGACGCCACGGCAAAAGGCGAACCGATCGGCTTTATCGTATGGCGGCCGGATCTTCCAGGTTCGAGGGTGATCGGTCGATTGATGCCGGCGCTTTCGATTGCCGCCTTGGTGATCGCGATCCTGTTCTCGGTCTTGCTGGTGCGCCTGCGAAGGAGTCTGGGCGAGTTGAAGAAAAGCGAGCTGCATGCAAGGCAGCTTGCCTTGCATGATGTGCTCACCGATCTTCCCAACCGCGCTTTGTTCGCTATGAGGTTCGACGAGTGCCTGGCCGAGACGCAGAATTCGACCGAGCGCTCGGCGGTCGCACTTCTCGACCTCGATCGCTTCAAAGCGGTGAACGACACATTCGGCCATGCCGCCGGCGATGAACTCATCAGGATGGCCGCCGAGCGGATCCGCTCGCTGCTTCGTCCGGGCGACACGCTTGCCCGGCTAGGGGGCGACGAATTTGCGCTGCTTCTCCGGGACATCAAAGATCATGACCACGTTTTGCCGGCAATATGCGAAGCGATCGTTGCCGAACTTGGCAAACCCTTCCCGCTTTTGCGCGGCGAAGCGGTTGCGCGCGTCGGCGGCTCGATCGGCGTGACCGTCGTGCCGGATGCCGGGCGGAATGCCGATGACATCATGCGCTACGCCGACGTCGCGCTGTACGAGGCAAAGATGGGCGGCCGAGGCCAGTGGCGTCTCTATTCACCGTCCATGGACGGCGGCCGAAATGCACGCGACATTCTCAAGAACGAATTGCGGGAAGTTCTGGCCAAAGGCATGGCCTCAGATGGTCCACACGCCGATCCGGTTTCGAACCGGCCGGACTTCGGATCGCTCGAGGTCTATTACCAAACGGTCCATCGCGCTGAGGCAGGATACGCGGCGTCGGGCGCGGAAGCTCTCGTGCGGTGGCGTCACAGTCAGCGCGGGCTGTTGACGCCTGCCAGCTTCATCCCTGTCGCCGAGGAGGGCGGCCTCATCGACGCTCTCGGTTTCTGGGTCTTGCGCGAAGCCTGCAGAGCCGCCTGCAAATGGCCGGAGGACACGTTTGTTGCGGTCAACGTGTCTCCTGCCCAGTTGAGAAGACCGAATTTCGCCGAGGAAGTTTTCGCCGTGCTTGAGGAGAGCGGTCTGCAGCCGTCCCGGCTCGAGCTCGAACTCACCGAGTCCTCACTGATCGAGGACAACTCGGACGTTTATACGGTGCTGAAGTCGTTGCGCAGCCGGGGTGTCCAGGTTTCGCTGGATGATTTCGGAACTGGCTTTTCATGCCTCAGCCATCTCCTGCGCTTCGATATCGACCGCATCAAGATCGATCGATCGTTCGTCTCACAGCTCGGCACCAAGGCCAATGGGGCGGCAATCATTGGCGCCATCGTCGCGCTCAGCCGTAACCTCGGTATCTCGACGACGGCCGAAGGGGTCGAAACCGATTATCAACGCGACTTTCTGGCCGCCCTCGGCTGCACCGACCTCCAAGGCTACTTCTTCTCCAAACCCGTTCCTATTGGCGAGCTTGATAGTTTCCGGAAAGCTGAAAGCGCCGCTGGGTTACTGACGACCGCCCGAGGCGCCGTCGCGTGAGAGGCTTCAGATCTTCCGCAGGCTAGGGGAACTTTCGCCCCGCGTCGCGGTTGACGCGCGAAGACCGAATGGAGGATGTGATGGGCGAGGTCGGGGAATGGCGGCACCTTTGCGTCGACATGCAGCGGATGTTTGCCGAAGACACGCCGTGGCACGTTGCCTGGATGGTACGGATCTCTCCCCAGATCGAAGAGCTGGCCGGGCGGCATCCGTCGCGAACGATCTTTACCCGCTTCCTGCCACCCGAGCGTGCGGACGACATGCCGGGGAAATGGCGGGATTATTACCAGAAATGGTGGATGATGACGGGCGAACATCTTCCGCGCGGCTTCATAGATCTCGCCCCATCGCTGGCCTCGTTGGTTCCGCCGGCAAGGCACTTCGACAAACGCACTTATTCGCCTTGGATCGACGGCCGCCTGCATCCGATCCTTCAGTCGGAGCGGGTCGATACGCTTGTGATAACGGGCGGTGAAACGGATGTCTGCGTGCTTGCCACGACGCTCGGCGCGATCGATCTCGGCTATCGTGTCATCGTGCTGAACGACGCCGTCTGCAGCGGCGCCGACGATACGCATGACGCGTCACTGGAACTTCTGCACGATCGGTTTTCCGTGCAGCTCGAACTCATGGATACCGAAGAGTTTTTGAGATGCGTTGGCTAGTACGCTTGGCGTGACAATGAAGGCTTCGCCGTAATACTGCTCATCGCCTCCACCGACAGTGGCTGCATGACGGGAGGCGTCGGTGGCGACGACCATGGGCGTGAGATTCCCTGCTTCCGTCATTGCTAGGTGCGAATGATATGATCTTGGCCCATCCGGCCAGTTGCCTCGGATGACCGAGAGGTCGGCCTTAGCGCCTGCCGATCGATGGACTAAACACCATGAGGCTCAGGACCTCAAAGAGCACCTGTGCTGCGGCGTGCGCCGTGTTGGTCGTTGCGTCATATTGCGGGGCGACTTCGACGACGTCACCACCCACCAGGTTTATCCCCTTCAGTCCGCGTATCAGTTCAAGGACTTCACGCGTGGTCAATCCACCGACCTCGGGCGTGCCCGTGCCGGGCGCAAAGCTCGGATCGAGGCTGTCGACGTCGAAGGAAAGATAGGTGGGGCCGTCGCCGACGATGGATTTTGCCTTGGCAATGACGGCCGCAATCCCCATTCCGCTGATGTCCTCTGCGTGGATCACGGTCATTCCCGAAGCGTAGGAGAATTCCCACAAATATTCCGCTGAACCGCGGATGCCGATCTGGATAGTCCGTGTCGGATCGAGGACGCCGTCAAGCACCGCATTGCGGAACGGCCCACCGTGATGAAACTTCGTCTGATCGAAAGCGCCGCTTGTATCGCAATGGGCATCAATATGGATGAGGCCGACCGGTTGCTGCCGGCCGATGGCCTTCAAAATCGGGTGGCTGATGGAATGATCGCCTCCGACGGAAAGCGGGGCCACGCCGGCATCGACGATCTGGCCGATCCGCTTTTCGATGTCGTCGTGGCTGAGTTCCAACCGGTAACGGCTTTGGAACGATATGTCGCCGATATCGGCGACCCGAAGATCGAAGACCGGCGCCGTAGCGAGAACGTGATTGTAGGGGCCGATCCTTTCGATGGCGCGAAGTGCCCTCGGTCCGAAACGCGAGCCTGGACGATTGGTGACGCCAAGATCCATGGGGATCCCGGTGATCGCAACCTGGAGATTGCCGAAATCCGGATCATCGGCCGCGACCTGCATGTAGGGTGCGCTGAGGAAGGTCGGCACTCCGGCGTATGGCGCCAGTCTCGTGCCGCTCTTGGAGATGATCTTCTCCGCTACTTTGCGAAACTTCTTATCGAATATCTCGCCGCCATTGGCGTCTGCAAATTCTGCGCGCAGTTGCTCGAGCCGCGTTTTATCCCACACCATATGCATGCGTCTCCGCTTCAGGTCCGTCTCGTCAGACAAAGAGGTTGAGAAAACAATTGGTATCGTTGTAGCAATCGGTATCAAAGAGAAATCGATATGATCGCTGCAAAACCCAATTCCCTCGTTGCCCGCCTCTCTGCCCCGCCCATTCCTTCCGTCGTCGCCTGGAGCCACGAATACAAGGGGGGAAAAGGGCCACTCATCGATTTGTCGCAAGCTGTGCCCGGCTATCCCGCGCATCCGGAGATGCTTCGGCTTCTCGCCGAGGCGGCCGGACAACAGGCGATGACGGGCTACGGGCCGATCGAAGGCGAACCTTTCTTGCGCAAGGCCTACGCGGCTCACGTTGCCGAATTTTACGGCGCCGACCTTTCCGCCGGCAATATCCACATTACCGCCGGCTGCAATCAGGCGTTCATGTGTTCGGCAATCGCGCTTGCCGGCGCCGGCGATACCGTCGCGCTGACCAATCCCTTCTATTTCAATCACGATACGACGCTGTCGATGCTGGGGATCGGTCGCCGGCTGGTCGATTGCGACCCAGCCTTCGGCTTTCTTCCCGATCTAGGTTCGGCCGAGGCGGCCCTTGCGGCCGGCGCGAAGATGCTTGCCGTCGTCACACCAAACAATCCCACCGGGGCCGTGTATCCGCCAAGCCTGCTGCATGAGCTTTTTGTGCTTTGCCGGAAATATGGCGCCTGGCTGACCCTCGATGAAACCTATCGCGATTTCCTCGGCGGGGATTACGGACGGCCGCACTCACTCCTCTCAGAGCCGGGCTGGGAAGACACGCTCGTACTTCTCTACAGCTTCTCGAAATCCTTCTGCATTCCCGGTCACAGGCTGGGTGCAATCACGGCAGGGCCTAAACTCATCGCCGAGATCGCCAAAGTGATGGACAATATGCAGATCTGCGCGCCGCGCTCGCCTCAGATCGCCGTTGCATCGGCGATCCCGGCGCTTGCCGATTGGCGTGCCGGCAATCGGCTGGAGATTGCTCGCCGGGCGGACGCTTTGAGGTTGGTCTTTTCCGGGCTGCCGGATTGGGAGATCGCCGCGATCGGTGCCTATTTCGCTTTTGTCCGCCATCCCCACGCCGATAAATCGTCTTCCGAGGTTGCCGAACAACTCGCCAAGGAATCCGGCATCGTTTGTCTACCCGGCGCTTATTTCGGCGAGGGCCAGGAGCGATACCTCAGACTTGCCTTTGCCAATGCGGATGTTGCCTCGATTGGGCTATTGTCCGAGCGCCTTCGCTAGACCGTTTTGATCAACCTCCGCCGGAAGTTCATGATAGCCGCCGCGCCAGTAGAGCAGCGGCCCTATGCCCTGCCGGATTTCCATTGCGCAAACATGTCCGACCAAAACGGCATGGGAATTGTAGTGGAATGCGGTTTCGAGCTTGCAGTCCAGGACCGTCAGGGCATTTTCAAGGACCGCCGCGCCGGTCTTGAGACGATACCATCCTGCATTGCCGTAGCGTTCGGCGCCCTTTCGCCCGTCAAGACCGGCAAAGGATTGCGCCACCTGTTGCTGGTCGGCGGCGAGCACGTTGACGCAGAAGCAGCCGTACCGCTGCAGCGCCGGCCATGAGGAAGACGCTCGGTTGACGCTGACGATGACGGAAGGCAACTCCGCCGAAAGCGAGGAGACCGACGTTGCCGTGAAGCCGGTGCGGTGTTGCCCGTCGCCGACCGTAATCACGCTGACCGCACCCGCCAGATGACGCATCGAAAGCTTGAAGTCCGCTTCGCTGATCAAAGCCTCGACACTCATAGGGCTGGCTCTTGTGTTTTGGCAAAGCGGTTTACCGGCATTGAAAGACCCAGGTTTTCGCGCAAGGTTTTGCCCTCGTATTCCTCGCGGAACAGCCCGCGGCGGCGAAGCTCTGGCAGGACAAGCCGCACGAAGTCGTCGAGGCTCGACGGCAAGGTCGGAAACATCAGGATGAAGCCGTCGGCGGCGCGCGTCTCGAACCATTCCTCCATGTAGTCGGCGATCTGGGCCGGCGTGCCTGTGATACCGTTTCCGGTATGCTTCTCGGCATAGTGCCGGATGAGTTCACCGACGGTATGGCCGCTTTTGACGAAATCGACCAGCTCGTCGAACAGGGCGCGTGATCCCTTGGGCGCCGCCGGCAGCCGATCCATCGGGAAAGGCTTGTCGAGAGCGACGTCACGCAGGTCCGCCTCGAGGAATTCGGAGAGCATCAACCGGCCAACATCCGGATGCATCTTGTCGATCAGATAATCCACCTTGGCCTTTGCCTCGGCTTCGGTTTCACCGACGTTGATGACGATGCCCGGCATGATCTTCAGGTCATCGGGATCGCGCCCAAAGGCCGGCATCCGGCGCTTGACGTTTTCGTAAAAAGCCCGGTTGCGGTCGATATTCGATGCGAGGCTGAAGACGATCTCGGCCGTGCGTGCCGCCATGTCCATTCCGGGTTCGGAACCGCCCGCCTGGGCAATGACAGGACGGCCCTGGGGCGTTCGCGCAATGTTGAGGGGTCCGCGAACCTGGAAGTGCTTGCCTTTGTGATTGAGCGTGTGATGTTTGTCCTTGTCGTAGTAGACACCGTTTTCACGGTCGAGAAGCAGTGCGCCGTCCTCGAAGCTGTCCCAAAGGCCGAACACGATATCGACGAATTCGTTGCCGCGTTCGTAACGCAATGCATGCGGATCGAGCCCCTCGCGACTGAAGTTGTAGCCGGTTTCGTCGTGGTCGGAGGTGACGACATTCCAGCAGACACGGCCCTTACTCAGATGGTCGATCGAGGCGAACAAGCGCGCGACATTGTATGGTTCGTAATAACTCGTCGACACCGTCGCCACGAGGCCGAGATCGTTGGTGGTGACTGCCAGAGCTGAAAGCAGCGACAGCGGTTCGAAACGGTTCATCTTTGTGGGAATGCGGGCAAGCGCTTTCGGATCGCCGACGGCAGCGGCAGGAGAATCCGCCATGAACATGAAATCGAATTTGGCCGCCTCGGATCGTTTGGCGACATCGAGCAGATGGGCGAAGTCGTTGGCGCCATTGACGTCGCTTGCCGGATGCAGCCAGGAGGCCGGGTGAAAGCCGAATGTGTAGACGAAAGTCCCGAGTTTCATCTTGTCGGTTCGCGCCATCGAGCTCTCCTGCTATGTCGGCCACGCCGCCAACGGTGGAGGGCGACTGCGCAAATTATCGCCAGGCGCAAATTTTCATCAATATCGCTCAGCTAGGTTCCGTTTTAGTTTTTCTAAAGTATCGGCTTAGGCGCTGACGCCAGGGCCTGCTGACGGGAAATAGCAATGAGCCACTCGCGGAATTCGTGCCCGTGGGGCTTCTGCAAGGCCGCACGGTCCCAGGCGAGAAAATAGCTTTCGCGCAGTGCAATGCGCAGGTCGACGGGAATGACCAGCGTTTGCGCTTCAAGCTCGTCTGATATCATCGACATTTGTGCGAGCACGACGCCGCGCTTGTTGACAGCAGCATCAATCGCGCTGCTCGAAAGAGTGAAAGAAAGGCCCGGCGTCGACGCATCGAGGGGGACACCGGCCTTGGCGGCAAACTCCGCCCAGCTGGGATAAGGGGTGAAGTGCCGTTCCCACTCGACATGGAGGAGGGGCTTTTCGAAAAGATCGCGAGCCGCATGCGCGCGATCCTGCATCAGCGCCGGCGAGCAGGCAGGCACCACCCAATCGCGGAACAGTTCGGTATAGTGTTCGTGCTGGAGGACGTCCGACCCGTAGCTGACGCGGAAATCGACATCGTCGAAACTGATCCGGGGCTCTTTGTCGCGTCCGATAATCCTCACTGGAACTTCGGGATGAAGCGCCTGCCAGTCGAAGATGCGCCTGCCGATCCATTTGTTGACGACGGAGGAAAGCGCACTGAGCACCAACGCTGTCTCGTTGCGCGCCTTCTCCAGCAGTTGCTGGGCGAGCGCAAATTGCTCGAACCCCTTCGATATCTCCTGATGGTAGAGCCGGCCCCAAGCAGTCAGCTCGACGGTTCGCCCGCTGCGTTCCAGAAGCGAAATTCCAAGAAAGCTTTCGATCTTGCGGATCTGCTGGCTGATGGCCCCCGGCGAAACCCTGAGCTCCAGCGCCGCGGCCGTCACGCCGCCGCAGCGCCCCACCGCCTCGAACGCCTGCAAACTTTTCAGTGGGATCGCCTTGAGGCGCTCATCGGTCACTCGCAGACCCTCTCGTGATTGGCGTCGAGCTCAATTTGCTGCCGGATGAAACGTCCCCGCAAACTGGAACCGGTCGCCTGGGTGGGTAAACTCGACATAGGTCACCGTACGGCCGTTCTGCCAGGTCTGGCGGATGAGGCTGAGGCAGGCCTCGCCACGCTCCGTCTGCAGGATCCGCGCCGTCGTGGTGTCGGCCGAGACGGCGCGAATGACGTGCCTGGCCTTGGACCAGGGAACCTCGTCAAGCAGCCATTTGCCGGGCGGAATTGAAGCAAAACTCTCCTCTCTCGCCCGTGGGACAGCATCGAGCATGATGATCCGCCGCTCGATGGCGTTCGGTCTGCCATCGACGATATGCAGACACTGAAGCCTGAGGACTTCTGCATCGGCAGGCTCCGACAGCTGCTGCGCCTCCGACTCTCCAAGGCGCTCGATCTTGCGGGCGAGGATTTCGAAGCGGTGTTCGTGCCCGGCCAGTTCCGCTTCGGTGCTGATATCCTGGATATCCATCACCGTGCGGTCGATCTGGGGCGATGCGACAAACGAACCGGTCTTGCGCCGTCTGACGATCATGCCGCGCTCTGCGAGCGCCGACAGCGCCTTGCTGACGGTCATCCGCGAGCACCGATATTCCGCCGCGAGTTCGTGTTCGACGGGAATACGGTCACCGGGTCGCCAGTCGCCGCTGATGATCTTCGTCTCTATATCGGTGAAAATGCGCTGATAAATCGATGCCAAGCCCGTACCTCATCCGGCGTCAGCGACCATAAATACGGAACGGTCATGCCAGGGAGATCGACGCCATCCGGCACAAATTTTGCGTTCCTCGTCTTTTACATTGACACTCTAGGCCAGCCTATATCTATTTGTATAGTCAAAAGCGGAGCATAGAAATCCGCGCAGAGGAAATCGAAGTCGGGAACAAAAACTCCTCCGCCGGGGGAATAAAAACTGGAGAGATGATCATGAAGGCACATTCACTGCTGAAGGGTCTGGTCGGCGCCGCGTTCCTGCTCGGAGCAGCCGTTTCCGCCCATGCCGCCGACACGCTGGCAGCCGTCAAGGCAGCCGGCACCCTCAAGGTCGGCACCGAAACGGCTTTCGCACCGTTCGACTATATCGATGCCGGCGAACACACGGGCTTGAACGTCGACCTCTTTGCCGAGATCGGCAAGGAACTCGGCGTCAAGATCGAGTGGGTCGCCCTTCCCTGGGACGGCGTCTTCCCCGCGCTCGAGGCCGGCAAGTTCGATGTCGTCGCAGGTCCTGCAACGATCACCAAGAAGCGCATGGAGCGCTATCGCTTCACGCCGCCGATCGCCGAAGCAACGATTGCCATTCTGAAGAAGGCTGGCGACACGACGATCAGCAAGCCGGAAGATATTGCCGGCAAGACGATCGGTGTCGGCAAGGCAACTGCGCAGCTCGACCAGCTGAAGGAATTCTCCGCCACGCTGCCGACCAAGGTCGACGTGCGCGAATATCCCGCCTTTACCGAATCCTACGCCGATCTCGCCGCCGGCCGCATTGCCGGCGTTGCCAATTCGTTGCCGAATATCGCCTTCGTCGCCAGCCAGCGAAAGGGCACGTTCGAAGTCGTCCTGCCGCCATTCGGCAAGAAGTCCTATTTCGGCTTCATCGGTCTCAAGGATGCCGACCATGCGCCCCTGATGGATGCGATCGATGCCGCGATGCTCAAGATCAAGGCAGACGGGCGTATGGCAGAGCTGCAGAAGAAGTGGTTTGGTGCATCTTTCGATACGCCTGATGCTGTCAAGGACCCGGCATTCTGATTAGCCGCCGGTGAAACGAACGCGCCCCGCCAGTGGTCGGGGCGCAATCTGCCGTGGCATCAGAGTTCACGGCCGCAGCGCCCAGGCAAACATCGCCCATGTCCATCAAGCTTTTCGAACTGCTTCTGCAAGCCTCGATCTACACGGTGACGATCAGCGTGGTTTCTATCCTGATCGGCTTTGCGATCGCGATCGTTGTTTCCGCCATGTTGCTTTCGCAGCAACGGCTTTTGGTGCTGCCGGCGAAGATTTTCATCAGTTTTTTTCGCGGAGTGCCGCTGCTGGTGCAGCTGTTGCTGATCTATAACCTGCTGCCGGCGATCGACATCAACGTGCCGAGCATCGTTGCGGCCATCGTTGGTCTGTCGCTGTGTACGGCAGCCTACCAGGCTGAAAATCTGCGCGGCGGTTTTGCCAGCGTTCCCATGGGCCTGGTCGAATCTGCCGAAATGGTTGGCATGAGTCCCGTTCAGATCTTCCGTCGTATCAAGGCCCCGATCGCCCTGCGCCTGACCTTTCCAGCACTCGTCAACGAAGCGATCCTTATCCTGAAAGCGTCTTCGCTGGTCTCGGTCGTCGGCGTCATCGAGCTGACGCGCATGGCCCAGGATCTTGCCGGCAGCACCTTCCTGCCGCTTGAGATTTTCGCTTCCGCCGGTCTAATCTATTTCATCATCAATTGGATCGTCGCCCTTGCGGGCGGCCTGATCGAACGCTCCCTGCCGGGAGTGCCGCGATGACCTTCGACATCAATGTGATTTTCAACAATTTTCCGGAAATCCTCAGCGGCGCATGGCTCACCATCGTCATCTGGATCGTCACCACGCCGGCCGCTGCCGCGCTCGGCTTCCTTGTTGCCGTTGCCAGGCGTTTTGGCGGCGTTGTCCCGGACAAGGCATTCGGCGTTGTCATCGCAGTGCTGCGCGGCACGCCCTTCTTGATTCAGATATTCCTCGTCTACTACGGCGGCCCCTTCGTCGGATTGTCACTCGATCCGATCCCGGCCGGCGTCATCGGCCTTTCCATCTACGGCGCGGCTTATTTCAGCGAGATTTTCCGTTCGGGCTTTGCCGCCGTCCCGAAGGGACATATCGAGGCCGGCCTGTGCGTTGGCCTGACACAAGGGCAGATCGTCCGACGCATATTGCTGCCGGAGATGACCATGCTGGTGTTGCCGCCTTCGGTCAACATGACGATCATCCTGATGAAGGAGACGGCCGTGCTGTCCATCATCACCGTGCCGGAGTTGACGGCGACGTTGAGTGCGATCGGTTCGCAGCAATATGCTTTCGTCGAGGCGCTCTTCGTGCTTGCCCTTTTTTATTGGGCGCTGGTGGAAATCACCGGCTGGCTCGGTCACCTCGCCGAAACGAAACTCTCAAGATTCAGGTTTTTCAACATATGAGCATTCCTGCGATCGCAGTCAAAAATCTCGTCAAGACCTTTGGCGGTTCCACCGTGCTGCAGGGCATCGACCTCGACATCGTTCAGGGACAGGTTTCCTGCGTCATCGGCCCATCCGGATCCGGCAAGAGTACGCTGCTGCGCTGCATGGCGTTTCTCGAGGAATCGACGAAGGGTACGATTGCCGTCAACGGCGAGGTGCTTGGCTTTGCGGAAAACGCCAAGGGCGTCCGGGAGCGGGTGCCGGCGGCGGCGAACCGGCGGATCCGATCCCAGATCGGCATGGTTTTTCAGCAGTTCAATCTCTGGCCGCATATGACCGCGCTCGGCAATGTCAGCGAGGCGCTGAAGTCCGTTCACAAGATGAGCCGCAAGGATGCTGAGGAGCGGGCAATGGCCCAGCTCGTCAAGGTCGGCCTCGAGGGCAGGGCAGGGCACTATCCGTCGCAGCTCTCGGGAGGGCAACAGCAGCGCGTCGCCATCGCCCGGGCGCTAGCCCTCAACCCGAAGATCATGCTGTTTGACGAGCCGACCTCGTCACTTGATCCCGAGCTGACCGGCGAGGTGCTCAACGTCATGCGCGATCTCGCCGCCGAGGGCATGACGATGGTCGTCGTCTCCCACGAGATCGGATTTGCCGCGACGGTCGGCCAGCAGATCATCTTTCTCGATCACGGCAAGGTGCTGTTCACCGGCCCGCCGCAGGACGTCTTCAAACGGCCGAGAAATCCCCGCCTCGAGCAATTTCTGGATACCTATATCGATCGCGGCGCCTCGATGCTGCTGTGACGTTCATGTCCTTTCGGATCGTCGGGCAGACCTTCAAGGCCGGCGTCGGGTTCAGGCAGTGTCGTCTTCGAATATTTTGACGGGCCGGTCCCACTGGATGAGCACGACACAGCCGGTCTCGCTCCAGACCGAATGTTCGCTGCCCAGTGCATTGACGATATAACTGCCGCTGATGTAATCGCCCGTCTCGTCGGATTGAACGCCATCGAGCACCAGGATGGTCTCGAGCCCCTCGTGGCGATGGCGGGGAACCGAAGCGCCGGGCTCATATTTCAGCAGCGCCACGCCCGGCTGATCGCCCTCGAAGGGGCGGATCCAGTGAATGGTGACAGCATCGCGGAAAGGGCCGAATTCCAACTCCTTCCAGCCGCCTGAGGTCAGGCGTTCGCGGGTCGTTTCAGGCATGGGCGATGCTTTCCAGAATGTCGTCGATATGGGCGGTCCAGCCGACGATCGCGCCCTGGGCGCGGATCATGGCGATGGCGGCGGCTTTGAATTCGGGGAAATAGCTTTCCGTGGCCTCCTCGGCGAGCAGGCATTCATAGCCGCGGTCGTTTGCTTCGCGCATCGTCGTCTGCACGCAGACTTCGGTGGTGACACCGGCAAAGACGAGCTGACGTATGCCCTTCTGCTGCAACACGGTGCCGAGGTCGGTCGCGTAGAAGGCGCCCTTGCCGGGTTTTTCGATGACGACTTCGCCCTTCACCGGAGCGAGCTCCGGAAGAATTGCCGTGCCGGGTTCGCCCGAGATCAGGATGCGGCCCATCGGGCCTTCGTCGCCGATCCTGAGCGCAGGATTGCCGCGGTCGCGTTTGGCCGGTGGCAGGTCGGAGAGATCAGGCCGGTGGCACTCCATCGTATGGATCACAGGCAGGCCGGCATTGCGGAAGCCCTGGATGAGGCGTTTGACATCGGGCACGATCCTGGTGATGCGGCTGACATCGTTGCCGAGGCTGGCGCCGAATCCGCCCGGCTCGGCGAAATCGCGCTGCATGTCGATGACGATGAGGGCGAGCTCATCGTGTTTCACCGGAAAGGCGAAGGGTTCTGCCTTGATCCCCATCATCAATGATGCCCCGCCATGTGGGCGCCGATCACGCCGATATCGGCCGAACGCGCCGGTGTCTCGTAAACCAGCTTGCCTTCCGAAATGACCATGATGCGGTCGGACATCTCGAGCAGTTCGTCGAGGTCTTCCGAAAGCAGCAGCACGGCGGCTCCCAAATTGCGGGCCTTCATGATCCGGGCGCGGATTTCGGCAACGGCCGAGAAATCGAGGCCGAAACAGGGGTTGGAGACGATCAGCAGATCGACATCGCCGGTCAGTTCGCGGGCGAGCACCGCCCGCTGCACGTTGCCGCCCGAGAGCGCTGCGATCGGCGAGGAGGAAGAGGCCGTCTTGACCTTGAAGTCGGAGATCAGCGCCGAGGCACGCTTCTTCATGCTGCCCTTGTTTAGCCAGATCGCGTCCGTGCCGTCCAGCTTCAAGTCGAAGGTGCGGAACGCAAGGTTCTCGCTCACGGTCATCTTGGGCGCGCAGGCATTCTGCAACGGCTCTTCGGGGATGAAACGCACCCTGTTCTTGCGGGTCTCGTCACGGGTGGCGCCGTAAGTCTCGCCATTGACCATGACCTGGCCGCTATCGGTCGGGCGCTGGCCGGCCAGAATTTCCGTCAGCTCCTTCTGGCCGTTACCCGATATGCCCGCGATGCCGACGATCTCGCCGGAGCGGACCGTAAGCGCGTCGATCTCGATCGTCTTCAGGCCGGAGCGATCCGGAGCCTTCACCTGGCTTACAGTGAGCACGGATTTGGCCGCTTCCGCCACCGGCAGACGGCTGTCGAGCTCAGCGAGCTTGACGTCGCCGATCATCATCGCCGCCATCTCGGCGGTGGAGAGCTCGCCGACCTTGCCGGTGCCGACCAGCTTGCCGCGCCGCAGGATCGAGACGGCATCAGCGAACTTGGTCACCTCGTGGAACTTGTGGGAAATCATCAGCACGGTGAGCTCGCCGCGCTCGGTCATTCCGCGCACGATGCCGAGCATCTCATCGGCTTCGGCGGGCGTCAGCACCGAGGTCGGCTCGTCGAGGACGAGGAAGGAACGGCCGAGATAGAGCTGCTTGACGATTTCGAGCTTCTGTTTTTCGCCGGCGGCAAGCTCGCTCACCGGCCTGTCGAGCGGGATCTTGAACGGCATGCGCTCCATGAAAGCCGCCAGATCCTTGCGTTCCCTGGGCCAGTTGATCACCGCGGGCACTTCGGTGCGACTGATGACCAGGTTTTCCGCACCGGTCAGAGAGGGAACCAGTGTGAAATGCTGGTAGACCATGCCGAGCCCATAGGTCGCGGCATCCTTGGGTGAGGCGACCGCCACCTCGCGGCCGTCGACCGACAACGAGCCTGACGTGGCGTGATAGAAGCCCATGATGCATTTGACGAGCGTCGACTTGCCGGCGCCGTTTTCGCCGAGAAGCGCGTGAAAAGAGCCGGCCGGAACGGCGATCGAGACGTCGTCGAGCGCGGTGAACGAGCCGAAGCGCATGGTCATGCCGAGCGTGTCGATGCCGACCGCCTTGCCGGCCTGGGGGAGGGGCGTGTCGCGGACGGTGCTCATGGCAGCTGGCTCACAAAGGTTTGGGAATTGGAGACGGAGCCGAAGACGCCGCCCTGCATCTTCACCATCTTGATGGCGGCGAGGTGGTTTCCGTAGTCGGTCGCACCACAGCAGTCCTCCAGCAGCAGACATTCGTAGCCGCGGTCGTTCGCCTCGCGCATCGTCGTCGAGACGCAGACATCTGTGGTGATCCCCGTGAGGATAATGTTCTCGATGCGCTTCTGGTTGAGAATGAGTTCGAGGTCGGTGGCGCAGAACGAACCCTTGCCGGGCTTGTCGATGATCGTCTCGCCTTCGATCGGGTAGAGTTCGGGGATGATGTCCCAGCCGGGTTCGCCACGCGTCAGGATGCGGCCGCAGGGGCCGGGATCGCCGATGCCGGCGCCGATCCGCTGCGAGCGCCAGCGTTTGTTGGCCGGCAGATCGGCAAGGTCGGGGCGATGGCCCTCGCGGGTATGGATGATGTGATAGCCCTTGGCCCGCATGGCGGCCAGCACACGTTTGATGGGTTCGATCGGCGCCTGCACCAGCGACAGGTCGTAGCCCATATGGTCGACATAGCCACCCTTGCCGCAGAAATCGGTCTGCATGTCGATGATGATGAGGGCCGTATTGTCTGGCCGCAGAGCGCCGTTATAGGGCCACGGATACGGATCGGCGTCGATAAAATGCCCTTTGGTGTCGACCATCGCGTCCATCATTCTCTCTCCTATTCCGCGGCAGGTTTGAGGGGTTCGCCGTAGCGGCGCATCGGCTTGTCAAATCCGCAGGACGTGCCGTCCTTGACCTCTATGTCGTCTTCCCATGGCAGGCGGTATTTGCCGGCGATGAGGTCGTGCATGTAGGTGTAGGGCGCATCCTGAGCGCCGCCGGCGACGGCGACATAGCCGCGATGGCCGAACTGGTAGATGTTGTTCTCGACGCCCCAGCCGAGCCGGGCCTCGCGCACCAGATCAGGCCGCACCTCGGCGGTGATGATCTCGTTGACGCGGCCGGAAGTGCCGTGGGCGATGATCGTGCCGTCGAAATTGCAGATCATGCCTTCACCCATGGAATCGAACGTGCCGTCCGAGCCGCACATGCAGACATTTGCGGTGACAATCAGATTGCAGAAGGCGTTGGCCTGATTGGTGAAGCGCCAGGCATCGCGGATCGGCGCCGTGTAGCCGGCCGTGCGGATCATGATTTCGGCGCCCTTATAGGCGCATTCGCGCGCCATCTCCGGGAACATGCCGTCATGGCAGATGATCAACGCGAGCTTGGCGCCCCGTGGCCCCTCGATAACAGGGATGCCAAGATCGCCGGGCTCCCACGGCTCGACGGGGATCCAGGGATGCATCTTGCGGTAATAGAGCTTCAACTCGCCCTGATCGTCGATGACTATGCCGGAATTGTAGGGCATGCCGCCGGGGTTCAGCTCCATGATCGAGAAGCAGCCCCAGATCCGGTTGTCCCTGCAGGCCTTGCTGAAGGCGGCGATCTCCGGCCCGTCGAGCGTGCACATGATCTCCGGATTGATGTCCATGGAAAGGCCATGCAGCGCGTATTCGGGAAAGACGACAAGGTCCATGCCCGGCTGGTTGCGCCGCGCTTTGGCCACCAGATCGACGATCACCTGCGTCTGTTTTGCCAAATCCGCTTTGGTGACGGTCACCGGCAGCTGGAGCTGAACGAGTCCGATGCCGACACCGTGTTCGGATTTGTTGAGACCACCAAGTCCGTTCATCGGAAAGCTCCGTTATTTCGTGAGCGACAGCGCGCCCGGCGCACCGGCGAGCGAGCGGGTGGGCGAGGACGTGGCAATCAGGATGACGAGGGTGAGCACGTAAGGCGCTGCATAAAAAAGATAGTAGCCTTGCGTGACGCCGACCGATTGCAGCGCCGGGCCGAGCGCGCCGGCACCGCCGAAGAGCAGGGCGGCGAGGAAGCAGCCGATGGGGTTCCAGCGGGCGAAGATGACGAGGGCCACGGCCATCAGGCCCTGGCCCGACGAGATGCCTTCGTTCCATGAGCCCGGATAGTAGAGCGAGAGATAGGCGCCGCCGATTGACGCCAGCGAACCGCCGACCGCCGTCGCCAGCAGGCGAACCCGGTCCGGGTCGATGCCCATGGCTCGGGCCGCGTCGGTGCTGTCGCCGACGACGCGCAGGATCAGGCCGATCCTCGTATTCTTGAAGGCCCAGAATAGGAAGAGGGCAAGTGCTGCGCCGATTAGGAAGAGCACATTGATATTGAGCGCCGCCTGGATCTGCGGCGTGCTCGACCAGCCGCCAAGCGGGATCGAGGGCAGTTTCGGCGCCACCGGCTGGATGAAGGATTTGCCGAGGAAGAACGCCATGCCGAGACCGAACTGCATCATGGCGATGCCGATGGCGATATCGTTGACCTTGGGGAACTTGCAGATCCAGCCGTGGATGAGGCCGAAGATCGCGCCTGCCACCATGGCAGCCAGCACGCCGAGGGTCGGCGAGCCGGTCATGACGGCCACAGCATAGGCCGTCATGGCGCCGAAGACGAGCGTGCCTTCGAGGCCGAGATTGATGCGGCCGGAGCGTTCGGTGATCGCCTCGCCGAGGCTGACGAAGATGAAGGGGGTGGAAACGCGGATGGCGCCGGCGAAGATCGCCAGCGGCACGCCCCAGATGCCGATGCCTGTCTCTTCCATCAGAGGCTCCTTTTCCAGAGGTCGGGATTGAAGATTTTGAAGCGGCCGTAGAGGGTCTCGCAGAAGAGAATGACGATGAAGAGCGTCCCTTGCAGCACCAGAACCGTCGCATCCGGCAGGCCCATGCGCCGCTGAATAAGGCCACCCGAGGCGTCGATGCCGCCGAGCAGGATCGCCACCGGAATGATCGCCAGCGGATTGTGCCTGGCAAGGAAGGCGACGAGGATACCGGTGTAACCGTAACCTGCGGCAAGCGAGGCATTGGCACTTCCCTGCACCGCCGCCACTTCGATCATGCCCGCCAGGCCGGCAAAACTGCCGGCAAGCGTGGTAAATCCGGCGATCAGCTTGCCGACCGGCAGTCCCTGGATCTGGGCGGCGCGCACGTTGCCGCCAGCGATGCGGGCGGCAAAACCGTAGCTCGTGGCCTCGATCACGATCCAGGAGACCACACAGGCGAGGATGCCGATGATCAGGCCCCAATGCACGTCCATGCCGGGAATATTGCCGAGCATGTACTCCGCCGGCAGCGGCCTGGTCGACGGCTTGTTGAGACTTGCAGGATCGCGCAGCAGCCCTTCGACGAACTGGTTCATCAGGGCAATGGCGATATAGGAGAGCAGCAGCGACGAGATGGTTTCGTTGACGCCGCGATAGTGGCGCAGAAAACCGGCAAGGCCGATCCAGATGCCGCCGACCGCCATGGCGGCGATCGCCATCAAAATGAGAGTGAGGAAGACAGGCGCGGTGCCGGCGAGCGGCAGACCCATGGCTGCGGCGGCAACGCCGCCCAGCACGACCGCTCCTTCCCCGCCGATGATGACGAGGCCGAGACGGGCGGGCAGGGCGACGCAGAGTGCCGTCAGGAGAAGGGGTGCGGCACGACTTAGGCTGTTCTGCACCGAAAACCAGCTGCCGAAGCCGCCGGTGTACATCAGTTGGAAGAGGGTGGCCGGCGATTTGCCGACCGCCAGGATGAAGAGGGAGAAGAGCGCAAGACCGATCAGGATGGCCGCGAGGCCGATGACAACAGGCTCGGCCCGCCGCGCGATCCATTCGAGGACGGGGCGCAGGGAAGCCGGTTTTTCCGCGATGGCTACGGCGGGATCATTGGCCTCTATGGTCATGGCGCTTCTCCCTTCGCGGTTTACGCCGTGGACCCGACGACGCCCTCGACCAGATAATTCATGCTTTCGAGCTCGATCGCGTCTTCGGCGTAGCTCTTGTCGGCAGCCACGACGGTGTCGCCCTTGTTGTCCTTCAACGGTCCCTTGAAGACCGAGAAGCCGCCCTTCATCATCTCAGCCTGCGTGGCTTCGAAGGCCTTGCGGCCCTCTGCCGACACGGCGGGACCGAGCGCGCTCATCTTCACGAAGCCGTCCTTGAGGCCGCCGCGCACGAAATTGCCGAGCTTTTCGCCGGCCTGCGCCTTCTTGACGAAGTCGCTGTAGACGTTGCCCCAGGCCCACTCGGCGCCGGTCAGGTATTTTTCGGGAGCAAGCGGGCTCTGGTTGGCGTGATAGCCGCAGACGAGGGCGCCGCGGCCGGCAGCCGTCTCGACGACCACTTTGGGGCTGTCGACGTGGCAGGTGATGACATCGACGCCCTGGTCAACCAGCGCATTGGTGGCTTCGGCCTCCTTGACGGCGAGCGACCATTCGCCGGTGAAGATCACCTGGCAGGTGATACCGGGATCGACCGCGCGCGCGCCAAGCAGGAAGGCGTTGATATTCTGCAAAACCTGCGGGATCGGCTTGGCGGCGACGAAGCCGATCTTCTTGCTCTTCGTCGCATGGCCGGCGGCGATGCCGTTCAGATACTGGCCCTGGAAGATATAGCCGAAATAGGAGCCGGTGTTTGCCGGGTTCTTGCCCTCCTGCCAGAGGCCGCCGCAGTGGCGGAACTGGATGTCGGGATGTTTAGCGGCCACGGCCAGCATGTGCGGGTCGAAGTAGCCGAAGGAGGTCGGAAAAAGCAGGGTCGCGCCGTCGAGGTTGATCATGGATTCCATGGTCTTCTGGACGTCGACGGTTTCCGGCACATTCTCTTCTTCGACCAGCGTCACACCAGGCATCGCCTTGATGACGGCTGCACCTTCCGCATGCGCCTGGTTATAGCCGTAGTCGTCCTTAGGACCGACATAGACGAAGCCGACTGTCAGCGCGGTTTGGGCTGCGGCGGAGGAGGCGATCAGGCCGGGCATGGCGCCGGCAAGCGCACCGGCAGCGGAAGCCTGGAGGAAATTGCGGCGGTTCATGGAAAGGAGTTTGGTCATCGGAAATGCTCCTTGCGGCGCTGGGCCGGTTGTGAACGAGTACAGAAAAGTGCATGCAATGCATGTGCCAGAAATTAATCTATTGTTTTTTATCGTTTATCCGCCAAGACAAGATCTGCGTATTGCAAAGTGCATGCAGATTGATCGAATATTTGCGTAAAAAGTAATCAATAGATATTTCTTGTTCATTGTTACTGCGCGATTGGCATAAAGTCGGGTTGCCTGAGGTGCTCGCGCATCAGAAAGCGAAAATTTAACAATATCTTCGCCACTAGATTTGACTTATCGAGTCTCGAACCGCATCTGTATGCAGAATGTTGACGTGAGCAGATTCGTATCGTGAAGCAGACCAGGCGCAGAGAAGTGATCCGTACCGGAACCACCGTCGAACAGATGGTGCGAGCGATTGCCGACATGATCGTCACGGGTGAAATCCTGCCGGGCGCGAAGCTGGACGAGGTGTCGCTCGCGGTTCGTTTCGACGTTTCGCGCACGCCGGTACGCGAGGCTCTGCGTGAGCTGGGCGCCATGGGATTGATTGCGCGCGAGCCGAACCGCAGTGCCGTCGTGACCAATGTCACCGAGGTGTATCTGCATTCGATGTTCGAAGCGATGGCCGAGCTCGAAGCGATCTGCGCCAGGCTCTCGGCTGAGCGTATGACGGTCGACGAGCGGCGCGCGCTGGAGCTGGAGCATCGGGGATCGGTGAAGCTCGTGCATGCTGGCGCGGAAGAAGAATATTCGGCTCACAATACCGACTTTCACACCCGGCTTTATCGTGGCGCGCATAATGATCATGTCTTCGAGATGGTGACGCAGACGCGGGCGCGGCTCGCGCCCTTTCGGCGGGCGCAGTTCCGTCTGCCCGGGCGCCTGGCAAAATCCTATGAAGAGCACGGCCGGATCGTCACCGCGATCATGCGCGCGGACGCCGCCGCCGCGGGGCAGGCGGCATATTCCCATGTGGAAATTGTCAGCGATGCCAGCGCGGTCTTTGCAACGCCCGGGGAGTAAAGAGGGCGCGACGCCCGAAATCAGGCGCCGCTACGAAGGCGAGAAAACCACGACCGGTAAACGCCGCGGTTATGTCCCGGTCTCTACTCCGCCGCTTCGATGAAGCGGTGGCGTTCATAGAGGAACTTCAGCACGGCTTCACGGCATTTGAGATAAGTCCGGTCGGAGGCGAGTTCGATGCGATTGCGGGGACGGGGCATGGTCACATCGAGCACTTCGCCGATGCGGGCCGCCGGACCGTTGGTCATCATGACGATGCGATCGGACAGCAGCACCGCTTCATCGACGTCATGGGTGATCATCACCATCGTGTTGCCGAGGCGGGCGTGGATTTCCATCACCGCATCCTGAAGATGGGCGCGGGTCAGCGCATCGAGCGCGCCGAAGGGCTCGTCGAGCAGCAGGATCTTCGGCTCCATTGAAAGCGCGCGGGCAATGCCGACGCGTTGTTTCATGCCGCCTGAAATTTCCGAAGGCCGCTTATCCCTCGCATGCGCCATCTGCACGAGGTCGAGGTTGGCCATGACCCAGTCATGCCGTTCGGCCTTGGTCTTCGTTCGGTTGAAGAGTTTGGAGACGGCGAGATTGACGTTCTCGTAGACCGTCAGCCAGGGCAGCAGCGAGTGGTTCTGGAAGACGACGGCGCGCTCCGGGCCGGGTCCGTTGACCTCACGGTTTTCAAGGAGCACGGCGCCTGCCGATACCGGAGTCAGGCCGGCGATGAGGTTGAGCAGGGTGGATTTGCCGCAGCCCGAATGGCCGATGATCGAGACGAATTCGCCCGCGGAAATCGTCAGGTTGATGTCCTTCAGGACTTCGGCGCGTACGCCGCCCCGATCGAAATGTTTGTCGATATGGTCGAGCTTCAGATAGGCGTTCATAGGAGCGTTCCTCAGTTGGCCATGGCGCCGCGGGTGATGAGTTTGCCGAGTGCTGCCACCAGTTTGTCGAGGGCGAAGCCGACGATGCCGATATAGGCGAGCGCGACGATGATGTCCGGAAGGCGCGACGAGTTCCATGCGTCCCAGATGAAGAAGCCGATGCCGACGCCGCCCGTCAGCATTTCGGCCGCGACGATGGCGAGCCAGGAGAGGCCGACGCCGATCCTGAGGCCTGTGAAGATGTAAGGCGCTGCCGAAGGCAGCATGATCTTCCAGAAAAACTCGAACTGGTTGAGACGCAGCACCTCGGCGACGTTGCGGTAATCCTGCGGGATATTGCGGACGCCAACGGCGGTGTTGATGATCACCGGCCAGATCGAAGTGATGAAGATCACGAAGATCGCCGAAGGATTGGAATCCTGGAAGGCTGCGAGCGACAGCGGCAGCCAGGCGAGCGGTGGAACCGTACGCAGCACCTGGAAGATCGGATCGAGGCCACGCATTGCCCAGATCGACTGCCCGATGATCGCACCGATGATGACGCCCGTAACCGCGGCAAGCCCAAAGCCATAGAGAACGCGCTGCAGCGAAATGAGCACGCGCCAGCCGAGCCCGATATCCTGGGAGCCGTAGTTGAAAAACGGATAGGCGATCAGGTCATAACTATCCAGCCAGACCCGATGCGGCGAGGGTAAAGACGCATCAGCCGATGAACAGAGCACCTGCCAAACGAGCAGGATGAGTGCCAGCACGACGAGTGGCGGAACGACGTTGCGAAGTGCGGTCAGTGCCGCTCGACGAAAATCGATCCGCGATCCATGCTTGCCGGAAAATGGCAGAACCTTTGCCGCCAGCTTGGCAGAGGCGGCCGTGGAGGGATTTTCTTTATTTGCCAGGGCGGACATCAACGCGCTCCTCACGTGAATGAAAGGCCGGCGCGCCCGTTGCGCGCCGGAGCGGGTCAGGAGACAGCCTTGATCGAAAGGCTGTCGAGATAGGCTGAGGGATTTTCAGGGTCGAAGACCTTGCCGTCGAAGAAAGTCTCCTTGCCGCGAGAAGACGATGCGGGAATATCCGCCGCCGCGACACCGAGATCCTTGGCGGCCTCGCGCCAGATGTCTTCGCGGTTCACCTGGTTGACCAGCGCCTTGATGTCGGTGCTCGCCGGCAGATTTCCCCAACGGATGTTTTCCGTCATGAACCATGTGTCGTGGCTCTTGAACGGATAGGAGGCGCCGTCTTTCCAGAACTTCATATAGAGGTCGGTGGCCTTGACCTCGCGGCCATTGCCATAATTGATGTCGCCCTTGAGGCGGCCGAGCACGTCCTTGGTCGGAACGTTGAACCATTGGCGCTTGCCGAGAATGTCAGCCATCTCCGCCTTGTTGTCCATGCTTTCGCACCACTGCTGCGCCTCCATGACAGCCATCAGCAGGGCCTTGGCAGCATTGGGATTCTTTTCGATCCATTCGGCGCGCAGTCCGAGCGCCTTTTCAGGATGACCCTTCCAGAGCTCGCCGGTGGTGGCTGCGGTAAAGCCGATACCCTGGTTGACGAGCTGCTCATTCCACGGTTCGCCGACACAGAAGACGTCCATGTTGCCGACCTTCATGTTGGCAACCATCTGCGGCGGCGGCACGACGATGGTCGAAACGTCCTTGTTCGGATCAATGCCGCCGGCGGCGAGCCAGTAACGGATCCAGAGGTCATGGGTGCCGCCCGGGAAGGTCATGGCGGCCTTGATCTCCTTGCCCTCCGCCTTCTTCTTCTCGAATGCCGCCTTCAGCTTGGAGGAATCGAGCTGCACGCCGGTGTCGGCATATTCCTTGGCGACGGAAATGCCCTGGCTGTCGAGGTTGAGCCGGGCGAGGATTGCCATCGGCACCGGCTTATTGTTCTGCGTCACCTTGCCGGTATGCATGAGATAGGGGAGCGGCGACAGGATATGCGCACCGTCGATGCCGTTTGCGGCGCCACCCAGCACGAGGTTGTCGCGGGTCGCACCCCAGGAGGCCTGTTTGGCCACATCCGTTTCCGGAAGGCCATGCTTGTCGAAAAAGCCCTTTTCCTTGGCGATGATCAGCGGCGCGGAATCGGTGAGAGCGATAAAACCGAGCTTGACGCCCTTCACCTCAGGGCCTGCTCCGGCTGCGAAGGCGCCGGATGGAAAGGCCGTCTTGACAGCGCCGATGAGGGCAGCCGCTGCAGTCGTCTTGAGCATGCGGCGGCGGGTAATGCCGGTTGTCGAAATCCCAGTCTGCAAATTCTTAGTCATGCGCAGGTTCCCTCTGCTGGCTGAATTTGGACACAAAAAAACGCCGCCGGAAATTGCGTCCAGGGGATGGGAGAATCCCGGAGCAAAAACCTTGCGACGTCGGTGTCTATTGTAGGCGCTTATGCCGCGCCTATCCGCACCGGTCGCCGTTGACCGATGCGTATCTGAACCTGCAATCGGCGTGCCAATTCTGCAGGATGCTGGTAACAGCTTGAAGTAAAAAGAGAAACCCGAAGAATTCGCGAGTGCCTATACTTTAGGCATGCTTGCTTTGTGCCGAGGTTTTGTGCGACTGCTGCTATGTGCGCGGTCGTGAGAGCGCCTATTTGTGCAGCGCACGCGCGCCGCGCTGTCCCGCAACACCGAAGACTATCGCTCGAATGGCTCGCCGAGCGAAGCGACGCCGTTCAGTTTCAACAGGCGGCGGTCGGCGGAGATGATGCCGAGCACGATGATCGTGACCAGATATGGCAGGCTCGAGAGCAGTTGCGAGGGAAAGTCCAGTCCGGTTGCCTGGGCTGCAAGCCCCATCAGCGAGACTGCGCCGAACAGGCAGGCGCCGAGGAAGATACGGCCGGTGAGCCAAGTCCCGAAGACAACGAGGGCGATGGCGATCCAGCCGCGCCCGGCAATCATCCCGTCGGCCCAGAGTGGTGTATAGACCACCGATGCGTAGGCGCCGGCAAAACCGGCCATCGCACCGCCGAAGGCGATGGCGAGGACGCGGACTGAGATTACCGAATAGCCAATGGCGTGGGCTGCTTTCGGGTTCTCGCCGACGGCGCGGACGATGAGGCCAAGCTTGGTGTAGGCAAATATCGCCCACAGAGCGAGGGTCGCGGCGAGCGAAATCCACACGACGATGTCCTGGACGAAAAGGCTGCCGACAACCGGCAGGTCCGAAAGTCCGGGAAAGGCAAGCTTCGGAAGTCCCCTGACCGTGAGGCTTTCATAGGTCTTGCCGAAAAGCGCGGAAAGGCCCTGGCCGAGAATGCCGATGGCAAGCCCCGCCGCCACCTGGTTTGCCCGGAAACCCAGCGTGACGAAGGCAAAGAGCAGGGAAAGGACCGCGCTGCCGAGCCCGGCGACGACGAAACCCAGGAGATGTCCGCCGCCCTGGTAGACGATAATGAAGGCGAGCACGGCACCGAAGGCCATCAATCCCTCGACCCCGAGGTTGAGGACGCCGGCGCGCTCGGCCACCAGCTCGCCAAGGGCTGCCAGAAGAAACGGTGTCGCAGCCGCGAGCATGCCGGCAAGAATGAACTCGATGGCGTTCATGATGGGCTCCGGTGGGCGGCGCGGCGCCATTCAAGGCGATAGCGCACGAAGGCGACGGCAATCAGGTAAGTGAGCAGCAGACTGCCCTGGAAGACACGGACGGCGGCGATCGGCAGGTTGGCAGAGACCATGGCATTGTCGCCGCCGATATAGATGACCGCCATGACCAGCGCCGAGATCACGATGCCGATCGGATGCAGGCCACCGAGATAGGCGACGATGATGGCCGCATAGCCATAGCCGCTCGCGACCGAACGCTGCAGCTGGCCGAGCGGACCGGCGACTTCGGCGGCCCCCGCAAGACCGGCTGCAAAACCGCCGATCAGCAGCGAAAGCCAGATCGCCCACCCTTCCTTAAAGCCGGCATAGCCGGCAGCTCGCGGCGCCAGACCGCCGACTTGCAGCTTGTAACCGATGAAGCTCCTCTGCATGAAGACCCAGGCCGCAACCGACAAAGCGAGCGTGATGAGGAACGAAACATTGACGCGGGTACCGGCAATCAGGGTCGGTACCATCGCATCGTACTGGAACATCACCGACTGGGGGAAGTTGAAGCCGTTCGGATCCTTCCAGGGGCCGAGCAGCAGATAGTTCAGCAGTTGCGCCGCAACGAGGCTCAGCATCAAAGAAACGAGAATCTCGTTGGCGTTGAGGCGTACGCGCCAGAAGGCGGTGAGAGAAGCCCAGAGAGCGCCGCCGATTGCGCCGAGCAGCAGCATCGCCGGCCAGATCCACTGGCCCGTCGCTTGCGGAAACCAGACCGGAATGGCAGAGGCGAAGATCGCGCCAAGAATGAACTGGCCTTCGGCGCCGATGTTGAAGACCTTGGCGCGAAAGCCGATCGCCAGTCCCTGTGCGATCAGAAGGAGCGGGCCTGCTTTTAGCAGCACTTCCGAAAATGAGGCCCAGGAAAGGAAGGGCTCGAAGAGCATCGCATAAATGACCGCGACAGGGTCACGGCCCATCAAAATGTAAAGTCCGAGGTTGAGCGCGACCGCTATGACAAGTGCTATGACGGGCGCGAGCAAGGTCGCGGCAAGCGAAGCGCGCTCCCGGCGGACCAGGGTGGGAACGAAAGCAAGGGACCAAGCACTCATCACTGGACTTTCTCGGGCGAGGCTTGTGCCCCGATCATGTGTCGGCCGATCTCCTCGGGCTTCGTGTCCCGCGTTGCGAGCGGCGGGCTTAGCCGGCCGTGATGCAGCACCTGGATGGAATCGCAGAGCTCGAACAATTCCTCCAGCTCCTCGGAAATGACGAGGATCGCCATGCCCTGATTGCGCAATGCGACCAGACGGCTGCGGATGGCGGATGCGGCGCCGATATCGACGCCCCAGGTCGGCTGCGCCAGGAAAAGCAATTTGGGAGACAGCATGATTTCGCGGCCGACGATGAACTTCTGCAGATTGCCGCCCGATAGAGTGCCGGCTTCGGCATCCGGGCCGGGCGTGCGGACATCATTCTGACGGATGCAATCATGGGTGAACGCCAACGCACGCGCTTTGTCGACGAGACCGTGCCGCAAAAGCTTGAGCGGATGAGCCGTCAGCAGGCTGTTGAGGACGAGCGACATTTCGGGCACCGCGCCGCGTCCGAGCCGGTCTTCGGGAACGAAGGCAAATCCGAGCGTTCGCCGCGCGGCGGCATCGAGCCTGCCGACATCCATCTCCATCATGTAGATCCGGTCGCGTTGGTCACGCCCCAGCACCGTCTCGCCTGAAATCAACGCGGCAAGCTCGCCTTGGCCGTTGCCCGAAATACCGGCGATCCCTAGGATCTCTCCGGCACGCACCTCGAGGCTGATGCCGGAGAGCGGCACCGCGAAGGGATCGTCGGGCTGATAATCCAACCCAATGATCTCCAGCCGCTTTTCCCCGCCGGACAGTGGCAGGGCCGAGATGGGCGCCGGCATCTCACGGCCGATCATCATGCGGGCAAGGTCATGGGCATCATGCTCGCGCGGGTCGACATCTCCGGTCACCTGTCCGCCGCGCAGGATCGTCGCCCGGTCACAGATCGCCCGGATTTCCTCGAGCTTGTGGGAGATCAACAGGATGGAAACGCCGCCGTCGCGCAGCCGGCGCAGTGTGTCGAAGAGCTTCTCCACCAGTTGCGGCGGCAGGACGGAGGTGGGCTCGTCGAGGATCAGCAGCTTCGGATTGGTCATCAGGCTTCGGATGATCTCCACCCGCTGCCGCTCGCCGACGGACAGCGCATGCACATGGGCGAGCGGGTCGACTTCGAGGCCGAATTCCCGTCCGAGCGTCCGAATGCGTTCCTTGAGCTCAGCCTTGCGGCCCGGCACGACCAGCCGAATATTCTCCAGGACGGTCAGGGTCTCGAACAGCGAGAAGTGCTGGAAGACCATGCCGATGCCGTTGCGCCTCGCCTCGGCGGGGGAGGCGAGGCGCAAAGAGTTTCCTTCCCAGATGACCTCACCGTCATCCGGTTGCTCGACGCCGTAGATCAGTTTCATCAGCGTCGATTTTCCCGCCCCGTTTTCTCCGAGGATCGCATGGATCGATTGCGGCGCCACGTCCAGATCGATGGCCTGATTGGCATGGATCTGGCCGTAGCTCTTCGAAATGCCGCGCAGCGACAGGAGCGGGGTGGTCATGACTTATTTCGGCAGCGGCGTGGAGACGCCCTTGACGTGCCAGTTCATGGCGATGATCTCGGGGTCGGCCATGGTTGCACCGGATGCGACACCTTCGCTGCCGTCGGCCTTGGCGATCGGCCCGGTGAAGGGCGAGAAGCTGCCGTCGGCAACCTTTGCCTCGATCTCCTTGATCTTGGTCATCACGTCAGCCGGAACATCCGCATTCCAGTCGACCACTTCGACGACCTTGTCGGCGACGCCGAGGAACGCATTGGCGCCCTTGAAAGTGCCGGCAAGGTGGGCGTCGACCGATGCCTTGAAGAACGGCGACCAGTCCGTCGAGATGCATCCGAGATAGGTTTTCGGTGCGTACTTCTTCATCGAGGAGTTGAGGTTGAAGGCGTAGACGCCGGCTTCCTCGCAGGCCGAGATCACAGACGGCGTGTCCTGGGCGTTGGAGAAGATCACGTCGCATTTCTGCGCGATCAGGGCTTTGGCGGCTTCCTGCTCCTTGGCCGGGTCGAACCATGAGTTCACCCAGACCACCGAGACCTCGATGTCGGGCTTGACGGCTTGGGCGCCGAGGGTGAAGGCGTTGATGGACGTGATGAGTTCGGGAATGGCGAAGGCGGAGACAGAGCCAAGCTTGCCGGTCTTGGAAAGTGCTGCGGCAGCCATGCCGAGCAGATAGGTACCTTGGAAATACTTGGCGGCGAAGGGCGAGAAGTTCGGAGCAACCTGGAAGCCGGAGGCGTGCAGGACCGTGACGCTTGGATCGCGGCGGGCGATCTGCAAGGCGCCGTTCTGATAGCCGAAAGAGCCGGCGATCAGGAATTTGTTTCCGTCGGCGACGGTCTTGTTCATGATGCGGTCGGCGTCCGGGCCTTCCGCGATATTCTCAAGCACGGTGACCTTTACCTTGTCGCCGTAAGCGGCCCTGATCGGCTCGAGACCGGCGGCAAGCGCATGCCCCCAGCCAACGTCGCCGATCGGCGACGGGACGACGAGCGTGATGCCGAGCGGCTCGTCGGCGGCCAAAGCAAGGCGGCTGCCGAGCACGCCGGCAAGGCCGGTGGCGGCAGCGGCCGTCATCAGGTTTCTGCGGGTCAGTTTGGTCATGTTCTCAGTTCCCTCTTTTGGTTTTTTTAAAATTCCACGGTGGATAGTGCGGCCTCGGCATCGGCAGCCAACTTGGCTTCGTCGAGCCCGGGAAATTCGCCCTTCTGCCAGACGACGCGGCCATTGATCATGGTCATGTCCGTCGCCATGCCGATGCCGACGCGGGCAATCAGGCTCAGCGGATCGTGGCGCGTGCCGACATAATCCATACGCCGAGTGTCGATCGCAAACAGGTCGGCAGCCATGCCGGGCGCGAGCCGGCCGATATCGCGCCGGCCGAGCAGGCTGGCGCCGCCTGCCGTGCCGTAGCCGAGAAAATCGACCGGCGGCGGCACGGGATGGGCACGGCTGGAGGAGACGAGGCATTGCAGCATGTAGGCGGAATGCAGGCAGTGCATCAGGTTGGAGTTGTCGTTGGAGGCCGCGCCGTCGCAGCCGAGGCCGACACGCAGGCCGAAGGCGGCCATGGCGGGAATGTCGGTGACCTCAGCGCCGACCAGATAGACTGGTTCCGGGCAATGCGCGACACCGGTGCCGCTGGCCGCCATCTTCCTGAGTTCGTCGTGTGTCAGTTCCCAGCAATGGGCATAGAAAGTATCAGGCCCGGCAAAGCCGAGTTCTTCCAGATAGTCGACCGTGCGCATGCCATGGCGAGCCTGAATGACCGGGCTTTCGCCTTCGCCGACATGGGTATGCATCATGACGCCGCGATCACGCGCCAATGCCACCGATTCCACGAAGGTCTCTGGGTAGCAGTTCACCGGCTGGCACGGCGCGACCACGACCTGGCGCATGCTGAAGGGGCTGGTATCGTGGTAGGTCTCGATCAGCCGTGCGCAGTCGGCGATGAATTCGTCGGTCGTTTCCAGCATCTCGTTCGGGATAGTCGAGCCTTCCGACTTCGGCAGGGTATTGCCGCCGCGGCCGGCATGGAAACGCATGCCGAGCAGTTCGGCTGCTTCGAACTGGCGGTCGATCAGCCGCTTTCCGGCGTGCCGGGGGAAATTGTATTGGTGATCTAAGGCCGTGGTGCAGCCATGCTTGACCATCTCGGCCATCGCCGTGACGGAGGAGTGGTAAAAGCACTCCTCATTGAGCTGCGAAAAGATCGGGTAGATGCGGTCCAGCCACTCGATCACCGAGAGCTTCGTCCAGTCGAGATCGGCACGGTTGCGCACGAAGCACTGGAAGAAGTGATGATGGGTGTTGACGAGGCCCGGATAGACGAACCAGCCGGCAGCATCCTGAACGGTCGTGCCGGCAGGCAGCGCGTCCGCCCCCAGATTCTTACCGATCGCCATAATCGCCGGACCGTTGGTCAGGAGATCGACATTGCGATGGGCGACCGGCCCTTTGCCCTCGTCGACGATCACGGCAGCGCAGTTCTTCAGGAGATATCCAGCCATCTCACGCCTCGCCCGGTTCGATCTGGGGTTCGGGCTTCAACTCGTGTAGTCGGTGAATGCCAGGCATTTCGATAAACTTGTCGAGGGCGCGCAGCGCCCGGGACCAGAGCCGGATCGCAGGATAAGCATCCAGCGTGACGCCCCCATCGGGCGCCAGCGCCACATAGGGAAAGCAGGCGATGTCGGCAATTGTCGGCCGGTCGGCGGCGAGGAAACGCATGCCGCGAAGACCCTGCTCGACAAGCCCGGCTTCAAGCTCGCGAAGGGCGGCGATGCCCTGGGCCTGCAGCGCGCCGATATCGCCCGGCCGCAGCAGCATTTCATGGAGCCGCGCACCGCCGAGGCTTGCCGTCAGCCGGCCGGAGAACGACAGCCATTGCTGCACCCGCGCCGCTTCCTCGGCCTTGACGCTGCCCAGCCATTCGGGTGCTGCCTTGGCGGCGAGATAGACGAGGATCGCCGACGACTCGGTCAGGATCAGGTCGCCATCCTCCAGGATCGGAATGGAGCCTGCCGGATTGAGTGCAAGCAGCTCGGGGCCTCGATGCTCGGCGCCGGGATGGAAATCTACCGGGCGCAAGTCAAGCTTCACGCCGGTCAGCGCCGCCATCAGGCGCACCTTGTAGCAACTGGGCGAGAGAATATAGTCGTAGAGCTTCATTGCGCCACCAGCTGTGCGCCGTAGGTATAATTGTGACGCTTCAGCCAGCGCCGGTAAGCGATCGATGTCAGATCGGCCCGCGTCGGAATTTCCATGCCGGGGTCGAGCGGCAGCAGCCGCGGGATCTGGTTTTCGAGGATCGAACGGTCCTGCAGAAAGATCGTCTGCTGGAAGTGGATGAGGTCGGTCATCGCGGTCTCATCATCGAAGAGCGCCATCCATGGCCAGACGTCGCAGAGGTCTTCGGCCAGCGGCTGCACGAAGAGCGTGATGACATCCCATTCGCTCGGGCGCGGCGGGCAGGTCTTGTAAAGCACGGAGCAGGTGGGCGCCGGCACGCGGTACATGTATTCCGTCGTGATCCCGCCACTTGCCGACTTGGCGGCCTGCGGCTGGTAGAATTTCACCTGCGTTGCCCAGACCTCGTCTTCTTCCTCGCGGATCTCGACCTTGTAGTTCTGGACCTCGGTGTGCGGCTCCGCGCCGAGAATGTCGGTGTGGACGAAGGGGAAATGGGCGATGTCGAGGAAGTTCTCGACGGCGCGCAGCGGCGAGCAGCGCACGCGCACCACGCCGACATCGACGAAGCGGCGGCCGGGCTGGTCAGCCTCGGGAATGGGGAAAAGCTCCTTCTTCGGCTCGCCGAGGGAGGACCAGACATGACCGTAACGCACACGCACCGGCAGAACACGGCCGTCTCTGCCCGTCACCTTCGCATTGCCATCGGCATCGCGTGCCACTTCGATCGGCTCGCCCATCAACGCCGTCGTGCGACCAGCGCTGTCGAGCTGACTGAAAAGCCCGACAGGATACCATTCGTCGATCATCGCCTGCATGGTCATTGCGCGATATCCCTCTGAAGACCCTCAGCCCGGCGGCGCAGGCTCTCGGCGACCCGTGAGGCGCCGATGCCCGCCTCCGGGCCGGTGTCACCCTTCAGCAGCACATGGATCAACGTCTGTCCGTCTTCCCAAGCGGATAATAGCAGACAGACGACCCCGGTGGATGCGTCGATTTCGACAAGACCGTCAGGGCTCGTCTTCGCACCGGCCGCCGCCTCGATCGCCGCGATGCCGGCGAATGCCGTCAGCGAACGCAAGGGAGTGAGGTCATCAAGCCTCGGTGGCTTCGAAGCGGGCGCACCCACAGCCACCCAGATCACGTTATCTGTTTCCTCGACGTCATGGGTGGCGACGCGGATTGTCTCCGGTGGCGTCAGGCCTGGATGAGCCGGAATGCGGAGACAGTTTCCGGCCTGGCCGTAGCTCCAACCGTGATAGATGCAGGAGAGCGTCTCGCCGCGCACGAAGCCGTGAGACAAGCGCATGCCACGATGCGGACAACGATCCGCCGATGCCGATATGCGCCCCGAAGCGCTGCGCCACAGGGCAATCGATCCGGCTGTAGTCCGTGCCGGTATGACGGTTCCGGCCGGCAAATCCCGGGAAAGGGCGACTGGCGTCCAAAAGCCGGTCGTAGCGGATGGCATGACTAGAGTTCCCAAATAAATCATATGCTTGCCGAGCACGTCCCACCTCGGCATCGAGGCACTTCCGCTCAACCTTATCAGGTTTGCATAATTATTTCGCATTGGCAACAATGAGTAAATAATATGCACGGGGGAAATGTGCCACAGCCCGGCACTAGGTCCTTTCGCCGCTGATCGCCGTGCGATCTATCCTCTCGACCCACACGTCGATGGGCCCGAGAGAGCATCCCATCTCCATCATGTCGATCAGCTCCACCGGCCCAGCAACCTCAAGTTCGATCCGCATGGAACTCGTATGAGATATGGTGTGCGAAAGCCCAAGCTTGGCGGCATGGCGCCGGATCCAGGGAACGAAGGAGGCCACCTCGAGATCACCGACAATCGTCATCCGTTCTAGAAGGTCGCTTGTATCTTGTCCCATGCTCGCCCTTGTTTTCCTACATCATAGCGCCTGAATGAACTTCGGGAAGGGGTCGCCGTCAAGGCGAGAATATGGTGTCGGAGTTTCCTTTGCAAAGCCCTGCGGCGGCATACCAATTCCCCGCCACCGTATGGCTGCGCCGCTGGCGACGCGACGTATGGAAACAACTCAGGCTGCGTGATGGCACAGCCTAGTCGGGCGAGCGACCGCCAGTCAGCATTGCGACAAAAGCCGTGACTTTGGGTGTGCGGAACCGAGCTGCCGGATAGACGACATAGATTCCTCCGGCCGGCAGGCTCCAGTCCGGCAACAATCTTATCAGTCGGCCAGCGTCTATATGCTCTCCAGCCAGAAAATCCGGCAGCACGGATATGCCCGCCCCCGCAAGCGTGGCCGCGAGAACCGCAGGCGTCGAATTGCTCATGAGGCTCTGTTGCATCCGCACGGTGCGCCTGTCGAAATCGCCCTGGATAAACCTCCAGGTCACCGGCTCCTTGAGGGCCAGATTGGCGATAAACGGCTGGCCCGCCGCATCCTCTGGACTGTTCAAACTGAGCGTGGCGGAGAAGCTGGGAGACGCCACAAGAAACTGCCGGAACGAACCGATCCGTCTCGCTTGGTGACTGGAGTCATCGAGCCAACCAACGCGGATCGACAGATCGATCTGATTGGCGAGCAGATCCATCTTCGTATCGGCGAGCAGAAGCTCGACCCTGCAAGCGGGGTACTTCCGGATAAAGGATGCAGCAATCGGAGCGATCGTGCTCGCACCATAATCATTGGGCGCAGCAATGCGTAGCATGCCTGTCGGCTCGGCATTTGCGCGGGTGATTTCATCGACCGCGTCCTCGGCTTCGCGGAAAATCAAGACGCAGCGCGCGTAGAGAAGCTTGCCGGCCTCAGTCGGCTCGACGCGTCGTGTTGTTCGGAGGAGCAAGCTGGTTTTCAACTCAGCTTCCAGCCGCGCAACCTGCTGGCTGACGACCGTCTTCGTGATTGCGAGGCGCTCGGCAGCTTTCGTGAACGAGCCGGTATCGACGACGGCTGCGAAATAGGCCAGCCGATTGAGGTTGACAGCCTCCATAACCTTCTTCCATTTGATTGTAAGTTTTTGACATACATTCTGTCACATTTAACAATATTTATCACTCAATAAAAGTGCACTATCTGTTGTCCATCGCTCAAGGATGGTCCGATATGCATCTTACCTATCTCTACGATCCGCTTTGCGGCTGGTGCTATGGTGCGGCGCCCGCGCTCGACAAAATGGCCAAGCTTGACAATCTCACCGTCGAGCTTGCGCCCACCGGGCTCTTCGCGGGCGAAGGCGCCCGTCCGTTGGATGAACGTTTCGCAGCCTATGCCTGGCACAATGACCAGCGGATCAACCGGCTCACGGGGCAGGTCTTCAGCCAGCTCTATCGCGATCAGGTTCTCGGGGGCGCAGACGGTATGTTCGACTCCGCCCCTGCGACGCTTGGGATCATAGCCGTCGGGGTGACGCAACTCGACAGGGAAGGCGATGCCCTGAAGGCACTTCAAAGCGCTCGCTATGTTGACGGCCGCAATACCTCGGAGATCGCTGTCGTGGCCGACGTTCTCGATCAGGCCGGCTTTTCCGATTCCGCCGCTCGTGTCCGGGCTCCGGACGAGGCTCTGCTCGAAATCTATCGCAACAGGATCGGGAAGTCCCGCCAACTCATGGCTGCATTCCGGACGGATGGTGTCCCGGCGCTTTTGGTCAGCGACGGCGATAAGCGCCGCGTGCTGCGCAGCGATGCCTTGTTCGGCGGCTTTGACCGACTTGCTGCCGAGCTTCAGGCAGCGTGATCGTTCGTTTTCAGCAGACCGTTCCATGAACTACCGACCTGCGGGGGGCAACCCTCACGGCAGCAGAAAATCGAAACTGGCGAACATCGGAGACAACCATGTATTCAAGGAGAGAAATCATGAAAACCACCCTCGCAGCCGGCGCCGTTGCCGTTTTTGCGCCTGCCGATCTCGGCAACGCGGCCGGATCAAAGCTGGCCTGGAAGCACTTCCCCGCCGGTCAGAATGGCTTCTTTCGCGCTCCGGTGCTGCTGACCGGCGCCAGCGAAGCGTTGCTGATCGATGGCGGGTTCACCTATCCCGACGGCCGTGCGCTGGCGGAGGCGATCAAGGCCACCGGCAAGACGCTGACCGCAATTTATGTCAGCCAGTCCGATCCAGACTATTACTTCAGCCTGAAGCCGGTCCTCGAAGCCTTTCCCGGCACAAAAGTGCTGGGCGCTTCCGATACGATTGCAGCGATCAAGGGCAATATCGAGAAAAAGCTTGCCGTTTGGGGGCCGCAGCTCAAGGAGAACGGCCCGCAGACCCTTGCAGACATCGTCATGCCGGAAGCCTTCGACGCTCCAAGCGTCACAGTTGATGGCGAAACAGTCGAGATTGTCGCGGCCGAAGCAGGGTTAAGCAATCGCCGGTACCTGTTCGTGCCATCGCTGAACGCCGTTTTCGGGGGCGTCATGATTTTCTCCGGCGTCCACGTGTGGACGGCCGACACCCAGGCTCCGGAGCAGCGTGCCGCTTGGGTGGCCACCCTCGACAAAATCAGCGCTCGCAAGCCAACGATTGTCGTTCCCGGCCACATGACGCCGGAAGCGGCAACCGATCTGTCCGCCGTCGAACACACGAAGAGCTATCTGCTCGCTTTCGAGGAAGAACTCGCCAAGGCAGCCGATTCCGCTGCGCTGAAGGCCGCCATGGAAGCCCGCTTCCCCGGTCTCGGCATGGGGGTTGCGCTCGACATCGGCTCCAAGGTTGCTAAGGGAGAAATGAAGTGGGGCTGAACGGCCGATCTTCAAATTGATCCGAAGGGCCCGGGAGGGCCCTTCATCTCTGGGAAGGCCGCAAAAGTGGTGATGCAGTCGTCAGCACTTAAATGGCGCTTACCATGTGTCGTCGAAGTTCGAATGAAGGCCGATAGCGTAGTTCCATAATTCAGCTTATGCCACTTTACACAATCTTAGATTGCATATATTTTCTCCGTTGAACTGCGAAAGATCCGTCAAGCGACGCCCAAATAATGATAATCTCAACGGAACTACACACGCTGGAGAGGATTTTGACTTCCTCTTCCCCTCTTAACGTGAGGCGGCACAAAGCCGGCGTTGCCGGCCGAAAGCCGAGGCCGCCGCACGAGATGACGAGGGAGCTAGGCGGAGGACTAACGAAAATAGTTGATTGCCGCTCTCATCTTTAGTACCGACCTGTCACCCGGTTAAAGGAAGTCACGTGGCTATACTCCCGATGCAAGATCCGCCTCGAACGGCTGAAACTTTTGTCGCCGAAAATATAGGTCTTTTGATAGAGCGGAACGAAATTCTCTGCGACGTCAGTCTTAAATTTCCGGCAGGAGAAGTTGTCGCACTCGTCGGCCACAACGGCTCCGGCAAATCCAGCCTTCTCAAAATGTTGGCTCGCCAGCTTGCGCCGAGCACGGGATCGATCTTTTACGGGAACCAGGATCTGAGGATGTATAGCGAACGCGCCTTTGCGCGTTCGGTCGCATATCTGCCCCAGGATGTCACGACCGGATCGGAAATGACGGTCCGCGAGCTTGTGGGATGCGGTCGTTATCCGTGGCACGGAGCGCTCGGCCGCTTCACCAGGAACGACGAAGAGAAAGTCGAGGCAGCCCTTCGAGCCACGCATATCGAGACGTTCGCCGGCCGTATCATGGGGACACTATCGGGCGGCGAGCGGCAACGTGCCTGGATTGCGATGCTGATCGCCCAGGATGCTCGCTGCCTGTTGCTCGACGAACCGACTGCGGCACTCGACGTTGCGCATCAGGTCGAGGTGCTCTCGCTTGTGCGACGCTTGGCGCATGAGGGCGGAAGGAGTGTCGTCATCGTGCTCCACGACATCAACATGGCCGCGCGCTTCTGCGATCGGATCCATGCATTGAAACGCGGTCGCGTGGTTGCCAGCGGAACACCGAGCGCGATCCTCGCGCCGAATACGCTGCAAGCGATCTATGGGATCGACATGGATGTGATCTCCGCGCCCAATCTGCCCTATCCACTCGCCTATGTTTGCTGAGGCCGGCCGTTCTATGGGGTTTTCGCGGCGATCCTTTTTGCAGTTCGCCGGGGCCTCGCTCATACCATCTCCGCTGTTTGCACAGTCGATGGGCCTGAGGATCATCAGCCTCGACTACGGTCTTGCGTCCACTCTTTTATCCCTCGGATTGCCTCCGGTCGGGATTTCGGACCTTGCCGATTGGGACAGATGGGTTGTCGAACCGCCGATGCCAAAATCCGTCGTCGATATCGGCAGTGCTTTCGAGGTCAATTTTGAAATTCTCGTCACGCTGAAGCCCGACATTATCTTGACCACACCCTACCTGGATGAGCTGTTGCCCAAGCTGCAGGCGGTGGCGAAAGTCGTTCGGCTGGAAATCTTTACGCCGGGCATTGGACCTATTCTTACCGCTGCCATCGCGGCAACGCGTAAATTGGCCATTGAGCTTGGACGTGAGAATGAAGCAGAGCAGTTCCTGGCGCGCGCCGACGTCTTCTTTGCGCAATGCCGCAGCCGCCTGGTGGGCAAGAACCTGCCGCCGGTCGCCCTGGTGAACTTCATGGATGCCCGCCATGCCCGCATCTACTCGAGCCCCGGACTGTTCCACAATGTGCTAGAGCGCATCGGTGTCCGGAATGCCTGGACCAGAGAGTCGAACTACTGGGGCTTTGAAACGATCGGCATTGAAGATCTCTCCAAGATTACCGATCCGGACGCGCGTCTGATCGCATTTGACCCGATTCCTCCGGACGTTCTTCCGAAACTCGCTCAGAGCCCCCTGTGGAACAGGCTTTCGTTTGCGCGTCCAGGCCATCTGTCGATTCTGCCGCCAGCCCTGATGTTCGGGATGGTGAACGAGGCCATGCGTTTTGCGGGCCTTTTGACAGATCTTCTGGAAAAGGAAGCTTGATGGTATCCCGCCGCGACAATATCGGGCCAGCAATTGTCTTCCTCCTCCTGATGTGCGGTGGAGGCGTAGCAGCGTGGTTTCTTGCCGCTCCTGCGTTGTCAGAAATCGCCCGACCGGATTACGATGTCACGCGAATGGTGTTCACCTATTCGACGCTTCCCCGCCTCGCGACGGCGCTGATTGCCGGAGGCGCACTTGCCCTGTCCGGGGCGCTGTTTCAGCAAGTTTTGCGAAACCCGCTCGCCGATCCTACCACCCTCGGCGTGTCCGCCGGCGCAAACCTGGCGCTGGTGGTAACATCGTTATTTCTCCCCGACCTGCTTGGCGCCGGCCGCGATCTTGTCGCTCTGATTGGCAGTGCGACCGCTGCTGCGATCGTCGTCAGCTTGGGGGCGCGCCGTGGTTTTTCGCCTTATTCGCTTGTTTTGTCGGGGCTGGTTCTCAGTCTATGGTGCGGTGGCCTCGCTGCCATCCTGACCTATTTGAACCAGCGCTACCTCTCGAGCCTGTTCATCTGGGGCGCCGGCTCGCTGGCACAGCAAAGCTGGGTCATTCCCTTGTCGCTTCTTTGGAAGTTGGCCGTCATCGCCATCGGCTGCGCGTTCGTGATGAGACCGCTTTCGCTGCTCGATCTTGGCGAGAGCAGTTCCACGGCACTCGGCGTCAGATTGGTCCGCCTGCGTTTCGTTGTCGTCGCCCTTGCCGTCGCGCTTGCTGCATTTGTCACGAGCGCCGTTGGGGTCATCGGTTTCATTGGACTGGTCGCGCCGACGATTGCGCGATTGTCCGGAGCACGGCGTCCCGCGCAGCTCATCCTTTGGTCTCCCCTGATCGGCGCCGGACTGCTGTTCTTCGCCGACTCCATCCTGCAACTTGTCGCCGGCGGACTTGGTGATTTCTTGCCGACGGGGGCGGTGACGGCCATCTTCGGTTCGCCGCTGCTTCTCGCGCTCCTGCCGCGGCTGAAGATCCGTCATAGGCTACAGCAATCGCCGGTGTTCAGACGGCCACGTCGATGGGATGGAACCCGACCGGTCATCGTCGCTGCCGCCGGCCTGCTCGTCCTGTTGATGGTCAGCGCGTTTCTCGGACGCGACAACGGCGGCTGGGCTTTTACATCAGGCGAATTTTCGGTCGATGTTCTTGCGATCAGGATACCTAAAATCCTCGCCGCCCTGACATCGGGCGCCATGCTTGCGGTCGCGGGCTCGATCCTTCAGCGGCTGACCGGAAACGAAATGGCAAGTCCCGAAGTTCTGGGGATCAGTGCCGGCGCGACCTTCGGTGTTGCAATTGCCCTGTTTGCCGTCGCTCCAGGGTTTTCCGGGCAATTTGCGTTTGCCGTGGCCGGTGCGATCAGCGTTCTTTTTGTCATCTTCGTCAGTTCCCGGCGATCGGCGTTTGCGCCTGAGCGAGTCCTGCTGGCGGGCATTGCCTTAAGCGCGATGGTCGATGCCGTCGTCGGCGTGTTGAGCTCGACGGGAGATCCGAGAGCAGCGCTGCTGATGCGGTGGATGAGCGGGTCCACCTATCTTATCGACGGGTCGACCGCCGCAATGGAGGTAGCGCTCGGCGCCGTGCTGATTGCCGTCTCGCTCGCCGCTCGCCGTTGGCTTGACATCCTTCCGCTTGGGCCGTCGCCTTCGGCGGCGGTCGGTATACCCTTGGCGAAATCGCGATTTGCGCTTTTTGGCCTTGCAGGATTGTTGACGGCTGCCGCGACGCTCACGGTTGGCCCGTTGTCATTTATCGGCCTCATGGGACCTCACCTTGCGCGGGAGGCGGGATTGGCCCGCGCGCTGCCGCAAATGGTTGGCGCCGCTCTGATCGGAGGGGGGCTTATGGTTGCGGCTGATTTCGTCGGCCGCACGATCGTATCGCCCTACCAGATCCCGGCCGGTCTCGTTTCCGCACTCATCGGAGCGCCGTTCTTGATGCTGATGATGCGGAAGCGCAGTGCCAGCTGAGGGTTATGCGTAGGGAGGGGCGGCCATGAGGCAGGCACCGCAGAGCCGTGGCTGTCATCGCGGCAAGAAAAACCCGCCATCAATAGGAGCGTTTTGCTCCGTCAGCGAAGATCCGCAGACAAGCGGCCCCGACAACGGCAGGGATACCGGCGCGATAGTTCGGCTTCTCCGCGGATAATTGCTTCTTTCGACGCTCAGAATGCGGACGCCGCCTTGATTGGACAAAGGCGGCGTCCGCCACTTTACCAGGAATACTTCAGCGTGCCGACGACCTTACGCCGATCGCCGTAGAACTCAGTTCCGTAATAGCTGGTGGCGAGATATTTATGGTCAAACAGGTTCGTTGCATTGACGGCCAGCGTCACGTCCTCGGTCACCTTGTAGCTGACCGCGGCATCAACGAGCGTATAGCTGGAAAGCGACACCGTATTTGTATCGTCACCGTAGGTTTGACCGATATAGCGGACACCTCCCCCGATCGTCAGGTCACCGCGCCATCCGTCTCCCGGAATCGTGTAATCAAGCCAGGCCGATGCCAGATGTCGCGGCACGCGGGAAGGCCGGTTACCGACATTGCCGCCTGTCCCGTCTTCGCGGATTTCAGCATCCCAATAGGAATAAGCAAGCGTGAGATTGAGCCTGTCATTGATTGCGGCTTTCCCTTCAAATTCGATGCCGCGCACACCGACCTTGCCGATCTGCTCCTGCACCAGAGGGCTGACATAGCTCGGCACATTGGTTTGGGTAAGATCAAACAGCGCCAAGGTGAAGAGGCCGTCAAACCCATCCGGCTGATATTTGAGGCCAACTTCGTATTGTTCACCCTGCTGTGGTTTCAACGAGCCCGTCACAGCGTAGCCGTTTGCGGTCTGCGCGACTAGCGGCTGGAAGCTTTCCGAATAGTTCGCATAGGCTGCGAGGTTCGGCGTAAATTTATACGTCAGTCCGGCCCGCTTGGTGAAAGCTGACGCCGTGTCGTCGTCGCTTGTCCCGCTATCGAGGTAATCCGCGGTCGTGTGAACCTGGTCCCATCGTCCGCCCAGGGTAACGATCCATCGATCGTCGAACGTCAATTGCTCCTGAGCATAGATCCCGAGCGCCTGCTGTTTGACGCGCCAGTTCACATAAGGGCCAAGGTTAATGCAGGAAAGACCGCAATAGACCGGATTATCAATATCGATCGGCCCCGCCGTGCCGAACAGGATGTTTTCGCGCGTATTGTCACTGGTGTAATCAACGCCGACCAGCGTCTTGCTGTCGATCCCGTCCCATCCGGTATCGTACTGGAGCTGATTGTCGAAGGCGTAGCGGTTGGACGTGCCGTCAACCGAGAACGCCGTTCGATTGGCCGTCGGGTCCAGCGATGCGCCATAGACTTCAGCATAATCCAGGCTCAAATGTGTATAGCGAGCGTTGGAGCGGAAGGTCAGGTTGTCGTTGATCTCGTGCTCGAACTGATATCCGATGTCGACCTGCTCCGTATTGAAGCGATTGAAGTCCGGTTCGCCGAGGAAGGTGTCGACATCGATATTTGCACCGGTCGGAACGCCCCGTGCGCCCGTTCCATCGCGTTTATAGTAATCGGTCAGAATGGTGAGCGAGGTCCCCTCGTCCGGCTTGATCGTCAGTGCCGGTGCAATGTAGGTGCGGTCGTCGTTCGAATAATCCAAGCCTTGGTCACCGTCCTTGGCAAGTCCGGTAAGCCGGTAGGTCCAAACGCCATCGGCATCGATCGGGCCGCCGAAATCCGCACCCACTTCCTTGGTGCCATCCCCATAAGACGTGTACACTTCGCCATGCTTCTCATCCAAGGGACGCTTGGTGATCGCATTGACCAGTCCCCCCGGGCCGTTAAGGCCAAAGAGGGTCGAAGTCGATCCTTTCAGGACCTCGACGCGCTGAAGACCATAGGGTTCGAGGCGGCTGGCCGTGAACCAGGCAGGAATGCGCGCCGCCAGTCCATCCCGATAGGTGCCGAGCGCCGTCTGATCGAAGCCGCGAATTCTTATATAATCGTAGCGATCGTCGTTTCCGAACTCATCCGAAAAGACGCCGGCGGTATAAGCGACCGCCTGCTGAAGATTGTCCACATGACGCTCTTCCAACTCTTTTTGCGTCACCACCGACACGGACGCAGGGACATCGACGACCGGAGTATCTGTTTTGGTGCCTGTGGCGGTATCCTTGGCAACGATGGTGCGATCAGGGCCAACCACACGATCCGACTTGCCGGTTATGACGATCGGGGCCAATTGCGTCGCCTCTTCCGCCGCATTGTCTTGGGCCCAGCCGATGCCTACCGATCCGAACGACACTGTCATCAAAGCGCTGCTCGCAATCAATCGGCTTGTGAACACACGCAACTTTCCCTGTAGTCCTACTGTCATACTATCCCCTGTCAGACCAATATCGAGCAGCGTGACGGCCGCCCCTCCGGCCACTGCAGCGAGTCCGTTTACTCAAACAGGAGAATTGGAGTCAACTTAAAAATCCCGCTTTTGTGACCATCTTTGCTCCTGGTCGGGACCATGAGGTTTAGCGGCAACACGGAGAAGAGGAGGTAATCCCAAACGCCATGAGGCGCCGACCTTGACGAGTGCACGCGCAAGGACGTTCGTCTCAAGGACGATCGTCTAACCGCCGGATTTATTCACCGATGAGGCCCCTTGCAGAAAGCGTCACATGTCGGTCAACTTTGGACGGCGAATGCGATGCCAACCGCACGATTCACGGCCGCTGCAAGAACGGACATGTGGGTCTCACCGGCATAGAGCTCGAATTCGGTACGCAATCCGTCGGCAGTGCCGTTTAATCGCTCCGCCATCTCCCGCGCCAGGAGGACGGTCCGTTCCGTCTTCCTCTTCTCCAGGCGGGCAGTGGCATCCTCGTTCCGGTACTGGAAGGGTGCCAGCTCATCGCCTTCGTATTCTCCGGCGGACAAATGCAGGAAGGGTGCATTGCCCGGCGCGTCTTGACGCTGCGCTTCATTCTTGAGGATTTCACTGTTCTCCCAATAGATGGTTGGGCTGGCCGCAATCCAATTGGCAAACAGACCTGGGCGCTCGAACAGGGCATAGAGAGTAAAGAGGCCGCCGAAGGAATGTCCGAAAAGCGATCGGCGTATCGGATCCAGGATCACCATCTCCGCAATCCGCGGTAAAAGCTCGTTCTCGATGAAATCCACCAGCTTGCCGGTTCCTCCGATGACAACCGGCGGGCCGCCCTCAACGAACGGCGGATAGGATTTGACCGGCGGCGGCCCCAGGTCCCAAGACCGGCGAAGCGGATCATAGGGCTCGTCGGAGGGGTAGCCGATCGCCGCGATCACCCCCCAACCGACATTCGTTCCCGTGGGGTAAGGTGCCTGCGTGACCAAGCTGGCGGCCGCGAAGGGGAAAGTGGCGTTGCCGTCGGTCATGACGAGAAGCGGCCATCCTCCCGCCGGCGGTTTCTCCACCGGAATGGAAAGGAATATGCGATAGGGCTCGCCGCCCGCAGCAGGAGCCAGATCGAAAAAAAACGTTCCGGGCATCGAATAAACGCTGATGGGATTGGTCATGAGAAAGTTTTCTGATGGTTGGGAGAATAGGAGAAGGGAAATTGCTGTCGGTGCGGTGCACCGGTGAACGCTTAAAGAGGATCTAACCTCGTCCGGACATGATATGAAGACCCGGAGCTATCGAGCCGCATTTCGATCCCACGGATGAATTCACAGGGCCCCAATTCAAACATCTCCGAACACCGCTCAGCCGACGTCTGTTTCCCAATTCTCCCAAATTTGCAACCCCGAGGCAGCAGCGGGAACCACACGTTAGGGGCTTGGTAGAAGAGCCGTTGGGACTGCAGAGCTACCGCTCCACTCAAACACGACACTTTCCAGGATAGTCGGTATCCGGATCGGGTCTACCTCAGATATGCAGCGCGCTTCCCAAAGCTTTCAGCGCCGCTTCCATCACCGCTTCGCTGCGGGTCGGATGCGCGTGGATGGTGCCGGCGATGTCTTCCAGGCGTGCACCCATCTCGATGGCCAGCGCAAAAGCCGCCGAGAGTTCGGAAACCCCGGCTCCGACCGCCTGCAGGCCGAGCACGAGATTGGTGTCGGCCCGGGCTACGACGCGCACGAAGCCCTCTTCGGACAGCATCGTCATCGCCCGCCCGTTGGCGCTGAACGGAAACTGGCCGGTGCGAATTTCGTAGCCTTGCGCCTTCGCCTCCGGCGGCGACAGGCCGGCGCTGACGATCTCCGGGTCAGTGAAGCAGATGGCGGGAATGCATCTTTTGTCCCAGGCCCGCTTCTTCCCGGCGATGATTTCCGCCACCATCTCGCCTTGCGCCATGGCCCGATGGGCAAGCATCGGCTCGCCGGTTATGTCTCCGATCGCATAGATCCCGCGCATGGACGTGCGGCAGCGGTCGTCGATCCTCAGATAAGGCCCGGCACGATCGAGATCGAGCTCTTCGAGACCGGATCCTGCGGTTCTTGGGCGGCGGCCAACGGTAACGAGGATGCGGTCCGCCGGCAGGGTCTGCTGCCGGCCATCAGCCGTTTCGACGATCAATGCCTCTCCATTGTCGGCAAGGCCAATCGCCTTCGCAGCCGTCAACACCCGGATACCGCCTTCGGTCAACTTGCGCATGACGGGGCGTACCAGCTCGGCATCATATTGCGGCAGCACCTGTGGCGTCGCCTCGACGATCGTCACATCAGACCCCATCTTGGAAAAGGCCGTCCCGAGCTCCAGCCCGATATAACCGCCGCCGACGACGACGAGTTTTTTCGGAAGTTCCGTCAGCGACAGTGCCTCTGTCGAGGAAATCACGCGGCCGCCGAAAGGCAGGTTCGCAAGCTCCACCGGATCCGAACCGGTGGCGATCACCACGGTCTCGGCGCGGATGATCTGCTGGCCGGTTTCCGTCTCCACCTCCACCGTCTTGCCATCGCGGAAATGGGCTCGGCCGTGGACGATCTTGACTCGCGCCTTCTGCAGCAGCCCCGAAACACCGGTCGTCAACCGGCCGACGATCCCGTCCTTCCAGGCAATCGTCCTCATGAGATCGATCGAGGCGCCTTCGACGCGGATGCCCATCGGGTTCTTGCCGGCAAGCATCTTCTGCGTCGCATCGAATTCCTCGGCCGCATGGATCAACGCCTTGGAGGGAATGCAGCCGACCGTCAGGCAGGTGCCGCCCGGCTTGCCGGCCTCGACGATGACGGTATCGATGCCGAGCTGTCCGGCGCGAATGGCGCAGACATAACCGCCCGGACCGGCACCGATGACGAGGAGCTTGCAGACGATCTCTTTCATGGATCTCAGCTTTCGATAAAAATGAGCGCAGGCGTTTCGATGAGCGTGCGGATGCGCTGCACGAAGTTTGCCGCATCCCAGCCGTCGATGATGCGATGGTCGAAGCTGGAGGAGAGGTTCATCATCTTGCGCGGCACGAACTGCGTGCCGTCCCAGACCGGTCGCGTGGCGATCTTGTTGACGCCGATGATCGCCACTTCGGGATGATTGATGATGGGTGTAGAGACGATGCCGCCAAGCGCGCCGAGCGAGCTGATGGTGATGGTGGAGCCGGACAGCTCATCGCGTGTCGCAGTCCCCGAGCGCGCCGCTTCCGCCAGCCGGTTCATCTCGGCGGCGCAATCCCAGATGCCACGGGCTTCGGCATGCCGCACCACCGGCACTGTCAGACCCGCCGGTGTCTGCGTGGCGATGCCGATATGCACAGCACTATAGCGCATGATGATGCCGGCATCGTCGTCGAAAGTGGCGTTGACGTCAGGCTGCTCGGAAATCGCCTTGACCAGCGCCCGCATCAGGAAGGGCAGAACCGTCAGCTTTGGATGATCAGGCCTGCGATCGCCGTTCATGGTGGCGCGCAACTCCTCAAGCGCGGACATATCCACTTCCTCCACATAGGTGATGTGGGGGATGCGCGAGGCGGAAAGCACCATCTTCTCGGCAATGCGGCGGCGCAGGCCGGTCAGCTTGATCTCCTCGGTCGCCGTCTTCCTGGCAAAGCCGTTCTTTGCCGTTGCAGGCGCGGTCCCATGGCTTAGGAATTGCTCGATGTCCTCGCGCAGGATGCGCCCGGCCGGTCCGGTCGCCTGCACCTGCCTGAGATCGACACCGCTTTCCCTGGCGAAGAGCCGCACGGAGGGCGCGGCAAGCGGCTTTTCCGCCGGCGCCGGCGCAGGAGTTGGCGCTGCCGGAGCGGGTTTTGCAATCTCGGCCTTGGGCGTTTCGACAATCGGCGTCTGCGAAATCCCAACAGACTGAGCCTCGCCGACATCTCCCGCCGTCTTGATCCGCACCATCGGGGCCTTGACCGCGATACGGTCTCCGACCTCGCCGGCAAGCCAGGTGACGGTACCATTGACAGGAGACGGAATTTCCACGGTGGCCTTGTCGGTCATGACGGCGGCGATCACCATGTCCTCACGGACGGGATCTCCCGTCTTCACATGCCATTCTACGATCTCGGCCTCGGCGACCCCTTCCCCGACGTCAGGCATCTTGATGATGAATTCGCTCATGGCTCAGGCCTCCATGACTTCGGCAAGCGCCCGCCCGACACGGCCGGGACCGGGAAAATAGTCCCACTCCTGCGCATGCGGATAGGGCGTGTCCCAGCCGGCAACACGCACGACTGGCGCTTCGAGATGATAGAAGCAATGTTCCTGCACCAGTGCTGCGACCTCGGCGCCGAAGCCGGATGTCAGGGTTGCCTCATGCACGACGACGCAGCGTCCCGTCTTCGAGACCGATTTGACGATCGTATCGAGATCGAGCGGCAGCAGGCTTCTGAGATCGATCACCTCGGCATCGATGCCGGCATCTTCGGCCGCAGCAAGCGCCACATGTACCATGGTGCCGTAGGCGACGACCGTCACCGCCGATCCCGCGCGCCGCACTTCGGCTTTGCCGATCGGGATGGTGTAATGGCCATCAGGCACCTCCCCGAGGTCATGTTTCGACCAGGGCGTCACCGGCCGCTCGTGATGGCCGTCGAAGGGGCCGTTATAGAGGCGCTTCGGCTCCAGAAACATGACGGGGTCGGGATCCTCGATCGCCGCGATCAGCAAGCCTTTGGCATCATAGGGATTGGACGGCACGATCACCTTCAGCCCGCAGACATGGGTAAAAAGCGCCTCCGGACTCTGGCTGTGCGTCTGGCCGCCGAAAATGCCGCCGCCGGTCGGCATGCGCACGACGATCGGGCAGGTGAAATCGCCGTTGGAACGGTAGCGGATGCGCGCCGCCTCCTGCGTCAGCTGGTCATAGGCCGGATACATGTAATCGGCGAACTGGATTTCGACACAGGGTTTCAGCCCATAGGCCGCCATGCCGATCGCCGTGCCGACGATGCCGGATTCGCTGATCGGCGTATCGAAGCAGCGCGTTCTGCCGTATTTTGCCTGCAGGCCCTGGGTGCTGCGAAAGACGCCGCCGAAATAACCGACATCCTCGCCGAAAACGACGACATTGTCGTCCCGTGCCATCGAGACGTCCATGGCGCTGCGCACGGCCTCGATCATCGTCATCCTGGCCATATCAGTACCCCGCCTTCTGTCGCTGGCGGCGGATATGCGGCGGCATCTCGGCATAGACGCCCTCGAAAATGTCGCGCACCGAAGGCCTGCCGCCGGCATGCAGCGTGCCATGCGCCTCTGCCTGGCGCTGCGCCTCGATCACCTCGTCCATGATTTCGGCTTCGGCCTGCACATGCCGTTCCTCCGACCACGCACCCTTGACGATCAGATGTTTCTTCAGCCGCAGCACGGGATCGCCGAGCGGCCAGGCCTCCGATTCCGTCTTGGGCCGATAGGCGCTCGGATCGTCGGAGGTCGAATGCGCGCCGACGCGATAGGTCACATATTCGATCAGCGTCGGGCCGAGATTGCGCCGCGCGCGCTCTGCCGCCCAGCGGGCGACGGCATGGACGGCGAGATAGTCGTTTCCGTCGACACGCAGCGCCGGAATGCCGAAGCCGAGGCCGCGCGCCGCGAAGGTGCCGGAGCCGCCGCGGGCGATGCCCTGGAAGGTGGAGATCGCCCACTGATTGTTGACGATGTTGAGAATAACAGGCGCCTTGTAGGTCGAGGCGAAAACCAGCGCCGAGTGGAAATCCGATTCCGCCGTCGATCCGTCGCCGATCCAGGCGGCGGCAATGCGGCTGTCGTTCTTGATCGCCGAGGCCATCGCCCAGCCGACAGCCTGCACATATTGGGTGGCGAGATTACCCGAGATGGTGAAGAAGCCATGCTCCTTGGAGGAATACATGATCGGCAGTTGCCGGCCGCGCAAAGGATCGCTCTCGTTCGAGTAGATCTGGTTCATCATCTCGACCATCGGATAGTCGTCGGCAATCAGCAGGCCGGCCTGGCGATAGGTCGGGAAATTCATATCTCCCGTCTCGAGCGCCTTGCGGAAGGCGCAACTGACGGCTTCTTCACCGAGATGCTGCATGTAGAAGGAGGTCTTGCCCTGCCGCTGCGCCATCAGCATGCGGGCGTCGAAGGCACGCAGCTTCATCATGTTGCGAAGCCCGGTCAGCAACGCCTCATCGGAGAGCGACCCAGCCCAAGGACCGACCGCCTCGCCCTCGCGGTTCAAAACGCGGATGATGGAATAGGCGAGATCACGGATATCTTCGGATGCGACATCCACCTCCGGCCGCGGCACCGAACCGGCCTTGGCAATCTTGACGTTGGAAAAATCGGGCTGACCGCCCGGGCGAACGGCGGGTTCGGGGACATGCAGGCTCAAACGAGCGGAATCCACCATGTCTTTTCTTTCCTCCCTTTGCCGGCCTTGCTCCTCTCCTCTGGAAGCAGGGCCGGATGTGGTTCTTATAGATTGCGGGCGATCACCATGCGCTGCACGTCGCTCGTTCCTTCATAGATCTGGCAGATGCGCACATCGCGGTAGATGCGCTCGACCGGATAATCGGCCATGTAGCCATAACCGCCATGGATCTGGATCGCATCGGAACAGACGCGCTCCGCCATCTCGGAGGCAAAGAGTTTCGCCATCGAGGCTTCCGACAGGCAGGGCAGCCCTGCCTCTCTGAGCGAGGCGGCATGAAAGACGAGCTGCCGCGCCGCCTCGATCCGCACCGCCATATCGGCAAGGCGGAAGGCAACGGCCTGGTGCTCGAAGATCGGCTTGCCGAAAGCGGTACGCTCGCGGGCGTAATCGCGTGCCGCCTCAAAGGCCGCCCGCGCCATGCCGACGGCCTGCGCCGCGATGCCGATCCGTCCGCCCTCGAGATTGGCGAGCGCGATGCGATAGCCCTCGCCTTCCGCGCCGAGCCTGAGTTCTGCCGGAATGCGCATGCTGTTGAAGGCGATCTGGCAGGTATCGGAGGAATGCAGCCCAAGTTTTTCCTCGACGCGGATCACCTCGTAGCCCGGCGTATCCGTCTGCACGATGAAGGCGGTGATGCCCTTCTTTCCGACATCGGGATCGGTAACGGCAAAGGCGATGATGACATTGCCGTTCTTGCCCGAGGTGATGAATTGCTTGGAGCCGTCGATCACGTAGTGGTCGCCATCACGCCGCGCCCGGGTCTTCAGGTTCGAGGCATCGGAGCCGGCCTGCGGCTCGGTCAGCGCAAAGCCGCCAATCCATTCGCCGCTGGCCAGTTTCGGCAGGAAGCGCTGCCGCTGCTCCTCGGTGCCGAATTTCAGGATCGGCACACAGCCGACGGAGCTATGCACGCTCATGATCGTCGAACAGGTTCCGTCGCCCGCGGCAATCTCCTCCAGCGCCGCGGCATAGGCGACCACGCCGGTATCCGATCCCCCATAGGCTTCCGGCACCAGCATGCCGAGCAGCCCGAGTTCACCCATTTCCTTCAATTCCTCGCGTGGGAAGAGATGCTCCCGGTCGCGTTTGGCTGCCCCCGGCGCTAGCCGGTCGCGGGCAAAGTCACGGGCGAGATCTGAGATTTGCTGCTGGAGGTCGGAAAGGATCATCTGTTCTCTCCCTCTCCTATTGCCGTTCGATGGCAACGGCGGTCGCCTCGCCGCCACCGATGCAGAGCGCGGCCATGCCGCGCTTCAGGTCGTATCGCTCCAGTGCTGCAAGCAGCGTCACCAGGATGCGAGCCCCCGAGGCGCCGATCGGATGGCCGAGCGCGCAGGCGCCGCCATGCACGTTCACTTTTTCATGCGGCAGGTTGAGATCGCGCATCGCCGCCATGGCGACGACGGCGAAAGCCTCGTTGATTTCGAACAGATCAACCTCCGACAGCGGCAAGCCGGTGCGATCGGACAGCTTCTGCAGCGCGCCGATCGGTGCGGTGGCAAAAAGATTGGGCGCCTGTGAATGCGTGGCATGGCCAAGGATCGTGGCAAGCGGCTTCAGGCCGCGATGCTCCGCCTCGGAGCGGCGCATCAGCACCAGGGCCGCCGCGCCATCGGAGATCGAGCTGGAATTGGCGGCGGTCACCGTGCCGCCCTCGCGGAAGGCGGGCTTCAGCGTCGGGATCTTGTCGAGCTTCGCCTTTCCGGGCTGTTCGTCCCGGCTCGCCGCCTGCTCGGCTTTACCCGTTTTTACGGTGACCGGCACGATCTCGCTTTCGAAACAGCCTTCGGCGATCGCCTTCTGCGCCCGCGTCAGCGAGGTGATGGCGTAGCTGTCCTGCGCCTCGCGCGTGAACTGATAGGCCTCGGCGCAATCCTCCGCGAAGCTGCCCATCAAGCGCCCCTTGTCATAAGCATCCTCCAGCCCGTCGAGGAACATATGATCCACGACACGCCCATGGCCGAGCCTGTAGCCGCCACGGGCCTTGTCAAGGAGATAGGGCGCATTGGTCATGCTTTCCATGCCACCTGCAACCGCTACAGAAGCGCTGCCGGCGGCGATCAGGTCATGCACCATCATCACCGCCTTCATGCCCGAGCCGCACATCTTGTTGACGGTGCTGGCCGCGGTGGCGAAGGGCAGACCGGCATGGATCGCCGCCTGGCGGGCCGGTGCCTGGCCCTGCCCCGCCGGCAGTACACAGCCGAAGACGACCTCCTCGATCGCCTCGGCCTCGACGCGGCTCCGCTGCAATGCCGCGCGGATCGCCGTTGCTCCGAGTTCCGGCGCTGTCGCCTCCTTCAGCTCTCCCTGAAAGCTGCCGATCGGGGTGCGCGCTGCACCGACGATAACGATGGGGTCTTGCAAAACCATCTTTCCTCCTTCGGGCAAAGCGCTCAGCGCGCGCCCATCCGCAATGCGCCGTCGAGGCGGATGACCTCGCCGTTCAGCATGTTGTTTTCCAAGATATGACGCACCAGCCCGGCAAATTCCGCCGGACGGCCAAGCCGCGGCGGAAAGGGCACGCTCTTGCCGAGTGCTGCCTGAACCTCGGCCGGCATATCCGCCATCATCGGCGTCTCAAAAATGCCGGGTGCGATCGCGACGACGCGAATGCCGTGACGGGCAAGCTCGCGAGCGATCGGCAAGGTCATCGCCGCCACCCCGCCCTTGGAGGCGGCATAGGCTGCCTGGCCGATCTGGCCATCGAAGGCGGCAACCGAGGCCGTATTGATGATGACGCCGCGTTCGCCTTCCGCATCCGGCTCGGTCGTCTGGATCGCTGCGGCGGCCAGCCGGATCATGTTGAACGTGCCGATGAGATTGATGCCGACCGTGCGGGCAAAACTCTCCAGCCGGTGCGGTCCGTCGCGGCCGATCACCTTTTCGGCCGGCGCCACGCCCGCGCAATTCACCAATCCGCGCAGGCTGCCGAAGGCTTCGACGGCAGCGGCAACCACCGCCGCCCCCTCCTCGCCATCGGTCACATCGGCCTTGAGGAAGCAGGCATCGCTTCCGAATTCCCGGGCAATCTCTTCGCCCGCTTGCATATTGAGATCGGCAATCGTCACGCGCCCGCCGGCCTCCACAAGCGCGCGCACTGTTGCCGCACCCAAGCCGGAGCCGCCGCCGGTCACGATGAAACTTGCTCCACGGATCAGCATGAATCTCTTCCTCCCTGCCGACCACACCCCCCTCCAAGCGCAACCGACGGACACGATTCTATTCGCTCCACCTATTGCAAGCGATGACAGAACTGCTCCATTATTTCGGCCAGTTTTGCCATAGCGGGGATAGAATGGCCGAGATCGAACGACGCATGATCGCGCCGGGCTTCGTGGAGGAGGCACTCGACAGCCTGCGGCGGCTCGGCAAGCCGACGGCGCCGATCCTTGCCCGCGTCGGCCTGGCATCCCCGGTCGATCAGCCGGTTTCGGCAGAGACCTATGGCGCGCTCTGGCTGGCGATCGCCGCCGAGCTCGACGATGAATTCTTCGGCATGGGCGCACGGCCGATGCGCAGCGGCAGCTTCACGCTGCTCTGCCACTCTGTGCTGCATGCGCCGACGCTGGGTCAGGCGCTCCGCCGGGCGCTGCGTTTCCTCGATGTCGTGCTCGACGATCCCCGGGGACGGCTCGTCATCCGCGACGGTCTGGCCGAGATCGAACTCAGCGACGCCGGTGACCCGCGTTCGGCCTTCGCCTACCGCACCTATTGGATCATCCTGCACGGCATCATCTGCTGGCTGGTCGGCCGGCGCATTCCGATCCGGCTCGTCGATTTCCGCTGCGCGGAACCCAAACAAGGCGCCGACTATCGGCTCTTCTTCGGCGCCCCTGTGCGTTTCTCGCAAGCCATCAGCCGGCTCGGCTTCGACAGTGCCTTGCTCGACCTGCCGGTGGCGCGCAGCGAACAGGCGCTCAAACAGTTCCTGCGCGGCGCGCCCGCCAATATTCTGGTGCGCTATCGCTATGATGCCGGTATCGCCGCCGCCGTCCGCCGCCGACTGAATCTGGCCACGCCGGCTGCCTGGTCGAACTTCGCCAAGCTTGCCGCCGATATGCGCATGCCGCCCTCCACACTCCGCCACCGCCTGCGCGACGAGGGACAAAGCTATGCCGCCATCAAGGACGACATCCGTCGCGACCTCGCCGTCGAACTGCTGCTGAACACGCCGAAGACCATCGGCGAGATTGCCGTGCAGCTCGGCTATTCCGAGCCGAGCGCCTTCTTCCGGGCCTTCCGAAAATGGATGGACAAGAGCCCCGAAGCCTTTCGGCGGGACGGAGCGGAAATCGAGGGCATGTCAGTCGAATCTGTTGACCCGCCCTGACTGGCCTCGCGCTTTCGCGAACATGGCGGCAATCTTCATCATGAAGGACTTGCTGAAGCGACCAAGAACCGCCTGATGAGGCTCGAGGTACCAAGATCGCTCGACGATATCGTAAATGTATTCGTCGACGACGATCCAACTCTGTTTGAGATCACCGAGACCGGCGCGCCGGCGTTCGATATCGGGAATTTCCAGCGCAACCCTTCCCGCTTCCGACGGCTGTGTGGTGATTGCCAGAAGGACGAGATGGGTGTTTCCATCGCTTGCACTGCGGATCGCGATGACGACACAGACTGGGCGCTGTTTGCGCCCCTCGGTCTCACCACGCTGCTGTTGCCATGCCCAGAGATAAGGATAGGTTATCACCTCGCCAGGACGAAACTCATGGTTCATCGTCGTAGCTTTCACCGCGCGCCAGCCGCTCAATCGCCTCGTCGAACAATTCGGCATGCTCGTCCGGCATCTCCGAAATGTGATGGGCACGACGCGGATCCCCGCCGCTGCGCATTCGCTGATAGTGCTCATAGCTCATCAGCACGAAACGTGGCTTGTTGTGGCGGGTAAGAATAACCGGCTCGCGGCTCGCGACATCGGTGACATCACCAATCTGTTTATTGAGATCACCTGTCGTGAACTGTCGCATGACGTCTCCGATTTAATTTCCATATATTCCATATTTTCCATATTTTCAAGAAAATGACGCTCACGCGCCCTCAACAAGAATTCGCAAGGCTCTTCGGCCGCATCATTCAAGGGCACTTTGACCCCGCCGCAACCCGCGCTACATATTTCAGCGGGAGGAGTGCCATGTTTGATTTTTGGCTCGGCGAAACCGCGGACGCGATCCGTGAAACGACGGCGCGGTTTGCTGCCGATCATATTGCTCCGCTGGCCGTGGAGATCGACGAAAGCAACACGTTTCCACGCCAGCTCTGGCCCGAGATGGGTGCGCTCGGCCTGCATGGAATCACGGTCGAGGAAGAATTCGGTGGCGCCGGTCTTGGTTATCTCGATCATGTCGTCGCCATGGAAGAGGTTTCGCGCGCCTCGGCCTCCGTGGGGCTCAGTTACGGCGCCCATTCCAATCTCTGCGTCAACCAGATCCGCCGCTGGGCCTCGCCGGAACAAAAGCGCCGCTATCTGCCGAAGCTGATCTCCGGCGAACATGTCGGCTCGCTCGCCATGTCGGAGGTCGGCGCCGGTTCCGATGTTGTCTCCATGCGGTTGCGTGCCGAGAAAAAAGGCGACCGCTATGTTCTGAACGGCACCAAATTCTGGATCACCAACGCGCCGCATGCCGATGTGCTTGTTGTCTATGCCAAGACGGATCCCGCGGCCGGCCCGAAAGGCATTTCCGCCTTGATCATCGAGAAAGGCCTGCCCGGTTTCAGCGTCTCCAAGAAGCTTTCCAAACTCGGCATGCGCGGCAGCGATACGGCCGAACTGGTCTTCGAGGATTGCGCGGTGCCGGCGGAGGCGCTGATGGGCAGGGAAGGCGAAGGCGTGAAGATCCTGATGTCCGGCCTCGATTATGAGCGCGCCGTGCTTGCCGGCGGGCCGCTCGGCATCATGCAAGCCTGCCTCGATGTCGTGCTGCCCTATGTGCGCGATCGCAAGCAATTCGGCAAAGCGATCGGCGATTTCCAGCTGATGCAGGGCAAGATCGCCGACATGTATGTGGCGCTGAATTCGGCGCGCGCCTATGTCTATTCCGTCGCCCGCGCCTGCGATGCCGGCCGCGCGACGCGCACGGATGCTGCTGCCGCGATCCTTTTCGCCAGCGAGAACGCCGTGAAAGTGTCGCTGGAGGCGATCCAGGCGCTCGGCGGCGCCGGCTATACCAAGGAATGGCCGGTCGAACGCTTTTTGCGCGACGCCAAGCTTTACGATATCGGCGCCGGCACCAATGAGATCCGCCGCTACCTGATCGGCCGGGAGCTCATTGCATCATGACGGTGATTTCGACTGCGATCGATCGCGACAGCGACAGCTTCAAGGCCAATGCCAGCAAGAATAAAGCCCTGATCGACGAACTCCTCAATCGTTCGGCGAAAGCGCGCGAGGGCGGATCGCAAACGGCGCGCGAGCGCCATACCGGCAAAGGCAAGCTGCTGCCGCGCGATCGCATCCAGCTGCTCATCGATGCCGGCAGCCCGTTCCTGGAGATCGGCACGCTGGCCGCCAACGGCATGTATGATGACGAGGCGCCCGGCGCCGGCATCATATCAGGCATCGGCCGCGTGTCCGGCCGCGAAGTGATGATCGTCGCCAATGACGCGACGGTGAAGGGCGGCGCTTATTTCCCCATGACGGTGAAGAAACATCTGCGGGCGCAGGAGATCGCCATGCAGAACCGCCTGCCCTGCATCTATCTCGTCGATAGCGGCGGCGCCAATCTTCCGCACCAGGCCGAGGTCTTTCCCGACCGCGATCATTTCGGCGCGATCTTCTACAATCAGGCGCAGATGTCGGCCGAGGGGATCCCGCAGATCGCCTGCGTGATGGGCAGTTGCACCGCCGGCGGCGCCTACGTGCCCGCCATGTCCGACGAGACGGTCATCGTGCGCAATCAGGGCACGATCTTCCTCGCCGGCCCGCCGCTGGTGAAGGCCGCGACCGGCGAGATCATTTCAGCCGAAGAGCTCGGCGGCGCCGAAACCCATGGCCGTCGCTCCGGCGTCGTCGATCATGTCGCCGAAAACGACGAGCATGCGCTGCTGCTCGTGCGTGATATCGCAGCCACTCTCAACAGCGTGAAATCAGTCGATATCGACCTGCAGCAGCCACGGCCGCCCAAACTCGATCCCGAGGATCTCTGCGGCCTGATCCCGGGGGATGTGCGCTCGCCCTATGATGTGCGGGAGGTCATCGGCCGGATCGTCGATGGCTCGGAACTGCATGAGTTCAAGCCGCTCTACGGCACCACGCTGGTCTGCGGCTTCGCCCGCATATGGGGCATGCCCGTCGCCGTCATCGCCAATAACGGCGTGCTGTTTTCCGAAAGCGCGCTGAAGGGCGCGCATTTCATCGAGCTCGCCTGCCAGCGCCGCGTGCCTTTGCTTTTCCTGCAAAACATCTCCGGCTTCATGGTCGGCGGCCGTTATGAGGCCGGCGGCATCGCCAAGGATGGGGCAAAGCTGGTGACGGCGGTTGCGACCGCGAGCGTGCCGAAGGTCACGGTCATCATCGGCGGCAGCTTCGGCGCCGGCAATTACGGCATGTGCGGCCGCGCCTATCGCCCGCGCTTTCTCTTCACCTGGCCGAACAGCCGCATCAGCGTGATGGGCGGCGAACAGGCGGCCTCGGTGCTCGCCACGATCCGCCGAGACTCCACGGAGGCGCGCGGTGAGAATTGGCCAATTGAAGAGGAGGAAGCCTTCAAGGCGCCGATCCGCGCCGGCTACGAGGCCGAGGGCAATCCCTATTATGCCACGGCTCGCCTCTGGGACGACGGCATCATCGATCCGCGCCAGACCCGGGACGTGCTGGGCCTTGCCTTTTCCGCCTGCCTGAATGCGCCGATCCCGAAAGGGCCGCGCTTCGGCCTGTTCAGGATGTGAGGCGCCGATGATGGAAAGCCTTCTCATTGCCAACAGGGGCGAAATCGCTCGCCGCATCATCCGCTCGGCCAAGATGCTCGGCATCCGCACCATCGCCGTCTACTCCGAGGCCGATGCCGGCCTCCCCTTCGTCAGGGAGGCGGACGAGGCAATCGCCATCGGCCCCTCGCCGGCCCGCGAAAGCTATCTCTCTCAGACCCGCATCCTCGAGGCCGCCCGGAAAACCGGCGCTGCGGCAATCCATCCCGGCTACGGTTTCCTTTCGGAAAATGCCGGATTTGCCGAAGCGGTGGAAAAGGCCGGGATCATCTGGGTCGGCGCGCCCCCTGCCGCAATCCGGGCGATGGGGCTCAAGGATGCGGCCAAGGAATTGATGCAAGCAGCCGGCGTGCCTGTGACCCCCGGTTATATCGGCGCGGACCAGAGCGAAGAGAGGCTGGCGGCCGAGGCTGATATCATTGGTTATCCCGTGCTCATCAAGGCGGTCGCTGGTGGCGGCGGCAAGGGCATGCGCCGCGTCGATCGCCCACAGGATTTCGCCGAACTTCTCGCCTCCTGCCGCCGTGAGGCGGCTGCCGCCTTCGGCGATGACCGCGTTCTGATCGAACGCTATATCGCCAATCCGCGCCATATCGAGGTGCAGGTTTTCGCCGACAAGCTCGGAAATTGCGTTCATCTCTTCGAACGCGATTGTTCGCTGCAGCGCCGTCACCAGAAGGTCATCGAAGAGGCCCCTGCCCCCGGTCTCGATGCCGCCACCCAGGCAGTGATCTGCGATGCGGCGGTGAAAGCCGCAAGAGCGGTGAATTATGTCGGCGCCGGCACCATCGAATTCATCGCCGATGCCTCGGAAGGCCTTTGCGAAGATCGCATCTGGTTCATGGAGATGAACACCCGCCTGCAGGTGGAACATCCGGTCACCGAGGCAATTACTGGCGAGGATCTGGTGCTCTGGCAGTTGAAGGTCGCTAGCGGCGAACCGCTGCCGAAAATGCAGGACGAGATCGCCATGAGCGGCTGGGCCTTCGAAGCCCGGCTCTATGCCGAAAATCCTGCCGCCGGCTATCTGCCGTCGATCGGCCGGCTTGAACATCTCAGCCTGCCGCAAACCGTCCGTGTCGATAGCGGTGTCGAGCAAGGGGATGACATCACCGCCTTCTATGACCCGATGATTGCCAAGGTCATTGCGCATGGGCCGAACCGCGAGGCCGCACTTTCGAAGCTCGCAGCCGCCTGCGCTGGCATCGAGGTCTGGCCGGTCAGATCCAATGCCGGTCTTCTCGCCCACATCGCCATCGATCCGGATTTTCGCGCAGCTCGGATCGATACCGGCTTTCTCGATCGTCATGACGAAAGGCTTGTGGCGACGGAGCCGAGCGAAACTGCAATCGATAGCGCGGCCACGGCGCTTTTAAAGAACACCGATGGTAATCCCTGGACCGCGCTGACCGGGTTCCGCATCGCCGGCGCAGAGGACAAGAGGGTGCGCATCCGTATTGGCGATCACCTCCATTGGGGGCAATCGCGTCCGGAGTTTGAGGCCAATACCATCACGATCGGTGAAACCACGGTGCTTTTCGAGGCCGGCAATGCCTGGCCGATCAGCCTGCCCGTCGCCAGCGAGGTCGAGGCAAGTCAGAGTGCCGGCGATGGCGCGATCCTGTCGCCCATGCCCGGCCTCGTCATTTCGGTGGATGTCGCCGACGGCGATCGTGTCGCCAAGGGCGACCGCCTGCTAACGGTCGAAGCGATGAAAATGGAACATTCTCTGCGTGCGCCCTTCGACGGCATCGTCGAAAAACTGCAGGTTTCCTCAGGGATCAGGGTCTCGGAAAACCAGCTGGTCGTCAGCATTGTGAAGGAGCAGGATTGATGGCCGGCCGTTATTTCGATGAGTGGACGGTCGGCGACCGCATCGCCCACGACATCCGCCGCACGGTCACCGAGACCGACAATCTGCTCTTCACGACGCTTTCCCACAATCCGCAGCCGCTGCATCTCGATGCCGATTATGCGGTCGGCACCGAATTCGGCCGGATCGTCGTCAACGGCACCTTCACCTTTGCCCTCACGGTCGGCCTTTCGGTCGGCGACACGACGCTCGGCACGCTCGTCGCCAATCTCGGCTATGACAAGGTAACGATGCCAAAGCCGGTCTTCATCGGCGATACGCTGCGGGTGGAAACGGAAGTGATGGAGCTGCGTCGCTCGAACTCCCGGCCCGATGCCGGCATCGTCACCTTCCGGCATATCACCCTGAACCAGCGCGGCGAGATCGTCTGCCAGTGCCTGCGCACGGCAATGCTGAAGGTGAAACCGTCATGAGGCTGCGCTCGCTGCTCTTTGCGCCCGGTGACCGGCCGGAGCGTTTCGAAAAAGCGCTCGCCTCAGGCGCCGACGCCGTCATTCTCGACCTGGAAGATTCGGTTGCGCCCCTAAACAAGCCGAAAGCGCGCGAGAGAGTGCACGAGTTCGTCCTGCATCATGCCGGCGAGACCGCTCTCCTGATCCGCATCAATCCCCTCGCCTCGCCAGAATTCGAAGGCGACCTTGCCGCTTTGAGCGGCCTTCGTCCTTTTGCGATCGTGCTGCCGAAGGCCGAGGGTGCCGCTTCGGTGCTGAAGCTTGCAGGCTCTCTTGCATCTGCAATGCCCATCTTGCCGATCGCAACCGAAACGCCATCCGCGATCTTCGAGATCGGCAGCTACCGGAATGTCGCGACCAGCCTCTGCGGCCTGACATGGGGGGCGGAGGATCTGCCTGCCGCGATGGGGGCTACGACCGCGCGGAGGACGGATGGCCGCTACACGCCGCCTTACGAGCTTGCCCGCTCGCTCACGCTGTTCGCAGCCCATGCCGCCGGCGTTCCGGCAATCGACACCGTCTATCCCGATTTCCACGATCTGAACGGTCTCAGGGCCTATGTCGGCCGAGCCCGGCGCGACGGCTTTTCCGGCATGATGGCCATCCATCCGAGCCAGATCGAAACGATCAATCACACCTTCACGCCGGATCCGTCCGAGATCGCCTGGGCCGAGAAAGTCGCCGCCGCCTTTGCCGCCAGCCCAGACGCGGGTGTCATCCAGCTCGACGGGCGCATGCTGGACCTGCCGCATCTCAAGCTCGCGACCCGCATTCTCGATGTGGCCGCGCGATAGAGCAAATGCGCCACCAATTAGCCCGCCTTTGCGGTGTGCTTGGAGGCGGCGTTCTCTCGGTTGAGGTAGCCGGCACCGATGGCGACGTAGAGATCCACATAGTCCTTGGCAACCTGTTGCACGGTGTCGGCAAGGCTCTCCTGGGCATCGGAGACCGACCGCTGCGCCTCCAGGACATCGAGCAATGACGAGGCGCCATCCTTGTAGCTCGTGGTCGAAAGCGCAAGCGACTCCTGTGCCGTCTGCACCTGTCTGCGCAACGGTTCGAGCGTCTGCGTGTCACGGCGAACAGCCGACAGCGCATTTTCCACCTCTTCGACCCCGTTCAGCACCGCCGCTTTCCAGGCGAGATATTGGGTCCTGGCATCGGATTTTTCGATGTCGACATTCGCACGCAATTTGCCGCCATCGAAGATCGGCAGGTTGAGTGTCGGCCCGAAGGTCCAACTGGTCAGAGTTCCGCCGCTTGCACCGGATGATTTGACCCAGCTCGGCGAGATCGATCCGGATAGAGAGATCGACGGGTAGAGCTGGGCTTCCGCGGCCCCGATATCGGCGACAGCCGCCGCCAGCTCGCGTTCCGCCTTGCGGATATCTGGACGGTTGCGGATGAGATCGGCCGGAATGCCGGCCCGAATGTCGCCGCGGAAAACCGGCTGGCCGGCGCTTTTCTGCAGTTCGCCCATCAGCGAGGCCGCCGGCATCCCGAGCAGAGTGGCAATGTGATGGCCCGATTCGGTGAAGCTCTGTTCGAGGCCAGGAATGTCGGACTTTGTCGACTGTACCAGACCCTCGGCCTGAACGACGTCGAGGCGGGAGGCCGCACCCGCCTTGAGCTGCAGCTGCGTGAGTTCGTAAGTCTGTTGGCGGGATTTCAAATTCGCCTGCGAAAGCGCGATGCGCTGCTGATTATAGCGGGCGTCGATATAGCTCTCGACCAGGTCTTTCAGAAAGGTGAGCTTTGCATTGTCGGCCGTTGCATAGGCGGCCCCCAGCGAGGCGATCGCACTCTCCTTCGAGCGACGGTACTGGCCGAAGATGTCGAGCAGCCAGGAAAGGCTGGCCTCGCCACCTGTCTCATTCGTGGTACCGATCGTCGTACGCTCAGAACCTTTCTCACCGGATACCGTGTGCGATGCGCCGACATCGAGGCTCGGCAGGCCACCGGCAGCGGCAACCGTGACATTGGCGGAAGCCGAATTGATGCGCTCGAGCGCCTGCAGGACATCAAGGTTCTCGCTGCGGCCATGAGCCACCAGGCCGTCGAGCCGCTTGTCACGATAAGCCGTCCACCACTGCGCCGCCACGACATCGCCGTTGCTCTTGGTACTCCCCTCTTTGAATTTAGCAGGAAGCGGCATCTCTGGGGGTACGTGATTCGGGCCGCTGACGCAGCCTGCCAGCAGAAGCGTGACCGCCGATGCGGCGTAGCGGAGCGATGATAGGTTCATGCAGAGCGACGGATTCACGGGCGAGCTTTCTGAACCGGGATCGTGGGTTCAGGCTTAGCGACGCCAACGTTAATGGCGGTAAAGACACTGTAAAGTTAGGTAAAATCGCTGGGCCGGATCAGGCTTGGTCGTCAGCCGAACCATAGAGTGTCGGCTTTCGGGGAAGCTCCAGGGTGATTGCCAGACCTCCGGCATCCGGCAACGACGCATGTACCCGCCCGCCATGGCGCTCGATGGCCTGTCTGGTGATGGCCAGACCCAGGCCATATCCACCTCTCGGTACAGCCTCGTTCCCGCGTGAGAACGGCTGGAAGATCCGTTCGAGTTCGTCTCGACTGACACCTGGCCCCTGATCGGTGACACAGATTTTGAGGCGCTCGTCTGTCGTCTCGCACGATACGGATATGCGCGAATGCTCGGCTGTGTACTTGACGGCGTTGCGGACGACGTTTTCGAGCGCCCTGTAGATGAGCTCGCCTTCGACTTCGGCGCGGAAAACGCCCTCGACACTGGTTGTGATTGAGACCTCCCGCGCCTGAGCTTCGAATGCCGCATCGCCGAGAATTTCGTTGAGCAGCTCGATGACATCAAGAGCGTGCGTTTTCAGCGGCCGGCTGGATCCGGCAGTCAACCTGGCAAGCGTCAGAACTTCGCCGACCAGCGCATCCAGCCGTTCGACCTCCCGGTCCATGCGGTCTAGCATGGCGCCGAGTTTCGCCGGGCTCTGCCGGAGCACGCCGACGGCGGCCTGCAGGCGGGACAAAGGCGAACGCAGCTCGTGGGAGACATCATGGAACAGCCTCTGCTGCGCATCCTGCAGCTCCTGAAGCCGGGCGGCGCTGGAATCGAAGTCATGCGCAAGCGCGGTAACCTCGTCCTTTCGGCCGGCCATCTTGTCACCGATGCGGAAATCGAAGCGGCCATGGGCGAGCGCGCTCAAGCCATCGCGCAGATGCACCACGGGACGAATGAGATATCGGGCGAGTGCACCTGCCGAAATCGTGCTCGAAATCAGGATCGTGAGCCACGGCAAGAACGGACCGAAGTTCTCGAACGTGAACGTCGCCTTGGCCGGCAGGGAAATCTGGTAGCAAACCTCGTCCTTCAGGACGAATCGTGTGTCGACGGTCTTTTGAACCGCGCAGGCATCGGCTTTCGCCGTTTTGGAGATCGTCAGACCAGATGGTAGCGTCTCTTCACTTGCGCGCACGAAATGCGCGGCAGCATCCTCGCCATCTCTGGCGAGCATGTTTGCGGTGAGATTCAGGGCAATCACTCGCCGCTCTTCCTCCAGTTCGCGCGCAAAAGGAACGCCCTGGAGGAAATTGACGAGCAGGATGATGACGCCGACGGTTGCCGCCATCGTCAACCAGATCGTCGTGAAGAATTTCCAGAAAAGCCGGGGCATACTCAGTCCACGAGAAGTTGATAGCCCTGGCCGCGAACGGACTGGATCCAGGATTGGCCATCCTCCCTCAGTCCGAGCTTCTGGCGAACGCTGCTGATATGGACGTCGATCCGGCGATCGAACGGGGTCAGCGGCTTGCCGAAGGCCCGCTTCGAAATGTCCTGCTTCGACACGAGCTGGCCGGCGCTGCGGGCGAGGACCTCGAGCAGGCTGAATTCCGTGCCGGTCAGGTCCAAGCTTTCGCCGCGCCATTCGGCGATCCTGCTGCCAGGATGGATCACGAGTTTTCCCGCCCTTATGATGTCGATCGAAGCACCGGCCGCCGGCTGGCCCGCCCGGCGGAGGATGGCGCGCAGTCTCGCCGCAAGTTCGCCCGGCGAGCATGGCTTCGGCACATAGTCGTCGGCGCCGAGATTGAGACCCGATATCCTGTCGACGTCATCGCCCCTTGCGGTCAGCATCAGCACAGGAACCTGGCTGAGCTTCCTGATCCTCTGCAGAACCTCGATCCCGTTCATCCGAGGCATCATGATGTCGAGCACGATAATATCAACCGTATTGCCGGCCGCCGCGGCAATGGCGGCGCGCCCGTCTGTATCCGTGACGACCTCATATCCTTCTTCGACCAGATATTCCTGCAGAAGCGTCGTCAGCTCGGCATCGTCGTCGATAAGGAGAACCTTGTTCATTCGCATTATCCGCTCTCAATCCCGGCAAGCCATACAGCACAAATACAGTCGCGCAGCCAAGTTTTACCTAACTTAACACTAACTTGACCGCACTTAACGTTCGTCCCGCTACTGATCCTGCCATGACATAATACGCGCTGAAACCGGATTGCAGCGACATGGCCCGCAATCCCTCGTTGAGTTGGCGCGGATCGGGAAAAGGCATCGATGCCTTTGACCACCTCTTCGGTCGAATTCCCCCCCCGGAACGAGACCGCGGGACGCGTTACCCCGCAGGCGGCCCCGCGCCGCCTGCGCGTCCTGCATTTTCTCGGCCAACAGCGTACCTGGCCTGTGTCGCAGAGAGAACCTTTACCAAACTTTACACTTCCTTAACCGCGCTTAACATCCACACAGCTATTAGAGTTCGACCTCAGTTCGATCCGGAGTGTCGTGTGTCCAAGGCACATCGAAATATTCTGCGGTGCCGCTTTGCGGAGCGGAAAGTCATCTGTGTCGAGATTTGGCGGTGGTTATCGAAGCTTGCTTCAAAGAACTATGTCTCAATTGCTTCTTTCTTGAGTCCCGGGATCCACTCAGGACGCGCAGAAACCGTTCCAATAGAGCGTCATGCTCACCTGGAAGACATCTCCATTGGGGGAACGGGGTGATTGATGCTCCGGGTGATCAGGGCGTGTTTACCGGACAGATCGAACAGTTCAACAAGCCTACCGACGCCGACGAGGTTGCGGCGCATCGCCTCGAGGAAGCAAATGCCGGCAAGGCGGCAATAGCCATCGAGCGCGGCACGGGCGCAGAGCGAAGGGCCGAAATAGAAGGCGAACGCTGACACTAGGGACCGTCGTGAGGCATCGGTTCGTTGTCAAAGTCGTGGAGCGTCAGTCGACACGTGCTCGAGCGACGAGGCATATGTCCGCTCAGAAGAACGGTCCCGCCATATGCCGAGAGTGACTTACCGATTTGCTTCTGTGGTTTCCACGAAGAGTTGGTTGAGCTGTTTCATCTCAAGTGCATGGGCGCGCCTTCTGAGGGCGGCTACCTGTTTGAGCGTTGCAAGGTTGTCTGTCGTCTCAATGAGATGCGCATCGGCGACCAGCATTTCCGCTTCAATCCTGCCCTGCTCTCTCAATTGCCAGACATCCCTGACGCGAAATTGGACCATTATGACGCCGAAAAGCGCCACGAGCGCGGAAGCGGTCATTGGCAGCCAATTCGGGACAACCGGTCCATAGGCCGAAAACAATGATGAAAGGCCACTCAAAACGATGATCGCCAAGGTGAGAAAATTCCAGAGATATTGATTAACCCTGGAGGAACGAGCATAGCCGTTTCGATGTGTTCGAAGGTCACGCAAAGCCTGCCTTTTGATCTCGGCTGCGTCCGATGGAAGCATGCTTTCGGCCGTCTCTTGCTCGATCTCCCGCCTTGCCGCCAAAATCACGTTGATGACGGCGATAGTGATCCCGAAGGTTATCATGAACCAGGCGATGTAGTGCAAAGGGACGTCGTCGAGAATGACGTTTGACAAAAATGCGGGTTGAAAAAACTCAATTAAAGCACCAATCGATATCAAGAATATAGACAGGGCAACCACTGCAATCGAAAGCATCGCCGCTATATTTCTATATCTGCTATTTAGTGTCATTTTCTTCAGTTGAGCCTGGTCATCCCCCTCCCTTCTAAACAAATCCATCATCCTATCCTCGAGACTATAGGGTTAACCATAGTCAACCTTTTACCACGCCAGAAAGCAAGTAATGTTTGCGAAGTAATACTTTACGGATCGAATTTCCGGCACCTCTCGCTAATGTGCGGGCCGGGGCAGCCTCCACCTCTTCAATCCGGTCGCTTCAGGCTACGCTGATCGCCAGCGGCCGGCCGAGATCGCGGCCAATTTAGTCCTGGTGCTGTCGGACGATCTGCGCGGCGTGAGCGATCGTCAGGCTTGATCGCGGCGATGATCTCCTCAAGGTCGCCCAGCCTGACAGCCACTTGAAAATCGGCGCTGCCTGAGCGGGCGAGATGGGGCCTTCTCAGGAGAATGGCTTGTCGGTCCCGCCGCCGGATTGGTCAGCCAGCGTGGTCCCTCGGCGGTCATGTAGATATGGTCTTCCAGCCGGATCCCGAATTTCCCGGGGAAGACGATCATCGGTTCATTGGAAAAACACATGCCGGCGGCAAGCGGCGCGTCGTTGCCGCGAACGATGTAGGGCTCCTCGTGGATCTCGAGCCCGAGGCCATGACCGGCGCGATGAGGCAAACCCGGCAGGCGATAGTCGGGGCCGAGCGAGTGTTTGGCAAGCACCTTGCGGGCCGCATCGTCGAGGCTCGAGCAGGCGGCGCCGATCCGGGCTGCGTCGAAGACGGCCTGTTGCGCCTCGCGCTCGATCCACCAGGCGCGTTCGAACGCGCTGTTGCCGTCCTCCAGAATATAGGTCCTGGTGATATCGGAATGATAACCGTCGATCCGGCAGCCGGTATCGACGAGAACGACGTCGTCGCGACCAAGGACCTGATCGCCGTCGGCGCCATGCGGAAGCGAGGTCGCCGCGCCGAAGGAGACGATGCAGAACGTCGAGCCGGCATCGGCGCCGGCCTGGCGATGCTGTCGGTCGATGAATTCGACCACCTCGGATGATTTGATGCCCGGCTTCAAAAGCCCATGCACTTGCTTGTGGACGTCGAGCGTCAGGTCCATCGCATACTGAATGAGGGCAAGCTCCGCGGCCGATTTGATGCAACGCAGGTCGCGGATCAGCCGCCCGCCATCGGCAAGCCTTGCCGCGCCCATCTCCGCTGCCAATGCGTGATAGAAGAAAAGCGGCAAGCCATCGTCGAGGGCAAGTCTGCCGCCCTGGGCAACAAGGCGGGCGATGAGAGCGGCGCTGCTCTCCTCCTCTTCCCAGACCAGGATTTCCCCCGGCAGATGTGGCAGCGTTTCGACACGGCTCCGCTCGAACCCCGGAACGATGTAGGAAATGGTCGCGGGCGTGACGAGCGCGCCGAGGAACCTTTCGCTCGGATGCCAGACGAGCCCGGTGAAGTAGTGGAGGCTTTCGGTCGGCCCAAGAAGCACGGCAGCCAATCCTTCGGCTTCGATCAGTTTCCGAAGCCCGGCGAGGCGGTTCTGCCGTTCGTCCTCAGTGATGCGGGGTACGGGGTGCTGCCACGACATGTTGTTTTCCTGCTTTTCCTGCGCTTCCGGATCGATGAAACCCTCGCCTTGCAGCGGGCATCTTGAACCGACACTAATGCCGGTGTAGGCAATATGTCGACATGAAAAGTGAGGAGATAGCCATGGCGGTCGAATACACCACACCGGGCATGCTGATGCGCGATCATATGGTCGACGTGCCCCTGGATTGGTCGAAGCCGGAGGGTGAGACGATCCGGATTTTTGCACGTGAAGTGTGCGATCCCGCCCGCCGTCGTGAAACACTGCCGTTGCTGGCTTTCCTTCAAGGCGGTCCTGGCGGAAAGTCGCCGCGGCCGAGCAACGGCGGGCCGCCATGGCTTGCCGAAGCCCTGAAGACGCACCGCGTTATCCTGATCGACCAGCGCGGCACCGGGCGCAGCAGCCGGATCGAAAGTGCGACGATGGAGCACTTTGCCGACGGCAGGGCCGCAGCCGACTATCTCAGCCTCTTTCGTGCCGACAGCATCGTTGCCGATTGCGAACATCTGAGGAAAACCGTCTTCGGCGGCGGGCGCTGGCAGACGCTTGGCCAGAGCTATGGCGGCTTCCTGACACTCACCTATCTCTCGAAGGCGCCGGAGGGACTTTCCGCCTGTTATGTCACCGGCGGCCTTGCCGGCCTTGGGGCGACGGCCGATGATGTCTATCGGCGCACCTACCCGCGCGTTACCGAAAAGAACGCCGCCTATTACCGCCGCTACCCCGGGGATGCCGAACGCATCGGCCGGATCGCCGACTATATCGAGACCAATGAGGTGCGGTTGCCCGATGGCGATCGCCTCTCCGTTCGCCGCTTTCAGACCATCGGCATCGATTTCGGCATGGCGCCGGGTTACGAGAACATCCATTGGCTGGTCGACGAGGCTTTCTCCGGTCCCAATGAAGAACGTCTCTCCGAGCGCTTCCTCGCGTCGGTGATGTCGCTGACCTCATATGACGACAATCCGCTCTTCGCCGTTTTGCAGGAAAGCATCTATGGCCAGGCCGGGACGCCGACTGCCTGGGCAGCCGAACGCATCCGCGCCGAGCATCCGGCCTTTGCCGGCGACCGGCGGCCGCTGCTGTTGACGGGGGAGATGATGTATCCCTGGATGTTCGAGGAAATTCGCTCGCTTAGGGCCTTCAGGGCAGGTGTCGAGGCGCTGGCAACGTTTGAGCGCTACGCCCCGCTCTATGCTCCGGCACGTCTCGCTGCAAACGAGGTGCCGGTCGCCGCGGTCATCTATCATGACGACATGTATGTCGATGCCGGGCTTTCGCTCGAAACAGCGCGCCACGTCGCCAATGTGCAGGCATGGGTGACCAACGAATTCGAGCATGACGGTGTTCGCCAGTCGGCGGCTGTCCTGCGCCGGCTGATGACCTTGGTCAGAGAGCAAGGCGGCCCCCTCGCCTCTTGAGGCTCGAGCGGTTCATTGCTCTCGTCGCGTCAGGACATGCTGATCGCCACCGGCCGGTCGAGGTCGCGGGCAATATATTCCTGGATCTGGCGGACGATCTGCCCGGCGTGGGCGATCGCCAGTTGGTCGGCCCGCTCGACGTCACCGGCCTCGATTGCGGCGATGATCTCCTCGTGTTCGTCGACATACTGGCGCGGCAGGCGGTCGTCGAATGTCGAGTAGTAAAGGCGCAGGATGCGGCGGCCCTCGTCGAGCAGCCTGGCGAAGAAGGCCGTGTAATAGGAATTGCCGGCTAGTTCAGCGATCGCGACGTGAAATTCGCGGTTGGCCTCGATCATCGCATAGGCATCGCGCGCGGCAACGGCATCGGCGAAGTCCTTCTGATGCCGGCGGATGGTCTTCATGATCTCGCCGTTTCGCCGTTGCGCCGCGCCGCGCGTCGTCACCCGGTACATCAGCGTCAGCGCTTCGAAATAGGTGGGCAGGCTTGCGAAATCGATCGTTGCGACGATCGTGTTCCTGTTCGGCAGCGTCGTGACGAGCCCATCGGCGGCGAGCCGCAACAGCGCCTCTCGAATGGGTGTCCGCGACATCCGGAAACGCTCCGACAGCCGCACTTCGTCGAGCGGACTGCCGGGTTCCAGCGCCATCGACAGGATTTCCTGCCTGAGCGTCACATAGACGCTCTGCGTGCCAGAGCCGCGCACCCGCACATTTTCCGCGTCGTTCCGCATTCGTCCGCCCTCTTTTGTTAGAGCCTTGTATTGCGTTTCGGCCGATTCTCGCAATGTCGGTCTTCGGGGTCTCAAATATGTAAGCTCACATCATTGAATCTTGTCGACAGTTTGTATATAAGGCAACCAGTTTCAACGAGGCTCGATCAATGACCACAGGATGGAAGGGCGTATTTCCCGCCGTAACGACACAGTTCAACGATGATCTTTCCGTTGATCTGCCCTCGACCCAGCGCGTCCAGGACGCGCTTGTAAACGATGGCGTCAACGGACTGATCGTCATGGGCACGTGTGGCGAGAACAATTCGCTGGACCCCGAGGAGAAGCGCACGATCTTGAAAGCTGCCGTCGAGGTCGTCAACGGCCGCGTTCCCGTGGTGACGGGCGTGTCCGAATTCGACACGCGCCGTGCCGTCGCCTATGCTCGCGACGCCGAAAAACTCGGCGCCGACGGGCTGATGCTGCTGCCGGCCATGGTTTATGTGCCGAAGCCCGAAGAGCTGATCGCGCATTTCCGTACCGTCGCCGAAGCGACCTCGCTGCCGATCATGCTCTACAACAACCCGCCGGCCTACCGCGTCAACATCGGCGCCGATGTGCTGAAGGTGCTTGCCGATGTGCCAAACATCAAGGCGGTCAAGGAAAGCGCGCCGGATCCGCGCCGCTTCACCGATCTCATCAATGAATTCGGCGATCGTTTCGATATCTTCGCAGGTCTCGACGACGTGGCGCTTGAAGGCCTGATGCTCGGCGCCAAGGGCTGGGTCTCGGGCTTGACCAGCGCCTTCCCGCAGGAATCCGTACAGCTCGTTGCCGCCGCCGAACGCGGCGACTGGGAAGAGGCCCGCAAGATCTATCGCTGGTTCATGCCGCTTCTGCACCTCGATGCCGAACACGACCTCGTGCAGTCGATCAAGCTTGCCGAGCAGATCATGGGCCGCGGCTCCGAGCGCGTTCGCATGCCGCGCCTGCCGCTTTCGGGCGCCCGACGCGCCGAAGTCACCGCGATGGTCGAGAAGGCCGCTGCCACGCGTCCTTCGAAGATCCGCCAGGCTGCCTGATCATCGAGGCCGGCGACCCTCGCGGTTGCCGGCCTTTCAGTGTTTGCGGTTCAGGCAAGCGCCAGCGACCGGCCGGTCGCCGGATCGAACAGATGCATCTGGTTCATGTTGAACGAGAGCGGCATCGTCGACATCGGCCTGGGCCCGCTCTCGGGATCGATGCAGGCGCAAAGACTTGCCTCGCCGATGCCGAAATAGACCATGGTCTCCGGCCCGAGTGGTTCCACAAGATCGATCTTAGCTTCGATGTCGGCATAACCAGGACGGGCCTGGCGGTCGGTGATCGATTCCGGCCTGATCCCGAACACGACTGATTTACCGGCATGGCTGGCATAGTCGCCGGCGCGCGCCTTCGGCACTGGAAGCTCGCTGCCGTCAGTCAGTTTGACGACGAGACCCTTGTCTCCTGATAGCAGCGTCGCCGACAAGAAGTTCATCGACGGTGAGCCGATGAAGCCGGCGACGAACTGGCTGACCGGCCGATGATAGAGTGCTTGTGGCGGCCCCGCCTGTTCGATGATGCCACCATTCATCACCACGACACGATCCGCCATGGTCATCGCCTCGACCTGGTCGTGCGTGACGTAGACGGTCGTCGTCGGCAACAGCTGGTGCAGCCGCTTGATCTCCGTGCGCATCTGTACGCGAAGCTTGGCATCGAGATTGGACAACGGCTCGTCGAAGAGAAAGACTTTCGGGTTCCGCACGATCGCGCGCCCCATCGCGACGCGCTGGCGCTGGCCGCCCGAAAGCTGGCCCGGGCGCCGGCCGAGCAGCTCGCTGATATGCAGGGTTTCCGCCGCCCTGATGATACGGGCGTCAATCTCGCTCTTGGCGAGCTTCTGCTGCTCCAGGCAGAACGAAATATTCTCCCGCACCGTCATGTGCGGATAGAGCGCGTAGTTCTGAAAGACCATGGCGATATCGCGTTTGCCCGGGCCAAGCCGGTTGACGACCTGGTCGCCGATCACGATCTCACCGCCGGTGATGTGTTCGAGACCCGCGATCATGCGCAATGTCGTCGATTTTCCGCATCCCGACGGACCCACGAAAACGACGAATTCATTGTCTTCGATGTCAAGGCTGATGCCGCGCACGGCCTCGTAGATGCCATAGGATTTGACGATGCTCTTGAGTTCCAGCCGTGCCATAGTTTTCTCCTAGACCTCGTGCAACCAGATCGCCATCGCTCCGGGCTCGCGATTGGCCCAGAGGTGATAGGGGATCGCGGTGAAAGGCCGCTGCTTCAGCGCGGGGCGCGCGGTGCGATAGAGCGCATTCTGCCAATCGGATATATCGGCTTCGAGCGCGGTGCCTTCGAGGACGGTCGCTCCGCCGAGAAGCGAGGCATCGTAACGGGCAGAAATTTCCTCAGATGCCGGCAGGCGGAGCCGCTGCGGCTCGCCGCCGAGGTCCGTCTCCTCGATGCAATAGACGACAGGCCCGCGCCGCAGCGCGACGCGCCCGCCGTCTTCGGAGACGGCAGGATGCGCGTAGATGCGCTCGACCGGCATCGAGAAGCCGATGCGCACCTCGTCACCATTGCGCCATTCCCTTGATATTGCGGCATAACCCTTCGTCACGCATTGATCGAGATCGACGGCAACGCCGTTGACCGAGATTTGCGCCTGCCTGCACCATCCGGGGATCCGAAGACGAAGCTGAAACCGGCTTGGCCGCTCGACGGCGAACCGCAGGCTGATGTCGCCATCCCAGGGATATTGCGTCTCCTGGATCAGGCGCACGAAGCTGTCGCCGACTGTCAGCTCGGCGGAATTGGTGCCGTAGAGATGGACGGCGAGCTGATGATCATCAGTCGAATAGAAATATTGGCCGAGCGACGTGATGAAACGGGCGATGTTTGTCGGGCAGCAGGGGCAGTAATGCCATTTCCACCGGCGGTGCTGCCCGTGGCTTTCAAGGACGTTCTCATAGAAATAACGCTCGCCGTCGCGCGAGATGCCGGAAAGAGCGCCATTGTAAAGCACCGTTTCCAGCCTGTCGGTGAACTTGCTGTCGAGATCGACCTGCGCCATGCGATGGCTCCAGAAGCCGAGCGCGACGGCCGCGCATGTCTCGGCGTAAGCCGTCTCGTTCGGCAGGTCGAATTCGCGGGTGAACCCTTCATTGGATGCCGACGGGCCAAGGCCACCGGTCACGTAGAGCTGGCGGCTGACCAGATTGTCGAAAAGCCGGTCGCAGGCCTCCTTCAATGTCGGATCGTCGTTCTCACGGGAGAGATCCGCCATCGCAGAAAACAGGTACATGGCGCGAACCGCGTGGCCGACGACCTGGTGCTGATCGCGCACCGGCAAATGGGCCTGACTATAGGCATATGTCTTGTAGACGTAATCCTCAGGGCTCTCGCCGCGCTTGCGAGCCTCCTCGTCGTAATATGAGGGCATTCGCCCACGTTCGTCGACGAAATAGGTCGCAAGCTTCAGATGCCGCGGATCGCCCGTCACCCGGTAAAGCTTGACCAGCGCCAACTCGATTTCCTCATGGGCGTCATAACCTCTGAGCTTTCCGGGTTCGGCACCGAAGGTTTCGATGATATGGTCGACTGCGCGGATCATCACATCGAGGAAGCGACGCTTTCCAGTCGCCTCGTAATAGGCGACGGCCCCCTCCAGCAGATGGCCCATCGAATACATCTCGTGCAGGTCGCGCAGGTTGGTCCAACGCCTGTCCGGCTCGCGGCGAATGAACCAGCTGTTGAGGTAGCCATCCGCCATCTGCCCTTTCTCGAGCTTTTCGACGATAGCATCGATCTTCGTTTCGAGCGCCGCATTCGGGTGAGCCTTCAGCGTGTAACTTGCGGCCTCGATCCATTTGCCGAAATCCGAATCGAAGAAATGCTGCATCGACAGTCCGCTCGGCTGGATCGGGCGCACCAGCGGCCCGGCCGGCTTGTCAAAATCGAGCACCTCGAGGAAGCCCTCCTCTTCCAGCCGCTTGTGCTGTGTCGGGATGGTGACGTTGCGAACCGTCTCCGTCCAGCTCTGCCAGAAACCGCCACGGAACACGACACTGGAATGGTCGGCGGGCCTGTATCGCTGCCGTCCCGCAGCGCGTGCCGGTTGAAAACGAGGTGAGCTGGTCATGAGGACTCCTGAGCGGGACGAGCGCTGTTACTTCACGGCGCCGGCCGTCAGGCCGCGCACGTAATATCGTTGCAAGAGAAGGAAAAGCAGGATGCAGGGGACCATGGTCACGGCTATGCCGGCCTGAAGCGCGCCCCAGTCGATGATGCCATAGATGCCCGACGAAACATTGACCAGCATGATCGGCAGCGTGAACTTGTTCTGGTCGGACAGAAAGATGAGGGCGGCAAGGAATTCATTCCAGGAGTTCAGGAAGGCGAACATGGCAACGGTGGCAACACCGGGAAGCGCGATCGGCAGCATGATCCGGCGCAGGATCGTCGCCTGCGACGCACCGTCTATCCGCGCCGCCTCGATCAGCGCCTTTGGCACCGCGTCGAAGGCGTTGCGCATCATGAAGACGGAAAAGGGTAGCTGGAACGTCACGTAGATCAGCACCAGCCCGAGAAGGCTGTTTTGCAGGTGGAGGAATTTCAGGATCAGGAAAAGCGGCGTCAGGATCGACTGAAAGGGGATCATCATCGTTGCCATGATCAGCACGAAGAGCACCGATTGGCCGGGAAAGCGGAACTTCGAAAAACCGTATCCCGCCGGCACCGCGACGAGCACCGTCAGGATCACCGTTCCGGCGGCGATCAGCACCGAATTGCCGGCATAGACGTACCAGCCGGCGCCGACATGCTCGAGGCGACGGTAGTTTTCGAGCGAGAAGGCTTTCGAGAAAAGCGCTGCCGGATCGGCAAGTGCTGCGGCCGCGGGCTTGAAGGAATTGGCGAAAGACCAGACGATCGGCATCACGAAGAAGACGGCAAAGACGCATGCCGTCAGAACGAAAGCGAGATAACCGAGCCGCTCGCTCGCCGGCTTCCCTGCGAGATTGTGGTTGAGCCGTTCCATCAACCCTCCTCCGGCCGCTGGCGCAGCAGGACGAACTGGATGGCGCTGATCGCCACCAGGACGATGAGCAGGGCAAAGGAGATCGCCGAGCCATAACCGAGACGGTAGGATGAGAACGACGCGAGATAGATCGAGAAGACCGCCGAGATCGTGCTGTTCTCGGGGCCGCCCTGGGTGATGATGAAGAACTGGTCGAAGGCCAGCATCGACGAGGTGACGTTGAGGACAAGCGCCAGCACCACCGAGTTCCTCATCAAAGGCAGCGTGATCCGGCGAAACCGGCTCCAGACGCTGGCGCCGTCGATCCTGGCGGCTTCGATGACGTCGTTCGATATGCTCTGAAGGCCGGTCAGGAGGATGATCATCGTGAAGCCCGCTGTTTTCCAGACGACCATCAGGATGACGACGCCGAGGGCTGGCCAGAAACTTTCGAGCGGCCTCGGGGCGCTGTCGATGATGCCCGCGCCGCGCAGCAGCTGCGCAAAGACGCCGCTATCGGGATTGAGCAGCCACATCCACAATGTCGAGGCTGCCCCGAAGCCGATGACGACGGGCATGAAATAGATCGTGCGGAAAAAGCCGGCGATCCGCAGCGGCCGGTCGACGAGCAGCGCCAGAGGAAAGGCCACCAGGAAGATCGCAACCGTAACCAGCACAGTGTAGAGCAGCGTGAAACCCAGGGAATGCCAGAGCTGGGTATCGCCGATCAGTTCGGCATAGTTGGACAAGCCGATGAACTTCGTCCGGCCGAGAAGCGGCCAGTTGTAGAAGCTCATCCAGACCGTCATGACAAGCGGCACGAGGAAAAGCACGACGATGAACAGCAAGCCCGGCAGGATGAAGGCAAGACCAAGCCAACCCTTTGGCTCGGCTTCTCCGGTCGCGATTGCGCGCCTTCGGCTGCGAAGTGTCGAGGATACCACCGCAACTCCTCCTTCCGCTTGAATGTCGAGATGTGAAATGAACGTCAGGGCATCCACGGACACCCTGACGAAACGCGTTGGCTTAGTTCGGATTGGTACGTTCAAGGATACGGGTGAAGTCGGCCTGCGTCTTGGCAATCGTTCCGTCGACGTCGTCACCGAAGATCGTGCCCTGGATCAGGTTGAGGAAGGGCCCGGTGCGGCTGACGAAGAGTTCATCGGACGAAAAAGTGTAGGGCGTGCGCGCCTTGGCGAGGATATCGTAGGCAACGAGATTGCGCGGGTCGAACTTCGCATAGGCTTCCGCTGCGAGGTCGGTGCGCGACGGCATCCCCGATTCCTGGGTGATATAGACCTGCTGCTCGGGCTGCATGTAGAAATTGACGAAGTCGAGCGCGACCTTCTTCTTCTCTTCACTGATGCCCTTGATGAGGGACAGCGTGTCGCCGCCGGCAAAGCTCGATGCACCACCCTTCGGCCCCGGGATCGGCGCAACGGCGAATTTCACGTCGGGATATTTGCTGGTCAGCAGATTGACGATGTAGGAGCCGGTCATCAGGATGCCGACCTTGCCCGAGGCGAAGGCTTCGACGGCATTGTTGCCGTTGCCGGAACGCGAGGTCGGGTGGATCGCACCGGCCTTCCACATATCGCGATAGGCGGCGATGGTCTCACGCAGCGCCGGCGTATCGACCGTGGCGCTGCGGCCGTCATCGCTCAGCACATCGGCATTGGCGGCCCACAGATGCGGCAGGAAGTCGTAGATCAGCCAGCTTCCCGAATTTGCCACGAAATAGAAGCCGTAGGTCTCGTTGCCGAGCGCGGCGATCTTCTTGGCATCGGCGGCGACCTCCTCCATCGATGCCGGCGCCTTGTTGGGGTCGAGGCCGGCCTTGGTGAACAGATCGGTGTTATAGGCGATGATCGAGGCATCCGGCAGGGCCGGCACGCCATAGATCTTGCCGTCATAGGTGGCAAGACGGATGTGCGACGGGCTCATCGCCGAGGAATAGGGCAAGCCCTTCACGAAGTCGGAGATATCCTCGAGACCATCCGCCGCGGCAAAGGTCGGGAGATAGATCAGGTCGAGCACGGCGCCGTCAGGAGCCGCGCTGCCGGCAATCGCCGCACCGAGTTTCGGCACCATCTGCTCCGCCGTGATCTGGGTGACATTGACCTTGTCGGAATGTGCGGCATTGTATTTGTCTGCCAGTCCCTGAAGGACGGCGCCGGACGACGTGCGCACCCATAGGGTGATTTCTTCGGCGCCGGCGAGAGAAGAGCTTGCCAGCAGCGCAAGAGCAGTGATCGTTGTTTTCAGTCGAAGCATGCTTGTTCCCCTTTTTCTCGTTCAGGCCCAAGGCCGTCGGACGAAATGGACGTTAGATCAGAAATTTTTTGGTGTCGACAGTCTGTGTGCATAAATCTGATGTCCGTTTGATAAAACCTTTTAACAGCACCTTTTTTTCTGCTAAAAGCTTTTATCATGAACCGATGACGAGGCGGAATTTGAAAAATAGCGGCGATCGGAGACGGACGATTTACGACGTGGCCAAGGCTGCAGGCGTTAGCATTTCGACGGCGTCGAACGCGCTGAACGACACCGGCCGGACGAAGCCCGAGACACGCGAGCGGGTCCGGCGTGTGGCGGAAGAAATCGGATTTCGGCCCAACGCACTCGCCCGTGGGTTGCTAAGCAAGCGAAGCCATGCGATCGGCATGCTGACCAACGACACCTATGGCAGACTGACGCTGCCGATGGCGGCCGGGGTATCGGAGGTGCTCGTCGATCACGGCGTTTCCGTCTTCCTCTGCGCCACGAACAATGATCCAAGGCTCGCCCAGCTGCACCTGGAGGCGCTTCTTGACCGGCAGGTCGACGGCATCATATTCACCGCGACCCGCCTCGACCTCAAGCCGCCGGTCCAGCTGTCCCGCTTGCCGATACCCGTCGTCTACGTCTTTGCCGAGGGGCCGGCCGACAGCGTCACTTTCTTCCCGGATGACGAACAGGGCGCCCGCCTCGCCGTCGACCATCTCAAGGAACTGGGCCGGTCGCGGATCCTGCACATCACCGGCCCGCGGGATTATCTCGCCGCTCGCATCCGCGCTCAATCCTATCTTGATGCCTGCGGCGACGGTGCCGAAGCGATGTTCGGCGAGTGGTCGGAGGAATGGGGTCACGAAGCCGTCCAGACGGTCTTTGCCCGGTCCGGCGCAAAGCCCGACGCCATCTTCTGCGGCAGTGACGAGATCGCCCGCGGCGTCATCGATGCGCTGCGCGACCTCAACGTGGAGATTCCCACGGATGTCGCCGTGGTCGGGTTCGACAATTGGGAGGTCGTCGCACGGCAAACGCGCCCGCCGCTGACCACCATAGACATGGAGTTGAAGGAACTGGGCCATCGCGCCGGCCTGGCAATCCTCAGCCTCTCCAAGGGTGAACCGGTCCCTGCCGGCATCACCAGATTGCCGTGTCGCCTGGTCGTGCGGCAGTCTTGCGGCAGTCCCCCTCAATCCGACTGAAAACGACGGCAAGCAACACCGGCAAGCCGGCCGTCGTCGCTATTATCTGTCCGTGGAATTGCCGGAACGGGCCAGGCTGTTTCGGCTGACCAGCGACGGTATCTGGAAAATATGCTCGGAAGCGGTGCGGCCTTCTATTCTGGAAATGAGGGCCCGGGTTGCGACCTGACCGAGTTCCCTGCCCGACTGATCGATGCTTGCGAGATTGACGAGGCCGAGTGCTGCGGTCGGCGAATTGTCGTATCCGATGACGGCGAGATCTTCGGGGACGCGCACGCCCATCTCCATAGCCAGGCTGAGAAGGGTGATCGCGTCGAGATCGCTCCAGCAGAATACGGCGCGCGGCCTGTCCTTCCTCGATAGGAATTTTCGCATCGCCTCTTCCCGCTTCGGCGAGGCAATCGGAATTTTGCCGATCGCTGGCGAGGAGCCGAGCCCGCCACGCTGCATCGCCCGGCGAAACCCGATCTCACGCTGGCGGACGACGGAGACCGCGTGCCCCTGGCGCTCGCCAAGGCTCAGCATTTCGATGTCGCGATAGCCGCAGGCAAGAAGCGCTTCCACCGCGATCTCCGCGCCGCGCTGATCGTCGGCATTGACGGTATCGAAGGCCGTAGCGCTGGCATCGTGGTAACCGACGGCGACGATCGGTATCTGGACTGCGAACTTTGCGAGGATGTCCGAGGGCAAACGCGGCGCAACGAGGATCAGGCCATCCATCTTGTAGTCGATCATCGACTCGATCAACGACGTCTCCAGCTGCACGCGCGCATCGCTGACCCCGATCATCGCCTGATAGTGCGAAGGCGCCAGCACCCCGTTCACGCCGGCAATCACCTCCGGAAGGAAAGGATTGCGGATATCGATCAGGAGCACGCCGATGGTGAAACTCCGGCCACGCAGCCCTCGTGCTGCCCGCGAGGGGCGATATGCGAGTGCTTCGATGGAATCAGTCACCCTTGCGCGCAGTGCATCACTGACGCCATAGGCGTTTCGCATCACCTTGGAAACTGCTGCGACCGATACGCCGGCGTGAGTTGCCACGGTCCGGATCGTTACGCGATCATTCCGTTGCGGCTTTTGTTTTTCTTCGATTGACATGAAATCTCTGGCTTGCGGCGGGTCGTCAACATCGCCCGCACAACCACCATGGCAGACTGGTAACGAAAATTCTATTGCGCTTCCGAAGAAAATGTAGAACGTTATATGGAGAACGTTCTACAATTCGTCGGGAGGACTTGATGAACTTTCAGCCGGCAGCCATCAGCGGCAACCTCGTTTCGCGTACCTGGTCCGGGGATATGATCGCGCCGCTATCGGATGGCGGTCAGGGAACGGCGGCAAGCTTCGTTTCTCAAACTTTCGAGCATGATGGCCCGGGGCTCCCCGTCGATCTCTTCATCTCCGCACTTGGCCTCTATCGCTGCTTCATCAACGGCGTTCGCGTCGGCGGTGACTTGCTGACACCCGGCTGGACGAACTACGACGATCGCCTTGCTTACCAGCGGTATGATGTCTCGAACCTGCTCAAGCCGGGCCTCAACCGCATCGAGATCTGGCTTGCCGACGGATGGTACCGATCGCCCTTGATGTGGGGCGCCCAGGCGATCCCGAATTGCTGGGGTGACAGGATCGGCGCCATTGCGGATCTGATCGGAGCTGATGGCGCCCTTCTTTCCACCGACACCACATGGCGAAGCGGTGTTTTGCCGATTCTGAAGTCGGGGATCTATTTCGGCGAAATCTATGATGCCCGGCAGGAAAGCTACTTGGAGAGCCACGGCACCGAGAGACTGCCGTTCGACAGGGCATTGCTCGTCGCGCATGAAACTGCTGCGGTGCGCGAGCTGCGGCCACTCGCCGCGGTCGAAAACTGGATCGACGATGAGGGCAGGACGATTTATGATTTCGGCCAGAATGCCGGCGGCTACATTAGATATACCGTCCGGGGCACTGCCGGCGCCGAAGTCCGGGTGGAGCATTCGGAAGTTCTCGGTCCCGACCGTCATTTCGACAATCGCAACTATCGCACGGCTGCCGCGCACACCGTCTATACGCTACGGGGAGACGGCGACGAGACCTACGCGCCGCATTTCACCTTCCACGGCTTCCGTTATGCCAGGGTGACGATTACGGGCGATGCGAAGATCCTCGCAATCGCGTCCATCCCGATCTCGTCTGTGGCCGAGCCCGCCGGCGGTTTCACCTCGGGCAATGCGCTGGTCAATCGTCTGGTCGAAAATACCATCTGGTCGCAGCGCGCCAATTTCGTCGAAGTGCCGACCGATTGCCCGCAGCGCGACGAACGCCTCGGCTGGACGGGCGACGCCCAGGTCTTTGCCGCAACCGCATGCTGGCTGAGCGACAGCCAATCCTTCCTGAGAAAGTATCTGCGGGATGTGATGGCCGATCAGCGCGAGGATGGCGCCGTCTCACATTTTTCGCCGGATCCGACGCGTCTGCATCCGGCCAATTTCCCGGGCTATGCCGGCTCGACCGGCTGGGGCGACGCGATCGTCGTCATCCCCTGGGTGCTCTACACCCATTACGGCGACCGGGCCGTTCTGGCGGAGTGCCTGGATTCCATGGTGCGCTGGGTCGATTTTGTCTGGTCGATCTCGGATGGTCCCCTGGTTCGCCCGCCGTCGCATTGGGGCGCCCGAGGCTTCACCTTCGGCGACTGGCTGCAGCCGGTCGGCGACAATCGAAAGCCTCGCCCGACGATCGCCGACGACTGCGCGGCGACGCTCTATCACTTCATCTCGACCGACCTTCTGGCAAGGATCGCAGCCACTCTCGGCGAGCATGCCCTTGAAGAGAAGATGAAACAGCGCGCAAACGAGATCCGGCTGACATTTTCCAACGAGTTCATCACGCCGGCGGGACGGCTCGCGCACAACGACCAGACGTCCTACGCCTTGGCCTTCCTTCACGACCTGATACCGGCAGAGCACAGGCAAGCCGCGCAGCAGCATTTCCGGCAGGTGATCATTGATGCCGACTACAAGATCGGCACCGGCTTCATCGGAACGCCGGCCCTGTTGCCGGCCCTGACGAAGCTCGGCATGGACGATCTGGCCGAAAAGGTTTTCCTGCAGGAGGATGTACCGGGCTGGCTCTACCAGGTCTCGAAGGGAGCGACGACGATCTGGGAGCGCTGGGATTCCATGGCGCCTGACGGCACGATCTACGAACCCGACATGAACAGCTACAACCACTATGCCTATGGCGCTGTCTGCCAGTGGCTGTTCGAAAGCGTCGCCGGAATTTCGCCGAGCCCGAGCGCACCCGGATTTGCCGAGGTGATCGTCGATCCAGCGCCGATTCCGTCGCTTTCGCCGGTATCGGCCCATCATGATATCAGCCAGGGACGCATCGAGGCCGGCTGGCAGTGCGACGGCAACAAGGTCACCTATGTGCTGACACTTCCGGAAGGTTGCATCGGCCGGTTCCGGCCCGGAAAACGGCATCAAAACCCGTCGCTCAACGGAGAGCCCGTCGTCGAGGAAGCCGTTATTCACCCCGGGACGCACCGACTGGCCTTTTCTCTACCCACTTCCTGAGGAGCATAAACGTCACACCGTTCAGAGGAGGAACGTCATGACACATCGGATTAAACTCATTCTTGCGGGCGCGTCCGCGCTTTTGGCATTGGTCGCGGCCGGCCCGTCGCATGCAGAAACCACGCTGTCATTCCTGATCGACAACAATCCGGACACGGTCGCTGCCGCCGAGGCGCTGGTTGCCGCCTATCAGACAAAGGCGCCTGACGTGACGATCGAAATCGAGCCGCGGGCCGGTGGCGGCGAGGGTGACAACATCATCAAGACGCGCCTAGCGACGGGTGAGATGTCGGATGTGTTTCTCTATAATTCCGGCTCGCTGCTCCAGGCGCTGAAACCCGCGCAGACGCTTGTCGATCTGAGCGGTCTCGCGTCGCAGGCGAAGGTGGACGAAGGCTTCAAGTCGGTCGTCCGCGCCGACGGCAAGCTCTACGGTGTTCCCTTCGGCACGGCGATGGCGGGCGGCATCCTCTACAACAGGAAAATCTACCAGGACCTCGGCCTCTCCGTCCCGAAGACATGGGCGGACTTCATGGCGAACAACGCAAAGGTCAAGGCATCAGGCAAGGTCGCCGTGGCGCAGACCTATCGCGATACTTGGACCTCGCAGTTATTCGTTCTGGCGGACTATTACAACCTCCATGCCGCCGTGCCGAACTTCGCCGCCGACTACACTGCCAACAAGGCGAAATACGCAGAGACGCCGGCGGCCATGAAAGGCTTCGAACGGCTGAAGGACGTTCACGACGCTGGCCTGATGAACGAGGATTTCGGCGCAGCAAGCTATGACGATGGCTTGAGAATGGTGGCAACGGGCGAGGCAGCGCACTAGCTTCGCAATCGGCGCGCTCAAGCAGAATTATCCCGACAACCTCGCAGATGTCGGTTTCTTCGCGCAGCCGAGCGACGACGCGGCGACGAATGGCCTGACGGTCTGGATGCCGCCCGCCCTCTACATTCCCCTTACCAGTCAGCACGCAGAGGAAGCGCAGAAATTCGTGGATTTCGCAGGAAGCGTCGAAGGCTGCAAGATCATGGTGGAAACCAACACCGTGCAAGGGCCTCCCTTGATCGACGGCTGCGGTCTGCCTGCCGACGTGCCGCCTGCGGTGAAGGACATGCTTCCCTATTTCGAGGCCAAGGACAAGACGACCCCGGCGCTGGAATTTGTTTCGCCGGTCAAGGGGCCGGCTCTTGAGCAGATCACCGTCGAAGTCGGCTCCGGTATTCGCCAGCCGGCCGACGCGGCAAAACTCTATGACGACGATGTGCGCAAACAGGCCAAGCAACTCGGCCTGCCCAACTGGTAGCGGTCTTTCGGGTCAAATGACCTCGCTCCCGATGGAGCGAGGTTCCACCCGATCGAAGAGGTAGTCATGACCGAGACACGCCCCCGCTCGCGCAAATCGCCCTACCCGCTGTGGTTTTTCATTCCGGCCGCAATCATCTACGGCGTGCTGTTTCTGGTTCCCACTGTATCCTCTCTTTGGTTCAGCCTCACGCGCTGGGATCTTTCGACCGCCGAATTCATCGGGCTCGAAAACTTTCAGCAGTTCTTTTCCGAACCATTCCTGGTCAAGGGACTGGTCAACACGGTGATCTATGCCGTGACGACATCCGGCCTGAAGACGGTCTGCGGGCTGCTGCTCGCCGTGCTCCTGACCAGCAATATCTTTGCCCGCGGCTTCCTGCGCACGCTGGTCTTCTTTCCCGTCCTGGTCTCGACGATCGGCATCGGCATCACCTTCACAGTGATGATGCATCCAACCAGGGGCATCATCAACGTCACGCTCGAAACGCTCGGCATTCCGGGACCTGGATGGCTCACCAATCCGGCGCTGGCGCTTTTTTCGGTGGCTTTGGTCGATGTCTGGAAGGGTGTCGGCCTCGCAACGCTGATCTTCATCGCCGGCCTTGCTGCGATCAGCCCCGATTATTATGAGGCCGCGCGGATTGACGGCGCCACGCGTCTCCAGCAATTTTTCCGAATCACTCTGCCACTCGTGCGTCCCGCCACTGTCATCGTGGTGACATTGTCGCTGATCGGCGGGCTTCGATCCTTCGATCTGATATGGGCCATGACCCGCGGCGGGCCAGGTTTCTCCTCCGATGTGGTCGCCTCGGTGATCTATAAGCAGTACCAGGCGGGTTTCTACGGCCTGTCGACGGCCGGAAACGTCATCCTGTTTGCGCTAATCGCCGTAATCATCCTGCCATTCACCCTGTGGTTCAACCGGCGCGAGGTCGAGGAATGAGAAGCGTCCGCCCTTACGTGACCGGCGCGATAACCCTTGCGGCGGCGGCCGTCATCTTCGTCATGCCCTTCGTTTTCGTCGCTCTGCAGGCGGTCAAATCGAAATCCGAGGCGTCTCGCCTTAATTTCGAATTGCCTGCGCAGTGGCTGTTCTGGGATAATCTGGTCGCCGTTTTCAAGGCGCGCGACTACCAGCTCGCGCTCGCCTATTTCAACTCCACCCTGATCACCGTCGCCTCCGTCACGATCCTGATCCTGCTGTCGGCAATGGTCGGATATGTGATGCAGCGCCGCAAGACCGTCTGGAACAGGGTGGCCTCCGTTGCCCTGTTCATGGGTCTGATGATGCCGCCGGCCGTCGTGCCCACCATCGGCCTCCTGCAGGAGATCGGTCTCTTCAAGACCATGACCGGGATGATCCTGATCCAGGTCGCCTATAATCTCTCTTTCTCGACCTTGCTCTACCGGTCGTTCATTTCGACCATACCGCGCGACCTCGACGAGGCGGCGCTGATCGACGGCGCCAAGCCCCGACAGATCTTCTTCAGAGTGATCCTGCCGCTGCTGAAGCCTGTGACCGTCACCAACATCGTCGTGCAGTCGATCGCGATCTTCAACGATTTCACCAACCCGCTCTACTACCTTCCCGGCAAGGAGAACGTGACGGTGCAGCTGACGCTCTATAACTTCCAGAGCATGTACACGAGCCAGTACAATCTCCTCTTCATGAATATCCTCCTCGTGACGATCCCGCCGCTGATCGTCTTCATCTTCTTCAACCGGCAGATCGTCGCCGGCATGACGGCCGGCGCAGTAAAAGGGTAACCGAATGGCTGAGCTCACTCTCAAGCAAGTTCGCAAGAGCTTTGGCGCCCTTGAAGTCATCAAGGGGATCGATCTGGAGGTTGCCTCAGGCGAGTTCGTCGTCTTCGTCGGCCCGTCGGGATGCGGAAAGTCGACGCTGCTGCGCATCATCGCCGGCCTGGAGGAGACGACGTCAGGCACATTGACCATCGGCGGCAAGGACGTGACCTATGCCGAACCCTCCGAGCGCGGCATCGCCATGGTATTCCAGAGCTACGCGCTCTACCCGCATATGACCGTTGCGGAGAATATCGGCTTCGGGCTTTCGCTCGCCCGCCGCCCAAAGGCGGAAATCGCCGCCAAGGTCGCGGCGACGGCTGAAACGCTGCAGCTCACCCAGCTGCTAGAGAGAAAGCCGAAAGCACTCTCCGGCGGCCAGAGACAGCGCGTCGCCATCGGCCGCGCGATCATCCGCGATCCTAAGGTCTTCCTGTTCGACGAGCCGCTCTCCAATCTCGACGCTTCGCTCCGCGCCCAGATGCGCCTTGAGATCGCCGATCTGCACGCCCGCCTGAAGTCGACGATGATCTATGTCACCCACGACCAGGTCGAAGCCATGACGATGGCGGACAAGATCGTTGTCCTGAAGGGCGGAGCGGTCGAGCAGATCGGTAGCCCGATGCAACTCTACCGCAATCCCGCAACACCCTTCGTCGCCGGCTTCATCGGCAGCCCGAAAATGAACCTCTATGGCGGCGAGATAGCGCGGCGATTGAATTGCACGACCTATGGCATCCGCCCTGAGCATATCAGGCTTTCGCAAAGTGCCGGGCAATGGCAGGGCAGGATCCGGCATCTCGAGCGGCTTGGCGCCGACGCGATCCTCTACCTCGACGTTCCCGAACTCGGCGAGATGGTGGTGCGCGCCGAAGGCGAGACGCCGTTTGCGCCTGGAATGACGGTCTGGGCAAATCCGGTCGAAGGAGCGGAACATCGGTTCTGAGGGATGGCGCAGCGCGCTATCTCTCGGCGCTCGATTCTGCCAGCGCACTGCGTTTACGACACCGCTATCTTTGCGCCAATCTTGAAAAACTGCAATCAATGATTAATATGCAATCATTGATGAATGGAGATAGAGATGGCAAGCATGACGATCCGCAATCTCGATGACGGGCTAAAGCAGCGGCTGCGCATGAGGGCAGCAACGCATGGCCGCTCCATGGAGGACGAAGCGCGGGATATCCTGCGCACCGCGCTTGCGACGAGCGAACCACCGGCGCGCAATCTCGCAGATGCGATCCGGGCGCGTCTGCTCTCGGCTGGCTGTGTCGAACTCGACATCCCGCCCCGCGAGCCGATCCGTGATCCCCCGGACTTCTCCGCGTGATCATTCTCGATACCAACGTCATCTCAGAGCTGCTGACCCCCGCCCCGAATGCGGCGGTCATCGGTTGGTTCGCGGCACAACATCCTACATCGATCTTCACGACAGCAGTCACCGAGGCTGAGATCCTCTACGGACTGCGTCTCCTTCCCGAGGGACGTCGTCGACGCGATCTTGAGACGGTGATCTTGTTGATATTTAGCGAGGATATTGGCGGTCGCGTTCTGCCATTTGATCGCGACGCTTCAAATGTCTATGCCGCTATCGTCACCGGCCGCCGCAAGGCCGGTCGACCGATCAGTCAATTCGATGCTCAGATTGCTGCCATCGCCATTTCACGCGGCGCTTCACTCGCGACACGCAATGTCTCGAATTTTGCGGGGATGGACCTCAAGATCGTCAATCCGTGGAAAGACAGATAAAGGCGCGGAACCGCCAGCACATCCTAAGCTTTGAGCTGATCATCGCGCCGCAGTTCCAAGTCGGACGCCTGGGTGCCCGCGGGCCATGCGCCGGCGCGCGCCACGGTCGAAGCAAGGCTTGCCGGACCGGAATTCGCCGTCGAGATCGGCATCATCGCAACGGTCGGGAACTTTAAAACCTTGCCGGAAGCGGCTGCGAACTCCTCTTTCACCCTACATGGCATCACCGGAGCGAGCGCTGAAAGCGGCTGTCGGGTCGACGTCCTGAGGCTCGGACAGAGGCGGTCGGTTCAACTGCCTGGCGTGACCGCTAGTTGCAAAGCCGCGACAGTCGCCAACAACCCTCAAAAGAGGGGACGGGCAACTTGCCTTCGCCCCATTTAATCTTTAAGGACGCCCCAATTTCCAAGGCGTAGGGACTGAACGAGGATGTCACAGAACGACAACAGATCTTCGGGGCTTGGCGTAACAGCCGGCGATCTGGATCGCTACTTCACATTTCTCCGCCATGTTCTTGTGAATGCAACCGCTACGCGGGCAGCCGGAGAGAGCCTGGGCTATGCAGCAGCGGTGACGGAGTCCATGCAACTGGCTCGCGCCACCCACGATGCCGGACGTAAGATCATGTTCATTGGCAACGGCGGCAGCGCGGCAATCGCCAGCCACATGGCGACGGACTATGCCAAAAACGGCGGGCTGCGCGCCATGGCGATGAACGACGGCGCGACGCTGACATGCCTCTCGAACGACCTCGGATATGAGAATGTATTCTCGACGCAGATCGCCATGCATGCCAATGAAGGTGACCTGCTGGTGGCAATCAGCAGTTCGGGGAGATCAGAAAGCATTACCAAGGCCGTCCGCACGGCTCGGGAAAAAGGCTGCGCCATCATGACTTTAAGCGGGTTCGCGCCAGGCAATCCGCTGCGTGATCTCGGTGACCTGAACTTTTATGTGGCCTCCGATCAATACGGCTATGTGGAGATCGCGCATCTGGCGATTTGCCATGCCGTATTGGATTTCTCCTGCGGGCTTGTCCCGCCTACTCTTTCCTAACGAGCCGTTTTACGCGCATGAATTTCCCCAACATTCACGATCCGGAATTGACGCTCCTTACCCCCGACGATGATGTGGCCAACCCCGAAGTGACCATCCTCGTCCCGTCTCTTAACGAGGAATTGACGATCGGAACCTTCGTCGACTGGTGCCGAGAGGGTATCGCGGCAAGCGGTGCGGCCGTGGAGATCCTGATCGTCGACAGTTCGACCGATCGCACACCCGAAATCGCGCGCGACAGGGGCGCCCGCGTGTTGCGGACACCGAAGCGCGGTTTGGGCAGGGCTTATATCGATGCCATTCCATTCGTCCGTGGCAAGTTCATCATCATGGGCGATGCGGACTGCACCTATGATTTTCGCCAGATAGCACCGTTTATCGAAGCCTTCCGGAAGGGGGCCGACTTCGTCATGGGCTCGCGGTTCAAGGGCTCGATCGAAGACAATGCGATGCCGGCCCTGCATCGCTATTTCGGAACGCCGCTGACGACGTGGATCCTCAATCGGATGTTCGCCAGCCGCTTTTCCGACATCCATTGCGGCATGCGGGGCATCAGTGTCGATGCATTGCTGCGCATGGATCTTCGGTCGCAAGGATGGGAGTATGCGTCGGAAATGGTGCTGAAGTCCGTGCATATGGAGCTTCCGACCACCGAAGTGCCGATCCACTTCCTAAAAGATCCGGATGGACGGCTCAGCCACATGAAGCGGCGGGGTTGGATGGAGCCGTGGCGCGCTGGCTGGCGTAATCTTCAAGCGATGTTTGTCTACGGGTTTGATTTCTTTCTCATCTGGCCGGGCTTCCTGCTTCTGGCCCTCGGCTTGATTATCATGCTGCCATTGCTCGCTGGACCTATGTCCATTGCCGGTGTGCGGTTCTCGTCCAATGCCATGCTTTTTGCCATGGCCCTGGCCGTCCTTGGTCAGTCAATGCTGGTTTCGGCCGCGATCGGCCGGGTTATCTTCGACTATTCCGGACGCGTGCAGCCTCGTTTCGAGCGGCTTCTGCCTTATAACGCAACGATCTGGGGAACGGTCGTGGCCATACTTGCAGGCGTTTTGTTGGCGTTCCCGCTCTTCGATTCCTATGTCGGGAATGGATACTTGCTGCCTGAGATTGGCGTCGAAACGAACTGGGCCGTCTTCGGGCTCTGGCTTATCACGACAGCGTTCCAGATCTTTATTTCAGGGCTCATGATCCGGGCGCTTGGGGTCATGCTGCCCGTCAAGAAGCCTGCGCCCCCTCTCGCGGGATAGGAACCACGGGAGCGGTGATGATCGCAGGTTGGTGCGCGGTTTTTTTTATAATCTTATGGGGCCTGGTGATCGATCGAGGGATCGTCGTTTGGCTCAATCGAGGTTGCGATCGGCCCTTTCGAGACGGCATCGATTTTCTATTCAGCGGCATTTTGCCGGCTCTGGCGATATCAGGCGGTGCGGCTACCGTCCTTGGCGCATTTCACGGATTACGATGGGAAATCGTTCTTCCTATCGTGGCTGTCTCGATGATCTGGCGGCGGCGCGATCTTGTCGCCGTTCTTTGCGACCTGGGTTCACTGTTTCGAAAAATCGCCGCTGAAGCGAAAATCGGAAACCCGTTTCCGGCGCTTGCGGCACTCACATGCATCGTACTTTGCTATGTGTGGAGCGTTTTGGCCCAATTTCCGCCGGGCATTGCGGACGTGTGGGTCTTCCACATCCCGCTCGCAAACAGCATCATCGAGCACGCCGGCTTTGTGTCTCCGCAGATCGACCATCCCTTCTACGGCAATATTCCACTCTTCTTCAATCTGCTGTTTGCGCTCGTCATGATGGTCAGCGGTCACTGGACCGGCGCGGCGACGATGAATATCGCAATTTTCTTCGGATTTCTGTTCCTGCTTTCAAGCTGCGCCAGTCGTTGGCGGGCATGCGGTTTTTTCCTGGTGGCCGCTCTGATCCTCAGCATCCCCTTCTTCAGAGGGAGTGTCGGCGAACCGATGACGGATCTGGCCCGGTCGTGTTTCTCAGTCGCAGCCGTGCTTTTTCTGTGGCGCTATTTGGAAACCCGGCGCCCGGCGGAGCTTTTTCACTGTGCGCTCGTCTTAGGGGGAGCGGTCGGAGGAAAATATACGGAACTGCAAATGGTTGGCCTCATAGGGATGGCATTGATGCCGACGCTTCTCAAGGGAAGAGTATCACTGCCGCTCTTTCTGTCATGCCTGTGCGCATTTCTCGTCGTCGCGGGCTACTGGTATGCGAAAAACCTGATCGTTTTCGACAATCCGATCTATCCCTTTCTATTTGGCCATCCGGGCCTCACCGACGCTTGGATGGCGGATTACACGCTCGAATTGGGTCGGGCTTTCGATCCAGCCAACCGACATTTCGTGACGAACCTCGCAACTGTGCAAGGTTGGCACGACTTCCTCTATATTCTTTACGAGTGGTTCCTCGCTCGCAAACCGAATACCTTCGTCGCTCTTGCCTTGATACTGGCCGGTCTGGCAGTGGCTTTTCGGCGCATCGCATTTCTGGCAGCGATTGTCGCTGCCATGTTTGTGATATGGTACACCGTTATGTTCAATCACATACGGTGGGCAACGCCCGCCTATCTGCTTTTCTTCTCGACCGGTTTTATCGGCGCCTCCCTGGTTCGCGAACGGCTGGATAAATGGCTCGACCGACGAGTCCTGCCGCAGATAGCCCCGCTTGCGAAAATTGTCTCTTCGCCAGCATGCATGGTCGCCAGTCCGGTAGTCATTAGCTTGCTAGCCGGGGGCCTCTGGCTTTCCCACTGGCATCGAGTGGGCGGTGGCGAGCTGGATCCCGCCGAGGCGGAAGAACTCGACGTCGTGCTAGGGATGATAAGCGTCGACGAATATATGAAGAGCCACCGCGAAGCTTATTTCATGTACCGCTACATCGCAGATCACAACCTGCGAACGGTTTTTCAACCTTTCGATACTGCCAACACATTATTGTCCACGGCTTACAATGGCGGCCGCGACGGCGGCTGGCAATTGCCGCGCTACGTGCTGCCTGCACCGGGGTCGGATATCGATGCTTTCATCAGGGACAATCATATAGGCTACTTCATCGTCCCCGCCGACGCCGGTAGCGCGCTCCTCGCCGAGCGCCTTGGAGAAGACAAAATGGTGATGGCCAACAGCGTCATAGCGCACATGATGTCGCGCTCTTCGGTGATATTGACGGATCGGTTCGGCTGGAAGCTCTACCGTTTTGACGCGGATCGCGCACCGTGACGACTGCGTCCTCCCCAGCGTTGCTTCGCATTGGCATTCCGGTTCTGAAAGTGGCTGTCGCGCTTGGCCTCGTCATATGGATCGCGCGCAAGGTAGATTTTTCCGAAGGGTGGGCTGCGGTCCAGACCCTGTCGGCGGCGACCATTTCGGTCAGTATCTTCCTTCTGCTCCTGCAGGCCCTGCTTTCGGCGTGGCGGTGGTGCCTTCTGTCGGACATGATAGGGCAAAGGCTGAAGATCTCAGGCGCGATGAACCTCTTCATGCAAAGCCTCTTTTACAATCAAGCTCTTCCAAGTCCCATTCCAGGTGATGCCGCTCGCATATTCGGTGCCGTCAAATATGGCCTGACGATCGGAGAAGCCACGCTGGGCGTCGTTATGGACCGCATCCTTACTCTTTTCGGACTGGCGGTCGTTGCGCTGATCGGACTGATCATCCTGCGCGCTGTTTACGGGCACGACTTTCCTATCCCCTATCTGACGGAACTCACGGCGCTTGGCGTTGCGGGGTCTATCGCATCAGCCCTGGTGTTCAGTTGGCGCCGCCACCTATTCGTCCGGTTTTTTCCGGCAAAGCTGCACGCGTTGACCGACGCGTTGCGGGCTTTGATCACCCACCAAAGAATGGTCGGCGTATTTCTATTGACCCTCGTCATTCACGGGTTGAGCGTCGTCTCGCTTGAGATCCTCGTTCTGGGCCTTGGTCTCCCGCTCGATTGGGGTCAGGCCGCAGCCGCTTTCCCGCCGGTGCTCTTGATCGCGATGGTTCCCATTTCCGTTGGAGGATGGGGCCTCCGGGAAGGCGGCATGATCATCTCACTTGCCGTGTTCGGCATAGGCACGACGGACGCGGCAACGCTATCGGTGGTTTTCGGCCTGCTGCAGCTTGTGGTCGGGTTAGCCGGTGGTGTATTCGTGCTTTCGCGTCCTCATTCGGGAAAGATCAAAGCGCTCTGATGAGCCTTAACAGATCATATGGAGCTGCCGACATGCATGCCTTGGTAACAGGAGGGGCCGGATTTATCGGCAGCCATCTCTGCGATCGCCTTCTGGAAAAGGGTTATCGGGTAACCGCTATCGACAATCTTCATCTTGGCCGCGTCCGGAACATAGACCATCTGCTGGACCGATCGGATTTTCGCTTCCATGAGCTGGATATGCTCGATCGGGACGGCATGGATCGGATCATTGCGGCGGACCGCCCCGACGCTGTTTTTCATCTCGCCGCCAATTCCGATATTGCCGCAGGCAACGCCAATGCGGAACTGGATCTGCAGCTGAACCAGCTGACGACGACGACGCTGCTTGCCATCATGCGCAAGCATAAGATCGACAGGCTTTTCTTCGCGAGTACTTCCGCCGTGTTCGGCGAAGCTGAAGGGAACATCGGCGAAAATCATGGTCCGTTGCGGCCGATCTCATTCTATGGCGCCAGCAAGCTTGCCGCTGAAGCCTATTTGTCCGTTTATGCGCTGTCATTCGGCATCAAGACACTGGTGCTGCGTTTTCCGAATGTCGTTGGGGAGCGCTCGACGCATGGAGCGATCTACGACTTCATCAACAGGTTGAAGGCTGATCCGACGAGACTCCAGGTGCTCGGCAACGGAATGCAGACAAAGCCATATCTCTATGTCGGCGATCTGGTGGATGCGATTCTCCTCGCATGGGACAAGGCACCCGGCGCTTATGAAGTATTTCATGCCAGCGGCATCGGCGAAACCTCCGTCCGCGATATCGCCGAGATCGTGGTCTCGAAGGTCGCAGCCGGAGCCGCTATCGAATACGGAAGCGAGGATCGCGGCTGGCTGGGCGACGTGCCGCGCTTCAGCTACGACATAAGCCGGCTCGTCGCGCTGGGCTGGTCACCGAAGCGAAAGTCCACCGACGCCGTTGAACTTGCCGTGGAGCGGATCCTGGCAAATGGGTTCTGAAAACGCTATCCGCCAGGCGATCATTATTGCCGGGGGTCTTGGAACGCGTGCTCGCAGCATGACAGGCGATGCCATTCCGAAGGCCCTGTTGCCGCTTGGCGGTGTCCCGATCATCCTCCGGCAGATTCGTGTGCTGGCCCGCGAAGGTGTTCAGCATGTGCGCGTGCTTGGTGGTCACCTCGGCAGCCAGCTGGAACCTGCTCTTGTCCCGGAAGCTGAAAAGCTCGGCATTACGATCGACGTCTTCGTAGAGACGTTCCCGCTCGGCACGGCAGGCTGCCTGACGACTTTGGATACAATCGCCGGTGACGTCCTGATCGTCTACGGCGACATGCTTTTCGACCTCGATCTGGCGGCACTGGCGCGTCACCGTCATCAATTTCCGGCGGCGCTGACCATCATCGCTCACCCCAACGATCATCCCCGCACATCCGATCTCGTCGTCCAGAAGAGCGGCTATCTCCAACGCCTGTTGCCCCGCAAAACGCCCCGGGATGCGGATTGGCGCAATCTCGTGCCGGCCGGTTTGTACGTAGCCTCAGACCAATTTTTTGAGGCGCTGGTGCCGGGCCTTACGGCCGACATGATTCACGACGTTATTCCCGATCTCCTCGAGCGTTCCATCCCGGTCGCAATCTATGACACGCCGGAATACATCAGGGATACCGGCTCGCCCAACCGCCATGCTGCCGCGGAGGAGGACCTCCGGCAGGACCGGGTTCATGCGGTCCATCTATCCGTTAGAAGACCCGCGGTCTTTTTCGATTGCGACGGCGTCCTCAACGAAGATGTGGGCGGCCATGGCGTCATACATCCCGACCAGTTGAAACTGATCGGACGAGCCGGCGAAGCGGTGCGGCTCGCCCGTGAGGCGGGCTTCCTGACGATTGCCGTCACCAACAGGCCGCAGGTCGCCAAAGGCCTGCTCGATGAACCCGGCCTGGATCATGTTCTTGGTCGCCTGGAGGCCGAGCTTGCCGAAGATGGCGGCGTCCTCGACCGTATCTATTTTTGTCCGCACCATCCGGACAAGGGATTTCCCAATGAGGTCCCGGAACTCAAGATTGATTGTGCATGCCGCAAACCGGGCGATCTGATGATCCGCCAGGCAATGACGGAATTGCCTGTCGAAAAATCGAAATCCATCATCATCGGAGACAGCCTGCGCGACATAGGTGCGGCCCGCAAGGCGGGCATCTGGGCCTATGGGGTCCGGACGGGTTATGGCCTGCGAGACGAGAAGAGCTATCCTGCTGCCGAAACAGATATTCCCCGTGCCGATCTTGTCTTCGACACGGTCTATGACGCCGTTCGCTTTCAATGCGGTTATCAAGATATCGGGCAAGGGCTGTCCCGAGCAATTCATCAACGTCTTCCAAGGAAGGCAGCTCCGCTGCTCGTCGGCATCTGTGGCCGTTCCCGCTCCGGGAAAAGCACGTTTGCGCATGCGGTCGAGCGTATGCTCTCGGAATCAGGGTGCCGTGTGCTGAGGCTGGAATTCGATCGCTGGATACTGCCGCTCAATTTTCGCCGCCCTGATATGACCGCGGAAGAACGCAACAGGGTCGAAGTCTATCCTGAGATCGTCAGCACACTGCGCCGATCCGGACAGGTCGAGGCGCCCAGCTACGAATCGGCAAGCCGTGGTCAGCGCAAGGGTACGACCACCTATGATGCGCGTGATGCCGACGTCATTCTGCTGGACGGCATCTTTGCTGGCCACAGGTCGATCCGCGAAGATGTCGATATGGCTGTGTTTGTCGAAGCGTCACAACAGACCTTGCTCAGCCGCTTTCACAATTTTTACGCCTGGAAAGGCCTCACAACAGCAGCGACAGACGTGCTTTGGACGTCGCGAATTCAAGACGAGTGGCCGAAAATCGATCTGCAGCGGGCAGCGGCCGATATCGTCATCAATCTTGAGGAGGCAATCCTTTGATCGTTTCATCCGCACCTTTTCGGGTCAGCTTCGCCGGAGGCGGCTCTGACATAGCGTCCTACTACCGCCGTCAAGCCGGCGCGGTATTGTCCTGCGCGATCGCCAAGTACAGCTTCGTGATCGTGCATAGCTATTTCAACGAAAATAAGTACCATCTAAAATATACGCGCACGGAGCTCGCAGATACGCTTGACGAGATCGCGCATCCGCTGCTGCGCGAGGCCCTGCGAATGCACCGGGTCGAGCCTGGCATCGAAGTTGCTTCGGTCGCCGACATTCCTTCGGGAACCGGGTTAGGATCATCCAGCTCCTTTTCCGTGGCGCTGATCAATGCGCTCTACGCCCACAGGTCGCGCTTTGCTTCCAAGGATCAGCTGGCGGAAGAAGCCTGCAAGCTCGAAATCGACATCCTGAAGGAGCCGATCGGCAAACAGGACCAATATGCGGCCGCCCATGGCGGACTGAACTTCATCGAATTCAATTCCAACGGCAGCGTCAACGTCCAGCCCGTCGTTCTCAGCTCGGAAAAGATGGCTGAACTCGAGAGCAACATCCTGTTGTTTTTCACCGGAAGCCAGCGCGATACGCGCTCGGTACTGTCGACGCAGGTGCAAGCCATGGAGGCGGACGAAGAAAAATTCCGGACCGTCGAGCGCATGGTCCAGTTGAGCTACGAAATGCGCGACATCCTGATGGCTGGAGATCTCAGTGCGTTCGGCGAAGCGCTGCACCGCGGATGGATGATGAAAAGATCGCTAACGTCCAAGATTACCAACAGTTCGATCGACGAATTTTACGAGGCAGCCCGTGCTGCCGGTGCTATCGGCGGTAAGCTTGCGGGTGCAGGCGGAGGGGGCTTCCTCGTCCTTTATTGCCCGAAAGACCGTCAGCAAAACGTGCGGCGAGCGCTGTCGCAGCTCAAGGAAATCGAGTTTCGTTTTGACTGGAGCGGCGCGCGCATCGCCTTTGCGCAGTAGAGAGGGTGAATGGCACCACGTCTCATCATCACCGGATCAACCGGCTATATCGGCGCAAGACTTGTCGCAATAGCGCGTGAGCGCGGCTTCGACGTGGTTGAACTCGGTCGGCGGCCCGGCGCGGCGTGGCGCATTGGCGACGAGCCTGCCGCGTCCGATTTGGAGGGGGCGGTTGGGCTCGTCCATCTCGCGCATTCCTGGGCTGCCCCGTCGGAGGCGGCCGAAGAAGAAAACGTCAATATATCAGGCACCTTGAAGCTGGCGGAAGCGGCAAAGGCAGCCGGCGTGCCGCGCTTCGTTTTTGCCTCGTCCACCTCGTCCAGAAAAGAAGCGCTCAACGTCTACGGCCGGACTAAGTTCAGGATCGAAGAGCATTTGGCTGCCAGCAAGGCGGCACCAATCGTCCGAATTGCGCGAATAGGCCTCGTTTATGGCGGCCCGCGCACTGCGATGTACGGCCTGATGGCGAAATTGGCGGCGCTCAGTCCAATCTTGCCGATGATAGGGCTCAGCCGAAAAGTTCAGCCCATTCATCTCGACGAAGTCGCCGCAGGCCTGCTGGCGCTGGCGACCGGAGAGAACCAACCGCTGCAGACATTTGTGCTGGCGCAGGAAAAGCCCATGAGCTTTGCCGCCTGGCTCAGAATTCTCCGCCGCGCCCAAGATAAGGGCAACCTTCTTTTCATTCCGGTGCCCCTGACTGCCGCACTCCTCGCCTGCCGCATGACGAAGCTTCTGCCGTTGATTCCTACAGTCGATCCGGAGCGTGTCCTGGGGCTTGCAGGCGCCGCACCGATGGAGAGCAGCGAGAGCCTCAGGCTCTTGAAGTTGAACCTGTCTGACCCGGCGACTGCGCTTACCGGGGAATTCGGCCAGACACACGAGGAGCAATCGCGACGTGAGGCACAGGCCCTGCTGCGATATCTAGGCATCGCGCCCACCGAAATACCGCTGCAGCGACTCTGCGAAGGGCTGCGGCGTGAGGGATTGTCGCCGCTCGGCCTTACCCCGGCGATGATCCGGCATCCTGCCCTGCTGGCCCTCTTTGAACCGCCGGCCAATCGAACACGGCATCGCCTCGCGCAGGCCCTTTATTTGGCCGACCTCGCGAGCGAACCGGAAAGGCACCCCGGCAAAAAAGCCGGATTTTTCGGCGCTATACTGGCGATTTCCAGCGATGTCCTGCTCTTTCCGCTCCGCGCGCTTTTAGCCGGGAGATATCGATGAATGGGGCGGACGCCGACTTCATCATCATCGGCAGCGGGCCTGCAGGTGTCTCCGCTGCATTTCCCCTGATAGCGGCCGGACGCCGCGTTCTGATGCTGGATGGCGGGGATGATAACGGATCGCAGGAGGAAAGCCGCAGCGTCCGCGTCCTGGGAAGCAATCTGGAATCGCTGCGAACGGACGACGGAAGTTCGCCGAAATTGCAGACCCCTGCTGCACGCGGGATTCTTGAACCTTTTCGACGGCAATCCGGCATAACCGGCGACGGTTTCATCCCAATCGGCAGCCTTGCCCGCGGCGGTCTCTCCAACATCTGGGGAGCGCAAATCAGCTATCTCGATGCCGACGACATCGCGGATTGGCCAATCGACATCGCCTCTCTGCAGAGATCCTACGAGAATGTCGCCAATCGCATCGGCATCAGCAGGAATACGGATGTTACGACAGACGCTGGCGGCGAGCCCGTCTTGCCGCTTGGAGCGACAGCGGCCCATGTTCTTCATCGGCACCAAGCCGCGAAGCCGGCTGATGGGTCGTTCCGGCTTTTTCCCGCCGTCAATGCCATACTTTCGGAGGCAAGGTTCGGGCGCGCAGCATGCAATCTGCGCGGTGACTGTCTCTATGGCTGCCCGAGCGGCGCGATCTATAACAGCAGGCAGGATCTGCTTCTCTTGCGAAAGTCTCCGCATTTTCGTTTGCTCGATAGCATGCCGGCCGTCTCGTTGACACGAGGCTCAGGCTGGACAGTCAGAACGGCAGACGGATCGTCATTTTCCGCACCGCGGATCATTCTGGCCGCAGGGGTCCTTGGAACGGCCGCCCTGCTGGCCGATCTCCTGCCGTTTGACGAGCAAGGACTGCGTCTGTTCAACAGTCCGACGCTGGCCGTCCCTCTGCTCTGCCTCCCACGTTTGTTGCGTTCTCCGACGCCGACGCACAGTCTTGCGCAGCTTGGCTTATCTCTGCGCTACGGCAGCGGCGCATCCGATTACGTGACGGGAGCGATCTATGAGGTTGGTGCTCTGCCGGCGCAGAGCTTCGTCAACAGGATGCCGCTTGGTCGAAAAGCCGGGCGCGCGGCGTTCGAGCTTATCGGCGACAGTCTCCTCGTCGCAACGATCTATTATCCCGGCGATCAAAGCCACAGCTACATCCGTCGCGATGCAACGGCAAGAAAGGGTCTGACCGTCCGCGGCGGCTTCGCAGAGGGATTTAGCCTTCGCGCCGAGACTTTGAAAAAAATGCTGCGCCGTGAATGGAAACGGTTGGGACTGATACAGCTCCCGGGCACATCGCTGGCGGAGCCTGGCATCGATGCACATTTCGCCGGCACTCTGCCTATGGGCGCAGCCGGCCCGTTCGGTACTTCTTCGGATGGCGAAATGAATCTCCATCCCGGTCTTTACGTCGTCGATGGTTCAATTCTTCCCGATCTTTCCTCGAAATACGTCACGATGACGATCATGGCCAATGCCGATCGCATCGCTCACCGTCTCGCCGAGACGGAAGCAAACTCGGCGCTCTGAAGTCCGTTGCCTCTTTCAAGCCCTTAATTGGGGCAATGCTTCGCCGGCCAATGATAAAAGCGGCTGATAATCTCCTTCTGAAAGCACTGAAAAATCAACAAGGCCGAGCGTGGCGCGCATGGCGGAGAGCGACGGCTCCTTGATCGCGGCGCCAAGCGCATTTCGCAGGAGAAGGACTCTATCGTCCGACGCATCGGCTGAGGTGATAAAAGGCAGACCCGGACCTTTGGGCGTTTCGGCGATGATGCGGACCGCTTGGATATGGCCGGGATCGAAGCGCCGAATATTTGCATAGGTCACGCAATCGATGGCCGCACTGTCGGCCCTGCCTTCGACAACGGCGGCGATGCTGCCGCCGTGGCTGCCGGTTTCGATAATCCGGCCGAAAAAGTGGCCGTCGCGGGCAAGCGGAGCGACCGCTGCGCGAAAGAAATTGCTGCCGGAATTGCTGTCAGGGCCGTTGATCGCAGCCGTGGTGCCGCGCAAGTCCTCCAGCGAATGAAGGGCAGAATCCTTGGCGACGATGATGAAGCTGCGCATCAGCGGGCCGTCGCAGCCGGGATGGTGATATATCGGCGTCGCCACCAGGCGGACCCTACCCCGCAGACTCTTTGCAAAGGGATAGCCGCATGCCTGCGAGAGAAGAAGATCCGGCCTCAGCCAAGCTTCATCATAGCGAACCGCCTGATCGAGCTTTTCAGGCAGGTCCTTGAGGCCGGCTTCCAAAAGATAGTGCCGCAGGAACGACCATAACTCAGCGGTCGCCTCCGCGAGCGGCTGGGATGTGACATACATGGCGATGCTGACGAGATGCATTCTTGTCTTCCGTGCCTTGAGCTACTCGTCGCGCCGGAGGTAAGATGCAAGCGCCGACGCATCCTCCCCGAGCGGGCGATCGTCCACCATCGCCGGCGCGATCTGGCGGACAAGATCGAAGGTTTCCCGGGTGCCTTGCCCGCAATGATGCTGCGGACGCTGGTCCACCGCCTGGGCGGCGGCCAGCATTTCGCAGGCGATCACCTGGCGCCAGAGCTCGAGCATTTCGGCCAATTTCTGGACGACAAGCGATGACTGCGTTGCATGGTCCTCGACGCCTTCCGAGACTGCGAGGAAATCGAGCATAACCGGGTTCGCCTTGTGTCGGATCGCTGCCGTCAGCGCCGCGACCACCTTCTGCATGGGCACGAAGCCGGCCGAAGCGCCGCCGACCGGCGACAGGTAGCGCGGCAGCCCGTTCCGGCCCGAGCCGGTCAACTGGACAAACCGCGCAGCGCTTGCCGATGCCACTTGGGCGATGGCAAGCCCCAGCGTCTCGAACGCGAGTGACAGCGACGGTGTGTGAAAATTGCCGGTCGAGAGCACCCGCTCCTCGTCGGGGATGACAAGCGGATTGTCCGCCGCCGCATTGAGTTCGATTTCGATGGTTTGCTCGGCCCGGCGCAGAGCCTCGGCCAGGACGCCATGGATCGGTGCGACGCACCTTAGGCTCAGCGGATCCTGGATGGCGGCTTTGGTTTTGAAGAGGGTCGAGCCGGTGAGCGCTTCGAGAAGCCTGGCTGCTTCTTCCGCCTGGCCGATGGACGGTCTTGCCTTTTGAATAGCCGGCGAGAGAATGAGCGGGTTGCCGCCAAGGCCTTCGAAACTAAGGGCTGCCGCCTGCCGCTGCCGACCGAGGAGTTGCCTTGCATCATGCAGGGCGAGAGCGCCCTGACCGACGGAAACGGCAGAGGCATTCAGCAGCGAAATGCCGTCCTTCGGCCGCAAGGTCACCGGTGTCAGGCCGGCAAGCCTCAGTGCTTCATGCGCGGGATGGATCGCGCCCGCATATTCGGCTTCACCCTCCCCGATGAGACACCGGGCGATGGAGGAGAGAAGTACGAGATCGCCAGCACCGATCGAGCCGATGGATGGAATGAGCGGATGGACGCCGGCATTGAGCAATGCGAGAAGCGCCTCGAAGACCGGCGGCGAGATGCCGGAACCACCGACCGCAAGCATGGCGAGGCGCGCCGCCATGACCGCACGCGTCACGTCGCGCGGCAAGGCTGGCCCAACGCCCATGGCGCGGCCGCGCACGAGCTGCAGCTGGAATGCCTCGAAATCGGCGGTCACCTCAGTTCCCAGATTGGCGCCGAGGCCGGTATTCATCCCATAGATCTGCTGGCCCGATGCCGCCGCAGTTTCCAGGATGTGCCGCGCGCGCGCCAGCCGCGGCGCGACATCTGCGCCTTGTTCGACAACGACGTTACGCCGGGCGATCGCAACAATGTCGGCGATCATAATGCCGGAGCCTGTCAAGAGGAGCGGCGTCATGCGAAACGCAGCCTCTGGCCGATATTGACGGCATGCGCCTTGGTCAGCAGCGCATGGCCGAGCGCGATGTCGCTCAGCGACAATCCTCGGTGCCAGAGCAGGATCGTCTCGTCATCGCTCTGTCGTCCCGGCTTTAGACCGGCAACGATCTGGCCGAGTTCGGCATGCAGGGTTTCTGCGGACAGCTTGCCGGCGTCGACATGCGCCCGCAGCGAGCCGAACTTGCCGCCTTTGCATTGGCCCCAATCGTCGACGACGAGCTTGTCCATGATGTCGGTCAGCGACAGTTCGACAGCACTCATCGTGCCGTAGGGAACGACGAAGGCACCCTTCTTGATCCACTCTGTCCGAAGCATCGGCTCGGGCTCGGAAAGGCGCGAGGCCTCGACGATGATATCGGCGCCTTCGACGCAGTCGCGCCAATTGTCGGTCACAGTAATCTTCTTGCCGAGATCCTGCTCCAGCTTGGCGCCGAAGGCATCGCGGCTTTCGGGACGGCGGGAGTGGACGCGGATTTCGTCGAAGTCGAACAGGTGATTGAGCAGCCGGACATTCCAATAGGCCGTGCCGCGGGCACCGATATGGCCGAGCACTTTTGAGCGCTTGCGGGCCAGATGTCTGGCGCCGAGCGCGGTGACGGCGCCGGTGCGCATATCGGTGATGACGGTGGCGTCGAGGATGGCTTTCGGGACGCCGGTGCGCGGATCGAAGAGGTTGAGCACGCCGAATTCCGAGGGGTAGCCGAGCTTATAATTATCGACGAAATCGCCAACGATCTTGACGCCGGCAAGGTTCAGCGGCGCCACATAGCCGCGCAAGACGTTGAAATGGCCGTGGAAGCTTGGATCGGGCTCGAGATGGACGCGCGGTTCGATCACCGTCTCGCCCTTGCCCTGGGCGCCAAGCGAGGTCTCGATCGCGGCGAGGATCTCGTCATTGCTAGGATTGAGTGCCTCGATATCGAAGGCGTTGAGATAGTCGATATAGATCGGGTTCATGGTCGTCTCACATTATCGTTTGGCCGGCGCGCCGACACCGAGATTTTGGCGCAGGGTCCGGCCTTCATAGTCTTCACGGAAAAGTCCGCGACGGCGAAGCTCCGGCACCACAAGCGTGACGAAATCATCGAGCCCCGAGGGGAAGATAGGCGCCATAACGTTGAAGCCGTCAGCAGCACCCTGGCTGAACCGTTCTTCCATCGCATCGGCGATCTGGGCAGGCGTACCGGCGACCTGCCAGTGGCCGCGCGCGCCGGCGAAATGGCGGGCAAGCTCGCGGATCGAGAGATTGTCGCGCCTGCCGAGATCAATGATCAGTTGCTGGCGGCTCTGGATGAGATTGGTCTCCGGCATGTCAGGCAGTGGTCCGTCGAGCGGATAGGCGGAAAGGTCCTGGATGCTCAGATAACTTGCGAGCAGCGCCACGCCGACAGCATCCGGGATCAGCTCCTGCAGCGCGCGAAATTTTGCCTTGGCTTCCGCTTCGGTGGCGCCGACGATCGGCGAGATGCCTGGCATAATCTTGACGTCGCCGCTCCGGCGACCGTACTTAGCAAGCCGCGATTTCACATCCACATAGTATGCCTGGGCCTCGCCGATCGTCTGTGAAGCGGCAAAGAGGACATCGGCGGTGCGAGCGGCAAGCTCCTTGCCGACGTCGGAGGCGCCGGCCTGCACCATGATCGGCCGTCCCTGCGGCGAGCGCGGGCTTTCGAGCAGGCCCTCGACAAAAAAATGCTTGCCGTGATGATTCAGCGGATGGAGCTTGGCGCGATCGGCGAATTTCGTGCCGCCCTGTGGCAGATAGGCTCCGTCTTCCACGCCGTCCCAGATCGCAAGAGCCGCATCGGCAAACTCCTCGGCGCGCTCGTAACGCTCCGAATGCGGGCGAAGGCCGCTGCTGGCGAAATTCTCCGCTTCGAGTTCGCTTGCCGAGGTGACGAGGTTCCACCCTGCCCTGCCGCCGCTCAGCTGGTCGAGCGAGGCGAAGGTGCGGGCAAGGCCGTAGGGTTCGTTGTAGGTTGTCGACGCCGTGGCGACGAGACCGATATGGGAGGTGTTGACCGCAAGGGCCGCGAGCAGGCTCAAGGGCTCGAAGGCGGTCGAGCGGGCAGCCTGGCTTGCCATATCAGGGTTGCGCTCGCGTATCGCGGCGGCGTCCTCGACGAAGATCATGTCGAACTTGCCGCGCTCGGCGATCCGAGCAAGCGCGATGAAATGGTCGATGTCGACGCCGGCCTCAGCATGCGCGAGCGGGTGACGCCACGCTGCGATATGATGACCGCCGGCCATCAGGAAGGCGCCCAGTCTCATCTTGCGATCGCCGCTCATGATGCACGCTCCACTGCATTAGGATGGGCGGGACGCGGCAGGCCGAGATATTCGCGTAGCGTCGAACCAGCTTTAATTTTGCCGGTCAAGCTGCGCCGCTGCAATTCGGGAGCGACTTCGGCAAGGAAGAGATCGGCCGTTCCCAATGTCGGCGGCAGAATAGTGAAGCCGTCCAGGTTGCCGGTTTCGAACCACCGCTGCAGCGTATCGGCAATCTCGGCTGGCGTGCCGACCAGACGTGACGCGGAAAGCGGTTGGCTCGCCCGCTCCGCCTCCCCAAATCGAAGCGCATCGCTTGCCGCGTGCGCCGCTTCAGACGTCTCGGCAATGATCAGCACTATATTTGCCAGTATCCGGACGTCCTGCCGCTGTCGCCCAGTCGCTTCGAGCACGCGCACGAAGTCGGCCGCCGTGTCGTTTGCACTTTCCAATGTCCTATCTTGAAGCAGGACGATTTCAGCGCTGTGCGCGGCCAGCGTTTTGCTTCCTCCGCTCAGGAACTGAGCGATAACCGGTTTGCCCTGCGGTGAGCGGTTGACGTTGAGCGGTCCGCGCACCGTGAAATGCTTGCCCCTGTGATTGAGCACATGCATTTTACTTGGCTCGAAGAAGCGGCCCTGCTGCTTGTCGTAGATGAAGGCGTCGTCTTCCCAACTGTCCCACAGCGCGCCGACAAGCCTTAGATATTCCTGGTCGCGCTCGAAATCGCCTGACGCGGGAAGTGCGACCCAGCCCGTTCGCCCGCCGCTGATCTGGTCGAGCGAGGCAAAGCGCCGGGCGAGATTATAGGGCTCGTGCTGACTGGTTGCGGCAGCTGCCAGGAAGCCTATCCGGCGCGCCTTCGTCGCAAGAGCCGCTACCAGCGTCGTCGGCTCGAAGGGTGTGGCAATCGGCGAGAGATCATCGACCGGTCGAGCACCAAGTCGGTCGGAGAGCAGGACAAAATCGAAACCCGCCTCCTCGGCCTTTGCAATCTGGGAAAGCAGCGAGTCGAAACCGAGATGCCCAGGCGTTCCGGCGTTGCGCCAGGCTGCCGGATGATGACCGAAGGGTGTGAGGGAAAAGCCGAGATGCATCGTGTTTCCTGCCTTCAGATCGAGAAGATGGTGTCACGCGTCAGATGCCCGGTGACCGTACCATTGCCATCGACGACGGCGAGCACGTCGCTGTTGGCAGCGACCATCAGCGACAGCGCATCGCGCAGATTGACATTTGCCGCCACCGTGGCAGCCGGAGCCGACGGCGCTCCTGTCAGGGCCGCGTCGGCGACCGAAAACAGGCTGAGCCTCTTGATCGCACGGTCGATTCCAACGAAATTCGCGACGAATTCATCGACCGGACCGGAGAGGATCGCGTCGGGCGTATCATATTGCACGATCTTGCCGGCGCGCATGATGGCAATGCGGTCGCCGAGCCGGATCGCCTCGTCGAGATCGTGGGTGACCAGAACCACGGTCTTTCTGACACGCTTCAGGATCTGCCTGAACTCGTCCTGCAGGCGCGCTCTGGCGATCGGGTCGATGGCGCCGAAAGGCTCGTCCATCAAAAGCACGGCAGGGTCTGCCGCAAGCGCACGGGCAACGCCGATGCGCTGGCGCTGACCGCCAGAAAGCTGGCGCGGATAGCGCTTCAGCATCTCCTGCGGATCGAGACCGACGAGGTCGAGCAGCTCCTTGGTGCGCGCCGCGATCCGTTTCTGCTCCCAGCCGAGCAGGTTCGGCACGGCGGCGATATTCTCGGCGATCGTCATATGCGGGAAGAGGCCGACATTCTGGATCACATAGCCGATGTGGCGGCGAAGCTGCACGGGATCGGCCTTGGTGACGTCCTCGCCGTTGACGAGGATGCGGCCTTCAGTCGGCTCGATCAGCCGGTTGATCATGCGCATCGTCGTCGTCTTGCCGCAGCCGGATGGGCCGATCAGCGCCACCGTCGAGCCCTCTGGCACATCGAGCGTCAGCCTGTCGACCGAGGGCGCCGCACCTTCGCCGTAACGCTTGGTGACATTTTCCATCCGGATCATGCGGCGGCTCTTTCTGCAAACAGGATTTTCTCGGCACGGCCGAGAATGAATTCGGTGGCGAGCGCCAGGATCGCGATCGGCACGGCGCCGACCAGCAGCCGCGACATGTCCATCATGCCGATACCGGTCGCGATGAAATCGCCGAGCCCGCCGCCGCCGATGAAGGGCGCAAGTGTTGCCCCGGCAAGGACCTGCACGGCGGCGGTGCGCGTGCCGGCAAACATGGCCGGTGCGGCAAGCGGGATACGGATCTTGCGCAGCACCTGGCCACGATCCATTCCCATACCGATTGCCGCTTCCACCGCATCGGGATCAACGTCGCGAAGGCCGACATAGGCATTGAGCAAGATCGGCGGCAAGGCAAGCACAGTCAGCGCCACGATCGAGGGCATGATGCCGATCCCAAGTAGCGGCATCATGATGGCGAGGATCGCAAGACTCGGAACGGTTCTCAGACCATTGATCGTATTGATGACGCCGAAGGCGAAACGGCCGTGATTGACGATGAGGATTGCCAGCGGCAGCGCGATGAGAAGCGCGATCGCCAGCGACACGCCCGACATCAACAGGTGCTGGCCGAGCGCACGATAGAATTCGTTTTGATGATCGACGATCCAGAACAAGGCGGTGCTCAGCATCGAATGGTCCTCATTGCCAGCGCACCAGGGCCTTTTCGGCCTGGGTCAAGATGAGATCGAAGATCACCGCGAGAAGCGCTGTCAGGATGCCGCCGACCAGGATCTTCTCGGCATATTCCTGATCGATGCCGATCAGGATGATGGTGCCGAGCCCGCCGCCATCAATGAAGGCGGCAACGGTTGCGATGCCGATGACGGTGACGAGCGCAATTCGCGCACCCGAGACGATCAGCGGCAAGGCGAGCGGCAGTTCGATGCGGAAAAGCCGCTGCCATGGGCCGTAACCCATGCCGTCGGCGGCATCGAGCACATCTGCGGGAACGCCGCGGATACCGGTGACGATATTGCGCAACAGGATCAGCAGGCAATAGGACGAAAGACCGATCAGCGCCGGCTCCATGCCGAGACCGACAAAGGGGATCAGCAGCGCAAAGAGCGCCAGGCTCGGAATCACGAAAATGACGTTCGTCACGGTCAGCGCGAAGGCATAGAGCCGCGGACGGCGCGCACAGATGATCCCGAGCACGAGCGCGATGACAAGGCCGATCAGCACAGAGGAAACCGACAGCACGAGATGCTGCCAGACCGCGAGCGCAATTTCCGGAATATGCTTGGGAGCCCAGTTCAAGACGATAAATTCCTGTCGGCACGATCATGACAATGCGGCGAAGCCTCAAGCTTCGCCGCATTTCGCGCTCAGGAAAAGCGAAACTTGTCGCTTCCTGAGATCAGATGCCCTGCGCCTTCAGGAATTCCGCGGCGACATCGGCCGGCTCTTCCTTGTCGCGGTCGACCTTGGCGTTCAGGCCACGCATGTTCTCGTTGTTGAGCAGCGGGCTGATCTTGTTCAGCACCTCGGCGATCTTCGGGTTCTTCGCAAGCGTGTCCTGGCGCACGACGGGCACGAGATAGTAGGGAGGGAAGAGATGCTTGTCGTCGTCGAGCACGACGAGCTTGTTATCCGAGATCTGCCAATCCGTAGCAAAACCATATGAAACGTCGAGATCCTTGCTGGTCAACGCGCTATAGCGGATGCCGAGCTTGGCGAAGATCTTGAACTCCTTGAACTGGATGCCATAGACCTGCTTCAGACCGGGCAGACCGTCCTTGCGTTCGCCGAAACCGCCTTCGGCACCGAAGGTGAGGTCCTTGGAAGCGGGGCCGAGATCGGAAAGTGTCTTCAGCTTGTATTTCTCGGCGGTCTCGGGAAGCGTGATGATCGCATAGCCGTTATTGATCTCAGTCGGCTGCAGCAGCGTCAGCTTCAGGTTCTTCTCGTAGTAATCCTTGACGTCGTAATAGATCTTGTCGGCCGAGCCGGAAAGATCACCCTTGACGACGGCGGCAAGCGCCGTGCCGGTATATTCGGGATAGAGATCGATATCGCCGTTCGTCAATGCGGTATGGGCAACGAGGGTCGCACCGAGATTGAGATGGCGCTCGACTTCGACACCGGCCTTCTCAAGCGCCTGGGCATAGATTTCGGCGACGATGAATTGTTCGGTGAAGTTTTTGCTGCCTATCTTCACTGCATCGGCCTGGGCGGGACTGACGGCAAGCACAGTCAACACGGCCCCGACGAATACGCCGGCTAAAGACTTCAAAAGCATCGTATTCCCCTAATTTGCGGTCTGAATTCGTTTCAGTTGCTTCTAGCGGTTTCGATCGCGATGAGCGCGGGATAGCATACTAATTTTGTCGATTTCTTGGAAAAATCTCGCTTCCCGGACGGTTGGACCGTCCGATCACGAAGCTACAGTTTATCAGCAAGCCCGAACTCCTTTGAGCGCCGGCAGTTTGCGGCAAGACGCAAGGGTCGGTCAAGGTCAGGCAATACCGCCAAGGCAGACATATTTAAGCTCGGTATATTCGTCCAATCCGTGCCGCGACCCTTCGCGGCCAAGACCTGACATCTTCACACCGCCGAACGGAGCCTCAGCCGTCGAGACGAGACCGGTATTGACGCCGACCATCCCATATTCCAGCGCTTCGGCCACACGAAATACCCGCGACAGATCGCGAGCGTAAAAATACGAAGCAAGCCCGAACTCGGTGTCGTTTGCCTGTTCGATGACGTCCTCTTCGTCGCGGAAGCGAAACAGCGGTGCAAGCGGCCCGAAGGTTTCCTCGCGCGCGACCTGCATGCCGGCAGCGACATCGCGCAGGATTGTCGGCTCGAAGAAGTGGCCGCCGAGCGCGTGACGTTTGCCGCCTATGACGATCCCGGCACCTTTTGAAACGGCGTCGCTGATATGGCTTTCGACTTTGGCGACGGCATTGTCGTCGATCAGCGGGCCAAGCACGACGTCACGGTCGAGACCGTTGCCGACCTTCAGGCCCGAAACCGCCGCGGCGAGTTTGGCGGCAAACGCCTCATAGACGCCGTCCTGAACATAAAGCCGATTGGCGCAGACGCAGGTCTGACCGTTGTTGCGGAACTTGGCGATGAGCGCGCCTTCGACGGCAGCGTCGAGATCGGCGTCGTCGAACACGATGAAGGGTGCATTGCCGCCAAGCTCGAGGCCGAGCTTTTTGATCGTCGGCGCGCATTGCCGGTAAAGCAGTTCGCCCGTCCGGGTGGAGCCCGTGAATGTCAAAACCCGAACGTCACGGCTTGCCGTCAGCACTCCGCCAATTGCCGCTGCGTCACCCGTGACGATGTTGAGAAGCCCCGGCGGCAGGCCGGCACGCTCACCGAGAACGGCGATGGCAATGGCAGAGAATGGCGTCTGCAGCGCCGGCTTGAGAACCACGGCACAGCCGGCGGCAAGCGCAGGGCCAATCTTGCGGGTGATCATCGCATTCGGAAAGTTCCAGGGCGTGATTGCCGCCACTACGCCTGCGGGCTGGCGCAGGACGAGGATCCGCTTGTCCGGCTGATGTCCCGGTACGACCTCGCCGTTGATGCGCCTCGCCTCTTCGGCGAACCATTCGATGAAGCTCGCACCATAGGTGATCTCCCCTTTGGCCTCGGCCAGCGGTTTTCCCTGCTCCAGCGTCAGGATCATCGCCAGATCGTCGCGGTTTTCGATCATCAGCCGATGCCAAGCCTTCAGAACGGCGGCGCGCTCCCCGGCAGTCTTCTTCGCCCAAAGCTTCTGGGCGATGACCGCGGCGCGGATGGCATCTTCCGTTTCCGCCGCACCGAGATCGGGGACCACCCCCAGCGGCTCGCCTGTGGCTGGATTGCGGACCGTCGCCGCCTTGCGGCCTTCCGCTTCGATCCAGCGATCGGCGATGGGGCATGCCTGGCGGAACAGCGAGGGATCATTGAGCTTCATATGAAACAACTTTCAACAGAATACGTGAGCGGCACCGGGATCGAAATTCAGATGGACTATATCGCCACGGCTGAGCCCGACGATAGCCTCATGACCAAACGGCAGACGAACCGCCAGCGCCTCACCCGTCGCCGTCTCGGTCGAGACGTGAATATTGTTGCCGAGGAAGGTAATGTCGCTGACGGTTGCGGCAAGACCCGCTCCCGCCACCTGGTTTCGCGACAACCGAATGCGCTCAGGCCTCAGCATCAGGGCTGCCCTTGTCCCGGAGCTTCCTTTTCCATGCACCGGAATGTCATTGAAGACGCTTCCGCCGCCAAGCGAAATGGTGGCCTGCCCATCGGAAGATGACAGCAGGTCGCAGGAAATGAAGTCGCTGTCGCCGATGAATTCGGCAACGAAGCGGGTCCGCGGATTGGCATAGAGTTCCGGCCCCGTGCCGATCTGGTCGATGACCCCCTTGGAAAAGACGGCGATCCGGTCGGAGAGCCGCAGCGCCTCCTCCTGGTCGTGCGTGACATAGAGGATCGTCACTTCGGTCTGCTGATGGATCCGGCGTATCTCATGCTGGATTTCCTCGCGCAGCTTCTTGTCGAGCGCCGACAGCGGCTCGTCCATCAGAAGCACCGGCGGGTCATAGGCAAGGGCCCTGGCAAGGGCGACACGCTGCTGCTGGCCGCCGGACATTTGCGCAGGCTTGCGATCCTCGAAGCCTTCGAGCCTGACGAGGCGCAGCATCTCCTTGACCTTGCTGTCGACCTCGGCCTTGGACCTCCGCCTCACCTTCAGCGGGAATGCGATGTTTTCGCCCACCGTCAGATGCGGAAACAGGGTGTAGCGCTGGAACACCATGCCGATGTTGCGCTTGTGCGAAGGCGTGTCGAGCAAGGTCTTGCCCTCCAGCGTGATGTCGCCTTTCGTTGGAGTTTCAAAACCGGCCAGGATGTAGAGGGTGGTGCTTTTGCCGGATCCGGACGGTCCGAGAAAGGTCAGGAACTCCCCGCGCCGGACGTCGAGATTGACGTCGTGGACGGCGACGACCGGGCCGTATTCCTTGCGTATTCCGCGGATCTGAAGGAACGGTTCTTTCATTGTTTCAGTACCTTACGCACGACGGCAACCAGCGCCATCAAGAGGATCGTCAAAAGGATGAGAAGGGTCGACGCCGCAGCGACAACGGGCGTCAGGTCCTGCCGCAGCGTTGCCCATACCTTGACGGGCAGCGTCTGCAGGGTCGGGCTGGACATGAAGATTGCCACCACCACCTCGTCCCAGGAAGTCAGGAACGAGAAGACGGCCGCCGAAAACAGCCCATGGCTGATCGCCGGCAGGGTGACCCTGATCTTTGCTTCCAGAGGCGAGGCGCCGCAAAGAACCGCCGCGTCCTCGATCGACTTGTCGAAGCCCTCCAGCGCACTTGAGATCGAGAGGATCGAGAAGGGCAGCGCGAGAACGAGGTGCGAAATGACGAAGCCTACCAACGTGCCGCCAAGGCCGATCCTCAGAAAGAAGGCATAAAGGGCGACCGCAAGAACCACGACGGGCAGGATCATCGGCGTCAGGAACAGTGCTTTCAGCGCATCGCGGAACAGGAACGAACCGCGCACCAGCCCGAAGGAGGTCACGAGCCCGAGCAGCACCGACAGAACAGTCACGATGACCGCGATCTTGAAGCTCGTCCAGGCCGATTCCAGCCAGCGCGGATCGGCAAAGAGCTCGCTGTACCATTGAAGCGTCCAGCCGGGCGGCGGAAAGATCAGCCACTGCGAGGAGCCGAAGGAGAGCGCCGCGATAAAGACGATCGGCATCAGCAGGAAGGCCGCAGTCAGAAGCGTTATCGCCAGCAAGATGTATTTCCACCAGCCGAGACGGTCGAAATTGAGCAACATGTCAACGCCCTCCCGGATTCTGGTTGCCGACGAAGCGCAGCTGCACGGCATAAAGCAACAGGGTCACCACGAGGAGAACCAGCGCCGCAGCACCGCCCATGCCCCAGTTGACCAGCGACTGCACGAATTGCGCGATCAGCTCTGCGAGCATCATGTTGGCGGTGCCGCCGAGAAGCGACGGCGTGACGAAATAACCAAGCGACATGACGAAGACCATGAGTGCACCAGCCGCCATGCCGGGCATTGCCAAGGGCAGCAGAACATGGGTCAGACACTGCCACCGGTTGGCGCCGCAAAGTGCTGCCGCCTGCAGGGTAGACGGGTCGATCTTCTTGATCACGCCGTAGAGCGGCAGGATGATGAAGGGCAGCATGATATAGGTCATGCCAATGGTCACCCCGGTCAGGTTGTTGACCAGTGCCAGGGGCTTGTCGATCAGCCCCATTCCGATCAGCATCTTGTTGATGAGCCCCGTGCGCTGCAAAAGAACCATCCAGGCATAGGTGCGGGCAAGCAGGTTGGTCCACATCGATAGGAGCAGGATCGCAAAGATCACCGAGGTTAGGCGCCCGGGCATGATTGCCAGCGCCCAGGCAACGGGAAATCCGATCAGCAGCGAAATCACCGTGACGAGACCTGAGACGATGAAGGTGTTGGCGAAGATCTTCAGATAGGTCGCGGACCCGATCAGCTGCGCATAGTTTCCAAAACCCGGAACAGGTTCCAGCACGCTGCGCAACAGGAGCACTGCCACCGGCGCGATGAAAAAGATCGTCACGAAGGCGAGAGCCGGAAGGACCCCGCCGAAACCTGTTGCCCTGCGCACCTTTGGCAGGGGCGCAATTGCAGCGGAGGCATCGCTATATGTCGACATGACAGTCCTTCCCACCCGTCAATTTCCGCAGGCGCCGAGGTCCGACAAGCGGGCACCGACACTGCGGGGGCACGGCGAACATTCGCCGTACCCGTTCATCTCAAGTTTCAGGCTATTTCGCCTGCCAGGCGTACCACTTCTCGCCGATGGCATCGCGATTATCAGCCCAGTAGTTCATATCGGCATTCACCTGGCTGGCCGTCTGCTGATCCGGCAGGGTCTTGGCAGTCTCCGGATCCATCAGCTTGGCCGAGTCAACGTTGATTGGTGCATATCCGGTGGCTTTTGCAAGGGCGGCCTGCGGTTCGGCAGAAGTCGCCATTGCAATGAACTTCATCGCGGCTTCCACGTTCGGCGAACCCTTCGGCACGACGAGCGAATCCGCAGCGGTGATGTTCTGTTCCCATGAGGTCTCGGTCTTGATACCGCTCGCCGCAAGCGCGGTCATGCGGCCATTCCAGACACTGCCGAAGGGAGCCTCGGCGGATGCCAGAAGCTGCTGCGACTGTGCGCCGCCCGACCACCAGACGATATCCGATTTGATCGTATCGAGCTTCTTGAAGGCGCGGTCGAGATCAAGTGGATAGAGCTTGTCGGCGGCCACACCGTCGGCAAGCAGCGCCGCTTCGATCACGCCGGGAGCCGACCACTTGTAGAATGTGCGCTTTCCCGGAAACTTTGCCGTGTCGAACAGATCCGCCCATGTCTTCGGGCAGGCGGTGACGGCATCGGCATTGCAGCCGATGACGAAGGAATAATAGAAGCTGCCGACCGAGTAATCAGTCACGAAGCGCGGATCGAGCTTGGATTTGTCGATGACCGAGAAATCGAGTTTCTCGAGCTGGCCATTCTTGCCGGCCTGGGCGGCATAGTCGCCTTCGACGTCGACGACGTCCCAGGTGACCTGGCCAGCCTCGACCATCGCCTTGAGCTTGCCGTAATCCGTCGGCCCGTCCTGCACGACGGTGATACCGGTCTTCTCCGTGAACGGGCTGGCCCATGCGGCCTTCTGCGCGTCCTGGGTCGTTCCTCCCCAGCTCGAGAAGACCATGTTGTCGGCGTGCGCCGGTGCGGACACAGCCACGAATGCGGCAACCGCCGCGACAGCAAATGTTGTTTTCATGTTCCCTTATCCTTGTTCTGGTTTGTCCTACGGGTATGCCTTATGCCGTCAGTGCGCCTCGCTCCTGGGAGAAAAGTTGGCTGGCTTCATAATCTTGTTTTCCGCCACTTCGATCAGATCGCGGATCTTGGGCAGGAAGGCCTGCCACCGGGGATCGGCCAGAAGCCTCTGGCGCCTCGCCTCCCGGTCGCCCAGGCTCGCAAAGGCCCAGATGTGAACGATCTCGTTGATCGTTCCGATCTCCGAAAAGAAGTAACCGACGAGCGTGCCGAGATGGCTCTTCTGGATTTCGATCCCCTCTTCCTCGACGACCTTGAGATATTGCGGGATGGTGCCGTTCTTCAGCCGATAGGTGCGGATTTCGTAAAACATCGGCGCTACCTCATCACGAAGGGATCGGGGATCGGATCGTCCGATGTCCTGAGCCAGATCGTCTTGGTGCGGGTATAGTCGAGTGCTGCGGCCATGCCGCCTTCCCTGCCATGGCCCGACAGGCCGAAACCGCCGAACGGCGCGATCGGTGATACCACGCGGTAGGTGTTGACCCAGACGATCCCGGCTCGCAGCCCCTTCATCAGCCGGTGCGCCCGGGTCAGGTTCTGGGTGAAGACGCCGGAAGCCAGGCCATAACGGGTATCGTTGGCGAGCCGCAGCGCCTCGGTCTCCGTCTCGAATGACACGACGGACAAGACCGGCCCGAAGAATTCCTCGATCAGCGACGGCGAGGCGACATCGTCGCAGTCGAGAATCGTCGGCGGGAAATAATAGCCGTCGCCGTCGATCTTGCGTCCTCCCGTGACAAGGCGGGCGCCACTTTCAATCGACTTGGCGACGAGAGCGCCGATATTGTCCTGCTGGCGCTTGGTGGCAAGCGGGCCGACTTCTGTCGCCATATCGAGCGGAGCACCGATCCGGATCGCCTCCGCCTTATCCCGTAGCAGGGCGACGAATTTGTCCTTGACGCTGCGTTCGACGATGAGGCGCGATCCGGCAACGCAGCTCTGCCCTGTCGCGGCGAAGATCCCCGCGACCTGGGCATTGGCAGCGCTCTCGAGATCTGCATCGGCAAAGACGATGAATGGCGACTTGCCGCCAAGTTCAAGCGAGGTGGAGGCGAGGTTTTCGGCCGAGTTGCGAACGACGTGCCGGGCGGTTTCAGGGCCGCCGGTAAAGGCGACATGCGCAACCTTCGGGTGCCGTCCGAGGGCGGCGCCGCACGACGCGCCGAAACCGGTGATGATGTTGACGACGCCGGCGGGAAAGCCTGCCTCGTGCACGAGCCGTGCAAATTCGAGAAGCGGCGCCGGCCCGTCTTCCGAGGCCTTGACCACCATCGTGCAGCCGGCCGCCAGCGCCGGTCCGATCTTCACCGCAGACAGGAAGAGCTGGCTGTTCCACGGCACGACCATCGCAACGACGCCGATCGGCTCGCGGCGAAGCCAGACATCCATGTCGGGCTTGTCGATCGGCAGGTAGGCGCCTTCGATCTTGTCGGCGATGCCGGCATAGTAGCGATAGTATTCGGCGACATAAGCGATCTGAGCCGATGTTTCGCGGATGATCTTTCCGGTGTCGCGCGTCTCCAGTTCTGCGAGGATCTGCGCGTTAACGGCAACCAGATCGGCCAGCTTGTAAAGCAGCTTGCCGCGTTGGGTGGCCGTCAGTTTCGGCCATGGGCCGTCGTAAAGCGCCCTGTCGGCCGCGTTGACAGCCCGGTCGACATCGGCCTCGCGCGCTTCGGGCATATCAGCCCAGACCGCGCCGGAAGCGGGGTCGATACTCGGATAGCTGGCCTCGCCATCTGAAAATTCGCCGTCGATATAGTGCTGGAAACGCCGCATGGTGTTACTCCTGAAATGCCGGCATGACCTCGGTGATGAAGCGTTCGAGCGACGCCTTCTTGCGCTCGAAGCTCATGCCGGTGTCGATCCAGAAGGAATATTCGTCGTAGCCGAGTGCTTCATACGCCTTGAGCCGGGCGATGACGGTCTCAGCGTCACCAACGACATTGTTGGTGCGCATGACCTGGTCCGACAGCATGGCGTTTGCTCTGATCTGTTCGTCCGGGATACGTTCGATCAGACCCTGGGTAACCGGCTTCTCATTCTTGAACCAGGCGAAGAAATAATTGTAGTAGACGCTGAGCTCATGGGCGGCCTGGGCGACATCGTCCGCCGACGAGCCGACATAGGTATGGCGCAGCAACATGATCTTGGGCCGCTCGATCTCGGGATGCTTGGCGCAGGCGTCGTTGAAGCGCTCCATCAACGACTGAACCTCGTCATCGCCTTGCCAGAGGGGCGTCACCTGAACGTTGCAGCCGTTGGCGACGGCAAATTCGTGCGAGTTCGGATCGCGCGCTGCCACCCAGATGGGCGGGTTCGGCTGCTGCAGCGGTTTCGGCGCCGACGTGGTCGACGGAAACTTGAAGAATTCCCCGTCATGGGCGTAGTCGCCGGCCCATATGCCCTTGACCGCCGGGATGAGCTCGCGCATCCGCTGGCCGGCGCCCCAGGCATCGAGACCGGGCAGCAGACGCTCGTATTCGAAAGAATAGGCCCCGCGCGCGATACCGATGTCGAGTCGTCCATCGCAGATGATATCGGCCATGGCCGCCTCGCCGGCAAGCTTGATCGGATGCCAGAAGGGAGCAATCACCGTCCCCGTTCCAAGCCGTGCCCGCGATGTGCGGCGCGCCAGATCGGCAATGGTCACGAACGGATTGGGCGCGATGGTGAAATCCATGCCATGGTGCTCACCGGTCCAGATCGCGTGCATGCCGCCTTTGTCGGCGATCTCGCAAAGCGCGACGAATTCCTCGTAGAGGCTCTTATGGCTTTGATTGGCGTCGAGCCGCTCCATATGGACGAAGAGGGAGAACTTCATGCTTTTGCGTCCTTGGCTGGAATTGGGTGAACAGTGCCGCCGGTCTCGTCGCCGAAATAGACGCCGAAATTGCCGATCGAGCTTTCCATCGCAAAACGGTTGACGATATCGGCAGTCGAACTGGTCTTGAACTTTGCCGCAACCAATGCGTCAGGCTTCAGGAACCTGCCGCCGGCAGGCTCGCCCTCTCCGGCAACGGCGTGATAGACGATGTGCTGCTTGCCGTCGCTCTTGCCCTCATAAACCGAATAGAGAAAGCCGATGCTGACTTTCAACCCGGTGAGCGTTTCCAGGTATTTTTGCAGCGTCTCGGTCGGACTGCCGTCATGGGCATCGACACCTGGCAGGGAGAGCACATCTTCGCCGAGCAGCAGAACCTCGCCGCGGCGTTCGACAACGGCTGCAAGTTCCATATTGCCTTCGCTTGCCGCGGACACCGCCTTGCTTGCGAGCGTCGGCGTGAAATAACCGCCACGCGCATAGCCGAGACCGTTGCGGCCGCTATTGTCGAAAGCTTCGATGCGCCCCATCAAGATGACGTGGTCGCCAGCCTCGATGACCTCTTCCATGGCGCATTCGAACCAGGCCGCAACGTTCGAGAATATCGGGCAGCCTGCCGATCCCTTCGCCCACTCGACCGCCGCAAACCTGTCCTCGACCGGGCGTGCAAAGGTGTTCGACACGTCTTTCTGCGTTTCCGAAAGCACGTTGATCGCAAAGTGCTGTGCTCCGGTCATGGTGGCGAAATTGCGCGACGACTTGGCAAGGCAGACGAGCAGCAAAGGCGGATTAAGCGAGACCGAGGTGAAGGAGTTCGCTGTGAAGCCGATCGGATTTCCATCCCCGTCACAGGCGGTGACGACAGTCACCCCGGTCGGAAAGGCCCCGAATGCATCTCGCAGTGCTCTTGGGTCGACAGTCTGGATTGTCATCGTTCATCCTCCCCGAACGACAGCCACTCAGCGAGCAGCGAATTGACGATATCAGGCGCGGTCAGGTTCACCATATGACGATGGCCTTCGACGATGCGAGCGTAGCCCTGCGGCGCAACCTCTGCCATTTGCGTCGCCATCAAGGGCGTCGAGTTCGGATCATCGGACCCCGTCAGAAACAGGGCCGGACCAGCCACGTCTTTCCAGCCGTTGGCATAGGTCTCGTCTCCTCCCGCAAAGGCGGCGTAAGCGACGGCATAGCCCTGGGGATCAACGAGGTTCAGCCATTTTCGCGTCAATTCACGCGCAGTGACGCTGTCTGCATCATCGCCGAACCAGCGGGCCAGAGGGCCTTCCTTGTCGACGCCCGATACCGGAATGGCCGCGGCGCGCGCAAGCACGGCGGCCTTTGCTTCAGGATCACGCCTGTAGACGCCGTTGAGGTAGGCGACGCGGCTGATCCGCTCGCCAAAGGTCACGGCCGCCCCTCCTGAAACCAGTGCGCCCATCGAGTGTCCGGCAACATTTGCCGTGTCGATTGCCATCTCGTCGAGAAAGCGTCCGAACCAGTCGACGAACTCCTCGAGCCGACTGCCCGCCGGCAACTTTGCGCTCTCGCCATGTCCCGGCATATCGACGGCGATGACGCGATGGCCCGCAGACAGGAATGCGATCTGCGGAACCCAGGCCTCCAGCCGCATGCCGACGCCGTGAATGAGAACCAGCGGCTCACCGCTGCCGGCCTCGTGATAGGCCGTTCCGCTTGCCGTCTTTTTTCGGGGCAAGGCACCGGCGGCGTTTGTTGCTGCAGCGGTGCGTGTGGTCGATCCGGCCGTCAGCATCTCAGAGCGCTCCTTCAAACGCCCGCAGGATTGGCAACGTCCTGCCCCAGGTCTTTCAGATCCTGGTAGCGGTCGCCGATGCGGTGATGCGGGCGCCCGCCTATCGAAGCACCGAGAGCCACGACGATCTCGTCGGCAGCAGGCGCGTCGGGGATCGACGTCTGGATGGTCAGGTAGTGCGAACGGCGGCCTTCATCGTTCTTGTCCATCAGCGGGATCATGATCGGCGCATTGGCCGGACCGCGTGTGTTGCAGAAGGCGAGATAGGACTTGGCGCCGACGGCCTGGCGATAGAAATTGCCGAAACGCAGTGTGTGGATAAGCGCGGACCCGTGTTCGATTTCGCCGTCCAGGCCGACGACAGCGGACTTTCCATATCCTTCGACAGCTTCGCCGGACCCGACCGCCTCGATGATCATCTTGGTCAGCAACTCGCCGAGCACCGGAGCGCCTGCGTGAATTTCGGGCTTGAGGTCGTCGACGAAGCCGCGACCGGCCCAGGGATTCTTCACGACCGCGAAGGCGGTAAACAGCTTCAGCGGAACCGCCGCGGCCTTGCCGCCTTCGATCAGCGTCGTTTCGATCTGCAGTCCCGTCTTGCGAATTTGAATGGCCATCGAGCACCTCATTTCTCAATTTCGTATTATGGTATACCATAATATATGAGTGTCAAGTTGGTTCCCTCGAGGAGCAGTTTAGGCCAAGGCGAGTTTTTCGATTTGCCGCGCGTGCGCCCTTCGACCCACCGGGCAGCGCTTTCTTCCCGTCAGCGCGTTGTCAGCTGACAAACGACATGGCGGCGCCCGTGGAGGCAGGCCGAGTTCAGAAGTCACGGTCATTCCCAGTCCATGCTACCGCCTTACATATTACTTAATATGGCATACCATCACATTGGACAAAGTTGGGTGTCAAGCGCGGAGTATGGGTTCCGCTAAATTGCGCGGAACATCATCGCGAATGGAGTGATATCGACAGCTGAGATGAGCGCTTTGCCAGGCCTGCGGGGAAGCGGCACGGGCCGCTCGTGCCTAGTCGGCAGGCTTCTTCCCCGACAGCACCGCTTCGGCAATCGCGCTCGCGGCGGCGACGTGATCCATCGCCGCCCGGTAAGCCCCCTCGCCGTCGCCGCGGCGGATGGCGTCGACGATCTTCGACATCTGCAGCGGGCCTTCGATGCCGCGTCTCTCCGTCTTGATCGTCATCGAGCGCAGGTGGTTGATGCGCACGGTGAGAAGATTGACGACACCCCAGGCAACGTTCCTGTCAACCATCGTGAACAGCGTATGATAGAAGGAAGAGGTGTTCGTCAGCACAGCCGCCATATCGTTATCGCGGTAACTGTTGCGGATCCCGGCCAGAGATTCCTCCAGCGCAGCGACGATCTCGGGGCTGCGGCGCTCCGCGCACAGCCGCGCCGCCATGCCTTCCAGCGCGCCACGGATCTCATAGATCTGCTTGGCTTCCCCGATGTCGAGCTGCGCGACGATCGGCCCCTTGTTCGGCAGATTGGCGACAAGCCCTTCCGATTCCAGATGCCTCAGAACCTCGCGCACGACTGTTCGGCTGACGCCGAGCTGGGCGCAGAGGTCACGCTCGACAAGGCGATCTCCGGGACGGAAATATCCGTTGACGATGGCTTCGCGGACCTTGTCGAGCGCCAATTCCCGCAAGGTCTTTGCAGGACGCTCGACTCGAATTGCGTCCTTTAGAGCGCCGCTCATTCTGTACCTCAGTGTTGGACTTTGCACGCTCAACTTCCGCCGCGGCAGCCGAATGCAAGAATCGTATTATGGCGTACCAGATACTGTAGCTGTCGGCGCCCGGCAATTCAACAAGCGCTGTGCCGACCTATAGCGCCGCTCGCCTTTTCAGACGCGCAAAGGACGTTGCAGCACCTTTGATCTGCTGCGGACGCGTCGGGAGCTAGCCTCTTGAAACGATCTCTTCGACCACGGCCTTGGCCTGCACCCGGATATCCGGAACGGCGGTAATCTCCCAGAATTGCCCCGCCGTCAGGGCACCGACCGCAAATAGTCGGGCCGGCGATATCCGGGACGGGGCTATCACCTCGGAAGCGGCATCCACCTGGATCCCGAGGCCAAGAGGATCGGGGGCAATCAACTCGAAGCGGCTCATTTCCTTCAAAAGCGGTGAATGACTGATCCCGGCCCGCTCCATTCCCGTGCAATTGACGAGCCAGTCCGCCCTGATCTCGGCGATCTCGCGCGCCGCTCTGACCCTGTAGCCGGCAACAAGCCGGCCCTCCTCGGCCCCGAGCGATTTCAGGAAGCCTGCGTGGAAACGAACAGTTCCGTCTAAGACCAATGTCTCAAACCTGTCGAACACGTCAGGCGCGACCCGGTGACGATGGATGTTCCACCAGGGAAGCGCATGCCTGAGGAAGCGTGCACGTTCCTCGCCCGAAAGCCGTTGCCAGAGAGCTTGCGTTGCAGGCCTCAGACCGTCCATCACGGCTCGCCAGTCGGCAACCGTCCTGCTCTTTCCCCGCAGGGTCTTCAATATGCCGCTGATCGTATCTGGAAGCTTCTCGACGTCGATCGGCAGAGGCGCCGGCGGCTTTCGCGCATGTCCGAGGGGTGCGAGCCCGCGCCGCGAAAGCACATCGATCCTGCCACGGTGGCCATGGGCACGAAGCGCCAGCACCTGATCGATCATCGTCAGGCCGGATCCGAGGATACACACCGCATCGGATGGTGCGACGCGCCTCAGCCACGAAAGCCGCCACGGGTTCTCGATGATCCGCGATCGCAGCGATGGCGGAATTCCGTCCGGAGCGACCGGAAGGGTCGCGTTCCCGACGCCGAGGCAGAGCACCACGGTCTTCCCGGCAATCTCGTCACCGTTGCCGAGATGGAAGGCCAGCGTGCTGCTGTAACGTTCAACGCATCCCGCTGCCTTAGCCTTGATGAAATCGACCCGGCAACGGCCGTCCCGCTTTCGAAGCAACCGTGCAAGCGTATCGCGGACATAAAGACCATAATCGCTGCGCGAGGCGAAATCGCCGGCCTGCAACGGACGGCCATGGCTTTTAAGCCAGTCGACAAAGTCGTCGGGTTGATGCGGCAAAAGGCTCATGCGGCCGGCCGGAACATTGAGGCGATGGAGATAGAGCTCCGTCCGGTAAGCCGTCCCGCGGCCGAAACCAGGATCGTCGCCGACGACGGCGACCTTCGCCGAAGCGGGAAGCTGCTCGATGAGATTGCAGGTAACCGCTATCGCTGAAAAACCGGAACCGACCACGATAACATCATATGCCAAATGCATTCCCCCTGAAGCTCAGAGCGTCATCGAGACATTTCGTCATTCAAGCCCAATGTCGCTCGCCGGTCCCTGTTGATCGCACAAGCGGCAGAATCACGAAACAATTATCTCTATTGTCTATAAATATAGTTTGTTATTTCTCCCGCTAGCCCCTCCCCAACCATTACGCTTTTGAGGGTGAGATCAAGGGTCGTCCGGCCCTGAACAAAGGGGCTCAAGATGAATTTCAGGAATTTGGTTGCCGCGATCGCCGTCGGCGTCGGCACTTTTGCAACGGCTGTTGTCGCCGAAGCGGCGGACAAGAAGGTCGTTGTCGCCTATCAGACCGACGCCTTGCCGTCTTCCGTGGCGATCGCCAATGGTGAATTCGCCAAGGAGACGGGATACGACATCGACTTCCGCAGGTTCAATTCCGGCGCCGAAATCTTTGCGGCCATTGCCTCCGGTGACGTCCAGATCGGCTATGTCGGCTCCAGCCCGTTTGCGGCTGCGGTATCACGCGGGCTCGAGGTCAAGGCCTTTTACCTCGCCTCCATCTCGGGCATCGACGAGGCTCTCGTCGTCCGCAACGGTTCCGGCATCGAAAGCCTGAATGATCTGAAGGGCAAGAAGCTTGCTGCCGCGCCGGTATCCACGGACCACTATCAGCTGCTGGCGCTGATCAAATCGCTGGGCCTGACCGAAAAAGACGTTCAGGTCTTCGCAATCCCTCAGCCTGAGATTGTCGCCAGCTATAACCGCGGCGATATCGATGGCGGCTTCGTCTGGGATCCGGCGCTCACCGAACTGAAGAAGAACGGGAAGGTTCTCGTCACCTCCAAGGAGGTGGCAGACAAGGGTGCGCCGACATTCTCGGCCTGGGTCGCGACCTCGAAATTTGCCGCCGACAACCCGGACTTTCTGAAGGGCTTCGCTTCGGTCATCAACAAATACTACGCCTCCTTCGCATCGGACAAATCCGCCTGGGGTCCCGACAGCGACAACGCCAAATCACTTGCCAAGCTTCTCGGTGGAACAGCCGACCAGCAGGCATCGGCCCTGAAGAACCTCACGCTTCTGACACCTGAGGTCCAGGCATCGGATGCCTGGCTCGGCGGCGGCGAAAAGGCGGGTGCCGGCAAGATTCTCAAGGACACGGCATCGTTCCTGAAGGAACAGGGCAAGGTTTCCGATGTACAGGCGAATTATGGCGCCTTCGTCACCGCAGATGCCCTCACCGGCGTCAGCAACTGATCCTCCCCAGCGCCGGCGCGGCTTACCGCGCCGGCATCGAACTTGCGAGCGGCAACATGCTTAAAGTCGATCACGCCAGCGTTTTCTTCGCAGCCCGCGACGGGCGGACCGTTCACGCGCTCGATCGCGTTTCCTTCGATATTCCCGAACGGGGCTTCGTCGTCGCACTCGGGGCGTCAGGATGCGGCAAATCAACCCTTCTCAACGCGATTGCCGGCTTCCTTCCGCTTTCGGATGGCCGGATCACGCTCGATGGCCGCGCGGTCGAACAACCCGGCGCAGATCGTGGCGTCGTTTTTCAGAAAGACTCGCTGCTGCCTTGGAAATCGGTGATCGACAATGTCGCGCTCGGTTTGAAATTCGCCGGGGTCAAGCGCAAGGAGCGCCAAGCGCGCGCCCTGGAGCTGCTCCGGCTCGTCGGTCTAGACGAATTCGCCGGCGCTTTTCCCTACGAGCTGTCGGGCGGCATGCGCCAGCGTGTCGGCATCGCACGGGCTCTGGCAACAAACCCCGACATCCTGCTGATGGACGAGCCGTTCGGCGCACTCGACAGCCTGACCCGCGAGCAGATGCAGGAACTGCTGGTTTCCATCTGGGATAAGACGGCAAAGAAGGTCTTCTTCATCACGCACTCGATCGAAGAAGCCTTGTTCCTGGGCACGCAGGTCCTGGTCATGTCACCTCGACCGGGGCGCGTCGTTGCGCGCTTCGATCTGGATTTCATTCGCCGCTTCGCCGAAACCGGCGACGCCCGATCAATCAAGGCGTCACCGCAATTTGCCGAGTTGCGCGAGGAGATCCGCGCCATTCTCCACAGCACCGAAGACCTCAGGAGCGCCGCATGAGCGATATAGTGCAGGCACCGCCGATTGCGGCGGGTAGAGAGGACCATCAGGTCAAGCTGGTGAAAATGGCGGGCTTTGGAGCCGGCGAGAAATCGACGGTGGCCATCAGCATTGCGACAGCGCTGGCCATACTGCTTTTGTGGTGGGTCGTCTCTGCGCTCGGTGTCGTTCCACACCTGTTTCTGCCGCGTCCTGACGAGGTGCTGACACAGATCGGCGCCATCTATCGCGACGGTTACGCAGGTGCGTCGCTGTCCGAGCATGTTTTTGCAAGCCTGTTCCGCATCGTCGTCGCCGCCCTCATCGCCGTCTCCGCCGGCATCCCACTCGGATTGCTCATGGGCCTGAACCGATGGGCAAAAGGGGTGCTCGACGCGCCGATCGAGTTCTACTGGCCGCTTCCGCCGCTCTCCTACCTGCCGCTGATGATCATCTGGCTCGGCATCGGCGAGACGTCGAAGATCACGCTGCTGGTGCTTGCGATGTTCGCACCGATCTGCCTCTCGGCCCAGGCCGGCGTCCGTGCGCTGCCGATCGAGCGCGTCAATGCCGCGCGTTCGCTGGGCGCGAGCCGGCTGCAGCTCTTCCTGGACATCGTGCTGCCGTCGGCCCTGCCGGAGATTCTCACCGGCATTCGAATTGCGCTCGGTGTCGGCTGGGGTACGCTGGTTGCAGCTGAATTGATCGCCTCCACGCGCGGGATTGGTTTCATGATCATGTCGGCTTCACAGTTCCTGGCGACCGACGTCGTCTTCGTCGGTATCGGCATCATCGCGATCTGCGCGTTCACCTTCTCGGCCGCAATCCGGTTTCTGGAGGCGTACCTCGTGCCCTGGAAGGGCAAGCTCTGACCGGAGGGCGGCAGGGAGCGATATTCAATGGTTTCCCGCCGCCGCATTCAGCCCGTGTATGGCGACGAGCTCGGCTGCGACCAGCTTCTGAAGCCGCCATAAATTGCGGTCCCGGATGCCACGTTCTTCCAGATGTTTCACCGTCAGATACAGATACTCGGCACAGGAGCCCATGTGCCCGCAGGCTCTCGCAAGTACCTGCGCCACCGTCTCCAGCGGCAATTTGCGGGAAACACGCTCGCCTTTCGGACCAGCCCAAAAGACCAGCGCACGCACCAGCCCATGCGCGGTTGCGACCGGGATCCAGCGCACCGTCGCTGCGTCTTCGATCGTGCCGACCTCACGGCGGATCAACCGCCGAATCTGGCCAAGGCGATCATCATCGGCAAGCCTGAAGACGACGCCGTTGCATCGTCCACCGCGATCAAGTGCCATCATCAGGCCCGGCTGGGACCGCGTTCCCCGCCAGCGGGTCATCTGCAGGCAGAAGGAGCGATGCCACCCTCTTGTCGCGCCATGCTGCGATTCGACGGCATCGAAGTCCGGCTTCCATATCAATGATCCATAGGCGAAGATCCAAAGCGGCGCGCCGGTAGACTCGTGAAGAAGCCGGTTGGCGAGCATCTCCACCTCCGCTTCGGTCAGCGGTTTTCGGTGTGGCTCCGGGCCGACATCGATCGCGGGGCGAAGGCTCAGCGATACGAGCTCGTCCGTCAGAGCCATTGTTGATCCGGTCAGCAAAAGTTTGCTTCCCCGGACCGTCACCAGCTTATGCTCCCGGATATCCGTCATGCGTCAGTGCACCGTAAATCTGGCCGCGTCGGCCTGGCGCCGCTGCAGGCTGCGTATCAGCATCGCGGCCTCCCTGACGATTGCCGAAAACGTCGCATCATCGGCCTCTGCAATCCTTCCCGTCATCTCGCGGATGATCGTCGTCAAATGAATGATGGAATGGCGATGCTGCGCATCTTCCGATCCCATTTCGGTATCTGCCATGGCGAGCAGCGTCTGCACCAGCCGCTCCATGGTTTGGCGGCGCTTGGTCCTCGGGTCGGCATTCGGATCTTCGCTTAGGCGCAGCAGGTCGGCGACAATGTCGGACATGGCGATTCCACTCACATAGCAAAAGCCGGCGGCATGGAAACGACATACCTTCGACCGCGCGTTTGCGTCTTCAAGCCCTCCAGCAATCGGTAGCCGCTGCGCCAGCGGCCAAAGCCGCTGGCGACATTGATGTGCCCGGCAAGGCCGATATTCCTGGTCTCTGCGTTCCACAAGCGGCCGAACAGGGTCAACCGATCGACCGTCATGTACGCATCGTTCATGCTGCCGACGACAATGCTCGGAAAAGGCAAAGGCGCTGTCGGCATGGCGCCAAACGAGATAAGCCCGGGATGCAGGTTTTCCGTGACCGGCAGATCGCATGGAGCAACGAGCAATGCTGCTTTGACGCGGCGAGCAGCACTTCGCCCGGCCAAGCGGGCGGCAAGCAGGCATCCGAGACTGTGGGCAACCAGATAGGCCTCGCCGGCCTCTTCAAGCGCGCCTTCCAATCGCAGCAGCCAGTTGTCAAGGTTCGGATGGTCCCAGTCGTCCTGAGCGACTAGACGACTGCCCGGCTGATCCTGCAGCCAATGCTGTTGCCAATGCCCTTCTCCCGAGCCGAAAAGCCCGGGAAGAATAAGTACGTCGATCATCTGACGGCTTCCTCTTTGAAGCTGCGCGTCGGCCTTTTTCTCGATTGGGGCAAACATCGGACATCACTCATCAGATCCACCCGATCACCAGGGCGAACAGGAATGTGAAGGAGCTGACGATCGTGCAGATTCCGGCCGCATGCCTGAAATGCGACATGACGCTGCCTTCCGCTCTTCTCGCACCGCCCCGACGCAGGTCGGTCTCAACGACAATCGCCATCGCGCCGTTCTCCTCAATACCAAAGGCCGGGCATGGTGCCCCAATAATGGAGTTCGTATTCGCGCGCGGACCGGTCGCGCTCGTCGTCCCGCGCGAACAATCCGTTTACCGGCTCCCGTGCAGCGGGCGGCTTCAGGCCGAGGAACCGGCCGATCGAAAGCTTCAGCCAGAACTGAAAATCAAGCTTCATGCGAACCTCCTGTCAGGAACCGGTATTATTCGGCTAGAAAATCAGCGAATGACGTTGTGCATTGGCGAGAAGAACATGAAGCGATGCCGTCGGTCCGTAGAGCATCAGCAGGCGGTTCTCCTCGCGTTTGGCGAGACGATAGCGTCGGGCGAATTCGAAGACGCTCCACAATTGCTCGCTTGCCCCCGGCCTTTCGGCATCTGTGATCGTTGCTTCCTGAGATCGAGCCATGGTGACGATCCTTACTCGGCTGCCGCCAGAGCCGGGTTTGCGCCCGGAAAGAAGGCCGCCAATTCGCCGATCACTTCGTTGATGCGGGCCAAGAGCGCGTCGGATGAAACCGCATAGTCTGTGAAATCGCGATCGGACGCATAGACGGCGGTCGGCAAGGTATGGGCCATGAAAAACCCGAACAGCGGCCGAAGCTGATGCTCGACCATCAACGCATGCCGGTCACCGCCGCCGGTCGCCGTGATGATGATCGGCTTGCCCCGAAGTTCGTGGGGGTCGATCAGGTCGATGAGGTGCTTGAAATGGCCGGGATAAGAGCCCTTGTAGGTCGGCGAGCCGATGATCAGGACATCGGCCTGCACGATCTCGTCGACGACATGCCTGGCCTGCGCGTCGAGATCCTTGCGCCACAAGGCGCTGCCCAGCGACGGACCGACATCATTGAGATCATAGCTCTTGCTGGTAAATCCGTAGCGAATGCTCGCACGTTCGGCGATGTGCCGCACAAGTGCCAATGTCTTCGATGGACGGTTGAAGCTGCCAGCGATGCCGACGAGTTTGAAAGCTGACATGGTTTTTCCTCTCTTTGCGTTGCTCCAACTATTGTCTACAAAATTGATCGATTAAAGGAACGTGCATCTCTCCTTCTTCGCCTGGTTGAAAAAAACGTTCACCGCATCTTCAGCACGCCTAAGCTGCAAGCCAATCGCCATCGACATCTCAGACCGCGGGACGCTGCAATTCATTGCGGTCACATTGCTTGAGCCAAGCCTAAGGCTTGTCGCCGTGAAGATGACGTTCGAGGAAGGGTAAATTGTCCTGTCCCCAATAGATCTCGCCGTCAAAGACATATGTGGGAAAGCCGAAGACGCCGCTGTCGCGCGCATGCACGCGGTCTGCCGACCATTTGTTCTGGACATCGTCGTCGGCTTGTCGTCTGAGGAGCACCGCGCCATCGAAACCCGCTGATGTCACGATCGCCTCGCGCACGTCGGGCTTTCCGATATCCTTCGCCTCGCTCCAGAAGGCATGCTGCAGGGCGCGGGCAACGCCGATCCAATCCTGTCCGTCGAGATAGGCGGCAATCACGAAGAGGGACGCGGGCGTCGCATCACTCAAATCAGGGCGATGTTCGAGCCGCAGTTCCTTGCCGCGCACGCGCGCCCAGCGCTTGAGGTCCCGCGTCCAATAAGCGCGCCGGATCTCCGGGCGGTTGCGCGAAAAGATACCGCCATTTTCCTCGACCACCGTCGTCAGATAGGGCGTGATGACGACGTCGTTCTTCGCCGCAAGTTCGGCGAAGGCGTCGAAGCCGATATAGGACCAGGGTGAGCCGATCGAAAAGAAGTACTCTACTGATTTGGTCACTGATGCATGTTCCCTGCGAGGTGATTGTTCTGGCGTCGAATGGGCGACGGTATTTTCAGGAAGCGGATCTAACTTCGGATTGTGCTTTCCATCCGAGCTCCGGGGCGATCAGCGTCACGAAGTCGCGGAGAATCTGGCGGTATTCCTCGTGCTCGAACTCGTAAGGGAGCTCCAGCCTCAACTCGCTGACCTCGGGCAGGATCGGATCGGCAAACAGCTGCGCCAATATCTCGTCCGATGTGCCGACGACATCGCGGGCAAACAAGGTGCCCCGCTCGCCCTGCGGTGAAAGGGTTCGCTCATGGCGGCCATCGGCATAGTCTCGATATCGGCGGCGCGTTGCCGCATCGGCGCTGTCGAAAGGCACGATGACGCGGCCCAGCGCGACCCGGCGCTGCGTGCCAGCGGCGCGATAGGTTTCGATCAGCCGCGATTGCGCGGTGAAGAAATCATCGGTCCCCTCGCCAGTTATCACATTGCCGGTCAACAGGTTGAAACCATTGCGGCCGGCCCATTCGGCCGAGCGCTGCGACCCGCCGCCATACCAGATCCGGTCGATCAGGCCCCTGGCATAAGGCTGCAGCCGCGGCCGCTGCGGGCCGAAGGGCGTCTTGATCAAGGTCTGCTCGTCGCCGAGATAAGTGCCACGCAGATTGTCGGCAAAGCGCAGCACGCGATCATGCGAGAAATCGTAACCCGTCCAATCGCCGTCGAAGACGAGCGGGGCGATCAGCTCGGCGTGCAGTGGCCGGCCAGCGCTGACGCCGACATTCAGCCGTCCACGCGACAGAACATCGACGGTGGCAAGATCTTCGGCCAGCCGGTAAGGGCTCTCGTAACCGATCGGGATGACCGCGGTTCCAAGCTCGATCCGGCTGGTTCGCTGCGTCGCCGCCGCCAGGAAGGCGCTGGCCGAAGAGATTCCAGGCTCCAGGTGCCGCTGGCGGACCCAGGCACTGTCGAAGCCCAGATCTTCGCCATATTGCAGCTGCTCAAGCGTCTGCTCCAATCCCGACAACGGATCTTCGTCGGGATAGTTGCCGGGGGTGAGGAAGCCGATATGGCTGATGGATATATTGCCCACTCGTGCCATCCGATGATCAGTATTTCGGCAGGCCGGGCGGGTTGGTCTCGGATACCGGCAAGGCTTCCTCGGAAAGATGCCAGTGGTCGAGGATTTTTGCGTAGGTGCCGTCCTTGATCAGGTCGTTGGTGGCGACAGTCAGCGCATCGGCCAGCCCACTTCCCTTGCGGGTGGTGATCGCCACATCCGAGCGATCCGGCCAGCCGGCGCTCAGCGTGCCGACCCGCCTGATGTTCTTGTCGCGCGCGGCGATGAAGACGAGCTGCGCATGCGGCTGGACGATGACATCGGCCCGGCCGGACCGCAGCGCGAGAAGGCTTGCCGCCTCGTCGTCGTAATATTGCAGTTCGATCGGCTTCAGGCCCGCGGCAACATCTTCCTCGCTCCACTTCACCAGGATGCGCTCCTGGTTGGTGCCGGCCCCGACAATGATCCTGAGGCCTGCCGCATCCTTGGGCTCCTTGATCGAGGTGACCGGACTGTCGGATTTCACGAAGAAACCATGCAGGCCCTGGCGGTAGGTGGAGAAATCGAATTTTTCCTTGCGCTGCTCGGTGACCCCGACATTGGAGATGACGGCATCATACTTGCCCGAGGCGAGGCCGAGCGGCCAGTCAATCCAAGCGACCGGCACGATCTCCAGCGTCAGGCCGAGGCTATCGGCGATGGCATAGGCATAATCGGGATCTGCCCCGACCACAGTCTTGGCGTCGGTGGCATAAGTAGCAAGCGGCGGGCCGCCGGGGCTGACCGCGATAGTAAACTTGCCTGACGTAACGAACTTGAAATCCTTGGGGATTGCGGCAATCGCCGCATCGTTCCTCGCGGCGTGAAGCCGGCCCGGCTGATCTGGGCTGAGGTCAAAATCCTCGGCTGCATGAGCTGCGCCGTAGGAAAGGGCTGACGCCATGGCGGCAATCAGCAGGGTCCGGAATGCCGGAAAGGCAATCATGGTTTTATTCTCCAAACTGTCAGGCAGGGTGGCCGGCAGCAATGCCGCCGGCCCTATAGGAACTGATCAGGAGCCGCTCTTCGGCAGGCCGGGCGGGTTGGTCTGGGCCTTGTCGATCGCCTCCGGACCGAGGTTCCAGGTATCGAGGATCTTCCGATAGGCGCCGCTGGCGATCAGGTCATTGACGACATCGCTCAAGGGCGCTGCCAGACCGCTGCCCTTGCGTGTGGTGACGGCAATTTCGGCCGTGATCGGCCAACCGCCGCTGACGGTCCCGACAAGCTTGGTCTTGCCGTTTATCCCCGCCGAATAGGCCTGCGTTGCGTTCACGCTGAAGACAGTGTCTGCTCTGCCGGACTGAACGGCGAGATCCTTGACCGCGTCGTCGTCATAATATTGCACCTCGATTGGCTTCAGGCCGGCGGCGACGTTCTCGCGATCCCACTCCAGCAGAATTTTTTCCTGGTTGGTGCCGGCATCGGTAATCACCTTCAGGCCAGCAATATCCTTCGGCTGCTTGATCGCCGCGATCGGGCTATCGGCCTTGACGTAGAAGCCAAGCTCATCCTTGCGGTAGGTCGAGAAATCGAACTTCTCCTTGCGTTCTTCCGTCACCGTCACGTTGGAGATCACCGCGTCGAACTTTCCGGAGGTCAGCCCCAGCGGCCAATCGGCCCAGGCGACCGAAACCAACTCGAGCTTCAGGCCCAGGCTGTCGGCAATGGCCTGCGCCAGATCGACGTCATAACCGATGACGGTTTTGGAATCGGAGGCATAATCATGCAGCGGCAGATTGCCGCTCGAGCTGATGCCGACGGTGAAGACGCCGTTTTCGACGAACTTGAAGTCCTTGATTTCGGCAATGCGTTTCTCGTTCTTTTCAACCCGCAGCCGGTTCGGCTGCTCGGGGCTGAGATCGAACTTCTGCTGCGCCTGCGCGGAACCGAAACCGATCGCGGCCATGGTGATGGCTCCCGCTATCAGAAGCCTTGCCCTATCTGTAAATGTCATGCCCCTTCTCCATTTCATCTTTAGGTTGTGGTTATTGTTATTCGGCCGGAGCAGCCCGTCGCGGCCCGGCGTTTCGCCAGCGCTGGTTCGCGCTAGAGAACCTTGGCGAGGAATTCCCGGGTGCGGGGATGTTCCGCTTGTGCGAAGATGCGGGCCGGCGGCCCGGCCTCCAGAATGCGGCCGCTGTCCATGAAGACGACCGTATCGGCAACTTCGCGGGCAAAGCCCACCTCGTGGGTGACGATGACGAGCGTCGTGCCGGTGCGGGCAAGCTCCTTGATGACGTCGAGCACTTCGCCGACGAGCTCCGGATCGAGCGCCGATGTCGGCTCGTCGAAGAGCAGCACCTTCGGGCGGAGCGCCAGTGCGCGGGCGATCGCCACACGCTGCTGCTGGCCGCCGGAGAGCTGGCGCGGATAGGCGTTAATCTTGTCGCTGAGGCCGATGCGTGCCAGCAGCTCCTGCGCCAGCTGCACGGCGTCCTCGCGGCCGACACCGCGAACCTGGATCGGTGCCTCGATGAGGTTTTCGAGCACGGTCAGATGCGGGAAGAGATTGAAGCTCTGGAAGACCATGCCGATATCGGCGCGGCGTTTGAGGATATCCTTCTCCTTGAGCTCATAGAGCGTGTCGCCCTTCCTGTTGTAACCCACGAAATCGCCGTCGACCGAGATGAAACCCTCATCGACACGCTCCAGATGGTTGATGGCGCGCAGAAGCGTCGACTTGCCCGAGCCGGACGGACCGAGGATGGCGGTCACGCTGCCGGCGGGAAGGCTGAGCTCGACGTCATCGAGCACTTTCAGCGAACCGAAGCTCTTCGAGATACCGTGGATGCGCACCGCGCCGCCTGCGGCCCGCAGCGTCGCCGCATCCTGGAAACCGATCTTGCGCACGGTGTCGGTCGCCGTCTCGAGGACAGGCAGCGGACGGCGCAAACGCTCGAAAAATGCCTGGAAGGGCAACGGCGTCGGGTTGCGCACGGCGCCTTTGGAAAAGTAGCGTTCGATATAGCGCTGAGCGATCGACAGCACCGTCATGATGATCAGGTACCAGACGGTCGCGACCATCAGCAACGGAATGACTTCGAGATTGCGGCGGTAGATCACCTGGACCGTATAGAAGAGCTCCGGCAGCGCCAGCACGTAGACCATCGAGGTGCTCTTCGCCAGTCCGATGAGTTCGTTGAAGCCGGTCGGAAGGATCGAGCGCATGGCCTGCGGCAGCACGATGCGGAAGGCCTGGCGGCGGCGCGGCAGACCGAGTGCGGCGGCCGCCTCCAGCTGACCATGATCCACCGAGAGAATACCGCCGCGCACGATCTCGGCGAAGAAGGCAGACTGGTTGAGCGTGAGGCCGAGGAAGGCGGCGGCAAAGGGCGTCAGCAATTGCACTGTCGGATAGTCGAGAAAGACGGTATCGGTGAAGGGAATGCCAATCTTGATCGTCTCGTAGAGGTAGCCGAGATTGTTCAGGATCAGCAGCAGCACGATGACCGGGATCGAGCGCAGCAACCAGATATAGCCCCAGGAAAGACCTGAGAGCAGCGGCGACCTGGAAACGCGGGCGAGCGCCAGAGCGGTTCCGAGGATGGATCCGGATATGGCGGCAAGCACGGTCAAAAGCAGCGTCCTGCCGAGACCGACGAGCACTGGTTCGGCAAAGAACCATTCAGCAAAGACGCCCCAGCCCCAGCGCGGATTGGTGAAGATGGAATAGAGCACGGCGATGATGACGACGGCGGCAAAGATCGTGCCTGCCAGGCGGCCCGGATGACGCGCCGGCACGATGCGGTAACGGGAGTAATCCTTCGATCCTGCCGTCCTGCTGCCGGGGTCGATGCCTGCGAAATCCGTTGTCAGCGCCATTGTGCTTCCCTTTTATGATTGTCGGTCCTTGCCGTTTTCAGAAATTTGCGCCGGCCACCCGCAGGCGCGGTTCGGCATCTTCGTGAGCAGGCTCAGCGAGATGGGTGATGTCCTTCTCGAAGGGCAGGCTCTTGTAGATCTCGGGATCAACGGAGGTGTCGAAGAGAGCGGTGTAGCCGTAGTTCAGATAGAGGCCGACGGCTTCGGGCTGGCGAAAGCCGGTCGTCAGGTAGATGCGGGAATAACCTTGGCGGGCGGCCTGGGCCTCCAATTCCACCAGCACCTGGCGGGCAAGGCCGTGACGGCGCAGATCGGAGCGCGTCCAGATGCGTTTGAACTCGGCCGTGCGTTCGTCATAGTTCTTGAAAGCGCCGCCGCCGATGGTTTCGCCACCACGGATCAACAGGAGAAAATTGCCGTCAGGCGGCGCAAAGGCTTCGGGAGGATAGCGGTTCAGCTCGGCTGCGGCCCCTTCGGCATTGAAATAGTTGCCGTAGCGGCTGTCATACTCGTGGATCAATTCATCGATCAGCGGCTTGGCGCGCGGGTCGAGAGGGCTGGTATAGAGAAACGTATCGCTCATATCGTTCATCACCCGTTGTCATCAGTGAGGAAGGTTTCGGCGAGCCGGACCCAGTAGCGGGCGGCGGGCGCAATGATCGCGTCGTTGAAATTGTAGTGGGCATTGTGGAGAGGAGCGCTGTCGCCATTCCCGACGAAGAGGTAGCTGCCGGGATTTGCCTGCAGCATGAAGGCAAAATCCTCGCTCGCCGTTCTCGGCCGGAAATCCTTCTCGACCGCCGCCGGGCCGAGTGCGTCAAAGGCGACGTCGCGGGCAAAGGCCGTCTCGGCTGCGTGATTGACCAGCGCCGGAAAGCCGAGGCGGTAATTCACATCCGCCTCGGCGCCGAAGCTTTCGGCCTGGGCGCGGGCAAGGGCGGGAATGCGGTCTCGCAACAACTGGCGGACCGTCTCGCTGAAGGCCCGCATGGTGAGCTTCATCTCGACGCTCTCAGGGATGACGTTCGAGGCGGAGCCGGCATGGATCGAGCCGACGGTGGCGACCGCCATGTCCTGGGGGTCGACATTGCGGGAAACGACGCTCTGCAGGGCGGTGATGAAGGATGCCGAGGCAAGCACCGGATCGACGGCGCGGTGCGGCTCGGCGCCGTGGCCGCCCTTGCCGATGATCTTGATTACCGCCTGATCGACCGAAGCCATGGCGGGGCCGCTAACGAAGCCGAATTGACCCGCGGGAACACCCGGCCAGTTGTGGAGCCCGAAGACCGCGTCGACAGGAAAACGTTCGAACAGGCCTTCCGAGATCATCTTGCGGGCGCCGGCGCCGATTTCCTCGGCGGGCTGGAAGATCAGCCGCAGCGTGCCGCTGAAATTGCCGCTTTCGGCGAGATAACGGGCGGCGGCGAGCAGGATCGACGTATGTCCGTCATGGCCGCAGGCATGCATGACACCAGGATTGCTGCTGGCATAGGCAAGACCGGTCGCCTCCTCGATCGGCAGCGCGTCCATGTCGGCGCGGATGCCGATCCGCTTTTTGCCATCGCCGCGCTTGAGGGTGGCGACGATGCCGGTTCCGGCAATGCCCGTCGCCACCTCATAGCCCCAGGAGGAAAGGTGGGATGCCACAAGCTTGCTGGTTCTGAGCTCCTGAAACGCGAGCTCCGGATATTGGTGCAGGTCGTGGCGAAGCGCGATGATCTCGTCGAGATAGGCGGCGATACTTTTCTCGACCGGATCGTTGCTGTGCGAGTTCTGAGCGATGATGTTCATTGCCGTTCGTCAGCGCCTCAGGCGCCGACCGCCTTTCCGCGCTCGACCTGATCCGCGCCCGCCGCATAGCGGCTTTCGCGGAAGGGCAGGCCGAGATGGTCGCGCAGCGTCTCGCCCTTCAGGACCGGATCGAAATAGCCGCGTTCCGTGAGGATCGGCAGAACGTATCTGGAGAAGTCGTCGAAGCCCTCGGCGATGACAGGGAAACCGAGGATGAAGCCGTCGGCGGCGCCATGATCCACCCAACGGATGATCTCGTCGGCGATGTGTTCCGCCGTGCCGATGAAGGCGGTGCGCGGCGTTGCGGAATCAAGCGCGACCTGGCGGAGCGTCAGGTCCTTCTCCCGCGCCGTCTTCTTGATGCGGTCGGTGGTGGCGCGGAAATTGTTCCTGCCGATATCGCCGAGCTCGGGGAACGGCGCGTCGAGCGGATAGACGCTGAAATCATGATGATCGAAGAAGCGACCGAGATAGAGCAGCGCCTCCTCGATGGTGACGAGGTTGCGGATCGCCTGATACTTGGCGTCCGCCTCTTCCTGCGTCGCTCCGACGATCGGTCCGATACCAGGATAGATTCCGACTTCCGCGGCACTGCGGCCATGGGCGATTACGCTGTCCTTGAGCTGGCGGTAGAAGGCCTGCGCCTCCTCGAACGGCCCGCCATTGGTGAAGACCGCGTCGGCATGCTTGCCGGCAAGCCTGATGCCCGAGTCCGAGGCGCCCGCCTGGAAAACGACGGGCTGGCCCTGCTTGGAACGGCCGATATTGAGCGGCCCCTCGACGCGGAAGAAACGGCCCTTGTGGTTGAGGCGATGCATCTTCGTCTTGTCGACAAAGACGCCGGTCTCACGGTTGCGGACGAAGGCGTCGTCGTCCCAGGAATCCCACAGGCCCTTGATCGCATCGATATAGTCCTCGGCGATCTCGTAGCGCAGTTCGTGTTCGGGATGTTCGCGGCTGTAATTGCGCCCGGAACCCTCGAGCGGCGAGGTCACCGCATTCCACCCTGCCCGGCCGCCGCTGATGAGATCGATCGAGGCGAACTGGCGGGCGATGGTGAAGGGATCACTGTAGGAGGTCGAGACCGTGCCGACGAGGCCGATTTTCGAGGTCGACGCGGCGAGCGCCGAGAGAATGGCGATCGGCTCGAACCGGTTGAGGAAATGCGGAATGGACTGCTCGTTGATGTAGAGCCCGTCGGCAACGAAGGCAAAAGCGATGCCGGCCGCCTCCGCCTTGCGCGCCGTCTTGACGAAGAAATCGAAATTGACGCTGGCATCGGCCGGTCCGCTTGGATGCTTCCAGGCATTCATGTGACCGCCGGGACCCTGCAGCATGATGCCGAACGTGACGTGTCTTTGAGCCATGGGATCAATCCTTTTTGGAAACGGTCAGGCGACGAGGGAAAGCCGCTCTTTGGCGAGCAGCTCGATGGAGGCCAGGCGCTCGGCGGCCGAAAGCGCCGGCGTGTCGAGCACGAACTCCTTGACCCCGTAGCGGCGGTGAAGTTCGTCCAGCTCCTTGCGGATCTGCTCCGCCGTGCCATGCAGCACGCTCGGCACCTTTTCCTCGATGCGGTAATCGGTGACGCCGGCCTGGCGGGCAAATTCGGCCGCCTGCTCCTCGCTGCCGACATTAACGGTCTGGCCGTTCGGCAGGAACACCTTGACGATGCGCAGCTTGCCGACGCGCTCGCGGGCATAGTCCTCGCTTTCGGCGGCGAAGGCTGCGAGCGCCAGGATCGGGCGCTTGCCGCCGGATGCCCGCTCATAGGCCTCGAAGGTTCTGCGCAAATTGTCAGGATCGCCGTTCAGGTGACCGGCGAAAACGAGTTCCCAACCCTTCTCGGCAGCGAGCTCGGCGCTTTCGACGCTGGCGCCGAGGAGGAAACGTTCGGGAGCAGTCGGCGGGAAAGGCGTTGCCTGCGCCCCCTCGTAATTCGGGTCGGCAGCGAGATATGTGTTGAGATCGGAGAGCTGGCTCGCGAAATCCGGCTTCCTGGCCGGATCGACGGCAAGCTGCAGGGCGCGCGTCGAGAGCGGAAAGCCTCCCGGCGCCTTGCCGACACCGAGATCGACGCGGCCGGGCGCAAGCGATGCCAGAAGATTAAAGGTCTCGGCAACCTTATACGCGCTGTAGTGCTGCAGCATGACTCCGCCGGAGCCGATGCGGATCCTCGATGTCCTGGCAAGGAGATAGGCGATCAGCGCCTCCGGCGCCGAGCTCGCCAGATTGGACATGTTGTGATGCTCGGCGACCCAGAAACGGTGATAACCGAGTTCCTCGGCCCGGGCGGCAATCTTGACCGTCGCCCGAAGCGCGTCCGCCGCGGTGAGACCCTGTTCGATCGGGCTTTTGTCGAGAAGGCTGAGGAGATAGGTCATGACGCCACGATCCGATCCTTGGTTGCAAAGTTTAGTCTATAAAATCAGTAGACAACCTTCATTATAAGAAATGGCATTCTCTTTCGAACGCGATGCGTAAAAAAAAGCGGCCGCACCTAAGATGGAAAATCCCCTGCCGGGACTGTGTCTCACTGGCAGCGTAAGGCTTCCTTCAATCGCCACTTGATGGTCTATATTCTGGTCGAAACGGAGTAACCGCATGAAGCTGTCAGAACAGGTCAAGCCGATCAGCTATCTCAAGGCGCATGCGCCGGAGGTCATCCGAAAGCTGAAGGATAGTCCGCAGCCGGTCGTCATTACGCTTCACGGAGAGGCGAAAGCCGTCCTTCAGGATATCGGCCAATACGAAGAAACACAGGAGACGCTGGCGCTTCTGAAGGTGCTGGCGCTGACCAACCGGCAGGTCGAGGAGGGCAAACTGCGCCCCGCTGCGGAATCCTTCGCGCGCATCCGCAAACGTCTGGCGGACACCCAATCCTGATGCCATACCGTGTTCTTTTCGCGAGGAAGAGGAACGCGACATCGAGGATCTCTATCGCTTCATCGCCAGCGCGCCGGCGCGGAGAGCCAGGGCACTTCCTGACGGAAATTGAGAGCGCATGCGCCGGCGGAAATATTCCGAAGGAGTTGGCGGGGGATCGGAATTTCCGAATATCGGGAACTACACCAAAAACCGTAGCGCATGGTCTATCGCATTATGGGCACCGATGTCGCCGGCTACGGCGGCGTAGACGGACGGCGCGAGATGCGAAGCTTTCTCGAGCGAAGGCTCATCCGCTGACGTCCGGCATATCGTACTTCAGCGCTTTGGATATCCAAGCTGCTTTACTTGAGCTGAATCGAGCCCTCATGAGGCTTCCAGCGCCATTCCCCTTCCACAGGCTGCGTCAGCGGCAATAGGAAGCGTCCGAGATCAGCGACCACCGTGCCCAAGGCGGGTGGTGCGGCCGCCATTCGTTCGCGACCAAGGAACGACCGCCGATGCCCCTACGTTTTTCTTGAGTTCACGCGCCATCGGCCACCGTCGCTTCGACATAGGGTCGCATGATCGACCAGATCCTGGCCTCTTTCGCATATGTCCAGAGGTCGTCGCTTGTGGTCTTGCGCCGACGGAGCCCCTCGCGCAGCCCCTCCATCGCAACATCGAGGCCGACTTTCGCCCGATAGCGGAAGCAATCGACGATCGAACGCGCCGGATTTGTGATCGGCACCTCGACGCCCTCGATGCAAGCAGATCAGGAAGACCGAGCCGATCCGCTGCTCATCGACACGCAGAACGATCCGGCCCAAATCAAAAAGACCACCGGTCGGAGATGGAACTCTACATCCCCAATCCCAAACTCTTCGTGCGCGAAAGTGACCGCTTCAACTCCATCTGCTGGGTGAGCTCCGCACGATGATTACGATCGGCAAGGCGAGCAACCTGGCGGATCCGCTCGACGTCCTCAACCTGATCGGGCCCCACTCGCTTCAGCTGATCCGCGAGATCTGAGGGATCGGCGCGACCGAAGCGCGTTTCGATCGCAGTAGCGATGTCCTTTGCCTCGGCAAGCGCCTGACGGCCCTCCGGTGTCGCCGCCAGTCGTTCGACGAACTTGGCCTTGTCGCTATAGGGGAGATCGTCGAGCTGGCGCAGCAGCGCCTCACTCCGGCGGCTCGGCCCCAGAACCTCGACGACGTCCTGCTTTTCTCGCTTCCAGCGTTCCGAGCCGCATTCGGCCGCAAGGCGACGCTGCCAGGTCTTGGCGGATTGGCGAACATGCGACGCCAGCGCATCGATCCGCGAAAGCGCGTGTTTGCGTTCGGCGTTGCCTCCGAACAGGCCGGTCTTGCCGGCGAGCGCACCGATCGTCTCCGGCAAAGTGCTGAGTTGACTGGCAAGCGCGACCGGATCTGCGTTCTCGTTCAGGATGCGGCCGCGCAACACGTCCATTGCCGCTGGCGCGTCTTTGAACACCTGCGGCGCGAGCTGCTTTGCCGCCTCCCAATCTCGGTCGAATGCCAGCATTGCCCTTGACCGCCCAACCGCTTCGACGCTCATCGCATAGGTCTTAACCGCCGCAACGAGCACGCGGCGTTCATCGTCGCGTTCATCGCCAGTGGGATCCTGGTGCGAAGAGCCGCCATCGGCGATGCTGCGGGCTGCGAGCGGCCGCGGTTCTTGCATTGGCTTGGGAACCGCCGTGTCCGGAATGGGCTGTATCCCTTTGCTGATTTCGTGAGATGCGACCTCGCTCTCGCCCTGCCCCCGGCGATCCTCCATGCCGCGCCGATTGGCAAAGTCATGGGTATAGTCAAGCGTCGTCTCCTTCACGCCTGAGCGGCTCAGTGTCTCTGTCAGGGATCGCACAGTCTTGAACGCATCCAGCCCGGCATAGAGCTGCACCTCCTCGCGATGACGGGTCATCGCCACGTAGGTCAGATGCCGGTCCATCGTCGTCGACGCCAGGACAAAACTCCGGTCGACGGTAGCGCCTTGCGTCTTGTGGATCGTCGTGGCGTAGCCGTGGTCAAAGGATTGGTAACGATTGACCGGTACGGTCAACTGGCGTTGCCCATCTTGCGTCTGCGCCTTGCCGTCAAGCCGAACCTGTATTGCATCCGGTTGGACGGCGATCACCTCGCCCAGCATGCCATTCTTGACGCCGAGGTCGCGATTATTCTCCAGGAAGACGATGCGATCGCCGCGTGCGAAGGATCGCTTCCCATTGTTGGTCTGGTAGCTCAGTTCCCACCTTTATCACCAGGCGGGTTGCCGGATTTTGCCAACTCACCGCGATCCTGCAACCGAGCACGAATGCCGGCATTGATCGCAGCCACATCTATCCGCCGATGGGCCATGGCAATGCGCGTGTCGTTGGGATTGGCCGATCGGTCAGCGACGTAATCGGCAATGATCGCCTTCAGCACGTCGTCGCGGTTTGCTTTCAGCTGGATGTTGCCATGTGCTTGGTAGGCAGCAAGCCCGTCCGCAGTCCGATGCGAGGCGAAGTCGATCGAGGCCTGCTTTTGCCAATCGGTTTTTTGCCGTCGGACGTCCGACAATTGCGCATGGCCGACGGCTTCGGCGATTGCCCGGAACGGCGCGCCCGCTCCGATCGCCTGAAGCTGTTCATGATCTCCGACCAGGACGAGCTTGGCGCCGGCCCGTTTGACCTCGTCGACGAAGCGGGCGAGCTGACGGCTTCCGACCATGCCGCCCTCGTCGATGACGAACACGTCACGAGCATTCAGCCGACCACGATCAGCCTGCCAGCTGTATTCCCAGGACGCCAAGGTGCGGCTGGCGATCCCCGACGATTGCTCCAGGCCTTCCGCGGCCTTGCCGGCCAACGCCGCGCCATGAACGCGATAGCCCTGCGCTTCCCAGGCCTGGCGGGCAGCCGCCAGCATCGTGCTCTTGCCGGCACCGGCAAAACCGATCACCACGGCGATCTGAGAGCCGGCGGTGACATGCTCCATCGCCTGGCGCTGTTCCGCCGACAGCCCCTGCCCCGGTGAAGGATTTCCCGCCTGGATCGATCTGTCCTGATCGGCGATGGCCGCATCGACATTGCGCTTGAAGACACCGTGGTTTTGGCGCGTCTTCATCGCAACAGTGGCTGTTGCCATCGCACCCTCGATCGCCACCATCTCGACCGTCGAATAACGTGCCTCGCCGTCACGGCCGCGAAGGCTTGAACTGTCGGGTCTGAGCTCGACAAGTGCTTTTGACGCCATGACCGATGCAAAAGCATTCTGGAAGGTCTGCGCATCGTCATTGATGGTGCGATGCAGAGCCCTGGCAATGTCATAGCGGCTGAAGACGCTTTTCTCGTTGGTAATCAGCTTCAATATCTCTTCGGGTCGCCGGCGAATGATCTCGGCATTGCGATCGGCCGATTGCGGTGAGATGCGCACGCGCGAGACTGCCCCACCCTGCCGATTGATCTGAGTGGCGTGCACACCGACATGTTCGCTCGGCTCGATCGTGATCCCGGCTTCCAGATGCGAGCGATGATCGATGCGGATATCGTGGCCGGCCCTCTCAAGGTGCGTGTTGGCAAGATGCTCCCACGCCTGTCTGATATCCTTCAGCTGCAGCTGCGATGGCGGCAGGTGATTGGCGAGAAGCCATCTGTTTTCCCGCTCGAGCAGCGTCTTGTCGCCAAGACCGGTTTCCCTCACCTCACGCGTCGTCATCATCAGATGCGCGTGGCTGTTTCTGATATCGCTTGCCCCACCCGGCCGATGGATCGCGAAGTCGACGGCAGCGCCATAACGATTGGCCAGATCTTCGGCAAAGGCCCGCGTCAGCGCCAGGCGTTGATCGGAACTCAATTCGTTCGGCAGGGCGACTTCGAATTCCCGGGCGATACGGGCGTCGCTGCGCTTCTCGGCACGCTCGGCGGCATTCCACAAGGCCGATCGCTTCATCGCCCAATAGGCGGAAGACCCAGTCGGCAAGACGATCTCGGCATGCTCGACACCTGTCCTGTTGCTAAAATCATGGGTTAGCCCATCACGCTCGTTGGTCAGCCGCTCGGCCGCACGATAGGCGGCGGACGCCACAGCGCTACGGCCAGCGCTGCGGGCGATCGGCTTCATGCTGAGATGATAGATCGCCATCGCCATCCCTTTGTTAGCGGGCCGCCGGCCCGCGCCTTGAGTTGCCCCGCAACTCGTAAGTGCGCCCTTGTGCCTTCGTCGCTTCGCGCCTTCGGGCACTGGTGGGAGCACGCGGCAATCTCCCGATGACCTCGTAAGCCGTTCAGCCCGTCGCTTCCACGCGCAGATTTGCGAGTAGCCGACATGCACCCATCGCGGCAGCATCTGCGCATGCGATCGTGTGCGGTCATTGTCCTGATGGCGCTGGGCCGATCGCTGATTGTGGAACAGGGAGACAACGACAGTGGTACGCAAATCCATCGGCGAACGGCTGGCGCAGCTGGAAGCGCAGCGCAAGACATTGCAGATCCGTCTCGGCAAGCAGGAACGCGCCATCGATACGCGCCGCAAGGTGCTGATCGGCGCACTTGTGCTGCATCGGCTGGAGAATGATCGCGATGTGCAGATCGGCGGAGGACTGGCAGCCTGGCTCAGATCGGAACTGCCAAAGTTCCTGACCCGCGATGGCGATCGGGATCTGTTCGACGATCTGCTGAAGCCACAGCTACACGAACCGTCGCGCGGCAATATCGGCAATGTCGGCAACGGGAGTGCGGCATCATGATCCATGCCAACCAGATCAAGATTGCCTTCGCAAACATGATGCGCATGGCGGCCCGCGATCCGCTCTGGGCGATCGTCGCCCTGATCACCTTTCCGCTGCGATATGCCAAGTCGTTTGTCATGGGTGCATTTGGCTATTTGCTTGTCGTCTTCACCGTCTACTTCGGGATCGACTACCTCAGACGCGTGATCCTCAGCGGCCACAGGGGTGACGTCATCTGGCATATCGGCGATTGGGTGGTGATGGCCTTTGCGGTCGTGCTGCTCATTCGATTGTTGTCGGTACCGTTGATCACCCATTTTGGAACTGTCAGCGACGACACGCATGGGTCTGCGCGCTTTGCCGGCCGAAGAGAGATTGCGCCGCTGACAAAGGCGGAACGCGGATTGCTGATCGGCCGCGCGCAAGGTTCCGGTCGCTTGCTGCGATATGAGGGGCCGGCTCATCTGCTCACCATGGCGCCGACGCGCAGCGGCAAGGGTGTCGGCACCATCATCCCGAACCTTCTGACCGCCGACCGCTCGATCATCTGCATCGATCCGAAAGGCGAGAATGCGAAGATAGCCAGTGATGCACGAGAGAAGTTCGGGCCGGTTCATATCCTCGATCCGTTCGGCATCACCGGCAGACCAACGGCTGCCTTCAATCCGATGGACGGTTTTAATCCAGCCGGCATCGATGTTGCCGAAGACGTCTCCACCTTGGCCGATGCACTGGTGTTCGACGAACCTGGTCTTTCGGGTGACGCCCATTGGAACGAGGAAGCCAAGGCGCTGATCGCTGGATTGCTGCTGCATGTGCTTGCCAGCCAGCCAGACGACAAGCGCACGCTGACCACGCTCAGGCATTTGCTGACGATGGCGCCGGCGGCATTCCAGAATCTGCTTCATGAGATGCAGGGGAATGATGCGATTAGCGGACTGATTGCACGGGCCGCCAACCGTCATCTTGGCAAGTCGGATCGCGAAGCCAGCGGCGTATTGTCGGCGGCACAGCGACACACACATTTCCTCGACAGCCCGCGCATGACCGAGGTGCTGTCACGATCGGATTTCCGGTTCGGTGATCTCAAGGCAAACAAGGCGACCGTGTTTCTGGTCTTGCCGCCAGACAGGCTTGCGGCCTACTCGCGTTGGCTGCGTTTGCTGGTGGCCCAGAGCCTGACGGAGATGGCGCGCACGGCACCCTCGCCGCAACCATCTGCGCCACCTGTTCTCTATCTGCTCGACGAGTTCGCCGCCCTTGGTCATCTGGCACCGATCGAACGGGCCATGGGATTGATGGCCGGTTACGGTGTGCAGCTCTGGCCGATCGTTCAGGACATTCATCAACTGCGCGCCACCTATGGCCAGCGTGCCGGCACGTTTCTGTCAAACGCCGGCGTGCTGCAGGTGTTCGGCGTCAATGATCACGACAGCGCCCGTCTGGTCTCCGATCTGCTTGGCCAGGAAACCGTGGTGTTCAACACGGCGGCGCGTGCGCTCGATTCGGAAAGGACCGGCCTCTCCTTTGCCGAGCAGCATGTCGGCCGGCCGCTGCTGACGCCCGACGAAGTGCGCAACATGAATGCCGAGACCGAGCTGCTGTTCATCGCCGGCCAGCGGCCGATCGTTGCGACAAAGTTGCGCTATTATGCCGATCCGGAGTTTGCCGGATTGTTCGCCAGGCAGGAGCGATGAGTCAGGCGGTCCCATCACCCCGATGAATCGATCGGGCCTAACCGATTCACAAATGTCGTTGGACGCCGTGAACCGTTCTTTGCGATTCTGCCGGCATGACAGTTCAGCCCTATCGTCTCTACATCGAACGAATCGATCCATCGAAGAACATGGCCCGCTTTTATGCGCTGTCGATCGAGCCGAACCTCTTCGGCGAGACCTCGCTGGTGCGCAGCTGGGGACGCATCGGCAGTCGCGGGCAGCAGAAGATCCATGTCTTCGACAGCGAGGCAAAAGCCGTCGATCTCCTGCTCAGCCTTTTGCGCAGGAAGCGGTCGCGAGGCTACCTTCCGCTGCGGTGATCGGCATCCGCGTCTCGCATGCCTGAGCGAAGGAAGAGACAGTTGAGTGAAGGAAGAGACGGCTCACGCCGCCTCCTCCTCGTTGCGCTCCGGCTGCAAGGAATGCAGGTAGTCGACGGCGCGCTGCGCATGGGCCGCCGCCGAGAAGATGGCGCGCTTGTCGTTGGCCAGAACCTTGAGCCAGCCATCGAGATAGCTGGCGTGGTCGGGGCGCGGTTCGAGCTCTGGGACGATGCCGAGATCGGCGCAGAGAAACGCGCTGCCGAGTTCGGCAATGAGCTCCTCGCGGGCGCGTTCGCTCCTGTCTTTCGCGTAGCGGCTGAGATCGCGATCAAGGCGTCGCGGTGCGGCGGTCCAGTGCGTCATCTCGTGGCTGAGGACGGCGACATAGGAAGCATCGTCCCTGAAGGCATCCAGGCATGGCATCTGGATGTAATCACGCTGAGCGGCATAATAGGCAGCCGACCCACCGTGGCGGATCAGCGCGCCGGTATTGGCAAAGAAGCGGCCGGCATTGCCGATCCGGCTCATCGGATCCCGGAGAGGTGCGATCTCGTCAAAGCGGCCGTTAAGACCGGCGATCTGATCGGTGTTGAACACCGTGTAGGTCTTGAGGAATGGAATATCCTGTTCGATCTCGGTGCCTGTCTCGGTCGTCTCGGTGCGGATGAACGAACTGGCAAAGACGACGGTCGTGCCGGTTTCGCCCTTGCGCACGGCGCCGCCGAGTTCGATGGCCTGGCGGAACGTCATCCAGCGTGATGAGGCAAAGCCACAGGCGATGGCTTGCGACCAGAGGAGCAGGACGTTGATCCCGGAATAGGGCTGGCCGTTGTGGCGCAGTGGCCGGCCGACCTCGGCTGTCGCATGTCCCGTCGTCCAGGGTTTGGTCCATGGCCGCACGCCGCCTTCGAGATCGGCGATGATCGTGTTGGTGATGCGGCTGTGGATATCGGTTCGTTGGTTGGATTGCTGCCTGCTCATGTCTAAACCTCCGTTTCGAGGTCGCGGCCATCGCGACCTGCTACGGCGGTCCGAAAGCCGGGCTGCAAGCGCTGCCTGCACCCCGCGGGGCCGCAACGCAGTGGAGGACGGCAAAGCCGTTGCGGGCGGCGCGAGCCTGGCAGGACCAAAAGCCGGGGCAGGACGCGATGGTCGAAGTCTAGGTGGGGGGTTTAGACGCAGGCATACGTGGCTGATCCGCGAGGCGTCGTCACATCGCTCGCGTCACAGCTGACCGAAGCGCAGATCGTTTACCTGGCCGGCCGTGCCAGCGAGCGGGCGATATCGACAATGTCGTCGCGCGAGGCGGTTGGGTCGTCCTTGCTCCAGGCAACACCAAGCCCGATCCTGAAGTCGATGCCCCTCACCGCCTTCAGCTCGAAAGCCCGGTTCGGCAGGCCCTCGGTCCATTCCGGCGCAAAGCCGATGCCAAGCCCGGCAGAAACCAGCGACACCAGTGAATAGGTGTCGTCGCAGCTGTAAGCGATGTTGCGGGTCAGGTCGTATTCCTCGAACTTCTCGTTGAAGTACCGCTCAGTATAGGAGAGGTTCTTGCGGTTGAAGGCGATGATCTTCTCCCCGCGCAGATCGTCGATGGCGATCTCCGCCTGCCCGGCCAGCCGGTTGGTGCGGGCCACCGCCAAGAGATAACGCTCATGGGCGATCGAGGAGAAGCGCAACGAGCCGATGTTTTCCACCGGTCGGATGAAGCCGAGATTGATCTGGCCGTTTTCCAGGCCGCGGATGATGTCGCCGGTATTGCCGCTTGATATATGAATGCGGATATCCGGGTACTTGCGGGCGATCTTTCCCAGAAACGCCGGCAGCACGCCGGTGGTCGCCGGATAGACGGTGCCGATCCTGATCTGCCGGATCGTCTTGCCGGCCACGGCCCTGGTGATCTCGGCACTCAGATCGACCTCGCTCAAGATCCCGACGCAGCGTTCGTGGAAGATCTCCCCTGCCCTGGTCAGTTCCACCCGCCTGGTCGAGCGGATGAACAGCGCGCAGCCGAGCTCCCGTTCAAGCGCCTGCACATGATTGGAAAGTGCCGGCTGGGCGATGCGCACCTTGGCGGCCGCCCGGCCGAAGTGCAGTTCCTCGGCCACCGCGACGAAGTAGGAGAGCTGGCGTAGTTCCATGAACCCGACCTTTCAATTTCTAAAACTACAGTTTGTAGTTATAACACTCCATATCGTTCGTGGCCAGATCGTTATCAATGGGGAACAAATCGTTCCCATGGATATTCTTTCAAAGCGGCTTCGCGAAAGAGCTGAACAGCTAGGCATTTCGAACGCCGAGGCAGCAAGGCGGGTAGGCCTCGATGAGCGCCGATATGCGCACTATGTGGCCGGCCGAAGAGAACCAGACCTAGCGATACTGGTAAGAATAGCGTTGTCGCTGGGCACAACACCAAATTGGCTGCTGGGCGTCGCAGGACACGCCGACGGAGTTGCTGAAACGACAGATCTCCTGGAACGCTTTGCAAATGCCGCGAACGGCATGACGCTCGAAGAACTACAGCTATGTATCATACTGGCGGAAGCGATCGTCGCAGCAAAAGGACGGCGCTAATATCTCAGATGGACATGCCCTTGCTCGTCGGCGAAACCCATCCTTGTCGCCTTGAAGGGAAGCGAGGAACCAGCGTAATAACCGTAGGCAGTCAATCCCGACTGCACCTGGATGACGATCCGCCTGACCTTGTTCGAGTTTCCGGGAAGTGGCTTCGCGGGTGCAATTTGCTACGGGGCGGCCGGCGCAGGAGCGGGTGTCGGTGCAATCAGAGAGCCGCCGGTGGGGACCGGGCCGCCCCTGTGGACATCTCGCTCCGACCGAGAGTCGCTCGGGCAAGCCCGGCATCGATCTGTAAGATCAGTCGCCGGAATTCTGACGGACGGCTTGGCCGCCGGCCCTCTTGCGCCGACGCCACGGCAAGGGCGCCCCTCCAAACAATGAGCATACCAGGCGAAGGCGCGTCCGCGCCGACGCCAGTTCGCGCACGGCTTGACCGGTTAAAAGGGCAGCCGCAGGAGGGTTAGCGGAGCGCCGCTCGGGAACGAGCGGAACCCGGGACCGACTGCCCCCGGCAAGCCGTTCCGCTTAGGTCGGCACCGCGATACCCCTCGCCTCACCTGCCCGGCCGTGCCAGTGACCGTGCGATATCGACAATGTCATCGCGCGAGGCGGTTGGATCCTCTTTGTTCCAGGCAACACCGAGCCCGATCCGGAAATCGATGCCTCTCACCGCCTTGAGCTCGAAGGCCCGGTTCGGCAGGCCCTCGGTCCATTCCGGCGCAAAGCCGATGCCAAGGCCGGCAGAGACCAGCGACACCAGCGAATAGGTGTCGTCGCAGCTGTAAGCGATGTTGCGGGTCAGATCGTATTCCTCGAACTTCTCGTTGAAGTACCGCTCGGTATAGGAGAGGTTCTTGCGGTTGAAGGCGATGATCCTTTCCGAACGTAGATCGTCGATACCAATCTCCGCCCTCTCCGCCAGTGGGTTGCTCCTGGCCACCGCCAACAGATATCGCTCATGGGCGATCGAGGAGAAGCGCAAGGAGCCGATGTTTTCCACCGGTCTAATGAAGCCGAGATTGATCTGGCCGTTTTCCAGGCCGCGGATGATGTCGCCGGTATTGCCGCTTGATATATGGATGCGGATATCCGGGTACTTGCGGGCGATCTTTGCCAGAAACGCCGGCAGCACGCCGGTGGTGGCGGGATAGACGGTGCCGATCCTGATCTGCCTTATCGTCTTTCCGGCCACCGCCCTGGTGATCTCGGCACTCAGATCGACCTCACTCAGGATCCCGACGCAGCGTTCGTGGAAGATCTCCCCTGCCCGCGTCAGCTCCACCCGTCTGGTGTGCTGGGTCGGAGATGATCCCGGTTCCGAATGGGGTGAAGGTCTGGTTGGCAACTGGCCATACGGACATGCGCAAGGGCTTTCCGGGTCTGTCGCTGATGGTGCAAGAGACGCTGAAGCGCGATCCGATGTGCGGGTATCTGTTCGCATTCCGCGGTGTGGCGGCGGCCTGATTAAGGTTATATGGCATGACGGCCAGGGAGCCTGCCTGTTCACAAAAAAGCTAGAACGGGATCGGATCGTAGTGCCGATCGCGCCACATTCATGGCGACACTGATCATGAGCGCCAAGCTCAACGACATCGATCCGCAGGCTTGGCTTGCGGACGTCCTCGCCAACATTGCGGACACCCCGATCAGCAGGCTGGAGAAATTGCTGCCGTGGAACTGGACACCGACGCAAACAGCAGCCGTTGCGGCATAGGATCAACGATGGATCGCAAAACCAACCGAGCTATCATTCGGAAAATAATGCTCACCGAGTGGGACCCCATCGGCGTGTCGGGCATTCCTGAAGCGCAAGACGAATATGATGCCCATGCCGATACCGTCTTTGACATGCTGGTCAACCAAACCACCTCAGTTGATGCCAATGCGGCCCGCAGGTCTTCAGCGGCGAGTTGAAGCGATCGAATTGGCGCTGACGAAAAGGGTCGCAGCAACATAGGCGGTTGGGCCCCGAGCCGACACTGGCAGCAGGGCCACGCGCCGCCTCCAGTGCGTCGGTCGCTTCAGGGCGTTCCCCCGCTCTTGCTCCCGTTCTTGGCTGCGTCTCCCTTGGCGACGTCCCCCTTCGCCTCCTCCTGAGCCTTGAAGCCGAGGTAAAGCCCGCTCACCAGCCCCATCAACAGGAGCAGTGTTGGGTCGAAGACAGGCAGGCGAAAGTTGCGTGCGACGGTCCACACAAACAGCGCCCCCAGGATCAGAGTCCAGGCGATCGCCTGGATGCGCTGCAGTTGCGGCGCGCCATCGACACTCAGGACGTCGCTAACGAAGCCGCGAGATGTGCGGCCTTCGGTGGTACCGGCATTGATAAGGACAGACCCGAGACCGGTCGCCCCGCTGATGCCGAGAAGCCAGAGGATCTCGTTGCTAAGGAGGCCGTAGTAAAGGTCGAAGCTCATGGCGATGAAGACATAGCCGGCTATCACCAGAAAGAGCCAGAAGGCCATCTGGGTGCGGCCGAGGCTGTAGGGGCCGATGGCTCGGTCTGCAAATTGCGATGTGGAGTAATTCCGCTGGATATCGGCCACCTTGCCGGCCGCTGGGCCGACTGCAAGTTGCGCGTCATCCAGAGCTTTCTCGGCGTCCTTCAATTGCTGCGCGACCTGGTCAATTCCGGCCTGCTTTTGCCTAATACCCGATACAGCTTCCTTGATGTCCGTGCCGGCAGTCTCGAGCTCTGCTTCGGTTGCCTTGATCAGAGTTTCATTGGTCGAGACGATCCGATCTCTTGCGGCTTTGGCGTCGTCGCGTGCCTGCGTCGAGGCACCGGGCGAGGCAGTGAGGGCAGCCTCTGCTTGGTCAAGCGCAGCCTGCGCAGCGGTCAGACCGCTTACCTCGTCGAAGGTCTTCCCAGCCGCATCACGGGCTGCCTGCGCCGTGTTCCGTCGGGCCCGCAGCCTCGCGACCTCCTCCTGCGGCTTGATGAGCAGGTCTTCCAGCCTCATTCGCTGCACCCTTGCGTTTCTGTGCGCAGGGTCAACGTCGAGAACCGTCTCTAGTCTGCCATTTTCCGCTCTGGCGGCAACGAGGGCACTCCGTGCGGCGTCGTAGGCGGCGAACTTGTCCGCGTCGCCGGGGGCTGCGGCGAGGTCGGTGTCGGCGAGGCCGAACTCGCGCTGCCGTCGCTTCTCTTCGAGCCTCACCGCCTCGAGCCGATCCAAAACATCTCGGCAGGTCAAGCTGTTGTCGCGGAGGAGCGGCGTCCGCGCGGCATAGGCGATGAAAGCGGCGGTAAGCAGGGCCAAAGCAAGCAATCCGACGAGCACCGGGCTCAGCGAGAAAACGTACATCGTGATCTGGTCAATGGTGCCGTTCCGGGCGGTCTCGGGGATGGAAGCTGTCGATCCGGCGTGCGACAGGCCGATATCGATCTGACGCTTGCCCAAGGGCTTGGCAAATGCCACCTCGCTCAACAGTTCCTGCCAAAACTTCGCCGCAGGGTCGGTCGCGTCCTCGGGCGTCCACAGGGGGAAGTAGAGCCGCTGCACTGCGTCAGTCGCGTGCGCCTGCACTTTGAGAAACGGCGCGAGCTTGTCATTGAGAAAGACAGAGAGTGGCACCGGATCGAGCGGCTTCGCGTACGCGGCCTTCGCCGTGCGGAGATCGGTCTTCGGCTTGTCAACAGCGCTTTGGAACTGGGTGATCTCGCTGGCCGGCTTGCCTTCGTCCGTTGCCTTTGTAAGCCTGGCCTCGCTCGCGGTCAGCGCTTCCTGCATTAGCTTGACGTCGTTTCCCCGCTCCTCCACCGTTTCCCTGGAGACGACGCCGGCCACCAAGACGCAGATATTCCGGCCGGGCTCCGTCTCCCCCGGCATCACGCGCACTATGCGCAGGATACCGGCCCGGTCGTTAGCGGCGTCAGCTTTGGTCAGGCTCTGTTTGGCTGTTGTTTCGGCTTGCCCGCATTCCGTGCTGGTGACCTCCCCAACATTCGGTCCGGAGGCGGCCGCGAGGTAAAAGCAAAGAACTAGCGCAGCGAGCCCCAGGAGGACGAGCCGCCCGGCGGGCCACGTGGCAGGATCCATCAGCCGACGGGCTGCGGCATTCACTGAGCTTGCTGCCATAATATCCTCCTCCGCGGTCCGCCGGTGCACGAGCGTGCCTGAATCACTGCAGAAACCGCATACATTTCAGTGTTATGGTACAGCCGGGCCGCACTGGTCTTCATCGCCCTTCATATCGACCCAACAGATGATATCGCAGGCAAGCTGTTTCATACTGTGTTGGCTAAATGGACCCGAACCGGGATTACCCAATCGGAACGTCGAACGAAAATTAAACCGCAGTTCCGTCTCCTTGGGATTGTTTTTTCCGATCGGTTTTAGTTGCCGCTGTATTGAACGGAGGGGTGCAAGAACCTCGCCCCGTTCATAGATCCTGAAGATATGGTCGCCTTTTCTGTTGGCGGCACTTACTCTTGGGTCCGCGCTCGTCGAGCCTGTGACAGGTGAGGAATCAAATGCATAAGCGGTGTGTATGCGCGGGGAGGCGTACGCAGCCTGTTGAGCGAGCCCGCCACCCAGCGAGTGCCCAACTGCTATTATCTCAGCATTCGGGCCGAAGTCCTTATCTACACGGCTTGTCAGTGCTTCAACGAGATCACGGGTCTGGGCATACTGGTCGCGTGTGAAGGGGTTTAGCCGCGTCAGCCACCTCAAGTTAGCAATCCAGTCTCCGAGTTCACCGAGATCGGTCCCTCGGAAAACAAGCGCTAGCCGTTTTTGGTCAGTTGCCTCCGTATCGCGCCAGAGCTGATAGCCAAGTCCTCGGATCTTAATAGGGCCGCCGGGAGTTTCGACTACTGGGTCGCTCTCCAAATAGTCGGGAAGTTGTTTCCATCGGTGTCGAGGCACCACAACAGCTGGACAATAGGCGCCCCCTGCCAGCCTCTCATCATAGGCCGCCGCCGCAAGAAGAGCGTAGTCTGACAGGTGGACAAAGGCTGGATCGCGAGGTTCACGCAGCCAAATGTCAACAGCTTTGCGAGACGGATCAGGATCGCGAACAATGATCCTCGTATCCCGCGGCACCTGACATGCTTGGGTGGCAAGAAGAGCCACTCCGAGCAATACGCTTTTGCTAAAACCGTTCGTCACTGATCTGATCTCCGCATACTGGACCAGTCCGATCTGAAACAACCTTCTCCTGATCGGCAATCTGCATAACCCCCACCTCTCAACGCGACGGCTCTCATATTTATGACAAAGGGACATAATCATGGATGATGGTCTAAGGCCCTCGGCGCTGCGCATGCATCCGGCCCGAGACCGTCAGGCTTCTTCGGGCGGCCGAAGAGGGCACAGCGTCATCTCACACCGTTGCAGGCTCAATGAACTTTGCGAATACAAACCCATCCTTCACCCGATCGCCCTCGAGATCTACGAGCGCCCATCGACCCCTCGTGTTTTCCTCGAATTCAAGGACATTGAGAGGCGTGCCGTCGAGCAGTTCCTTGATGATCGGAAACTCCGGTCCAGGCCCGCCCCGCAGTTTGAGGTCGGTCCGCACCCGGACGACAAACGCGCCAGGCACCACAGCCTGCGCGCCGGCCGCCAGCACGTTCTCGACAACGCAGATAAGCTTGGACCGGATCGCCGATTGATCCAGAAAGCCGTTAACGTCCAGCGCGAAGAACTTTTTTCCGACTGTGCCGGTCCCGTGAGGAATGGCCTCGTTTCCGCCGATCGTCACGGCATGCCGCACGCCATTGCGTGTCTCGAAGCCGACGACGATGGCGCTGTGCGAGGGGTAACCAGTGTTTCGCTGGGCAAAGTCGAAACTCAGTGTAGCACCATCCCGATTGTGATGAATAAGGTCTCCCAGCCTCGGCGCATATTCACTGATACGATGACCGCGGAATACGCCGGTATGCGCGTCACCATTTGCGATGGCGGCGTGAACAAACACGCTGTGACTCAAATTGAACTTAAACTGTTGCGGCGTCGCACCTGATTTCTTGACACAGAAGGATACAAACGCGGCGGACCACGCATTGTCGTTGAGCGTGGGATTGAGATTGCGGCTGCCGCCCCCAGCCTCATAATAATCTGCGATGTGTCCTCGCAGCGGCTCGTCGCCTTCATCGATACCGTTGAACCGATCGAATTCCGCCTTGGCAATGCTTACAATCGATGGTTCAGCAACGACTGCGGCGGCGACCATGATATGGACAGGAGCATCCCCGGTCGCCGGGTTTGGAATCTCCCGCGCGATCTTGATGAACTGGTCGATGTTCTCGCCATAAAAATGCGTTCCGTCGAAATGCCCTTGCTGAAGACCCTTACTTTTCCTGAAATTGCCAAAGCCCGTATTATAAACGATTGCAGTGAACGCCGACTCCAGATCCGTCAGCGATTGCCTATCGTCAAGGTCAAGTTGGCCGAGAGCATGCTTGAGCTCCGTGACCATTTTGTCAACGCAGGCGTCGATGTTCTGCCAACGCTGATCGAGGAAGAAATCGGGGTCGGTTTTGAAAAACTGCAGATCATATTGGAAGATGCCATAACCGTGGACGAACTTCTCCGGTCGCCGCGCCACCCTTTGATACGCCTCGATACCGGTGGCTTCGGCCATTTCGCCAAGCAGCCCATGTGCAAAGTCGAACATTTCCCCACCGCGGTTCGCGTCGACAAGTTCGGCCCGGTTCTTTGGAAAGGCGCTACGGTTCGGCGTGTCGAGCGTATCGCCGACAGACAATCTCAATATCTCCTCACGCGGCAGGTGCAGTCGGAGTTTGCTCCAGAGTTCACCGGACTCCTGAAACGCAATGGCGCAGATCAAGTCGAAAGACAGGGGCGTTCCGGCCAGCGCCGGCACAATGTCCGACGCGAAATTGGTCTTGAACCACTTGATCTCTTCTTTGATGCTCATTGAACTCTCCTAAAGTAAGGGGCCAGTGTGGCGTGAAGGCAACGCGTTCTCTTCGGCGAAATCTGAGCACAGATCGCCGTTCTTGAATGCAATGCCGTCGAATGCTGCTGCTTCAGTTGCCGAGTTTGATTTCGGTACTTCTGAACGCTCTTTGCGAAAGCGGAGTCTTTTCGTCGTCGCAGGTCTGCGAGCCATCATCACTGAGGATTTGAACCATCCCTGAGCCAGGGATCTGCATTAACGCCTCCGGCCGCAACGACCCGAATGCCGGCGCCTTCAATTCCTCAGGCGATGATTTCCCGCCAAGCCAGCGGTACAGCGCGAATGGTCCTTCATCGGAAACTGGTCCGGCAACGATCAGGTAGTGGTCATCAACCCATTCGACACTGCGGATACCCAGCCCACCGAGATCCAGGCGGAAGGGTTCTCCAAGCACGGCACTTCTTTCAGGATGGCTGATAACTTCGGCAGGATTGGCGAATGGGATCACCACAGCTTTGTCGTCGATTGTATCGCGAAGACCGATCAACAGCGCCCCATCTGGAGCCGTCGCCAGTCCCTCGATATTAAGCTCGGATTTCCTGTCGCCGATCACGCCAAGGATCGCGTCGCGAAGCCGGAGGAATTCCCCCTCCCATTTCAGGCTGACTGCATTGCCTGCGGCGACAACCTTTGTGGCAAAGAATATCTTGCGCTTGTCTTTGTCCTCACCGCTGCTGTTAAGCGAGTGCGAACTAATCCAATAGACGACGTCTCCATCTCGGGCGGCAGCTTCGACGTCGGATTTGTCAAATCCACTTGTGCCCTGAAAATCGACAGGGACTCCCTCGGACTGGTCATTTCTCGTATAAAGCCGCAGAATATTTGTTTCGTCGCTCGCAACGACGAAATGATTGTCATCTATGTACGTGGCGGCTGAAGCCTCGCACAGACCTTTATAGTGAACCGCGTCAGCGAGCTCTGAAACGGACGCCGCCCCAGGCAAAACCAATAGCACACTTAATAACCAGATCTGGAATCGCATGCCTCCCCCTATCAGCGCTCCACTGCGGCTGACTTGAACCGGTTCTTGAATCCCACGAGCATCCACCGCAGCCGAGATAAAATCAGTAGCGTCCGTTCGCCGTCCTGTAGAAAACGGCCGACGTCCCAGCTTCCCTCCCAAGCATCCGAAGGGATGCCATTCCGCAATAGTAAAGGCGAAGGCGATTGAATTATGCTACATATGATTGCATCATAGCAAATATTTTAAATAACACAAGTAGTAAAGCGGAATATATAATACCGACATACAAAAGATATATGACTCTCCGCAGTGCCTGTCCCGGAAACATACTTTTTGTCTTTTAAGAACTTAGTTTCGGCCCCGACCTCCTCTGGGCACAGGCTCGTCAGTGATCCAAAGTAGGTGCGCAAAATTCTTCCTGTTTCAGATCTAGGTCTGCCTTTCTCTCTCGGCTCTTCTTGATCGATCTTTTCTAAGGCTGTTGGGATTGACAGCTTCCACTCGGGAAGTATTTCCTCCATAATGAATAGTTAAACGCTTCTATTCTATTGAGGTGGCTCGATGCGGTGACGGGCAGGCAAACGGCAAGCATCGGTGGCCAAGGCTCTCACCTTGCAAACACAAAGAGACCGAGCGCGAGGGCGTTGCGCCGCCTGTTTCGACGGCGCATTTGCTTGCCTGCTCGCGCCTTCAGCGCCGCCATCCTTTCGCCGAGGAGCCAAAGGGCCTTGTTGAGCTTGATATCCTGATCGATGCCGTTCACGGCGCGGGACTTCACCTGCAGAGATCGTCGCGGCCGACGCCCCTCAGCCCGCCGTTGATGGCGATTTCCTGAACCACGTTCCATACGGTCCAGGCGCTCCAAAACAATGAGCATACCAGGCGAAGGCGCTCCCGCGCCGGCGCCAGTTCGCGCACGGCTTGACCGGTTAAAAGGGCAGCCGCAGGAGGGTTAGCGCAGCGCCGCTCGGAACGTGCGGAATCCGGGACGACTGCTGCCATGGAAATTTTCAAAACGGGTGGGTGCATTCCTCTTCAAGAAATCGAAGGCGCGGAGATCATCGTTCTTAAAGTGGGTAATGAATACTGTGATGGCGACGGCGCGTGTGGACTTGAAAAGATTTGTAATATCAATGATGAGAAGTACATTTACGAGAGGCGTGCATCGGATGAAAACGGCGCAGTGGCGATGTTCCGCATAAGCACTGAGTGTGATCTTGGAAGTTCAACAGTCCGAGGCTGTCCAGCGCAAGCGTTCCAGGTCCGTCGGCACCTTCGCATCGATCCGGCCAGCTCTTGAACACGAAGTAAGCGGGCCGTTTACCCATTGGCGTATCCATCCCACGTCTGTTTGTTCACGATCTACACAAAACTTTCGTGAATTTTGCGAGCGACCGTCGGGTCACCAAGATATCCGGTGATCCCATGCCGGTTGGATGTACCGTTCCTGACACCGGAATAATTCTCGATCGGTGGCCGAATAGCGAAATTGGCACTGTCCAGGGCATTTAGCGCTACGACATCCCGGGTATCGTATGCATTGAACCAACTGGTGACGCTTCTTGGAAAGCCTATCGGGCTGAGAGGCGTCCGGATAGCCCTTATGCCTAGCGGCGAGCCAATCGTTACCAACATCGGGACTTTGAAATCTGGGTTTGTCTTCAGCACGTTATAAGCAACGACCGAGCCCAGTGAATGGCCAACTACGATCGTCGGTTCGCGGTTCATCGTTTTCAGAACGATTTTGTCAATTTGGTCTCTCACCAGATCGGAGGTGAGATAAAGGTACACATCGCGCGTGAATGCCTCGATCGCATCAGCGCTTAGTCCGCCGCCATGCTTATCGAGCGCCTGCAATATCGCCTGTACCCACTCCCAGTTCAGTGGCCCACGGGTCTTTGGATTATTTCCGTATTCGGCGTCAATTTGCGCATCACTCACGCCAGCGTTCACGACGAGTTCATTTGCTACCTGCGCCTGGAATGCCAAGAAATCGTCCTGCTGAACACTTCCTCGGGCGCGAACCTGGGAAGCAACTTGAATTTTCGATTGATTGACGAATTTGTCCAGCGCATCTCCGTAATAAGGGAACTCAATATCAATAGAAGCCGGGAGTTTGAGGTTCTGTATCGCCAGCGCGGATATCAACGCGTCGCTCCACGTTTTTTTCAATACCACCGGATCCAGGCCCTGCTGGCTACGGCCGTGGATGAACACGAGCCGCAATGGAGCTGCAGCCTCGGCGTTCATACCTCGCATGCAGGCGATGGCCGACGCCAAAGTCAGAAATGTACGGCGATTAATCATGGAACAGTTCCCAAGTTTCAAGGTACGATTTGAGCGGATGCCACCAGCTGGTCCATCCCTGCGGCGTCGAAAGTCGTCCACAATGACGGCTTCAGATGCCTCTTGAGGTTGTCCAGCTGCGGCGAAGACAGTCCCAACACGCGCAAGAATTCCCATCCCTGCGTTAGCATGGGGCAAAAAGGGATTACTTTACCCACCAAGCTTCTCCCCTTCCACGCAAGCATTTCGACATCGAACAAACCCAGCCCTAAGTCGCCGCTCATGAACTGCGAGACTGAACGAACATCTTCGATGAGATCGGCATCCCAATAGGCATAGGCGGCATAAACGCCAAGCGTCGGATCTACAGATTTGAGAACGCGAATGTCGTCTCCCATCTTCCTACCCTTGATCGCGCGGGTTGCCCGATCCCCCTCGATACGGAAGGCACCGAGCGACGCAGCCGACGCTACGACCGCGTGTAATTCATTCAAACGTTTGCCCTCGCCCGCATATTCGGACCATCGCGAACTGTTGCTAGAGGGGACATAGCTGACATTGCTGACACCTGCATCAGAGGCGACAATGTTGCCGACAAACCCCTTTATGGCAGCCGCTACCGTTCCCGATCCATCAGCAAAACGAATAACCACGGTCTCACCTGGACTTCCAGGTGCCAGGTCGATCCTCACGAGAGCAGACTGGGTTCCATCGCCACCACGGGTGATTGTTGCTTTGCTGCCTCCCAGCGCAAAGGCCTCCGCAGCAACAGCTCCCATCACTGAGAAACCAGTCTGCGACTCGAAGCTCAAGGGTGCTATTGAAGAGAGGATTAGATCTTTAGTCGCGTCGAAACCCGTGGTCACCGAATAGTTGGAGACATCGGTTTTGGACACATTAGCGGATAGATTGGATGACGAAAGCGCATCATTGTTAAATTTCGCTCCAATGTTTTCCAGAGCAAGATCGACGACCGAGTTCAACGGAACCACTTTAATGTCGAACGACGTTTGTTGCGTGACGACATGCGCTTTGCCAATGTACACGTCGTCATTCGAGGTCACTTCGACATCGGGCAGCTGCCGCAAGGTTATCGACTGTTGCTGAACTCGGCGGGAGACTTCTCGCTTGAGATAGTTTTTGAGAGCACGGTTTGGAACCACCACACCAACGCCCTGCAAAGTGTGCACCATATCCGGTTCCGGCCGCTGAAACGCCTCAAGAAAACAGGCCGTGAAGATTCCCTGATAGCCCTGGCGCACGCTATCGGCGACAGGCAACTCAAACGCCGAGCCACCGGCGCGCGTCGCCATGAACTTGTCGATATCTGCAATACTCGTCGAAGGTCCATTGTTCGGAAATATGAAGCCGCCCCGCACTCGGCCGGCGTTCAAACTGTCGGGCGAGGAGCGGCAGGCGTCCGAGATGAAAATAACATTGGGGATCCCACAGTCCTTCGCCAGCACTGCGCTTTCCAACAAGCTTATCGCTTCATTCGGATTGACAGGAGCACCGGATAACATCCACCACTCGTTGTCGCCGCTCATGAACCCGTGCCCAGCGAAATAGATCACCAGCATATCCATGTTGCCGCGATTGACGAAATCGGCAACAGCGTCAAAAACCCCTTGCAGCGTGACCTTGCCGGCGTCATCGGCAAGCAGCTTAACCTCGAAATTCTCCGAGCCAAGCCAGGTCGCCACCGCCTTGGCGCTGTCAGTCGCAGTGAGTTTCGGAAGTCCGTCGACCATGTCGACGCCGATCACTATTGCACCCCTCGTCAAGCCTTCTTGCCCGAGCGCTTTATGCGAAGCCAAAACAAATGCACTCAAAGCTGCGGTGGCAGAAAGAAACTGACGTCGCTTCATTGGCTCAGTCCTTAAGGCATGAGAGAATGGCTTCTTCCATTTACCCACCTCGGCATCCGAAGTGAGGTAACTTCGAAAATCAACGAGGCCGCCAGTTAGCCATCTACGCTGCGTCTGACGTAAAGGTTCGTCTGCGGGATTGTCGCTCGATACTTGCAGTCCAGCCCCGCCACCACAGGTTGCCATTGACTGTATGCCGCTCAGTCACGCGCAACTCATGCCTCCAACCGTACAAGGTGACGGAAGAGGACGGCGTCAATCGCTGCTGCTTTGACGTTGGTAGGTAGAATGATCTGTTCGACGGCATCTACCCAGCGAGCACGACAACCAGCGGAGCAAGAGTACCGACCGGCTATCGCGTTACTCCGTGAAAAGGCAGCTAATGCGCAGATGCTTGAGGAATAAACCTGCCTTTCCTAACAAATCTTCTGGCCACGAAAGCATCGCATCCCTCGATGAACGTCATTAGCGTCACCAGGAAAATAGAGCAGAAGAATATGGAAGGAATATTCCGCAACAGCCTTTGGTTGTCAATGAATTTCGCAGAAGCTCAACCTAGACCGAGAAATCTAGCTGGTAATCTGCCCCTGCGTTAACCTGGCTCCATCGCCTCGTATGCAGCCGCAGCGGTAATCGAGACCCCACACAGCCTGCTTTTGTTTTAAGAGTTGCAATCCTCCAGGCTCATGCTATCACTTATGCGTGTATACACGGCATGCAGGGATTTCAATCCTTGACGCGCTCTCACGTGCCGGCATTCCCAAAATCTGCCCTATCAAACTGTCAGTTCCGCGCAAGCTCAGACCGAGGTCCGGAATGCCGTCTCCATATAGAGAACGTCTCTCTTTCGCCTTGCGCTCCTTGGGGCTAGCAAGCGGCGCGTCACTCTGGGTTTTCGCGAGCCACGGGCCAGCCGCAGCAAGTCCCGCCTGTTCGTCACGTGACGACTTGAGTGCAAATTCGACGATCACCTGGACAGATATACGCGAAGGGTGCGACGCCGAGCGGACCACCTATCGAAAGCAAAATCCGATTGGCTCGTCGTGGTTCATGAACGCGGGCAATGGCTTTACCGGTGTGCCTTACTTGCTCCAGCGCGTCTTGCCCGATCTCGCGCCCGAAATCTGGGGACGGAACGACGAGAATTTCGGGCGTTTCGGCTTCTTTTCCGATCCGGAAGACAAATCGCGGCCTCTGCCGCTCGGCCTCGGCATCGCCTCGGCCGCGGGCCGCCCGCTCGATGCCGACGGCAATCCTTTGGGAGAAATTGATTTCGCCAAGCCTGGGCTCGATGTGGTAACGCTTGCCTGCGGCGCCTGCCACGTCGGACAAGTGCAGACGCCAGATGGGCCGGTGGTCGTCGAGGGTGCGCCGAACACGAAGATGGACGTGCGCAAGTGGCGGGATGCCTACTCGCGAACAGTGGCGGCCTACCTCTCCACCCCTGAGAAGATCAAGGCGTCGGCCGAGCGCCTCGCCGCCATCATCGATGCCAAACCGGGCGGATATTTCTATCCTCCCGCCTATTTCGGCCGGCCCGGATTTCTGAATTTCACGCCGAATGTCGAAGCCGACCAACGCGCCGCCGTAAAGAAGAGTCTAGTCGGCATTCTGGCGACCTTTGCGTGCGGCACCGTTCAGCGCGAAGCCGGGATCGAGCTTCAGAAACAGACGAGCTACGGCAACTGGAACGCACCCGGCTTTTCCGGCTTCAGCACCGGACAGCAGGACGGTAGCGGCGACCTCATATTCCAGTTGTTGGTCGCTAAGGCAATGCCCCCCGGCGAATGTCAGCCGAACGCCGCAGGAGGCCTGAACCGGAACTTCGACGCCACAGCATTTAAGGATAGCGTTCATCCAGAAATCCCACCATTTGCCACCATCACCGACATTCCGAGTGTGTGGAACCAACAGGCGCGCGCGCTCGCCCAGTGGGACGGCAGCGTGAAGATGGCGTTCTGGCGCAACATCGCCGCGCAGCTTCCGATCGTCGGCGATCCCTCCAAGATCGACCTCGTCAATACCGGCGTCGTCGCTAACTTCCTCGAAGGCCTGCCGCCGGCCCCCTTCCCGTTCGACGTCGATATGGCGAGCGCTGTGCGCGGCGAAGTGCTGTTCAAGGACAATTGCGCCGTGTGCCACAGGCCGCACAACGACACGATCTACCAGTTCCGTGATATCGGCACGGACATGAACCGCGCGGCCGTCCTCAACGGCGCGGCGTTCCAGCTTTTCGCCGCCGGCTTCCAGGCGAGCTGCCACGATCAGGATTTCCTCTATCGCACCCCGACGGGCGAAGACGTCCGACCCTGCCGGATGGCGGGCGAAGACGTGATCACTGCCCGCACGGCGCCGGAGAGCCAGGGCTATGTCGCCGAGGTACTTGACGGGGTGTGGGCGCGCGCGCCCTACCTGCACAACGGTTCCGTTCCAACGCTGTACCACCTCCTGGTGCCCGCGACCCGTCCGACGCAATTCCTGCGCGGCGCGATCCAATACGACACCGCGAAGGTCGGATACGCCTGGGATCCGGCCGCTACCGGGCTCGTTGCCGACACCTCGCCGACGCTGACCGTCTATGACACGCGAAAGGACGGCCATGCCGGTACGGGCCACGATCGCAACCTCGTGGTCGATAGCAAGCTCCGTCGCCTTGACTGGAGCGGCCCGCAATATGCCGACGCCCTCAAGGACCTCATCGAATATCTGAAGACCCGATAGCACCGGCCCCGCATTCACCCACTCGCAGTCTGGAGGACTGGTGTAATGACCGAAACAGCCTCGCCCGACATTGATGCCGGGATCGCCGAAATCGACGAGTTGCAGCGGCTGCTAATGCGCAGTACCGGCCCCGGCCTGCGTGGCCAGCACTACAAGCAGCATGGCTGCGTCTTTGCGACCTTCGAGGTGCTTGCCGACCTTCCCGAGCGCCTCAAGATCGGGGTTTTCGCCAAGCCGAAGGCCTACACGGCTTATATCCGGTTTTCCAACGGCGCGCAGCTCGACGACACCAAGCCTGATATTCACGGCATGGCGATCAAGCTAACCGGGGTCGCTGGCCGAAAGATTCTGGAAGGCGAGGAGGACGCCGCAACCCACGATTTCGTTCTGGCCGACAAGCCTGTGTTTTTCATCAGAAACACCAGCGACTATGTCCGATTCATGGCCGATTTCGCCCAGTCGGCGCCTCGCGGCGAACCGCCGCTCGCATTCATCGCATGGTTGAAGGAAAACCGGCCCGAGGACCTGCCTGTGCTTCTCGGCTTTCGCCAGCAGGTGCAGGACAGCCCGCTTGCGGCACGCTACTGGAGCCAGGTGCCCTATGCCTATGGACTCGACGACGCGCAGGTCTGCCGCTATTCCGTGGTTCCCACCAAGGAAAACCTCGTTTCGCCCATTCCTTCCGAGGCCCGCGGCGCCGGCTATCTGCGTGAGGCGATGATCGGCCATATCACCCGGGCGGCGCGGCCAGCGGTCTTCGACTTCTGCGTCCAGCTCAACGACGACACAAGCGCAAGCACCATCAACAACCCAACCGTCGAATGGACGACTCCGGTCGAACCGGTCGCCCGCATCACCATACCACCGCAGACTTTCACCTCGACAGCGCAGCTCGCCTTCGGGGAAAACCTCTCCTTCACGCCGTGGCACGCGATGCCTGAACACCGGCCGCTTGGCGAGATCAATGAGGTCCGCCGGCGGGTCTATCTCAGCAGCTCCGGCCTCCGGCACGAGACCAACCAGGTCGTTCGTCGCGAGCCGACCGGCAACGAACACTGGAGCTTCAACATGCGCCTTTCACCCGAGGAACTGACCGCCGGCATAAACGCCGACTTCAAGGCAGTGCTTGCTAAGCTACAGGCGACGTTCAATTTCATGGCAGCCAATCTCCAGCACGGGCGCGCGACGCACACTTACGGCGTCGTGGCAAAAGGAGAGGCGCGCTGCATCACGCCCGCCGGCTTCCCTGAAACCGACGTCTTCGTGCCTGGCCGCGTCTTCCCGATCATCCTGCGCCATTCCTCGCCGGGCGGTCGCGCCGACGACCGCGCCCGCGACGGTGTCGCCGCCTCGATCAAGTTCTTCGCGCCGGGAGCCAGCACCGATGGCGACGGCTTCTACGACATTCTGATGAATGCCGGCCGGCAGCTCTTCGTGCGTAGCATCCGCGACTTCTCGACCTTCGTCCACACGCCGGACGACGACAGGATAAAGCTCGTCGAGTCCGGCTTGATGCTCGACGATCAACTGCGCGAGGCTTACCGGATCCGCGGCTCGTTCACGGATTCGCAGTATCACACCTGGGTCTGTTTCCAATTCACCGACAAGACTGGCGTCAGCCGCTATGTCCGCTTCCGGCTGATCAACGCCGACCGCGGCCCCGACCGCGGGCTGCCGCGCCCGGAATTCAGGGCCGACGGCCATCCGTCCATGGACGCGACCCCAGACGACGACCGGGCTCCGGACTTCCTGCGCAAGGATTTCATTCATCGCGTCAGGCACAGCGACGTGCGCTACATCCTACAGGCGCAGCTGCGTGACGCGCCGCCGCCGCCGATTGGCAATCACGAGCTATTCGACCCGTCCCAGCCGTGGAACGAATATTGGTTCCCCTGGGCGGACATGTTCGAAATTCGCCTGACCGAGGTCATGGACGACCAGGCGGCCGTGAGCCGATTAGAGTTGAATCCGAATCGGAGCCCGGAATGCATTCGCATTCCTCTTGCAACCAGTCCCGATGATTACGCATCGCTCGGCCACGCACGGGCGATTGTCTATCCGGGCGCGCGAGCGGCACGGGCCGCCGTGCCATCGCCTCAGAACAATTAGAGGGCCGCGCCATGCTGAAGCAGGCGTTTTCAACGCTTTGGGGGTGGAGACGATGAAACGCAAGTCGCGATTTTGGCCCATCCTGCTCGGGGTCATCGTGCTGGTCGCCGCCGGCCTCTATTATATAGTCCGGATGTTCAGCGTCGATCTTCCTGACTATCCGAAGGTGGAAAAGGTCACTTCGCTCGAGCAGAACTGGTCACAATCACAACGCGAGTGGATGCACCATGCCGACCAGGGCACGGTGACCTTCTCGATACCTTACGAATGGCTGGCGGCGCTGGAGCAGCCCACGTTCACACTAACGGCCGGGCCGCCCCTCCTGTCCAGCGACTATCTCGACCGCTTCGGCTTCATCACGGCCGATGCAACCGGCCTTCCGGTCGGCTTCGCCCATGGCGGCGACCTCGTTGATCCCAAAACCGCCCAACCGTGGGTCAACCCGGCAACCGGCAAGCCGCTGACCACCGTTGGGCTCACCTGTGCGGCATGCCACACCGGCCGCTTCACCTACAAGGGCACCGCCGTGATCATCGAAGGCGGCCCGGCGCTCACCGATCTCGGGAAATTGCGCAAGGCGACGGGACTGGCCCTGCTATTCACCCGCTACGCGCCTTTCCGTTTCGACCGCTTCGCCACGGCAGTGCTCGGGCCGCAGGCGGATGACGCTGCCAAGGCCGGGCTCAAGACGCAGCTCGACAAGGCGCTAGCAGGTGGCAAGATCGAAGTCGATCTCGACAAGAAAGTGGCCGCCAAGAGCATCGAAGAGGGATTCGGCCGGCTGGATGCGCTCAACCGGATCGGCAACCAGGTCTTCTCGCTCGATCTCGACCGGCCGGAGAACTACGCCGCCCAGTCCGCGCCGGTCGCCTTCCCGCATATCTGGGACACTTCTTGGTTCGACTGGGTCCAATACAATGCCTCGATTATGCAGCCAATGGTGCGCAATGCCGGCGAAGCGCTGGGGGTCCGAGCCTTCATCAACCTCACCAAGCCGGAGCAGCCGCTCTTTGCCTCGACGGTGAAGGTCGACACAATTTTCGCAATCGAGCAGCAGTTGGCCGGCAGGCAACCGACCGCGGAGACCGGCTTTACCGGCCTGCGTCCGCCGCGCTGGCCGTCCAACCTGTTGGGGCCGATCAATAGGGAGCTCGCGGCCAAGGGTGCCGCGCTCTACGCCGAGCGGTGCCAGAGCTGCCATCTGCCACCGGTCGGCAGTGAGGGCTTTTGGGACCAGAAGCACTGGACGGACGAGAATCCAGCCGGCGAGCGTTATCTTCGCGTTCCCACCATCAAAATCGAGAAAATCGGCACCGACCCAGCCCAGGCAAAGGGCATGGCGGAGCGCAAGGTCAAGGTTCCCGCCGAGCTCGGCATCGATACCGACTCCTTCGGCGACGCGCTCGGCGAGCTCGTCGCAAAGACGAGCGCTCGCTGGTACGGCAGCCAGACGCCGCCGATGCCGCCGGAGCAACGCGAGATCATGAACGGCAATCGCCAGAATGGCATCCAGGCGCCGCTCGCCTACAAGGCCCGGCCGCTCGACGGCATCTGGGCGACACCGCCCTTTCTGCACAACGGCTCGGTGCCGACCATCGATGCCCTGCTATCCCCGGCCAGCGAACGACCGAAGACGTTCTGGCTTGGCAATCGCGAATACGATCCGGAAAAGGTCGGCTACCGAACGGAGGAGCTCCAGGGCGGTTTCAAGTTCGACACCTCGAAGCTGGGCAACAGCAATGCCGGCCACGAATTCAGCGACAACCCCGGCCCGGGCGTCATCGGCCCGGCACTGAAGCCGGATGAGAAGGTGGCGCTTATCGCGTACCTGAAGACATTGTAGGCAGCTGGCAGGAGCCGCGTGAACACGACATCGCCGCGCGCAGAGGCAAACGGCGATGGAGTGCGCATCCTGCGAATAGCCATTTCTTCTTCCTGTTATTACCCTTCAGCTTTGTTCGCGTCTCAAACGATGGTGAAGTGTAAATGCACCACTTGAAGTTTTATTCTGAAAATGACACCAATTAAGAAGGAATAGGCTGAGGGAGATACAATGACGCACGTGACGTTTATTCATGGGATCGGCAACAAGCCGAAGGCCAAGGAACTGCATGACATCTGGTTACGCAGCCTCGCTACAGGAGCCGGCGGGATAGATCTGGGTGGCGAAGGCGTGACTTCGTCTATGGTGTACTGGGCAGACGTATTGTACGCCGATCCAGATCCCAATGTTGCCGCCTATGAAAGCTTCGAGGCGACGACTGCGAAAGAGGTGGAGGCTGACGCGACTGCGCGCACACCTATTCCCGCCACTATTGATGAAGCATCTTTTATCAGCGGGTTGGCCTTGAAACTCGGCGGAACTCTCGCTGCTGCTGAGACAGTGGAGGCTATCCCGCCAAACCGCGAACTTGATGGAATGCCTTATGAGCGCATCCCACTGCCTTGGCCTATCAAGAAAGCGTTTATGGAAACGTTTCTCCGCGACGTCCATCACTACCTATTTAATGTGGAGTTCACTCCGCGACCCGGCACCACGTTTAAAGTTCAGGATGAGATTAGGAAACGCTTCGTGAAAGCAGTTGCCGAGGGATCCAAATCAGGTGAGCCGCAAATTGTCGTTAGCCACAGTATGGGCACGGTGATTGCGTACGATTGCCTCAAACGCGTGCCAGGCATAAAGAAAATTGACGGGTTTATGACAATCGGAAGCTCGCTCGGCCTTGATGAGATCCAAGACAAGTTGCGTCCCGAATGGTCCCGGCCAAATGGATTCCCGTCCGAGCGGGTCGAAGGTGGATGGGTCAATGTGTTTGATCGTCTCGATCCAGTGGCGGGCTTCGACCCTTTTCTTAAAAACGACTATCAACGCGACGGGAAGGGAGATATCGAGGACGTGGCGGTCCTCAACGAAGGCGCCTGGCGTCACAGCATAGTGAAATACCTAAGAGCACCGGACCTGCGGAAAGGCGTCGAAAAGCTGCTAGCGTTGTGACGGGAGTCCGTGATGAAAGAACCAAAGCCGCCACAATCAGCCGTTTCCGAACAGACATTCAGCGTTCGAGAGATTGTGTCCGCCGTTGATCACTTTAAGGCCTTGCAAAGGTCAGACACCCTGAAGTCAGTGTCTGACTTTATAAGAAAAACAGATGTGAAAGATCTGCTAGCTAGAGGCGTTCAGGTCCAAAACCTAGTCGATAACGGTCTCTCGACCGGGGCATCAACGCTCGCAGAATTCGTCCATAAGCACGATACCAACGGGAAAATCTCCGAGGCGATACGTGCAAGGGCGTGGAAAGAACTCGCGATGAAGGCCTCCGAAGCCGGCGTTTCCGGTGCAGGAGAAGCAATCGCAAATGCCATGGAAGCCTACCGGCGCCAGTATGATAGCGACCCGGAATCAAGGGTTCGCTCAAGCTTGAACCTTATCGGTCTGGCAACCCTTGCTCGGCAATTTGATGTCCCTGTCCCTGTCGATATTGATCGCATCAAGCTCGCAACGATAGTCTTGGAAGATCTTCACAGAACCCCGCAGGGGCTCCGAGGAGCACGATTTTACGCGTCCAAAGCGGAAGCGTTCATAGCTCTCAATGACTTGGATCGTGCGCAGTCCGAATTGGCAAGAATCGTCCAGAATAAAACTACAAGCGCCGAAACTCTTGGTGCGGTGACTCGACAGCTTCGCGATCTGTGGCAGCTTGGTACCCAGAGCAACCAGGGCGCAGGAATCATCCAAACGATGGGCGCGGCGGTTCTTACTCGAAATTTCGATGTCGCTTTGCTGCCTGCCGGGGACGTGAAGGCTTTGGCCGAGGCGACTGCTCCCTCGGACCGCCAACTTGAGTCAATTCTCGGCAAAGACGGTCCACTCTCATACGAATGGGTGAAGAGAGGTATGGAGTCCGCTCAATCCGTTGGTGTCGTCAGGATGAAAGGCGTGAATACGAGAGTTGGCACGGGTTTTATAGTTCGCGGAGGCGATGTAGTTCCGGCCCTCGGTGATGAGATTTGCGTGCTTACGAATGCCCATGTAGTCAGTGATAACCCAAGCGATAAAGCCTGCTTTCCCGAGGAGGTCGAGATTGTCTTTGAGGCAGCCGACAAAAATATCTCATTTGGCTTTTCGAAATTGCATAAGACTTGGCCTAAGGAGCATCTCGATGCGAGCTTGTTGAGTATCGACGGCATGATACCCGCCGTCAAACCTCTGTCGTTTGCGCCGCGGCTTCCCCTGAGAGATGGGACTCAACGCGTCTACGTGATTGGCTACCCCAATGGCGGAGAGTTAGCTTTTTCGTTGCAGCATAATCACCTGATCGATCACGAAGGACCTCACGAAGGCACGCCGGTAGACAATTCTGTACGCCATGTGCAATACACGGCTCCTACTGAGCCCGGAAGTTCAGGTAGCCCCGTTTTCAATGCTAGAAACTGGCAGGTAATTGCCCTCCACCAGAAGGGTGATAGAGACGAAGGTCTGCGGCGCCTGAACGGGAGAACTGACAAGTGGGCTGCAAACCAAGGCATTTGGATACAGAGTATTTGTACAGCAGGCGCTATCTAGACAAACAAGGGGCCGTGAAAACCGCGGCCCATAATGTGTAAAGGTTGTGTTCCGGCGTGCATGTGTGGATGCTCCCGGCTATGCAAGTAGGCATCGAGCTTTTTTGAGCTGCGATCGGGTGCGGTCATTTTGTCGGGCCTCACGTTACGGCATTGCATGAACCGCAGGCCGGTATGGCGATACGCGGGCTAAGCTATATCCACATTTGCGTCTAAAGCAGTCGCGTTGGCATCGCGTTCGCGCTATTGACAAACCGGGCGGCTTCCGGGCCGTGGAGAGACGATCAAACTCGATGGACCAACTCACGGCGGATGAAGCGAAAGAGGAAAATTACGGCTGTCAATCGGCGTCCAAAATTTGCACGCCGAAACACACTCTGCGACCTCATTCACCATCGCGCCGGGCCGAAGGCTCTCCAAACGATCTGAGCCTTGACCTCGTCCGGCCACTGCCGGTGAACCTCACGTCCAAACTTCCTGGTCGTGAGAACCTCCAATGTAGTCTCCATGGAGAAACTCCCGTTGCTCATCCACGGAATCCGATCACAGATTATGACGGCCGGGACAATGTGGGAGCGGGACACCGGTTACGGATATCTTGCTCCGATCAGCTGAGCACTGTAAGCGCAGCCCCGTTCACACCTTGACCAACTTTTGAAGACTCCAGAGGTCGACAAGCACTTGAGTACATCTGCGTCGTGATACCTTGGCCTGCCATTGTTATCGGGAGGCCAATATGTGCAAGAGAGTGGTCATTTACGCGCGGTATTCAACAGATCAACAGAACCCAGCTTCTATCGAAACCCAGCTTGACCTGGGGGCTTCATTTGTTGCTGAGCGCGGTTGGAAGCTGAGCGGGACATATGTTGATGCTGGCATTAGCGGCGCGAGTTTCGAAACACGGCCAGGCCTTCAGGCTGCGCTGACAGGGGCGCGAGAGGGAGCCTACGATGTCCTACTTTGCCTTACGCTTGACCGGCTCTCGCGAGACCTAGAACACAGCGCTAAAGTGTTGAAGCTGCTCCAGTTCCACGACATTGAACTTTGGACCGTACACGGCGGTTCTCAAGTGTCAGCCATGGAGCTTGGCCTGAGGGCGGTCCTGAATAGCGAGATGCTGGAGCAGGTTCGATATCGAACCAGGGAAGGCATGAAAACCGTAGCGAAGACGGGCCGAGTTCCCGGCGGCATTTGTTACGGTTACTCGATCAAAAAGATGATTGGAGCGGACGGCGAACCGATCCGTGGCCTGAGGGATATCATTGCCGCCGAGGCGGCTGTGATCGTGTGGATATTTGAGCAATACGTGAAAGGCCTAAATCCTGACGCCATCGCAGAAATCCTCAATGGGCAGGGTATACCAGGCCCTCGCGGGCAGGCTTGGAGAGGAACGGCGATCCGGGGACACCGGCGAAGAGGTAGCGGAATTCTGAATAATCAGATGTACATCGGTCGCCTGGTGTTCAACAGGCTCGTATACCGAAAGAACCCAGTAAGCGAACGCCGGGTGTCTCGGCTCAACTCGCCAGAGCAACATATCATTCAAGAGGTTCCTACGCTTCGCATTGTCTCGGACTCACTCTGGAAAAAAGTAAAACGGAGGCAGGCTTTACCTCGCCACCGGACAACAACTTCGCGCCGACCGTCTAGCCCACCCGGTAATTCCAAGGCAGGAGATGCGCAATTTGGCTCTGCTTATGGCCATTAACGAGAGCCGTTAGCGTGCTGGTGAGATAGCCAAATGGATCGACGGCGTTGAGCTTACAGGTCTCGACGAGCGATGCGATGGTCGCCCAATTCTCCGCTCCAGAGTCATGACCGGCGAACAGAGCGTTCTTTCGGTTTAGCGCTATCGGCCTGATGGTCCGTTCAACGGTATTGTTGTCGATCTCGACGCGGCCGTCGGCCAGGAAGACGCAAAGACCAGCCCAGTATTTGGCGATGTAGGTAAGCGCTTCGCCGAGAGGCGACTTGCCAACAACGCGGGTGCGATGATGGCCGAGCCAGATTCGCATGTCTTCGATCAACGGAGCTGACCGTGCCTGCCTCCCAGCTAGACGAGCGTCTGCGGGAAGGCCGCGCAGCTCTGTCTCGATCCGATAAAGTTCGCCGATCCGCTGCACGCCTTCCTCTGCAATCGGCGCTGATCCGTTCCGGGTGATCTCGACCAGCTTGCGACGAGCATGCGCCCAACAATAGGCAAGTTGGATGCTCGGCCCAACACGATCTGGCGCGATCAGCCTATTATATCCGGCGTAACCATCCACCTGAAGGATGCCCGTAAATCCTTGCAATATCCGCTCGGCATGTCGCCCGCCGCGACCGGGTGCATAGGTGAAGGCTACCCCCGGCGACGAACCTCCGTCCCACGGTCGGTTATCACGGGCCAGCGCCCAGAAGTATCCGGTCTTGGTTTTACGGGAACCGGGATCAAGTACCGGCGCACGGGTCTCATCCATGAACAGCTTCGTCGACCGCTTCAGGTCGGCAAGCAAGGCGTCGAAGACCGGGCGCAGTTCGAAAGCAGCCCGACCGACCCAGTCGGCGAGTGTTGAGCGGTCGAGATCAACGCCCTGGCGGCTCATGATCTGCGCCTGGCGGTAGAGAGGTAAATGATCGGCATATTTGGAGACCAACACATGCGCGATGGTTGCCTCAGTGGGTAATCCGGCCTGGATCAGTCGTGCAGGTGCTGCAGCCTGAGATATGCCATCGGTGCAAGAACGGCAGGCGTATTTTGGGCGACGAGTAACAATGACACGGAACCGCGCAGGAATGACATCCAGCCGTTCGGACACGTCCTCCCCGATGCAATGCAGGCCGCCGCCACAGGTGCAGATCAAGCTCTCTGGCTCGATGACCTCTTCGACACGAGGAAGGTGGGCGGGAAGAGAGCCACGATTGGCGGCACGAGATTTGGGGCGCAGCTTACCCGACGGGCTATCGGCTTCATCTTCGGCATGGATAACCGCTATGGCCGTTTCCAGGTCCTCCAATGCGAGATCGAATTGCTCGGGATCGGCCTTCTCGGACTTGCGGCCGAAGGCAGCCTGCTTGAAAGCGGCGACCAGCTTCTCCAACCGTTCGATCCGATCATCCTTGCGGACTTCACGCGCCTGCGCCGCGAGCAGCATTGCCTTCAAGGCAGCAATATCATCCGGCAAATCGGCAGCGTCCAACATGCAAGAATTTTATCAAACTCTGCCTCGTCTCGCTGCCCGGATTTGTCGGACGAGTCATCGTGTCGCACCTATTCGATTGCGGTCGGCACTCTTGCCTCAACGGCACGAACCCGACGCCAGTCGAGGCCTGCAAACAGCGCTTCGAATTGTGCATGGCCCAGTGTCATCAGGCCATCCTTGATGCCCGGCCAAGTGAACGTGTGCTCCTCCAGCCGCTTGTAGGCCATCACCAACCCGCTGCCATCCCAGTAGATCAGCTTCAACCGGTCTGCCTTACGTGACCGGAATACGAAGACCGTCCCTGTGAACGGGTCCTTGTGCAGCTCGTTCTTCACCAGCGCCGCCAATCCATCATGGCCTTTGCGGAAGTCGACGGGCTTGGTCGCCACCATGATCCGAACCCGGTTTGATGGAAAGATCATGCCGGAACCGCGCAAGCACGCGCGACAGCGGCGATCCGGGCGGCAGACGCGCCTTCCTCCAGGCGTATCGTGACAGCGCCGACGATGATCTCGGGACGGCTGACTTTTTTGATTGGCAGCTCCGAAGCGGGTGGATCAACGATCACCGATGCGAACTCAACCGCATCCTTGGGTGCAGGCAGAACCAACTTGCCCTGCCGGGCCATCGTTCTCCAAGTCGACAGGTGGTTCGGCTTCAGCCCATGTCGCTCAGCGACTTCATTGACCATCGCGCCGGGCCGGAGGCTTTCCGAAACGATCCGCGCCTTCAACTCGTCAGGCCAGTGCCGATGAACCCCACGTCCAGGATTCCTGGTCGTGAGAACCTCCAATGTACTCTCCATGGAGAAACTCCCGTTGCTCGTCCATGGATAGCCGATCACAGATCAGAGCGGCGAGGACAACGTGGGAGTGGAGCAGCGGTTACTGAGCACTTCAGTTGCCTCAACACTGTCGCAGATCGTCACACTTACCAAAGGGTCTCTCGACCTCAACCGGGCTGTGCCCGACCGTGTTCGCAAAGGGCGGGTGTCGATCCTGACGGTACCCTTGCGCCGCCATGAGAAATTATCGTTGGCCAGAGGGGCCGTGACAAGGCGATTGCCGACGCGAGCAAAGCTCTGGGAAAGCTCTTGGCCGAAGGGTGTCGTTATCGGGGAACTGACCACGGACTCGTTAACCGCAGATCACGAATGCAGATAATCCTCTATTTCCGGAGCAAGTTCCAAAAGCTTTTTTCGCAACTCCTTCAAGATCCTCGAACTTGCGAGCGTCTCAAAGGCGAAGTCGCGTCGCTTCTCTTCCGGCAGCTTGTAAAAATGATCGGCGAGGATTTCTGCGGTGACTCTTGTTGCCCGTGCTCTCGTCGGCTGGTTGCCGTCGGGAAAATTGTGGGATTCCGTCTCGATGATTGACTCACCTCTCACGCGGATTTCCCTCAGGAATGATGAGTAAGGGCGTACAAGCGATATGTAGGTATTGGAAGAATCCTGAAGGTCTCGCGACTCAAGGACTTGGGGTACGACTGCTCGGTAAAAGGTCTCTTCGTCATAGGCCATGACTTCAGAATCTCCCGTGCCTAGAAACTGCGGCACGAAGATACGTACCCTTCGATCATCAATGTGGCAGTCGGCGTCGCTCCAGAAAGCCCATGTTCGGTTCGTTGCGATCGTGAGTGTGAGCCCGTAAATAAGGCTGGTGCTCCAGACACTGTCGAGCTCGCGGACGTCGATTCGCCATGGCGCATCGGGCTCGTTTATCAACCAGTACGAAGACAAGACTCGCTTAAGCGAGGTCATCTTTGCCCGGATATAGGTATCCAAAACCATTTTCGCCCGATCGCTGAGGTCCGACTTGTCATCAAGTGCTCCCATCGTCATGATCAAGCGCACCACCCTGATCAGATCCTGCTCAACCCCAGAAAAAACTTGGTCCCGTAAAGTCCGAACCTGGTCTTTGGTGCGATCATCAACCTTGCAGGGCCACTGATCAGTTTCCAGGTAGGACGACATGGTCTGGATGCGTTCGGAAAACTCCTGTGGGAACCTGATCTCGAACGGGACGCGTTCGGTCGTGTTCCATTTCAGGTAAGGGCGGATGGTCTCAAACAAAGCGGTGGCGTTAAAATTATCAACACCATCAAAGTGAATGAATACCGGAGCCGGTCCCTTCGGCTTCTTGATTACGAAGGTCGAACGATCGCTTCCGAATAGATAGGGCAAGGGAACCCTGGCCTTCGGCTCCCTGGCGTTGTGGATAGCCGCACGCCTTTTCAATTCGACAGCCAGATCAATCAATGTCATCGATGCCGGGCGAGGCGCCTCCAATATGGAGCACATGTGATGTGTCATAAAACCCGCACCGATTTCATCCAATTCGCGGGTTCTCTCCAAATGATCGCTTGCGCACAGAATCAGTTCGCTGCCGGCTTTCAGTTCTTCTGGAAACTGCTCGCTGCCTTTGAAGCCTGCAGCGCGTCCTGCATGACAGCAATCCAAGATGAGCAGCTTGTTGCTGGCTTCGCTAAACTGTAGAGAATCCAAAAGGTAGTGGGCGTTGATCGCGCTGTCGAAGATGCTCGGTTTCGTGCCGGACAAAAGCAGGTACAGTCTGCCTCTCAGGAGCTCTCCATGTCCCGAGAAATACACCATCAAGGTATCGGCAGAGGTACACGCGGCTGCCGCGTCTGCGACGCGTTTTTGGATCTCGTGGTAATCCAGATCAGAAGGGAGGCGCTCCACTTCAAAGTCGCATCGCGTACTGAGCGCCACCTCCATGCGATCAGCATCGGTCTCAGCGAACTGAAGTTCCTGCCACGACGGACCATTTGAACCGAGGACGATCGCCTTTCGGACCATGCTCAACCCTTGTGTTTTTCTGTAAGCTCGACTTTCAGGCCGAGAAACGAAATTTTCAATGCACGACTCATTTCCTCTTCTGATTTGCCCTCAGACTTTGAAATGGTTGTCCTTCGGTTCCGGGAAATGGCGTCGATTATTTGAGCTACAGCTGACGCAACTAATGGGGCCGCGGCTGCCGATGCGAGGATAAGAAGTTCGATCGACTTCAATCCAACGTCACTTGGAGGCAGCTGCAGATCTCGATCGGGCATGGAAACGTCGTGAACGCGCTTCCTAATTTCACGAAAGAGATCAAGCTCGTTTTCCGCCAGGAGCTGCACGACCTCGGACGAAAGCGATATTGCTATAACCTGTTGTTCCATTTCCCCCTCCTGCTGCAACCATAACGCAGCATCGCACATATTACACTTTGCGGGAATGCCTTTGGCCGCCTTGAACGGAATCGAACCGGCGGCCGGTAATTGGGAGTCCGGACCGGCCCATTTGAAATCCTCGCAATCAAGTGCGCTTTCGATCGCTATCGGAGAAGGTGGGGAAACCTCTCACGCAACTGCTCTATTGCCTTTTCCGACGATTTCCAAGGTTCTCCCTTGAGCCTAGTAAGGACGTCCTTCCAAATGAGACCGAAAGTATTGATAGCGTCGTCCTCGCTGAATTCCACCCCCGGCGAAAGCAACGGCGCGATGTCTTCCGTCAGGCTTTTTGTTAGTTTTTCGATCATGCGCTGCTCGGCATTGGCTCTGGTTATCACATTCTCTTCAAGCGAAAGGTAGTGCTCGAATGCTGCGACAAGCCGCTCCGGATCGAGAGAAAGTTCTCGAAAACCCTCATGAAGGTCGAATAAGTCGCGGTTCTTTCTCCGCTGCAAAAGCGCCCGGAGCTTTGTGCCGAACAGTTCCTCCTTGTCATAGGATATGATGTCCGCGTCGCCGTTGAACCACCCATTCTCCACCTTGAACGGATAAGCTTGCGTGCCATACAAAGACGTGTGTTCGCGAGTGTTGATCTCCACCTTAAGCTTAAGCGACGCTCCAGGCTCGGCCTCTGGCGCGAAGCGGAAAACCAGGTGCGTCGAATGACCCGCTTGCTCCCTTTTGCACTTCCCGAGCCAGGAAAGAGCATCGCGGATCGCGTCAATCGTTGGTCCGATGGGTTCGGCCGTGATCTGAACGAGGTCGATATCCTCGGAATAGCGCATAGGTCGTTTGAAAAGCAACTTGTTGATGGCAGTACCACCTCGAAATGCGATTTTGCCCTCAAGCTTTGGCGCCGAAAAAAGGTCGCAGAGAGCGCGGGAGATAATAAGGTCCTGCTCAATCTGTCGAGAATCCGGCCATGGTGCCTGGGTAGCCCAAGCTGTGAGGTGAGCATTTGGGATCAAAAGTCGATTTCCACGTTTTCATTGATGTTGAGACGCCACCGATCATCTCTTGCTTCGGAGAATGAAAGGCCCTCGATTAGCGGCCTTACCGATGGGTCGAGCGGCGTATATTTATCGCTTTGCTGGGCAAATGACTGCAACGCGTCGGCCTGTTTTTTGTGGTTTGACAAATCGAGCAGGTAGCCGAGTCGTCGGACCGAAGTGTTTTCGAAATGCTGTGCGGCTGATGCCAGTTTCCTAGGATTCGCGCGGTCGCCAATATCCTTCGCGATCTGAGCCACACCATTGATGCCCGTAGCCCGCTTAAAGTAACGGATACAGTCCAGGAGCGTTAACTCCACACCGGCAACTTGAGCGTATCCAGTGTCCGTCTTTAGGGGCGTCAGCCAATCTTTTTGGTTGGTAGCGCTGAAGATGCTCGGCGCCAAATAGATGAACTGGATCCGGTGACGCCCAATGATAATCGATCGGAACTGCTGCGGCACGACAACTTGAAATACCATTGCTGCCTGGTGCGAAGAACCATGCATGGCCGCCGCGCGCAGAAGGGATATGCGGTAGTCAGTGCCGAGATATTTCATCAGGGGATCGATCCAGCGCGCAGGATCTGGAGCGCCGGCAGTTCTATCTTCAGGCCGCAGGATGATATAGAATCCGTGCCTCGGATTGGCCAATCTTTTCCTGGAGATTTGCCGCGTCAAAGCTGCGGTAAAGGCTTCAGGCTTCAGTGAGAGCTCCGCCAATGCACCTTCGCGGGTAAACGTCGAGTACCCGCTCATCAGTTTGTTTTCGATGTAATCATCCAGTGAAGACATCTGTCAATCATACGCAAAAACAAACAGAAATATAGGGGTTTTGCATATGATTGGCGACAGACGGTCGCCACGAGGTTGGAGCTTGACCACGTAACTTTTTTCCTCCACAAATGAGGGACGAAAAAGTTACGTGGAGATTCGGTATGGCTGCGGTGATTTATCGGGAAGCTCGCGAATGCGATCGCCGACTCTCGCAGTATTTCAACTCGAATCCGTCGCAGTGGATCGATATCGTCAAGGCAATGGTTGCCGCGCGCGGCTCTTGCACTGCCCATAACCCCAAGGCCTCCGCAGGGTATTTCGCCTGGGATGCGGGAATCACTCGTATGCGCCAGATGTTCTGTCGCGAAGGCTGGAATGCCTTGGATGAAAGCGGCGTCGAGCTTATCGCCAACCACGACTTCCGTCGCAAGGTAACGGTGATGAACGCCGACAAGGGCGTGTGCGATCCCTTGCGCTCTCCCCGCAATCGCACCGAAAAGGGTCCGATGGCGGAGAAAATCACGGATCTGAACAATCAACTTGATCTATTCCGTCAAGACCATCCTAGGGAGATCAGGCGCGACATTTACGACCTCTGGCAGTTGTGTGTGTTCGACGACGGGAAAGACGTACGGGCAGAGCTATCACGCCCGATCGAATTTCGCGGTGGCTTCTATGTCGGCTACAGCGAGCGCATATGGATCATTCGCCCCGGCGAGTGGGAACGGATTGCGGTCGAGAAGCCCGCCGACGACGGCGGACAGGATTTCGATATCACCGTGCGCAGGAAATAAGCAGTCATGCTCACACCTGGTCGTCTCAGCCTCGCTCGAAAGCGAAGGGGGCTGACGAAGAAAGGATTCGCAGAGGTCTTGGGCGTAACTCCACACACGGTGTTGCGCTACGAGAGCGGGGACATATCGCCGTCTCCCGAGACTCTAGAGCGAATTGCGCAAATTCTAGACTTTCCCCCTGCCTTCCTCTGTGCTCCGGACGTCGATGAAATCGTTAGCGATGCCGCGAGCTTCCGCAGCCTCACATCGATGACTGCCAAGGATCGTGATGCGGCGCTAGCTGCTGGCACGCTGGCGTATCTCTTCTCCGACTGGGTGGACGAGAACTTTAGCCTGCCAGAGGCAGCTCTGATCGACTTAAAGGGCGAAACCCCAGAAGTTGCCGCACGCTCGCTCCGACAAGAGTGGGGGCTTGGAGAGCAACCCATCAAAAACATGGTGCATTTGCTTGAGGCGAAAGGCGTGAGGGTCTTTTCGCTCGTCGAGGACACACGAACAGTCGACGCATTTTCTGTATGGAGAGGCCCCCGACCGTTCGCTTTTTTAAACACGATAAAAACTGCTGAGCATGGACGTTTTGATGCCGCGCATGAACTTGGCCATCTGGTTCTGCACCGGCATGGAGGTCCAAGCGGGAGACGAGCCGAAGATGAGGCAAATCGCTTCGCTTCCTCCTTCTTGATGCCCGCCGCAGACGTCATTGCCCGGCTGCCACGCATTCACACACTGAATCAGATCGTTGAAGCAAAGAAGCGATGGGCGGTGTCGGTAATGGCGATGATCTACCGTCTTCACACGTTGGAGATCATATCTGACTGGCAATACCGCATGTTCTGTATCCAAGCATCAGATCACGGGTACCGAACTTCCGAACCGTTCGGAGTGCAACGGGAGCAATCAGTCGTTTGGCAAAAGGTGCTGACTGCCCTGTGGAATGAGCGGGTCACAAAGAAGGAGATTGCTGAGCGGCTATCAGTCCCAACGGCCGAGGTAGAGAACTTGCTCTTCGGGTTGGCGGGGAATGTTTCAGTCACCGGCGAAAGAGAAAAGTCCTCAGGGCTACGCCTCGTGCCTCGATCAAGCTGAGACTTATGCGAAGCGCCGTTAAGTGAGGATACATGGAAGTTGACCCACGAAAGAAGCACCGATTATTGGTCAAGGCTGGGCTGTCGAACGACAAGCTCGCATCAATTGGCGCAATCGCTGTTCTTGCGTCCCATACTGAGCACTACGCCGAGCGCGCGATCTGGAGAATTGAAGGACAGCCGGTCACGGGCGTAAGACCGCGCACTGATGCCAGGCCGATCTCTCAGCTGATTGAGATCCTCGACGAAATCGGCCCGACCGCACAAAAGCCTGGGATTGCGCCACTGGTTGAACAATGGTGTCGATCGGCGACTCTGTGCTTTTCATGCAGGAACAGCATCATGCACGGCACGACAGCCTATGCGGATGAAGACTTCACCGTATTCGCCCGCAACCTTCCAACCGACGGCGTGCGCAGAAAGAGAAATCCCTCTGATTTTTACGCGTCTCAGAACACCCTCACCCTTCTCGTAGAAGCTTTCGAAAATCTGCTCGGCGGAATCCATCTCATATGGCTAGCCGCTCAGACAACGGCGCCCCTGGGCGACATAAAGGAGCCGATGAGCGCGCTGCGCCGTGCCTGGTCTATCGGCGCTGAACTCGACAACCTCAGGGCTGCGATCCACCACGAGAAATACTAGGGCTGAGATGGGCCGGAATGACTAGAGATTCGACCGCGCAAGCCTGGAGGACAGAAACCTTTCGACATTGGCACCGACTTCTGGAAAAACGAACTTCAAAAACGATAGTGTATCTCCGTCCGGTAGGTAACGCTGATCACCTTCACGGATTCCATCCCGAATCGAGCGAGCCCGCTTCGCCCACTTCCCGCTCTTGTCTTGCGCCGCGATCAACTCATCACATCCGTAATCGCGAAGGGCAAATCCCATCGCCAGGGCATGCTCGGGATACCCATCGCAAATGCGGTGCGCCACCTCAATGAGATGCTTGAAGTCCCACCCAATCGGGCGCTTCTCACGGGCACTCAGCATACCGTTCATGAGCCCGGTGACTGCCCTGTCATATCGGTCATTGGTTGGAGGTGTGACACCGCAAGCAGAAAGCTCTCTAATCAGACTCCGCCAGGTCTCCTCGTGCGAGAGCGGATCAGGCGTATGTTGGCTCCGCAACATCCAGAAGGCACAGATCCGCTCCCGCAAATCGTTGTCTCTTCTTTGGACCTCCTCTTTTTCCTTCTCAAAGAGCATTTCCGATTGGCCGGCATAGTCAAAGGCCCAGGCCGTTTGCGACTCGAGACTTGTGGTGAGGTCGCGGAAGGCGATGATTTTCGACTCCCACCGATCCCTGATAGCTCCAGAAACAATTTGAGGCACGCGATAGTGAGAGCGTAGGTAAAATGTCCTGCTGTCTTCGGAGAGTGCCGTCGTTTCCTCATCGACAACGAGGATGTTGGAGTTGTTTGAGAATAGGAGGTCGTCGGTTGTCATGCGGCGATAGTCAGGATCAAAGCCGGCCATCACCCACACAAGCAACGCGCCCTCGTTACGATAGAAGGATCGGCGCCCCACCACCACGTCGAGAAAGGTCGTTGAAAGTTGCGCCTCGAAGGCCACCCGCCCAAAGACAGTCAATGCCTGAACATCAGGTTGCCGGCGGCTGCCAGGATCTCGGGTCGAGCGCCACTGCTTTTCCGAAAGAATCTCGCTGTTCGAGGGATCGGATGCGAGGCTTCGGATAACACGCTCTTTGATTGTTCGATGGGCAAGACTCTCGCGCTGCCCATCGTACTTCAATGCCCGAATTTCGTCCCGCCCCAATGCCGATCGAGTGATTGAGGGGCAAGACCCGTCCTCGCGGCAATGCCTGAAGAAGAAGCGCTTCTCGCGCGAGGCGACCAGATAAACCGGCGTCGCGCAGAGTGCACAGCCGAATCGTGGCTTGTTCGCCAAATTCTCGCGTATCGAAACGCGTTCTGCGACCAGTCGATCATAGCGCCTTCGTGAAATGAACGTGGCGACGTCCGAGAATTCCCCGCTTTCCAGATCGAGAATCTCGGCGATTTCAGGATTCAGCACCGGCTCTGCGAATGCAAGCGGATCGAAGGTGACATTTCCCTGCATTGGTGGACCTCGTCGAAGCTTTGTTTCAAGATATGCAGATTCGGTTGCTTTCCTGAACGCAAAATGAGCAGATCCTTTTTACGGGAGATCCTGTGAGGGAGGCCAAATGAACCGATTCTTTTCCGATAGACATGGATACAGAGGGCCTGAACCGGAGATTTCCATTCGGGAAGATGCGCCTGACTTCCTGCGCTTTCAGGCCGCGAGCATCGCGCGAAACTGCGAGCTGAGCCCAACGGCCATCCGGGCAATCGTTTGCGACATCCTGTTAGAGGTACCTGACCCCAACAACTGGAGCGAATATCCAAATATCTGGGAGGAAGTCCTTAGCCTACTAACCACCTGTGAATGGTACAAGGTCTACGATATTGCGGAAGCACTTTGGCGCTCATTTGAGTACCGGCCCGACCAGCAGGAGCGTTTTGAGAACGACCTCAATCGGGTCTTCCGTGAGAAGGGCATCGGATGGGAGCTGAAAAATCCAGATGGCATCGTGTTCCGTGGCGACCAGACATTCGCAGTTGCGACAGAGCAAGCTGTTGACGCGTTTGTAAAGACTGGCAGGTACACCGCGGCCGGCGAGATTCGGGAGGCTCTTAAGGATATTTCGCGGCGACCGGAGCCGGATCGTACAGGTGCAATTCAACATTCGATGGCGGCGCTCGAATGTGTCGCTCGAGACCTGACCAACTCTCCGAACCTGAACCTGGGCCAAATCATCAACGGCCTCTCCCTAACGCCGCCCATGGGCGACGCTGTGCACAAGCTATGGGGTTATGCTTCGCAAAAGGGTCGGCACGTGCAAGAGGGCCACGATGCTAGCGCGGCAGAAGCCGAACTCGTCGTCAGCGTCGCCTGCAGCCTTGCCGTCTTTCTCCTGCGGCGTGACTGAATTGATGATTTAGGCTAGTGAATTCGCGCGAAGAAATGCTCTGAGCGGTGTCTTATTCTCGTGTTGCGAGTATGTTGGCCGGATCGTGATTCATGAAGGATGCCCGATGCATATCTCCCGCGTTCAACTGGTAAATTATCGCAACTTCGAGCGGGCGAGTTTTCATTTCCACAAGGGTATCAATACCGTCATCGGTGAGAACGGTTCCGGAAAAACGAACCTGTTCCGTGCGATCCGTCTCATGTTGGATGATGATTTCCTTCGATGGGCGTATCGCCTGGAGGAGGCAGATTTTCACCGCGGACTCGGCAACTGGCGAGGTCATTGGATCATCATAAGCGTCGAGTTTGCTGAAGTGTCGCAAGATGAAGCCGTTCAGGCGCTCTTCCTGCATGGCACAGGCGTCATCGAGAACGAGGCTGTTGCCCGAGCCACCTACAACCTGATTTTTCGGCCCAATGCCTCACTGCGCACCCGCTTGGGCCAGCTCGCCGAAGGCGATCACGCCGGTCTTGCGACGATCCTGAGCGCGATCACCCTCGACGAATATGAAACTGTCTTTACCGGAAAGAGCACGGCCGACTTCTCCGATCCCGCTGTTTACGACGAGCTTGTTGGTGATTTTGAGTCCGTGCAGTTTCCGGAAGAGTTACACCCGGCAAGCTTGGGCGGGAAGATCCCTGGCATAATGTCGGTGAGCAAGGAGGTCTGCTTCACCTTTGTCCAGGCACTTCGCGACGTCGTCAGTGAATTCCAGGGTCAGCGCACCAATCCGTTGCTGACGCTCTTGCGCAGTAAAAGCGGCGACCTCGATCCAGCTGTGCTCGCGCCGATCTCGGAGCGGGTCAAGGAGCTCAACACTGCGATTGAAGCCATTCCTGACGTTGGGGAGATCAGAGCCGATATAAGGCAGACAATCCGCGATGCTGCGGGAGAGACGTATTCTCCGGCAAGCCTCGCGGTCCGCTCGGCGGTTCCAGCCGAAGCCGACCGCCTTTTTCAGTCCCTCAAGCTTTTCGTCGGCGAAACCGACGACGACTACGAGGGCACCATCAATGAGTTGAGCCTCGGCGGCGCGAACTTGATCTATCTCACACTCAAGCTCCTCGAGTTCAAGTACCAGAAGGCTAAACAGGCCTGCGCGAACTTCCTCGTCATCGAGGAGCCAGAAGCTCATATTCATACGCACATCCAAAAAACACTTTTCGACCGGCTGAGCTATCCGGACACCCAAGTCATTTACTCTACACACTCCACGCAGATTTCTGAAGTCAGCAACGTGGAAAATGTGAACATCCTGGGCCGAAGCGGCTCTCGATGTGAAGCTTTTCGGCCGAGCGCTGGCTTGGATGAACCAGAGATCAGAAGCATTCAACGATACCTCGACGCGGTCCGCAGCAACCTCCTGTTCGCAAAGAGTGTGATCCTCGTGGAGGGTGATGCGGAGGAAATACTCCTTCCAACCCTGGTAAAAGAGGTACTCGGAGTAAGCCTCGACGAGTTGGGGATCAGCCTTATCAATATCCGCAGCACCGGTTTTGAAAACGTCGCGATCCTCTTCCATGACCGACGCATCCGTCGACGCTGCGCGATAGTGACGGATTTAGACGCCGCCTTCTTTAATACTGATCCTAACCCAGCAGACTCGGATTCCTTGAGAAAAGCCAAAGAAAAGGCTCTCGGATCCCAGGCGGCGGGTATCGTTCGTCGTGCGCGCCTGACGGCATTCAAAGACGGGAATGATTGGATTTCCGTACACTATGCTCCACGGACATTCGAGGTTGAATTTGTCGCCGCGGGTAACGCCGAATTGGCGGTTTCGGCAGTCAATTCGGTGTACAGCCAAGCGGCCACGATATTGGCAGCCACGGAAGAACTGCGGTCTAACGACCCCGCAGTCTACGGTAAACGAATCCTCACCATGGCCGAGAGCGCGGGCAAAGGCTGGCTTGCGATTCAACTCGCAAAGCGAGTGACTGGCGCCACCCGTATCCCGGACTATATCGTCGAGGCCATCTTTTCAGCGCATCGTCCTATCAGCCGCGCTGTTCTCGCCAACATGATAGAGCATCGGCTGAAGTTTCATCAGGATCCGGCTGTTATTGCGGACGCTCAGCTTGCCGAGCTGCGTGGGCAAGTGAAGGCCTTTCGCACGGGAGAGTTAGAGATCGATCCGCTTCGCGAAGCGATAATCGGCGTTGTGGCCGGCGATGTGATTATCGACGTCATAGGACATGCCTGATGGTCTTCGTCTGGCAGAGCGGCGACCTCAACGATGAGCAGACCGACGCCATTGAGCATGAGGGCAACGTCTTTCTCGCCGCATGCCCAGGGAGTGGTAAAACAAGGGCTTTGACCTACAAGATTGCCCTCGAGCTTTCGAAGCTCGAAAGCGAACGACATTGGGTAGTCGCTATCACGTATACTCATCGCGCCGCTGAGGAGATTGCAGAACGGATCGAGAGGCTGGGCGTCTCTACGGACAGGCTCTGGATTGGCACGATACACTCTTTTTGCCTTGATTGGATCCTTCGCCCTTATGCCATCTATCACGAAAAGCTCGGAAACGGGTTTCGCGTGATTGACCAGCATGAAACCGAGACCATCCTCACAGACCTTTGCCACCAGTCGCCGTCTTATGTTCGGCCGCTCGATTGTAGATACTTTCTCACGACCAATGGCTGTGAACTGGAAGGTGCGAACCCAAATCGACGGGCGGCCGCCCTCGTGGTCCTGGAGAGATACTGGCAACACCTCGACGAAAACCGCGCGATCGACTTTGAGATGATCCTGGGCTGTGCTCATGAGCTTATAGCCAGCCGACCCTCGATTTCCGTCCTGCTCGGTTCGTTGTTCCGATACGTCTTGATCGACGAGTACCAGGATACTAAGGAGATCCAGTACGCAATCGTTGCTGCGATCCTGAACGCGTCTGCCGGGAATGCGAATACCTTCATCGTCGGCGATCCCAACCAGGCAATCTACGGATCCTTGGGCGGCTACGCGATGAGCCGAGCGGAATTTGCCGCACGGGCAGGGATAGAACTTGCCGATAAAAACCTTGTGAGCAACTATCGATCTTCTGACCGGATTGTCGGGTATTTTTCTAACTACTGCGTCGTCCCCGCAGCTATGGAAGCCGTCGGCCCCGAGCGGGAATACCAGAGCTTGATCTCATTCAATCAGGAGATCAATCAGCAGGAACTCCACGATGAGATCGTTCGGCTTATCCGCTACAACATCGAAACGCTCGGCATTCCGGCTCACGAAGTTTGTGTGGTCGGGCCGCAGTGGGTGCAACTCGCCGCGATCACCAGACGGCTCGTCGCCGCACTTCCCGAGTATAGTTTTGACGGACCGGGTATGGCGCCATTCGCCCGAGACCAAGACAATATCTGGTTTAAGGTTTCTCGGCTTGCCTTGACACGACCCGACCCTCAACTGTTTGTGCGCCGCATGCGCTGGGCTGGCGAAGTGCTCGACCACTTTCGATCTGTGGGAGTCGATATCTCGAAGATCTCGCGGCGGGATCTCCTCCGGCACTGCAATCAGATCGAGATCGATGTCGAAGACGGGCTCGAATACTTGGAGCTATTTTTTGCCGAATTGCTATTGATACTGGGGATAGAGATCGCGCTCTTGCCGGCGCTCGCCGAACATCATACAGCGTTTTTTGAGCGCTCCAGGGTGCAAATCGAACGTCTTGAAAACGCCGGTGTGCAAGCGGTCTCCAACATCGCGATGTTCAGGCGCGTGTTTGCGACCCGCTCCGGGATAACAATTTCTACCATACATGGAGTCAAAGGCGCGGAATTCGACACTGTGATCGCATTTGCGTTGCTGGAGGGAATGGTTCCGCATTTTGCGGATCCCAACGCGATGGAGAGCGCTAGTAAGCTCCTCTACGTCATAGCGTCCCGCCCGCGTAAGAACCTGCATTTGATAGCAGAGGCAGGTCGCGTCAACGGCATAGGAGAGCCATATGAGGCGACCGAAATTCTCGCCAATCAGGCTTTCGGCTACGATGCCCTCGAACACGTGGAATAGCTACGCGATCGAGTGCAGGGGAGGTAGAGCTCAGCATGAACGACGTCGAGAGAGGTCGTAATTCTCAACTCGGCATGGGCGCAGAGTTTCAAGTCGCAATATTAGCGTCGGGCGACGCTGAACTATCGCAACTGCATGGACGGATCTAAGGCGCGATTGTGCTATTCGGTTAACAGTAGCAATCCCTCAAACCTATCCAAAGAATCGTTCGATAGCTAAACCGTCAAAAAGCGAGACGATCAGTGAAGTATATGCCTACTACAAAGTTAGAAGAACATCCGCATTTCCCGATTGTCGTAAGCACCTGCGAAGACCGAAACCAATCTCGGAAGCTGCATCAACTTTCCCCGGTTGAATTTGAACGGGCATCCCTCTTCAGAGTTCAGGATCCATTCGGTTTGCGTAAGGCAATCCTACCGCTGTTTCATGCTGACCGGGCGGGCATCTTGTCCGGAATGGGGACCGGCTTTGCGCTTGATCCATGGGGGCGGTTCCTCACAGCGGATCACGTCATCGACTTCGTGCGCCAGTCGTCTGCTTCGGATGGACAGTACGATGTAACTCCCGACAACCATGTTCTCGCGCTCCTAGGCATTGGACTAGTTTTCGGCGAGGTGGGCGTGCCTTCGGAGGCGATCATCGCGATGAGCAACTATTTCACGCCGGCGGTTCAAGTCGAAAACCCTATGGACTTCACAGGAAAAAAGGAGCGGCGACCTTATGACGTCGCGTTTATCGGATCTCCGGCGCAGCCACCTGCTGAAATGATACGAAATCTTCCCCTACGCTCTCGGCCAACAAGCCCGAGGGTTGGTGAATTGGTGGTCGCGGTGGGTTTTCCAGAGATCGAGCTGGCTCACGGCCCCCTCGCTGAGCTTCCGGTCGCGATTACCGAAGGGATGTTTGCCGCCTATGGTCGAGTTTCGAAGTTACACCCTTCGGGCCGCGATCGCGCCTCACCGACGCCGGCTTTTGAGGTTGAAGCAAATTGGCCTTCCGGTATGTCCGGTGGCCCGGTGATCAATGCGGCTGGAGAGGTGATCGGCTTGGTGAGCAGGAGCATCGCACCTGCAGATGGCGAAGAACTCGGAGTCGCATGGGCAACCTGGTTGGCTGGCGCTGTTGCTCCATCAATGTGGCCCTCAAGTCTCGACGCCGGCGACGCTTATTCCCGGAATGGATGGGGTGCAACTCGCATCGATCCTTGGGCAATCGAAGGGTTCCCATCAACGGAGACCGAGGCCGAAACCTTGGCACAACGGCTAGGCGCGGGCTATTCTGCAAAACGCGTCGGTCAGCGCCTAGGAACCGATACCTTCACTGTCTACGGCTGAACGAGAATGACAACCGGATAGCGGCGGTGGCTACGGGTTAGATGACCCCCACGCCCGAAACCTCCCCCTGCCCGTCATCTCCCGCAAACCCAACTCCTCGACGATCCGCAGCGCCGCCCGCGGCGTGACCTCGAGCTCCTTCGCGATCATCCCGGCCGACACCAGCGGCCGGGAAATCACCAGTTCGATCAGCTGCGGCAGTTTTGAGGAGGTGCGCCGCCCGACCAGCTTTCGCTCCATCATGGTTTTTGCAAGTAGCAGGCGGTCGTGCTCCTTGAGGCCGATCTCGGCGGCAGCGATCAGGCCGTGGGTGACGGCGAGCAGCCGGGTTTCGCGATTGCGATGGCGGCGGCGGTCGACGGGGATGGTTTTCAGGCCAAGATTGATGGCGGTGAGATGCGCGGCTGTTGTCAGCCCGGCCTGGCGCAGGATCGAGGAAGACAACAGCCGGCCGAGCCAGGGTGCGTGTTGCAGAACGGACAATGCGTTCCAGGCATCGAGGGCGACGAGAGCCTGCAGCACCGGCGGCAGGTTTTCAGCTTGCCGCACCACCGCACGCCATTCTTCCAGCCGTGCGTCCTCATCCCAGTCGAGATCATAGACCAGCGGATCTTTTTCCCTGGCCCGCGCGCTTTTGGCGGAGCCAAGGGTCTTTGCTTGCTCGATCGCAGCGTTGGAGCGGGCGAGCAACGCATCAATGGCGGCATAGTCGACGCCAGGCAGGCTGACACTTTCATCAACATCGCCGTTCTCCCCGTGCCCTCCTCCGATCGCACCGTCGTCGGCCGGCTCATCGTCACTGCTCGCAGCGGCGCCATTCAACGCCTCCGAAGCTGCTTGGCCTCGCAAGCTGCGAAGCCCGTCCGGCGACAGTGCCCAGCCGGGTGTCTGCGCGGCGATGCGCCGGCGGGTTTTCAAAACGTCGCGGGCGATGGTCAACTCGTGGGTTGGCGTGCGAATATCCTTCGTGGCGTCGTGCAGGACAAGGTCTTCCAAGTGGACGAGTTCGCCGTCGATCCACAGCGATGCGCAGGCGTCGGCAAAATGCGTCCGCTCGATCCAGCCCTCGCCCACCGGCGAACGGCCGATGCGCTCGTCGAGACGGGTCAGCGCAGAACCCGCGTCGGAAATCGGTCGCAACAGGCTTGAGATGGGCAATTTCTGCAGATCGTAAGACATTGAAATCATGGTAAATGATTTACTAAACCGACACCAGTGGATAGTTTGTGTCCGTCACTGCATGGTTCCGTGGGTTGAGGTCGTAACCATCGATAAGTAGCTCTTATCGGAAGTGACACGTACAGATGGATTGTACGCACGGGTTTACGGTGCTATCGTGCAGCTTGAGAGGCAAAATCGGAGCGCACGATGTCCCAGACCAGCTACAAGATCAGCGAAGCGCGGAAAAATTTCGCCGAGGTGCTCGAGCGCGCCAACCAGGGCGAAGAAATCATTATCATGCGGGGCAGTGAGATCTATGCCCGCATCGGCCCAGCCGATGGCGGCAAGCGCCCCTTCGGCTTGCTGCGCCAGCGCGGCCTGCCCGACGACCTGTTCGACGAGGTCGATGCCGAACAAGTGGCAATCGACGCCGGCGATTGGAACGATGATGTCGGCGTCTGGCAGGGTGGTCCATCCGAGCGCGAGCCCCAGCCATGAAGATTCTGCTCGACAGCCACGCTGTCTACTGGTGGACAATCGGTAGCGAGCGGCTGTCCGGGATGGCCCGGTCGCTGATCGAGGACAAGGCCAACAGCGTCCTCGTCAGCGCCGTGTCCTTCTACGAGCTCGACAACAAGATGCGTTTGAAAAAGCTCGATCTTAGGCCGCAGGAACTGCGCGCTGCCGTCGCTGACAGTGGCCTACAGACACTTGCCATCACCGACCTGCACGCCGAACTGGCGGCAAGCTTCGACTGGGATCACCGCGATCCCTGGGACCGCATTCTCGCCGCCCAGACGCGGTTGGAACATTGTGCCTTCGTGTCGCTCGACACCGCCTTCGATGCGGTGCTGCACGAACGGGTATGGTAAGGAGGTTGGTGATGATGATATTCGCTGATGTCCAGGAAGCCGCGGAACGCTTGGAGGAGCTCATCGAATTGGCCCGTCAGGACGAGGTCTATGTGTGCCGGGACGGACGACCTGTTGCAAGGCTCACCGCGTTTTCTTCGAGCCCTGTTCTCGGATCTGACCAGCCCACGAAGAGCCTTGGCGACGGGGTAGCGGCCGCTTCAGCCAGCAGGATCGCCGAGGCCGGAAGACCTTCTTCGCTCGATGATGTCTGGGCTATTGCTGCGACAGGCAGGCCGAAAGACGTGGATCTGACGTCCGCGCACGATGACTTCTACGACGCAGACGGCGCGCCGCGATGAGTGTCACGCATTCTGCATCCGTCACCAGCCGCGCCGAGGCCCTGGACACCATCGCAGCCGTGCTGCCGATCGACCGCCGTGACAAGCTCGCCGAGCTCTTGACCGACCAGGATGTCGAGACGCTGCGGCATCTCGTCAATGCCGGTATGGGCGACAACACGCTGCGGGCACCGACCTCCGACCTCGCCTATCTCGAAGCCTGGTCGCTTGCGGCGACGGGTAGCGCCCTGCCCTGGCCAGCGGCGGAGGCGCTGCTGCTTAAATTTGTCGCCCACCATCTGTGGGATCCGCAACGGCGCGAAAACGACCCCGAGCATGGCATGCCGGCCGATGTCGAAGACGTCTTGCGCTTTCGCGGCTTCCTGAGGTCTCTGGGGCCACACGCACCCGACACGGTGCGGCGGCGCCTCGCCAACTGGTCGACGCTGACCAAATGGCGCGGCCTCGACGGCGCCTTCACCTCCCCTGCCCTGAAGTCGGCGATCCGGCTGGCGGTGCGCGCCGTGCCGCAGCCACGCCGCCGCAAAAGCGCCAAGGCGGTCACCGGCGAGGTGCTGGCCAGGCTGCTCGCGACCTGCAGGAGTGACAGTTTGCGCGACGTTCGCGATCGGGCGATCCTAATGGTCGCCTTCGCCTCCGGCGGTCGTCGTCGCAGCGAAGTCGCGGGTCTGCGCCGGGAGCAACTGACGGTCGAGGCGCCGGTCACCGGTGAGGACGACATCCCCCTCCCCTCGCTCACCATCCATCTTGGCCGCACCAAGAATTCCGGTGCCAGCCAGGACGAGGTCGTCTATCTGACCGGCCGGCCGGTGGACGCGCTGAATGCCTGGTTGACGGCTGCAAAAGTCGACGGCGGCAGCGTGTTTCGAGCGATCGATCGCTGGGGCAATGTATCCCGACGGGCGCTCGACCCAAAAGCGGTCAACGATATCGTCAAGCGGCGGGTGGCAGAGGCTGGGCTGGAGCCTGGGGAGTTTTCGGCGCATGGACTTCGGTCGGGCTATCTGACGGAGGCTGCGAACCGCGGCATCCCGCTTCCCGAAGCCATGGAGCAATCGCGCCACCGCTCTGTGCAGCAGGCATCCAGCTACTATAACAACGCTACGCGGCGAAGCGGTCGCGCTGCTCGAATGCTCTAGGTGGCTCCATCTAAATGTCCGGTAATTTATCGGACATTATTCGACAGGCTTGAAAATGAAGAAGATTGCGCATAGAAATCTAGAAAGAACGCTATTTTTCTAGACGGAAATTATCGGAATGAGCCTCAGCATCAAGGATCCGGAAGCCCATCGCTTGGCGCAGGCGATCTCCCACGCCACGGGAGAAAGCATGACCCGCGTTGTCACCGAGGCGCTGCGCGAGCGGTTCGCGAAGATCGAACGGCGAAAGGGGCGTGCCAGCGTCGAGGAGCTCCTGGCGATCGCCGATCGCGCCGCAGCGCACGTCAAACGCCCCTATGTCGACCATGCCGAGTTCCTTTACGACGAGAACGGCCTGCCGAAATGATCATCGATACCTCGGCCCTGGTCGCAATCCTCTACCGTGAGCCCGAGGCGGCGAGTTTCGTTAAGATCATCCATGACGCGGAGCTCACGCGGATCAGCGTCGCCAATTACGTCGAGTTGTCGATGGTGGTCGAGGGTCAGCTCGGCCCCGACGGCATGCGCCAGGCCGAGGCCTTCTTCCGGCGCGCCGGCATCATCATCGAGCCTGTCACGCTCGAGCATGGCGAATTGGCAAGGCAGGCGTTTCTCGATTTCGGACAAGGTCGTCACAAGGCCGGTCTCAACTTTGGCGACTGCTTTGCCTATGCTCTGGCGAAAGCGTCCGGCGAGCCGCTGCTGTTCAAGGGCAACGATTTCGCTCAAACCGATGTCCGGGCGGCGTGATCATGGCGGAAGAGAGACTGCAGTCAGGAGTTGAGGCCCTACCGCCTGCGAATGAGCCCCTCCCCTGCCGCTGCCGCGATGGCTTTTCGCCCGTTGTTGCGTCCGGCGCAGCCGGCTTGGTGGATGGCACCCTCTTCGGCCTCTTCTTGGCACGAGAAGATTTTCCGCTGCCCCGATCGATGTCACGGGTGAAGGTATCCCACGATACGGTGTGGCAGTTCCTGCGGCGTGAGGGATTGCGGTTCAAAAAAACACTGTTCGCCCTTGACCGGGCGCGCGCTGACGTCGCGCAACGGCGACAGCGCTGGCGATCCTGGCAGTCTGGCCTCGATCCAAGACGGCTGGTCTTTATCGATGAAACCTGGATCAAGATCAACATGGCGGCGCTTCGAGGGTGGGGGCCGAAGGGCAAACGCCTGCGCAGCTTCGCCCCGCACGGACATTGGCGCACCCTGACTTTCCTCGGCGCGTTGCGCTGCGATCGGCTCACCGCACCCTGTGTCTTCGATGGACTCGATCAAGGGTGAGTGCTTTCGCGCCTATGTCGAGCAGCAACTCGTACCAGTGCTCAAACCCGGCGACATCGTCGTGATGGATAATCTCGTAGCAGCCTGCAGAGTTTTGCCCGAGCTTAGCTATCTATCGGCGCCGCCCGCACGGAGCCGAAGGCCTATCCAACTTTCCGCCCGGCCGGCGCATTTGCCCGCAGAAGCGCCATCAGCATTGGGCCGATCGCGAATTCGCCCTTTTCGCTTCGCCGCGTCAGGCCACGCAGATAGCCCCCGGCCGAATAGATGTGGCCACCTCGCTCCAGGATGCATGCCATCACGGTCGCGGCGTTTTCCGGACCCATCACATTGGCGGCCTCTTCGTAGGCCGATGGACTGACGCCCAGCATCGATCGAACGATGACGGCTGCGGCCATCAGATCGCGCCAGTTGCGGATTAAGCCATCTGGCCCATAGGCAAGGATTTCCGGGCAGGCTTGCAGAACCAGGCCGAGCGGGAAGGCTTTCAGTCCGCCACCATCATTGCGGACCCCCGGCCGTCGACTTTGCTCTTCCTCCGTCTGCGCGAAGGGATGGCCTGTCTCACCCCTTCCCTTCGCGGCCGTCACGGTCCCTCGGTCGTTGTCTGGCTCAGCTGTCGCGCCCTGCTTCGTTTCGAAGCCTGGTTCAACTTCAGAAATAGATTCGGGATTTGAATTCTGTATGTGACGCTCGATATAATCGGCATTGCCGCGCTGTTTTGTTGATTTAACCTGAATTTCCAGCTGGTTAAGGATATTTGTCCGCAGGCCCGTCAATTCATCCAGCAACAGTTCAAGCTGTGCTGTCGTCGGCGATCGCGGCAGGCCTTCGATCAGGTCCCGGAATTCGCGGTATAGGCCTTGCCAATCCCCAGGGATCTCTTCTTCAACGGCCGCTTCGATCAGTTTTGCAATGTCACGGCGGCAAAGGGTGATGCGTTCACGCAGACGCTGGACATGCAGCCGCTCAGCCATAACCTCGGCCGCGAGCTGTTCGATCTCGTCGGCACGGGCAAGGAGCGGCGCCAGCGAGAAGCCGAACGCCTCGTCGACCTCCCCTGCCCTGTCCCTGCGGACGTAACGCTTGCCGTTGGGGCTATCCTTGCGCAGCAGAAGACCTGCGTCGACGAGCGCGGCGAGATGACGCCGCACCGTCTGTTCGGCCATGCCATGCGTTCTGAGCGAAAGCTGGATATTCGACGGGAAGACGATCAAACCGTTTCCCTGGGCCAGTTCGTTCTTCGGATAAAAGCTCAAAAGCGCGTTGAGCACGGCAAGCGCGCGATCGCCAATGCCGAGCAGCGGCTTTGCTTCGCACAGCGCGCGAAACAATTTCCACTTATCGACAGACTGATCCGGTTTGATCTCCCCAGCCATGACCTGGCTTGCAAGCATGCCAAGCGTCATCGACCGCCGCCCGAAGGGCGTCGTTACACTTCCGGTTTCCATGTCTTCCACCTCAACGAGGCAAAAGAAATCCGCTCACCAAAACGGCGCCAAAAACTCTTGACAGCGATTCTCGGAAGTGCGATTCTCGGAGGTGTTCAGGACTACGAGGAAAGCTTCCGCGACGGTGACGTTCGGGGGCTTTTTTCTTTTGCGCGTTATCTCCTATGCGAATTGTCAGCTGACAACCGGCCTAACTGCCTCATTTTCCCTCATTTTCCTCTTCGAACTCGGCGGCGAGGCCTACCAACCGCTGAGCCAGGAATTCCGAAAACGCCGCCGATTTGACGGTGATGCGAAAGGTTTTGCCGGACCGGGCCACCAAAGCAAGCGGAGCGCCGCCTTGGGTCCGGAGCGTCTGCTCGGCCCGCTGAGGTGCACTCTTCTCCTCTACCGCCTTCCAGATGACATCGAAGCGGCTGTTGGTCTCCAACGTCACGAAACCAGCAGCTCTGATGGCAGCCTGCGCCTTTTTCTGCCCGCCCGTCTCCCTGAATTTCTCGGCAAACGCCAACCAGCGCGGGCGTCCGACCTTGGGGGCCGGCCCGATGGCGAGAATGATCTCGGGATCGATCGTCTGAGCCACCTGCAGGAGCCTTGACGTTTCCGGCTTGTCTGTCGCCAGCGCCTTGGAAATCATGTCACGGCTGAAGCCATGCTCGTCCATGCGGCGTGCAAACAGTGCCCGCTCTATAAAACTCAAGTCGACACGCGGGCCATTCTCCTGACCCTGTGCGAGGATCAGCTCTTCATCGGTGAGCTTACGTACAACGGCCTTAACAGGAACCCCGATCTCTGCTGCCGCCCGCAGGCGCCGGTGGCCATAGGCGGCCTGGTAGTGCCCGGCCCTTGCCGGGTCCGGCCGCACCAGAATCGGAACCTGCTGTCCGCTTTCCTGGATAGACTGCTTCAATCGCTCGAACTCGGCATCCTTGTCGACCGGGATGCGGTCGCGGATGAAGGACATTTCGACCGCAGCCGGATCGATCTCCAGCACCTTGTCGCCGGAAGCCAGCGATTCCCGCAGTGCCTTAGCGGCGGCTGCTTCCTCTCCCAGCCGTCCAAGTGACAGGTTCATCGCCTTGACCGCTCCCGAAGGCCGATGCGGCTGTTGCACGCTTGGCACGTCCGGCCGTGTCGGTTCGACAGCGCCGACCATGCTCTTCAGGATGTCGCGTCCTTTTGGGCTCATGTCCTGCTCCATGCACTACGAATGAGTTGCTCGACCTCGGCATTGACGCTGTCGACGGATTCCACCCCGCGGTCATAGGTCTGGCGATGCATCGTGTCGCGTCCGGCCTCGTAGATCGTCTGTTTCGACAGGCCAGCATCCGAGACCGCTGTCGACTTGACCATCATCGAGGTCAGCACACGCTCGCCAAACAGGCTGCGCAGGAAGGCAACGATCTGCGCCTGCGGTCCATCATTGGACTCATAGCGGGTGACCAGATAGCGCATCCAGTCGTAATCAAGATTGCCGCCTGCCTGCTTGACCACGGCCAGAAGGTCGGAGGTCATCGTCAGGAACTGGTTCATCGACGCAACGTCGAGCATCTGCGGATGGACGGTGATAAGGACGGAGGTAGCGGCACAAAGAGCAGAGAGCGTCAGAAAGCCGAGGGTGGGGGGGCAATCGATGATGACGACATCGTAGCTCTGCTCCAGCGAATGCAGCGCATTGCCGACCCGCATGAAGAACATGTCCTTGTCGTCGCGGTTGGTGTCGGCGAGCGCCTTTGGCGTATCGTGTTCGAACTCGTGCAGTTCGAGATTGCCGGGAATGAGATCGAGCCCCGGAAAATAGGTCTGGCGAACGATGTCGGCTACGTCGCGGCGCGTTTCGTCATATTTGATGGCACCATAAAGCGTCTCGTTTTCGCCGACGTCAAATTCGGGTTGATATCCGAGCATCGCCGACATCGACGCCTGCGGATCGAGGTCGACGGCGAGCACGCGGTAGCCGCGAAGAGCCAGGAACTGCGCCAGGTGGATGGATGTCGTCGTCTTGCCGGAGCCACCTTTGAAATTGGTGACGGCGATCACCTGGAGATGGTCACCCGGCCGGCGCATCGGCAGATAGGACGGTTTGGTGCGCCCGAGATGGTGGCGCATCGCATGGATTTCCTCAAGCGAGAAGACCCGTCGACCGGCCGCCGTCTTTTCCGGATTGATGCTTTCCACCTGGGCGGCAAGGTGGCGAACATAGCTGTCCGTAACGCCGAGCAGCTTGGCAGTCTCGGTGCTGCTGAACCGCCGTAGCGATTTGCGGGCGTCGGGCGAAAACAACCGCTCGAACAGCACCTGCAATTGGCTGCTGAGCATCGTCGAGTCCTGCGCGATCGTCTCGTCGATCGAGACTCGACTCGCTCTCTTGGCTTTCTCAACAATCGCGGCCTTAGTCGGCAT
>NZ_JBYGKR010000005.1:0-391968 GCF_057653455.1 Rhizobium sp. CB2179 | reverse complement strand
TTTCACCTCGCGACGGTTTTTCACCGATCATCGCGCATTTTCCGTCGCAAGGGTTGCAGTTCTCGCCTGAGTCGTCAAATGTTCTTTGGTTAACGAAAACTTAACGAATGACCCGCTGCCGGCAACCTGTTGCTGGCCTTCGCCATATTTTTCATATGCTTAAGACGATCCCGCGGCCTCCAGCGCCCGTCTCTGTACCCGCAGTTTTGCGGGTGCGGCCCAATATGGGCCGACCGTCCCGGCGCCCAACCCGGCGTCACCATCGGCCCTGACCGATGCGCGACTCGCAGATTTGCGACTGGAACCAACCCGCCGCTTTCCGCAAACCAGCATCCGCAGACCAGCCTAATTGCGGAGTGGGATGATGAAGCTGATAGCACTCAAGACGACAAAATCGCGCAAGGACGCAGCACTTCTCGATCAAATGTACCGGCTGCGGTCGCGTGTTTTCGCCGACCGTCTCGCCTGGAACGTGTCCAGGTCCAACGGGCGGGAGCGCGATCAATTCGACGAATTCGAGCCGACCTATATTCTTGCCCTATCGGATGGCGATGTGGTGATCGGCTGCGCACGGCTGCTGCCGGCCATCGGTCCTACCATGCTGCAGCAGGTCTTCCCGCAGCTTCTTTCGGCAGGACGGCTCGACGCCGATCCGGCCATGATCGAAAGCTCTCGTTTTTGCGTCGATACCGCGGGTTCCCGTGGGGCCGGGGAAGGGGGCCTGAGCGACGTCACGTTCGGCATGTTCGCAGGCATCCTCGAATGGTGCCTCCATCACGGTTACCGCGAAATCGCAACAGCCACCGATGTTCGCTTCGAGCGAATCTTGCGGCGCGCCGGCTGGCCGATGCAGCGCCTTGGTCAGCCGATCATGATCAACGAGACGCTGAGCGTGGCCGGCATCCTGCCGGTCAAGTGGGAGAACTTCGAACGGGTCCGACCGCACGCCTACCGCTCCGCATTCGGTGCGCGGCGCCAGCATGCGGCATAAGCAGGCAGCCGCGATGTCGATACCCAACCTGGCGCTGCCGCGCCTTATCCGCAAACTCGAGGACGCCCTTGGCGAGGAACTTTGCCTTGCCCTCAACGACCCGAGCGTCGTCGAAATCATGCTGAACCCCGACGGAAATCTGTTCGTGGAGCGTCTGGGACGCGGGATCGTCCATACCGGCCAAATGGACAAGCGCGCCGCCGAGGTCGCCATCGGCTGCGTTGCACACGTGTTGAATACCGAGGTGGGCGACCGAAAGCCGATCGTCTCCGGTGAACTGCCCCTTGGCGGCCATCGTTTCGAGGGCCTGCTGCCCCCGATCGTCCCCGCGCCGTGTTTTTCGATCCGCCGGCGGGCGTCGCAGCGCATCCGGCTCGAAGACTATCTGACAAGCAGCGCCATGACGGCCGGTCAGGCCCTCATGATCCGCCAGGCGATAGATAAGCGGTGGAACATGGTCATCTGCGGGGGGACAGGGTCCGGCAAGACGACCCTGACCAATGCTGTCGTCGCAGCGATCGCCGAGCAGGCTCCGAACGACCGATTGGTCATTCTGGAGGACACGGTCGAGATCCAATGCGCCGCCAGCAACGCGGTCGCATTGCGCACAAGCGATCGTGTCGACATGGCGCAACTCCTGAAGAGCACGATGAGATTGCGGCCGGACAGGATCATCGTCGGCGAGGTTCGCGACGGCGCAGCGCTCACTCTGCTCAAGGCCTGGAACACGGGCCATCCCTGGGGCGTGGCGACCATCCATTCAAATACCGCGCAATCGGCGCTTCGACGGCTGGAGCAACTGACCGCCGAGGTGAGCAGGCAACCGGTACAAGCAGTCATAGGCGAGGCAGTCGACCTGATCATCTCGATCGATCGAACCCCAAAAGGCCGCCGCGTCAGCGACATCCTGCGCGTTCATGGATTTATAGGCGGCGAATATCAGCTCGAGACTCGTGGAGACCTGCAGCATGCGGCTTGAACGCTCGATAGACCTCGCCGCCATCGCGCTTGTATTGGCCTTCATCCTTGCCGACCCGGCTTGGGCAAGTTCGGGCGGCGGCCTGCCCTGGGAAGATCCTCTTCAACAAATCCAAGAATCGATCACCGGTCCGGTTGCCGGGTTTATCGCGCTTGCTGCTGTCGCAATCGCAGGCGGCATGTTGATCTTCGGCGGAGAACTCAACGACTTCGCACGCCGGCTCATGTACGTGGTGCTCGTTGCCGGCATTCTGCTTGGCGCGACCCAGATCGTCGCCCTTTTTGGCGCGACCGGCGCCTCTATCGGCATTGCCGATCACAAGCTGAAGGCCCGCGATGGCGAAGAGGGGAGGGCAGGTAATGGCGGTTGAGGCGACCACCTTGCAGCGCAATCCCATACATCGCGCGCTTTCGCGCCCCAACCTCCTGATGGGTGCGGACCGGGAACTGGTTCTGATCACGGGACTTGCGGCGATCATCCTAATCTTTGTCGTCCTGACGATCTATTCCGCGCTGTTTGGTGCGGCGCTGTGGACCGTCATCGTCGCAGCGTTGAGAATGATGGCAAAGGCCGATCCGCTGATGCGACGCGTGTATATCCGCCACATGGCCTACAGACCCTCCTACAGGGCCACGTCCTCCCCCTGGCGACGTTACTGAGGGGCAAAGATGGTATCCCTTCGCGCTTTCCGGCACACGGCGCCGTCCTTCGCCGATCTCGTCCCCTACGCAGGGCTTGTCGATAACGGGATCATCCTGCTCAAGGATGGCTCACTGATGGCCGGCTGGTATTTTGCCGGGCCTGATTCCGAAAGCTCCACCGATTTCGAACGGAACGAGGTGTCGCGCCAGATCAACGCCATATTGTCACGTCTCGGGTCCGGTTGGATGATCCAGGTGGAGGCGGTGCGACTCGCAACGGTCGACTACGCCTCGGCTGGGAAATCGCATTTCCCCGATCGGGTGACGCAGGCGATCGACGAGGAACGACGAGCCCACTTCGAGCGCGAGCAGGGGCATTTCGAAAGCCGTCATGCCATCATCGCCACCTATCGGCCGACCGAGCAGCGTCGATCGAGGCTCAGCAAGTACATCTATTCCGACGAAGACAGTCGAAAGCAATCCTATGCCGACACCGTGCTCTTCATCTTCCGCAATGCGATCCGGGAAGTCGAACAGTATCTCGCCAATATCATTTCCATCAGGCGAATGCTGACCCGGGAGACCGCCGAGCGCGGCGGCGCGTGCGTTGCTCGCTATGACGAACTGCTACAATTCGTCCGCTTTTGCGTGACGGGCGAGAACCACCCTGTCCGACTTCCCGATATCCCAATGTATATCGACTGGATCGTGACCGCCGAGCTTCAGCACGGTCTTGCTCCCAAGGTGGAGGACCGTTTTCTCGGCGTGGTGGCAATCGACGGCCTTCCATCCGAAAGCTGGCCGGGCATCCTGAACAGCCTGGATGCGATGCCGCTTGGCTATCGATGGTCGTCGCGCTTCATTTTCCTCGACGCCGAGGAGGCGAGGGTACGCCTTGAGCGGACCCGCAAGAAGTGGCTGCAGAAGGTTCGACCTTTCTTCGACCAACTTTTCCAGACGCAAAGCCGTTCGGTCGACCAGGACGCAATATCGATGGTCGCCGAGACCGAGGATGCAATCGCACAAGCATCGTCACAGCTCGTCGCTTATGGATATTACACGCCGGTCGTCGTGCTGTTCGACAACGATGCGGAACGACTTAACGAAAAGACGGAAGCGATCCGGCGTCTCATCCAGGCCGAGGGCTTTGGCGCACGAATCGAGACGCTGAATGCGACCGACGCCTATTTGGGGAGCCTGCCTGGAAACTGGTATTGCAACATTCGCGAGCCGCTGATCAACACGCGCAATCTCTCCGATCTCATCCCGCTCAACTCCGTCTGGTCCGGAAATCCGCAGGCACCTTGCCCGTTTTACCCACCCGATTCACCACCGCTGATGCAGGTCGCGACCGGCTCGACGCCCTTTCGGCTCAACCTTCATGTCGATGACGTCGGCCATACCCTGGTGTTCGGTCCGACCGGCTCAGGAAAGTCGACGCTCCTTGCGCTGATCGCTGCACAGTTCCGCCGCTACGAGAACGCCCAGATCTTCGCCTTCGACAAAGGCCGTTCGATGCTGCCGCTGACACTTGCTTGCGGCGGCGATCACTACGAGATCGGCGGCGACGAAGACACCGGGCTCTCCTTTTGCCCGCTGTCCGAACTGTCGTCGGACGGCGATCGTGCCTGGGCGTCCGAGTGGATCGAAAGCTTGGTGGCGATGCAGGGCATCTCGATCACGCCCGATCACCGCAACGCCATCTCCCGCCAAATCGGCCTGATGGACGGGGCTCCGGGTCGGTCGATCTCGGATTTCGTCAGTGGCGTTCAGATGCGCGAGATCAAGGATGCTCTCCATCACTACACCGTCGACGGCCCGATGGGCCAGTTGCTCGATGCCGAGACCGACGGCCTCGCACTGGGGCTATTTCAGACGTTTGAAATCGAGCAGGTCATGAACATGGGCGAGCGCAATCTCGTGCCGGTGCTCACCTATCTCTTCCGCCGCATCGAAAAACGCCTCACCGGCGCGCCAAGCCTCATCGTCCTCGACGAGGCCTGGCTGATGCTCGGTCATCCCGTGTTCCGCGACAAAATCCGGGAATGGCTCAAGGTGCTGCGCAAAGCCAATTGCGCGGTGTTGCTTGCCACCCAGTCGATCTCGGATGCCGAACGCTCTGGCATCATCGACGTCCTGAAGGAGAGCTGCCCAACGAAAATCTGCCTGCCGAATGGGGCAGCCCGCGAGACCGGGACCCGCGATTTCTATGAGCGGATCGGCTTTAACCGACGGCAGATCGAGATCGTCGCGACCGCCATACCGAAACGGGAATATTACGTCGCGTCACCCGAAGGGCGCCGCCTGTTCGACATGGCTCTTGGCCCGCTGACGCTGTCGTTCGTGGGCGCCTCGAGTAAGGACGACTTGAAGCACATCCGTGCGCTTCATGAAGAACATGGCCCTGAATGGCCGCTGCACTGGCTCCACAAAAGAGGGATCAAGGATGCTGCATCGCTTCTCAAAGACGCATAGGCTTCTGATGGTCGCAGCCCTGTCAAGCGCGCTCGTTCTGCCTGATCCTGCAAACGCCGGCAGCGCGACGGGCGCTGCAACGGAATGGACACAACTTGCCAACAATGCCGAGCTGATCAAGTTGCTCGAAAGCTCCAGCGTCCAGGTCGAAAACCAGCTTACCCAGATCAGCCAGCTCGCCGAGCAGATCCAGAACCAGCTGAAAATCTACCAAAACATGCTGCAGAATACAGCGCAGCTGCCCAACCACATCTGGGGCGAAGTCGAGAGCGACCTCAAGCGCCTGCAGAGTGTCGTCTCGCAAGGGCAGGGGATCGCGTTTTCCATGGGCAACGCCGACGATATCCTCAAACAGCGCTTCCCGAGCTATGCGGATCTCAAGACCAGTCTGTCGGACGGGACGAGCTTCTCCTCGACCTATCAGTCTTGGTCCGACACCAACCGTGACACGATCGCGGGCAGTTTGAACGCCGCAAGCCTGACGGCGGACCAGTTCGAGACCGAAGAATCCACCATGGCCTCACTCCGCTCGATGTCCCAAAGCGCGGATGGGCAGATGAAGGCCCTGCAGGTCGGCCACCAGATCGCGGCGCAGCAGGTCGCCCAGATGCAGAAGCTGCGCGGTCTACTTTCCCAGCAAATGACGATGATGGGCACCTGGCTGCAGGCAAACCAGACCGACAAGGACCTGGCGCAGAAGAGAAGAGAGAAGTTTTTCGAACCCGCGGGAAGAGGAATCCCAGATGGACAAATGATGGAGCCGCGCTGGTGAGCCCTGTCGCGATCATTGCCTTCCGCGTGGGTACGGTTGGAGTGGCCACCGCAGCGGTCCTCATCATGGTGGACACACATTCCCGTCCTGCCTCGACGACCGCGACAGCCGCCGAACAACGCCTGAGGATTTCTTTAAGCCGTTGACGAAACGGCATCTGAGGCAAGGACAGGAGATGCGGACAAGGTGGTAAACTCAGGACGAACACTCGGATTGATCATGCTTGCGATCGGCCTTGCGATCGTGGCGGTAGGGCCAGCCTTCGCCCAGCAAGGATCGGCGCTCTCGACGTTGGAAAACCAGGTGGTCAGTGCCGCGAAGGATTGGGAGTCGACGGTGTCACGGGCAGCTCGGTCGCTCTTTTGGATCCTGGCTGGGATAGAAATTGGAATAGCAGCCGTATGGCTGGCGCTGCAAGCTGCGTCACTGGATAGTTGGTTCGCGGAACTCGTTCGCCGGATCATGTTCGTCGGTCTCTTCGCCTTTATCCTGGATCGGGGACCAGCCCTCGCCAAAGCGGTGGTGGACAGCCTATACCAGTTGGGCGCGGAAGGTGGCTCCGCTTCTCCGGCCGCGATCTTCGACGCTGGCATAGAGGTCGCGGACAAAATGTCCGAACAGGTTCAGTTCGGCCTCTTTGAGGACAACTCTCTGGCTATTGCCGCCGTCTTCGCCATGGTTGTTGTCGTCATCGCGTTCTCGCTCGTCGCCGCGGTGTTCGTCGCTGTCATCGTCGAAATGTATGTAGGCTTGTTGGCCGGCATGATCATGCTTGGATTAGGTGGTTCATCCTTCACCAAGGACTTCGCGGTCAAATATCTCGTCTATGCGTTTTCAGTCGGTATGAAGCTGATGGCACTGGTAATGATTGCGCGCATCGGCTCGGAGGTTCTCATCGGCTTGGCCGAGGTGTCGGTCGCGGCTGAACAGCAACTCATCACCAGCCTGGCGATCGCTGGCCTATCAGTTGTCGTCTTCATGATATCAATCTACGTCCCAAACATTCTGCAGGGTGTCGTCCAAGGCGTCTCCGTCAGCGGCGGCATGGAGGTGATCCGCCATGGCGGGCAGGCGGGATCATTCGCACTGGGCGCAGGGATTCTAGCTGGCGGTGGCGCCAGCGCGGGCTTTGCCGCCGCGCGTGCTGCGCGTGCCGAGGGTGCGTCCATAGCGGGCGCTGCCTTGCGCGGCGTTGGTGCGGGATTGAGCGCGACGGGCGAAGCGGTCGGATCCGCGGCCAAGGAAAAGGCGATCGGCTCACCCGGCGCCCATGCCAGCTCTCTTCTTGGCCTCGCCAATGCGAAACTCGATCAGGCGCAGGCACGCGGCGGTTTACGCCCGTCGCCGCTCCGCGACGACAGAAAATAATCACCGCAAGGATCGGTCGATGGCAATGCAACGCGCCCCTGAGAACCCATATCTCGCCGCCAGGCAGGAATGGAACGAACGATATGGTTCCTATGTCAGGGCGGCGGCGGCCTGGCGCGTTGTCGGCATGATCGCACTGGCAATGGCCGTGATCGGCTTCGTCTATGCGCTCTATTTGAGCACGCAGGTCAAACTCGTCCCCTATATCGTCGAGGTCGACAAGCTTGGGACCTCGGTCAGCGCGGGTTTTCCTCAGCAGATCGAATATGCCGACCCGCGGGTGGTTCGCGCCACGCTCGGTGGCTTCGTCACGAGCTTCCGGTCGGTGACGCCAGACGCCGTCGTTCAAAAGCAATACATCGATCGGACGTATGCGCTGCTTCGGACATCCGATCCGTCGACCGAGAAAATCAACGCCTGGTTCCGCGGCAATTCGCCGTTCGAGAAAGCCAAGAACGCGACAGTTGCGATCGAAGTCAGCAACATCGTCGCCCTCTCCAACCAGTCCTACCAGATCGACTGGACGGAGTTCGAGCGCGATCGGAAGGGAAAGGAAACCGGAACACGCCGATACCGCGGGATTGCGACCGTTACGCTGACGGCACCACAGGACGAGGGCGTGATCAGGCTTAATCCGATCGGTCTTTATCTGAAAGACTTCGAGTGGACCGCGCAGCTTTGAGGACAGGGATACGTCGATGAGAAGAGCAACATATCTCGCGGCCCTTGGCTGCGCCTGGGTCGTCGTCTTTGCGACAAACGAAGCCAAGGCGCAGAGCATGACCGCAAACGAAGCAAAGGGCGCGAACCTCTCAGGAAAGTGGCGCGGGGGCACGGGGCTCGTCACCAAGGGGGCGGATGGAAAGGTCATCTTCCTGTTTGGAGAAACTCAGCCGTCGGTGGTGTGTTCGCCGCTGCAGGTCTGCGACATCGAGCTTCAGGGCGGCGAGGTCGTTCGCGATGTGCTTGTCGGCGACACCGTTCGATGGAAGGTCGAACCGGCAACGTCCGGCGCCGCGGGCGGCCAGGCGATCCACCTCATCGTCAAACCGTCGGAACCAGGCCTCGTCACCTCCATGGTGGTGACGACCTCGCGCCGGACCTATCATATCCAGCTCAAATCACACACGAGCCAGTACATGGCGCGCGTCGGCTTCAACTATCCGGAGGATGTGTCGAGCAAGCTTGCCGATGTCAACGCCCGTCTCGAAGCTGGAAGGACGCCGGGAGCAGGCGTCCCGTCGGAGCAATTGACCTTCGCCTATTCGGTTAGCGGCAAAGCCTCGTGGAAGCCCATGCGCGTCTATTCGGACGGCCTGAAGACCTACATCCAGTTTCCCCGCTCGATCGCCGGTCAGGACGCGCCGGTGCTTTTTGTCGTCTCAGGCGGCCAAAATCGGGTCGTCAACTACCGTATGAAGAACGACATGATGGTAGTGGACTATAATATCGACCGCGCGGTTCTCATCTCCGGTGTTGGAAAGCACAAACAGAAGATCACCATTCGCAGGGGAGGGTGACCATGCGAAGCCTCCTACTATCCGTCATCGGGTGCCTGCTTGCAGGCTGCACGACCGCCACCGACGGCCCTACCGCTAGCTCAGTCTCGCGCGACCTCTCCGACCCTGCCGCCAGTGCGATCGCAGGCGACATGGTCGGTCGGCTTGCGGAACAGGTGGGCCCGGGGATCAACAAGGTCAAATGGAACGAGGACGCCACGCCCTTCGGGCAGGCCATGGAAGCCGCCCTGAAGGCATGGGGCTACGAGGTCGTGACGGAGCAGAAGCTCGACGAGACGAAACGCATGGTCGCGCTAACCTATGGCGTCGACGACCTTGAGGGGCAGGCGCTTGTTTCGATATCGGCAGGTTCGATTGAACTCGCGCGGGCTTACGCCACTAGCGCGACCGGCGCATCGCCGGCCAGCCCCGTCTCTGTCAGGCGCAATTAGGGGAGGAGAGGGGGGTGGTCCAATCGCTTCAGCTTGGCGGCGCTTCAAACAAGGACAGCAGCAACAAGCGGCTGAACCGCATCCCGATCATCATCGCCATCGCCCTGATCGTGCTCTTTCTCGGCGTGATCAGCTACGGTCTTTCGTCCCGCGGGTTTTATTTTCAAGGGGCGGATGGCATTGGTCAGGCCTCGAATGCGTCGGCCTCCACTTATGCCGATCAGCTGAAGCGAGGCGTCAAGGATGCCATCATCGGCGATCCCGAGCAGACACAGATCTATCAGCCGGCACCGGTCAGCAACAGGCAAGAGGAGAAGTCGCAACACACGGTCGAAACCGAAAAGACCGAAAGGGCGCGCAATAAGCCCGGTCTCGAGCCGGAGGAAGAATGGCTTGCCCGCCTCGGGCGCGAGCAGAAAGAGCAATTCCTGCGGGAGCGCCATCGCCAGCAAATGGCAAGTCTTCAAGCCAAAGCCGCAGCACTTGATTCACCACTTGCCGTCGATGTCAGTCTAAAGGATCTTTCCGCCGCCGATACGACGCAGGCGAATACCCAAAGCGCAAAAACACCTGGCGGGGCCTCAGACCTGTACGCCGCGGCGATGCAGGCAGGACTTTCAGGGCAAAACGGCGATCCCAACATGCAGTCAGCGAAAGAATCATTCTTCAACCAAGACATCAAGGATCTCGGCTATCTGCCGAACAAGGTGGTGCCTCAGATTTCACGCTACGAGCTGAAACGCGGTTCGGTCATCCCCGCCACGCTGATTACCGGCATAAGCTCCGATCTTCCGGGGCGGATTACCGCCCAGACAAGCCAGAATGTCTACGACAGCGCCACCGGCCACCAGTTGCTCGTCCCGCAAGGTGCCAAGCTCTTTGGCCGCTACGATCACAAGATCTCTTTCGGTCAGTCGCGCGTGCTGGTCGTCTGGACCGATATCATCTTTCCCAACGGCTCGACCCTTCAGCTCGGCGGCATGGCGGGGACCGACGCTGAAGGCTACGGCGGCTTTCGGGACCAAGTCGACCGACATTACCTTCAAACGTTCGGTTCGGCGGTTCTCATCGCTCTTATCGGCACAGGGGTCGATATGGCCATGCCGGAGAGTTCGACGGAGGATACCGCCTCGGACGCTGCCCGGCGGAATTTCGCGGATGTTTTCGGACGGTTATCCGAACGGAGCGTGGGCAAAAACCTCGACGTCCAGCCGACACTTCAAATCAGACCCGGCTACAAGTTCAACGTGCTGGTCGACCAGGACGTCGTTTTCCCAGGCCCTTATCGCAACTGATCTATACGCGCGCCAGCTAGGCCCGTCAGATCAGCCCGAACCGGCTTGCGACCGCCACGGCCTGTTTCTGGGTGTAGACGCCAAGCTTGGCCTTTACCCGATCGAGGTCCCAGCGCACGGTGTGATAGGTCAGGCCCGTCACATCGGCGATGGAGTGCATCGGAAGGCCTTCGGCCGCCCATCGCAGGCAAAGCGCCTCGCGATCGGAAAAGATGAAGTCCGGTCTTTGGGTCGGCGTGGTCGTACCCTGGAGCCGGGCATGGATCAGTGCCGCCGCGCCAGCTGCGCCGACCGTGTCGAGATCGTCCGGTCCCGAGGTCTCCAGGTGCCTGGCTGAGGCCAGCGTCAAGATGGCAAACTGGCCAAACCCCGTCCAGATGGGGATCGACAGACCTGACCGAATCCCGAATTCAGCCGCGGTATCGTAGAATTCCTTGATGCCATCGTCCGCGCGCCGGCGTTCGAAATCGGCTGACCACCTGAAAGCCCGCCTCAGTCGCTTGGCTGCGGTCACCACAGGATCGATGGCCATATAAGAACGGGAGAAATAGAGCGATTGCCATTCCTTTTGGTAGGTTGAAACGGCAAAGCTCTTTGCGGTATGGAGATTAAGGTAGGCAAACCGCTCAAATCCATGCGCTCGAGCAACGTCGCTCAATGCCGTCTTGAGGGAATGTTCGTTGGCGGCGGCGACCGTCGCGTCGATCAATCTGTCGAAAAGCGAACTTCCATGCATGGGATCACGTGCTCCCTGGAAATCTGACTGGCGGCCCGGGCAAGGCATCGGCGATGGCGTTCAGCAATGAGTATGTTCCTTGGTGATTTTCAAACTCAAACTGGACGTATTTGCGTGACGTCTGCGCTGATCGGTTTAGATGTGTCACAAATGTCCTGCAACCTGTTGGCGCCCCGAGCAACAAAACTTAATAATGTCGCTGTCTCGCCCCAAGCAGGCCGCGACGAGCTTGCGGCGCCCGCGGACAGCACCGTCCTCTGAAAATTCTCACGTGCCACTTCGAAAACGAGAACGAATGATACAGGGATTTCGATATACCGGCGGCTTGCAACGTTTCATCTCAGTCTTTTCAGCAGTCCGAAATCTCTTCGTCCCGCCGCACCAGAAACGCTCAGCCCTCGCCATCCACCTTCATCGGAAGCGGACGCCATTGTGAGGGCAAACGAAAAACCAGGCACCGCACACTGAAACGTTCGCGCCACTTCATGCTCGTTCACAGAGCCGGGCTCACGCCCGCCCTTACGTGCCTGGAACGTTTGCAGTTGTAGTAGCACAGGCCCGCGGTTGGGGCTTGCTTCGGGGATGGTGTGCTGGGTACTTGATCAGTTCGCCGATGGCGATCATGTGGAATTCGACCACTAGTATGCGGGCTCAGGTCGTTTGGCAAATCAACCGTGTTGCCGATTGCCAGCAGCTGAAATCCGCCGTCGGCTGGTCCCCCTATGAGTTTCGCTTGATCCCGTTGCTACGTGAATTCGATTTCAAATCAGGTAGTTGCTTACCTGGTAATGCGTACTTGCCGCGCAGGCCGGACCTTGCACAGGGGTTTCATTTGTTTGCTGCGCAGTACATATAGACATTTTCGCGGATATGCGGCATAAAGGTAATATTTGCTGCGCAGGGAATATCTTTGGAACAGTCCATAGCTTTCGATATGTTGAGTGAGTTGACGGCTAGCCTCACGGAGGCAGGCGGGGAAATCACGTCCCGGCCCATGTTTGAGCCGCAGATGGGAAACTCTCACGCAGATTTCCTTATAGATGCGCGATTTTTTGATGCGCCTCTCAAACTTGTTGTCGAGGTCAAAAGATCAGCTTTTCCAAGAGACGTCAGGGAAGCAATCTGGCAGCTGAAGAAATACATTGCCGCCATGCCGCCAGGCAATTCCAGAGTTCTCCCCTTATTGATGGCCAATACCATTTCCCCAGGTGCACGTGCACTCCTGCGCGAGGAGAAGGTCGGTTATTTCGATCGTAGCGGCAGTCTCTATCTTTCGGCCGACAATCTCTTTGTTCTCGTCGAAAAGCCAGCCTCGAAGCAGCAGGCTCGATCGCTCAACAATCTGTTCGTTGGAAGTCGCGCACAGGCCCTCCATGCCGTCTGGACATTTAGGGACCAATGGTTCGGTGTGCATGAACTGGCCGAGCGGGCATCCGTATCTCCGACAACGGCATCCCAGGTTCTTATCGATCTAGAGCGCCGCGAATGGGTGAGCTCCAAGGGTGCCGGTCCATCGAAGGAAAGGATACTCTCCAATCCGCGCGCGCTACTTGACGAGTGGTCTTCCTATGTCGCTTCGATCAAGCCGAAGCCGCTCCGCTCGTACTATATGCGGATGACCAATATCGATGAGGCGATCCATGAGATTGACCGCATCTGCGATGAGACGGGAGTTCGCTACGAAATTTCCGGGCTCATGGCCGGGCAGATCCATGCACCGCACCTCTCGAAAATATCCCAAATCCATTGTCGCATCGATCATGGCGGCGAAAGCCTTCTTCGAAAACTGGGAGCAAAGGCCGTCAAAGAGGGTTGGAATCTGGGAGTTATAGACTCTAATCCACGGCATGACTTTCTGTTTCGCCAACGGGTCGGTCATGTCTGGGTCACAGATCCACTTCAAACTTACCTCGACCTCCTGCAGCTTGACAGCGGTCGCTCGAAGGAACTGGCCGACCATCTTCGGCTGACAAAACTCGCGGTACCCGAATGACAAAGCCCCAGATACTGACTGAATACAGTGCCGATGTTACCCGCGACTGCGAGCGCGTCCTGGTTACGCTCTTCAGCGGCCTCGGCCCCTGGCGTGATTCCGTCTTTCTGGTCGGTGGGCTTGCACCGCGCTACATCGTCACCAAGAGGCCGCCTGACGTCCCGCCTCATGCAGGAACCGGCGATATCGATGTCGTCGTCGATCTGTCGATCCTCGCCGACACAGAGGCATACCGGACGCTCGAGCAGAACCTCAAAAAAATGGGTTTCGAGCGTGCGCGAAATGACAAGGGCAATAAGGTCAACTGGCGTTGGCAGACCATGACCGAGCACGGCATTCTCGTCTGGAGTTCTTGGCAGACGATCCGAAGCTCCGGGGTGGCGCATTGCAGGAACTGCCGACGGAAGGAAATGTTTCTGCGGTGAATATCCCTCACGCGTCGCTCGTGTTCGGGCACCACGATCGGATGGAAGTCACCGCTGATCTGTTGGGTGAAAAAGGCCGCTCGACAGAATCAACAACATGCCTTTAAAGCGACGTCGGTTCATTGACTTCGCTGTGCCTAAGCTGCGAGAAGCGCTTGGTGAATTTGGGCGCGTTCCTCAGATAGAATAGCGGCCGCCCGCTCAGTTCCCTGCCCGTTGTGTAAGACGAGTCTTCGCTTGCTAGAAACAGCACAGTCTTTGCGAATTCGGCCGGCTCGCCGAAGCGCTCAGAGCGATCTTCTAGGCGATTGCGGGCGACAGTGTAAGCATTTAGCCGATTTCAGTGACAGGCCGTAGGTTCTGATCTCTTCAAGGCGAAGAAGCTGGTCCGGCATCCGCTCGATGCCAACTGCGGTTCACGCTCAACGACCGCTTTGCGCCCTCGTGTTGGCCCCCGGGAGCCGACATTGGCGATGACCTAAAGTTCATAGTCGCGCCACAAGCAGCCATTCCCGCAAGATCTGTGTGAGTCACGCCCTACTCGCCGGAACGCTCAGCCACCGATTACGGGGCTTTCCGACGGACCGACGTACCTCGCTCAGCTGGCGCCCGTGAGTGCAGACCGCAGGGCCGGCTCGCGCCAGTACGTCTCGACGTAACGCCGCGGCGCTTAAGCACTGCCGTGTGTGGACGCATCCTTGCCGTCGCCCTCTCTAACCGAGGCGTAAAATCGGCCGCCGGTGCAACAGTCTGAGGCCAGATAAAAGCCTTGTCCGGGCGTTGATGAAACAACGTGACATCGCCCCCTAACCGAAGAGCACTTACCCCGGCAAATTCGCTATCCATCGGCTTCAACAACCGCGGCAAAGAAATAGCCACCCATCCGCACGGTCTTGATGAGGATGGGGTTGTGGGGATTGTCCTCGATCTTGTGGCGCAAGCGACTGATGTGGACGTCGATGCTCCGTTCAATCGGGCCGGCCAGGCCTGCGTGAGTGGAGGCAAGCAATTCTTCCCGGCTGAGTATCCTGCCGGGGTTTTGACAAAAGACGACGAGCAGGTCGAACTCGGCCGCCGTCACGTCAACCACTGTCCCATCCGGTCGTCGCAATGCGCGTTGCCATGAGTCGAGGCGCCACCCATTGAATCGGAAGGGCTTTGACAGGCTATGTATCACGCGATCACGTGATGCCCGTCGCAACACGCTGCGGATCCGGGCAATCATTTCCCTGGTCCCGAAGGGACTGGAAATGCAATCATCGGCTCCGCTTTCGAAAGCGGCAAGGATGATGTCCTCACGCCCTTGCGCAACGACTGCGATGATCGGGATCGTGCTGACGGCGCGGATTTGCCGGCACAGACGAAGCGCATCTTCGGCCCGGACGACGGCGTCGAGGATCATCAAATCAAAGAGGTGCCGGCTGATGAGGGCACGCGCCCGCGCAAAGGTGACAGTCGTAGCCACCATGCCCTTGTGGATAATCGCTTCCGATAGCATCTGCCCGACGTCCCCGCCTCCAGCCGCGATCACGATCTCCGTTTTCTTCTCTCGATGCGGTTTTCCGGTGCCCGATCCCACTCCCGCCGTCCACAGTTTCCTGGCGCGCTATCGGCATGTGCATTGACGTCGCCGATGCTGAAGAAATCGCAGGTTGGGTTGGCGATGCCAACCTGCAATTTTGCGGGCATTGACAGCCTCGCCTCATAGACCGGGGATGGCAACAGGCGTGCTTCAGACGTCAATGACGCGATCTGACCTCGTCAATCGGCAGCCGGAGCCGCCCGGGACTGTTGCCGCCGCTCAGGAAGTTCAAGCAGTGGACAATTTCCCGACAGACGCCGCCGGCAGGCAACGCAGTCGAGACAGGCAGATCCGCTGACGCCTGCCTGCGGGGAGGACGGGCCATTCGACGGTGAAGGCGAAGCATCATCCAAGCTCTTCATGCTGAGCGATCGTGCCACACTCATTTTCGTCTCCGATTGTCGCTGATGGAACGAAGATGCGCGGGTTCGCCTGGGCTTTCCAATTCTGCTCGAAGGGCATCCATGCTAAATCACGATCAATCGGCGAAGCAGCGCGGAAGGCGGGACATAATTCTTAATACGCAAGGCGCACACAGCATTTGAATTTCCTCAGACACCGTGGGATCGTACGGCCTCACACTCCGCTCAGCCCCGGTGAATGCCCTGTGAAGCCGATTATTGTCATCGGTTCAACGGACGCAGATTTCAGCCTGTTTGCCCGCCATATACTTCGGCAGACCGGCTTTGAGACGCTCCTGACGACCAGCGCGAATGAGGCGATCGCAGCGGCAAGGACCGCTGGAGTGCGGGGCGTCGTGATCGATGGCAGGGTGGCGAATTCGGTTTCCGCCTGCGGAAGCTTGAAAGGCGATGCGACGACGGCTGGACTGAAGGTCATCGCGCTGGTCGGCGCCAACTCCGCCAGGCAATATGCCGATTTCATCAATGCCGGCGCCGACGAAAGCTTCGTGCGGCCTGTTTCACCGGACCACCTCCTGCGCGCATTGCACCCGCTTTCGTCACAGTTAGGCGCTTCGCAGGAGCTATTGTCATGCGGCGACATCGAAATGCATGTGCTGGCGCGGCGGGTCTGGAGGCGGGGCGTCGAGTTGCACCTCCCGCGTCTCGAGTTCGCCATTCTGCTGCATCTGCTCAAGGACCCCGGGCGCATCTATCTGAGGCATGAGCTCGCGTCGGCAGCCTGGCCGGCAGGTGTCTTCGTCGATCCAAAAACCATCAACGTTCACATTGGTCGGCTGCGTGAGACACTGACGGCGGTCGCGCCCACCGACCCGATCAGGACGGTTCGCGGTGTCGGCTATGGGCTCGTGGCAACCGGCTGGTCGGAAACGGAGGCCCCGTCAAATGCCCCCTGAGACTCAAATCGTCATCGTCGGCGGACGAATCGTCACCGGCGATGGAACCACGCTCCACGAGCGGGGGGTCGTGCGCATCCGTGGGACAAGGATCATCGACGTCGCGCCAGGTGAGGCCGATGCCCGAAGCGAGGCTGTCGTCCTCAACGCCGCCGGATGCACGGTCATTCCCGGTATCGTCAATGCGCATGCTCATGGGTGCATCCACGGCCCGTCCATGCCGAGCGGGTCGGTGCCCGTCCGGCCCACGGATGTCGACTACTTCAGAAACAGACATCTCCTGTCCGGAACAACCACCCTGCTCAACGTCTGCGGCTTAGCGCTGCCGGATGAGATCGATGGCCCCTCGAACCAGCGCCATGCGATGGATATCCATCTGACGACGGCGCATACCACGAGCAATCTGGCCGCGGCGATCGCGATTGATGGTGGCGGATTATCGGAGCGGCACAAGATCGCGCGCATCGACGACATGGTCGCCAAAGGCGCAAAGGCACTCGGAGAAGCAGGCGGCGGGCAGACGCTTGGTGGCGGGGCGCAGGACTATCGCTTTATACCTGCGGCTATAGAGGCCGCTACGGGAACATCAATCCATCCGAAGGAGGCGCGCGCACTCAAGGAAGCCGTGCTCGGCCGCTATCTCGATCGTGGCTTGCCCGATCTTCCGCGGCTCAATGCTCTTCTGATCGAGTGCGGTCTCGCCGCTAAAATTTGTACGTCCGACCTCACAAAGCTGATCCGCGACACGGTGATGCCGCCCGTGGCGCTGTCACTGAAGGGTTTTGACGAGATCGCGGCAGCGTCTGAACGACTCAATTTTCCGGCGATCTTTCACAATGCGGCACCCACCGCGGCAACGCTGCTGAAGCTTGCGGAGACATATCCGAAGGCCCGCATCATCGCTGGGCATTCGAACCACCCGATGTTCCTTCCCGAAGAGGCAGTGCGTTTCGGGCTGCAACTGAGGGAGCGCGGCGTCGCCATCGACGTCTCGACGCTCGATTGCATCGAAACCCGCTGGCGCAATGACACCGCAAATATCGATGCTCTGGTCGAAGCGGGGCTCGTCGATACCCTATCGACAGACTTTGCCGGCGGAGACTGGGACAGTATTCTGTCGGCCATCCAGCGAATGGTGCGCAAGAGCCAGCTTTTGCTGCCGGCCGCAATCGCGCTTGCGACTGGCAACGTCTCGAAAACATTCCCGGAGCTTGCGGCCGATCGTGGCTTGCTGGAAAAGGGTAAACGCGCCGACGTGGTCATCGTTGAGAACCACAATCTCGGTCGAGTCCGCCATGTCGTGGCAAACGGAGAGCTGGTGGTGTTCAACGCGGCGATGGGGGTTGGGGATTTGCACGCTTACGCCATGGCAGCGGGCCGTTAACGGGGCGTTGGACGCCGACCTCGGCGCCTTTGACCGCTTGCGCAATTGGGTGTCAACCGCCGAGGGCAATGCCCGTCATTGCGTCAGTTTCATCTGACGACAAGGATAGTGGTCGGCATCGGCTCGATGCCGTGTCCTAGCCTGGCGAACGCAGATGCCGCAGAAGTGGGTCCAGCTCTCCAGCCGCGAGGCCGAGGACGCCATCGATGATCGCCCCCTGCTTGGAAGGCGACAGGACATGCCGCGTGACGCGCAAAAACTTTTCTTCGATCGCCTGCCAGTCCATCGGACGCTGGGGATCGCCGGACGGGCCATCCAGTGCCGAGACGTATTTGTGCCGCCGTGTCTCGACAGTCACCTTCGCCAGAGTCTCGGCGGGAAAGAGCGCGTCGATCTCAAGATTGACGGTGATCCTCACCTGACGCGCGAGGTGAGTGAGGTCCGGCCGATTGAGAAGGCTCTCGCTGACGGGAGCAAGGGCGCCGCGGCCCTCGATCGCGGCAATGGCGACGCAATAGGGAAGACTATATTGAATGTCGACAAGGTTCGCGGGCGAAAGCAGGTTGCCGAGCTTGAGCGCCCAGCCGAAAGTCTCTACCTCCACCGAGGCAATGTCCGCGGCCCTCAGTTCGTGAGCCTTCACAAGATCGAAGAGGCGATCGAGCGCCGGGTGTATATACCGGCAACAGGCATAGGGCTTGAAATAAGTGCCGCAAATTTCAAAACGCTGCCCCAGTCCTTCCAGTATCCTCTGCCGGTCGTAATAGCCGGGATGATCGAGGAGATCTTCCGGCCCGGTATAGCCGTTGCGGGCGAGGTCGAGCGCCATAAGACCGGTGGCGGCACTCCAGGGAATCCCTTCCTTGACGTCATTGCCCGTGAGCCGGGAGTAGCCTGAACTTCCATTGGCCTGTTGATTGGGGGCAAGCACGCCGGCGATCGAAAGCGCCTGCGCGATCAAGGCCGGCTCGACCTTGAAGAGTGACGCCGCTGCCGCAACCGCGGCCAATGCGGCCCACCGTCCCGACTGCCGGGTCTGAATCCCTTCGGCATTTTGGGCCGCGGCCACTCTGACGCCGACATCATAACCCGAAACGATTGCCGACAGGACATCATCGGCTGAGACGCCGGCAAACGGCGCCAAGGTCAAGACGGTGGGAACGACACAGGCGCCCGGATGTCCGCGCGCTGCGCGATGTCCGTCGTCCAGGTCGAGCGCAGAGGCCGCGGTCGCGTTGGCGATCACGGCTGCGATGGGCATCACGGTCCGATCCGTCATCCAAATGGCCGCCTCGCCTTTGCCGAAGAGGGCGGTAGCGCTATTACGGGCCGCACGACTGCACTGAAGCGCAGCACCAGCAACCGCCGCCCCGATAAGATCGAGAATGCAACGCAAGGCGGTATCACGGGTGCTGACCGGGGGCGGAGCTGAGGAGAGCGAATGGACGTGCTCGGCGAGGAGGTGCGTGGTGTACATGGGATCTGTCGGCGTCTTCATAAGCTCAGACAGCCCTTCAGGTGTTTTCCTGCGTGCGAGCGAGATATTTTTCATAGGTCGCTTGCACGGCATAAAGGTCGAGCATCGGCAGGCCGACGCAGGTTACGCAAACCGGCGTGTCCGCCTCCCGGACCCAGTCGTTCGGCGCGGAGAGCTCCCTCACGCCAAGCAACGGACCGATCTCCTCCAGAGAAAGCCCTTTTCGGGAGAAGTGGAGGGCAATGCTTTGCGAGTTCCTGCGCGAGACCGTCTTGATGTCGTCACAGACGACGGTCCCGCTTTTCAAGGCTCGCTGCAGATAGGCTTCGGGCACTTCGTCTCCGCCAAGATGAAGCGTCACAGCCCCCCTGTTTAACTCCTCGTCCTCAAACAGCGGCTGGCGGGCATTCGTGGCGGTGATCAGCAGGGCGCATTCCTTCAGTCTTTGGTTGTCGGTTACGGCATGAAGCCGAAACGACGTCCGGTCAGCGAAGTCCGACAGCAGTCTTTCCACGCCTTCAATCGATCGGCTGCGGATGAAGATGTCTCCGATCAGGTCGGAACAGGCGAAATCAAGGCACTCGACCACACTTCGGGCGACGGGTCCCGATCCGAAAATGAAGCCCGACACAGGTACCCGGCAGCGAACAAACAGCTCAGCCACTTTCGACGCATAGGTGCCGGTTCTCAGAGCGGAAATCCCCGTCCCGTCGAGTATCGCCAAGGGCCGAAGCGTCCGTTTTTCCAAAAGGACGAAGGTCGACGTCGAGCGAGGCAGGCCAAGATGCCGATTGAAGGCGTTTGCGCCGATGATCTTGACGCCGCCATGGGTCGGATTGACGCAATAGAGAGCCGACAATTTCCAGCCGAGGCGCTCGTCGACGAAGTCACGCCTGAACGGGGCGACGCTCTGCCGCTGCCAGAACTCCTCCTCTGGAAGCGAGAGAACGGCCTTTCCTCCGACAGTCCTCCCGCTTTTGATATCCGCCCAGGCGGCATCCGTGGCTGCATGGATTTCCGCGATCGTGAGTTCCGCGCCGGCCGACTGCAGGTCCTGGCGGGTCAGAAAGCGGACATTGCAGTCCGTGGCATTGTCGAACATGGTCTCCTCCAACGACAAGACGTCGTTCCTCGAGGCGGAACCTAGCACCTGCCTGCGAACCGCTAGATCAAGCTTTGATGAAGCTTCAGCATTGTCGATAAAGAGAAGGCAAAGTTTCGGCGACGTTGGAGGCACGTCCGCCGGAACTGGTCGGCCGGAATTTTGCGCGCCAGCGCCGCAAAAAGGGCCTGACGCGGAGGAGGTCGAATCGCGGCCCGGCTTCATCCAGCGGTCTTTGAGCCATCTGGAGAGAGGAAAGCCCCAATCCAATGATCGTGACGCTCCACGAACTCGACCGGGCGCTCGAGGTCGGTCACGTCGAACTTGGCCGCATCGACGAGCCGCGGCGTTGATATCTCAACGTCTTGACTTGGTGCCGGGGGACAGGCGAACCTGCCTATCCGCGAGCAAAACGCGGTGCTCGGCCATCGGGATCAGGCGCCGAACCTCAGGCAGTCGAGCGGGGTCGATTTCGACCACAAGGACGCAGACGTCGTTTTCGGCCCGCGCCACAATCTGCCCCCACGGATCGCACACCATGGAATGACCGAAGGTCCGGCGGAGTTCCCCGTCCGGCATCGCATAGCTTCCGCACTGTCCGCAGGCCGCGAAATAAGCTTGGAATTCGATCGCGCGTGCCCGACACAGCACCTCCCAATGAGCCTGCCCGGTCTGGTAAGTGAAAGCAGCGGGCAGGACGAAGATATCGACCTTTTCCTCGGCGAGGCGATCGAACAGGCGCGAAAAACGCAGGTCGTAGCAGATTGCACAGCCGATCCGATGGCCGTCGAGTTCATAGATGAACAGATCGCGCCCCGGCGCCACGGCAGCAGACTCGGAATAGGTCTTTCCATCGGGCGCGGTGATGTCGAAGAGGTGAATTTTTCGGTAGAGGCCGACCTCCTCGCCCTTGGCGTTGAACACGACGGTGGTGTTGTAGACACGGTGATCCTGGCCGCGGCGCTCCATCAGGCTACCGGCATGGACCCAGACCGCGTTGTCCTTTGCGAACCGCTGAACGAGGACATATGCTTCGCCACCTGGTATGCGGTCCGCCGCGCGCCTCTTGTCGGCGACCGTCCCGCCAAGCCAGTCGAAATGTTCCGGCAGCACGATCAGGTCGGGTCTGCCGATCATAGCCTCGCGCATCAGCCGCGCGGCTTCGGCAAGATTATAGGCCCGATCGGGCTGCGAACTCATTTGAACGAGGGCGATTTTCAAGACCTCGGCTCCTCGTCAAAGTCGAAGATCGACCGGCCGGAGGCCAAATGAGACCGGACAGCCACCGAGCGCTTCTGGCGCTCCAATGCCGCGTCAGCAAGGATCCTCAAGCGGTTGCGATCGGCCACGAACACACCTTCATTGTCCGCAAGCACCCCATAGCCAGGCAGAACCGCGACCGCGCCGCAGGCGATTGGCACGTTGAGCGAGCCACCAATCTGAAACTGGCGGTTCGTGGTTTTGGCGGAGACGCCGCGACACCAGACGGGAACGCCGGTGGCGATGATTTCATCGACATCCGTGCACGGACCGTCGATAACGATGCCCGCAGCCCCCTTGGCCTTTGCGGCGGCGGCGACACCACCACCGACACAGGCGATGTCGTCGCGATCGACGCGCGAGATCACCAGGATGTCGCCGGGTAACAGGAGATCGATCGCCTTGTAGATGATGACGCCGTCACGGCCTGGAGCCGCGACGGTGAAGGCGGCACCGGCCACGCGGGCAGGAAATACGGGTCGGATATCACCGCCGACAAATCCCAGGTGCTCGACATGGCCGATGGTCGCCGTGTCAACCGATGACAGTCGCTCGATCAGGTCAGCGGGCAGGGGAGGGCTTCTGTCGATCATCTGATAGAACGCTGTCATCGATTGGGCTTTCTCGCTGTTCGGTCGGTAGGCCTGGATCGGCTCAGACCGGCCGTTCGCCGGAAGTGGTGGTGCGATGCATGATCCGGATGGACGCGGGATCGAAGGAGTCGCGGCGGTGCATGGTGCAACGATTGTCCCACATCATAATGTCGCCCTCATCCCATTGCTGCACGAAGATGTGCTTCGTGTTCGTCGTGTGATCCCACAGTTCGGCGAGCAGCGCGTCGCTCTCATCGCGGCTCATGCCCACGATCCACGCGCCTTCAGTCGTTCCGCCGAGGTAAAGCGCCTTGCGGCCGGTCTCACCATGTGTGCGCACCAACGGATGCACGATGCCGCTCCATTCGCGGAAGTCCTGGCTTTTCGGCATGGACTTGCCAAGCCTGAGCTTGCCCGTCTTGTCGTAGACGTTCTGGAAGAAGATCTGGCGCCCATCGACGGCGTTCTTTAGAGGAGCCGGCAGGGTGTCATAAGCGATATAGGTCGAGAGGAAATAGGTGTCGCCGCCTGAAGGCGGAACAGCGACGGCACGCAGGATCGCGCCCGCCGGCGGGCGTTCGTAGAACCACGTATCGGTGTGCCACGTCGCCTCGCTATTGCCCATCGCACCGCTTGGCTTGCCATCCTTCATCGCATTGCTGATGACGAGGATTTCCGGGTGGGTCGGATGACCGCCTTCCTGCAATTGCTTGGGATGGATGACGAACTCGCCGAAGTGACGCGAGAACTGCACCTGCTGGGCGTCGGTGATGCCGGCCTTCTTGAAACGGACGACGCCGTATTGCCGCCAGAACTTTCGCACCGCCGCGACGTCGTCGGCGTCATAGTCATTGAAGTCGAAACCCTCGATATCGCCGCAGACATTGCTGGCATGCTGAACGGCGCGAAGCCTTATTTTGGTGAGCATTCCTAAAACTCCTGTTGCTGACCTTCCTCTAAGGTCGCGATGATCGTAGGGCAGGCGAGCGACGCATCACCAATATCGATTGGATCGGATTGATAGGCGTAGCGTATCGATCGCCATCGGCTATTCCGGCAGGACCTGGATGTCGTCTGGATCGATGGAAAGCGCAACGACGTCGCCGATAACTGGAAGTGAGGCCGACAGCGATGAGCGTGTGAGCACCGTCAAGACGACCTGCGGATCGATCTCGACCGCGAGCTCCAGCGACGGACCGAGGTTGATGACCCGGCGGACGGTTCCGGACAGACGATTGACGCCGCACCCGCCGGCGTCGCCGGTGTTGTTCAGCACCGCGATGTCTTCGGGCCGGATGCAGCAGAAGCGGGCTTGCTGACGGTTCGGCGGGCGCTTCGCCCGCAAGCTGATCGCGCTCCCGGACAGGTGAAGGTCGAGGGTGGCTTCCTGCTCACTCGTCCCTTCGATGGTGAGGATGTTCGATTTCCCGATGAAATCCGCCACGAATGAGCTCGCCGGATGACGGTAGATCGAAGCAGGCCCGCCCGTTTGGGCAATGACCCCCTGCCACATCACCACGATCCGGTCGGACATCGCCATCGCTTCTTCCTGGTCGTGCGTCACGTAGACGAACGTCATGCCCAGCTGCTGCTGGAGTTCCTTCAGTTCGAGCCGCATGGCCTCTCGAAGCTTCAGATCGAGATTCGAGAGCGGCTCGTCGAGGAGCAGGACGGATGGGCGTGGCGCAATGGCACGCGCCAGAGCCACGCGTTGCTGCTGTCCACCCGACAATTCCCTCGGATAGCGCGCGCCGTAGTCTTCAAGATGAACACTTCGCAGCGCCGACGCCACGCCGCTTTCGATCTCCGATCGCGCCACGCTCTTCATCTTGAGGCCAAAACCGACGTTGTCGGCGACCGTCATGTGCGGAAAAAGCGCGTAGTTCTGGAACACCAGTCCGATATTTCGCCGTTCTGGTGGAACGCGGCCCTGGCTCCTCCCGCGGATCCTGATATCGCCGAACGACGGCTGGTTGAAGCCGGCGATCATGTTGAGCGTTGTCGTCTTCCCGCAGCCGGAGGGTCCGAGAATACTGACGAACTCACCCTGCGGGATCTGCAAGCTGATGTCCTTCACGACGGAGATCGCCCCGAAGGACTTGCTGACGGAGACGAGTTCAATATCGATGCTGCTCATTTGCTGCCACCATGGAGTTTGACGGAAAAGCCGCCGATCTTTTCAAAAAGGAAGATCACCGCGAGGATGAAAATCATCGACGCGACATTGACCGCCGCCATCACCGGATCGAGGCTGTATTCGAGGTAATTGATGACGGTGATCGGCAGCGTCGTATCGCCTGGTCGAACCAGGAACACCGACAGCGGAATGTTGTTGAAGGAGATGATGAAGGCGAAGGTCATGCCTGACAGCACACCAGGCCTGATCGCTGGCAAAAGAATGTGCTGCACCCGCTGCCGCTTGCTCGCCCCCAGGATTTGACCCGCCCGATCCAGATTGCGGTCGAAGTTCGCAATAGACGTCGCCACCATTCTCACGACGAATGGCAGGGCGAGGACGATGTGGGCGGCGATCAGCGCAGGCGTGCCAAGGAAGGACTGCAGCCCGACCAGCGACAGGAACAGGACGATCGCTACGCCCTTGACGATCTGCGGCACCGACAGCGGCGAGAGAAGCACCGACATCACCGCTTCACTGCCGCGAATCTTTTCATAGACGATGGCATAGGCTGCCATGACGCCGATGATGCCGCTGACGATAGAGACGATCACCGCGACCTTGACGCTGAGCAGAAAGGGCAGGAGCCAGCGCTGCGAGACGAGGTCGCCGTACCACCGCGCCGTCCACTCCCACGGCCGGAACGTCACCGCGGAGGTCGGGCTGAACGAGGCCGCTATGACGACGGCAAGTGGCAGCGTGATGAAGGTGAGCACACCGGCCAGCATGAGCCGGAAGAGGACCGAGAGGAACCAGTTCATGCCGTGGCCCTCCCGGCGCCGCTTCGCTTGGTACGGTGCCGCGTTTCAAACCGCACGCCAACGAACGAGATCACCAGCATCAGAAGGAGAAGCGCATTGGCCATGACGGCGGCAAAGGGCCAGTCGACGTAGAAGAGGACCTGCTCGGAGATCATCGTCGCCAGGACTTTGAAACCGGCGCCGCCGAGAAGTGCTGGTGTCGCGTAGGCGCTCGCGGCCATGGTGAACGAAAGCAGCAGCGAGCTGACAATTCCCGGAACGGAAAGCGGAACGATGACGTGGCGGACGACGGAGACGCGCGAGGCACCGAGCATCTGCGCCGCGCGCTCGAGACTTTCGTCGATGCCCTGAATGCTGGTCATCAGCGAGAGAATGCCGAACGGCAACACGACGTGGGTCAGGCCGACGACGACGGCAAAGAGATTCTTCGAAAGCGGGAGCGGCGACGAAATAAGACCGAGGTCAAGGAGAACATCGTTGATGAAGCCGCGATCTTCCAGAATGATGAGCCAGCCGTAGGTCCGCAGCACCACGCCCGCAAGTTCCGGTGCCAGCGCAAGGGCAAAGACGACCGCGCGCCACCGGCTCCTGGAACGAGCCAGAAAATAGGCGACCGGATACCCCAGCACAGTAACCGCGATCGCAACGAGTCCGGACATGATGGCCGTGCGACAGAATCCAGCAACCGAAAGTCCGTCGGTGAAAAACCGTCGGTAGCTCTCGACGGAAAATCCACCGACTTCCTCTTGTGAAAAGCTGATGCCGATCATCAGTCCCATCGGAAGCGCGAAAAAGACGCTCAGGAATACGGCAGCTGGCGACAAAGCCATGTAACTGTAGGATCTCCTGATTGGAGATAGAGACGCCGCCGGAACCGCAAGTGTGATGGTGTTCATCGCGACCTCTCAGTCTGCCTGGGGAACGACATCGCGGTCCCACTGCTCGGCCCAGCGCGGCAGGCGCTCGGCGACGAGCGACAGGTCCGGAAGAAGCAGGGTCTTGAGGTCAGCTTCCGAGGTGATCTGCCGCGTGCGAATCGCCTCGGGGACCTCTACGTCGGTTCGCGCGCTCCCGACCTTGTAGCCACCGATCCACGCTTCCTGACTTGTCTTTTCCAGGAAGAAATCGATGAACTTCATGGCCGATTGCTTGTTTTGTGCACCCGCGGGCACGTTTAGCGTGGCGATGAGAGGAATGGTGCCTTCCTTGGGACGGATGTAGTCAACGGGCAAGCCGGCATCGACGAGGAGTTGAGCGCGACCGTTCCAGAAAGGCATGGCCCAGACCGTGCCGTCCTTGATGTAGCTTTCAAGAATGGCAGACGATTGTTCGAATCCAATGGACTGCCTGGCGACAGCTTCCATGGCCTTGAAACCCGGATCGAGATTGTCGACAAGGTCGCCACCATTGATCACGGACATCATCTCGACGAGGTAGATGGCCATGATGTTTTGAAACGTCGGCAGCACGATCCTGCCCTTCAGCTCTGGGGCGAGGAGCGCCGTCCAGGAGGACGGCGTGGCAAGCTTGTCCTTCCGGTAGAGGAGCGACAGGTACTGGACTTCGTGCACGGCACCGCAGGGACCGGCCGCGGCCGCCAATCTCGGCATGAGCTTGGCAAGGTTCGGGATCGTGGCCGCGTCAAGTTTCTCCAGCACGCCGTCACGGCAGCCCTGCACCGACTGCGAAGCGGTCATGACGACGACATCGAACCCCGGTCGGCCCCCGGTCGCCTTGATCTTCGCATAGTCCTGCGAGGCCGAGCCGACCGGATCATAAATGACATCGATACCGAACTTGGCCTCGAACGGTTCGATGATCGCTTTTTCTATGATCTCCTCGTAGGGGCCGCCGTAGCTGTTGACCACAAGCGTTTCTGCTCGCAGGGGGGTGGACAGGATTGCTGTCATGATCGCCGAGAGCAGAATCCGGCTTTGCTTTGTTCCCATGGCTCGTCTCGCTTTTTTTGTGTTGTTGCCGTGGGGATGGTGGACAGCCGGCGGCCGGGGGTCCAATAACGATCGTCGAAGATTGTTGCCCCGCAGCTATCAATCGGGGGCCATCGCGATTTTCTCCCGACAATGGCAGCGATGACGATTTCGCATTCACAAGGTGGTTTTCTCGAAGCTTGGCGGCGCATCCCGTTCAGCGTTGTCTTCCCGCGGATCGCTATCCGTCGAATATCCGTGCAATGGAAATGATCGCTGCCCGCCCAAAGCCCAGCTTTCGCCGCGCGAGTTGCTTTGCCTGGTGTGAGCGAGACGAGGAAGGACGGGCTTCGGAACGGCGATGGTCGCCGGTACCCTGAGGCGGAACCGAGCGCCACCATCTCGATGAAGCTCGCAAAACGCTCCGGCGCGATGTCGATGCCGCAATTCTTGGCCAGCACCAACGATCGCGAAGCTTCGATCGTTGCCTCGCAACATCATCGCTTTACGGCGCGCATCAGCCGCCTTATATATTCTTCTCAAGGAGAATGATTATGGTCCCTGTCTCACACATCTACACGCCTGCCGAGGCCGCCGCTGTGAGCGAGATTGCGATAAAGTCGGTGCACAACGCGATCGACAAGCGGATCGTCGCCAATCGTCCGTCCAGCACCAAGGGCCGAGCTCTTACTGAAGAGGATCTGCTTCGCTTGAAGCTCTGGTACGGCGTTGGATCGATCCTATCTGCCGAGCGCCGTAAACGAATGTTCGACACAATCGATGAGAACCCGGGCGCCGATACCGTAAGGGCCGACGATTACCTTATCATCGACGTCGCGCGGGCAAGGGAGCAATTGGCCGCGCGCGCAGAGGCGCTTCGAGAGGCTGGAAAATTGATCCAGAGCGTCAAAGGAGTTGTCGGCGGCGAACCGGTTTTTAAGGGAACTCGCGTTCCGGTGCGAACAATTGCCGCGATGAAAGCCCAAGGCGCGAGCACCGAGGAAATCGTCGAAGGCTATCCTTCGCTGACGGGGCGAATGGTGGGGCTTGCTGACATCTGGACTGCAGCCCATCCCGTTCGAGGACGGCCACGCAAACTTTCGGAGCTGGGCTTGACGGTGAAGTCGGAAAAGCGTCTTCGGCTAGCAAATGAGCGCGTTCCACAGTCGTCGGATAAGCCCTCTTAAAATTTCCGATCGACGAATGCCTCCACACATCACTCGTGGCCGTGGCTTAAGATCACGGCCACGATTGTTTTCACGTCAACTGGTTGGGGTTAAGCGGCGAGACGGACTGGGACCTGATGCTGCCTCGGATCGTCGCGGAAGATTTCACCTTCGTGACGAACAACGCCCGCGACGTTCGCAAGCTCTACGCCAAGGAACGGCTCCACGCGGGTCTCGTGATTATCGTGCCGCAAGTGCTACCTGCGCTTCAACGGGAACTATTTGTTCTTATTCCGCGGGAACCGGTAGGGGTGCAATATCTCGTCAACGAGGTGCTGGAAGTGACCATCGACGACGATACCGCCGTTCTGACGCGCTATCTGCTGCCGGAAACCTAGGCGTTTTCCAAAAGCTCATTTAGCGCCGATCCGGGACAGATCGATCCGCATTTCCGCTGTTCCGACAGGACCGCCATTCTCGCTGCCCTTGAGCTTCGAAGAGGCCGGCGCGCTGTCGGTGTCGGCGTCTTGTTCGGCAACGGGCGGGACGGTCAGTTTCACAGATACGTCAGGGTCCTTGGCTCGAAACACGCTCACGCCCTCGAACTCGCCGGTCTTCCAGGCATAGACGGCATCTTCGAATATCTGCGGAAAGACTTGCCTGTCGGTGGGATTGCCGTACCACTTGGCGACAATCCTCACCACCTTGGCGAACAACCCCGTGCCGAGGCGCAGATTTTCACAAGCCTCTACAAGATCAGGCTTGAGCTCAGAGACATCCTTGACGCCGATGCCGGCGGGGACCTGCGTGATCCCGACGCGAACCACCGCCTGGCCAACATATTTACGGATGAGGTCCATCGCCTCGTCCGGTGTTCTCGGCTTCGGGACGAGGATCAGCCGGCCACCGGCTTTGACGGCAACCGCTAACGGGTCCGAGGAGCCGGCCGCCTGGACGAATTGCTCGACAATGGCAGGCGTCAGTGAGGGATCGGCGCATTTTTCTATCATCGCGGCATCGAGCATGACTACCTCCTCAGCTCAGGTGTTGAATGAAAGGACGAGCGGTTTGGCGAAGAGACGCGCAAAGGCCCTGGCACTGGCCCGCTGGATGGCGACGACCGAGGTATTCGCGGTCCACCAGCCATTGCCGACGGCGACGATGACATCGGGATCGTGCAACATGGATTGCAGGGCGGGCCAGGCAACGAGCTGTTCGTAGCAGATCAGCGGCGCGACCTTGTAGCCGTTAAGGACGACAACCGGGTTTGCAAAAAAGTCCGCGCGCGCGCCTTTGCTATCGCCCCACCAGGGCTGCCACATCGAGCCGGGAACAGGCATGCGCTGACGATACAGGACGCGGCCGCCTCCGGCCGACACCGCCACCAAAACATTGTCATAGCCATCTGCGCCGACAACGGATGCGCCGGCGACCACCGTCACGGGACTGCCGGCCAGAGCCCTGGTCCATAGCCGCTCGATGGTGGGCGTCCAGAAGCCCAGCGCACTTTCCGGCAGGACGATGTAGACGACACCATCGCTAGCCACCTTTTGCACCGTTGCGATCAGGTCACGCTGTCGCTGAAGACCGGCCTCGCGTCCGAGCGAAGAACCCATTTGCCAATCGACGCCGCGCCATGACTGAGGTACTTCTGGATCGGTCCAGGTTAGCCCGGACCAAACCCACGCGCCTGCCAAAGCGATCGCGACAGCCGGCCAAAGCCGGGTTACGAGGCCGATCAGACCGGCTGTCGTGGCAGCCAGTCCCCACCACCCCCATCCCGGAAACAGAACGCCCGCCGCAGTGATCGGATGCGCCCAACCGGTAATTCCGAAAGGGGGTAGGGCCATCAGGATGCCAGCGGCCACGTACCGATGGGGTCTCTTGGTGCGAACCGATGTCCAAAGCACCGTGTAGACCCCGAAAAAGCTGACCGATGCCGCGAGCCAGAGCAGCAGTCCTGGCCAAAGGTCGGACGAATAGAAGGTGGCGACGCCTTGCGGCAACCCTCGTGAGGCTGCGAGGAAATATGCCGCAGAGACCAGCCCCGCCGCCATCCGATTGGGTGCATGAGCCCATAATACAGGAAAGGCGAGGGCGACTGGTAGGAGAAGCACCTGGCCGCTCCATCCGATCGAGGCGACGGCAAGGGCAAGGCCGATCAGCGCTGCGGTACCCACGTGGTCACGGCGCATAGGTGAGCACCTTTTGCGCCAGACCGAGGATGCCGGACACGGGTAAAGGACCGAAATAGCGGGAATCGTAGGAGCCCGCGAAACCGGAATGCAGAACGGCGTGTCCAGCTGGCACGGTGCCACTTGCAAAAACCGAAAGAGCTCGACCTTTTCCATCTGCTCTGGCGACTGCCGAATTTGCCACGGTGATGCCATCGACGAACATGGCTGACCTGATCTCCACCCTTTGACCCTCGGTGGCGATCACCGTTTTGATCAGCGGGGCAAAACCGCCCGGGCACGAACCGGAGCGCAGATAGCCGCGCTGTCGGGCCTCGCGCATCCTGTCGTTTTCCGGCGGGCAGATGAAGACGACATCGCCGACCGCGGGGGACCGATCGAGTGCTGCGACCCGCCAGAGGCCGAGCGGTTCGCTTGGTGTCATATTGATGCGGAACCCACCGGCGGCGGCGGCGACGGACAAGACAAACGCCAGCAAGGCCGCGGCCAATAATAGCGTCGCGGCGGGGTGAATTTTTTCGTGTGTCGGGCACTGGCGCCTGATTGTCGGGATCATTTCAGCGAAAGTCCCTGGCTCCTGGTCTGCCGCAAGGTCGCGGCCTGCTTCAGCGCCTCGGTCGTTCTCTCATGAGCGGAGAGCTGCTGGATGGTCCGCATCGAATTCCAGGCGGCTTGTACCTCCGCCTTTTGCGCGGGGTTCATCCCTGCCGTGACGGACTTGAAGGTCTCTCCGCTCGGATCCTTCGACGCGATGCCGAGGAAGGTGCGTTCGCCGAACCGTTGCGAGACGGCTTTGGCGAACCGATCGAGTTCGGCCTTCACCATTTTGACGGCAAGCGCATATTCGAGACCGGCGGGAAGATCATCGCGGTCGATCGCATCACGCACGCGCTCGAGCGTTTGCTTTGCGGGAGCAGAGAGCGCGGGGATGTCGACCGAGACTTGCCGGCGAACCGCGCGTTCCTCCGTTTCATGCTTGCGTTCGATCTCGGCCCGCTGGCGAAGATAGCGTTCGAGATTGCGGGCCAGAGCCGGCACGTTGGCAATCGCCCGTTCGCGGTCCTGCTTGTCGCCCCGGTTGGCGAACACGCCCGTCTTACCCCTCAATGCACCGAAGCGCTCCGGTTCGCCGGCGATCTTTGCCAGCGTGGTTTTGGCGATCGCCTGATCCTTGAGCATCGCGTCGACATTCACCGCCTTGAAGGCGCTTTCCGGCTGGGCGTAGACGAGATGGAAGCGAGTGGAGACATCCTCCCATTGTTTTTTGAGACCGGGATCTGCTGCGAGCTTGTCCTCGACGGACTGGTCGATGGATTTCGGGAAAGTGGAAATGCCAGATACCATGGGCTTCGACTCCTTGGCCTTCGATTTGGGTGATGTTTTGGCGCTGGCGGCGCGCCCGAGTATCACGCCAATTGCCGCCAGGCGGGCGCCGAGATCGGCGAGCTTTTGTTTCTGCCGTACGACCCATTGGAGGCGATCGTGGGCGATCGTGCGGGCGACGTTCATGAGATGCAGGCCTCGCGCCTCGGCGAAGCGCAAGGCTTGGCCGTACAAAGAGCTCTTCTCGTAGTCGAGCGTCGTCTCCTTGGCGTTCCGGCGCGACAGGATCGGGATAAGGCCACCGGACTTCGCGAAAGAACGTCGGCCGTAATAGATGGCGAGATCCTCGCGATGGCGCGTCATCGCCACATAGGTGAGATGACGGTCCAGCGAAAGGGAAGCAAGCACCTTGACGCGATCGACGGTCGCGCCTTGGCTCTTGTGGATCGTCGTCGCATAGCCGTGGTCGAGCTTGTTGTAGAAGCGCTGCTCGATCGTGACCAGACGGCGATGTTCCCCTTCGCCAAGTGCCACCACGAGCCGCCCAGCTGCAGCGTCGATCACCTTGGCCAACATACCGTTCTTGACGCCAAGGCTACCCTCGTTCTTCAGGAACACGATCTGGTCGCCGGCCGCGAACATGCGGGTTCCGTCCTCGGTCTTGAAGGCAAAGCCGTCCGCGAGGATGCCGCGCTCGACCAGCTTGGCTCGAGCCATATCGTTCAACATCCGAACGTCGCGCCGAAGGTGTGCGAGGATCAGGCTGCTCTTCGAAGGATCGTAGTCGCGATCCCAATCGGCGATCAGGCTTTCGACGGCCTGCGCCTTGAGGTCCAACCCCCTGACATGCCCATGGGCACGATAGGCATCAACCGCTTGGCCGACATTGCCGCGCCCCAGATCGAGCGAGGCGTCGCGCATCCATTGCTGGCGCTGACGATAGATCGTTTCGAGCTCGGCATAGCCGATCCGGTCGGCGATCGCCCGGAAGGCAGCTCCCGCCTCGATCGGCTGCAACTGTTCGGGGTCACCGACGAGCACAAGCTTTGCGCCGGCCTTGCTCACGGCCTCGACGAACAGCGCCATCTGCCGCGACGACACCATGCCGGCCTCATCCAGCACGAAAACGGTTCTCGTGTCGATCTGGTCGCGGCTCTGGTTCCAGCGCAGCTCCCACGACGACAGCGTGCGGGACTGAATACCGGCTTCCTTCTCCAGGCCCTCGGCTGCTTTGCCGGCAAGCGCACCACCGACGACACGATAGCCGGACGCTTCCCAGGCTTCGCGCGCCGCCTTCATCATCGTCGTCTTACCGGCGCCGGCGCGGCCGATGACGGCGGCGATCCGTTCGCCGCCAGCCACACGTTCGATCGCAGTCCGCTGTTCATCCGACAGACGGGCATGGCGCGCAAACGTCGCCTCCAGCACCGCCTCGCGTACGCCATGAGAGGCGCGCCCGGACAGCCAGATAGCCCGGCTGACCATCTCGGCTTCAAGCCGGATCATCTCCCGCGTCGTGTACTTGGCAGGCGTCCGGATACCAGTCGCAAAGTCGATCCGGTCACGTTCGAGCCGCAGCGCCTCCGGGCTCTGCAGGATCCTCACCATCAGGTTCTGGAACAGAGCGGCATCGTCGATATAGCGGTGCAGGATCTTCGCCACGTCGCGTTCATCGAAGACGCTCTTCTCCCGCGTGATGAGGTCGAGAACGATTTCCGGACGGCGCTGTATGCGTCGGGCATTTTCCGTGCGGCGGTCTTCCTGCAGTTCAATGCGTTCGAGCTTTGGCGACCATGCCGACGACCTTGCGTTGGCTTGTTCCGCCTTGCGGTCGATCGCTTTGGTGCCGACACCGAGATGGATGGTCGGGGTCAGTTCGATGCCCTGCTTTTCAAAGGACCGCCCGTCGACGCGGATGTCGAGACCGGCAAGGGCAAGATGCCTATTCTGACAGGCGAACCAACCATCGCGAATCGTATTAAAATCGTCTGCGCTTCCCGCCCAGAGTTCATAGACGATCTTGCCGGCATCGTTGCGCATCGGGTTACCGTCCGGACTGGTCACCGCAATCTTCTTTGCGCCGAACCCGCGCTCTGTCAGCGGCCTGAGCGTCGTCATCAGATGGACATGCGGATTGCCCGGTGCGTCGTGATAGACCCAGTCGGCGACCATGCCCTTCGACGTGATGTGCCGCTCCACGAAATCCCGGACGAGAGCAATGCTCTGCTCGGCAGAGAGCTCGATCGGAAGGGCAATGGTGACGTCCTTGGCGAGCTGCGCGTCCGATCGCTTTTCGAACGCCTCGACCTTGTTCCAGAAGGCTTCGGACGCTCCGGACACCGACCTGTCCGCGATCATGGCACGCAGCCATGTGGGAGCCCCTGCCGGAATGACGAACTCCTCATACAGGAGACCACGCTTGCGGGTGTAGTCGATCGTCCGGGCTTCCCGCTCATAGTCCATCTTCGCGCAGTGCCGGTAGGCCGCCGACAGCACGGCGCTGCGGCCGGAGCCACGGGCGACGATGCTGACGGAGAAATGAGGGACGGCCACGGCGCAGTTCCTTCCCGGTTGCGAACGAGTTCATCGCGTTCGTCGAGAGCGGCGGGCCAAATCGGCCTCCAGCAAGGGCGTCGCGTCAGCGACGTATAATTGCGCCCTTGGAAGCCGCTCCTCCGGAACGGCCGGGATCATGACCGGAAGTGCAGGTTGCGCCTACCCGCATTAGTGTCGGTAGATTGGCAGGTCGGTCTGGAGGAACCTCACAAACGTTCGAAGACGAAACGGCAGACACGGGACCATCTGGAATGAAGAAACACTCCTCGAAAATCCGCGACGAAATTGCCAAACTGCAAGAGCAACTTAAAACCGCCGAGACCCGCGAAGCGGAGCGGATCGGGCGGATCGCGCTCAAGGCTGGCCTTGGCGAGATCGAGACTGACGAAAACGAGCTGCAGGCGGCGTTTGAGCACCTGGCCGAACGGTTTCGCAGGGGCGAAGTCGTTCCCGCCGAAGGAAAAGGGGCAAACGAGCATGGTCGCAAAGGTGCACAAGCCACACCGGTCGCGTCTGGCACGGCTGCGGGCGGCGATAGCGAGGCTTGAACGGATGGCGAGGACGAAGACATTCGACGCCCGCAGGAAGGACACACGCGAGAAGATCGAACTTGGCGGGCTGATCGTCAAGGCGGGCCTACGATACGAAAAGCGCGCGCTGCTGCTCGGGGCGCTGATCGAAACAGCACGACGCATCAGGAGCGATGAGGATGAGCGATCTCGGCTCACGGCGATCGGATCGGAGGCCTTTGGCAATGACGGCGAATAAGATCGCGCTGGTCAGCGTGCCCATAGCACTGATGATGCTCGTCACCATCGGCATGACGGGTATCGAACAATGGTTTTCCGAATTCGGGAAAACCGAGACAGCGCGGCTGACCCTCGGTCGGATGGGAATCGCCTTGCCCTATATCGCGTCAGCCGCCGCCGGCATCATCTTTCTGTTTGCGAGCGCCGGCTCAACGAACATCAAGCTCGCCGGATGGGGTGTTGTCGGCGGTAGCAGTGCGACGATCGTGATCGCCGCGCTGCGTGAGACCGTGCGACTTGCCGCAATTTTCGACCATTTTCCGGCAGTTCGATCGGCGCTCTCCTATGCAGACCCGGCAACGATGATCGGGGCAGGGGCGGCGCTGACGTCGGCCGGCTTTGCACTTCGCGTAGCACTTGTCGGCAACGCGGCGTTCGCGCGCTCCGAGCCGCGCCGTATTCGAGGAAGGCGCGCACTGCATGGAGAAGCCGAGTGGATGAAATCGACGGAGGCCGGAAAGCTCTTTCCGGATACCGGCGGCATCGTCGTCGGCGAGCGCTACCGCGTCGACCAGGACATAACGGCGATGCGGTCGTTCAGGGCGGATTGCGTGGAGACGTGGGGCGCCGGCGGCAAGTCGCCGCTTCTCTGCTTCGACGGCTCGTTCGGATCCTCGCACGGCATCGTCTTTGCCGGCTCAGGCGGTTTCAAGACGACGTCGGTGACGATCCCGACCGCGCTTAAATGGGGCGGTACATTGGTCTTGTTGGACCCGTCAAACGAAGTCGCGCCCATGGTGATCGGGCATCGGACAAACGCCGGACGCGACGTCCGCATCCTCGATCCAAGAACCGCCGACACGGGCTTCAATGCGCTGGACTGGATCGGGCTTCATGGCCGCACGAAGGAAGAGGATATTGCCGCCGTTGCCTCATGGATCATGAGCGACAGCGGCGGTGCTCGCGGCGTGCGCGACGATTTCTTTCGCGCATCGGCGCTGCAGCTGTTGACCGCATTGATCGCCGACGTCTGTCTATCCGGCCGCACCGAAGAGAACGACCAGACACTTCGCCGGGTCCGCAAGAATCTGTCCGAGCCCGAACCGAAGCTGCGCGCGCGACTGCAGTCGATCTACGACAATTCGAGATCCGACTTCGTAAAGGAGAACGTCGCCGCCTTCGTCAACATGACGCCAGAAACGTTTAGCGGGGTTTACGCGAATGCGGTGAAGGAGACGCACTGGCTGTCCTATCCGAATTATGCGGCGCTTGTCTCGGAGTCGAATTTTTCGACCAACGACATTTCCGCGGGAAACACGGATGTCTTCATCAACATCGACCTGAAGACGCTGGAGACGCATTCGGGTCTTGCTCGCGTCATCATCGGGTCCTTCCTGAACGCGATCTACAATCGTGATGGAGCATTGAAGGGCAGGGCGCTGTTCCTTTTGGACGAGGTGGCACGCCTGGGCTACATGCGGATTCTGGAGACGGCTCGTGACGCCGGCCGAAAATACGGCATCACGCTGACAATGATTTACCAGTCGATCGGCCAGATGCGAGAAACCTATGGCGGCCGCGACGCGGCGAGCAAATGGTTTGAGAGTGCGAGCTGGATTTCGTTTGCTGCCATCAACGATCCGGAAACGGCCGACTACATCTCGCGGCGCTGCGGCATGACGACGGTCGAGATCGATCAGGTCAGTCGCAGTGTCCAGTCGAAGGGTTCATCGCGCACGCGCTCGAAACAGCTTGCCGCCAGACCGCTCATCCAGCCGCACGAAGTTCTGCGCATGCGGGCCGACGAGCAGATCGTCTTCACGGCAGGCAATGCGCCGCTTCGATGCGGTCGTGCGATCTGGTTCCGTCGTGACGATATGAAGGCTTGCGTCGGCGAGAACCGGTTTCATTCACCGGACAGCGGCAGGAAGGAGCGTTCGAATGCGATAAATCTCGCAAACACCGATGAAGCTACGTCGGATGTAGCGTCTACCGGGATCTAGGGGAAATCGACTGGCGACGAACACCGTAACGCCGTTCAGGAAAACGGTGAGACCGTGGTCGTCCGGCCGCTTGCGGCGCGGCATTCCGACACTCGTCATCTGGGAGGCGGTGATCGGCGTCGCCAGTTGGCAGTACCTCCATCCGACGGGAGAGGAATAGGGGTTTGGGGAAAGGGAGGAGGGAACCGTCCTCTTTCCTCATGGGAGGAAGTTTGAAGGAGGGGCTTGCACTTCCTTCATGGGGTGAGATTGAGAGGGGCGGCGCAGCCCCCCTTTCACAGCCGGGCCGGTCGGTCGATCCGGCCGGACCGGGTCATAAGGCAAGCTAAAGACCAGAGGCGGCTGCCGCCTCTGGTCTGGGTCTCAATCCGCGGGATCGAAGAACGTCTCTCTGTCCTCGACACCGATATGCCAGCGCTTATCGGACCACCGGGACGGAAGATAAATTTCGTCGCCGCCGAAATATGCGATGATGATCCGGTGGTCCTCATGGAACAAGCCGAAATCCACCTTGTTGTCGATCGCAAAGAGTAGCGCCGCCGACAGAAACTCGCGTGGGATATCGAAGGGAAGATGGACTTCCGCATCGAAATTATGACGCAAATTTTCAAGCAAGTCCGACTGTCGAGGCCGCAGCTTGAGGGCTCCTCCATCCATGGGATTGATTTCACGCCTTGTCATCAAAGTCTCCTTTTCGTTTTCTGACGAAAGGGGCCTGCACCGTAGCTCGCGAGGGGTCAGGGACCGCGTACGCGGCCGCCACGCGGCGAGCGGAGGAACCGATTTTCTGTGCCGCCTGCGGTGCGGAAAATTGGCGGGGCCGTGATGTCCTTGACGCCGGAGCGGCGGGTGCACAATGGGCGGTCAGAGAGATAGAACCGCGTCCTGAAAGGACGCGACCGCCTGCCAGCTTTGCTGGCCACAAGACGGTTCGGTAAGCTCGACGCGACCTCTTCGTGCGCCGTCTGTATTACGTTGCGAGAGGATCGCGACCGGAATCGGCGAAGACCGCCTGCGGGCTTCGGTCGCGGTACGATTGGCGCCTGGCCCGGTTGCCATCCATCACGAAATTGAATCGGTCGCATGTGACTGATTCAAATGTGTCGTTGGACGTCGCGATACTGTTTGGCGATCATGGCAGCATGATTGCGCAGCCCTACCATCTCTATATCGAACGCGCGGATCCGGCAAAGAACATGGCGCGCTACTACGCCATGGAAGTCGGGCAGACAATGTTTGGAGAGGTCTGCCTGATCCGGCGATGGGGACGCATCGGCCAGCATGGGCAGGAAAAACAGCACGTCTTCGAGCGGGAGGAGGAAGCGGTTCGCCTGTTCCTCTCCCTGGTGAAACAAAAACGTGCCCGGGGCTATCGGCCAAGATCAACTCTCCGGTATTTGCAGCGATGATCCGATCTCCTCGGTCCTTCAGCTTCACGACGACCGCCGAAACGGGCCCCTGATGGCGCGTGGTCTCGAGAATGCCGCGCCGATCTAGATGAGGAACGATATCGGCCAGTCGCGGTAGGGAGTTGGCGAATTGCTGCATGATGTTTTCCTTTCAAACGCGCGCATCACTGATATCCGACCTAAAGGTCGTGGCGGCCTCGAGGCCTATTGTCGGCTTTCTCAAAGCGGGCCGCTGGCCCCGCCTCAAGCGGCGGGGCCAGCGGGATCTCAGTCTCGGTTTTGGCGGGACCAGATCAACTGGTAGCCGTCCTCGCCTTCGACCTCCGAAAGCGTCGCGTAGATCGGGGCCGGGAAGCTCGGGTCGTCCAGCTTGACCGAGAGGTAGTCGCGGTCGCTCTCGCTGGAACGCTTCTGCCAGGCCGCACCAAGCTCGACGTTGCCAGCGTAGATACGGAAGTGCGGACCCTTGTCGGACGGATTTTCGACGCGGGCGATGCGGGCCTTGACGTTGAGAGCGAGAGTGCGGATCGAGCCGGTGAAGCCGTTTTCGTTTGCGGTGAAGATGCCGATGGTAGCCATGTTCATGTTCCTTTCGTGTGTATCGGGCCGCGCCCATCGCGGCCTCGATGGCTGTCGCAAAGACCGGTGACGATCGGACCGCACCTGATAAGGCCAAAATGAAATGGAGGGCGGCAAGACGCAGATTTGTTAGCGGGAGAGGAGGACGTGACGTCCGGGGTAAGAAATCTGCAAATTGCCGTTGCGGGAAGACGATCGAGGCGCAGCCGGTCTCCGGTCAGACATGCCTCATCGAGCCCGCGGAGGAGCGGCCTACGACAGCAATGGGAGGTACTTGAGCATGGGGGCCCGCGTCAGGGCATTCCGTACCGAAACAGCTGCAGCGGAAAGCCTGCGCTCTGTCCTCAAGTCATGGCGTCGAATTCGGTTGCGACGAGTTCGGCCGACCGGGCAGTTGCCCTTGTTATCGACGTGACTTGCCGAGCCTGGTTCGCCGCCCGGAGAATCCATGCGTCACGCCAAGCCGTCTATCGTCGAAGTCAGGCAGCCCCAAAGCAGTGGCCACCGATCGGCCCAACCGGGGAAGCGTTCGACCGCCGCGCCGCTTACCCAGTCCACTTGCTCGCACGCAAAACGGCCGAGGCACGGATGACGGCCGTCGATGCCAGGAGGCTGCCCATCGCTGAACGCCTTCGTCGCGGTCAGCTAGTCAAAGGTTGCTCTTGGACCCAAGGCGAACCCCGAATGCATGGCGTCATCGACGTAAACCGACAAGGCGCATCTCAATTTAAGTAGCCGGCTAAATAGTTTGTGGCGTAATCAACGTTATGGAACTATATGCGTCATATCGGCTTGCATTTTGTTTGGGCGCATGCCACCGAAAAGACCGGCTCAAATGCCGCGTTGGCTGGCGTCCCCTGCGGCTATGACCGGCGGAATTCGAGCCGCCTTCCCATCCGGGGAGATCATCTCCATTGCATCGGCTATCACGGCCTTCTTCGTCAGAACGCCGGCTGGCGAGCATGCTACTCCTCGGGCCGAGCCAGCACGAAATCGTGCTCTATCTGCCAGAACTTGCCAGAGAAACCAAGCTCGTCAGCGCGTACCGAATCCTCGACGTGCTGGAACTTGGCAAGCAAGCTCTCCTTCACGCCAAAGACGGCGTCGGAGTGGATGTACGGATCGTCCGGATCAAAGATGTGCGTCGTGAGCGTCTCGAAGCCGTCGGCCTTGATGATGTAGTGCAGGTGAGCGGGCCTGTAGGGGTGACGACCGAGCGCGCCGAGCAGCTTGCCGACCGGTCCATCGTCCGGGATCGGGTAATACTTGGGCTTGACTGCGCGAAACCAATAGCGGCCATCCGCGCCGGTGCGAAAGATGCCGCGAAGGTTGAAGTCTGGTTGGATCCCCTTCTGCTGCACGTCGTAGAAGCCTTCGTCGTTGGCCTGCCAGACGTCGATGACAGCGCCGGCAATCGGTCTGCCATCCGTGCTACGGATGCTGCCGCCGATCACCATGTCCTCGCCCTTGTGATCGAGGCAGATATTGGTGCCCATCGGCAGTTCCGGCGCGTCGGCAACGTGAAACGGGCCAAGAACAGTGCTTTCGGAGGCGCCTGAGGGCTTGCGGTTATTAATGGCGTCGACCAGCATCGACACGCCGAGCACGTCCGACAGCAGGATAAATTCCTGTCGCCATTCGTTGCATGTATGTCCTGTGCGGGTCAGAAAGAGAATTGCCTCCATCCATTCGTCCTGCGTCGGCTCAAGCTCCCTCACCGCCTCATGCAGCTTGCGTGTCACGACCTCCATCACGCGCTTCAGGCGCTGGTCCTTGGTGGTGGCGTTGCGGCTCGTGACCACCTCAACGGAGTTCTCTTCCGTGAAGAAACCCTTTTCATGTGCATCAATCATCGCCCTATCTCCCCAAAACGCTGGTCAGCACGCGCCGCAGTTCGGCTGACGGATCGTCGACGATCGCTTCACTTCGCCAGGCGACATGATGGTCGGGACGCACGAGGAGGACGCCGCTGTCTCGGATTTCGCGCATGTTCGCCCAGTCGCCGGCAAAGTCCTGCCAGGGCTGACGTGGACCGATCAGATGTGCGGCGATATCGATGCCCAATTCCTTTCCAAGGGTTCGGGCGGCCTCGATCCAACCCTGTCCGCCAATGCCGGTCAGCACGGTAAACTTCCCATGTCCGGCAAGGTCGAGCGTCGACAGCTTTTCGCCTGTCGCAGAATACACCCAGGCATGCGGCAGCCTTGCGCCGGGCCAGCTCGTCTGCTGGCAGTGCAGTTCCGGATCCCGGGCGAAGGCCGGTTCCGCCTGCTCATCCGTTACGATCGCGCCCGATCGGTAGCGCTGGTTCATCTCGACGCCATGGCAATCGAACTCGTAGACCTTGTCGGCGATCGCCTTGCGGATCGCGGCCCGTTGCTCCTCGGCCGCGACAGTGTTGTTGCAGCGGGCGTCCATGTTCTCCTGCATCTTCACCGGGTCGATGGAATCGAGCAGCCCCAGCGCCTTGAAGATCGGCCCGAACTCCTCGATCGACTTGTTGGCCCGGGTGACGATCTGCTTGGCGACGGGCGCCCGCTCGGCCTGATAACTGTCGAGAAGTTTCGGGCCTGCGGCCCCCTTCAGGACGAAGGCGAGCTTCCAGGCGAGGTTGAATGCATCCTGGATCGAGGTGTTCGAGCCGAGCCCGTTTGACGGCGGATGGCGGTGGGTGGCGTCGCCCATGCAAAAGACGCGGCCATTGGACATTGACGTGGCGTACATGTTGTTGACGGTCCAAGTCGAGACCGACTTGATGGTCATCTCGAGATCCGGATCGCCGACCAGGTCGCGCACGACCTTCTTCGCATGCGCTTCATCCACCGAAGGAGGCGGCTGGTTGATATCGTAACCCCAGACGATCAGCCATTCGTTCCAGGGCCTTACCATACGCACCAGCCCCATGCCGATGCCGCCAACGTCAGCACCCGGCTGCAGCACCCAATAGAGCACCGAGGGACGATGGGCGACCAGTCGCGACAGATCGGCCTCGAACAGGATGTTCATCGAACCGGCGACCCCCATCTTGCCTTCGAAGGTGAGGCCCGCGTGTTCCGCGACCTTGGAATTGCCGCCATCGGCGCCGACCAGATATTTCGAGCGGACGGTGAATTCCTTGCCGGTCAGCCGGTCGAGACAGGTTGTCGTGACGCCGTCCTCGTCCTGCGCATGGCCCAGATATTCCGTCGACATGCGCGATTGGCTACCGCGCGAACAGGCCGTCTTGAACAGCAGCGGCTCCATGAAGGTCTGCGGCAGATCGTTCATATGAGCCGGCGACGACAGCTGGTGCTCGGCGCGCGATAGCGGATGTTTACCCCAGCTCTTCATCCGGCCAATCTCCTCGCCGGTGAGCGAGGTACAGAACACGTTCTCGCCCATCAGGTCTTGCTCGGCCGCGAACATGTAGGCCTCGTCCTCCACGTCTCGACCGAGATCGCGCAGCACTTCCATGGTGCGCTGGTTGGTGATGTGGGCGCGCGGTGTGCTGGCGAGCCAGCGGTAGCGGTTGATCACTAGGTTCTCGACCCCGTGGGAGGAGAGCAGTGCGGCGGTGGCGGAGCCCGCCGGCCCGGTGCCGATGATGAGTACGTCGGTGGTAATGTCAGCCATGAGGCCCTCCCCTATGCGTGAGATTGAGCGGCCCGCCCTTCAGGACGCGGCGAACCGGGAAAAGCTGGATGCCGGTGCGCTCGGAGAACAATCCCCAGAGGCCGCGCGGCGCAAGAAGCATGATGGCGATGCCGAGAAGACCGAGCATCAGCAGGTACCAGGAGCCGTAGTCGGCCAAGAGGTTCTGTAAGAGAAAGAAGATGATGACGCCGAGGATCGGTCCCTCGATCGTGCCGATGCCGCCGATCACGACGATAAAGATGACATAGGCCGTCCAGTCGGTGACCGAGAAGGCAGCGTCCGGCGAGATGCGCGCCTTCTGCACGTAGATCAGCGCCCCGGCGATGCCTGTCATGAAGGCGGTCGCCAGATAGACCAGCGTCTTCATCCGCCGCGCATCGACGCCGACGGCGCGGGCGGCCTGCTCGTTGTCGCGGACGGCGGCAAGGCCGAGACCCTGCTTGCTGCGCAGAAGACCATAGATGAAGCCAATTGTGGCGACGGCGAGGATCAGCGCCAGCCAGTAAGTCAGCGTGTCGCCCGCCTCGGAAGCCTTCATGCCGAAGAGGTCGCGCATCGCCCCGACGCCCATCATGTCGCGGGTCGCCTCCCGCGGCAACGAGGTGCCGGTGCCGCCGCCGAGCGCCTTCAACTGGGCCAGCAGCAACCGCACGACCTCGGCCACCACCCAGGTGCCGATGGCGAAATAAGGACCGTAGAGGCGGAAGGTGAAGAAGGCCGTGGGAATGGCGAGGGCGGCGGAAAATACGCCGGCAATCAGTATGGCCACGACCGGGTCGACGCCGAACAGGATGACGCAGCCGAACATCGTATAGGCGCCAAAGCCGACGAAGACCTGCTGGCCGACCGAGATCAGCCCGGCATAACCGGCAAGCAGGTTCCAGTTCTGCGCCAGCACCAGCATGGTGAGGATGAAGAAAAGGTCCTGGATGACGCCGCGCGAGACGATGAAGGGTGCGGCGAAGGCAAGCAGCAGAAGGGCAACGACCGCGACAGCCGACAATGTCGATGCCCTGGTACGCGTCTCGACGGTGAAGGAGGGAATGGCCATGGTCATCGATGCACCTCAATCCACCGCGCGCGGGAAAAGGCCGCGCGGCTTGAACAGGAGAACGGCGAGGAATGCCAGGTGGCCGGCAAGGATCTGCCACTCCGGATTGATCGCGGCACCCACCGTCTGGGCAACGCCAAGGATGATGCCGCCGGCGAGCGTGCCCCAGAGCGAGCCGAGCCCGCCGATGATCACCGCTTCGAAGGCATAGATCAGCCGCGCCGGTCCCGACGTCGGATCGAAATTGGCGCGGGTCCCGAGATAGAGGGCAGCGATCGTCACCACGACCATGGCAAGCCCTGTCGCCATGGCGAAGATACGTTGCGGCCGGATGCCCATCAGCCCTGCCGTCACCGGATCGTCCGAGGTCGCCCGGAAGGCGCGGCCGACGGAGGTGCGGTAGATGAGCTGGTTGAGACAGACGATGACGGCGACGGCGGAAAAGAAGGTCATCAGCGGCATGATGCCGGCGGTGACCGGGCCGAGATTGACGGAGGCGCTTTCTAGGCTCCCAGCAAAGACACGGCGGCTATCGGCCGAAAATCCTTCGAGCAGGCCGTTCTGGATGACGATCGACAGGCCGAAAGTGACAAGCAGCGGCGGCAGGATATCCTTGCCGAGCGTGCGGTTGAGCAGGAAATATTGCAGGCCCCAGCCGATGGCGAACATCAACGGCATCGCGATCGCGGCGGCAACGAACGGATTGAGCCCGAGCGTCGTCACCAGAACCAGGATCAGGAAGGCGGCAAGCACGATCAGATCGCCATGGGCGAGGTTGACCAGCCGCATGATGCCGAAGACGAGACTGAGCCCCGCCGCAAACAGCGCGTAGAGCCCGCCGAGCAGCACGCCCTGGAGAATGGTATCAAGCCAGTTCATGGTGATCCGTCCCGAAATAAGCCTTGTGGATGTCGTCGCGGCTGAGGTCGGCGGCGCGGCCGGAAAGCGTCACCCGCCCTTCCATCATGCAGTAGACGCGGTCGGCCACCTTCAGCGCCTGGGCGATATCCTGCTCGACGATGACGATCGAAGCGCCGGTCTCGCGGATGCGCGGGAAGGCGGCGTAGATATCGCGGACCACGACGGGCGCAAGGCCAAGGCTGATCTCGTCACAGAGCAGCATCGCCGGATTGGACATCAGCCCGCGGCCGATCGCTACCATCTGCTGCTGCCCGCCGGAAAGCGCCGTGGCCGGATTGTCGCGCCGCTCCTTCAGGATCGGAAATAGCGCGAAGATGCTTTCGAGCGTCCACGGGCCATCGACCTTGCGGCCATAATTGCCGACCAGCAGGTTTTCCTCGACGCTCAGCGACGGAAAGAGTTTTCGCCCTTCCGGCACCATGGCGATGCCGCGCGCCAGAATGTCAGGCGCCGACAGCGCGCCGATCGGCTCGTCGCGATAAAGGATCGATGACGCCGCATTGGTGAGCACGCCTGAGATCGAGCGCATCAGCGTCGTCTTGCCGGCGCCGTTGGCGCCAATGATAGCGATGGTCTCGCCGGCGCCGACCACAATATTGACGCCGAACAGCGCCTGGAAATCGCCGTAGGAGGCGGTCAGGCCTCTGGTTTCGAGCAGCGCCATCAGATCTCGATCCCCAGATAGATTTCACGCACGTCGCGCGATGCCATGATGTCGTCGGGCTTGCCGATGCCGATGACCCTGCCGAAATGCAGCACCAGCAGCCGCTCAACGACAGAATTCAGCGCATGCAGCACGTGCTCGATCCAGATGACGGCAACGCCGCGCGCATGAATGGCGCGGATGGTGGCCACCAGCGACCGGCACTCGCCCTCGGTCAGCCCGCCGGCGATTTCATCGAGCAGCAGCAGCTTCGGTTCCGTCGCCAGCGCTCGGGCGAGCTCCAGCCGTTTGCGCAGCAGCAACGACAGGCTTCCGGCCAAAACATTCGCCTTGTCGATCAGCCCGGTGTCCACCAGGATTTCGGCGCAGCGGTCCGACACCTCGGCCTCGCGCCGCCGCGAGCCAAAAGCGCCTGCGACCAGGAGGTTTTCAAAGACCGTCAGCTTCTCGAACGGCTGCGGGATCTGGAAGGTGCGGCCCATGCCCGCCAGGCAGCGCGCCATCGGCGGCGTGCGCGTCACGTCGCCGCCGAGAAAGCGGATGCTTCAGCTGTCGGCGGGGATATTGCCGGTTATCAAATTGAACAGCGTCGACTTGCCGGCGCCGTTCGGCCCGATAATGCCAAGCGCCTCGCCTTCGCCGACGGCAAAGGAAATCTGCTCGGCGACCGTCAATGCGCCGAATTTCTTCGAGACCCCATCGAGTTCGAGAATTGCCAAACCCATTCCTCCGAGAACAGGCGGGGCCGAACGGGCCCCGCGCAAAAAATCAGGCGATTGCTTCCATCTTGCCGCCGACCGGAATGTTCGGCGCCGTCTTGTTGTCGGTGATGACGAGATCGTAGCCCCCGCCGTCCTTCAACCGCCACTGGCCGCCGACGAGCGGCGTCTTGGCAATGTTCTTGGCCGCGAAAGGCGGCAGGCCCTTGCCGTCCCAAGCAATCGGCCCGACCAGCGTATCGAGCTTGGTGGCGGCAATCGCCTGCGCGACGGCATCCCCGTCTGTCGGATCTCCGGCCCGCTTCATCGCATCCACCGCCAGCTCGAACAGCGCATGGGCAAAACCGATCGGCTGCGTCCACGGCCTGCTAGTCGCCTTGGTAAAGGCGGCCGCCACCTCTTCTGTACTTTCGCCGGTCAAGGACGATTTGAACGGATGGCTCGGCGTCCACCAGACTTCCGACGACAGATTATGCCCGGCATTGCCGAGCGCCTCCACCGTCTGCGGGAACAGCAGTGCCTTGCCGATCGAGGCGATCTTCGGGGCGAAACCCTGCTGCTTGGCCTGGTTCCAGAAGGTGGTGAAGTCAGGCGGGATCACCACGCCGGTGATGATTTCGCACTGGCCCGATTTGAAGGCGTTGATCTGCGCCGAGAAATCATCCGTCATGTTCTGATAGCGGCCGGGGTCGATCAGCCCGTAGCCCATCTTTTCCAGCACCGGCGGGAAGCCGACGACCTTGTCGCCCCAGGCATTGCCGTCGCCGTCATTTGGGAAGAGGCCGCCAACCTTCTTGTTGGTCTCGATCTGCGCCCACATGTTGGTGAAGACCGAGATGACGTCCTCGAGACCCCAGAAGAAGTGATAGGCGTAGTTGAATGGTTTCCAGGAGGTCGGGTCGCCGGGATTGCCCTGCTGGCCGATGAACCACGGCTGCCAGGGAGCCACCGTCGAAATACAGGGCATTTCCTCAGCCTCGCAGGTGGTCGCCACCGGATTGGTGGTCTCCGGCGTCGAGGCGACGAGGATCAGGTTCACCTCGTCGGTGACGATCAGTTCCTTGGCGACCTCCGCCGCCCGGTTCGGATTGGATTGGCTGTCCTTGACGACAACCTCGTAGTTGAGACCCTTCGACTTGGTGACTGCCAGAAAACTGTCGATGACGAACTTGTCGGCCTCACCGAAGGCGGCAAGCGGTCCCGTCTGCGGGCTGACATAGCCGAGCTTGATCGCGGCGTCCTGCGCGATCGCGGGGGCGGCGAGCCCGGATGTCGCCGCCAATGCACCGGTGGCGGCCGTCGTCTTCAGAAAATCGCGTCGGGTAAACATGTTTCCTCCTCCCATTTTCCTCTCCTCCCAGAGAGCGTGATGTCTGTCGTCAGCTTATGCCGGCCGCTTGCCCTCCCAGGCATCCTGCAGCAGGGCACGAATGGACTTCCGGTCGATCGGCCTTGGATTCCGGTAGGGATTTTCGGTGGCGATCTCGGCTGCGCGATCGAGATCGGCAACGCTCAGGCCCAGACCCTTCAGCGCCAGCGGTGAACCGATTTGTCTCGCGAAATCCCAAAGCCCGCCGCCGACCGAGGCGCCGAAAATATCGGCGACCGGCGCCAGAAGTTCCGGCACCGCCGCGGCATTGTAGGCGGCGGTGTGCGGCAGCATGATCGCATGCGTGTCGGCGTGCGGCGTATCGAAAGTGCCGCCCAGCGTGTGGCAGATCTTGTGGTGCAGCGCCATACCGACCGTGCCGAGCACGGTGCCGCAAAGCCAGGCGCCGTAGAGTGCATCGGCACGGGCATCGGGCTCGTGGGGATTAGCGATGATATCAGGCAGGCTGGTCTTGAAGGCCCGCAGCCCCTCGACCGCCATCAGCGTCGAAATCGGGTTGCGGTCTTGCGCGTAGAGCGCCTCGACCGCATGGGCCATGGCATTCAGGCCCGAGGTGACGCTCATGCCGACCGGCAGGCCAAGCGTCAGCGCCGGGTCGTAGATCACCACCTCTGGCAGGATGCTCGCATGGCGCACGGTCGTCTTGCGCCCGGCCTCGGTCTGGCCGAGGATCGGCGTCACTTCCGATCCGGCATAGGTCGTCGGAATGACGATCTGATGCACATCCGTGCGATAGGCGATCGCCTTGCCAAGCCCGGTGGTCGAGCCGCCGCCGAGCGAAACGACGCAATCGGCCTGCGTTTGGAAAACCACCTCCATCGCCTCTTCGGTGACATCGACTGGCGTGTGCATAGTGGCGCCGGCAAAGACGCCGACAGCGAGAGAGCCCAGCCGCGTGGCAAGCGCTTCGGCGTCGGCCTTCTGTTGCGGCGTCGAGAGAACGAGGGCCTTGGTGCTTCCGAGCTTTTCCACCCACTCGCCGGCGGCGGCGCTCTTGCCTTCGCCGAAGACGATATGGGCGGGGCTGCCGCTATAGGTGAAAATCCGGCTCATGTATCGGCTCCCTGCCTGGCGCGGACCATGACGAAAGTCAGTTTCAACAACCACCCCTTGCCCTGCTGCTCGAAGGTTCGCACCAACTCGGGCTTGACGGCGAAGATCGCGTCTTCGGCCAGATGCGGATCGCTGCCGTCATAGATATGCGTGGTGATCGTCTCGAAGTCCGACGCCTTGATGATGAAATGAAGATGCGCGGGGCGGCGCAGCGGATAGCCCGCCCGCCGCAAAAGCTTTCCGACGGGACCATCGTCAGGCACGCCATAGCCGCATGGCTTGATGGTCCGATAGTGGAAACGTCCGTCGGGATCCGTGCGGAAGCCGCCGCGCAGGTTGAATTCCGGCTGCAGGTCCGGCTGCTGGTTTTCGTAGAGGCCTTGAGCATTGGCCTGCCAGGTGATGATCTCGGCATTTGCGATGGGATCGCCATCGAGATCCTGCACGCGGCCGGAAACTTCCAGCGGCTCGCCGATACCATCAAGCGAAATATTGCCGCCGAGCGGCAATTGCGGAACGTCGGCGCGGAAGAACGGTCCGCGCACGGTGTTGGGGGTGGCCGTCTTCGGACGGCGCGAATTGATCTCCTCGACCAGTGTCGAAGCGCCGAGCAGATCCGACAGGAGCACCCACTCCTGGCGTCGCTCGTCGCTTGCATGGCCAACGTCGGTCAAGAATTCGATGACTTGACGCCATTCCGCCTGGGTGGGCCGCACTTCGCGGATCAGGGTATGAAGATGCGTCACCGCCGCCGCAAGAACCTGTGGCAGGATGTTGTCCTTTGATGGCTGAAGTCGTTGCGCGAAGATGTCATGCGAGGTGGCCTCGCTGAAATTCAGCGCCATCGGACCCGGCGTCATGCGTCTCCTCCAAGGCAATGGCTGGTGGAGACAAATTTAGTCCAAACGCTATGTGCCGGTAATGATTTTATTCGCGATTAATATATCATATCGTTATGAAGATAGACGAACGTCACCTTGTCCAGCTTGCGGCAGTCGTTAAGACCGGCGGGGTCACCGAGGGAGCTGCCCTGCTCGGCCTATCGCAGCCGGCTGTTTCGCGTACGCTCGCAATGCTCGAGGCTCGCATCGGCGAGCCACTGTTCGTCAAAGGGCGGCGGCCGTTGCAGCCAACGTCATTGGGTCGGGCGCTGGCCGATCACGGCCAGACGATGCTGTCGGCATCGCGCAAGGCCTCCGATGTCGTCGAAAGCTTTCGGGCCGGCAGAAGCGGCGTAGTGCGTGTCGGTGGCACGCCTTTTTTCATGGATGCGTTGATCGCCGGCATGATCGCCGAGTTCCAGAACCTGCATCCAGACGTGCGCATCGACCAGAGCTATGGTTACTTCCCAGACCTCCGTGCCGCGCTCAATGCCGACCAGATCGACCTTGCCATCTGCCCGATCGATATTCTCGACGAGGGCTCCGGCCTCGAATTTCAGCAAATCCTGCCCGGCCGCAACGTCGTCGCCTGCCGGGTCACCCATCCTTTGCTGTTGAAGCGGCGCCCTCAGCCGGCGCACCTGCTCGATTTCCCTTGGGTGGCGCCTCCACCAGGCAGCCCGCTACTCACCGATCTGCGCAGCATGCTGCTGTCCTTCGGCGCAACCGAAGTCAAGATCCGCTATTCGGGCGGCTCCCTCATGAGCGTCGTCCAGTACATGAAGGCGGCGGATGCGCTGACCATCATGCCGCACAGCGTCGTCTTCGCATTGCGCAACGAAAAGTCCATCACCGCCCTGCCCGTTCCCATCCCCCATTCGGAACGCGCGCTCGGCTTGCTGAAGCGTTCGGACGCACCCCGCACACCCGCCGCCGACAACTTCGCCCGCCACATCCGCACCAGCTTCGATAACCTCAAGCACCTGATTAAGCGGCATGAGCAGTCAGTGGTCTGGGGCTCATGAACAAAATGCGAGAACGTGCAGCAGGCAATTGGTGCCACTTCACCGTTCGGTCTGGGCAAGGCCTCGGCGGCGGCGCGATCAGGCTACGGAGCGGCGCGTCGGTTTTCACCATGCAGGCTTGGAAGGCCCGCGGGGCGGCCTGATCATCCGAGCATTTCATCAGTTGAAGAAGAGACGGCTCACGCCGCCTCCTCCTCATCGAGTTCCGGCTGCAGGGAATGCAGGTAGTCGACGGCGCGCTGCGCATATGCTGCCGCCGAGAAGATGGCACGCTTGTCGTTGGCCAGAACCTTCAGCCAGCCATCGAGATAGCTGGCGTGGTCGGGGCGTGGTTCGAGCTCGGGAACGATGCCGAGATCGGCGCAGAGAAACGCGCTGCCGAGTTCGGCAATCAGTTCTTCGCGGGCGCGTTCGCTCCGGTCTTTCGCGTAGCGGCTGAGATCGCGATCAAGCCGTTGCGGTGCGGCGGTCCAGTGCGTGATCTCGTGGCTGAGGACGGCGACATAGGAAGCATCGTCCCGGAAGGCATCAAGGCATGGCATCTGGATGTAATCACGCTGAGCGGCATAATAGGCAGCCGATCCTCCGTGGCGGATCAGTGCGCCGGTATTGGCAAAGAAGCGGCCGGCATCGCCGATGCGGCTCATCGGATCCTGGTGAGGTGCGATCTCATCGAAGCGGCCGTTAAGACCGGCGATCTGATCGGTGTTGAACACCGTGTAGGCCTTGAGGAACGGAACATCCTGTTCGATCTCGCTGCCCGTGTCTGTCGTCTCGGTGCGGACGAACGAACTGGCAAAGACGACGGTTGTGCCGGTTTCGCCCTTGCGCACGGCGCCGCCGAGCTCGATTGCCTGGCGAAACGTCATCCAGCGTGATGAGGCAAAGCCGCGGGCGATAGCTTCGGACCACAGCAGCAGGACATTGATCCCGGTGTAGGGTTGGCCGTTGTGGCGCAGTGGCCGGCTGACCTCACTTGCCGCATGTCCCGTCGTCCAGGGTTTGGTCCATGGCCGCACGCCCCGTTCGAGATCGGCGATGATCGTGTTGGTGATGCGGCTGTGGATATCGGTTCGTTGGTTGGATTGCTGCCTGCTCATGTCTAAACCTCCGTTTCGAGGTCGCGGCCATCGCGACCTGCTACGGCGGTCCGAAAGCCGGGCGGCAAGCGCTGCCTGCACCCCGCGGGGCCGCAACGCAGTGGAGGACGGCAAAGCCGTTGCCGGCGGCGCGAGCCTGGCAGGACCCAAAGCCGGGGCAGGACGCGATGGTCGAAGTCTAGGTGGGGGGTTTAGACGCAGGCGGACATGGCAAACCCCGCGATCCGGATCCCGTCGCCAGCTTCGCGGATGAAGCGCGCGCGATAAGACATCACGCGCCAATCGAGATACTCGTCCCGAACATCCGGGCATGGGCGCGAGAATGGGATCGACTGCCGGCCGGCAACGGTCGATCTCGATCTTATTCGACGAGGCAAGCTAAGCCGGAGGTATGACGCTTCAAATCTCTCGGCGATGTCGACGACGACGGGAGGTGGCTTTTTTGCAATTATTGCCACGCCGGGCAATGTTCGTTGGAAGGTGGTCGGGCGGACTGGCCAGCATGACTTCACGCATGTCACTGCCAACCCAGTCCGGCGGGCTACTGGTAAAGACGGGAGGGACCACCAAGCCGTTTTAGGCAAAGGCAGACGGAACCCGGATTGAGCGCCATCAAACGCCAGTTGTTAGCTAGATCATTCGACGGCCGGGCCGATAGACCTTAGGCAATGCGCCAGCAACGCAGCTCATACCCGTTCCGGGCCAAGGCGCATTGGCCCCATTGGGTACAACGGGAATTGACAATTCAGCGTTCGAACCGATCAAGCATCCTCCTCAGTTGTGCGTTTTGCAGCCGAAGCTTCCTCGCCAACTGATCCCGGAGCATCCTGATTTCTCCCTCAAGGCTGATAGCATCGTCGGAACCGATGGCAAGTCGTGGAGATGGCCGCGAAACGACATCCACGACGTCCGCTTTCCTGGCCTGTCTGCTGCGCTTTCGCGCTGAACCATCGTCAGTCCGCGAGGGCTTGGGCGCGGCGTGTGCAGCTATGTCCACCTTATCGGATGAGGCCAGATCAGCCGCTTTCTCGAGCGTGGCGCTTTCGACATCTGTCGTGTGATCAGCACTATTTGCCGCCTCTTCGGCATGACGAGGCAGGTCTACCGACACCGCCTCGTGTTGTTCGTGGGTGACCGGCTTTTCGTTGGCCGCACGGTCTGCGGCTTTCGACCGGTTGCCGGCCGCCGTTTCAGTCGGCTCGGCGATGGCTGATACGTCCGGCTTCACATCATCGGTTGAGCCGTGTTCTTGCTTCTGCTGGCGTCGCCGTGACACCAGCCCAGCAAGAAGTTTCCATGGAGACGCCATTTTATTTGACCTCGAATTCTACTGCGTATGCAAACTGCGAGCAAAAACGTTGGCGGCAGAACGAACCGCCGCCAAAATCTTCACTTCAATAAGCATGAGAATGCGGCCAGCGCTTGACCGTCTGCTGCCGATCAACCGAGGTTGAGGCGCTTTCGCAGATCGGCATTTTCAGCGCGGAGCTTCTCCGCCAGCAGCTTGCGCAGTTTCTGGTTTTCCTCTTCGAGCTGCAGAAGATCCGAAATCTCATCAACTGCAGCCACTGGCGGTGCAGCCGCTATCGACACAGCCTTCGGAGCACGTTTGACAGGCGCACGCTTGGCACTCGTCGTCCCTACGTCAGGCTTTGCTTTGCGTCCTCCCGTCTGCTTTCCAGCTTTGGCACCCGAAGCCGCTGCCGGTTGCGAAGAAACGGCGGCTGAGGCGGTTTCAGGCACCACCTTCTTGGCGCGAGGTTTGCGCACCTTCTTCAGTACATCGGGCGCCGCGGCGGCCGGCGTGTCAGCATTGTTTGTCGTATCTTTTTCGTCGGCCATTATGGTCTCCTGTAAAGCCGATGCATTTGTCTCTTGCTCGATCGGCAGTGTCAATAACGGCCCGGCCTGTTCTTCTTCGGATACAAGCATTCCGGTGCTTCTTGCCTGAGGAGCTAATGACATAAATGGCATTGCCTCGTCCTGCATATCTTGCGCAACGGACTTGAGATCCGTGTCTGCCCAGATCGAGCTCGGTTTGGAGTTGAGTTTTCGCCGACCTGATTTGTACTCGACGGCAAAGCTGCGCTGCACTTTTTTCAATTTAAGAAAGCCTTGGGTATCTGCGGTGATGTTTCAGCGACGTTTTCAACATCGCAGCATGTCCTGCAAATAGCGACTATTGCGCCGGCGGTCCATACCCTGGCTGATACCACGGCCACGCGCGCGTTCAGCGCTGGTCAAACCGCGCTCCGCCGCCTATTGTCCGTGAGCGCAAAACCTCCCCGGCTGCCTTAGCCTTGTCGATCTCCCCGGGGCACGGTGTATGGCGCGACCTTCTACTGGAACTTGGGGCTATTGGCGCGGGAGCGCAGACTGGCGTCATAAAACTCATGGCAGCAGGCGCGAACGGCTGCGATCGAACAGCCGCGCGAGCCCGGCATGCAGGCGCATAACCGCCTTATTCCAACAACTTCATTCGTGACCGTCGCGGCTTTGCCCCCGCCATCGGCGTATACCGCCACGTCGGCCGCGAGTATCGCCGCAATTTCGCCAGGTCGCCGTCGCGCGAGGCGGTCAAGAATGCCTCGGCTAGCTCGAGGCATCGCCGTCAGCCATTGCCGCTTCTCCAACAATCAAGGCTCTCGTAAGTGATGATGATGCAGCGCAGCGAAACGTGACATCATAACAGTGAGAATGTCCTCAACTGCGTTTAACGCTCGCCGCTTCTCTCCTTTTGGACCGCTCATCAAATCGGTCATCCCGGGGGTTAGCGCCTGCGATCTCGACCGTTGACAGATGCGGTCGCCACCGGCCAGTTCGTTGGCAAGCTGAGACGAAAAAAGACTCCAGCGCGCTCATAGGGAGCGAACGTTGTCGTTCCCGGTGAGAACCGCGATGCTAGCTGCCACGTCAGGCACGCCTGCCTTGACTGGAAGCGTGAACTGGTAACCGCCATTTCGGATCGTCCGGAAAAGGGGGCCGCTTTGGGTTTGACCAAGCTTACGTCGCAGCCTGCTCATCAAGACGTCTATTGATCGGTCCATAGGCTCGCTCTTGCGCCCTTGTGTCAGATCAAGCAGCCGGTCTCGTGACAAGAGTCGGCCCGGTCGTTCAAGAAAGACCACCAACAGGTCGAATTCCGCTCCGGTCAACTCAATTTCTGGGCCACGCAACTTGCATACCCGCCGGGTGCTTGTGTCAGCGATGAATTCTGCGAAAGTGAAGACCTTGACGTCGGTGTCACTGTCCTCAGCGTCGCCGGCTCGTCGCAAGACTGCCCTGATCCTTGCCACGAGTTCTCGCGGATTGAACGGCTTGCCAAGATAATCGTCCGCTCCGAATTCCAGGCCAATGATACGGTCCACCTCCTCCTTCAATGCGGTCAGCAGAATAACAGGGATTCGAGACTGGCTAGCGCGCAGGTTCCTGCAGATATCAAGGCCCGAACCATCCGGAAGCAGGACGTCGAGCACGATCAGGTCAGGCGTGCTGGTATCGATCCACCTCTCACAGTCCTGCCGACATGCAACAGCGGTGACACGAAAACCTTGATCGACAAGATAACGTGTCAGTAGCCGGCGGATTTCCAGATCGCCATCAACGACTAATATATGGTCCATATCGCCCACCTCGATGATTGATTTCTTCTTCCACTGCCGGCTTTCAATTCTCGTTGTCGTCTGCGGGAAACCTCCAGAAACATCCCGAGATCGCCGAGAAACGTTAAGCTGCTGGAACCGCTGCATTCGAAAACGTCACAAGCAGCGTTTGATTGCCGAATAATGGTGTGCTGTCGCCGCGGCCCTGTATCTCATGAGATCGGCGCTGGGCCATGGTTCGATGCGCCCAAGTCCGTCAGCCGTTGGGAGTAAGGAACGGCATCCGCCATGGGAGCGTCGCGATCATCGCAGTTCCGCCAGCCGTTCGAGCGAACGAGGAAACCCCTTCAGAGAGACGCGAAAGGTCAGCTTACCACCTGAAGCAAACGAAGTGGCGCTGACCGTGAGCACCTGCGCGGCTTTCAAAATGTCTATGGTGGCGTCGGACATGATGAGAAGAACGACGCAACCATCGGGCAGGCACGTCGCAACATCCGCATGTTGTTTTGAGGGTTGCGTATCAAGCTCGAGGCGCACGCCGTCCGACAACTTCAAGCCGAGCGGCATCCTGATCAGGACCCTCGTACCCAGCTCTTCAGAAGGGTAGACCTGAATTGCGAACGCAACCAAACCGCTCTTTGGATCTTCATGAAACTGACCCGCTGCACATTGCTTTCCGACGTCGACGACCGCGCATTCAACGCCCCAGTCATCGTACTTCTCCTTTATGCCGTCGGCGGCGACGAGGAGCTGTCCGCTCGGCGCAGCGGCGCCCAGGGCCAACGATCCGGCGCGGTTGAACCCACTTTCCACTCTCCATGAGGCCTCATCGGAATTTTTTCGTTGGGCCGCTTCTGGCCCAACCAAACCCGACAGGAGCAGTGCCAAAACGCTCGCCAGTCTCAGCCCCAAACCCAAACCTCCCGACGGCGCTCGCTCGCGACCTGCAGCAACCCCATCCCCAAACGCAGAACCCATCGTGGGTGATTTCGCCTCCGTCCTCGCAGTGCAGCAGGGCCGGAAACACGGCATGAATAGATCGCCCAAAGGCCGGCTTGATCTCGGGCGGGGCGGAGGGAGAAGCAAAGGGCGTCGCCGTCCACGACCCGAGAACTCTGCCCGCCAAACAGGCTGCCGACAGGATCGGCATGGCGGATATACGCGAACGAAAATCGTCCAGACGCCGAATGAAAGGAACCGGTGGGGACAGACGTCGCGGGAAGGCAGTCGTTGCCGGCATCGGGGAAAGGAGCGACGCGATTTAGGTCGCAAGGCGCCGGCATCCTGGCGGACACCGTTGAGCCGAAGCGCTCAGAACCGAGCATGGATGGGTTGCGGGGCGCACAGATCATTGGCTGCAAGATATCGAGGGCTTATCTGCGCAATAGCATTTGTATCTCAAGGAAGGACACGATCTGACCGCCAATGCGCCGTTCGAACAAGAGCATTCAATCCAATAGTCGTTGGAGCCGTGCTGCGGTCCGCGAAACAGCGAGTATCCGGTTCCTGTGTCGGCGATGCTGGACCCGACCTGAAACAGCGACGTACTGCCGGTTGCGCTGTCTTCGGCAAATGTGGACGTCGACAAGCCGGAGGCGACCAGGCCCGCGATCAGGCAAAGCAACCGTGTCCTGAGCGGATGGTCTACGCCGCGCCGCGGCAGGAGGGACTGTCGCGATTTACCGTCGTTCATTTCGATGTCCATGGACGGGTTCCTGACTACGTCGCCATCCTTGGTAGCGGGTTCAACGTTAAGCAGCGTAAAGGCTGCGTAAAATTGAGTAAAAGCAGACGAGTGCGACCGCTCCGGGGTGCCACGTCCGACCACGGATGGTGCCCGCTGGTGCGACCCCGGACGCCCGGCGCGCGAGCAAGATCGATGGTTTGGAAAGGATGGTGAGCGTCCCGTTTGTCCAAGTCATGCCAACCTCGGAGCTGAGCTTTTAACGTTGGGAAACCCCTTCAATGGCGATATTTGTTAGCCGTGTTCTTGTCGGGCTCACCTGCTGGCATGCCAAGGCACTGACCGAAGAGGCAGGTCGGTTGAATGACAGGCCGGGACTCTCCGGGCGTCAGACTATCAGCAACGGTCACTTGTATATGAAGCCGACGGTGCCGTGATATTGCGCTGTCGGCTCCAAGGTTTTGCCGTTGCCGTAGAGCCTGTTGATCCGGTCGAGTAACCCCTGAGAGGCATCATCAGCTGGGCTAAGATTGTCATCAGGCCGATTCAGATCTTTTGCCGCGACAGGGCGAACCAAATAGGGTGTGGCGATAATTACGAGTTCAGTCTCGTTTCTCTCGAAGCTTGTCTGGCGAAACAAAGCGCCAAACCCTGGAATCTTGTTCAAGACCGGCGTCCCACTGGAGGTCCTGTTGAAGTTATCTCGGATTAGCCCCGCCAGAGCGATCGAACCACCCGATGGCAGTTCAACGGTGGTGCTGGTCGAACGCTTGCCGTAGGTCGGGGATGAACCGGATATAGAGGTAACCGGTTCGGACACCTCGGTTGAGATCTGCAGGCTGATCCGACCGGACGTTAGGACGATGGGCTTGAATGAGAGGCTGATGCCGTAGCTGTACGGGGTTTGGGTCGTATTGCCATCGCTGTCGGTGTTTGAATAGAGGACCTCGCCACCTGCTTGAAACGATGCCGATTGACCCGAGACGGCCGTCAATGTCGGCTCGGCCAAGGTTCGAACCACTTTCGCTTGTTCAAGCGCATTCAATGTCGTTGAGAGGCCATACTTGCCGAAGGATCCGCTGAATAGGGCTGATAGGCCGCCGCCGGAGGTCGCGGTCGTCGCATCCGTCGATGCCGTTCCCAGCTGGGCAATTGTTGAGCCACCAGCGTTTTTTAGCTCATTGTCAAAGCCCAGTTGCTTCAGGATCTCTCGCTTTACCTCCGCTATCGTCATTTTGAGCATCACCTGATCGTCGGCTGCGATGCGAAGAAGGTTGATGATTTTGGATTCCTGCCGATCTTCCGCAACAAGGGCCACGGATCCTTGACTACCCCCGCTCGACGCACTTTGGGTGCGGGTCGTCGCCTCCCCGCCTTTGACGAAAGCGGATGCAAGATCGGCGGCTTGTGCCGAGTCCTGTGCCGACCTTACGGTGCCGGTGAGGACAATATTATCGGAAATAATCTCAACCTTGATGGCCGCATCTGGTATCAAACGACGCAAATCCTTCTCCAGCCCGGCAATGTCTCTCTCAACCGCGATATCGATATTGACGATTGGTCGCTTGTTCGCATCGAGGATGAAGATATTCGTTTGCCCGACCTTTTTGCCAAAGAGAAAGATGGTGCGTGTCGCTCGCACTATCGCGTCAGACACGCCTGGATCTGAAACAACAATGTCATGAGCGTCCTGAGGAAGTTCAACGATGAGCGTCTTATTTAGACCGATGCGGACATGCCGCGTGACATTCACACCGGTCTCTGTAACGCTGATGACATTCTCGGCACGGCAATATGTGGCCGACGACAGCAGCGTGAGCAGGAGAACTGTATGCGCAATCCAGCCGGCATGGACCGAGGACTTCCCTAAAGCGGGATGAACCCTAATGTTCAATGCCGCATCCTTCCCGTTGCATACTATCGCGCTGATCAACCAGCAGCTCCCAACTGAGCGCGGCGACTGCGAGGGCTATGTGCTGTGGGTCCCAGCCGGCGGAACGTGCCTTTTCGAAAAGCCTGGTAAGTGAGGGCTCCAGCGCGAATTTGCATTCGATTTGATAGGCACTGTCACTTTTTCGGATCGGAGAAGACGGTATATTGATGTCAGCCACGAGTTAGTGCCTTTGCTCTTTTCAATCGGCGGTGAATCTTCGAAGGACGTCCCGCCAGTAACTCACCGGTTCGTGGCACGATCATGCTCTGAACATTTCCGTGTTTTACGAATTGTTTCCGAGCCGGCCGCGCTGCTTCATTGTGCGAGATTCGAACGCGGCACTCGTGCGGCCCGCCAGCAGGTCGAATTGCGAATGGCGGGCGTGGGATGGCGGCCACAATCGCGCGATGATTGCTGGAAAGGCTCCAGGCTTCGGCACAAAACTTGGGATCGGCGCGTCCTAAAGCGGCAAAGTCCAGCCTCATCCGGTTCAATGGAGGACAGTGCGAAAGGCTTGTAGCCCACCGAAGAGCCAAGCTTGTCGTCTCTTGCTTTTCCAGCCCTGCGTTAATTCCGAGTATCGAACAAGGAACGTCCGAATTCGGTCTCGTCTGCCCGAAAAAGGTTGAGGCGAAGTTTCCGGTTATCGCCGCAGTCAGCACTGCTCATAGCCTTCGCGATCAGGATGACAGGCCACTCACCGCCGTGACAGCGATTTGACAACCACTGGGCTGCAGGGATTTTCAACGGTTGAGATATAAGCCCAAGGCGTAATTCGAACCATGATGAGCAAAAACGATCACGTCAGCCAGCGGCGTTGCTTTTCAAAGGGATTTGGCTGTAGAGGCGCGTCGAGATTGGCTAGAACGCTTGGAACACGAGCTTTTGAGCGAGCTGTTCGGTCGCAACCGCGACCAAGTCTAGTTGTGACCTTCTATCACCTAGCTGGGATGTGCCTCATTCGCCCGCTTGAACAGTGGGGTTCACCGCTATTTTGTTGCAACAGATACAAATGCGCCGCACTTCAGGACGCAGACCCGACCGTCCCCGCGTTCAGTATCGGGAGACCGCGAAGATCCCGCGAAGCGATTTCTGTGCCCCATCGCAGCCTCGTCCCGCGCAGCTGTCCTACGTGGCTGAAACATTCATTAACTCCGACAGCCGATTGGCATTCTTGATCGAATGTCCGTCGCGATCGTTGTTGAAGTAGGCCCATACGGTCTTCGCCCGGCTTTGCCTAATCCGCTCGACCCACACGAGTAATTCTGCGTCACTGTAATCGTGGCGATACCATTGCCTGATCCCGTGAAACCGAACGTAGATGTCATCGGCGGTCCGCACCAGTTCATCCGGTAACCGGGGGCCGCTGCAGGAGCAGAAAATCACCCCGGCAGCGTTGAAGGCTTCGAATACCTCATCATTCCACCAGCTCTTGTGGCGAAACTCGACGACGTTCCTGCGGCGGCAGTCGAGCTGCGACAAAATGGATTGCAGCATTTCCGGAGTGTAGCGAACGCTCGGCGGCAGCTGGAAGAGAAAGCAGCCCATCTGCGGGCCGAGAAGGTCGGCGATATAGCCGAAATCCTGGATCAGACTTTCCGCGTGCTCGAACCGCTTGATATGGGTGATCAGCTCGCAGACCTTGATGGTGTAGACGAAACCCGGCGCGGCCTGGCGGATCCAAGCCTTCACGGCTCCGATTGTCGGCCACGAATAAAACGGGGCGTTGAGTTCGACCGTCTTGAAGGATCCCTGATAGATTGCGAAATATTGACTCGACGGAACATCCGCGGGATAGAACGCCCCCTTCCAATGCCAGTAGTACCACCCCGAACATCCGATATGGGTGCGACCGGCCTGTCGATCCTCGGTCGGGTTGTTGGCCTGCGGATCGGCAAGGCGTACCTGACGCATTTTGGCCGCCCGATCGACATTGGCGTCGCGCTGCTTTTGCCGGCGCTCAGCGCGGCGCGCGCGGCGGGCCGCGTTATCTTCAGCAGTGCGCTGCACCAATCGATCCTCCTCGTCCCGGCCTCGACTTCATTTGCAACGTCAGCACCCGTTGCCCGGTTTACCGTCTGACGGTCAGCATCTTGAAATGGCCAAGATGAGTCTCGATGCGCGGACACGTTTCCCGCAAAGCCAACAAAAGACTGATCTTCGACCGAGCCGGCATAGGTCTCGAACGACACGGGCTCCATGCGCCTGAATGTCGAGATAGAGCGTCAGGTCCTCAGCCCGATCCCTCTCGGCAGCCGCTACCTGATCGGCGTTTCCTGCCTCGACGGCTTCGAACTCAGCCTGCCACAACTCGACCGCCATCATCCGACTATACGAGCGCACCGAGCGCCAGGAACGACTGCAGCTGTTCCTCCGTCTGGTCGCCGTCAGCGATCACCCTGAACGCTTTGCCTTCAGCTTTTAGTTGCCGTGCAGTCTTTAGCGCATCGGGGTAAACTAGCATCGGCTCGTTACGGGTGTCGCTACCATCCGGATCGAGCGAACTGATGGCGATGACCAGGAATGTCGCAGTCATGAAAGTTTTTCCTTTTTCACGCCGTGGATAGCCGACCGCTAGCCTTCGTTCCCGTCTGACAGGAATCCTTTTGGAACCGCGTCGCGTGCGTCTTTTAGCGCCATCATCCGATCAAGCCACTTGCTTTTTAGGACATCGTTAATCGCAAAAGCGACGTCCTTGGCGCTCCAATCCGCATCCTCCATTTCCTGGATGAGTGCAGTCAGTTTCCGATCGATAATGTCGCGAAGCTCATCATCGTTGGCACGCTGATTTGGCATTTCAGACAACCTTTCAAACTGAGCGGAGCAACGGTCGGGCGGCGCATATGTTCCACGGCGAACTCGAAATGCCTGGGACACGTTCAAGATCAAACGCTGCCTGATCCCGGCCAGCGGCGTCGACGAAGGGAGCTGAGTCGAGCAAGGCCCGGCGACCCCATGCACGACCCGAGCAGGATACCGATCCTTGAAATTGCCGTGTCTTTGCCGGATCGGCAGCAGTTCGCAACGGCATCCATGATATAGGGCCTGATGGGCGTCTTGATGTCGGAGAGATGACCAAGGCAGCTACATGATCCGAGATGGTAGCACGCGCTTGCCTCGTGTCTACGTTCGCTTCAAGGCGAACGCGGCTCACTTGCGCGAGGCAAGCTTTTGTGTGCGCAGCCCGAGCCAACCGCCCATATGAAGGTTCTGCCCGACGACGAACAGCGGCTTCGGAGCCGTGCCACGTCTCCACGCCGGAACGTCGTCGGGCGAAAACGCGAATTGGAAGCGGGGTAGATCGACGGGTGATCACTATCCACCCGATGACGACCTGGATAAGCTGAGGCATTTCTATTTCCAAGGTTCGGCGATCGCTCACGGGTCATGGGGCTTTTTGGCAGCGACGTCGATTCGCTGATCACTTCTGGCAAAGCTTGGCTAAATTCTTCTCCAGGCTTTGCCGGAGGGCGCTGGAGATCTGGGTCTCCAGTCCCTTGACGACATCGCCGAACCGGCCACCAGTCTTGACGATCTCGATGGAGGTATCGGTCGTCTTGCAGGTCGACAGGTCGATCTTCAGCCGAACTTCAGCGGTAGCTGAAAACCCTCCCTCGACCAGCGCTTCGTCCGAGGTTTTGCAAGCAAGCGTGCCGCCGGCGCTCGCCTCCGCCGTGTCGCCATTCACCGACAATTGCAGGTTTTCGATCTTGACGGAATCGAGCTTGTCGACGCCTACCTCGACACTGATGCCGAAGCTCGATACCTTGGTCTTCAACGACCTGCATGGCTGCACATCTCCAATGGCTCTCTCCAACGCGTTCGGCGCCTGTGCTTTGGCGAAGGAGCATGGCTGGAGGAGAAAAACTCCCGCCGTTAACAGGCCTAAACAGTTCCGCATCGCTCTCTCCCATCTGCCTGGGTTTTCACGCAGGCGCCTCTGAATCATGGGGCCGGATCGGTCTGCCGGAAAGGCAATGACGGTTGCCACCATGACCGCCGCCTAAGGAACCTGGACACAAAATATAGTTTTACGACCGATGGGGCACAACGTCGTTTGTAGTACGAGCTCGCGGCAGCGCGGACGGACGCTTGGATCGGCGACCAGGCGTCGTGGCGGCGCCTGCTTGTGATGCATTGTGTTGTGGCAGCGATCGGCGCCAACCGCAGCAACCACGCCCGTCAAAAGGCCGCCGGCTCCCTTACATCGAAGGGGTGGGGGTCAAATACGGACGGGGGCGCCGTCCAAGACAGCGCCCCCGCTCCTCCTTCAAATTAGGCGGCTTCGTGCTTTTCGCCCTCGATCTGCAGAGGGGCCTGTGTTTCGGCGTTGCCGCCGATCGCAATCCTACGGGGCTTCATCGCATCCGGGATCTCCCGCTGGAGCTCGATGCTGAGAAGCCCGTTCGTCAAGGAGGCATTCTTCACCTTGACGTGATCGGCGAGTTCGAAGCGGCGCTCGAAGGCGCGGCCGGCGATACCCCGGTGTAAATATTCACCATCCTTCTCGTCGGCCTTCTGCCCCTTCACCACGAGCACATTGCGCTCTTGCGTGATCTCGAGATCGGCGTCTGCGAAGCCGGCGAGCGCCATCTGAATGCGATAGCCGTTCTCGCCCGTCCTGACGATGTCATAGGGCGGCCAGGTGTCGATGGCCTGTAGGCGCTGCTGCGCGTTGTTCAAGAGATTGAAGACACGGTCGAAACCGATGCTGGACCGATAAAGCGGCGCGAAGTCGAAGTCGTTTCTCATACCAAATCCTCCGTAAAGCGAGATGGAATGGAGACGCGAAATCTGGCGTCTCCTGGTTGCTGTCGGCCCCATCCGGCGACCGACGAAAAATGATCTGGTCTCGAGCGTTTTTTGATTCAAGAGGCGCATCAAAAAAATTTGAGCGTCGCGCTTCAAACCACTTGAATGCTGTTTTCGTTGAAACAATCTCTTTTCTACCTGGAGATTTTCGCTCCGTTAGCCGGAAGTTTTTAGGAGACGCAAGATGAAAACGAAAGGCTCTGACCACACTAATCCCCACAACGCCGTCGACGCGATATCCGCGTCGCACATTCTTCACACGCACCGACACTTCGACCACCCGGAGGAGGTCGTCTCAGCGCGGCTTTCGACAGACGAGAAACGAGAAATTCTCGCTTCGTGGGCTTCTGACCTTCACGCGGTCGGATCCTTGCCGGAACTGCGCCATCCGCCGGGCGTCCACCATCCAGTTCGATACAGGGACATTCTCGACGCAGTGAAGAAGCTCGACGAGTGGCGAGGCGAGGGCTCGCAAACGCAGCCCACGCGCCGTCCGGTTTTGCTTGGGTAAGCGGAGGCCGACATGAAAGTCCGGCAAACCCAACCTCGGAATGTCACCACTACCCATGATCCGATGCCAGAGCGGCTATTGGTGATTTCCCGCTATGTGGAGAACATCCGCCGCCTTGCACGGCTGGCGGACCGCCTCGGCCGCAGCGAGCTCGGCACGGCAATGATGGAGGTGGCGGGCTGTATGGAAAGGATGTCCAACGACATTGCGATGAGCGTCAGCGGCGCGGACATCTTGCGGCAGGCCGCGAGGCTTGTTGGCACCGCCGAAGGTCTTCTGGAGAGGCAGGCAAAGCTTGCTGTGCTGCATTAGGTTTGTTGCAGTCCAGATCGTCTTTTTCCGCGACCGAGCCTGGGTGGCGTGCGAACGTCGCACCATGACTGATCCGGCAAGCCCTTTGCACTGCCTTTTCCCGGTGTGTTTCGCAGTGATGCCGGCTAGAAGATCGACGTCCGCTTGTCGACCTCGTTCGCTGCGCGGAACCAATTCGGAGACGAACTCTGTCGGGGGAAAAGTGCGCTGATGCCAGACCTCGCCTCGTCCGAGGCGAGGTCTGGCATTCTGCATTAATGGGCGACGAGGCGTGCTGGCCGAGCCGGATGCGTCGTCGGCTTTCCCTTCCACGGGGCAAGCACGGACGGCATGCCCGCTTCGAGGCAGGCCGCAACGAAGGCTTCGCGCGCGACGGTGCCAGGAATGATCCCGTTGAGGACGCCACGACACGTCTTCACTGCGCGTTCATGGCGCTCCCCATGACGCAGCGGCCATTCGTTCTCGAGAAAATCCAAGGCGTCGTATGCGCCGGTGAAGGTGCGCTCCAAACCGCACTGCAACCGGATTCTCACCGGCAGGGTCCACGGAACATCGTTAAGCGGCATCTTTTCCTCCTTTCATGCCACCAATGGTCCTAATGAAAATTATATTGGGGCAGGACCCCGGCTGTTCAAGGGTGACCAATCATTGGTTCCTAATCACCGGGCATTCCCTAATTTCAATGGCCGTCCCTGAAATCACGAACCGGCAGACGGGACCTCAATGTCGATAAGCAGCCCTTCATCCGACCAGGTTTTCTCAAGACTTCCGTTAAGCTGTTTTTCAACCATTGCGCCGACAATCACCGTGCCAAAACCCCGCTTTGCTAATCTAGGCGGAGTGTCGACGCCCACCTCCTGCCACCGGATCCTGAAGCCGGCTCCGGACGGTCTGGGCTTCCAACTGATCGAAAGCCTACCTTGCGCAGCGGCAAGCGCACCGTGATGGGCTGCGTTGACGGCGAGCTCGTGGAGCACGAGCGCAAGGGGCTGGACGACCGGCGCAGGCATGTCGATATCCGGTCCGCTAAAAAAGGTGCGGGTGGCCGCGAACGGCGATACCTGTTGGCGAATGAGTTCTTCAAGAGAAATGCTTGTCCATCTTCGTGCGGCAAGCAAGGTATGGGCACGGGCGAGCGCCTGCACGCGGTGTTGAATGGCGGCGGCGTAAAGGGCGGGGTCATCGGCGTTGCTCAGGCGAACGATGCTGTCGACGATCGCCAGGACATTCTTGGATCGGTGGTCGACTTCCATCAGCAGGCGATGTTCGGAGGCCTCCAGTGCCTCGATCCGCCGGTATTCCGTCATGTCGATTTGAGATCCAAAGAAATACAGGATCCTTCCGTCATCCCCATGGACGGGACTGAGATGCAAGCGGTTCCAGAACTGCTCTCCGCTCTTCTTATAATTGAGGATCTCGATGCTGATCTCACGCTCCCCGGCGATTGCGGCACGAATTTCAGCGGCGGCGATCGGAGACGTCGCGGGGCCCTGCAGGAAACGACAGTTGTGTCCTAACACTTCTTCGGCCTCGTAACCTGTCAGCTCGAGGAATGCCTTGTTTGCAAGCACGATCGGCTGATCGGACTTACGCGCGTCGGTGACGACCATTGGCATCCTGGTCCGTTCAAATGCGATCGCTGCCAGCTCTTTCCGATCGGCGGAAGCTGCTTTTGAAGATGCGGAAGGTAAATCCCCGTGCAGTTTTTCTCTCGAATGGCCAGTCATGCTTCCACGCTCACTAAGACGTCGCTTGATAACGTCGCTCGCGTATCTTTGTTTCCACGAAGGTTGCGTGCCTTTAGCGATCGCTCCTCCGGGACTTGCAGGATGGCTGCGGCCTTTGCCAAAGCGACGGCATCCGGTATAAAATCAGGATGGGGCCTTTCAGCCCGCAGGCCCCGCAAGGATCGCGCGCACCACATGATCATGAAACTCTTTTCCAATTCCAGCCGTTCTCGAGAGCGCTTTCTCGAAGCCATCCTGCAGAGTGCGATCGAGTATGCGATCATCTCCACGGATCTCGATGGCCTGGTGACCACGTGGAATGAGGGCGCCCGCCGGATCCTCGGATGGGATGCGGATGAGATTGTCGGCCAGCCTGCGGCGGTCATCTTCACCGAGGAAGACAGGCAGGCCGGGATTCTCCAGCTGGAAATGACTGCCGCTTTGACCGAAGGTCATGGCAATGATGAGCGCTGGCACGTTCGCAAGGACGGCTCGTTGTTCTGGGCGTCCGGTCAGATGATGGCGTTGTCGTCGGACGATGGCAAAGTCGAGGGATACGTGAAAATTCTGAGGGATCGCACCGAGCAGAGAGAGAATGAGGAACGACAGCGCATCCTGATGCACGAACTCTCTCACCGCATGAAAAACACGCTGGCCGTCGTTCAGGCCATCACCAGCCAATCCTTCCGAAACGCCAGTTCTCTCGAGGATGCGGAGCATTCGATCACGGCACGCATCAATGCTTATTCAAAGGCGCACGACATTTTGCTTCAGCAGAACTGGCTGGGTACGAGTATCGCGACAATCGTCGAGGCGACCGCGATTAATCTCGGACTTGAGACGTCAGGACGTTTCAAGGCAAGCGGTCCCGCGGTTGAATTGGGTCCACAGGCGGCCCTTTGCTTCTCCCTGGTGCTGCACGAACTCGTCACCAACGCCAGCAAGTATGGTGCGCTGTCGGTGGATACAGGGACGGTCGAAATCGAATGGTCGGTACGCGATGAGGCGGGCGACCAACGCCTGACCTTCACTTGGCAGGAGGTTGGAGGCCCGGCGGTTGCAGCTCCGAGCAAGAAGGGGTTCGGCACACGCCTCGTCAGTTCCAGCCTGTCCGCCTTCGGAGAGATCGCGCTTGACTACCCGCCGACAGGGTTTGTCCTGAAGCTCGATGCGTCGCTCCAGAAGCTGCAATACAAGAACTATTCCGACGCCGAGGCGTAGTTGAAACGCTAAGCCCGCATTGGGGAAACCCAGAGACGTCGCCCGCATGCGGCTGGTTCGATTGGCCTTGGAAGCGCGAGAGGCGCATGGACCAACATTGCTTGCCGGTATCGTAAACGGCTATCCCCGCGCGCGTTGCGCAAGAAGCCCTCCCATGCGCGATCCAGGAAACCTCCGGGCCGGGAAGGATCATGAATTCCACAAACAGGATCTTCAGGCGGCCGGGCTATTTGTAGGGCGCTCGAAGTGACGCGGGCGTTTCCATGTCGGCAACACCGCAGCCATCGCGATAACAAATCCAGACAGCAATCGAAAAAACGGTGCGGCGATCCTGACACGTGCTGGCTTCATTTCCTCTAGCGCCAGCATATCCATTCCTCCGGCTTGATTTTCAAGAATCAAGCTGGTCCGCTATCATGCGACGTCGGTGTGGACTGCCTGATGAACCAAGGGTCGTCGGTCGTTCTCAGCCGTACGATAGATGCGCACTTCGGAGGCGGACTAGGTTCCGCAATCCGCCGAACGGCTGTCCGCACCCCTAGCCGTCTGCCTCGCCGCCACACTTTTGGCGACGGGTATTTGATGCCAGGCCGGGGACGTCTTGGCCTCGCCGATCAAAGGGAATAAACCGCCTGTCTTCGTAGACTCGCATATAAGTCGAGTGAACAGGGTGGGCGAGCCGACGCGATTTCATGTATGCCAGTGCTGAACATATTGGCCCGCCGGCGACCGGTTCCACTTCTAGCACCACTCGCAGGTTGCCGGGCATGCCTATCGATTCCAGCCGATCCAAGCTTGCTATCGTATCATCGTCAGGCTGGTAAAGTTCACCGATGACCCGATGGCCAATGCCCGGTTCATTGAACATCATCGGCGCGAACCAAGGGCCGGCAATCAGCATCGGATAACATTGTCGGGTCTGGAAAATTCCGAGAAAGCTGGCGCGGGAAAGTCCTTGCTCATGGAGAGGAAAGCCTTTCTTCAAAGTTCCAAAAACGAATAGGTTCCGTGTCATGCGGGCGAGCCCCATGCTATCGGCCAATCCCTCGCAAGTTGGAGCGACCGTGGTCTCCTGTGTCTCCATCCGGCAGGGGAGGACCACGCTCAGTCACGCTTCATCTGAGGTGGCGCCGTCGCCAAGTTTTCTGCCGCGTCTGTTTCGGGCAATCCTTCTACCCTTTCATCGTTCACCTGGGCGCGGCGCGGCGCAGGCGATCTTTCCGCATGACGGCCGGTTCGAGCTATACCGCGCTTGCCGACAGCTGCGCCAGGGTCTTCACGTTCGGACCGGATCGGCTCGAGCTCCATCTCCGGTGGGCGAAGCTTATTCCGGTCTTCGATAGGGTCGTTTGATTTCTTCTGCATGATCGGACCTTTCTTCGATGCCGGCTAGGATCCAGGGCGTCCGCGACGTTCGTTACGGCTTAAGAACAACCTTTATGCAGCCATCCTTCTTGTCGCGGAATGTCTTGTAGAGCTCGGGACCTTCGTCGAGGGTCGCACGATGCGTGATAATGAACGACGGATCGATTTCGCCGTTTTGAATGCGTTCCATGAGCAGCGGCAGGTAGTGCTGCACCGGGGTCTGCGCCATTCGGAACGTCAGGCCGCGATTGATAGCCGAACCCATAGGGATCTTGTCGAGGAAACCACCATAGACGCCGACGATCGACACCGTACCGAAGTTGCGGCAGCAATGGATTGCCTGGCGAAGTACGTGGGGGCGATCGGTTCCCATGAACGTGGCGACCTTGATGCGGTCAAGGCGCGAGTCCCAGCTCGCCGACGGATCGGCTTCGGTGCCGACCGCATCGATGCACGCGTCGGCGCCGCGCCCGTTGGTCAGCTCCATGAGCTTGTCGTAGATGTCTTCGTCCATGAAATCGAGGGTGGTGGCTCCCGACGCTTCGGCAAGAGCAAGCCGCTCCGGCACGGTATCGATCGCGATGACGCGCTCGGCGCCGAGGATGAAGGCCGACTTGGTCGCCATCTGTCCGACGGGGCCGCAGCCCCAGATCGCAATCGTGTCGCCGGGCTGGATATCGCAGAAGTCCGCGGCCATGTACCCCGTCGGAAAGATGTCGGAGAGAAACAGCACCTGCTCATCCGTCAGTCCGTCCGGCACCTTGATCGGGCCGACGTCCGCGTAAGGCACGCGCAGGTACTCAGCCTGACCTCCACTGTAGCCGCCAAGAAGATGTGTGTAGCCGAACAGGCCCGCGGGTGAATTCCCCCACATCTTCTTGACCTTCGCCGGGTCGGGGTTGCTGCGTTCGCATCCGGAATAAAAGCCGCGCTGGCAGAAGAAGCATTCGCCGCAGGAGATGGTGAACGGCACCACGACACGGTCGCCGACCTTGAGCTTTTTGTTGTCCTTGCCGACTTCGACGACCTCGCCCATCGTCTCGTGGCCCATGATGTCGCCGTTATGCATGTCCGGCATCACACCGTTGAAGAGGTGAAGATCAGACCCGCAGATCGCGCAGGCCGTCACCTTGATGATGGCATCGCGCCCTTCCTCGACTTGAGGATCTGGAACGCTCTCGCATCGAATGTCGTGTTTGCCATGCCAAGTAAGTGCTTTCATGTCGTCGTCCGCCTTTCGATCCCGAGCGCAGAGCGGACGCGCCGCCCTGCAACCCTTTCGGTTTTTGGAAACGATTTTTCCGTCTCTGGTCTTCAAACTCAAGACAGCCAAACCGTGATCGGAAGGAGTTGTTCCATCGGAAAGCGGGAGGGATCCATTTGCAGGGAACAAATCCGCCTTGGGCTTGTTTAGCGGCCGAATCGAGCCACCAACCAGGAGACCAAACCATGAAGAAGATCATTATCGCCTCTCTTGCCATTTCGCTTGCTGGACCTGTCCTGGCCCAATCCGCCGCGGAAAAGTCCGGCGTCAACTCGCTGATTGGCGTTGCGCCGAAGACAGAGGACTTCGTACAGGAGGCCGCCACCAGCGACATGTTCGAGATCGAATCCAGCAGGTTGGCACTCGATCGCGGTGATGCCGCGACCAAAACCTTCGCCCAGCAGATGGTGACGGATCACGAGAAGACGAGCAGCGAGCTCAAGGCGCTGATTTCCGCCGGCAAGGTCAAGGCGCAGTTGCCGAGCGCCATGACCAGCGCGCAGCAGGACATGCTCGACAAGCTGAAGGGCCTTCAAGGCGATGATTTCATGAAGCAATATCATTCCGACCAGGAATCCGCGCACGAGGACGCGGTCGACCTCTTCAAGCGCTACGGCGAAGGCGGCGACAATGCTGAGCTGAAAGCTTGGGCGGCAAGCACGAGGCCTGCGCTTGAACATCATCTGCAGATGGCGGAGGACCTGAACAAATAGCCTTCGCCGCTGTTGCGCCGAATTCAAGAGAACGAGGTGGAACATCCGAGATTTGGAAAAAACGGATGCTCCAGGAACCTTCCTTGTTCTTCGGGGTTAGTCGGCCGGACATTGGGAGCTTACGCTGATGAATTATCTCTGGCTGTTCGCCGTGGCAGGAGGAGCAGCCCTTCTCGGGATCGCCCTCGCTTTTGGAATGATCAAGCAGGACGGACGACGGTCTGTCTTCGCCATAGCCGGCGCTTTCATCGTTGCCATCGGCGCGCTGGGACTGGGCGTGTATGTCGCCAAGGCGCCGACGGCTCCGGTGCGCGCCTCTGACAGAGAGCAGTCGCAGCAAAGGCTTCCGGCTGCCGCGACGACGGAGAAGGACCTGCCGGGCAAGTGACGCCCAAACAATCGCCGATCAGTATGCGTCCTGGCCAAAGGCCATGAGAGCGCATCCGCAGGACGTGTGTAGTCCCCTATCAATGGGAGGTCTTGCCACCATGGCCGGCCTTCAGATCAACCATCGTCGCGCGAAGCTGTAGGAGCTCGTCAACGATCTTCTGCCAACAACGGTCGTCGGCTTTGCCGATCGATATTATCGAAGCTCGGATCGTCCGAAGCAGACCATCGACGGCCGGGTACCGGTCAGCACCGCCGCTCGCCTCGCTATCGCAGATTTCCTGAAGTTCATCGACGATCTTTCGCACAATAATCCGCCGAACGACGGTATCGAGCGCGGCCGGATCGGAGGCCATCCTTTTGAAATAGACAAGTCTGTCCATTATAGCACGCTGGTTTCGCCAATATTGACAGCGGACCGCAGGGGCTCAGGACGCCGCGGCTTCGTCGGGATCGATAAGCTGTTGAAATCCACTTGCATATAGCGCATCAGACCGCTGAGTTTACCCTGGTCTCGAATGCCGCACTCGAACCAGGAGACAAGTTCTCTCGCCACATGCTGCGCCGCGGGGCTGGCCATCCCGCATGATTTTTCTTGGCACCAACCCTGCAACACAGCCTGCAACATGGCGATGTCACCAGGCTGCAGAGCCGGCTTCGTAATTCCCGAGTGCTGGGTCATCGTCTTCCTCCTCGTTATTTAAGGCGATCCTAAAATTCCGGATTTTCGATTTCAACCGCTAGTGCGGAATCGTACGAAATCCTCCCCCTCACCTCGCCATCGGCTGGGGAACCAACACAGCGCGGTCGGGTTCGGGACGGATTAGAGGAACGTCGCATCGCAAACTTGAATATGGTACGGATAGCCTGTCAGCGCCGGTGAATCGCCGGTTGGCAGCATGATGACGGTCCAACCACTCTTGCAGGCGTCCGCTATGAAATCGCTTAGTCCGGTCGCTGGCAAGACGATCGTCATCATTGGTGAACCCGGCTTTCTCTCAGACAGCGTCAAGAAGGCATGGGCCGCGCGTCAAGCCGTGGTCGTCACCAGCAGCGTCGATATGTTCGCGATGCATGGTCCAAAGGAAACCTTTGCATGTGACGCGGCGATCATCGACGTCACGATCCCGGACGAGGCGATGCTCGCAATGAATGAATGGCTGGAGATCCGGCGCATACCCTTCGTCTTCGCTCAAGGGCATCCGGCCGAAGCGCTCTCAGCCGGCTTCGTCCTCAGCGATCGTGCCGCCGACATCAACGCCATCGTAGAGGCATTGTTCGGATTTGGTGCCGGCTATTATCATTAGATCCGTGCGTTTACGCACCAAGCGTTGCGCTAGGCGTTTGCGGACCTCATGATGGGGGCCGCATGATCCGAAGCCTTTATGTCGGGAACGGCGCTATGCTCGATTCTCAGTCTGCTCATTTGAAGGCCCTCGATTCAGATGACCTCAGTCATCTGCGGGCCATTTTGAATACCATCTGTTGCGAGACGGGCAAGCCTCTGCGAGCGCCTGAAACGCAGGAGATCGCGGCATTGCTGATCAGCCTCTACCGACATGGAGTGGCAGACCAGGACAAATTGCTTTCGGTGGGTCGCCTGGCATCGGCCCGCAAGCGCCGCCTCTGACCGCGGCACGACCAGGTTTGATCAAAAGTTCGCTCAACGCGCGAGAGGGCTGCCGATCAGTCGCCGATATTCCTCCTCCGCCGCACCGTAGCAGCCATGCGCCTCTTCGATCAATCCGCGCCTGTTGAGAATGACGATTTGCCTTCGGGTGGACCGGATCAGACCTTTGCCCTCCAGCAGATGCAACGCGACCGTCACTCCGGCGCGGCGGACCCCCAGCATCACGGCGAGAAATTCGTGGGTCAGGGATATCATCATGCCGTCCGTTCGGTCATGGACCATCAGCAACCAACGTGCGAGCCGCTCCTCTAGCTTGGCGTGACCATTGGCTAGCACCGTCGAAGTCGTTTGCGCGAGCAGCGCCTGGACATACGCGAGAAGCAGGCCGCGCAAGGTCCGGCTTTCTTCCATGGCCGCGGAAAGGATCGGGGCTGGTAATTTGAAGCCGTGGCCTGAGACCTGCATGAACGTCCGATTGGCGGACTGGGCTCCGCCGAGCATCACGGCGGCACCTGTCATTCCCTCCCGGCCGACGATGCCAACCTCGATATCGCGCCCACCCGGAAATCTCGCCACGATCGAAGCAAGTCCAGATTCGAGGATATAGATGTCGCCGACCAGCGTATCCTCCATCTCAAGGATTAAGGGGACATCGAGAGTTATTGGCTCCATATGAGGCACGATCAGATCGCGCTCTTGTGGGCCCATGGCCCGCAACAGCTCATTTCTAAAATTCAATTGCTCGTCATCCATGGTTTCGTCCACATGTGGCAGTCCTTCGCCCGTTGCTGCGGCGAACCTAACCATCTCGAATCGTTGAGCAATGCACTGTGCCATAGCGTACAGACGGTCCGGTGTTCGCGCGTCCCTGTCCCCTATGAACAAAGAGGCCCGATGGTATCGATCGCCGAAACCGCTCGAATGACGGCCAGCCGGCTCTTCCTCGGCCGGCAGTTCCTTCGCGTGGAAGTGGCTGGGCGACGCGGGCCGCTATTTGCAGACGGAGATCGCGAGCCTGAGCAGCCAGTCACAGTCTCAGCGTGGAGCGCGCCGAGATGGCACCACCCTCGACAATCTGGCAATTCTCGTTCGTCAGGCGACGCATGAACCGACCGGACCCAGAATGTCGATCCCCGGGTCAATCCTCAACCGGCCGACCTCCTCGTCAAAGCGATTGTTCCGGACTATGCAGGACGAAACAGACGGCCGACCGGTCGGACTTGCCGTCCACAAGACGAGGCCGTAGATCGTCGGCGACACGATCTGGCGCGTCAGCGGCGCGCCTTGGCTCCATTTGAAAACTTGCGTGGTCCCGTCTCTCTTGCCAGTATTCCTCGCGAGAAACATGCGAGGTAGGATAACTGTGCGATAGCGCACGAAACCTGTATTTTGACCCGAAAGGTCTATTGTGTAATCCAGTATTTTAGGAGTTTGGCCATGAGCGTTGCAGGAACGACGTCCATCCTTCTGATGGAGGATGAGATTATCATCGCGATGGACGTGGAAGACATCCTTCATGGCGCCGGCTTCGATCGGATAGAGACAGTGTCGTCTTGTCGAGCAGCCGAAGAATGGCTGACAGCGAACGATCCCGATCTCGTGGTGATGGACATCGAATTGACAGATGGCGTCGCTGGAGCGATTGCGAGATCTTTGCGCGGCCGCCATATACCATTCATTGTTTACACCGGTGCTCAGCGGAAGGTGCACCCGGATGCTTTGTCATTTTCCGAGGGCGTGTGGTTGGAAAAACCATGCGAGCCCTCCATATTGCTGACGGAAGTGATGCGCTGCATAGGTCAGGGGCCGACGTCGATCGTGGTCGATGGCCGCGGGGAAAGCAAAAAGACGCGATAAGGCCAGCTGGCGGGAACATTGCCGCTGTTCTTTGGTTTGGCAAACCAAGGGAGAGGCAGATGAACCAGCAATCGGACGGTCGGGCTTCCTTCATCTACATCGGCGCCATCACGTTAGTTGGGCTTTTGATCGTTTTCGGCTCGATGGTCTCATTTAACGCAAGCGGCGGAAATGACGAGCCTGCAAAAATCTCGACGAAAGCGAAGCCCTGATGGACGCGCCCGAGCACGATCCTATCCAGGTGACCCGGCCCAGCACTGAACAGCAGCGAAACAGCCTGAAAGGCGGGCGGATTGCCGTCACCTTGATCGCGACCGTGGCCGTCGTCGCCTTCCTGCTTTACGTCACGATCCTCGTCTATGGCTTGGCGCATAGGATGTGAACGCGCTCGGGCATACTTGCCTGCCACATCGCTTCGCTGCCGCGCAGCTCTTCCGGGGCGTGGCTTTGGAACCTTTCCCAATGACGCAGGTTTGCGGTCTTTGACAAGCAGAGGACGATTTCGATGCCCAATGCCGCTGACATATTGATAGACATACTGATTGAATGGGACGTGAAGGTCATCTTCGGCCTTCCTGGAGACGGTATTAACGGGGTCATGGAGGCGTTGCGCAAGCGCCAGGACCAGATCCGCTTCATCCAGGTCCGGCATGAGGAATCGGCCGCTTTCATGGCGTGTGCCTACGCTAAATTCACCGGAAATCTCGGCGTTTGCCTTGCAACGTCCGGACCAGGCGGCACGAATCTGCTGACGGGACTTTATGATGCCAAGCTCGATCAGATGCCGGTGCTTGCCATCACCGGGACGCAGTATCACGACCTGATCGAAACCTTTACCCAGCAGGACGTCGACTTGACCCGCGTGTTCGACAATGTCGCGCTCTACAATGCGCATGTCAGTGACGCGTCGCACATGGAGAACGTCGCCAGCCTCGCCTGCCGCTCGGCGCTCTCGCGCCGGGGCGTCGCACATCTCTCCATCGCCAACGACGTCCAGGAGATGGACGGGAAATCGCGATCGAAACGGAACCGCCCGAAACACGTACCGAACCGCTATTTCCACGGCCGCCAAGTGCCAGAGGAGATCGAGCTCGATCGTGCGGCCCGGATACTGAACGATGCCCGCAAGGTCGCCATCCTCGCCGGCCGGGGTGTTGTCGGCGCGGCGGAGGAATTGCGCGAGATCGCCGACCTGCTCGCCGCGCCGGTGGCCAAAGCCCTGCTCGGCAAGACGGCTCTCGCCGACGACGATCCCTTGACGACCGGCGGGATTGGAATTCTCGGCACCGCTCCCTCGCAGGAGATCATGGAACAGTGCGACGCGGTGCTGATTGTCGGTTCCTCCTTTCCCTACATCGAATATTACCCGCGGCCCGAAGCCGCTCGCGGCGTGCAGATCGACAGCGATCCTCAGCGAATTGGCCTACGATTTCCCGTCGATGCCGGTCTGGTGGGGGACGCGCGGGAAACGCTACGGCTCCTTAGGCCTAGGCTGACCAGGAAAACAGATCGGTCGTTCCTGGAAAAGGCGCAAACGGCGATGTCCGAATGGCGCCGAAAGATGGAGACGATGGAGACGGAGCGGAGCGCTCCGTTAAAGCCACAGGCGGTGGTTCGAGCTTTCGGCAGGCGCATCGCGGCCGATGGCGTGCTGGTGGCCGATTCCGGCCAGAACACCGAGCTGGCGGCGCGCCACATCGACCTCCGCACGACAAACCAGTTCGCAGTCTCCGGCGCGCTCGCCTCGATGGCTTCCGGCCTGCCTTATGCGATAGCGGCGGGCGCCGCCGATCCGAAGCGGCCAATCTACGCGGTCATTGGCGATGGCGGATTCGGCATGCAGCTCGGCGAGTTCTCGACCGCCGTTCGCATGGCTCTCCCGCTGAAATTGCTGGTGATCTGCAACGGCATGCTCAACCAGATCGCCTGGGAGCAGATGATGTTCCTTGGCAACCCGCAATTTGCCTGCGAACTGGCGCCCATCGACTTCGCCAAGGCGGCGGAGGCAATGGGAGGCCGCGGCTTCACAATTCGGCGTTTCGATCAGATAGAGCCGACTTTGACGGAGGCTTTCTCCGTCGCCGGTCCGGTGGTCATTCAAGCGATGGTTGACCAATACGAGCCGATGATGCCTCCGAAGATGCCCAAAGACTATGCCAAGAGCTTTCGCCAGGCTCTTCCGGAGACGCCGGGTCATCGGGCGATCGAGGCGAATGTGTCGCGCTCGCCGCTTCGCGAGATGATGGACGCCGGAGAGCAGGAAAAGGAACTGTCCGAAAACACGACCGATTTGCCGGGCATACCTTGAGCCGTCGAAGGAGGGGCGCCGACCCGCGCTTGACTGAGTGGAAAGAGTATTATGAACAGCTTGTCTACAGCCGGTGGCGACTTTCGCGCCGCAGCCCATCGCCTGCGCCAGACCTTGTCGTCCGCGCGCCGGTAGGCCCGATGGCCGGTGTTGTCATCTGCATCCTGATCGTGGTTTTTCTGTTCCGCCATGTGACCGAGGCTGATCCGCGCCTCGATGCGGAAAATGCTGCATTGACGGCAGGCGACGCGACGAAGGGGAAACTGGTTTTTCTTGCCGCCGACTGCGCCTCCTGTCACGCCGCCCGGCTCAGCCGGACCGATTGAAATTGGGCGGTGGTCTCGCTCTCGCTTCGCCGTTCGGCAGGTTCAGGCCAGCAGGGGGCAACAAGCATGCTCGAGCCGCATCGGATGGGTGAGGCGTCCCTGTTCCTCCAGGTCGTGGTCGCGCCAGTCTTCGAGTTCAGTCAGGGTATGTGCTTTCAAGGAAAGACCGGTCGGCGCGTTGGTTCGTCGTCTCCCAGGCCGTCGCCTTGGCGCCATTTTCACGGAATTCCAGTGGATGCGTCTTGGCGGGTTTGGCCCAGGCGCAACTGACGCATATATATCCGTCCGGCTTGTTTTGATGCGCCAAGAGCCCCGGGCTGGAGACCGGGATATGTTCTCGGAGAAGACTTTCTCCCACCGATCTCGCCGAGCCCCTCCACCCGCCGGCGCTGTGGAAACCAATCCTCGGTGTTTTTCTGGGTTTTGCCGTCATGGTCTGGAATGTCTTGAAGTTTCCTTGCATTTACCGACGCCCTGTCGCGTCGGCTGACGTCGGCCCATCCGTCCCTGACACCGAGTGGTCGGATCAGCGGCTGGTATCTGCCGTGATACGCTTCGCCCTCCGGTACCGTCACGCGGTTCTGCTGCCAAACTCCGGAAAGGATGTTCCGCGCGGAATCGACGCGGTTCCAAGCCCGCCGAAATTCTTTCCGACCAAACCGTCGTGAAGCGGGCGACACGCCGGCGATGGCGGTTTACGCCGGCGGCTCTCTGGTCCCCCGCCGCTGCATCTTCTCTTCGATTTCGTCCAGCACTTCTTCCGGCCTCACGTGCTCTTTCAGTTCCTCAAGCTCCTCGCTCGTCTCGATTTCGATGCCGAGCTTCTCGGCGATGGCCGAGACCAGGGTCAGCAACTCAGTCGCCTCATGCTCCGCCAGAAGGCAAATCTGCAAATTGAGATCGGCGCGCTTGTCGTCGGCTTCCGCCATCCGGTTTTGACTGATCAGCACGAATGTCGAGATGAAAATGGCTTCGACGGATGCGACCATCGCCAAAATGACCAAAGAGGGGTCGAAGGCCGGCACGAGCGGAACAAGGCCGATATTGACGACGATCCAGAGCGTGACGACCAGCAGGTGCAGGTAGACGAACATCAAGGATCCCGCGAAACGGGTAATAGCATCGGCTGCCCGCTCCTGCCGGCTCGATTGCCGCGCTTCCTGCTCCCGCCGTTTCAACAGAGCCTCGATGTTGCGGTCGAGACGTCTCGATATCGTGGTCTGCTGCTGCTCGGATTTCGGCATCGACATAGCATGCTTCCATGTTAAGCAAATCAAACCCCCGCGAAGGCGGAGAGTTCCGTGTGACCAGCGCCCCTCACTTCATCGACGAAGAGGCGATCCCCGAGCCTGGCTCCCGCCGCTTTCGCGGGCCTTCCGAGACGATCGGATCAGTTCGATCGCGCGCTTGCCGATGCCGGGAAGCGCCAGCAGTTCATCGTCGGTCATTGAAGACAATTTACTGACGCGCTTGATGCCGCTGGAAAGAAGCGCCTTGACGATCCAGACAGGAATTTTGCTGCGGACGAGCATATCGCTCGAGGCTGTCCGCGGCTTCGACGTCTTCCGTGCTGGTCGAGAGGCCATGTCTATCCCGCAGATGATTTGCGACCGCCAAAACCGAGAAAGGGCGCGGCGGTTCCAGCCGATTCACCGCTGACTGCAAACAATTTCATCCGGCCGGGCCGAGGCCGCTGCTTCATGCGTGCCGATAGATGTCATCGATGATGTCGGCAACTTCGACAAGTCGTTCGCAGGACGGATCATAAGCCTCACCACTGGCGAGCCGGACCGCCCAGTCGGCCGCCGCCCGGCCGCCCCAGTCGTCCGGAGGCAGGGCAAGATCTTCGGCGGACGTGCCGCGGAAGCGATAGGCCGCAAGGTCATAGAACGACCCGCCGACGTTCCTGAAGGATGCACCCCCGGATGTTCCGAAGAAGTCGGCGCCGATGACCGCGTCGCATCCTGCCTGCAGCCGCCAGGAGCAGGCAAGGCGGATGACCGCCCCACTTGCCAACGTCAGGGTGGCGATGGCGAAATCCTCGACATCCCCCGCTGCGCTGATTGGCTGGCCGCCTTTCATCAGCGTACTCGTGACGTCAACCACCTGGGGAAAGTCGAGGCACCAGAGCGCCATGTCGATGAGGTGGACGCCGAGGTCGATGACGCATCCTCCGCCCGATAGCGACTTGTCGTAGAACCAGGACTTGTCGGGGCCATAGGCATTGTGGAAGACCAGATCGGCGGCGAAGACGGTGCCGAGTTCGCCATTTCTGATCAGATCGCGGATGCGCTGCATGCCTTGCGTATGACGATAGGAGAGATCGACGCCCAACAGCCTGTCGGCTGATCTGGCGGCGGCCACGACGGCTGCCGCTTCCGCGCCGGATCGGCCGAGCGGCTTCTGGCAAAACACTGCGACCCCGGCCCGCAGCGCTCGGATCGACTGCTCGGCGTGCAGCGCGCTCGGCGTGGCGATGACGACGCCGTCGAGGTCGCGTGACAGCAGCGCATCGAGACCGCCGACGATTTCCGCGTCCGGCGCAAGACGCAGGGCTTCATTCAGCATGTCCTCCGAGGGATCGGCGACGGCAGCGGCCTCGGCCATTTGCGTGCGGAGGATCGCCTCCATTCGGCTTCTGCCGATCCAGCCGACACCGAGAAAACCGAGCCTAACGGACTTGACCCGCGTCCGCGGGGAGCGCTCAATCATCCCATTCATCAGCATGTCACCATCGCCTTGAGGAAACCATCGGGCCTATCGCGGGTGGCGTCGAGCGCCTCGCCAAGGCCTTCGAGCGGATAGACGTGCGTATAGAGCGATGACGGATCGAGCCTGCCGGAGACCATTGCTTCGATCGCCTCGCGCATGCCACTGACATAAATCCTGGGATCGCGTTCGTGAGCATTGATGACGTCGATGCCACGCCAGTTCCAGAGCTGCATGTTGACTTGCCTCGGCCCGTCTTGATGGTATCCAGCAACCACCAGCCGGCCGCGCTCGGCGGTCAGTTCGCCGGCGAGATCGAGCGGCCACTGCTTGCCGACCGCCTCTATGACGCGGTGGCAGAAAGCACCGTTGGTTAATTCTCTCACAGCTTCGATGATCCGCCAGTGGTCGTCCATCGACACGGTCTCGGCGGCGCCCATGCGCTTGGCGATTTCAAGTGAAAACGGACGGCGCGAGATGGCAATGACGCGCGCGCCGGCGCCGCTGACAAGCTGCGTTAGCAAGGCGCCGAGAAATCCGATCCCGATGATGGCGACGGTCTGACCCGCCTCGACGCGGCTGCGCCGGAATATGTTCATCGCGCAGCCGAGCGGCTCGCCCGGAAAGGGTTGGCCATCGAACGCCCGCGGCAGCGACACGACCATGTCTTCATCGGCGATGTCGTGGGTGGCGTAGGCGTGATAGGTGAGCGCGGCGACGCGGTCTCCCAGGTTGAGGCCAGAAACCCCGTCCCCGAGCGCATCGATCCTGCCCCAGCCCTCGTGCCCGAGACCGCCCGGCTCCGTCGGAAAACTCATCCATTCCGGGCCGGCCCAAGGGCCAAGATTGGAAGCGCACACGCCCGACCCTTCGAGCCTGATCCTGACCTGCCCCGGCCTCGGCTGAGGAAGAGGTCTCTCTTCGACGGACACGTCTCCGGGACCGGTGATGATCGCCGCCCGGGTCGCACCCTCGGCCGCTCTTGCCAACATGTTCATGAATTGCTCCTTCGTTTGGCACGGGCCGGCCTGCTAGCTGACAGACGCCGGTGGCCGCTTCTCAATCCTCGAGAAAATATTTCGCTCACGGATTGGCCGCCGAACCAGCGACGCCGCCGGATGTTCCGGATGATGTCAAAGAACATGTCAAAGAAGATGACATTGAAGCCGGAACAATCTTCGCCGCGCTTGGTTCGGCGGGTCATCTTCAACTTGAGCGAACGGAAATCAGATGGCGATGATCCTTGTAACCGGCGGCTGCGGCTTTATTGGAAGACATGTTGTCGAGGAACTTCTCGACAACGGCTATGAGGTGCGGGTCCTCGATGCGTTGATCGATCAGGTTCACGGCGATGCCGAAACGGCGCCGCCCGAGGCCGCCGAAATCATGCGCGGCGACGTTAGGGACAAAACCGCGGTCGAACGGGCTTTGTTGGGTGCCGATGGCGTCATCCATCTCGCCGCTGAGGTCGGCGTCGGACAGTCGATGTACGAGATCGCCCGATATGTCGGCGGCAATGATCTTGGCACGGCGGTCCTTCTGGAGGCGATGATCGGTCGCCGGCCCAAACGCGTTGTCGTCGCCTCGTCCATGAGCGTCTATGGCGAGGGCCGATATGAGACCGCCGAAGGCGCGCAACTCGATCTGGTCAGGCGACGCAGCGACCAGATCAGGGCCGCCCAATGGGATCCGCGTGGCGCTGACGGCAATGACCTGAGGCCGGTCGCGACGGATGAGGAAAAGCCCGTCGATCTCGCCTCGATCTACGCGCTAACGAAATACGCGCAGGAAAAACAGGTCCTGATCTTTGGCGAAGCCTATGGCGTGGAGGCAGTGGCGCTCCGTCTCTTCAACGTATTCGGCGCCGGCCAGGCCCTGTCCAATCCCTATACCGGCGTGTTGGCGAACTTCGCCTCGAGGCTCGCCAATGGCCAGCCGCCTATGATCTTCGAGGACGGCGAGCAGCGACGGGATTTCGTGCATGTGCGCGACGTGGCGCGCGCCTTCCGCCTGGCGCTCGAAAAACCCAACGCGCCGGGACATGTGATCAATATCGGCAGCGGCCAGGCCTATACGATCACCGAAGTCGCGACGCTTCTCGCCGACGCGATGGGCGTGCCGGAGATACGGCCCGAGATCATGAACAAGGCGCGCTCCGGCGATATCCGCAACTGCTTTGCCGACATCGCGAAGGCGCGCGAACTGCTCGGCTTCGAGCCGCGCTTCAAGCTGGAAAACACGCTCGGACCTTTCGCCGATTGGGTGAGAAATGCCGGAGCGATCGATCGCGGCGCGGAGATGAAACGACAGTTGGAGGAAAGAGGACTGGTATCATGACTATATCCGCGTTCTCCGCCGGCACCGGCACGTGCTCGAGACCCTATGGCTTCGTCGAGTGGTTTCGCCCTGGCGAATACGAGCGGACGTCGCAGACGATCGCCGACGTCGGAACAAGCGGCGCCAGCTACTTGCGCACGCATCTGTCATGGGCTGAATATCTGGCTCCGGGAGGCGAGGCATGGTTTGATTGGCTGATCCCGAAGCTTGGGCGCGAGATCGATCTCCTCCCCTGCATTCACTACACGCCGCCGTCCTTGTCCCGGACAGGACGGTCTTCCGGCGCACCGGCCGATCTAAAATCCTATGCCGACTTCGTCGATCACGTGCTCACCAGATATGGTCGGTATTTCAGCCATGTCGAATTGTGGAACGAGCCAAACAACTTGCTCGACTGGGACTGGCGCGAGGACAAGGACTTCCTGCTGTTTTGCGAGATGGTCGGCGCCGCGGCCTATTGGGCCAAGCATCGCGGCTGGAAGCCGGTGCTCGGGGGCCCGTGCCCTTTCGATCCCTATTGGCTCAACCTGATGGGCGAACGCGGCGTGCTTGGCGTCGTCGATGCCGTCGGCTTTCACGGTTTTCCCGGCACATGGGACAGCGAGGAAGGCACCTGGAGCGGCTGGGACATGCATCTCGGCGAGATGCGAAACATTATCGGACGCTTCAACGACAAGGCCGAGATCTGGATCACCGAAACCGGTTATTCGACCTGGCGCAACGACGAGATGGAGCAGGCGCGGCGTTTCGTGAAGGCTCTGAGCGTGCCGGCCGACCGGATGTATTGGTATTCCTGGCGGGATGTGCCGCCGGACGTGCCGGTGCAGGAGGGCCTATGGTTCGACCCGCGGCATTACCATCTCGGTGCCGTCACCCACGAGAACCAGCCGAAGCTGCTCGCGCGCCTGCTGATTGAAGGCGGCGTCGAACGGCTCGAGCAGGTCGCCCGGCTCGCCACCCCCAACGTCGCCAAGGGAGCCGCCCCGATCGTCATCACCGGAGGCTGCGGCTTCATTGGCTCCAACCTCGCCGACAGCTACCTCCAGGACGGTGAAGACGTCGTAGTGCTGGACAATCTCGGGAGGCCAGGCGTCGATCAGAACCTCGGCTGGCTGACCGAGAGGCATGGCTCAAACGTACATCCGGTGCTTGCCGACGTGCGCGACGCCAGAAGCATCGAGGCAGCCTTCGCCGATGCCAAGGCGGTCTTTCACTTCGCCGCCCAGACCGCGGTCACCACCAGTCTCATCCATCCGATTGACGACTTCGAGGCCAATGCGCGCGGCACGATCAACGTGCTGGAATCGGTTCGCAAGGCGGGCCGACGTGCGCCGGTGATCTTCGCCAGCACCAACAAAGTCTATGGCGGGCTCGACGACCTCGCCATGCGCGAGGCCGAGGATCGCTACCTGCCGGTCGACGCGACCGTCCGGTCATATGGCATCGGCGAAGACAGACCGCTCGATTTCTGCACCCCCTATGGCTGCTCGAAAGGCGTGGCGGACCAGTATGTGCTGGACTATGCGAAATCCTTTTCCATACCGACGGCCGTGCTGCGCATGAGCTGCATCTACGGCCCACGCCAGTTCGGCACCGAGGACCAGGGCTGGGTGGCGCATTTCCTGATCCGGGCGCTCGCCGGCGAGCCCGTCTCGATCTACGGCGATGGCAAGCAGGTCCGCGATATTCTTCACGTCGCGGATGCGGTTGCCGCCTATCGCGGCGTCCTCGATGGCATTGACGGGGTCAAGGGCCGCGTCTTCAACCTGGGGGGCGGTCCGACGAACGCCGTTAGCGTGCTCGCGGTCCTGCGCGAGATCGGCAAGCTGATTGGGCGCCCGGTCGAAACCTCCTTCGACGACTGGCGACCCGGCGATCAGTATTTCTTCGTCGCGGACACACGTAAGCTCCAGCACACCCTTGGCTGGAGCGCGCGTGTGGGATGGGAAAGCGGACTGCGGCACCTGGCGGAGTGGCTCATCGAACACCGTTTCGGCGGCCGACCGATCCTGCGCCGCGATCGAAAGGTCTCGGCATGATCCGTCGACGAAACCGAATATTGATGACCCTCGACGCGGTTGGCGGTGTCTGGCGCTATGCGATGGATCTCGGTGCCGGGCTTCGGCGCGAGGGGACGGAAATCGTCTTCGCGGGCCTCGGACCCGCACCGTCGGCAACACAGACCAGCGAAGCGACTGCGCTTGGGCAACTGGTGTGGCTCGATGCCCCTCTCGACTGGATGGCGGCGAGCAGGGCCGAAATATCTGCCGCGCCCGCCGAAATCTCTCGGATCGCCAGAGCCTATGGCGCCGATCTGCTGCATCTCAACCTGCCGTCCCAGGCCGCCGGGATCGATACGCCGCTGCCCGTTGTCGTGGTTTCCCATTCCTGCGTCGTCACGTGGTTTGCCGCGGTGCGCGGGACGCCGGCGCCCCCAGACTGGGCCTGGCAGCGCGACGCGAACCGTGAAGGTTTCGACCGCGCCGATGCCGTGCTTGCGCCAAGCAGGAGCCATGCGGATGCCCTGCGAGCCGCCTACGGTCCTCTCTCCCGGCTGAAGGTGGTCCACAACGCCAGTCGCGTCGGGTCCGACCCGCGTCCAAAGAAGATTTTCGTCTTCGCGGCCGGGCGCTGGTGGGACGAGGGCAAGAATGGCGCGGTGCTCGACAGGTCGGCAGCGGTGATGCCCCTTCCCGTCGTCATGGTAGGTTCCTGCTCGGGTCCCAACGGACAGCGACTGCAGCTCGACGACGCCGACGATCGCGGGCCGCTGCCTTATTCGAAGACCATCGCCTTGATGCGGCGCGCGCAAATCGTCGTATCGCCATCCATCTACGAGCCTTTCGGCCTGACCGTCCTGGAGGCGGCGCGATGCGGCGCGGCCCTGGCGCTATCCGATATCCCGACCTATCGCGAGCTATGGGATGGATGCGCGCTGTTCTTCGATCCGCATGATCCGAAGGCCTTGGCAGCCGCGTGCATGCGCCTCAGCGAAGACGAGCAATTGCGCGCCGCACTCGTCGTGCGATCGCTGGAGCGCTCGCGAGTCTTCAGTTTGGAACTGCAGACGGCAGCGGTCCTCGAAACCTATGCACGACTGATGAACGACAAATTTAACCTGGTAGCGGCGGAGCAATCATGAAATTTCTGTTTTACACCCATTCGCTGGTTTCCGACTGGAACCATGGCAACGCCCACTTCCTGCGCGGCATCATGCGGGAGCTGACCCGCCGCCATCACGAGGCGCTGGCACTCGAACCCGAGCAATCCTGGAGCCGCGGCAACCTGCTTAGCGATCAAGGGCCGACGGCGGTCGAGAAGTTTCACGACACGTTTCCGCAGCTGCGTTCGCAAATCTACGGAGCGCATTTCGATCACGAGGCGGCGATCGCCGAGGCCGACGTCGTCGTGGTCCACGAGTGGACGGAGCCGGCACTGGTGGAGCGGATCGGGCGAGCCCGGCGCAAAGGCGCTGATTTCACCTTGTTGTTCCACGACACGCATCACCGGGCCGTGTCGGCGAAAGGCGACATCGCCGGACTGACGCTTGAGGATTATGACGCCGTGCTCGCCTTCGGCGAGACGCTGCGGCAGCGCTATCTGCGGGCCGGTTGGGGCAGATCGGTCTTTACCTGGCATGAGGCGGCCGACGACGCGCTGTTTTATCCGAGACCGGAGATCGAAAAGACAGGCGATCTCATTTGGATCGGCAATTGGGGCGATGACGAGCGCTCCGCCGAGCTGATGGAATTCCTCGTCCGTCCCGCGCATGCGCTAGGGCTGAGGGCGACCGTTCGCGGTGTGCGCTACCCCAGGCAGGCGCTCGACGCTCTCGAGGATGCAGGCATCGCCTATGGCGGCTGGATCGCCAATGCGGAGGCGCCACTCGCTTTCGCCGACCACAAGGTGACCGTGCATGTACCGCGACGCCCCTATGTCGAAAACCTCCCCGGCATTCCGACGATCCGTGTCTTCGAAGCGCTCGCCTGCGGCATCCCGCTGATCTGCGCGCCCTGGCACGATGCCGAGGCGCTTTTCAGGCCGGGTAGAGATTACCTTGCCGCCAGGAATGGGACCGAGATGACCCGCCTGCTGCGCGAGGTGACGGCGGATGATGCTCTCGCGGCCTCGCTGATCGCATCCGGTCTGGAGACGATCCGGGCGCGGCACACCTGCCGGCATCGCGTCGACGAACTTTTCGCCATTCTGGAGCAATGCGGCACGGCGGGCGTCGTCGGGCGGTTGCAAGCCAAGGAGGCCGCCGAATGAAGATCGCCTTTTACGGATCGAGCCTGGTTTCCGCCTACTGGAACGGCGCCGCCACCTACTATCGCGGCCTGCTGCGCGCTTTGGCGCGGAAGGGCTACGACATCACCTTCTACGAGCCAGATGTTTACGACCGGCAGAAAAACCGCGACATCGATCCGCCGGAATGGTGCAAGGTCGTCATCTATCAAGGCACTATCGACGCGCTGAGGCAGGTGACGGCGGCCGCTGCCGAGGCCGATATCGTCGTCAAAGCCAGCGGCGTCGGCTTCGAGGACGATCTCCTGCTGCAGGAAGTCCTTCGCCATGCCAGGCAAGGGGCTTTGAAGATCTTCTGGGACGTGGATGCGCCGGCAACGCTTTCCGAGCTGCGGCAGAACTCCGAGCACCCGCTTCGCAAATCGCTGAGCCGGATCGACCTCATCCTCACCTATGGCGGCGGCGACCCCGTGATCGACGCCTATCGCGGCCTCGGGGCAGCCGACTGCGTGCCGATCTACAACGCGCTCGATCCTCAAACCCATCATCCGGTGCAGGAGGAGGCGCGGTTCACCGCGGATCTTGCCTTTCTCGGCAACCGTCTGCCCGACCGTGAAGCGCGGGTCGAGCAGTTTTTCCTCGAACCCGCGGCCCGCCTGCCGCGGCAAAGCTTTCTGCTCGGCGGGTCCGGCTGGAGCGACAAAGCCTTGTCGTCGAACATCGTTCACGTCGGGCATGTCCCGACCCGCGACCACAACGCGTTCAACGCGACGCCGAAGGCGGTGCTCAATATTTCCCGTACCAGCATGGCCGAAAACGGTTTTTCGCCGGCAACCCGCGTTTTCGAAGCCGCAGGCGCCGGCGCCTGCCTGATCACCGACTACTGGCAAGGCATTGACCTGTTTCTGAAGCCCGGCAAAGAAATCCTGGTGGCGCGCGACGGCCAGGATGTCGCCGATCTTTTGACCGGCCTGACATGGCAGCAGGCCAGGGCGATCGGACAGCGGGCGCTAAGACGTGTGCTTGCCGAACATACCTATAGCAATCGCGCCGAGACCGCCGATGCCGTCTTCCGCGTCCGCGCAGCGCGAGCGGAGGCGGCCGAATGACCAATCCGCTCGATATCCTCATCCTCGGCCTCTCCTTGTCGTCGTCGTGGGGCAACGGTCACGCGACGACCTATCGCGCCCTCATCGGCGGCTTGCACGCCGGGGGGCATCGAGTGTTGTTCCTGGAGCGCGACGTGCCCTGGTATGCGGCGCACCGAGATCTTCCCGATCCCGACTTTTGCCAGCTCGTCCATTACAGCGACATCGAAGAGATGATCGAAAACCATGCCGATCGGATCAAGGCGGCGGACGCGGTCATCATCGGCTCCTACGTTCCATCCGGCGTGGCGGTTATCGACAGGATCGCCGCCCTGAAGCCCCGACGGCTGTGCTTTTATGACATCGACACGCCGGTGACGCTGGCGAAGCTCGACCGCGGCGACGAGGAATATCTGGCGCGCCGACAGCTTGCGACCTTCGACGCCTACTTCTCGTTTTCGGGCGGTGACGTGTTGGCGGGTCTCGAGCGCGGATACGGCGCGCGCAAGGCGATCGCTCTCTACTGCTCCGTCGATGCGAGCCGATATCGGCCAACGGACGAAGCCTTCCGCTGGGATTTCGGCTATCTCGGCACCTATAGCCCCGACCGACAGCCAACGCTGGAGCGGCTGCTGATTGAGCCTGCCAGGCAACTGCCGCATCTGAGCTTCGTGGTCGCCGGTCCTCAATATCCTGAAAATATTGACTGGCCGGCGAATGTGGAGCGGATCGAACACCTGCCGCCTGCCGATCATCCGAGCTTCTACAGCCGGCAGCGTTTCACGCTCAACGTCACGCGAACCGACATGATCGCAGCGGGCTGGTCGCCGAGCGTGCGGCTATTCGAGGCCGCTGCGTGCGGCACGCCGATCATCAGTGACGAGTGGCGCGGCTTGAACGAGTTCTTCGCCGACGGTCAGGCGATCATCATCGCCAAAGGATCGGGGGATGTCGTCGACGCCCTGACAACCATCGCCGCCGCGGGGCGCCGTGCGCTCGCATCGGCCGCCAGGGCGACGGTGCTTGAACGCCATACCGGCGAGGTGCGCGCTCGTGAACTCGCCGCCGCCTTGCGAGAACTGCCAGAAGAAGGGGGAGAACGACAATCGTCCCCAGCCTCAATCCATTTCAGCTTAGGAGACGCATGATGCTGCAAAGGACGCGAAACGGAAGAGTAAAGACCGTGCTTGTCGCCGGAGGAGCCGGTTTTGTCGGTTCTCATTTATGCGATGCGCTGCTGGCCCGCGGCGACCGGGTGATCTGTGTCGACAGCTATATCACCGGATCGGAGGACAATGTCCGGCCGTTGATCAACCATCCGAAGTTCCATCTGATCGAAAAGGACATCTGCCATCTCTATGGTGTCGACGAGCATTTGGACCAGATCTACAACCTCGCGTGCGCGGCATCGCCCCCACAATATCAGGCGGACCCGGTGCATACGATGATGACCTGCGTTGCCGGCACCGGCAATTTGCTTTCGCTGGCCGAACAGCATCATGCCTCGCTCCTGCAGGCGTCGACGAGCGAGGTCTACGGCGACCCCGTCGAGCATCCGCAGACAGAGGATTACCGCGGCAATGTCAGCTGCACAGGCCCGCGCGCCTGCTACGACGAAGGCAAGCGGGCGGCGGAAGCGCTTTGCTTCGATATGCTGCGGGCCGGCAAGGTGGACGCACGTGTTGCCCGCATCTTCAACACCTATGGGCCTCGCATGCAGCCGAGTGACGGGCGGATCATCTCCAATCTGCTGGTGCAAGCCATATCAGGCGCGCCGCTGACGATTTATGGAAGCGGCGACCAGACGCGTTCCTTCTGCTTCGTCAGCGACCTCGTTGCGGGCCTGATGGCGCTGATGGATGTCGATCCAAATCCGGGCGTCCCGGTTAATCTCGGCAATCCCGGCGAGTTCACGATCAACCAGCTGGTGGACATGGTGCTGGCCATGGTGCCGTCGACATCCGTCGTCGTCCACAAGCCGCTGCCGCAAGACGACCCACAGCGCAGACGGCCCGATATCTCACGCGCAAAAGACCTTCTCGGCTGGCAGCCGACGATTCCGCTTGCCGAAGGTCTACGCCTGACGGCCGATTGGTTCATCGCCGCGGCCCGTCCAGACGGCGACTTCGATGACGCGCAAGTCACGCGGCGCTCGACTTGGCGACGGCGCGCAAAAGCTGGACGCGCCGCGATTGGCATCTGACTCGAGAGCGATAACAGACAAAGGAGAGCCGAGATGGATGCAGCACAGCCGACGAGAGATCCGAACCTGCAAAAGCGGATCCAGCAACTCGGGCCGTGGTTTCAGAATTTGAACATCGGCGGCCACATGACAGCGGCCGATCATTTCCTCGGAGATTATCCCACCTTCAAATGGAAAGGGTTCCAGCATGTCCTGCCGGCCGATCTTAGTGGCCTCAGCGTGCTCGACGTCGGCTGCAACGCGGGTTTCTATGCCCTCGAGATGAAACGGCGCAACGCCGCCCGTGTCGTCGGCATCGATTCCGACCCACGCTACCTCGCGCAGGCCCGCTTCGCGGCGGAACAAGCGGGAGCGGAGATCGAGTTCCGGCAGATGTCCGTCTACGACGTCGCCCGACTGGGTGAAACATTCGACCTGGTGATCTTCATGGGCGTGCTCTACCACCTGCGCCACCCCCTGCTGGCGCTGGATCTTCTCTATGAACACGCCGTCGGCGACATGATGCTGTTCCAATGCCTCCAGCGGGGCGACGAGCGCGTTCCCGACCTTAGGGAAGATTACGACTTTTCCGAATGGAGCATCTTCGACCAGCCTGAATATCCGAAGCTCTTCTTTGTCGAGGAACGCTACGCGTCGGATCCGACAAACTGGTTCATCCCCAACCAGGCGGCGGTCGAGGCGATGCTGCGCAGCGCCGGCTTTCGAATCAACGACCATCCGGAACGCGAGGTCTATCTGTGTCGACGAGGCCAACGCCATTATGCGGTTGAGCCGCCTCCGGTGGCCGCACCTTGAAAGACTCGTTTCGTCGGACCACAGCTGCGCCAAGCACGGATTTCAATGAGGCGGAAAGCCTGCCGCAGCATGCGGTGCACGGGCTTTCACCGGCCGCTTGCTCAGCCGCAGCCGAATATCGAAATGGTTGAGGGTGCCGGGCAGGTCGTCGACTGTCAGAGACGGCTGAAGCAGCGTGATATCCGCCTCCGACAACAGCGCGCCGATGGCGAAGCTTGCAATCGCTGGTACGAGATTGTGGGCTGGACAAATGGCAGCACCAGCGCTGAAAGGTACGAATCCGACTGTCGGCAAGGTGTCGTTGCGCCCCCAGATACTTGGTTCCATCCGGTTTGCATAAGCCAGTTCGGGATCACGGTGAAAGAAGGGCGCGAAAATGATGACGCCCGTGCCGCGCACCACGGTCCTGTCGCCGGATTTGACATCCTCGGTCAGCTCTCTGAGAATGACGGGTGTCGTCGGCCAGAGACGCAGAGCCTCGAGCAGGCAATTGCGCGTGAAGGGACGATCAAGGTCGGGATCTTTAACTTCGTCAACGGCGTTGGCCCAGTAGCTCGGATGGCAGGCAAGCAGCGCAAGCGTCCGGAAAACGGCCACTCCAGCAGCGTCGAAGGCAAACAGCCATTGGGCCACCTGACTTTCTAAATCAAAATCGCTGCCTTTCGGCAGCCGAGCAATCAGGCTGCCCTCCTCCGGTTCGCGCAGATATTGGCCGAGCTGCTGCTGAAACTGCCGACGCTTGCGCCGATCGATGGAAGCTGCAAAAGCCCAATTCGCCCGACTTCGAAGGTCGTTCAAGGTCTTCGTCAAAGTGACGTCGTTGCGCGCGCGATCGCCGAGTACGGTGCGGCGAACAATCCGGAACCAGGCTCGCGAGAACGCAGACCAATCGAGTTCGTTCGGCCGGTCGGAACCGATACCGTCCAAAATCTCCAGGAGTTCGGAATCGACGATTGTCTTGAAGCCGGCCGAAGATGGATGCAGCCGGTCCGCGCTTGCCAAAGCATGTTCATGGATCGGCCGAAGCTCGGCCCGCCGCGCGGCATCTGAGATCAGCACGTTTTTCGGTTCGAAATGCGCAAGAGCGGAGCGCTTGACCCGGGTTGCCGTGGCAAATGGCTGGACTGAACACTCGAGCACCGTGGAGACGTCGGAGGGGTCGAACACCAGCAGCTGCGGCCGGAACGGGACAGGCAAAAGCAGAGGCTCCCTGCCATATTTCTTCACCAGCCGCTGCATCTGACTGACAGCACCCGTGTCCAGATCCTGCCGCTGTGCCAGGCGTTCCATGATCGGGCGGCGAATGATGACACCTTTGGCAGCCGTCGGAACCATGACAGCCGCAACCACACGCAAAGTGTCGATCCAGCTGGCACGATTTATCCGGACGAAGCCCGCGGGTCTTTCCCTGGAAAAGATGGCTCGATTGCGAGAATTCATGATCCCGAAGCCCTTGCTGCATGGAGTAGCCGATCGGCCTTATTTCCGAACCGGGACAACGGCCGATTGTTCCGGGCTGATCACCGATCCTCGATAGACGATGCAACTGGGAGGCACCGGAACAGAAGCCGGCTCACCGCGTTGTTTCGAGCGCATGAATGCGTGGAGGCCCCATGCCCGACGAACCAGCCGCGAACGCATCTGACCTCGAACCGCGAAAAGGCAGCCCGAGCCCTCGCCTCGACGAGCGAGAATTCAAGAGGCGTTTCCTAAGCCAGTTCAAGGATCGGGTTTACGACACACTGGATAACGAACTCGGCAAGGTGGCCGCGGCCGCATGGAATGCATACGCCCATTCGCGAAAGAGCCCGATAACCAAAAAGGCTGGACCAGGATTTGCCGATCGCGACTATGATCTTGGCGTCGATTGGCTCGAGGCGAGAGATCAAATCCGCGCTGCGCAAGCGCGCTTCGAGGACGAAAACGCGCCATCGCGCGTCCTCCTCGTCAACGGCTCGTCGCGAAGCGAACATACCTGTCCGGGCGAGATTTCGAAAAGCTTCCGAATGGTCGAGATCGCCAAGGAAGTGTTTGCCGAAGCCGGCCTAACCGTGAACGTCCTCGACCTCAGCCGCATCGCTTCCAAATATGGCCGACAGATCCATCCGTGCAAGGCGTGCTTCTCGACATCGGCCGTGCTCTGTCACTGGCCGTGCTCCTGCTACCCGAACTACTCCCTCGGACAGATCCACGATTGGATGAACGAAATCTATCCAATGTGGGTCGAGGCGCACGGCATCATGATCGTCAGTCCGGTGAACTGGTACCAGACACCCTCGCCGCTGAAACTGATGATCGACCGGCTTGTCTGCGCCGACGGCGGCAATCCAGATCCGACGAGCACGCATGGCAAACACGCCAAGGAGGCCAAGGAGCTTGAGATGCAAGGATGGGACTATCCCCGCCATCTTTCCGGCCGCTTATTTTCTGTCGTCGTCCATGGCGATACCGAAGGCGTCGAAAATGTCCGCCGCAGCGTCTCGGATTGGCTGACGTCGATGGACCTCGTCCCGGCCGGAGCCTTGGCCGAGGTCGACCGTTACATCGGTTATTGGGAGCCCTACGCCACCAGCCACGACGCCTTCGAAAAGGACACCGCTTTTCAGCAAGAGGTGCGCAATGCCGCCAGAACCCTGTTGGAGGGAATTACCTCACGACGCAATGGCAAGATGGTCGCGGCGGGAAGACGGTTGAAGCAACCGCGTGAGAAGTGAGCGACTGGATTGGCGAAACGACGATGACAGGGTTCTATTTTCATATTCGGGACGGCGACCAAGTGGAACGGGATCTCGAAGGAATCGAATTGCAACGTTGAGGCTGCCGAGCAGGAAACGTTGATGGCCGCCCGGGAAATGGTCGCAGAATTGGATGCAGGGACAGCCCATTCAGGGCAAGATAACGAGATCGACGATGAGAACGGCAACCGTGCGCTCGCGGCGCCGTTCCTGTCGATCGATTGAGAGGTCCGGTCAGGCATGCCCGCAACGTGGTTATTCCTTGCCCGAACCTGGCTCAGCCATCTTGGCGTGCTGATGCGCAAGGATGCTCGCGGGTGTCACGTTGGCGACGGCCGCCTGGAGCTTGTTCTTCCAGCCGCTGACGACATCTCCTTCGCCGTCCATCATGGCATCGAAGCCGATCTTGGCGACTTCGGCCGGATCGTCTTTCTTTGCCTGTCCGACCGAGGTATCCATGAGGTCGGCGCGTCTGAAAAATTCCGTGTCGGTCGCGCCGGGCATCAGGCAGCTGACGGTCACACCCGTTTCCTTCAATTCCTCTCGCAACGCGAAGGAGAAGCTGTTGATGAAAGCCTTCGTGCCATTGTAGACGGCCTGATAGGAACCGGGCATGAAGCCGGCGATGGAGCCGGTGAGGAGAATGCGACCCTCGCCGCGGCTGCGCATCAGGTTGCCCACCTGCTGGACGAGATAGATGGTGCCGACGATATTCGTATCGACGACTTTCCGGGCCTCCGCGAAATCCTGATCGAGGAAACCCTTGCCGAGGCCGCGCCCGGCATTGGCCATTAGCAGATCGACCGAACGTCCGGAAGCTGCGATGGCTTCCATCAGCCGGTCGACGCCATCCTCGGTTGAAAGGTCGGTTTCGATTGCCTGGACCGACGTGCCAAACTCCTTCAGGCTCGACGCTGCCTGCTGAATGCGTGCCTCGTCGGCGGCGACGATCAGATCATAGCCTTCCCGCGCCGCGCATTTGGCCAGCTCATAGCCAATGCCGGTCGAGGCGCCGGTGACCACCGCGAGACCCTTGCCAAGTTCATGCTTATCCATGTTTCTTCTCCTAGACTTCGGAAAAAGGTGAAGCCACCGAACCTGAAAAGCGAAGATATGTTCCGGCGAGGGTGCGAGACGCAGAGGCCGCAACAGATCCTGTACATGGCGCGCGCCATGTTCAACCGCGATAAAGAGACGGCTATGCGAACCCGCCGGCCCCATTCTTCCCATCCCGACGTGACGAGTATCGGAAGCAGGAGCGCTCAGTCGATCAGCTGGTTCCCAAGCAGCGAATGCAAGGTTTCGCGGGCCCGGCTGACGCGGCTTTTCAAGGTGCCGATGCGGCAGCCGCAGATCCTGGCGGCATCTTCATAGCTCGTTCCGGCGGCCACCAGCGTCAACGCGCGGCGTCGGTCGTCGGAGAGGCGCGTCATTGCTTGTCGCAGCTCACGCTCGCGAAGCGCCCACTCCTGGCTCGGGGCGACAGAGACCTGTTCCATGGTCACATCCATTCCGACCGGCTCGCGCTTCCGCCGACGATAATTACTGCAGAACGTATTTCGAAGGATGGTGAAGAGCCAGGACTTGAGAGAAGTGCCTGGATGGTACAGCTGGATCGAATTCAACGCCTTCAGCAGCGTTTCTTGCACGAGATCATCGATGTCGTCCTCACTACGCAGGAATCTTCGGGCAAATGCGCGCAACGCCGGTGTCAGTTCGACAATCTCCAGCTCGACCGAGGATGTTTCTTGCGACGCGGGACGTTGTGAAGATAGAGCCGTCATTTTTCTCTCCTGGGATGAAAGAAAAGTTCCAAGCATCTGAATCGTTGCTGTACGATACCGGACGAAATCTCGTTTTCGCTCATCGGCGGACCGCCTCCAAGTCAACTGAACGCATGAAGACGCCGGAATGCTGTTGCGGATCGCCCAAAGGCATCGCTGGAAGGCGCCGATCCGGACTCGAAACGACGATCCGGCGAAAATCGTTCCCACGCGATGCCCCCACAGCTTTGATAACATTCACGTATCCGGCGAGCTCCGTGCGTAACTGCCATATTCCGTGAAAAGATAGGCGCCGCAGGAACAACAAACGTCGGCAATGGTTTGATCAATCGCCGACCGCAACCCGAGTCGGTCTCGTCCTTGGCCGGACAGAGATGGCGCCGCCATTACGGGGGCGTCATCTCCGCGCTAATGTTCGACCGAGCGAGAGCCCATCAACACGCCATAGGAGGACGCAAATGGCAACCGAGAAGACGCTGAACGATCTGTTCCTCGACACGCTCAAGGATATTTACTACGCCGAAAAACAGATCCTGAAGGCGCTGCCGAAAATGGCCCGTGCCGCCCAGTCGGAGGAAGGCAAGGCCGGTTTCCTGCAGCATCGGGACGAGACCCAGGCACACGTCGAACGTCTGGAACAGGTTTTTGAAATGATCGGCAAGCCGGCACGTGGCAAGACTTGCGAAGCCATTCAGGGCATCATCGCCGAAGCTGATGAGATCATGGACGAGTTCAAGGGCACGGTCGCCCTGGATGCCGGACTGATCTCTTCGGCGCAGGCCGTGGAGCACTACGAGATAGCCCGTTATGGCACGTTGATCGCATGGGCCAAGCAGCTTGGCTTCAAGGAGGCCGTCCCGCTACTGCAGGCAACGCTTGCGGAAGAAGAAGCGACCGACAAGAAACTTACGCAAATCGCCGAGACCTCGGCAAACGTAAAGGGAAAGCGCGCGGCCTAATACGGCGACGCGCCTTCACGGCCGCCGCATGGCGGCCGTTCATCGTTTGGCTCTTGTGCCCCGGCTCGGCGATCGGGCAAGCGCCGCAATGCTAGATGAGTTGGATATGAGCGTAATTAGTTTCGATAAACTGCGCGATACCCGCGAACGGCCTGACGCTCAATTCGTCCGAAAAGACGAACACGGGCAGACAATGTATCTCTTCGCACTGGAATATGAGATGGGGCCATCGACTTGGTCCGCCAAGATCTGGGCGTATTCATTCGAAGATGCCGAAATGCGGGTGAAGGCAATGCGTGAGAGCCTTGCGGTCTGCGGTCAGATGCATGCGTCGATAGGCGCTTAGCCTAGTGAAACGCAATCGATCGACGGTGGACAGCTAGGTGTGACTCATCCTAGCGACCGATGCTTTCAAGGTTGGCGCCAGTTCACCATGTCCTAAGACAAAAAGGCGTTCCTGCGAACGCTTTTCGTGGCGATATATTCGACATGGACGGCTCCGCGATCGCTTGGGGGATTCCCGCGATGTGCGATGGTCGGATTGGCTGTCTGATTTGGACTCCGCTCCGAGGAGCGGTTCATCGTCGCATGCGCGTTAGGCGATTTGGGAGTTCGCGATGCTTGAGTCATCCAGCCTTGAACCAGAGCTTTTCTACTGGGCCAGACGCCGGGAAGTGGAAAGTGCCTGGGAAGTTGTGCAAATTTCGACCGTGATTGGGGGGACGTAAAGAGGCGCAAGCAGGAGCGACCGGGGCCAATTATAGGCGTGGCTCCCTCGTCATCTTTAAGTGACGAAACTTGCTCGCGCGGTCGTCATGGATCCGCGGTGGAGGGGCCCTTTCAGCGCTGGCACTCACGTCGACCTGCTTGCGATCGTAAAGAGCACCAGCGGCTCCGCAAGCCGACCCCAATCCAACGCCGTCTTATGTCGATGTCTGGCGACAAGGAGAACTAGACATGCACTTGATACAGCTATTTATACCGGCAGCGCCGCAATCGACGATCAAGATAGAAGACGTCATCGCGAAAGTTCAACGCGAGATGACGGAGCGCCATGGCGGAGCGACGGCATACCTCAACTCGCCAGCAAAGGGGCTTTGGTCCAACGGCGAGGGGGCGGAAGAAGAAGACGTCATCGTAGTTGAAGTCATGGTGGACACTCTCGATAGGGCCTGGTGGCGTCGATATCGTCGCAACCTCGAACAACTGCTCAGACAGGATGAATTGCTGGTGCGGGCGATTCCTGTCGAGGCGCTCTGACAACTTGGTGCCCCGATGGAGACGCAATTCCGCAAGCTCGAGGTCCACCGCAAAGGCGACGAGTTCGCAGGCTGGCCGGCGAATTATGGTCTCTGGTCGTGGGGTGACGAGGTGGTCGTCGTTTTCGCGCGCGGCAAACTCGGAGCGAAGGGGGAGCTTCACGAACTGGACCGTGATTACCCATTCGTGCCTTGGCAGGCACGGAGCCTGGACGGCGGTCTGACCTGGATGAGCGAGCGGTTCTCCGGTCGCGTGCCAGGTGGGATGTCACTTTCGGCCGATGAGCACTTGAACGCCGATCTCAAGGTTGGTGTCCGTCTGTCGGCTGATGATGAACTGCGCTGCCTGGAACAACCCATAGACTTTCTCGATCCAGAGACGATCGTCATGTGCGCTAGAACCGATGTGCAGGGCGATGCTGTGAGTTGGTTCTATGTCAGCCGGGATCGGGCACGGACATGGCGGGGTCCATATCCTTTCACCGGTCTGGACATTCCGATTTCCGCGCGAACCGATATCGTTCCTATTGGGAGGAACGATGCGCTCTTCATGCTAAGCACCTCCAAAGAGGATGGCGCGGAAGGCAGAGTGTTCTGCGCCCGCACGGCGGACGGCGGGCGCAGCTTCGTCCTTCAAGGCTTTGTCGGCCCAGAACCCGAGGGCTATTCGATCATGCCGGCATCGACGCCACTTTCCGGTGGCGCCATTCTGACGCTGACGCGCTGCATGGGGACAGGCGGCGACAAGGGTTGGATAGAAGCCTTCACTTCCGATGACCAAGGGAAGACTTGGACGCGGAAAGGCCGCGTCGTCGACAATACAGGCAGCAACGGCAATCCGCCCGCGCTCGGGCGGATCGACGGCATGCTTCTGCTCGTCTACGGTTACCGTGACCCGCCATTTGGCATCAGGATGCGCGTGAGCTGCGACGACGGCCAGACATGGGGCGCCGAGAAGATCATCCGAAGCGATGGCGGCACGGCCGATCTCGGTTATCCTCGCGTCGTCAAGCGCGATCAAGCTTCCATACTGGCCGTCTACTACTTCAACGACGGTGAGGGGGAGGAGCGCTACATCGCAGCCTCCATTGTCGCGTCGATCGGAGATTGAGAAGGGAGTGCGAGTGTGCGCGCATCCCAATCGGCACCCTGTACCTGTCGGGGCCCTGAAGGCGCGTTCCAGCGGACCAAATGCCTGGCAAGCCTCGTTCCATCCAATCCACCGGATTTTCTAAGAGATTTGTCATATTCCTACTTCGGCATTGCTTCGATAGGGGCGAGCAAATGGAATCGCGCCGGGGTTCGTCCATGTGAGAACGTCTCGCTCCTTTGATCGACTGCCGTATATTTCCAGGCTGCCTAGGCCTAGCTAGGACTAGGGTCGCGAGGTCGTCGTAGATCAGACGCGACAGCGCCGAAGATCAGCGAATCTGCCTAGATGTTCCGTCGCCGAGCGTGACAGCAATCGCCTCGAGTGAACTATCCTCGCCGGGTCGATTTTCTATGGCGAACCCATAAATAGACGATGAGACCGAACATGGCGAAACAATACCAGCCGAAAACCAACCCCAGGACCCATAGTTGGTCGCCGCCACGAAGCGCGAAGATCGCCGTGGCCAGGGCAATGTGAGCAACGACAAAGCCAATCGCAATGAACAGCACCCAGCGCAATCCTTGTTGGTTGTTCGATCGTACGAAAAACAGCCGCCATTTCCAAGATGGGTCAGCCCCCCGTTTGAAAGCTGGTAAATGCCAAATTAGGAAAAGCGTCCTGTCCGCCTGGGATAAATGGTCGAAGGGCGTCAACGATGATCACCACTTGGAAAAGTCGCCGCGATGCGATGGTGGTGGTTGCAATCTGTCGGAATCACGTCGTCTCGGTGTACCGCCGTGCTCGTCGCAATATGGGCCAACGCTCAGGGCACTCCTCTTACATTTCTCCGGTGGCAGAGCGCGGCAGCAGGCTTCCGGTCCGCAGCCGCGTGCAGAGCGAACTGAGGAACTCTTCCGTCGTAAGCAGATCGAGCTGGACGGAAAGTCTGTCAGCAGCTCCGCTCTAGAACCAGCAGAAAGCCTGGGCCGTTGAAGAACATATCCCCCTGGGCGTGCCGGGATCGACTTCCACTGCCCCGCAAAAATGAACACGTAACCCACCAAGTTCTCAACGCCAACCACCGGTGCGTTTCCGCAAGGCTGCCGCGTTCAGATCGGCGATGACGAAAGCATGCCCAATGCTGTTGATCTGAACGCCGCGGAACGGCAAGATAGGCGACTTGTCCTTCCGGGCTTTGGGATTTCGAATGCCACGCTTCTACTTCAACATTCTGTCTGAAGCAGGATCGCTCGACGACTGGGAAGGAACCGAGCTTGCCGATTTGGATGCCGCTCGCGTTGAAGCGGTGCGTGATGCGCGGGCATTGATGAGCAGTGCCGTGCTGCTTGGATATGACATTTCGTCAAGAAGCGTCGAGATCAGAAACGAAACAGGCGATATCCTGCTCGTGTTGCCCTTTGCGGAAGCGGTGAAGCCAATGGGCTGATCTACCTGGCGCCGAGCGGAAGACCCAGCAACCTCTCATATTCGCGCTCCGGCACTCCATAACAGCCACCGGCGATTTCGATCAATTTTTCCCTGTCCACTATTCGCACGTTTCCGCGGGTCGATCGGATGGCGTGGACGCCCTCAAGCACGTGTAGCTCATTGGTGACGCCCGAACGCCGGACACCGAGCATCAATGCCAGAAATTCATGGGTAATGGCCAGGTCATTGCCTTCGAGGCGGTCGTGACACATCAGGATCCATCGAGCCAGCCGCTCATGCATATTGTAGCGGGCGTTGGCGAGCGCCGAATGGGCGAGCTGCAGCACGGTTGTGTGAACATAGCGAAGGAAGAAATCCTTCATCTCGGGATCATCGGCGAGCGCGCGCTGAAATGTCTCCATCGGCACCATAATCCCCGACCCCGCGACCTGCATGAACGTGCGCGTGGGGGTGGTCTCTACCGCCAGGACGACGTGCATGCCGGATGCGCCCTCGCGCCCGATGTGGCCAATTTCCACAACTTCTTCGTCGATGCTGCTGACAACCATGGATGCCAGGCCCCTTTCCAGGAAACAAACATGCGTGGTCGGCACGTCGCTGGCGACAAGAACGTGCCGCAATGGAAGGTCGATGCGCTCCATCGCTCCCGAGAGGCGTGCGAAACCGTCTACGCTCAACAATTTCAGTAGAGTGTTCTCGACGGTCGATTGGTGGGGCATAGCAGCTCCGCGTGGGGAGCTTGGATGTCAAGCCAAACGCCTGTGGGTGTGGTGAAAGCTACGGGACGCCCAAAGATTTGGCTATAGGTCCCGCGAAAGTGTGCGTTTATGACAAAACCGCACATAAGCCACTGACATTGTTGATGATCAGCGACGATAGACCGGCACCGACGTTCGGTGCCGACCAAGAGAGCTTAGCACATCTTGCCTCGGCATGCGCGCTCATTGCGAAAGGACGAGCGATTCACAATACGAATATCTGCCCCTCGTCGATCGTTGAAAAGAAGTCGCAATCAATCTCGCCAGCCAAGTCGGCGGCAATGCGCTTCGGCGATCAGGACGGCCTCCTTTCGGTCGGCATAGGGACCTGGCAGATAGACCGTGGCTCCGCGGAAACTGACGATCACCGCCTTTGTCACGCTATCGAAGACGATAGCCATATCCCGCTCGTAGGCCATTTGCTTTCCTGACGGCGCTTACCCCATCGAGATGTGCTCTTTTTTCGAATGAAACAAGGTGCCGACACGGCGATTCTTCAGGCGCGGGAGCTTTTCGCGGCCTTGGACCGAAGCGGCGAAACGACTGGTGTCACTGGCGGTCCATCTACCGACTGGTGCAGAAACGCACAGGAACTTTTCTGACTATCTGTCGTTGGGCCACAAGGATCGCACAGGTCCCCCTCTTTTAGCGGGGCCGTACGCCAACCCTTCCTTCCTGTGCGATCCGTTCGTTCCCAACCTCCCCCGCTTCGGCGGGGCTTCTTTTTGGTGCACAGCGCGCAGGGCGAAAGCGGACCGGCGTTCATCGCATTAACGGGCAGCGGCACGAAAAGCGCATTGCCAGGTCGCGCCGCTCGGATCCATTTCTGTGATCCGGAATTCTCCGATACCGCTGAGCCCGTCCATGGAATCCTAGAGTTCACGCGTGACCGTGTGAGGGACGTGCTCCCGAAGGCGGACGTGGTCAGTTGATCGAGGATCTTCAGCTACCTGACCTTGACGATCGGGGTGTACTCGCCGCTGTCAACGCTGGAAAAGCTTCTTCATTTTGCGTGCCGCGCCATGAGGATTTCGAGATCATTCGACAGGTCAACGGGGCCAACATCCAATGAGCGGTCCCGGCCAGCGCAATCCCGTTGGAAGAATAGCAGAGTTTGTTTCCACCTGGCGGAGATGAGCCGCATCTGCCTCGGCGCGGCCTCCACCAATGATTAGCTTCAAACCCATGATCGCAATCTCTTGTCGTAGGTTTGTGGAACGATACGGCGCAACAGGCGGTCACGAACTATTCAGGGCCAGCTGCATAACTCGACCCCGCTAACGGCAGCGGAACAAAGGGTTTTTTCGGCGGTTCATGACTGCATGTCATAGGCTGCAAGGTATTTCTGGATTGCCAAAGCATTGCCTTGATCACGGGGAGCCCAAATGCTGATAGGTTATCATGCGTCGCATGAGCAGTTCTCGCCCAGCGAACTCTTATGCTTTGTTCAGGCTGCAGAGCGCGCTGGTTTCGGTGCCGTCATGACGTCCGACCATATCGCGCCATGGAGCGAGGAGCAGGGAAATTCGGGTAACAACTGGGCCTGGCTCGGCGCAGCACTTGCAACGACATCGCTGCCGTTCGGTAGTCTCGCGATCCCCGGTGGCTGGCGCTACCACCCAGCCCTACTTGCGCATTTGGCCGGCACCCTCGCCGAGATGTACCCGAACCGTTTTCGATGGATTGCAGTCGGTAGCGGTGAAGCCCTGAACGAAAGCGTCGTGGGCAGCGGCTGGCCCGAAAAAGCAGAACGCGACGCGCGGCTTCGTGCCGGTGCCGGGATTGTCCGGGATCTCCTTCGCGGAGAAACGGTCACCGTTCGTTATCCCTGGTTCGCGGTGGAGGAAGCCAAGCTCTGGTCCCTGGCTGAGCGGCCGCCAGCGATATTTGGCGCCGCCTTGAGCGCCAAGACGGCAGGGTGGATGGGCGACTGGGTCGACGGCTTGATAACAGTGCGGAAATCCAAAGAGAGCATGCAAGAGCTTGTCGGCCGCTTCGAAGATAATGGCGGCCACGGCAAGCCGCTCGTCTTGCAGCTTCAGGTTTCGTGGGCAATGTCGAGGGAGGAAGCGCGTCTGGCGGCCTGGGAGCGGTGGCGCAATGCGGCCGTGCCACCGACTGTCTTAGCTGACCTGAAGCGCCCCAAGGACTTCGACGAGGTGACCAACACCCTCAGGCCCGAGGACATAGAAGAGTTCGTCCCACTAATTACAGAAGGATCCGAGCTGCTAGAAATCATCAGTGAATTGGCATCATGCGGATTCGAGGAAGTCTATTTGCACAATGTTTCCTTGGATCAACATGGCTTCATGCGGTTCATGGCGCAGGAAGTCTTGCCGCATATCCGCTAGGCCACGTCATCCGCCAGGAGGCGATCAAGCAATCTCCTGAAGTGGCGGGTGATACCCACAGGCATCAACATAGCGCCACCTCTTCTCCTGTTCGAAAAGTTTGGCTGCTTACTGAGCGCAAGCCTGACCCTGGGGGGTCGCGTCGCTTAGACCACCTTGGGTCTGGACGGAGCCCGAAGCGGTGGAGCTCGCAGGATCACTGCCGCCGCTGCAACCGCCTGGCATGGTCGCGCCCATTGATCCATTCGTCGTGCTGCCCGTGGAGGTTGGATCGGATGTCATCGGCTGCATTGTCTGAACATTGGCACGACCATCGGTACCAATGGCATTGGGTTCCGTCGTGGTTCCAGCTCCGGTGCTGGACTGAGCAAAAGCGCTCGTGGCCATACCGGCCGCGAGCATTGAGGCGCAGATGAGCTTGATATTCATCTTTTTCGTTTCCTTCGTGGTTTACGTTGCGGCCCTCGAACATCAAGATCACTCTTCTGTTCCCAATTATCTGAAGCGTAAGTATCGATTGCACGCACCAAGACAGATACGCGACCCACAGCGGGACGACCGAGTTGACCTGTGGCATCCGCGGTCGTCTTGCTCGAATGAGACAAGGACGCTGGTCGGAATGGCGATGGGAGGCAAGCGTCAGAGGGTGACCCACTTCGGGCCCGCGCGCTGACCGAAACCTGCACATGTATTCAAATGGCCCTCGCTCTCCCAGAAGCGTGTCTTGCAGCGAGGATTTTACACAGCTTGCGGATTCCGCGGGAGGACAAGCAGCCGCCTGGAAATTCCGCGCTCTCACCTTCAGGGTGTCGATGTGCAGATCCGGAATTTATCCCGAGGCGGAGACTATGCCGAGCCCGTTTCCTAAAGCTCGAGATTTCCGGTAAAGCCGCGTGGCAAGCTCGGCATAATATTCAGGCTCCGCTGTTACAATTTAGCGGAGACGAGCATGACCCCCGGGGTAGTCATTGCCCCGCTGAACCTCCGACTCATACCTGAGGCCACGGATGACACATCGTTGCCGTCTACAAGGCGCGTGTCGAGATCGTGGGCAGCGGCGATCTTCATGAAGTCTTCGAACGCAGCCATGTCCTTGGCCGTCCGGGCCACATAGGTAACGCCAGTTTGTCGGAGGCCGATGTCTTCAAGACATTCGTCCGCCAACTGTTGCCAGAGGCGGCAGGCTTCGATCACTATTGGCAGCTCGTCAGCGTCTCGCCCTTGCTTTCGTATCCAGCCCCAGTTGCGCGAGGACTCTTCGGCGGCAATGCGTCCTTTCTCAAGCAATGTCACTTGCACATCTCGATTAGCAAGGAAGATGGCGGTGCACACTCCGACAATTCCGCCTCCGATGATCACCACCTCGGAGGCATTAGGGATCGGAATGCTGAACGGGATCGGCTTCGGAGAAGGGAAACATTGGAATCTTTTCTTGATTGGCTTCCGCTGATCCCTAGCTCGTAGGCAATAATCGTTCAAGGTAGATGTCCGTAAGGGCGAAAATCGCCTTCCAGTGCTTTGAAAATATGCCGAGCTTGCCACGCGGCTTCACCGGAAATCTCGGGCTTTGGGAAACGGGCTCGGCATAGTCTCCGGCTCGGGATAAGTTCCCTTATGCGGAGTTCGGCATAACGGAATGAAAATGTCCCTCGGCCTCGCGCCCGCCACCCTGTCGCGCGAATCCGGACTTCCGGGCGATCCATGCGCGAACTCGTCTCCCCTGCCCGTCGGGAGCCGGAACCCTGCGTCGCGCTCAGCCAGCCCGGAGAGATCGCCCGACAGATCGAAGGCTTGCTGGGCCACGAGATGAACGACGTCGCCTTCACGCTGAATTCTCCCATTGATCGCGATCATCGATGCCCCGAGGATGATACGGCGGCGCTGCTCGAAGAGCTTGGGCCAGACGACGACGTTGGCCGGACCGGTCTCGTCCTCGATCGTCATGAAGATGACGCCCTTGGCGCTGCCGGGTCTCTGCCGGACGAGGACCAGGCCAGCTGTCATCAACCAGCGACCATCCCGCGCGTTCATGGCTTGCGCGCAGGTGACGATCTGGCGCTCTGCCAAAGCTTTTCGAAGGAATGCGACGGGATGTTGGCGGAGCGTGAACCCGATGTGACTGTAATCCTGGACAACGTTGTGTCCATCCGTCATCTGGCGCAGAGCGACTTCGGGTTCCTGCTGCTCGGCGATCGCCCTCGCCTCGCGTTCCGAGGCGGCTGCAAAGAGCGGAAGAGGTTCGTCACGCAGAGCCTTAATCGCCCACAATGCGTCGCGCCGCTGAAGTCCCAGAGATGGCAGGAAGGCGTCGGCCTCGGCGAGTTCGACCAGAGAAGCCGCCGGGACCCCAGACCGTCGCCACATATCGTCAACGCTTTCGAACGGTTGGTCCATGCGAGCAGCCGCGACACGCGCGGCATCGGCGGCGGCAAGGCCGCGCACCATGCGCATTCCCAGGCGGACCGCGTGATGGTCGGTATCTCCGATACGCTCAAGCGTACAGTCCCACCGGGAATTGTTGATGCAGATCGGTCGGATCTCGACGCCATGGTTCCGAGCGCAACCGACGATCTGGGCCGCCGCGTAAAATCCCATCGGCTGCGAGTTCAGCAGCGCCGCGCAAAAGACGTCCGGACAGTGGCATTTCACATAGTTGGAGGCATAGGCGATCAAGGCGAACGACGCCGCATGGGATTCCGGGAAGCCATAACTGCCGAATCCCTCGAGCTGGCTGAAGGTCTTCTCGGCAAACTCGGCCGTGTAGCCGTTCCTGATCATGCCGGAGACGAGCTTGTCCTTGAAGCGCGAGACGCCGCCGGTGAACTTGAAGGTGGCCATCGACTTGCGAAGCTGGTCTGCCTCGCCGCCGGTAAATCCGGCGCAAACCATCGCCACCTTCATGGCCGACTCCTGGAAGAGCGGGACGCCGAGTGTCTTGCCGAGAACGGCTTCGAGTTCCGGCGTCGGGTAGACGACCCGCTCCTTGCCCTCCCGGCGGCGGAGATAGGGGTGCACCATATCGCCCTGAATCGGACCAGGCCGGACGATCGCGACCTGGATCACGAGGTCATAGAAGGTCCGCGGCTTCAGGCGCGGCAACATCGCCATTTGCGCCCTCGACTCGATCTGGAACGTGCCGAGGGTGTCGGCTTTCCTGATCATCGCGTATGTCGCCTGGTCCTCCTGAGGGATGGTGGCGAGATCAAGGTGCTCGTCCTTGTGTTCTTCGATGAGCGCGAAGGCCTTCGCCATGCAGGTCAGCATACCGAGCGCCAGGATGTCGACCTTCATGAATTTGAGCGCCTCGACGTCGTCCTTGTCCCACTCGATCACTTGCCGGTCAACCATTGCCGCGGGTTCGATCGGAACGAGATCGTCGAGGCGGTCGTGGGTCAGGACGAAGCCGCCTGGATGCTGTCCCAGATGCCGAGGAGCGCCCATGAGCTGCTGCGCAAGCCTAAGCGTCAGGGCGAGGCGGCGGTCTTGCGGGTTCAAGCCCTGATCACGAAGACTGCGATCACTGACCAGCTCTTCCGACCACGCCCACATGCCCGTTGACAGGGCCTTGATGAGGTCCTCAGGCAAGCCGAGCGCCTTGCCGACGTCGCGGATGGCACCCTTCGCCCTGTAACGGGTCACCGTCGAACAGAGAGCGGCCTTATCCTTCCCGTAGGTCTTGTAGATCCATTGGATGACCTCCTCCCTTCTTTCGTGTTCGAAGTCGACGTCGATGTCCGGCGGCTCGTCGCGCTCCTGGGAGACGAAGCGCTCGAACAGGAGATCGTTGGTCGAGGGGTCGATGCTGGTGATACCAAGGATGTAACAGACGGCCGAGTTCGCCGCCGAGCCCCGCCCCTGGCAAAGGATGCCTTGCGACCGGGCGAAGCGGACGATCGAGAAGACGGTCAGGAAGTATGGGGCGTATTTCATCGTCCGGATGAGATCGAGTTCGTGACGGACGATCTTGAGAACCTCCGGCGGCAGCCCTTCCGGATAGCGGTTGGGCACGCACTCCCAGACATAGTGCTCGAGGGATTCCTGCGGGGTCTTGTCCGGGAGGATCGCCTCCTCGGGATACTGGTAGGTCAGTTCCTCCAGCGAGAACCTGCAGCGGTCGACGATCTCCATCGTCCGGGCCAGCGCCTCGGGGTAGCGCGGGAACAGGCGCTCCATCTCCTCCGGCGGCTTTAGATATCTGTCCGCGTGGCGCTCGCGCTTGAAGCCGACGTCGTCGATGGTGGTATTGTTTCGAATGCAGGTGACGACGTCCTGAAGCTGCCGCCTGGAAGGATCGTGGAAGAGGACGTCGTTGGTGACGACTGTTCGCACGCGGTGCCTCATCGCCATGTTCGACAATTCGTGCAGCCTCAACTGGTCGTTCGGACGCCGCCGGAGGCAAAGCGAGACATATGCTCGGTCCTCGAATATCTCGGCCATCTTGCGAAGTTGGACGGCGCAGGTCTCGTCAGCTAGGTCGGGCACAAGGATTGCAAGCAGCCCCTCGGAGTAGAGAGCGACATCGTCGAGGTTCAAGATGCAGTTCGCCTTGCCGCCCCTGCCCTTGCCAAGCGTGAGGAGCCGGGTGAGCCGCGAATAGGCGCCGCGGTCCGTGGGATAAAGGAGAATCGACATGCCCTCCTGCAGATCCAGCCGACACCCAACAACGAGACGGACGCCTGTCGCGCGCGACGCCTCGAGCGCCCGGACGACCCCTGCCAGGCTGTTGCGATCGACAACGCCGAGAGCCTCGATGGCCAGTTCCCTGGCGGTAGAAAAGAGCTCGTCGGCGGAGGACGCGCCACGAAGGAAGCTGAAATGCGTCGTGACCTGGAGCTCGGCGTATCTCATCCGAATATCCCGTGTATGAACCACTTGTGGGAACCTGTTTCGGGATCGATGCCGTCGCCGGAGCGAAAGATCCAGTATCGTTCCCCGCTCTCGTTTTCGATGACGAAGTAGTCGCGCACAGCCTCGAATTCGCTGTCGCGCTTCCACCATTCGCCGAAGACCCGTTCCGGACCGTCCGCACGCTTGACGCGATGACGCTTACCGCGCCAGGTGATGCTGGCCGGCGGATGATCCGGCAGCAGGGCTATCGCCTCGATCCGATCCGGACGCGCAAACAGCCGCACCGGCCGTCGCCAATGGTGGACCCAATCTTCCGTCGCGTCCTCGCCGACCGCGGCGATACGCTGGACGCTGCGCTCCGGGACGTCGGAGGCGACCGGCGCGACCCGGTAGACGCGCTGGCCTCGGTTGCCGAGGACGTCGATCAGCGGTGTGATGTCGGCATCCTCGTCGTCGACAAGCGAGGACGCCTTCTGCTTCTCTTCAAGCGGTTCCGACATCACGGCGACGAGGGTCAGCCTTTCGATCCCGAAACCCGGCTCGATCGTCTGCGTCCGGTCGCGGAACAGTTTCGTCAGCCAGGCGATGTCTCGCACCGGCTTGGCGGTTCCCGCTCTGATCGCCTGCCTGGTCCCATCGACCTTGTCGACGATAAGATCGGTCCGGCGGACGCCAAGACCCTTCCGTTGGAGTTCAGCGACGAGCTGAACAATCAGCCGGCCGACATACTTGTCGATCGTTTCCGCTGCACCGATCGGTTCGGCGAACGATCGAACGACCTCGACGAGTTCTGGGCTACGGATCGGATCTATTGGTTCGCGGACGCGACCGAACATCTGGTCGAGACGCCGTCCAATCTCCGGGCCGAAGCGAAGCGCCAAGGGAGCGCGCGGCGTCGCCGAGAGCTCGCCGATAGTCCGGAAGCCGAGCATGCGCAGATCGCCCACGATCTTCTCGGGTAGCCGCAGCAGAGAGATCGGAAGTCGCTCGACCGCCCGGATGGTCTCTCCACTCGGGACGATGACAGTTTCGCGATTGATGGCGCGGGCACATGCGTGAGCCGCGCCCCATGTGTCCGCAATGGCGACCCGTGCCGTCAGGCCCTTGGCGCGAAACCGATTGGCGATGCTCGTCAACATGCGCTCCTCGCCGCCCTGCAGATGGTCGGCGCCCTCCGTATCGATGACCATGCCGTCCAGCGCATCGACGGCGACGATCGGCGAATACTGCGTCAGCGCCCACATGGTGACGCGCTCGAGCGCCACGGCATCGGCGGCCGGATCGGCGTCGATCATCCGCAGGCCCTGGAGGATCGCCTGCGCCCTGGCGGCCGGCATGCCGACGTGGAGTCCGGCCTTCCTGGCCGCGGCGTCGGCGGCCGAGACCCAGCGCTTGGATCCGCTCTTCGAAATGACGGCGATCGGCTGCTCAACGGGAATGGCGGGATCGGCCCGCCTGATCCTGTCGGTCGACAGATCGGGAAAAAATATCGATACGACCCTTGGCATCGCAGGCTCCTACTTCGAACTCGGCACACTCACCCGCTTTCACCCTCATCAGTTCCAAAAACCACCTCGCCCGCCCGACGCCTGGAACCGGCAGCTCCTCACTCGGAATGACGCTCACCCTCCAGCGCGTGGTCGCGGCCGTCGGCTGCCCGAAGTCGCTGGCCTCGGTCTGCCGTCGCCACCGCCGCACCGCGAGCGCCATCGTGCCGGTCTTCTCGGCGGCAAGTTGCAGCCGGCGCGACGCCGCCATCGGCAGGCGGACGATCTCGCCAATCACCGCGCCGAGCCCGCCGTACGAGAGGCCCGCCTCCATGTTGGCAAGGACGTCCTCTTCCTTGTCGGACTCGACGAAGACCACCCGGTTCGGATGCAGCCCCGCCTGCGCCAGGGCCGGGAAGAACAGATCGGGACGTGTCAGGCACCAGACGATCTTGCCTTTCGTACGCGCGGCAATGCCGGCCACGAACAGGGCGGCGGCCGCGCCATCGACGGTGCCGGCCCCGCCGCCAGCGCATTCGTGCAGCGCCCCATGGGCCAATCCGCCGCCCGGAAGCCGCCCGTCGATCTGGGCCACGCCGAAAGGCAAAACGCCTCGCCTGCGCCGACTGGCGCTTTCCAGGTGCGCTATCTGCTCGCGCAGACCGTCGAGGATAGCGATTGGGGCGACGGCTGAGTTCATGATCTCCTTTAACGGCAACCCGTTTTCAGCTTGAGTAACAGCAATATGTTCTGTATCTGTTCTCAAGACGTAAATGAGTCAACGCGCATATGACGCGCTGAAGTTGAGCACGAGTGCGACGCAGAAAAATCGACAGCGGATTCAATCGGATGATGAGGAAGGAATATTTTCGGAGGCGCCGAACGCCGCTTGTGGACGATGGAGTTCAGGCCAGACATTGCGCCATATCACGACCGGCAAACTGTTATTCTCGAACGGGACGCCTGGGCCGATTGGCTCGATCCGGCCTTCTCGGCCAAGTCGCTGATCGAGCCCTGCCGCCCGGCCCGCTCTCCATCGAACAAGTCGGCTGAGCTGCAACCCGGCTGGCTAAGGAGCACTTTCTTCTTCGCTCTCTGCTGGGGCCGACCATGCTCTTTCAGGCGGGCAGTTCGTGCAGCACGCACCGTAACGGAACCATATGCTCTCGCCGCGGGTTGGATAGGCATCTCCCAGCTCTCAGTTTCACGGAGCATCCATGGCTATATCTTCTACAAGCAATCGAGACTCGGCCGCCTATCCGCTTCAGTCGCTCTTTGTCCCGTTTCCCTTCGTCTGCTTCACGCTCGCGCTTGCGACCGATATCGCTTTCTGGCAGACCGGCAATCTGATGTGGCAGAATTTCTCTGCATGGTTGCTGTTCGCTGGGCTTATGTTGGGCTCGCTTGCGATTCTGGCCGGATTGATGGATCTGATGCGTCGCCGCACGCGCCCTTTACGGCCGCCGTTCCTGTCCGCCCTCCTCTATCTAATCATACTGAGCCTCGCCTTTGCCAACAACCTTATCCATGCCGGCGATGGATGGACGGCCGTCGTCCCATACGGACTGATGCTTTCGGCCGTCACCTTTGTCTTGTGCCTGGTGGCCGCGGCAATTTCCGCCCGCAAATATGCCAGACTGGCCTGGAGGATATGATGAAGAAGTCCCAGATTCTCGGCGCTTCGGTTCTGTCGATATCTGTCGGCGTCGGTCTTGCGGCTTACGCCCAGAGCGGAGATTTTGACATCTCTCAGCAGATCGGACCGAACCCCGTGCTCCCAGATCCAGCCCCTTCCCTGCTGCCTGATCTGAAGGTAGCGGAGGTCGTTGGCTGGAAGGATGGTGAGACGCCGGCCGCACCGAACGGTTTGACGGTCACTGCTTATGCCAAGGACCTCGCCAATCCAAGGACAGTCCACACCTTGCCGAACGGCGACGTACTGGTAGTTCAGGCGCGTGGCCCGTCAGGCGAACCGGCCTCCCGGCCGAAGGATTTGATCAGAGGCTGGATCATGTCCATCGCTCATGGCGACGGCGGCGAGCAGAAGGAAAGCAACATCATCACACTGCTGCGTGACGCCAACCGCGACGGCAAGGTGGATGAGAGGCACGATCTGCTGAAGAAACTCGATTCGCCGTTCGGCGTCGCCTGGGTCGACAACACGCTCTATGTCGCCTCGACGTCCGCCATTCTCGCCTACCCCTATGAACTTGGGCAGAATGAAATCACCGCCCAACCGAAAACCATCACGCCCCTGCCCGGTGGTCCGATCAATCATCATTGGACCAAGGATCTGGCGCTCAGCCCCGATGGGCAGATGCTCTACGTTTCGGTCGGCTCGAATTCCAATGTCGTCGAGAATGGGCTTGAAGCAGAAAAGGGCCGTGCAGCGATCTGGCAGGTCGACCGGCACACCGGCGCGGCGCGCGTCTTCGCCTCAGGTCTGCGCAATCCGAACGGCCTCGCCTTCAACCCTGAGACAGGTTCGCTCTGGACGGTCGTCAATGAGCGCGACGAACTCGGTCCGAACCTCGTTCCCGATTACATGACCTCGGTTAAGGAAGGCGGCTTCTACGGCTGGCCCTGGAGCTATTACGGCAACCATGTCGATGCGCGCGTGCATCCGCCGCGTCCGGACATGGTCGAAAGGGCGACGCCACCGGATTATGCCCTGTCGAGCCATGTCGCGGCCCTTGGATTGGCCTTCTCGATGAATTCAGCGCTGCCGGCCGCCTACGCCAATGGCGCCTTCATCGGAGAGCACGGCAGCTGGAACCGGGACAGCTTCAATGGCTACAAGGTGGTGTACGTACCATTCGAGGCCGGGAAGCCATCCGGCAAGGCGCAGGACGTCGTCACGGGCTTTATCCAGGACGACCAAGCGAAGGGACGGCCGGTCGGAGTCGGGATCGACGGGACGGGAGCTCTGCTCGTCGCAGATGACGCCGGCAACACCGTCTGGCGCGTTGCTTCGTCCGACGGCAAGATTACGCCGCAGCCCATCGGCACGGACCAGGTTTCGGCAAATCGGCAAGTCTCGACTGATGCGACGGCGGGCGGGACCGCCGATATGAATCCTGGCATCGGAACCGAAAGGACGGGTTCGACCCCTCAATCGCAGATGCCGGCAGCCCCGGCAGATGAACGCCCGACCGACCAGAAACCCCTTCCCGGACAAGCGGATAAATCCCAGCCTGCGCAAATGCAGATCGCCCCTGCAGGTGGTCCATGAAGAGATTTTGTCGGGTTTAAATCACTTCTCGCCATGTTTTCGTGGTGACTGGCCGACATCAAGAAATTTCCTGAGGTCACCATCGCGCAGTGGCCATTTCCGCGCGCTTTTCTATCGGCGATCGTTAGCCGCCGCATGTTCAACATGGGGCGAAGGCGCATTTAAGTGAGGGGTTCACGGCAAATGAGATGCAAACTTAGATCGGCTTCCAACGCGGGACTTCAACGAAAATGGTTGCGATGCAAGCACCAAACATACCACGCCGAATAGTTGTCATCAGCGACTTCCAGAACGGCGATTGGCGCGACGCCCAATTCAAGACGATAGCCTGGTTTCGGCAGCAATGGTTGTCGGGAAATCGCGGGCCTCTCCCAGAGATGACCGTCACCCCGAGACAGAACGTCGAGGTCGTGGGGGGCTACATCGAGCGGCTCCCTCTTGCAGCTCTCAAAGGAGGCCTTGCCGACCGCGCCGAAATTTGGACCCACAGCCGAGGTGCATCGCCAAAGATGCATCGGCCCGATGGCAGTCCGTTCTTGACGCGCCGGTCGTTCCAGATGAATGGGCCTGAAGCGCCATTCGCATCAAATGATATGCTGGGCCATATCGAGGCTTTCGGACCACCGTCAATCTTGTGCGTATGGGGCCTTGGCGTTAGCGAAGACATATTGCTGGCCTGCCCCGACAGTTTCAAAATTTACAATTCGATCGACGCACCGGCGTTGCGCGTGCCATCTGAGGTGAGCCGCCATTTCGACCTTATTCTCACCGGCGCCGCCTGGCAGTCGGAAGCAGTGCGCGTTTTATATCCCGACAAGCGCGTCGCCGTTATGCCGATTGGACCGGAGTTTGCTTCTGAGGTAACGTTCAGGCCTCTGGGTCTGGAAAAGATCTATGACGTGATCTACGTCGCTGCTGCTCAGGCTTACAAGCGGCATGACATTCTGTTCAACGCGCTGAGCCAACTGCCCCGTTCGCTGCGTGCATTGTGCGTCTGCGGCTATGGCGAGATGATGGAAGCGCTACGCCGGCACGCAGGAGAACTCAACATCGACGTCGATTTCATCGATCCGCCCGGTGTACCATTTGCCGAAGTGAACAGGCTTATGAACCAGGCCCGGATCGGCGTCGTTTGCGGCGTCGATGATGGCGCGCCGGCCATTTTGACGGAGTATATGCTGGCTGGAATACCCGTTCTTGCAAACAGTGAGCTGAGGTGCGGACTGCAATACATCACGCCGAAGACGGGGCGCGCTGCCTCGGCCGATGAATTTCACGCGGGTATCCGCGACATGCTTGGAGGGCTGCAAAGCTTCGATCCACGTCAGGTCGTCTTGGATAACTGGACATGGCCGCATAGCCTCCGGACGCTCAAGAGCCTTATCGAGATAACTTAGCCAAATTGATTGGAACATTCGCCGCAATCGCAGGTTCGGGGGCCATCGTGGTTGCGAGGTGTTTGATGAACCTGCTGAGTTCTGTGCCGTTGTCCGGCTGCGGTTTGCCGCAAGACGCTCCGCTCATTTGCTTCTCGCATCTTCGATGGGATTTTGTGCTCCAGAGGCCCCAGCATCTGATGCAGCGATTCTCGCGGGAGCGCCCAGTGTTCTTCTTTGAGGAATTCATCCCGACCGACCATCCTCTTGCCTATCTGGAGATCCATCCGTTCGAGGGGACAAGCGTCAAGGCGGTCCGTCCGCGCATTCCAAATGGGTGGAGCGAGGCCGAGCGTGAAGCCGCTCTTGGCAAACTGCTTGACGAACTCATCACGCTGTATGGCGGAAAGCGCCCGATCCTTTGGTTCTACACCCCGTTGATGTTTGCTTTCGCCCGGCATGTCGATGCGGTGGTGGTGGTCTACGACTGCATGGACGAATTGGCGAACTTCAAGTTCGCGCCCGCCAACCTCAAGGCCTCCGAACAGACGTTGATTGCCGCCGCCGACGTCGTCTTCACTGGTGGGATAAGCCTGTATGAAGCGAAACGTGACCAGCACGACAACATCCACCCATTTCCATCCGGCGTCGATAGCCATCACTTCCGCACGGCGCGGAACGCCTTGCCGGAACCCTGGGACCAAGTCGATATTCCTCATCCACGCCTTGGCTACTACGGCGTCATCGACGAGCGGCTCGATCTGGATCTGATCGAAAGCGCGGCTGCGGCGCGGCCCGGCTATTCCTTCATCTTCCTCGGGCCGATCGTGAAGATTTCACCGGATGATTTGCCGCGAGCAGCCAACATCCACTATCTCGGTCAGAAAGCCTATGGCGATCTGCCGGCCTACCTTTCGGGTTGGGAGGCGACGCTTATGCCATTTGCGCTGAACGATGCCACCCGATTTATCAGTCCGACGAAAACTCCTGAATACCTCGCCGCGGGCCGGCCGATCGTCGGAACCAAGATTGTCGACGTGGTCCGCGGGTATGGCGATGTGCCAGGCGTCTTCCTGGCCAATGACCCACAAGCCTTTACGGAGGCCTGCGATGCTGCCCTTCATATTTCCCGCAATGATCAGACATGGCTGCAAGCCGTCGATGAAATTTTAGCCCGATCATCCTGGGAGACAACCTTCCGTAGGATGTCGGCGCTTGTCGAAGAGGCCGCAGCGCAGAAAGTTCTGTCCCCTGGCCTGCCCCAAAGATTTTCCGTTCGCACCCTACGGCCCGCGCCGGGAAGCTATGACTATCTGATCGTCGGTGGAGGATTTGCCGGCTCGGTGCTGGCGGAACGCCTTGCTTCAGATGGTGGGAGGAAGGTACTTGTTTGCGACAAGCGGCCTCATATCGGCGGAAACGCCTACGATCACTACGATGAAGCCGGGATCCTCGTCCATAAATATGGCCCGCACATTTTCCACACCAATAGCGAGGATGTGGTTGCCTATCTCTCGCGCTTCACGGCATGGCGTCCCTACGAGCATCGCGTGCTTGCACAGGTCGGCGCCCTGCGGCTTCCCATCCCCATCAACCGCACAACGCTGAACGCGCTCTATGGCCTCGACCTGACGGACGAATTCGCGGCCGCACGCTTCCTGGCCGACCGGGCGGAACCCTGCGACCCCGTGATAACATCACGAGACGTCGTCACATCTCAAATCGGCTCTGGGCTTTATCGCACTTTCTTCGAAGGCTACACGCGCAAGCAATGGGGCCTTGATGCCTCGAAGCTCGACAAGTCCGTCACCGCACGAGTGCCGACCCGCACCGATACCGACTCGCTATTTCCTCGACCGCTTCCAGGCCATGCCGCGTGATGGATACACGCGCATGTTCGAACGCATGCTCGACCATGAAAACATAACGGTCATGGTCGGCACGGATTTCGCCGATCTGAAGCAGGATGGGCCGGCCAGCCACACGATCTTTACTGGGCCCATCGACGAGTATTTCGGCCATTGTTTGGGTCGGCTGCCATATCGCAGTCTGGAATTCCACCATGAAACGCACGACGTAAGACGGCTACTGCCGGTAGCCGTTATCAACTATCCATCCGAGGAGGTGCATTACACGCGCGTGACTGAATACAAGCATCTGACCGGCCAGGTTCACCCAAAGACGAGCATCAGCTATGAATATGCCCGTGCAGACGGCGATCCCTATTATCCGATCCCCTGCCCTGAGAACCAGGCACTTTATAGACGATACGAGCTTCTCGCCCGCGCGCTGACCAACGTGACATTCGTCGGGCGGCTGGGAACCTACAAATATTACAATATGGATCAAGTCGTCGGCCAAGCACTGGCGACCTACCGACGCCTGAAGCTCCGGGATGAGGCCGGCAAGGCGTTTGCCGGCGCGCGGCATGAATAGGAGGCCGCACATCCTACTGGCGACCGACAGTGCAGAACCGTCCGGGATGGGCGAACACATGCTTGCTCTCGGGCGGGCTTTGAGCGAACGGTGGGATGTCACAATAGCCCTGTTGACCGAGGACAGGACCGGTTTGTTGCCGCGGGCTGCGCGCCACGGAATTGGCATCAAGCTAAGCGAAGATGCGGGCGTATTCCAGCAGTGGTTGGCGCGATCCAGTATTGATCTTCTGCACGTTCATGCGGGAATCGGATGGGAGGGACACCGCCTAGCCGCCGCCGCGGATGCCCTGGCAATCCCGATCATCCGCACCGATCATTTGCCATATCTGCTCACCGATCCTGATCAGATCGAGCTCTACCGGCGCGAGACCGGGAGGCTGTCGCATCACATCGTCGTTTCCGAAGCCTCGCGTGAAAGCTTCTGCGATGCAAACGTCGCGCCGTCGCGTTTGACAGTCGTGCGCAACGGCATCTTTCCACTTTCGCCTGCGCGAGCAGCGGCTGAACTAAGGCGAGCGCTCGACCTGGTGGATAAAACCGTGCTGCTGACGGTCGCCCGCTTCACCGAGCAGAAGGATCACGTGTCGCTTGTCCGCGCCTTGCCGAACATACTTGGAACTCACCCCAAAGCGGTGTTGCTTTTTGTCGGATCGGGTCCAGAAGAAGATCGTGTCCAAACCCTGGCGGAAGATTTAAAAGCCTTTGGTCACGTTCGCTTTCTGGGGCACCGGGCGGATGTTGCGGAGATCATGGCGATCGCCGATCTCTTCGTGCTTCCCTCGCTCTTCGAAGGCCTTCCACTCGCGGTTCTCGAGGCGATGTCGCTTGCCGTCCCCGTGGTCGCGACGAGGATCGGCGGAACCGTCGAGGCACTGGGCGGTGATCATCCCTATTTCGCGGAGCCCGGCAACCCAGCGTCGATCACCGCTGTCGTCAATCAGGCATTGAGCGATCCCCATCTAAAGGCCACCGGCAGAGTCGGCCACGCGCGTTTCGAGCGCAACTTTTCCGCCCGCCGAATGGCTGATGAGACCGGCGCCGTCTACGAGCGGTTCCTCACCCCACATGCGGATCAAAAACAAAAGGATACCGAGATGCGAAAAACGCGGCTGGGCTTCATCGGCGTGGGTGGCATCGCCCATCGGCACCTTGATATCCTAACCGGCTTCGACGACGTCGAACTCGTCGCCTTTGCCGACCTGGACCTTCCCCGTGCGGATGCGGCGGCAATGCGCTTTGGCGCCCGCTCTTTCAGCCATCACCGTGAAATGCTCGACACGCAACGGCTCGACGCGGTCTACATCTGCATTCCGCCTTTCGCCCATGGCGAGCCGGAACAGGACCTCATTGACCGCAACATTCCATTCTTTGTCGAAAAGCCAGTCACGCTCGATCTGGCGCTGGCGGAAGAGATCGCAGCCGGCGTGTCGAAGGCCAGCTTGATTACTGGCGTTGGCTATCACTGGCGTTATCTCGATATCGTCGATGAAGCCCGAAGCCTGCTGGCGGATAACCCAGCGCAACTGCTGTCGGGATACTGGCTGGATTCCACGCCTCCCCCGCAGTGGTGGTGGAAGAAGGATCAATCCGGCGGCCAGATGGTTGAGCAGGCGACGCATCTCCTTGATCTCGCGCGCTTCCTCGTGGGCGAGGTCACCGACGTATACGGCCGGGCGGGATACAAGGAAAGGGTGGAATTTCCCGGCCTCGATGTGCCGACGGTCACGACAGCTAGCCTGACCTTCGAAACGGGCGTGGTCGCCAATATCGCCGCGAGCTGCCTTCTCGGCTGGAGCCACCGCGTCGGCTTGCACATCTTCGCCGACCGACTGGCGATCGAATTGACCGATCGCGACATCATGGTGGATGTTGGAAGAGGACGCCCAGTGCGAAGCGCCGATGGCGATCCGGTATGGCGCGAAGACCGCGATTTCATCGACGCCGTCCGGGGTGGTGAAAACCGCATTCGCTGCCCGTATGGTGATGCTCTAGCCACCCACCGGCTTGCGGTGGCCGTCGTATCTTCGGCACGCAGCGGGGAGCCGGTACACCTCGACGCCCCGGCTCTAAAGCGAAGCGAGCTATCGCCCTTGCTGGCGCAACCACGTGCCGAGATGTCTCAAGAACCGCGGCCTGGGCACCGCAAAATCCGCTCGCTCGGCATCGAGGCGCCGGGCCGAGCCTATTTCTTGGAATACGAGGAAGGCCCGCCCGCCGATGGACATGTGCGGCTCGACACGCTCTATACCGGTCTTTCCGCTGGGACGGAGCTGACGTTCTTGAAGAACACCAACCCCTATTTCCGCGCGCGCTTTGATGGCGAACGCGGCGTCTTCATCGAAAACGAGCCGGACCTTAACTATCCAGTGCCTTTCCTCGGGTACATGGAGGTCGCACGCGTTTCGCAATCGCGCGCGCGCGGCTTTGCCGATGGCGAGTTGCTCGCGGCAAGCTACGCGCACAAGACTGGGCACACTGCCGACCCCTCACACGATCTTCTTGTCATGCTGCCGCCGGACCTCGATCCGCTGCTCGGCGTCTTTGTCGCGCAGATGGGACCGATCGCCGCCAACGGCATCCTCCATGCCGACGCGGAAGCATTTGGCGCAACCGTGCCCGCACTCGGCGCGGGCGTTTGCGGGCGAACGGTAATCGTCCTCGGCGCGGGTACCGTGGGTTTGATGACGGCGCTTTTTGCCCGTTCGCTCGGCGCATCGGACATCGTGATCACAGATCCCTCCGAATTTCGCCGCGGCAAGGCGGAGGCGATGGGATTGATGGCGATGGCCGAGGATCAAGCCTGGCAGCATGCCAAGGCGCGCTGGCACGACGGCACCATGGGACGCGGCGCGGATGTAGCGTTTCAGACGCGCGCTCATGCGGGTAGCCTGCACACGGCGCTCAAGGCCTTGCGCCCACAAGGCACCGTGATCGATCTTGCCTTTTACCAGAACGGGGCCAGCTCATTGCGGCTGGGGGAAGAATTCCATCACAACGGCCTGAACATCCGCTGCGCGCAAATCAACCGCGTCCCCCGCGGGCTCGCCCCACGGTGGGACCGTCGAAGGCTTGCAGGCGTAACGCTCGACCTCTTGAAGACGGAAGGTGCGGCGATCCGCGAGCACATGATCACTCACATCGTGCCCATCGACGAAGCGCCTGCTTTCCTCGTCGATCTGATCGAGAACCGGCCGGAATTCCTCCAGGTTATATTCAAGGTCGGCGAATGACGGTTGAACCATCTCCCCTGCGGATCCTTTTCGTTTTCGCCTGGCTGGTCGTCGGGGGCGAGGAGACGGAAGTCCGGCTGCTTGCCAAGAATCTCGACCGCCGTCGCTATCGCCTCGACGTCGTGGCCTGCTTCCGGAAACCCGGCATGCCAGAGCAAACACACCGGCAGCTTCGAGGGCTGGGGATCGATGTCGATACGACGCCCTACGAATTGTCCTTCGAGGATACGGTAAGATATCTCGCCGGTAAAATCTCGGGTTACGACATTGTCGTTTCCTGTCAGAACGTAGCGGACATCTATCCGGCATTGGAGCGACTGCATCTTCGCCCGCCCCTCATTGAACATGGCGGGCTGGTCTCAGAGGCCTTGGCCGGCCCCAAACATCTGACGGCGCGTTATGTGGGCGTGTGCCGCACGATCCGTGACGCGGCCGCGTCACGAATGCCCGGGCGCGACCGTCATGCCTTGGAAATCCCCTCGATGATCGATCTCTCGGCCTTCGATCCGGCACATCGGGAGCGGGCACGAGCGGGTCTCGGGATCGCGACAGATGAGGTTCTCATCGGTTGGGTCGGCCGGCTCGATCCCAAAAAGAACGTCGAGGATTTTATCGAGGCCGCCGCGCTGGTTCATGCCACCACGAAAAGTGCACGGTTCGTTATTGTCGGAGGGCCGGATGCCTTCCAGCCGGAATATGCCGTGCAGCTCAAAGCCCTGACCACCCGGCACGGGCTCGATGGAACGCTTCAGTTTCTCGGCGACCGGAGTGATATCCCGCCCCTGCTTGCCGCATTCGATATATTCGTTTGGCTGTCATCCGGCGAAGGCATGCCGCATGTTATCGCCGAGGCCGGGGCAGCCTCCCTCCCGGTGATTGCGACGCCTGACAACGGTGCCATGCAGCAGATCGATGACGGGCTGTCCGGTGTCTTCGTGCCCCATCGCAGTCCAGGCATAGTCGCGAACAATATCATCGCGCTTATCGAGTCTCCCGCGCGCCGTCACGCACTCGGCACCGCCCTGCGACGGAAGGTCGAGATGGACTACTCCGTCGAGGCAGTGCTGCCGCGGTGGGAGCGACTTCTAGCGGATGTCCATCGAGAGCGAAAGGCAGCGCGTCCTACAGGTCTGTTCCAATCATTCCTGCAAGGCGGTTTCGAATGTTCGAGCCATCGGCTCCGGCCAAGAAACGGTCAGACGCAGGGCAATCGACTCGACTTAATCGCCGCGACTGGTCATGATCGCCATGCCGAGACGGACTATCGCCAACTTCAAGGCTTCGGACTCACCACTGTTCGCGATGGCTTCCGATGGCACCTGATTGAAAAAAATGGCCGATACGACTGGTCGAGCATCCGTCCGATGCTCCAGGCGGCTAAGCTAACGAAGACCCAAGTTGTCTGGGATCTCCTGCATTATGGCTGGCCCGACGATCTCGACATCTGGTCGCCGCGCTTCGTCGATCGCTTCGCGCGGTTCGCACGTGCTTGCGCCGAGTTGGTCCGCGAGGAGAGCGACGGCATTCCGTTTTATTGCCCTGTCAACGAGATCTCGTTTTTCTCATGGGGCGGTGGTGACGTCGGCTATTTGAACCCATTTGCCAATGGGCGCGGATTCGAACTCAAGGTGCAGATGGCACGCGCCGCCATCGCGGCGATGGATGCCATCATCTCAGTGGATGCCCGGGCCCGCTTCGTGCACTGCGAGCCGGTGATCAATGTCGTCGCGGACCCGTCGCGTCCCCACGATGCGCATACCGCCGAAGGACATCGCCAATCGCAGTTCCAGGCCTGGGACTTGATTGGCGGAAGGATGTGGCCACAGATCGGAGGCGGCGAACGCTATCTTGATATCCTCGGTGTGAATTACTATTCCAATAACCAGTGGATTCACGGCGGTCGGCCGATCGACGTTGGGCATCCGCTTTATAAGCCCCTCAGCCGAATTCTGGTCGAAACGTTCGCGCGCTACGGCAAGCCGATGCTTATTGCCGAGACCGGCATCGAGGATGACCGTCGCGCATCCTGGTTGGACTACGTCGCCGACCAAGCTCTGGACGCGATCCGCTCGGGCGTGCCGTTGGAAGGTTTGTGCCTTTATCCGATCGTCAATCATCCTGGCTGGGATGATGATCGGCCTTGCGCGAACGGCCTCCTCTCCGCCGATGTCGCCCAGGGAGGACGGGCGCCATTTGCTCCCTTGGTTGCTGCGATACGCGAACGAGCAAAAGAGTTCGCAAGCTTTGGGCAGCATCCTATTGGCGGCGCGAAAGCTAGTGACACCTGAACGCGTCTAGCGGCCGGCATGCAAGATCGAAGCGCGCCAGGCCGCCATCATTTCCGCGAACACGACACTTCCGACCGCGGCTCCAAGAAAAGTTGCCGGGAACCCTTACCGCTTCTTGATGTTTGCCTCTCGCAACCATCAAGGAGATCATGACGATGACCGACGACACGCTCCGCCCGACACCGCCCTATCCTGCGCAACAACAAGAGCCGCCGGGCCAGACAGCGGCCATGCGGCCCGTGCCAGACCATGGTGAGAAATCCTACAGGGGAAACGGAAAGCTCGAAGGCAAGACTGCTCTTATTACGGGTGCGGATTCGGGCATTGGCAAAGCCGTGGCGATCGCCTTTGCTCGGGAGGGCGCCGATGTGGTCATCTCGTATTTAAGCGAGGACGAGGACGCCAATGATACCGCGAAATGGGTGAAGCACGCAGGCCGCAAAGCTGTTGTAATCCCCGGCGACATCAAGTCGGAGGATCACTGCAAGATGCTCGTGCAGCGGACCGTCGATGAGTTGGGCGGTATCGACATCTTGGTGAACAATGCCGCCTTTCAGCGCACCTATGCCGACATCGCCGATATCGATGCCGAAGAGTGGGACGAGACCTTTCGCACAAACATCTACGCACCGTTCTTTCTCGCGAAGGCGGCAATCCCACACATGGCGCGCGGCAGTGCCATCATCAACACCACGTCCATCCAGTCGCGCCAGCCGTCACCCCAGCTGCTAGCTTACGCCTCAACGAAAGGGGCTATTTCCAACTTCACGGCGGGACTTGCCGAGATGCTCGGTGAACGAGGCATTCGCGTCAACGCGGTCGCGCCCGGCCCCATCTGGACGCCGCTCATTCCGTCGACGATGCCGGCCAAAAAAGCTGCGAAATTTGGAGAAAATACCCTTATCGGGCGGGCTGGACAGCCCGCGGAACTTGCCGGCGCCTACGTACTTCTCGCTTCGGATCTCGGCAGCTACATGACCGGAGCCGTCATCCCGGTGACCGGCGGGGAAATCATGATCTGATCACGGCGGCAGAGATAGGAAAAGGCCGCCAGCGATGACGGCCTTTTTGCATCATCGTCGAGCCGCCTAGGCCGCCCTCTTGCCCTTGGCGTTTGCAGAGGCCTGTGCGAGCTGGGTCAACTTCTTGTCGGTCGCTACTTCCTCGGCAAGGTTTGCCTGAAGCAGCGGAACGGCATCCTTGAGGCCGAGCTGGTTTGCCCAAGCGATGAGGGTGCCATAACGGGCGATCTCGTAGTGTTCGACGGCCTGAGCCGAAGAGATGAGACCGGCGTCAAGCGCCGGCGACCCCTTGAACTCTTCCATGATCTCTTCACCCTCGGCGATGATGCCCTGGATCGCTTCACAGGTCTTGCCGCGTGCCGGCTTGCCGAGAAGCTCGAATACCTGATCCAGGCGTTCGATCTGCGCCTGAGTTTCGTCGCGGTGCTGCAGGAAACCTGCCTTGCCTTCCTCGGACTGGGCGGCGCGGGCCATTTTCGGCAGCGCCTTCAGGATCTGCTTTTCCGCGAAATAGATGTCCTTGAGTGTATCAAGGAAAAGGTCATCAAGGGTTTTGGTGGTGTTGGTCGCCATGTTTAAACCTCCTGTGGCATGGGCTTGCGCGGGGTAAACGCCGCGTCGTCATGATCGTTCCTCTCCGACATGCATCGGCGCTCCGTTGCCGGAGCGCCGTCTCTTTCCGGCCAAGGAAGAGAGGCCGATCAGCGATACTGCTAGTCCGACTTCAAGAGACGCCGGGCCGATCCGCTGGTATTTAACCACGCCGGACGATCGTTGTTCCCACAGACCTTGGCTTTCTCGCCAGCTTCGCGACGAAAGGAACTTGGTTGTCACGGAGACAATATTTTCATCAAGCCACCGTGCCGTCGCCTTCTCTTCAGCAAGGTTCGCCTCAAGGGCGCCAGTTGCTGCGCCGTGGCCGCCGGCTTCGGCGACAGTCAACAGCGACTTGTAAGCCGCCATTTCGAAATTCTCGCAGCGAAGTTCGCGAAAGAGGTCTTCAGGATTTCGCCGACGGCTATTGTATGGCCCATCGAGCCGCACCTCATATCGACACCGGCCCCACCTTTTGAGCATGCGCGGGCTGTCTATCATCGGCGCGTCTTTAGCCTTCGTGCCGGTATCCTTCGTGTCGGTCTCGATCGGAGCGCCTACCAGGTCGACCCACCCGCACGTCCTCGCGCCAGACAGGATGTGGCTACAAAGCTGCGCTCAGTCGTGCGCGGTTCGTCATCATTCGTGCCATCGCATTTCTTCCTAGTCGGGTCGGGTCACCGGAGGATAGCTCTACTCCGCCGGCATGCGTCAAAGGGCATTTGCACTAGCGAATCTTCTCAGTGCCACTGGGTGTCGTCACCATGGTCGGACCACCGCCGTTGCCTTGAGGCGTAGGATCGCGATCGGTAGCTTCGGGCGGCCGGCTACCGCCGCCAGCCGGGTTGTTGTCGAACGTTCCGGCGCCGTGAGGCTGGGCGTTGATTGGATCGGGGGCCGTCGATGCCGTGGATTTCGTGTCGGTGTCGATGCTTTCTCCCCAGATCTCGGCCGCCCCCCAGGCAGCCATCGCCAGCACGAGACCACTGACGAGTACCGTAAGCACAGGCTTGCCGTATCGCCCCTGTCTCGCGTCTGTCGCGCTCTCGGTCACCTGCTCGGGCTGGCGCTGCGACTGGTGGTTCGAATTCGTCATCATAAAACTCCCTAGGGTGAACCGCACCAAACCGCGGCCCGATGCGGAAGTTCCAAAACTTTTCGCCGAAGGGCAGCGCTGATCGCGGCTCGGCAAACATCTCCGGAACATTTGCCGTGCGCTGAGGTTGAGACGGCAATTCCTGTAATGGAGACATCGATGAGAATCGTTCTCGCCTCTCTTCTGGTCTACTTGACTGGATTTTCCGCCACGGCAGCAGACGACGCTGTCAAGCAGCACGCAACCGACTTCGCGGCGAAGGCCGCCATGTCCAACATGTTCGAGATCGAGGCCGCGAAGATCGAGATCGCGAGCGGAAAGGCTGATGACGCCAAACAGTTCGCGCATGACATGATCAGGGATCACGGCAAGGCCGGGCCTGTTCTGAATGATGCCGCGAAACACGACGGCATCGAACTGCCCGCCGATCTCAACGCAGAGTACACTGCGAAACTGGATGCCCTCCGGCAAAGCGACGCCGCCAATCTCGATCAGGCCTATCTTTCCACTCAAGTGACCGCCCACGAAGAAGCCGTGAGCCTCTTCGACAGCTATTCAAAGCAGGGGCCGGACGGGCAACTCAAGCGGACGGCTGCAAAGATCCTGCCGGACCTTCGAATGCATTTGACGCGGATCCGCGGCCTCACCTCGAAATGACGGCGGGAACGATCTGGCCGCCGGTTGTTCAGTCCCGTCCTGCCATTGTCAGAACAACGCCACTGCCGCGACCATTGCGAAGGCTGAAGCCACGCCCGGCCCGCTTTGGAGGGGCCGGGAACGCTGCGACATAGCGGGTGGTTAGCAACGACGCGGGCTTCCTTTGGACACGCCCATGTGCGCGGCGTGCGTGGTGCTATCCTCGTTAAGTAGACCTCAGCCGGAACTTTCGCACTCTTGCATTTGATCCGCAGGTTTTATCCGAGCACCATCGCCTGTGACCGCCGCGAGACTGGTCCAGGAAAAGCCAGCCGCAATTTCGACCTTGGCACGCGCGCACAGGACGGCGTTCGTCTCGCGACGTCAGCAACCCGGCAGCCAACAGGGCGATACGATTGCTGATCGCATCCAAGTCCTTGGCGTCCGAGCGACGCCATTCTATGGTGCCTCCAACCTGGCCCAATGTTTGTTGCGACAGGCCACGTCTGGCCATGTCGGCGACAAGCTTGAGATCATTCGAACTAATTTGGCTTTCATCAAACTCGGACAGGAACAGTCGGCATAGGGCCTCACGCAGGGCCTTTGCTTGGCCGAGTTCTTTTTCGGCGTCCGACCTGGATCTGTTAGCCCTGACCAGCAAGGCGTCGCGTTCCTTGTCGTCGATCACATCGAGACGATGGGCCCACGCCACGAGGTCGTCGTAGCTATTCAGGAAATCCGGCCCCCAACGTCCACCGCGACTATCGACCGTGTTGACGAAGTCGAGTGCCGGATGACCGCCAAGAAGGCTGATGTCATCGATCGTCTTTTGCGTGTCCATGACGTGAATATCGTTCCGCGGAACGATTTGAACAAGAGCGGGTTGTAACGAGATAACTAACTTTTACTCGTTACAATGATCGGAGCCCCTCATGCTCGCCGACGTCAACAAAAATCACCTGCGTTTTCTCATGCTGTGCATGATCTGGGGGAGCACCTGGATCGGAACGAAGGCGGGCATCGAGGCCGTTCCGCCTCTCCTGTTCGCCGGCACCCGTTTCACCGCGGCCGGCATTTTGCTTCTTCTCTACACGCTGGCCAAAGGCGAGACTGCTCGCTTCAAGGTGCAAGACGGCTTTCGCTTCGCCGTCGTCAGCATCCTGATGATCACGCTCTGCTACGGCCCTCTGTTCTGGGGCATGCAATATATCGATTCCGGCACTGCCGCCGTTCTGGAAATGTCGCTTACCCCCATCGCGCTCCTGGTGTTTGCTCTCGTCCTCAACGAAGAGAAGTTGGATGGCCGTCGCATCCTTGCGATCGTTCTGGGGGTCTGTGGACTGGTCGTCCTGTTCTGGCCGGCCTCCGCCCAAGTAAGTCCACCGGCTGCCGAAGCCTTCCCAGGCGCGAGCCTATGGGGAGGATTGGCGGTTGCATCAGCGGCCTTCACCTATGGCTACGGCTCGGTGCTGGCCCGTCCACTGCTGCGCACCTATCCGGCCTTGTTCGTTTCAGGTGTGACGACCTTGGTCGGAGGCATCGTGCTGCTGATTGCAGCGCTGGCTTTCGAACCGGGGGCAGTTTCCGCCCTCGCGGGCGATTGGGGCACGGTGGCCTGGCTCGGCTGGTTTTTCCTTGTGATCTTCGGCTCGCTGATCGGCTACACGACCTTCATGCGCCTTTTGCGGGATATCGGCGCATCTCGCGCAGGCAGCTACGCCTTCGTGTCACCGGTGATCGCCGTCGCCCTTGGCGCCGCAGTCTTCGCCGAGCAGATCACCGCAATGGATGTGATTGGCATCGTCGTGATGCTGAGTGGCGCCTATCTTGCCATGTCAGGAGTGCCGGCGACCGACGCAACCGTCCTCGAAAGTAAACCCGATCGGAAACGGCCCCACGAAGATACCGACAACGTCCCCAAATGCCAACTCCGCGCGTTGACCAAACAAAATCAGCAATGACTACGGTGAGGCTGGAAAAAATTGCTCCGGGCGGAGTCGGGAACAAAGCCGCCCACTCAAGGTTCGTGGGTGCGGCAATCGCCGCTGGTTCAGTCATGGGAGGCTTCAGTGTCAAACGAATTCACAGAAATGGATGGCAGGGCACGGCCGTCATCCGAGACATCACTACAATCTAAAGATGCAATGTCGTCACCGCAACCTTCCGCGTCACTCGCGGGATTGAAGGAAAAGTTGGCTGATGACGTGACCGCCGCCAAGAACACCATAAAAGAAGGCGCCGAAACCGCGGTCGAGAAGGTCAAAGAGGTGGTTTCCGATCAAACGACATTCGCCGCCCGCCAGGTTGGCGGCGTGGCAAAGGCGCTTGAGAAAGTTGGCGCTGAACTTGAAGCATCCGATCAACCGGAGGTCGGACGCTATGCCAAGCAGATCGGACGAAGCTTCCAAGGCTTCGCGACCCAGATGCAGGACAAAGACATCGGCGAAATCGCGGCGATGGCTGAGGAATTCGGCCGCAAGCAGCCGCTAGCGTTTCTTGGCATTGCAGCACTTGCGGGATTGAGCGCAAGCAGATTTTTGACGGCTTCCGCCAAGCGAGCGCCATCACAAGCAAAGAGGCGGACATCCCCGGCGACGCCCACGGGATCATCTACGACGGGAGGCTACACCAATGGCTAAATCTCCCGAGACTGCTCCCCTTTCAGAACTGATTGGCGGTCTCGTCGCCGATGTCACGGGTCTGTTGCGCAAGGAAATCGATCTCGCGAAGACCGAGGTGTCCGAAAAGTTCTCGCAAGCGCTCAACGGCGTAGAAGTGGTCATGTTCGGCCTTGTCCTGGCGGTGGGGGCCGTGGGCGTCCTGCTGAGCGCCCTGGTTGCCGGGGTTGCGGCCTTCCTGGTCACTCAGGGTTTGACCGAAACAAGCGCCGGTGCGCTCGCCTCCCTTATCGTCGGCGTGTTCATCGCCCTCATCGCGTGGGCGATGGTCTCTCGAGGCCTCACCGCACTTCGTCGAAGCAACATGAAACTGGATCGAACCGCGACCTCGCTTCGCCGCGACGTCGACGTTGTGAAGGAAAAGATCTGATGGAAACTTCAACCGAAAAAACATCCGCCGATCTTCAGCGAGAGATCGATCGGGATCGCCAGCGCATTGGAGATCGCATCGACGCCATTCAAGAACGGATGTCGCCAGGCCAGTTGGTCGATGAGGTCCTTGCCTACGCAAAGGGCAGCGGCGGGGGAGAGTATGTTAGCAACCTCGGCCAAGCGCTGAAGGCAAATCCACTGCCCGTCGCATTGATGGGTGTGAGCCTTGCGTGGCTCATGGCCAAGGGGACCCCCGCAAGCCCGGCTGCCAGCCATCAGCCCGAACCTGAGTATCCGCTATATCCGGCGAGCGGCACGGTCCGTCGTCTTGGCCCACCCGAGACCCAGAACGGATCCCGCTACAGTCACTTCGCAGACAGCTCTGGCAAGAGGCTTAAGGCACTGACCGATGAAAGCGGACACCGTGCGGGTCACTTCGTCGATGAAGCAGGTAAGACTTATCGCGGGTTCGCGGATGCCACCGGCAGACACGTCGATCAGATCACCGACGAGACGGGTGCGATGTTCGACGCGGCGACTGGCTGGGCGGCGGAGAGATGGGAGCAGGCAAAAAGCGCCGCAAGCGGGATGAGTGCGCGTGCGTCCGCGGCCGCGAGCTCGCTGTCTACCCAATCGTCTTCAGCGGCGACAAGTCTCCAAGAGCAAACCAGCAAGCTCAACGAGATAATCCTCACGCAGTTCCGCGATCAGCCGCTGGTTGGGGGCGCTCTGGCTTTCGCCGTCGGAGCCGCTATCGGCGCAGCGTTGCCGCACACCGACACTGAAGACGAGGTGTTCGGCGAGGCTTCCGACGCGACCACAGACAAGCTCAGCGCTCAAGCCCTCGACGTTGTCGACCAAGGCAAAGAGGTGGCGACGGAGGTCTACGAAGAGGCCGCTTCGATCGCCTCAGATGCCCACGATGCCGTTAAGGAGCGTGTCGTAACCAAGGTCGATGCACTGAAGCCAGGTCCGCAGGGCGGTCAAGCGAATTAACAGGGGATCAGCGAGGGCACGAATCCGCTGCAGTCACAACTCGTCGGCGCATGTGTGCCGACGCCATGCCATTTGGTGGCAAGCGGCCTCTAATCTCGAAGGAAGGAACGTGGCATGTCTGCGACGAAAATCCCCCTCACCGACTTCATGATCTGGCTCTTCACGACCTAGCCCGCCACGCAATGGCCGGATGGCTGTCGTAGGCGGAGTCGAAATGGATTGCGCCCGCGAGATGCGCCGCGATCCTGTCCTGGAAGTCGAAGATGTCCTCAGTCGCGCCATCATAGCGCTCGGGCCAAAGCTGGGTCCGTATCTCGGCATCGACCAGTCGCACGCAGATACGCAGCCGATCCCTTCCCCGGCGAACCTCCCTTCGACCACGCGTAAGTCGTCGAGATGTTCGCGTGCCGATCCGTATATGCAGATACCTGACGAGGCGGCCAGGCGCACCGCGATGTTGACGCCATCGCCTAGCGAATGGTCGCCACAACCACGTCACCAAGATTAACGCCGATGCGAGATTTCAAGCGCCGATCGATCGGGAGGTCTTGCGAGAGGCTGACAACGCCGCGCTGGACTCCAATCGCGCACCGGACCGCCTGGACAGCGCTCGGAACTCCGCGACAAGGCCGTCACTCGTGCTGCCCGAAGATACGGCCACCGTGCTCGCGCACCAACTCGGCAATCCGACCGTGGCACAAATTGAGTGCACGGACCGTGCGCTCCTCGTCCAGCGCCCTGAGGCGGCTGAAGCCGGCGACATCGGTGGGAAGGATGGCTGCAAGCTCCCGATCCACAGCGGTCACGCCTTCGTAGCCGTACCGTCTCTGAGCCGGAGGGTCGACAGGCGAAGATGCGAAATTGGAAGCCGGCCGGGTTGACGGGTGATCCTTATCCACCAGATGACGACGTGAACGTTCCGAGGCATTCTCATTTCCCGGATTTCTGTTATTGTCCACGAGTCAGTGGAGTAGGCGTGATGGTTGCAGCAAGTTTGGTACCGGGTGCGTTTTACTGGGCGAAATCCTCGAAGTACTTCGATGGACGAACGACGGTCGTTCAGGTCTCTACGGTCTTCGGCAAGGATCCGGACTACTGGACGTTGGCGCTGCTGGGAACAGATCAGCACGCCATGCCGACGGAATTCGAGATCATCGCTCCCGCGGAGTTCCCAGGAGAGTACCCTATCCGTCAAGCCGCCGAGTGAACCGTTCATCTCGCTTTACAAAGGCCGACGGCGATCACCCTTTTTGCATATTCATACCGACAATTGGGCTTTCGTATATCGAACACGACGACCAACCCGTTCGGAGTCCAGTCGATGGAGAATCTTGCTGCCATAACCGTTGGAACTTGCGAGAATTCGACGACGGCTGAAGTCCACGCTCGGCTAACCATCGGCGAGGACGGACGACCTGCTCTTCCAGAAGACAGTCCGTCGTGTCGTTCCCGTCGAGCCGGCCGCCTCCCGATCATGCCCGCGATGGGTTCGCCCGGCTTTAGCGCACGCTCGGAACCTGTTTTCGCATCTCCAGGCCCGCCGCTCCCGCGGTACGACGTCGATGCTGAACCTGTATATGATCGACGGCGGAGCATCTGCTGTCTACGACCGTCAGCCGGTCGCCGAATACCCCAGGCGCGTGGACCGTAGCGATGTCGCCGAGATGATCCTCGTCGACGGGCACGAGCGGCCGTACTTGTCTAGGCTCGGGATAGTTGACCCGTCGAGGCTGGAGGATGGTATCTGACGAAGGAGAAGCCGTTCTTGGAGACGCCGGACGCGCTACATCGTCGTGAGGGGCCGCCTTTGGAGGAAGGCGGATCCGAACCTGCCTTAAGCGGAGCGGAAGCGCCTGGCGAGCGCGACGCTTATGCGCAGTGGTACCGACGTCAGACAGGTGATGATTGACCAGACCCCGCGCCCTGCCGTCGTCAAACTTCTCTTCATAAGCCTGCGGACTGGTGGTTGCCGCCCATTGCGCGAGACCCCGCGATTGGAATATTGGCGCTCCGCTCTAACTTGATATCGACGCCAAGGAGGACAACTGCATGGCCACTATCACTTACCACGTCGGCGAGCATGACGGCGGCTACGGCTACCGTTTGGGGGACGTCTGGTCGGAGACCTATCCGGATCACGATAGCGCGCTCGCCGCCGCCAAATCTGCAGCCCAGCGTCAGCATATTGAAGGCCGCGATGCCGAAATCTCCTATCAACTCGCCGATGGTCGGTGGCAGACGGAACATGCCGATGGCGGCGACCGTCCGGATACGGAAGTCGTCGACGACGAATAGGGAACGGTGATCGGCGAAGCTTTCGCAGTGACCGCGATTGTGCGGGCGATTATGTCCTGGCGCGCGGCTTGAACCTGCAAGTCGTCGCCGAAGGCTCGGAGGCCCGACAGCTCCGTCGAGAGGCTTTCCAATGGGATGGCCAAAGATTCTATCCGCTAGGGTATTAGGCTCATCCGACTTCAGCGAGCGGGTCTCGGAAGCCTAGCCTCCTCTCTTGGATGACGCACTGCTCGATCTCGGAGCAGGTCTCGCGCCTTCCAAACCGGGGTCGAATTGAACGGATGCGCTCGAAGAGTGTGCGCGCTTCGACCATTTGGTGCGCCTCGCGGTGACGCGCATCGAAAGACGAAGCTTCTCCAGTTCAGCGCTCTCGTGAGGCGATCCAAATTCAAATCGAGCGGGTGGCCCACGAGCGCAAGTGTTGTGCGGTCTCTAAGAGCGAAGAATACCCACTTCGATCGCCGCTTCCAGAAAGGCACGTGCTGCCGCGGCATGCTCCGCTTCTCCGCTGAGCGACTTCATGCAGGCACGTTTCGCAATGGCGAAAGATTTGCCGCCCTTTTCGGGCCAACAGGTCATGAGGGTCGCGAGGGCCTCGCGGCTGTTTTTGACGCTCTTGAAGTGATCCCCGCCCCCGACCGCGATCTCGATAGGCGTTTGCCAGATTTCCGTCGGCATCGATACCTCCTGCTCATGACTCTGACAAGGTAAATGCCCCGGCGCGAACGGCGTTCCAGAGCTAGGACCTTGGTCTGATGGGTTCAATTGGGCATTTTGCGCGGTAACCGGTGTTATTCGAAGGCGCCGCCCCAATCTGTGATCGCCTTTCCAGGGACGAGCAGTGGGAGTTTTACCGCATACTGCATCTCGGGCACCATTTCTCACCGCCGGTCCGACCTTGGTCCTAGCTCAGGATCCGCCTACTGAGTGGGAGAACGGCTCAGCATCCGGTCCTGCACCTTCTCCCAGCCGACGATCATCGCGGCAAGCGAGATGGCTTTGTCGCGGTCCACAGCCTTGGTTATAAAGCCTTCGAGCAGGAAGACAGGACCGAGCATCCTGATCTCGATGGCGCTGCTGTCGATCTCCGGATCGGCGGCAAGCGCTGCTTCGATCGTGGCGATCGTGGACGCGGAAGGGGCCGAGCTTCATTTTCCCCTTCTGTTCGGCCCCTCCACGGACCTTCGCGTTGCCTCACATGACATATGAGCAGCGTGTCCTGACGTCGCCAGCCGGACTTAAGTCCGGCTTTCCCTCGGCACGATCCGCATTAAATTCTCCTGATCCTTGCTGAAAGGACGTCAGGGAGGTTCTAGCAATGTTGCTAACTCCAGTCAGAACCTCCCTGATGACGTCTCAAAGTTGTCGAACGTTGTAGGGTTTCCGATCGCAGCATATGGAGAACGCTTAGTGGTGTGCAGCTCGCACATCGATGGAAAATGTTTTGCCTAGACCGGCCCCCCGATCGAGTTTGATATCGGACGGTGTCTACGATTTCGCTGGAAGGTGCTCGGGTGCGATGACCACTCGCTTGGTCTGATGATGCCAAGGACTGGGCGTATGGCGGAGGGGTGACGCCAATAAGAACAGGAGTTTATTTTGGCAGCGCCCAGGATGAGCATCGCAGGCTCGCCCATCGTCGGCAGCGAGCGGCGTGAGGTTGCCCCCGTGGCACCCGCACGGTTGGTTGAGTGACTCCACAATCACCCATCGGCGTGGCCCGGTAAATCGCAAGTTAGGTTGCAGGTGGAGAGAACCGCTTACGCTCGAGCGGAACTTGCTGGGCTGTCAAAAAAGCCCCCAGGTAGTCCGGGGCTAGTGAGCGTGCATGGAAGGGGTCGCGTCATCGGCCGCGCATGACATCGAGTGGACCGCGTGGCAACTCCGCTCGGGGAGCGGATCGAATGGGGCGCGAGAGTGCGGATCCCGCGAGTGAGATGCCCGAGCAATTGGAGCGCGCGACGTGGTGCGTCCAAGTGCCGGCAGCATGAGCGCGTCCGTTGTCGTAGCCAATTTTCAAATCCCCTGGCTCGTACGCTTTCGTACCAATCGCTCCATACGAAAATCCGCATTCGGTCTTAAAATCATTCTTAATTAGGTAGTGCTTCACTACCCGAAACGTCGGGGAAGCATTCATGCCTGCAATAAATCGAATTCTGATAGCCGCACTGATATTGTTGACGACAGCCGCGTTCGCGGCTGCCGACGACTGGCGGGTCGTCAAAGCCACGAATCAAGCGAAATATTCCGTCGACCGAACGAACTGGCTGGACCTGAGCCCAGGAGACGTGGTCCCTAACCGGGCATGGGTTTCGACAGGTCCGCGCGGACGGATGCAGCTTGCCAGAGGCGTGGAGAGCATCACTTTCCAACCAAATACGCTGGCCTCCATCACCACCAACGGATTTCTTTCCAGGAAGACCGAGATCGTCCAGCAGGTCGGTTCGCTGGACCTTGAGATCGAAAAGCGAAGCCAGCCCCATACGACGGTGCAGACGCCCTATCTGGCGGCCGTCGTGAAAGGAACGATCTTCCACGTGACGGTAGATCGTACGAAGGCATCCGTCTCCGTCGATCGCGGCCTAGTCCAGGTCACGTCCTTCGCAAGCGGCCAGCAATCCAATGTAGGGCCGCGCCAGAGCGCAGCGGTCGATAGCAAGGCTGGCATGACGGTAAGGGGCCAGCTATCCAAGCCCGAGATCATATCTGTTGCACCGTCGGCCGCCAAGGTCCCTGCCGTCGGCACCACGAATATCGCGGGTGCGGTCGAGGCGTCCGAGGCTAAGAACAAGTCTCCGACTGCTGGCAAGGATAAGAATTCCAGTGCCAGCAGCGATGGCAATAGTGCGAACGGCAAGGGCACTGACAGCAGCAGTAACGGAAACGGCAACAGCGGGAGCAATGGCAACAGCGGCGGCAATGGTAACGGCAATTCCGGTGGAAACGGGAACGGAAACAGTGGCAAGAGCGATAATAACAGCGGGGGCAACGGCAACAGCAATTCCGGCGGCAATGGCAACGGAAATAGCGGCAAGGGCAACAACAATAGCGGGGGCAACGGCAATTCCGGCGGCAATGGCAACGGAAACAGCGGCAAGGGCAACAACAATAGCGGGGGCAATGGTAACGGTAATTCCGGCGGACACGGCAAAGGCAAGGACAAGTGAGTCGAAGGACTACAGCGGGCGGAGACTATGTCTCGGGTAACGTCAGCACCATGTCGGCTCGTATTCTGCTGATCGCCGCGATGCTGGCGCTGCCGCTCACCGCAGCCAACGTCGGCATCTTTCAAGCCTTCAACAACAGCCTTTTTGCGAAGCGCTTCGAATGGGCTCCTCGCCAAGCTTCCGGCAACGTCATCTTCGTTGCAATTGACAAACATTCTCTCGACGCCGTTGGGACCTGGCCGTGGCCGCGGAGCATTTATGCGACCCTAGTCGATAAGCTGATTGGGTCAGGCGCCAGGGACATCTTCCTCGACGTCGATTTCAGTGCGTTCTCCAGCAAGCACGAGGACGACCGTCTGGCGGCGGCGCTAAAGAGAGCCGGAGGAGGTGTGCTTTTGCCGGTGTTCCGGCAGCAGGAGACGGCGTCATCGTCTCAGACGGCGGTGACGAGGCCGATCCCACAATTTCTTGAGAATGCCTGGCCCGTATTCGCCAATGTCGCTATGGATGCGGATGGAGTCGTCCGCCGTTTCGATTTGGGAAGCCAGCTTGACGGGAACCGCACTCAGTCCGCTGCATCGGCTGTTGGCAGGATCGACAGCAGTTCCGGTTCCCTGCTGATCGACTACTCGATAAGGCCCGAGACCATCCCGACAATCTCCTTGTCCGAGGTGCTGAATGGAAGCGTACCGGCCGAGGCGATGAGAGACCGCTCGGTTGTCGTGGGAGCATCTGCGACCGAGCTGAAAGACATTTTCCCTGTTCCCGTATATGGAGCGATCGCCGGCCCGCTCATCCACGTGCTTGCCGCGGAAACGCTCCTCCAGAACCGCTTCCTGAGAATATTCGATCAGGCGCCGCTGGAACTCCTGTTTGCGGTCTTGCTTATTGTCCTTGTGATCTGCGGGCGCTCGACCCGAATTATGACGATGGCGGCGGCCGGACTGACCACGGTCATCGTCGGCGAAATCGGCGCATTCCTGCTGCAACGGCAGTACGGCCTTCTTGTGGGGACAGCGGTGCCGTGGTCGATGCTCCTGCTCGCGTGGATACTGGCTCTGAACGAACGCGTCGACCTCGGTCAAATGCTTGTTGCCGTGGCCAACAGGGAAGCTCGAAACACCAGACGCCTCATGAGAAGGATTATTGCCGACAGTTCGGACGGCGTCGTTGCATTCGACGGCGATCTGAGGATCGTCGAGGCGAGCGAATCCGCAAAAGCCTTGCTGCGGGTCGATGTCGGTACCTTGCTTCTCGATGGCACCGACACCGCCATGATCGACATTCTGCAAAGGCTGGTTTCAGAACACGATGCTGAACCAAACAGGATACACACGGCTCTTGCCGATTTCACCGGCAGCGGTGGTTCGCATGCCGCTCACTACGAGGTGTCCATCACAATTTCGCCTACCGAACAGACGACGGCGGCGCGCTCGCGGTTCGCCGGTTGCATGATCATGCGAGACGTCACCGCGCGACGCGAATATGAGCACCGGTTGAAGAAGCTATCCGAACGGGACGACCTCACCGGATTGCTCAATCGTCGGGAATTCGCGTCCCGACTGGCCGCCATTGAAGGCGAGGTCCTCGTTTCGGTGCTGGATATCAAACGTTTCTCGTCGCTTTGCGCCACTCTTGGCCGCGACGCCGGGGACGAGCTTTTGAAAGCTGTGGCGGCCAGGCTGGCGAGCGCGTTCGCCGACGATTTGCTGGCAAGACTGGACGGTGACCATTTCGGCATCGCCACCCCCACAAACGATGAACGTCGGATCGAGGATTTTGCAGATAGTCTTTCGCGGCTGTTCGAAGAGCCCATATTGCTCCGCGGCGCGGTAGTCCCGGTCTCGGTTCGCCTCGGAGTAGCCCGCTCGGGCGACGCGGCGCCCGGCGCTCGTCTGGCCGCCGCTGAATCTGCGCTGGATGCCGTCAAGGCCAGCCCTGGGCAACGATGGTCGTCTTTCGATCCTTCTACCGCCGTTCGCCAAGCGCGGTCGCGCCGGCTGGAGCGGGACATGCGCGATGCTCTCAAGAACCGGCAGTTCTTCCTGCAGTTCCAGCCGCAGATCGAATTCAGAAGCAGGCGCCTCGTCGGCGCGGAGGCTTTGATCAGATGGAACCATCCGGAGTTCGGGTTGATATCTCCGGCCGAGTTCATCCCGATCGCTGAATCCTCCGGCATCATCTGCGATATCGGCCGCTGGACTCTGTTTGAAGCCTGCACCGAGGCCGCCGCTTGGCCTGGCGAGCTCAGCGTCGCAGTCAACGTTTCGGCACTTCAGTTCGAGGGGTCCGACGTCGAGGCCGACGTGCGGGACGCATTATCCTGCAGCGGGCTTCCCGCCTCCCGCTTGTGCCTGGAATTGACGGAATCCGCGTTCCTCGACAAAGGCGGCGCCTCAATCGCCAAGATGCGCGCACTTCGCGATCGGGGAGTCGTCATTGCCCTGGACGACTTCGGGACCGGCTATTCATCGATGAACTATCTTGCCGATCTTCCTCTCGACAAGCTCAAGATCGATCAGTCCTTTGTCAGGCGAATGAACGGCAATCCAAGCATATTCGAAATAGTGCGGGCGATCGTCTCCTTGGCGCACGGCTTGAACTTGGTAGTTGTCGCCGAGGGCGTCGAAACCGAGCTGGAGGCCGAGGCGCTACATCGGCTCGGATGCGAGACGGGACAGGGCTATCTCTTCGGGAGGCCGGACGAGGCACTTCAAATGCTTTCCAATTGGAACGTCCAAATGCGTCTCTCCGCCAACGTCTGACGGCGCGCGGGATTCGCGCCGGAGCGACGCGCGTTCGACGGAAGATTCATGCATCGCCAGGGTGATGTGCCCGATTTCCGTACTCCCAGCTCATTCGAATTGCGTCGCCTTCCAATCATATCTAAGTCGGAGGATGTACACGCAATGATTATGGCTGATGGGCTACATCGGACTAAAGTCCATTATGAGACACCAGCAACGAAATTAGAGTGCAACGCAACTGCGGGCTTCCATACCATGGCGGGTGAGATTTGCGTGACGCTCCGAGGATATGTCGGAACAAGGCGAAAATCCAAACGAACTCCGTCTGAAACGAATAGCATCATTGTTCGGCCGAATGAGGATCTGAAATGCTTTTCTCTTCAGACACGGATCGGAGGGACGTTCGTCATTTCAACGGGCCGCTGGTTTCGGTGGTCATCCCGGCCTTCAATGCTTCCCGTTATATCGAACGCACGCTTCGATCCGCCGGGCGCCAGACCTACCGGAACCTGGAGATCATCGTCGTCAATGACGGCTCTACCGATGATACGGCAAGGGTGGTCGAGCAAGTGGCGCTGGCAGATTCGCGGATCCGCCTGCTGTCCACGCCAAACCGCGGCGTTGCCGCAGCAAGGAACACCGGCATCCGGGAAGCAGCAGGTCGGTTTGTGGCATTTCTTGACGCGGACGATCTCTGGCATCACACGAAAATCGAAAAGCAGGTGAATGCGCTCAATCGCTTAACCCCACAGTGGGCTGCGGTTTATGTGCTGCATTACATCATCAATAGTGACGACGAGATCCTTCGCTCCTGCCGGCCCGATGTCGCCAGAGGATATATCTTCGCCCGGCATCTGACTTTCAAATATGTCGGCAACGGAAGCGCGCTTCTTGTCCGTCGGGATGTCGCGCTCGAGATTGGCGGATTTGACAGCTCATATGCAGCTGCAGGAATTGGCGGCTGCGAAGATCTCGACTTCGAACTCAAGCTGGCCGCGCGCTATCAAATCGAAGTCATCCCCGAACGGCTGGTTGGATACCGGCAGTATCCCGGCAACATGTCGTCCAATCACCTGCCAATGGGCCGAGGCGCACTGGAAGTTATCAGGCGTTCGCTGGCGGCAAACCCTCAACTCCCCCAATACGCAACCCGAAGCGCGATCAACGCCACCCAGAAATACGCATTTTGGGAGTTCCGCCAAGCCAGGAACACGTATCTCTCACTTGCGACGATCTGGTCGATCTTAAAAAGCGAACCATCTTTCGTGGTTCGGCGTGCACTCGAGAAGTGCCTGCGCCTGAGACAACATTGTCTTCGCCTCGTGACCGCAACGGCGAACGGTCGAGATCCACCGCGAGTGAACGGGTCGAAATTCGACCAGCAAATCGTCCCTTCGTCTGTCGAACGCCCGGACGAGACCGCGCAATCTCGACGTCACCTGATGCGGCTGACGGAGGTGGATGCCGAACTGAGTTCAGCCCTTGAGCCCGTGGCGGAAAGGCTCGGCCAGGTGGCAAAATCACAAACCCGGTCTTCGTAGCCGGAGGCGAAATCAGACAGGCCTAACTAAAAGCCTTCGTTCGCCACTCCAGTGTCTCTCTGGACGTTTTCTGATTGCTTGCCATGTCTGTTGGATAGCCAATCGACAGGTGGCGGATGTTTTTCTTCACCGAGGAAATGGAGAGTGCAGCTTGACAGCCATCACAATAGCGATTGTGGACGACCACCCTCTTTTTCGAGAAGGGGTGAGCCGCAGTCTGTCCGAAATCGAGGATTTCGTTGTTGTCGGTGAAGGGGCAAGTGCCGATGACGCGACCATGCTGGTGGCGGCCCAAAGGCCTGACGTCGTTCTGCTCGATGTGTCCATGCCCGGAGGAGGGATCGAAGCGATTTCCGAGATCGTGGTGCGAAGCCCACAGACAAAAGTCCTGATGTTGACCGCCTCGGAGGAAGTCGACCCGCTTGTTGCAGCGCTACGACAAGGGGCAGCGGGATACGTCGTCAAGGATCACGCGGACTTGCAGAGGCCATTCGGACAGTCGCTGGAGGCTCCAGATACATCTCGCCGACCATGCGGTCCAAGGTCGAAAAAAGTCTCTTCGACAGACCGGCTTCACTGACTGCCCGCGAAACCGAGGTGATAGAATTGGTCGCCGAAGGACTTTCCAACAAGCATATCGGGCGCCGGCTGAACCTGCAGGAGAAAACGATCAAGCATCACATGACCGAAATACTGTCCAAGCTTGGCGCCAGCAATCGGACGGAAGCAGCAATCAGATGGCGCCAGGGCTCCTAGCGGAGCGCTGAAGATTGGCCTGCTTCGCTTGTCGCAAGTAAAGCGCAGCGGCGTTGGCCGCCGCAACCGGCAGCGTTATTCCGGTTGAACCAGCAGAAGGATGTGGATGTCCCTATCAGCCCTAAGCGCCGCCTTCTTCGCGAGCATGTACTTCCGAAGCTATTTTGGCGTGGTGGGGCCGCTGGTTGCGGACGACCTCGCGCTGTCGCCCGCGGAATTCGGATGGCTCGCGTCCGCGTTTTTCGGGTCATTCGCATTGCTACAGATCCCCGTGGGTATCGCGTTCGACCGCTGGGGGGTGCGCTGGCCCATGGCATTGATGATGGTCGTTGGCGCCGCGGGGTCGGCGCTCCTCGCTTCATCATCTAGCTTCTGGTCGGCGTTCATCGGTCAGGTCGCGATCGGCATAGGTTGCGCGCCGATCTTCATGGGCGCCCTTTATTATCTCGGTCGCCTCCACTCGCCGGACCGGGCTGGGCGAATTGCGGCCACCGTGAGTTCGGTAGGCTCCATCGGCGCGCTGGTTTCAGCATCCCCGCTATCCTTCTTTACGGCCGAATGGGGCTGGCGCGTCGCGTGCTCGACCGCGTCCGCGATGATGTTGGCATGCGCCCTTGCTGTCGCGACTTCGTTGCGCCACGCCCCGCCCGCTAGAAGCAGCCAACACACGACCGGGGGCGCACCGTGGAGGTTGCCTCGTCTCGCCTATCTGATACCGATCTGTTTCACACTTTCGCTGGGCGGCACGTTTCGTAACGCTTGGGCGGGACCATACCTCACCGACATCTTCGGCCACGGCACCGATACCGGCGCTGTTCTGACGGCCGTCAGTGTCGTCGGCATAGCGACTTCATTTACGCTGCCATTCGCGCTTCTGCGATGGCGCGGGCCTACGATCGTGACCGCAACCTACGTCGTGGGCCTTTTGAGTGGCCTTCTTCTCGCGGTCTCGCCAGATATCAGCATTTACGCCGCATCCGCGGGATTGGCCTTGCTTTACGCGATGGGCAATGTTCATCCCGTGGCGATGACCGAGGCGCAGGCATTGCTGCCGTATCAAATGAGAGGCATCGGGCTCGGAGCGCTCAACACACTTGTTTTTCTCGGAGTTTCGGCGTCGTCGTCCGTTTTTGGCATCATCGCGGGACTTCCTCTGGATGCGGCGGCGATTTATCGCCTTGTCTTTGGAGCGACGGCGATGGCGCTTTCCATAGCACTAGTGGTCTACGTGGCGTGTCGTCCGCCAGGTAGCGGCAGTTGATGATATCGTCGCCGCGCCTGTCGTAACGGCACTGGCCGTGCTCCATCCGTCTTGCCGTGGCCTATGGAAATGCCTGGATGAGTGCCTCTTCCCAAGTCTGCTGAACCCTGTGGTGGTTCAGTGGCCCGTTGGGCGCTCAAGGTTGAGAATGTCGATAATGCTCGGCATTACATCGCGTCATTCTGGCAACGTCCGCTAGTCCTAAACCTAATCTATTTTTATAAACCGCCACCTCATCAGCCGCCCGCGGCTCCTTATAGGAGGACACCGGCAGCTTTCCGTCATCCGTCAAAGCTGGGTGTTCGCTCTCCGCGATCAATGTCGGCTGCGGCCAGACGACATTCCTCGGGCGCCGATGGCTGGATGAAGTCCAGTGTAACCCGAATGGACATCACCGCCATGGGCTGCCGGTCCGGGCCCTCGATCGCGACTGACTTTTCTTCCTCGGGCGAGTTTGGAATACCGTCCACCGCCATTTCCGAAAGTACATGGTGGGCATAACCAAGCGCCGCGGCCAAATCGATGAACTCGAGCCCATTGTCGACGTGGAATTCGCCGTCGCCATCTTTTATCGAAAAAAAGAATGTTGTCATAGGTTGCTCCGTCGACCTTATTCTCGTCCGACAACGTCAAAATTGACAAAAGGTTTGCTAGGCAGCAGCTATATTTAGACAGCCTTGCGCGCGGCCAGCAGAAGCCGGCCAATCTCGGCACGCGCGCGGCGGTTGATCGCCCGTAGCCGACGATCACAAAGCTCTTATCCTGGACGCATTTGATCTTCACCCAATCGCCGAGCCGCCGGATCGATAGGGCTCACTCCTACGCTTGGCGATGATGCCTCCAGCCCATGCGCGCAGGCGCTTGCCAGCAGCTGATCGCCGTCGGCCTCGATCTCCTCGGAAAGGCTGATATCGCCTGCTCGCTGGCCGGCACGAGAACCTCGACTAATGCCGGCGCGTCCAGCTCCGACCTCCTGAGATCATGGGCATCGAAATAGTTCGAAGGCCATGAAGATGGCGTCGCTCGAGCTCTTCTTGCGCCCCCGCCGCTGAGCGACTGTTGCAGCAGGCTGAAACACGACCGGCCCTCCTCGTCGAGAACAGCCCCTCGCCATCGAGGATTGCAGTGCCAGCCGGAAGCCACATGGCCGCCTGTTTCGCCGGGAAACGACGCGTCCAGTCATGGCCGCCGCGCGTCAGGATGCGAATGCCCGTCGGCTCGATATGAACCGACAGGCGAGCCATCCAATTTGATCTCATAAACCCAGTCGTCGCCCTTCGGCGGCTTGGTTTCAGCAAGGCAAGGCATGGCTCGATCCGATCAGGCCGGACCCAAGGGGAGATTGGGCTGGGCGGGATCGCGGCGCCAGCGGGGCCGATCGCGGGCAGGCGGACCGGTCCGTAGTACGATCATCTCGCGCGGATCCACCGGCGGCAAGTTTGGAAACTCGTGGAGTACCTTCTGCATCTGCTCAATCAATCCGAACGCTCCTCTCCCGACGATGTGCAAACTATTCACGCCGTATCGTCCCGCTCTCCCCTGCGTTGTTTGGTGCGCCGTTTTGATCTGGCCTTTTGCCGAGCGGACCGCAACTCCTCCAAGTTTGGCAGCCACCATCCTCTTGCGCGTTCTTCCTCGCCGGGTGGCGTTCTCGCTGGCCAGGTCGCCACCAGTTCTTCGAGCGGTCCGCCACGACGCCCAAACATACTCCTGGCTTGGTCCTGCAGGAAAATAGAACGTACCCACAGTGGCGGATCTGCCAGTTCGCCATCGGTGCTGGTGAAGATAACGACACCAACATGCGTGCCGATCGCACGCTCGGAGCGGCGGAACATCGTGTGCAGGCACCGGATAGCGTTTTCGCCGACGCTCGCTCAGTCTCGCCTTCGATGCCTCCTCTTCCTCCGTGCCCTTCATTGCCTCGCGGCGCGCTTTCCTAACCTCGGGTTCATTGCGTTCGGCTGTCGCCTCGATTGCCTGCCACCGTCGGCGGAGTTTGTCGTAAGATCGGTAGGGCACAGTCCATAACCGGCGATCCGCGTCCCAGCGCGCAAACGGGATTTCACGAATTTCGTTCACGACGGCGCGCGAGTATGGCGTCCGGATTTGAAAGGCCGATGGCGCGGCTTCGAGATAGCGGCTTCCGATAGGATCAAAGGCGAATGCGTCCCTTTCCTTCTCGTCGGCAAACGTGTCGGCCTCCGCTTCCATCTCGGCCAATCCAACTCCGATGCGCCTTTCTGCGGTGCGACCGGGCACGAACCAGGCCTTCAAGTTATCGCTCCAACGAGCGCGCGGGAAAGACTAGCGACGAAAGCGCTGCACGGCGATGCGATCGTGCGGCAGGTCAGTGGTCGCGCCAACACGTGGTTCAGCAGGAGCGGTATCGTTCAGTTCCTTTTCCATGGCGCCTCACCACGAATTCGAATTCCCGTCCCATCGCCATGCGGCCCCCGAACGCTCACGCTGCCTGCTTTAATTTTCCGAGGCGCTTGATCGCCTGCTCAAGCGGTCGCTGACCATCGCAATAATCCTGCCACGCGGCGCTTTTCGCAAGCAGCGCAGGAACTGTGCGAACCGTGAACCGCTTGGGGTCGAGATCAGACTTTACCTGCGTCCACGTCAACGGCATCGACACGGCGGCGCCGGGCCGCGCTCGTGGAGACAAAGGTGCGACAGCCGTCGCCATGCGATCGTTGCGCAGGTAGTCGAGAAAGATGCGCCCCTCACGCTGATTCTTGGCCATTTTGATCAGGTAAAGATCCGGATTGTCGCGCGCCATCTGTTCGCAAACATCATGGGCGAAACCCTTCGCGATGTCCCAGCTGAGTTTCTTGCTCTTCGGCACGGCAAGCGGCGTCACCACGTGCAGTCCTTTGCCGCCCGTCGTCTTGCAGAAGCTGACGAGCCCGAGCTCCTCCAGCCGGTCGCGGATTTCACGAGCCGCTGCGACGACGGTGGAGAAATCGACATCAGGTCCAGGATCGAGGTCAAACACCAGACGGCCGGGCACTTCCGGCTGATTAGGCTCACAGTTCCACGGATGCAGCTCGACGCCGCCGATCTGGGCGATTGCCGCAAGACCCTCGACGCGATCGATCTGTAGGTAGGGCTTCTTGTCGCCAAACACCGTGACCAGTTCCAGCAGGTTCGATGTCCCCGGCATCGCATGGCGCTGGAAGAACTGCTCTCCGCCAATGCCGTCCGGTGTGCGAATGATTGAGCATGGCCGCCCCTTGATATGGTCGATCAACCAGGAACCGACGGCTTCGTGGTAGTGCGCCAGATCGACCTTAGTCACCGGCTCTCCGTCACCGGCATCCGGCCATAGCGGCTTGTCGGGGCTGGAGATCATCACGCCCATCACCTCCACCTTCGCGCCCTTGCGGAAACGCGCAGGCGCCGGTTTCGAAGTCTCGGGATCGGGCACCTCGGTTTTGGCTGGTGAGGCCGGCTTCTCGGCCTCGACTTCTGCCGCAGGCTTATCTTCCCGCAAGCCCTTGAACGCCGCTTGGCGCACCTGGCCATCGGCCGTCCAGCCGGCAAACTCGATCTCGGCGACGAGTTCTGGTTTTAGCCAAACGATATCAGGGCTCTTCTTCGGCGCACCGATACCGGTGAACGGCGACTCCGATGTCTCCATCGCCTGCAGCTTGGGCAAGAGCGTGTCGACGACCTTCGCTCCATAACCCGTGCCGACCCGGCCGACATAGACAAAATGGTTGCCGCGATGGACGCCGACGAGCAGTGATCGGAACTTGCCATTGGTTTTCGCATAGGCGCCGATAACGACTTCATGCCCTGCCCGGCATTTCGACTTGGCCCATGTCTCGGTGCGGCCCGATTGATAAGGTGCGTCAGCCTGTTTCGAGACGATCCCCTCCAGCGACAAACGACAGGCGGATCTGAGAACCGCGTCGCCACCGGTTTCGAAATGCTCGACGAAGTGTAGACGCGGATCTTCGCCGGCATCCGACAAGAACGTCGCCAAGCGTTCCTTGCGTTCTGTGAGCGGCAGCTCGCGCAAATCTTCGCCTCCCACGAAGAGGAGGTCGAATGCAAAGTAGACCAAATTATCGGTCTTTCCTTCCGAGAGCGCCGCCTGGAGCGCAGCAAAATCCGGGGCGCCGGTTTCGTCGAGCGCGCAGATCTCTCCATCAATGATGGCGTCGGGAAGAGCGGACGCTGAGGCGGCGATGGCCGGATATTTGGCCGTCCAGTCCAGACCCTTGCGGGTTTTGAGGGTTGCCTCGCCATCCTCAACTCGCATCTGGATGCGATAGCCGTCGAATTTGATCTCATGAATCCAGCCATCGGCAGATGGCGGGCGCGCCAGGGTTTCGCACAGCTGCGGTGGGACGAAAACCGGCATGGTGGAGTTCGCACGCTTGCCGGCCGACGGCTTTTTTGCAGTCTTCACGCCCGCTTTGCGCTCCTCGGCCGCGAAAACGTGATTGGTGTTCCACACCGCATCCGCCTCGACGTCGCCATTCTGCATCATGAATGGCGTTGGCTTCCTGCCTTTTCCCGCTGCGATCGCCTCCATCGTTCTCGCGGACGCCACGGACGTATCGTTTTCCTCCAAGATGGCCGCGCCGTTCTCCTCGACCGAGAAATCGTCATGATGCTTGATCAGCAGCCAGTTGGTCCGTTTGCCGCCATCGCGGTCGTTGCGCATGCGCACCAGAACGAAACCGCCATGGAGGCGCTTACCCTCCAGCTTGAACTTGAAATCGCCCCTGGCGAGCGCTTCTTCCGGCGTCCTGTTGCCCTCGAGCTCCCAGTAGCCGCGGTCCCACAACATCACGGTGCCGCCGCCATACTGGCCTTTCGGGATCGTGCCTTCGAAATCCCCGTAGTCCAAGGGATGGTCTTCGACTTCGACGGCCAGCCGCTTGTCGTGCGGGTCGAGCGACGGGCCCTTGGTCACAGCCCAGGATTTAAAGACGCCGTCGAGTTCGAGCCGAAGGTCATAATGCAACCGGGTAGCGTCGTGCTTCTGGATCACAAACCGCCGGCGGTTCGACGGCTTCACCTGGGCCTCGCCGCTCGGCTCGCCGGTCTTCTTGAAATCGCGCTTGGCGCGGTATTTCGAAAGATTGTCGCTCATGAACTCCGGCTCCGATCACTGACCTATCGACGCGATACATGGACCGCACCGGCGTCACCGAGACTGCGTTGGACGGCGGCGATCTGATTGGCTGCAATATCCGCCGAAACCTCGATGTCGCCTTCGAGGGCTGCGTCATCGCGGGCGCCGTCTGCGTGGGAAGCATCACCGCCCGATGGCACTGAGCCAACGGTATTTCGATCGGTGGTGGATTGAATGAAGATGTCGGGCCTTGAGATGCCGTGCTGTTGAACAAGGTGTTCAACTGCACGGTCGGCTGCCTCGCGTGTCTCGAAAATCGCCCGGATCGTGGTGGTGCTGTCGTCCGCCATTACTTTCTCCTGCTTGTTGTTGTCACAGGATCAGAACGCCTCGGCTCGCCAGTAGTTTCACCGCATCTAGGACCCGATAACTCGGATTATTGATATCGGGGCGAAAAATGCAATGTTCTCTCTTTGTTGCGGTCTAAAACCTTTAGAGGAGACGCCAAGTTCGCGGCCTTTTCATTGAAGCCGCCATGGGTAACATCCAGTTTTCCGCGCATCAACGCTAGAGCCAGTTCCGGGGACGACCGAGTAGACAGCGTAATGCTTCCTCGCGTACCATACGCAACAGGTGAGGTAGCCACGTGACCTCAAGCCCGACCAGAAACCCCGTAGCAAGTACGGGCCTCCGCGGCTGTTTTTAAGCTCTTGCCCGGCGCCGTCTTCCCAGGATGATACCAGCGAGATAAGATCTACTGTTCGCACACTGCTCTCTAAATCCACGGCAAGACCCTCGATCCCGATTCCGGCGGTGCCTATGACATCGACGATGTAAAGCCACTCCTAGTGCGAGAAATTTGCTATCAATCTCTTTTGTGGAAGATCCAGGCGGTCTGGTCTTGGTGAAAATAACGAAGTTTTGGCTTTCCGCGGCTAGACCACTGCGGAACGGAGAACACCCGGTGTTTGCGGCGGGTCTTTGACAAGGGGCATGGCATGCTTTGCTGTCCTTGGTCCTAGGACGGAGGACAGCAAGTGGAACGCGCGATGAAAGCCAGGACATTGTAATACTACCCAAACTGATCAGCCTCCAGGAGCAGGAACAAGAGCAGAGGCCTGAACGCTTGCGACTGGAGGCGCGGGGCGATGATCCGTACTCCGTCCAAAATTTGGAGGCTTCTCTCGGCATAAGCAAGTCCGAGGTCAATGGAAGGCGGAGGCCGGGTGACGAGGCCCGCGAAAAATTTTCTGTTGCGGCTCTTGAATCCGAAATTCTAAAAAACCAAATCGATGCCGCCAGCCGCTAAGGAAGGGCTGGCCTTGCTGGAGGCGCCGTCTGTCGGCGCTTCGGTACCATGTTGCTTCAAGGAGGATATGGCTATGGCAACATCTTACGACTATGCACCGCTCTACCGTTCGAGCGTCGGGTTCGACCGGGTCTTTCATCTTCTCGAAAACGCCCAGCGCGCCCGCTCGATCAACGACTGGCCGCCCTATGACATCATCAAGAGCGGGGATGACAGCTATCGGATTTCGATCGCGGTGGCGGGCTTCACCCAAAACGATCTCGACATCACCTTCCAATCCAATCTGCTGTCCGTGACGGGCAAGAAGCAGGAGGCCGCACATGAAGGCTACCTGCATCGCGGCATAGCCGGCCGGCCGTTCGAACATCGGTTCGAACTTGCCGACCACGTGAGGGTGAATAGGGCGGAGCTCAGCAATGGTCTTCTTTCGATCGAACTCGTTCGCGAGATTCCAGAGGCACTGAAGCCGCGGAAAATCTCCATACTGAACGCTCCCGCACCGAATTCCGCTGCTCCCGCGCAGATCGAAGCACAAAAGGCCGCTTGACCGCGTCGTTCGCAGACCAAGGGCGCCGTGACCACGGCGCCCGTCAACACGGGTTAGGAGGAGAGAGCGATGAAACCCGATATGTTCAAACAGCCTGTCTCAATTTTTGTCGGCTTAGGCTTTCCGGCCGAGGTTCGCAGTGTGATGGACGCCTACCGGCATCTCGTCGAATGGCCGGGTTCACCGAGAGACGCGGCGCACGCGGTCGCACTAAAGGCATGCAGAGCCGCGTTGCGCGGTGAGATCGAAGCAGAGACCGCGCGGGGCCTGTTTGCCGCCTTCGCGAAGAAACACGATCTTCTCGCGCCGGAAAACAACATGATCGCCGCGTCTCGTCTGCCAGGCGACAGCGATCCACACGTTCGTTGAGGTAGTCCGATGATGCACGACATGCTGCGGCAGGCCATCGGCAACGCGATGGCGATGGGCCCCGCGGTTCTGGTTCCGCGAATGCAGCTCAAGCGCCCGGTCGACGTGGTGAGAGAGCCGTCCCTATCGGTCGATGATAAGCGCACGATCCTGGCCGCCTGGGCGTCGGATTTTTACGCGGTCGAGTCGAAGCCCGCCCTCCGTCGGCCGCCCGGTACACCAGAGCCAGTTTCGATCGATGACGTGCGGTCCGCCCTCGATGAACTCGATCGGCGCTATGGCATCTGAAGAATGGCCGGCCAGTCGGCCGCTTGAAGGAACTAGCGTGTTGAGCGACGGGGGCTACCAACCACGAGAAGTATGTCTTCGGCATCTCTGCTGGAATAAAGGTCATCGCCGCCCCTGCCTATGCCCGTCGATGCAAAATAAACGTACTCCGCCGACGGTCTGGCTGCAAAAGTACCATCCCTTTTGGCAGCAGTACCCGTTCAGCTCGCGCGAGCAGGTGCTGGCGATCGGCCTCAGCCAGACGGTAAGTAGCAAGTTCATCGGGGTCGCTCTTGATGGCTAAGAGGCACGGCAACTGCGTCCCAGATACATGGGTCGTACACTTTTGTTCCGCATTGCGCCTGGTCTCGTAGTGAATGGTTGACCAGCAGACTCAGGCTAGTTTCGAACAAGGGCGAAAATTTCACTTTTTGTCTGCTGTGAATGCCCTGTTCAAATTGCGACGTTACTAGGCCCGGTCTCAAGCAGACGACCAGGCTTCGACCGGCCAAGCACAATTGTCGGTCACGCCTAGGCGGAATTGGCCATGAGATTGAGCAATTCAAGTCCGCTGGTGGGCTTCGATACAAACGTTACTCCAGCCTCTAGGTCACGATGCGAGAGATTCACGAAGCCTGACGTTACGATGATCCGCATGTGCGGCCACCGACTGCGGACGGTGGCGACAAGCCCCAGGCCGTCCATGCTTCCCGGCATATTAATATCGGTATACAGCGCATCGACGTCGTTGTGCCGTAAGTGGATCAACGCCTCGTCTGCGTTGGCCGCCTCGAGGGTGCGGTATCCGGCCTTGTCGAGGAAATCGACGATGTTGTAGCGAAGCTGTGGCTCGTCCTCCACGATCAGGACGCTTCTCCCCTCGACCGGATCCGGATCCGCGCGCCTTGGCACGCGAGCGTAAACCTCTGCGCCGTCGCTCGAGGCACGTGTCCGTTCAAGCAAGTTGCGTTCCAGAACCGCCTGCTCCCAATGCAGTTCGTCCTGGCCTAACGGGCGACCAGCCTGCTCCCATAGCGCATAAGCACGCGCAGCGATCCATTCGTTTCGATTGTCGATCATCTGCCAACCCTTCGTTTAGCCTGAAATGGAGCGATTGGAGATTCGGGCGAGGGTCGCGAGAGCTTTGTCTGTAATGGTACAAAATGGTCGTCACGGGAGGTGTTCCCACACAGCACGATAAATTGCTTCGACATCAGGGCTTGAACAGATTTCGAGACCACGCATCCAGACAGCGGATGCATGCACGTCGAGCGGCGGATCCGAGGTACCAAGTCCTTGGTCCGGCTGAGCTCCGCTTGTCGTCGCACGTGTTGGTTGGCCCTCATGTCGAGCCGGAAAGCCGCATCGTGCGGGAACAATCGATGGCTCGGCTGGTTTGCACGAAATGGCAAACGCCCGATTGTCTTCCACGAAATCCTTGCCGAACTGGCATTGCTTACGAACCCAGCCGACGGTGACACGTTTCATTTCTCGGTCGAATACCTGACGCGCAGAAAGGTTTGCTTTCAGTTCATAGGTCGCAGGGGCGACGGCTTGGCGGAAATGGACGGTTATCACATCGAAGCGAGCCTCGGGGGCGTCACCGCGTTGCCAGGCCATCTGTGGTGGCGGCCATCGTCGATTTTGGCGACAATAGTCTGATAAAATTCTATTCGGCCTCGAAGTTGTCAGTTGGCGCCATCGCGAACGAGGTCTGGCAGGACATCCGGACGCCAGACATCGCTAATAGCGACGGCTGGCACTATCTTTACTGAGAAAGATTTGCTCACCCCTTTTGGTGCCGAGGACGGCAGGGGCAACCAAGGTCGATCTAGGAAGGCCGTTTCATTAGCCAGTCTTGAGACCGTACGCCTCGTTCCGATTTTTGGGAACAACACGTCACGGTCGAGGTTTGCAGGATGCAACCATCAACGAGGAGCCCAATCATGTTCAAGCGCATCGATCAACTACAGGCCGAACTGCCCCCGCCGAAAGCCGCCGATTTAAATGCGGCAGCCGCTCGCCAGGAGCCCGCCGCGCACCCCGTTTCGAGCCTGCGAGGAGCAGCGACATGGCAGACAAGACCAAGGTAACAGATACTCCAGACCAACATCCAGGCCTCGAACCCCCCATCAAGGAGTCTAGTCAACAGCAGGGCATGGCGCCGGCTCCCGACGAGAAGGAAAAAATGATGCCGATCGGCAAGCCTGGTGTTCGCGTGAAGTCGAAGAAGTTTGGAAAAAGTACAACCAGTTGAGCGACGAACAGCGCAATCACGGGTAAGTGAAGTGGCATTAATCAAGCCGCCGCTTCCCTGGCCCACCGTTACGATAGAGGGATACGCTGCTAGGCAACGGTCGGAAGAACAGGATGCGAGGTTTGGTCGTCGCAGGCTGAAGCTCATGCAGTTGCGGAAGACGACCCTCGTGGTCAATAGGCAGCTCACGCGTGCCGCCATACCTTGATCGCGGAAATCACCAGGATCGCCGCAAGACTTGTAGCATGACGACATCGGGACGAGGCCGTGGAGCTGTCCGCCGACAAACGCGCTGAGGATCGATCCGGCAGGAAGACCTCGATGTGCTGATCACGGACCATGGACTGCCCGGTATGTCCGGCGCCGATCTCGCTGTAGCGTGTCGGCGCCGACAACCAGAGCTGGGGATTGTGTTCTCATCGGGGATGATCGGCATTCCGCAGATCGATGGCCACCAGCTGATCTCTGACGCTGTACTTCTCGGTAAACCCTACGACGAAGCCGGCCTGGCGATGGCTCTGGCACAGTTTCGAAAGATGTAGGCGGTACCTAGCGCGGCGGGAAGAGCTCTCTCGAAATCTTTCAACCGGATCGCTGCTGGTCGGTCGCGAGCACTTGCCTTACGTGAGCGCGTTCGGAAACAATATAGACCAGTTCGCGGTAGTCGTATGGCTTGGGCAAGAAGAAAACGCCGGGGTCGATCTGCGAGCGGACATCGCGGCCCGACGCGACCCATACGCTCGTCTCGGGTCGAGTGGATCTCACTAGCTTCATCAGGTCAATTCCACTCAATCCGCCCGGCATGTCGACATCGGTAATCATTACGTCCAAATGATCGCATCTGCCCAGCACCGCGATGGCTTCCAAAGCGCTGGCGGCTTCGATGACGGTATGTCCAGCATCCACGAGTTCATCCGACAAGAGAAAGCGGATTAACGGCTCGTCTTCGACGACGAGAATAACGGCCATAAGTTCGATCCCTACTATATGTGATCGCCTAACGCGGCTCGACACGGGTGTGTTGCACCCTCGTTTTAGGATCCGCTTACATGTTTAATAAAATCTGAATCAATGGCCGTCGGATGGACGCTGCAGTCGTAATGGCATCCTTGCGGACGATATTTCGCAAAAACCGACGACACTGGGACGCCAGGTATCGTGGCGCTAGCCGGTTGCTTGATCCCGGAGACGATCAGGACCGCGATGGGGACTGCTGTTCGATTTCAATTTCGAGCCTACGGCTCAACCTAACGACCTCGATTGCTCTGACTTCACCCCAGGCGAGGCGCAGGCGAACCGAATTGGAACTCTTTGCGAGCATGACTGTAATCCTTTACGCGGCGACGGAGGTTGTGGCGAAGGCTATCCGTTCAAGCGCTAAGTTCGCCCGCGCGGCGTCACTTGCCATAGAGTCCATGAGATGAAGCTCGCAGGAACGGAAGTCTAGGTCGACCAAGCTAGATTGTTCACCTGCTACCGCCCGGGTCCGGCGGTGGAAGCTTATCAATTTCCGCAGGCGCTCGTTCTACCAATTTGCGAGGCGGAGCACAGTCGGAGATGCGAATGAGCGGACTACCCTCGCTTGGTGGCCAGTGAGCGTCCCAACCTACCCCGCGGCGTTCATGGGCACCGCAACGGGAGCGTCTTTGTCCGGCAGGGAACTTGTGGCGAGAGACGCTCAGGGACCGCGCGCCGGTGAGCAATCCGACTTTGCGTGGAGCGGCTGCATTGTCAGCGCGGAGCGGACAGCGCGCCTGAGCACTGGGGAGGGGCGCGACGCGCGCCAGCCGTGGCCGATGGCCTTTCAAGATCGCCGCGCGCACCGTGTACTGTACCGTACATTTTCGCGAGTGTGCCCCCGCTGCTACAGCTTTTTGTTGGATTGAGTTATATCCTCTGGTTGTATTAGTATGACACGGAGTACAGAAAATGAAGTTGATAGCCGCCGCAACGCTACTCGCTCTTGTCTCGACCACCGCGCTTGCGGCCGATGCGGTCCCGGTCATTTCGGACGCTCCCGTTGCGGCCGCTCCTGCATTTACCTGGTCCGGTCCGTACTTGGGTATCGATGGCGGCGCGGGATGGCTTAACGGTGACTTCAGCGCCGGTGGTGCCAGCGCTTCCGAGGATTTTAACGGCGGCATCTTCGGCGGTTTTGTGGGTTACAACTTCCAGTTCGATAACATTGTTGTTGGCATCGAGGGCAACCTCGAACACAACTGGAATGAAGAGGAAGCGCTGGGAGCTGACGTTGGGACCGATTGGACCGGCGCTGTTCGTGGTCGTGTCGGCTATGCTTTCGACAAGGCGCTGATCTATGGCGCAGCCGGTTGGACCGCGACGCGCGGTTACGTAGATCTGCCTGGCCTTGACAAGGAAACGGAGACCTTCAACGGCTACACCGTAGGAGCCGGCCTCGACTTCGCGATCACCAACAACATCTTCGCTCGTGGTGAATATCGGTACAACGACTTTGGCGAGAAGGACGTTCTCGGCGTTGACGTCGACCTCGATCAGCACGAACTCAAGTTTGGCATTGGCGTAAAGTTCTAAGAACCGTCGGCCAACCAGCAAGATCGAAGCCCCGCCTATCGTGGTGGGGAATTTTTCCGTAGCTAAGGTCAGTCCAGCTCGTCTGCCCGGCACAGGGCATCCGAGGCGCATTGTGTTGCCCCCACCCGTCGCGAAATAATTGTGGCGCTACGAAAAAGCCGCAACAATGACATGAGCAGGAACGCTTGCTGGAGCGGAGCTTAGTGCGGCTGAGCTTTAAAATGTTATTGGATGACAGCTGGGTTGACCTCCTAGGCGCCGTGCCCGGCGTGGCAAAGTCGCCCCTCCAAACAATGAGCATACCAGGCAAAGGCGCGTCCGCGCCGGCGCCCGTTCGCGCACGGCTTGACCGGTTAAAAGGGCAGCCGCAGGAGGGTTAGCGGAGCGCCGCTCGGGAACGAGCGGAACCCGGGACCGACTGCCCCCGGTAAGCCGTTCCGTTTGCATGGTACCCGTGGGCTCCCTCGCCTCACCTGCCCGGCCGCGCCAATGAGCGGGCGATATCGACGATGTCGTCGCGCGAGGCGGTTGGATCCTCTTTATTCCAGGCGACACCGAGGCCGATCCGAAAATCGATGCCCCTGACCGCCTTCAGCTCGAAGGCCCGGTTCGGCAGGCCCTCGGTCCATTCCGGCGCAAAGCCGATGCCAAGGCCGGCCGAGACCAGCGACACCAGCGAATAGGTGTCGTCGCAGCTATAGGCGATGTTGCGGGTCAGATCATATTCCTCGAACTTCTCATTGAAGTACCGCTCGGTGTAGGAGAGGTTCTTGCGATTGAAGGCGATGATCCTCTCTGAGCGCAGGTCGTCGATGCCAATCTCCGCCTGTTCCGCCAGTGGGTTGCTCCTCGCCACCGCCAGCAGGTACCGCTCATGGGCGATCGAAGAGAAGCGCAACGAGCCGATGTTTTCCACCGGCCTGATGAAGCCGAGATTGATCTGGCCGTTTTCCAGGCCGCGGATGATGTCGCCGGTATTGCCGCTGGATATATGGATGCGGATATCCGGGTACTTGCGGGCGATCTTTCCAAGGAACGCCGGCAGCACGCCGGTGGTCGCCGGATAGACGGTGCCGATCCTGATCTGCCTTATCGTCTTGCCGGCCACCGCCCTGGTGATCTCGGCACTCAGATCGACCTCGCTGAGGATCCCGACGCAGCGCTCGTGGAAGATCTCCCCTGCCCGCGTCAGTTCCACCCGCCGGGTCGAGCGGATGAACAGCGCACAGCCGAGTTCGCGCTCCAGCGCCTGCACATGGTTGGAGAGCGCTGGCTGGGCGATGCGGACCTTGGCCGCTGCCCTGCCGAAGTGCAGTTCCTCGGCCACCGCGACGAAGTAGGAGAGCTGGCGTAGTTCCATGAGGGGTTCCACGATCGATGCGAGGATTAAGCAAATTATCTGAATTTAAGATAACTGGAAATCAGATATAATCGAAGACCCCATCTTAGACAAGGTGGGTGAACGTGGCGAAGACGCTCGGCACGGAAAGGCATAGAGCGCTGATAGCGCTGCTGGTCGAGAAGCGAGAGGCATCAGGTCTCACGCAGACGGAGCTTGCTGACAAACTTGGCGAATACCAGTCGTTTGTCGCCCGATTGGAGAGCGGCCAACGTCGCGTCGACGTCATCGAGTTCCTCGAGCTGGCAAGAATACTGAATTTTGATCCTTTGGACGCCCTGGGCCGACTTGCTAGGGAGTAGGCCGCCGAATTCTACTGCGCGAGCAGTTGTCTAGGAGATCTACCAGCTGAACCGCGCCTCATTGCACCATGGCGATTATCGGCGGAGCCTGTAGCAAGAGACTGGTCTTGAAGAGCTGCGAACCGCAGACCGTGATGTCATAGTGTCAAAGCTGGTTAGAGCCGCGAGGTGGCTGTCATTACCCAGATCGAACCCATTCGGACGAGCGATGGAACAGTCATATCGCCAGGCCGTTGGCATTGCGAACAACCACGGTCCGCAACCTGGTCGTCGATGAGTTCCGCCAACGCGAATTCATGGACCCACGAACCAGGCGAACACTGCCGTACAATCTTTTCGTACCTCGGGATTACGATCCCGCGCGCTCCTATCCGCTGGTGCTGTTCATGCACGGCGCCGGTGCCACAAGCACCGAGACGGAGGCCACGCTGTTCCAGGGTCTCGGTGCGGTGGCATGGGCGAGCCCTGCCGATCAGATCGCGCGACCCGCCTTCGTGTTCGCGCCTCAATATGGAGAGATCATCGCCGACGACGACTCTAAGATGTCGTCGAGACTGGATACATTACCGTTACCTGTCGGAAGGCCACGAAGTTGATCGGGCTCCGTTCTGCGTCGATCTCCGCAACGGTTCGTGAAACTGCTCTGCATTCCAGGTGCCGTCCCAAAACCGCGCGGCAGTGGCGCCTTCCTTGGAAAGCACGTCAATCATGGCACTTTCGTCGGGCCAAGCCTTGTCATCGTCCTGGGACACGAGGATCCAGAGAATTTATGGGCCAGGGGCTTCACCAGCGCCGGGTCCCATTGTCCGGCGACCGGGAGGGAGGCCGAAAATAGCTCGGGGTATTTGATATCCATTGCCATCGTCATCATGCCGCCACCCTACTGACCCGTAGCGTAGAGGCCCTTGTGGTCGATGGAATATTCGGCTGCGAGGGGCAGCGATAAGATCGATTGCGGTAGGGACGCACGAGAAGCAGAACTGGCGCACCAGGAAAATCGGAAGACCGACGAACGGTGCTCCATGAGCAGGGCAATCTCAACGCTCCTGAGGATCATCCGGTTTGCACCCCGAGCAAACACTTCCTTGCCCCCTCGATGTGGTCCTTGAGTAAACCCGCGGCATCGTCAGTCCGTTTTTCAATGTATGCGCGGGTGATTTTCTCGTGGTCGTCAAGCCAGGATGGCGTCTCATCGATCAGCTTGTCATATTTTATCGAATACATAATGCAATTTCTTCGCAATTCCTCGATCATCGCAACCTGTCGGCGGCGGCCCGCGGGCGCGGATAGAGTTGAATGGAAGAGCCAGTCGCCTTCGTAATATTACTGTGTTGTGGAGAACGTCGGTCGATCACGCCATAGCCGACCATTTAACGTCCGGTCATAGCCGATCTTGAAAACGGCTCTCATGTATTCAGTATTAAATGGGTCGCTTATCTTATAGGGCACCATGACGTCGATGGTAGCCATATGGAACTGGGCACCAACCCGGCGGCAATATTCATAGACCGCGTAAAGCGATTGACGCGTCTGCGACTTCACAAGGATTGAGTACGCCCTTGTGCTAACCGACAACGTCGAATTTGCCGTCACGGCAAACTCGGGCATCAACGCGTTATTCACCAGTAAGTACATGTCGGATCCCCGAGCCCCAGCGGGAACCGGCAGATCGACGTTCGACAATACGGCCTCCGGAACGGTCATGATCTGAGCTGACGGCCCACCATCGGAGTGCAACTCAACGATCGGCCGCCCGTCAACCACCGCGTTAATCCGCACGGCGGGGAAAACGCCCGGAATGCTGGCCGATGCGATCAGGACATTTTGGAAGAGGCCGAGAGCGTCTGGCCGCGGGCTATTCGCTATGGCGCCCATATCCCAAAGAACGGCACGTTGAGTGTCGAGATTTGTCGTCAGGACAAAAAGATTTCGGCCTTTTCGGTATTCGTCAGCAATTTCGGTGAGAAGGAGCTTGTCCACATATCTCTCCACCATCTCCCTCAGGGGCTTCTGAGAATACAGGCTTTCGCCGAGCAGACCGCTGACGATGAATTTTCGGTCGAGCAGTTCCGTCGCGACGCCGCTTGTATAGAGATGTTCGAGGACGAGGTCATACTTCGTTCCCAGGAAAGCGAAGGGGGCGATGAGGGCCCCGGTACTAACGCCGCTCACGAGGTCGAAGGTTGGCCGATCGCCGCGCTCAGACCATGCTTTTAGAACACCGACGGAGAAAGCTCCACCGGCTCCGCCGCCTGAGATCGCCAAGTATTGTCGAGGGACCCGGGATTCAGTCCTCTGAAAGCGTTTCCTGATCGCTGAATCGATCTCGCCATCCAACGGGGCGCGGATGTTTTCAAACCCCGCGATTTCCGCCTGACGTGCATCGACCTCCTGAAAGACTGGTCGCGCCGTGGTGCAACCGATCAAAAGGCAAACAAGCCCAGCAAGGGTCATGCGCGTCAGTGGAACCGCGGTTAGATGAGGGATCCTCGCCAGAAAACGCATCGGACGCTCCAAGGGCTATTCGGCGGCGTGCCTGTTATCTTCTTGGAGCCTTGTTTTCAGCCAGTTCAGAACATCATCCAGAAATGTAAAGACGACGGGGATGACAAGAAGGCTTAGGAATGTCGAGGTGACCAGTCCTCCGATCACGACGATACCCATGGGTTGGCGGAAGCTTGGGTCACCGGAAACAAGACTGAGTGCTGCCGGAAGCATGCCGCCGGCCATGGCAATGGTTGTCATGATGATGGGTCGCGCTCGCTTGTGGCAGGCGTCCACGAGCGCGTCGTAACGAGACATTCCGGCACGGCGCGCCTCGATTGCGTACTCGACAAGGAGAATGGAGTTTTTCGATACGATACCCATCAGGAGAAGAAGGCCGATAACCGCTGGCATGGAGAAGCTGGTGCCAGTCAAAACGAGTGGCAAGAGGGCGCCGCCAAGTGCCAGCGGCAGTGCCATCAAGATTGTCACCGGCTGAAGGAAATCATGGAAGAGAAGGACCAGAACGGCGTAAATGCAGAAGATGCCGATCGCCATCGACGTACCAAAGCTGGTGAACAGCTCGCTCTGACGCTTGAGCTCGCCCTGTTCAACGAATTTCACACCCTGTGGCAGGTTCTGATAGCTGGGCAATCGCGCGGCCTCTGCCGTCACGTCGGAAAGGTTTCTGCCGTTCAATTCGACTGTCAAAGAGACGTTTCGTGACCGGTCCAGCCGATCTATCTGGCTTGGGCTGGATCCAAGAGAGATATCGGCGATGGCACCCAGCGCGACATTACCCTCTTTTCCCTCGACAGGAATGAGCGATATGGCGTCGAGCGACTGTCGATTTGCCGTATCGAGCATGACCCGAATGGCGACCTGGCGCTCCGGCAGGTTGAGCTTGGACAAAGCGGTGTCGTAGGCACCGGCCGTTGCAACGCGAATAGCCTCGGCGATGGCCTTGGACGTGACACCCAGGGATGCTGCTTCCGCCAAGTCAGGTTTGATCGTGACTTCAGGCGTTTGCATGGCAGCCGATGACGTAACGTTACCGATGCCCGAAAGAGTACGCAGATCGGCCTCGAGGTTTGCCGCGGCCTTTTCAAGAAGCTCGGAATTGTCGCCTGCCAGCGTCAGGGTGAGTTGCGTGCCATTGCCGCCGGAACCGATTTCCAGGCGAACGCCGGGCAGCTGTTCCAATGCCTTGCGCAAATCGGCTTCGATTTGTGACTGCTTGACATCTCTGTCATCGATCGGCGTGAGATTGACGACGAGCGTCGCGCTGTTGGTGCTCGCATTTGACGTGCCGTTCATCCCTCCCGTGGAGGCCGTGCCCGTCGCCTGAAAGACCGACGTGACATGGTCAACGCCAGCAATGATCGCCGATGCCTTGCGCGCGGCCTCATCGGTCGCTTCGATCGTCGATCCATATGGCGTTGTTAGGCTAACTTGGGTCTGCCCATCGTCGGATGCCGGGAAAAAGCCCGTGGACAGATGAGATAGAAGCAGTGCCGTGAATGCGAGAAACCCGACTGTTCCGAGTATTGGTATCCAGCGGCGGCGGAGTGCGCCTTTCACGAGCCAAAGATAGCATCTCATGATGCGACCGTCTTCTTCGTGCGCCTTGCCGCTGGCTTTCATCATATAAGCCGCCATCATCGGCGTTACCAACCGTGCGACCAAGAGAGAAGTCAGAACGGCAACGGAAGCCGTGATGCCGAACTGTTTGAAGATGATGCCGGGAATTCCACCCATGAATGCCGTGGGTAGGAACACGGCAACCAGTGTAAACGTGGTGGCGATGACCGCCATACCGATTTCGTCTGCCGCTTCCATCGCCGCGTCGAATGGGTTTTTGCCCATGTTGAGGTGTCGCTCGATATTTTCGATCTCGACGATCGCGTCATCTACGAGAATGCCGGCCACCAACGAGATTGCCAACAGCGTGATGGTGTTCAGCGAATAGCCGAGCATATACATCACGAGAAACGTGGGAATGATCGATAGGGGCAATGCCACCGCAGCCAGAAGCGTCGCCCGCCAATCGCGAAGAAACAACCAGACAACGAAGACAGCGATCAACGCCCCCTCGTAGACCATATGCATCGACGATTCATAGTTCTGCTCGGTCGGCACGATGGTGTTGTAAGCCTCTTCAATCGTCACTTCGGGATGGGCCGCGGCGAATACCTTCATGGCGTCACGGACTTTGTCAGTGACCGCCGTATCCGAATAACCTTTCGACCGTTTGATCTGAGCGGCAATGACCGGCTTGCCATTCAGATAAGCGAGCGAGGTTAGATCGCTGTGTGAATCGGTCACCGTTCCGAGTTCATCCAAGCCAACCCAGCTGCCTTCCGGCAAGGGGATCGCCATCGCACCAAGTTGCTCGGCGCTCTTTACGGCAGCCAATGTGCGCACGGACTGGCTTTCGCCGCCAATTCTACCTTTGCCACCCGACAGGTCGGATTGTACCGCTTCAACCTGGCTGTTGACGTCGTTTACGGTCAATCCCAAGCCGTCGAGCAGGTTTGCGTTCAGCTCCACCCTGATTTCCCGGTCGACCCCTCCCAGGCGGCCGACTTCGCCAACACCGTCCACCGCCATCAGCGCACGTGACATGTCGTTATCGATGAACCAAGAAAGTTCAGCCGAATCCAGCTTATCCGAACGCACGACGTAGGTGATCAAGGGCGAAGAGTTTAGCGACTGTTTCGTAACGGTCGGCGCATTCATCTCTTCCGGCAGCTCATCCTGCGCCTGGTCGACAGCACTTTTAACCTCATCGAGGGCTTCTTGGGTGTCCTTTCCGACTTCGAATGCCACCGAGATGCTGACCGAACCGTCCGTTATCGTCGTGGTAACGGAATCCAGCTTGGTGAGGCCCGTCAGCTCATCCTCGATCTTACGCGCGACCTCCGTTTCAAGCTGAGATGCGGCTGCTCCATCGAGCGACGCGCTGATCTCGATCGTTGGAAGGTCCATGTCGGGGAAATTTTGGATATCGAGACGGTTGAAGGCCCATAGCCCGCAGGCCGTCAATAAAATGAAAAGCAGAATTGGCGGAACGGGATTGCGAATGGACCAGGAGGAAAAATTCATTTCGCCTCCTCGTTCTTCGCTGACTGAGCGTCTTCCGACACTCTTACAACCGAACCGTCAGCCAGGAAGGCGCCGCCGGATGTGACGACCTTGTCGACCTTGTCTATCCCCGAGACGATTTCGACACGATCGTCTTGGCGCCGGCCCGTTTCGACGCGCTTGCGCGCCACGGTGAGCTTTTCAGCCTCCTTCAGGATGAAAACGTAAGAAAATCCGTCCTTGAGGGTCACCGCGGCCTCAGGCACGGTCAGAGCGTCTTTCTGGTCGAACTCAAAATAGCCACTCGCCAGAATGCCCGTCTTGGGTGCTGGCATTCCCTGGTCCGGCTGCAAGGTCACGTAAACAGTCACGCGACCATTGTCTGTCGAGGTCGTCGGCGAAACCAACCTCACCTCGCCGCCGACGTCACCGACCGGCGTCTTTATGACGGCTTTGGTCCCTTCCTTGACATCGGCCAGCCGTTTGACCGGCAACTCGGCCTTCCATTCGACTCTGTTTTGCCGGATCAGCTTGAACAGCTGATCACCGGCATTCACAACGTTTCCAAGAGATGCGGAGCGTTCGGAAATAACCCCGTCGTCTACCGCGTAAACCTTCGTGCGCTCCAAGGTCAGTTGGGCAGAGGCAAGTGCTGCCTTGGCAGATAAGACGTCGGCTTTCGCTTTCCGCTCGGAAATCAGATATTCCGTCGTCTGCTGCTTGGACAACGCACCTGAGCCGGTCAATCCACGAGCGCGATCAGCGTCCGCGACTGCCTGGTCGAGAGCCGCTTCCTGCTTTTCAACGGTGGCCTGCTGTTGTTCCAGTTCCGCTTGAGAGGTCTCGGCGTCGAACTGGACGAGCAGATCGCCTTTTTTTACCGCGGTGCCCACATCCGCTCTAACATCGGAGATCTTTAGGCCGCTGACCTCGGCCGCGATGACCGCCTCGTGCCAGGCGGCAAGGCGACCACTCGCGGGTATCGTCACGGGCCACTCCAGGGTCCGCGGAGCGGCGACGGCAACGGTCAAGGCAGCTGCTTGAGCGGTACTCTGTTCGGTGTCCTCGCTACGCGCAAGATAGGGCGTTAACGCGACCGTCGTCGCGACCAGGATGAAAGCAAATCTACGCATCAGTGGGTTCCATTGGCAGAGGCAATTGGCGCGCCAGCCGGGGCAGCCCAACCGCCGCCGAGAGACTTGTAGAGGGCGATCCAATACTGGACCGCGTCGCGCCTGATTTCGATGAGGGTGATGGCGGCGGACTGTGCCGAACGACGGGCCTCCTCGCGGTCGAGGATACTGGCGCCACCGGATTTCCAGTTCTCATCGACCGAGCGGAAGTAGCTTTGATAATTGTCAGCGGCGGTCTTTGCATCGCCGATACGCTTCAGAGCCGTGTTGACACGAATAAGAGCTGTCTCCACGTCGGCGACAGCCGTCAAGACGCCGGACTTGTAACTTGCGACAGCAACATCGTAATCCGCAACTGCGCTTCTGACGGCAGCCCTTTTCGTCCCGCCATCAAACAGCGGTATCGACAATGCGGGCCCAAATGACCACGGAACCGATCTGCCGGTTACGGTGGACTGGCTGATTGAGATGGATCCACTCAAGCTGAGACTGGGATAGAGGTCGGCCTTCGCAGCGCCGACATCTGAAATCGTTGCCGCGACTTCCGCTTCCAGCTCGTTGATGTCGGGCCTTTGTCGCAAAACATCCGCCGGTACAGAGAGGATCCGCAACGATGACGGCTGTGGAATGCGACTCTTACCGTGATCCAGCAATGTTTTGATCACCAACTCATCGGTGGCCGTCAGTTGGACCAATGACTTGACGATGATTTCGCAGTCCCCGCGCTGGGCCGTCAGATTGGAAGAGGATGTCGCAGCGCTCGCTCGGGAGAGCGCCAGATCGGCTGTTGATGTAAAGCCGGACTGCGCCGATTTTTCAGTCGCGAGTATCGTTTCTCTCTGCGACGCAAGCTCATCACGGTAAAGCTGTTCCAACTGACGACAGGCGCGATATTGGACATAGTAATCACCGACCTCGGCAGCGACCGAAATCCGCGCGTCATGCCACGACCAGACCTTGCCCTGGGCTCGTAAGGCCGCGGCCTGTGTCTCTTTCTTGGTCTTGCCGAACAAATCGAGTTCCCAGGCGGCGTCGAGACCGCCACTCCTGTTCGTTCCAGCCACGATTTTGTTGAGGTCGTCCCCGGTGTTAGCCTCGCGCGTTGCCGAGGCGGACCCGTCCAGCGACGGGAAGAGGCCAGCCCTTGCGCTATCGAGCGTCGCACGCGCCTTGTCAATGTTGGCGACAGCTTCCTGAACCGTGGGATTTTCCCGTTCAGCCAGCGTCAGTAACTCCGTCAGCGAAGGATCTTTAAAGCTTGCCCACCACGCGACGAGCTCGGGGGAGCGACCTCCGTGCGGCAGTGTCGCGTGCCAATAGGGCGCCACGACAGACCTCGAAGGTTTGAGTGCGCCAAGACTGGTACAACCGCTGAGTACCGCCAAAATGGGGAGGATGGAAACTGAGGAGAAAACTATGCGCATGAAATCCCGGCTGCCCTGAAGCTGTCGGCCGCACTATAGGGATCGCGATGTTAATGTCGGTCAAGAACGTGTTAAGTTAGGTAAAACTGCTGTATTCCCCGCCTGCTAGCCTTAAGCTGCACCCATCTAATTGACGGGTGCAATTACATGACCAACGTGCTTTTGATCGATGATGATATCGAGCTTACGAATTTGCTCGGCGAATACCTGACCGAGGAGGGTTTCGTTGTCGAGACAACCGCGGATGGTAGGATCGGTGTTGCCGAAGCGATGTCGCCTTCAACCGATATCGTCGTTCTGGATATCATGATGCCCCGCATGAGCGGCATTGAGGTCTTGCGGAAAATTCGACAGGTAAGCGACGTGCCCGTGTTGATGCTGACGGCTCGTGGAGATGATGTCGACCGCATTTCCGGTCTCAATCTCGGGGCGGATGATTACGTCCTTGTTCACCGGGCGAGCTTGCGGCACGGATCCGTGCGATCTGCCTTGGCTTGGCGATCACACGTCGGGCGGCAGAATGGCACGGTGGTTCGGCAACCGCGCAAAACAAGGCGACTGGGGGTCTGAGTGTGGCCAACACTCTTCCAGCTTTAGGGCTACATCGAGCAACGGCGCTAGCTTCCTAGCGTCGACGGGTGACGTTCGACCGGACGTCGCGCATCGCATTCGAGATGCCAATCAATGCTGCTTAACGCGGGGTGGGGCGTGATCTGATCGACCGAGGCGGTCGTACCTTGCTCTGACAACGGCGGGCGTCAAGGTTCTCGGCGGCGGCGCGCATCACCTACCGGATCGAGCCGGCCGCCACAAAACGCAGAATACCTGCGTATGCCGCGGGCAGTTGACATCTGTTGTCGGTGCCAGCCCCAGCTGTTCCAGTTCGTGCAGAATAGCGACCGAGAGTGAGAACTGGGCGTTCATAATGATCGCGCCCCCACTCGGGCTCGATAGAGGATGACCCGACCGGTCGGTATGATCTGTGAGAGGAAATCGAAGTCGCGGACATTGCCAGTCAGCACGCTCGCACCCAGCTGCCGTGCCTGCAAGAAGACCATGGCGTCATTGACGAAGCGGCGCTCATGTCGCTCCCCCTTTGGCAGGCTGCTCAGACGAAAGAGCAGACCCGCCAACACGCCGGCATGTCCCCAGATGGCTGCATCTGGGGCGTGAAGTCGGTGTTCCGGAATGTCATCGACCGTCGCCGCGATTGTGTCGAGGACCGCCTTTGTTGAGGCGTGCCCGGGGTCCAGTCGGCCGAAGGCATGGGTCAACTCAGACAGGCAGACCGCCGAATGGTGGCATAGTCGATACGTAATCAGCCTATCGACCTCCACCGGCGAGCGCCCTTGAAGCACATCCAGATAGACGCTGGTGTCCAGGAACAGAGGCCCTCCAATTGCCGGTTCGTCAGCAACCCAGGGAAGATCTTCGTCGGGCCTGCGCTCGAGCGACCCGACGTGCTTCTGGGGTTTTAGTGATCGGAGGGCTTCAGAGAGATCAAATCCCAAGATCGATATCCGTCGGGATGCGGCCCTTGCGGCCCACCAGGCGCGAGCCGAAGTCGTCTTCGAGAGCCAGCCGTGAAAGCGCCAATTCCAGCAGCTCGGTGTCGGAGGTAACATGGGCCCGCTTCTTAGCTGCCTCGATCAGCTCCGAAGGCACTCGCCCCGACAAGCGGGTATTCTTCGCCGTGCCAAGGAGACCGACGGCCTTCGCTTGCTCGAGCACGAGCTTGTTGCGGGCTAACGCGACCTTCGCTTCGCGTTCCGCCGCACTTTGTGGTTGGGTGCCCATGAGATGCTCCTGCGTTGAACAGAATATAGATTGCGTTGAACGGGAAGGCAAGCTTCCATAGCGGTCGGCAGGTTGCGATCCAGGCGTTCTCGGCAAATCATCATGGCAATGACGACGGGGACATTGGTGGATCCTCGCCGTCGTCTCGACGGCTGCGAGTTTGGAGCTCCAGGGAGCCGGGCGTTTCGAGGAACGCGAACGCCTCGTCGCCGGAAGTCGCCTCGGCTACGTAGTAGCCGGCATCGCGGATCATCTCCGAGATGTCGATCAAAATCAGCGGGTCGACGACCATCGAAGCATCGGCGAACACCCGTTCGGCCTTGAAACGGTCGGCGGCATTCTGCGTGGTTAACCTTTCGTGACCCAGGTCAGTGGGGGAAGTCAGCGGGGTTAGCGACAAGGGAACTGCCGTCGACGAGGGCATTGCGGAAAAGGATTTTGCGGCGTTGCAATAGATCATGACGCAGCGCAATATAACCGTCATGAACTCGTGCAATTGGGCGCCGTGCGATGAGGATCTGCATCTATAAGTCGGACAGAGCGCCTGAGCTTACCCTCATGCTGCGAGAGGGTTTGCCCTTTCCTCTTGATGCTGACGTCGACAAATGGACCAAAATCAAGGTCGTAACCGACAGGGAAATGAGAGCAGATCTTTTGATTGAGATCAGCGGTGCGGGATACCTGTTAGTTCGACTTGGCGCCATTCGCCGCCATTAGGCAATAGCGCGGCCATTGCCGTCGCGTTGTCGCGCCACCTCGTGGCATCCAAATTGCAAATAGGATCCCGAGCTGCAGGGCACGTGGTCGGGACGTGCTCGACAATGACCGCGCCTCGGAAAGAACCCACGGAACCATCGCAACATTGGCCAACGCAGCTCAGGGCGCTCCGACATCAGGTCGTAGAGCGCCCTCACGCTTTCGATACCATGGCCGGAGATTGAAAGGCTCTATGATACAGGGTAATTCTGTGATCAGCAGTGGAGAATCCGAGCCGGTAAAGCAGGATCCGGGTGCTGAGTTGCACCGAACGAGCTAGAGCCTTTAAGACCGGTTGCGAAGTATCGCCAAATTAGCCTCCTGAGATCAATAATGCAGTTCAAGCGCAATGAAATTCACGAGCTGTCGATCTTTCTCGCGATAGTCCAATACCGTAGTTTTCGCAAAGCGGCGGATCACCTAGAAGTAACGGCTTCCGCCCTGAGCCACAGCATGAAGGCGCTTGAGCAAAGGCTGGGCGTGCGCCTCCTTAATCGAACCAGCCGCAGCGTTGCACCAACCGCCGCCGGAACAGCCCTCGCCGAGAAGATCTCTGCCGGGCTCGAGCTTATCAACTCCGGATTGGAGGACTTGAACGGACATTATCAAGGTGGCGCCGGCAGCATTCGCATCAATGTTCTGAAAGATGCCGCCGTTCTGCTTTTGCGGCCAGCCATTCCGGTGTTCCAGCAACGCTTCCCGAATGTCGAGCTTGAGGTCGCCGTGGATGACCAGTTCATCGATGTCACCGCGGACGGGTTCGATGCCGGTATTCGGTACAGCGGCACCATCCCGGAAGACATGATCGCAGTTCCTCTCACTCCTCCTTTAAAGTGGGTCGCGGTTGCTGCCCCTGATTATCTCAGAAGTCATGGTCGCCCTGTCATGCCGGAGGACCTCAATTCCCACCACTGCATCCGGATACGGACGGGCCGCGGCCAGATCTACAAGTGGGAATTCGAACGCGGCGATGACCGGCGCGAGATCGACGTTCCCGGAGCGCTGATATCAGGCGAAACCGATCTTGCCATCAATGCGGCTCTGGAAGGCGCCGGGTTGTGCTATTGCCTGGAACGGTTGGCAAGCCCCTACGTTTCCGCAGGCCGCCTGGAAGTCGTCCTTCCCAAATGGGCATCGATGGGCCCGCCGTTTTCGATGTATTATTCCAGCCGGCGGCAGCTTCCCTTCGGCGTCGACGCGCTGATCAAGATCGTTCGCGGCTTGAACGGATTTTAGCGACGGTTTCCAATCGATGAGCCTGATTCATCGGTACAGTGATTTCCACTCTATTGATTCATCGCTCTCCCGCGTTGTACCGCTTCCATCGAACCTTCATCAGGAAGCGGACACATCACATGAGCAAGCGGATCATCTTTACCGGCGGTAGCGGCAAGGCCGGCCGCCATGCGGTTCCATATCTGGTGGGGAAAGGACACAAGGTCCGCAACCTCGACCTCGTTCCCTTGAACTGCCCCGGCGTGCAGACGTTGATCACCGATCTCAGCGATAGCGGCCAGACCTTCAACGCCTTGTCGATGCATTTCAGCGGCGAGGATCTGCAGGCGCCGGGCGGACCGGCCAAGGTCGATGCCGTCGTGCATTTCGCCGCTATACCGAGCCTGCTGCTCAAGCCCGACAACCAGACTTTTTTGGTCAATGCGGCCTCGACCTACAACGTCATCGAAGCGGCGGTGAAGCTCGGCCTCCCAAGGTGATCATCGCGTCGAGCGAAACCACGTACGGCGTTTGTTTTGCCGAGGGCGACAAGGATTTCCATTCGTTTCCGCTCGAAGAAGACTATGACATCGACCCGATGGACAGCTATGGGCTCTCCAAGGTCGTTAACGAGAAGACGGCCCGCGCCTTTGCGATGCGCAGCGGCATCGACATCTACGCCCTGCGGATCGCCAACGTCATCGAACCGCATGAATATGAGCGTTTTCCGGGCTTCCTTGCCGATCCGCCATCGCGCAAGCGCAACGCCTGGAGCTACATCGATGCCCGCGATCTCGGGCAGATCGTCGATCTTTGCCTGCGGGCCGACGGCCTCGGTTTCCAGGTCTTCAATGCCGTCAACGACACGATCACGGCAAGCGAGCCAACGCGGGATTTCCTCGGCAAATGGGCGACGAACACGCCGATCCTCCGGGAGCTCGGCGAATTCGAAGCGCCGCTCTCGAACCGGAAGATCCGGGAGGTTCTCGGTTTCAAGGAAGAACACAACTGGCGAAAATACGTTACCGGCGCATGATGCCGCGAGGCGCATTCCGGCACCGCCGATCAACAACTTTGAGGAAAGACCATGAAGACCACAAGACTTGGCAAGACAGGGCTGGAAGTCAGCCGCATCTGCTTCGGCTGCATGTCCTTTGGCAAGCAGACCGACGAACGCCCGTGGGTTCTGGGGCTCGAAGAGGCGCGGCCACTTTATAAGCGCGCATGGGACGCCGGCATCAATTTCTTCGATACGGCTAATGTCTATGCGCAGGGCACCAGCGAAGAGATCACCGGCGTCCTGCTCAAGGAACTGGCGCCCCGCCAGGAGATCGTGCTGGCGACCAAGGTCTTCGGCCGCATGCGTCCCGGGCCGAACGGCCAGGGTCTTTCCCGCGCCGCGATCCTTAGCGAGATCGACAACAGCCTGCGCCGCCTCGGCACCGACTATGTCGATCTCTACCAGATCCACCGCTTCGACCCGTTCACCCCGGTCGAAGAAACCATGCAGGCGCTGAACGACGTCGTGCGCGCCGGCAAGGCCCGCTATATCGGCGCATCCTCGATGTGGGCCTGGCAGTTTTCCAAGCTCCAGCATGCAGCCGAGGTCAACGGCTGGACGAAGTTCGTTTCGATGCAGAACCAGGTCAGCCTCACCTATCGCGAGGAAGAACGCGAAATGCTGCCGCTCTGCAGCGATCAGGGTATCGCCGTCCTTCCTTGGAGCCCCCTTGCCGGCGGCAAGCTGACCCGTCCCTGGGGCACCGAGACCAAGCGCGCCACCACCGACCGCTACAACAAGAGCATGTATGAGAAGACCGGCGATCGGGACGTCGTCGAGGCCGTCGAAGCCGTCGCCAAGGCGCGCAAGACGTCCATGGCGCAGGTCGCGATGGCCTGGGTGCTGCAGAAGCCGGTCGTTACCTCGCCGATCGTCGGCGTCAGCAAGATGAGCCATCTCGAGGATGCGATCGCCGCGGTCGGCTTCGAACTCACCGGTGATGACGTCAAGGCGCTCGAAGCCCCCTACAAATCGCTGCACGTCGCCGGTTTCTGACGACAACGCCGCGCGGCTTTTCACAACATTGTAGCATTTTTGAATTGCTGCATTACGGCGGTTGGTGCCCGTTTGGGACGTGTGAAGGCAGTTCGCTGCTCGTTCATTCACCGCCGTCGACATCGAAATGACAGCCGCCATTGATGCCGCGGTTGTGTTCAAAGAGGAGGAAAAGATGGATTATCGCAAGCTCGGTCCCAGCGGGACCGTCGTCACCGCCTATTGCCTCGGCACCATGACCTTCGGCGCGGAGGCCGACGAGGCCGCCTCGCACAAGCTGCTCGACGATTATTTCGCCTGGGGCGGCAATTTCATCGATACCGCCGATGTCTACAGCGCCGGCAAGTCGGAAGAGATCATCGGACGCTGGCTGAAGGCCCGCCCGACCGAGGCCCGCCAAGCGATCGTCGCCACCAAGGGACGCTTTCCGATGGGCAACGGACCCAATGATATCGGCCTGTCGCGCCGGCATCTTAGCCAGGCGCTCGACGATTCGCTCCGCCGCCTCGACCTCGAGCAGATCGACCTCTACCAGATGCATGCCTGGGACGCGCTGACGCCGATCGAAGAGACGCTGCGTTTCCTCGATGATGCGGTATCCTCCGGCAAGATCGGCTATTACGGCTTCTCCAATTATGTCGGCTGGCACATTGCCAAGGCCTCGGAGATCGCCAAGGCGCGCGGCTATACCCGTCCGGTGACGCTGCAGCCGCAATATAACCTGCTGGTGCGCGACATCGAACTCGAGATCGTCGCGGCCTGCCAGGATGCCGGCATGGGTCTGTTGCCGTGGTCACCGCTCGGCGGCGGCTGGCTGACCGGCAAGTACAAGCGCGACGAGATGCCGACCGGCGCCACCCGCCTCGGTGAAAACCCCAATCGCGGCGGCGAATCCTATGCGCCGCGCAATGCGCTGGAGAGAACCTGGGCGATCATCGCTGTCGTCGAAGAGATCGCCAAGGTGCATGGTGTCAGCATGGCGCAGGTGGCGCTCGCCTGGACAGCGGCGCAGCCGGCGATCACCTCCGTGATCCTCGGCGCCCGCACACCGAAACAGCTCGCCGACAATCTCGGCGCCATGAAGCTCAAACTCTCCGACGACGAGATGGCGAGACTGAACGAGGTGAGCGCGCCTCAGCCGTTCGACTATCCCTACGGCAAGGGCGGCATCAACCAGCGCCATCGCAAGATCGAGGGTGGGCGGTAGTTCGTGGACTGGGACGGTGGCCGAGCCGCCGTCCGGTTCGCCTCGTCACGGCGCTTTTCTCATCGGTCGTCCGCCAAAGCGGGCATTTCGATGGAACTCCATCTCGCCGTGACCTTTGTCGGGGTTGTTGTCCTCGGCATACGCTGGCGCGGATCGCGTTGCATGAAGGCAAGGCACCGCTGGTAGCGCTTCCCACCTGGGGCCTCATGCCGCTGTGCGTGATCGGCATCGCGGCCTTTCTCGTCGAAGGCGCCGGGATCGACTGGTCGGCGATCTATATGCGCGATGTGTTTTCGGTCGAGCCCTTCATTGGCGGACCGGGATTGACGCTCTTTACCTTCTGCATGGCGCTGGCGCGCCTGTTCGTCGATCCGCTGGTCGATCGGTTTGGCGCGCGGGCCGTCGCCACGATGTTGCTTGTTCTTTCGGCCATCGGCATCTGCGCCGTGTCGGGGGCGCCGCATCCCTATGTCGCGCTGGCGGGCTTTGCCTTGATGGGCGCCGGCTGCAGCGCGGTCTATCCTCTCGCTGTCTCGGCGGCGGCCCAACGCACCGATCGCGCGGCGCTCCGGGCTGCCGGCCAAGGCAGCGCTGCTACTGCTCGGCGCGCCGTTTCATCGCCATCAGAGTTTCTGCTGCTCTATCGCGCTGAAACGCAATGCCCTTCCATCGGCTTCAGCCAAAGCGTCCATTTCCTTTTCCAGCACATCTCGATCGTCGACGCCGCGCAACAGGCGACCAGCAAGCACATCGAAACGGCCGGCGGCGATGTCCGCGATAAGAAGTGCAGCTCGAGAAGGGTGGATATCGATGCCATCGTCGAAGAGCTGCTGGATGGCGGGCAGATAAGTTTTGCCTGCCTCCGAAAACAACTGCTTTTCCGTCATGTCAGTGCGTACGAGCCCCGGGTCGACGGCAAAGGCGCGTACGCCATGAGCGATCGTCGTATCATTGAGACACTCGGTCAGCCGCATGATCGCTGCTTTACTCGATGCGTATCCAGAACCGTGCGGGAAACTGTTGCCCGTCCCTCCGCCAACGAGATTGATGATCCGGCCTCTGCCGCGCGCCAACATGGTCGAACAAGCCGTGCGGGAGGTGTGAAACGTCCCTTGCAAGTTGATCTCCACATCCCGCCACCAGGCAACAGGATCACACTCCCATATTGGTCCGAAAGCCTGGAAGGAACCGTGATTGTTGACTAACGTATCAACCTGACCGAACTCAGATGCGATCCGCGCAAAAGCATTTTCGACGGCGCTGTATTGGGTGACGTCGGTCGTCACAGCGATCGCTTGCCCGCCCTCATCTTCAATCAGCGAGACTGTTTCCTCGATCTCAGTGGCGGTTCGTGCAAGCACTGCGACCTTGGCGCCTTCGCGCGCCTGCCAAAGGGCGATCTCCCGACCGATTCCTCTACCGCCACCGGTGACGACCGCTACGCTGTGCTTAAGCCGGGTCATTTTATGCTCCTATGTTTTGCAGCACTATCAGATAAACCCTTGCTAGTTTCAAGATAGATGATAACGTTTCAATTAAATTGGTGCGAATGGCAAAGTCAACGTTTGGGAGGATGTGACATGACCAACAGCAGTGGATTCTCACATGAGATACGTCGCCGCACCCTGCTTGCGGGTGCGGGAGGTGCCGCATTGATGGCGCTGGCGGGCAGCGCCAAAGCGCAGGATATCGTCAGTGGCGAACTTGTGGTGCTGAATTGGCTCGGCGGTTCCGAGCTCGACATGATGCATAAGATCCAGAATGCATTTACCGCGAAATATCCGAAAGTGACGATCAGGGAAGTTGCCATTACCGGCCAAGGAGACATGCGCGGTGGCATCCGCACGGCACTCATGGGCGGCGAAGTGGTCGATGTCCTCTACAACACCTGGCCGGCCTTCCGGAAGGAATTGCTCGATGCCGGCATGCTGCGGCCGATCGACGACCAATGGAAATCCTTCGGCTGGGACAGGCTCATCAGCCAATCCTGGAAGGATCTCGGCGCTATAGCCGGCAAGACCTATGGCCTGACCTACACCTTTGGCGACCGCTCCGGCATCTGGTACAAGAAGGAGCACCTTGCCAAGGCGGGCATCACCGAGCCGCCGAGGAGCTGGGACGAGTTCGTCGCCAGCTTTGCGAAGCTTACAAAAGCTGGGTTCGCGGCTCCGGTCGCTATTCCCGGCAAATACTGGGCGCATGCCGAATGGTTTGAAACGCTGCTGCTGAGAACGGCAGGCGTCGAGACGGCTTCGAAGCTAGGCGCGCACGAAATTTCGTGGACCGATCCGGCCGTGAAGAATGCGCTTACAAAATATGCCGAAATGTTGACCGCGGGCTGCTGCGGAGCGCCGAACAGCATGCTCGCCAACGACTGGGACGGGGAAGCCGACCAAATCTTCCAGGCGAATGCCAAAAATTACCTGCTGATCGGCATGTGGATGAATAACCGCGCCAAGAACGACTACAAACTCACCGAAGGTAAGGATTACGGTCTCTTCCAGTTCCCCGCCCTCGGGATGGGTCATGACGACACGTCGAGCGTCGATACCAAGGAACTGCTCGTCACGGCAAACGGCCCCAATCCGAAGGCAGCAGACGCCTTCCTCGATTTCTGGACAAGCGCCGAGGCCGCCAACATTCTTGCCAAGAACGGCTATGCGTCACCAAGCAGCAATACCGACACGTCGCTCTATGGCGAGACGCAGAAGGTGGCGACATCAGCGGTCGCAAGCTCGAAGCTGCAATTCGTGCTCGGAGATCTCTTGCCCGGCGATCTCGTCGATGAATATCGGGTGCAACTGCAGAAATTTCTCCAGGATCCCTCGGCTGCCAATATCGATTCCGTCCTTGCGGCAATCGAAACCAAGGCCCAGGGATACTACTGATGGCCGGCACCTCGGCTTCCCCGGCGCGGGAGGCGGCGGGCGTGATGCAGGTTTCGCCGCTGGCGGTCAGCATTCAAGGCCGTCGGCGTCTGCTCAGGGACACGCCCGCCGCATTGATCCTGATCGCACCCGTCATCGTGCTCTTTGCCGTCGCCGTCGTCTATCCGCTGGTGGAGACTATCCGCTTGAGCTTCTGGGACATACAGGGCCTGCGGAAGCCTTCCTTCATCGGCTTCGGCAATTATGTGCGGCTGTTTTCGGACGCCGCCTTTCGCAGCACGCTGCTAACGACCCTGATCTTCACGATCGGGACGACGGTGATTTCCGTCTCGATTGGCTGGGCTCTGGCAATGACGTGCGCGTTCGCGCCACGACAGACGCTGCCGTTCCGCGTGATGATCTTTGCCGCCTTCGGTATTTCGGAGGCAGTTTCGGGCTACATGTGGATCGGCATCTACAGGGCCGATGCCGGCGGCCTGCTCAATTCGCTGATTCAGCTTTTCGGGTTTTCCGGCTTCTCGCATGCTTGGCTCGGTGACGCCAATACCGCACTGTGGGCGCTCATCATAGCCGCATCGTGGAGCGGCGTGGGCTTGCCCTTAATGCTGATCTTCGCCGCCATCCAGGCAATCCCGAAATCCGTGCTCGAGGCAGCCTATATGGACGGCGCCAAGCCGCTCTCGACCATGCGCCATATCATGATGCCGCTGTCGATGCCCGGCGTGCGTGTCGCGGTTTTCATCAATCTTCTGGGTTCGCTGCGCGCCTTCGACATCATCTACATCCTGACGGGCGGCGGACCGGTGCGCTCAACCGAGACGGTCGGCTATTTCATGTACCGGGAATCCATGACCCAGTTCAAACTGGGCTACGGCGCCGCCGCGACCGTCATCCTGCTGCTGGCCGTGCTCATCGTCTCGATCCCCGCCATCATCCAGCGAACGGCAGGTGCGAAATGATCGGCAAGGCTCCCCGCTGGATTGTCATCTTCGTCGGCATCATCGCTTGCATCTGGGTCATCCCAATCGTCGGTATCGTTGTTACCTCCCTGCGTCCTCCCGAGGGCGTCTCGCTTGGCTGGTGGCACTTCGAGCGCTTCGATCTGACCTTCGACGCGTGGCACCGCGTCTGGGACAAATATCCGCTGTCCCAATCCATGTGGGTGACGATGAAAACAGCGGGGATCGCGACGGCGCTGACGATGCTTTTGACGCCGGCGGCGGCCTACGCCTTTCATTTCCTCAATTTCCCGTTCCGCCGCATCTTGCTGATCATCATCATCAACGCATTCGTGTTGCCGCAGCAGGTTGTCATCATTCCGCTCTTCACGCTGTGGCGCGATCTCGGGCTGATCGACAACATTCTCTCCGTTCTCATTCCCTATGTCGGGATGTCCTTTGCTTGGTCGATCTTCCTCGTCAAAAATTTCTTCGAGGATTTCCCGCGCGAACTAGTGGAAGCCGCCAAGATTGACGGCTGCGGACCGATTGCGACTTTCCGTCATGTGGTACTGCCGAACAGCCTGTCGCCGATCTTCGCCGTCGGAATCCTGCAGTTCCTCTGGACCTGGAACGCCCTGCTGCTGCCGATGCTTTTCCTGCGCAACGACATACCCCTGCCCGTGCTGCTTGCCCGCATCTCCGGCAGCTACGAGATCAATTGGGACTTGCGCTCGGTGGCGGCGATCATCACGACAATCGTTCCCCTCCTCGTCTTTCTTGTCTTCCAACGTCAGTTCGCCGCCGGCTCTCAAACCCGCACCGGCGCAAAGGAATAGGACCATGCCGAACACCAAAAACAAGCCGTTGCGCTACCGCCAGATCCATCTCGACTTCCATACGTCGGAACATATTCCCGGCATCGGCGCCGACTTCGATCCGGATATCTTCGTTTCAACGCTGAAGGCGGCGCATGTCGACTCGATTACGATCTTCGCCAAGTGCCATCACGGCTGGTCCTACTATCCGACCAAGGTCGGCAAGCCGCATCCGCGGCTGGCCCGCCCGGACCTCCTCGGCGACATGGTGAAGGCGCTGTCGGCAGGCGATATCGAAAGCCCGATCTATATATCGGTACAGTGGGACGAGCTGACGGCGCGCGAACATCCCGAATGGCGCGCCATGACCGCGTCGAACCAATACCACCACGACCGTCCGGACGACCCTTCGGCGGGTAAGCAGCTCAGCCCGGCGTGGCATACGCTCTGCCTCAACCATGCCGGCCTACGGAAATACATTCTCGACCAGGCGCGCGAAGTCGCGCAAAGCTATCCCACGCAGGGTCTGTTCTTCGATATCATCCTCACGCCGGATTGTGTCTGCCCGGCTTGCATCGAGCGCATGCAGTGCGAGGGTCTCGATCCGGAAAATTCGGCGGACCGGCTGAAGAACGACGAGGCCGTCAACGAACAGTTCCGCCGCGAAACGAGCGAGGCGCTGTTTAAGGAGTTCCCCAATCTTCGCGTCTTCTACAATTGCGGACATATCCACAAGCAGGGCCCGAAGCGCTTTTCCACCTATTCTCATCTCGAGCTCGAAAGCCTGCCGACCGGCGGTTGGGGTTACGATCACTTTCCGTCCAGCGCGCGCTACGCGGCAACGCTCGGCATGGATTTCCTGGCTCATACAGGCAAGTTCCACACTTCGTGGGGCGAGTTCGGCGGTTTCAAGCACCCTGACGCACTGGAATATGAATGTGCGCAGATGATCGCGCTCGGATCGAAGTGCCTGGTGGGCGACCAGCTGCATCCGAACGGCGCCATCAATCCTGATACCTATGCCTCGATCGCGCCGGCCTATCGACGCGTCGAAAAGCTGGAGCCGTTTCTGCATGGAGCCAAGCAGGTCTCCGAGATCGCCATATTGTCGGCCGAGCATATGAACCCCAAGGGCGCGCGCAACCATCCGAGCGACGATGGCGCGGCACAGATGCTGCAGGAACTGAAGCGGCCCTTCGACGTGCTCGACAGTTCCGCTCGTTTCGAGGAATACCGGCTGCTGATCCTGCCGGACGAAATCCCGGTCGATGCCGCGCTTGCGTCGCGGCTGAAAGCCTATCTCGCCAGTGGCGGCAAGATCATCGCCTCCTGGCATTCGGGCATCGGGGATGATGGTGCATTTGCCGTCGATTTCGGCATCGAGCGGCAGCCAACGCCAGTCGCGTTCAAACCGAGCTATGTGAAGGCAGGCAAGGACCTTGATCCGTCCATGCCGGAAACGGCTTTCGTTTTCTACGATGAAGCCGAAACCGTCCGCCCGGTCGACGCAACGGTGCTGGCCGCTATCTACCCCTCCTACTTCAACCGGTCTTACAAACATTTCTGCTCGCACCAGCATGCTCCGGACGATACAGCCGCTGATATGCTTGGCGCTGCCGTGACCGAGCATGGGGGCACCGCTTATATCGCCTACCCGATCTTTCGGCTTTACCGGGCCATCGGTCAGCCGCTCTATAAATATGTCGTTCGCGGGCTTCTCGATCGTCTCGTTCCCGATCCGGCGATGGTTACCGATCTTCCCTCATCCGGCCGGGCAACGCTGACCCGACAGATTGGGCACAATCGCCACATCCTGCATCTTCTCTACGGACCGCCGCAGATCCGCGGCAAGGATGTTCGTGGCGATGACGGCTCGACACGGGTGATGGAAATGATCGAGGACATCCCGGCGATCGGCCCGGTTAACGCCAGCGTGCGGTTGCCGGCAAAGCCGAAGCGGGTTTTCGATGCCATGACCGGAGAGGATCTGGCCTGGGAAGCCGGCCCAGACGGCGCCATCAGCATCACGGTACCACGACTGCGCATCCATAGTGCCGTGGTCTTCGAAGGCGCGTGATGAGGATCGACGCCTTCCATGCGTCAGACTTCGCACCGCCGCTCTCAATGCTGGTGAGCGGCCAGGCGCCGGGCTATACGAGGGAGATGGACGCGAAAACGCGTCACAATCCGATGAATAACTGCAGGAGCCCGCTTGAAATGCATGAAACGGATCGGACGGCCGGAAGGCGGCGGGGAGCCACGATCATCGACGTTGCCAGGGTGGCGGACGTCGCTGTCGGCACCGTGTCGCGCTATCTCAACGGCGAGACGGTCCGTCGCTCGAACCGCGAGCAGATCGAGCGGGCGATCCAGGAGCTCGGCTACCGGCGAAATGCGGCGGCTGCGTCTATCCGTACCGATCTAACCCATATGATCGGCTTTCTGGTCCCGACCTTCGATGAGTTTCATGCCCGCATGCTGGAGCACCTGGCCACTTCGGTCCGCTCGACTGGTCGCGCGCTCCTGACCTATTGCCATGGCGGCGATCCGCGCGTTGTTGCTGAAGCGCTGGACTTTTTCGCCGCGCAGCGCGTCGATGCGCTGATCATGGATGGTACGGCCGAAGTCTATGACCGGGTGGACGACCTGATCGAACATGACGTGCCGATCATCTTCTACAATAACGACGTGCGTGGGCTCGCGGCTGACCGGGTGATGGTCGAAAACCACCGCGCGAGCTACCGCCTAATCAGTCATTTGATCGATCTCGGCCATACGCGCATCGGCATGCTGACGGGTGACCCGCGCAATTCGTCGGGCATCGAACGCCTGGCCGGATACGAGCAGGCGCTGCGTGAGCGGGGCATCGTCGTGGATGCTTCCCTGGCAGTGCGCGGCAACTGGCGCATGGATGGCGGCTACGAGGCGACCAAGCGACTGATGTCGCTGGAGCGCCCACCCACAGCTATCTTCTCCGCCAATTACGGCATGGCGGTCGGGGCACTCAGCTGGCTAAAGGAGAACGGCCGTCACGTGCCCGACGATATCTCGCTGGCGAGCTTCGACGACGTAGCGGTCTTCCGGCTCTACGAAGCTGGCATTACCGCGGTCGCGCAGCCGGTCGCCGGCATCGCGGAAAAGATCACGGACATTCTCGTGGAACGCCTGACGGAATCCTCGAGCGGCGCGACGCACAGCATCGTTCTCGAATGCGACATCATCCTGCGAGGCTCGACGCGACGGATCACCTGACGCGCTCTGCTTGCCAAGCGGTCAAAGGGAGGAAATTTTGGCCAGCGTAGAATTGCAGAATATCGACAAAACCTATGGGAGCTTTGAGGCGATCGGCAATCTCAATCTGAGCGTCGACGATGGCTCGTTCACGGTGTTCGTCGGCCCTTCCGGCTGTGGAAAATCGACGCTGCTACGGATGATCGCCGGCCTCGAAAAGATCACGGCAGGCGACCTCAAGATCGACGGGCGGCGGATGAACGAAGCCGATCCGATCGAGCGCGGCGTGGCCATGGTTTTCCAGAACTACGCGCTCTACCCGCATATGACCGTCGAGCAGAATATCGGCTTCTCGCTACGCATGGCGGGCCTTGGAAAGGCCGAGATCCAGCGCAGCGTTGCCGTTGCGGCGGCAACACTGCAGATAGAACCGCTGATGAAGCGCAAGCCGGCGCAACTCTCCGGTGGTCAGCGTCAGCGTGTCGCCATCGGCCGGGCGATCGTGCGCAATCCCGCCGTCTTCCTGTTCGACGAGCCGCTGTCGAACCTCGACGCTGAACTCAGGGTGTCCATGCGTGTCGAGATCGCGAAACTGCACCGGCGCATCGGCGCAACGATGATCTATGTCACCCATGACCAGACGGAAGCGATGACGCTGGCCGACAAGATCGTCGTCATGCGAGCAGGCAAGATCGAGCAGACAGGGACACCGGATACGCTCTATGCCGACCCCGACAACCTCTTCGTCGCCGGTTTCATCGGCTCCCCGCGGATGAATTTCCTGGATGGCACGCTGGACCCCAATGGCGTTGTCAGGCTCGATTGCGGCGCTGTCTTCAAGACGGGCCTTTTGCACGGCGAAGGCGACATCTTGATCAAGGCCGGCATTCGGCCCGAGCACTTCACCGGACACGACGATGCCGGCGGCGCAATTGACCTCAAGGTCGACGTGGTGGAAAATCTCGGCGGCACCCGTTTCATCTATGGCACGCTGAGTTCCGGGCAGGCCGTCATCATCGAGGACCGCTCCGAGACCATCCGCCGCCCCGGGGAAAGCGTCACCGCCGGCTTCCCCGCACGAAGGGCCCTGCTCTTCGGTGGGGACGGTGAGCGCATCCGCGGGGCGCGCCCGGCAAACACCCTTCCGGCGGGGTAGTCATGACGTCTCATCTTCTCTGGTACGATGCGCCCGCACAGCTATGGACGGACGCGCTGCCGCTCGGCAACGGCCGGCTCGGGGCCATGGTCTTCGGCGATCCCCTGCGCGAACACCTGCAGATCAACGAATCCACCTTCTGGGCCGGCGGTCCCTATCAGCCCGTTAATCCAGACGCTTTTGGTCATCTGGGAACCGTGCGGCAGCTGATTTTCGACGGCCATTATGCGGACGCCGAGGCGCTGGCCGAAAAACGTCTGATGGCACGGCCGATCAAGCAGATGTCCTACCAGCCGATCGGCGATCTCCGCCTCGAATTCAAGTTCGCCGAGAGTGTCTCCGGGTATCGGCGTGCGCTCGATCTCGATACCGCCATCGCTACCTCGTCTTACACCGCCAACGGCATCGCCTACCTGCGCGAAGCCTTCGTGTCGCCGGTCGACGGTGTGCTCGTCCTACGCCTCTCGGCTGACCGGAAACGCGCGATCAGCTGCCGGATCTCCATCGACAGTCCGCAGCAGGGAGAGATGAGCATAGGAGAGGGATCGCAGTTGAGCTTTTCGGGGAAGGGCAAAGCGGAATCCGGCATTGCCGCCGCTCTCCGGTTCGCCTTTGGCGTCCGGCTTATCAACAGCGGTGGAACGGTGAACGCTTCTGGGGGAGGCTTGTCGGTAGAAGGCGCTGACGAGGTTCTGGTCTTTCTCGACGCGGCGACGAGCTTCAGGCGCTACGACGACGTGTTGGGACATCCCGAGCGCGATATCATCGATAGACTTGAAAGAGCCGCTTCGCGCGATTTCGTATCGTTGCGCGACGACCATATCGCGGAGCATCGGCGACTGTTTAGCGCATTCGCCATTGATCTCGGATCGACGCCTGCGGCGTCGCTTCCAACCGACCAACGTATCGCTGGATTCGCTGGCGGCGATGATCCGGCGCTGGCAGCGCTTTATGTCCAGTTCGGCCGCTATCTGATGATTGCCTCGTCGCGTCCCGGGACGCAACCGGCCAATCTGCAGGGCATTTGGAATGCGCAAACGGATCCACCCTGGGGCAGCAAATACACAGCCAACATCAATCTCCAGATGAACTATTGGCTGCCGGCGCCGGCCAATCTGCGCGAGTGTCTCGAGCCGCTCGTCGAAATGGCCGAAGAGCTTGCCGAGACCGGCAAGGTGATGGCACACGTACACTATCGCGCCCGCGGCTGGGTCATGCATCACAATACCGATCTCTGGCGCGCAACGGGACCGATCGACGGCGCCAAGTGGGGACTCTGGCCAATGGGCGGTATCTGGTTGATGGCGCAGCTGCTGGACGCATGCGACTACCTTGATGACGCCGAAGCGATGCGACGTCGACTATTTCCGATCGCCCTGGAGGCGGCGCACTTCCTCTTCGACGTGCTTGTTCCGTTCCCCGGCACGGATTATCTGGTGACGAACCCATCGCTTTCACCCGAAAACGCCCACCCGTACGGAGCGTCGATTTGCGCCGGTCCGGCGATGGACAGCCAACTCATCCGCGATTTTTTGGGTCTCCTGCGCCCTCTCGCGGTCTCAATCGGTGGAGAGCCCGAGCTTGTCGCCGACATCGATCGTGTGCTGCCGCGCCTTGCGCCCGACAGGATCGGCGCGAATGGCCAGTTGCAGGAATGGCTCGAAGACTGGGACATGCAGGCGCCGGAGATGCATCACCGCCATGTCTCGCATCTCTACGGCCTTTACCCGAGCTGGCAGATCGACATGGACAGAACGCCCGACCTCGCCGCCGCCGCCCGCCGTTCACTGGAGATCCGCGGGGACGAGGCGACGGGGTGGGGCATCGGCTGGCGCATCAACCTTTGGGCGCGGCTGCGCGATGGCAACCATGCTCATAACGTACTGAAACTGCTTCTCACACCGGAACGAAGCTACAAAAACCTGTTCGACGCTCATCCGCCCTTTCAGATCGACGGAAATTTCGGCGGCGCGGCAGGCATCGTGGAAATGCTCGTGCAGTCGCGTCCGGGGGAAATCCATTTACTCCCTGCGTTGCCGACGGCATGGCCGGGCGGCAGTATCCGTGGCTTGCGCCTTCGCGGCGGCATGCTGCTCGACCTTGATTGGGAGGATGGCGAACCGCTGACGATTAGGCTCACGGCCTCGCGCAATGTCAGCTCGATCCTTCGCTTCGGCCAAACGCGACGCAAAGTCGATCTCGTCGCTGGCGAAAGCTTTTTCGACGGCGGAAGCGAGTTCCGCTAAATCCGCGCGGACGACGTGCTGGGGCCGAGCTCGTACGGCAAACGGGTTGTCGAATCCGTCGGAGACGGGTTTGGCGGCTACACGCCGGACGTCGCCGAGATTGTCGAACTCGAAAAGATGGTGCTGGCACTCGAGCGTATGCATCCGGTGAGGGCCGCAGGTTAGGCTGCTTGAGCGTTAAGTCCCTGTGGTTGCCAATTCCACGGGAGTAATTGCTCCAGCTTACTGATTGGCGTGTCGGCGATGCGGGACAGGACGTCAGCAAGCCAAGCCTGGGGATCGATGTCGTTGAGCTTGGCACTCATGATCAGCGTCACTATCAAGGCAGCACGATCAGCGCCGCGATCCGATCCGGCGAAGAGCCATGACTTCCTTCCAAGTGCAAAACCCCTGAGCGCGCGCTCGGCGGCATTGTTCGTGAGACAAATCCGGCCGTCGTCGAGGAACGACACGAAGCCGTTCCAGCGCTTCAGCATGTAGTCGATCGGCTCTGCGACCGGAGAACTGCGCGACAGTTTTGCCCGCTCGGTTTGAAGCCAGCGGTGCAGTTCGCCGACAAGCGGCAGACTGTGCTTGCGACGGCGCTCCAGGCGTTCCGCTGCGGCAAGCCCGTTGATCTCACGCTCGATGTCGAACAGCGCATCGATCCGTTTGACGGCTTCCAGCGCCATAGGCGAGATCGGCGCGGCGCGGCTGCCGCGTTTGGCATTCGGGGCGATGTCGGCCAGCACGAAGAACTTGCGCCTCGCGTGCGACCAGCAGAGCGCCTGCGTCAGCGGCCCCGGATCGCGGTCTACCTTGAACAGCGGATTGTAGCCGCCATAGGCATCAGCCTGCAGAATGCCGGTGAAGGCCTTCAAGTGGCGCTCGGGATGCTCTTGTCGTCGATCTCGCGAAGCATAGTAGAGAGCCGCCGGCGGCGATTGCCCGCCAAACGGCCGGTCGTCTCGGACATAGGTCCAGATGCGACCCGTATCGGTCTTTCCCTTCGCCAGGATCGGCACTGTGGTGTCGTCGCCATGCAGCCGCTCGGCAGCCAGGACATGCGCTTCCATCAACGAATGGAGTGGCTTCAGCGCCGCGGCGCAAGCGCCGACCTGATCTGCCAGCGTCGACAGGCTGAGGTCGATACCCTCTCGGGCATAGCGCTCGCTCTGGCGGTTCAGCGGTTGATGCTGCGCGAACTTCTCAAACAGGATCATCGCCAGAAGGCTGGGCCCGGCAAAGCCCCGCGGCGTCACATGGAAAGGAGCTGGTGGCTGGGTGATCTTCTCGCATTCGCGGCAGGTGAACTTCTCCCGCACCGTTTGGATCACCTTCCACTGACGCGGGATGACCTCCAGGGTCTCGGTGATGTCTTCGCCCAGCTTCGACAGCTTGCCCGAACCGCAACAAGGGCAGCTCGCCGGGGCCGCGATAACGACACGCTCGCGCGGCAGATGTTCAGGGAATGGTTTCCGTGATGGACGCTTGCGCTCGAAAGCCCTGACCGTCGAGGCTTTGGCCGCAACCTCTGCCGCCAGTTCGTCTTCGCCAGCGTCAGCCTCCAGCTCCTCGAGCTGCAGTTCCATCTGTTCGAGGAGTCGCGCCTTGCGTTCTGACCGGCTGCCGTAAAGTTCGCGGCGAACCTTCTCGATCTCCAGCTTCAACCGCGCGATCAGCGCTTCGGAATGCGACACGAGCGCCTTTGCGCTGGCGGCTTGCGCCTTGGCGGTCGCTGCCTCTGCCTCGGCAGCGATACGCCGGGCACGCTCCTCGGCCAGCAGTGCAAGCGCACTGGCAAGGTCGTCCGGAAGCTCATCAGTCGCGTCGCTCATGGCAGGATGGAATCATATTCGAGTCCGCCATTCCAGTGCTTTTGCTCATCCTGCCGATGTTGGCCGCCAGGTCTTTTGCGGCATCCGCCAGTCTATGCCTTCGAGCAGATAACCGAGCTGGGCCGGTGTGATCACCACCGTGCCGTCAGCGGCTGACGGCCAGATGAAGCGGCCGCGCTCCAGCTTCTTCGTGAATAGACAGGCTCCTTGTCCGTCATGCCAGATCACCTTGATAAGACCTCCACCGCGCCCCCGGAACACGAACAAATGTCCGCACATCGGATCGCGCTTCAGCGTCTCCTGCACCATCAGCGACAGACCGGGGAAGCCTTTGCGCATGTCCGTGTGACCGGTCGCCAGCCAGACCTTCACACCACTCGGAACCGGGATCATCTCCGCCCCAGCACGACATCGAGAATGCGGCCCAGCGCGTCCGTGTCGATGTCGCTGTCTACGCGGATACGACGGTCCCGACCGAGTTCAATCGTCACATCGCTGCGCTTCCGGCGGGACTGCGATGGGGTGGGTGGCCCCGAGGGAATGGGCGAGGCTGGAAGCGCGGCCTCGGACACGACCACCGGCACCAACGTGCTCGCTGTTTCCGTCCTCGGCTCCTCGATTTGACAAAGCTCCTTGCGCCAACGGAAGAGCTGGCTGACATGGATACCGGCCGCACGGGCAATCTCGGAAAGCACTGCACCTGGCTCGAGACAGGCTGCAACGAGCCGCTCTTTATCTTCCTGAGACCAGCGCCGTCGGCGCTCGACAGACGTGATCACTTCAATCTGATGCTTCGTCATAGGACTACTCCTAGTGTTTGCACTAGGACTTCCGATGTTCGTCTCAACCTCGCAAGACGGCCCTCACCGGACGCTTACACTCGAGCGCAAGGACCGAAGGCTGCAGGCGACGCTGTATTTGATCGCGTCACGCAGCTTTTGAAAAAGACGGCCGAGACCCATCGTTTGGCGTCAGAACACTCTTGCTTGAAAAGTGATGCAAATCAGCGCCTGCGCGGCGCATCGTTCGCGACAACAGGCCATCGGAGGAGCGGCCTCTCGCCCGGCGAGCATGCGGCCAATCAAATATGTTAGCCGCGCCTGTCCATTGGAAATTCAATGGCTCCGCCCATGACTGAGAGTTAAAGCCATAGCAAACATCGCTGGTCAACCGATGGCTTCTTCTCGCAGTCAAGGCAGTCGAAATTTCAGTCAAAGGCCTGCTTGTCAACAGAAAGCGAAGGCAGGGCGCAATCACACGCTTGAGATTAGCCCCCCGTCCACCCGGATCACCGATCCGGTCAGATAGGAGGCGCGCCTGCTTGCCATGAACGTGACGACATCGGCATATTCTTGCGGATCACCATAGCGCCCGACTGGGATCGATGCAGTGCTTGCCGCTGAAACCTCCTCGACGGCCTTCCCTTCGCGCTTCGCCTTCTGTTCGTCGAGGAAGGCGATACGCTGTGTGGCGACACGACCTGGCAAGACGACATTGACGGTCACGCCATCACGACCGACCTCGCCCGCCAGTGTTTTAGACCATCCGAGAAGCGACATGCGCAGGGCATTCGACAGGCCAAGATTGGGAATGGGCGCGACGACGCCAGATGATGTCGAGGTGATGATGCGTCCCCACTTCTTTTCACGCATCCTGGGAAGTACGGCATCGGAGATTGCTATGACCGACAGAACCATGCTGTCGAAGTATTTACGCCAGCTCTCGGCACTCTGACCGGAAACGAGCGTCGGCGGCGGGCCGCCGGTGATATTGACAAGAATGTCTACCGAGCCGAGCTGCTCGTCGATGGCGGCGAGATTGGGCTCGATCACGCCGAGTTCGGCAAGGTCCCATTGAAGCGCCATCGCTAAGCCGCCAGCCGTGCGGATATCGGCAACCGTTTTATCCGCTGCTTCCCTGTCGATATCTGCAACCGCGATCCGCGCGCCTTCGACGGCGAGCGTTTTAGCAATTGCCCCGCCAAGCCCGCCGCCGGCGCCCAATACCAGGGCAGTCTTGCCTTTCAATCCGAGATCCATGGTCCGTTTCCTTTCCGTTATTGGCGATCTTCATACGCTGTGATCATCAGCCCGCCATCCAGCCGCCATCGACCATCAGGTTAACGCCGGTCATGTAGCTCGCCATGTCGCTGGCGAGGAAAAGCGCGGCACTCGCGACATCGTGTGGCTCGCCGAGCCGCGGCCAAGGGGTGCGACGGCGCGAATAATCGAGAGCGTCGGGATCGTTGGCGACACCCGGTTTGCCGGTGACGATCTTGCCGGGGGCAATCGCATTGCAAACGATACCTGTCGCAGCATGGTCGACGGCAATTTGCCGGGTCATTTGTACGACTGCACCCTTGCTGACGCCGTATGGGAAATCACCAGGGCAAGCGACCATGCCGTGCTGCGATGAAATGTTGATGATGCGGCCACGCGTTTCACCGGTCGGCTCCTGCGCCAGAAATTGCTGCGCGGCTCGCTTGCAGCAATAAAAGAACCCGGTGACATTGACGGCGATCACCCTATCCCATTGTTGGGGCGAGGTTTCAAGGAGATTGGTCGAGGTATAGATCGCGGCATTGTTGACCATGATGTCGAGCCGACCGAACTCTTTCACCGTTTGTGAGACCAGCCCATCGACGTCAGCCCAGTTGGAGATGTCGGTCCTTACGAACATGCCCTCTCCGCCTGCCGCAACGATGCAGGAAAGGGTCGTTTCACCCCCCTCGATCGGAGCCTCGCAGACGTCGGCGATCACGACGACCGCGCCCTCTTCGGCGTAGCGAAGTGCGATCGCCCGGCCGAGGCCGGAGCTCGCGCCGGTGACAATGGCAATTTTCCTGTCGAGCAAAGGCATCGGCATTCCTTTATGCAGTCCTGCGGACGACTTGGCCGCGACGGGGATTAATAAGCGTTCCGTCTTTGACGATGCGTGCGCCGCGCAGGAAGACGTCGGTCAACCGGCCGGCCGTGCGCCTGCCGTGAAATGGTGAATAGGCGGCACGGGAGGCCTGCTCGGTATTGGTGATGACAGTCGGTCGGTCCATATCGACAATTAGAATGTCGGCATCGCTGCCGACGGCAATCGAGCCTTTCGAACGTCCAAGTCCGAAGCGATGAGCGGGATTGTAGGCGCAGATCCGCACGAGATCCGAAAGCCCTATTACCTTCTCCGCCACAAGGTCCAGCATCACCGAGAGCAATGTCTGAAGACCCGGCATCCCGCCGGGAATATCTGCGAAAGATCCATAGACTGCCGACTTTTCGGCCGGGGTGTGCGGCGCATGATCCGTCGCCATGATTGTGATCAGGCCCTCAGAGACCGCTCGGCGCAAGGCCGCGACATCGTCGCGACCGCGAAACGGAGGCGATCCTTTCAGCCGGGCACCTTCCGTCTCGTAGTCGTCGGATGTGAAGAACAGGTTCTGCGGTGTCGTTTCCACGGTGACATCAGCCATGCTCCGAAGACGGCTCCAGGTCTCGGCGCCGAGCCTCGAATTAATTTGACGCACATGCACGCGCGCGCCGGTCTCAGCCGCCGCCAGTACCGCGCGTGCAATACCGCCGGCTTCGGCGAGCGGCGGTCTGCTGGCCAAAAATGCCGGAACGCCAACACTGCGCTCCCGCACGCCGGCTCCCTCGAGGATCGACTGGTCGCCGGGGGAAACGCCTATCACCGCGCCGGTACCCGCCAGCCGGCGCAGCGTCTCAGTGACAGCATCCAGACTATCGAACCGATAGTTGACGGGTACGTCAGCCGTGAACAGTTCAAGAGAGACCGGCGACAAAGCAAGCAGGGCCTCCAGGCTGTCATAACTCTTTGAAACCACGGCCTGAAAGCCGACGTCGACATGAATTCTGCCCGCCGCGCTCGCCATCTTATCCGACAATTGCTGCGCAGTCGCCGTCCAGGGATCGTCCGTCGGCATGTCGAGAATGGTCGTCACGCCGCCGAGCGCCGCTGCGTGTGTGCCGCTTTCGAAATCCTCCTTCTGCGTCATTCCCGGTTCGCGCAGATGAACATGCGCATCGACCAGGCCGGGCAGCACCTTTTTGCCGCTCGCATTGACGAAGCCGCGCGCCATGGCGGGCTCGCCAGGCGCTAGGACGGCCGCGACGCTTCCGTCGAGAATGCCGATATCCGCAGGAAGTTGACCGCTTGCGTTGACGACCATGCCGCCGGTGATCAGCGTGTCGAACATAGTCGCCCTCGCCTCCCCTACCATAGACCCGCGAGCCGCGGCTCTTCGTGCGTGACGACCTCGATAAGCGCCGCCTGCCCGGCCTTGACCTTGTCGAGGGCACGCAGCAACGCGGGGCGCAGCATTTCCGGATCCACGACGCATTCCGCGTAACCACCGAGAGCTTCCGCGATCGGTGCGTAACTGCCTGTTACCCGATTCGCGCCGTATTTCGTGGTGGCGATCGGCATGCTTTTCGCGTAGCCGCCGAGCACGTTGTTGCGCAGCACGATGGTCAAGACAGGCAGATTGCAGCGGACCGCAGTTTCGAAGTCGATGCCGACCATTCCGAACGCGGACTCTCCCATCAGATTGACGACGGTCGCATCGGGGCGAGCAAGCCTGGCCCCCATCGCAAAGCCTAGGCCGCTTCCGAGTTGGGTGGTCTTTCCCCAACCGATGTAGCCGCCGGGTGTGCTTGCCACATAAAATGGGCAGAACTGGTCGCGCGGATTGCCGGCGTCGTGTGTGACGATCGAGGTCTTCGGATCGATCGCCTGCATGATCTCCCAGACGACACGGTAAGGTGAGATCGGCGTGCTGTCCGACGTCAGGAGCGGCATCCATTTTTCCATGAAAGCCGCGCGAACGGCAGCGATTTCCGCCGCCGGCTGCTGACGTTCGCCGAGAGGCAGGTGATCGCGACGGATCAGTGCGATCATCTGTTTCAGGACCGAGGCGGCATCTGCGACCACACCCTGGGCGATCGCATAGTCCTTGCCGAGATCCGCATCGTCGAGCGTGACATGAAGGATGGTTTTATCTTCGGGGATCGGCAGGATGTAGTAGGAGCGCGTCAGGCTGCTGCCGAGCGCGAACACCACGTCGGCCTTTGCTAGAAAATGGTCGACGGTCGCGGGTCGGGCACGCCCGGCTGTTCCGAGAGCAAGCGGATGGTCTTCGGGAAAAGCGCTCTTGCCGTTCGGCGTCGTCATGACGGGAATGTTCAAGAGTTCGGCAAGCTCGATCAGTTCCGGCGTCGCCGAGGCTGACAGCACTCCCTGCCCCGCGAGAATAACGGGATTTTTGGCGGCCAGCAGGCTCTTGGCCAGATCGACCACCTCACGATCACCGGCCTGCGGTACGCTGCGGCGCGGTCGGCGATGATCCGCCGGCAGAGCATCAAGCCTTTCAGCCAGCAGATCGACAGGCAATTCGAGCAGGACCGGCGCCGGCGACCCATTCCTGACACGCGATATCGCCGCATGCATGAGCTTGGGCAGATCATCGACCTGCGTTGCCGCCTCGCACCATTTGGTAATGTGCCGAAAGTTGCGGCGGGATTCGAAATTCGGGGCGATGGCTTCTGATCCGCGCGGGTAGCCGGTCGGCAAGAACAGCATCGGTACGCGGTCGTTGAAAGCCTGGGCAATGCCGGCAAATGCACTTTCGGCTCCCGGGCCATATTGCACAGTGACAACGGCAAGCTCCCTGCCGGCCGTCGCCCGGGCATAGCCCTCTGCGATATTGACGGCGACACGCTGCGTCCGCGCAATGAGCGGCGGAATGTCAAGCGCCGCTGAGGCATCGAAAAGCTCGCTTGCTGGAAAGCCAATGATCTGCTTGACGCCTTCCTCCTTCAGGACCCCTGCAACATATTCGGCGCCGCTCATCGTTTTCGCCTCGGCGGGCAAATGGTCATTCGGCAGTGCATGCGTGCCGTCAGCCATGATGATCGATCCAGTAACGGGCAATATCTTGGCGCCGCATGAAGGCCGCACCTGGCGTTTTCTTGACGTGCTCGATCACGTCACGCAGACCCGAGGCGCGATTAGGCTGGCCCATCCAGCGGGCATGCACGCCGATCGTCAGCATACGCCCGCCTGTCTCGTCGGCTTCGCCGATCATGTAGTCGATCGCCGATCGGCAATCCTCGGCAAAATCGCGCGGATTGCTGTAGCCGGGCGCGATCAGATAGCGGCTGTCGTTCAGCGTCTTCGAATAGGGCACGACGAGAAGCTTCGTACCCTCGTGATCGAGGAAATACGGAAGATCGTCGTTGCAGGGGTCCGAGTAATAGAGGAAGCCGCCTTCCCTGACGATCAGGTCACGGGTGTTGACGCTTGGAAAGGATCGGCAATTCCAACCCATCGGCCTTGTGCCGGTCAATTTCTCATAAAGGGCCAGTGCTTCGTGAAGCTGCCGCTCCTCCTCATCGCGCGGCATGCCGGAATATTCGCTCCAGCGCAGCCCGTGGCCGAGCAGATCGTGGCCGCGGGCACTCATCCAATCGACGACAGCCGGGTTCTTCTCCAGCGCAACGGCGCAGGCCGAGATCGTTACCGGAATATCGTAACGGTCGAACATGCGAGCCAGGCGCCAGACGCCTGCGCGACTGCCGTATTCGAAATGGGTCTCGGTGCCGAGGTCGCGCAGCGGCGGGCTGTTGGGAATATTGTACTCGCCCCAATTATCGTTTCGTCCGTCCTCGAGCCAGGAATACTCCGCGCCCTCCTCGTAGTTCAGCACGAGGTTGATCGCCAGCTTGACCCCGCCTGGCCAGGAGATGACCGGGGGGTTCGGGCCATAGCCGACAAAATCGCGCAATTGATCTTTTGCACCAGCGCTCATCACTTTCCCTCGCTCTGATTTTCGTTCTCGACGATCCAATCCATGTAGTCGTGGAACGACTGCCTGGCGCTGCGTGGCTGCCAGCCCGTGTCTCGCGCGATCCGGGCGATGTCGTAGGCTCCCCACATGCCGTCCTTCAGTGAAAGGTCCTGGATGACGTTGGCGGTTTCCGCAGGGCTCACTTCGACCTGCAGGGAAGGCGCGCGCTCCTTTGCCCAGCCGATGATGTCGCCGATGGTCGAAGTCCCGCCACTTCCGATATTGTAGTGCCGATAACGCAGGCGCTCTGCGAGAAGCAGCGCGATGATTGCGCCGGCCACATCCGTCGAAGTGACATAGTCGCCAACAGGTTCCAGGCTATTCGGCCGCACGGTCTCCCCTGCAAGCGCCATATGGGCGACGCGGTTCGGAACATGCCGGAAATTACGGCTGCCGGTGACCCGATCCATCGGCCCATAAACCGATGCAAGCCGGACGGAGGCCGCCGACAGGCCGAAAAGATCAGCGTAGCGGTTGACCACCATCTCCGCTGCAAATTTGGAGATGCCATAGAGTGTCAGCGGTGCAACATAGCCGTCTTCGGGAAGCGGTTCGCCCGTCCAGTCCGGCCCGTGATGACGGTAGACCGAGCCCGAACTGACGAAGACGAGGCGTTGAAAGCCCGGACGCTTTCTCAGCCATTCGAGAATGTGCACGGTGCCCATGAAATTGATATCGACGATCCTGGCGGGATCTTCGGCTTCGGGTTGGCGCTTTGCCTCGGCGGCACTGCCGCGCGAGATGGGGGTGACGGTGGCGCCGTGGACCACGTAGCGGATATCGTGGTCGTCGAGTGTCGCTTCCCATTGGGCGGGCTCGCAAATGTCGGCCGTGATCACGGTCAGTCGATCGCGGACCGGCGCAAAATAGCGCTCCGCCATCGCATCAAGGCCGGCGCGATCGAGAATGACGACACGCGCCTTGGCATCGCGTTCGAGCCATTCCCGCGCAAGGACGCTCATGACGAAGCCGGTTCCCCCGGTGACAAGAAGGGTCATTTCAAATCCATCCAAAAGATCTTCAACGCAGGTATCAGCGGGTAACGTAGCCGCCGTCGGCCAGGAGGTCAGTTCCGGTGACGAACGATGCATCCGACGACAAGAGGAAGGCGGCGGCGGCAGCGATTTCATCAGGCTTGGCGATACGGCCGAGCAAATGCGCAGGCCCGAGCCCGGCATTGGCCGCCTCGAGGTCCGGCCACCGCTGCAGCAATCTCGGCGTCGCCACGGCACCAGGCGACAGGCTGTTGACGCGGATACCATCGCCGGCGTGATCGACCGCCATGGCCCTGGCGAGATGCACGAGCCCGGCCTTTGCCGCGCAATAGGCGACGGCCTTGCCGGTCGCCACATGCGCGAACTGCGATGCGATGAAGACGACGGATCCGCCGCCGCCTTCGATCATCGCCGGAAGCGCGTGCTTGCCGACTAGAAAGGCACCCGTCAGGATGACATCAATTTCCAGTCGCCATTGCTTTTCAGCAAGATCGATGACCGTGCCGTCCATCGAAGGTGCCGCGGCATTGTGCACAAGACCGTCGAGTCGACCGAAATGTCTGGTACCGGTCCCTACCGCGCGACCGACCGAAATATTGTCGGTCACATCGCACTGGATGCCGAAAGCACGGGGGCCAAGGGATTGCGCGAGCGCCAAGACGCCCTCCGGCGATTGATCCGCACAGATCACCGAAGCGCTTTCATCGATGCAGCGGCGCGCAAGTGCCGCGCCGATACCGCTCGCAGCGCCCGTCAGAAAGACCACCTTGCCGTCAAGACGTGACATCGATGCGGTCATGATGCGAGGACCTTCGAAAGACCTTGCTGCGGTGGGAAAGGTCGCTGTCGGGCAATGAACTGGCCGCGCCCGGGCTCGGCCATGATTCTTCCGTCGTCCCAGACGATATCGCCCCGCGAGATCGTCATGATGGGCCAGCCCTTGACGACCTGTCCTTCATAAGGCGTGTAGTCAGTCGCGTGATGCAGGAGCGAATTGGTGATCGTCATGCTGCGATCCGGATCCCAAATCGCGATATCGGCGTCTGCGCCTACGGCAATCCTGCCCTTGCGCGGATGAAGACCGAACAGCCGCGCCGGGGCGCCGGCGGTCAGGTCAGCGAATTTCTGCAGCGAGATCAGGCCGCCGTTCACGCCAGCAGAAAAGAGCAAGGCGAGCCGTGTCTCGATACCGGGAATACCGTTAGGAATACGGTGGAACGGTGTCCCCGGCCCGCCCGCTATCTTATCCGCATAGTGCCACGGCGAATGGTCCGAAGAAAAAACCTCCAGCGTGCCGTCCAGGATACCGGCCCAGATTGCAGGCTGGTTCGACTTGTCGCGTGGCGGCGGCGTGCAGACGCATTTGGAGCCTGAGAGATCATGGGTGTCGATATCCTCGGCCGAAAGGAAAAGATATTGGGGGCAGGTTTCGGCGTAGATCGGAAGCCCCCGCGCCTTGGCGCGGCGGATTTCTTCGACGGCGCCGCCCGCAGCGACATGGCTGACGAGAATCGGCGTCTCGATCAGCTCCGAAAGGCTGATCGCCCGGAAGGTCGCTTCACGGTCGCCGATCGCCGAATGCGCCTTTTCGTGATAGCGCAGCTCAGTCTTGCGCGAGGCGATGAACTTTTCGGTCAACCAGCGAATGCAGGCATCGTTTTCCGCGTGAACCATGACCATCGCGCCTTGAGCACGCGCAAGGTCGAGCACATTCAACACCTCATAATCGTCGAGCTTCAGCCCGTCATAGGTCAGGTAGATCTTGATCGAAGTGCAGCCCTCGGCAATCAGCTGAGGGATCTCGTCGCGCAACACTTCGGCTGATGGATCGCCGACGATCAGGTGAAAACCATAGTCGATACGCGCTTTCGAACGGGCGCGCTCGTGATAATCCTCGACGATGTCGCGTAGCGACTGGCCACGCATCTGCATGGCGAAAGGCACGACAGTTGTCGTGCCGCCGCACATCGCCGACAGCGTGCCGGTGTTGAAATCGTCCGCTGTCGCCTTCCCTTCCCAGGGCTGCTGATCCATGTGGCAATGGCTATCGACGCCGCCGGGCAGCACGATGCGCCCCTCAGCCACGACTTCATGTTTCCCCTCGGGCAGATCCGGCCCGAGCGCCGCAATCGCGCCGTCGCGAACGCCGATATCGATCTGTCTGGTCGCATCCGGCAGTACCACACGGCCACGACGGATCACGAGGTCATAAGGCTTGGCGGGCGTCATTCGCTTCCTCCCGAAACAAGGCAAGGTTTGGTGGCGCCGATCGGACGGCGAAAGAGATTGAAGCAGGCAGCGACAGCAACCAGGAACGCGCCGCTCCCGAGCAGAAGGAAGAGTGCCTGCGGTGCAAACAGCTCCATCAGCTGGGCGGCGAGCCCAGGTGTCATGATGTTGCCGATCGAATAAAGGAGCAGCAGGCTACCCGATGCCGAGACCATATGGCGGCTATCGAGCTGTGAGTTAGCGTAAGCGATACCGACCGGATAGATCGTCAGCGCAATTGCGCCATAGGCGAAAAACAGACCGTAGAGAAGCATCTGCGGATAGCTTCCGGGCCAGGCGATTGCTGCGCACAGTCCTGCTCCCGCCAATCCCTGAACGAGAAGTAGAACGCGCCGGTCCATACGATCCGACAACCATCCGACCGGGGCCTGAGCGAGCATGCCGCCCAGGCTGAAAGCGGTTACCAGTGTCACCGCCACCGCCGCGTCGAGGTGCACCCGCTCCGCATAGATCGGCGTCATCGTATAGACATTCATATTCGTCATGCCCGCTTGAAAGACGCAGACGACAGCCACCGGTGCGAGAGCGACGAGCCGCCAGATGCCATAGCGATGCCCGGAGTGGGCGTTGCCGGCCTCGACCGCTACTGCCAGCGGCAGGCGCAAGGTGGGCCAGAGTCCACCGATAAAGCGGGCGTAGATCAGTCCAAGAAGGATGACGCCGAGCACGATCTGAAAGAGATGGGGAGAGTCCGCTCCGGCCGCTTCGACAAGCAATTGCGCAAACAGGGTCGCCAGCGACGTCATCAGCATATAGAGCGAGAAATAAGCTCCGCGGTTCTTCTGGTCAGCGTAGAGATTGATCCAGCTTTCGGACACGACGAACAGCGTTGCGATGGAAAAACCGTTTATCAGACGCAGGCAGAACCAGACCGGAGCGGCTTGCGTCAGCATGTAGCCGCAGGCGCCGAAAGCAGCGAGCAATGCGACGGCCAGGAAAGCCCGCTCGTGTCCCAAGCGGACGACCATGACACGAGCTGAGAGGCAGCCGGCAAGGAAGCCTACGGGAAACGCCGTCAGCAACAACTGGACGATGTGGGGATCGATTGCGGGGTCACTGAGGTGCAGGGAAACCGTGGTCGTCAGAAGAGAATTGCCAGTCGCGACGATGCAGATGCTCGCCATGACATGCAGGATTGCACGAAGCCCTGCGGCTTTCCGCCAGAATTCACCAATCCGATCGGGATCGCGCATCATTATGCCTTTTCGGCGAAAGCAAGGACGGAAGGCCGGGCGGCCAGATCTGCCTGATCGATGTGGCAGAGAATCTCGTGCGTATCGGACATCTTGCGCAGTGGGGGCGGAGCGGTGTCGCAGATGCTGCCGAGCTTGCGATGGCACCGCGTCGCAAAACGGCAGCCGGCGGGTACGTTGACCGCGCTCGGTGTTTCGCCGGACAGGCGAATACGCTCGCGCGGCGCTTCATCCGGGTGCGGGCTGCGGATCGCTGAGAGAAGTGCTTCGGTATAGGGATGCGCACCCTCACTGAAGACTTCCTCGACGGTCCCCTGCTCCATGATCTTGCCGAGATACATGACCACAACCTTGTCTGCTACGTGACGAACCAGCGCCAGGTCGTGGCTGATGAACAGCATCGTGGCATGCTTTTCCCGTTGAATATCGAGAAGAAGCGTCACGACCGCGGCCTGCACCGAAACGTCGAGTGCCGAGACAGGTTCGTCAGCGACGATGAGCGAAGGTTCCGCCGCAAACGCGCGTGCGATGGCGATACGCTGCTTCTGACCGCCGGACAGCTGGTTCGGCTTTCTGTCCGCGACGGCTGGAGATAGACGCACCATTTCCAGGAGCTCGCGGACGCGCTGTTCGATCTCCGCCTTTCCCTTGCGGATACCGAATTTCTTGATCGAACGACGAATGGAAAAAGCGGCCGAATGCGAGGGATTGAGCGTACTATCCGGATTTTGAAAGATCATCTGGATCTGTTGCAACAGCGCGCGTGGACGTTCGCTGGCCTGCAGTTCGGCGATATTCTCGCCAGCCATGCGGATTTCGCCCGACGTCGCCTTGTCGAGACCCGTCACGATGCGCGCCAGCGTGGATTTTCCGCAGCCGGACTCGCCGACCAGCGCCACGATCTCGGCTGTTGCCGCTTCGAAACTGACCGCTTCGTTTGCCTTGACGGTCTTCCGGCGGCCGACGGGGTAGAGACGGTTCACATCAGACAATGTTATCGCCGTCGATCTTGCAATCATCTGTGTCTCGACCGGAGCAACCGTCGCTTCTCCTGCCGAAATTTCGGGCCAGCGGACGCAGCGCACCAGATGCTCTTCCGCCGCCGGCTCCAGAGCAAGGTCCGGACGGTCGCAGAGGCCGGAGACAAAACTCGAACAGCGCGGCCCGAACAGACAGCCCTGCGGCCGTTCCTGCGGCAGCGGGATCGAACCCGGGATGGCAGCGAGCGTGCGGCTGCGCTTATCGCCGGTAATGTCGGGAATGCAATCGATAAGGCCGCGCGTATACGGATGTTTCGGCCGGCGGAATACTTCTGATGTCGTTCCCTCTTCTACCATCTCGCCGGAATACATGATGCCGAGACGATCGCAGCTTTCCGCGATCAAACCGAGATTGTGCGAGATGAACAGCAGGCTGGTCGAATAGCGTTGGCGCAATTCTTCGATCAGATCGATGACCGCAGCCTCGACAGTCACATCGAGGCCGGTCGTTGGTTCGTCGAGCAGCAGAAGGGATGGCTCAGCAAGCAATGCCATGGCGATGACCACGCGCTGTTGCTGGCCACCGGAGAGCTGATGCGGATATCGCTTCATCATGTCACCAGGGTCCGGCAAGCGGACGTCGGCAAGCATCGCTTCCGCCATGGCCATCGCGTCTTTCTTGCTGGCGCCCATGTGAAGCAGGGGGACTTCGGCAAGCTGCGCACCGATCGTCTTCACCGGATTGAGCGCACTCATCGGATCCTGGTAGACCATCGCAATCTGCCGCCCGCGGATGGAACGCAGTTCCTTGGGGGCGGCATCGACCAGTTGCTTGCCGTTGAAGCGGATGCTGCCGCCGGCAACAACGCCGGTCGCGCCGAGATAACCCATGATCGCCATAGCCGTCGTGCTCTTGCCGCAGCCCGATTCACCCACGAGACCGTAGCTTTCGCCGGGCATAACCTTGAACGAGAGATCGGGGATCGCAACCACCGTTTCGCTCTTGCCGCGAAACTCGATGCGCAGGTTTCGAATGTCGAGAAGGGGTTCGCGATCGATCATTGGCGTGATGGACATGGCCGCTCCTTGAAGACTGGACGCGATGATGTTCATGGTTTCCATGCCTCCCGCATGCCGTCGGCGAGCAGGTTGAAGCCGAGGACCAGACTGACGAGCGCGGCAGACGGGATAAGCGACATGTGTGGCCAGACGTTCAGTACAGTGACACTTTCCTTGACCATGCCACCCCAGTCCGGGTTCGGTGGCGGCAAACCGAGGCCGAGGAAACCGAGGATGCCGATGGTGATGATCGTGTAGCCGATGCGCAGACAGGCATCGACGATCAGGAGGCTGCGGCAGTTCGGCAGCAGTTCGACGATCATGATGTAGAGCGTGCTTTCCGCACGCAGCTTTGCTGCCGCGACATATTCCTGCTGCTTCAGACCCAGCACTAGGCCGCGCGTTATGCGACCGATACCCGGCGCCGAGGCGATCATCGTCGCAATGACGATGTTCAGGACCGACGGTCCGATATTGGCGATCAGGATGACGTAGATAACGAGAACCGGAAATGCCAGTATGATGTCCGAGAAGCGGCTGATCAACACGTCGACCCAGCCCCCATAATAGCCTGCAATCATCCCCATCGTGATGCCGACGATCATGGCAACCGCCACCGACAGCGGCGCAACGGAGAGCACTGTGCGGGCGCCGAAGATCAACCGTGACAGCATATCACGACCGAGAATATCGGTTCCCAGCCAGTGGGCAGCGGAAGGATAGGGGTTGCTCATCGCCATGACATCGGAATCAGTCGGCGACGGTAGCGGCAGGACGGGCGCAAGAAGGGCTGCAAGCACCCAGAAGAGAACAAGGCACAACCCGACGACGGCCGTGCGCGAATGAAGGATGCGCATCCAGTTGGGCCTTGCAGCACGCTTTGGCGGTGCGGCGATCACTCCACTGATATTGCCTCGAACAGCCATGATTTACCTCACCCGGATGCGTGGATCGAGCAGCATGTAGCCAAGGTCGCCAAGCAGCTGCGTGACAACGGCGATGGCGACGGTGATCAATGTAGCGGCCTCGAGCGTTGCGATATCGCCGAACAGACTTGCATCGAGGATCAGGCGGCCGAAGCCCGGATAGGCAAAGACGAGCTCGGTGACGACGACGCCGCTGATCAGAAAGTTAATTTGCAGCAGCAACACGGTGAACGGCGCGATCATCGCATTCCGCAACGCGTGGCCGAGAACCATGCGGCGCGTGCTCATGCCCTTGAGGATTGCGGTGCGGATATAGGGCCGCTCCATGACGCCGATCATCGAGACCCGGATCATGCGGGCCACATAGCCGAAGTCATAGATGACGAGCACCGCGACGGGCAGGACGAACTGATACGGCACAGCCCAGCCGCCATCGCTGTTGAGCGGACTGGTGCCTGGCAGGATCGGCCAGAGGATCACGAAAAGCGTCACCAGGAAGACGCCTGACGCGAACTCCGGAATAGACGTGAAGGTGATACAGATGACCGATAGCGTCCGGTCCAGCACCCCACCTTCTTTCAACCCCGACAGGATGCCGAAAATGATCGACAGCGGGACGATCAGCAAGAACGCCAGCCCGGCGAGGATCGAGGTATTGCCGAGACGATCCCAGATGACATCGTTGACGGGCAGCTTATTCAGGGTGGAGTAGCCGAAGTTGCCGAAGTACTGGGCGCCGCGCGGATCCTTGAAGTTTAACCCGGTGGTCGGATCCTGAAGCGGATCGGGAATTGCGCCGACGAGCACACCGAGCCAGCGGCCGTAGCGTACCAGCAGCGGATCATTGGCCTTCAGTTTCTGGGACAGCAGGTCCACCTGCTGCTGGGTAGCGAAAGGACCGAGCGATTTGCGCGCCACGCTGCCGGGAGTGAACTCGCAAACGGCGAAGACGAGAAACGAAGCACAGAGCATCGTCACGACCATCATCGCCAAGCGCTTGAGGAAGAAATTCGCCATAGCCGGAGGAATCCGAATGTCCGAGCCCAGCACCCGACCGCGCGAACGCGGCCAGGCGCCAGCCGGGAGGTTACGCCGAGATCGCGTATTGATGCGCGAAGATGTATTGAGAAGGATGGAGCTCGAAGCCCTTGACCTTCTTGTCCATGACGGTCGAGAAGACGCGCCAGAAGGGCTGAACGATGGGCCCGTCATCCTGCATGATCGCCTCGATCTTCGCCATGACCTTGCTGCGTTGCTTCGGATCGAGGATGCCCTCGGCTTCGGTCAGCAGCTTGTCGAAATCCGCGTTGGAATAATTGGACTCGTTCCAGGCGGCATTCGAACGATAGGCAAGCGACAATGTCATGATCGCCAGCGGCCGGTGACCCCAGGCAGTCAGGCTGAATGGCGCCGTTGTCCAGACTTCCCAGTATTGGGCGCTGGGCAGGGACTTGATGTTGATCTTTACGCCGATGTCCTTGAACTGCTCGGCAAGGACCTGCGCCGTGTTCAGTTCCCAGATCGGATCGGGACGTGTGACCATGTCGAATTCGAAACCATCCGGATAGCCGGCATCTGCCAGAAGCTTCTTCGCTTTTTCGATGTCGCGCGGATATTTCGGCAGTGCCGCGTATTCGGGATGCGAGGGCGCGACGTGATGGTCTTCGGCGGGAATGCCGGCGCCGAGGAGTGCCGTCTGAATGACCTTGTCGCGGTCGATCGAATAGCGCATCGCCTGGCGCACGCGCTTGTCCTTGAACTGCTCGATATCGGGGTGCATGCGGGCAACGACCGTCTGGGTCGTCTCGACCTGGTGGACCGCCACATGCGGGAAATTCTTCATCGCATTGATCTGGACCGCGTCGGCTTCCGACAGGCCATCGACCTGCTTGGAAGCTATGGCCGCGATACCGGCCCCCGGATTGTCGCCGAGGTCGACATATTCGAACGTATCGAGATAAGGCCCGGTGCCCCAATAGTCGGTGCGGGCTTTGTACTTGGCGCCCTTGCCGACGACGTATTCGGTGATAACGAAGGGACCCGTGCCGTTCGCGTCAGGACCGAAAGCGCCATTTTCTTCGGGATCGATGATGAACATCGGGTAGTGATAGAGGTGCTCGGGCACGGCAATCTGCGGCGAGGAGCAGTTGAGACGGACGGTGTGGTCGTTGACTTTCTCGATGGCGTTGTCGGCCCAGAGCTTGCTCGACTTCTTGGGATTGCCTTTCTCGTCCTTTTCGCCGGTTTCGTATTCCTGCACGAGATAACCGGTGAAGAGCCCGAGCATCGACGAACCGATTGCTGGATCGCAGACGCGCTTCAGGTTCCAGATCACGTCGTCTGCGGTCAATGGCCTGCCCTTGCGCCACTTGACGTCCGTGCGGAGATGGAGCGTCCACGTCTTCAGGTCGTCGCTGACTTCCCACTTTTCCAGCAGATAAGGATGGGTAATGTTGTGGCGATCGGTGAGGGTCAGATACTCGCAGACTTGGCGGATGACGTTCGATTTTTCGGCGAAATCGGCCAGATGCGGATCCTTGATTTCCATGCAACGCATGCCGATGCGCAGGTTTCCGCCCTTCGGCATATCGTCGGCCCGGGCGCCGCCTGGCACCGGAACGCCGGCCAGAGAATATGCGGCTGCGGCCGAAATACCAAGAAGCGTCGCTTTTCGCAGAAATTCTCGGCGGCCGATCGAGCCGCTCGACATCTGTTCGACCAGAGTCGGGATATAGGAATGCTCAGACTTGTCCACGGTTGTCATCTCCTGGTTAGCGCTTTAACTGTTCCGAATTTTTGTTGGTCGGACCGGCCGGCAAGACACTCGCCCCAGGCTCGGTCGCAGCGGACTTTTTGTCCGTCACCCATCCGTCTTGATTTACGTTAAGACGGGATGGACCTCTGTGACATGCGGTGATCCGACATCTTCTCTGCGCGAATCGACATTGTTCATGACATTGGCTCCTCTCGCCGTTTCTCCGCCTTTCGAGTCGCGGCAGGGCTCTCGCGAAACCGCGTGCGGTATGAACGGCCGAAATGCGAAGCCGACTGATAACCGCAGATTTCGGCGATCTCACCGATCGCCAATTCCGTGTAGACCAGCAGTTCTTTCGCGCGTGTCATGCGAAGCTCTATGTAGAAATTGGTAGGACTCTTGCCGAGGTTGGCGTGAAACAGCCGCTCGAGCTGTCGAAGCGAAAGCGCCACGCTACTGGCGAGATCGGAAATTTCGACCGGATCGCCGAGGCTGGCTTCCATCCGACGAACAACGAAGGCGAGCTTGGCGTTCCGGATGCCGAAACGATCTTCGGGCGACATCCTCTGAACGTCATCCTGGCGCCGTATCCGCGCGTGGTTGAACTGGTCCGAGATGAGTGCTGCCAACTCCCGACCCTCCACTGCAGAGATGAGGTAAAGCATCATGTCCAATGTAACCGTTCCGCCCGACGAGGTCAGAAAACGTCCGTCGATCGCGAAAATGTCGTCGGTGGCGAGACAGTTCGGAAACTCGCTGCGAAAGCTTGCAAGCGACTCCCAATGAACGGCACATCGTCGCCCTTCCAATAATCGCGCCTTTGCCAGGAAGAAGACCGCAGTGCTGACTGCTCCAAGCACGCACCCCTCCGAATGGATGCGCCTCAACCATGCAAAGACATTGGCATCATAGGCATCGGCATAATTGATGCCTGCGCAGAGGATGACGATATCGCAGCGCGGCGCCCTGCCGATTGCCGCATCTGCATCGAAGCCTAGTCCGCTGCTGGACTTCACATGGCCGCCATCCGCCGACAGGATGAGCCACTCAAAGGCCTTTCGCTTGGCCAGACGATTGCCCTGCCGCAACGAGTCGAGCGCCGCTGCAAAGGTCATCAGAGGGAAGTCCGGCACCAGGAAAAAGCCGATCCGGATCGGTCGATGCCCCTGTGCCAATTGCTTAAGCGTATAGGTCTGATCCGTCATGGGGCGAACTCCAAACATCCCGGTTGCCCTGCTTTTGCCGGTCCGCACCAGCGCAGGTCTTAGGCAGGCAACGAAACACAAACATCCACGACTAAGCGTCATCGCTTGGTGAGCCGCAAGTCGCAAAGGCCGCATTGTTCCTCGCCATCGATGAAGCAACGCAAATTGATGGACACATTATGCTCGTCGATTTTGAGCCCGATTATAATGCCGGCGCCTGCGTGGATTCAAACGTCATCGCGAGATACGAACCGGCGCCAGTTCTTTTGATCAGCGGAAATCCGAGCGCGAGCGCAGGTTACTGTTTCGGTCGCTAGTCAGCCCTAAGCCGCGTTTTCGGCGACGCCTTAAAGACTATATGTTCTTCAGGCCGAAACCCGGAGAGTGGATAATGCGGCGTTCAGCGTTCGAACCGATCCAGCATGCTCTTCAGTTGTGCGTTTTGCAGCCGAAGCTTCCCCGCCAGTTGATCCCGGAGCAGCCTGATTTCTCCATCAAGCCTGATTGCATCGTCGGAAACGATGGCAAGGCGTGGAGATGGTCGCGAAACGACATCGACGACGTCCGCTTTCCTGGCCTGTCTGCGGCGTTTTCGCGCTGTACCTTCGTCAATCCGCGAGGGATTGGGCGCGGCGAAAGACATTCGCAAGAGGGATGGTGGGCAATGTCGAGGTGGCTTTATCCAATGTCATCTTGCTCTCGACAGAGACCGGACTCGCGGTCCGATAATTCACAAGTGCTGTGGGTTAACCCCCGTTTCTATTCGATCCTGAGTTTCAGCATCGAACAGGTTGATGCTCTGCGCATCGACGCTAAAACGAACCTGATCGCTTCTGCGTCCCTGGAAGCGCGCTTCAGCTCTGGCCACGATCGCGTGGTCGCCAACCACAGCGGTGACCATTGTGTCTGGACCCGTTGGTTCCACGACGTCTATCACTCCGTGGATCGCGGCATTATCCCTCTCGACGACCTTAAGCTCTTCCGGTCTTACCCCAAGGACACAATCCCGGCGTCTGGCTGCGCTATCTGGTATACTGACAGGCACGATCACGCCACCGCTCTCAAACCGGGAGCCGCCGTCGTCCGAGATCAATTCGCCCCTGATGAAGTTCATCGCGGGAGATCCGATAAAGCCGGCGACGAACATGTTTGCAGGTCGTTCGTAGATGGTCCTGGGATCGGCAAGCTGCTGGACATAGCCGCCCTTCATCACCGCGACTTTGGTCGCCAGCGTCATCGCCTCGATCTGATCGTGGGTCACGTAGACGATAGTCGTGCCGAGGCGTTCGTGCAGCCTTTTTATCTCGGTCCTCATCTCGACGCGCAGCTTCGCGTCAAGGTTTGAGAGCGGCTCGTCGAAGAGAAACAGATCCGGACTGCGAACAATCGCCCGCCCCATGGCAACGCGCTGCCTCTGCCCGCCGGAGAGGTTGGCTGGAAGCCGATCGAGAAGGTGGCCGATCTGCAGCAGTTCGGCCGCCTTTTGCACCTCCGCCCTGCGCTGCTGCTCCGGAACACCACGCATCTCGAGGCCAAAGCCAATGTTCCGCTCAACCGACATGGTCGGATAGAGCGCGTAGGACTGGAATACCATGGCGATGTTTCGATCCTTCGGTGGGAGGGCCGTCACGGATCGATCGCCGATCGCGATATCACCAGACGACGGCTCATCCAATCCCGCAATGATATTGAGCAAGGTCGACTTGCCGCATCCTGACGGTCCAAGGAGCACGAGAAAGCCACCATCCTCGAGGTCGACGTCTACTCCGTGCAGCACCTTGAATGCGCCATAAGACTTTTGAACATCCCTGATGGACAAGCTCGACATGATCGTCTCCTAACCCTTGACCGCGCCTGCGGTGAGGCCCTGGACCATCGCGCGCTGGACGAACGCAAACAGAATGACGACTGGCAGAATACTGAGCATGCCACCCGCAGCAAGAACGCCCCAGGGCAGTTGAAACTCGCCGACCATCAGTTGCAGACCGACCGGCCAGGTCCTCGATCCCTGTCCGGTCGTCAGCATCAGCGCGAAAATGAACTCGTTCCAGGCGGCGATTGCGATGAACACCGAGCTTGCAACGAGACCGTTGCGCGCGAGCGGCAAGACGATGCGCACCATGGCGCCCAATCTGGTGGACCCATCGATACGGGCGGCGCTTTCCAGCTCTTTCGGGGCCGCGTCAAAGAAGCCTTTAAGCATCCAGACGAACAGCGGCAGCAGGAAGCTGGTATAGGCAAGGGCCAAGCCGAAGCGGCTGTCGACGAGGCCAACGGTCCGCATCATAACAAAGAGCGGAATGATCACCATGACGGCCGGGAACATCCGCACCAGGAGGTAGCTGAGCATTAGTCTGTCGCGGCCCCTGAACGATAGCCGCGAGAATGCGTAGGCTGCAAGCGTTCCAGTCAGGACGCAGATCGCCACCGTGATCGTCGTCACCACCAGGCTGTTTGTGATCAGCACCGGAAAATTCGATTGCGTCCAGATTGCGCGGTAGTTCTGCAACGTAATCGTGCGGGGAATGTACTGCATCTGGGAGGTCACGATGTCGGCTTCGTTCTTCAGGGACGTCAAAAACATCCAGACGATGGGTCCGAGGCAGAAAGTCGTCATCATCAAGAGCACGGCATAGGTCAGGATATCGGCCATGAGGCGGCGACCGCGACGGGTTTTGAAAATCGTCATTCCTTGGAGACCCGCGTGAACTTGATGTAGAGGGTTGCGAACACCATGAGGATGACGAACATGACGACCGAGAGTGCCCCGGCATATCCGAAATTGAATTCGCGATAGGCGGTTTGGAAGGCATAGAGCGACAGCACCTGCGTGGCGTTTCCTGGCCCCCCACCTGTCAGAACAAGCAGCAAATCGGGTGAGTTCACCAGGCTGATCACGCGCAGGATAACGGCCGCGGTGATCACCGTTCTCAGCATCGGCACGGTGATCAGTTTGAACTGCCGAACCGGCCCTGCGCCGTCGACAGCAGCGGCTTTGTAAAGATCTTCGGGAATGCCTTTGAGACCGGCCAGAAACAGCAGTGCGAAGAATGGAAACCCATGCCATGCCTCAACAAGGATAGTCGCGGCCAGGGCTGTGGCCGGATCGGCGAACCATGCCTTGTAGGTGCTCAACACGCCGCTGCGCACCAGCAGATCGTTGATGACACCCAGACGAGGGTCGAGCAAAAGCGCCCACATATGCCCTGCGACAACGTTCGGCAAAAAGTAGGGAAGCAGGATCAACACACCAAATAGCTTCGTGCCTGGAACATTGCGGTTCAGCGCGACTGCGGCGATGAAGCCAAGTGTCACCTCGATTGCGATGGCTGCGGCCACCCAGATCGCCGTGTTCTTCAATGATATCCAAAACACCCGATCCGACATCATCGCGACGTAGTGCTTTGCCCCGACCCAGCCGTTGAGAGCTGGTCGGGTGAGACGCATTTCACGTACACTGATGACGAAGCCATAAAGGGTCGGATAGGCGACCACCAGCAAAAGCAGGATCAGGCTCGGAAACAGCAGAAAGTAGACCCAGTAGCGTGTTTCGGACAGGTCGCCGAGAAGCGTAAGTGGACCACGGTGCAAGGCTGGCTTCATTTTTTCACGGCGACTTGCCGTCCTCTGGGACGCGACGACTTCTCGTCGCGTCGGCTTCACTACCGGAGCGCGGTCTCCAGACCCTCGATCATTCGGTCGACGGCCTGCTCAGGGGTGAGTTGACCCGTCAGAACGGATTGGAACGTGGGATTGACGACATTTTCGGACCAGCCCGCAGCGCCGACGAAACTGTTCGGCAGACGACCGAAGTCGAGCGTCTGCGAAGCGGCTTGGTAGATTGGATTGGTCTTGATGCGCTCATCCTCAAGCGCTGCCGTTGATGCCGGGAAATAACCCGTCGCTTCCAACAAGGCTATCGCAGCGTCTTTTTCTCCCCAGAAGCTGATCCAGTCCCAGGCAGCGTCGATATTGTCGTCCTTCATGATGCCGTTGCCGGCGTAGGCAACACGCGCGATATGTGCCTTCGGTCCCGCGGGCATTGGAGCGGTGGCGAACTGCTCTCCCGGCTTCAAGGCGGCCGAGATTTCGATCAGCGATCCGGTATGGTGCCAGACCATGGCTGTCTGGCCAGTTCGGAAACCTTCCATGATCTGCCGATAGCTGTCGTTCGGCACACTTGGAGGAACGACTTTCTCTTTCAAGAACAGACTTGAGTAGAAGGTGATCGCCTCCACCGCGGCAGCCTTATCGATGGCCGCCTGACCGTCCTTTACAATTGGCGAGCCAAAGGCCTCCATGACGTCGATGACGTATTTGAACGCCCCCGCGCCCCCGCGCATTCCGAAAGCGTAGCGTCCCTTTGCCGGATCGGTGAGCTTCCGGCAAGCGGTGACAAACTCATCAAAAGTCCTTGGTGGGCCCGAAAGGCCCGCTTCTTCGAAATAGTCTTTCCGGTAGTACATCCAGTCGACGAAAGCATAGGCCGGAACCGCGTATATCGCGCCGTCCTGAGACATGCCAGCCCACCGGTTGTCCGGCAGATTGGCTTTTCCCTTCCATCCTTTTACCCGCTCGGTGATATCGGTCAGCGCGCCCATCGCCGTCAGATCGGCAAAGCGTTCCGCAATGACCATTCCGGTGTCGGGCCGCCCGCCGGCCACGACAGCCGATGAAACCTTGGCCATATATTCCGAATTCGGAATGCTCTCTTGTGTGACCGTGATGCCTGGATGGGATTTCCCAAACAGCTCGATGATTTTCACCAGGCCGGCCATTTCCGACTGGCTGGCGAAGTGATGCCAATAATTGATCGCTGTGGCAGCACTTGCGGAGCGGACACCACTGGCAAGCGCTAGCGCTGCTGTCGCAACAAGGAATTCGCGTTTGGTGATCTGCATCTCTTCATCCTCCCAGATATCAGAATGGCGATCTGATCGATCAGATGGAGATAGCAGCCTTTTGAAGGTACGGCAACACCGGAGTTGACCTAGATAGCCTGGGATCAAGCCAAGCCGAGATTGCGATTTATCGCCGCCTGGAAATGGGCTTGAAGCGCCTTCTCGGCCGTGTCGGCGTTTCTCGAAGAGCATGCTTCAAGGATTTCCAGATGCTCCTTCAGCGTTCGAATAAGCATGGGGGGCGTCACCTTGCGCTCCAATCGCAGCAAACGCAGATAGTTGTGCATGCGCCGGTATGCGGTATCGATGAGTGGATTGCGCAAGGCGGCGATGATTTGACCGTGAAGATCGAGCTCGATGAGGTCCATTTCCGCAATATGGTCAGGCGTTAGACCATCCTTCTCGAGCTTTCGCAAAAGCCTGGAATGCCGGACTTCCAGGCTGTTCATCAAGTCCTCTCCGGCTTCCTCGGCGAACACGCGAATCGCTGAGCGTTCAATGATCGCGCGGAATTGGTACGTCGAGCGCGTCAGCTCAAGGCCGGGCCTCACGAACTGGATGCCGGAACGAGGATGGATTGTCAGAATGCCTTCGGCTTCCAGCATGCGCAACGCATCGCGAAGCGGCGCAACTGGCACGCTGACAATCTCGGACAGTTCGCTTTGGGAGATAAATGCGCCAACAGGGACCCTTCGTTCAAACAGGCTTTCGAGGATGCGATCATAGGCGAGATCGCTGAGCCGGGGGGCAGCGACCTCCGGTACAGTTGCCTTCGCTTTGCGCGCTTGCGATTTCTTCATCCGTCCGATAATACCTCTGATAGATCAGTTATCAATATAAAGCGATCAGAGAGCACGCTCCATGCCCCTATCCGGATTTCGTATAACCCGATTTCAATTCGCCCGCGACAGGGTAATCGGCGACAGTCAGGTCCGTGCAGATGACGTCAACGTGGCCGCTCTCGAACTTATCGGCGAAACCGGAAAGGTTGGGCTCGGCTTTATTCAAACGCTCTTTCATCCCCTGCCGGATCAAGCAGAGATCGAAGCCGTGTTCAAGCATGAAGCATGGCCCGCGATCGCGGGGCAAGAAGCGATCGGGCTGGTCCATCGCGTCAACCGCCCGCGAGGCGGCAATCAGCGGGCTTTCTCGCTGCCGTTTCACGAAGCTCTTCAGGTCGCATTGTGGGACCTGGCGGCCAAGGAAGTGGGATTGCCTTTGCATAAGCTGCTCGGAAGCCGCCGTGACCGGGTCCGCGCCTATGCCAGCGGTCTAGACTTTCATCTCAGCGACGAGGCATTCCGCGCGCTGTTCTCGCACGCCGCCGCCCTCGGCTACCAGGCATTCAAGATCAAGGTCGGTCATCCCGACTTCCGGCGGGACATGCGCCGGCTCGACCTGCTCAAAGAGGTCGTCCCCGCCGGGTCGCAGATTATGATCGACCCGAATGAAGCCTGGAATTCCAAGGAGGCGCTCGTCAAATTGACGGCGATCCGCGATGCGGGCCATGACCTGCTGTGGGTAGAGGATCCAATTCTTCGCCATGACTTCGAGGGCTTGCGTACGCTCCGTCACGCCGTGAACTGGACGCAGATCAACAGCGGAGAGTATCTGGATGCCAGTGGAAAGCGTCTTCTCATGGAGAACTTCGCAACCGATCTGCTCAATGTTCATGGCCAGGTCACGGACGTCATGCGCATCGGATGGCTGGCTGCCGAGCTTGGCATTCCGGTTTGCTTGGGAAATACGTTCCTGGAAGTAGGCGTCCACATGGCCGTCGCACTCCCGGAAGTCGAGTGGCTCGAATACTCGTTCCAGAATTTTGATCACCTTGTGGAGCAGCCGATCCTAATTCGCGATGGATTCGCCTATGCTCCCGATCGGCCAGGTCATGGTCTTGTTCTTAGCGAAGTATCACGTGAGCAGTGGTCGCGCCCGAAGCGACTAATTGGTTCGGAACTTGGTGAACCACCTGAAAATTCACGCCTTCCTCGTTTGAATGGAATGTGATGCGCAAGCTCGTTGGGCCGTTTGATGCGGTAATGTCTTCTGGCAAAGCCTTATGGTGTCGGTTTTCCTCACCGTCATCATGCCTGGTGACAGCGTCTTGATCCCGGACACAGGTTGTCCACCGGTCGCCGGTTTCTGTGAGAATTATCTGAAACCATCAGGAATCTCGTGAAGCTATCTGCCTTGCCGCCCAGACCAACCATCTGTGAAGCAATGCAGATCCCGTCCTCCGGAATTCGAAGATACCGAATGAATAACTATGCAATCAGTCGCTGAGCATAGCCGGGCTTGATGGGAGTCGAACCCACGGCACCTAAAATCACAGGATGTTTATGGGAGCCAGGGGCTAATCACTTTCAACCAGCGACCTCAAAGGGCTTGTGTCGCGAGTTGCGACGGCAAGGCCGTTCGCTACGGCGGTGGCCGCAATATATCCATCCGCCTTGCGATCGCCTTCCGTTCGGCAAAATGGGGAAGCACTTCGTCCTCCAGGCGATCGCGAAGGATAGTTTGCGGTTTGCCTGAGGAGCACCTCGGAAATAATCCATCTCAGTTGAGCGCCAGGATTGCCGCGTTCAATGCGGAAGCATAACACAGCCAGACAATATACGGTGCGAAACACCAGAACGCCCACCCGTCACGAGCCTTGGCCATAAAAAACATAGCAACCGCCGACAAGCTCAGGATCGTTATCAGCCCCAGCGAGATAGAGTGGGCACCAAAGAAGATCGGGGTCCACGCCCAATTCAACACCATCTGCAATCCCCAAAGACGGAACGCCGACGAGCTGAAACCTTCGCTCAACGCTACGCGCCAGCCCGCTATCGCGATCAGCAAATATACGACTGTCCACACTGGACCGAACACCCAGTTTGGAGGGGTGAAGAACGGCTTCTCGAGCGACTCGTACCACGCGCCCGGCCTGATGGTTAGACCGATCGCGAATCCGACACCCACGACGCCAATGACAAAAATCGCCAGAAGAGGCGGCCGAACCTTGATACTGCTCATTCGCCTGAGCCTCCATGCTCGATTTCACGGAATATTTTCCCGAACAGATAGCCGTGCAAGATCGCGATGATGCATCGAGCCGCACCTGAAGCGCCGACGACCAGGTCTGCCGATGCCGATTGAAGGTATCAATCCGCGACAGCAGAAAAACGATTGTGGTTGGCCGAAGAAGAAATTACCAGAAGGCATGAGATTACGACAACTCGAATGCTTTCGCGCGCTCATGCTCCACGGCACCATGACCCGCGCCGCGGAAATGCTTAGAATGTCGCAGCCTGCCGTCAGCACCACGATTGCCGCACTTGAACATTCGATTGGCCTGACGCTTTTCGTCAGACGTGGTTCGCGGCTGCATCCGACCCCCGAAGCCCAGCTATTTTACATTGAAGCAAGCAAGGCCCTCGACGCGATCGAAGGAACTGCGCAGGCCGCGCGGGAGATCAGGTCCGGCCGGCGCGGTTCCCTCAGCATCGTTGCCTATCCCAATGTTTCGATAAGCTTGCTGCCACGGCTCATGTCATCGTTCGCGGCGGACAGGCCCGACCTGCAACTCAAGATCATCACGCGGCCATCCCAGGCGGTCAAGGAACTAATCTCTACGAATACATTCGACATCGCGATCTCCGAACTTCCGACGAATTATCCTATCTCGCATATGGAGGTGTTCTCGTTCGATTGCGTATGCATGCTTCCGAAGGGACATCCGCTGTGTCGCTTCGACACGCTCACGCCACGAGAGCTCGACGGAATTCCCTTCGTGACTCTTTTCAAGGGCGATCCCCTCTACCTCAGTATCGCCGCTGCTTTTTCAAAGATGAATGCCGCCTGGAATGTCGTTGTTGAGACGGAATTCCTCACGAGCGCTTGCGAATTCGTCGCTTCCGGTCACGGCGTCGGGCTTATCGACCCTGTGATCAGCGCGGCCTTTACCGACAAGGTCGAACTGCGCCCTTTCGAGCCGACGATCACATACCAGATCGCCATTCTTTACCCCATTCACGACCAGCTATCGCGTGTAGCACTGGATTTCGTGGAGATCCTGCGCAAGGCTTTCAATGACGGTCGCGTGGATTAGCGGCCTAGGTTTTCCCGACGCGGGCGTATGGTCATGAAACGGAGCCACCGGACGTTTACCGAGTCCGTGTGAAGCCGTGCGTATATTTCGGTTCGATCCCCGACCCACACTCGAAAAACCCCGCCAGCGCGAGATAAAACCAAGCCATTTCGGCATCCTTGAAGCCGTCGGTCCTGTCCACCCCCTCAAAGGGCGGGCAGGATTTTTAAGTCGGGCTCAATCCCGCAGCGGTGGATACCAGGAGTCGGGTTCCGGATAGTCCCAGTCATCCGGGAACGCATATGTCTCGAAGCAGGTGGTTGTATCCTCCTCGGTGGCGAAGAATGCGAAGTGGTTACGCCCCATCCACGACCCCGATTGTATCTTCTTGAAACCGCGGCGCTCGAATTCCGCAATCCGTTCCTCGAAGGGGATATTGTTGCAGTCATAGGCCACGTGATGAATGCCTTCGCCGTGCGCCTTGAGGAAGTCCGCGAAGATCGTCGGGCCGGAGACCGGCTCCATCAGTTCCCAGACCACATTGCCAGACTGCGCAAAGCAGACGGTGAGCTCGAATGAAACCGCTTCACCCCTGTAGGTCTGGTTTTCCGTGTTTTCGGGGCTGAACTTGTAGACGCGCCAAGGTCCAATGCCGAGCTTCAGCAGGCCGTCCATGGTACGTTTGTGATCGCTCGTGACGATCGCCAATTCCACCACGTTGCCGAGGAAAGAATCGGTTTCAGCCCCGCCGGAAAGCGCCTTCAGGACGCTGTCCTGTTGAAGAACGATAGTCATTGCATTTCCTTTTCTCGGAGAGATGGTCGCGCTGCCGCGACCCCTTCGGTCTCATTCGCCACGGACAGGCAACGTCAGTGCGGACGCGCCGACATCCGCGGTCCTTCGGAGCTTGTGAGAAACGATGTAGGCCATGAACGCGACGACAAAGCCGGCCAGCCAGGAAAGATCAATTCCGCCCAGGCCAAGGGCAAGGGGGCCTTGAAGGACTTCGACGACGCTCATCTGGAAGAGATAGGCAGCGAAGACGCCGACCAGCAATGACAGGACGCCGGTCCAGTTGACGTCACCGAGCCGGCTCGTCGTGTGCGGCTTGTACAATTCGTCGACATTGATCGACCCGCGGCGCATAACGAAGAAATCGGCAGCGGTTACGCCAGCCCAGGGGCTGATCCAGACGACCATCGTCACCATGAACGTTTCGAACGCATGCGCGAAATCTTGCGACTGCATGAAGCCGTAGAGAATGATCGATCCCGCAACGCCGCAAGCGAGCGAAACGACCCAGCGGGGCTTGTTGATATCCATGGCAAGGCTTGAAAGCGCGGCGGAATAAATGACGACGATGTTCGTTGCGATCGGCCCGTGAACCAGCACGAGCAGGACCGGCAAGGCCATCACGCCAAACGCCGCGATGATGAGCTGGGCCGGATCGGACCCGACGCCGGCGGAAGCAATCGCCGCGCCGAGCGTGGCGAGCCAGACCGTGGGCACGAACATTCCCAGGAACGTTGCCTTGAAGACGCTGGACGGTTTCAAGCCTGGTTTTGAAAACCGCGTGTAGTCAGACGCATAGACCAGCCAGGATATGCCCCAGCCAATACCGATTGCCGTCATCAGCTGGCTCATCGCGGACCACCGCGCGATACCCGTGACTGTTGAGGTGGACCATTGGATATCAACCGTAAAAGACGCCATGAATGTCATCGCGACCATGATCAGCAGGATCGCCGGCATCGTGTAGCGCTCGAAATACTTGATCGCATTGAAGCCCCAGGCGGCTATCCCGATCTGGACCACCATGATGACGAGGGCGATCGCATATTTCACCTCCATCCCACCACCAATTCCCATGCGATCGAGCGCAGCGACCGAAAGATCGAGTACGATCCAGGTGTTCGTCGCCACCCAGCCCATCGCCATGAGAAGCTGCACGAAAGTCGGCAGGTAGGCGCCGCGGCGACCGAAGGCGAGGCGAGTGAGAACCATCTGCGGAACGCCGGTTCGGTATCCCATGAGGCAGAATGTGGCGAAAAGCGCTGCCCCCACGAGATTGCCGATCGCAATGACGAGAAACGTATCCCAGAGGCTAAGCCCCATCTGGATTCCGAGCGCTCCCAGAACCCAGTTGATCGGAGCGACGTTCGCGCCGGCCCAGATCCAGAATTGGTCGAGTGGTGACGACGTTCGGTGCGACACTGGAACCGGCGCGATGCCATGGACGTCGTATGCCGACAGTTCGTCTGAGGTGAAATTGGCGGATTTTGACATTGGATTCCCCTGTCAGGTTGTTGCTCCTACTCCCGGACGCCACTTTCCGCAGGTGTGACAGATTTATGAAAATGAAAACTTCTCAACCCGGGTTGAGCCAAAGTGGAAAGTAGGGGAGAAGCATGTAAGACGGGATTGCTTGGCAGCCCTATATGGCTGCCTCTGCGTTCTGGCCGGGATTTATTCTTAAGTTTAACTCAAGAGTTCCAAAAGAAACCTCAATAACGCATGCATGCCGATCTGCGCGATGATCCAACGGTCTTAGATCTTCAGCGAAAGGCATATTCATGACCACGATTTTGCATATTGATGCGAGCCCTCGCGGCGACCGATCCTTAAGCCGTCGGCTTTCCGCGGCCTTTGTCGATCACTGGAAGACAAAGGATCCGTCGGCGGTCGTCATAACGCGTGATATCGGACGGTCTCCACCGCCGATCATCACCGAAGAATGGATCGCCGCCGTCTTCACGCCCGCCGAGACGCTCACTCCGGCTCAACAGCGGGAACTGAAGCTCTCCGACACCCTCATCGACGAGGTCGGCCGTTCAGACCTGATCGTCATCGGCGCGCCGATGCACAATTATGGAATGCCCGCGGCTCTCAAGTCCTGGTTCGACAAAGTCATCCGGATCGGGAAAACCTTCACTTTCGATCTTCAAAGAGGCGACTACCCCCTGGCACCGATCATGTCGGGCAAGACGCTCGTCATACTCAGCGCGAGAGGCGAGTTCGGCTTCGGCGTCGGTGGGGTTCGCGAACACATGAACCATCTGGAGACGCACATTGTCACCTGCGCCAACTATCTCGGCGTCGAAGAGAGCCACGTGCTTGCCATCGACTATCAGGAATTCGGCGACGAAAGGCATGAAAAATCGGTCCGGGAGGCTTTTGAGGCGGTGCCGTGCCTCGTCGACCAGCTGATCGGCCAAGTTTGCCCGATCGCTGCCGAGTGAGCCGGAAAGAACTCCAAATGCAAAGCCTTTCCGAAGTCGCGCTGGCCCTTGCCACCGGTCGAACAACATCGATGCAGCTTGTCGATGAGGCATTGTCGCGGGCCGTCTCCGCGCCCCATGCCTTCATATCCATCCAGGCCGATCAGGCTTTGGTTCGGGCCGAAGCGTCGGATCGTCGCCACCGGGAGGGCAAGCCGCTGAGTGCCTTCGACGGTGTTCCGATTGCGGTCAAGGATCTCCTCGACATTGCCGGAACCGTGACGACCGCGGGATCGGAGATCCGCAGAAATCTGGCACCGGCCCGAGAGGATGCCGAGGTTGTCTCCTCGATCCACGGTGTGGGGCTCATATCGATCGGAAAAACAAACCTCAGCGAGTTTGCGTTCTCCGGCCTTGGCATCAACCCCCATTTTGGAACTCCGATTCCCGGCTATGCCCCGGAACAGCGCGTCCCGGGCGGGTCGTCTTCAGGCTCGGCGATCGCGGTCGAGCGGGGCGTCGTCCTCGCCGCTATCGGCTCCGATACGGCCGGGTCCATTCGCGTTCCCGCCGCTTTCAACGGCTTGCACGGATTTCGGCCCTCCACGGGTCGATATCCCATGCGGGGCGTCCATCCGCTTGCCAGCTCCTTCGATACGCTTGGCCCCATCGCGCGCTCCGCTTCGGATTGCCTGCTGATCGATCAGGCCATGCGCGGGATCGCCCCGGAGCCTGTCCGCCCCCTCCCGACGGACCAACTCGATCTCGTGATCGATAGCGCGATCCTCAATGAACTGGATGTCCAGCCCGACGTCAGGAAAAATCTGGAAATCGCGCTGGCAGCGGTTGCGCGGGCCGGTGCCAGAGTGACCTCCGGCCGCGTCGATGTCATTTCACGGGTGCGCGACCTCATCGCCACAAGCGGCTGGTTGGGTTCCCATGAGGCGTGGATTTTTCTGAAGGACGTCGTGACAAGCAAGAACGGTATCATCCTGGACCGTAGGGTCCGTTCGCGGCTCCTCGCATCATCAGGGTTTTCTCAGGAGCAGGTCACCACGCTTTACCGCGAGCGGCGACAACTCATGCTCGACGCGGCACAGGCACTCAGAGGCCGGATACTTGTCATCCCCACGGTCAAACATGCGGCTCCGCACCTTCTCGATGTGGAAGACGACGACGTGTTCTCGCGGGTCAACCTGGAAACCCTGTCGCTGACGATGATCGGAAGCTTTCTCGACATGCCGGGCTTCGCGATCCCGACCGGCACTGACGGTTCCGGCGGCAATACCTCGGCTCTGTTCTCAGCACCGAATGGCCACGATGGCCGCCTGCTTCGATCGGCGGTCCGCATCGACCATATTCTCAGATCACAAGGAAAATAACCATGATCCAGAACCCGATCCCCTGGCCAAACGGAGCACGATGCGCCTGCTCGATCTCCTTCGACATCGACGCGGACAGTCTCATCCATATCGCGAAACCAAAAGACAGTTTCGACCGTTTGTACCCGATCACCATGGGCAGGTACGATCAGGTTGCCGTCCCGCGCATTCTGGAGACCTACAGGCGCCTTAGTCTGAAGCAGTCCTTCTTCATCCCGGCCTGGACGATGAACCAGTATCCCGACATCGTTGATGCCATCTTGGCGGGCGGCCACGAGATCGGCCATCACGGATACATCCACGAGGACCCGAGCGAGATTTCGCCGCCGGAACAGCGCCACTGGTTCGAAAAGGCGCTCGACGTGCATGTCAGGATGACGGGACGCAGACCGCGGGGATACAGAGCGCCCGTCTACAACGCGACTCAGTCGACGATCGACCTCCTGATCGAACACGGCTTCACCTACGATTCATCCCTGATGGCGGACGACATTCCCTACAGAATGAAAACCGCGGGAGGCGCGCTTTTCGAGGTGCCGCCGCACTGGGGCTCGGACGATTGGCCTCCCTTCGCGCATTTCGCGGAGATCGGCTACATGATGCCCGTAAAGTCGCCGACGGAAGGTCTCGCGGCCTCCTTCGAGGAGTTCGATGCGCAATACGAGGCTGGTGGATTCTGGATGGGCATCTGGCACCCGTTCCTGACGGGGCGTCTGGCCCGATGGCGCGTCGTCGAGCGCTGGCTTGAACACACCCTTTCCACGAAAGATGTCTGGTTCGCTCCGCTGGAGGAAATTGTGTCCTATGTCGATGAGCTGGAAAAGGCCGGCCGTTATCAGGCGCGGACGGATGATCTACCCTATTACGCCAAACCTGTCGCCCTGTGATCGGTTCATTTGATTATAGGTTTTAGCTATAGTGAATGCCATTATTATTATTGGAATTCGCTAAGCCACTCTGCTTCTTTGATTCACAACGATACGACACGGAAGGTCTCGAGGAATGAACAAGCAGACAGAGCTGGATTCGAATTCGGTGTATCGGATTCCCGCCCGAAAAGGGATCGCCGCACATGTCGCCGCCGGTCGCGTGGTCACCGTCATCAACACCCATGGATCCCAGGTTGTCGATACTTGGGCCTATAACGCAACCGACCTGACCGAATTCATGTCGATGGAGCACAGCCGGGCGTCGATGCTCACCTTGTTTCCGAAAGCCGGGGATGTATTCAAGACGAACAGGCGCCAACCGATTCTCACCATCGTCGAGGATACGACCCCCGGTATCCACGATACGTTGATGGCAGCCTGCGACATTCACCGATACGAACAACTCGGTGCACACGGCTATCACGACAATTGCACCGACAATCTCCACAATGCGCTTGCGGCAATCCAGCTCAAGGCCGGGGGAACCCCGAGCCCTCTCAACCTGTTCATGAACGTTCCGGTCGAAGCCGACGGTGCCCTTTCATTCCAGCCTCCGGCCAGCAAGCCGGGCGAGTACATCGCCCTCAGGGCGGAGATGGATCTCATCATCGTCTTCTCCGCCTGCCCCCAGGACATGGTACCCGTAAACAACATGGACCCGACCGAGGCGCATTTCAAAATCGGATGAAGACGGCGCGCTCCGCCGGACAGGCGGGTTTTGTCTTTCCATGGATGCGGGTATCGATATCAGATAGCAGGACCGCCCAGGACGTTGCGTCCGGCCGGCATCAAGGCTTCAACGGCTCTAACAAGGATGGAATAGTTCTATCGCCCTTCCAAGAGATGCAGCCGTGTTATGAAGACCCGCCGATCCATACGTCGAGGAGCTGGAATGCGAAAACTTCCCCCGCTGAATTCGTTGAGGGCCTTCGAAGCTGCCGCAAGACACGGCAGCTTCACCGCAGCGGCGAAAGAACTCTTCGTCACGGTCACGGCCGTGAGCCACCAGATCCGGCAACTGGAAGAATTGATCGACAAGAAGCTCTTCGAACGCTCGGGAAGGGCAGTCGTCCTGACCGAGGCGGGCGCTGCGTTTTATCCGAGATTGCGTGACGGCTTTGATCAGTTGGCCGAAGCCTTTGCTCAGGTTTCCGGAGAAAAAGAAGCCGATGTCGTCGCCGTCTCGATGACGAAGGTGTTAGCCGAGCGCTGGCTCATGCCGAGGCTCGACCGGTTTCATTCCGCTTTTCCCGATGTCGTCGTAAACGTCCACGCCTCGGAAAAAGTGGTCGACCTCCGGGCCGAAAGCATCGATCTCGCCATACGGTACGGGCCGGTCGATCTCGCGGCGAAACCGATGATACTTCTGCGGGACGTCTATCTGGCCGTGGCCGCCTCATCGATATCGAACTCCGAGCGGCAGCCCGTGATCGACCACTACCGCAAGCGCCCCCTGCTTGCCTACAAGTGGAAGAACCCCGCATTCCCTTGCCCGACGTGGTCGACGTGGCTGGCGGAGACGCCGCACGAGGTTGGCGGCGATTTCAAGATATCCTGGTTCAGTGAAGAGACACTGGCCATTCACGCCGCCGAACGTGGCCTGGGTCCATTGCTGACGAGCAATGTACTCGTCGATGAGAAACTGCGCGACGGAACGTTGCGCAGAATTGAGGGACCCATTCTGCCCGGCTATGCCTATCGCCTGATCGAGGGCCCGTCATTTGGCAAGAAGAAAAGCGCGGTCCGGTTTGCCGACTGGCTGAAGGAGGAAGCCGTGACATTTGCTCGCGGCATTCCGCATCCGATGAACACCCCTTCCACCTGAAAGGTTTCGCCTGCGGCTCGTTCAGCGTGCCTGCTCGATGTGTTCGGGAGTATAAACGAACGGTGACGCGCCTGGGGCGCACGGCCCGTCCAATCGTCACAAGAGTTTCGTAGCTGGTCACCGCTCTTAAACAACCCCTGCGCTGCGTGCGACCGTCTTGATGTGCGCGAGGCCACGCCGATAGCCGGGCACATCGAAATGCTCGAGCATGAGCGGAACTTCGCGCCCGAGTTTGGCAATCTCGGTGACATAAGCCTTGTAGTCGAGATTACCTTCGCCGGGCACGACTTCATCCAAATGGAAAGAGATCGTTCCAGGTCCGCCTTTCATCACCAGATCCTTCGCGTGGCACGAAACGATCCAGGGTCCAAGAAGGGCGAAACAATCTTGGATCATCCTTCCTGTATTGAAATAGAGCCGCGGCGAGATGACCATATTTGCCGCATCAATATGGGCTCCGAACTGCGGCCGGTCGATCGCCTTTAACAATTTGAGATAGTTTTCCGGGGTATCGGTCACCAGCCACGGCACCATCTCCAACGAGAACTTGGTGCGCTTGGGCTTCACCATATCGATGACATAGCGGGCCGTATCGACCGCGCGCTGGAATCCAGCCTCGCTTTGATTGTCTGGATGCGGGCCATAGTCGTAATTGTCGCTCAGCTGCCACCGGTCATCGGGATGGCCAACGGTTCCGTGGTAGGCGACGATGGCGCCTGCTCCCAGTTCGTCCGCCAGAGCCAGTTGATGCACGGCATATTCGAGATTGGCTTTCCGCGTCACATCATCATGGGCAATGAGGTTTTTCCAGGCACCTCCCTCGGCAATGACGAGATCGGCGGCGGCGAAGCTTTTCACCAGATCGGCGATTTCTTGGCGGTTCTCGAGCTTGATGGTCGGCATGTAGGCCGCGTTGTACCCGAATTCCACATGTGCGCGTGCATAGGCTTCGGGATCACCCCCATATTCGATCCCATAGCCACCGAGTCTGAACGTCATGAATAGTCTCCCAAATTGATTCTGTTGGCGGGCGGCGGCCAACGCGTCCCCGGCCGCATCTTGTCTCTGAGGCCTTCAGGCCTGAGGAATTTTGCCCGGATAGAGCAGCACCTTTCCGCAATTGCCGGTTTCCTGAAGAGCAAAGGCAGACGCGACCTCCGACATGGCGAAACGATGCGTGGTCAATCTGTCGAGAAGCGGCCTGGCATCGCGCACGCGCTGCAACAACTCTTCGGCGAAGACGTCATGGTTCCAGTGCCAAGCGCCAAAGATGTCGATGCCCTTGCCCGTGATGCGGTTGACCGGTAGCGAACCGCTCCAGGTGACGAAGGCAAGCCTCCCCCGCGCCCGCAGCAACTCCAGGACCACTGCGGGAGCGCCCTCATTGTTACTGGTGTCGAGGGCCGCATCCACGCCATAACCGCCGCTTGCGGCCCGCACCTGCTCGATAAGGTCCGGCGCACGGGGGTCGATGACCAGCTCTGCTCCCAACTCCTGCGCCAGTGCAGCGCGATATGGGTTCAATTCGAGCGCGATGACGCGCGCGCCAATTGTTCGCGCATTGATGATCGCCCCAAGGCCGACGGCGCCGCAGCCGGAAATCAGCATGGTATCCTGTGCGGTTACGTGCATGCGGTGCATCGCCGTGAAGCTCGGACCGAGGGCACAAATCGCCATTGCGGCGTGATGCGTCTCGATGTCGTCAGGGACAAGTTGCAACAGGTAATCCGGCTTCAACAGGAATTCGGCGTAACAGCCGATGCCGGACGATGAACCCGTCTCGTCCAAAAGATCGCGCTGCGAGGTGCAGTGGATATGTTCCCCCGAGCGGCAAGCCGGGCAGACGCCACAGCCGGCATGCGGCATGACGATGACGCGGTCGCCGACCTTCAGGCGCTTTGATTGTGCGGCATCGACAACAACGCCGACCGCCTCATGACCGAGCTCACACGAAAGCTTGCCAGAACGCCAAGATTGCCATTCCGTGCACATGGGCGCGATCAGGACCTGGATCTTGACTATATCACCGGAGGCTTGCGGTTCCGGCCGTTGGGAGACCTGCGCCTGACGCGGTCCAAGGATTTCTACACAAAGAATGTTCGTTACTCCTGCTTTTGCAAATTAGTGACGACACGGGCTGAGCCTAGCCCTTGACCGCGCCCATGGAGAACCCGGCCTGAAGGTGCTTTCTGAACAGAAGGTAGAGGACGAGCAGCGGCAGGCTGGAGATCACGACCGCCGCAAACAGAAAGCCGAAGTAGGTGCTGGGCAACGGTTCGTAGCGTTGCTCTAGGCTTTTGCTGGTTCATTTGGTGACATCGCTACCTTTTTATTGCAAGTCGCCATCGGACTCGTAATCGGAGCTGGCTGTCCAATCAAGAACTGGCTCCGGTATCGTTGCGCTATCAAAGCGTGATAAGGTGCGCGATTGGTGAGATCGTCAACGGGGATTACCACAAGCGCCTAACCTTTTTCACCATGCGCGAATGGCAGGCGTGGGATGGCATCCACAATCGCGCGATGATCGCTTGAAAGGCTCCCAAGCGTCGGCACCAAAATGTTAGAATGGGGCGCTCTACAAACGGCAAAGTCCAGCCTCATCCAGTTCAGGAGCTGGAGGACAGTGCGAGAGGCATCCTCTTTATCTCGATCGTGATCACGCCCGCATTGTCATGGCGACGATAATTCCCCGGAATCCATCGCATGGAATCCATTTTCCACCGCCCAGGCGACTATCATATCCGCGTTCATCAAGGTCCTGCTTTAGGAGATGCGGACGTGCCTTCTCTCGCTGTCCCGCTCGCGCAAATCGCTTCGCAGTCCGACGGATACCGTAACTGAATCACTCTAATCCAGCCAAATCTGTCCAAGATTACAGTTCCCGCTCAGGTGTTGCGAGAAAGACTCGAAGCAATCGTTGTAAATCGGTGCGACTGAGCCGAGGCCCCGCCCGTTAGTGCTCTTGAACGGATCGGAACCCTCGGCACCTCATTACTTTCGCCGAAGTTCGTGATTTGGTTTCAGCGATTTAGCAATCAGCTTGGTAAGGAGGTCAACGCGTTGTTGAGGTCATGCAACCCGACTAGCAGCATCATGGGGTCGGACGGGGAAGGCAGGAAACCAACCGCTTCGTAGAAGGCTCGTGCGTCATGCGAGATCGCATGGACCAAAACGCCGCGAATCCCCAGTATCTCGGCGGCATTGATCAAGCGCAGACCTGCATCGCGCACTAACGCCCTGCCGAAACCACGTCCCTGATAGGTTTGATCAATGGCAAGGCGTCCAAGCACGGCGACTGGTATCGGATCAGGCATGTTCCGCCGGAAACGCCCCGGCGCTTCCGATTGCCTTACCGCGCCGGAAGCGAGGGCGTAGTAGGCGATGACGCGGTTCGCCTCACACACGACGAAGGTACGTGATGCGCCGCGCGCCTGATTGGCGCGGGCGCGGAGACGCAGCCAATCGTCAAGCTCAGGGACACCAGAATGGAATTCGGCTAGCTCGTGATGGTCACCAAGTGGCGCGGGTACGCTTAAGGTCACACCTCATCCCACGGCGCTTTGGTCGACATGGTGCGTTTAAGACGCTCATTGGGCTGTGTTGGCGCATCGAGCCGGGCCAGATACTCAGCGTAGATTTCTGCGCTGACAGTGAAGATCGTCCGGTCAAGTAGTACTTCCTCGGCACGGCGCTCGGAAGCCTCCAGCATGAAATCTGTACGTGTCTTGCCTAGCATCTCGGCGGCGCGGTCAATCAAGTTGCGCGTCGAAGGCTTGATGCGCATATTCAGCGCCACGCTTGCGTCCGGGCTTTTGCCTGTGTGCGAGGTCGGCATGGGAAGCTCCTGTCTAGAAGGACCATATAGCGTAACGACATCATCTTTACAAGGTAAGTTCGTAAAGATGATGTCGTTACGCGTTCATTCTCAGCTCTTGAAAGGATCGGAACGCCGGACCCACTATTTCGACTTGTCAAAGCTGGTTAGAGCCGCGACGGTTCTAGCCAATTAGAAACGCGACACTTGTTCCTCGGATCAGCCCCCGATCCGACCGGCTAGGCCGGGTTGCTAGGGAGGAGCGGGGGCTGATGAGATGCCTTCGGCTTTAGCGTTGAGATATGCTCGCCACCATTCATTCTGCAGCCTCCATACGAGCCAGAGCTTTCTGTCGCTTAGCAATCAAGTCCGGATCGCTCATGAAATCCTTCCTTTTACCCGGCTTGCGCCCGCGCTTCTGATATCCGTGGCTCGTGCTGCCGTCGCGAATGCCAAACATATGATCTGTCTGTCCAGTGCGACGAGGGCCGCTTTTGCTGCGCGGCTGTAACGGCAACAGCCCGGCGCCTCTTTAAGGTGATAGTTCACTGGGCTTGAGGACGACGGTACAGCCTGCCGCAATCGCGGGAGCGCCTTTCGCAGTTAAAGTGGCCCGTTCCAGGGGGTGATCAGCGCACAAACCCCGATCGCCTCCTTGGCGGTCGCGGTACGCCCATCAATCGTTACGAAGCGGTACTTCTAGAGAGTTTCCATCTGGACACGGATGTGCTCGGAAGCAAAAGGAACCTGGGAAGCCCGCGCGAAGCTGATCGCCGCCCCCATTTCCATAACAAGCGCCTCCGCGAACGTCTCTGCTCTTTCTTTCAGGAGAGAATGCATCCTGCCGAGCAGACCGAGCCGTTCAGCCACCGATGTTTGAGAAAAGGCTGGGAACGCGTCGCGCGCAGCAGCAACCGCGAGATCGACGTGATCAGCACCGCCCGCAGCAATATGCCCGACAACACGTTCCGACGCGGGATTCACAACAGGCAGACGGTTTGCGTCCCCAGATTCCTGCCATTTCCCACCAATGTAAAACTGATCCTCGCGTTCGGTCAGCATAACTTCACCTCGCGTCACAATGTTGCGGCCATTTTGAGCTGCCCGAGCAGGATGCCTGGAAAGACTAGAAGATGACAATGCATGTCGTCTGAATGGTTGCTTAAGACGCGTGTTAACAAGGAAACGGTTCGTCGGACCTGACGAAGGTGTTATCGGCCTTACCTCCCGTATGTCCGTTCAAAAGCTCGGAGGTGTGCATGGGGGCACGCTCGGCGTCAGCCGACCGAGTGTCTAGTCCTGTTAACAGGAAAGCAACGCCCCTGGCTTGCCGCACAAGTCGACCGCTACAGCTCGCACCTCGACGAGGGCGCCAAATCATTTGCACTCACGCAGGGCTTTTCAAGTTGACTGCATTGGCTTCATATAGGCTTGCCGATGGTGTGCTTTCGGAAATGGGGAAGACAGACATGAATTCAAAGGGCGCAGAGGAAGCATTCTTCCCAACGGGGTCTGCTTCCGCACCACAGGTGTCTCGTCCAGCTGCTTTTGAACAGAAGCCCGCAGACTTCAACTCGGAGCTTCACGCTCGACCGTCGATTTATTTCACCGGTCCGGCGATCGTCGAACACTTTGCTTTCATGCCGTCGGATGGCGTGATCAAGGAGTTCCACGATAGTCTCCAAGCTGATGGTGGAATTTCCGTCAGAGTGGAACGGCACACTGAGTTCGTGACTGTCACGCGGGTCCGAAAATTGGCCAGCGAGCCCGAGGATTGGCCGGAAACTGACCTTTGTGAGGGTGATTTTGCGCGGCTAGCAGGGTTGAGCTCTCCTCTCCTCGTTTGCCACGTGAGTATCCTTGTCCTCGGAAACCCTCCGGACCAGCTGGGAACGGTTCTAAAATCCCTCGACTTCGGCGACACCGCCGCGTCATCAATCGGCGGCGGGGCGGCGCAAGTTTGCTCCGATTTTCGCGTTCGAGGGGACAATTCAAGCAGGATCATCCTGTTCAACAAGGACCTGAATGCACATCGGCTGGGGCGCATGGTACGGCGGATCTTTGAGATCGAAACCTATAGGTCAATGGCGCTGCTCGGATTGCCGGAGGCGCGTCGTCTTGCCCCGCTTCTGGGCGGATATGACGCGGAGCTCGTTCGGCTGACCAATCGAAACTTGAGTACGCCTGCACATCAGCACAAACAATTGCTCGAGGAAATTACTGTTCTCTCCTCGCATATCATTTCAGCCACCGCGGAAACCAGAAACAGGTTTGGCGCAACCGCTGCCTATGCCAAAATCGTTGAAGAAAGGATCGCGCTTTTACGGGAAACCCATGTCCCCGGCTTTCAACGTTTCGGAACCTTCGTGGAGCGCCGGTTCAAGCCTGCGGTGCGTACCTGCGAAGCAACCGCGTTGAGGCTTGAGCACCTATCAAGGGCTGCGATGCACCTGCTCGACCTGCTACAAACCCGAATCCAGGTCGAGATTGAGTTCCAGAACTCTACACAGATCCAGGCGATGGCTGATCGGGCCGCGACGCAGGTCAAGATCCAGCGCGCGGTCGAAGGCTTTTCGATGATCGCGATTAGCTACTACTTGCTGAGCTTGCTGAAATTTATATTTGAGACAGCAGACCACGCAGGATTCCATTTCGATCCGATGATCATGCTCGTCGCTGTTCCGGTGGTTGTGGGATCTGTTGTGATTACCATCCTCCGCGTCAAGCATGCCTTAAAGGCAGAGAGCTAGACGTAGCGCAGCCCGACAGTGTGGCAGCATGGACACCTGCGGCCTCGATGCAACGCGTCCGACAGGTCAAAGATCCGGCGTTTCGGATAGCCTCTCAGCGAAGTATGCGCGGAGTTGAACCTGTCTCTCGCCGAAAGAATTTTACAAAATTGGTCGCTTCGTCAAAGCCAAGGCGACTGCTGATTTCCGAGATCGGCAATAGTATAGGCCGGCAGACGTTTTGCTTCGAGACTAATTCGATCAACGCGCTCATTCCTGCGATGCTAAGAGTTGCGCGGGCAGAATTGGAAAGCGGGCGCAGAGAAGGAACAGGTGTCCGCGGTGGACGGAAGCTGCGCTTCCTTTCCTGGAAGCGGCACGGATAAGGCGGGCTAGGCTGGCGACGTTCGGAAACTGTGGAAATCCGGGCAATTCAACACACGATGCCGCAGTGCCTCAATGACATAAGCTCAATCCGCTGTCAGGGATTCCCCAGGAACAATGATGCGGAGAAGCACAATGACCACCACGAATGAAATCGCAGACAAGATTGCAGGCGACCACAGCCTGACGAAGGCACAGGGCAAGGCGATCGTCGAGGCCGTGATTGCCTCGATCACTCAAGCTGCGATGGACGGTAACGAAACCTCGCTGCCAGGATTTGGGAAGTTCAAAGTGAAAGCAACGCCGGAGCGCGAGGCGCGCAATCCGGCAACTGGCGCGACCATCAAGGTCGCCGCGGCCAAGAAGCTGGCGTTTACGCCGGCCAAGGCTTTAAAAGATGCGCTGAATAAGTGAAACGAACCTTTGAGCCTGCTTGCCGGTCGATCCGGTGCGCCAAGCTCGCTGGCAACGGCAAAAGCAGCCCTCAGCGCATCTGCTCATTGAGTTGCTTCCCGCCGCCCTTGAAACAGGACCGGATGCTACCACGGCGCAGACGCCCAGCCGGCGCGTTCCAATCACGTGCAGGCGCTGACGCGGGATGTAGGCTGTCCACTGTCCCTCGGCTCGACGAGACCACTGGAATTGACCAGGGCAAGGACGTCATCCTTCTGCGAACGGCCGACGCGCGCCTTGGCTGCTCCCATGCATAGATTTTATCATCAAATGGTGCCACTTTGTGTGCTCTGTCACGGAGGCGGATGATGCGATCAACGATCAATCTCGACGACACACTCTTGGACAAAGCAAGGTCCTTGACCGGCACCAAGGAGACCGCAGCGCTTATCCGCCAAGCGTTGGAGACACTTGTTCGCGTGGAATCGGGAAAACGCCTCATTGCGCTGGGAGGAACCATGCCCGACGCCGAGGCAGCTCCGCGCCGCCGGAGCCCGGCGTCTAAGTGATACTCGCGGACACCTCGATTTGGATTGATCACTTCCGCCATATGAATGCCGAGCTACGCTGCGTGATCGAAGATGATCGACTACTTTGCACCCGAGCGTCATCGGCGAAATGGCTCTTGGCAGCCTGCGGAATCGCCGCAGCGTCCTAGCTTTTCTTGCGGCCCAGCGCAAAGCAATCGTCGCCACGCATGACGAAGTCATGACAATGATCGATCGACATGGCATTTTCAGCATGGGTATTGGCTACACGGATGCCCACTTGTTGGCGTCGATCCTCCTGGAGCAGCGAGCAACGCTGTGGACAAGAGACAAGCACTTGCGAGCAGCCGCCGAAAAGGCGGGAGCTTTCCTGCACATACCGGTCGACAGATCCCATTGAGTGCTCAAGCCGATCCTCCCTCGTAGAGACACGGCGTTTCAGCTATGGCAGCGATCGACATGCGCTGCTCCTGGCCGGTCGAATTCTCGTGTCGACGCCCTGCCTGCCACGGCAGGCACGCCCCTCACAAACAATGAGCATACCAGGCAAAGGCGCGTCCGCGCCGGCGCCAGTTCGCGCAGGGCTTGACCGGTTAAAAGGGCAGCCGCAGGAGGGTTAGCGGAGCGCCGCTCGGGAACGAGCGGAACCCGGGACCGACTGCCCCCGGCAAAGCCGTTCCGTTTGCATGGTACCCGTGGGCTCCCTCGCCTCACCTGCCCGGCCGTGCCAATGAGCGGGCGATATCGACGATGTCGTCGCGCGAGGCGGTTGGATCCTCTTTATTCCAGGCGACACCAAGCCCGATCCGGAAGTCGATGCCCCTGACCGCCTTCAGCTCGAAGGCCCGGTTCGGCAGGCCCTCGGTCCATTCCGGAGCAAAGCCGATGCCAAGGCCGGCCGAGACCAGCGACACCAGCGAATAGGTGTCGTCGCAGCTGTAAGCGATGTTGCGGGTCAGATCGTATTCCTCGAACTTCTCGTTGAAGTACCGCTCTGTGTAGGAGAGGTTCTTGCGATTGAAGGCGATGATCTTCTCCCCGCGCAGGTCGTCGATGACGATCTCCGCCTGTTCCGCCAGCCGGTTGGTACGGGAAACCGCCAGCAGATAGCGCTCATGGGCGATCGAGGAGAAGCGCAACGAGCCGATGTTTCCCACCGGCCGGATGAAGCCGAGATTGATCTGGCCGTTCTCCAGGCCGCGGATGATGTCGCCGGTATTGCCGCTTGATATATGGATGCGGATATCCGGGTACTTGCGGGCGATTTTCGCCAGGAACGCCGGTGGTCGCCGGATAGACGGTGCCGATCCTGATCTGCCTTATCGTCTTGCCGGCCACCGCCCTAGTGATCTCGGCACTCAGATCGACCTCGCTCAGGATCCCGACGCAGCGCTCGTGAAAGATCTCCCCTGCCCTGGTCAGTTCCACCCGCCGGGTCGAGCGGATGAACAGCGCGCAGCCGAGTTCGCGCTCCAGCGCATGCACATGGTTGGAGAGCGCCGGCTGGGCGATGCGGACCTTGGCGGCCGCCCGGCCGAAATGCAGCTCCTCGGCCACCGCGACGAAGTAGGAGAGCTGGCGTAGTTCCATGGGAGCGTCCTCCTTGCAGCTTTAATTAGGGACTATCAGTCCGTCGATTGTCAAGCCGTGAATATGCGTTTGTTATGGGATGGACGTTCGACAAACCATCGGCTGGAATTTCAGACGACTTCGTGTGGCCAAAGGTCTCTCTCAGGAAAGACTGGCTCTCGAGGCCGAGATCGATCGCTCGTATGTCGGACGGGTCGAGAGAGGCATGGAAAATGTCACCGTCGCTACGCTCGAGGCGTTTGCGCGGGTTCTTTCGGTGAACGTTTCAGCTTTGTTCGCAGAAATTGATCCACGCGCGCCAAAGCCAAAGCCTCTCCGCTCAGGCAGAAAACAAAAGGAAACCGGCAGGTGAAAGGTGGAGCGTTTTTTCGCCAACGTACTCGAATATGGAGTCTCGACGAAGCTCGAAAGAGGCGTTTGCTCGGAAAATGGCGTGCGGACCGGCGTGAGTCTGGCGCGAGATCGTTACCTGTGTATTAGTTACGATCTGATGCTTACGTCTTCGGCATGGACACTTTAGGCTTGGCCGCCTTGATAGGTATCGAACAGTCGGCATGCCTTGGAACGGAAGAGCTTTCGCATCATGGCATCCCCGCATAGGGAGACGTGACCGACCCGCTTGCTTTCGCCGGACTGGTTGAGCACCGGGGTGAGGCCCAGTACGGCTCCCACCGCCCGCGAATTGCGAAACCGGCTGGGAATATCGATCGTCGAGACATAGGCGAGGGAGACAACCGGCCCGACCCCTGGCACCGTCATCAGGCGCTTGCAAACTTCATCATGCTTTGCCTCCTGGAGAACGTTCTTGTCCGGTTTGGCGAACTCTTCGCGCAGCTTGCGTCGACCAGCGAGGAAGGGCTCCATGATTTCCGCCAGATCGGGGTCCGCCTCGACGAGTTCGCGTATCCTCTCCTCGAACTTGCCGCCCGAGACCTCGCCGACCTTCAGCCCGAAGAATTTCAGCGTGAGGGCACTGGGCGAAACCGCTGAGGATGCCTTCGGAGTGATAGGCTGCCTCTGTCTGAGTGGAACAAGCTGATTAAGACCCCGTTCTTACACGTTGGTAATATCACTGACGAGAGAATGGCAGTTCCTGTGAGCATCGTTGAGTATAGAGATGAAAAGGCATCCGCATCTCCTCCCGCAGCCCAAAAAATGCAAGGTTTTAAGCCGCCGCCCGGCTTGGTAGCAACGAGGCTGGTTGCCTCGCTACGACGCTCGGAACGATCGCTGTGCTATGTCGCATTGAGCGAAGGCGCGGCTACCAAAATTGCTGACGCCGTCAGCGCCCTTTTCCCCGACATCGAGATTATTGTTTTGCCGCCTTGGGACTGCCTGCCCTATGATCGCGTGCCGCCTTCGCAGCGCTGTATGGGTTTGCGGATGGACGCATTACGGATCTGGAGCATGCCCAGCGACGCGCCGCGATTGTTTCTGACCTCGCTCGATGCAACGCTTCAACGGATTCCGCCAGCGACCGTCATCGCAAACAGCCGTCTCGAACTCGTCGTCGGAAAAGCGTTCGATCGCGACGCATTCTCAGACTTCATCCAACGGACCGGCTATGTGGAGGAAGGCGTTGCGGACGATCCCGGCGAGCTCGCAGTTCGGGAAGGCGTGATTGACATCTACCCTGCTGGCGCACCAGGACCTCTGCGTATCGTCCTTTCAAAGGACGATAGCGTTCTGGAATTGAGAGGCTTTGACCGTGTGTCTCAGCGGACAGAGAGTTATCTCGATAAGGTGATATTCGGTCCGGCATCCGAAGCTATTCTGACCGAAGGCATTACAGAAGAATTTGTTCCGACTTCGGATACCGTGATGCGCTTGCTTCTGCGCCTTTATCAAGACATGCCAACCGTATTCGATTTCTTGGGCGACGCCACCGTAGTTCTCGCTCCGGGTGCGACCGACCAGGTGGAGCGCTATCTTGAGATCGTCGACGACGCTCGCCAGTCCCGCAAGGATTTCGGCGAGGTGGAGGCCCCCTCCTCTCGTTCGCTCTACCTCGACCGCGCCGAATGGGAGCGGCAGGCCAGCAGCGTGTCGGCACGCGAACTGGATCTCGAAGAAGGCGGTGACCTACCTACAGAGGCATCCGACACCTACCCTCGCACAGCCTTGATTAATTGGATGCAGGACTGCCTGCGACATGGGCTGAAGGTCGTCATTTCCGGGAAAGGCAACGGCTCGGAAGCCCTTTGTCGGCGTCTGGGACAAGCAACCGGGACGGCGCCCCAGTCCATCGATACCTGGGAGGCGGTCCTGAAGGCCGAGCCCGGAACTGTTCTTAAACTGGCCTGTGAGTTGGACCAGGGGTTTATCGACGTGACAGAAAGGATAGCGGTCGTCGCCGCAGCCGATGGAATAAGCACGGCTTCCAATTGCAGTACACTTCTGGTCGAGCCGGAGCTTCGGATCGGCGATGTCGTTGTTCACGAAGACCATGGCGTTGGGGTTCTGAGAGACCTGGAAAGCATAGCCGTCGAGAACGTTTGTCGCGACGCCGCTCGCCTTGAATACCGCGATGGGGATTCGGTGCTCGTGCCGATGGAGGAATTTGGAAAGCTGTGGCGCTATGGCTCCGAACCCGAGGCCGTCACACTCGACCGCCTTCACACCGATGCTTGGCAGAACAAGCGTGAAAAGATCGCAGCGGACATCCAGTCGACTGCGCGTCATCTTTTAAAGCTCGCCAAGCACAGGCAGGCATCGCGGGCAGAGGCATTCGTTCCGCCCCGTGCCGGATTTTCCGCCTTCACGCGGCGTTTTCCATTTACCGAAACTCATGATCAGGCCGAAACCATCAGATCAGTCCTCTCCGATCTCGCGACTGGACGCGCGATGAATCGCCTTGTCTGCGGAGACGTTGGCTTTGGCAAGACCGAAATCGCACTACGTGCTGCAGCAGCAGTAGCACTTGCCGGCGGGCAAGTGGTCGTTATTGCCCCGACCACCGTGCTGACCCGTCAGCACTTTGCCACGTTTACGCGTCGCTTCGCAGGGACCGGCGTCTCGGTCGGCATGTTGTCTCGCCTGCTCAAGCCGAGGGAGGCGAAAAAGGTGAAGGCGGCACTGGCCGTTGGCGAGATTGGCGTCATTGTCACGACTCAGGCGATCCTTGCGAAAGACGTCCGCTTTGCCCATCTTGCGTTGGTAATCGTCGACGAGGAACACCGTTTCGGGTTGAAAGAAAAACGGGCGATGAACACTCTCGTACCGTCTCTTCATACGCTCGCCATGTCGGCGACGCCGATCCCCCGGACCTTGCAGTCGGCGATGGTGGGCGTGCACGAAGTGAGCCTCTTGACCACCCCGCCCTTTAGACGCCGGCCGGTCCGTACCTCGCTTTCGGCATTCTACCACGCGTCAATGCGGACCGGCCTTATGCGCGAAAAGCGCCGCGGAGGACAGAGCTTTGTTGTAGTGCCTCGTATCGAGGACATAGACGTCGTCAAGACGATACTGCGAAAGATCGTTCCGGAACTTTCCGTCAAGGTCGCGCATGGCGACATGCCGGCGGCGGCCATCGATGAAGCAATCGTTGGCTTTGCGGAAGGCGACGGCGACGTCCTTCTCGCCACCAATATCATCGAAAACGGCCTCGACGTGCCACGCGCCAATACCATGTTCGTATGGCAGGCTGACCGGTTCGGGCTGGCACAGCTCCATCAGTTGCGCGGGCGTGTCGGGCGCGGCGGAGCTCAGGGCATCGCCACTCTTCTGACAGAAAACGCCGAGCTCTCCGATGAAACGCGCTTGCGGCTTTCGACCCTCGTCGAGAACGACCGCCTGGGCGCCGGCCTTTCAATCAGCCTTCGAGATCTCGACTTGCGCGGCGGGGGCGACATTGCTGGCGAGGACCAGGCCGGGCACATGAAGGTTATTGGCATCGGCCTGTACCAGAAGCTGCTTGCAGGTGCCGTCGCGAGATTGCGCAAACAACCAGCGGGTACTCCGCTGCGTGCCATCGTGAACCTCGGTGTGGCGGGCACTATACCGTCGGACTATGTGTCGGATCCGGCGGTGAGGCTCAATCTCTACGCCAAGCTTTTGAGGGCATCCACACTGAGCGAGATGGACGACCTCGAAGAGGAGTTCGAGGACAGGTTTGGCGAACTGCCGCAGGATGTACTCCTGCTTTTGCGGACAACCCGACTGCAGCTTGCAGCGGGACGGCTTGGCATCGCCAAACTCGAGGCGGGGCCAAAAGCCCTTGCGATGACGCTGACACCAAAGACACCGGCCAAGGTCATTGCAGCTTTGACTAAGAAGGCTGGGGCGGTTCGGCGGGTAGACAGGCTGATATTTGAAGCCTCAAATATGACTGGCGAGGAGCAACTGCTTTTCTTCGAGCGGGTCGTCCCGGCGGCGAACCGGCCGAAATTCCGAAATCAATGAGCCGCTGAGATCGCAACGACAGTTGGGAAGTATGACCGGTGTCGACCAACCTCTCGCGTTGGTAGCAAAACCTAATGAACCGCAGCATGCGCGCCGACGAAGAAATCAGTCAGGCACCCGGCCGAGCCACCGGCCCGGCTATACGGCGTTAGGGCCTTTCCGGCAAGAAACAGCGCCGCCTGCGGAAACGGCGCGACGACCAGTCCCGTCTCATCGATGACCTGAAGGTTCGGATAGGCGCGCCGCGCCGGTTCGTTCACTGGCCTGGCAAGGCTCGGGGGCGCGTTTCGTCCGGCTCTATTGGGCGGCGCGGTTGCGATATTCGACCCCAGGAGAACGAGCCCGGCCTGCAGCACGAATGTAGCCGATGCCAGGGAAGGGAAGATATTGACGATGGGCGATGACCCAATCCAGTCTTCGCCGCTACCCACAAACGATTTCTGCCAACAGCGAATGGCAGGTGATCGCTTTTGGACAGGCGGTCGTGTAACCGCCTCATCGCACAGCTGCATTGATAAGGCCGGCCGAGTGTGCCAAATCGTTTGGTGAGGTAGAAGCTTGGTCGAGCAATCACATCGCAAGGCCAAACGCCGCTCAATCCCGCTCGCGCAGTTCCCGGATAGCATCCGCGAAACTGGTCGGCGCTTCCTGCGGCACGTTGTGCCCGACACCCTGCAGTATGCGACGGTGGTAGAACCCGATGAACTTTCTGGCCTCCTCGTCATTCGATTGAGGAGGGTCGACGCCATCGTCCGCGCCCAAAATTACGATGGTCGGAGCGGCAATATCGGGTTTGCGTGCCAATCTCTCTTCGATTTCTGCATAAGCTGGATCGCCTCCAATGACGCCATAACGATGCCGATAGGAATGGATTACGACATCGATGAAGTCAGGATTGTCGAAAGCGGCCGCGCTTCTCTTGAATGTGGCGTCATCGAAGGACCAGGATGGTGACCAGGTCTTCCATAGAAAACGACTGATCTCGCCCCGGTTCTCGTCCAGGCCTTTGCGGCCACGCTCTGTGTGAAAGTAGTATTGATACCAGTCACGTGCCTCCTGATCAGGCGGTCCCGGCTCGGCGGCGCCAGCGATGTCCTGGATGTTGTAGCCCGTACCGGCGCTCACAAGGCCGACTACTCTTTCAGGCCATAGCGCAGCGACGATGCAGCCGGCTCTACCACCCCAGTCATAGCCTCCGAGGATAGCTCTTTCGATACCGAGGCTGTCCAACAACGCCAGCAAATCCGCGCCTAGTGCCGCCTGCTCGCCTGAGCGCCGCGTTTCCGACGATAAGAACCGGGTTGGACCGTAGCCACGCAAAAATGGCACGATGCAGCGGTGGCCAGCGCCGGCAAGATTAGTCACCACCTCGTCATAGGCATGAGCATCGTATGGAAAGCCATGAAGAAGAATGGTCGGCATGCCATCCGCAGGCCCTGTCTCGTAATAGCCAACGTCGAGCACGCCTGCGGAAACGCGTTTCACGAGAGTTTCCTGCAACATGAACAAATTTCCCTCGCTTTCAGCGCCAGAACCTCTTGACGTCGCGACGTCGTCACAGGCGTCCCGACCCGCTCTGGTCAGCTTCTGTTGGATTTCAGCAAGATTGGGCCACTTTCCGCTTGCGCTAAAGCCGGCAAATTTGCGCGGTTATTTTAAGTGTGGATCACGTTGAAGCGGTAACGTGTTTTGCGTGAGCAGGTACGTGCCTTTCAATTCGGCGGAGCGAATCTGAAGAGAGTAAAGTTTTTGTCGGTCCAAGCCTGATTGAACCAAGGCGAGTCCTGAATATGCGATGCGGTCACGTACATTGTGCCATCGGGTCCTTGGGCGAATGTGTCCGGCCAGCGTAATCGGCTGTCTTCGAGCACTGGCGTCACCGTTCCATCAGCGCCAAGGATTTTGATGCCATTGTTCGCCATCGTGCTGAGGTAGATGCGGTTCTGCTGGTCGATCCAAAGGCCATCCGTCGGCTCGGTCTCGGCGACCTTCTCGGGCCGAACCGCATTGGGATCCGTTTCCGCCTTCTGCAAGGCATCGGTCGGCAGCCGATACATGGTCTTGCCGGTCAATGCCTTCCAATAGAGGGTCTTGCCGTCAGGCGTAAGCGCAATACTGTCGGCGTTGAACTGCGGCTGGCGGCCGTCCGGACGGCGTAATGGTTTGCCGTCGGTTTCGACGATAACATCCTTTTCGGCCTGCGTTGATGGATCACCGCTCAACACCCGCCAAGCCCTGCCCGAGCGAAGATCCAGCACGACCAGGCCGCCCGGAATGCCAGAGTCCGTGAAATAGGCAAAGGCGCGGTCGGGGGCGATTCGCACGTCGTTGAGATAGCTTGCGGGTCCAGCGACGTCTGGCGAAAAGGGATAGACCTTCTTGACGGCATTGGTTTTGAGGTCGACCTGGACCAGTTTCGGCCCGTCCTTGACTGTCTTTTCGCTGTTGGGTGCAGCTGGGTCGACGACCCAGAGGGAGCTCTTCTGATCCGCAACGACACTCTGTACCGTGACGAAGTGATCTTTCGGCGAGATCTCCGACATCTTGGCATTGCGCCAAGCGTTCCACTCATTGTTGGGATAGGGTTTGATTGAACCGTCGGTCATGACCTCGGCGACGGACACGGGCACATCTTCCGACCAGCGTGGAAAGTTCACAAAAATTCGACCATCTTCGGACACGGTAACGCCGGTTGGTTGATGGTCGAAGGTTGCGACCTTCTGCAGGCGCTCGTCGGTCTGGCCGGTAATCGAGGCAACCAGTTCCTTGGCTTTGTTCGTCAGCTTGTCAGAGGTTTGAGCGCTTGCAGGTTGTGCGAGCGAGATGAACGCGCCTGCAACGGCGAGGCGCGAAACAAGGGATGCGTTCGGTACCATCATTGGCTCCTTTTGGAGAATTTCGGTGCCGAACTTCGTTTTGACCTTCAGGTTCCGTCTCTTCGCTTCATTGATTTCCCTCGAGCGGCCGAGCCGGAGCATGTTGGGCCTCCGTGTGGGTTAAAGGTCACCCGGGCTCAATCAAATTGCCTCACACGGGGACCCTTCCCGGCCGGTCTGGTTCGCGCCGCCATCGGTGAGTGACCAGCAGATCAATCCCTGGCGTTTGGAAGCCGTTTTACCGGTCAAACGATCAACGCAGACAGGAGAAACCCATGGTAGGATCGGTCTTCATCCGGCCATTCTTAATTCACATTCCGTCTAATTTAAAATCTAAAGGCGCCAATTTAAAATACAATGTCCAACACCGCTTAAGGGCTGCGTGGCGCGCTGCTGGTCATATGACGTCTCAGTCGATGGAACCCTAGAAGACTACCAGCATCAAGGCCATTGGCTGATCGAAGCCTGACTAGGCCTCCGGAAAACACAAAGGCCGCCGGTTGCCGCGCCAGAAGCGGGGACCAAATATGGGGCAGTTTCCGAGACTTTTCAGCCACCACCTCGCCGCCCTGGGGATCCATACTGAAACTTTATTTCAGAGGTCAAGAACGTCCCTTATTCGTACCGCCAGGTCTTCGAACGAGAACGGCTTTGTCAGAAGGTTTACGCCCTTATCCAGGCGGCCATGATGCACGATAGCATTGCGCGAATAGCCGGTGGTGAACAGCGCTTTCATTTCTGGATACATTTCTCTTGCCCTAGCGACGACGTCCGCTCCGCTCATCCCCCCGGGAAGGACAACATCGGTGAAGATCAGATTAACCGGTCCGTGGGCCGCCAGTAGTTGGAGGGCAGTAGGGCCATCCTTCGCTTCCAATATTTGGTAGCCCAGCTCTCGCAGCGACTCCACCGAATATGCCCGCACATCCGGATCATCCTCGACGACGAGGATAAATTCGCCGTCTGCTGCCTCAGGGATCGGCGCGCGCTCGGCCACCTCTTCCTCCGCGCCTTCGGCCAACAGCCTGGGGAGATAGATTTTGACAGTCGTGCCTTCTCCGACCTCTGAGTAAATCTTCACATGACCCTTTGACTGTTTGACAAAACCGTAGACCTGGCTGAGCCCGAGGCCTGTGCCTTTACCTTGATCCTTGGTTGTGAAGAACGGCTCAAAAACGCGAGAAAGGGTTTCGGCCTCCATACCCGTTCCAGTATCGGAAACACTGATTGCGGCATACTGGCCGGGAATGACTTCGGCGTGCATTGCGGCATACGCCTCGTCGAGATGAGCGTTGAAAGTCTCGACCGTCAGTTTCCCACCACCGGGCATCGCGTCGCGTGCGTTGATCACCAGGTTGAGCAAGGCGCTTTCAAGCTCATTCGGATCCGCTTCTGTCCTCCAGAGGCCACCAGCTAGCACTACTTCGATCTGGTAGATCTCGCCAATCGTACGGTGCAGCAGCTCCGACATGCCTCGTATGAGCGCATTCGCGTCAACGGGCTTCGGGTCAAGCGCCTGTCGGCGAGCGAAAGCCAGAAGTCTCTGGGTCAGCGCCGCGGCGCGCCGCGCACCATTCATCGCCTGTGAGGCCGCTCTACGCAGGCGGCCAGCTTCAGGCGGCAAAGTTCGCATCAGCGTGTCCAGGTTGCCGACAATAATCTGCAAGAGGTTGTTGAAGTCATGGGCGACACCACCCGTCAGCTGCCCGACCGCTTCCATCTTTTGTGCTTGTCGAAGAGCATCGGCGTTGCGTGTAAGCTCATCCCTTTTTTGCCTGACAAGATCTTCGAGATTGGCATTGAGCTCCCTTAGAGCCTCCTCGGCGCGCCGCCGCTCAAGCAGCTCGCGCTGAGCGGCGTCGAATAGCCGCGCATTGTCGATGGCGACTGCTGCCTCGCCAGCAAGACCCGCCAAGCCCTTTTCAGATTCCTCATCGAATACACCCACATTCTCGTGGCCGAAGAAGAGTCCGCCGATAACCTCTCCTGTTCGGGAAATAACAGGAACTGCAAGGTAACTTCGGACCGGGAGATGGCCTTCCGGCATACCGTGGCGTGGTGGGTTTTTTCCGTAGCGGCTATCCTTCGTGATGTCGTCAGAGCGCAAAATGCCTTGGCCGAGGAACGTCGGCGCAAAGACTTCGGTGTTGCGCGGCATGGGAAACTTCGAAAACGCGTCCCGGGCCACACCTGAGAGTGTGTAGAGCATGTAGCTCTCGCCGGCCTTGTTGATGACATTGTAAAAGAACGCGCCGAACTGCGCACCGGTCAGCTCGACGCCTGCGTCGGTCACCAACTGAACGACCTTCTCCAGATCGTTCTCGCGTGCAAGGCTGGCGCCCGCGCGATTGAGGATCTCCAAAGCTCGGGTGCGCTCCCGAAGGGCGATCTCGATTTGTCGCTGCTCGGTACGATCCCTGAGGATTTTCACGAACCCAACCAGCTCGCGCCCGTCATCGAAGAGCGGCGTTGTCTCTCCCACCGCCCATATCCGTCCCTCGTCCTTGCGCATCCGCCAGCCTTCGCCTCCTCCTTTGCCGTTCAGTCGAGCATCTTCCAGCTCAGCTGCCAGCAAATCGGGGGCGCCCTCGTCATCTAGGAAGATTTCGATCAGCGTCTTTCCGAGCATCTCCTCCTGCGACCACCCAAGCAGCCTCTCGGCACCTTTGCTCCAGCTGGTGATATTGCCTTCAGCGTCGAGGGTTATGATCCCGGTATCGATGGCGCTGTTGAGGATTTGTTGAAGGCGTTCGGCGGGAAAATTGATTGGGGATTCCATCGTGCCTCGTGGCTGACCTGAATTGCGGGCAGAACTACCACAACGCAAAAGCCTCGGAAGAGTTCATGCGAGAGGGTGTCGGATGGTCCGACCACGCCACGCGCCGCAAAGGGGTACGGTGATAGGATTCTGATGGATTTGTTGTGACAGTGGTCGATTGGCAGCCTGGGGCCCGCGGGCTTCGACTGGGATGTGGGCAATGGAACCGCGGCGGGATCCCGGCAAGGCCTCGCGCTCGGTGAACCACTCTGGTTAAATCGCGGCGCAGGAAAAGTGCTGCCTGAACAAATGCTAATCTGCCGTATTGTGGTTTTGCGGCGTGACGCGCGATAACGGACCACTCACGCTGCACCGAAAGCCGTCTGGGGCAAAGGAGATGTCGGGAAGCGATCCGAACAAGGACGCGAACGCTGAGCGAACATATCTCGTGCCGTAGCCTTGCCGCGTCGGTTCACGCACCGGCGGACCGCCCGTTTCAATCCATTTCAAGCTTAATTTGGGGCCGCCCGCTTCCGCGATCGTCCAGACGATTTCGACCGTTCCATCGGGCTCTGACAATGCGCCGTATTTGATCGCATTCGTTATGAGTTCGTGCAAACACAGCGCTATCGTGGTTCCGGCCTCGCGGCCGACCGTGATCTCAGGGCCGCTGACGTTGATGCGGCTCATGCCATCACTGTTGTACGGAGAAACCGTCAGGCCCACGACGTCGCACAGCGAGACCTCCTCCCCGCCGGCTTCGAAGACAGCAGTATGGACGTTGGAAAGCGCCTGAAGGCGGCTTGTAAAATCGTCGGCCAAGTCATCGACAGATGCCGCGCCGCGCCTGGTCATCCGGAAGATCGAGCTGACACTCGCCAGGATGTTCTTTACCCGATGATTAAGCTCCAGACGCAGCTCTCGCTCCCGTTCGATGGAATCGCGAACCTGGCGCTGGCGCAGTCGCACCAGCATATTCGACTGGATGGCGTTCACGAATTCCAACGGTGCGATCGGGCGGGTATGGAACAGAAGGCGAGCATCTGGCCAGGAAGCCTGCAATCGGGTGCGTATTCTCGCGACTGGCGCAGAACGCTCCAACAAAACGACGATTGGAACTTCAGACCAGCCAGCCTGCTCGGCGAGATGTTCTGCGATTTTGCCTACGACCTCGGAACTGAGTGCCTCGTGGGTGATAACGATGATCCCGGGTGACAAGGCAAGATGCTGGACCAGATCTTCGTCCGCCTTGACTGCTTTGACCTCGACCGCCTGCTCACGAAGAGACGCCGCTATATACTCCGCGTCCTTGCGAAAAGGAGCGAGGACGAGAACCCAGTCCAGTTCGCTTTCGGGCGTAACGATGTTCATTTCGGATCAGGCAAGGGATTGTAGGCCACGACACTTACGCTGCCGCTTTCGATCAGCAGCTCGCGGACGTTGAGATCGTGCGGTCCATGACGCTTCTTGACCACCGTGATGTTTCGGCGGAGGCGGCCTTCGTGCTCAACGATCCGAAGCAGGAGGACGGTGTCGCCAAGAAAGCTGACATCGACGTCGATCCCAACATTTTGACCAAGCAGGCCGTGCTGCGCGACGATGAGCATGGTCAGGACACCGGACCGGGCGAGGTATTTCAGGAGCGATTGGATGTCGCGAACGGCTTTCTCTCGATGCGGCAGAGAGTTGAGGTAACCGGTCAAACTGTCGATCACCACCACTCGCGACCTGTTTTGGGTAACCGCCTCCTGAACGATCTGCCCGAATTCACCGGGCGAAATCTCGTTCGGGTTAAAATCCCGCAGGACCAGCTTACCATCCTTGTGGAATTGCCGCAGTTCCATGCCCAAGCCTTCGGAGCGGCGGAAGAACGTCTCCAAGCGCTCCTCGAAGAGAAACAGCGCGACATTCTCGCCTCGTTCCAGCGCCGCCGTCGCATAAAGAGATGACATCGTTGATTTGCCGGTGCCGGACTGCCCGATTACCAGTGTGGTTGTTCCGGCCTCCTGACCACCACCGAACATCTCGTCGAGTTCGGCCACGCCAGACTTGATCAGCTGTGGCTTGGCGATCTCTGGCGCTGTGCTCGGCGTGATACGAGGGAAGACGACGACGCCTTCGCCTTCACGTATCGCCATATCGTGATAGCCGTCAGCCACAGGCACGCTACGCATCTTCGAGACCTCGATGCGGCGGCGTACGCCGCCGTATTCTTCCAGTGATTTGTCGAAGCGAATGACACCGTGCGCCAGCCCCTCCACCTCCTCACCGCTGCGGTCGTTGCCGGCTGTCTGCGTGTCCAGCAACAGCGCCACGACGTCCTGTTTCGCCAGGAAGGACTTGAAGCCGATCAACTCGCGACGGAAACGCGGCGAGTCACCGGTGATCAAGCGGATCTCAAGTAGGGAGTCGTAGACGAGGCGGCGGGGCTTATGTTTCTCGATCGCGGCTTCGATGGCTTTTCTGGTCTCGTCCAACCGGAGATCAGTGGTCAAGAATATGCTCTGGTCGTCGGCCTCGTTGACCGCGCCGGATGTGGACAGCTCTTCGACGCGGATCCCGTCGAGCGTCCAGCCGTGCGACACGGCAATGGCTTCGAGTTCCGCAGCTGTCTGCGAAAGCGTCACGTAAATGCAGCTTTCGCCCGCCTCGACGCCGGCTCGCAGGAATTGTAGCGCGGCCGTTGTCTTGCCCGATCCCGGCGCGCCCTGCAGCATGTAAAGATTGGATGCCGGCAGGCCACCGCGTAGGATTTCGTCAAGTCCACCAATCCCGGTACTGACGATCGAGGTCCTTTTCCGTTTTGTCATATTCGTCTTTCGCTAGGATTGTGTTACGCAAATGGGACCGATGGCGGGCATCGTCTGGGAAGGGAGGCCGTTGCTGTTATATTTCGGTTTCTCGAAACATCAACAGCATTGGGACCCAATCGGCCAGCGTTCCCTCCTCGCAAACGCAGCGGCGGCGCTGTGCAAGCGCATGACGGGTTGTTCAGACCTAACCACGGATGTCTTTCTCTAAGCAAGTTGCGCCTGTTCGAGCAGGTATCGCGCCTCGTCGCGTCACCGGCATTGGTGCGGCGACGCTCTTCGCAGGGTTAACAGGTTCGGCGCTGTTCATTGGCGACACCATGATCGCCTCCGCGACATCGTTTTATCGCGGTCGACGCACGCTGATCGGCAACCCGACCTCGGCGTTACGCGGTGGTAGGATGACCTCCATATCGCGCAGTCGGGGCTAGGCGTCGACCCATCGACCTACTTCAAGCTTCCCGCAAACAGGGTCGTGGAAATCGGCGAACAGTTCAGCATCTGATCTACACTGGCTGTAGCGCCGGGAGCGAACCTTCCACGACTCTCCGCGTTGATGAACCGGCGAATAGCCACGCTGCTACCCCAACTTCCGAGTATCCTATGACAGTCATCGCATCGTACATCTACCGAAACGGCAAGCGCGCCGAGGAGGTAGCGCTTCAATCCCAGTCCTTCGCAACCCGAGACGGCGAGTTTGTCTGGATAGGGCTCGCAGAACCCACTTCCGACGAAATGGACAGTCTAAAGATGATGTTCGGGCTGCATCCGCTGGCAGTGGAAGACGCCCTGAACGGGCAGCAGGTGCCGAAGATCGACGTCTACGGCGACCAACTCTTCGTGGTCATCAAGACGGCGCATTTGGAAGGCGACAAGATAGCCTATGGCGAGACATGCATCTTCGTGGGCAAGCTTCACCTGATTTCGGTGAGGCATGGATCCGCGAAGTCGCATAAGGGCCTGCGGGAACAGCTTGAGCATTCGCCGCAGCTCCTCGAGCACGGCCCGGACTATGTTCTCCATGGCATTATAGACTTCGTTGTCGACGGCTATCTTCCGATGGTGGAAACCATGGAAGACAGGGTCCTCGAGCTCGAGAAGCACGTCCTGATCTCTTTCCTGGAACGCGAGCAGATCAGGCGCATTTTCAGAATGAGACGTCAGGTCATCAAGTTCCAGCGCGTGCTGGGGCCGATGTCGGAAGTCGTCGGAAAGCTGACCCACCTGGACCTGCCCTGCGTCGACGAGAACTCAAAGCCGTTCTTCCGCGACGTCCATGATCACGTCCGGCGCGTGGAGAGCGTCGTGGGCGGCCTGCGGGACATCATCACATCGGTCTTCGAGGCATCCAACCTTCTGGAGCAGCAGCGGCAGGGGACCATTACGAGGCAGCTCGCCGCATGGGCCGCGATTCTCGCCGTGCCGACTGCGATCGCGGGCATATACGGCATGAACTTCGAGCACATGCCGGAACTAGGGACAGAGTACGGCTACTACGTCGTCCTGACCGTCATCGTCGTCGTCTGTGGTATCCTCTACTCCCGCTTCAGAAAAGCTGGATGGCTGTAACCCGACCGCCGGAAGTTCATAAAGGGCGGTTCCGCCCATGCGCCCATGAGGGGCAGATGAAAAGTCGGCCACACAACAAATCGAGTTGCGCCCTGACCCTCGTTCTCACTTCCGTCGTGCAAATCTGTCGAGCTCTCGACAGCCGACATCCGATTGTCGAAGAGCTCCCCGCGCGAATTCGTGAGCGAGGCGAGCTAGAGGTGCTTTTTCCGAGACACGAAGTCATCAAGGCACTGCACCCTGCCGGTGACCCAGTTCAACCCGGCCACCTTGAACCTAAGATGACGCTGCACATATCGATCCGTTGAAACTTCGGGTCCTTGAACGTCAGGACATCATCATTGAAGGTTCCGAAGGTGGTGTGGGGGCGGTGTTTCATGCCATGATAGAACGCGTCAATGATCCCTTCCTTGAAGTGGTTTTCACGCGGAAAAGCTTTGACAACAGCCTGCCGTTCTTCATCTGTGAACCGATCGTAGCCGCGGCCGGCCACATCCATGCCGGCCCCGCTCTGGAGCAGCGCGATCTCAGGATCCATGAATTCCGGTATGCCGGGCGTCGTGTGGAGAGCGACTGCGTTCCAGACGATTTGCAGGTCGTTGTTGGTGACGCCGTAACTCTTGAGGAATTCGCGCGCGGCGTTGGCCCCATCGACCTCAAAGCGTAGCTGGCTTTTCTCGTAGTGCGCCGTTAAGCCAATGTCGTGGAACATCGCAGCCGTGTAGAGCAACTCGGGATCGAAGATCATGCCTTTGCGGTTTCCTGTCATGGCACCCCAACAGAAGACGCGCGCAGAATGATGGAAAAGCAGATCGCTCTCCGTGTCGCGAATAAACTGCGTCACATCGCGGGTCAGTTTGCTGTCAGGAATTCCTAAGGTGGAAAGCTCGTCTGTATTCATATCTATATCTCCTTCGCTGCGAGGCCGGTCGATAAACTAGACAACCGGCCGGCTGAGCCGCTCTGCATGACATGGGGTATCCCGCCGAGCGGGTCGGTGCGGTTGTGAGCGAGATGGCTGTCGTCCCACCGGCTTGTCATTGGTTAGCGTCCGGATCCCATTCATTTGATCGGGGTGGTAAGAGTGGTCTCGTCAGCATCGACAACGAAGACTGCGAGCAACCTTGCGGGTTTTGTCTTGCTCGCGTTACGGCTCACCGAATGGATCGCGCCAGGTGGTTCAAACCAGCTGTCGCCAACCTTGTATATCCTGATTTGGCCGTCGTTCACCTTTGATTCAATCGCGCCTGCGAGCACATAGGCGTAGATGAAGGCGGACCTGGCGTGGCTATGTGCCGGCGATGCTGCGCTCGGTGCATAATCAACCTCTACGACACGAAGCGACTTACCGGGGATATTAGCAATCGCCTGATCGAATTTGGGTATGACCGTTTCGGCTTGGCCGTCATGGGCAACGGCCTGCCCGCCGAGACTAAAGGCGAGTGCGACGCAGATTGCGGGGAGGTAATGCGGATTTTCATGGTTTTCTCCTTCTGACACTGGAAAGATGGCCAGTCGGAAGGTCAGAATAAAGTACCAAGAACGAAGCAAAATCCTGTACCATGGCTCATGAACAAGCCACTGAACTTCAATGTCGATCGGTCAGCCAAAACGTCCCTATCGGAGCAGATCCGCAAAGGGATCGTCTTGGCAATTGAAAGCGGGGTGTTGGTGCCCGGCGCACGACTCCCGTCATGGCAGGATCTTTCTGCCCAGCTTGGTGTCGCGCGGGGAACAGTTCGAACTGCATACGCAAAACTAGCCGCCGCACAATTGATCGAAGCGTCCCGAGCCTCAGGTACCCGGGTTGCGCAGCGCCCTCACGCGATCAAAAAAGGCGACCCTCTGCCACAGGCAGGCTCGTTTCTGGAGACCTATCTGGAGATGACGAAGGGACCGGCATTCTTCCAGATGGGCGTCCCAGCAACCGACACCTTCCCAGCGACGTTGTTCTCACGCATCCACGCGAAGGCTGCCCGCACAAAGGCAGGTGCGTTGCCGCTTTATCCCGATCCGCGCGGCGAGTTCGAGCTCAGGCGCGAGATTGCCTCCTACCTCGCCGTCGCCCGAGGGATCAACTGCTCGCCTTCGCAGGTGATCATCACCGGTGGATTCGGCGCGGGCCTAGGCTTAGCGCTCAGCGTCCTGGCTCTGGCTGGCCATGCCGCCTGGGTCGAAAATCCGGGATTCCCTTGGTCAAGAAAAGGCCTTGAGCTTTCCGGCCTTTCGCTCGCACCAATTCCCGTCGATGTGGATGGCATCGATATTGATTTCGGATTGCGTCAGCATCCCGACGCCAAGATTGCCGTCGTGACTCCAGGGCAGCAGGCCCCTCTCGGGCCGACGTTGTCGCTTGACCGACGTCTTGGTCTCCTCGAATGGGCCAGCAACGCTGGCGCATGGGTCATCGAAGACGACTATCTGAGCGAGCTTCAGTTGACGGGACGCGCCGCGCCGGCGCTGGCATCACTCGACCGGGGCGGGCGCGTCATCCACATCGGCTCGTTCAGCAAGACGATCAGCCCGGCAATACGGCTTGGTTTCGTTGTCGCGCCGGCCGATCTCGTCGGCCGGTTCTCTGAGATGGCAGCCTGTCTGGCGCCGGCCCCTGGACCTGCAATACAGGTCGCCACCGCAGAGTTCATGCAGGAGGGTCACTATATCCGCCATCTGCGCCGAACCAAGCGCGCCTACGCAGCCAGACAAGAGGCGCTGTTGGATTACCTGCGGTCGCGTGTTGGTGTGGATAGGGCCAAGGCGACCGGTTTGGCCGTCTTACTGAGATTGCCCGAGAATGTATCAGACGTGGCAGCTGCTCGCGCAGCTTTCAGCTTTGGAATGTCGCCATCGCCGCTGTCGGCCTGGTACGTGTCGTCCGACGACGCGGCATCCGGGCTCCTTCTCGGCGTCGCGACGACGCCGATGAAGAACCTTACCCGATCGTGTGATCGGCTGCTCGAGGTGATAGGTCAGTCACGCTTGCCCGCTCCATCCTGAACAAGCTCCCTGATACCTTACCGGGCAGTTAGCTTAAACTGAGAGAACAATCTTCCCCCCTGGCGCAATGCGCACGCCCTCAAGCATCAGATGGGCCACGTACGCTTCCTCAAGCGGGAGGATCACACCCACCCGCGTCTTCAAATCGCCATTGTCGATCAGCTCGGCGATCTTCGTCAGGTACTCGGTTCCGACGCTGACAAGAAAAAACGCCGCTTCAACCCCATGCTGCCTGGCAAGATCCTGATCGGGAGGTGAGACAGCCGAAATCAGTTTTCCGCCGCGCCTCAGGATCTGAAACGAACGCCTTTGCGTTTCGGCGCCGACGAGATCAAGGACAGCGTCCACATCCCGGGCAACGTCTTCAAAGCGCTCGCTGTGATAGTCGACCAAAGTATCCGCGCCCAGTTCACGGAGGTAGGCGAAGTCTCTCCTGGCAGCAGTGGCGATGATCTCGATACCCGCACGCCTAGCCAGCTGCACGGCGTAGGCGCCGACATTTCCGGCGGCGCCATGAATGAGCACCTTTTGCCCGGAGACGAGTTGCGCTTGATCAAACAGGCCATGCCAGGCCGTGACCGCGATCACCGGTACGGAGGCAGCATCTGCGTAGCTGATCGTTGCAGGCTTGCGAGCAATCATCTCCGCCGACGCCACCGCATACTGCGCATATGCTCCGATGAACCTCGGATTGGTTACGCCATAGACAGGGTCCCCAACCGCAAGATCGGCCACATCGGCGCCGATCGAGACGACGTCTCCGGATAGATCGGAGCCGAGCGTCAGCGGCAGGGGCTGAGGCAAGGCGCTCTTGCCTGCCCTGATCCATCCATCCCATGGACCCACTCCAGCGGCCCTGACCCTGATCAGAACTTCGCCTGGGCCAGGTGCCGGCTTCGGGACAGGCTCGAATTTCATTGCCTCGGGCGAGCCGAAGTCATGGACGCGCCACGCCATCATGGATGCCTCCTGTTGTTCTGGATATGGATTAGTGGTGTCGGGTGTCATGATGAACTCCTTGAGTTTGCTGCTCCTGGAAGCACGTTTTTTTTGCCTGTCCACTTAGTCGCTAACGGCCCATTTCGAATTGCGCATCAGATGCTGAAGTCCCTGCGGCGAAAGGCAGGGTCTTTATAAGCCATGACGTCGGCAAGCCCGGTGCCTTGTGGTGTATGGACGATGCTCAAGACTCTTGTAGAGGATTTGCATGAAGCCATCCGCAAACTGGGGTGGGTGTGGATGAGCCGCCTCGACAGCATTGCGCTCGGCACTCGTGAAATTATCGTAGCCTGCCCCGACAAGATATTGGCGCCTTCGGCAACCAGAGCCGCGATCGGGGAAAGATTGGCGGAAATTCCATTCGTCGTGTGCAGCGCAATCGCAAGCCAGATATTCTCGCTTGAAGCTTCAGACACGCGGTGGCTGTTCAAGAAGTCACGTGCGGCGTTTGCGCCGTCCACCTCGAAACGCAGATGGCTCTGGCCGTACCTGCCTGTCAGACCAAAGTCATGAAACAAGGCTGCCACATACAGTAGCCCTGGATCGAAGGGGAGGCCTTTGCGCCGGCCCGCCAGGGAAGCCCAGAGATAGACGCGAACAGAGTGCTCAAACAGAAAGTCGCCCTCCGCCTTCCGAACCAGGCGCGTTGCGTCGCGAGTCAATTCAGTGTCCGGTATCTCTGCTTGAAGGATACTCGTGTTGAGATCAGTCTCGAGTACAAGCGGTTCGGCTCGGCCTTCTTTCGAAAGAGCGGTCAAGCCAGCAATAACTGCAAGGGCGGTGCAGGTGGCTGCGATGATGGTTCGGAAGTTCATCGTATTTCTCCTTGTCGCAAGCCGGATGTAATTTTGCGCTGAACCAGGAAACAGGACCAAGAATTTCGAATAATGATGTACCAGCTGCTCGGTTGAGCGCGTCCCACGCGGGTGACCCTCGACGCCCAACTGAAAGCGGTCGAACTGCGTCCAGCTCTCCTCGAGCGCCTCTACCAAGTCGCCAAAGGTTGCGATCGCCGTAGATGCTTTGGGGCCGTTTCGTCCCGTGGCAGGGTTTACGGCGCCCGTTGGCAGGAACCCGGCTCTCAAACGAATTGAACGTCACGCCGGAACTGGCAAGCTTGAGGCGAGATTGATCCACCAAGTTCGGACGGCCGTCCGACCAACAGGTTCGAGTGCTCTGAACCAGGCACTCCCTCGCCAACTATCTCGGCGAAGCCCCGTGAGCAGGATCAGGCAGCGCCATTGCGGCTTGCGCGCAATGCCGATCCAGATGCCTTTGTAAGATCGGCTATCTTGTTGACAGGCTTGGGTTTGGAGTCAGGTTTCATGTCCTGAAGCCGGAGCGGGAGACGATCTCGTTGAGACAGACTGTAGCCTGCTTTTATATGACCGATTAACATATCAAAGCCTGATATTTTAATCCTTTTATCATATCATAGACTGACAGGCTCGATAGGGTTATTGGGCCAACTTCAGATCATCGACCGATCCGCCGATGGGCCAGGCAGCCTCAGGCATCTGATATTCGCAACCTAATAATACCTTCGATGCTAAATCTTCCTGGCCGCTCCGAAACGCAACGATCGCTGTATTTAGGCCGACCTGTTTCAGCGCAGGTAAGATATCCATATCGGCTACCGTCAATTCTTGCGATTTGATCACAGCGTCCAAGTTGGTGCCAGAAATCGCAAGCAATATGCGCCCCGGCTGTATCAAGACCTCTGAACTCATATAGCCAAAGGCCGAAATTGGCTTTTCCAGGCTGTAGAGATCCATGGAAGGCAAGGTGAATTCTTTCTTTGGCGCAGCAAAGCCGGGCACGGAAGCCTCAAGGTCTGCCGGCAAGTTCTTTACTTCCCCAGAGGGCAGTTCACAGGTCAAAGCATGGACCAGGAGACTATCTTCGGCGCGCGCCTGACAGGCTGCGGCAATTGCCACAATCAACATGATTCCGGCTTTCAATTTGAGTGCCACGGGTTTCCTTCTGTGTTGGCTCTGTTAAAAGTGGCTTGCTGGATCCTTGCTGACGACTTCGTAAACAAGGAGTCGCGGCCTGAGTGAATAGGATTTCCTAACTTAGTCAAACTCCGCCATTGGGTAAGCCGCATTGAGCAGCGGTGCTGGGGTCAAATAGGCCTCATCCGGCCTTCTTCGGTCAAGGCTTTTGAGGCCGTCCCCGACTGAAACCGTCGCCTTCGGCCCGTTGCAGGTCGCATGAGACTATATTCCAGATGCGGCCTGATAAAATCACCGCAGCGATCTTCTCGGCCGCCAGCATGCCCGACAGCGGGTGGGCGGCTCTAGATTGGACGGGCTCCGATCACCGGCGTTCCCGCGCCTGCCAGTGGTACCGCCCCTCGCTCAAGTCCCTTGACCTGCTGCGGCGAATCGAAGCGCAGAGCTCGGGGGGTTCGTCGAAGCCGTTTGATGTGAGATTCCATTGGCTTTTGCGACCTCACGAACCGCTCTTGCCCTCGCTATTGAGAGCCAGCGCAGAACGGATGCAATCAAGCAAAATCTGTTCGCCAAACGGTTTTGTCAGGCAGCCGACGATGTCCGGGCCCAACGCAGACACGCGCACATTCTTTTCCGGAAAGGCGGTGATCAGAACAGTCGGGATGCTCTTGCCCAGCGCGACCAGCCGGCGGTGCAGATCGAGCCCGCTCATTCCCGGCATATTGACGTCCGTCACGAGGCAGGCCGTGCGGCGGATATGAGGGAATCTCAAGAAGTCATCCGCGGATGAAAAGGTCTCGGCATCAAATCCCATCGACCTCATGAGCCCCTTGATAGCCTCCCGCATCGACTCGTCGTCGTCGACGATCGCAATCAGAGGTCTCTTGGTTGGCACGGCCGCCTCCCAACTTCGCCGATCAGCATCATCCCAATTAGCGTCGGGGCGCGCTCGACTGGATGGATTTAATATTGAACGGAGACAAAGGCGGCGCAAGCTATACGATCGTATAGAGAAGACTTGCGGCAACGAGCGGGGCATCTGCCCAAAAAGTGCCGGTGTCCTGATTGCGATGGCGAAGGAATTCTTTCGATCGTCGCGATGTATCACTCGGCACAGCATCGCAAGTGGTTGAGATTTGCTTGCCTCGCGCCGCCCGATACTTGCAGCACGCGTCCCCTTTTGACGGTGGACGCAGCCATGTGGCGTCCAGGACGCGCCAGCGCTTTTGGGGACCGCCCGCATCTAGTCTTGTGGCCGAGGTAATTATCGCGCATTCTGGCGTACGAAGAAATTCCGTTTCATCACTAGCGAAGGAGAGAGGAGGAGTGTTCTCATCGCATGACTGGCGCTCTGCTGGTTGGGCTTCGCCCTCGGCTGCAGTGGGGGTGGATAGTATATATCCCAAGACGTCGATTCACCTTGAGGGCTCTGACGATTGACCGAGGCGCCAGCAACCATCATTGTCATCGATGATGACCCGGAAATCCGCGAGGCGCTTGGCAGTCTGCTGCGTTCCGTCGGCTTTGCCGTCAATCTCCTCGCTTCGGTGGGCGACTTCCTCAGGTCTGGGCGACCCAGCGGACCAACCTGTCTCGTGCTCGATGTCCGGCTTCCGGGGCAAAGCGGCCTTGATTTTCAGCTCGAGCTGTCGCGGGAAAATATTCAGCTGCCGATCGTCTTCATCACCGGGCACGGCGACATTCCCATGTCTGTCAAGGCGATGAAAGGGGGCGCGGTCGAGTTCCTGACGAAACCGTTCCGAGACCAGGATCTGCTCGACGCCGTTCACGTCGGCCTGGCGCGCGACCGCGCCTGGCTTGAAAATGAAAAGGCATTGGCGACGGTGCGAGCGCGTTTCGATAGCCTGACCCCGCGGGAGCGCGAGGTGATGGCATTGGTGGTAACCGGAAGGCCCAACAAGCAGATTGCCGGCGATCTAGGCGTGAGCGAGATTACCGTGAAAGTTCACCGCAGCCAGGTCATGCAGAAGATGGGCACCAGATCCCTGCCGGAACTTGCGCGTATGGCCGATAAGCTGATGCTCGCTCCGGGAAAGCCACAAACGCAGATATAAAGGTCTTGGCCGCGCGTATAGGTCATCTCCTCCTCATTGGTAATCGATTCTTCCTGGTGGCCAATAGCCCCGGCGGGAGCCCTGCCGTATGGTGAGCGTTCCTTTTCTCCCCTCCTCCCAGAGGCCGGATCGCCACCGATCGGCCCGCCTTGGCCTCCCACCCCGCGGGAGGCTTTCTTTTTGGCCTCGGTCCCGGCAAGACACTTTCGACTCCAACACCGGCAACGGTTCGCAACTGACGGCACGTTCATCCGCACTGGAGTACCTCAGACCATCGCCCCAGTCATTAGCGGGGCGCAGGATGACTTCGCCGACATGACCCGCCGGGCAGAAGTTCGCCGATGGGTATTCCAAAGTATCGCAAAGACGAAACCACGGTATAATTTCCCATCGTCCCGTCTATCGCTAGAGTCTATTCGTTGCCTCGGGAGATAGGTGGCGAATCCCCCCGATGCTACCACCAAGCTTCGGCGCTCCCTCCATCCGGAGCTCTGCGGGTCCACGACCCGCCCGGCCGCCCAGCAGCCGCTGGGCGGTCCTTCGTATAGGTGGACCACGTATCGAACGGGCCGGCGATGGCCGCTCGTTGTTGGGACGATCAGGCGAGATGTGATAAGAAGGTGGGGGAGTGGTCGCGGTTCGTCATATATGCTCACCCTGGCCAAATTGACTGGAAGGATCTCCGAAGCGAAAGTGGCGGTGCCAGATGCGCCACTCGAGATGACGAAGTCGGCAAGCAGGCACATGTTCTTTCTTCGGCGTTGGTGGAGATGGGAGTTTGGAGGTTCTTTGGGAGGACGGTGATCGCGTGTTCCACCGGGAATGGCGCCGGGGTACCGACGGCAAGCTGAACCCGGTGCTGGTCGTCCTTTCGGCCCTCGAGTACCCGACACCTTCAAGCTTAGGCCACCTCGACCATGAATATGGATTGAAGGACGAACTTGATGGTGCATGGGCGGCGCGACCGCTTGAGTTGGTGCGCGAAGGCGGCCGGACCATGCTGGTGCTCGAAGACGCGGGCAGCGAGCCGCTCGCCCGGCTGCTCGGGACGGCAATGGAAACGGAGCTTTTCTTGCGCCTCGCGATCGGCATCGCCGCTGCGCTCGGCAAGGTCCACCAACGCGGTCTCGTCCACAAGGACATCAAACCCGCCAATATCCTGGTAGCGGGCACGGGCGTCGAGGTGCGGCTAACCGGCTTCGGAATCGCCTCGCGCCTCTCCCGCGAGCGGCAGGCCCTCGAGCCGCCCGAAGTGGTCGCCGGAACGCTTGCCTACATGGCCCCCGAACAGACCGGGCGCATGAACCGCTCGATCGATTCCCGCAGCGACCTTTATGCGCTCGGCGTGACGCTCTACGAAATGCTTACCGGGAGCCTGCCCTTTTCCGCCTCCGATCCGATGGAATGGGTCCATTGCCATGTCGCACGGCAGCCGACACCGCCCAACGAGAGGGTGGTGAATGTTTCACCGGCGGTCTCGGCCATCGTCATGAAGCTGCTCGCTAAGACGGCCGAGGAACGATACCAGACGGCAGGCGGCGTCGAGCACGATCTGAGCCGCTGTCTCAGCCAATGGGAAATGCAGTGCCCGACTGACGCATTCCCGCTCGGCGAACGCGATATCCCCGACCGCCTGCTGATTCCCGAGAAGCTCTACGGGCGGGACCACGAGGTCGAGACCTTGCTCACCGCCTTCGAACGCGTGGTGTCGAGCGGGGCGCCGGAGTTGGTGTTGGTCTCTGGCTATTCCGGCATCGGCAAGTCGGCGGTGGTCAATGAACTCCACAAAGTTCTGGTGCCGCCGCACGGCCTGTTCGCGTCCGGCAAGTTCGATCAGTACAAGCGCGACATTCCGTATGCGACCCTGGCACAGGCGTTCCAAAGCCTTATCCGAGGACTTCTCGCGAAGAGCGACGCCGATCTGGCACCCTGGCGCGAGACGCTGATAGAGACTCTGGGACCGAACGGACGGCTGATGGTCGATCTCGTCCCCGAACTGAAACTCATCATCGGCGACCAGCCGCCGGTGGCTGACCTTCCGCCATCGGAGGCGCAACGGCGATTTGAGCTCGTACTGCGGCGGTTCATTGGTGTCTTCGCCCAGCCGGAGCATCCGCTGGCACTGTTCCTGGATGACCTGCAGTGGCTTGACACAGCGACGCTCGATCTGCTGGAAGATCTCTTGACCCGGCCGGATCTACAATACCTGATGCTGGTTGGTGCCTATCGCGACAACGAAATAACCGCCGCCCATCCGCTGATGCGGAAACTTCACGCGATCAAAAGCGCCGGCGGCAAGGTCGCGGAGATCACGCTTGCGCCGCTTACCAAAGGCTGTCTCCAGTCCTTGATCGCGGATGCGCTCTACTGTCAGCCCGACCGTGCAGACCCGCTCGTGCAAATGATGCACGACAAGACTGGCGGCAATCCGTTCTTCGTCCGTCAGTTTCTATTTTCGCTCGCCGAAGAGGGAATGCTCACCTTCGATCATGACGCGGCATGCTGGTCCTGGGATCTCGAGCGCATTCACGCCAAGGGATACACCGACAACGTCGTGCACCTTATGGTCGGCAAGCTCGCGCGCCAGCCACTCGAAACGCGGGAGGCGTTGCAGCAGTTGGCCTGTCTTGGAAACATCGCTGATACCACGATGCTTTCACTCGTCCTCGGGATCCCGGAAGAGCAAGTCGCCGGGGCCTTGTGGCCCGCCGTCGCTCATGAGCTACTCGAGCGGCTGCCGGACGCCTACCGGTTCGTCCACGATCGCGTTCAGGAGGCCGCCTATTCGCTGATCCCGGAGGAGCGACGCGGCGAGTTGCACCTACGCATAGGCAGACTGCTTGCGGCGAACACCGCGCCGGGGTTGATCGACGATTATGTTTTCGAGATTGTCAGCCAGCTCAATCGGGGAGCCGCACTGATCAAGTCAACCGAGGAGCGCGAGCAACTGGCCGAGTTCAATCTGCTGGCTGGCAAGCGCGCCGAGGCGTCGACGGCATACGCCTCTGCGCTCAACTATTTTGTCGCCGGCACGAAGCTGCTGCCCGAAGACGCCTGGGAGCGCCGGCCCAATCTGACCTTCGCGCTTGAGCTGAACCGAGCCGAATGCGAGTTCCACCTGGGCGCGCTGCCGGACGCGGAGGAGCGGCTGGCTCAGCTTTCCAATCATGCTCTCTGCTGCGACGACCAGGCTGCTGTCGCCGGCCTGCGCATCGATCTCTATGCGGCGCTCGGTCAGACCAATCGATCCGCGGCGGTCGGTCTCGACTATCTCAGGCAGCATCTCGCCATTGACTGGTCGCCGCATCCGGCCGACGAGGAGGTGCAGCGAGAATATGACCGGATATGGTCGGGGCTCGGGAGCCACGCCATCGAGGAGCTCATTGATCTTCCGTTGATGAGCGACCCAGCATCCTCCGCGACCCTGGATATTCTCACGCGGCTCGTTGGGGCGGTATGGCATACGGATGCGAATCTGGCCTGCATGGCAATCTGCCTAGCTGTGAACCTGAGCCTCGAGCGGGGTAACAGCGACGGCTCCTGTTACCATTATGTGTCGCTTGGCTACATTGCCGGGCCGCGCTTCGGCGACTATGAGGCCGGATTTCGGTTCGGTCAGCTAGGCTGCCATCTCGTCGAAAAGCACGACCTGAACCGCTTTCAGGCCAGGACTTACAAAGACTTCGGGGCTCACGTCATACCGTGGACGAGACATGTCCGGACCGGCCGCGACATCTTGCGGCGCGCGCTTGACATCGCCAACCAGAGCGGCGACCTCACGTTCGCCGGATACAGCCATGTTAGTTTGAACTCGAACCTGCTGGCGGCTGGCGATCCGCTTATCGACGTGCAACAGCAAGCAGAGATTGGCCTCGCGTTCGCGCGCGAGGTGCGGTTCCAGTTCGTTGAAGACCTCGCCAGCGCGCAGCTCGGACTCGTCCGGACACTGCGCGGGTTGACACGGAAATTCGGCTCCTTTGACGACGACGGATTTGACGAAGGTGAGATCGAACGCCGGTTTTCCGAAAATCCGAATCTTGCGGAAACCTGCTACTTCGTCAGAAAACTGCAGGCGCGGTTCTTCGCGGGCGACCATGAGGCGGCCGTGGATGCCTCATTGCGGGCACAGAGACTGCCATGGACATCGGTGTCGCATTTCGAAGAAACGCCGGAGCATCATTTCTACGGCGCCTTGGCGCGCGCCGCATGCTGCGACTCTGCCGCAGCTGACCAGCGGGCCTGGCATACGGAGGCGCTGCTCGCCCACCACCGACAGCTTGAAATCTACGCGAAGAATTGCCCGGAGAACTTCGAGAACCGAGCCGGGCTGGTCGGCGCCGAGATAGCACGCCTTGAAGGCCGCGAAATCGACGCGGCGCGCCTTTACGAACAAGCTATCCGCTCGGCGCGCGCAAACGGCTTCGTTCATCATGAAGCCCTCGCATATGAACTCGCCGGCCGCTTTTATGCGCGAGGAGGCTTCGAGGACTTCACTCGTCTTTATCTCCGCAACGCGCGTGGCTGCTATCTGCGCTGGGGTGCCGACGGCAAGGTGCGGCAACTCGACCAACTCTGTCCCGACCTGAGAGGGGAAGAACGTGCTCCCGCTCCAACGAGCACTATTGGTGCACCGGTCGAACAACTCGATCTCGCGACCGTTATCAAAATCTCGCAAGCCGTGTCGGGCGAGATTGTTCTTCAAAAGCTGATCGACACGGTCTTGCGCACAGCCGTTGAGCAGGCGGGCGCCGAGCGCGGCTTGTTGATCCTGCCGCGTGGCGGTGAGTCACGGATCACCGCGGAGGCCACGACGGGCGGCGAAACGGTGGTGGTGCGGATGCGTGACGAGATCGTGACAGGGACAACCCTGCCGCAATCGCTCCTTCATTATGTCTTGCGCACAAACGAAAGCGTCGTACTCGACGACGCCATGGCTCAGAATCCATTCTCCGCGGACCCTTACATTTGTCACCACCGTGCTCGTTCCATTCTCTGTGTTCCGTTGCTCAATCAGGGCCAACTTGCCGGGGTACTCTATCTTGAGAATAACCTCGCCCCTCGGGTCTTCGCGCCGACCCGGATCGTAGTGCTGAAGCTGCTCGCCTCTCAGGCAGCGATCTCACTGGAGAATACCCGGCTGTACCGCGATCTCGATGAACGCGAAGCCAAGATCAGTCGCCTCGTCAAGGCCAACATCATCGGGATCGTCATCTGGGATATCGAAGGTCGCATCCTTGAGGCCAACGACGCGTTCCTCCGCATGGTGGGATACGACCGAGAGGATCTTGCCTCGGGTCGGCTATGCTGGACGGACCTGACGCCGGCCGAATGGCGCGACCGCGATGCTCGGAACGTCGCGGAGTTAAAGACGATCGGGTCGGTCCAACCGTTCGAGAAGGAGTACTTTCGGAAAGACGGCAGCCGTCTACCCGTGCTGATGGGCGGTGCTCTTTTAGAAGAAAGCAGGAACGAAGGTGTCTCTTTCGTCCTCGATTTGACGGAGCGCCGGCAGGCCGAAGAGGCGTTACGGGAGAGCGAGGAGGCCTTGCGCGAAGCGCTGGTGCAACTGGCCCACGTTAACCGCGTCGCCACGATGGGGCAGCTCACAGCCTCCATCGCCCATGAAGTCAATCAGCCGCTCGCCGCGTCGCTCACCAACGCCCAGGCGGCCTTGCGCTGGCTCGCTACCCGTCCGCCGAACCTGGAGGAGGTGACTCAGGCGCTCGACCGGATTGTCGAGAACGCCAATCGAGCCGGCGATGTCATTGGCCGGATCCGTGCCTTGGTCAAGAAGGAACCCACTCGCAAGGGGCAATTCGACCTCAACGAGGCCATTCGTCACGTGATTGCCTTGACCGGCAATGAAGTGCTCCGACAAGGCGTCACGCTGCGGACCCAATTCGCGACGAGCCTCCCATCCGTGGAAGGAGATCGCGTCCAGCTGCAACAGGTGATCCTAAACCTGATCATGAACGCCATCGAGGCGATGATCGGCCTTAATGAGGAAGAGCGCGATTTGCTGATCAGCACGGGGACAGAGGCCTCGGGAGGTGTGGTCGTCGGGGTGCGCGACTCGGGTCCGGGCCTTGACCCACAAAGTATGGACTGCATTTTCGAGGCCTTCTACACCACCAAATCCAGCGGCATGGGTATGGGCCTGGCGATCTCCCGTTCGATCATCGAGGCTCATGGCGGTCGGATGTGGGCCACCGCTAATGGCCCTCGTGGGGCGGCGTTTCTGTTCACCCTGCCTCTAGAACGAGACGAAACCCCTGGCGCAACCCATGCCGACCAAATCGCGATGTTTGGAAAATAGGGCCAACGACTGGCTGAAGCTCACGCAGGCAGTGCTCTCCGCGAAGTGTGAAGGCCGTCGGCGGGCCTCTCCTCTCCATCGCGAGACGACTGAGGTGCTGCCGAAGTTGAATTCACCTTCACGGCGCGGTCTTCAGGCCAATGGAGGCAGCAGTGGCGAAAGCAACAAGCGCATCGCATCGCACGAAATCTTGCGGCAGTAAGCTGAACGCGACGGACAGTACCACCATGTCCACACCAGCAAAACGGTCTAGGCCCCAAGCTCGATGGTCCTCGGGTACGGACCCAAAAACCCCTTCCAAGACGCGGATCGCTTGGGCTCAATGCATGGCCGCGGAACTCTCTGAAGGGCAAAGATTCTCGAGGTCCTCCACAAGACGGACAAGCCCGAGGGAGTAGCACCAAAGATCGAACCGCGTCCCCGTAACATATAGGGTAAAGACAGATCTCCAGGCGAGCAAAGCTTGTTCCCAAGGAGGCGTGATTGCTTGGCTTGGCTTGGTGGAAAACGTCATCAAATGAGCTTCAAAGGCCGTATTCGGCCGTGATGCACCATCTGGCGGCATCTGGAGCGGAGAGGCCAGAATCCAGGGCCCAGCTTTCCCTCGTGCGCTGGGAAACAGCGTCAACGGGACCAGCTCGATTTCGATTCGGTCGAGTTCATATGTCATGGTGCCAATCCTCGGAAGAACGCAAGGAACGACGCAAACGGTGCGACCCGTGGGCTCGCCGGCGGTGAACCCGCCGTCCGGAATGTCCTTGATTCAGGTACCCCGCTGAACTCCCAGTGAGCTTGACGAAATGGCCGCGTGGGAGAATGTAACCTGACCATAGCAGGACGCTGCCCGACCTGCCATTGATCGGAGGTTAGGATCGGGTGGCAAATGGGAGGGGATGACTTATACGGGGGTTTAGGAGGCCTTGCTCGAGGCCGGCAAGCCGCGCGATGGCTCTGCTGAAAAGTCGACCATCACACGCTTCGCGAGATGCCCTCGGCAAAGACAGACGACCATGACGCCGATATCGAGCTCCTTTTCCGAGGGCAACATCCTCGAAAACGACTGGTTGAGCCTGGGATGGCTCCCCAGCTCCCGCTTGTCTGCTGCGGCCGTATAATTTCCGCATACACAAGTATGATGGTTGACCTGCGCACTTTGTTTTAACGTTGCTCGCAAGTGCAGGCTTCGCCACGCTGCTCATCCTCGCACCGGGGTCGCTAGCCATTCACAGAACGTTGGAACTATGGCCAGTTTTCAGGTTCAATACCCTTAGGGAAGGACGCAGAATGCCGACGCTATCTCCGACTCCGATCACGCCTCGAGACGAGCGCCTAGTCACCGCGCACGAGGCGCTTGAACCCCTCTACGAAAGACTGGCGCTGCGCACCGAATCCACCTTGCTTTCGGCGGCAATGGCAGCCGGATGGCCAGCCGAGGAAGCAACGCGGGCGCTGGCCGCCCTTAGATTGCAAGATGCCCTCAGTATTCTTTGCCGAGCGAATGGAGGTCCACACAAATCGATGCACAGCCCAACGGCCGAATGAAATGGCAGTCCTGCGGAAGTCGCGCCCGCCATTGCGTCCGCCCTCCGATGGCTCGCCATGGTCTTCACCTGAGTCATCCTTGGCGCGAAAGCTCTTCATCGAGGCCGCGGTAACTGGAAACACGAGGCCGGGAGGACTGTAGGAAGCGGCGGCAAGCGCATGGTGGATAAACCAGTGATGCAAGCGCCGTTATACGAAAAGATAGCATGCCTGATTCCAACGCATCTCTTCATTAGCGGGTACAAGAATGCTCTATTGTGAGCGCCTTCTTGAAGGCAACGAGCGGCCTAACTCTTCGTGGTGCCAGAGTTCATTTGCCACCCGCTGAATGCGAGCCCTCTTCCTCTGCTGAGCTGCCGACTGGTGTCACGAGCCTCGCAGATTTCCAAGAGACGCCCGGCAGCCATGTCTGATCGACCGCTCACAATTGACGAAAGTCGTTACCACACGGAGGTCGTTCACGATGGCAGCGCAGAGATACAGCCCTTGCAAGAACCTCAACATTTACTGGACGGTGTTCGATAAAGTCATCGGACAGGCGGCCATCATCGATGGGTTTGTCATGAACATGCTCACCGCCGAGGAGGCCAATAAATTGGTCGATCTGCTAAACCGTGGCAGCCAAGTGAGCCACTGGTGTTTTGCTGAACGGTTTTAGGAGCAACCGGTGACCCAGCGCAACATCGACCGAGCTCTTCCAGGCGGTCGCGGATTTCACGGGCGCCTTCGACGACAGTCGAGAACTCGACATCAGGACCGAGGTCGAACACCGGATGGCCAGGCACTTCCGGCTGACCAGGCTCACAGTTCCAGGGATGCAGCTCAACGCCGCCGATCTAGGCCGGCGGCCGCGCAGCAATGCATTCCCACTATCGATCCGGACCGCTCCATCGTTCTGCACGATGTGAGGAATGATCCCGCCAGCTTGGGGCAGCCGCCCCGCCGAGTGGATGAAGACAGGATCGCGCTCGGCGAGCGCGATCCTGTCTAGTAGTTTGACGGGGAGCCGGACCTCAACCGGCGCCTTGTCAAGGGTGCGTCCTCTGCCGCAGCTGGAATGGCTACAAACATAGCGGAGTGTCGGGATCGATCAGATCCGGGCGCCACCCGTCGCATCAATCATCTGGCCCGTCGTCCAACGCGCATCGTTCGATGCGAGGAAGGCGATGACGTCGGCGACGTCCTCCGCCTGTCCGACACGTGAAAAGACCGAGAGGGCTTCGGCGCCGGCGCGCGCATCCGGCGATGCCAACCACTCGGCATTCATATCCGTCTCCGTTACACCCGGCAGCACGGCATTGACCGTAATCCCGCGAGCTGCAAATTCAGGCGCCAGCGCCAGGGTCAATGTCTCCAGCGCCCCCTTGGAGGCCGCATAGGCGGGATGGGTCGGCGCCGCGATCCGCGTAAACCCAGTGGAGACATTGATGACGCGGCCGTTGTCACGAATGTGATCGGCCACTGCCTGGATCAGGAAGAACGGCGCCTTGTAGTTAATCGTCATCACCTCATCGAAAGCAGCTTCGCTCGTCTGCTTCAACGGCAGCGCCGGCGCAATGCCTGCATTGTTCACAAGAATATCAAGAGCGGACGAGCCCGTCTCGGTACGCGCGGCTTCGCTGAACTGCGCCCAGAGACTGTCGGCCGCCTCCTTGCCCTGTCTCAGATCAGCTTTGACACCGACAGCCTTGACACCAAGCGCCTCGATGTCGCGTACGGTGGCCTTGGCCGCATCCCCGTTGGCGGTGTAGTGCACGCCAATCAGTGCGGCACCCTCCCTCGCAAACGCAAGAGCAACCGCCCGGCCGATACCGCGCGAACTTCCTGTGATAAGGGCTATCTTGTTTGCTAGTCTTTGGGACATGGGGTCACTCCGTTGCTAAATTAAGTAGTGATCGCTATCATAAGCGGTGAAGCTCGCCTGTCAACAATTTAATAGGGATTGCTATTTTAATGACGGATCCAGTCCGCAAACGAGGCAGACCACGCGTGCTTGATCGCGACGTCGGGCTCGACATCGCGGCACGCTTGTTCTGGGAACGCGGCTACGAAGGAACCTCGACGGCCGACCTCACGAAGGCCATGGGGATCAATCCGCCGACTCTCTATTCGATGTTCGGCTCAAAGGAGGAATTATACCGTCAGTCGCTCGACTTCAGCATTGCCCGTGAAAACAGCCGCCGGTTAGAAATCTTAGCGTCCAACCTTCCGGTTCACAAAGCCCTAAGCCTCTACCTTTACGACATCGCTGATGGTGACACCCAGCCGGACAAGCCGCGAGGTTGCATGGTCTCGACGGCGGTCCTGCAGCACGCGGAAGAGAATGCGTCAGTGGCGCGGATGACGGCGGCATTGCGCGAGACCTCGATGCAGACACTCAAAGCCCGGTTTGACCGGGCCGTCGAGGAAGGCGAACTGCCGGCGCAAACCGATACCGATACGCTCGCGCGCTTCTATGGTGCGATTATCCAGGGCATGTCCGCACAGGCCTGCGATGGCGCCTGCAATGCGCGGCTGAAGCGGATGATCGACATCGCACTCACGGCCTGGCCCGGGAAGCGTAGCACCTAACGAGCGCTGGCAACTCGGCGAGCATCGTCTGATACATGAGATCGACGGACTTCATAAGCTCGACTCCGGCGTTATACTGTTCTTCAAAAACAGTATAACGGTCGAGAGCATAGGTCACATCCATCCTGCAAAAGATCATCGACCTGGCCACCACCGGCCAGTTCACGATACCGATCAGCCGCACCGCCCCTTTATCGAGGCGATTTCCCTGATCGGAGACCTCGAAGCCGGCAACCGGCTTCCAGGAAAATCCGTAATCGTGATGGGGTGACGAGGGGCACGAGTATGATGCGCGATGATAACCGTCTCGGGTTTGGAATGTGAAAACGGCAAGAAACCGCTCAGAACTGCCAATCGACGAGCTGCTCTCCGCCAGACACCTCAAGCACAGTGCCTGTAACGTAGGGGTTGGTCATCAAAAACACCGCAGCGTGCCCCACGTCGGCCGGTTGACCGATCCGGCGCGCTGGGAAATTGGCGCGCACCTTTTCGCGGACATCAGCGGCGTCTGTCGCGGAAAGGAAGTTCCAAAGGTCGGTATCGATGAACCCAGGCCGAATGACGTTTACCCTGATTGGGCCAAGTTCGAGCGCCAGCGAGCGCGCGAGTGCCTCCACTGCGGCAAAAGTCGATGTGACGCTCGTCATGCCGATCTTCGAACGGGCCGCGATCCCTCCGGTCATAAAGGTGATCGACCCGTTAGAGGAGAGTTTTGGTACAGCATAGCGCGCACATGCCCAGGAGCCGAGAAACTTGCTATTGCCGTAGCTGCGCGCCCCTCGCATGTCTTCGTCCATGAATGCACCCCAGCTGCCATCGGTTGGCCCCGCAGCGACAAGCAAATGATCCAGATTGCCAATTGCCTTGAAGGAAGCCCGAACGTCGTCCTCATCGCTAATGTCGAGCACTAGCTGCTCGAAGGGCGCCAGCTCTGGATGGTCTGCTGAAGAAACCGAGCGCCGGCTGGCGACCGTTACGCTCGCTCCCGCCGCGTGAGCGGCCTGAGCGATGCCGAGCCCTATCCCTGTTTTGCCGCCGACGACGACCACACGTTTTCCAGTGAGATCATATGAAGGTGATTGCGCACGCTTCAGCTCGTTCTGTGCCGTTGCCATGATAGCTTCCTTGAGTGTGTTTGTCTGAATGAGCTATGCGATCTGTCTAAGCACACCGCCATCAACGCGCATGGAGGCCCCGGTTGTTCCGGATGCCTGCTCCGAGCATATGTAGACGACCATGTTGGCCACCTCCTCCGTGCTCGTGAACCGATTGATGAGCGTTGTCGGGCGCATGGCCTTCAGGAATTGCTGTTCCGCCTCTTCCTGGGTGATGCCCTGTTCCCGAGCCGTTCCCGCCATCCAGTTCGCCATGATTTCAGAGTTCGTCGGACCAGGAAGCACCGAATTGACCGTCACGCCCGTCCCCGCAACCGTCTCAGCCAAACCTCGCGAGATCGCCAACTGCGCCGTCTTGGTCATGCCGTAGTCGATCATATCCCTTGGGATTGCGAGTGCGGATTCGCTGCTGATGAACACAACACGCCCCCAGCCCCGCGCGGTCATCCTCGGCAGGTAATGGCGCGCTGCACGAACGCCACTCATGACGTTGAGCTGAAACAGGCTCAGCCAGTCTTCATCGGTAAGATCGGAGAAGGGTTTGGGATTGGCTGTGCCTGCGTTGTTGATAAGAATGTCGGCATCGGGCGCCTGGGCTGCAAGAACCGCGCTGCCTTCCTTGGTGGCCAGATCCGCAACCACGCCGGCGATCTCGATGTCTGGGAAGAGCGCCTTGACTTCAGCCACCGCTGTGGAGACCCGGCCCTCGCTACGGCCATTGATAACCACGGATGCGCCGGCCCGCGCCAAGCCCTGTGCGATCGCCCGACCAATGCCGGCGGTGGATCCGGTGACGACTGCCTTGCGACCTTCAAGTGAAATGTTCATGATCGTGTTCTCGATGAATTCTGACGATCACTGTTTGTAGCGCATGGCGAAAATAACTATAATACGGACGAATGGCATGAAATTGATGCGATATTGGAATAAATAGCAGCGAGCTTAAAGTGCGGATCTCACACTCCGGCGCTTGTTACCGAAGGTCGCCAAGGCGTTCAAATGCCGCTAGATCCGCCCTTCGAGCGACGCGGCGAGGAAGTCTGTCACGTGCCGAACCCGCGCAGAAACCAGCCGACGCTTCGGCCAGACAAAGCTGATGTCCCTTGTGCCCTGAACATATTCGCCGAGGATCGTCACGACGTCAGGATGCGAGAGCTCTTCGACGAGCGATGCCTTGGTGAACATGCCGATCCCGACGCCTGCAAGCACACCCGCACGGATCGTCTCGATGCTGTTGGAGGTGAGGTTGCCGCGCACTGCGACGCTGAAGTGACCTTCTTGACCGACGAATGGCCAATTCGCCGACTCCTTGAAGCCGCCGTAGACGAGGCAGTTGTGATCTGCAAGATCGGCAGGCTTTGTGGGAATACCATGCTTTTCGAAATACTGGCGAGATCCGACGCATACGAGAGGAGTCTTTGCCACCCGTCTGACGACGGCATCGGGCTCTTCGACAGACCCCACTCTTATCACCAAATCGACCCGATCCTCGACCATGTCCCGCATGAGGTCCGATAGAACCAGATCCACTTCGAGCTTGGGAAATCTGGACAGCAGATCCGGAATGATTGGCAGGATATGAAGTCGACCGAGGGTGGTGGGGACAGCAATGCGTATCGACCCCGACATGTCGACCGCGCTGCCTATGACCTCGCGATTGGCGTCGTCGATCTCCTCGAGCAACGGCTTCATCCTGTCGAAGTATCTTTGCCCCTGATCCGTCAAGGTGACGTTTCGGGTGCTGCGATTGAAGAGTGCGACGCCCAGACGGTTTTCGAGCGCACCGATCGCTTTGCTGACCGCCGGCTGTGACGTGCCGGTTCTGCGGGCGGCCGCCGTAAAGCCGCCCGTCTCGACGACCGCAAGGAACGCCTTGAGCTCGGAAAGCCGGTCCATCTTATGCCTTTACGGTATGGAAGGCTGGGATATTTCCGACCATTCCTGCACATACTTTTACACACATGTATCATCCCTCCCAGCGCCGTTCGACGATGATGCTTGCTTCGGCAGTTCCGTTACGAGTGCATCTATGGCCGCCCGCACCCGGGTTGGCAGGTGAGCGCCATCCGGCCACAAAGCCCAGACCTCGGATACATAGGGAGGCATCTGCCGCATCACAGGCACGAGCTCACCGGTCTCGACCCGTTTCTTGACGAGCCAGAACGGCAGCCACGCTAGTCCGAAACCCTCTGTCGCGGCGTCTGCTATGGCGTCGATGTCGTCAAACCGGAGCCGGGAGACAGGATTGAATTCATGGACGACACCTTCGACCTCGAGCGTCCAGGACTGCACCCGCCCCGCGCGGGAATACGTGACCGTGTCATGGGCGTCGAGCTCTGAGATAGCTTCCGGAACGCCTTGCCTTTCGAGGTAGCCCGGCGCGGCGTAAAGCATCGTCTCCTCATGGCCGACCCGACGGATGCGCGTGCCCGCGGCATTGCCCGGCGAACCGTTTCGTATCGCGAGGTCGAAGCCGTCTTCCAGGAGATCGACTTTACGATCGCTGAAGCTGAGTTCCAGCTCAAGGCCGGGGTTTTCTCTGGCAAGCCTGGTCAGGATGGGAGCGACACACATTCGACCGAAGAGAACAGGCATAGATACTCGAAGCTTGCCCCGCGGCGCGCTCGATCCCGAATCCAGCGCGGCCTCGACGGCACGAAGTTCGGCCATCGCCCGCTGGCAGTGCTCGTAAAAGAGCTGTCCGTCCGCCGTGACGCTCTGATGACGCGTGGTTCGGTCGAACAGCCGGACATTCAGACCTGCTTCGAGGCGGGCGACCGCCCTTCCGACCGAAGAGCGTGACAGGTTCAGCCGTCGCCCAGCTTCGGAAAAGCCTCCGGTATCGACGGCACAGACGAAAACGGGGATGTCGCTCAGGGAAATCGTCATTGATAATTGTAGCATCCCACGCACCATAGTCGAGCATAAACGGCGCAACTGGTGCGCTGTTCGAGGTGATAGCTTCAATCATCAGAAATCGGAAGGAATTAGATGCATGCGACACCTCATGAAGCGTTGGGAACTATCGGCCTTCAGCCGTGACGGACTGAGCCTTGAACAAGTGCCAGTCCCAATAGTCGGGGCAGACGAGGTGCTCGTCAGGGTCAATGCGGTCGCACTCAATTATCGCGACCAGGACGTTATTGCCGGGCGCATGGGCGCGTTCAACCTGCCAATGACCATTGGCTCCGACATGTCTGGTACGGTTGTCGAGGTGGGCAAGTCTGTTGAAAAGTTCGCGGTCGGAAACCGGGTGATCTCGACATTCTTTCCGGACTGGAAAGATGGTCGTCCTCTCGGGTCCGGTCGACATCCAAACTACCAATCCCTTGGCGGTCACTATCCGGGCGTCTTGAGCGAATACGTCTCTTTTCCGGCGGCATGGCTGACGAAAGGCCCATCATCACTCGACGAGCTCGGGGCCAGCACGCTTCCTTGCGCGGGGCTCACCGCCTGGTACGCGCTCGTCGAACTCGGCCGGGTCGAGAAGGGCCAGACCGTCCTGATTGAGGGAACGGGCGGCGTCGCGATCTTCGGCGCGCAGATCGCCAAGGCAAAAGGTGCGACCGTGATCCTCGTTTCCGGAAGCGACGAGAAGCTCGAACGGGCGAAGGCACTCGGCCTTGCCGATTTCGTGATCAACCGAACTCGCGAGGACTGGGTCGGTAAAGTCTACGACATCACGTCGGACCGCGGCGTCGACCATGTTCTCGAAATTGTTGGCGGCCCTCACCTCGCAAAGGCTCTCGAAGCAGTCGCGCCTGGTGGCCGCATATCGATGATCGGCGTTTTGGAAGGCGGGCAGTTATCTGCTTCCGTTGGCCCACTCCTTCTGAAAGGGCCTGTCATTCAGGGTATTGCCGTCGGTCATCAACGCGCGCAGGAAGAGCTTGTGAGGGCGATCGACGAATTGCAGATCAAGCCCATCGTCGACGCCCGCTATGGCCTATCGGATCTCCAGAAGGCCTTGGACCACCTCACCCGTGGTGCTTTCGGCAAGATCGTCGTCGACTTCGCTCTTTGATCGAACAACGGAAAAGGTGAACCATGTACCGTAGAGATTTCATGTCGACCACAGCGTTCTTCGGTGCCGCAGTAGCAGGCTGCGGCCCCGGATGGATGCCACCTTTGAAATCATCGCGCCCGTTAAACTCCTGCATTAGCGGGCTAACCTTTCCCCGATCGAAGGACTTCCTATGACGCAGGACGCTCACGAACTTCAGGCTATCAATACCCCTTGGCAGAACGCCATTCAGGAAATCCTGCGCATGGTCATCAGGGACATGTATCATGCCGGCAGTGAGAACAGGAATATCAAACGCATAGAGGAAGCTTCTGTCGACAGCAACTATACCGATTTGCGACTGCTTGGCACGGACGAATGGACGGAAGTGGTTGTCAAGGAAAGGGTGAGCAACTTCGTCACCACGCTCTTGACGTCCTTTACCTATGATCGTGCCTGAGTTCTTGCGTCGCAGGTGACGAATGCACCGGCAGGGAGGGCCCTTGCTCTGACTGGGAAAGGCGATTGAGGAGTTCATTGAAACGCTCGTCGGCCGCGATGGGCTGATGCTGAGGCAATGCATGGACTGCGCGAAGCACGGTCGAATCGAACGCAAGTCTTGCTACATGGTTCGCAATGTCAGTTGTCATGAGTAAAGTCGCCCTCTGCAGATACCACAGAAACGCGCGGGCGGGAGCTTGGTTCGAGGCCGCAGCGGTATTTCACGCTCGTCTGAGAGATCAATTGGTCCATACCTCCACACTTCGACTTGACGCCATGGCGTTTTCGCGACAGCAACCGCTTTCTCCTGACACTGTCGATGCCAACAAGCTGGTTGCTAACATGGCCGAGATCCTGTCCTCGACCCTTGGTGAGACGAGGACCAAGGCCGATGCGAACCAGCTCGAAAACGCGGTGCTCAACCTCGCCGTCAATGCGCGTGACGCGATGCCGGACGGCGGCAAGCTGACGATCGAGACAGCAAACGCTCATATCGACGAAGCTTACGCGGCAGAACACGACGTCGCGCCCGGACAGTATGTGATGATTGCGGTCACGGATACCGGCTGCGGCATGCCGCAGGAGATCATCAAGAAGGCGTTCGACCCGTTCTTCACCACCAAGCCTGTCGGTAAGGGGACCAGCCTTGGCCTCAGCCAGGCCTTTGGTTTTGCCAGGCAGTCGGGTGGACATCTGAAGATTTTTTCAGAGGTCGGAACCGGCACGACGATGAAAATCTACCTGCCGCGTGACTATGGCACGAACGACATCGCGCCCCACGTGAAGGACGAAAGTGTGCCGCGAGGGACCGCGAGCGAAGCCGTCTTGCTGGTGGAGGACGACGCCAGTGTCCGTGAGATCCACACCAAGATGCTGGAAGAACTCGGCTACAGCGTCATTGCAGTAGATGGACCAGTCACGGCTCTCAAGATCGTTGACGAGCGCGCCGACATTCGCCTGCTGTTGACCGACATCGTCATGGCACCAATGAATGGCCGCAAGCTGGCAGACGAGGTCGAAGCAAGCATCCCCACCTGCCTGTCGTCTTCACCACCGGGTATAGCCGCAATGCGATCGTCCAAAACGGTGTACTGGACCCCGGCGTCATATTCTTGCAGAAACCCACGACACTCGGCGATCTTGCCCGCAAAGTGCGTAGCGCTCTCGACCGCTAGATTCGGACAGATCGCCCGGCCATCTTCAGGCCGCCATTCTCATCAGAGTTTCGGTGATCTTGTGAGTATCGTAGGGCTTGGGAAGGAACACGCCGCGGTCGGGTATGTCGGAACTTGCCGGGCGCTTCATACCGGAGACGATGAGGATTTCCATGGGTGGCCAGCGGTTGCGAGCGGTGGCCGCAAGCATCAATCCGTTCATGGAGCCCGGCATGTCGATATCTGTCCAAAGGATGGAGATGTCTTCGTCGCCCTCAAGCACAACCATTGCCTCATCAGCATTACGGGCTTCGACTGCTTCGAACCCCGCTTCCTCGACGATGTCTACCGCCAACATCAGGAGCATTGGTTCGTCTTCCACCACGAGTATCTTCATTGCCATTGCGCAGGTCCCGCCTCCCGTTCGACCTATAACTTTCTGCTTTGATTGGGGTTCCGCAATTTTCAGACCGCCTGCTATGGCCGGCTCGAAAGCAGGTGGCGTAGAGAAGGTTTCGAAAGTCGGTCCTATCTCCTCCTCGCGCCTCTTTCGGCGGCATCTTGCTCGCAAGTCGGTACACCCTATTTTGCTCGGGCGGATCGAATATATTGCTTCATGGTCGCGGCTGAGGGGTATCGTGTGAGTTGGTTCAGCATTGCCATCATCGCGGTTGTCGCGCTGCTAGCCCTGTGGGTGGTTTTGGCAGCATCAGGCGATCCCGGGTTTCTGAAGCGGGTCCAGCAAGTGGATTCTCAAGCCCTCAAGATAGCCGCTGCAGACACCGAGCTTGATCGATATGGCGCCAGGCTTTGTTACGAGCGGGAGGCGGCAAGCGGGCTCGTTTTGATCACCTCTAACCTGGAAGCGTTCGCAGCCCGCCTTTTAGCTGCCCGTTCCGCCGGCCGCAGCCTCGACCTCATGTATTATATGTGGAATGCGGACCTGACCGGAATGCTGATCATGCGGGAAGTCGTCGCTGCCGCTGACCGTGGCATACGCGTGAGGATCCTTCTCGACGATCTCGGCGTCTCCATGTCCGACAAGATCTTCTATGCGATTGACTGCCATCCGAATATCGAGCTGCGGCTCTTCAATCCCACGAAGGCGCGAGAGAATATCCTGCGCCGCGGCCTCGAGATGGTCTTGCGGTTTCGAAGCGTCAACCGTCGCATGCACAACAAGGCATGGATTGCCGACGGCCGGATCGCGATGGTCGGGGGACGCAATATCGGCGATCCGTATTTCGATGCCGGCGAGGACGCAAACTTCAGGGACTTCGATCTGGTGATGGTCGGTCAAGCCGTTGCGAAGACCGAGCGTCTTTTCGACGACTACTGGAACAGTTCGGTTGCCGTGCCTGTACGCTCGTTGCTGTCGCGCCGCCCCAACAAGTTGAGGAAGCTTCGACGCAACATGGACCGCCTCGATTTCGAACAGCGTGCCCGGCCTTATCTTGATAGGGTTCAAGACAGAACATCACTGGAAGACGCTGTCGCCGAAAACCATTACATTTGGGTCGATAAAGTCGATGTTCTTGCCGATCCCCCGGAAAAAGCTGCGGGGAAGCTGCGCACCGGGCAAAACATGCTGATGGAAACGCTTCTTCCTGTGATCACCGGCACAGCCGAGTTCATCCATATCACCTCGCCGTACTTCATTCCCGGCGAACGCGGTGTCAGGGCCCTGACGAAGCTCCGCGACAAAGGGGTGAAGGTTTCCGTCCTGACAAACTCGCTCGCAGCTACCGACGTTGCTGCAGTACACGCGGGGTATTCGCGCTACCGCCCCGCCCTGCTGAAAGCCGGCATTGAGCTCTACGAGCTGAAATCGATCGCCGACGTGGGATCCTTCTCCTTGCGCGGTTCCAAACAAGCCAGCCTGCACACGAAAGCCTTTGCCAGGGATGGCAAGTATGGCTTCATAGGATCTCTCAACCTCGATCCTAGGTCCGTTTCCTTGAACACGGAGATGGGCGTGCTGTTTAAGTCATCGGATCTTGTCGCGCAATTGGACGCGATCTTTGCCAAGGAAACCGAAACAGACCTGAGCTATCCCTTAAGGCTCGAAAACGGATCCCTGCGGTGGCTGAAAGTTGTCGATGGGAAACGTACCCTCGTCCGCGACGAGCCGGATGCCGGTATCGCGAGGCGCGCGACAGCGTGGCTCATAAAATGGCTGCCTCTCGAATCTCAGCTGTAATCGTGCCGAATTCTCGCGAGGAGGCAACCCTGAGCTCCATGGCGACCCTAAACGTGTCGCGGCACAACGGATGCCAAATTGGCCTACCAGTTCGCCAGCCATCAATTCGAGGTATTGGCTTCCACACTGACGCAGGCATCAAAATTGCTCCGCGGGTAGCAATCCGATCAGGGTTCGCCCGCATAAGAAAAACTGCGGAGCTATAAGAAATGCAGATTTATCAGCACAAGTTTTCCTGCGTGGTTGCGCGAACCGCCTTGCCACTCTTGGTTGCGAAGCTATTGGGTCAAGCGATGAACAGGGCAATCGCTGAGGCTTCGTTGTACTCGCGGAAATATTGCGTTGCATCTTGTCGCCGGATAACAATTGCATACATTTTATCAAAAAACGCGACCGAGGTCGCAGAGGCCGGGATCGAAACTTGTCTGCCACTATATCTACTGGGAATGAAGGTCTTGATCTAATCCTGGCCGGTGGGCTGCCGGCTCGCCGGCTTTATCTGCTCGAAGGGGCGCCAGGATCCGGCAAAACCACCCTCGCTCTACAGTTTCTACGCGAGGGGGTGAGGCAGGGCGAAAAGGCGCTCTACATCACCTTGTCGGAAACAAAGGAGGAGCTGTCCGAGGTCGCGGCCTCGCACGGTTTCGACATCAGCGAATTTGACGTTTTTGAATTCAGTTCGGCATCCGACGTCTTCGGAGACGGGCGCGAACAGTCTATCCTGCATCCTTGGGAGATGGAGCTTGGCGAAACGATCCGGCTGATCCAAGAGGAGGTCGAGAAGGTCCAGCCAAAACGGGTCGTCTTCGACAGCCTATCCGAAATGCGTCTTCTATCCCAGGATCCCCTGCGCTATCGACGACAGGTTCTTGCCCTGAAGCAGTTCTTCTCCGGTCGCGACACGACCGTCATTCTGGTCGACGACATGTCAGGCAATGCCAGTGAGCGGGACTCGCACCTTCATAGCCTCTGTCACGGGGTCATTACTCTGGAGCGCCTGACGCTCGATTTCGGTGCTGCGCGCCGTCGCCTGCAGGTCCAGAAGCTACGGGGTGTGGATTTCACCGCCGGTTACCATGATTTCAACATTCGCAAAGGCGGGCTGCACGTTTATCCGCGCTTGATCGCCGCGACGCACCATACAGAGTTCACCGGCGAAACGATCGCAAGCGGAATCGGAGAACTGGACGATCTCTTCGGCGGCGGCCCGATGCGCGGAACTTGCACACTGGTGACCGGACCAGCCGGAAGCGGCAAGACGACAGTGGCGCTGCAGTATCTCTATGCAGCTTGTGCTCGCGGTGAGCGTTGTACAGTCTACGAGTTCGATGAGCGCATCGGCACGCTTCTCACCCGCGCGAAGGCGTTCAGCCTTGATCTCCAGGCTTTCATCGACGACGGAACTCTCGTCCTGCAGCAGATCGATCCCGCGGAAATCTCCCCCGGTGAATTCGCAGCTCGGGTACGTCGCGAAGTTGAAGACCGCGGCTCACGGCTGATCGTTATCGACAGTCTCAATGGTTACATGGCGGCGATGCCGCAGGAACAACAACTGATCCTGCAGATGCATGAGCTCCTGTCCTATCTCAGCCACAAGGGCGTGGTGACTTTCCTGCTCAATCCACAGCACGGACTCGTCGGGACAATGTCGACAAGCCTCAACATTTCCTATGTTGCCGACACGGTCGTACTGCTGCGCTTCTTCGAGGCTGAAGGCCGTGTGCGCAAGGCGATCTCTGTGCTGAAGAACCGCGGTGGCATGCATGAGGATGCGATCCGCGAGCTGCGGGTCGATCGTGGAGGTCTGCGTATCGGCGAACCCTTGTCGCAGTTCCGGGGTGTGCTGACCGGGACGCCGGAATATCTCGGGTCCAGGGATCCCCTACTGGAAGACCGCCGCAGCGATGCTTGAACGTCAGCAGGAGGGGCAGCGTGTTCTCGTCAGCGCACCGTTCGGCCGCGACGGTGACACGCTAGCAGCGCTTTTGCGGGAACAGCAGTTCGAGGTCGCTGTCTGCCGTGACCTAAAAGAGTTGTCCAGCGAGATCTGCGACGATATCGGCGTCATTCTCCTGACTGAGGAGACTCTGTCCGGCGACCTAACGCCTTTAAAAGATGTCAATCGGCATCGTAACGGGACCCCTTATCGGCTCCCAAAAGGGACCCCTGCCTCTGGTTGCATAGGGTCAGCGCGCGTAGGCCCGGAGCTCTCCATTTAGCGCAGGGGCCTGCGGGCGCGGGTTGTTTGTCTTTTCGGCTTTAGCTTTGAGAGCGGTTTTTGAAGCGCCAGGATTCATTCCCGGTCTCAACGATTTCGCAATGGTGGGTTAGCCTGTCGAGGAGGGCGGCGGTCATCTTGGCGTCGCCGAAGACGGCCGGCCACTCGCCGAACGCCAGGTTCGTCGTGACGATGATCGAGGTCCGCTCGTAGAGCCTGCTGATCAGATGGAAGAGGAGCTGGCCGCCGGCCTGAGCGAATGGGAGGTAGCCGAGTTCGTCCATGATGACGAAGTCGAGCCTGGTGATGAAGTCGGCCAGCCGCCCCTGCTTTCCGCTACGTGCCTCCGTCTCGAGCCGATTGACGAGGTCGACGACGTTGAAGAAGCGGCCGCGTGCGCCGTTGCGGATTAGGGCGCGTGCGAGCGCGATGGACAAATGGGACTTCCCCGTGCCGGTTCCGCCGACCAGAACGATATTGTGCTGCTCGGCGAGGAAGGCTCCTGTCGCAAGCTGGCGCACGAGCCCTTCGTTGACCGGCGTGTCGGTGAAGTCGAAGTCGTCGATGTCCTTGGCCAGCGGCAGCTTGGCGACGGTGATCTGGTATTTGATGGAGCGCGCCTGCTTCTCGGCGATCTCCGACTGAAGTAGGTCGCCGACGATGCGTGGCGGTTCGTGCTGCCGCTTGATGCCGGAGGCCATGATCTCGTCATAGGCGCTGCGCATGCCGAACAGCTTCAGCGTGCCCATCATGTTAAGGATTTGGGATCGTTCCATATCAGCTTGCCCTCCTAAGGCTGTCGTAACGGGCGCAATCGGCCAGAGGCTCGTGGGTCAGGCGAAGCGCGTCGGGAATGGAAAGGATGGCGGCCGGCTGCGGATCACGCTTGCGGGCCAGGATGTTGATGATGACGGCAGCCGAGAATACGCCCTGATCGAGCGCCTCCTGGCAGGCCGCTTCGACGGCGGGGAGTCCGTCCAGGCCCACACATTCGAGGATCGACACCATCTGCCGGTCGCCGTCATGCATGGCCTTCAGCCGGCGGCGCACCTTCTCCATGGCGGCGGGCAAAACCCAGTCGTGGAATGGCGCACCGTTGCGCAGCGCTCCCGGTTTGCGGGTCAGGACCGGCACGTAATGCCAGGGATTATAGATCGTCTCGCCACGGCCGAAGCAGCGATCGTGTTGGCCGATCTCCACGCCATCCTGCCGGATGACGATGCGATCGGCATAGGCATGTATCTCGGCCGGGCGGCCGACTGCCGTGGACAGCACCGAGTATTTGTTGTTGTCGAAACGCACGAGGCAGGTCTTGCCGATCGAGGCCTGCACTGCGTGGAAGCCGTCGAACTTGCCGGGATAGCCGACCAGGTGCGGCCGTTCCGCATCGAACACCTCCCAGATCGTGCGCTCCGTTTGATCGACATGCTTATGGGCGCGGGCATAGCTGATGCACTTGTCCAGCAACCAGCCATTCAGCTCATCGTAGGATTTGAAGCGCAGCCGCGGCGTGAAGAAGCGTTCCCGCACCAGATTGACCTGGTTCTCGACCTGGCCCTTCTCCCACCCCGACGCCGGCGTGCAGGCCACCGGCTCGATCAGGTAATGGCTGCACATCTGCAGGAAGCGGCGATTGTACTGCCGTTCCTTGCCGACGAAGACCGTCTCCACCGCGGTCTTCATGTTATCGTAGATGCCGCGCGTGCAGGCCCCGCCGAAGAACGCGAATGCCCGGTCATGGGCATCGAAGACCATCTCCTGCGTCTCGCGCGGATAGGCTCTCACATACATCATCCGGCTGTGACAGAGCCGGACATGCGCCACCTTTACCGTCGTCGTCACGCCGTTCAGCACGACGATCTCGTGGCTCCAGTCAAACTGGTAAGCCTCGCCCGGCGCATAATAGAGCGGCACGTAGGCTTCCGCCGTTACGGAGCCGCGTTCCTTCGCCCAGGTTCGGGCGTAGCGCCGGACTGTGTCGTAACCGCCCTCGTAGCCGAGGTCGCGCAAGTCCTCGAATATCCGGATCAGTGTCAGCCGTTCGCGAGAGGATTTGGCCTCATTGGCGAGCAGCATTCCATCGAGCTGATCGCGCCAGGGGCCGAGCTTCGGCTGAGGTTGACGGGTCCGCTCATATTTGAACTCCGTCTCATCGCTGCGCAGAACCTTCCGCACCACTTTCCGCGATATGCCAAGCTCCCGGCAGATCGCCTTGATCGACTTGCCCTGCACACGGGAAAGTCGACGTATCTTTAGAATTGTCTCCACAACAAGCATCCAAATAAAAAGCCTCCGATGAAACCGGAGGCTGTTGTAACCCCATCGCAGATGGGGGTCCCGTTTGGACGCCGATCACCCCAAATGCGGGGTCCTTATTCCATGCCTAATCACATTAAAAGACGCGTTGGCAAAGCAACCAACGTGGTCGGATGTGCCGTTTGTGCTGCTTGCCGCCCCTCGCTCCGGACGAACGACCAACGCGCAGTTGACGAACCTAAAGCTCTTTGACATCGCCATCAACAGCGTCGTGCTCGAACGCCCGCTCGGCCGAGCCTCGCTCCACAGCGCTGTCGCGTCCGCAATGCGCCTTCGCCAGAAACAGTTCCTGATGCGCGATCGGCTCCTGGAACTGGATGAGAGTGAGACCCGGCTGCGGCTGGCGACAAACGCTGCAGAGATTGGAACGTGGGACTTCGACCCGGTCACCGGCCGGCTGAGCTGGGACGACCGGTGCAAGGCAATGTTCGGTATCTTTGCGGACGGCGCGATCTCCTATGAAGACAGCTTCCTCGCGGGCCTTCACCCCGATGACCGGCAAATGGCAGACGACGCTGTCGCCAAAGCCCTCCAGCCTGGTAGCAGCGGGATCTATGATATCGAATTTCGAACGATCGGGATCGAAGACGGCATCGAGCGCTGGGTCGCGGCCAAGGGTGGGGCGATGTTTGCCGGCGGTAAACCAGTTCGCTTCATTGGGACGGTCATCGACATCACGCAGCGAAAGAAGACCGAGGAAGCCCTTGCGGCATCGGAAGCAGCGTTGAGGATCGAGCGGCAAGCGCTTGACGACCTCAATCGGACGCTCGAGGAGCGGGTCGCGCAGCGCACGGCCGAACTCGAAGAGGAAATGTCGGCGCGCAATCGGGCAGAAGAAGCGCTTCGGCAGTCTCAGAAAATGGAGGCCGTCGGTCAGCTCACCGGCGGAATTGCACACGACTTCAACAATATGCTGACAGGGATCATCGGCGGGATCAACGTTGCCAAGCGTCGCATTGCCGGCGGCCGACTGGACGATGTTGATCGATTCATGGATGCCGCTGCGGACGCGGCTAACCGCGCAGCAGCGCTGATCGCCCGGTTGTTGGCCTTTTCCCGTCGCCAAACGCTTGATGCCAAACCCCTTGATGTCAACGACCATCTCGTTGCGACGCGGGAATTGCTGCGGCGGACCTTGCCTGAGAACATAGCAATCGACATCGAGGCTGATCCCGAGGCCGGTTGGATCGTTGCAGATGCCAATCAGCTGGAAAGCGCTCTGCTGAACCTGGCGATCAACGCCCGCGACGCGATGCCGGACGGAGGCAGTCTGACGATCTCCACTGCGACCAGAAGAATTGATGAAATCGAGGCGCGATCCCTGCCAGGTCTGAAGCCCGGAGCGTTCGTTGCCATCGGTGTCAGCGATACGGGGGTGGGCATGCCGCCGGAGATTGTCGCAAGAGCGTTTGAACCTTTTTTCACCACCAAACCGATTGGTCAGGGGACGGGCCTTGGCCTTTCAATGATCTATGGCTTTGCGCAACAGTCGGGCGGTCAGGTCGAGATCGACAGCCGGGTTGGTGAGGGCACGACGATCAGGCTGCTCCTTCCTGCAACGGATAATGGTGATCAGGATCAAAGCCGTGAGAGCCTGGCCGTCGAAGCGGGTCAGGGGCAGACAGTGCTCGTCGTCGAAGACGACGATTCAGTCCGCCTGCTGATCTGCGAGGTTCTCGCCGATCTCTCTTACGAAGCGGTGGAAGCCTCGAATGCGGACGCAGCGATACCGATCATTGCCTCCCCACGCGCGATTGACCTATTGATCTCCGATGTCGGCTTGCCCGGGATGAACGGGCGTCAACTTGCCGAGGTCGCGCGTCAGCACCGTCCTGAGCTCCCCGTGATTTTCGTGACGGGATATGCGCAGAATGCCACAGCGAAGGCCGAGTTTCTCGGTTCCAATATGGCGATGATCGGTAAGCCGTTTGCGGTCGAGGTCCTCGCCGAGAAGATCTCCGATATGATCTCAAAAGAAAAACTGGCAGCGCCTAGGTAAACTGCGTTTGACGTGAATCGCGGCATCGTCGCGTAATCTTCCGGGGCGCTTGAACATCATCGAGATGGCAGCAGTCGTTCTGGTCCAAGCCGAGTTGAGGGGTGACCGAGAGTCGGATCTTCTTCAGAACTTTGTGACATGCGATATGGGATGATCATCCGGCATTTATCACAGGCGAGGCTGGCTGAGAGTCTTTTTTGCTCTTCCCTGCACAGGAGCAAGGATCGATGGCTGGCCATTTCTTCAACGTTCACGACGGCATCTCTATGCCGGACTTGGTAGGCACTGAGCATGCCGACATCGAAAGCGCCCGTAGCGAAGCGGTAGAGACTATAGTTGAACGCCGTGTCGTCCCGTCGTTGAGCGGGGCAGTCAAAGTCATCGACCAACCTGGTGTCTCTGCTCCAAGGACCGCCACAATGGACAAATGTCAAAACCGCACAGAGCGGCGAGCGCTCTTGGCCTGGGGCGGCAGTTTGCGGCATAAGCTATCCAGTGCTGACGCCTCGTTTTTCGTCGACATGAGATCGGGCTCATTCCCGCCGGAGGCTGGGCGATGCCCGACTGTTCGCAATCGACCGTTTCAAATTTGCTGTTGCGGGCCTTGCCTCTCGAAGCATTCGAGCTTCTGAGACCGGCGATGCAGCAGGTCGATCTTCCATTGAAGTATGAGTTGGTGACCCCTGGTGTGGCGAACGACCGGGTGTACTTCCTGGAGCGCGGGCTCGGATCTGTCGTTGCCACAAGCAGCGACGACGAAATCGTCGAAGTTGGGCACATCGGCTATGAGGGCATGTCGGGCGCGCACGCCCTGCTGAAAGTGCCGAAAACCCCCAACAGGACATTTATGCAGGTCGAGGGAAGCGGAATATCCTTACCGACCTCTGTATTCCTGAACATGGTCGAACGGGTGCCGGCCGCCAACGACCTGCTGCTGCGCTACGTGCATTGTTGTGAGTTGCAACTAGCACATTCCGCCCTTGCCAATGCCCGCTACAACATGCCGGAACGGTTGGCGCGTTGGCTTCTGATGTGCCATGACCGGCTACTGACCGACGATTTGCCTCTTACCCACGAGTTTCTTTCGATCATGCTTGGCGTTCGCCGCTCGGGCGTTACCAACGAAATCCACATTCTGGAAGGCGTGCGTGCGATCAAGGCGACCCGCGGAAACGTCAGGATTGTGAACCGGCAAAAGCTGGAGGACATTGCCGGAGGCTCCTATGGTGTCCCCGAGCAGGAATATGCGGACTGTATCGGGTTTCCGATCAAGAGATTGTAACTTCAGGCGAGAGGAGGCTCCTCAGGACGCTCAGTCGCCTGGTTCGTACGCCTCAGAAAACGCCACCTTAAGAAGCAGAGTACCAACCGCGTCGCAGATCTCGATGTGGCGGTGCGAGAGGTCCCTCCCCTCCCGGATCGCCGTGCTCATCATACCCCTGGCATCCTTGATCGCTTCGCTTCGCGCCGCGCCCAAGTCCGTAAGATCGGTGCCCTCCTCGTCCCTGATGATGTTCGTTCGCGTCAAAATGTGGAAAAAGAATCTTGGCATCGACCGCCTTTCGCGGAATGTGCCAACGTCAGTCAGGACCTGTGCCGGCTGGTGAGAACAGATACGCTGCGGGTTGCGAATCCTAAGTTATGTCAAAACCGCACGGTTATCGGACGACGCTAGGCTATTTCGGCAATCTGCGCCATAATCTTTCTATGCCTCTCTTGTCACTTGATGGGTTCGAGTGCGGGCTCCTCCCCGCTGGAGCCCAAAGATGCCTCAGATTCAAAAATTAGACGTTCAGAACCGGCTGCTTGCCGCCCTTGGCCGGGAAGCATTCGACGCACTGCAGCCCGGAATGGAGCGGGTCGATCTGCCCGTACGGACCGTGCTGATCGAAAGTGATCAGCCAACCCATCACGTGTTCTTTCTCGAAACGGGATTGGCGTCGATCGTTGCAAGGACAGTAGATGACGAGGCCATTGAGGTCGGCCATATCGGCTGGGAAGGATTGTGTGGCACACATCGGCTGCTGCGACTCGACACGACCCCCAATCGCACCTTCATGCAGATCGATGGAAGCGGCATCAGGGTTCCAGTTGAACTCGTCTACCGGCTGATCGACGAAGATGCCCGATCCCGAGATCTGTTTCTTCATTACATCCACACCTGTGAACTGCAGCTTGCCCATTCGGCGCTGGCAAACGGCAGGTATAATATGGCGGAGCGACTGTCGCGCTGGCTGCTGATGTGCCACGACCGCATCCGCGATGACGACATGGCGCTCACGCACGAATTCCTCTCCCTGATGCTGGGCGTGCGCCGCTCCGGTGTGACAGACCACTTGCATATTCTCGAAGGCATGCTGGCGATCAAGGCGACGCGCGGTCGGATACGCGTGCGCGACCGGGCCAAGCTGGAAGAGATTGCCGGCGGTTGTTACGGAGCGCCCGAGAAAGAATACGAACGCTTGATTGGAAGCAAGTGACATCAGGGGCGAAGCAGGTCCGCCTCAAGCTGCTCCTCGACCATCTGCGAAAAGGCCGGTGGCGCAAGCTTCCGAAACAGGTCGGTTTGAAAACAGCGCTGGTCGCCGAGGAGCTTGGCCTGATCGAGGCCAAGGGTGATGACCTCAGAGCAAGAAGCTACCGCCTGACAGTGGGTGGAAGCGCTTACCTGACGGACATCGTGATTGCGGGTGAATGAACGGCAATTGAGCCGAGTTACGATGTCCGTACAAGACCCTCAGCAACCGGCGGGCGTTCGCAGCGCCCCGGTATCGCTCCAGCCCATACGGCATCTTGCAGAGCGGAGCGAACGACGGCGGATGCTGCATGGTGAGGATTGTGGCCTACACCTTGCAGCAACCGGATTCTCGCTTGAGGCACTCTGTGGACAAGCCAGTCGAGGTGCCAATGCGGATCGAGGACGGCATCTTCCATTCCGTAGATGATATGCGTAACGCATGGTATCGGTTCATCGCCGACGGCTGCCATATCGGCATTGAACTGCAGCAGCTCGTCGGCCATCATCCGCAGCGACTGCGGGCTCGCCGCGTGTCGATAGGGGAAATCGGCCAGGGTGTCCGGAACAGGATTGGGATGATGTGCCTTGCGCATCACTCGTTCGCCAAAATAGTCGGCAAAGCGATACAGGAGGTGTTGTGAGAACATGCCGCCGATCCAAGGAGCGATGGCCAGCCGAAGCAGCAACATTGCCTGCTCCGGTGTCGGGCGACAAAACGGCGCGATCAGCACCAGAGACTTCACCAGATCGGGCCGCCGCCGCGCCAGAAGAATAGCCGGCGCGCAGCCGATGGAATGGCCAGCGATTGTCAGGCTGGAGAACCCAAGGGCGTCGACAAAGTCCTCGAGCCATAGGGACTGGGCCAGCGGCCCTCGCAGCCTTTGTGGTAGCGGGTCGCTCAAACCGTAGCCAGGCCGATCGGGCGCGACGATGTGCAGCCCGGTTTTCCTGAAAGGCGCCAGAACTTCCTGAGCGAGGCTGCCGCAGCCATGCAGCAGGACGACGGGCGGATAAGCGTCATCGCCGACGTTCAGGAGATGCACGTTGCGTCCGTTGACGACTCGGTCGAAGCCCCGAAGCGGGGCGTGTGGCTGCCTTGGTTTCATTACTAGCAAACTGGGCTGCTAGTCGCCGGTTCCGCCTTTGTGCGAAAGCGGACAGCAGCCGGAGACCCAAGAACCATCGCAGGTAAAATCCAGGCGGCCTAGCCGCGGGTACATCCAAATTTCAACCGATCCGCTTGCGCCCTGGCCCTAGTTCATCTCAAGCCTGCTGTCGATAGTGAAGCTTTGCCAGGTGACATATGGTCAGAAGCAGGGTAAACGGCAAGTCGCGCCACGGGATGCGTGGCATCTCCTTAGCCCGCGCTTGCGGATCGTCCGTGCGCAAGCTGGGGTTTCCCCGACTGGGGATCGCCTGGTGGACAGAGGTGATGTTGATGATCTTGCCGCCAAGCTTTCCCTGACCGCGGCGCACGAACTCGCGGCAGAAGAAGAACGTTTCGTAGAGATCCGTCTTGACGACATTGTCGAAGTCCTCGAACCTTGTTTCTACAAAGGGCTTGGAGCAGCCGATGCCGGCGCAGTTGACGAGAATATCGGTCAACCCAAGCGTTTCTTGGAATGAACCCATGAACATCATCACGATCGCCTCGTCGCGCACGTCGCGACTTTGTACCATCGCGGGTGGACCGGCGGCTTCCACTTGCGCCGCAGTCGCTCAGGCGCCTTCCTCTGTGATAGGTAACTGCAACGTCGGCACCCTCCAGCGCGAAGGCTTCGGCAATTGCGCGGCCTATTCCGGAATCGGAGCCGGTGACCACAGCGACGCGACCGGCGAGCGCCTCGACCCGCCGGCCTGGACCTGGTTCGAGAAATTCAGCATCGTTCTCGGTAACATCATTCATATCAGTATGCCTTGTTAATTCGGACCGGAGATGCCTTTGCCGCCTTTATTCTTGACGCCCATGCTATCGGCGCCGGCTGCCGGTCCTCCTCCTGGAGACATCCCGCCTGGCTGCACGCCGCTGGCGATGCCTTTCGCGCCACCCGCTTTGCGGCCGGTTTGGCTTCCGGTATCACTGGCCCCCTCCTCGCCGACTTGCTCTTCTCTGATCTCCTGCTCAGCCTGCCTCCAGTGGCGTTCGTGATCACCATCCTTTTTACCTTCTCGCTCCCATATCTGCTGGGCGCGATCCCGTATGAGATCTTCTCTGCCTTCCTGTCCCATCTTATCCTCCTGAACAGCGGTGACGTTTCATGATCGGTCGCGAACTTCTGCGGAGCCCCAATGTTCCCGCTCAGCGAAGGCTGCCCTCGTTGGAACCACAATGGCAAAATCAAGTTTGTCTGCAGTTTTTGACGGCCCAGAGGAATGACGACGATGACTTGGTGCCGATCCATCCTCAGGGTCATTTTCGCCGCACGCTGCTCATTACATCGAGGCCATTCGAAGCCTAGGTCTTCAAACCATCATGACGCTTGATCACGTCCACAATGTTAGGCGCGGCCAGCAAGGCATGACGCCCATGGCGGCTGATGCGACCTCCCGTTCATTCTGGGGGCATCGAAATGACGATCGGCCCTTGCCTCTGTCTTTCCGGTGGCAATGCTCTCGGCTCTTACCATGCCGGAGTCTACCAGGCGCTGCACGCTCGGGTCGAACCATCGCGGATCGCAGGCGCGTCGATAGGAGCAGTCACTGGCGCCTTGATCGCCGGAAACGCCCTCGACCAGCGGATGGCGCGACTGCGGGAGTTCTGGCAGCTTGTTAGCGACGACGGTCCGGCGATGTTCATGCCGCCTGGTAAAAGCTGCTCGACCGTGACCGTGCAGGAATTGCTGACGGGGCGACCCGCGCTGTACAAGCCGGGCTTCCCCGGCTGTGGTCGACGCTTCCCTTCATGGGCGTAGACGACAGCCTATTCGACACCCAGCCCCAGCGCAAAACCTTGGAACGCCTGATCGAGTTCGACCGGATCGGCAGCGGCGGCATCTCTCTGGTCGTTACCACCTTGGATGAAGGGCGAGGACATCGTGTTCGACAGCGATATCGTGGCTTTGAACGTCGATCACATCATGAAAGGTACTGCGCTGCCAATCTTCTACCCGCCGGTCGAAATTGGCGGTCGGGAACTTGTTGGAGTGTCAGCCAACCTCCCAATAGCTTGCCTGCTATCGGAAGAACCCACCGATCCGGTGACGTGTATTCGCGTCGATCTCTTTTCGACAGAAGGCGCTGTCCCGGCCTCGCTTGATGGAGCGCTAGGCCGGACAACCGACCCCCTCTTTGCCAAGAGCGCGAGCATGGGCTTGCCGCGCTGAAAAGCCGGTTCGCCGGTAGGATGGTCCCGAGATCGAGATCATCCCCCTGGCTTACGAAAACGCCGCAGGCGAAATCGGGATGAAGACGTTCGATTACTCCCGGAAGTCGATCGGTGCGCGTTGGGGCCGGGGCTACCAGGACGGAACACGGCTGATCGTGCTCTCGATCAGATGCCGCCACGGCGAAATCGGCTGGACATCTACAAGCTGACCACAAAAAAACACCTGAAAAACCTGCTGTAAGTCGTTCCGCAGCGCCTCGAGGCCGTCGCCAGCAACGCAGGCTATGCCGGCACAGCCGCCTTGGTCTAACTACGACTCAACTGTCGCGACTAGCCACAATCAAGCCGCGTGACGTGTATTCAGATCGCGGCAGCCAAGCCCGCCTTTGTCGCGCCGTTGTTCGAGGCACCGACCGATTGCCCGGATTAGTTCGTCAGGTCGTGCCGGTTTGCAAACCCATTGTCCATTCAGCAACACCTGATGGCTCTCCTGCGTCACCTTCCGACGAGCCGTATGGACCACAAAGGGAATGCCGCGCTCGACGAGGTGGCTCGCAATGTCCGTGCTTTCGCCGTCGAGCAAGAATATATCGAGGATCACAAGATCAGGCATGTAAATCCCTAGCCAGTCAGTTGCGGCGCTGCACGACGTGAGATGTACGATGTCTTTCGCACCGGCGCCCAGCAAAGTCTGTTGGATGTCGAGCGCGATCAAAGCTTCGTCCTCTAACAGCAACACCGTCGGCAAAAGCGTCATTTTCAGCTCCTTCTGTGCAAGCGCCACAGTTATACACCGTCCTGGCGACCTCGTCCGGCATTGTCGGAATTCGCACCGTGCGATCCCTCGCGCTGTGAAGCTGGGTGAAAGCAGAGAATGCATCAGGCTTCGCCTACCTCGCGCCACCCGTGTCAACTTGATCACCTTGAACAGTCCAAGCGGGGAAACAGGCCGCCATTCGCTGACTTCGAAATCGCCTCGGCCCTCGATCCATCGCAAAAGACGCCGAGACCAAAATGTCGCACTCCAGCAGATCCGCTCGAACGCCGGAGCGATTGCTCGCGCTATCGCTCCCCGCACACGAACGGCAGCACCAAAACGCCGAAGCTCGCGGGTGAGAAATCAAGCTTTTGCGCGTCACCCACCTGCAGGACGACATGTTCAAGCCGGTGATCCTGTATTCTTTGGCGTGCTTTGGCGAGCATGTGAGACCGGTCACCTGCAGGTGCGCCGGGTATTGAAGCAGCAACAGCCGGGGCCCGACTCCCACCTCGAGAACGCGTCCCTCTTGCGCTGGCATCAGCTCGACGATTGCGCGGTGGGCGGGGCGGAGAACGCCGCCATGGATCTAATCGTAAAGGTAGCCCAAAAGCGGTAAGGGGCGTCTTTGTCGTTCGGCTGCTCCAAGACAGCCCGGCGAAGATCGAACAAGCATTATCTGGTATCCTCGCAGGGCATCTGCAGGCACTCGCATTATCGCCGGTGACGGCGACTTCATGAAGGGCAAACAAACGTCACTCACGTTCGACAAACTTGTTGAAGCGGCTCGTCTTCCCGTCCTTTGTCTTGTCCTGGTAAAGGAAGCTCAGCTTGTTCTCCTCGAATATCTTGAAGAACTCCTCCCAACTGACCTCCTCGAAATCCGCTTCCTTTTCGCCGAAATCGATCCGAAGGACGCCACCCTTTCCGCCAGTACGAACAACGGAGGGCCGACCGTCGCGCGCTTCTGCCCATTTTTGAATGGTGCCGTGATCGTTTGTCGTGTCAGAGCTGCTCATTGCTTTCTCCAAGTGGGTTCTCATTTATGTCAACGCGAACTTTGATCGCGCCTGGAGGTTCCTGCCTGTCTTCAATCTTCTTCACTTTAGCTGAACGAGAATGACTTTTTAGGCCATGGGCGTGAGCTTCACTGATCAGCGCATCGAAATCCTGCATGCTGCCGAAGACAGGATCGACGGAGCGGAAGTCGCTGACATCATAACCGCTATCGAGGAGCGGCGACCTGTAGGTCGGCCCTGGCCATATCGCGTCTATGCCGAGCCAGGGGAGGTAATCCAAGCGCCGGATGATACCTTGAATGTCCCCCTCTCCATCGCCGTCGCTGTCCTGGAATGATCGAGGGAAAGTCTGGTAGATCGCGGCACGTTGCCACCATTCGATCATGCTTGGGGAACCTCAAATATCGTGCTGCCGAACGTCACTTTTGTCGTTGCTGTTCCTGTACGACATCGTACTATGATCAAGCGTCTGGGGGTCAGGCAACGCGGCTTCCCCACGCGGCAAGCGCCAGTAGCGACACCACGCTCCCGACATGAGGGAGAAGCGAAAGCAGCCCGCCACCCGCGAGCCACACAAGAACAAGATCGCCGCAGGGAATGACGCTGATTGCAGCGATCGACATGGTTGTGCCGGCAATCGAAAAATAAGGACCAACCACCAAGCAGAGGCCGATGACAATATCGCGAATTGCGATTGCGCGGATGTATGTAGCACTGGCACCGGATGAATTGCTCGTCGCAAATAGAGGCGCGGCCAATTCGGGCGTCATGATGATGACGATTCCCAGACCCATCAGGCCGCACCCGACCAGACGCACCGCGGTCTTCCACATCCGGCTCGCCCTCAAGTGCTGACCTCATGAAGAACCGATGCGATGGGGAAGGCTATCGCGTCGAGATCGATTTCCAGCTCGCCAATCATGTTTTCGAAGCCTCATCGAAAGCCGCGACAGATGTTCCTTGCAACGAAGAGGCTGTCGTCGAACAGGAACGAGGTTCATCGGAGACCAGTTTGTCGGATTTCGTTTGTCGCGAGGCTCGGCTGAAAGTCAAAGCGTCCGCTGATCCACAGGACGCCCTCTGAGCCGCAAGAGAGTTTTTCAACTCCTGTAGAAACAGCAAAAGAGACTCTTCAGCGTTTCCACCCCTTCCTTCGATCACTGTAACGCCCCATCGGTCAAGAACATGCTTCTGCACATCGTCGGCGTCGTGCATCACGATGTAGAGTGGGGGTCGGGCCCGCTCCTGGCCGGTATCGCGCCACGTCTTCCATAACCGGTGGAGCAGGAAGCGGATGTTCAGATCCGTCATGCTGTAGCCGACAAAAAGAAGCGTCGAGGCAAATGCGTCACCCCTGAACTTTATGTCCATCGGAGCGTCGAATGACAGCCGGTCGAAATAATCGGATTCAGTGATGACGAGACCCTCGGGATTGGAAAAGTCCCCGTGGAACTTGATGATCTGCGTGAGGCCCGGCAAAGCTGCGGCCAGATCCGCGGCCCCCGTTATCTTAACGTATGGTTTGCCGAACGCCTCATAGGCCGCTTCAAGATTAGCATCGTAGTTGGTGGTGTAAATTAACGGGAAATCGGCATCCACTATCAGGCGGTGCAGATGCGATTTCCGCAGACAATCAGGATCGACTCGCCACTCTTGGCTCATCCACTCGACGAGCGGACAAATCGAGCCATGCTTGAGACGATAGAACTCCGCAATCTCCTGGTACGAGCTTCGATGACAATCGTTGGTCGAACAGTCAATTCCAAGGTCTGACTGGATATGAGCAATCAGGCTTTCCCATGATGGAAGACCAACGCTCATGGAAACCCCGGCTCCAACGAATAGGATCGCCTGCCGTCTCGCCACCGCATCTGTCAGTGATCGAATTGCCTCTTGGTACTGCATGCATCCTCCTCGGCAGCCGAACCAAGCCAGGTAACAGCCGTTCCAGTACGATAACGCACGCAGCCGCGGTCTTTAGCTCGCGACGTTGTGGCTTTGATTGGCTCCGGCGACGTCTCGCCATCGAACGGGAACGAGCACAGTGAGGGACAAGGTAGTCGCGATCCCGACGAATTCGCGGAGTGGCACTACACATTTTTCTTCCGGATGATCGGCCAATGGAAGACCTTCGGCAGCGCGTAGTCGAAGATCGGAACCACAGCCCGGCGACAAGGTTCTTGGAAACAGTCGAATACTGTAAAATAAGTGGGAGCCAACAGCGTGCAGGATCTTCGCGGATCATCGGTCGTCATCACCGGCGCATCGAGCGGGATTGGGCGTGCGACAGCGCTCGCCTTCGCCAGACGTGGCGCTCGTGTCTGCCTTGCAGCGCGCCGCGCAGATGTCTTGCAGCAAGTGGCTCGCGAATGTCAGTCGCTGGGTGTTCAAGCAATCGTAGTACCGATGGATGTCACGGATGCTGATGCAGTGGCAGCGCTGGCCGATGCCGCCGAAGTCGCGTTCGGCGGGATTGACGTGTGGATCAACAATGCTGGCACTGGCGTCGCAGGCTCATACCACGACGCGCCACTCGAACTGCATCGCAAGACGATCGAGGTAAATCTGCTTGGCGCGATGTCCGGTGCTTACGCCGTGTTGCCGATCTTCATGCGACAGAACCGAGGAACCCTGATCAATATCGTCTCCATGGCAGCATGGGTGCCGAACCCCTTTGCCGCGTCCTACACGGCCAGCAAATTCGGGCTGAGAGGTTTTGCCGCCAGCCTGAGACAGGAGCTGGTAGGCATGCCCCACATTCACGTCTGCGGAGTATTTCCTGCCGTCATCGACACGCCGATTATCGAGCACGGTGCGAACTACACTGGCCATGCTTTGGAGCCGCCCCCTTTCCTGTACGATCCTGAGGATGTGGCCGAGGCCATCGTCGGCGTTGCTCTTATACCGCGCGACGAGGTCGCCGTTGGGTGGCCGGCCCGTGCCGGTCAGGTGGCCTATACGGTTGCACGCGGTCCCGTCGAGCGTCTCGCCGGCGCCACTGCTGCAGCGATCCGGAAGAAAGCCAAACCAGTGCCTAACACCGACGGCAGCGTGATGTCACCAAATGCTGCTGGAACCGGGACCAGCGGCGGCTGGCGCGTGAGAAAGCGTGTGCCGTCTGCAAAAACGATCACAGCTGTCGCCATCGCCTTGACCGGAGCCGTTCTCATCTATGGCCTGAATGGGCACCGTCACCGCCATCGGGTGCGGTGGCGCGATCCGGAACCTTGACGGGCTTTGTGCGAAGGAGGGACAGCACCACACTTTTGACGGCCTGCAGTCCCTCCAATCCCTTCATGAGATCGATCTCACCACTTTGGCTGATGGCGCCCCATCCCGGGGTGATGTCGAACACCGAATCCCGAAAGGGGATATGCCACGACCATCCAGTCACCCGCCAAAGCAGCCGAAAGTCCAACGGTCGACAGTATTCACGGTCCAATTCAAGCTGCGCTGACCTGCATCGAGTGGAAGAAGCCGGCTTCAGGAATGTAAGCTGCGTCAGCCATCCTTCGGCTTTCTGAGCTTCGAGACGAAGGTGCTCGACTGGCCTTTGGAAACCAGCACGTCTCCTTGGACGCACGCCCGGCTCATGTCGACGTCCTCCAGGTTGAGCGACCGCTGATCCTCCGGCTCTATCTTGGCCACCATCGGTGCTGCCAATGGCTTGCTTCCGTTATCCGCTTTGTTTGACATGTGTTGCCTCCTGTGACCCGCGAACCGAGCAGCATTGGTCAAGTTCCATCTGCAGCGGACTATGCCAATGATTTTTTAGTTTGTCGTCCGCTGGCGGCACGTCGTGGATCCAGGTTTGGGTCGGCTCAATGAGCCGAGGCTTAAACCACCAAGGGGTGCTTTCGGCAATCACCGGCTCCTCGACATGAGGACCACTATTCCAGCACATCCGTCTCGAAGCTTCGTGCGGCAAAATCGGTTGAGCCCTTCGAAGTAAGCTCTGATTTCCAATAATCACTCCGTCGGGAACTTCAGGAGCCTTTCGTTGTTGAGAGCCCACGAAGCAAGCCAAGAAGGAGGAGCTTCATGCCCAATGCGGATCGAAAGCACATCGGCGCCGGCGCCAAAGGCAAAGGTGACGGGTCAGGCGCAATGACTGATCTCGACCCGGACACTCTGCCGCCCAACATGGTCCTGTCCAACAGAGACAAGGCGCAGCACTCACGCGAGCGCGGTCTCGATGGCAAAACCGTGCAGACAGAGCAGTATCAAGACCATGCCGCCAACAGAGAGCCAGATTAGGAGGATATCATGAGCAGCAAAGTGCCGCCGACGCCGGAGGCCAACCGTTCCGACAAGGGTTCCGGCGAAACTTCCCACGCGGATAATGACGGCAGGCTGGTAGCTGCCGCCAAGAACCCAGACAAGGTCGGACAGCAAGGCAACAGCAAGGTCAACACGACCCATCAGGGTTACCAGCAGGATCGATAAAGCGAGGAGCCATGTCGACATCATCGAAGCATCCATCCACAGTTCGTCAGGGCGGCCCTGGTGCGTCGCACGAAAGCAGTAGAGCGCCGCTGGAGGTAAAAAAGCCCCCGGCGGTATCGGATAACAAAGCGCGAAGCGGCGTATCGGGAGGAGGTGGCGAACGCGACAGCCACCATACTCATGATGATGCGCGCAAATGAAGGGGCTGGCGGCATGTCCCGTCCCGCCCACACTCTTCCTTCCTGGGCTGTGGACCAAGCACTAGGCATTGTTCGCCGGCACGGCTTCGTGCTCGTCAACGCAACAACTGAGGAAGGACGGACAGAAGCGGCCGCAGGACTGGTGCTTGCCATTGCAAAAGCCCTCAGCAAGTTCGCGTCGCCTGCTGACAGTCACGTTGACGGAGAGTGATTGCGGGAAGTGCGTTCAGTGGTAGCCTTGCGAATAAAAAACTTCGTGAGCAGGGGCCGGAAGCCAAAATGTGAACTTATTGGCTGCAAAGATGAAGGATAGAAATGTCGAACGCTCACGCACTGGAGATGCCACAGTTCCAAACAACGCCGTCAATCCATCCATCTTTGAACGGTGGAGAGCTAAGCCCGGCTTCCGCGAGGGCGCTATTCCAGGCCGACAGCCGACCGGAAAGGAACGGTTGCGACCAGCGAGCCTTCTTCGGTCATGATCTCGAAAGTCGCTCCGTCTGCCGGATCGCCCCTGCGGATCCCCTCCGCCACGATTTCGCGAGCGGCCGCGACCGCTTCCTCCCGTGCTTGTTCAGGCGAAGCCAAGTCGATGCCTTCTAAATCTTCCTCGAAGACATCGTTCCGGCGGATGTGGAAAAAATACTTCGGCATGGTTTGCTCCACCAACGAGAATCCCACCGAACCTCTCGATAGCAAAGTTGTTCCACCCGGGCTGTCGATCGACCACATTCAAACCTAGCCGCATGAGACTCAGAAAAAAGCCCCGCGTAAAAGGCGGGGCGAGTTGGGGAAGTTTGGAGGAGTAGGCCGCGTAAAAGGAAACGGATGCGTGGCCCATCGGCCTTACTCTCGGCGGCCACTCTTGTTCCTTCGTCGGCAGATTTAAATCAGGAGGCCGCGCAGAGCCCGAAGGCATTGGATGAGAGGAAACACCAAACAACCTTGCCTCCGCGCGGCCATCCCCTGGGAGGGTGGATCGCGGAGAGTGCAAAGGGCGTTGTGCAAGGAAACATGGCTTCCCCTCCCGCGATCCGCCTTTCTAACCGGGCGCGTGCGATACCGGTTCCTGCGCGGTTCCGTACAAATCGTTGGAGAAGCGGATCGCCGCTGACTTGGCGGAGGCTCGCGGCAACCGTTCGCAACCGTACTGATGGTTGTCCTTGGGAGGTTAATGCAGTACCAGTTTTCCTATCGCGGTCCGGGCGAGTTGTTGCGACGCTCAAGGAGCATGAGATGGCGGACTTCAATCTCTCACTTCAGATGGACGACGTAAACGTGCTTTCCGATGCCGTCCAGACTTGGTACCGGCACAATCACGCTGCGCCGACGGAACAATCAATGCAGCTGCTTTGCAGCGCGGCGGTCGACCTCTATAATGAAGGACATAGGACGCGCGAGGAACTGGTCACGCTGCTGATCATGAAGTTTGATAGCCTTCACTCGCTGCAGGTAAACGCGCCATCGTCCGCGTCTCATCATTGACAGTGATATCGGCCATCGATGCGGAACGCCGGCTTTCGTCAATAGGTCATGAGCCCGTCGTTCCTCCGTTTCGGTTCCACTTCTTGGCGAACCCTTCCTTGAACCGCGTCTTACCGATCTCTCCACCCGAACGGTAGATATTGACTAGCAGCCGGTGCGTTTGGTCTTGCCCACCGCGCCGCCGAGGTGAAATCCCTTTTCAGCCAAAGCTGTTTCAGCCTAGGTTTTGCAATCAGCGCCAGTTTCCGTTCCTTCATACACCTCCTTCCACAATATGTCGGGAACATCCCCAGCACAAAGTGGTTAAGCGAGACATTCTCTGTGGCACAGGCTGTGGGAGCGAGCGATTGCAATCGTACAAGGAACAATGAGGTACCTGGTGCTCGGACTGCTCATCGCGGTCAGCGGTTGTTCACTGACAGACCCGCAGCGGCCAATGCCAGGCAGTCTGACCTACGGCAAGGTGGTCTACTCCCGGTATAAGCCAGGAACGATCGTGAAGAACACCTTCCTCGATCAATTCGGCTACCGGGTCTTTGAGCGATATCAGGTTCAGCCAGATGGCACTCTCAAACTCACTTATCAGGTCACGGGCCCAGATTTTCTGTGGGACTGATTCAGGCGCCGCAGTACTGCCGCTGCTTTTCGCGCTCCTCGATGCCTGAAAGGACATCTTCCGAAAGCAGTGAACCCCAGTTCAGAAGTTCTCGAAACGGGTGAGGAATATGGGGAGCAAAGATCGAAGAGCGTGATAACGCCGAAGAGCACGATTTCTATCAGATTCTCGAGGCCGAGCTGACCAACAAGACGACGGTTCTTGCCGAGGACGCACCTGCCGTCATTCCTTCAGACATCTCGCTCGCTTCGCTTGTGACGATCGTCGCTGCGGAACCCAACTGTAATTCATCCGAGTGTCGAAACAGCATGGAAAACCAAACGACTGATGCCATTCTCAAAACCCCGACTGCTCTTGCTCAAATCGGCACCTTAGCAGTTCATTACGGCCTTTCGCTCGCCGGGGCCGTTGTTCTCCTCGTGGGGGGGTGGATTTTGTCGAGCTTCGTCAGCAGGTGGGCCTACAAGGGCTTGTCCCGGATCCACGGCATTGACGAGATGCTTGCTCGCTTCTTCGAAAATGTGTTGCACTATGGTCTGTTGGTCCTGGTCTTCGTCATGGTCCTTGGACAGTTTGGCGTTCAGACCGCATCGATTGTCGCAGCCCTGGGTGCAGCCGGCCTGGCAATCGGACTTGCTTTGCAAGGAACATTGCAGAATATCGCCGCCGGCATCATGCTTTTGGTGCTTCGGCCGTTTCGGACTGGGGAATACATCGAGACGTCCAGCGTCAAGGGCAAAATGGTTGAAGTTGGCTTGTTTGCGACTGAACTGAGAACGGCGAACGGACTATACTTGATGGCTCCGAATTCGAACCTCTGGAACACGCCGATCCTCAATCACAGCCGCGAACCGGACCGGCTACAGGAGCTTTCCATCGCCATCGGCAATGATGTCGATGTAGGGTCTGTCAAAAAAATCATCCTCGATATCGTCTCAGCCGATCATCGCGTCAAACAAAATCCCTCGCCTAGCGTTCTTTCCGATGACCTGACGGCCGACAAGACGACGCTCAAGATCGAGTACTGGACTTCGACCAGCGAGTGGACGGATACCCGGTACGACCTCATCGACAGCTTGAAAGACGGGTTCGCTGAAAAAGGGATTCCTATCAAGTAGGAGATCATTGTGACGAGTACTTGTCATCGCTTCGTCGCGTCCTGGCGCGCCCTTAACTTCCGAACCTCGACGCCTTGCGTCAACCGTGCCAGTTGCGAAGCGCCCGTGCCCGTGGAGCATCGGCGTTCCGTCGTCAGCGCGTCCGAGAGCGTTGATAAGTCGTTCTCAAGCGCTCGGAGGCGCACTCGACTGTTGCAGCCTACCGGATCGAGGAGCCGCCCTTGGAACCTTTGCCGACCTTTATTGTTAGCGGCATCTGCAGGCATATGCCTTCTTTTGAAGGGTTACCAGGAGTAGGAGTAGGGCCGACAATCGAGAAGGTTCACCCAAATGGCAGCTGTCATCCTATGTGGCCGCTGGCATCATTGTCGGCCTCATCGTCACCGCGGGGCTCGATCTCGATCCGGAGATTGAGTGGGGGGTGACGGGCGGCATCAACATCAAGCCAACTCGGAGGACCGCGATGACCAAGAAAGATGGCAAGACCGCTGCCGAGGTGCGCGGTCGAATCCAATCAGGAGACAGTGGAGACATCAGGTCGGGATTTGACCCCGCAGCCGCACCCCTCGAAACAGATGCTGAGGCCGCCGGTCAGCCGATGAGCCACGAAGAAATCGAAACGGCGCTTCATACCCAGAGCAGGGGAGCGGCCGATCGCCAGCGCGACTACGATGTCGCCATGCGTGAACCGGGGAGTGCAGAGACCACACCCCAGACGACGCGCTCTAACCCTCTGCGCATCTTCATCGCCACACTGGCTCTTGTTGCGCTGGCGGTTGCGATCGCGAGCTGGATTTACACCTGACAAGCTAGGTGTAGGATTGCCGAAGCCGCGCAGTTTCAAAGACGGCGCAGGCCATCCCACTGACATGAGCCCCAAGCTTGACAAAACGGTAGGCAAAGATCTTACGCCAAGCGGAGCCTCTGGCAATTAAAAGCCGCTCAACCGTATCGTCACTACTGCGCGACCAGAACGGCTCCCATCATGATTGCGCAGAGGAGTCCAAGGATGTTCAAGCCGAGCGTGACGAACTCGCTGATCTGCTGACGGTGGGGATGGCATTGCTCCGCATTTCCGAAGACTGCAATAGCCCCGCCAATCATCCAGCAGGTCAGTGTCAATGTCCCAAAAACAAGTGCCAAGTTCATCGCTTCGATCATCCGGTCCTTTGTATGGGGCACAAAACCGGTACATGACCGTTTTGTTCCCGCCGTCGAAACTCCGTCCGGTAGAGTACGTCGCTCAGCGCAACCTGCTCGTGACATGGCAACGAGCAGGTGCGCGCTTGATTATTGATCATCCAGGAATATCCGCTGCCTGCTGGAAAGTGGAGGTGCGGGAACGTCGTGCAAGCCGTCACGACGCCTCTTTTGGGACGCCATGGAACTAAGCGGCGTGGCCGTTGTTCGGCGATTTCCACCGAGCCAAGGTAAAAAAGGGAAATCCTTTGAGCGAATTGCGCCAGGAGTTTGAACTTCGAAGAGATTCTCTGCCGACGGGCCAGGAGAACGAGTGGATTTTGCCTCGTCGAACGATGTCATCGGTGGGTGGCTCTTCGACACCGCAAAGTTCGGATTCGTCGCGGCCGCTGGTCATCGACCTCGATGGCACCTTGGTTCGATCCGACCTTCTGATCGAGACCGCCTTTTCTGAACTCAGGCGCCGCCCCTTTTCCATCGTTGACCTTGTCCTCGCAACGTGCAGGGGAAAGGCATGCCTCAAGCACCGTCTTTCCACACCGGCGGATTTCGATCCGGCTATCCTGCCCTTTGATCCCGAAGTTCTGAACTTGATCCATACGGCGCGGCATGAGGGACGTCAGGTCTATCTCGCATCCGCGACTCACGAGCGCCTTGTCTCGCGCATTTCCGACCATTTAGGTGTCTTCAACGGCTGGTTTGCAACCGACGAGATGACAAACTGCGCCGCCGAGTTGAAGGCGGAAAAGCTCGTCGCGGCCTTTAGCGATGGCGGCTTCGACTATGTCGGCAACGACGCGGCAGATCTGCCTGTATGGCGTCATGCCGGAAAAGCGTACGCAATTCGGTCGTCCGCCAGGGTTGCTCGGCAATTGTCGCGCCAATGCGACAATGTCGAACATCTTGCGCACGACAGACCGACCTGGCGGACTTGGGCGCGGTTGCTGCGGGCGCATCAATACGTCAAGAACGGGCTCGTCTTTATCCCGTTGCTGACAAATCAGCTCTTCGACGTCCATAGTCTCGCCAATGCCGCTCTGGCTTTGATCGCCTTCTCGCTTTGCGCGTCGAGCGTCTATGTGCTGAACGACCTGGTCGACCTTCAGGACGACCGCGGACATCGCAGCAAATGCCGCAGGCCGCTCGCTTGTGGCGAGATCCCGCTCTCACACGCGCTCATGGCAATCCCCGTTCTCCTTCTGCTGTCGTTTATGGTCGCCCTGACGATTACACCCGCCTTCATTTTGGTGCTCGCCGGATACTTTGCGTTGACCACCGCCTATTCGTTCGTTCTGAAGCGGAAGATGATCCTGGATGTCGTGACCCTTGCCGCTCTTTACACCGCACGCGTGGTAGGAGGGTCGGCGGCGATCTCTGTTTGGCCTTCTCCTTGGCTGCTCGCCTTCATGATGAGCTGGTTCCTATCGCTTGCACTCGTCAAGCGTTACACGGAGCTCATTTCGCGCCGAGCCGCGAACTTACCCGACTCCAAGAGCCGCGACTACAAGAATGGTGACATCGGCATGGTCGGCGCGTTGGCGGCCGGGGCCGGTATGAACGCGCTCACATTGTATGCGCTCTACGCTGCAAGCGACAGCGTGCAGGATCTCTACACTCGGCCAGGGATTTTATGGCTGGCTGGACCAATCCTGGCTTGTTGGATTGCCCGCATCCTGTTGCTGGCCCATAGGGGACTGATGCATGACGATCCGGTCGTATTTGCGATCAAAGACAAGGTGAGTCTTGCGACTCTGGGCGTTGCCAGCGCCTTTGTTGTCGCCGCACTGTGAGGTGAGCGAGATGCGTTCCCATTATGGGGGTGAAGGAATCCCGCCCCGGATCGCAGTTCGCTATGTCGTGTTCGCGATCGTCTCGACTTTGGCAAATTTTGCGATTCAGGCGGCTGTCGTGAAGATCTACCCGTCGCAAAGCCTCGCGCCGTCAATGCTCGCGGGCACTGCGGCTGGATTCGGGCTTAAGTACTTCCTCGACAAAAGGTGGATCTTCTTTGACCGATACGAATCGCACGGCGACGAATTGCTCAAGATCGTCCTTTACGGCCTGTTCAGCGTCGTGACGACAATCATATTCTGGGGATTCGAAATCGTCTTCTGGATAGTGTGGAGAACGGATGTTGCGAAGTATGCCGGCGGCGCGATCGGTCTGGCGATCGGTTACATCTCAAAATTCGCGCTGGATCGAAAATTCGTTTTCAAGTTGGAGGGGGCGTGACAGACCGATGGAGGGATGGGGACGTTATCCACGCCATAAAAGTGAAGTGATTGATTGCAGGCTGCCGGAGACGCTGCCTGGACTGGTGTCATCGCGCGCGGGTCTGATTGCTCGCGGCAACGGCCGCTCGTATGGAGATGCCGCTGTCGGTGAGCATCTCACTTTGACCTGCGGCGGATTGAACCGGATGAAAAGCTTCGATCAGGTGACTGCCTCCCTGACCGTCGAAGGTGGCGTCATGCTGTCAGAGATTCTCAGGTCGTTCATCCCCCGGGGCTATTTCCCCCCAGTGGTGCCAGGAACGAAGTTCGTCACGGTTGGAGGAATGATCGCATCCGATGTGCACGGGAAGAACCATCATCGCGACGGTGGCTTTGGAGAGCACCTTAGCGAAATCAAGCTGGTTGTTGCCGGTGGCGAGATCCTTACCTGCAGCAGAACCCAGAATTCCGAGCTTTTTTTCGCAACGGTCGGTGGTATGGGCCTGACGGGCATCATCGCTGAAGCTACTTTTACGCTGAGGCCCATCACTACCGGGTGGATTGTCCAAAACCAAGTCGTGACGGAAAACCTTGGCGATACGCTGAAAGCCTTGAAGCAGACAGATGACGCGGCCTATTCCGTCGCCTGGGTCGATTGCCTTTCGCGGGGCGCTTCGCTCGGCCGCTCGCTGATCTTTGTCGGAGAGCACGCCATCGCGAACGACATCGCTCAAATGCCAAAGGCAGCGCTATTGCCTCACATCAAGGCAGCCCGTTTTTCACTGCCGGTCGATCTGCCTGGTTGGGCGCTCAACAAAGCGAGTGTTTCTGCATTCAACGAACTTTACTATCAGGCGGGTGCCCGCAAAGCAGGCCGAGCCTCGTTGGTCGACTGGAACAGCTACTTCTTCCCGCTTGATGGTCTGCTCGAATGGAATCGCCTCTACGGCAAGCGCGGCTTTCTGCAGCATCAGTGCGTGGTGCCTGACGAAAACGCACTTGCGGTTCTGAGCAGTATGCTCGATCGTTTCGCTCGTTCTGGGAAAGCCTCGTTCCTGGCCGTTCTGAAAAGGCTGAGGGGTGGCGCAGGCCTTCTGTCATTTCCGGCGCCAGGGTATACCCTCGCGCTCGACCTGCCGGTCGCGCCCGACGTGTTCCAGCTGTTAGACGAAATTGACAAGCTGGTTGTCGCGGCGGGAGGACGGCTCTATCTCGCCAAGGATGCGAGGCAATCCCGCCACACATTCGAAGCCGGTTACCCCCAACTGCAGGCGTTCAAGGAGGTGCGACGAACAACGGGGGCTGACCGACACTTTAGTTCCCAGCTGGGAAAAAGGCTTGGAATATGAAAGCCATCGGCAAGACATTGCTCCTGATTGGCGCGACGTCGGATATTGGTCGTGCGACTGCCCTGGTCTATGCCGAGGCGGGCTGGGACGTTCATTTGGTCGGACGCAGGCGTGAGCTTGTTCAACGCGAGGCCGATGACATCGTCACGCGCACCGGCGCCTCCGTCGCAGCCCATGAACTGGATATTCTTGATACCGGCCGCTTCGAAGAGTTCCTGAGCACCGTGTCGCCATTGCCTGACACGGCCATTTGTGTCGTCGGCGAACTCGGCGAGCAGGCCCGCGCCGAAAGGGAACTCGAACACGCCGCTATGGTGATGCGGACGAATTTCGAAGGACCGGCTTTGATGCTCGGCCTCCTGGCAAGCCGGTTTGCCGCGCGTGGGTCCGGCACCATCGTCGGCATAAGTTCGGTCGCCGGCGACCGCGGGAGAGGATCAAACTATGTGTATGGCGCCGCGAAAGCTGGCCTAACGGCGTTCTTGTCCGGTCTCAGGAACAGACTATTCACAGCCGGGGTACGCGTCCTCACCATTAAACCCGGTTTTGTCCGAACGGGGATGACTGATGGAATGAAGCTTCCACCAATGCTTACGGCCGAGCCTGCAGAGGTCGCTCAAAGGATTTTCGCCGTTGCCGATGGCAGCAAGGGAGGGGACGTCGTCTATGTCAGACGGATTTGGTATCCACTCATGGCGATAATCCGAGGCGTCCCGGAACCGATCTTCAAAAGGTTGCGGCTGTGATCGAAGCCGGCGGAACAAGAGGTAGATTGCGCTGTCCCTCTTGTCGGTTTTTTCCGCGCTTCGATGCGGATCGAGACCTGCACCCGGGAAGGACGGGGTCTAGATGAAGCGCCGCCTTTTTTCCGCACAAGTTGCGCTCCTGGTGGTCGCGGTTATTTGTTCCGCGATGCTTGCCCTTCCTGGACGGACCATTAACACCGCTTTCATCAACGACGTTTTGGTATTCATTGATGGAGCGCATCGTATTGCTGTTGGGCAGGTGCCAAACCGTGATTTTCACACGGCGCTCGGACCATTGGTCTTCTATATCCCTGCCCTTGGCTACTTCCTGTCCGGAAATTTCGGCGCCGCGATACCGATAGGAATGGCGCTCCTGATCGTCGCGTTCATGCCTGCGATGATGCGTGTCCTTCTTTCGCGCCTCAGCTCGCCGTTAGCCATCGCCTTGGGCATATTCCTGATTCTTATTCTCGCTGTCCCTATCAATCTCGGAAGTCCGGTCCGGCTTCTTTCTTTCGCGATGTTCTACAATCGCATCGGCTGGGTCGCTCTCGGGCTCATCCTGGTTTTGTACCTGAAGCCGAGATCCGACGCCGCGCGCAACGACGTTGCAGACATTCTCGCGACGGCTTTTCTTCTACTTGTCCAATTCTACACGAAAGCAACCTACGGACTCTGCGGCGTGGCCTTTTTGATCTTCTTGTTGTTGGACCGGCAGCAACGTTCCTGGATCCTGCTCAGTCTGCTCCTGACCGTACTGGCAATGATCGTAATCGAGTTCTTCTGGCGCGGCACGCTTCATCATATAGAGGATCTGCGGGCCGCCGCACGGGTCAGCGGTGATCACGACGTTCGCAGCATACTGAAAAATGTCCGTGAGAATCTGTCGGATCTGGTGGTTTTCACGGTGTTTGCGCTGGTTGCCTTCTGGCACATCCGCAGCCTTCGAGACCTCCTCTACAGTGGCTTCTGCGTGGGTGCCGGATTGGCAATCATCAACCAGAACGCCCACAGCTGGGGTATCATCACCCTCTATTGCGGAGCGGCCGTCGTCGTGGAAAAGGCACGGCGCTTTCAATCTGTCGATCCAAGCGCGCAAATGGAGAAGCCTGCTCGTCTTGCCGCTGCACTACCGCTGCTTCTGATCTTCTTTCTGTTGCCGCCCATCGTCCATCATGGAGAGGCGATCGCTCTCCACACGGCTCTTGCGGCGGAGAATGTGGGCAAGCCCCTTGGCCCTCCGCTTTTTGAGGACGTCCGGGAAATCGACCCGCCCGGTGGCGAGCCTGATTTCATACAGCGCTACCTCGATAGTATCGAAAGTGGGGGGGCCCTACTTCAGGCCCTGCCGATTCCGCTCGAACGGGTGTTCGTGCTCGATTTCGTCAACCCCTTTTCAGCGGGTCTCGGGATACGTCCTCCCACAGGTGACACTGCGTGGTTCCACTGGAACCGCAACATCAATGAGAAGGCGTACATCCCACCAGAAGCACTGTTCGCCGACGTGAAGATTGTGATGGTGCCGAAGACTGGCATCAATAGCCTGCCGTTGCAGGAGCTGTATGGCCCCTTCATTTCGAAGAATTACGACATGGTGCAGAAAACGCCGGAATGGACGATTTACCAGCGACCACAGACCGCGTTGGAAAGCGAGGCGCGATGACCCAGGCAGTGAGGTCGATGCCGGAGCAGGAAGGCGCATCGCCACGGGCGGGCCGCCAAACCGTCTGGTGGACCGCCATCGTCCCATTTGCTCTGGTGCTTTCAGCTCTTCTCGCTCTGCCCAGCCAGACGATCACCTCCAAATACGTCAACGATCTGTTTGTTTTTCTCGATGGTGCGCATCGCATCTGGTCGGGACAAGTTCCGAACGTGGATTTCCATACGTCGCTTGGAGCGCTCACCTTCTATATTCCCGCTGTCGGCTATGGCCTTTCGGGAAGTATGGGCGGTGCGATGCCAGTGGGAATGGCCATAGTCACCCTCCTGTTCGCGGCCGTTGCCGCGGCGATCCTCGGCAGCCGCATGCACAAGGCGCTCGGTTTGCCGTTGGCAGCTTTTCTGCTTTTGCTCGTCGCGGCTCCTGCCAATCCTGGAGAACGGATCGGCGATCTCACATTTGCGATGTTCTACAATCGGCTGGGCTGGTCTTCGCTCGGTCTTCTTTTGGTCATGTACCTGCCCCGCCTAACCAGCGCTGGGAGCAAGGCCGTGGATGCCGCCTGTGCAAGCTTCCTCGTATTGTTCATGCTCTACACGAAGATCACCTATAGCGTTGTAGAGCTCGCATTTCTGGTCTTCCTGGCAACCGACCGACGTCAAATCGGCTGGACGGCGCTGGCGTTCGGGATGATCGCGATAAGCGTCGTTGCCATCGAACTTTTCTGGCGCGGCAGCCTCAATTACCTCGCCGATCTGCGCCTTGCGGGCGAGAATAGTGGCGGGCTGCCGGCCCTCGGCGCTCTGGGGTACGTTTTCCTGAACAATTTCGCTGACCTCACCGTCTACGCGATTGCCGCCGGCATCTTTCTTGTCCTCGCACCAAGCTACCGCCGTCTTTTTTTTATCGGTTTTTGCGTCTTAACCGGTGTGCTGCTGATTGAACAAAACTTTCAACGCGCGGGCATCCTGACGCTGGGGCCGAGCGCTGCTGTCATCACTCAATCTCTTTTGAATGGCGAGCTTTCCCGACTGCACCGGAAGGCTCGCCTCGTCCTATCGCTTCTGCTGGCATTTCTGCTTGTGCCAGCGGCGATAAGCAATGCCTCGGCTGTCGCCATTCATGCCCGTTACGCCATCGCCGGGCAGGGCGAGCCTATGCCGCTGCCGGAATTCTCGAGAATTCGGCTCGTCGAGACATGGAGTATTGGTCAGTACGACTACTTTGTGCAGTATAATCGCACTCTGGCTGAGGCGTCGGACGTGCTGTCCCAGTTGGGCGCTCGCCAGGCGACTGTCGCCGTATTGGACTTCGTCAACCCCTTCTCGGCCGGCTTGGCGCTTCCGCCGCCTATTGGCGACAGCGTCTGGTATCACTGGGGACGGACGCTCGGTCCCGAATACCATCCACCCGCGGAGGAGATGTTCGCACACGTCGACCTGATCCTCGATCCCAAGTGGCCCATCGAAATCTGGACGGCGAATGGCATGCGCGACATTTTTGCTCACTATATCGCCCGCCATTACGACAAAGTGCGGGAAACAACGAATTGGCGCATCTACCGCAGGAACACTGGACAGCGCATGGCCTTGCCCGCTCAGCAGCGTCAGGCCGCCGGATGACTGGGAGAATCTTATTGCTCTTGCCTGTTCAGGAGCAACGGATATGGCTCGACACTTCTTCAATGCTCATGACGGCATTCTATTCGGATACGGCTGGCCCAGAGCACCCGGCCTCCACAGCGCCCGCAGCGAGGCCGAAAGATGGCGCGCAATCGGCGTCTCTGCGCTCCCATACAAATGACTGGTGAAAGGACACACAGTCCTAGTTCGCCGAAGCGATCCGCGAGTCCCGACAGTTGGGCTTCCGCGGGATCTTGATGCTCTCGTTCTCCGCCGCCTGTTTCGCCGCCTCCGGATACCCGTTGGTCTAGGGTAGATCCTTGCGGCGCGAGCGAATCTCCTTCGTCAGCTCCACACCGTTCATGCCGCCTGGCATCATCTGCATGGTAATGATTCGCCGCCAACGGCTGCCCTATCCATTGCCCTCGCGGCGGCCGCCCGAGTTACGCGCAGCGGAAGCGTTTCATACAGGAGATCAATGGTCTCGACGACGTCTTGATCTCCTGGACGAATGGCCGCAAAACAACCGCGACATCGTCTGCGAGGTGATGTTGGACGCATGCAGGAAGGCAGCAAGCGGCCAACTTCCGGCTCAGGCTGTCGCAGACAATTTTCGCCGGTTCCTAAAGAAGCGCGGCATACTTGCCGACATCAAAGACGCCCCATCGCATCTGCGCCCAGCCCGAGACCGGAGTTTCTCCGGCGTGTAGCTGTTTAGGGCGCAAGCGGACGTTTGGGCTTCCAGCCACCAGCTTTGGTGATTTCTGCCACTGGCGGCTGCTTGCGCGTGTGGTTTAGACAGGTCCGATGAAACAATTCGCTCCGAAGTTTGCGAGCTGCAGAATCAAACAAGAGGGAATTTCATGAAGCCGTCGTATCACCCGATACACAAGCTGGCTTCGGCTGCCGTAAATATCGATCAGCGGCGTAACGTCGGTGACATCCTCCTCGACCAGCGATGACGATCCCTGGCGCTCCTCCAGCGGCTCGGTCATCGCCGCGAACAGGGTCAGCTTCCGATCCCGATCCCGGGCTCGATCTTCTCCACAAAACAGCTTCGTCAGCCACGCGACATCGCGCACTGGCTTCACCGTGCTGGACGGATCGCCGGCCGCGTACCGTCGACCTCTTCGAAATCAGGTGCGCTCGGCGGACGCCAAGGCCGCGCCTCTGCAGCTCTTCGACCAGTTGCAGGACCAGCCGGCCGACACATGGCGATCTTCGCCACCATGGCGAATTCGCCGCCCTGCAGGTGATCGGCACCCTCTGTGTCCATGACGATCCCATCGACCGCTCCCCCGAAGGCATGACACTCACCCGCCACCGCGTGGTCGACGCCGTCGGCTGCGCGACATCAGCAGCCTCCGTCTGCCGTCGCCAGCGTCGCACGGCAAGCACCATGGTGCCGGTTCGGTCCGCCGACCTCATGATGCTCTTGTTCAGTAGTCAGAGCCAAGCCAACCTTGACTGCCAGCGGTCAATCTCGGCCCTCTATTTCCGGCCATCGCGAGGTCTCATAAGTCCAGCAATAGCTACCCTACCCTCTGCTGACGGCCAGTCGAGGGCGCGCGGCGCCCTCGACGTAAGACGAACCCGCCGCCACCGAATTCTCGCCGAAGCGGGAACCCAACGGGCGCTTGTGGGTTCGACTGCCTTCAACGCGCGCATGGAGCCACCTTTGAGCGGAAATCTTCCCGAACTCGCATCATACCTCGTCAACAAGGTGCCGCAGGCAATCTCGGACCATCAGTTCAAGCTGGGAGAACTTACGCTACACACCGGCCGGGAGCACATCATTGAGCTGCTCGGTTTCCTGAGGAACGATGAAAACTGCCGCTTCGTCTGCCTACTCGACATCTGTGGCGTCGACTGGCCGGGCCGGGCCGAGCGTTTCGATGTTGTCTATCATCTGCTATCTCCGACGCAAAACCTGAGGCTTCGGGTTAAGCTCGAGACCGACGAAGAATCAGCGGTGCCATCGGCCTGCGAGCTCTTTCCGTGCGCGGACTGGTATGAGCGCGAGGCTTGGGACATGTACGGGATCCTCTTCACCGGCCATCCGGACCTGCGCCGAATTCTGACGGATTACGGCTTCGAAGGACACCCGCTGCGCAAGGATTTCCCGCTGACCGGGTTCGTCGAAGTTCGTTACGACGACGCTGCGAAACGCGTGATTTATGAGCCGGTGGAACTCAAGCAGGAATATCGGCACTTCGATTTCCTCTCCCCGTGGGAAGGAACCGATTACGTCCTCCCAGGCGACGAGAAATCAGCTGCCGACCCATCCAAGCAGTAAAGGCGGTGATCCAGGGAGAATACCAAGTGGCAGAGCACGATGTACGAAACTTCCACCTCAATTTCGGCCCGCAGCATCCCGCCGCACACGGCGTATTGCGGCTGGTACTGGAACTCAACGGGGAGATCGTGGAGCGCATCGACCCCCATATTGGTCTTCTACATCGCGGCACCGAGAAGCTCATCGAGAAGAAGACATATCTTCAGGCGCTGCCCTATTTTGACCGGCTTGATTATGTCGCGCCGATGAGCCAGGAGCACGCATATTGCTTAGCGATCGAAAAGATGCTCGGCCTTGAGGTGCCTTATCGCGCGCAGCTAATCCGCGTGCTCTACGCCGAGATCAGCCGCATTCTCTCTCATCTGCTGAATGTCACCACTCAAGCGATGGACGTTGGGGCGTTGACGCCGCCCCTTTGGGGTTTCGAAGAGCGTGAGAAGTTGATGGTCTTTTATGAGCGCGCCTCCGGCTCTCGCATGCATGCCGCCTATTTCAGGCCGGGCGGGGTTCATCAGGATCTCCCGCCGAAGTTGGTTGCAGACATTGGCGAATGGTGCCGGAAATTTCCCCAGGTTATTGAAGATATCGGCGGCCTTCTCACCGACAACCGGATCTTCAAGCAGCGCAACGTGGACGTCGGCCTCATTTCACTTGAAGATGCCTGGGCCTGGGGCTTTTCCGGTGTGCTGATCCGGGGTTCGGGGGCTGCGTGGGATCTTCGACGAGCCAATCCATACGAGTGCTATTCCGACCTCGAATTCGATATTCCGATCGGCAAGAACGGAGATTGCTACGACCGTTATCTCATCCGTATGCAGGAAATGCGGGAATCGGTGCGGATCATGAGCCAGTGCGCAGACCTGCTGCTCGGAAGCGCGTCCACCGGCCCCGTGAACTCGAACGACGGCAAGGTCGTGCCTCCTAAGCGCGGCGAGATGAAGCGGTCGATGGAGGCGCTCATCCACCACTTCAAGCTCTACACCGAAGGTTTCCGAGTGCCGAAGGGGGAGGTCTATGCGGCCGTGGAGGCGCCGAAAGGTGAATTCGGCGTCTATCTTGTCGCCGATGGCACGAATGCGCCATATCGCTGCAAGATCAGGGCACCCGGTTTTACCCATCTGCAGGCAATGGATTTCATGTGCCGCGGCCATCAGCTTGCCGACGTCTCCGCCGTTCTCGGCTCCCTCGACATCGTCTTCGGCGAAGTCGATCGCTGATTAACGAGCGGCAACGCTGTCAGCCGCGGCGCGTCTGCGATGTACATCTACGAACCAGGCTACTGAGAAGGCTCGTCGGCAGGCGATTGACCCTTCTTTCAAGCATGCGGTGCGCGCGGCAATCCGAGATTTCCGTGACCTGTTGATGAACACGGCTGCATAAGCGCTCGGTCACATTGAAATGCTCGCGACAGCGGTTGCCATGCGCCCCCGCATACTGTTACCACCTTTTTTCAAGAGAGACTGCGACGGTCTCGCGGTCCGGCCGACGGGTCTCGAGGTTGAAGCCGTCACCGGAGCTTAGGACATGGAGTTTCAGATCATAGATCGATAGTGCCTCGTCCGGGGAAGCTTCAGCGATATTGGTATGGGTGATGTCTCCAGCGTCGACGAGGTAAACCGCTCCAGTGCCAATGACCTCGAAACGGTGACCGCGCACGACGATCGCGGTGTCCTCATCGATGCCGATACCCAAGACCCGTGGATTCTGCGATACGGCGCCGATCAACCTGCCGATCCTCCCCCTCTCGGCAAAATGCTGGTCGATGATGACGTTCGGGAGCAGACCCAGCCCGGGAGCCATGCTTAGATCACCAATCCGGAACGAGCTAGCATTTGAGCCGCGGACCAGCATTGTATCGCTCATCGCCGAAGCTCCGGCGGACGTGCCGGCGATGACGCCGCCATTTGCAAAGATTTCATGGACGTGCTCGTCGATCGGCGTGTCGCCGATGAGGCTGGTGATGCGGAGCTGATCACCGCCAGAAAAGAAAACGGCGCCGACGTCGCGAAGTCCTGCAAGCTTGTCTTCGCTCGTCGCCTGGTCCCGCTCCTCGATATAGAGCTCGGTCACATGGGGTATGCCCAAATCGCCGAACGACCGCTGGTATTTTTCGAGATATCCTTCCGGCTCGTGCGACGCGACGGTTGCCAACACGAGCTTTCCGTCTCTGACATTCTTTGCAACCTCCTTGAGAATGACGCGCTCGCCGTCATGGTCCTCATGGCCGCCGATGATGATGAGCGTGCCATCTCGACCGTTCGCAGTCTTGGTCTTCTTAAGCATTTTGCTCTTCCGATTTGCTCAAATAAACCTTTGGAGACGGCTCACCGCTGCTCGCATAGGCGACGGCAAAATGCTCGCTGTTGTGAGCCCAGCCGAACTTGCCGTCAGGCGTCACAGCAATTCCACCGGCCTCTCCTCCGATACGCTCGAGATGAGCGAGCGAGGCCTCTACCGCCTCTCGCGGCGAGAGGTCGTGAAGGGCGTACATGACCCGGGCGGCGAGCATCATCCTGGCGATATCCTCACCATCACCCGAAAATACTGCCCCGCCGATATTGTTGTCGCAGTAGAACCGCAACCTGGCTGAGGGGAATCGCCGACGCGACCGGCCGGAGTTCCCTGCAATCCACCGGTTGACACGGCAGTCGCCAAAAGTGCTTGTTCATCGAGTGCAACGCAGCCAACGGTGTCGTGACGTTTTTCGGCATCCGGTTGCTTGGCTTCATGCATAACGATGAGCGCATCCGGATCGCAGAGCCTGAGGCCGGCTTGCGCGGCGAACGCTCTTGCTCCGTCGCCTGCGATCAGCACGGGCTTATCGAATAACATTGCTTTTGCTGCCGCAACCGGATTGCGAACACCTTTCGCCGCCGCGATCGCGCCAACGTTGAAGCGTTCCCCCTCCATCATCGCCGCGCAACATTCGACTTCGCCATCTTCGTTCTGAACACTGCCGTAACCCGCATTGAAGGTCGGATCGTCTTCAAGAACGCGCACTGCCGCCTCTGCGGCGTCAATGCTCGTGCCGCCATTCCTGAGGATCGCAGCACCCGCCTCCAAAGCCTTTCTGCAGCCGGAACGGTTGGCAGCCATATCCTTCATTGCAATTGTTTTAGCTCCGCCATGGAGAATGATTGACCACATCAGAAAACCCGAATTTCTGATTGGAGTGGAATAGCGCCCTTGTATGGGAGAGGATCGAGTTCGTTGGCCGGCGGGGCAGAGACCCGCTTCCAAACACGGGCGATGTCGTCAGCGGTGACGACTATTAAGTCGTCATTTAGGGCTGAGCCCAGCGCGCGCTCGACCGCCTCGTGTTCGCGGAGCACGACCTCGAGCTTGGAAGCGTCGAAGCCCGCTTTGAGCGCGCCTTGACGAAGAATGGCAACAACCTCGCCAGCCGATCTTCCCCGCAAATCATAGTCCTCCTTCAGAATCAAGCGGTCAAAAACGCTAGCCGCAATCTCGCCCATTTCATAAATATCCTGGTCGCGTCTGTCACCGCCGATGCCGACGACGCCAATGCAGCTGCTATTCCCGGTCCTAAGCTTTCCGACCAGCCTCCCAAGGGCGCGAAGACCTCCCGGATTATGGGCATAATCCACGATTATACGGACCCCCTCGCGCTCGACCATGTTAAGACGTCCAGCCGACTGCTCGTAGGATGTTCCAAATGAACGCAACGCCTCACGGATGACGGGCAAAGGAACACCGTTGCATACGGCCATCGCTGACGCTGCCAGCGCATTCTCGACATTAAAGGCAGCCATTCCGTTCATGGTGGCGGGGATCTCGTCGACGCGGCAGATCAGCATTTTCTGTGCCTTGTCGTAGAGTATCATGTCGAACAGGCCGGAAGCCAGGTCGCATCCCAGGGCTCGGCCGCCGTGGAGAACGTGGTCCTTCAAAAAGTCCGGCCACTGCTTGGGTGCTTTCGTGGAGAAGTAGCAGATATGGCCACCGGCTTCCTCGCGCATGGCGGCGACCAGTGGGTCATCGGCGTTGAGGATGCTCCACCCATCTTCATGAACGGCTTCAACCACCACCGACTTTACAGCGGCGAGGTCTTCCACCGAATGGACACCCCGAAGGCCAAGGTGATCAGCCGTCACATTCGTCACGCAGCCTATGTCACAAGCGTTGAATGCCAGTCCCTCACGAAGCAGTCCACCGCGCGCCGTTTCGAGAACAGCGACGTCTATGGTCGGTTCGCCCAGCACAACACGCGCGCTCATTGGACCGGTGCAGTCGCCCTCCATGATACGCCGGCCGTCGATGTAGACGCCGTTGCTAGACGTCATTCCGCCTATCTGGCCATCGGCGGCGAGGATATGAGCCAGCATCCGGGTCGTTGTCGTTTTGCCGTTCGTGCCTGTCACGGCCAGTACCGGCACTCGGCTGGGCGCGCCTGGCGGATAAAGAAGATCCAAAACCGGACCTGCAACGTCACGCCGCTTGCCCTGGGAGGGATAAAGATGCATGCGAAACCCCGGTCCCGCATTGACCTCGATGATGCCCCCGCCTGTCTCAAGAACAGACTTCCTGATATCCGGCGCGACGAAGTCTATGCCGGCTATGTCAAGGCCGATAATCTGCGCCGCGCGACAGGCAATCAGCGCATTGTCCGGATGAATGTCTTCGGTGCAGTCGATGGCGGTGCCACCGGTTGACAGGTTCGCAGTTGGCAGGAGCATGACCGGTTTCCCCCTTTCCGGAACGCTAGCCAGCGTATATCCGGAACGGGCGATGTAGTGGATGAGGCATTCGTCGATCGAGATCCGGGTAAGTGCCGCCTCATGCCCCTCGCCACGGCGAGGATCTTCGTTCTCGCGGTTGATCAACTGCTCGATCGTCGCCCTGCCGTCCCCGACGACGTGGGCGGGGACACGTTTTGCAGCGGCAACGAGCCTGCCGCCGATAACAAGGATGCGGTGATCCCCGCCGACAAACTGCTGTTCCACAAGGACCAGGCTGCTATGCGCTCGCGCCTGCTCGAAACCCCACTCCACCTCGCTATGGGTCGAAAGACCGATATTGACACCTCTACCATGGTTGCCGTCCACGGGCTTGATGACGACCGGAAGGCCTATCGTCCGTGCTGCCTCGACCGCTTCTTCCGCGCTACTGACAACGGTGCCCAGCGGCGCCGGTAGGCCAGCTTCGATCAGCAGGCGATTGGTGAGTTCCTTGTCGCTGGCTATTTCCGCTGCGATCTCGGAGGTAAGGGAGCTGCAGCTTGCTCTGATGCGCTTGATGTGTTTGCCATAGCCGAGCTGGACAAGGCTGCTGTTGTCCAGTCTTCGCCAGGGGATGGAGCGCGCTTCAGCTTCACGAACGATCGATGCGGTCGTGGGGCCGAAGGCAATTTCAGAATGCATCGCGCGCAGAACGCGCAGGGCTTCAGGCATGGCAAACAGCGCAAGAGGGGACGGTGCGATCATGTCGGCGCCAGCAAGCCCCTGCAATTCGATGGGCAATAGCAAGTTGACGAGCTCTAACGCGAAGCGTCCGGCCAACAGGCCGACATCCTCATTTTCATATTCGAACATGACGTTGTAGACGCCGGGCATGTTGGTCACCGAACGGGTCTTGCCGCGGGCAACATCGGCGCCCGCCATGTTCTGCAGTTCGATGGCGACGTGCTCGGCGACATGTCCGAGCCACGTGCCCTCTTCCATCCGCAGAACCAGCCCTCCGGGTTCACCATAGCTGCAACCATGCTCGCGCAATCCGGGGACATGTTTCAGAAGGGCATCAACGAAGCCAGGCAGAAGATTTGTCGGATACTGTTCCAACTTCCCAAGGTCCAACTGGATGCGGACCATTTTGGTTCGACTGTGAAGGTTCGGGCCACGGTAGACGCCGACCTCTTGCACGCGAAGTTTCTGCGCCGGTTGCAGACCCGGCTCGATTTCCAGATTGTACATTGGGTTCCCTGGGGCTCTTGTACTCTCGCCTATTCCTTCGCCTGCGTCCTTAGACGCGGCTGCCCTCTGAAACCGTGCAGGGGGCAGCTAGTTCCAGTACGATTGCGGACGCTGCAAGTGGGAGGCTAGCTTGAACGTGATGTAAAAAGACTTTTGACTTCAGGCGATTTCGAGGCGGCGGTATCGCTCCCTCGGATATGCCCTCTTGAATAACAGGCAGCTATGTGGCCAATCACAGTTGGAACTCGCTAGCTTGCTGCCTTCCTGGAACATCCGGGGGCAGGCCTAGTTTGAAAGCCGATGACTGATGCCCGGACAGCCTTTCAAGATACGCTCGCCCAGCTCACGGCCTTAACCTACCCGTGTGACAGCGGGTTCTCGTTCCGGTTCTCCGTCGAGTATCTGAAAAGAGGTCGGATCTGCTATCAGTTTCGGGGTCGGAGCTGCAGCGGGCTCGCCGATCTCGCCGGTTACCGTATCAACATGATTGGCGGCACGATCAGCGCCTTTCCAGGGAACGCAGTAGTAACGGCTATCGATGCCTTCGAAGACAACGCCCTCATAGCTTTTTATGTGGGAGAAGAGTTCCAGACCGGCGCAATCACAACCGAGCTCTTGACAATAGTTGCGACCATGCCGGAGGTCCTCCTCGTCGAGCTCGAAACCATTCTAGCCGATGACAGGCCCGCACGTGCGTCCTTAACTCGTCTTGCCTTGGTCGGATTCGAGCAGGGCACCGCAGGATCGTCACCACGAGACAAGTCATGTCATTTGTGCGTGGATCATCTCCTTCATCCCTACTGGTGTCATGACAGATACATGTTGCTGTAGCTGCTGCTTTGCGGCTGGTTATAGATCGATGGATGGGTTCCCTCAAATCCCACTCGTCGGCCGGGCAGAAAACCGCAGCTCGCTTGGTGACGCGCCGTGCTCAACTTCGTTTCCAAGAAGCGCCGCGCGAACGTTCCCGTCATCAACACCTCCGACACAAAGGTTGCGCTGATACGCCCATTGACCCGAGCTTTTGCCTTCCCCGCTGCTCAGGATGATGAATCGCTACGACGGCCATTGCGGAAAGCAACGCCTTGGAGCGCCGCCTGCTGACGGTTAGTTCCTCCAATCTTCAAAGCTGGACAGGGGAACCGCGGGACACCCTGGAAGTTAGATCGCCTTCAACTCAGGAGAGAAACATGCCCGACGCACGACACGAAACCCTTATCGTCACAGGCCTAAAGAACGCACACGCCATGGAAAACCAAGCTCTGTCGATCATGCGTCCTCAGGTCGCTCGCATCGAAAGCTATCCCGAGGTCGCCCGCCGTCTTGAGCAGCACATCACCGAGACGGAGGGTCAGATTGGACGCATTGACGAGTTGCTAGATCAGTTCGGCGCTGACAGTTCTACGTTGAAGGACTTTGCCCTCTCCTTCTCCGGAAGCATGGCGGCGATGGGGCATACGATAGCAGGCGACGAAATCCTCAAGAACTCGTTCGCCAACTTTGCATTCGAGAATTTTGAAATCGCAGCTTATAAATCGCTCCTCATCCTTGCTGAGCTTGCCGGTCACGGAAATGTAACCTCCGCGCTCCTGGCGAACTTGAAAGAAGAACAGGCAATGGCCCAGTGGCTGGACGAGAACGTGGCTGCTGTCACTACCAGGTTCGCAAGCCTCAAGGAAGATGGGCAGACTGCCAAGGTCTAACTGCAATAGGTGTTTCCGATTAGCACGACCAGCACCGGGTCGCGTTTGCCCACTCGACGGAGGCACTGGAATGAACCTCGTCTCCCTAGGTGATCAAAGACATCGGGTGGATGCCGACAGAACGCGGGATTGACGCGGGCCAGATAAAAAGTTGGCACGAACCAATTTGTACGGACCAACGCGAGCCCGGCGTGATGTCTGATTTTCCAAGCCATTGCGAGCACAGAGGAGGCACTGGGATGGCGAACGATTCCGAAGTAGAAATCCGCCGTCGAGCTTATGACATTTGGATAAGGGAGGGCTCACCCGCTGGACGGGACCGAGAACAATGGGAGCGCGCTTCTGAAGAATTGCGCGCGGTGGCATGCCAACCGCCGGCTTTAGCGGAAATTTCCATGGAAGAGTTAGGCCAGCAGCCCGAGGCGGCGACGAGGCCATGGCGACTGCCCCAGTGCATCTCCTCGCTGTAGTTCGGGAAGCTTGCTGCGGCGCCACCGGTGTCTGTTGTCGCCCAATCCCATCACTTGGCAGCGAGAGGTTTCTCCCCCCAACGGCGATTCTTCCGATTGCGCCGTTGTGCTATCCGGTGGGCGAGCGCCTTTAACATCGTATCCTGCGTGAGATCCGTCTGCATCTGTGCAGATCGCTCGAGCTGCTTTACAAACCGGCGCACTGTCGGCATCAACGAACAATTTCCCTTTCCATTTCGGCACCTGCTGAACCCGGTCCACTCATATCCCTCTCCTACTGTGCTGGAACAGGAATGGGCATGGCGTCTGCGCGTTCCGAACGGTTCGAGAACCGCGCGGTAACGTACGGGAATTTTTCCGATGCAGCTTTGATCGTCAGCGAGATTTTGCCCGAACGACACGCCTGCAGCCTTTAACTGGTGAAATTCGTGGGTGGCATGGAACCGAAACCGCCATGAGTTGTTCGTGTGGCTTCACATCAGAGGAGAGTCTCCATGTTTTATACCGACGGTAAGCTGCAATATCCTGTCCGGGTTGAGAAGCCCGATCCCCTGTTCGCGCGCGCCTTGCAGCAGGCGATCGGCGGCGTCGAGGGCGAGATCCGCGTGGCGATGCAATATTTCTTTCAGGCATGCGGCGCTCGCGGGGACCCTAAGTTCCGCGACCTGTTGATGAACACCGCTGCGGAAGAACTCGGACATATCGAAATGCTCGCGACCGCGGTTGCCATGAACCTCGAGGGCGCGCCGCTCAAACTCAAAGAGCAAATTGCCGCCGATCCGATCGGGGGAGCCGTCCTTGGCGGCATCAACCTCAAGAACCTGCTTTCTGCCGGACTTTCGGCGATGCCCGTCGATTCCGACGGCGTGCCATTCGACATGTCGCATATCTATGCAAGCGGAAACATTGCCGCGGATATGACCGCGAACGTAACTGCCGAATCGACCGGGCGGGTGCTAGCTGTCCGCCTGTTCAACATGACGAACGATCCCGGCATGAAGGATATGTTATCCTTTCTGATCGCCCGCGATACCATGCACCAGAACCAGTGGCTAGCCGCTCTCGAGGAATTGGGCGGGACATCGGGTGTATTCCCAATCCCAAACAGCTTTCCGCAAGAGCAGGAAAAGCAGGAATTCAGCTATACCTTCCTCGGCTTTCAAGCCGACGCCAGCGATCCGGTCCCCGGCCGGTGGTCACAGGGTTCCTCTGTTGATGGAAAGGGCGAATTCACCTCCATGCCTATGACGGCAGCGCTTGGACAGAAACCGGTGCTCGGTCCGGCAAAACCGAACAGCGGTGCGCAGACGGAGCAGCTCTGAGGATGACAGACGTCGGCGATATCGCCGGCGTCTTACCCGACGTGACGACTCGCATTCGAGAAGCCCAAACGCCTACTGGTCATTGCTGGGTCCCCGCGATGAAAATAAACCAAATCGGTTTGCCAGCTCGGTAGCTTTGTCCGGTTCCCTGGACACGCTCCACCACGAGCAACCGGGCGCGGCTTGTCCCTGCTGCCGGTCCGGTTGACCGACGGTACGTAACAATCGACTGATGATGCCGAACAGCCTATATTTGGAGAAGTTATGGCTACACCGTTGGGACGAGTTCGTGGCCTTGGGTCAGCCAAAGGGGGGACGAGATCTTATGTTCGAAAGCAGGGATCTGGCAACGCGCCAGGCATTCTGACACGCCCTACCTGGTTGCCCTTGGGATATATTGCTCGGTCGCGACCGTGATGCCGCCGGGAGCTTTTGGGGCGCGCCCTCGCTGGCTTTCGTTATCCTGAGCGCCATTACATGGACATCGGGATGAGGATCATCATTGAGGACTACGTTGGACAGTCCCATGAGAAAGCTGGCCTTGCTGTTTTTGAATGCTGCGTTCAGCTGGTCGGTTGCCTACTGTGTGCGTTTGCAATCCTGATGATGATGTTCGAAACCGCCTTGATGTGGTTGGCAAGCTCAAAGCGGCGCTGGAAGCTTAGCCGAGCGACGCTACGATGTAGATATTGCACGTCGTCATCGCTGTCCGCATTGCTTCCCGCGACCACGAGCAGGTTCTGCTCCTGCGTCATCGTCAGTTCATCCTGGAAGAATCCCGCACCGCCATTTCGACGTGGCATTCATCCTCGACCGCCTTGAGGATGTCGTAGGGCGGCCCGTTGTCGAAGGTGTCGATCCCGGCTGTGCTGGTACAATTGGGACCCGCCAAGTCCAGGAGACGCCGGCGGCGGCGAGACTTGCATTCCTCCCTGCTCAGAATTCTTCCAGATCCTCGACCGCGAACTCGTTGAAAGTCGCCCAGAGCTGGAAAGCGAATGACTTCGAATTTGGAGTAGTTTCGGGTCGGCCTCGGCCGCCGCGGCAAACCGAGAGGTGCGGCAATAGGAACGGTCGTATCTATCGCTCGATCGTGCCGTTACGCCTGATTTTCTTCTGCAGGAGCAAGATGCCATAGAGCAATGCTTCAGCAGTTGGTGGGCAGCCTGGAACGTAGATATCCACGGGAACGATACGGTCGCAGCCACGCACTACGGAATAGGAGTAGTGATAGTATCCGCCGCCATTGGCACAAGAGCCCATCGAGATTACGTATCGCGGCTCGGGCATCTGATCGTAAACCTTGCGAAGCGCTGGTGCCATCTTGTTGCAGAGCGTCCCCGCAACGATCATCAAATCGGACTGCCTGGGGCTGCCGCGCGGAGCAACACCAAACCTCTCGACGTCGTAGCGCGGCATCGACATTTGCATCATCTCGATGGCGCAGCATGCAAGGCCGAACGTCATCCACATCAACGAGCCGGTTCTGGCCCAGGTGATCAACTCATCCGTACTAGTGACGAGAAAGCCTTTGTCGGCCAGTTCGGCATTGATCATGCCCATGGTAGGATCGCCGCGGGTCTGCTCACCAGGATACTGGAAGTTCATTGGGCTGCGTGGGTGATCAGATTGAGACATGAGGATCTCCATGTAGCGTTGAACTCAACAACCGAATGGTGACTGCGTTCCAAAACCCAACCGCACGGTCCAAAACCGTACCGAAACCAGTAATGACGGGGCTCTCGCGGGATCGCTCCAGGTGGAATAGCTGTCGCTAGCAGGGCGAATTCTGTCGGACGTCCATCGTTCCAGTCGCGGAAGTCGAGCTAGGGCGGATTAGCAGCGCAACGGAGATCTCGCAGATGCGATCGGCGGGTAGATTTCGCCGTCGCGATTTCAGCTATTTTGGCTGGCAGCGAGCTTGCATTCCTCGTCTTCGGAGTAGTGGACCGCACGAGAAAGAGCGCGTGAAGCCGAACCCCGCCTTCAACAGTTAAGCAGCGAAACGAGTTGCGCAAGGCAGCCACCCCGGATCATGTCCTATCGGAAAAAGGACCGGCATCTACTCAAAGCTCCCCCATCAGCTTCGATACGTTATCCCGGCCGAATGGAATGTTGCGCCCGTGGACGCGGATGTGGAGAACGACGCCAAGTGGGGCAGCGTCCAATGCCTTAAGGTAGTCGATTGCATCTTGCATTGTCGGCGTCTTTTCCTCGGTGAAAAAGCCATCCCGGACGAGTGTGATCGTGGTCGCGCACGCGCCATATATGGCCAAGGTCTCTTTCGCGCTGAAGTTATCGCTCATCTCGCCTGCTCCAGTAGGGGCAAATCCATTTCCGCCGGCGCCGGGTCAGTGCTGCTGTTGGTGGCCGCTGTCGCAGCGTCGGACTAGACTTTTCCCGGCGTGAAGAAAGCCAAATACGCCACCGCAATAATTACCGCGACGACAAAGATAGTCAGACCGAGTTTGACCATGCCTTTCGTGGCTCTTTGCTCTGTGTTGCTCATGTCCATAAAACATAGACGAAATATGGAAGTTCCGCCGCTTGGCATGCTGACCTCACCGACGAAACAAGGCCGACCAATATTTCCGGGCACCAGTAGCAGTTATCCGAACTGGCAGCCACGACATCCTGCCGAACTTTCTCGCGCGCCGCCGTCGGTTTGGATCAAAAGGCAGCCGACCTACGCAAGTAAACGTGCTCTAAGAATGCTGATGGCATTGCAGAAGCGCGCGATCCGCAAACGATCCACAGTGTGCTAGCTTGCGATGCGTTGATTTGCGTCGGGTATCGCCAAGGGCAACGGCGGCTTATTCCGGCATTCTTCGTTCCGCGGGACGCTACAGAAAACCGATGTCAGAGCTGGAGCCTTAGTTTACACCGACAAACTGGCGGTCGAAACGAAAGCTGGAGCACGCGAGCTGCGGCCACTCTTGCTTCCTCCATTCGGCCAAATTTGGCCAGCGCGGCGGCCAAAGCGCATGAGTGGCGTTGGCCAGTTTTCATCCCGAAGTCAGATCAATGGCTGCCTATCACCACCTGCCGATAAAAGCCTGATCGAGCCTTCCTCTGTACGTTGACGGACATATCCGGAACGCGGGCTCTCTTGCAGGAACCCGGTCGTGTTTTCGAGGTTGGACCATAGTAACGATGTCCTAACCCAAAGGTGATACTCATGATCATAAAGATCCTTGCAACGTCCGCGCTCGCACTCACACTCGCGACATCCGCCATCGCCCAGTCGTCGGGAAGCTCGGGAAACTCCGGGGCTGCTAACGGCGGGACCTCGGGCAATAGCTCGTCGTCTGGCGGCGCCGCATCCGGGAGCGGCAACAGCGGCGGCAATTCTACTGGCACTGGAGCCGACGCTGGCAATCCCACGGACAGCACCAGCAATTCAGGTGCCTCCGGCGGCGATCCGAATGATTGCCAGCGCGCAGCGGGAACTGGCACCGGTAATCCTGCTCCCACCAGCTCAGCGCAATCCGGTGCGGCCAACGCTTGCTGATGTCTCTCGCGACAGGAAATGCCGCTGCTCTCTCGCTAGGATCACCATAAATGCTCCTTGAAAGCGGCATTTCCACCACTTTACATCCTCGGAGGCATCATGCGCTGCCGTCCAGTTGCAAAAATTTGCATAATGCTGCTTGATTCCCTTCCGGATCAGCGTTGCCCGAACGAGTGCTTCAACGCATGTCTTAGCGGTTTGCATCGGGCAACGCGTCATTAAATCGCCCTACGTCCGGCAAGCGATTTCGCTAAATGAGCAGTAGGGCTCTATCATGATATCGGCTCTGGCTGGCGTGGCCCTCTGAAGTTCTTCGGCGATGCAGCCGGCGAGCGACCTGGTTATGAAATGATTTCAAGCGGAACCGACAGCAGTTTAGCTGCCATTGAACTTAGCGCAGGAACTTGAGGTGCATTGCTGGAGTCTCCCGCTCGAAAGGAGCCCGTCATGGCAAAACTGAAGATTCCGAAAAAGGTCGGCGCATCACGCCGCGGAACCTGCGGCTTTCGAATTGCTCGGTCGATGTCGCGCTGCGCCGGTCGGGGCGGCAAGTCGTCGACGTCATTGATCGCGGGGGGATATCAAAGTGGCCTCGACCTCATAAAGCGCTGCGATGATGGGAATAGCCTCGCCAGCGAGCCCCGCTCGCTTTGCATCAGCACACCCCGGGGCCATCGCCCGGTATGCGCCCTCAACATCGCGGATCGCGAACTTAGACTCCCTCGGGGCGAATATTAAGATTATGGTCGTACGCGATCAACTGGCCTGTTGCTAACGCCATCAGCCGCTGCGAGATGATGGTCGGCGCCGGTCTCCCCTGCCGTTTCGTCAAACGTGGTCCGGCCCCAACCAGGATCACTCGCATATCGTCGGGCTGCAAGTTTTGGAAGTCGGGGCTGATCATGAAGTGAGCGAGCTCAAAAATCGCGACCGCCATTTGGACGCCTGTGGGTCCCCCGCCAATAACTGGCGAGCAACGCCTGCTTCTCAGCCTCGCTCTTCGCCCGCTCCGCTCGCTCGAAAGCCAGAAGCAGCCGATGGCGGATCTGGCGCACCTCATGGATGCTCTTGAGGCTGGGCGCGAACGTCCGCCAAACATCGTGTCCAAAATAGTTCTAGTCAGAACCTGTCGCAAGGACGAGCTTGTTATAGGAGAGCGAGTCGCCATCGGACAGTGATACGCTACGCGAGGATGGAGCCGACACCTCAGCCATGATCTTGTTGAAGTTTTTGAGACGTGCAAGCATCTTACGAATGGGCTCGGCGATGTCGGCCAGCGACAAGGCTGCAGTGGCGATCTGATAAAGGAGCGGCTGAAAGAGATTATGGTTGCGTCGGTCAACGAGCGTGACCTTGATATCCCCAGCGGCACCGAGTTCGATTGCGCACGCGAGACCGCCGAAACCGCCGCCGATGATACACACGGCGGGAGGAGCGGCATTCTGCACCGATGGTAGCTCGATCTTCATTTACGTTCATCGAAAAAATTTTCGACTGCTTCGCCGATATCGCTTATTCAACCGACTCTTTATGTCGGGAGCCCGAGGCAGCGCAATGAAAGCAGGTCTTCCAGGGTAATCAGGGGGCCGAACAGGAGAAACGACCACACTGGTCGCGTCGCGAAGAGGAGGCCAAGACCGAAGGCCGCCCAGATCGCCGCTGTGCGGAGTTCGCGCAGCATCTCAGTCATGGAGCCGCCTCATGATCAACAACCCAACGCCTATCATCGCCCCACCCCAGGCAAGGAAACCGAGGTCCCAGAATAGCCACTGCCCGCGGGGAGCCATCTCATTGACGTGATGCAGGCCGAGGACATGGTGGTCGATGACGCCTTCGATGAGGTTGAACGCTCCGAAGCCGATGAGCATGGTGCCGACAAGATCGCCCGTCGACCAGCGGAAATGGCTGAGGCGGCCGCACCGCCACAAAATAAAAAGCCCGGCGAGCACGAAGACGTATGTACCGGAATGGAAGACGCCGTCCCAGAAGGTGTTCAGTTCGAGGTTCTCGATCGTGGCGATTGGATACCATGAGCTGAGCATATGATGCCATTGCAGAAGCTGGTGGAGGACAATTCCATCAAAGAAACCTCCGAGTCCCAAGCCCAGAAGCAGGCCAGCGGACAGAGGGAAGCTTCGCGTGGGTCGCCTCTCCAAGCCTGTCATGCGCGCAACTTGGCAGCGACCGCCGCTTCTACGAACGCTCTGCGGGCAAGCTCCGGGCTGCCGTGACTTGCAATCGCATCGACACATCGGCGCTTAGCAACTTCGTATTCGGAACCATAGCTTGATGGCCAGCGATGGAGAAGCGCCGCCAATGCCGCATCGGGGCTGTCGAGACGTTCCCGCATGCCGTTACCGATCCGGACGAAGACAGGCGATTGCCAGGTGACGCAGAAATCGGCGTCAATAATCTCATTCATGGGAGACCTCATGTATATTTTCCCCACGAACCTCTGTCGGGCTTGCGAGTTCCCGCGCTTCACGCTTAGTGCCCACCAAACGAGCGCAGAGGTGCCGCGTTGCTCATCGCTCTTCATTGACAGACGCCGGCAATCCGCCGGCGTCTGTCACAGGATATTGCAGCTTACCGTCAGTGTAGAACATGGAGCTCTCCTTCGTTGTGAAGCCCGCAAACAAGCGACAGCCGATCAGGTTCCCTCCTGTTTGCGCCTTCCGAAGAATGAGCAGAGGGAACTTCTCCCTCGTCGCGGAGTTCGTTGCGCTCACGAAGGAGATCTAGATGGTTGTTCAGCTTTCACTTGAGACCGACGATATTGCGCCGACTGCGGAAAGCGCGTCTGGAGCACGGGTCTTTGCACCTGATCTGGCATACCGCCTGATGTCGATCGTCAATGTGATTTTTCACGGCGACCCTGCAAAGGGTAATGACTGGGTGTTGATCGACACCGGTCTGCCGACGTCGAAGAATACAATCGTCGAGACGGCGGAAGCCCGGTTCGGACGAAATACACGCCCGTCTGCGATCGTCATGACGCATGCCCATTTCGACCACGCCGGCTCCCTGGAGGGGCTCGCGGAGCATTGGGACGTTCCAGTCTACGCGCATCCTCTCGAGTTTCCATATTTAAACGGACAAGCTTCTTATCCGCCGGCCGATGCCTTTGTCGGCGGTGGCGCGATGGCGCTGTTGTCACCCCTCTTTCCACGCTCCCCCGTCGATGTGGGTCGGTGGCTGAAGATGCTGCCGCCGGATCGGAGTGTACCAGCCATGCCGGGATGGAAGTGGCTGCATACGCCAGGGCACACGCCGGGTCACATCTCGTTGTGGCGTGAAAGTTACCGCACCTTGATAGCCGGCGACGCGATCGTCACGACAGGCCAGGAATCCGTCTACGAGGTCCTGACGCAAAAACCGGAGATGCACGGGCCACCGCGCTACCTGACACCCGATTGGGACGAGGCCGAACGCTCGGTCGTCATGCTGGCTAGTCTGGAACCGGAACTGGTCATCACGGGGCACGGCCAGCCGGTTCGGGGCGAACACATGCGTGCGCGTCTCCACGAGCTTGCCGCGAATTTTTCAGCAATTGCCGTGCCTGAGGGACGACCGTATGCGCTCGACCCGGCAAAGCCTGACAAGAGCGGAAACGACGCCTACCGGTAGACCGATAGTCTCACGTTGATGATCGACCAGGGGAGAAAGAAGGAATGGCAAGTCAAGATGATGTCATCGGCCGACGCGCTAATCGGATCCGGGGAGCAGCGGGCCGACCGGCCGGAAAGCAGTCTGAGCACTGTCGGGCGGCGGAGGAACGGCCCAGCGCGGGACCCTCTGAAACCTTAGCTGCACCCCCAGTCATTTCTGACCATGGTGATAGCCAGCGCGAGCTAGAGTTTGATGAGCATGCCATTGCTCATCCTGAAGACCGGCCCGACCTTCAGGTCGTTAAAACAGGGGCCGCGACCTTCGTGAGCAAGGCAGGTGAGCGAATACGGCGAAGACCTTCGGTCAAGTAAGTTCGCTTTGCTTGAAAGGTGAATTGGTTCAACAGCGAGCCGACGCAAGAGGACGCTTGCGAATTGGGAGGACCACGATGACGACACCGCTCGGACGCGTTCGGGGTTTGGGATCCGCGAAGGGAGGCACCCGGCCTTACGTTCTCAAACAAGCATCGGGTTTGGCATTGGGCATCTTGACCCCTTATTTGATCGGGATCGGGATCTATCTGCTTGGAAGAGATCGCGACTTTGTCGTTGCTTCGATCGGCAGCTTCTGGATTGGCCCCGCCCTCCTCGCCTTCATTCTTCTCAGCGCCGTCCACATGGATATCGGCATGCGGACGATCATCGAAGACTACGTCCATGGACACATGAGAAAGCTCGTCCTTCTGTTTCTGAACTCGGCCTTCACCTGGCTGGTCTGTCTACTCTGTGTCTTCGCCATCCTCAGGATGATGTTCGACGCGGCCCAGCAATAGTCTAGGTCGTGGTGAAACGTTACGCCTTCCCGCCGCTGGAATCGCCCGTACGGTTCCGCACTGTTCCCGAACGAGCGGGAACGCGTAGCTTCCATCCTCATTCTTCTTCGACCACGAGGAGAGAAAACATGAGCGGACTGGGTGGAACGGGTGCGGAGATCAAAAAGGAAATCGTTGCGTTAATGCCGGCGGTGCACCGGTTCGCGATGCGGTTCGAACGATCTGTGACAGATGCGGACGATCTCACGCAGGATACCATGCTCAAGGCGCTCGCTCACATTGATCAATTTCGGCCCGGGACCAACGTAAAATCCTGGTTGTTCACGATTGCCCGCAACACCTATTGCACGAAATACAAGATCCGCCAGAGATTTACCCTCTGTGCGGACATGGAAGTCGCTACATCCGGGCAGGCGGTACAATCGACCCAGGAATGGTCTTTGCGCACGGGGGAAGTCGATAAAGCCATTTCAGCTCTCGACGCCGACAAGCGCCAGGTGTTGCTGATGGCGGCAAATGGCGACAGCTACGAGGATATCGCCGGGGTGTGCGGGTGCGAACTCGGCACGATCAAAAGCCGTATCTCGCGTGCAAGGGCCGCCGTAATTTCGGCGCTCGGTGAAACCACCGCGTCAGGAGCCGTCGCTGCAAGGTGATATACGATCATGGTGGACAGCAGATTACAATCCTACAAAAACTGCCCAAGCCACTTCCCGCCATCGGGGGACCACGCGTAGCTGAGTTTTTGCGGATCCGTAAGCTCCCTGAAAAGCGGGAACCAGCGCCTCATTTGGAAGTTTGAAGGCCAGAAAGGATAGGGGGAACAATGCGCTTCGTACCGACCATGCTTCATGGAATTGCTTATGTCGTCGGGTCCTTTGTGATCGGCCTGCCGTTTTTTCTCGAACTCAATGGCACTCCTCGAATGGTGCTTATCGCGCTCGGCATCATTATGGTGCTCTACAGGCTCCTGACCGACCATGAAATTGACGCTGTGCGGTTCCTACGGATCCGTTCGTTGCTTGATGCTATCTTTGGCGTAGCAATGCTGCTCTCACCCTGGCTTTTTCCCTTTCCCATGGATACGCGCTGGCCGGTCTACGCAATCGGGGTTGTTGCGCTCATTCTTGCTATCACCACGCAAATCCGTGCTGAAGGAACGGCCGCGATCAATTGAACTTACAAGGAGCTTATCGATGAAGGCACTGTGCTGGCATGGCAAGGGCGACATCCGCTGCGACAGCGTTCCGGATCCCAAGATCGAAGATGGGCGCGACGCCATCATCAAGATGACCGCCTGCGCCATCTGCGGCTCAGATCTGCACCTGATGGATGGCTACATTCCCTTTATGGAAAAGGGCGACGTGCTCGGCCACGAATTCATGGGCGAGGTCGTTGAGGTCGGACGTGACAACAAGAAGCTGAAGGTTGGTGACAGGGTGGTGGTGCCGTTCACCATCTGCTGTGGGGAATGTCAGCAATGCCTCAGAGGCAACTGGTCGGTTTGTGAACGCACCAACCGCGATGCCGATAACGCCACCAAGGCGTTTGGCTATCCAACCGCCGGCTTGTTCGGATACTCGCATCTGACGGGCGCCTACGCCGGCGGTCAGGCGGAGTATGTGCGTGTTCCCTATGCAGACGTTTCTCCAATCGTCATTCCCGATGGAATGACCGATGAGCAGGCGCTGTTTTTAGGCGACATTTTTCCGACGGGGTGGATGGCCGCAGCCAACTGCGAGATCGAACCCACCGATATCGTCGCCGTCTGGGGCTGCGGTCCGGTCGGTCAGTTTTGCATCAAAAGCGCGCTGATGCAGGGTGCCGCGCGGATCATTGCCATCGACAATGTTCCGGAGCGTCTGGCGCTGGCGCAGTCGGCTGGAGCCGAGATCATCAATTTCGACGAAGTGGACGGCACAATCCCGGACCGCATCAAGGAGATGACCGGGGGTCATGGCGCCGACAAGTGCATCGACGCTGTTGGTGCGGAATCCCATGCTACAGCATCATTTGATGCCGTCGTCGACAAGGTCAAGGCCGCCACCCTGCTTGGAACTGACCGCCCGCATGCGCTACGAACCGCGATCATGGCTTGCCGACCCGCCGGGATCGTCTCGGTTCCTGGGGTCTATGGCGGTTTCCTCGACAAGATTCCTTTTGGCGCCGCAATGAACAAGGGACTGACGATCCGCACCGGTCAGACCCATGTCAACCGCTATTCACTCGATTTGCTTCGCCGCATCGAGGAAGGCGAGATCGATCCGAGCTTTATCATCACGCATCGGGCGAAGCTCGAAGACGGCCCGGCTCTCTACGAGACTTTCAGGGACAAGAAGGACAACTGCATCAAGGTCGTCCTGACGGCATGAGATTATGAACGCTGATGCCAGAGCACTCAAGGAAGCGTGTCGCAGTTTCGAGGCCAGGCATGGAGTCGAGGCTTCTCTCAACGTGATGGCCGGCATGATGCAGGACCGCCTTGGCGACCATAGCCTCGCTGTACAATTCCAAGGCTGTGATGCAGGCGCGCCACCTCCCCAACCGGTAGACCTCGACGAAGTCGGACCGCCGATGCATGAAGAAGGCGCAGCCGGATGAGCTCACGCGCCTGCGACTTGATCGGCCGCCTTGAAGAAAAACATGTCACCCGCGCTCAGCGGCTGAACGCGCTTCTGCATTTACTTCCACGATACTACACCGATCGCAGGTGGAATGCGAAAGTCGCCAACGCCATAGTCTTGGGGCTGCAATCCGTCTTTCCATCGCGCCTGTTTCACGACTGCCGCGTTTTCAGCAGAAGCATCGCGGCCGGCGAACGTAGCGTCGGCTTGCGGTTTCTCCTGCCCGATGGAGCGCCAAGAGGTGTTTATGTGCACTTTCACGGTGGCGCGTGGGTGCTCGGCAATGCCCGCCTCGATGATGGCATCACGTCACGTGTCGCTAAAGAGTGCCAACTCATCGCCGTCGCTGTCGATTTTCGTAACGCCCTCGATGATCGCGTCGACCTTGCCATAGACGACTGTGAAATCGCTCTGAACTGGGTGGTCCGGAACCTGTCAGATCTCGGCGTCGGACGGATTGTTCTGGGCGGTGAGTCATCTGGGGCTCACCTTGCCGCCCAGGCCTTGCTGCGTCTGCGGGACCGGGGAATGGTCGAAGCATTCTGGGGATTTATCTCGACATGCGGCGCGTTTGATTTCAAGGGATCGCGCAGCCTCAGGAGCGCCAATAGCGCCTCCCTCATCGTGGACGCTCCCGCTGCTCTTCGAAATCTACAAAGATTACGTTCCAGTTTGCCCTGGAATGAACGGGATGGGCCGTTACATGCGCAGCTCGAGGGCCTCCCGCCGGCTCTGTTCATCGCGGGCGAGCTCGATCCCATCGTCGATGACAGCATTCAGATGTTCCGCACTTGGCAAGACGCAAACGGAAACGCATCGTTAAGCATCGTTCCGGCCGGGCCGCATGGTTTCAACCGGCTTCCGACGGCTATCGCTAAAATCACCAACGCCTACGCGCGAGAATGGCTGATCGATAGATGTTCGGGCTTACATTGACGCCCTTTCCGGGCGCGGACACCGAGCGCTGGATCAATATTTGGCGAAATAGCCGGCCGGGAGCGAAAAAAGCACGCACTAAGGAACTTGTCGTTTTCAGAGAGCTTTAGATAGTTTGGGAGCGATCATGACAGCACATCCGAAAGACAAACCCTCGATCAAGCCATACACTGGCCCGGCCGGTGGATGGGGGTCCGCAAAATCAGTTGCCGGGATCCTGCTCCGTGAGCATATCCCGGCGAGCGGCGCCGCCTTGCTGGACAAGCAAAACAAGCCCGAAGGCTATATGTGCGTCAGCTGCGCGTGGGCGAAGCCCGCCAAGACGCATCCGCTGGAATTTTGCGAGAACGGCGCCAAGGCTACCGCCTGGGAGGTAACAAACCGCAGGGCGGATGCCGGCTTCTTTGCCGCGCATACGCTGAGGGAGCTAGAAGCCTGGCGCGACCATGATCTTGAGGAACAGGGTCGGTTGACGCAGCCGATGCGGTGGAACGCGGAAACTGATAAGTATGAGCCGGTCGAGTGGGACGTGGCATTCGCCGAAATCGGCAAAGAACTTCGAGCCCTCACGCCCCAACAAGTCGACTTTTATACGTCCGGTCGCGCCTCTCTGGAGGCGGCTTATATGTATCAACTTTTCGCACGACTGTTCGGCAGCAACAATCTCCCCGACTGTTCCAACATGTGTCACGAGAGCACCTCGGTGGCTTTGCCCGAAAGTATCGGAGCATCGGTCGGAACGGCGGTCCTCTCGGACTTTGAGAACACCGACTGCATATTTTATATCGCCCAGAATGTCGGGACGTCCTCGCCCCGGCTGTTGCATGACCTGCAGGATGCCGTACACCGCGGCGTTCCGATCGTTACATTCAATTTGCTGCGGGAACGGGGCCTTGAACGTTTCAAGAACCCGCAGGCGCCAACCGAGATGTTGTCCTCGAAGGAAACACTGATCTCGTCGGAATACTATCAGGTGAAGAATGGTGGCGATATCGCAGCGCTCTTTGGCGTGTGCAAAGCGTTGATCGAGGCCGACGATGCGCTCAAAGCGTCAGGAACAAGTAAAATCGCCGGGAACGACGACATCCCAGATGACCCATCTGAGGCCGGAACGATCGCATTTGCCGCGTCGATTGCAGCTGCCGACAAGAAGCATGTCCTCGACCACGACTTCATCCAGGAGCACACAACCGGTTTCGAACAGTTTGCCGATGCGGCCCGGTCCTATAGCTGGGCGGAGCTTGAGCGAGTTTCCGGTCTCACACGGGAGCAGATGACGCATGCGGCACAGACTTATGCAAAAGCCAAGGCAGTCTTGATAGCCTATGGGATGGGTGTCACGCAGCACGTGATGGGCGTCGACAACATCCATATGATCGCCAACCTCGCGCTCCTGCGTGGCAACATCGGTAAACCAGGCGCCAATATCTGCTCCATTCGGGGCCACTCCAACGTCCAGGGACAACGAACGGTCGGTATTACCGAAAAGCCGGGGCTCGTGCCCCTGGACAAGCTGTCCGAGCTGTACAAATTCGAACCGCCGCGTTGGACGGGCCGATCGACGGTGGACACCTGCAAAGCAATTCTCGATGGCCAAGCGCGTGCCTTCATTGGCCTCGGCGGTAACTTTCTGCGTGCCGTGCCGGAGACAGAGGCGATGGAGGCGGCCTGGAGGAAATTGCGCCTGACGGTGCAGATCGCGACCAAACCAAACCGCAGCCATGTGCTCCACGGCGAGATCGCGTATCTGCTGCCTTGTCTGGGGCGGTTGGAGATCGACAACCAGGCCACCGGTCCACAGGCTGTATCGATCGAGAGCTCAGTCGCACACTTCCATGGGTCGCGCGGCAAAGCGACACCGGCGAGTAGCCATCTAAGATCTGAGCCAGCGATCATTGCCGGATTGGCGAAAGCCACCTTGGACCGTGGTGACGTCCCCTGGGATGCATGGATCGACGACTATAGCCGGATCAGAGACGCGATCGAGCGCACCTATCCCGAAACGTTCAGCGACTTCAACAAGCGGCTGTTCCAGCCGGGTGGGTTCGCTCGGCCCCTGCCAGCGCGCGAACGGAAATGGGTTACCAAGACGGGCAAGGCCAACTTCCTGACGCCGGACCGGCTGTTTCCTGAATTTGCAATCGATGGCGCGCAAGAAGACGTCCTGCATCTGTCGACACTGCGATCGAACGACCAGTTCAACACGACCATTTACGGCTACAGCGATCGGTTTCGCGGCGTCAACGGAACACGCAAAGTCGTTTTCATGAATCGCGATGACGTCGCTCGCCTCGGCTTCGCCAACGGCGACAGCGTCGATTTGCGCACGGCCATCGATCACTCGACCGCGCGCCAGGTAGGCGCGCTTAGGGTCGTCGAGTACGATATTCCGCAAGGCTGCTGCGCGGCATACTATCCGGAATGCAACCCGCTATTTCCGTTGGGACACCACGATGCCCAGTCGAAGACGCCGTCCTACAAGCTGCTTCCGGTATTCGTCACCAGGTCACAGCAGCAGCCGAAGGACTGATCCGGCACGGGAAGCTTTCCATGGGCAGTGTTCGAGGTAATCGTCGTTCAGCTATAGCCATCGCACTTGGTGGCGCCGTTGTCGTCGGCGCGGGCGCTCTCGTGGGCTGGGCACGAGAAGGCCGCACCTTGCGCCTGGATCCGCCGCTTTCGGCCGAGTTCGAGAAGATCCGATTGATGCCGAATGACATCAGCGGAGCGCCGCCAGAAATCTATTTCAAGCTGGGAAAGCCATACGAAAGTACCGCTTACGATTTGAGCCAGGGAAAGCGGCTTTATTCCTGGTTTGGCTGTCCGGCATGCCACGGCGACGGCCGGGGTGCGGCCGGCCCATCTTTTCTGGACGGATGGTGGCTTTACGGTCCTGAGATGATCTCGGTCGTAGCATCCATCCGCGATGGCAGGCCCCACGGAATGCCTGCCTTTCGTGACAAGATGACGATCGATGAAATCTGGCAGCTCGCCGGCTATGTGAGAACGATCGGCGCCTATTCGGCAAAAACGACCGCGCCCAGTCGCAATGACGACAAGAACACCCGGCCGTCCGAGAACCGCGCACCGGCCGCGGCTCTCTTCGACGAGGGGCCCGCCGGCGCGCACCCTGATCAGGGGCCATCGCCTTGACGCGCTCTTCGATCATCGGCCCGTCCCTTGCGTCTCTCTGTCTCTCAGGCTGTACGGGGTCGCAGTCTGCGCTTGACGCAGCCGGCGCATCGGCTTCCGCCCTGAAACAGCTCATCGTTGTCATTGTCGTGGTCTGCGCTGTTGTCTGGCTTTTGGTGATGCTGGTGCTGGCATGGTCCCTGCTACGACCGCGTGACGGACGCGGGGTTGCTGGCAACGACCAGAAAGCGCGTAAAGTTGTCGCCGGAGCGGTGGCGGCCACCGCTTTCATCATCGCCGGTCTGACGATCATAAGTTTTTATACGACGCGCAAGATTGGCGAAGCCTCCGAAACAGCGTTGACCGTCACCGTGCGAGGTCAGCAGTGGTGGTGGCAGTTCATCTATCCCGATGATGGATCGGGGCGAGAGTTCAAGACGGCCAACGAGCTGCACATCCCTGTCGGACAAGCTGTGAAACTACGGTTGGAGAGCGCCGACGTCATTCATTCTTTCTGGGTTCCGAGCCTGGCGGGAAAGCTGGATCTAATACCGGGCCGGATCAACGAACTGACGTTGCATGCTGATCGACCGGGAATCTATCGCGGCCAGTGTGCGGAATATTGCGGGCTGCAGCACAGCCACATGGCGGTGCTTGTCATTGCTGAAGACGAGGTGAGTTATCGGCAATGGGTGCAGGGGCAGCAGCGTGAACGGCTCCCGCCGGCAGATCCACAGGTCACAGCCGGCGAAACGGTGTTCATGAGCAAGCCTTGTGCCGCCTGTCATACCATTCGCGGCACATCGGCGGCCGGGGTAACCGGGCCTGACTTGACGCACGTTGGAAGCCGGCAGACGATCGCGGCAGGGCTTTTGCCGAATACTCGCGGGTCCCTCGCTGCTTGGATCGCCGACCCGCAGACGCTCAAGCCCGGCAACAACATGCCGCTCGTGCCGCTCTCCGGGGAAGAGTTGAAACAGGTCTCCGCCTACCTAGAAAGTCTCAAATGAGCGCTGATCCTCCCCCGCTGACCGATGTGGATCTTGGCGACGAGGTGATCGACCTCAGGCTTCATCAGATTTGGAAAACGCCAACAGGCTTGTGGGGCGCGCTTTCGACCGTCGATCACAAAATCATCGGCCGGCGCTACATCATCACGGCTTTTGTGTTTCTTCTACTTGGCGGCATCCTGGCGATGGCGATGCGCCTCCAGCTGGCCACGCCCGAGGCGCGCTATATCAGTCCCGATCGCTACAATCAGATTTTCACGATGCACGGCACCAACATGATGTTCCTGTTTGCCGTACCGGTGATGGAGGCCATGGGCGTGTATCTCGTGCCGCTGATGCTCGGCACCCGCAACATCGCCTTTCCGCGCCTCAACGCTTTTTCCTACTGGATATTTTTAGCCGGCGGCCTGCTGTTATGGATCGCATTCGCGCTGGACGTCGGTCCCGACGTGGGCTGGTTTGCCTATGTCCCCCTCTCCGGCCCCCAATATGGTGCCGGAAAGCGAGCTGACATTTGGGCGCAGATGATCACGTTCACGGAGGTTTCGGCGCTTGCTGTCTCTGTCGAGATCGTTGTTACCGTATTCAAGCAGCGCGCACCGGGAATGTCCCTGGATCGAATTCCGCTCTTCGTCTGGTCGATGCTGGTCACCTCATTCCTTGTGATCCTGGCGATGCCGGCGATCATGTTTGCAAGCAGCACCTTGATTCTCGACCGTCTGGTTGGTACCCATTTTTACAATCCCGCCGAGGGCGGCGACGTCCTGTTGTGGCAGCATCTTTTCTGGTTCTTTGGCCATCCGGAAGTCTACATTATCTTCCTGCCGGCGGTGGGAATGGTGTCGACGATGATTTCGACGTTCGCCCGCAGGCCGGTGTTTGGGTACCTGGCCCTGGTGATGGCGTTGATTTCGACGGGCGTCCTCGCCTTCGGCCTCTGGGTGCATCACATGTTCGTCGTCGGCCTACCGCGACTTGGCGAGAGCTTTTTCACGGCCTCCAGCATGGCTATTGCCGTGCCCGCCGGCATTCAGATCTTCTGCTGGCTCGCAACACTGTGGGATGGAAGACCGGTGTTCAAGTCACCAATGCTGTTCATTATCGGCTTCATCATCACCTTCGTGCTTGGCGGACTGACTGGCGTCATGGTGGCGTCGGTGCCATTCGACACGCAGGCGCACGACACCTACTTCGTCGTCGCGCATTTCCATTACGTCCTCGTTGGCGGCTCTGTTTTCCCGCTGCTTGGAGCGATCTATTACTGGTTCCCAAAATTCACCGGAAGGATGATGAGCGAACGGATCGGCCGCTGGGTATTCGGGTTGATATTCACCGGTTTCCACCTGACGTTCTTCCCGATGCATCTTCTCGGTCTCTTCGGTATGCCGCGTCGTATCTATACCTATCAGCCCGAGATGCCTTGGGCCGGTCTGAACCTGTTCGTCAGCCTCAGCTCTTTTATTCTCGCCGTAGGATTTCTCCTGTTTTTCATGGACGTTGTCCGCAGTGCGCGCTCCGGCGCTGTTGCCGAAGAGAACCCATGGAACGCATCCACGCTGGAATGGGCAACGACCTCACCTCCCAGCCCCTATAATTTCCGGCGCATCCCGGTTGTCAGCCAGCGTGAACCGTTATGGTCAGGCTCGTCGGATCTGCCGGTGGTCAGCGGAATGCGGCTGGACCGACGGGAACTGATCGTCAGTGGCGTCGTCGAGGCCGAGCCTGAAGCACGGGAGTCCTCTCCGACCAATTCGATCTGGCCACTCATTGCAGCCATCGCGACGTCGATCATGCTGATATGGTCGATGTTCTCGCCATGGGCGGTCGTTTGGGGTTCAATCCCGATCGCAATCGCCCTGACCGGCTGGTTTTGGCCAAAGGGCGACCCGGAGGATGAGTCATGAAAGAGCGCCTGGTTCTCGATGTCTCGCACCTGCCATTGCACGGCTCCGGCACCGCCAGCCCGACCTGGTGGGGAACACTGGCGTTCATGTTGATCGAAGGGACCGGCTTTGCTCTCGGAATAGTCGTCTACCTTTACCTGATGAGCATCGCCAGCGTCTGGCCGATCAACGCGCCGGCGCCTGATCTGCTGCCTGGCACTCTTTTGACCGCTGTGCTCGCTGTCAGCGTAATACCGAACGTGCTGGTGGCGCGCTGGGCTGAACGCAGAGAGCTAAAAAAGGTCCGGATCGGCCTGATCGTCATGGCTTTGCTCGGCGTCGCCCCGCTCTTCCTGCGGGTATTTGAGTTCCCGGCCCTCCACGTGATGTGGGACAGCAACGCCTATGGTTCGATCACCTGGGTGCTGCTCGGACTGCACACCACCCACATCCTGACCGATCTGATCGACACGCTGGTTCTGATGTGCCTGATGTTCACGCGGCACGGCGACAATCCGAGGCGCTATGGCGATGTGGAGGACAACGTCATGTACTGGAACTTTGTTGTCGCAACGTGGGTTCCGCTCTATCTCTGTCTTTATTGGGTGCCGCGTCTATGAGATATTCCATCGCAGTCGCTGGAGGATTGGTTTTCGCCCCACTAGCTTGGGCCGTCAGCACACAGATTGGCCAAGTCATGCCCTATGTGGACTGCCGGATGGGCAGGCCATGGTCCGTGATGGCCACGGTGCTTCTAGCACTGTTGGCGGTTGTCGGTGTTCTGGCGCCTTTGGCGGCACCTAGAAGCCCGAAATCGAGGTCAGATACGTTCATCAGAACGATCAGCGTTCTCGCGGGATCAGCATTTGCGTTTGCCTTGGCGATGCAGGCCGCGGCCACTTTTATAATAAACCCTTGTCAACACTGATCCGAAACGGTGCCGGAGACAGAAATGAGCGGCGAAGGGTTTCCCGTCAAGATCGTAGTTCTGTTACTGGTCACGATGCTCGGGCTCGCGGCGGGGGTCCTCACGTACCAGGTTAGAGATCGCAACCAGAGGACAGAAGTCGCAAGTTTACTTGCTCGCGGCGATCCCGCCCGTGCGCCTGAGATTTTCCGGCGTTATGGTTGCACCGGATGCCATACGATTCCCGGCATCGCGGGAGCCAACGGCAAGGTCGGCGGCCCACTGGTCGACATACGCCAGCGCGTCTACCTAGCGGGAGTCGCGAATAATGACGCGGAGGCGCTTGTCCACTGGATTGTGGCGCCGAGTGCGTTCGATGCCAAAACGGCGATGCCGGACACCGGTATTTCAGAAGCCGAAGCGCGGGACTTGGCTGCCTATCTTTACGGGCAGTGACTACGGCTGCGGTGTCGGTCGTGCTGGCAGCGACTTAATGTAAGTTGCAATGGCATCGCGGTCACCTGCGGGGAGTTTGGCGGTGTTAGTGACAACGTCGGCCATGGAGGATCCGACGCGCCCGTGGTCCGGGGTGTTGCCGCTGGTCAAAACCTCGAAAATATCGGCCTGAGACCAATCGCCAATACGCGCGGGCGTGATGTTCGGAACGAACCCCGTTCCTTCAGGATCCTCACCCCCGGCATATCGCGTCGCCTGCTTGATCGCTCCAAAGACATTGCGCGACGAATGGCACTCGGCACAATGGGCAACGCTTTCGGCGAGATAGGCGCCTCGGTCATGGATGGGATCGCCACTCAGCACGGCTTCGGACTTTCCCTCGTCGAAAAACAGCAGCTTCCAGAAGCCGACGAACCGCCGGATGCGGAAGAGTGCGACGAGGTCGTGGGGCGGCGCGCCGCCCGACACTGCTGGTAGAGTCTTCAGATAGGCAAACAGGTCCCGAACATCGTCCACCGTCATTCCGGTGTAGCTTGGATAGGGAAAGACCGGATAATAATGCTGTCCGTCGGGAGAGACGCCCCCGATCAGCGCGTTGCCAAGATCGGCGGCGGTCCACGAACCAATTCCGTCCTTCGCATCTTGCGAGATATTGGGAGGCCGGAACGTGCCGAACGGCGAGGCGAGCGCAAGGCCGCCGCCGAGTTGCAACCGATGCTTTTGCCCAGGTGTCGCATGGCACGATGAGCAATCTCCTGCGGCGAATATCAATTCGCCACGAGCAGGATCGCCCGGCTTCACGAACGCCGGATCATTCTCTTCAAAAGGGATATTTGGTTTGGTGATGAGCCACGCGCCAGCGGCGAGCATTGCAACAGTAAGAGCGGCCCCCAATAAAATTGTCCGAACTCGCGTCTTCACCGATGGTCCTTCGCTCCCGAGTTATCCCACATCCTGCCGAGTGGATGTCTTCGAATAGACAGACGGTTTAAAATTATGCCACAGCGACACATTCCAGCTATACCCATTACTCCGATTCGGTATGTGTTGCCCGAAAGCGCTCGATCTGCTCTGGCTCCTTCTCGTCAATCTGGGTGATTTCGTTTTTCGCATCGCCATGCACATGTAGCAGTTCATCGAGCTTGGCATGGATTGCCTGTGTATCCCGATGTTCCGCCCGCTGGATGAAAAGCGTCATCATCCAGGTGATCAGCGTGGCCAGGCCGTGCCATTCCAGCGTCTCGGGGCTGAAGATGAGCCAGGAGATCCCATAGAAAATTACAATGGCAAAAGCGATGGGGCTGGCAGTCCATGTGCCTAAATCCGTCAACCAGGAACGCCAGCGCATAGTTGAGACCTCCACATTGAGGCGAAAACCCTCTCTTAGGCAGCCGGTTCCCGCAGACGCGACATTTCGTTGAGATCTCTCCGTTCTGAGCGCGGCCTAGTCGCGATCATTCGGCTTGCATCTTTCGCCCTGTCCTTGGCCTGAAATCCGCGAGCATTGACTTCAGTTCCACTTCCCGCACACGCCTCGCAGCCTCATCCGGACTGACCCATTCACGCGTACGCTGTCCTTGTTCCTTGAAGTCCGCATTCAGCTCGTGGACCTCGATCTGAAACACTTCAACGACGCATGGCGCGACGTCTCCGTCATCCAGTTCCTTGAGATAGGTGTAACGGCCGACGGGTTTCTTATGAACGGCACCGCGAATGCCTGCCTCTTCCCAGGCTTCGATCGCAGCAGCCTCGTATGGTTTCTTTCGCTTCATCGGCCACCCCTTCGGAATGATCCATCTGCCGCTGTCGCGCGAAGTGATGACCAGTATCTCGATCGCGGCGCCTTCAGTCCGCCGAAAACAGAGAGCGCCATATTGTTGCCGGAACGGGCCAGTGAACAGCTTGTCCGGTAAAGTCGCGGCCTTCGCAGGTTTCTTTCGATTTGACATGGTCACACATAGTAGCTCCCAGCTCGACGCAACTGGCAAGCCTGGAACAATTCGGCCGAGCGTTGGTTCCTCGTCAATTGTCCGGTGATGGCTTTATCATGACCTTCCAGCTCGAACCCTACTGCGGTAACGCTCCAGCACCTGAGGCCCTGATGGCGGACTGGAACTTCGACCCAATCCTGCTGTCGGCAATCGCTCTAGTGGCGCTGTGGACATGGCGCCGAGCTATGGCGGAAGACCGGGTGGGTCAGTGGGCCCTGTTCATGGGTCTTTGTGTCCTCGCCTTTGTCTCGCCCCTATGTGCCTTCAGCTCCGCCCTCTTCTCGGCACGGGCCTTCCATCATATTGTCTTGGTATCGCTTGCTGCGCCGCTCGGTTGGCGCTTTTTCTTTGGATCATCTGTTACGCTTGATCGCTTTCCATCCATGGCCGCATTCGTCGTACACACAGTGATGGTCTGGCTCTGGCATCTGCCTCTTCCCTACGCCTGGGCTCTCTCCAGCAATTTTGCCTATTGGGCAATGGAAATCCCTCTCCTTCTGTCGGCCCTGTGGCTTTGGCGTGAAATCCTCTACCCGCGACGCGCCTCAGGCAGTGCGCTCGCCATCTGCGGTGGCACGATATTGCAGATGACGATGCTTGGGGCATTTCTGACGCTCACTCCACACCCTCTGTTCAGCCCGCATTTTTTGACCACCGACCTTTACGGTCTCACGCCCCTCGAAGATCAGCAGTTGGCCGGGTTGTTGATGTGGGTGCCCGCCTCGCTGCCATATGTCGCCGCCTTTCTGCTCAGGATCGGTCAGACGATTAAAACATCGTCCCGTGATAAGGCTGTGGACGTGCCTCAAAACGTATAGCTGGCCGCGACGCCGGATGCGGCGGCCTGGATGCAGATCCTTACTGCCACCGATGATTGGAACGACCTGGGCCCTGGTCCATGGCAGCCGCCTTGAACGGGGTCTAACCGCCGACGTGTTTACTATTAGCGAAGCCGTTGATCCGGAAGAAACCTTCGGCGGTGTAGATGGAAACTGCGCAATCACGTCCAAAGTGGGCGGCGGCTCACCGAGAATGCCTGACCTTCATCGGCAGATTCCAGCCGCTTCATCGGTCGCCAATTCATCAACGATCAGGCTCTCAAACGCGCCGAGAAGTTGATCGTTGTCATTGGCTCAGCCACCACTGCCCGCTCGCTGCGGAATCTCCGAAAGCTCTAGCGATGTGAGCTCCACGTTAGGAAGGTCTCTGGTTTGACGCCATCCGTCCGCGCCTTCTCGATCAGCGGCCGGAGTGTGTCTTTGACGAATTCTTCCATTGTGGTGCGCAGTGCAGGACGATCATTGTGAAACTTTACACGCCCATCGTTAAGAGCAGCCAAGGTGTCGTTATCGTAGACCCACCGTCCGAGAGCTCCGAACCTCTCCCGGAATACCGCCTCGACCTCGCGATCGCTCCTATCGATGAAGCGATAGTCCACCTCTCTAGCGAGTGCCCGGCTGATAATCGCGGCGATCTCGGTCATCGTGTAATCGATGCCCAGTTGCTTTACGGATCGGTGCTGGTCAGTCGGCGTGTCGAACTCTTTCGCCGCGAGATCCGCGATGTCCTGAATGGCAATCCAAGGAGTTTTCACGTTTGGGTCAAGCGACCAGCCGATCCTATCGTGCTGCGCGATGGAGTCGGTCCACCCGGCAAGGTCCTGCATGAACCAGCCACCCTGCAGGTGCACCACTTTGATGTCGCGTAGTCGGTTGAGGATCTGATCCAGGATATGAAAGCCCTGAAAATGGCCGGTGTTTCCGCTGACCTCGGATCCCATTCCGGTCAGGCTCACGGCCAATTTCACAGGGGAATCTCGAAGGGCGTCGAAAAACCGAAGCGCTACCGTAGGGTAGTGCCCATGGAGGTCCTCCGAGCCCCAGATGGTTTTGACCATGAGGAACGCAGCGTCAGCGTCTTCGAAGAACGCGTTAAGTTCACCAGCACCCGTATCGAAGCTGCCAAGGAACGATTCCGCTCCTTTCGCGACAAGGTCATCGAGGGCCGGCCCTCCTCTTGAAAGAGCTTTGACTGAATGGCCTTTGGCCAAGAGGTTCTCGGTAAGTTTGGCACCGATCCTGCCGGTCGCGCCAACCACGGCTATACGCATGGGTGATCTCCTGAGAGTTGCTAAACCAGGAGCCTAAAGGATTGCCCCGCGAGCAAAAGTGGAGATAATGCCATATGATCTCGAAATCGGGCCAACCTTCGAATAAGCCACCCTGCAGTGCCGCGATAGATCTAAGCCTCTTGCATGGGCCTGCGATGGCGATCAGGATGGACTTCGCCGACTATGAAGCCGAGGGGGTGCAGCACCAGCACCCGCAGGGTCAACTGATCCTGGCGCTCCATGGCGCGGTGACCTGCAGAGCGGAAAGTGGGGTCTGGATCGTTCCGCCCGACTGCGGAGTTTGGATACCAGGTGGCGTTCCTCACAGCAATCAGGTCACGTCCAATGCTCGTCTAACGTACCTGTTTGTCGAGCCCGGCGCGGCCATGCTTCCGGCTGTATGCTGCACGCTTTCGGTATCGCCGATGCTTCGGGAGATGATACACCGGGTAGCGGACCTATCGGAAAATCACGCCCGCGACGCTCATGTCGATCGCCTCGTGCGGGTCATGCTCGATGAGCTCGCGCTGATGCCGCGGGAGAGGCTGGAGCTGCCCGTATCTGACCATCCAAAGATCGCCCTGATCGCCGCGGCTCTTTTGGCAGACCCGAGCGACCGCCGAACCCTTGGCGAATGGGCTGAGCATGTCGCGGTGAGCGAGCGATCGTTGAAGAGGCTTATGGTCCAAGAGACAGGATTGAGCTTCGGCCGTTGGCGGCGTCAGCTACATCTGGTCATCGCGCTGCGGGAACTTGCCGGCGGTGCGACAGTCCAGCGGGTAGCAGGAGACTTGGGGTATGAATCCACGACAGCCTTCATCGTCATGTTCAGGAAGGCGCTTGGGACCACGCCATCGCGTTACTTTGCCGATCGCTCATTAATCACGGAGCACGCATGAGACGCCATATATTGCTGCGATTTGGTTTCATCGCAAACTCGCAGACTGGTTGCATGCATATGGTGAGGTTCTCCGGGACCGGGCTATTAAGCCTGTGCCCAGTTCGCGGAAGTTGCCAGACGGAATGCTTGCGCATGCCGAACCGATACGATCTGAGGGCCGAACAATGAATGTCGGTGCGATCCTTTATGCCGCCGACGCTCGGTTCCTTAGCGATACCCCTGGGATGCCCTTAGTGGGAGTGCTCAAAAAGGAACCCTCACTGTTGGGTCAGTTTTGGGAGATGGCGCGCGCGGGGACGACGTGGGATTATATTACGCGCGGTGCGGGTCGGTGCAAGCTTTGGGCCCTGGGGCGGCTGCTCAAAGCGTATGATGATGGCGATTGCCGTTTAGTTGGACGGGCAGAGCCGACGGCTGCGGCGAGTTCTCAATCAGCCGCTCGTATTCCTGCTCCGGCACACCATAGCAGCCGCCGGCGATTTCGATCAGCATGTCGCGATCCAGGATGCGGACGTTGCCGCGTGTCGATTTGATGGCGTGCATGCCTTCAAGGATGTGCAGCTCATCGGTGACGCCGGCTCGCCTGACACCCAGCATCAATGCCAGGAAATCATGCGTAAGCGGCAGATCATTGCCCTCGATGCGGTCGTGACACATGAGCAGCCAGCGCGCTAGGCGCTGATGCATGTTGAATTTCGCCGCAGCCAGCGCCGTGTGGGCAAGCTGCAGCTCGCAGGTGTGGACATAGCGCAGCAGCAGTTGCCGCACATCCGCGTTCTCAAGCGTCGGAAGAAAATCCTCCTTAGCGACCTGAAGCCCGTGGCCTGACACTTGCATGAAGGTCTTATTGGGCGTCCGATCCACGCCGAGGATAACGGGGTATCCGGCAATCCCTTCGCGGCCGATGTGGCGGACTTCGAGGCTTCTGCCCTCGGCGCTTTCGGCGACCATCGAGGCGAGGCCGCTTTCGATAAAGCAGACATGCTCGATCGGTTTGCGCGGCAGCATGAGTGGGCGTTTGACAGGAAGATCGACGGGTTCGAGGAACGGCGCCAGAAGCTCGAAGGCATCCTCCGGAAACCGCCGCAACAATCTGTTATTCACTCGCCTCTGCAGCAATTCTGTCATAACATCGCACCATCCGTCGAATGGTAAAACGAGAACCTACTCCTTTCGTTCGAAGGCTTCAGGCTCTGTGCGGTTTTGACAATTGAAACCGTTTGCGCGAGGGCGCTATTCCAGGCCGACAGCCGACCGGAAAGGAACGGTTGCGACCAGCGAGCCTTCTTCGGTCATGATCTCGAAAGTCGCTCCGTCTGCCGGATCGCCCCTGCGGATCCCCTCCGCCACGATTTCGCGAGCGGCCGCGACCGCTTCCTCCCGTGCCTGTTCAGGCGAAGCCAAGTCGATGCCTTCTAAATCTTCCTCGAAGACATCGTTCCGGCGGATGTGGAAAAAATACTTCGGCATGGTTTGCTCCACCAACGAGAATCCCACCGAACCTCTCGATAGCAAAGTTGTTCCACCCGGGCTGTCGATCGACCACATTCAAACCTAGCCGCATGAGACTCAGAAAAAAGCCCCGCGTAAAAGGCGGGGCGAGTTGGGGAAGTTTGGAGGAGTAGGCCGCGTAAAAGGAAACGGATGCGTGGCCCATCGGCCTTACTCTCGGCGGCCACTCTTGTTCCTTCGTCGGCAGATTTAAATCAGGAGGCCGCGCAGAGCCCGAAGGCATTGGATGAGAGGAAACACCAAACAACCTTGCCTCCGCGCGGCCATCCCCTGGGAGGGTGGATCGCGGAGAGTGCAAAGGGCGTTGTGCAAGGAAACATGGCTTCCCCTCCCGCGATCCGCCTTTCTAACCGGGCGCGTGCGATACCGGTTCCTGCGCGGTTCCGTACAAATCGTTGGAGAAGCGGATCGCCGCTGACTTGGCGGAGGCTCCCGGCAACCGTTCGCAACCGTACTGATGGTTGTCCTTGGGAGGTTAATGCAGTACCAGTTTTCCTATCGCGGTCCGGGCGAGTTGTTGCGACGCTCAAGGAGCATGAGATGGCGGACTTCAATCTCTCACTTCAGATGGACGACGTAAACGTGCTTTCCGATGCCGTCCAGACTTGGTACCGGCACAATCACGCTGCGCCGACGGAACAATCAATGCAGCTGCTTTGCAGCGCGGCCGTCGACCTCTATAATGAAGGACATAGGACGCGCGAGGAACTGGTCACGCTGCTGATCATGAAGTTTGATAGCCTTCACTCGCTGCAGGTAAACGCGCCATCGTCCGCGTCTCATCATTGACAGTGATATCGGCCATCGATGCGGAACGCCGGCTTATCGGTGTCGCTCATCCAACCTCCTGGAATGTCGAAGCCGATCGGCGAAACGCCAAGAAAAGCCCCGCCTTAGTTAAGACGGGGCAGGTTTGAGTGGCAAGACCTGCGAAGCCATCCAGGGTGTTATCGCCGAAGTCCAGGAGATCATGGAGGAATACAACGGCACCGTGGCCCTCGACGCTGGTCTCATTTCGTCTGCACAGGGTGTAGAACACTACGAGATCGCCCGCGACGGCACGCTGTTCGCATGGGCGAAGCAGCTGGGGCTTAAAGACGCCGTACCGCTCTTGCAAGCCAACCTTGGCGAGGAAGAAGTGACCGACCAGAAACTGACGCAGCTCGCCGAAGCGTCCGCGAATGTTAAGGGGAACAAGGCAGCCCGATCCCAACCAGAATGGAAAATGGCGCTCGACGAGCGCCCTTTTTTGCGTCTGGCCAGAACTTGTCACCCCACGCGAATCGGGTCAGGAGCACCTATTGACGTCCATCCGCCGCGTTCTCGGAACGCGTCGGCCAGCCTTCGTCGCTAATATGGCTGAGGTGCGACTTCCTTGACACTCATGCAACGTCGCTCAGCAATTAATTATACGCATCGGGCCCGCTGGGCTCAGCGGATCAATGCTGACAAATCGCTAAGATCATTCCGGATCGTCGTGGCCGCGACACCAGCCTGGCCCATCGCGTGGCTAATTTGATCCAGTCCAATCACCACGTCTCCAGCGGCATACAGGCCCCGGACGTTTGTGCGTTGGTGACCGTCGACGCAAATACATCCTTCCCCCGAAACCGTTGCACCCACCCCTAAGGCGAGCTCCGATCTGACGTCCGATCCTAACGCGGGGTAGATGGAGTCGAACCGATGCGTGCCCCTGCTTGTACGGATCGCGATCGCGCCTTGTTCGACATCGATTTCGAAAGGGCCACCCTTCACCAATATGCCCAGCTGCTGCAGCCGCGTCTCCTCGCTCGCCTTGAGTTCATGCTCGCCGGAGGGTGACACCAAAGTAATGTCACGGCTATAACTTCTGAGAAATACCGCTTCCTTGAACGCTTGGGAGCCTTGCCCGATGATCGCCACGCGTTTGTCCGTGACTTCGAAGCCGTCGCAAACCGGACAGTAGCGGATGAGCCCTCGTTTCACTGCCTCGTCGTGCTTGTCTTTTGGCATCGACGGCATGCGGTTCACAACACCTGTGGCGACGAGAACCGTTCGGGCCGATAAGGAGCCGTCGGCGAAAGAGACGACGAAATCCTTTTCTGCCTTGCGCAGTGCCGTCACACGTTTATCGTCGATTTCCGCGCCGTACATGACGGCTTGAGCGCGCATCCGGCGGAGCAGGTCCGCACCATTGATGCCGCTGGGGAAGCCGGCATGGTTATGGGACACCGGGATGTTGGCTGCCCGGCTGGTTCCGTCATCAAAAACAGTCACAGACAGGTGATAGCGCGTCAGGTAGATCGCCGCCGTCAGTCCGGCAGGCCCACCTCCGACGATGATGCAGTCTCTTTTTGTTAGATCCATTCCATCATCCATTATCGGTAACCGCCCTGAGGCGGAGGGAGCGTTTTGGAACACCGATCAGCGGCGATAGTTCCCGACGGCCGTGAATGGCGGAGTCAGGAGATCGAAATTATGGATATAGCGCTCATTGTCGGATATTGCCTCCGTCTGTTCCGTCTGCAGCTTCGTTCCGCAGGTCTGGAAGGTCGTTCGCACCGGGGACACCGAACGACGCCGCATCCCTGACCATCGCCGTCGGGAAATGGGCTGCTCTGAGAGACTGCCGTTCCAACGATGGCACCCTCAAAGTGCCGCCGAACGGCTCTGTCCAGGACACCAAAGCCGAGCAGGCAATCGAGGAGACACGCAAGAAACCAGTCGACGGTCAGGATCAACCCGCTGCAGGTCCTCATGACAAGGAGCACCTGCAGGACGAAAGCAAGACGCCCGGCGCCGGAGCATTGCCCGACAAGGGCGATGAGAGCGTGTCACCAGGAAGCGGTTAAAAAAGGACGCTCGACCCGATGGGGAGCGCCCGAACCATCCCGGCGACGTTTGCGGCGGAGGCCGGAGAGTGGTTGACGCGAATGTCGACCGAGTAGGGTTGCGAGGCAAGCGCGTCATGAACTAAGTGGAACGCCGGTTCATTCATCTCTTTTTGCACACAGGATAAAGCTGTGCTCGCCAGGATGATGCCAATGGCATGAGCTGAGCGCCAGACGCCCCGATGCCGTGCAGAAAAATGACGAGGTGATCGTAAGCGGCCATGATTTTCCGTAGCTTGCTGAAATGGACCGAGGGGGCTCACCGGAAGAAGGGGAGCCGCCCTCTCACCCCGACGCGCGAGCATCGAGGCGGACGCCGGCGGACATCTGCGGAGCTTCACGATTATGGGGTGGCCCGACATAGATGGGCCCGATCGCACCCTTCGCAAGCGCCCGCTCAAGGGCGGTACGCTACCAGACACTTCGCTCAAGGTGTTGAAGCGGCTTGGCAATCCACCCATATATCGGAAAACCCTCAAGGAACATTCCAATGGTAAGCAGGACAGACGCACTCTGACCGTGCAGGAACGCGCGGAAGCATTCGAGCGAACAAACAAGGCCGCGGCCGAAGCCGCTGAAGAGGAACGCAGACGACGCGAGGAGAAGAACGAACGCCTCCGACAGCTACGTGTCGCCTCTGAAAACTGAAGACCATTTTCAATCTTATACTGAACTCTTGATGGCTGTCATGCGTTCTGCCAAAAGCTATTTCGACGATTTTACCATGAACCAACTGTCTACATTGCCCGCTGGCCGATCGAACCTATTGCTCCGCGCCTTATCGCAAGCGGATGGGGATTTGCTTTGGGATCACCTCGAGCCCGTCGCCCTCAACAGGGGCGATGTGTGCATAGAGAGCCAGCGACCGCTGACCCACGTATACTTTCTGGACGGCGGCTTGGGTTCGACGGTAATGCCTGACGAGGTTTACGGCTCGGCCGAGATCGGTGCGCAGGGCTACGAAGGGCTTATCGGCGTGCCGGTCATCCTTGGCGCCATGCAAACGCCACACAAGACATTCATGCAGGTTGGCGGTCCAGCTAGACGCATAGCGGTCGCACCCCTTTTGAGAGCGATCGACGAGAGCGAATCCCTGCGAAAGCTTCTCCTGCGCTATGTTCACGTCTTCCAGCTGCAAGTCGGTCAGACCGCTTACGCCAATGCCCGCTACAACGTTGAAGAACGGCTCGCCCGCTGGATATTGATGTCGGCAGATCGTCTGGGGTCACCCCTTTCCCTCACCCACGACTTTCTGTCGCTGATGCTGGGCGTGAGACGGCCCAGCGTCACTGATGCAACCCACATTCTTGAAGGAGAGCGGCTCATCAAGGCCAGCCGGGGCACAATCGAGATCATTGACCGTGCTGGCTTGGCCAAACGGTCTAACGGTTGCTACGGTGTATCGGAAGCAGAGTACGAGCGGCTTATAGGCCCGTGGCGTTGATCATCCGCTTTCCGGAGTTGAAACTCCACCCTTGAAATCCATTTCCGATTGAAGCGCACGCATCAATCTTTCCACCTCTTCAGCGACGAAGTCTCGTTCAGCCGGATCTACCAAATCCGTCGCGAACGTCTCGTCCAAATAGTTCTGCGATAATTCTTTCCTTCGGCTTTCGAGGAAAGCTTCGAGCTCTTTTGGTTTAAGGAGGAGGACGAGTTCGAGTGCTGCGAGGGTTGCGCGCTCGACGGCGACAATGCGGGCGCGAAGACGGAGGATTTCGGCGCGTTCGGGTTTTATCTTCGTGTTCATCTGCCTTATCTCGATCAAAGCAATGGCAAAAGATTTGACAGCCGTCTCGGTTCCACGGCACCGTCGGCCCAACGGCTCGCCGCCGTGCGAGAAAAATGGCCCCGACCGTGTGAAAACGCTAACTGGCTGGGGGACGATCGTGAATCCCGTCATCGCCTCAAGATCGAAGTAACCGAGCTCGAACTGTGGATCCAGGAAGGTTGGCTTCAGCCGCAAACTCACGAGGACCAGCGCCAGTTCCTGGGATGCAGATCTCGCCAATCATGGCAGCTGCTTGCCGCAAGATACGTTCGGTGTTTGTCAAATCGTCACGAGCCAGCTCATTGGCGTTGACGCGGATTGCTTGCGCCATATTGGCCCAAAGCGCTGCAAAGTGCGGGTTACCTTCAGCAAAGGCCTCACGTGCCGTGCCCTCGAGGGCCGTAGCGACATCGACAAGACCTCTTCCCGTTCCTCGATGCTGAGGTCTCCGATATTCCTGATCTGCTCTTCCATATCATCTCACTCTAAACAGACCTTCGATAGCGACCGAGCTCGTGGAGCCTCGATCGCTCGGAGAATTGGGAAGAGAAAAATCCGGATTCAAGATTCAGTGCAGCTTGAACTCGCCGTCGACGCGCCGCCATTCGTTCGGGCCGATGAGACGCTGATGGGTATAGCGTACCGAGTGCAGAGGCCCGTCGAGATTGGCCTGCCAATAATCGAGGAACTTCTGCATCTCCGGGAAATTCGGCGCCAGATCGTAGTCCTGCCAGACGTACGCTTGCAGGACGGTTTCAAAATCGGGGATGTGATACAGGATATGCGCTGTAGTGAGGCCATAACCATTAAGTTGCCGCTCAAGATCCGACGAAAACTGCATGCTTCATCTCCTTTTCGTAACGTTGGACGGATGCCGCGAGTGCGCCCGGTCATCAACTGTTTTTCAAACGGAAACCCATGCCTTATTGTTCCTTTCCAGCACGTTAGCAGCCGACGTGCGAGATTGCTAATTTTTCTGCAGCACCCTCTTGAAATCGGAAAATCTAGAAAATAAATCTTTCGCGCGAAACGCTCGAAGAGGCTTCGCACCCGGCTGGACCGGTGATCTGGTTCGGCGCGGGGTCAACGTCATCTTGTTTGTCCATGGAGGAAAACATGTCGTTCAGACCGCTGCATGATCGCATTCTCGTCCGCCGCGTCGACTCTGAGGAGAAGACCAAGGGCGGGATCATCATTCCTGACACCGCCAAGGAAAAGCCGCAGGAAGGCGAAGTTATCGCCATAGGCTCTGGCGCTCGCAATGAAGCCGGTCAGATCCAGGCGCTCGATGTCAAGGTCGGCGATCGCATCCTGTTTGGGAAGTGGTCAGGCACTGAGATCAAGATCAACGGCGAAGACCTGCTGATCATGAAGGAAAGCGACGTGATGGGCATCATCGAAGCCCAGGCCGAACAGAAGCAGGCCGCGTAACACGCCGCTCATCAGTCAAAAAGCTGCCTATTGAAGGAGTGAACAATGGCTGCGAAAGAAGTCAAATTCAATACCGATGCCCGTGAACGCATGTTGCGTGGGGTCGACGTTCTGGCAAACGCCGTGAAGGTTACGCTCGGCCCGAAGGGACGCAACGTCGTAATCGACAAATCGTTCGGAGCGCCCCGGATTACCAAGGACGGAGTATCCGTCGCCAAGGAAATCGAGCTGGAAGACAAGTTCGAGAATATGGGCGCCCAGATGCTGCGCGAGGTGGCGTCGAAGACCAATGACCTCGCTGGCGATGGCACCACGACGGCGACCGTCCTTGCCCAGGCCATTGTCAAGGAAGGTGCAAAGGCTGTCGCCTCAGGCATGAACCCGATGGACCTGAAGCGTGGCATCGACATTGCCGTAGACGCCGTTGTCAAGGAACTGAAGGCGAACGCCCGCAAGATCACCAGCAATTCGGAAATCGCCCAAGTGGGCACCATTTCGGCCAATGGCGACGAGGAAATCGGCAGGTATCTCGCCGAAGCGATGGAAAAGGTCGGCAACGAAGGGGTGATCACCGTCGAGGAAGCCAAGACCGCAGAGACAGAGCTGGAAGTCGTCGAAGGCATGCAGTTCGACCGTGGTTATCTCAGCCCGTACTTCGTCACCAACCAGGACAAGATGCGGGTCGAGCTCGAAGAGCCCTACATCCTCATTCACGAGAAGAAGCTCTCCAATCTGCAGGCGATGCTTCCAGTCCTGGAAGCCGTGGTGAAGTCCGGCAAGCCTCTGCTGATCATTGCCGAGGACGTGGAAGGCGAAGCCCTTGCGACCCTCGTCGTCAACAAGCTTCGCGGCGGTCTGAAGATCGCCGCCGTCAAGGCCCCAGGCTTCGGCGACCGCCGCAAGGCCATGTTGGAAGACATTGCCATCCTCACGGGCGGTACCGTGATCTCCGAAGACGTCGGCATCAAGCTGGAGAACGTGACACTCAACATGCTTGGCCGCGCCAAGACGGTCTCGATCGAGAAGGAAAACACCACCATCATCGATGGCGTCGGCTCCAAGGCGGAGATCGATGGACGGGTCGCCCAGATCCGCGCTCAGATCGAGGAAACCACCTCCGACTACGACCGTGAGAAGCTGCAGGAGCGCCTAGCCAAACTCGCCGGCGGCGTTGCCGTCATCCGCGTCGGAGGCTCGACCGAGGTCGAGGTCAAGGAGAAGAAGGACCGTGTCGACGATGCGCTGCATGCGACACGTGCTGCCGTCGAAGAAGGTATTCTGCCCGGTGGCGGTGTCGCCCTGCTGCGTGCGGTCAAGGCGCTCGACGGTCTTCCGACGGCCAACGACGATCAGCGCGTCGGGATCGACATCGTCCGTCGGGCGATCGAGGCGCCGGTGCGTCAGATCGCCGAAAATGCTGGCGCCGAAGGTTCGATCGTCGTCGGCAAGCTGCGCGAAAAGTCGGAGTTGTCCTTCGGCTGGAACGCCCAGACCGGCGAATATGGCGATCTATACGCGCAGGGCGTGATCGACCCTGCGAAGGTGGTGCGCACCGCGCTTCAGGATGCGGCCTCGGTCGCGGGTCTGTTGGTCACAACTGAGGCGATGATCGCCGAAAAGCCGAAGAAGGATGCCGCCCCCGCCCTGCCCGCTGGGGCCGGCATGGACTTCTAAGGCCTGCGGGAAGGCCCGCGCAGGCCGTTACAGCGGGCCTTCCCTTACATTTCATATCCGTACCAGCCGTTCCGTCGAGCAACATCAATGGAGCCAACCTATGAGAAAGGACATCGAGAATACTCTTCCAAAGCAAGCCACCGCGGCCATCAGTGCTGCCCATCTCCTGCATCCGGCCAAACATTTCAATCACCCGCGGGACGTGCTTGCGGCCGAGGGCATTGGCAAGCAAGAGAAGCGGGCCATTCTCGCTTCGTGGGCATCCGATATATTCGCGATCGAATCCGCACCCGCCCTACGACTTTACCCCGGCACGGATAAGGCCGTCTCTTATGACGAGATCATCCAAGCGCTGAAACATCTGGACGAGGGCGATACGCGCGCTGGAGAGCAAGGTTTACCCGTTGCCGCCAACATCCACCGAAGCCAGCGCCGCAGACCACAACCACGCCGGATGGGCGGCTTCAGCCTGTGTAGCTTCCGGAGAGGAGACCGCCTGCGACAGCCATTCGAGATGTAGAAACGGCTTAATCTGCCGCATGCCTTAGCAAGGATGCGGATCTGATTTTTACCGTCGACTCTTTGCTCAATTGCGGAGGTTTTGCCGATGAAGATCGCCCAGATCGCGCCGCTCGCTGAAAGTGTCCCGCCCAAGCTGTACGGCGGCACCGAGCGCATTGTTTCATACCTGACCGACGAGCTGGTTCGGCGGGGTCACGATGTCACCCTCTTTGCCAGCGGCGATTCCGTCACCGATGCCAGGCTGGTGCCCTGCTCTGACGTCGCCCTGCGGCTTAATCCGGCCGTCAAGGACCACCTGCCGCATCATGTCGTCATGCTGGAGGAGGTCCGCCGCCGGGCGCATGAATTCGACGTCTTACACTTCCACATCGATCTGTTGCATTTCCCGCTGATCCGGGATTTTGCCGATCTTACCGTCACGACGCTGCACGGGCGGCTGGATCTGCCAGACCTCAGGCCCTTCTACAAGGCGTTCCCCGATATTCCGCTGGTGTCGATCTCCAACGACCAGCGCCATCCCATGCCGCCGGTCAATTGGGCCGGAACAGTCTATCACGGGCTTGCCACTGATGGCCTGCCCTTCACCGCCAAGTCGAAAGGCAATTATCTCGCTTTCCTTGGCCGCATCTCGCCGGAGAAGCGTCCCGATCGAGCGATCCAGATCGCGGCGAAAGCCGGGATGCCGCTAAGGATGGCCGCCAAGGTCGACAATGCCGACCAGGCCTACTGGGACACGGTGATCGAACCGATGGTCAAGAGCCATCCCAACGTCGAGTTCATCGGAGAGATCAACGAACATCAGAAGGCGGAATTTCTCGGCAATGCAGGTGCCCTGCTCTTTCCGATCGACTGGCCCGAGCCTTTCGGGCTGGTGATGATCGAAGCCATGGCGTGCGGGACACCCGTTATCGCCTTCAACCGCGGCTCGGTGCCTGAACTGATCGACCCCGGGCTCTCCGGCATCATCGTCGATACAGTCACGGAAGCGGTGGAAAACGTCGAATGGGCTCTGCGCATGGATCGTCACAGGGTGCGCGAAACGTTCGGGAGACGCTTTTCCGCAAGCCGCATGGCGTCCGACTACCTTGATATATACCGACGTCTGCCGGGAGTGCGCACCGAGACCGCTCGCATGCGCCGGTCCAATGGGACGGCTCCCGACCTTAACGTCGTCTCGTAAGGAGAAGCCATGTCGAGCGCGCTGACAGACAGCAACGGGATGCCGGCAACGTCAACGCAGTTGTCGCCTACGGGCCAGTTTTTCATTCCGGCCACCGCATCGCTGCAGGAGCGGCGGCCGCGCACCTTGAAGCACGGCGACACCTTCGCTGTCTTCGACCATAATGGCGACGCGCTTTCTGGGCCCGGCAGCCCCGAAGGCCTGTTTCACCGAGATACGCGGTATCTCTCACACCTCTCTTTGACGATCAACAGCACGCGGCCGATGCTGCTGTCGTCGACGCTCCGCGACGACAACGCGGCGCTGACCTGTGACCTCACCAATCCCGATCTCTTCGATAAAAAGGGCAAGCTTGCGCTCGCGCATGACCTTGTCCACCTGCGCAGGACACGCTTCCTCTGGGATAGGCGCTGTTACGAGCGGCTGACCGTCAAGAACTACGACGAACGGCCCCAGCAGGTCCGCATCGAGATCGCATTTGCAGCCGATTTCGCCGACCTTTTCGAGGTTCGGGGAACCGTCAGGGCAAAGAAAGGACGCTCTCTTCCAGCAGTGATCGAGGCGGACAGCATCCTCCTTTCGTATTTCGGGCTCGACGATCGAAAGCGGTCGACGCGTTTATCCTTTGATCCTACTCCCGATAGGTTGGCAGGCGATCTTGCCGTTTATGATCTTCACCTGGCCCCGCACGAGACCCGATCGCTATTTGTCGAGATCGGCTGCGACGAAGCCGAAGCCCGGGCACCGAACCACCTTTCCTTTTTCTTCGCATTTCGCGACGCCCGCCGCGCACTGCGCTCGTCCGCCTCGCGTGCGGCGTCGATCGTAACGTCCAACGAGATATTCAACGAGGTGGCGCGACGCGGTGTGTCCGACCTCCACATGCTGATGACGGATACGCCAGAAGGACCTTATCCCTATGCCGGCATTCCCTGGTTCAGCACGGTCTTCGGCCGTGATGCGCTGATTACCGCGCTGGAAACGCTTTGGCTCGATGCGCAGATTGCCCGCGGCGTGCTTGGACATCTGGCTGCCAACCAGGCGACGGAGTTCAATCCGGCCGCGGATGCCGAGCCCGGCAAGATCCTGCACGAGGTGCGCTACGGCGAAATGGCAGAACTTGGCGAGGTTCCCTTCCGGCGCTACTACGGCAGCATCGATTCGACGCCCCTGTTTGTGATGCTGGCCGGGGAATACCTCAAGCGCACCGGCGACCTTACCACTATCAAAACGGTCCTGCCGAATATCGAGGCGGCGCTGACCTGGATCGACGAGCACGGCGATCGCGACGGCGACGGTTTCGTCGAGTATGGGCGACTGAGCGAAGAAGGGCTGATCAACCAGGCCTGGAAAGACAGCCACGACTCCGTCTTCCATGGCGATGGGACCCTTGCCAAAGGTCCAATCGCGATTGCTGAGGTCCAGGCCTATGTCTATGGTGCCTGGAACGCTGCCGCTGAGATTTTTCGACGGCTCGAGCGGCCGGAACGGGCGGCAAAATTCCTGGCAAGGGCGGAAGGGCTCCGCCGTGCCTTCGACATCAGTTTCTTTGATGAGGAAATTGGCACCTACGCACTGGCGCTCGACGGGGACAAGCGCCCCTGCCGGGTCCGTTCCTCGAATGCCGGCCATGCATTGTTTACCGGCATCGCCTATCCCGAAAGGGCTGCGCAGGTCGCCCACACCTTGATGGGTGCCTCATCCTTCTGCGGCTGGGGTATTCGCACGATCCCCTCGACCGAGGCGCGTTACAATCCGATGAGCTATCACAACGGCTCGATCTGGCCGCATGACAACGCGATGATCGCCAGCGGTCTTGCACGTTATGGATATCGCGCTGAAGCAGCGCGGATCTTCGAGGGTCTGTTTGCAGCGTCGACCTACATCGACCTGCGCCGGCTTCCCGAGCTGTTTTGCGGCATGTCGCGCCAACGGGCGCAGGGTCCGACCTTCTACCCTGTCGCCTGTGCTCCGCAGGCCTGGGCCGCGGCAGCCCCTCTCCTGCTGCTGCAGTCATGCCTAGGTCTGGAGTTTGATCCGAACGGTCGGCAGATCAGCTTTGACGAGCCCACCCTGCCGTCGTTCGTTGATGATGTCACGCTGCGGAACCTGCGGCTTTCGAACTGCACGGTTGATGTCGCGCTGCGCCGGTCGGGGCGGCAGGTTGTCGTCAAGGTCATCGACCGCCGGGGCGACATCAAAGTGGTGTCGACCTCGTGACCGGGGCGATGATAGCAATAGGCTCACCTTCGCTCGGCCGGATTCGTCTCCAGGCCGATGCGCGGGAACTGAACGCTTTCGCGGTCGCTGCAAGAGAGACATATGTTCATTATTGCCCATGTTCCTGCCTATAATATCCGCTTTCGTCGCAGCGATGGCTACCGGCTCGATCGGCGGGCTTGTCGTTGAGCCGCAGGCGTCGGTTGGGAGCCCAGCGTGGTTGGACATGCGAGGGTTGGCGACGATATGGAAAGCCCGGCGGGTTATGCTTTTCACACGGAGAAGGCGGTGATCTCTCGAACGAGGAGAGATTTCGAACGCCGGCGCTACACGTGGAACATGGTATCAAGCGCACTTTAAACGACGTGATTATCCGCTGCGAGGAGCGGCGTTACGACGTCCTCCAAAGTGGACACACCCGGCGAGGGCCAGTTCGACAAATCGGACGTTGCGTTCCTTGAAAGCTTCGCCTCCATGCTCGGGGTCGCGATGAACGGGCAGAGCGGGAGGCGCGGCTTCGGGAGTCGATCAGACATCAGGAGGTGTTGACCGTGGAAGCGAGCCACCTCGACAGCAGTCAGCGTTTCCAACGCGCGGACTACTGAACGGCAGGACAGGTCCCGTGTAGCGCCGTCGGCAGGAGAGGTTTCCGGTCCTTGGCCGTTTTGATGAGGTGGAACCGAAACGGGCCACGTGTTTCTAATGGATCCATTTAGCTCGCGCTCTCGAATGTGGGTCGAAATTGGGACGTTGGTTGAAAGGGGTGAGCCTGGCTTCGCAACCTTAACGTGGATGAACTGAACGCGTCCTTTTTTGTATATTCTGAGCCTGGGCATATCTTTCGGCTCATTCGCGCGTCTATCGATTGTGTTCCGGCCCACAAATTTGGATGCCGATAAGGGGTGAATTTTCATGCCGATTGACAGGTAGAGACCGCTGCCATTCCGCGCTGCGGCACTGGATTGCGGAGGAAATCCGACGGCTTTGGTCGAGCACATATTGCCTTCATCGGGCGCGCTCATGCCCCCCCCCCGAATAGTAGTTCGCCAGCGATACCTTGTCGGCCACGCCTCACCACGCTCGAGATGATTTCGTTTCGGCACCCAGGAACGAACCTGAGACCAGCAGCGTGCCGCCGAAAAAGCTCAGAGCAGCGCAGAGGCCGAAAACGGAATGATAGCCGAACAGTTCCGCCCAGGTTCCGGTGGCAATGCCGGCGACCAGCCAGCCCGCGTTCGTCGTATTGGCATTTTCGAACATTGCAGCAATGCACCCGAGCCCGTTTCAGAACTTCGCCGAACGATGCGCGACGTCGGAGTGATATTCGATGAAGCGTCTCGCGACGGCTTGTGGTGCTCACGTAACGGGGCCATCAGTCTCGGAGGCTCGCGCCAGTGCCGATGTACTCACGGATCTTCGTAATTTTGCCATCTCGCACGGTCATGTCAAAGACCCAATCGTCGTTGTACGGCTTGTCCGTTGCGTAGATTTTTCCCGTAGCGACGCCGATCACCATGACCCGGTCACCCTGGGCCACGAATTCCGGTGGCTTCGGATAGGCCATTTCCACTTCTTCGGATGCCTTCTTCAGCACGGCCGCCAATTCCGCATGCCCGCGGTGTGTGCCGGCCAAGGGCCAGTTCCGACCGGGAATGATCCACTCAATATCGTCTGCGACCAGCGCCAGCAGATCGTGCTCTTTGTAGCTGCCTATCGCTGTGAAGAAATCCTTCACAATCTGGACATTCTTTTCGACGCTCATCGTATCTCTCCTTCACTGTCTGTCGTTGGGCTCGAGGCGGGACCGCATTTCATCTGCGATCCCGATTGATCAATCGAACTTGATCAGGTCCTTGAAAATCAGCTGGCCCCATGTGTTTCCACGCGCCTGCACGAGCAACCCGCCTTCCGAAAGCCCGCCAGGCTTGATCGGAGCGAAGCCGAGATTTTCCGCAAGCGTGGAAATCGCCGCCGCGGCAGCGTCATCGTCGCTTGCCAGAAACACGGCTCTCCTGCCGCCCTTCACAGCGGGATCCTGGGCAAGGGAGGCTGCGCCCAGATGGTTGAAGCCCTTGACTAAACTTGCACCAGTGAAGGCCTGCGCGTTGAATTTTGAAGACGGTTGTCCGCCCAGTTCCTCTGGAGGCACACCGTAGGCATTGGTCACATCGACGATGGTCTTGCCATCCCAGGTCGGAAGCGCCTTTGCGACATCCGGGACGGCGTGGATCTCGAAGAACATCGAAGGCGTGCCGGAGTGGGCTCGCGGCGATGTTGTCGAAGTCACCGGCGCCCCGTTCCGTGTCCTGGAAGATGCAGCCCACCTCGAGGCGATGCGCCTGGGACTGGGGATATCGGCGCTCCCCAGCTTCGTGGGAGACGGTGAGCCGCTGTTCGTCAGGGTTCCAGGCACACGTCTCGGCCCCCATGGAACCCTATGGGTGCTGACACAGGGTGAGGCGCGCAAGACCAAGCGTGTTCGCCTCTTCACGGAGTTCATATCGGAGAGACTGCGTGCCCACGCGGAATTGCTTGCCGGCGAGATAAATCCCCACGACCATTTGGCTAAGCAGAACTTGCGAATAGCGAACAGCTTGTAGGATGCATGAGGACTAATAGCCCATCGACCTTGAGGCTCGAGCGGCAAGGCACACAGGAATGCCGGGATCGGAAACGCTGCGGCGTCTTGCCGACTGCCCCTACGTGTCCGAAATCCCAAGGACGGAGTATCCTATGAATATGCAGGCGGAAGCTGGTGCCTCAAGTCGCGTTTCGGCTGAAGATGGCGGGATCCCTCGCTCTATTGCCGATCATGGGGTGCTCGGCGATCTCGCAACTCTGGCGCTCGTCGCCAAGGACGGCGCCCCGACGATCTTTGCCGCCCTATCTCGATCCCGGTGGCCGACGAGCGATGCCAACCTATCACCAGGCCTTGATCGGCCATTGCCGCTTGCAGCGCCACATTGAACTTTCCAAATCTGCGGCCGACCTGGCCGCGATGAGGAGCACAGGCTCGAAGAAGTGCCTCTTCCCAGCCCACCCAGTCGGGGCCGAGCCAGTCAGCATTCAGTAGCGGCAGTTCGCCGAGTTCGGTTCTCGTCGCTTGCCGATTTTGTTCAGCGAAATTCGGACTGCACACGGGATAGGCGCAGTCATCGAACACGAATTCTGCCGTCTCGTCGATCCAGGCGCCAAGGCCATACCGCACCCTCAACTCCACTTCGGCCCGGCGAAAGTTCTTCACGTCGTCGAAATGAGATGGTCTACCATTACCTCCTGATGGCTGCGCCAGAAGTCGGGCATTCGCGGGATCAGCCACATGGTGGCGAAGACGTCGCTGCAAGCGAATGTCACGTTGCGCGCCCTATCCCCGCGCTTTATCGATTTGACGACGTCAGAGGTCCGGGAAAAGGCGCTTGCCAGCACATTGTATAGCTCCTCCCCATGGGTCGTTAACGTCACTTCTGTCCCTTGCGAATGAATAGCTGGACTCCGAGTTCGTCCTCTATCGCCTTGACCTGCCGGCTGACGGCCACCGGCGTGATGTCGAGCTCATTTGCCGCCACGGTGAGGCTCGAATGGCGGGCGGATGCCTCGAAGATCGCGAGCGCCTTTAACGATGGGAAGTCCACAATAGCGCCGTACCACAGTTGAAACTCCGTTCGTTCTCAACCTTCGCCTTCCGTGACGAGGAGGATATGCCTTCAGCAAAAGCCCAAGGTCACGTGATGCTGCCTCTCTACCAGACGACGAAAGACAAGGCGATGCCCGAAGTCAACGGCCTCGCCACTTGCTGCAATGTACGGTGCTGCTCTGGGCGATCGTCCTCGGCTACCTCTTCTTCAACGATATTCCCGGTGCACGGATCATCATCTGCGCCGCAATCATTTCAGTTGCGGGGCTCTTCATCCTACACCGGAAGAATCTGAAGGAGACGGTTCCGGCTACGGGCGGTTGGGCGGCTTGAGCAGGTTCGAACCGGAGACCCGTGGTTTGCGCGCATTTGAGAACCTGATCGCAACCGTTTCGCAGGTGAACAGATTGGCGTAGTGGTGCGTTCTTTCGGTACCCACCTTGAGAAGACCGACCACTTGCTTTATATGATGCGTGATGATTGATGCGCGATGAGACGAAGATGAGAACGACCTTGGCAATCGACGACGATGTGCTGACCGCCGCAAAAGCGATGGCAACCCAGCAGCACCGGAGCGTCGGCGAGGTCATTTCCGAGCTGGCGAGACGTTCTCTGCGCCGACCGCCGAGCAGCGGCGAGCGCAATGGCATTCCTCTCTTGTCAACACGGCCGGATACGCCGCCAGTGACGCTCGAAATCGTGAACGCCATGCGTGACGAACTGCCGTGACTTTCCTGCTCGACGTCAATGTGCTGATTGCCTTAATCGATCCGGGCCATGTAGCCCATGATGATGCGCACGAATGGTTCGCGGCGATAGGTCAGAGCGCGTGGGCTACCTGCCCCATTACCGAAAATGGTGTCATCCGGATTGTCGGCAACCCTAAATATCCCAACTCTCCCGGTTCACCGTCACTCGTGATGGAAATTGTCCGCAAATTGCGGTCGCTCCCCGGTCACAGTTTTTGGCCGGACGATGTGAGCCTTGTCGGGTCAGGTGATATCGCTCCCGCGAAAATTCTAACATCGGGGCAGGTAACTGACACCTACCTGCTCGCGCTCGCCAAGGCGCGTGGGGGCCAGCTGGCAACCTTCGATCGCAAGCTGTCAGCAGCAGCGGTTACAAGGGGCAATTCTGCCTTGCACCTGATCACCACGAGTAGATCGTGAGTTCCCGTCAATCCATTATGCGATCTGCCTGGTTTGCAACGTGAACCCCATAGCAACAAGTCGGACGCCGGCCTCGAAGCTCTCGCCCTGCCAGAATCATTGACCCCGCTATTGGTCGGTGGCGTAAAGGGTATTTATGGAACTTCGATGCGATGTAATTGAGCCGGTCGACATCGCTCCATCGCCTGTGTTACGCGCCGCCACCTGTCTTGTTCTGCCGGTTGGCGATCAGATCGTCGACGACTGCCGGATCGGCAAGCGTCGAAGTGTCGCCGAGAGCACCGAAGTCGTCTTCGGCAATCTTGCGCAGGATGCGGCGCAGGATCTTGCCGGAGCGGGTCTTCGGCAGGCCGGGGCGCAAACTGGATCTTGTCTGGTGCGGCGATCGGGTCAATTTCGGCAACGCATATGCTTCACCAGATCCTGGCGAAGCATATCCGATCCCTCGTGACCGGCCATCAGCGTCACGTAGCAATAAATACCCTGGCCCTTGATCGGATCCGACGACCGCGGCTTCCGAGACCAGATTGTGCGAGACGAGAGCGGATTACACCTCCGCCGTGCCGACCCGGTGGCCGGAGACGTTCAGCACGTCGTCGACGCGGCCGGTGATCCAGTAATAACCGTCCGTCCGGTGAAATACTTGCCCTTTCCAGTCGAAACAGCGGCCTATGCCTTTTGTCAGCGACTTCCTCATCAGACATCGGCAGCTCGCCGGCGAGGAACTTGGTGCCGAAAAGCGGCTTGCGGCCAGGTCATTCAGCTCGGTTTCACCGAGCCCAACAGCGCGCCCAACCCGCTCGTGGGCATATCGTTCAAAGGCGCTGTCGGTTTCGGCGGCAACGCAGAGGATTGCAATTTCGCGGACGCGGTCGCTTAATCGAGTCCCGTAGCGGATGGCAGCGCCCAGCTCCTGAAGGGGTAGACCCAGGGCGGGAACATGAAGCATAACACCGGAACCGGCTTAAAGCTTTGGGAAGGAGGATTTTCGCGCTCTTCGATCCGCGGACCGGCGGGCAACGAGCTCGTTATAGCGGTGACGCATGCCCTGGACATCGATCTCGCCTTCGATCCAGAGCTCAACCAGGGTCATGTACTCCACGTCGTCGTCAATTGGCATGCCGCGCTCCCGCGCCCGCGCGATAGTGCGTTCCGCGATTGACCTTCGTGAATGCAAGAAAATCCTCTTCGCCCCGAGCCATCATTAGTCACAGCTGATTAGCAGGCTGTTGATTCGTTCGCCAGGTGAAAACGATATATCCACGCCTCGTTTTAGTGTTTTTCGGGGGCTCGGGGAACTCTTCCGACTTCTATGCGTTCGAGGGTCGGATCTAAGGTTTTTTGGCCTTCGTCGATCCCTCTCATGTACGCTCACTCGCCCCGCAAGAAAAGCGGGGCTCTTTTTGACGCTTCCGCGCGATTTGAAGATGGTCCGGTTTATGGTCTGCCGGCTGCAAGGGGAGCATTGCGGATGAATTCATACGTCAATACGGCCGTCGGGGCGCTGCTCGGAACGATTTTCGTTCTGATGTCGGTCTCTATCGCGTCCGAAGGGATCTTCCATTCCGAAGCACCGGAAAAGGAAGGTTTCGCGATCGTTGCCGAAGAGGCGCCCGCCGCTGGCGGCGAGGCTGCGCCTGCCGTTGCCGTTCCGATCGCGCAATTGCTCGCTTCTGCGGATGCCAAGGCCGGTGAAACGGTCTTCAAGAAGTGTCAGGCCTGTCATGACGGCACCAAAGGGGGACCGAACAAGGTCGGTCCCAACCTCTTTGGTGTCGTAGATCGCCCGATCGCCTCGCATGCAGGCTTCGCCTATTCCGCTCCCATGAAGGATTTCTCCAAGGGCAGCAGCGAGAAGTGGACCTTCGAAAACCTCAACAAGTTCCTGCTGGCGCCCAAAAAGGATGTTCCCGGTACCGCCATGGGCTTTGCCGGTTTGGCGAAGGATCAGGACCGCGCCAACGTCATTCTCTACCTGCGCACGCTCGCCGATTCGCCGGTGCCGCTGCCTGATCCGAACGCCGCCACCCAGTGACGCGGCAGACAATCGCATTCCATCGAAGCCAGCCCGGCAAGCCAGGCTTTCGTCGTGCAGAGAAGATCAGCCACGGAACGAAGAAGACGCTGGTGGAAAGGCCATCGATGCATCCTCCCTGGCGTCGAACCGTGCATCCTCAAGGCTCGAAAGCTCGGTTCCCTCCGAGTCTCTCGGAGCGATCTCCGGGGATTCCAATGTTTCCTTGGAAGCTAAGGGAGGTGATCTTTCGTCAGGAATGGCCGGCATGCTGGGGTCGATCGCAGTCATATCAGCCGTGTCATTACGACCCTAAACGCGGCGGTTGACCAACCCGAAACGTGGGAGGATGGTAGAGGCTATTTTCGGAAGACGGCGAGGTGTCGCTTCAGCTGCAATGCTTACGTGCGACGTCAATTCGATGAGTGCTTGCCGGTCTATGGTTAGTAGTCAGAGCCCAGCCAACTATTGCCGGCCCCGAGAGACTGTCGCCATAGTGGTCTTCCCCGGCCGCGATCCAACACCAGCGATCCCGGGACGAACGCTCATGATAGCACCTTGGCTGCGACAGCAGCATCTATGAACGTCCTGCGAGCGAGTTCAGCGTTTCCGTGGTGCATGATGGCGTCTGCGCATCTGCACTTCGCAGCCGCGAACTGCGGTTGAGATTGCGATGGCCAACGATGAGTCAAGGCTTCCAGTGCGGCCTTAGGTCCGTCGATACGCTCAAGGAAGCCATTGCCTATGCGAACGAACACGGGAACTCCCCATCTGATGTGCGGGTCAGCTTTGATGACCGTCTCCATTGACGGGCCTCCTTCTGCGTATGATGCCAGCTAAACGAACCTTCCTGTTTCGCGCCAGTTCCCGTTCCGTCGACGTCTGTGCGCAACCGGACACGCAACAACAATAAGGGGAGAGAAAGCCGCGATACCTGATGGCCGCACAGCAGCAGGGTACGACCTGGCCGGGTGCGGAATGCAACTCTTTCGAGGCGGAGCCTTCCGGCTCGGGGGAATCAAAGCATTCCGAGTAGCTTCCATGAATGTATGCCGCGGCAGGTTGCCGCAGCACGGTCCCGGTCCGGCGGAAGTAGGCAACCGAACTACGCGATCGGCTGCTTCAGAAACGCGAGCGTCTTCTCCGCCCTGAAAAGGATATCGTGTGACCGACTACTGGTTCTATATGCAGATCCACCTTGATGCCAGCCGCTCCGAGCTGGCAGCGCAAGCGTCGAGGGCGGCCGCAGGGATCGTCGTGTCATGTTGCCCATGCACCAGAAGCACCCGAGTTTCCCTACTCGCGGAGGATATCCGCTGAGGCGGCAGAAGTCCGGCGAAGGAAACCAGCGCGCCGATCCTCTATCGTCTGGACGCTACCGCATCCAGCGCGACAATCGCGCCCTGCGAGAGGCCGATGATGCGATCCTGGCGTCGTCCATCAGTCCGTCGATTGCTTCGCGAGCTGCTCGGATCCGGGATCGATCGAGCGGGTTTCCATCCGTGCTGAACCACTGATGCCATAACGATGTGGGAAGGGAGCGTCCGGTGCTGCGAAGCCGGTGATCGGCAGGCTCGCGTGCCAGGAGGCGAGCGGCATAGGCTGCGCGCCGGATGCACCGATCCCATGCAGAAAGATAACGAGCGATGACCTGCATGGCATAAGGATACAGTCAATGAACGCACAGAGGGCGCTCGCCCCGCATGAGGGAGCGCCTGACGGTCCTCCTACCGGATTACCAGAAGGAGTCGCGCGCCCTCACGGACCAGTTCAAGCGCCAATACGCCGGGTTTTTCGGCAATCCTGCGCTGCAACTCGGTGACGGAAGCGACCGGAACTCTATTGAGCGCGACGATCATGTCACCTGCTTGAAGGCCAGCACCGGCGGCCGCGCTGCCGGAAGCCACCTTTTCGATCACCACACCGTGACCTCCGGCTTGCTGCGCCTCTTCGCCAGAAGCATTCCTCATCATAGCGCCCTCGAGCGGCGTGCCGGAGAGAGCTGCGGATGACCGATCGTCCATGGCAATGGTAGCCGTGATCACCTTCTCCTCGTCGCCGCGCTTCACTGTGAGGCTCACCTTGCTCCCGGCAGGCATGAGGCCAATGCGGTTCCTGAGATCAGTCGCACCACCGATCGGGCGTCCGTCGGTTGCGGTGACCACGTCTCCGGTCTTCAGCCCGGCCTGTTCAGCCGGCGAGCCCGACTGGACGTTGGCGATCAGTGCGCCGCGGAGGTCACCGAGTCCGAGAGCCTCCGCCAACTCCGGCGTCAGATCCTGAATGCCGATGCCGAGCTCACCGCGCTCCACCTTGCCGTGCGCGATCAACTGGTTCATGACCGTCGCCGCCATACTGCTCGGCACGGCAAAGCCGATACCGACGTTGGCGCCGGCGGGGCTTAGAATTGCGGTATTGATGCCGACCAATTTGCCGTCGAGCGTCACCAGGGCACCACCTGAGTTTCCGGGGTTGATTGAGGCATCTGTCTGAATGAAGTCCTCGTAACCTTCGATATTCAGGCCGCTTCGCCCCAGCGCGCTGACGATGCCTGACGTAACAGTCTGGCCAAGCCCGAACGGATTGCCAATCGCCACGACATAGTCGCCAACCTTAAGCGCATAGGAATCCCCGATCTGGATAGCGGTAAGATTTGCAGCATTGACCTGCAACAGAGCGATGTCCGTTTCCTTGTCGCTGCCGATCAATTTGGCCGAAAGCTCTCGTCCATCCTTCAGCGTTATTGAAATCTCGCTGCCGCCGTCGACGACGTGATGATTGGTGAGAACATAGCCTTTTGCGGCGTCGACGATGACGCCGGATCCTGCGCTCATCCTCGATCGTCGTTGCTGTTGCGGCAGACTGAAGTACCGGCGGAAGGTGGGATCGCTGAAGAGAGGATTGTCTCGCGACGGTGCGCGGGAGACGACCGCGATGTTGACGACGGCCGGCGTGACTTGTTCAAGCATCGGCGCCAGGGATGGAGGTGACGCCGAAGCGGTGCCGGATTCCGGCGTCTGCGCGGTGACCGGCGCTATCGTAAGCAGGATTGCTGCAAAGGCGATCACGACCGACGCGGCAATCCTATGAAATCCCTGGAGGATATCGAACATGGTTTGCTCCTTGGATTTGACGGGAGGTCAATGCCGCCCAGCCCAATGCAAACAAAGAAGCGGGCCCGGAGTTCCGGGCCCGCTCGTTTTGCCTCAGGTGGTCGACAGCGGGCGGTTGTGGGTAAACCAGATGCTGCCTGCGGCCAAAACCGCGACCACGATGCCGGCAATCAGATGTGCCCACATCGCAGCGCCCACAGCCGAGAAACCCAGAACCCATGGCGCCACTACGGCCCAGACGCCGAGCACGAGGTTGATCCATTCTTCCGCCTCGTAAAATGCGAAGAGAGCGGCGGCGGCGATCACGGCAATGGCAAGGCCGACGATCCAGGCATTCCACGCTGCATAGGCCTCGGTTGCGAAACCAAGGAGCCAGGGTGACAGGAAAAGAGCCAGCCCAGCAACGATATTGATGATATCGAATGCTGCACGGTCCTTCGAAGACTGAGATTTCATCATTGTCGTTTCTCCTCACTTGTTTGCATCATCATTGAACCGCCTCCGGTGGCGTGGAGACGGGTGCTGCAGCGGCGATTGTTCGCCGTTGCCGCGAAGGTGAGTGGCCGGATCGGCGGAGTGAAGTCGCTTTGTTCCTGCCGGTCCGCCCAGAAAGGGTGCGAGCTCGCTGCTGGAGAACGGATCCAGCCTCGGCTCCGCCCCTCGATAAAGGGCGCGGCTTCGTGCGGCCGCAGCCATAGTCAGCGCGAACCTGTTGGGCAGGATCTTCTCGCAATCGAAGACGATAGATGGGTTCATGGCTCCACCTCACGCGGCATCTCGGTTGATCGTCGGCTGAAGATCTCGCCTCTCGACGTTGCGCTCGAGGTCAAGCAGTGCCTGCTCGACCTCGTGAAGGCGCGACGGCCGGTTGTTCTCAGGCATTCCCTCGTTGATTGCCCGGTCGATCAGGTACTCCGTCCAGGCCCAGTTCATCAGGATCGTCCGCTTTGCTTGCAGCGTCAGCGTGCGATCGCGGACAACGTCAGCGGGCGATGGCCATGTTGCGGGACCATCGTGGGTCTGCAACCCGGCGCCCAGTGCCTGTCCGTAGCTCTCCTGACGTGCCGCGAGGCCGAGCCGTAGCAATGTCGAGTCGGAGAAGGCATGAGGTCGGTACGTTCGCGGGCGGGTTCTCTGCTTTGCCGCCGGCTTATTCACCCGACGCTGCACCCTGTAGGTCAGCCCCTGCCGCTCCGCATAACGGATTGCTGATTCAAGGGTTGGAAATTCCAGCTCAACCTGTGGGAGCGTGTCGGTACTACCCGTATAGCCCATCAAAGGCTCGATGAACGGTGCGCTACGGCGCTCGAAGACGAGCTGCCAACCTTTCGTTCGCGGGGTGCCTGACGTCATCACCGAGCGCGATGGCTTGAAGATTCGGGCGACAGCACCCTCGGGAAATACTGAGCGGCCGAATGACAGAGGCTGCCGCTGGTTGTCATTTGCTGGCCACGTATCCGAAACAGCCGTGTTTGGTTTCTGCGTCTCTCTGTTGTGGGTCTCTCTGTTAACGTCCATCATCATATCCCTCCCTATCGGCGAAGGATGCCGGCGGCCGCCGCAAAGCCGGCCGCCGGTCGCTCATCGGTTGGTTAGCTCTTGATGGCGATCCGCTTGACTTGCGACTGCGCCTGTTCACTCTTCGGCAAGGTCACCGTCAACACGCCGTTTCTGAATCGGGCGTCGATATTGTCTTCCTTGACTTCCGCACCGAGCGGAATGCGACGCTCGAAGCGGCCGTAGTAGCGTTCGGAGAACTGGCGATCCTTGTCCTCGGTCTCGGAGTGCTTTTCGCCTTTCAGCGTCAGCACGCCGTCATTGAGCAGGACTTCGATGTCCTTTTCCTCAAGTCCAGGCACCTCGGCCGTCACCGTGATCTCCTTTTCGTTGTCGGAGATCTCGACGTTCGGCCATCCGCCACCAAAGCCACTGCGGCCAGTCAACGACGGAAAGTTGGAACCGAAGCCGCGGAATGCGTCGTCGAACAATCGGTTCACCTCGCGATGCAGGGACAGGAACGGATCACGATCGTCATCACGCAAAAGGCTGGGAGCCTTATGGCCGGTGTTCCCGCTCCAGGGAATGAGATCACGAACACTCATGTTTTTCTCCTTTCTCTTGGTTAGCAGCGAAGCGCGCATATCGGCGCCGGGCGTGCCCGGCACCGACGTGCCTTTCGAGGCTTAAGCTGTTTGCGTCTCAGCTTCGATCTGCTTGGTCTCGAACTTTGGAAGCGCCTGGCCAGTTCCGATCTCGATCTGGCGCGGCTTCATTTCTTCGGGAATCTCGCGCTTCAGATCGATGATCAGCAGTCCGTCGACGAGTTCAGCGCTTTCGACCTTGACATGGTCGGCAAGTTCGAAGCGGCGCTGGAAGCTTCGCTGAGCGACGCTGCGATGAAGATACTGCACGTCGTCATCGCTGTCCGCCTTCCTGCCCGCGACCACGAGCAGGTTCTGCTCCTGCGTCATCGACAGTTCGTCCTGGGAGAATCCCGCCACCGCCATTTCGATGCGGTATGCATCCTCACCCGTCTTGAGGATGTCGTAGGGCGGCCAGTTATCGACGGTGTCGATCCCGGCTTGAAGCGCACTTAACATTCGGTCAAAGCCGATGCTTGACCGGAACAGGGGAGAGAAATCGAGGTCTGTCCTCATAGCCATATCCTCCTTTGAAGCAACATGGATACAAGGAGACGCCAAGAGCGATCCGGCGTCTCCTGGACTTTGCCGGTCCCAATTGGGCTACCAGCATAGATCATTTAATTCAGACGGTTACCGGTTCAAGAGGGGTCGGGGCATCAAGAATGAAAAATTGAGTTTGGCACGCTATTCGGCCGGCGTGAAACCGGTAAATGCTATCAGACAGGAGGTAAGCGGTACTACTTTGACTTTGGCAGAAACCATCGCCTCGACGGTCACGGGCGGGCGGCGAAAGGGCGCCAGACATCGCCAGCCAGCCAGGCTCTCAAAAAGAGCCCCGCGTTTGAACTGCGGGGCTAGTGAGCGTACATGGAAAGGGGATCATCGAAGGCTAAACCTTCAGATCCGGCTGCCAAACGCATTGAAGCCGAAAAAGTTCCGACACCGCTGATGAAGACCGAGCATTCCCTGGTGATGGACGTTGGGGCTGTCTGGCGTGTGGCTTCTGAGAACTCCGGGCTAGCTTAAGTGGCGACGGCAAAACCGCGCGATCGACCAAACAAGCTCATCGCCCTCGATGATCTGGTATCTATTGTCGCCGGTGCGGACGGGGATCTCCATCGCCCGAGTCGGAACGCGTGACATTGCACTAGCGTGTTTCGGAGGTCGGTTCGTCCAGACGTGCGCGCCTCGGATGAGGGAGACGCCGAGGTTGACCGACTTCTGCCCGTGCTTTCCCAAATAGCGCTCGGCCGAGGCGCGGCAAGTCAGGGGTCGCACAAGACACCTTGCGTCCTTCCCGAGCGGAGGACCGCACGAAGAACAAAACTCAGTTTCAACACAGCTAAAGCAGGGAAACGAGTTGCCAGCCCAGCCGCCCAGATCTTGTCCTACCGCAATAAGGCCGGCATCTACAAAAGCTCCCGCATCAGCTTCGCTACGTTATCGCGGTCGAATGGAATGTTGCGACCGTGGACGCGGATGTGGAGAACTACCCCGAGCGGGGTAGCGTCCAATGCCTTAAGATAATCCATTGCTTCTTGCATTGTCGGAAACGTCTTTTCGTCTGCAAGGAAGCCATCACGGACGAATGTGATCGTGGTTGCGCACTCGCCATATATGGCCAAGGTCTCTTTTGCGCTGAAGTTATCGCTCATCTCGCCTGCTCCAGTCGGAGGCAAAGCCATTTCCGGGCGAGCTACTGCTGTTGCTGGCCGCTTTCGCAGTGTCGGTGCACTGCGCCAGTTCAGCCTAGGCTTGTCCCGGCGTGAAGAAAGCCAAATACGCCACCGCTATGATTACCGCGACGACGACGATAGTCAGCACAAGTTTGACCATGCCTTTGGTGGCTTTTGCTCTGTGTTGCTCATGCCGATAAAACTTGGGTGAACTATGTAAGTTCCGCCGCTCGGCACTACTGACCCGTTAGCAGCTTAACGACTTCCTCAATCGTCTCTCTCAGCGGATAATAACCCGGTGCCCGTGCTTCTAACATGGATGTGAGTGCTGTTGTCGAGTGTTCACAAAGCAACAACGTGTTTCGGATTAATGAAGACGATGGCGGGTCCGTCCCAGGTAAATGACAGGGTCTGGAGTTCTCGCGTGCCGCATGTAGTCATTGTTGTAACGGAGCCCGCGCATCACGCCATTTAGCCCAATGCTCCCATCGCACCCTCCGCTACCTTCCGACCCGTGTTCCGGAGCGATGCCGTAGCGGGTGAATGGGACGGCTTCGATCTCGATGAAGGCAGCCGCAGGCACACCGTGGTGCAGGTCCGCCAGTAGTGGCATCCGGTCGGGACTGACAACCCTCTAGGATGATTGTGGGCGTTAACTTCGGCCGGCGCCCTTATTGGCCGCCCTGCGAGGTTGTGGCACGACGCGAGCGTGAGGCGGATATCCTGTAGTTTAATAGGTAGACTCTAACTTACGTTTAAGTTTTAGTTAAAATACATTCACTCTGTATACAGATGGCGGGCGGCGTTTTCCGCAGCTGATGCGTTAAGACGCCATGCAACAGACGTACCTCCAATGGCGGCTCTCCGCCCAAGCCGCTACAAGCTACCGCGCCAAATTCACCTTGGCGACAGAGATCCTGAGATCTGACATGTCTCCTCGCTGGCGCCTGATCCGAAAGGACCGGAACTTCCCGGACAAGCTTAGAAATCTCGGGCTCGCGGCAGTCACCTCCGGATTGATCTATCATCGTCATCCAGCGGGATATCTAGAACCGGCTTTCTCTCGAGATTGGCCAAGCTCGCGAATGTCCTCTACCCCTATCCGATGGAGATGGAACCGGCAGGTCGCAGTTAAAACTCCACGGCACACATCCGGTCGATAGCTCCACCACCAGAAAATACCCGTCCTCGACTTCGCCGGCTAGCCACTTCCATCGGCTTCTTATTTGACCATCCGATCATCATTCTCAATAATAACAAAGGACCAAGAAACGATGGAACAACAGCGCGGGCGCGTCGTTAGTTTCGCGAGGCCGATGAGGGTCTCGAAAGAGTCAAACCAAGGAGAAGTCAAATGGCCAACCAAGGTGGAAGCCACGAACAGCACGTCAAAGCCGGCCAGCAAAGCCACAAGAACCAAGGCGCGAAATCCGCGTCATCCGGTTCGGCAGGCCGCGAGGACAATTCGCGTGGCACCCAAGGCGGTTCGCATGAGCAGCACGTGAAGGCTGGTCAGCAAAGCCATAAGAACAGCCACTAAGGCTATGTTTTACCTGGATGGGCCCGCGCTTCGGCGCGGGCTTTTTGTCTGGAGAGAAACGGAGCTCGTCGCGGCGCGGCCACGAGCTCTCAGCCTGCTACGCCTGATGACCTGCTCGAACTAATTGCATGGCTTTCCGGTGCCCAGCAGTTCCGGCAAGGTCGCCGTGAGGATTAGCCTCAATGCGCAGTCGCGACTTGTGCCGTTAACCCGCACCGCCAGGTCCTCGAAGGAGAATGGCTTGGGCAGCAAATGCACGCCCTTGTCGAGTCGGCCCTGAGGGACGATGGCGTTGCGAGAATAGCCTGTCGTGAACAACGCCATGAGCGTGGGGTCTGTCTCACGCGCTTTGGCAACCACGTCGGCGCCGCTCATGCCGCCGGGCAACACGACGTCCAAAAAGATCAGATCGACTTTGCCGTGGTTCGACAGCGCCTGCAGGGCCGCTGGGCCGTCCTTGGCTTCGAGTACATGGTAGCCTAATTCGCGCAGTGACTCGACCGAATAGGCGCGAACGTCCGGGTCGTCCTGGACGACAAGGATAACTTCGCCGGGTGCAGCCTCGGGGATAGTAGGTGCCTCTACGACCTTTTCTTCGGCTCCGTCTGCGTAGAGCCGCGGCAGGGAAATTTTCACCGTCGTTCCGTCGCCGACTTCCGAGTAGATCTTCACATGGCCCTTCGACTGCTTGACGAATTCGTAGACCTGGCTGAGACCAAGCCCGGTGCCCTTGCCCTGATCCTTGGTCGTAAAGAATGGTTCGAACACGTGCGACAGCGTTTCGGCGTCCATCCCCGTCCCAGTGTCGGAGACGCTGATGGCGCTATACTGCCCGGGGGGATCACCTCGGCATGCGATGAAGCATAGGCTTCGTCCAGATGGGCATTGAAGCTTTCGATCGTTAGCTTGCCGCCATCAGGCATCGCGTCACGCGCATTGATCGCAAGATTGAGAAGCGCGCTTTCCAGTTCGTTCGGATCGGTCTCCGCCTCGAGCACCACTTCTATGTGGAAAATTTCTCCAAGTGTCCGGTGCAGGAGCTCCGACATGCCGCGGATCAGGCTGTTGGCGTCGATCGGTTTGGATCGAGCGACTGGCGGCGGGCAAAGGCCAACAGTCGCAGCGTCAGAGCCGCTGCCCGTTTGGCGCCGTTCATCGCCTGTGAGGCTGCCCGCCGCAACCGCCCCGCTTCCGCCGCTAGGTTCCATATAAGGGTGTCGAGATTGCCGACGATGATCTGCAGCAGGTTGTTGAAGTCGTGGGCGACGCCACCCGTCAACTGCCCGACCGCCTCCATTTTCTGGGCCTGCCGCAGCGCTTCGGCGTTCCGTGTGAGTTCCTCGGTCTTCTGTTTGACGAGATGCTCGAGATTGGTGTTCAAGTCCTTGAGCGCCTCTTCCGCCCGGCGTCTTTCCTGCAGCTCGCGTTGGGCGGCATCGAACAGGCGGGCGTTGTCGATGGCGACCGCAGCTTCGCCGGCGAGGCCAGCGAGACCGCTTTCCGATGCCTCATCGAACGCGCCGATGTCAGCATGCCCGAAGAACAGTCCACCAATTACCTCGCCCGTTCGCGAGATGACTGGCACGGCCAGATAGCTCCGTACAGGAGGATGACCTTCCGGCATCCCTTTTCGTGGCTCATTCTTGCCGTACCGGCTGTCCTGGGTGATATCGGCGGAACGCACAATCCCCTCTCCGAGAAAGGTCGGTGCAAAGACAGCCGTATTGCGTGGCATGGGAAACTTCGAGAATGCCTCGCGAGGTACACCGGATAGCGTGTAGAGCATGTAGCTCTCGCCCGATGGATTGATGACGTTGTAGAAGAATGCGCCGAACTGCGCTCCGGTAAGCTCGACACCGGCATCCGTCACCAGTTGGACAACTTTTTCCAGGTCGTCCTCGCGCGCGAGGTTTGCTCCGGCTCGATGGAGGATCTCAAGCGCGCGAGTCCGCTCCCGAAGCGCCATCTCGGTCTCGCGCTGCTCGGTGCGATCTCGCAGCACTTTCACGAAACCAACTAACCCTTTGGCGTCATCGAGGATTGGGGTGGTCTCGCCTACGGCCCAAATGCGGCCACCGCCCTTCTGCAACCGCCATCCCTCGCCGCTTCCCTTTCCCCTGGACCTGGCGTCGGCCAGTTCCGCCTCGAGCAGCACGGCAGCTCCTCCTTCCGGCGGAAAGATCGCCACCAGAGTTTTGCCCAGCATTTCGTCCTGCGACCAGCCGAGGAGAGCTTCAGCGCCCTTGCTCCAGCCGGTGATTCGACGTCGAGCATGATGATCCCGGTATCGACGGCGCTGTCGAGGACCGGCTGGAGGCGTTCGGCGGGGAAACGGGAGGCAGTGTTCATTCTATGACCTGGTCGTTGTGGTGGAGATGGCGCGGTGCGACTGGAAATCCTCTGTTTGCATCGAAAGGATGTCGTGAGAAATCAAGCGCTCGGCAAGCGGCGAGGATGGCGCGCGCTCGGCATCGATCGCCATCGCGACACCCCCCCAACGATGACTGGCGAAAGCGAGCCGCTTCCGTTGTTGTTGGTCGCAGACTCAATTCCCATCTCCACCGGCCATGGTTCTTCGGAGCGCTTCCGCGAGCTCCGCCAGTTGATAGGGCTTGCGCAGGATCTTGATCCCCTGGTTCTCCGCCGCTTGTTTGGCTGCCTCCGAATAACCGCTGGTCAGCAGGATGGGCAGATCTTTGCGGCGTAGGCGGATCTCTTTTGCCAGCTCCACACCGTTCATGCCACCTGGCATCATGATGTCGGAGAACACCAGGTCGACAGCGCGGTTGTTGGCCAAGGCACCGAGAGCCGCGGCGGCCGTCGCTGCCCGCACGATCTCAAACCCCAACTCGTCGAGCATCTCAGCGACGAGCGCCGCGACTTCGTCGTCATCTTCGACCAGCAGGATGTTGCCGGCAGCTTCTGCCCGCCGCCGCCCGACCTGCAAGTCGACCAAATGGTGCTGATCAGGGGCGGGGTGGTTCGGGGAGCGTGGCAACAGCAGGGAGATCGTGGTTCCCTTGCCGACTTCACTGTCGATCTCGATCCTCCCACCGGACTGCTGAGCAAACCCGTGAACCTGCGCGAGACCGAGGCCCGATCCCTTGCCGATGTCCTTCGTCGTGAAGAAAGGCTCGAATACCCTCGCCTTCACCTCACGCGTCATTCCGCAGCCGTCGTCGGCGATGACGAGGCGGACAAAGTCTCGTTGACCGTTGGCTTCAGCCTCCGCCACCTCATTCTCGGCAGTGATCTTGATCGTGCCGCCCTTAGGCATCGCGTCGCGTGAGTTGACTGCGAGGTTCAAAACAACGAGCTCCAGTTCGCTCGCATCGACCTCGACCGCCCACAGGTCTGGCGACAGATCGATGACGACATGGACGTCGCCTCTCAAGCTGCGGTCGAGCAACTCGCGCATGCCGCCGATCTGGTGGGCCAGGTCGATGGTTTGCGGTTTGAGCTCCTGACGCCGGGAAAAAGCCAGCAACTGCCGTGTGAGGCCGGAGCCCCGCTCGGCGGCTTGCCGCATTCCATCCATCAACCGCTTGCGCCTCGCCGGATCCGTCTGGCGGTCAAGCATCTCCAGACCGCCGGAAATGACCATCAAAAGGTTGTTGAAGTCGTGGGCGACACCCCCTGTCAGCTGGCCGATCGCTTCGATCTTCTGGGCCTGACGAAGTTTCTCCTCGACTTCTGCCCGGACGCGCATCTCGTCGCGCAGGGCCTCGTTGGCCGTTTCGAGCGCCTCCGTCCGTGCCAGGACGAGTTTCTCAAGCTCCTGTCCAGAACGCTCCCGCTCTTCCAGCAGCGCGCGAAGTTCCAGCTGTCGCGTTCTTGCACGAAGCGCCGCCTGGATCGTGCCAACAAGCGTCAGAGCCTGCACCGGGCGCTCAAGGAGAGTCACATTGCGCAACCTGGCAATCAGGTCCTGTCGCCATGCTTCGATGCCCACTTGTTCCTGGCGGCTTGTGAGCAGGACGAAGGGAAGATCTGACCACGGAGGCTGGTCCGCGACCCATCTGAATAACGAGTTGGCATGTTTTCCAAAGAGGGCTTCTTCTGCAAGAAACGCTGCTGAGGCGCCGGCTTCCAGTGCTGTCACAAACGCAGAAAGATCGCCGCATGCTTTGGAAGCGATCCCGTTGCGCATAAGCAGGTCAACCGAAGCGGCCGCATCCCTGCCTACCGGAGCAAAGACGAGGACGGGCTCGGGGTGGAATTTACTTAATGCCATCATGTCCGTCAGCTGAATTTACTACTGGAGCCACGGTAAAATGAGGCGATCCCGCCAGCACGCCGACGAAACCAGTGGTCGGCGGCCCAAGCTTTATGCCTTTATCGGACAGGCTGAACTCGCGCACGCTGTGCTCGTGCCGGCCGCTTCGTTTCTTGACGACCGAGATCGCCCGGCGCACCGAGCCTTGCACCTCGAAATAGCGCAGCATGACGACGGAATCGCTAAGGTAGCTCAAGTCGAGCGGGGCTTCGAGGGGGCCAACGAGCCCATGTTGAGCGAGAACGAGGATCGTCACGACACCGCGCTGGCCGAGATAGGTCAGCAGTTCGTGCATCTGCAGGATTAGGAAACGCTCGTCTGGCATCGCATTCATGTAGCCGTTCAAGCTGTCGATGACGATGACACGGGCACCGTCGCTCTCGACGCTTCTCTGGACGTTAGCCGTGAACTCGCCTGGCGAGAGTTCCGCCGGATCGATCTGCTGCACGCGGATCATCCCGCTTTGCAAATGTTTCTGCAAATCGAGACCCAGGGTTTTGGCGCGTGCCTGCAGGGTTCCTCGCCCTTCGTCGAAAGCGTAGATGACTGCGTACTCGCCCCGGTCGGCGGCAGCCAAAGCGTAGGTCAGCGCGAGCGACGACTTGCCAACGCCGGCGGCTCCAAGAAATAGCGCATTCGTGCCCCGCTCGAGCCCGCCACCGAGCATCTGATCGAGTTCAGCAATTCCGCTGGAGGTGAACTCCTCATCAAACGCCTGATGGTGGTCTGCGGCAATCAGTCGGGGGAAAACATGCAGCCCTCCCTTCTCGATGATGAAATCATGATAACCGCCGCGAAACCTGATGCCGCGCATTTTTACGACCCTTAGGCGCCGACGTTCGGCGCCATAGTCGATCGCGGTCTGCTCCAGCAGGACAACCCCATGGGCAATGGAATGAAGCTGCAGGTCATTTTGCTGAGATGACAAATCGTCGAGAAGAATGACGGTACACTGCCGGCTGGTAAAATAGTGCTTCAGCGCGAGCACCTGCCGCCGGTAGCGCAGAGGACTGTGGGCAAGTAGGCGCAATTCGGAAAGACTGTCGATGACGACCCGCTTCGGATTGAGCTCGGAGACGCGGTCCAGGATAAGCTTCGTCGTCTCATTTAACTCCATTTCCGCCGGATGAAACACCGTCAGCTCGCGATCGGGATCGAGCGTCGTTTCCGGAGGAACAAGCTCGAAGAGGGTGACGCCATCGAGCGACCAGCCGTGACGTTTGGCGACGAGCTTCAGTTCGCGTTCCGTCTCAGACAGGGTAATGTACAGCACCCGCTCACCTTGCCGGACGCCTTCTAGGAGGAATTGCAGCGCTATCGTTGTTTTGCCAGTGCCGGGGCGGCCCTCATAGAGGTAGAGCCGGTTTTCGTCCACACCGCCGTCGAGTATGACATCAAGCCCCTCTACGCCGGTGGAAATGCGCGGGGCGTCGATGGTCTCTACTTCGTCTGATCCTTCGGACATGGTCTACCTACACAGCGAGAATAAGAGGTGAAAGCATATAGATCGCGGGCGTTGAGCCTCAAGTGGCCGGAACAGCGAGCTTTGGCTGGACGGGCAGTGCTAGGACAAAGGCATCGGAAATGTCGCGTCGTTGCTTCCTTGGCTATCGCGTCCGGGGACTCAGCGCTCAACAAGTGACGGGGAGACATCCAATGGGATGGAAGCTGCGGCACGACTCTCACGTTCAGACTGAGCAAGGCGGTCGAGGAGAGCATTGAATCGGTCATCGGACTGGATAGGCTGGTGCTGAGGGAGGTCTTGCACTGCGCGGCGAACGGATGGTTCAAAAGCAAGTCTTACGATCTGATCCGACATGCTGATGTTCATCATCAAAGTATCCCCTACCGAGCTGGCATAACGCGCGAACGCGCATTTCGTTCGCTCCGCAAGATAATGAGACGGTGGAGGCCATGCCTCCGTTGCCTGCAGCGTGACGCTCGGGTCCATGGGTCGCGAGTCGCCCTGGAGGATTTCTCAGGCACGATCATATCCGTGCCGGCGTCCTTGCTGACATGGGACTAGCAGTCACCTCTGACTGGATGTTCGCACCGGAACTGGCAAGCGGCGCAGTTCAGCGACTGCTACCGGACTGGACGCTTCCAACGATTGATCTTTGGGCCGTTTTCCCATCTGGCCGCCTGGTGAGCGCCAAGGCGCGCGTTTGCCGATTTCGTCGGAGACATACTGGCTAAATAGTGGATGCGACGCTGGCTCAGTTTTCCAGCCCGAAAACCCCAGCGTGTCTCCAGTGACCTCCTTGAACGGATCTGAACCATCGACCACCTACCCAACGAATTAACGGTTGAGGTGTAACGCGCATTTATGGAACCGGCTCATCTCTGATGATCAATGGTCGGCCGGATATCGATATATGTCACCAACATCCAAAGCAACGCCAGGAACCCAATTTATTCTTAGCCTCATTCCGCAGCACTGAAATCCAACCTTCGTTATCGCCTCGAGTGGCGTTTCGACGCCCAGTAATTCGAAGGCAGAAGTAGCTATGAGTTGAATTCCGTAGAGGCTTCTGCCCTCCAATGAGGCGATTTCTTTCAGGCTGCGTCAACGGGCTATCCACCACAAGCACGAGCTAGCCAAAGGCGACAAAATCGTAGCTCTCGACGCAATGTCATTATCCTCTGCTCCGTCAGACTTGAGCGAAGGGCATGGCCCGGCATGTGCAATCTTTATCGGATGGAAGACAAGGACTGGGTCGCGAAATGGGCCCAGAATGCCGAAAGCCTGATCAACCTGATGCCGGCCTACCAGATGAACCCCGACCAGATGGGGCCGATCGTCCGGAACAATGTCGCCTTCAAACGGATACCACGCTATCGCTGACGCACTTACGCCAGTCACATTTGAAGAGCACATTTGAAGACTATCGCGTCGGGCTATTCAACGTTGAACAACCTCTTGATCCAATCGGCGAGACCATGCGGTGGGTCCGACGTTTCAGCTAATTGCCTGGACAGCGTTGAAAGAAGACACCTGAGATTTTTTTGCCACGCGCGTAAGGATCAGGGCCTGGCCTCGAAGGTAGTCGAACCGCAGCCCAACACAAGCATCTAGTGATGGCATCCAGTTTGCAATGGTTTCCCGACCAGACTCAGCAGGCGTTCCTAAACAAATGAACGCCTGCAACATCGAAGGCTACAGGCTTCCCGCAACCAGTAAGGCAGTTACAGGAAGCCAGCGGCGTTTCAATTGGCGACCTTGCGATCAAGGAAGCTTCGAATGAGCGGCGCCATCTCATCCAGCTTGTCTTCGAGTGCGAAATGTCCCGTGTCCAAGAGATGGAACTCTGCGTCAGGAAGATCGTGCAGATAAGGATGCGCGCCTGCTTCCGGGAAGATCTGGTCGTTCTTGCCCCAAACGATCAGCGTCGGCGGCTTGCGATCGCGGAAGAAAGCCTGGAGCTGCGGATATAGCGGCAGGTTGGTGCGGTAGTCGTAGAACAGGTCAAGCTGGATATCCTTGTTGCCCGGCCGGTCGAGTAGAGCCTGGTCGTGGACCCAGTTGTCAGGACTGATGCGGGTCAGGTCCTTGACGCCGTCGGTATACTGGAACTTGGTCGTCTCAGGCGCGACGAGCACGGAGAGTGCTTCGCGGTCCTTCTTCGCTCCTGATTTCCAGTAGGCGCGGATCGGGTTCCAGAAATCGCGGATACCTTCGTCATAGGCATTGCCGTTTTGAACGATCAGGCCGGTGACGCGGTCCGGGTGCTTGAGCGCCATCCGGTAGCCGACAGGTGCGCCATAATCCATGACATACATCGAATATTTAGCGGCGCCGAGCTTGGTCAGCAGCGTATCAACGATATCGGCATAGTGGCCGAAGGAATATTCGAATTTTGCGTGATCGGGCGCATCGCTCTGTCCGAAGCCCGGGTAGTCAGGAGCGATGACGCGGTAGCGGTCTGCCAGCGACGGGATCAGGTTGCGAAACATGTGGGACGATGTCGGAAAGCCGTGAAGCAGCACGACGATGGGGCCGTCGGCCGGGCCGGCTTCGCGATAGAAGACGTTGACGCCATCGATCTTAATGGAGCGATAATGGATCGTTGCAGGCGCCTGCTGAGTGATGGCAGGTGTTTCGGCGAAGGCTATCGTGGCTGGAGCGGAAGCAAAGATGCTGGCGGATGCGAGAAGCAGTGCGGTGAGAGTACGAGACATTGTGGTTCTCCTCAGGAGTGATTGCGAGCGGCTCGTTGCCTGCAATCACCATCGCTCTTCCTGCCTGGAGGGTGAATGTCCATATTGGACAAGGGATTATTGCATCTGATGATATGAGTGCAACAGAATGGGCATGCCAAGAGCAACTTGGTCACCGACTATTTGACCCTTGAAAGCCAAACATCAATTCAAAAGCCGGTTCTCGCGTAGCCTGGCTGCAGCCATATCGACGAAGGCACGGACCTTTGCTGGAGCATGCCGTCCTTCAGGATGGAGTATATGAATTGGCAAAGCTGGTTCCTCGAACTCGCTGAGAACGATCTGGAGTTCTCCAGCGACGAGGGCTGGACCGATCTGGTAATTGAGAACCCTGGTCAGGCCCCATCCCTCACGCGCGGACTGTATCGCTGCTTCGTTCGTGTTGCATTGCAGAGCCGCATCCACGGATATGCGCAGATCGTTGCCGAATTTCCACTCAGGTGAAGCCCATGCCGCTGTCGATGCAGCGATGCGGTGGTCTTTGAGATCGTCCGGCGAATTCGGAACGCCGTAGCGCTCGAAATACTTTGGCGAACCGCACATGACGCGACGGACACTTCCGACCTTGACGGCAGAAAGATTTGAATCCGGGAGATGGCCGATTCGCACAGCGACATCGATGCCCTCCTCCACGATGTTGACCGGTCGATCGATGAAGAGGGTCTTTGCTTTCATAGTCGCGTATGTGTCGAGATAGCTCGTTACGATCGGGAGGACGTACATTTGGCCGAACAGCGCTGACGCGGTTATGGACAGAGTTCCCGTCGGCGTAGCATAGGAGCCGCCGGCGGCCGCCTCTGCTTCAGCGATATCGGCCAAAATCCGGCGGCAGTCTTCAAAATAACGAACGCCCGCTTCGGTCATCTTCACCGAGCGAGTGGTTCGCACCAGCAGGCGAGCCCCGATCAGGTCTTCAAGCGAAGCAACCGCTCTCGTGACGGCTGGCGCGCTCATGAACATCTGGCGAGCGGTGTCTGCGAAGCTCTCGGTTTCGGCGACCTTCACAAAGATCCTCATTGCCTGCCACCGGTCCATCCGCGTCCCCAATCACGTTTGTTTCCAGCACCTTAAGTGCTCGAAACCGAAGCCTCAAGAGGCAACTCATGTTCAGGCAGCCCGCGCACGAAGAGAAAGCGCGATGCGTTCGATTTCATCACAAGTTTCCTCGGAAATGCCAGCGCGTATTGCGCGCTGGCGGGTTTCGCGACAGGCATCCAGAGCAAGTGATACGACGATCGATGTATTGAAGTCGAAGCTTGAACCCCGCCTTGCCACATCCATCTCGGCGCCGGTCATCCCGAGGGCACGACCGGCTTCCTCTTGTTTGGCGAGTAGAAGCTTGCTCGCTTTCGTTCCTGTGAGGGCCAGCTCGATTGAAAGTCTTGCCCGTGGATCAATTAACGAGCCAACCATTGTTCATCTCCTCGGGTTAAGGCTTAAAAGCCGAAATCGCTCAGGCCGGGATGGTCGTCTGGTCTGCGGCCGAGGGGCCAACGAAACTTGCGGTCCGCTTCAGCGATCGGATGTCCGTTGATGCTGGCATGACGTTCCCGCATCAGGCCATCCTCGGCAAATTCCCAGTTCTCATTGCCATAGGCGCGGAACCACTGACCGCTGTCGTCGCGATATTCGTAGGCGTACCGGACGGCGATACGATTGCCGGTGAAGGCCAGAGTGTATAGGCAAGCGCCACCTTGGCGGGATCGCGACTATTCCAGCCATCTTCTGCAAGGCGGACCTTTTCGATGGCGCTTTCTTGGGTGAATGGCGGAAGTGGAGGGCGGGACATGTTCAATTTCCTCTGGGGCGGGAGGCGGTACGTCTTGCACCGCCTCCAGGCTAGGCGTCAGGCAGCCGCGCGATCGATGCGGGGGAAGTCGATCTCGGTGTCGAGGGCCTCGTTCACGTAGTTGGTGAAGGTATTGGGGGCGACATGGGCGATGATCTCGATGATCTCGGCGTCGCTGTAGCCGGCATCACGGACCCTGGCGATTTCCGCTGGCGCGACGGACCCGCGAGCCACTGTCAGTGCGCGAGTAAATTCGACGGCAGCCGCTGCCTTGGGGTCGTTGGATGTGCCGCTGCGGTTGGCAGCGATTTCGCTTCGTCGAGCTTGGCGAACTTCGTTCCCGTAAAGGTGTGGGCGGATAGGCAGTAGTCACAGCCGTTGGCTTCAGCCATGGCGAGCGCGATGCGTTCGCGGGTGGCCGGCGGCAGCTTGCCCATGTCGAGTGCGCCCTGGAGCGAGGTCAAGCCCGTCAATGCGGCGGGGCTGTTGGAAACCAGCCGAAAAATGTTCTGAACGGATCCGATCTGCTTCTGGATGGTCTCGAGGACTGGACGGGACGCTTCCGGAGCTTCTTCGATGGTTGCGGGCGTGGGAATGCGTGACATTGTAATCTCCCTTTTCGGTTGAGAGAGACGTTGCTCTTGGGATTGAATATGATCCGGTGGCGCAACTTGCTGAAGATCGAAAGGAAACAAGGGACTGTTACGCTGGACGCAGCAATCGCCCCTTACACAGCAAGCTGCAGGCCACCTTCCTGTTCGGCTGGAACGGCGCAGCAGAGCAGCACTTCGTCGGAATCGATCTTCGCGGTGGGCTGCTTGATATAAGCGACGGCCCCCTTGACGAGTTTGGTCCGGCAGGTCCCACAATTGCCTTCGCGGCAACTGAATTCAGGCTCGAGGCCACGTGCTTCGGCGAGTTCCAGGAGAGTGCCGGAGCCAGGTGTCCACCGTGCCTCTTTCAGTGAATTCGTGAACACGACGGGCACGGGTTTTTCGGACGGTTGCGTGGTAAAAGACACAGCTGTTGGTGTGGGTTGCCCCGTGCGGATCAGCGACGACGGACCGAAAGCTTCAGCCTGGATGCGATCGTCAGCGATGTTGAAAGTCCGCAGCCCGTCATATAGCCCTTGCGTGAACTGGGCAGGTCCGCAGAGATAGAAATCATAGTCGTTGAAGGGAAGGAACCGCGTCAGCATCGCCATATCGATCCGACCCGCGGCGTCAAAGTCCCTGCCCTCTTCAGCGTTGGTGGTGTCACTGAGGACCCTGACCAAGCGCATCACGCCCTTTGTCGCACCGATAAGGTCGGCGATCTCCTTGTCGAACGGTCGATCGGCCTTTGAGCGAGCCGCGTAGAACAACGTGACCGGACGGACACGCTGCTTGCGGAGCCCCTCGTAAACGATATGACGGAGCATCGCGAGCAGCGGTGTGATGCCGACGCCGCCTGCGAGAAGAACCGCCGGACGGGTCGAGCGGGCGTCGATGCTGAAGTCGCCGGCCGGCGCGCGCACCTCGATGACATCGCCGACGGCAACATTATCATGCAAGAACTGAGAAACCCGGCCGTCCCGCTTGACGCTGATGCGGTATATTCCGTCGGACGGCGCAACCGAAAGCGTATAGGTGCGGATGACAGGCTTTTTTTCGTCGGGTAGCTTTATCCGTATAGGTAGATGCTGACCCGCCCTATGGGGGAGTAGCCCGGCGCCATCGCCGGGCTGCAGATGGAAAGACTTGATCGTCGCGCTCTCATCAACGATCGCGCTGACGGTCATTGGCCGCCACACGCCGGCAAGCTCTTTCGCTCGGAGACGGTCGGCCGCTTGGCTCCAACTGCCTGTCATCAGGGAGCTTGGCGACCAGCCGTCCTTCTGGAAAGCCCATCTCAAAGCCAATGCATTGCGGCGACGAACGATCCGTGTCGGCTTGAATGTCCAAAACCGCTCCGCGCCCTGGAAGGCGACGATCTCGGGCGAGTCGAAGAGGACTTCGGCTTTCCCCGTCATCTGCAGCATGTCGCCTGTTGCGAAATCCACGAAGAGAAGTCCTGCCTTTCCGTTCAGCAGGATGTTGCCAAGCGTCGCGAAGAAGAGGTTTCCATCGAAATCAGGGATCTTCAGGACGCCGTCGTCGCCGACGCGAGCAAATCCGGCATTCCCGCCGCGGTGCGATACATCCACTTGGCGCCGGTCTTCGCGATCGACATAAGAAGCAACGAAAAATGCATCGGCTTCCTGGATGATCGCGCGTGCCGGATCATCGAGCACAGGCAGTTCCTCTACCTCACCTTGGAATGGTGCTTCCGGCTGACGCTCGAACGCGAAGTCGCGCAGCTGAATGTAGCGCGGACAATTTCCGAAACTCTGGTCCACATCGACGCGGAAGCCGCCGTCGATCGTTGAAACAAACCCATTCATGCGGTTGCGGCGACGCGTGTGCATCTCGATGCCGAGGAGGCCGATCGGCAAGCCGTCCGCCAGTCCTTCGCTTGCCGGGTCGCTCGGATCGCGGTTTGCGAGAATGTCCAGGACGACAGGCGAAGGCGACGACATGAACCCTGGCTGGCCTTCAACAAAAGTCGCCCAGGCGTCACCGGTTGGGTCGACACTGCCAAGAACGATGAAAGGCAATTGGGCGTAGAAGTCGCGGTGCTGGTCCGGCATGTAATCGCGAATTACACGCTGACCGACTGAGGCCATGCGCTCCTTTACGCCAAGCTTTTCCTGGATAAGGGTCTCGCCTTCATGCCACGTCGGCAGTTTTGTGAGGTTCACGGACATCTGCGTTCTCCAGGGAAAGAGGCTAGAGCGTGCGAGGTGTCGCACCCCCTATCGTTGATCAGGCGGCAAGGCCGACCGGCGTCTTGACGAAGTCGACGAAGCCTGGAAGTTGTTCGACCCGGCGCAGCAGAGCATTGACGGATGGATAGGCGCTCAGATCGACATTGCCTTCCGGAGCACGCGCGACGTAGCTGTAGATCGCGACATCGGCGATCGTCGGGCCATTGCCCACCAGCCATTCCCGCCCTTGCAGCTGGCTCTCGATCCGGCCGAGAATGGCATGCGCGCGGCCAATGACCTCTTCAGGGTTGAACTTGGCGCCGAAGACCGTCACCAGACGGGCAGCGGCCGGGCCGTAGGCGATCTCACCGGCTGCAACCGAGAGCCAGCGCTGGACTTCGGCCGCGCCTTTTGCGTCTTCCGGCAGCCATTCCGTCTGACCTGCCTTCTTGGCGAGGTAGACAAGGATCGCGTTGGAATCGGAGATGAAGACGTCGCCATCCGCCAGCACCGGGACCTGCCCGAACGGGTTCATTTTGAGGAAGTCGGGCTGCTTATGGGCGCCTGCCTTCAGATCGACTTCGACCAGCTCGTGAGGGAGCCCGATCAGCGAGAGAAAAAGTCTGGCGCGGTGCGCGTGGCCCGACAGCGGATGGTGATAAAGTTTCATGTGATCGCTCCTGATTGAAGGCCGGGTCCGTTCCCGATCCATGCGCAAAGGATGCAACGGGCGATCAGCGGGCTGAATACTCATGTTTGACAGTGCACCGTTACGCTGGACGCAACAGTGCTTGGAACCCGCCTCGCGTGGTGAGCTCATTCCTGAAAGGAACGCGTAGTCGGATGGGCCTTGCTCACGCCTGTGGGTTACGGGAGCCCTGTCGAGACATTCATCAATCTTGAGGCGGGCTATCAACGTGGCTGCCGTGCCGAACGTCCTTGATGAGATCGACGAACCGCCGCAGTTTGGCGGGGATGTTTCGCCTTCCCGGATAATAAAGGCAGAGCCCCGGATAGGGCGGGGTCCAGTCGGCGAGGACCTGCTCCAGCCTTCCAGCGGCGACGTCCTCTGAAACCTGCCATTCGTTCAGATAGGCGAGTCCGGCTCCGTCCCGGGCCGCCCGAAGCATCAGGTCGCTGTCGTCGAGCGTGAGCTTGCCAGGAACGTCGAGCATGAAGCTCTCTCCTCGCTTTTCGAACTCCCAGCGATAGAGTGTGCCGCTCGCCATTCTGGCCCGAATGCACTCGTGGTTATGAAGATCTGCCGGGACCTGCGGCTTTCCATGCTGCCGGAGATATTCGACCGAACCGACGATGGCCGGACGGACGCTGTCGCCGATCGGAACGACGACCATGTCGTGCGGAACGGCTTCCCGAATCCTTATACCCGCGTCGAATCCCTTGGCATTGACGTCGACAAGTGCCCCCTCCGTGACAATCTCCACCGCCATCTGCGGGTTCCTTCGCATGTATTCCAGGATCAGCGGCGTCAGGATCATGCGGGTCGCACCGACCGACGTGTTGATGCGCAGCATACCCGTGGCTTCGGCACGATGTTCGTCGACATGCTCGACGGCGTTGCGAATGGCCTTCAGTGCCGGACCGACGCTCGCCACGAATTGCTCGCCCGCGGCGGAAAGGACGACGCTCCGTGTGGAGCGATTGAACAATCTGACCCCCATGCGCGCCTCCAGCGCAGCGATCTGCTGGCTCAGCGACGACGACGAGACCCCAAGCTCGCGCGCTGCGGCTCGAAACCCGCCTTGGGTGGACACAGCGAGAACTGCTTCGAGTTCGGCGAGCGAGCCACGCATCATTGTACGTAATCCCTTATCAGGCTGAGCGCTTTTCGCCAGCTTATCAGGACAATGGAGAAATGCCAGATAAGCCTGACAGTCGAAAGGAGTTTCAAATGCGCAACATCGACAAGATCTATATCGACGGTCAGTTCGTCACGCCAAAGGGCACCGAAACGGGCGATCTTCATAATCCGTCTACGGAAGAGAAGATCGGGACGGTACGGCTTGCCGGCATCGAGGATGCCTGGGAAGCCGTCGCCGCGGCAAAACGCGCCTTCCCCCTATTCTCCCGCACGTCGAAGGCCGAGCGCATCGACATGCTGAAGCGCTTGAACGCGGCGGTCGCCGCGCGCGTTACCGATCTTACCGAAGCAATGGCGCTCGAATACGGTGCTCCGCAGACCTTCACACGGTTCGCTATCCCCCATGCTGCTTCGAGCTTTCTCACCATGGCGTCCGTCCTGGAGGACTATGAATTCGAACGCTATCTGGGCCGAGCCCGTATTGTCATGCAGCCGTCTGGCGTCGCCGCGGCTATCACCCCATGGAACAGCAACATCGGCTTCATCACCTCGAAGCTCGCAACCGCCATCGCCGCCGGTTCGACCATCATCATAAAGCCAAGCGAGATGAGCGCGATCCAGACGCAGATCCTGACCGAATGCCTGGATGAAGCGGGCCTGCCGAAGGGCGTGTTCAATATCGTCAACGGGTATGGCAATGTCGTCGGCGCGGAACTCAGCCGACATCCTGATATCGCGAAAGTGACCTTCACGGGCTCCACCGCGGTCGGCCGGGAAATCCTGCGCAACGCGTCCGACACCTTCAAGCGCGTCACGTTGGAGCTTGGCGGCAAGGGTCCGAACATCATTCTCGACGACGCAGATCTGGATCTGGTCATTCCTGCCGTCTTGCGGATGGGCTTCATCAACAGCGGCCAGGCCTGCATCGCTGGTACCCGTATTCTGGTTCCGAACGGTCGACTCGATGACGTCCTGGTCCGGCTGAAGCAGGAGATCGAGACGTACAAGGTCGGCGCCCCCAACGACCCGGACGCGATGATCGGGCCGATGGTCAGCCGCAAGCAGTACGATCGCGTCCAGTCCTACATTGCACTGGGAACGGAAGAGGGCGCCAGCCTCCTGACGGGCGGCCTGGGGCGGCCTGCCGGTCTGGATAACGGCTGGTTTACAAAGCCGACAATCTTTTTCGGCGTTGACAACCAGATGCGGATCGCACGCGAAGAGATCTTCGGTCCGGTCCTCTCGGTTATCGCCTTCCGCGACGAAGACGAAGCCGTGTCCATCGCGAACGACACCCCATACGGCCTTCAGGCCTATCTACATGGCACCGACGCCGCACGCATGCAGGCGCTTGCGGATCGACTGGACAGCGGGCGGGTTGTTATCAACGGCGCCCCACATGAGCCGCTCGCGCCCTTTGGCGGATTCAAGCAGTCGGGGATCGGTCGCGAATACGGCGTGTTCGGCCTTGAGGCGTTCCTGGAGCCGAAAGCCATCATATCTTGATGACCGCATCTTGGAGCCGCAATCGAACCGGGTCAGGAGTTTTGCAGTCGGACCAGGACCTTTCCAACGGCCTTGCCGCTCTCCTGAAACTCGTGCGCATCGGCCGCTGCATCGAGGGCATATGTTTTCCCGATCTGCGGAACGTATGCTCCCGATGCCACACAGGCCGAAATCTCCTCGGCCGCCTGGCGCATCGCAGCTTCCGGCATGGTATAAACGTAGACGAAACGGAATGACAAGCTCCCCGCAGCGCCGGGAAGAACGGTATTGTGAGCTTAGCTTCCGGTGATTCCGTCGAATAGGCCGAGACGACGCCGTCGCGGGCCAGACAAGCGAGCGCAACGTCGATATTGGCGGCGACATCAACGTCGACGATACGGTCGACGCCATGGCCGACCGTGGCCGACCGTATGGCATGCAGGACGTCTTTTTCGTGCCTGTTAATGACGAGATCGGCCCCTGCCGCTCGCGCGACCTCCTCCTGCTCGTCGCGGCCCGGGGCCTTCAGGCCCGGTTCGATCGGATCTTTTCGCTGCGCACCGGTTATGGCGACCTCGACAAACTGCTGTTTCGACTGGGTCGCCGCAAGGACGAACTGCTGCGGGTGCTGGAGCGGCCTGAAACCCCGCTCCATACCAATGCCTCGGAAAGAGATCTGCGCGGATTTGTCATCAAGCGAAAGATCTCCGGCGGCACGGTCAGTCGCAACGGTCGGCAGGCGCGTGACAGCATGCTCGGCCTGATGAAGACCTGCCAAAAGCTCGGCCTGTCGTTCTGGCACTATCTCGGCGATCGGCTGGGGATCGGTGACGAAGATCATCTTGTTGCACCCCTCGCCTCGATGGTTGCAGCACGCGCCTGAACGCTCTCGATCCTCTGCGCAACTAGCACCCTGCTCTGGGTCAGACATGCTGATTGTGTCGGCATCGCCACCAAATCAGCCCCGCTTACCCGGCCGACGGCGCAAGATGCATGGTTTGGTTTGATCTTAACGCCTTGAAATCATGGTAAACACGCCATTAACCAGAAGCAATATCGCCATTAGCTTCCGCCATGCACGTGGCTTTTGAACGCAAACCTAACCATCGATAAGTTGCGTTTATCGATGGTAGATTGATTTCGAGGTCCAAATCAGCAAGAGTCGGCGCAAATCACGGTCTCAGAGGCCGCCGAAACCGTCTTTCTGGAGCGCCTGTGGCCAAACCCAAAAAATCACAGACTTCCGTCGAGCGGCGCGCCGAAGAACTCGACACCATTGCCGCCGTCCTCCCGATAGAGCGCCGCGACGAACTCGCCAAGCTTCTGACCGACCAGGACGTCGAGACGCTGCGCCATCTCGTCAACCAGGGCATGGGCGACAACACGCTGCGGGCGCTGACTTCCGACCTTGCCTATCTGGAAGCCTGGGGACTGGCGGCGACCGGACAATCCCTGCCCTGGCCGGCACCCGAGGCGCTGCTTTTGAAATTCGTCGCGCATCACCTCTGGGATCCGCAGCACCGCGAGACCGATCCGGATCACGGCATGCCGGCCGACGTCGACGAAGACCTTCGGAGCCAGGGTTTTCTCAGATCCGCAGGCCCGCACGCGCCATCGACGGTGCGCCGGCGGCTGGCGAACTGGTCGACGCTGACCAGATGGCGCGGTTTTGACGGCGCCTTCGCCTCCCCTGCCCTCAAATCAGCCATTCGCCTCGCCGTTCGCGCCGTCCCCCGGACGCGGCGTCGCAAGAGCGCCAAGGCCGTCACCAGCGATGTGCTGGCAAAACTGCTTGCAACCTGCACGACCGACAGTCTGCGCGATCTCCGTGACCGTGCAATCCTGATGGTTGCCTTTGCCTCCGGTGGTCGGCGGCGCAGCGAGATCGCCGGCCTGCGCAGCGAGCAGCTGACCGTCGAGCCGCCAATCCCGGGGGACGATGGCCCTTCCCTCCCCTCTCTCGCCATCCATCTCGGACGCACCAAGACGACTAGCGGCGACGAGGACGACGTTGTCTATCTGACCGGTCGGCCGGTGGATGCGCTGAATGCCTGGATGGTGGCCGCCAAGATCGAGAGCGGCAGCGTGTTTCGGGCGATCGGGCGATGGGGGACTGTGTCGCGACGGGCGATCGATCCGCAGTCGGTCAATGCGATCATCAAGCAGCGGGTGGAACTGGCTGGATTGGAGCCGGGGGAATTTTCCGCGCACGGGCTACGATCTGGATATCTGACCGAGGCGGCAAACCGTGGCATCCCCCTGCCCGAGGCGATGGAGCAGTCCCGCCACCGCTCGATTCAACAAGCGTCAGGTTACTACAACAACGCGACACGTCGAAGCGGGCGGGCAGCTCAAATGGTGTGATATGTGATGTTCGTATGCGACACGCGGATGCAGCGCTCTTCTGTCACGGAGGAAAGTGGCCGCTGATCGCCCAGCATCCCATGCCGAGGCGGGGAATTTTACGGCCGTCCCAGACAGTCACACGCGCTTCACGCCGCGCTCAATTCCTGACATATTTGCAGAGAGGCAGCCAACCGTCATGGATATCGCGTCATGAACTTGGAAACACGTGAAAAAAGGAACATGCGCGCACCTACCGGATCCGTCACAGGCCTCTGCTCGGCGTCCGCCACAATGTTTGCAGTCGGAATGGCCTTTCTGGGTTACTGGGGGGTATATGAACATGGGGCCTGGCATTCATTCGACTATTTTGTGATGGGTCTGGCTATCATCGGATTTGCAGCACTTGGTTCCGTGCCTTGGATTGTGACTACACCTGTAGCGGAGGACGATGCAGACAAAGTCGTCGTCGCCAGGCGAGCGATGGTACTGGGGACGGCGTTAATCTGGATGGCCGTCTGTATTGCCCTATTTACCTGAATTGCCCTGCGTGACCCCCATGCGACCGCAATGTGAATCCGCTTGACGCGATAGGGCCCGACCGAGCATTTCCCCTCGAGCGCCTCCGTCGCACCGTTCATCTTATGGTCCGCGAAAAGCTCGCTGAAAAAGAACTCCTGGCCCGGTTGCCTCGCCAATGGTGATGTTTTGGGTCGCAGTTCGGCGAAAGCGGCAGTCCCTTCATAAACCGGTGCGCAGGCTGCAAGCTACTACAACAACGCAGAACAGAAGAACGGGCGGGCCGCAAGGCTGGTCATTTGAAGGAACTGACCCTCAAATCGCACACGCCGAGCGACGCGCCAACTGACGCAGCCCAAACATCAATATGTAATCCTTGCAATTGCGGAATTATCCTCCATAAATGCAAGGATGATTGAACGTCGAATATCTACAAAACTGATTGAGTTGATCGATTCGAGCCCCGCCGTTGGGCTCATTGGCCCGCGTCAGGTCGGCAAGACGACGCTGGCGCTCGCGATAGCCGAACAGCGCCCATCAATCTATCTCGACCTGGAATCGGATGCCGACCGCGCCAAACTCACCGAGCCGGAACTATATCTCAGCCAGCACAGCGACAAGCTCGTTATCCTGGACGAGGTTCACCGGCTACCAAATCTTTTTCAGAACTTGCGTGGGCTTATCGACCGGGGCCGGCGAAATGGAAGGAAGGCTGGCCATTTCCTGCTGCTCGGGTCCGCATCCATCGATCTATTGAAACAGTCGGGTGAGACGCTGGCAGGTCGCATCGCCTACCTTGAAATGGGTCCGATCGACGGCCTGGAAGTGCCAGTTGACGATCTGAATACGCTATGGGTGCGAGGCGGCTTCCCGGATAGTTTCCTAGCAGCGAGTGATCGTGAAAGCCAGCGCTGGCGGCAAGACTTTATACGAACCTATCTGGAACGAGACATTTCCTTGCTTGGTCCTCGCATTCCAGCCGAGACATTGCGGCGCTTCTGGACCATGCTCGCGCATCACCAATCCGGACTGTTAAATGCCGCGGAATTTGCGCGTTCGCTCGGCGTCGATGGCAAGACGGTCGCCTCCTATCTCGATCTCCTGGTTGATCTACTCCTCGTACGACGCCTAGAGCCCTGGCACGTGAACATTGGCAAACGCCTGGTCAAATCACCGCGGGTCTATGTTCGCGATAGCGGCATCACCCACACCCTTTTGGGGCTGACCACTCAGGAGGACCTGCTCGGGCACCCGGTCGCCGGAGCAAGCTGGGAAGGGTTCGTGATCGAGACCTTGATTGCAGCAGCGCCGCCCGGAACTCAGAGCAATTTTTATCGGACGTCGGCTGGTGCCGAGATCGACCTTCTTCTAACGCCCCGGGGCGAACGACCTTGGGCTATCGAAATCAAGCGGAGCCTGACACCGAAACTCGAGAAAGGCTTCTATCTTGCATGTGAAGATCTCGACCCGGCACGACGCATCGTCGTTTACCCTGGGCAGGAAACTTTCCCCCTAAAGCACGATGTGGAAGCAATGCCGCTAGCCTCGATAGGCAAAGCTCTGATTAGTCTTACTTAGCGAATAGATAGATGCATATCGCCTAGAGGAGCCCCCATGATCTTCGTCTTTCCCATGCCTGTATGCCCAGGTTCTCGTCTCCCGACCAATCTGACTTGAGCGGCCGGACTTCCAGAAAAAGCCCCCTCACCTATAACTCCGGCAATGTTTCAAACGGATCGAGTGCCTGAACGCCCAGGGCCCGAAATGGCGCATATTGCGGGTCAAGACCGTGAATCCGTGCACTTTAGCCGTGGCGGCTATCGCAATGTCTTCCAAACCCGGGCGCGAGCGTCATCAACAATCCGAGGGCGCTGTTGGACGAAGCGCGTCCTCAGGCCATACGCTTATGAGTGCCGGTTGTGACGCAGCCGACGAGGCGCTTGGCGACATATGGGTTTGCTGCCCTTTGGATATAGTCGATTCTAACCTTTCAAGGTGCTCTCTGGGTCTCCGCGAGCACCTTCGATCCATTGCATGAGCGATAGAATTCATTTCTATCACTCATCGCAATGCATTATAGTGAGTTATAGAAAAGGTGCCTATAACTCATGAAGTGGAACTGGACGCAGGAAGGTTGGCCGCATTTCATCTATGATCATGCGCCGCTTGAACCACTCGAAAGCCGATTCCTTCTGTCCTCGGGGGAAGTGATCGGCGCAGTCCGTCATGTCGGCGATGAGGAACGCAATCTGCTTCGTATCGAGCTTTTAAGCGACGAGGCAGTGAAAACCTCCGAGATTGAGGGCGAAATGCTTGATCGGTTGAGCGTGCAATCCTCATTGCGCCGCCAGTTTGGTCTCGATGCCGACAATCGGCCATCAACTCCGCAAGAGCGCGGCATCGCGGAAATGATGGTCGATGTGTACGACACTTGGTCGGCCCCGCTCAATGATGAAACCCTGTTTCGCTGGAACGGCATGTTGATGACAGGCAATCGCCATCTTGGAGCGATCGGCGCATATCGAACGCATGAAGATGCCATGCAGATTGTGTCCGGCCGTCTGGACAATCCGACCGTCCACTATGAGGCTCCACCATCAAGGCAGGTCCCGGCGGAAATGGCGGCCTACACCGAGTGGTTCAACAAAACGGCGCCGCACGGTGAACTCCCCTTGCCCGCGCTCACCCGTGCCGGCATAGGCCATTTGTACTTCGAAAGCATCCATCCGTTTGAAGATGGAAATGGCAGGCTTGGCCGAGCGCTCGCCGAAAAATCGCTTGCCCAAAATATCGGGCAGCCGAGCTTGATTGCACTTGCCTACACGATCGAGAATGGCCGGAAAGCCTATTACGATCAGCTCGAACGGCATCAGCGCACGCTCGATATCACCGAATGGCTGGTGTATTTTGCGGGAACCATCCTTGATGCACAACAGACCACCTTGATGCGGGTGGCCTTCTACATCAGCAAGGCGCAATTCTATGACAGGTTCCGCGGGCAATTCAACGAGCGCCAGGAGAAGGCCCTCGCTCGGATGTTCCGAGAAGGTCCTGGGGGGTTTAAAGGCGGATTGAGCGCTGAGAATTACATTTCGATAACGCGGACCTCGCGAGCGACAGCGACGCGCGATCTTCATGACTTGGTGGAGAAAGAAGCGCTCACGCGCACCGGCGATCGCCGGCACGCACGCTATGCACTAAATCTGCCCTGATTAAGAAAAAGAGATAGATCCCAACCGCCGCGTCCCCTTGGACAAAGGACCGAAGAGGCCGAACCAGTCGAGGCGACACGGGGGCCCAAAAAAAGTCATGCAATGCGGCGGATGTGAAGTCATCGAGCAATTCGCGCGCATGCCGCGATTGAAACGATTGCGTGTTCAAACGCTGCATCATTGCGTGTCTTAAAGCCGTGTCGCAGAAGGTAACAGCTGTTACTTTTTTAGGCCCCGCCTATCACGATCGCGCTCGGCCCTCTGTCCGCAAGTCATTCTCGCTGCCACCGCTCCAGCATCAAGTGCACGCTACGCCATAGTGTCGACGTCGCCAGTGGCACCGATTTCTGCCGCCCTGCGCCGGACCCTTCCACGTCTCTTACGCCTTGAAAGTCAGACCGCTCGGCACCTACCCGAGCTCCAGGAAGCAGTGTCGCCTTTGGTGATTGAGCATTTTGAAGAAGGAGAAGGGTCACATCCTTGTCGGCACGCAACGCCCAAAAGGTAACAGCTGTTACCTTTTGGGTTTCTCGTTAAGATCGCCTGGTTGGTCCAACGCGAGCGACAAAAACATTCACGATGATGACAGCGCGAAACGGGCGTGTCGACCGGATCCTGCCCACGGACCTCTCCGTCCGTGGATAGGCAACTTTCATTTCAGAAGCGACGATAGGCAACCCTCCACCCGTCGATCTCTCCAGCAAGACGGCCTGCAGCACCCATCGCGCAAACGCCATTGCCGGCCTTCCTGGAACTTCTTTTGCATGGCGGGTGCCGCACGCCCCGACTGACGTTCGGTCCCTTTAAGCAGCAATGCACATGATCTCTGAGCGGGCCACAGGCGGGCCGAGACAGGTGGCATGGGTTGCTGAATGAACATTCGAAGACGTCCTTCTTCACGACTCTCCCTCACTCTCATCATAAACTCCATCCCTCGCGCACGCTCAGCTGCCACCCCGCAGCATCATGGACGTATATGCGAACGTCCTTACCCAATGCCCTCGCCGTGGGCCGCCCCCGCTCCTTCGAATTCGTCTATGCCCGCCAACATCCACGTTCTTCCTCGAGCGGAGTGGCTCCAAGGACGCGCAAAAATTCATCCCCGAAAAGTATGAACCACGCAGCCAGAGAGCGAGATCGCAACCGCCAGAACCGTCGACGCTGGGCTATCACCGGCAACACATTCACATCTGAGGGGTGCCCTCGATCGGCAGCCAAGCAGATCCCATTTCAATCGACAGTAGGAATGGCAGTTCTCGGCAACAGCTTTGTCTGAAGTTACTTCAGGGCAGTTGTACCGCCCTCGCCGTCTTGTTGCGGAAGCCAGATGGATATGGCTGCATCGACGTCGGGCGAAAATGGATACCCGACGAAACGACCACTCTTCCTGTATTCGCCCGCCCCGTTGCCGCCCATCCGCCCCAGATGGCGAGGCCACGCCCCTGAACTCGATCCATTCCTGCGGCGGCTTCGCCCCAAAACCTCGTCGCGATTAATCCGTCCCGCAAGGCCAAGGGCAGGGTAACAGCTGTTACTTTTCGCCTATCTATCCCGTGTGTTCATCTCGCTTTCCGCAAGACCGTAAAGGCTTTTCGAGAGGTGAAGACTTCCATCGACAGCCCGGTCGACCATTGCACGGAAATAGCCCCCGGGCTTTGCAATTAGCTCCGGGTCGCGCAAGGATTTTTCGAGCACGGTCGCCAAGATGGCGGACGCAGCATATCGGCCGACCCTCCCTACACCGTCTACCCATGCAGTCTCCGACAGGCCGATCATGCGCCGCATCGTTTCAGCCGCCCCGACTACATCGGACCATCCGTCAAACTCCACGCTGACACATTCCTGCGCCGCGCGGCACCCAACCTGAAGCAAACCAATCGGCACCGCAGCTAGAACGACACCTTGGATATCACCAACCGTCTTTTCCGCCTGCCGCAATCGGGATTGCATGTCACCCGCAGCCGCTTCAGGCTTATTTTCATAAGCCATATCGGCGGCGTAGCCGACGTCAGTGGAAATTATGTCTCGCTCGTTAGAGCGGGTCTGTTGATTACTATCAGGAAGGTTTTTAGGGATTGTATTAATATTAGAGGTGACGCCGATGTCACCCGCGCATGACATATCTTGCTCCCGGAAGCGTTGCTCCGCGTACTCAAGAACCTCTCCGTGGAGTGATTCGAGACCGCTTGCCTGGTCTGCCCGGCCGGCTACGGCATCGATGATTGCTTGTGCGGCGCTCCTCCAGATGTCTGCCTTTTCCGGGAACGCCTCGCAGGCATCGATGATTGCTCTGGAAAACCGCGTGACCGCGCGACGTGCATCCTGGCTGGCCTTGAGTTCCCTTTGGTAGTTCTCGACGCTCTCCCTGATCTCTGCGAGCCGCACGCGCGCCGGTGTGAAATCAAGCCCGAAGCCGCTGGCAACCATCCCGTCATTGTCGCGGTACACGAAACGCCGGCCGGTCGGACTGTCACGGTAGGCGGCGATCCCAGCCTCAACGATCCTGCGCAGGCAACGCATCACTGTGCGTTCGGAGCGCAGCGTGTATTCGGCGAGCTTGGCGTTCGAGATGGCAACGATCGGTCGCCCGGCGCCTTTCCAGTCATCGGCGCGCGAGAGGCCAAGGAGAATGTCCAGGACATGATAGGTCGTGCCGTCGATCCCAAGGATCGGCGCTGCCTTTTTCAACAGGAGAGAGATCTCCGACTTCGAGGTGTCCGGTATGTCGTTGGCCATCGCCATCCGCGCGCTTGCGAGAATGGCCGGACTGACGCGTCTGAACGATGCGATTGCCGTTGCTTCTGTCATGGGCTAGCTGCCCGCAACGCCTTGGCGTGCGGCTCCATCGAGATTCTTGTTGATGAAAGCCAGCAGACGGGCACAGTTTTTCATTCCCGGCTGTTACGCAGGGGTTGATTGTGCCAGCGGTCCGTCATAGAATCAGTTTGTAAGAGCTGATGTCGACGGGACGTTTTCGTACTGTCGGCTAGGATTCAAGGGTTCGCCGATTGCCGTCGGTGGGCCCTTTCCTATTTCTGAATTAGCCTACCCCATCGGCGTCTCTCCCGTTTGCTTTCGGTACTCCTCCACCAGCGCCGGAAGCCTTTCGACGAGCCAGGCCGAGAGGCCCGGCACCTTGCTTTCCGGAATCGTGATAAGCGTTGAAGAACGCGAAGATTTCGCGGTGATCACGGCGCCGCCGCCGAGGTCGACCTCTTCGCCCTGGTTTCCTCTAGACGCCTTGTGTTCGAGCGCGCTCATCAGCGCGGCGAAGCGCTGGTCACTCGTGGCAGCGGCCCATACAGCCGTCGAAGTCAGCTTATCAATGATCGTCTGGGCCGCAGCCGGTGCCTTGCCATCCTTGAATTGGGCGGCGAGCTTTTCCCACTTGGGGCGGCCGATCGAAGGAGCCGGACCAATGATGCCGATCAGTTCGGCGGGGACCTGTTCGGCGATTCCAATCAGCATCGAAACGTAGGTCAGCTTGCCATCCGCCCTGCCGAGCGCGGCGGCGATCGTCTCCCGCCGAAAGCCGCGCGCCTTGAGGGTCGCGGCAAAGAACGCCTGCTCGATGAAGGAGAGATTGGCGCGTTCGGTATTCTCGATACCTTGAGCGACCACCAGTTCATCGTCGGTAAGATCGCGGACGATCGCTTTCACCGGCCGTTCAAGGATCTGACAGGCGCGCAAGCGCCTGTGGCCGTAAGCGACCTGAAAGTAGCCTTGCTTGTCGGGGGAGGGGCGAACGAGGATGGGAAGTCTCTGGCCGCTTTCCCGAATGCCCTCGACGAAACCCTGGAAATTCGGATCTCCCTCGATATCGAGGCGGTCCCTGACAAAGGAGGGAACGACAAGAGCGGAGTCAATTTCGACAATGGCTTCCGAGCCGCTCAATTGCAGGCGGAGGCGTTCATTCTCCTCTTCGACGGCAACGAAGGCCCGGTCCATCGACTTGACGGCTCCAGATCCGACCTTCACCGCAGGCCCAGCTGAGATTTGCTTAGCAAGTTCCGCGGAATCGACATTCGCGAACAGACTTTTCATCCGACTGGAGCGTTCTTTGGCATTCGTCATGACCGTCCCCATACCGATTTGAGGTGGTTGAAGATCTCGAGATTGACTGCGTCGACGGAATCCAGGGCGCGCGTGAGCGTGTCTCGACCAACCGAACCACGCGCCATTTCGTAAAGGCTCTTCTTCTCAAGGCCGGCGCTGGCAATCGCGGTCGTGTCCACCACCGCTGGCGCCAGCACGTCCTCGCCGAACAGGGAGCGCAGGAGCGCGACGACGTTCACCTGCGGGACGTCGTTCGGATTGTGCCTGGTGATGACATATCGGATGAAATCGTGTTCCAGAACACCGCCACGCTCCTCGATGACGTGCATGACATCGCTCATCATTGCCAGGAACTGGTTCATGCTGGCAACGTCGATCATCGCCGGATGAACGGTGATCAGCAGCGAGGTCGCCGCACAAAGCGCGCCCAGGGTCAGATAGCCCAGTTGCGGCGGCGCGTCGATGACGACGACATCGTAGTCTTCCTCGACGCTGTTTATGACGGCGCCGAGCCGCCGGAAGAAGATCCCGTCGCCGCGCCCGCCGCCGCTTGCGATCGCCTGCGGCGTCTCATGCTCGTATTCCATGAGCTCCAGGTTGCCGGGTATGAGATCGATTCCGTCAAAATAGGTTTTGCGAATGACGTCGCGCATCGGCCGGCGGTTGTCGTCGTCATAGCGAATCGCCGCATATATGGTCTCGTTGTCGCTGACATCGAACTCCGGCTGATAGCCGAACATGGCCGACAAGGATGCCTGCGGGTCAAGATCGATCGCGAGCACCCGCAAACCCGTCAGAGCAAGATAATGGGCGAGATGAACGGTCGTCGTCGTTTTGGCCGATCCGCCCTTGAAGTTCGCAACCGCGATAACCTGCAACTTCTCACCGGGACGCCGGCGCGGAAAGAAATCCAAGGCTTCCATGGGCCGCTTCACCGCCAGGTATCGACGGATCTCATTGACCTGGGCGAGCGTGTAGCTCCTGCGGCCATTCTCCAGCCTCTCGGGCATTGCGCCTTCGCCGTCCAACGACATCTGTCGGAGCGTCGATTCGGCGATCCCAAGCATGGTGGCCACGTCGCGCGAGGTAAAGGTGCGCAACGATTTCATCGCCTCCGGCGGATACATATGGGTGCGAAGAGACTGCAACTGCGCTGACAACATCTGCGCTTGGCGTGTAATCTTCGCAGCGGAGGATTCGCTCGTTGGCTTGCGGGTCGTCATCTGATCCAT
>NZ_JBYGKR010000004.1:0-417699 GCF_057653455.1 Rhizobium sp. CB2179 | reverse complement strand
TGTGCCTTGGACCATTCTGTCGATAAAATCACCAAAACCGAAGAAATGTCGTCATTATCTCCGATTCTCTGAGTCTCACAAGGGAAATAGCGTTAACAGGAAGTCAACGCACAGCAGAAGTGCAGGTCATAGCGATTCTCTGTTAAAGGGAAGGTCGTGGTTTTCATATTCACAGATCATGTTGACTGCCGTCAAAACGGTCGATTTTCGCAACAAGCGCAATGGCTTAAAAGTTTTCGCGACTCAGGGTCTGTCTTTGCCGCTCAAAACGTGTCGCGACGGAGATCAGAGAGAGAATGCCGGCAATCGACCGATCGCCTGGCGTGAGATCCGAGACGCCGGCGAATCGCGGAGGCCGCATATCCTATCGCAAGCAGAAGAACTCTTATTCGGTCAAAAATGCGATCTCCGCGCCTCACCGTACTGTCGACGCCTTTGACCCTACCTCGGCAAGGATTGCAGAGGCCTGCTTGGAGAGGCGGCCGAAAAGGCGAGGCAGGCATCCGACGCATCCATTGGGGGTTCACCGGATCGCGATCGAGGGCCGGGCGGATCGATTGGACAAGCAAGCGTCCATTCCCAGCGCGGTTTGCCTAAACGACGGGGAAAACGACTCCGACATTATGCGGATGATCCATGCGATGGACTGTTGCACAGTGGTTCTCTCGACAGTTTCTGCCTGCCGTCGTCGGATAGCGATTTCACGCGGTTCGCCGCCCGGATCCGAGAGCCGGGCGTCGATGTTTTCACCTGTGGCGAGCAGAAGACCGGCCGAGAGTTTCCGACTGGCCTGCCAGCGGTTCATCTACACCGAGAACGTTCTTCCCCGGGCGAAACCATAGACGAGCAGAGCCCCGCGCCTGCCGACAACTCGTTGCAGCCAGCAACTGTGACCGTGCCGTTCATCAAAGGTGCTGTCACAAGAGAGCACCGAAGACCGACGTAGCAATCTGCGCACCGTCGGCTCCAGAACCTGGTGTCAGACTTCGACCCACGAACGTTTGGCTTTCGCAAACTCGGCGATCTCATCCGCAAGACAACCAGTTCGAGTTCCCCCAAGCCGCGGCCCGTCGGCATCCGGGTTGAACAGCAAGACCGAAGTCGCGCCGCCACTGTGAGGGGTCGGCGGGGCAGGGAAATGTTGGGATGGCTTTCGTGGAGTTCAGAAACGTCTATCAGTACAAGCGATAATAGGAGGGTTGCTTGGACCGAAAGTCCGGCAAGACTACGATCAAAGGGAAGACGCAATGGCGACCGGTACGGCAAAGTGGTTCAACGCAACGAATGGCTTCGGCTTCATCCAGCCGGACGACGGCAGTACCGATGTGTTCGTCCACATTTCGCGGTAGAGCGGGCTGACCTGCGTGGCCTCAAAGATGGTCAGAAGATTGCCTACGAACTGGTGTCGACATTCATGGTATCCAGATCTTGATTGCAGCGAGATGGATGAATCATGTGAAGTGGATACTTCGACGCTCGTAGCGGGTGACAAAGCGTCGGGAGTGCTTCAGGCGATTGAAGCGTCTTTCGATGCGATTGCGCCGCTTGTAGATGATCCGATCATGCGGGAGCAGCGGCTCTTCAAGATCAGGCCGATCGCATGGGGTAACTGCTCGCCGATTGATGTTGCTCGTCGGAAGACCGGGCCAGTTCGATCCGTGCCAATCCGTTCCTCCCCGGTCGGCCGATCAATACGACACCCTCATCCGCCGCTGTTATCCTGGGAGCGCCGAGACGGAAGGCAGGGCAGGGCAGGGCAGGGCAGGAGAGCGATGCCGCATCACCAGGACTGTCAGCAGACCCCTCATCGACATGATATTCAATGCGAAGTGGGCCTGCTTTTGGGTCGTCGAGCCCGGACGAGAAGGCGGTCAACAAGAGCGCCCGGTCACGAATATCAGCGTGGCTTTTGGCCTCGCGGGCCTTCAGAAGCTTCTCGAGTACACCGCGGCGCGCGCTGGAGCTTATCCGCCAGCGCGGACGGATGGGGGGCTCGCACCGCCGGCCGCATTGCGGTTTCCGGCGATGGTGACGAGAAAGAACCGGGGAACCCAAGCCAGCGGGGTCAGAAGCCGACCAGGATGTCCGACGCCTGTGAACCGTGTCAGGCGCATGCGGCCCGAGCACTCTCAAAGATCCGTCCGGCGGAGTTCAGCTTCAACCGACCGCCATGCCCGTGCCTGAGATCTTCCGAGCGCTTGATCGGATCCCAAAGGTGATGAACCACGAATTTTGGGGAGCAACGGTTCCGGCACCTGGCAGGGAGGGGAGGGGAGAGACCTTGGAAAGAGGGCACCAGACTTCGCGATAAGCGAGATTGGAGGCGAGTGCCTTTAATTGGCCGGCGAGATGCTCGTGCTTTGCGACCTCCGACGGATGTATCGAGCGCTATCTGTTTGGACGGCCGTGTTCGTCGTAGAGATCGTCATGGACGGAGGTCGGCCTGAACGGCGCCATGAACCGGCCGGGCCGCGAGATCCCCGATCGTGTCGATCGGATGGCGGTTCTTCCGCTGCCCTAGTGCGATGTCGTAACCCTCAAGCGCTTGCTCAAGGAGCTTCTCAACCTGCCTACTGGTGCGCCGTGCGGGCGAATGGGTAGTTCTTCGCCCTGGCGCAGAGGACGGAGAGCCGTTCGGAGATCGGTTTGCGCTCTGCGCTACAGATCCAAGAGCTTACATCTGAGCGCAAAGGCGGCTCATTACCGACACCTGCCCTATTGGTGGCAGAAGTAATAGGCCATATCGCTTCTAGTTAACGCGGGATTTACCAAAATTTCAATGCGTTATGATGGTGATAAGTAGTCAAACGACGCTACGTGCTGACGGAGGACGGTGATCTTCACGTGCTGGACGTGATCAAGGGCGAGATCGTTCGCAAGGGTAAGGTCACGGAAGCCTACAGCAAGGACGGCCATTGGCGTGATCCGCGTCCGCGTCTCGCTGTTGCGGACGCCCATCTTGCCATTACCGATCCGCGGCATTCGCTGGTTCGCATCGTCGACGCCGAGAGCTTGAAGGAAGTTCGTGCGATCCCAGTCGAAGGCAAGCCCTTTACGATCGTTGCTGTAGGCGGCTCCGGCGCCTCGCATTGACGCGATGGCCTCGGTCCGGAAGCATTTGTTAGCTTCGGACCGAGCTCATTCCATGGGGAGATGGCGATGCAGCATACCCTCGATGACGACCTGAAGCTCGCGAAAACCAGAGCCTGGTGCTCTCGATTCACGCCGGAAACAAAAGTTCAACGACGGTTCCCTTGCCCGGTAGCGAGGCAATGCGAGCGTCTCCACCGCTTTGGCGTACGAAGCCATAGACCACTGCAAGGCCAAGACCCGCGCCTCCTTCCGCGCCACGCGTGGTGAAATAGGGCTCGAACGCCTTGTCGACGGCCTCCGGCAACATGCCGATGCCGTCATCCGTCACGCTGACGCTGACGCCAGCCTCGCTGCGGGAGCAACGAATAAGGATTGTTCCACCCGCTGGCATGGCCGCAGCGGCGTTGAGACAGAGATTGAGGATCGATTGCTCGAAGAGCGCCGTGTCGATGAAGACGATAGGCAGGCCATCGGCAATTTCGAAGGCAAGCCGGCAATTTTCGCCGATCGCGATTTCCAGCACGTCGGCCATTCCGCGCAGCACGGCGCCAATCTCCACCGCGCCTGGATGGATCGGCTGCTGGCTGCCGATGGAAAGCATGCTCCCGGCCAGCGACCTGCCACGGTCGGCAGCTTTACGGATGCGGGCGAGGTGCCGTTTTTGCCGGTCATTGAAGCCGGTTTCGCGCTCCAGCAGGCCGAGGCTACCGGTGATGATGCCGATCATGTTGCCTACTTCGTGGCTCACCTGGTGGGTCATGCGCATGATGCCGTCGAGGCGTTGGATCTTTGCTGCCTCCGCCTCCTGCCGGTCTATGTCGGTAATATCGCGCGCCAGCAGCACGATTCCGCCATCGGGCTGGCGCGACAGCGACACTTCCGTCACCCGCCCCGCGTCGGAGCGGTGGCGCAGCACCGACCGATCGGAGAGCAGCCCAGCATCGTTTTCGGCCGGCAGGAGGGTCGGCTCGATCTCCGTTAGCGGCGCCACGAAACTGCGGAGCGGCAATTTCCTGGCCGAACCAGACCAGCCGACCAACTCGATGACACGCCGGTTCATGGTGATCGGCCGGCCGCGCGGATCAAACAACGCGATGCCCTCGTTCATGCTGCGGAAGGTGGAGCGGATGGTGCGTGCGGCGGCCTCTGCCGTGCGCCGCAGCTGCGTCACGCGCTCGACGCTCTCCCGGAACGCGCGGAAGGCTTCGAGCAGACGCACGAGCTCGGTTTCCGTGCCGTCATAGCGCGGCGTATCAACATCCTTGCGACCTTCTGCCAGCGCGTTCATGCCGTTCGAAAGGGAGACGATGCCGCGTGAGACGCGCATGACCGATCGGATCGAGACGACGGCCATTGCCAGCACCAGCAGCGAGGCGACGGCGACGATGACGAGGATGCGGCTCAAGGCATCGGAGGTCGAGACGAGGTCATCACTGAGGCTGCGGGCGACGGCCTCGCTTTGGGTTTCAGTCGCATGCGACAGATCGCGTGAGACGTTGTGCAGGCGCGAGACGGCGGCGCGGATGGCGAACATTTCGAGGAGATATCGCGTCTGTGCCTCGAAGACCCGTTCGTAAGGCGCAAGCTCGGCGGCGGCAATCCGGGTGTCAGGCGCAGCGCGTTCGAGGCGCGGGGCGGTTTCCGAGACGTAGCGCCGGCGCAATTCGCCGAGCTGAAAGAGGCTGTCCGAGTTGGAGGCGGATTGCACGATGGCATTCAACCGACTGCGGAAACCGGCATCTGCAATGCCGCTGCCGGTCGCGATCTCGCCGAGCGCTGCCGCAGCCTCCGCCTTGTGCTGCTGGGCCGATTCCGCGTCGCCCGCAAGCGTCGTCGTTTGCGTGCGGATCGTTTCCAGCAGCTCGATGATGCGGCTACTTGCAAAACCCTGCACGACAGCCCCGTCGTTTTCAGGTTGCATGGCGCGCAAAAGCGCGTCGACCTGCACGACGACCGAGCGGCTTTCGCTGGAGACCCGGTAGGGTGAGGTCGCATTCATCAGGAAGGGCGCACTGGAGACGAGATCGGAAACCTGCCGCGAGACCAGCGAGGCCTTGGCGAGACTTGAAAACGCCTGCAGGCCATAGGCGGCCATCTCTTGGCGCGCCCGCTGCAGGCCGTAGACGGCAATGGTCGAAAGGCTGAAGACGAGCACGCAGATGAAGGCGATGGCGAAGGGCAGGCGAAAGGCGATGGAGGAGAGGAAGGGGCGGCTGATCACGGTGCGATCTCGCCATCGTCTGTGTCGAGAACATAGCCCTTGCCGCGGCGCGTCTTGATATGGCGCGGCAGGTCCGGATTGCGCTCGATCTTGCGACGCAGACGCAGCACGAGCACGTCGACATTGCGGTCGATATAGCGCTCGCTTTCCGCGCCCAATCGATCGAGGATATGCGCGCGGCTAACGGGTGTGTTGGGTGTTTCGGCGAGGATTTCGAGCAGCGCGAATTCGGCGCTCGTGAGCGACTTGGCGGGGTCGGTGCGGCAGATGGCGCGGCGGCCTTTGAGATCCACCGACCATTCGCCGAGCTTCAGGGATGTGGGTTCATGCTCCCGCTCACTTTCCCGGTCCGGCTTCAGCGAGGGGATCGTCCGGCGCAGCACGGCCTTGATACGGGCAGTCAACTCGATAGGCTCGAAGGGTTTGACGACATAGTCGTCTGCCGCGGTTTCGAGACCGAGCACCCGGTCCACGGCGCTACCGGCAGCCGTCACCATGACAATGCCGATATTGGCCTGTGCGCGCAGGCGCTGCGCGAAGGTGCGGCCGGAGGTGCCGGGCAGGTTATGGTCGACGAGCACGAGATGCACGGTTTCGCGCGAAAGCACGATCGTGGCCTCTTCCGCCGACGGCGCGGTGAGCGCTGTCCATCCTTCCGCCTCAACCAGGTCGGAGATAAGCTCCGCCATGTCCGGATCGTCCTCGACGATCAGAATGGTTATCCTCTCATTCAACACATGCACGTCCTCCCGCGCCTATTATAGGCAGAGCCGTCACGATCTTCAAAGCGAGCTCTTGTTATGCGGTTTGTCACATTTGTAACCTTTGTCATGTTTTCGACGATGAAGCCGCTCCCGCTGTAAGAACCGTAACCATTCTTCGATTGCGCAGCGAAACAGATGTGACATCCTGACTGCGGAGATTGGGACGCACCGTCCAATGGGAGGAAATTGTGAGAGGCATCACCGCTTTCAGCGCGGTAGCAGCTTTGTGGCTGGCGAGCGCCAGCACCGGCATGGCAGCCCCGTCGCTCACCGTTCTGTGCGGTGTGGACGAGATGTGGTGTGCCGCGATGAAGACGGCCTATGAGGCAAAGACCGGGCTCGAAATTTCGGTGACGCGCAAGAGCACCGGCGATATCCTCAATCAGATCCGCGCGGAGAAAGCGGCGCCTACCGTCGATGTCTGGTGGGGCGGCACCGGCGATACCCATCTGCAGGCCGGTTCTGAAAATCTTCTCGAACCGTATCAGCCTGCCCGTGAGCGCGACATGCTGCCGTGGGCGCAGAACTTCTTCGCCATGTCCGGCGGCCGCTCGGCCGGCATTTATGCAGGCGCGCTCGGCTTTGCCTACAATGCCGACCTGCTGCGCGAGCTGAAGCTGCCCGCGCCGACCTGCTGGAAGGACCTCACGGACGTCGCCTATCGCGGCCGCATCCAGAGCGGCAATCCGAATTCGTCCGGCACCGCCTTCACGGCGCTTGCGACGTTGGTGCAGCTCTTCGGCGAGGACGAGGCTTTCCGTTATCTGGCTGCGCTCAACCGAAATATCGAGCGTTACACCCCCTCGGGGGCTGCGCCCGTCAAGGCGGCGGCGCGCGGAGAAACGCTCATCGGCATTTCCTTCATGCATGACGCCGTCACGCAGAAGCAAGTCGGCTTTCCCCTCGTCATCGTCGCGCCCTGCGAGGGCACCGGCTACGAGATCGGCGCCGTGAGCATCGTCAAAGGCGCAAGAAATATCGAAGAAGCAAAGCGCTTCGTCGATTTCGCGCTGAGCCCGGAAGGGCAGGGTACGGGCGCGGCGTCCGGCCAAAACCAAGTGCCATCCAACGCGAAGTCCAGCCTGCCGCTTGCAGCCCCGGATATCTCGATGATCAAGATGGTGGACTATGACTTTGCCACCTTCGGCTCGCCGGGTGAACGAAGTCGACTGCTCCGCAGGTTCGATGCGGAAATCGCCGTGACAAACTGATCAAGGTCTTTCGACAAACCACAATCCGAAAACATGCACACGCCGCCGCGGGCAGGCCGATGGCCGCGCTGTGTCTTGTTCTTGCGAGAATTAACCCAGGCAACAGGAGGATGCCCCAATGAAAATGAAGACCCTTTCCCTCATGCTCTTCGCCGGCACGGCGCTCGGTGCGCTACCGGCGCAGGCGGCCGGCGAACTCAACCTCATCTGCTCGGCGGACGTCGTGATCTGCGAGCAGATGAAGGGCGATTTCGAGAAGTCGCATAGCGACATCAAGGTGAACATGGTTCGCCTCTCGTCGGGCGAGACCTATGCCAAGGTGCGCGCCGAGTCTCGTAACCCGAAGACCGACATCTGGTGGGCTGGTACAGGCGATCCGCATCTCCAGGCGGCATCAGAAAATTTGACGCTGGAATACAAGTCGTCGAAACTCGACGAACTCAACGACTGGGCGAAGAAGCAGGCAGAAAGCTCCGGTTACAAGACCGTCGGCGTTTATGCCGGCGCGCTCGGCTGGGGCTACAACACGGAAATCTTCAAGACCAAGGGCTACAAGGAGCCAGTCTGCTGGGCCGACCTTTTGGCACCGGAACTGAAGGGTGAAATTCAAATCGCGAACCCGAATTCTTCCGGCACCGCTTACACGGCGCTCGCCTCTCTCGTGCAGATCATGGGCGAGGACCAGGCTTTCGACTACCTGAAGAAGCTGAACGGCAACATATCGCAATATACCAAGTCCGGATCGGCACCCGTCAAGGCCGCAGCACGCGGCGAGACGGCGCTCGGCATCGTCTTCGTGCACGATGCGGTGGCGCAGACGGCTGAAGGCTTCCCGGTCAAGTCGATCACGCCTTGCGAGGGTACCGGCTATGAGATCGGCTCCATGTCGATCATCAAGGGCGCCCGCAACCTCGAAAATGCGAAGGTCTGGTACGACTGGGCGCTGACGGCGGAAGTCCAGTCGCGCATGAAGGATGCCAAGTCTTTCCAGCTGCCTTCCAACAAGAGCGCCGTAATCCCGAAGGAGGCGCCGCGCTTCGAGGACATCAAGCTGATCGACTACGACTTCAAGACCTATGGCGACCCAGCAAAGCGCAAGGCACTGCTGGAACGCTGGGATCGGGAAATCGGCGCCGCCGCCAACTGATGCCCTGACCGGCGGCGCCCGTCTCCCCGGGCGCCGCCTCCTCACACTCAAAGACAGCGAGGTCAGCCATGAGACATGGCAATCGTAGGCTGGACATCGTCCTTGTCCTCGGCGCGGTCGCATTGACCCTATTGCCCTGGTATCGGATCGAGAACGGCTTCTTCGGACTCGGTTGGCTGGCCGCTTTCCCCCTTTCTCCGGAGGCCGCCCCCGGTATCGTGCAGATTTTCGCGCATGGCCGGCTGTGGCTTGCCGGTGCGCTCGTGCTCTTTCTTCTGGCGATCGTGGCCCGCGGCATGGCAGACCCGATGCGCCGCGGCGCCGCGCTCGCCTGGACCGGCGCGATCGGTGTTCTCTTCCTGTCGCTCCAGGGCCTCGCCATCGGCTTGTCCGGCTGGACCTGGACGGTGAGCGAAACGCTCTTCGGCACACTCTCGAACGGCCAGGCTTCCATGGGGGCGGGTGCGGTGCTCTCTGCCATCACCTTCGTGCTGCTCTTCGCCTTCGGCCTTGCCGAGCGCGGTGTCATGAAGGGCGACGCCTTTGTCGTCAGCGCGATTGCGCTGCTCGTCTTCCTCGTCGCAGTCTTCGTCTTCTACCCGATCGGCAGCATGTTCGTCGGCTCGGTGCAGGATTTCGATGGGTCTTTCAATGCGGATAACTTCATCCGTAACGTGCAGGATCCAAGCATCTGGAGCCTCAATTGCCTGATCGGCGCCGGTCGCTGCGGCGTCGCCTGGCGTACGCTCTGGCTCGCCATCATGAGCGGCCTCGGCTCGACCCTGCTCGGCCTCGCCTTCGCGCTCGTCGCCACCCGCACGCGTTTTCCCTTCAAGAAGGGCCTTCGGCTGCTGACGATCCTGCCGATCATCACTCCACCCTTCGTCATCGGTCTGGCGCTCACCCTGCTCTTCGGGCGCGCCGGTGTCGTCACGCAGGGGCTGTCGCAACTGTTCGGCTTCGAGCCCGGGCGCTGGCTCTACGGCCTCACCGGCATCTGGATCGCGCAGGTGCTGTCCTTCACGCCGATCTCCTTCCTCGTGCTGATCGGGGTCGTCGAGGGCGTCAGCCCGTCGATGGAGGAGGCGTCCACGACGCTGCGCGCCGACCGTTGGCGCACGTTCTGGCGGGTCTCGCTGCCGCTGATGAAGCCCGGTCTCGCCAACGCCTTCCTCATCGGCTTCATCGAAAGCATGGCCGACTTCGGCAATCCGCTGGTGCTCGGCGGCAGCAATGGCGTGCTCTCGACGGAAATCTTCTTTGCCGTGGTCGGGTCGCAGAACGATCCGTCGCGCGCCGCCGTGCTCGCAACGGTGCTGTTGCTCTTCACGCTGTCCGCCTTCCTCGCCCAGCGCGTCTGGCTGTCGGGCAAGAACTACGCCACCGTCACCGGCAAGGGCGATAGCGGATCGCATATTGCTCTGCCGCGCGGGCTGTCGATCGGCGTTCACGCCGTCGTCATCCCGTGGATTCTCTTCACGCTCGTCATCTACGGCATGATCCTGATCGGCGGTTTCGTGAAGACCTGGGGTCTCGACAACTCGTTGACGCTCGACCACTACGCCAAGGCCTTCTCGATCAGCTTCGAAAATGGGATTGCCTGGACGGGCGTCGCCTGGAACTCGTTCTGGACAACGATGGAAATCGCGTTGGTTTCTGCCCCGCTGACCGCCGCCGTCGGCCTGCTGACGGCGTACATTATCGTGCGTCAAAAATTCGTCGGCAAGAATGCCTTCGAGTTCGCCCTGATGATGAGCTTTGCCATTCCCGGCACAGTCATCGGCGTCAGCTACATCATGGCCTTCAATCTGCCGCCCTTGGAAATGACCGGCTCGGCCCTCATCTTGATCGCCTGCTTCGTCTTCCGCAACATGCCGGTCGGCGTGCGCGGCGGCATCGCGGCGATGAGCCAGCTCGACAAGAGCCTGGATGAGGCCTCCCTGACGCTCCGGGCCAACAGCTTCCGTACGATCCGCAAGGTCATCCTGCCGCTCTTACGCCCGGCCATCACCGCCGCGCTCGTCTATTCCTTCGTGCGCGCGATCACCTCCATCAGCGCCGTCATCTTCCTCGTCAGCGCCGAGTACAACATGGCGACCTCCTACATCGTCGGCCTCGTCGAGAACGGGGAATACGGTGTGGCCATCGCCTATTCCACCATGCTGATCGTCGTGATGATCACCGTCATCGCCGGCTTCCAGCTCATCGTGGGCGAACGGCGCCTGCGCCGTGAAAACCGCGTCGCCGGCCTCGCCACATCCGCTTCCTCTCGCCAGGAGAAAATCGCATGATCAACCCCAAAGCCGGTTCCGTCGTCTTCCAGAACGTGCGCAAAACGTTTGGAGCCTTCACCGCCATTCCGGACCTCTCGCTCACCATCGAGCGCGGCACGCTCGTCACCCTGCTTGGCCCTTCCGGCTGCGGCAAGACGACGACGCTGCGCATGCTTGCAGGCCTCGAACATCCTTCGGCCGGAAAAGTCCTGATCGGCGGCAAGGACGTCACCATGCTGCCGGCCAATGAGCGCGATGTTTCGATGGTCTTCCAGTCCTATGCGCTCTTTCCGCACATGAATGCGCGCGACAACGTCGCCTATGGCCTGGAATCCTCCGGCTTCAACCGCAAGGAAGCGCGCGAGAAGGCAGAGGAGGGGCTGGCGCTGGTCGGCCTTGCCGGCATGGGCCATCGCCTGCCCGCCGAACTCTCCGGCGGCCAGCAGCAGCGCGTCGCCGTCGCCCGCGCGCTGGTGCTGGAGCCGCAGGTGCTGCTGCTCGACGAGCCGCTTTCCAACCTCGATGCGCGCCTGCGCCGCAAGGTACGCACAGATATCCGCGAACTCCAGCAGCGTCTCGGCTTCACCGCCGTCTATGTCACGCACGATCAGGACGAGGCGCTTGCCGTGTCCGACCGCATCATTATCATGAAGGATGGCGAAGTTGCCCAGTCCGGCGCCCCGCGCGACCTCTATGAATCGCCGGCTTCCGCCTTCATCGCTGATTTCATGGGAGAGGCGAATGTCATCCCATGCGAGGTGGTTGGCATCGATGGCGCAGATGCTGACATCCGCATTGGCGGTTTCAAACATCGTGTGCCGGCGGGTAGGGCGACGCCGGGCGCGGCGAGCCTTGCCGTTCGTCCCGGCGCGATCGCGCTCTCCGAGGGAGGGGGGCACGGGCTTGCCGGCCGCATCCTCCATTCGGCCTATCTCGGAGATCATGTCGAGTACGAGGTCGAAACCGACGTCGGCACGCTCTTCATCGTCGACCACGCCGTCGACCGTATCCTACCGGTCGCCTCCGACGCCACGCTCGGCTTCCGAAGTCGCGGCATCGCCCTTATCAGCACGTGAGAGCCTCTGACACGAGGCCCTGGGCCGAGCCGCGTTCGATGCCCGTTGACCAGGACGATTACGCCTGAATGGAGCCTCGCGTCAAACCGATGTTCGCCCGCCGGAAGGATGAGGTATGATTGATATTCTATCGCTGGAAAATGATTTCGAGGCCGTGATTTTTGATTGCGACGGCACACTTGTTCACACGCCCCCTGTCTATGCGGACGCATGGGCGGCCGGCTTTGCCCTTTCCGGCAAACCGATGAGTGAGGCTTGGTATTTGATGCGGGCCGGAATGTCTGAAGTGGTTCTTATGGACGCCTTTGAGCGAGAATTCGACGTTGTGCTCGATCGCGCATCCGTCATCGCCACCATGCGATCGCACTTTCTCCAGAATGTCCACAATGTGCGCGAAGTTCGCGCGGTTGCTGCAACCGTTCGCCGGTTGGCCGGCTTGCGTCCCATGGCTGTTGCATCCGGCGGTTCGCGAGAAATTGTCACAGCGACCCTACAAGGAACGGGCCTGCGGGAGTATTTCGACCAGGTGGTCACGATCGATGACGTGCCAAATCCAAAGCCGGCGCCGGACCTGTTTCTGCAGGCGGCCGCTTTGTTGGGAATAGAACCAGCCCGGTGTGTCGTGTTTGAAGATAGCGAACAAGGTCTTGAAGCAGCTCGACGGGCGGGTATGAGCGCCATTGATGTGAATCGACTTGATCTCCATGAGCAGCAACAGCTTGCAGATGAATGCCTGAGCATTCGGTCGGTGCAGGCGCATTAATCCTGCGGCAGGTTTTGTCCTAAAGAACCGCCGGGGCCGGCTCTTGCACGCAATTGCAATTTGTGCACAGTCCGGGCAAAGGGAGTTGCCGGTGGTCATGAAGGATTTTGTCAGCGCGCAGGAGGTTGCTGAGAAAGCGGGCGTTTCGCGCTCGGCGGTATCGCGTGCCTTTACCCCGGGTGCCAGTGTATCGGCGAAGACGCGCAGACGCGTGATGGATGCGGCCGAGGCGCTTGGCTACCACGTCAATCATCTGGCCCGGGGGCTGATGACGAATGAAAGCGGCATCGTTTGTCTTATCGTGTCGGAACTCGGAACGCCCTTTCGCTCATCTCTGATCCGGGCGATCACGCAGCAGCTTCAGAATAGTGGAAAGATTGCCATGCTCATTAACACCGACCGTTCCGACGGCAGTGTGGATCGGGCGCTGCGCCAGGCAATTCACTACCGGGCCGATGCGTCGATCATCCTATCCGGACTGCCGGACAAGTCGATCACACAGCTCTGCCTGAGGAATGGTCAACGCCTTGTCCTCATCAACCGTGATGACGACCAGCCGGGGCCGCTGCGCATCAACATCGACGACCAGGAGGCCGCCAGCCGCATCCTCACCGCCTTCATGCGTGCAGGCTGCCAACAACTGGCATTCGCCAATTCCGAGGTCGGAACACCGAGCCTGATGGCGCGCGAGCGCGGTTTCGTTGCGGCGGCTGCGGCCCTCGGCATCGAGGTTGCGGTCGAGCGTCATGGCTCGACTGGCTACGAGGCTGGAAAGGTGGTTGCCCAGAGGCTGCTGACGCGCACGAATCGGCCCGACGCGATCTTCTGCGCCAACGATCTGCTCGCCTGCGGCGTCATGGATGCCGCGCGCCATCAGTTCAAGATCTCTGTTCCTGACCAGCTTTGCATTGCAGGTTTCGACGATATCGAGCAGGCGTCGTGGTCTTCCTACGATCTGACGACCTTCGCACAGCCGGTTGAGATGGTGGCGCGCGAAGCGGTCGCGTTTCTAGCTGCTCCTACCCTTCCGGAAGATGCCGGTGAGGTTAGGTCTCTGAAACTTCATGCCGAACTGGTCTGGCGCGGCTCGATCCGCGGCGGGTGACATATTCCCCCGTCAAACCCTCGCGCGAGTAACCTGGAAAGGCTTCATATCCGTCCTCGGGAAACACATGAAGAACGACGATAAACGCCAGAAAAACAAAGCCGCGGGTTTGCTGCACCAACTTGCGCTCGTGCCCGAGACCTTGTTCAAGGGAGCCTTTCTGCAGCAATATGGCGCGGTCTGCTTTCGCTATCTCGGCGACGAGGACAAGGTCGAGATCCTGTTGGTCACGTCGCGTCAAAGTCGTCGATGGGTCATCCCCAAGGGCTGGCCGATGAGGAGAAAGAAGCCATTCGAAACGGCTGCCACTGAAGCCTGGGAGGAAGCTGGTGTTCAAGGGAGCGTGCGCAAGAAGCCGATTGGCCGATACACCTATCTCAAGGAACTTGGTCCTGACGTGGTTTCGCCATGCATGGTCGACCTGTTTCAGATCGAGGTCGAACGCCTGACGGACGACTTCAAGGAGCGTGGCGAGCGGGTTCTCGTCTGGGTCTCTCCCGATGAGGCAGCCCGGCGCGTGCGTGAACTTGAACTCAAATCGCTCCTCGTGTCGTTTCGACCACATCGACCGAGAGTAAAGATAAAAAATAGGTAGTGAGGGCCGTCCTCGGGCCTTCTGACTGTTCAGACATCCATTTTCCCAGCACGAAGCAGGCGCCGACATTCAAACAGTCTTTCGAAACAGATAGAGCTTGGCTTCATATATTTGGCCCGGCATATCCAGCCATGAACAGGAACCGATACGGCCATGGATCCATCTTCAATCATGAAAACGTCAGAGCAAGGCGCGGGACCGGACATCATCACAGTCGATTCGCGGGAGGTCTATGCCAACCGGTGGATGACGGTCCGCGAGGACAAGATCCTGCGCCGTGACGGGTCGCCCGGGCTCTACGGCTATGTCGACAAACCCGACTTCGTGATGATCCTGCCCTTCGACCGGGGTCTCGTTCACCTCGTTCAACAATTCCGATATCCGATCAAGTCGCGCCAATGGGAATTTCCTCAGGGAAGCTGGGAGGAGAAACCGGACGCCGATCCCGACGAACTCGCCCGCGGCGAATTGCAGGAGGAAACCGGGTTGATTGCGGGCTCATTAATCAGGATCGGCACTATCTACCCACTTTATGGAACGGTGACCCAGAGATGCCATGTCTTCTTCGCGACGGATCTCACGCCAGGGGATAACAAGCTCGAGCATGAAGAACAGGACCTCGTTCGCGCCACCGTTTCGGTTGATGAGCTGCAACGGATGATCCTCGACGGCGATCTCCAGGATGCGGGCACGATTGCCGCTTTCGGGCTTGCCAGGCTGCGGAAGCTTCTGTGACAGCCTCGTCACGATATGTGACGAGGGGAGAACTTTTGCACGTAATCCGCGCAGGCTATGCATGTGCTTCTAAAGATCGCGAGCGGGTATGAAACGGATTGTATTATTCTCGGGCGGCAGCGCCTGTCGATCGATCAATGTGGCGCTGTGCCAACGTGGAGCCGATGTCACCCGCGTCGTGCCTGCTTGGGATAGCGGCGGCAGCTCGAAAGTTATTCGCGAGCGGCTCTCCATCCTCTCAGTGGGAGACATCCGCCAGGCTCTGATGACGATGGCACATGGAGAAGGCTGCGCCGGTGACGTCGTCAAGATCTGCAACGCCCGGGTATCGGCCAATCTTGGCTTTGACGATGCCCGCAAGGAATTCCTCTTCTACGCCGAAGGCCGTCATCCGTTGCTCGAGAGAATGGAGCCGGGCCTGCGCGGTGCAATCCTGAATTATCTGAACACATTCGCCACTTCTGTTGGTCGAGATTTCGACTTCAGGCACGGCAGCGTCGGGAACTTCATTCTGACGGGCGCCTGCGTGGCGCATAATGGAGACGTCAACACGGCGATCTTCGTGTTCAGAAAGCTGTGCGGCATCGTCGGAAACGTATGGCCTTCGTCCTGTGACAACGACTTGGTTCTCTCCGCAACTCTGAGGGACGGTCGGAGGCTTGCGCCGCAGGACGTCATCACATCGATGGGGGCAGGGGATGCAAAGGTTGGGATCGCAGAGGTCGAGCTGGCTGGCGCCGATCAGGCCCTGCCGGTTGCCAACTCGGCTGTGCTGGACGCCGTTGCCCGGGCGGACCTGATTGCCATCGGTCCGGGCAGTCTCTACACGAGTATCCTTCCTCATCTTCTGGTGACGGGCCTCGTTTCAGCTATCGAGAAGGCCAACTGCCCGAAAGTCTTCATCGGCAACATCCTGCAATGCCGGGAGACCATGGGACTAACGCTCGAAGACGTCCTGGCGGCCGCGGATCTGCATGCGCGCAAGGGCGGCGGAACCTCGAATCTGTTCACCTTCGTTCTCGCAAACAGGATGCTGTTTCCCTTCGAGAAGACGGTCGGAACGTTTCCCTATCTCAGAGAGAAACCGCAGGAAAAGAACGGGCGTCACATCATCAAGGGCGAATTCGAAGATGCCTGGAGCCGCGGTCAGCATGACGGTGATGCAACCGCTGCAGCCTTGCTGAAAATCGCATCCGGAGACGCTTCAGATGCATGAGATAACAAGTAGGGTCGACGAGGTCAGGCGCCTCAAGGGTTTCCTGACCATTGCGCAAACGCTGCAGCTTGCAGATCTGGGCGTCACGGTCATCGATCCGTTTTCGACCTTGATTTCCTCTCGCGCCAGCCTGGGGTCTGGCGTCTTCCTCTGGCCTAATGTGACAATCGAGGTCGGCCCGGAGGGATCGGTCAGCATTGGCGCGTCGACCGTGCTTCACAGCGGCGTGCGGATCGAGGCCGGCGCCGGTTCGATTGCCATAGGCGCAAACGGCGATCTCGGTCGGGAGGGGGGCTTTACCCTTGTGGTTGGCGCACAGAGTGACAAAATCGATGTCGGAAACGATGTCCGGTTGAATGGCGGCGGTTCGATTACCCAGAGCGCAACGCTTGGCAACGGCGCGCAGGTTCTTGGTCCGATCCGCATCCAGAATTGCCAGCTTGGCGGCGGCGGCTCCTTTCGCGAGCGTGATCCGGACAAGCGAGGAGCAGTCCTGAAAGGCAGCGGGGTTGCCAGAAACATCGATCTCCCGGCGGGCATGGTCATTCAGGCATTTGGGCTGTTTTCCGAGGCGCCGAAGCGGTGGCAGAGCTATTTTCATCCCCAGAAAGACGAGCGATCCTAAGCCGCTGTGGAAGAGGGGCGACATCGATTGGGCTTCAACATTTTCCAGAGGCCGGCAGATGGTCGGGCGCGCTTGCAACCATCAAGGAAAACGGACGAACAGAACCAAGTGATCACCAGCGATCGCATGACTTGACCCGATTGCACGCGCGTGCAAATATGAGCGCGCGTGCAAAACACCTGAGGGGAATCATATGCATTCAGTATCCGATGCAGCCTTGGCCGAAACCCGCGCGGATTATTGCCGCGCCGTCATCCGCACTGCCGGGGATCTGGTTCTCAAAGGCTTTCATGCCGGAGTGGCAACCGGTCTGTCGATGAAGGGGCCACAAGATTACCTGACGGAAACGGATGCCGCGTCCGAGGCCTTGATCCGCGACAGCATCCTGGCTGGCTTTCCCGGCGACAGCTTCTTTGGAGAAGAAGGCGGCGGCGCAATCGGTGAGCGCGTTTGGGTCGTCGACCCGGTCGACGGTACAGCCAATTTCGCGCGCGGTATTCCGCATTTCTGCATCTCGATCGCCTACGTAGAAAAGGGTGTGACGGAATTTGGCGCCATCTATAACCCCGCGCTCGATGAGTTGTATTTCGCAGAACGCGGCCGCGGCGCCAGTTTGAACGGCAAGACGATTCGGGTCGCTGCGACACAACGTTACGATGCCACTACCATCGAAATGGGGTGGTCGACGCGCGTTGCGAACGAGACCTACCTCGAGGTCGTGAAAGGATTGCTTGATCTCGGCACAAACGTCCGAAGGGCGGGCTCGGGTGCATTGGCTCTGGCCTATGTGGCCGACGGCCGCTCCGACGGATATGTCGAACTGCACATGAATTCCTGGGACTGCCTGGCCGGCCTTCTCCTCGTCAGCGAGGCGGGGGGCGATGTCTGCCCCTTCCTCGATATCGGCAGCCTGGAAAAGGGTGGTCCCGTCCTTGCCGCCGCTCCAGCCATTGCCGCAGGGATCAGCAAGGTCGCCAAAATCCCGCTTTCGACGGCAGGCAATTCGCCTGAGAAAGCACACTTGGGTGGCCCCGGGGCTCTCGCAGGAGCTTGAGAACAAGCTCAATCCGCCGGTAGCGGCGACAGGCGCACGCGGCGCGAAGGAGGACTTGACATGGACGGACCCGTTTACGCTCGCCCGGCGATCAGCCTGATCGCGGAAGGGCTAGGCCCTTTCGGGGCGGCTCTTTTCATTGGCGGGAGCACCGGTGCAAGCGACATTGGTCTCCTGCGCCAGCACCAGATCACGACTGTGGTGAACTGCGCCGTCAATCTCGATATCAACTACGTGCAGGCAGACCAGGGAACGGCTGACCTGCGGGCGTCAGGCTACGGAGATATTCGCTACTACAAAATTGGCCTCATCGACGGGGAGGGCAGCCCTGATACGATGATGCTCGGCGCCTATTACATTCTCGACGGCGCTCTGCGCCAGACCATGCCGAAGCGGCAGACCTACCCCTTTCCCGACGGCGGCAACGTGCTCGTCAATTGTCGAAGCGGGCGCAGCCGCTCTGTTTCGCTGGTTGCGCTTTTTCTGCACAAGCAGCAGCCGCATCTCTATCCAAGCCTGGATGACGCCCTCGCCGTCATCCGCGAGCGGCGCGAGCTGCGTCCCGACGAGTGGTTCGAAACGCCAAAGCCGATGCTCTACGGAGCAGCCCAGCGGGCGTCGGAGTGGATCGACATGATCGAAGAACGCAGGCAACGCAATTCATGATGCCCCGATCCTATCCCGAGATTGCCGTCATCGCGGATGCACATTTTCACGACGTCGATGCCGATTTCGGCTTTTCCGGTGTCAGGATCGGCGGTCGCGCCATGACGATGCGCAGTTGGTCGGACACACGCCAGTCAACGCGAGTCTTCAACGAGAGTGCCGGCGCACTCCTTGCGGCGCTTGAACACGTACAGAAACGTGGCATCCGACATGTCGTGCTGCTTGGCGACTACAGTGACGATGGCCAGCGGGCAACGACGGAAAAGCTCGCCGACATTTTGCAACAGCACAGCCGGGAGCATGGAACGGCCTTCTATGCGCTGCCGGGAAATCACGACATATTCGGCCCGCGCGGCCGTCATCACACCAAGCAGTTCCTGACGGAAGGTGGTCAGGCGATCCTCGTCTCGAGCGATGCCGGACTTGCACGCGAGGGTGCAGTCTTCAGCGACAGGATGTATTGCGAAGGATATCCGGATGGGCTTCGCGCGATGGCGAATTTCGGCTATTTCCGCCGGCCGGAATACATCCATTGGGAAAGCCCTTTTGGATTATCAGATGCTCAGGAGGATAGGGTCTACGAGGTGACGTCGCCGGACGGCGTCAATCGCTATCGGCTCATGGACGCATCCTATCTCGTCGAACCAGAGCCTGGCCTCTGGCTGCTGATGATCGACGCAAATGTGTTCGAGCCCCTCGATGGAGCCTTCGCCGATGGTGAGGAGGCAGCCTTCACCGACAGCACCGCCGGCGGCTGGAATGCCATGCTGCGTGCTAAGCCTTTCATCTTTTCATGGGTCAGCGACGTTACGCGCCGGGCACGTCTTCTCGACAAGACCGTGCTCGCCTTTTCTCACTATCCGGCGCTCGATCCCTTCGACGGCGCTTCCGATGCGGAAAAAACGCTCTTCGGTGAGACCAACGTCGTGCGCCGCACGCCCCGGCGGGAAGTCGAAGAGGCGATCCTTTCGGCAGGCTTGCAGGTCCACTTCAGCGGCCATCTGCACGTTGAAGGCGTCACCACGCGAGGTTACGATAGCAGCCATGTGACCAATATTGCTGTCCCGTCGCTCGTCGCATTCCCCCCAGCATTCAAGGTCATACGACCAACTCGACACCATTTGGCCGTCGATACGGTCGGGCTTTCGGCAATCGCTGTCGACCGTGATCTCCTCTCAGGCTATCGGCTTGAAACCAACGGTCGCCATGAGCGCGGCGCCGATGCGCTGTCTGCTGACAGCTACGGCGCCTTTCTCCAGGCCCACAAGCGGGCGCTGGTCGTCCATCGTTACCTGCCGAAGGAATGGCCAGGCGCGTTCGCGGCAGCGATCCTGGAGATGAATGTCGCGCAGGCAGCACAATGCGTAGCAGGGGGCGCCGCAGGGGAAAGTGACTGTCTCGAACTGTCGAGTTCGGCCCAGGCAGAAGATCTTCCGATGATCGATCTGATCGCCGACTGGTATTGCCTGAGACAAGGCGGGCATCTGTCAATCGAGCATATAGAACCCGAACGACTGGCACTCTACCGGTCGCTGACAAATCAGTTCGGTCGCGCGCCCGACGCCTATGATGGATCGCTTCCTAGCTTTCTTGGCGTTTTCCTCGGAGCACTTGGCCTATTCCTGGACCGCGCGGCAAAGGGCAGACCTAACATCGTTGTCCCGCTCGAAAGGGTTCAGCAGGATGTCCCGGCATAGCAGCGCGACATCGAACGACGATAATGTGAGTTGGAATAAAATAGGGGTCTGACGACGCGTTTGGTCGCCATGAATGCCGGAACGCGAAGCCGGCAGAATGCAGCAGGTGTGATATGGAATCGGCTATCGTCAGCATCAATCTTTTCGGCGCGGTCGCTCTGCTTCTGTTTGGTCTAGCCCAGGTCAAGGGCGGCATGACGCGCGCCTTCGGTACGAAACTTCGTGCGGGCCTTGCCAGGAGTACCAGAAGCGGCACCAGATCCCTTTGCGCTGGCTTCATTGCCACTGTTGCTCTGCAAAGTTCTACGGCCACCGCCTTGATGGTTGCCTCCTTCGTCGAGAAAGACCTGATCGTGCCGGCCATGGCACAGATCGTGCTCCTCGGAGCGAACGTCGGCACCGCTGCGACCGCTTGGATCGTCGCCCTCGGCCTCGGCTGGCTCTCGCCATTGTTAATCCTTGCCGGCGCCATCCTGTTACGGGGCCGCTCCACAGCCCGCCAAGGCACGGGTACGGCACTGGTGGGGATCGGCCTCATGCTGCTGTCTTTGCATCTGCTCTCGGGAGCGACCGATCCCATCCGACAATCGCCGGCGCTCAGCCTGTTCATAACTATGCTCGGAAACGCGTGGCCGGTTGCCTTGATCTTTTCGGCCGTTCTGGCGATCCTGGCATCTTCCAGCCTTGCGATTGTCGTTCTTATTCTTTCACTCGCCGCCGGTGGTGGCATCGACACGGGGCTCGTGATCGTGCTCGTCCTTGGCGCCAATCTCGGAGGCGCGGTTCCGCCCGTTCTTGCCACCCTTCGGGCGCCGACGAGCGCCCGAAGGGTTACACTCGGGAACCTCATCGTACGGGCGATCGGCGTTTGCATCGCCCTTCCCCTTGCAGGCTATGGCGCAGACCTTCTGGAACTGTCGCCGCTGCCGCATCAGAATTTCGCAGTCGACGCACATCTCGCCTTCAATGTGCTCGTCGCTCTCGTTGCCTGGCCTTTGTCGCCATACGTCCTGTCACTGATGTCTCGCCTCCTGCCGGAGGAAGAGAAAAATCTTGAGAACAGCTATCTGGACAGCAATGATCTCGCACGTCCGCTCTCCGCTCTCGCCGGGGCAAGCCGCGAGGTCATGGTGGTCGGCGATCTAGTCGAACAAATGCTGTCGCAGGCGGCTGAGGCGATAAACCGAAACGATTCCTCCACTCTTGCCGGAATCGCAATGCTGGAAGGCCGGGTCGATCGGATTCAACACGCGATCAAGGTCTATATATCCAAGCTTGGTCATGATGGCTTGAGCGCAGAAGAACATCGTCGCTCCATGGGCATCGTTGAATATGCCATCAATCTGGAACACATCGGCGACATTATCGAAAAAGGGATACTCCCGGAAATTGCCAAGAAAATCGAACGTGGCCTGCAATTTTCGCCGGATGGGAAAGAAGAAATCTCCGGCCTGTTCGCTGTTACGTTCGACAGCCTAAGGATGGCACAGACGGTTTTTGCAACACAGAACGCCACGCTGGCGCGCCGGCTCGTCGAAATCAAGGAAGACGTGCGCCGGCTCGAAAAGCAATCGGCCCAACGGCACCTGCAGCGCCTGCGCGAAGAGCGGCCCGAAAGCATTCAGACGAGCTCGCTGCACCTCGATATTCTGCGCGACCTGAAACGCATTCATGCCCATATCGCGGCCGTCGCCCATCCGATCCTCAATCAAAGCGGTCTTTTGATTGAAAGCCGAATCCGCCAGGCCAACTAGCGGGCTGTTGTCCTCTCCACCATGAACACCGACACGACTTGAAGCCGGGTCTCTGTCTCGTCGCTGTCGAGCGCCGTCAGAACTTTGTCTGTCAGGTCGTCAAGCGGTTGGGCAACCGTGGTCAACTGGTAGCTCTTCCAGCTCGCCTGAGGTATGTCATCGAAACCGACGACCGACAGATCTTCAGGCACGCGGCGGCCCATTTCCAGGCGGGCTGCATCCAGAAATCCGAGAGCCATGAGGTCGGTGACGCAGAATGCGCCATCAATAGTCTTGTCCGAAAGCAGTTCGCAGGCGGCCTTATAACCGCTGTCATAGGACGTCGGACCACCCGACCAAGCCACGACCTCTATGCCTTCTATCCCCATGCGCTGGCTGAAAGCGTTCGCCCGACGAACTTGTGACGGGGTCTGGCTGCTGCTCGAGACGACGACGACCTTTTTGCAATCGGCTTTGACAAGTCGCATGGCGGCGAGCTCGGCACCGTGGGAATCGTCGCTTAACACCATGCTCGTATCGGTTCTGTCGAGGCGCTGGTTGATCAGGATGAGGCGAACACCGTTGGCGATGCACTCGTCGATGATCGAGGTTGGAGGCTCCCCCGAAAGAACGATGATTGCTTGAGCCCGGAACTCGAACAGAAGTTCGATGAGGGGTGCAATATCCTTGCGTGCATCTGCTGCGTTGAGGAGCAGGCATTGCAGGCCCCGCCGCAACAGACCGATGCTGAGAAGATCAAGCTGCCTGGAAATGAATGGCGAACTGAGATTGGCGCCAACCACACCGATGAGATTGGAGCGCTCGCTCATCAGACCCTGAGCCAGACGGTTGACGCGATAGCCGAGTTCACCGGCGGCTTTGAGGACCTTGCGTCGCACCGATTTCGATACACTTCCGCCATTGAAAGTGCGCGACACGGCCGAGCGCGAAACTCCCGCGCGCTTCGCCACTTCTTCTGCCGTCACAAATGTTTGTGCCATCAATATTTCCACTCGAACCAGGGTCTTTATCAGTGGCCATAAAGTCCTGGTTTTTCCAATCGAATATTTTCAATCGCCTGCCAGTCACGCTTAGCGGCAGCTGACCAATCAGCATCGCCGGCTGCGCAGGATGAGACCTCACACCATATCGCGGCTGGCCGCCATGCATACCTGTTCGAAAGTACATTTTAAATTGATAAAAATATTTAATGAAAACAACTGGATAACATATTGACCGCGCGTGCATTTTCTCGTTGACAAAGGGCACGTTTCAATGGATCATGCGTTCTATAGAAGAGCATAAATGGAATGCTTATTCCGTTGAGGATGCCTTTGACGAGCGCGCCGGGAGGAGCCGGCTCGCTCGCCGGTGCGCGGGCCTTAGAGGCCTGTGGAAAATTGAATTCTTGCTCGCGCTTTTTGCGCGCAGGGGCATCCCGTTCGCGGGAGCCTTCTGTGCATGCCTTCGCTTGGACGACGTCATGCGAGCAAGGAGATGACGATACGGGAGGTACGATGGCTCTTTTTAGCGAGACGATGAAGGCAAAAGCGCCCGCCACGGGTGTTGGTGCAAAGCCATCCGGATGGCAGGTGTGGCGCTATCGGTTCAAGGTCGCGCTGCGCGAGCCAACGACGCTGATCGGTGTCTTGACGGCCCTGCTGTTCACCTACCTGATCGTCGTTCCGATCATCTCGATCGTTCTGGACGCCATACGCGTCCAGTTTGGCAATGAGCGACGGCTCGGCAAACAGGTCGGCGACCTCACCTTCTATTATCTCGATCGGACATTCTTCTCTCCTGTTGCGACCGACCTGTTCTGGCACCCCCTCGTCAATACCTTGACCGTTGCATTTGGTGCCATAGCCCTTTCTCTGGTGATCGGCACCATCCTGGCCTGGTTGATTAGTCGGACTGACATGTTCGGGCGACGCTGGTTTGCGACCGCGTTGATCGTTCCGTACATGCTGCCTGCGTGGACCTTCGCGCTCGCATGGATGACGCTGTTTAAGAACCGGACGATCGGCGGTCAGCCGGGTTGGTTCGAGGCAATGGGCATGACGCCACCGGATTGGGTCGCCTATGGTCGCTTTCCGATCACAATCATTCTTGCCTTGCACTATACGCCCTTCGTCATCCTCCTTTTTGGTTCTGCGCTCCGTCGCTTCGATTCCCAGCTTGAGGATTCCGCCCGCATCCTGGGCGCCCGGCGTTACCAGGTTGCCTTGCAGGTCATTCTGCCTCTGATGCGGCCGGCTCTCCTGTCAGCAATGGTTTTGATCTTCGCCAAGTGCCTGGGCGAGTTCGGCGTTCCCTACGTCCTTGGCCTGCCCGTCAAGTTCGAGGTGCTTTCGACCTCGCTGTTTCGTAGTATCGCCTCGCGCCAGACTGGCGTGGCAGGTGTCGTCGCAGCCTCGATCATGGTGATCGGCATCATAACGCTGATGATCGACGCACGGTTGGTGCGCGAGGCCCGCCGCTTCGTCACAATCGGTTCGAAGGGGTCTATGAACCGCCAAAGCCGCCTGGGTAAAATGCGGCTTCCGGCGACGGGGTTCGCCGCAGCGATCTTCCTTCTCGGTGTCGGACTGCCGCTGCTGACGCTCGCATTGTCTACCGTCATGAAAATTCCGGCGCAGTTCACACTCGACAACTTCACGCTCGACTACTGGATCGGCACCAATCTCGATACGGTCGCGCTGCAGACGGGCATTCTCTTCAGTCCGGATCTCTGGGCAGCGGCCGGAAACACATTGATGATCGTCGGCCTAGCATCCCTGACCTCGGGTATTCTCGGTCTCTTCGTCGGGTATGTCGTCATCCGTACACCGGTCCGCGCGCTGTCGGTCTACCTCCGTCAAGTGACGTTCCTGCCTTATCTCGTGCCGGGTATCGCGTTTGCCGCGGCCTATCTCTCCTTGTTTGCCGTTCCGCGCGGGCCGATGCCGGCGCTTTATGGGACCGTGACCATCCTCGTGCTTGCCCTTATCGCCGATCAGATGCCCTACGCTTCCCGCGCTGGCATCTCCGCAATGACGCAGCTCGGCAAGGATCCGGAAGAGGCCGCCCAGATCGCCGGTGCAGGGTGGTTGCGGCGCATGATCTCGATCGTGATCCCGATCCAGAAGGGCTCCCTGGTGACCGGCGTGCTTCTTCCGTTCATTTCCGGGATCAAGGGCCTCAGCCTCTTCGTGATCCTCGCCGTCCCGAGCACCGACGTTCTGACCACCTATTCGCTCCGGCTTGTCGATTATCACTACACCCAGGCGGCCAATGCCGTCGTCCTGATCATCGCCGGCATTGCCTATTTTGGCACGCTGCTGGCCCAGAAACTCACCCGCACAAATCTTGCAGAAGGACTTGGAAGCTGATGCCTACGATCAACCTGCGCGGTGCGCAAAAAAACTACGGCGTGAATGCAGCAAACGCGGTCTCGGACCTCGATCTCGAAATTCGCGATGGTGAGTTCATGTGCCTTCTCGGCCCCTCCGGCTGCGGCAAGACGACGACCTTGAGGATGATCGCCGGGCTGGAGAACCTGTCTGGAGGTGAAATTCGCGTCGGAGACAGGCTGATCGATTCCGTTGCCGAGGGCGTTTTCGTTCCTCCCGAAAAGCGCGAGATGGGTCTCGTCTTTCAGAGCTACGCGCTGTGGCCGCATCTAACGATCGAGCGGAATACCGATTTCGGCCTGCGGCTGCGCAAACTGCCGAAAGCCGAGCGTGAGGCCCGCGTGGAAAAGGTCATGCAGGCGCTCGACATCGCCAAATATCGCGATCGCTATCCCTCGCAGCTTTCCGGCGGCCAGCAGCAGCGCGTTGCGCTTGCGCGCATGCTCGCGGTCAATCCGGGCGTGCTGCTTCTCGATGAGCCTCTGTCCAATCTCGACGCTCGGCTTCGGCTGGAGATGCGCGCCGAACTCAAGCGGCTACACAAGGAGTTCAAGACGACCATCGTTTTCGTGACCCATGACCAATGGGAGGCAATGACGCTTGCGACCACGATCGCCGTCATGAACGAGGGCACGCTCCAACAGATGGGGACGCCCAATGACATCTATGACCGGCCGGCCAATCGTTTCGTCGCGGAGTTCGTCGGCAGCCCGCCGATCAATATCCTGACATTCGGACAGCCGGGTGTCTCCGATATCGCCGACAAGGCTGAAGCCTATTTCTCGGCGCGGTATCCTGCACTCTCCGGCATCGGCTCGGTCGGCATCCGGCCGGAGGCGATCGGGTATGTCTTGAAGCTCGAGGACATACCGCAAGGTGATTTTTTCGGCGAGATGACCGTCACTGGCGTCCTGCCGACAGGTGGCAGTTGGATCCTCGAATTGCGGAGCGACAACCATACGCTGTTTCTCACGACCCACGCGCTGCCGCGTATCGACGCCGGGGAGCGCGTGTTTTTCCACGCACCACCTGAGGCCCTGCATGTTTTCGATGCACGCGGAGAGCGAATTACGGAGTCAGATACGCTGCTGAGGCAGCGGCGTCTACAACTGACACCCGCGCAACCAAGAATAGCTTACTGAAGGAGGAGCAGTAATGAAGAGAAACCTGATCGGCGGCATGGGCCGCGTGTTGTGTGCGACTGCCGTTGCGATGGCTTTGGGAGGTGCGGCAAGCGCCGAGGAGTCGTTCGACCTTGATGCGTTGATCGCGGCTGCCAAGAAGGAAAAGCCGATTACGGTCTATGACAGCACCGGCAAGATCGTCGAAATGGCGAAGAATTTTGCCGCGAAATATGGCCTGTCGGCAGAAGGCTCGAAGGTCAAGGCGTCGGCGCAGCTGGAGATGATCATCCGCGAGGCCCGCGCAAACAACATACAGGGCGACGTGTCGATCGTCAGCGACGCTCCGGCTGCCATGGCCCAGCTGATCCCGCAGGGCTTTGCCGAAAGCTGGCTGCCGCCGGACCTGGCCAAGAGCATCCCTGCCGAATATCAGGATCCACTGACGGTCGTCACGAGCGCGAACGTGTGGTCCTATAATACGGCGCTGTTCGACAAATGCCCTGTCGACAACATTTGGGAACTGACCGAGCCGAAATGGAAAGGCAAGGTTGCGATGCAGGATCCGCTCGGAAAAGCGTCCTATGTCGACTGGTTCAACCAGATGGCAGAACATGGCGACGACAAGGTTGCTGCGGCCTACAAGGAGCGATACGGCAAGGATCTTCAGACGGATGAGGCAAGCGCCACCGCAGCATGGGTCAAGGCGCTGGCCGCCAATGCGCCGCTCCTGACCGATGCCGACGCCGCCGCTGCGGACGCCGTCGGCGCCCCCGGGCAGTCTCAGCCCTTCATGGGGCTCATAAGCTCGGCCAAGTTTCGCGATAACGCCGATAGCGGCATGAAGCTCGGCCTTTGCAAGGACCTCAAGCCATGGCTCGGCTGGCTTTATCCCGGCGTAGGCCTGATCACGAAGGGTACCGACAGCCCGAATGCCGCTAGGCTTTTCATCCACTACGTCATGACCGCCGAGGGCATCGCACCGCAGGCTATCGACGGCAAGATGTCGACGAACAAGGATGTCAGCCTTCCCGCCGATGAGCCATCCGGGATCGGCGCGGCTCTAGACCAGTTGCTGCCATACCAGATGGCGACCAGCCTTGACGACTGGGATGCCCGCGAAACGTGGCAGGACTTCTGGCGGATGAACTATCAGAAATAACGAGCCGACCAGGGAGGCACATCATGGCCCATTCGAACCAGACAAGATCGGCATGGCGAGGCTTGCTCGCCGGGACTGCGGTGCTCGTCTTCGCGTCCGCCCTTTCGGCCGCGGCCTATGCCGAAGACACGTTCGATCTTAACGCGCTGATAGACGCTGCAAAAAAAGAACCACCCATCACGGTTTATGCAGTCACCGGCAAGATCGTCGATACCGCCCAGGCCTTCACGAAGAAATATGGCGTGCAGGCGAGCGGCAAGAAGGTCAATGAGGCGACGCAGGTCGAATTGTTGATCCGCGAGCGGCAGGCAGGAAATGTCGTCGGCGACGTCAGTGTGGCAACCGACGTCGCCGCGGCAGTGGGCGAGCTTCTGCCGGAAGGCGTGGTGACAAGCTGGGCGCCGCCGGATCTTCAACAGGATATTCCAGAAAGGCTGCGCAACCCCTTGGTCGTCGCCTCGGATGCGCATGTCTGGACCTACAATACCGAGAAATACGACAAATGCCCGGTGACCAACATCTGGCAACTGACCGAGCCGCAATGGAAGGGCAAGCTCGCCATGCTCGATCTGTTCGACAAGCCGCTCTATGCGGATTGGTTCAACCAGATCGAGATGCATCACGACGTGGATGTCGCCAAGGCCTATGAAGCGCTCTACGGCAAGAAGCTCGACACGAGCAGCCAGAGCGCGACAGCGGCCTGGGTCAAGGCGTTTGCCCAGAACGGACCGCTTCTGTCGGACTCCACCACTGTTGCCGATGCCGCCGGGGCGCCTGGCCAGTCCGACCCTTTCTTCGTGATCACATCGACGGCGAAGTATCGCGACAATGAGGCCAAGGGCCTGAAACTCGGCCTATGCACCGGGGTCCAGCCTTTTTCGGGTTTCCTCTATCCTGGCTTCGGTTTGATCGCCACGCAGACCAAGAGCCCCAACGCGGCAAAGCTCTTTGTCCGTTATCTTATGACCGAAGAGGGAATTGCCCCGCAGACGGTGGATGGAAAGATCTCCGGGAATTCGGCGATTAGCTTGCCGTCCGATGAGCCGTCGGGCATTGCCGCCCATCTCGATGAGCTCATCGCATTCGATGCGTCCACCGCAGCCGCGGATCTCGACAAGCGCGAGGGGTGGCAGGACTTCTGGCGCATGAACTACAAGAAATAAGCCGTAGCAGCCTTTGGCGATCTCCTGGGAGGGAACGATGAATAGAAATGCCAAGATTTCAGTCGCGGCGATCGCCGCCATGGCGACAGCGGTTTTAGCTGTTCCGGCAGTCGCTGGCGATACGGCCGATATCAAAGCTTTGGTCAATGCGGCCAAAGGCGAAAAGCCGATCAATGTCTATGACAGCACCGGCAAGATCGTTGAGATGGCCGAAAACTTCAGCGCCAAATACGGTTTGAAGGCGACGGGCATGAAGGTTTCGGCCAACAGCCAGCTCGAGATGATCATACGAGAAAGTCAATCCAACAACGTTCAGGGCGACGTGGTGTTGATCACCGATGCTCCGGCGGCGTTGGCACAGTTGCTGCCGCAAAAGTTCGTCGAAAACTACCTCCCTGCGGACATGGCCTCCAAGATCCCCAAGCAGTTCCAGAATCCTCTGGCGATCTCGACCAATGCAAACGTATGGGCCTACAACACCGAGGCCTATGACAAATGCCCCGTGGCCAACATCTGGGAGCTGACGGAGCCGAAGTGGAAAGGCAAGGTTGCAATCATCGACCCCCTGACGAAGGGCAATTACACGGACTGGTTCAATCAACTCGATGCCCACGGCAGCGATGCGGTTGCTGCCGCCTATAAGGCGCATTTCGGCAAGGAGCTGCAGACTGATGAAAAGAGCGCTGCTGCCGCCTGGATCAGGGCCCTGGCTCAGAATGCCCCGCTGGCAACAGATAGCGACGACCGGATATCGGAAGCCGTGGGCGCACCAGGTCAGAAGGAACCGTTCTTCGGCCTGTTGAGCTCTGCGAAATTCCGTGACAACGAAGACAAGGGTTACAAGCTCGGCATCTGCACCACGCTCGATCCCTGGGTCGGCTGGAACTATATCAAACTCGGCCTGATCGCCGCCAAGTCGCAAAGCCCGAATACGGCAAAGCTCTTCATCCATTATATCCTGACCGAGGAGGGCATCGCGCCGCAGATGAAGGACGGCAAACTGCCGACCAATAGCGACGTCAGGATGCCGGACGACGAGCCTTCCGGCCTGATGAAGGTCGCCGACAAGCTGCAGGCCTATGACACGTCCACCGGTCTGGATGATTTCGACCGGCGCGAGGAATGGCAGGATTTCTGGCGTGTAAACTACACGAAGTAAGCAATTCCGACGTGAAGCGCGGGAACCTGTTCCCATATGACAGACTGGACATGCCGATGCAAAACCCCACTCGCGTCAACCCGAGCCCCGACAATGAAGACGCGCTTAAGCGATCCCGCAGGTTGATGGAAATCGCCAAAGGCGCGGCGGTAGCCGTACGCGAGCCTCTGCTGCAAGCCTTCCGATCCAATATAGACGTTGACTACAAGGTCGATCTCCACGATGTCGTCACCATCCACGATAAGCGTGCCGAGGCGACGATCCGGGCTTATATTCTCAAGCATGAGCCCAATTCGGCGATCATGGGAGAGGAGGGCGGACAGACGGGCAGTGGGGGTATTCAGTGGTATGTCGATCCAATCGACGGAACGGCGAACTTTGCCCGTGGCCTGGCATTCTGGTGTGTATCGATCGCCGCCGTCATCGGTGGGGAGGTTGTTGCCGGCGCGATCTTCGATCCAGTTTCCGGAATGATGTTCACGGCAGATCTTGCGGGCGCCGATCTGAACGATCGTCCGCTGCGGTCGCGTGCGGTTGCAGAGGAAGCGCATGCGACGCTGATCACCGGCTATCCGGTGGCGCGGGATTTCCGGCTCGACGGTCGCGAGATCGCACTCGCCAATATGGGTGAACTGGTCGAGACCTTTTCGACGTTGCGTCGTCCCGGAAGCGCCGCTCTCAGCATAGCGCATGTCGCCGCCGGATGGGTGGATGCCGCCGCCGGATTTGGCGTCAACGCGTGGGACGTTGCCGCAGCCACGCTGATCCTGAAGAATGCAGGCGGACGATACGAACCGTTGACCCTCGGCAAGGTTCCCGTAGGGGCGGCCGATTTCCTTTGTCCTGGTTACGTCGCTACAGGCGAGGGCGCGCACTACCCGACATTGGAGCGGGTGGCACGGTCCATCTGCGAAAACAGGGCAGCCAGGGCGGCTGCCTAGCAGGATCACCGGCGGCGACGCATCAGTCGATGCGCAGCCTGCCATCAACCATCACTTTTTGAACGCCGCCTGCCTCAAGGGTAGCTGCCGTGGAGACGACACATGCAGAAATCTGAAGCCGCGATTGGACAGGCCGAGAGACACCTGCCCAAACTGAGCCGCATCTATCAATCGCACCCGTTTTACGGCGTCGATATTTTCATATCGGGAAAGGAGGGGGCAAGCGACCTCGGCCTTCTGCGCCGAAACGGCATCACGACGGTAGTCAACTGCGCCGTCAACCTCGACTTCAATTTCGTGCAGCAGGACAAGATCGTCTCGGATCATGAGGGCAGCGTCTATGGGCCGGGGGAGATTCGCTATTACAAGGTGGGCCTCATAGACGGCGCCGGAAATCCGGATACCCAGATGGTTGCCGCCCACTATATCCTTCGTGCAGCGCTTGAACAGATCCTGCCTGACAAACCGTCCTATCCGCTTCGCGAACGTGGCAGCGTTCTCGTCAATTGTCGTGGTGGCCGTTCTCGTTCAGTCGCAGTCGTAGCGCTCTTCCTGCATCTCACGTTGCCAAATGAGTTTCCAACACTGGACGACGCGATCGATTTCGTTCGTCGAAAGCGAGAGTTGCCTGTCGATGAATATTATAAAGCGCCGAAGCCAGTTCTCGCAGAAGCCGCACGGCGGGCGGCTGGGTGGATACGGACGATTGATGCCGCAAAATAGGCTTCGTCTGGCAAGGCTAATGGTTCCAATGCGGTATCGAGCGATATGATAACGAAACGTCAAACTTCCAACAGCCAACCCAAGAACTTGCGCGATCTGAAAAACATGATCGCGGCACGGGTGGTCGTGTTCAACGGGCAGTCGGAACGCGTCATTCGTATCGCGCTCGAAAAACCGGAGTTGATTGCCTTCGGGACATTACAGTCAATCGCCACCGAATGTTCGGTTGCCCCGACGACTATAGTCAGAGTTGCCCGCCTCGCCGGGTTTGCAAACTTCGCGGATTTCAAGGCAATGTATCGGCTACACCTCAGGGGGATTGGGCCCGGGGCAGAGAGCCCGCGCCCCGGTCCTACCGCGCTATTCTAATCCGGACGGCTTGCCGCGCTCAGTCGACATGCTTTTCGCGTAATGTTCAACAGCAAGCCGGTGGATTAGTCTTAACTTCGCTACTGATGTGGTGCGGTCATCGGAGCAGATCTCTTCTAGACCTTCGATGGCAATTCGCGGATCAAGGGTTCGGTCCGATCAAGGCGGTTAATTTTGCATCCGTCAAGCAAAGGCCGTCTTCCCCATGGGAGTTTCAAGCTGAGCGGCGGCGACGCTGCGAATTCTCCGGATGCTGCTCACTCACCGCCGGTTCAAGAAAAAGTTCAAGAATTTCGCGGCCGCCTCGCGATCTTTCGAACCCGAGATTTACCCGTTGCCTTCATATCCTTTGGAACCGATGGCCGCATCCTGGCCGGGTTTGAGAGGGATGCGCTCGATTTCGTTGCTCTGCGTCTTAATAGCTGGTTGAGCGAGAACATCGATGACCTAATCTGCTCGCCTGCGGCGTCATGTGAGCGTCTCTCGCCGCGAATTCCCGCAGGATAAAAGACGCTCCGTGGCAGGCAGGTGGGTCGATGGCGCCTCTCGTCGACCATCATGTAAAGGTTGTTCGCCCCTTCGCCACGTCAGACTTTACTCCGCCTGGCAAGCTGATAGAACGAGCGCCCGCGGAAATCGCCCGGACCCGGGCAGTGCGTTGGAACTATGAAACTGTTTTGTACGTTTTTCGGCCGCCAAAAGGAGTTTTAACGACATGAACATGGTCTCGAAGATTGTGAAATCCCCTGTTGCTCTGTCCGTCGGCGGCTTGCTTGCGGAAGCTCGCGCGGCTCGCGGCTATTCGCTGGATGACGTTGCAGAAACCACTGGTCTGACTGTGGCCGAAGTGACAGCTCTGGAGAACGACACGGATTTCGACGCGTCAAGGATACGAAGGACCGCGGCCGCTCTAGGGGTTTTAGACAAGATTTGAGACGTGCGTCGCGCACTACACAGCTTTTTCACGGCAGCGTCTTATCTGTTGACCCGCAGAGACTGTGTCTCCGATTTAGCAGAACCCGTTCAACTTGAGGATTTTATGGGCGTCGATTGCCGCTTGGAGCTCAGCTTCCGAGTTTCGATCTCCTCGGTTGGCGTCTGGATGATGTAGCTTGAGCATCTGCTTATAGCGGCGCCTGATCTCCTCGGGCGCCGCGTCCTGCGAAAGGCCGAGCGTTTCGAAGGCTTTCGCTTCCAATACCTTGAGCTTACGTCGCTGGAGATCAGTTTTCGTTGCTTGATGTTGGGCAGCACTCTTGCGTGCATTAAGGGCTTTTGCCGTGCCCGAGCGGACGGTCGAAGGAAGCGGCATCTCTGTCGCATGATCAACGCGGGTACCCCACGTCTTACGGGCGCCGCTTGCTGCCTCACTCTGATAGCGGGCGGTCACCGGATCGGACAGATTGCTCGCGAAATTATACCCCTTATTGTATTCTCTCGCATGTTGCGGGCAGAACAGCAGGTACAAACCCTCCGCATCCCGCCCAACGGGCGCACGATTGGTGCCGCCGCTTTCGCAACCGTCCCACTGGCATTTCGACTGGGAAGGCTCGGGGGGAAGAGCTGATTTTTTGCTCGTTGGCCTCAGGCCGACAAAAATTTTCGAATCAAACGTCATCGCGCGTTATATGGTGGTCTTCATGGAAGCGGCAAGCTGCCACGCAGCCTGTCGGCCCGATGCCCGCTCATCGGCCGCACGCAAAAGAGCATCCCGAAGCTCAACGCTATCGATCCATTCGCCTACCTGACCGGCTCGCTCACCGCTATCGTCAGCGGCCCCAAACATTCTCGGATTGCCGAGTTGTTGTCATGGACAGATCAAAACGACGCCATTGCTTGATGCCATAAGTCCGCGGTTCACTCGCTCTCGACGAACATGAGATGGAACTACAGAGGCTGAACTGTGACGAGACAACATTCCGATACAGTTCCGAGGGTGAGCGATGTGGATCAATGCGCCACGACAGTGAGAGCTGTTATGCCTGCCTCTTCGGCCGCGCGCAAAAGCGCTTCGCGAAATTGTTCCGGAGGAATCTGCCCACTGATTGCATCGACACAAGCTTTCACGGCGGCGACATATTCCTCACCGTCATCGGATGGCCAGTCCCTGATCAGGATATCCGCGGCATCGCCGAGCGTCCGGACGATCTTATGCGTGGCCGGGCCGCGTAGAGCTAGTCCGACCGGCTTGAATGCCGACGATGTGTTCCAGCACATTGTCCTCGACCCCTCAAGGTTATGGATACTGCAGTCCCCCCACCGCAGCATACGCGCCTATTCTAAAATTAGGAATTCAAGACTGAATGATCGATGACTGCGTTGACGCAAGCAGGGAGTTCCAAGATCTCGGCAGTTCTTGATCACCCGCTGAACGATCGGATGCCCTTCGCGAAGGCGGTTTTCGATTTCCACCATCCCCAAATTGAGCCTTCGATGAGTGCCGCAACTGTCGAGTATCGTCGATGGTCATGCCCGCAAGTTCGCGGAACAGGCCGACAGCAATCGTCGGGCCCGGCGTTCGTCGCGTCTTTCCTCTTCCACAATAACGAGTCCTATCGCGTCATCAATGCTCACCCCTCGATGGCACTCAAATATCTTGTCATCGACTGGTCCACGATACGAGACCCTTCTCGTTCGATCGTTCGGCCCGAAAATCCACCATAGACCGCCTCGAACCGATATGGGCGTACCGCTTCCCCGATACGTCTCACCGCCTCTGGGCCGAGCGGAATGAGGTTGGGATAGCTGCGCATGAAACTCACATATTTGCGGTCGAGTGTAACCTGCATCGTGTCGCCGGCGAATAAGGCGCCCTGGCCGTCCGCCAGCCAGGGACAGTACATGACTGAACTACCGGGGAAATGGCCGCCGCATCGGATCAGGGTCGACCGACCGAGTTGCACGCTTTCACCCTTCCATTGATTGAGCGCTCCGCCAGACCTTTGTACCCATTCGCCATCGTCGGAATGAATGTAGATCGGCACATCGCCCAGAGCGGAACTCCATTCCATCATCGAGGTGTAGAAATGCGGGTGCGAAATGGCGATGGCGCTCAGACCTCCCAATGCACCAATTCGGTTTATGCTCGCCTCGTCAATGAGACTGAGGCAGTCCCAAAGAATGTTGCCGTCGGGGCTCTCGATCAGGAAGGCGCGCTGGCCGATCGCGAAATCAGGCGAAACCTGAAGGCTGTGGATGCCTCCGGCTTCCTGACGCCAGGTCACATCATGGGTGCGACCAAGTGCTGCGATGTCCGTCCACGCCTGCCCCGATGCAGGAACAAACTGACGATCGTCTTCGCAGATGGGGCACGCGGGCGGCGGCTTTAAGCGCTCGTCGAACTGAGTGCCGCAAGCGGTGCAGATATGAAACCCCATGGTTATGTCCTTCCCCTGCTTTTCCGGCTTTCAAAACAATATGGACAATCCGACACTTGCGTTGCCGGCCGTGAAAAATAACGGGCAACGACCCGATGGCGTGGCCTGCACGGCTCCGTCTAAATAGGGTCAGAGCCTGCCCCTTATCGCAGCGCGCAATATGCCACGTGCAATCCTGCCAGCCGGAACCGTCTTCCTGCAAGTAGGCGAGCATGTCGCTGTCGATTTTGATCGAAACAAGATTTTGTCGGCAGCGCCGTTCGCTCGATGCCCGTTCCCCAGTTTCTTTGCCGTCTCGAACATGTTTCGGCGGCATCCATCGGATCGACCGCGCTGCAGGGCCGGTTTGCCATGGTTGCTGGCGTCGGGGACATTCCGGATCGGGCGCAATTCAGACCCTCCGGCCCAGCCGATGCTGGCGGTCTAAAGCGCAAGCCGCAACTGTGGTGCCGTACGAGAAGCCCGCCGTTTTTCCAGTGACGACAGCGTGACGCCGAGTAGGCGTATGCCTTTTCGCGGCGGGAAGATTGGCGCAAGAAGCAGGTCGACCACCTCGTCCAGATCGGTGATCGCCGGCAGGGGAGCCGGAACGGTTTTGCTGCGGGTGATCTGGCTGAAGTCGGCATATTTGACCTTGAGCGTCACCGTCTTGGCGCCGATCTCATTGGCCTCGCAGTAGCTCCAGACTTTCGAAATCAGCGGCTGAAGCCCTTCGCGCGCGGGCTCAAAGGAATGGATGTCCTGCGAAAACGTGTCTTCCGCTCCGATGGATTTCCGCACCCGATCCGGCTTGACCTGGCGATTGTCGATACCGCGGGCGATGCCATAAAAATACGGTCCTGACTTCCCGAAATGTTCGACGAGGAAGTCGAGCGTTCTCTCCTTGAGGTCCGCGCCTGTTTCGATCCCGAGCCGATGCATCTTCTCGGCTGTTGCCGGCCCGACGCCATGAAACTTCTTGACGGGCAGGCGCTCGACGAAGGCCGGACCGTTCTTCGGCGTGATGACGAACTGGCCGTCCGGCTTGTTCTGGTCGGATGCCATCTTGGCGAGGAACTTGTTGTAGGAAATGCCGGCCGAGGCGGTGAGCCCGGTGGTTGCTTTGATTTTGGCGCGGATTTCCGCAGCTATCTCGGTGGCGATCTCCATGCCTTTGAGATTTTCAGTGACGTCGAGATAGGCCTCGTCGAGCGACAACGGCTCGATCATCGGCGTGTACTCGGCAAAGACCGTCCTTATCTGCAGCGAGACGGCCTTATAGACATCGAAGCGCGGCTTGACGAAGATGAGGTCCGGGCATTTCCGCTGCGCAGTCACCGAAGGCATGGCGGAATGCACACCGAACTTTCTGGCCTCATAGCTGGCGGCCGCCACCACGCCGCGGGCAGCAGGACTGCCGACGGCAACCGGCAAGCCACGCAGCTCCGGATTGTCACGCTGCTCGACCGATGCGTAGAAGGCATCCATGTCGACATGCACGATCTTGCGCGGCCGCACTCGGCTTTCTTCACCCGTCATCCTCTAGCTTCCATCAGCTAGACCACTACCCAAACATGGGAAATGTGCCCCACACTTGTCACCCCCGGGCGTCTGCATGCGCTCGCAGCCCATGGCCATGCGTCGGCGGATTTCCGCGAAGCTGACGCTTGCGCCAAACGCTTTCACCAACAGCCTGCGCTCATGCGCGCAATGGCGGCTGCACAGACGGCAGAGGAGTTCAACCACCGGGACCTTGTGATCTTTCAGTCTAGGGATCGCATCGTCCACAAGCCGCGTTCGGCGCATCCGAAAATAACCTTCCTTGCCATCCGCTTGAATCCGATGGCGATTTTTCTGCCTTGCACTCGTGGTCAACTTCAGCGGTCATATGCGCATTGACTCATTTACGCGTTAAGAACAAATATAGAACATATAGCTCCTACTCAAGCTGAAAACGGGTTGCCGTTGAAGGTAGATCATGAACTCCGCCGCCCAAAGGCCGTCCTTGACAGTTTGCGCGAACAGATCGCGCACCTGGAAAGCGCAGGTCAGCGTAAGCGAGACGTTTTGCCCTTCGGCGTGGCGTCGATCGACGAGTGGCTCCCGGGCGGTGGTTTGGCCTACGGGGCGCTGCACGAGTGCGCTGGCGGCGGGGGTCGGCACCGTCGACGTGGCGGCAGCCACCCTGTTCATGGCCGGGATTGCCGCGCGTACCAAAGGCAAGGTCGTCTGGTGCCTGACGCGTCGCGACCTGTTCTTTCCGGCTCGGAAATCTCCGAACTGTCTACGAACGCGATCCCCGATCCTACGGAAGAATTTCCAGGAGCAGAGGCTGAAGAGCCGTCCAACGATTGGTCGGGAGCTTTGCCCTGACCGGCAGGCAATAAAAAAGGCCGGGGCGAAACCGCACCGACCTTTCAAACATCGCTCTTCACACCAGTGCCAGTACATCCGTGGTCAAAAGCAGATAAGCGACTTCGGCAGTCGCGAACACTCTCGTGGAGCGCTCACCAGCAACGCCGATGACCTGAAGATAGTCGAGCACAGCGTCCGTTTCAAGGCCTGCCATACGAAGCGGCCCGGAGATTACCTTGCTTTAGAACCGCTGGGACCCGCAATAGGCCTCCTTAGCGAAGCAATCCGTCGCGTCCGAACTCCTCCCAGCCTGCCAGTTCCGTGCGAGGTGCCTCGTCGGATCCGGCGACGGTATCCCCCTTGACGGTCTTGCCCTTCTTCAGCGACCGCGTCAACTTCGCCTTATATGCTGCCCGCCGTCGGTTCTCCACCGCCGCCGCCGCATCCTCCTCGCGCCATTCTTCGACGACGCCTCGATCGAGCAGGTCTTCCACGACGCGCGGGTCGAAGACGTGGAACGTGATCTTCCGCGCGCGACCGCGCAGTTTCACCGTGCGCGTTCCAGCACTCGGCAGGCGGCCGTCCTTGAGCCAGCGATGACGCTCATTCGTCTTGATCGAAAGGATATCCTGGATCTCGCGCGGGATTACCGGCAGGCTTTCGATGTCTTTCAGCGCACTGGCGACAACAGACGCCGCTGCATGGAATTCTATCTTGACACTTGCAGGCATCGACAGCGTGAGTTCTCCTTGCTCGATATCGAGCGACTTCATCGAAGCGACCGGGAGCCGTGCACGGAGTTCGAGCAGAATTCCCTTCGCGCGGATCGACGATCCGAGGGTCGCTGCTGGCGGCAGCACCCACGTCTTGACCAGCTCGACATCGTTCTTTTCGTGTTTCGGCATGGCGCCTAGATGGGATCACCAGCGTTCCTCGTCAACGAGCGCGATATTCGCAGGATAAGCCAGGCGCGACCGATCGCTCGTCGCTGCTCACCCAAGTTCCTGGGCAAGCCCGATAAGAAGACCTTCGGGTCCGCGAATGTAGCAGAGCTTGTAGGCGTCCTCATACCGGACGACATCGCCGACAAGCTGGGCGCCGCGCGTGCGCAGCCTCTCAACGGTCTCTTCGACGTCGTCGACCGTGAACATGGCTCGCAGATAACCAAGGGCGTTGACCGGGGCGTTCCGATGATCCGCGACGACATCCGGTCTGAGGAAGCGCGACAGCTCCAGCCGGCTGTGCCCGTCCGGCGTGCGCATCATGGCGATCTCGACGCGCTGATCGCCAAGACCCGTGACACGACCGGCCCATTCGCCTTCGATCGTCGCGCGGCCTTCGAGTTCGAGGCCTAACTCCTGAAAAAAGTCTATTGCCACTGCGAGGTCTTCGACGACAATCCCGATGTTGTCCATTCGCTTAAGCGCCATGCTCTCCATCCTCCGGTTTTCGTTTCGATTTCCTTCTAGGACGTGGATGGGCCATCGGTCCCGACATCGCTATCGAAATCTTTAGGCAAAACATCGGATGGTGTGACAACGGCGCCCAGTTCAGGATCGTTAGCATCCGAATTTCCGAGCCCGACGATGTCGAGGTGATCGTTGACGGCAGTTGCTGCCTATTCCCGCACGTCTGAAGTTCTGGCCGGAAGTGGTCCGCCACGCTCGTCCGGCACAATTCACCTGGCGGCCCACCCGCACCTGCGAGGAATTGCGGCCATTAGCTCGACGGTGGGCGTCGTGCTCACATCTTTTTCTGGCATGCCCGTGCCAAATAGTCGTCAGACGTGTGTCACGTTGATTTCACGCGATTTCCAAAGTGGGCTCTATTAGATTTTTTCGTAATCTCGCCGGGACGCAGAGCGCTTGTCGTTGGATCGCATTTCTGACAGCGCCGATCATCGAAGAGGCAATGAGTTCTCGTGCCGATCAAGCCTTCTCCTCGGCGGCGGTCTGTTCATCTTGGTCATGCTGTAGTGCAGGGAGGTAGCTTAATATGCAATTTCTGATCCATTCAAAGACGATCGCGGAACTTGAATACGACGACAAGGCTTGCCTCTTGCGGGTCGTCTACAAAGACGGACGAGTTCGGTCTGTTCCTGATGTCGCTCCCACACTCGTAATGAAAATCGTAGCGCAGGTTCCCGTCGAGCAATCTCCCTACCTCATGCAGGCCGCAATCTGAAGGTTCCGCGAGCGGAGACGCGGCACTTTCATCTTCCTCACCGACGATCAGGGACCGTGGGCTTGGCTTCCCAAGGCAGGGCGCCTACGATCGCTTTGATAGATACGGTCCAATCGCGGCCATGTCATCTGACGCGGGGATCTGGGAAATGCGCCGCGAGCCACAGGAGCTTCTCCATTCGAGGCTCATGTGCTGGGTGGCGGTCGATCGGGGAATTCGCCTCGACGATCGCAATAAGCAGGAATGGCGCCCGTAAAATCGACTGGACGCATTCGGCGTCTGATTGAGGTAGCCGAAACCGATCGGCCGCTTCCATTATTATCCAAGCCGTTTGTAGCATCGACCTCACCTCCGTGGCGCAAGCCACGGAGGTGAGGTCCCACTTGCTATTCGTCCGCGGTTTGAAAAAGGGAGTATTTGCGCAAAAAAGAAGCACATCATGCGCTCACCGCATAGCTGAGATGAGAGATTGTGGCTGTTTTAAACCGATTGAAGCGCCTATATCTCCATCATCGAAACGGCGCCGGAACCAACCAAGGTTGCTGACGTCAGACAGCCCTCATGAAAGGGGATCATCATGAACGTAGCACGCTCTTTCAACAACTGGCGCAAGTTCCGTCAGACGGTCACCGAACTCGGACGCATGTCCAGCCGCGAACTGCAGGACCTCGGCATCGATCGAGCAGACATTCGCAGCGTTGCCCGCGCCTCGATCGCGCGCTAACCGCCCAGCACGACTTGAATCCACATTAGTTGATGCCCGCTCCTAAGGCGGGCATTTTTGCGTCGAGGGCCGTGCCCCGGCGGCGTATGGAGCTCCAGTCGTATTGGATTCTTGCGGTTTGCGCCTTACGCATGGCTGCAGTGCAACATAAGACATTTGCATCGTCCGGGGTCTGTGTATGATCGTATCTGTCGAAGCAATGCACCTCCTCCCGCAAAGCTTCGCTTTCAGCCGGCCCACTTCTCCTCCCATGGGGCGTCTGTAAAAACAGCGGCACTCCTCCTCCCAGTCGCTGTTCGATCTTCAAAAAGCCTGCCGCACCTCCTCCCGCGGCAGGCTTTTTGTATCAAGCCTCTTCCCGATGCAGATTAAGATCAAGTGCAGCCGTTCCCAACCTCATCACTCAGCCCACCGGACTCGGCTGCCCCTGGCACCGGGCCGGCAGTTCGCTCGAGAGCGATATCCCGCACAGCAACTGCTCTATCGATTGTCGGCCTCGCAGGAGACTCTGATCCAATACCGGCGCCGATGAAGAGGCTGTCAGTCATCGCATCATAAGGAGGTGCCGATCGCTATGAGCCTTCGCCCGCCTCAACGGCTTTAATGAACTCATCGAATGTCCGTCCAAGCACGCGGACCTCTTCCGACCACGCGCCGGCAAAGACAAACGGAACGGAGATGTAACTTCCGCCGATTATCCCATAAGCGGTCGGGCCGCCATTCGAACCAATCAAGAACCGGTCGACCTGAAACTCGAAGAGTTCATAACCGTCGGCCTTGGCAAGCTCCGCGACACTCCACAGAACGAGATATCCTTGACCGACTTCATCGTTGAATCCATTCGAGATGCGCAAGAACGCCTTGTAGTCTTCCGGCAAGATGATCGAGAGCGAAGCCTCACATGCCTCGATCTCCGACAGACTGGCGCCAGGCAATTGATATCCATGCCGCAACTTTCCGAGCATGCGAGACACTCCGGTTCGAAATGCGATAGGCGTTGACGAGCGCAGAATAGGGCATCCCACTCCGCACGCAACCGCGCCTGCGATACGAACCCGCCGGCCGATTCGAAGGCAAGGAATATAAGGTTAGTCTCGACGAGGCTTACGTTACGAGCGTTTAGCCGCCCTGAAATCCGTTGGGCTCGAGCCGATCAGTTGCCGGAACTGTGTCGAAAAATGGAACGCCGAGTGAAAACCCAGGAGACCGGCGATCTCCTTGATCGATTTGTCGGTGTTCACCAGAAGGTCGATGGCCCGCTGGATGCGCACCCTCATCTGATATTGCTTGGCCGACATGCCAGTCTGCTCGCGAAAAAGACGCCGGAAATAGGGATAGCTGACGCCAAGTTCGTCGGCAAGCTGTTCGACAGACAGAGGCTGGCCGCAGCGCTCCATCAGAATCATCCGTGCACGATCGACGAGCCTATCGGCAGCATTGCTATTGAGATCGGCGGGGCGGCATAAAAGGGCCAGCAGTTGAAGGCCGAGGGTCGACAGCAGCGGCTGATTGCGCAGGCAATCGTCCTGCGCCAGCGCGTGAATCGACGCGAAAACACCAGAAATCTCGGAGCTGCTGGCATGGGCCGGCAGCTCGGGGCGCAACAGGCCTGCATCGCGCGCAAAATCGAAGGCGCTTCCCCGGCATTCGATCCAATGTTCGACCCATCCAGTCCGGCGGTCCGGAGCAAAACGGTGCCAGACGCCGGGAAAGAGCAGGAAAATAGAGCCTTCGGCGATGGTAACCTGCCGACGTTCTGGTCCGAACTCCAGCCTGCCGCTGCCCGCGCTGATGTGGACGATCTGATAGGCGCTCAGGATACGGCCACGCGACCAGCTGAAATGGTGGTCGTTGGGATGACGGCTCGGTGGGTAGTCGGAATTCGGTCCGATCTCTGTGTACCCAGTGGAGATGGCCGTACAGCCCCAGGCGGCGCAGAGGCGGTTGTCGGGCATGTAGACGAAGTAGCTCTGCATGATAGCGGCCAAGTCTGAGGATCATATTTTGCATGCAAAAGATCACTTTTGCGGAAATTGCCGACGTGTCAACGAAAATTCCTAGTGTTAACGTCACTATGCAAGGTCAGTTTTAGAATGACGCTGCAAAATATTTGCTGAGATCATCAGCGGGCCGCCGCTGCCGGGGAGGGCAGTGGCCGGGAGGAGAAAGACATGAAAAATCAAGCCACACTGGTGGTGGTTGCCGCGTGCCTTGCGGCTTCCGCTTCTTATGCCGAGGACTTTCACGGGTTCGATCCGGCGAAGTTCGACGGCAAAATGCTATCGACCGAAAATCTGAAGGCGATGGTGGTCGATGCGACCAAGGCAAAGCCGCCGAGAAACGGAAAGAGCTACAGTATTGGTTTCGCCAATCTGCAGCGCGATATCGCCTTCGGCGTGCTCGTCGAAAAGGGGATCCAGGAAAATGCCGATGCTGCCGGCGTCGAACTTGTGATTGCGGATAACCGCCTCGACGGGCCGACTGCGCTCGCCAATGCCAAATCCTTTGCAGAGCGCAAGGTTGACTACGTCATCGAATTTCAGACGGACGCCAATTTCGGGCAGACGGTGATGGATGTGTTCAAACCGGATGGCACGAAGGTCACTGCGATCGACATCCCGATGCCGGGCGCGAGCTTCTTCGGGGTCAATAACCCGAAATCTGGCTTCATGGGTGGGTCCTATCTCGCAACGGCGGCCGCAAAGAAATTCGGCGCCGATGTCGTAAAGACCGGTTATCTGGTCGTCGGCGCTTTACCGCAGTCGGGCGTCATCCCGCGCATGCGCACGGATGGCCAGCGGGCCGGCTTTATGGCGCTGACCAAGGATTTCCCCGCCGATCATATCATCGAGATCGATACCAAGAACACGCTGCAGGAATCTTTTGCGCAGATGAACAATGTCATCGGTCGCATTCCGCCCGGTGCGCCGATCCTCATCATTGCCATCAACGATCAGGCGACGATGGGGATGCTGCAGGCCGTGCGGGCTGCCGGTCGCGTCGATCAGGCAATTGCGGTCGGCAACGGGGCAGATGAGGCCGAGGCGCTCGCCGCCGATCCGAACCTGGTTGCTGCCACTGGTTCATTCCCCGGCAGCTACGGCAACTATCTGATTCCGATCGCGCTCTCCGCTCTTGCCGGAAAGCCGGTTCCGGAGGCGACCTTCGTGACGCACCAAATGGTCACCAAGGCCAATATCTGCAAGTTCTACAAGGAGTTTCCCTGTGCCGGCGAGGCGGATGGATACGTGTTTCCGGAAGCGGAATTTTCAACCTACCTTGCAGACCTGAAGAAGCAGGATTGGCTGAAGGGCTATGAGGCCATTCTCCCTCAGCAATGAGCGAGACAGCGTCAGGGAGCGTGACATGACCGTCCAGAGCACCGAAGGGAGCCGCAATCGGCGGCTCCAGATCGCCAATGTCAGCAAAGCATTTGCCGGCGTGACGGTACTGAAGAACGTGTCGCTTTCTGCCGATGCGGGCGAGATCGTGGCGCTTCTTGGCGCCAATGGCGCGGGTAAGTCTACGCTCATGAAAATCCTCTCCGGTGTCTACACGCTGGACACCGGACAGATTAGAATTGACGACACGGCCAGGAATATCTCCACGCCTCGGGATGCCGTTGCGGCCGGCATCCGGCTGATGCCGCAGGAGCTTTCCGTACATCCGGACCTTTCGGTCGCCGAAAACATCGCGCTTGGCTCCATGCCGAAGCGCCGCTTTTTGGGTATTCCGATGATCGATCAGGTGGCCGTCGACGCACAGGCGCGGGCGCTCCTGAAGCGATTGCGGCTCGACCATATCGAGCCCGGCCGGCGCATGGGCTCGCTGCCATTGTCCGAACAGCGCATTGTCGAAATCGCCCGCGCGCTGGCCGGCAAGGCGCGGATCCTGATCATGGACGAGCCGACGGCGTCGCTGAGTGAGGCAGATGCCGACAATCTGTTCGAGGTCATCGAGGCCCTGAAAGCCCAAGGCGTCACCATCATCTATATTTCGCATTATCTTGACGAGGTCTTCCGGCTAAGCGACCGTATCGTTGTCTTGCGTGACGGCGAGGTCCGAGGTCAGTTCGAAACCCGCGACACCAATCGCGACGAAGTTCTGACGGCGATGCTCGGCAGCGAACTCGGCGACCTCTACCCCGTAAAATCGAAAGTGCTTCAGGACGCAAAGACCGTCCTGTCCGTCGATGGACTGTCACTTCCCGGATGGCTCGACGGCGTGGCATTGACCGTGCGACGCGGCGAGGTTTTCGGCGTCTTCGGCCTTATCGGCTCCGGCGCCGAGAAAATAGGCCGGGCAATCTATGGCGCCGAGCCTGCCGCCCATGCCGAGGCCATTCTGCTGAACGATGTGGACATTGGTCTCTCTGGGCCGCGAAAGAGAGTGCATAGCGGCATCGGGTTCGTGGCCGCAGAGCGAAAGCGCCAGGGCCTGATTGGCAATTTGTCAGTGCGAACCAACACGACACTGCCCTATCTCAGCCTGTTCACGCAATCCGGCGTTGTCGACCAAAAGCGGGAAGACGACAGCACCCGTGAATGGATCAAAACCCTGCGGGTCAAGACCTCAGGTCCGGACCAAGAGATCCGCCTTCTGTCCGGCGGCAATCAGCAGAAGATCTGCCTTGCGCGTTGGCTGCTCGGAAACCCGAATGTTCTGATCCTCGAAGAGCCGACACGCGGGGTCGATCTTGGTGCCCGGCGCGAGATCTACATGGAAATACGTCGGCTGGCAGAGGCGGGGCTGGCGATCCTGATCGTCTCCTCGGATGCGGAAGAGGTGGCGGGGCTCGCAGATCGCAGCCTCGTTCTCGAGGATGGCAAGGTCGTCGCCGAGCTTGGGCAGGACGCAACCGCGACGGATCTGATGCAGGCAGCCGAGCCGCGGGCAGCCCTCCGCGATAGGAATGAACTGGAGAAAACATGACCAACTCGTCTTCCATTCCCGCAGCGTCGGAATCGTCGAAGAGGTCGGCAAAATCACGCAGCGACCTTCTTGGCCGCCCGGCCGCCGGCATCGCTCTCTTGCTGGTGTTCTACGTACTGCTGCTGATCGCCTTTTCGGTTTTCTCCCCCTATTTCCTGACGCTGAGCAACCTGTCCAACATCGGCACCAACATGGCCTTCATCGGGCTGATGGCAGCCGCGGGCACCCCGCTGATCATCGGCGGAGGGCTCGATCTGTCCGTCGCCGCCGTCGCCGGTCTTGCCGGCGTCATTGTGGCGCTGATGCATGCCAAGGGAATCAACATCTGGGCGGGCTGCGGCACCGCTCTCCTCATCGGCTGCGCGGTCGGCGTCCTGAACGGCTTCATCGTCACCCGACTGAAGCTCAACCCGCTCATCGCCACGCTCGGCACAATGAGCATCTTTTCCGGCCTCTCAATGGTGCTGACCGGCGGCCTTTCGAAGCCGCTCTTCATTCCGGCTTTCAACTGGCTCGGGTCAGGGCGCCTTTTTGGAATCCCGTTTCCGATCATCCTGATGCTGTTGGTCTTCATCGCACTTTGGCTGATCCTGTCGAAGACACCGTTCGGACGCTTCGTCTATGCGAGCGGCGGCAATCCGGAAGCAAGCAGCCTGCTCGGCGTGCCCGTCGAGCGGACCCAGATGGTGCTCTATGTCGTCTCCGGCCTTTCGGGGGCGGCAGCTGGCATCATCCTTGCAGCGATGCTCGGCGCCGCAGCACCCAACGCCGCGGGCCAGCACCTGCTCACCATCATCGCCGCCATCATCCTTGGTGGCACCAGCCTCTTTGGTGGACGCGGCAGCGTCTGGGGCACGCTGATTGCCGTTTTGATCCTCGGCACGCTGAACAACGGCCTGACGCTGATGAACGTGTCCTCCTTCTGGCAGGACGTGACCCGAGGCGTCGTCCTTCTAATGGCCGTCGGCCTCGATCAGCTTCGAGTGCGCCTGCAGAGCTGACGTCATTCTCACCCCATCGGAGAAACAGAAATGTCTGAACGCCCCCTGAAGGCCGGCCTTTTCGGTATCGGTCTGGAGGCCTATTGGTCGCAATTCAACGGTCTGGAAGCGCGGTTGCGCGGCTATGTCGATACCGTCGAGGCAAAGCTTGCGCGCCCAGGCGTCGAGGTCGTCAACCTCGGGCTGATCGACGCGCCCGAAAAGGCGATCGAGGCCGGTCACCAGTTTCGCCAGGCCGATGTCGATATCATCTTTCTCTACATCACCACCTATGCGTTGTCGTCGACGGTTCTTCCAGTAGTCCGTCGCGCCAAGGTTCCGGTGATCATCCTCAATCTGCAGCCGACCGCGACCATCGACTATGCCACTTTCAACGCCCTCGGCGATCGGACAGCGATGACCGGCGACTGGCTGGCGCATTGCTCTGCCTGCCCCGTCCCCGAAATCGCCAATGTCTTCCGTCGAGCGGGCATCAGCTTTCACCAGGTGACCGGCGTTCTCACCGGCGATCCCGTCGTCGAAAACGAGATCGACGGCTGGATCGAGGCCGCCCGCGTCGCACATGTGATGGCGCATAACCGGCTCGGCGTCATGGGCCGCTACTACAACGGCATGCTGGATATCTATTCAGATCTCACCGCGCAGGCAGCGGCCTTCGGCACCCATATCGAGGTGCTGGAAATCGACGAACTGGCGCAGTTGCGGCGTGATTTGAGCGAGGAAGACGTCTCCACCTGCTTGGCGACGATCATCGCCGAATTCGATGTCCAGCCGGATTGCGACCCCAAAGAACTGGCACGTGCGGCAAAGACCGCCGTGGCGCTTCGCAAGCTGGTCGATAAGAAATCGCTCGGCTCACTTGCCTATTACTACGAATCCCAGCCCGGCCACGAATACGAGGATATCATCACCTCGGTCATCGTCGGCTGTTCGATGTTAACGGCCAGCGGCGTGCCGGTTGCCGGCGAATATGAGATCAAGAACGCCCAGGCGATGAAAATCATGGACAGCTTCGGTGCGGGCGGCTCATTCACCGAGTATTATGCCATGGATTTCGCCGCAGATGTCGTGCTGATGGGGCATGACGGGCCGGGGCATACGAAAATTGCCCAGGGGCGTACGAAGATCCGGCCCCTCAACGTTTTTCACGGCAAGGTCGGCTCTGGCGTCAGCGTTGAAATGTCGGTTCAGCACGGGCCGGTGACGCTGCTCTCTATCGTCGAAGACGCCGGCAACATCAGGCTGCTTTGCGCCGAAGGCGCCTCTGTGGCGGGCCCGATCCTCGAAATCGGCAACACCAACAGCCGTTATCGATTTCCACTTGGAGCCCGGCGCTTTGTTGAGACGTGGAACGCGCAGGGACCTGCCCACCATTGCGCAGTTGGCGTCGGACACATTGCCGGGCGCATCGAGAAGCTTGGAAAACTCCTGGATCTGGACGTCGTAAAAGTCTGCTGACAAGATGGGAAGCGCGCCACAGTGAGCAACCGCTTCATCGTGCGAAAGCGCTCGCAAGATGCGTTTGGGCCATTGCGGCAAAGCACCTGCCAGTCAGCGTCCGTTCAGTCCCGCGTGCCGGGTAAAGAACTGTCGTGGGCGCTTTTCGGGGGAGCCAAACGCCATAAGCCTGGCCAGCGATGCCAGCTCCTTGACCTGTTCCCCACTCATCTGCGTAACTCTTGCTACGGCTGTTTCGGGCATCTGGGTGTCCTTAGCGGCTCCCTTTGCCCGCGCGTACGACAAAGCGGAGACGACTTAGTTCTCTTGAACGAACATGCGCGTGACAGGACTGCACCGCCTTTCAGATCTCAGAAACCGGCCCGCGCAAAGCCTCGCAATATTATTCCTTCTGCCAAGTGGGCCCTTTTTCTGGAAGTGCCACCGATTGCCCGTCTGGGTCGATCAGCCGCAACTCGCCAAATGACGCGAGCCTGAGCTCTATGCGAGTATCGCCTACCAGTGTACCTGATTACTCTCCGAGCGGATGAGTGATATCCGCTTTGGAGGTCCCCGATGTCAGACCATCGCTTTCCGCCTGCGCCATCGCCTTCACCAGCGCGATGACCGTTTCGCGGATATTGCTGTCGGCGATCTTTAGAAAGGCGCGATTGAGCACCATTCCCTCTTTCGTTCGCAGGAATTCAGTGACCGGGTCCATATTCGCAGCTAGATCCAGCCCTTGCAGCGTCAACGGCTCGGAATTCTCCTGCTCGAAGAAGAAGCTTGGCGACGTCTGAAGCACCTCGGCGATCCGCTGCAGCCGGCTGGCGCCGATGCGGTTGATGCCCTTCTCGTACTTCTGAACCTGCTGAAAGGTCACGCCGATCTGCTCGCCAAGCCGTTCCTGGCTCATCCCGAGCAACTGCCGGCGCATTTTGATACGCGCTCCGACATAGCTGTCTATTGCATTCGCTGTCTTGACATTCATCGTGTGTTTTCAGCCTCGATCGCATTTTCAATCGGCGCAGCTGTAGTATCCCCCGCATGGCTTTTCCATGGTTGTTTTCATATAGCATAGTGGATATGCGACGATCGCGACTGACTGTGATATGAAAGCCCCCCCAAAAAGACGTGAAATCACGCAATAATCACTCGGCGGAAGCGTAAATCGAACCAAAGCCGTACCGATTAGGATAAAACTGGGCTGTAATTGCGTCCCGGCTTGCGTTAAATGCTCTCCAGCGACCGTCGCACGAGAGTCTTCCCAGCCCCGATCGCCCGAAAATCCATCGAATAATAGCGACGTGGCACGGCACCGGCCGTGCCTGTGCAGGAGAAGTATTGATGGCAACCGTTGCCGAGAGCGCGCCTCGTTTCGAAAAAACAACCATGTCTATCCTGATGGCGGTCAGCTTCTGCCACATGTTGAACGACATCATGCAGTCGCTGCTCGCCTCACTCTATCCGCTGTTCAAGGCGAACTACGATCTCGATTTCGTGCAGATCGGCCTCCTCACCATGACGTTCCAGGTCACGGCTTCGCTGCTGCAGCCGCTGGTCGGCATCGTCACCGACCGCTGGCCGATGCCCTATTCGCTGCCGGTCGGCATGGCCAGCACCTTTTGCGGCCTCATTCTGCTCGGCAATGCCGGCAGTTTCACCCTGCTACTGGTTGCCGCAAGCCTGATCGGCTTCGGCTCGGCGGTCTTCCACCCGGAATCTTCGCGTGTTGCCCGTCTAGCCTCTGGCGGCCGCCACGGTTTCGCACAATCCTTCTTCCAGGTCGGTGGCAATGCCGGCCAGGCGATCGGCCCGCTGCTTGCCGCCTTCATCGTGCTGCCGCTCGGTCAGCACAGCGTCTCCTGGTTCGCCGCCATCGCCATGGTCGGCATGGTCGTGCTGAGCTGGGTCGGCAACTGGTACATCAGCCACAGGCGCCAGAATGCCAGCAAGCCGGCAATAAGCCGGACCCTGCCGCTGCCGCAGAACAGGGTCGTCTGGGCGCTGCTCATCCTCGTGCTGCTGACGGCAACGAAGAATGTCTACATGGCCAGCGTATCGAGCTACTTCACCTTCTATGTCATCGACAAGTTCGAACTCACCGTGCAACAGGCACAGCTGATGCTCTTCCTGTTCCTCGGTTCGGTCGCCGTCGGCACCTTCCTCGGCGGGCCGATCGGTGACCGCTTCGGTGCCCGTTTTGTCATCTGGTTCTCGATCCTCGGCGTCATTCCCTTCGCGCTCCTGCTTCCCTATGCCAACCTTTTCTGGACGGGTGTGCTCAGCGTCGTCATCGGCTTGATCTTCGCTTCGGCCTTCTCTGCAATCGTCGTCTTCGCGCAGGAACTGGTGCCCGGGCGCGTCGGGTTGATTGCCGGGGTCTTCTTCGGCTTCGCATTCGGGGCAGGGGGGCTTGGCGCAGCCCTGCTCGGCAGTTTCGCCGACACCCATGGCATCGATTTCGTCTACCGCATCTGCTCCTACCTGCCGCTGCTCGGTCTCCTCACGGTCTTCCTGCCGCGTATTCCCAAGCGGAAACCAGTCTGAGGCGACATCGCTTATGGACAATCGATCGAGCCGGAATGTCACCGACACTCCGGCTCGATTTCGTACATCGCCTTCGCCCATAGGCCCGAACGTATTTTTCTCCTCCTATGGGGAAGAGGGATCACCATTCCTTTAATCCACTATTTTTATAGATAATATTCGTGAGAATAATGACGTCGGTCTCGGCACGATATTGGAAGGAAATGGCATGTCTGCTCACAAACTGGTCGGCCTTGCGGGTAGCTTCAACCGCCCCTCGAAGACCTTTGCGCTTGTCGAAAACGTTGCCGGTCTCGCCGGTGAGAAATACGGCTTCGACACCACCATCTACGATCTGACCGATGTCGGCCCCTCGCTTGGCCAGGCGCTGCGCCGTGCCGATCTCGACAGTCGCGCCAGGGAAGTCATCGATGACATCGTCAATGCCGATGTGCTGGTCATCGGAGCGCCGACCTACAAGGGCAGCTATCCCGGTCTCTTCAAGCATCTGATCGACCTGATCGACCCGCATGAGCTGCGCGCCAAGCCAATCATCATCACTGCGACCGGCGGCGGTGACCGCCATGCGCTGATGGTCGAGCACCAGCTCCGGCCGCTCTTCGGTTTTTTCATGTCTCACACGCTGCCGACCGAGGTTTATGCATCCGACCGCGACTTCACCGATTACCGCGTCTCATCCGATCCGCTGTCCAAGCGGATCAGCGAGGTCATCGGCGAACTCGCGGCCTTCTTTCCCAGCCGGAATCAGGCGCTGATCGCTGCCGAGTAAAGAGCGTCGGCATAAGCTTGAAACGGCGCCACGAAGGCGCCGTTTTCACTTTTGGAGCATGCTCTCAAGCCGCAATTAATCCATAAATTTTGTGGAACTTTATCCTGCCGATATCGATGGCAGGGCAAGAGTTTTTCCGGGCCTTGCTCCACATCAGACATTCGTGCTTCGCTCCCGATCTGCGCATTTGCCATGATCGGCCTGCTCGGGGCGTTCGGCCTCATTCAGTCAGACGGGATATACAATGACCAAGAACAAAAATCTTCGCGCCTTCCACCTTTCGCGCCGGGCGGCTCTTGCCGCCGTCGCCATTTCGGCGGCCGCAGTCTTTTCCTTTGCCGCACCCGCGCCTTCCCATGCCGAGGACAAGTCGATCAAGGTCGGCATCATGGCCGGCGAGGAGGAGGATATTTGGCGCGTGGTCGCAAGCGAGGCGGGCAAGAAGGGTCTCAAGATCGAGACCGTCATCTTCAACGACTACACGCAGCCGAATGAAGCGCTGGAGCGCGGCGAAGTCGATGCCAACGCCTTCCAGCACCAGCCCTATCTCGACAACCAGATCCAGCAGCACGGCTATCACATCGTTCGTGTCGGTTATACCGGGGTCTGGCCAATCGGCCTTTACACCAAGAAATACAAGTCCGTCGCCGAGATCCCGGAAGGTGCCGTCATCGGCGTGCCGAACGATCCCTCGAACGAAGGCCGTGCACTGCGTGTGCTCCAGAGCGAAGGCCTGATCAAACTGAAGGACGGCACCGGTATTCTCGCGACCGTCGCCGATGTCACCGACAATCCGAAAAAGATCGAGATCAAGGAACTCGACGCCGGCATCGTCGGCCGTTCGATCGACGATCTGGATGCCGGTATCGTCAACACCGACTGGGCGCTGAAAAGCGGTCTTTCGCCGGCCGAACGCATTGCCCAGGAGCCGATCGCTGATAATCCATACCGCAACTTCATCGCCGTCAAGGACGACAGCAAGGATGCCGAATGGGTCAAGACGCTTGTGTCTTCTTATCAGAACGACACCGTCAAGGCCGAATTCGAGAAGGTCTATAAGGGCACCGGTCTCAGCGCCTATTGATCAGAGGCTGGGCTGGGGTTAAGGCCTGCCGAGAGGCGGTCCGGGCGTTCTTTGCCCGGGCCGCCTTCAGCATTTGCAAGGAAAAACACATGAATTCCTTTGTTTCCACCACGGCGATCGAGGCAGAGCCGCAAACGGCGACCGAAGAGGTGGTGAGGCTTACCGGTGTGAAGCGGCGGTTCGGGACCACTGCAGCACTCGACGGCATTTCGCTGACGGTGAAGAGAGGCGAGATCCTTGGCATCATCGGCCGCAGCGGCGCCGGCAAATCGACGCTGATCCGCTGCCTGAACGGCCTGGAACGCGCCGATAGCGGCGAGATCCTCATCGAAGGCCGAGATATCACCGGACTTTCAGAACAGGAATTACAGCCGCTGCGGCGCCGCATCGGCATGATCTTCCAGCATTTCAATCTGCTTTCTGCCAAAACCGTCGAAGAAAACGTCGCGCTGCCTCTGAAGATCGAGGGTCTTGCAAAGAGCGAGCGCCTGAAACGGGCGCACGAGCTGCTCGAACTCGTCGGCCTTGCCGACAAGGCGAAGGCTTATCCCGTATCGCTATCCGGCGGCCAGAAACAACGCGTCGGCATTGCCCGGGCGCTGGCGGCACGCCCGGCACTGCTGTTGTCCGACGAGGCGACATCGGCGCTCGATCCGGAAACGACCCGGTCGATCCTGGCATTGCTGAAGGACATCAACCGTAAGCTCGGACTGACCATTCTGCTCATCACCCACGAGATGGAAGTGGTACGCGGCATTGCCGATCGCGTCGCGGTCATCGATGCCGGGCGGATCGTCGAGGAAGGGCAGGTCTGGTCGGTCTTTGCCAATCCGCAGGCTGAAATCACCGGGAGCCTGCTTGGCGGTATCCGCCCGCAGCTTCCTGAGCATATCGCCGGCCGGCTGTCGGCGACGGCGGGCAGCGAAGCGATCCTCAGCGTCGATCTCGCCGGGCCACAGGCGCAGGGCGCGCTATTTGCCGAACTCTCGGCAGCATTGCCGCATTCCTTCCGCCTCGTCCATGGCGGCATCGACCATATCCAGAACCAGCCGGTGGCGCGGTTCTTCATCGCCGTTCCCGCGCGCGACCCCGCGCTTGCCGGAAAAGTCGAACAATTCCTGACGGCCCGGTCCGCCCGGGTGGAGGTGCTTGGTTATGACACCGATCATGCTTGAACTGCTTATTCGCTCCCTTTGGGAGACGGTCCTGATGACCCTCGCCTCGGGATTGATCTCGCTCGTCGCCGGCCTGCCGCTCGCCCTTGCTCTGGTCGCGACAGCGCGCGGCGGCATCGCCGAAAACCTCTGGATCAATCGCATGCTCGGGTCAGTCATCAACGGTTTCCGCTCGGTGCCTTTCATCATCCTGCTGGTGGCGCTGATCCCGCTGACGCGGCTGATCGTCGGCACCGCGCTCGGCACCTGGGCGGCCATCGTGCCGCTCGCCATCGCTGCAACGCCCTACTACGCCCGTATCGCCGAAGTATCGCTGCGCGAGGTCGACCGCGGGCTGATCGACGCCGTGCGCGCCATGGGCGGCAACCGCTGGACGATCATCCGCGAGGTGCTGGTGCCTGAAGCGCTGCCGGGCATCGTCGCCGGTTTCACCGTCACGCTGGTAACGCTGATCGGCGCCTCGGCCATGGCGGGCGCGATCGGCGCCGGCGGCCTCGGCGATCTCGCCATCCGCTACGGCTATCAACGTTTTGAAACCAGCGTGATGATCGCGGTGGTGGCCGTCCTCATCGTGCTCGTCTGCGGAATCCAGTGGCTTGGCGACCGGCTGGTCGCCAGGTTGGACCACCGATAAGTCAGCGCCGGAACTGGGCAGCGGGATGAGCGGCGGGCAACCTGCCGTTCCCGCCGCCGAAAAGCTTCTGCCGCAAGGGTCCTGCAGCATAGTCCGCCTTGAAGACGCCGCGCTCCTGCAGCACCGGGACGACCAAGTCGACAAAATCGCGCAGGCTTTCCGGCGCCACTGTCCGCGCCAGATTGAAGCCGTCGATGCCACCCTCGTCGATCCATGCCGTGAGATGATCGGCGATCTGTTCCGGCGAACCCACTATCGGCTTCATCCGGCTGCCGAGCACCATCTGGTCGATGATGTTACGCAGCGTCACGGGCTTTGGCGCCTGTTTCGTGATGGCCGCAAGCGCCGACTGATTGGCGTTGGTCGAGCTCTGGTCGATGACGTCGTCCAATCCATACTTCGAAAAGTCGATGCCTGTCGAAGCGGAGTAATGCGCAAGCGAAGCCTCAACGCTCGCATGGCGGCGATAGTCCTCCAGTCTGTCCCGTGCTTCCTTCTCCGTCCGCCCGACGACGACGGTGATCAGGCTCAGGATCTTCAATGCGTCGGCGCCGCGGCCGAATTCCTTCGCCTTCGCCCGCAGCGCATCGATGGTCGGCTTGGCCGCCTTGGGATTTGGCCCGGCAATGAAGACGCATTCGGCGTGACGTGCGGCGAAATCCTGCCCGCGTGCCGAGGCGCCGGCCTGGAAGAGCAGGGGCGTGCGCTGCGGCGAGGGCTCGGAAAGATGGATGCCTTCCATCCGGTAATATTTGCCGTCGTGACGGACAGAGCGCACTTTGGAGGGGTCGGCATAGACACCGCCTACCTTGTCGCGCACCACCGCATCGTCGTCCCAGCTCCCTTCCCAGAGCTTGTAGAGTATTTCGAGATATTCCTCGGCCGCATCGTAGCGCGCATCATGTTCCGGCAGCTTGTCGAAACCCATGCTGCGGGCGGCACTGTCGAGATAACCGGTGACGATGTTCCAGCCGATCCGTCCCTTGGTCAGATGATCGAGCGTCGACATGCGCCGCGCCAGCAGGAAGGGTGGCTCATAGGTGGTGTTGACGGTGACGCCGAAACCCAGATGTTTCGTGACATAGGCCATCGCCGAAATCGGGATCATCGGATCATTGACCGGGATCTGCGCGCCCGTCTCGATCACCGGCGCCGGGCTACCCTTGTAGACGTCATAGACACCGACGATATCGGCCAGGAAGATGCCGTCCAGCTTGCCGCGTTCGGCGGTCTTGGCAAACTCTGTCCAGTAGTCCAGATCGGTATAATGCGCTGAGCGGTCGCGCGGATGCGTCCACAGGCCGTGGTTGATATGCCCGACGCAGTTCATGTCAAAGGCATAGATCTGCATGGTCTTCATGAGGCGGGTCCCAAAGCCGGCAATAGAAATCAAGGATTTGCCGCATTAATAATCCTAGAGCATGATGCCGAAAAGTGTGAGCGGTTTTCGGACGACATCATGCTCTAACTATATAATATAGAACAGGATTCAGATTTTGGGCCGGCTCGGCCTAAAATCATCCTGTTCGGGCTCTATCGCACGAGGAGCCGGTGAAATGGTAGGGTGGGAATGAAAAAAGCCGGAGGAACCGCATGACGAAGAAGACGCTGTCGGATTGGGCGGAGCTTGCGCAAAAGGAACTGCGCACCTCGCCCGAGAAGCTGACCTGGCAGACGCCGGAAGGCATTGCCGTCAAGCCGCTCTATACGGCCGAGGATCTTGACGGCGCCGGGCATCTTGGTTCGCTTCCCGGCTTCTCGCCTTTCACCCGCGGCCCGCGGGCGACGATGTATGCCGGCCGGCCCTGGACGATCCGCCAATATGCCGGCTTCTCGACGGCAGAGGAATCGAATGCCTTTTATCGCCGCAATCTGGCGGCCGGCCAGAAGGGCCTGTCGGTCGCCTTCGATCTTGCCACCCACCGCGGGTATGACAGCGATCATCCGCGCGTCGAGGGTGATGTCGGCAAGGCGGGTGTGGCAATCGACAGCGTCGAGGACATGAAAATCCTGTTCGACGGCATTCCGCTGGCTGAAATGTCGGTGTCGATGACGATGAACGGCGCCGTCGTCCCGATCCTTGCCTCCTTCATCGTGGCCGGCGAGGAGCAGGGTGTTTCGCGAGCCGACCTTTCTGGCACCATTCAGAACGACATCCTGAAGGAGTTCATGGTCCGCAACACCTATATCTATCCGCCCGAATCATCGATGCGGATCGTTGCCGACATCATCGACTATACCGCCCGCGAGATGCCGAAGTTCAACTCCATCTCGATCTCCGGCTACCACATGCAGGAAGCCGGCGCGACACTGGTGCAGGAACTGGCCTTCACGCTGGCCGACGGCCGCGAATATGTCCGCGCCGCCATCGCCAAAGGCCTGAGCGTCGACGAGTTCGCCGGCAGGCTGTCCTTCTTCTTCGCCATCGGCATGAACTTCTTCATGGAAGCAGCCAAGCTGCGCGCCGCCCGCCTGCTCTGGACGCGGATCATGGAAGGGTTTCATCCGAAGAAACAGTCCTCGCTGATGCTGCGCACCCATTGCCAGACCTCCGGCGTCTCCTTGCAGGAGCAGGACCCTTATAACAACATCATCCGCACCGCTTTCGAGGCGATGTCGGCCGTGCTCGGCGGCACGCAGTCGTTGCATACGAATTCCTTCGACGAAGCGATTGCGCTGCCGACTGAGTTCTCCTCTCGTATCGCCCGCAACACCCAGCTCATCCTGCAGCACGAGACCGGCGTCACCAAGGTCGTCGATCCGCTCGCCGGCTCCTACTATGTCGAAAGCCTGACGGCCGAACTGGCAGACAAGGCCTGGGCGTTGATGGAGGAAGTCGAGGCACTCGGCGGCATGACCAAGGCGGTGGCAGACGGCCTGCCGAAACGGCTGATCGAGGAAGCGGCCGCACGCCGCCAGGCGGCCGTCGACAAGGGCGAGGAGGTCATCGTCGGCGTCAACCGCTATCGGCTCGACAACGAGCAGCCGATCGACATTCTGGAGATCGACAACAGCGCAGTACGCAAAGCGCAGATCAGACGTATCGAGGAAACCAAGCGGCGGCGCGATGGCAAAGCCGTGCGCGAGGCCTTGGCGGCCCTGGCCGAGATCGCACAGAGCGGCAAGGGCAACCTGCTTGAAGCCGCCATCGAGGCGGCGCGGGCCCGCGCCACGGTCGGCGAGATATCGGATGCGATGCGCGATACCTTCGGCGATCATGCCGCCACGCCAGTGGTGATTAAGGGCGTCTATGGCCAAGCGTATGAAAACGAGCCGGAACTCGCCGTGCTCAAGACCCGCATGACGGAGGTGACGGAAGCCATGGGTCACCGGCCGAAGATCATGGTCGCCAAGCTCGGTCAGGACGGACACGACCGAGGCGCCAAGGTGATCGCCTCGGCCTTCGGCGACATCGGCTTCGACGTGCTCGCCGGTCCCCTTTTCCAGACACCGGAGGAGGCTGCCGGTGTCGCACTCAGCGAAAAGGTCAACGTCGTCGGCGTCTCGTCGCTGGCGGCCGGTCACAGGACGCTGCTGCCGCAGTTGATCGACAGGCTGAGGGAACAGGGCGGTGGTGATATCATCGTCGTCTGCGGCGGTGTTATCCCGCGGCAGGACTATGAATTCCTGCATGAACACGGCGTTGCAGCCGTGTTCGGCCCTGGGACAAACGTTCTCGAAGCGGCAAACTCCGTTCTCGACTTGCTGCAGGGCAAGCGGCGAAACCAGTAGTTTAGAGCAGACCGCGCTTTGCGAGGTTGCTCATCAGCGCCGAAATACCGAAGGTCCAGGGCGGGCATTCGGTGGAGAGGCGCACGGTGTTGACGAGCGCGCCGAGGCCTGCCGAGGAAATCTCGACGACATCGCCGATCTTGTGCGTAAAGCCTTGCTTCGGCGCGTCGCGGTCCTGCGTCGGCGCAAACAGCGTGCCGAGGAAAAGCATGAAACCGTCGGGATATTGATGATGGGCGCCGACCGTCTGCTTGACGAGATCCGTCGGATCGCGACTGATCTGCGACATCGAACTCTTGCCGTGCATCACGAAGCCGTCCTGGCCTGACACCTTCAGGTCGAGTTCAGCCTTGCGTACATCATCGAGGCTGTAGCCGGCATCGAACAAGCGGATGAAAGGACCGATGGAGCAGGAGGCGTTGTTATCCTTGGCCTTGCCGAGCAGCAGCGCCGAGCGGCCCTCGACGTCGCGCAGGTTGACGTCGTTGCCGAGCGTCGCGCCCGTGATTTCGCCGCGGCTGTTGACCGCGAGCACGATTTCCGGCTCGGGATTGTTCCAGGTCGAGATCGGATGCAGGCCGACATCCGCACCCCAGCCGACGGAGGAGAGCACCGGTGACTTGGTGAAGACTTCGGCGTCCGGCCCGATACCGACCTCAAGATATTGCGACCACATGCCTTCGTCGATCAGTGCCTGCTTGACTTTGGCAGCCTCCGGCGAACCGGCCTTCAGATTGGTGAGGCTGCCACCGATCAGCGTGCTGACGCGCTCGCGGATCGAGGCGGCACGCTCCGGACTGCCGGCCGCCTTCTCCTCGATGACGCGCTCGATCATCGACTGCGCAAAGGTGACGCCGCAGGCCTTCACTGCCTGAAGGTCGACGGGCGCCAGGAGATAGGGACGCGCTTCATCCGGCGTGCCGGTGCTGTTGGCGGCGATATCCTGCAACGAGCCGATCGCCTTGCCGCTCGCAGCGCGCACGAAACCAGCAGCGTCCTGTCGCTCGAGCAGCGCGCTCAGTGTCGGCGCCTCGCGCGAGGTGATGTCGACCAGCTCCCCCTCTCGAAGCGTCACGATGCTTGGCCCGGCAACTTCGGGATTCCAGGCTCGGCCGACAAAAAGACCATCCGAAGCGGCGATATCGAGCAGAGGTTGAGACATGGTGGATCTTCCGTCACGGGCGAGCGGGGAGCGCTCTTCAAAACATTGCGGGGTGTTGCCGCCCTCCAGCCCGGCGGCAGCCGAAATCGATCACATTCACGGAGATGGGGCAAGATGCGTCGGGGAAAAAGACTTTCGCCCGATCGGTTCAAGCCGTGGCCCTTTGTCGAAAGACCAAGCGTAAAAACCTGCAAAATAACTATTTAGATACAAATTAATCGTTATATTTCATATGTTTAATTTGCAACTCGGTCGATTTCCCCTTTCATCTCGCCTTGACAGGCGGCGGCTTTCGTTATCTGTTTTGCGCGACATGGAGGAGGCTGGCGTCAGGCGGCCACACGAAAATCCCAGGAGGATATTGCAGCGATGTTGAGATTTGCCGTCGTCGGAATCGACCATGGGCACACGTTCGATCACGTGAAGGGATTGCTGGCCGCGGGCGGCGAGTTCGTCGGCTATTGCCCGCAGACCTCGGTGCCGGCGTTGCGCGAGGCCTTCGAGAAGACCTATCCTGACGCGCCGCAGATCGACAGGCAAAAGCTGTTCGACGATCCGTCGATCGATGTCGTCTGCATTTCCGCGATTCCGCGTGATCGTGCCGGGCTTGCCATCCGCGCAATGAGGTCGGGCAAGGACGTGATGATCGACAAGCCGGGCGTGACCACCTTCGCCCAACTCGAGGACGTCAGGCGTACCGTTGCCGAGACCGGCAAGATCTTCTCGATCTGCTTTTCCGAGCGCCACTGCGTCCGCTCCGCCGTCAAGGCCGGCAAGCTCGTCGCCGAAGGCGCGATCGGCAAGGTGATCCAGACGCTCGGTGTCGGTCCACACCGGCTGCAACTGCCGACCCGGCCGGACTGGTTCTTCGATCCCGAAGCCTTCGGCGGCATCATCGTCGATATCGCTTCGCACCAGGTCGACCAGTTCCTGTTCTATACCGGCTCGACCACAGGCGAGGTCATCGCAAGCTCGATCGGCAATTTCGGCATGCCCGACAAGCCCGCCTTCGAGGATTTCGGCGAGGTGCTTCTGCGTTCCGACAAGGCGGCGGGCTATGTCCGTGTCGACTGGTTCACGCCGGAGGCGCTGCCGACCTGGGGTGATGGGCGCCTGACCATCCTCGGCACCGAAGGTTACATCGAACTGCGCAAATATATCGATATCGCCGGCCGGCCGGGCAAGGATCACCTCTTCCTGGTCAACGGCAAGGAAATGACCCATATCGATTGCAGCGGTGAAAAACTCGATTATTTCGACGCTTTCACCGCCGACGTTGGCAACCGCACGCAGACGGCGATGACCCAGGATCACGTTTTTGAAGTCTGCCGTCTTTCGCTCGAAGCCCAGGCGAAAGCCGCGCGCATCGGCGCTCGCTGAGGAGGATATCATGACCAGAAAATTGCGCGTCGGTGTCATCGGCGCAGGCATCGCTGCGCGGCATCTGGCCGGCTTCGGCTGGAACAAGGAGCTTTTCGAAGTCCCCGTGCTCTGCTCGCTCGACGAGGAGCGCGGCAAGGCGCTGTGCGAGGAGTTCGGCATTGGCGAATACACGCAGGATGCGGATTCGCTGTTTGCCCGTGACGATCTCGACGTCATCGACATTTCGACGCCGCCGAGTTCGCATTTCGAACTTTGCCGCAAGGGTATCGAATCCGGCAAGCACGTGATCTGCGAGAAGCCGCTCTTCGGCTCGATCGCCGAGGTCGACGAGATCGGGCGCATCCTCGATCGTTACCCCGGCAAGAAGCTGATGCCGATCTTCCAGTATCGCTATGGTTCCGGCCTGCAGAAGCTGAAGCTGCTGATCGAACGTGGCTTGGCCGGCAAGCCGTTCCTGACCACGATCGAAACCCATTGGTGGCGCGGGCCGGATTATTATGCCGTGCCGTGGCGCGGCAAGTGGGCGAGCGAACTCGGCGGTGGCCTTCTCGGCCACGCCATCCACGCCCATGACATGCTAAACTATGTGCATGGCCCCTGCGCCGAGGTGTTTTCCTATGGGGCGACGCTGGTCAATCCGATCGAGGTCGAGGATACGGCAGCCCTTTCGGTGAAGATGCAGAATGGCTCGCTGGCGACGCTGTCGATGACGCTGGGTTCGCGCAAGGAGATCTCGCGGTTGCGCTTCTGCTTCAACGACCTCGTCGCCGAAAGCATCATCGAACCCTATACGATGGGCCGTGATCCGTGGACGTTCGTCGCCGGGACAGAGGAACATCAGGCGCGGATCGACGAAGTGCTCGCCGCCTATGTGCCTGGCGAGGATGGCTACACCCGTCAGTTCGAGCTCTTCCATAAGGCGATCGTCGAAGACACCGACCCACCGGTGACGCTGCAGGATGCCCGCAATTCGCTGGAACTGGTAACGGCCGCTTATTTCTCGCAGCGAACCGGACAACCGACGCCGATGCCGATCGCCGCCGATCATCCGCTCTATCGCTCCTGGCTTCCGGCAGGGGAATGGCGGGCTGCGGCCACCGTCTGAACCGGGAAGGGCTCTCCGATGCTGAAATCCTTCGAGCATGTCGGCATGACGGTCGGCGACATGGACCGCACCGTCGATTTCTACTGTGGCCTGCTCGGCCTCAGCCTCGTGCTGCGCAAGACGATGGCGAATGGCATGCAGGTCGCGTTCCTCGATGCAGGCGGCGGCATGCTGGAGGTCTTTGCGCCGCCCGGCGGCGCGTCGAGAGCGGTCGACGTGCCTGAAGATACGGCCGGCGTCCGGCACCTCACCTTCTATTTCGACAATGTCGACGAGGCCTTCGCCCGCCTTGAACAGGCGGGCGTCGAGATCAAGGAGCCGCCGCGCTTCGCCGTCCACTCCGAGATGCTGAACAAGATCGCCTTCGTTCGCGATCCCGACGGCATCATCGTCGAGCTTGCCGAACGCTCTCAGAGCCGCCAGGGCTGACACAGGTGCTGCCGATCGCTTCGCTGCGGGCGGTCAGACCGTCCCGCAGCAGATCGATCAGGCGCCAGACGAGTTTTGCCGCCATGTTAGGCTCTCCTCAGCTCGCCAGCTTGGCGCTAATATAGTTGCGCCAGCCGCCAAGAGCGGTGATTTCCTCGGCACCTTTCACCGCATGCGCCTCGCAGACGAAGCCGGAGACGCTGGAACCGTCTTCGAGCGTCAGCTTACCGATGCCGAGGGGTGCCGGAATCTTCTGGACGAACCTGCCGAAAGCATCGGCCGGCAGTGCCCAGACCTCGACCTCCAGCCCCTGACCCTTGTGGCCGGGCTCGCGCAGCAGCCCCGGTTTCGGCGGCGTGGTATTGGGTAAGACGAAGAGGCGATAATCGCCGGCCGTGCGGCAGGTCCTGACCAGACGCCCGCCAGAGCCTGCCAGTTCGTGATTGAGCGGCATGCCGGTCAGATGCGCACCGACGACCGCAATTTCGATAAAACCGTCATCGCCGGGCACAACACGGCTTGCTTCGGGGATCGCAGCCTGCCGGTCGATGCCCATGCCGGAGCTTGCTGCGCGGTGCAGCGCGTCGGCAAGTGGTGCCAGCGCATCGTCGGTGAAGGCAGGTGCGATGACGGTAACGCCGCCCGGCAGGCCACCTTTTCCGAAGCCGGCCGGAACGGCGATCGCCGCGCAATCGAGCAGGTTGACGAAATTGGTGTAGCGACCGAGGCGGCCGTTGAGCACGACGGGATTGGCCAGCATGTCGGCGACCGTGTAGGTAGTCGGCGCCGTCGGCAGCAGAAGCACGTCGGCCTTTTCCCATTCGGCCTCGGTCTTGCGGCGCAGTTCCTCGAGCCGGTATCGGCCGTTGAAAGCCTCGACCGCGGTCTTGCCCTTGGCACCCTCGATAATCCCTCTGACCGTCGGGTCGAAATCGGCCGCGTTCGTGGCGAGGAAGGTCTCGACCGCCGCCAGACGCTCGGCAACCCATGGCCCGTCGTAGAGGAGGGCGGCGGCCTCGCGGAATGGCGCGTAATCGAAAGGCACGATGGTCGCACCGAGCGCTTTGGCGCGTTCGATCGCCTGGTCGTAGAGCGCCTCCACCTCCTTGTCGCCGAAGAACTCCCGCTCGGCGTCGGTCAGGACGCCGATACGCAAGCCCGATACCGGCAGGTTCGCCGGCTTGGGGCGACGGGAGAAAGGATCGGCATCGTCGAAACCCTCGGCGACCTTGCGGATCGTAACACCGTCGCCGACGGTCGCGGCAAAGATTGTGATGCAGTCGACGCTCTTGCAGGCGGGCACGGCGCCGGTATTCGGCAGAAGGCCCGGCGTTGGCTTGATGCCGACCAGATTGTTGAAGGCAGCCGGCACCCGGCCCGAGCCCGCCGTATCGGTGCCGAGTGCGAAGGCCGCGAGGCCGGAAGCAACCGTGACAGATGATCCGGAGCTCGAGCCACCGGAGATATAGCCCGCATCGAAGACCGAACGCGGCGCGCCATAGGGCGAGCGCGTGCCGTTGAGGCCGGTCGCGAACTGGTCGAGATTGGTCTTGCCGATGATGATGGCGCCGGCTGCCTTCAGCCGCGCAACGACGGTAGCGTCCGCTTCCGGCCGATATTCGTATGCCGGGCAGGCGGCCGTCGTCGGCAGGCCGGCGGCATCGATATTGTCCTTGACCGCGAAGGGCACGCCCCAGAGCGGCAGGCTGTTTGCCTCAGGCGCCCGCGCCATCAAGGCTTTGGCGGCGGCCCGCAGCTCCTCGTCGGGCACCGCCGTGATGAAGATCGCCGGATCTTTCGAGGCGGCGCGGCGGGCGATCACCTCTTCGATGGCGTCGAGCGGCGTCAGGCCGGATTGATAGGCGGCGCGAAGGCTTGAGAGATCGAGGATGGTCGGCAGCATGTCAGCATTCCTCCAGAACGACGATGATATCGCCGGCTTTGACGTTTCTTCCCGGCCCGGCGCGCAGGTCGCGGACGCGGCCTGCCGCATGGGCGGTGACGTTGATTTCCATCTTCATCGATTCGATGATGGCGAGTGTATCGCCGGCCGCAACCGAGGCACCCGGCTCGACCAGCAATTTCCAGATATTGCCGGGTACGGCGCTGGCAACACCGAAGCAGCCGTCGGGAATATCCCCATCCGGACTTTCGCCTGTGCCTTCATCGGTGACGAAGCTGTCGAGCCCGGCTTCCTTCCAGCGTTGGCGCTCAGTATCGAAGGCGGCCTGCTGGGTTGCCTTGAAACGGCCGATCGACGCCGAATTCGCCTGCAATTCCTTCTCATAGGCAGCATAGGAGAATTCCGTCTCCTCGATCCGAATCGGATAGCCGCCATGCGGGAAGGCGGCGCGCGCCTCCGTCAATTCCTGATTGCTAACAGGGAAGAACCGGATCTGATCGAAGAAGTTCAGCAGCCAGGGCTTGCCCCTGGCGAAGGCCGGTGTCTCCCGCCATGTGTTCCAGACCTGGATGGTGCGGCCGAAGAGCTGGTAGCCGCCCGGTCCTTCCATGCCGTAAATGCACATATAGGCGCCGCCGATGCCGACGGCATTTTCCGGCGTCCAGGTGCGGGCGGGATTATACTTCGTCGTCACGAGGCGGTGGCGCGGATCGGTCGGGGTCGCAACCGGCGCACCGAGATAGACGTCGCCGAGACCGAGCACCAGGTAGCTGGCATCAAAGACGATATCGCGGACGGCCTGTTCGTCGGGAAGGCCGTTGATACGGCGGATGAACTCGATATTCGACGGGCACCAGGGTGCGTTCGGGCGCACGAGTTCCTGATATTTGCGCATCGCAAGCTCCGCATCCGGATCGTTCCAGGAAAGCGGCAGATGCACGATGCGGCTCGGCACCGTGACCTCCTGCGCTGCCGGAAGCGTCGCCTCAATCTCGGAGAGCAGCCCCAGCAGACGCCGACGCGTCAGCTGCGTGCCGTCATAATGGATCTGCAGCGAGCGGATGCCGGGGGTGAGGTCAACGACGCCGGGAAGGTGGGCCTCGATGACCGCCTGCATCAGCAGGTGCACCCGTAGCCGCAGCGCGATATCGAGCGTCATCGGCCCATATTCGACGAGCAGATTGTCGTCGCCCTGGCGGCGATAGACGACAGAAACCGGGCCATCCTCGCTGATGCCGAGGATCGGCGAACCTGCTTCTTCCGAGGGCCGCCGCGCCGCCGGGCCAGCGATCGGGTCTTCCGGCCGTACTACTGCATGAAAACGGATGCGGTCGCCGGGCTTGAACTGGCCCATCTTCCATTGCTCGTCGCGGGTAATCACCGCCGGGCAAACGAAGCCGCCAAGGCTCGGACCGTCGGGGCCGAGAATGATCGGCATATCGCCGGTGAAATCGATCGCCCCGATCGCATAGGCATTATCGTGCAGGTTGGAGGGGTGCAGTCCCGCCTCACCGCCGTCGCTACGTGCCCAAACCGGGGCGGGACCGATGAGGCGAACGCCGGTGCGGGCGCTGTTGAAATGGACCTCGTAGGCGGTCGAAAACAGCGTCTCGATATCCCCATCCTGAAAGAAATCGGGAGCCCCGTGCGGGCCATAGACGACGCCGACATCCCATTCGCGCGTCAAGACGGCTGCCTCCGTCGCTGGTCTCACCGGTTCAGCCGGTACTTGGCGGGCAAAGTGCAGCACATGCCCTGTCTTCAGGGTGCCGGTGGCGTTGCCGCCGAATTGGCCAAGGCCGAAGGTCGCGCGCGAGCCGAGCACAACGGGAGCGGCAAAACCACCGGCGACCGCGAGGTAGGCGCGCTGCCCCGGTCCTTCGATCGCACCGATCGACAGAACCTGACCGGCACGGATCAATACCGGGGTGTCATGCGGCAATCTTGCGCCGTCGCATGTCATAGGCATCCGGGCGCCGGCAAGCGCGATCGTCTGGTCGGCATAAAACCGCAATGTCGGACCGGAAACGGTCAGTTCCAGCGCAGCCGTCACATCGTCATTGCCGACCAGCCGGTTGGCATGGCGGAAGGAGCGCTCGTCCATCGGCCCGCTCGGCGGCACGCCGACATGCCAGAGGCCGAGCCGGCCCGGCAGTTCCTGGATGCTCGACTGGGCGCCGGGCGCGAGAACCTCGACGACATCGGGAACGAAGGCGAAGTCGCGTAGAGCCGTCGTTGCCACCTTGGCGCTGGCCAGCAATTCGGAAGCGGCGATCGTTCTCAAATAATCGAGATTGGTCTCGATGCCTGATATCGACGTTTCGGCGAGCGCTGTCTTCAGCTTCTCGATCGCCGCCGGCCGGTCTTCCGCCGCCACGATCAGCTTGGCAAGCATCGGGTCATAGAAGGGCGTGACCTCGGTTCCCGTCTCGATCCAGCCGTCGACACGGGCGCTTTCCGGAAAAATGACCTCGGTCAAAAGGCCAGCGCTCGGTCGGAAATCGGCATGCGGCATCTCGGCATAGATACGCATCTCGATCGCCGCACCCTTCGGCGTCAGGGCCTTAGCACCCGAGAGCACGTCCTCGCCGGCCGCCTGCCGGATCATCCATTCGACGAGATCGATACCGAAGACGGCTTCCGTGACGGGATGCTCGACCTGAAGGCGGGTATTGACCTCGAGGAAATAGAATTCCTCGCGCTGGGGATCATAGATGAATTCGACGGTGCCGGCCGATTCATAGGACACCGAGCCTCCCAAGTCGACCGCCGCCTTGTGCAGCCGCGCCCGTATCTCCGCGGAAAGGCCAGGAGCAGGCGTCTCCTCGACGACCTTCTGGTTCCGCCGCTGCAGCGAGCAGTCGCGTTCGCCGAGCGCGATCACGCGGCCCTTGCCGTCGCCGAAGATCTGCACCTCGACATGGCGCGCTTCGGCAACGAATCGCTCGATGTAGACGCGCGCATCCCCGAAGCTGGCGCGCGCGGTCCGCTGCACGCTTTCGAAGGAAGCCTTGAGGCCGGCGGCATCGGCGCAGAGCTGCATGCCGATGCCGCCGCCGCCCGCTGTGCTTTTCAGCATGACGGGATAACCGACGGTCTCGGCAGCCGAAAGCGCCTCGTCGATACTCTGCAAGAGATCGGTTCCGGGCAGCAGCGGCACGCCGCTCGCCTTCGCCAATTCGCGCGCCGTATGCTTCAGGCCGAAGGCCGACAGATGCTCCGGGCGCGGGCCGATGAAGACGATACCTTCGGCGGCGAGCCGCTCGGCAAAACCGATATTCTCCGAGAGGAAGCCGTAGCCTGGGTGCACGGCCTTAGCGCCCGTCGCCTTGCAGGCGGCAATGACGGCATCGACGTCAAGATAGCTTTCGGCAGCAGGCGCCGGGCCGAGGCGGACGGCCTCATCAGCGGTCAGGGCCGGCTTCGAGAACCGGTCGGCATCGGAATAGACGGCAACTGAGGCAATTCCCATCCTCTTCAATGTGCGGATGACGCGGACGGCGATTTCGCCGCGATTGGCGATAAGGACTTTGGTGAACATCGATCAGTCCTCGCCATCCCAGATCAGCACCCGGATCGGCGTCGGATCGAAACCGTTGCAGGGATTGTTGATCTGCGGGCAGTTGGAGATGACGCAGAGCACGTCCATGTCAGCCACCAGCTCGACATAGTCGCCGGGCGCGGAGATGCCGTCGACGATGGTCATCTCGCCGTTCGGCTTGATCGGCACGTTCATGAAGAAATTGATGTTCGGCACGATGTCGCGCTTGCTCATGCCGTGTTTTGTCACCTCGAGCACGAAATTGTCGCGGCAGGCATGCAGGTATTTGGTGCCGTGGCCGAAGCGCACGGTGTTGCTCTCGCAGGAGCAGGCGCCGGCTGATGTATCGTGGCGGCCGCAGCTGTCGGCCGTCATGACAAGCATGACGTTGCCCTCGTTCGAGATGATCTTCGTGCCGGTGCCGATATAGGCGCCACCTTGCGCCCGCATCGTATCCTGGTTGGAATAACGCTCGGCAAAATCATCGGCGCGATAAAACAGCGTGTCGATTGCCTGTTGGCCGTAGCTGTCCTCGATGCGGATGGTCTGGCCCTTGCGCACGATGCCGGACCACGGCGCTTCGGCCGGGATGAAATGATCCTGCACGGCGTTTTCGAGGCTGCGCGAAGCTGAAGTCTTGATGAAATCGGTCATCGTCATCCTCCCTCAGGCCAGCATCGAGGCGTTGTTCTCGAAGCCGCGAAGGGCTTCGGCGGTCGCCGTTCGCGAGAGGTCGTCGACTGCGGGTGCGGGCGCGCGAAAGCGCGTGACGATCACCGGCTTCGGCGCATAGACCGGGTCGGGATCGAGCGGATGCGGGCAATTGGAAAGGCCGACGATCATGTCCATCTCGGCGCGCAGCTCGGCATAATCGCCGCTGTTGGAGAGTTTGCCGCGCCAGTGGAAGCCACCGTCATCGTCGACGCGGACCGGGGCGAAGAGATTGAGAATCCCAGGGATGTCGCGCCTGGTGAAACCAAGCTTGCCTGCGACGAGCACGAGATTGTCGCGGGTGTTGCGGGTCTTGACGCCGGGATACTTTGCGGCGTTCGAAGCTGCGGTCGAGCCGCCCATCAGGCAGTCGTGGGCGCCGGAGCTATCCTCGATCAGCGAAAACATCACCCGGCCCATGTCTGAGAAGATGACGCGGCCCTTGCCGAGGGCGGTCGTCCACTGCACCTTGACCGTATCGACGAGATTGAGCCGTTCGCTCGTGTCAGCGGCGTTCCAGGCGACGAGCGCCACGGTCGATCCGCCTTCGCCCTGATCGATGCGGAGAGCCTCGCCGCGCTTCAGCGCGCTCGACCAGTGCCAGCCGCCGGGGATGGTTTCCTGATGGATGATTGCAGCCGCATCGATTGCGGGGGCCGGCAGAGGGCTCGGCGCCGGAAAGGCCTTCGGCGCAAATTCCAGCCCCTTCTTCTGATGTTCCTCGTAACGCTGCCGGTTGGCAGCGATCTCCTCGGGCGAACGTCTGACATGCATCATGGTTTTTCTCCTGACGGACTGGAAGCCGGGTCGTCCCGGCGAAGGCCCAGAGAAATGACCGGGCCGTCCCGGTCGGGGCTGAAGATGGAGGGCGCGCCGGCAAGCCTCGGCGGCCAGATCGAGATATCCTTGGTGATCGTCGCGCCGTAGCGCTCCTTTTCCTCCGGGCGGTCACGCTTGCGCTCGAAGGCGACGACGCGCGTCGCCAGCGTGAAGGCTTCGCGCATGTCATGTGTCACCATGACGACGGTCATCTGCGTTTCGTGCCAGAGCCGCTTCATCAATGTGTGGATCTCGGCTCGGATGCCGGGATCGAGCGCACCGAAGGGCTCGTCGAGCAGCAGCACCTTCGGCTTCATGATCAGCGCCTGCGCCAAAGCCAGGCGCTGCTGCATGCCGCCTGATAGTTGCGCCGGATATTTGTCCTCGGCGCCGGAAAGGCCGACTTCGGCAATCAGCCGCCGTGCCTCGTCGATGGCGTCGCGACGGGCGGCGCCGAAAAGCTTGGCCTTGTAGCGGGACGTTGAGAGTTCCCGCCCAAGCAGCACGTTGCCGAGCACGGTTAGATGCGGGAAGACGGAATAGCGCTGGAAGACGACGCCGCGATCCGGCCCCGGCTCCTGCGGTAGGGCTTCGCCGTCCAGCAGGATTGTCCCTCGCGTCGGCCGCTCCTGGCCGAGCAGCATGCGCAGGAACGTCGACTTGCCGCAGCCGGACGGGCCGACAAGGGCGACGAAGGCGCGCGAAGCGACGGTCAGCGACACATCCTCAAGCACGATCTGGTCGCCATATTCCTTCCAGACCTTTTCGATCACCAATTCGCTCATGCCTGCTTCTCCAACTCCGACCAGGGGAAGACGGCGATGCGGATGCGATCGAGGATATAATTCATGATCACGGCGAGCAGCGTGATCCAGACGACATAGGGAAAGATGACGTCCATCGAGAGATAGCGGCGGACGAGGAAGATGCGGTAGCCGAGACCGGAATCCGACGAGATCGCTTCGGCGGCGATCAGGAACAGCCAGGCCGGACCGAGCTGAAGCCGGAGGCAGGTGATCAGCCGCGGCAGGATCTGCGGCAGCACGACACGAAGGCCGATTTGCCAGGAGGAACCGCCGAGCGTTTCAGCCTTGACGATCTGTTCGCGTGGCAGCTCCAGTGCCTTCAGCGCAAGATCACGGATCATCGTCGGCGCGACGCCGATGACGATCAGCGCGATCTTGGAGGCTTCACCGAGACCCATGGCAATGAAGAGGACCGGCAGCAGCGCCAGCGGCGGCACCATCGAGATAACGGCGACGAAAGGGGAGAGCAGCGCCCGGAGATAGGGCAGCATGCCGATCAGCATGCCGATGACGAGCGCGGTGATCGTGGAGATGCCAAGGCCGGCAAACAGACGAATCAGGCTCGCCCCGGTATCGGACCAGAGCAGGTATTGGCCGGTGCGCGGATCGGCGATGAAGGCGAGGCGGTCGATCGCATCGGCAAAACCGGCAAGACCGGGCAGCAGCTTGTCGTTGGCGTTTTCCGCCAGCCGTGCTGCCGAGCCGAAAGTATAGGCAACAATCAGCAGCACGAAGGGCAGCAGCGTCAAGGTAAGCTGCGCACCCCGGCTCGGCCTCGTGTTGATCCAGCGCATAGGGGAAAGCTCCGCTGATGAAGGGTGGGCGGTGCGGTCAACTCCGCACCGCTGCTTTGACATGGCTCAGAGCGAACCGTCGGCGGCGGCCTTCATGTAGGTCTCGGTGAAGCGCAGCTTGACGTTCCCGCTGTCGCCGAGGATCTTGCCATCAGGCATTTCGATGCCGATGACGTCGGCCGATGGCGCGCCATTGCCGAGCAAGCCTTTTTCGAACAGGAAGTTGCGGACGAGATCCATTGTCTTCGGCAGGCTGCCCGACGAAGTGAAGGCAACGGCATCGGCCGGCTTGGCAAACAGCTTGGTGGCGGCAAGCTGGGATTCGAAGCCCTTGAGATCGGTGCCCGATGCCTGGCCCATCGCCTCGCGCGCAGCCTTGCCGTCGGCACTGTCAGCAGTCAGAAGTGCTGCGGTTTCATACCAGATGCCGGCGAGCGCCTTGCCGAAATTCGGATTGTCCTTCAGCACGCCTGAATTGGCGACCATCAGGTCGATGATCTCGCCCGGCACCTGCGAGCTGTCGAAGACCTTCTTGGCCGTGGGATCCTCGAGAATGGTCGAGACCAGCGGGTTCCAGGTGACGACCGCGGTCACGTCAGCCGTCTTGTAAGCGGCGACCATATCGGCGTCGGAGGTGTTGACGACTTTCACATCGCGCTCGGTCAGCTTGATGCTCTCGAGCGCGCGGGCGAGCAGGTAGTGCGAGACGGAAAATTCGACGAGATTGACGTTTTGTCCCTTGATGTCGGCAAGGCCCGCCTTGTCCTTGAGGATGACGGCATCATTGCCGTTCGAGAAGTCGCCGACAATTACGGCTGTCGTATCGACGCCGCCGGCGGCCGGGATCGACAGGCCGTCCATGTTGGTCAGCGTCACGGCGTCGAAGGCGCCTGCGGTATACTGGTTCATCGATTCGACGTAGTCGTTGAACTGGGTGACCTCGATCTTGATGCCGTATTTGTCGGCCCACTTCTTGACGATGCCGTGATCAGCAGCATAACCCCAGGGCATCCAGCCGACATAGATCGACCATGCGACCTTGAAGTCGGTCTTCTGTTCGGCCTTGGCGATGGAGCCCAGTCCCAGCGCCAGGGACGCCGTCAGTGCGGTAATCGATAGAATCTTCGAAAAAGTCTGCATTGAAATTCCCCTTTTGCTTTTCTTCAAAAGGGATCGGCAATGACCATCGTGCCGCCAATCCCTTGGCTTACGAGGTCTCCCGGGCTTTTGTCCCGCCGTGCACCCGGCGGGATGTCTCCCCTGCCGGTGGCAGCTCTCGGACCAGCCACGCCTTGCGACGCCGGAACCCTAGCCACCAACTCTGCAACCATCGAAGCAAAGTGCGTGCCAAATTATAAATCATTGATTTTATTGAGAGTGCGATGGCGCCGATTCCCTCGCAGATGCAATAGTGCATGCACTTGCACAGAAAATGTGCATATTCTCCCACCTTAGGCGTTGGTTCTTTTTTGCCCAGTGAAAAACAAGTCGCAGGCAGACGCACACAGATCGCCGAATTGCGGCTGGCCCTGAGCTAGTTCCGGAAAGCCCCGGCCGGGACCGTCGTCACCAGCCGGATATCGCGGCGGAAGTCCGATGGTGACATGCCGGCGATGTGGCGGAAGGATTTGTTGAAGGCGCTGATCGAGCCGAAGCCACTGTCCATCGCCACTTGCAGTACGTTGGCGCCCTCGCTCATCAGCATCGCCTGGGCGCGCGACAGCCGCAGCAGCGTCACATATTTGCTGAGCGTCATGCCGGTCGATCGCTTGAACAGGTTCATCGCATATTTCGGATGCAGGTCGGCGGCGCGGGCGATATCGACCGAATCGATGTCATGCAGGAAATTGGCGGCGATGAAATCACACATGCGCGCGACGCTGCGCGAGGAATGCGGGTGCGGGTGATCACCTTCGAGACTGATGATGGCCTGCGACGTCATCGAATAAGGTTCGAGCGCGATCCGCTCAATGCGCAGCAGCAGCTCGTCGACGGCGTGCTGGGCCTTGGCCGCGTCGCCGGAATTGGCATAGCGGAACCAGCGGGCGAAGTTTTCGTTGTCGGCGGCATCCGTTGCCGAGGTCAGCAGCGTCTCACCCTTCATAAGCCGGCTGGAAACGCTGATCGGCAGGCGCAGCCGAAAGAAATAGACGAGCGGCAGATGGGCGCCGGCATAGAGCGAATCATCTGAGGATTCGTCCATCTGATGCGGCTGACCACCCCAGAAGAGGCACATTTCCCCGGCGTTCAGCCGGAATTCGTGATCGCTCATCCGGTAGTGCACGGTGCCGCGCATCACATAGTTGACTTCGACCTGCGCGTGCCAGTGCGGCATGGCCATTACAGGCGGATGGGCATGAAACATCTGCAGCGCTGTCGGCAAACCCTCGATGCTGCTCGCGCCGGGCTGATAGATTGCACGTGTCCCGACCTTACTTTCCGCCAAATTCATGTTCCCTTTTTAGGAGACACCCGCTCCCTTACAGATAGTCTAACCGCGTTCGTGAAAGATCGGCAATTGAAAAGGGAGGATTTTCAATGCGCTTCAAACTTCTCGCTGCGACCGCAGCTGTCGCAGTGCTTGCTTCCGGCTCCGCATACGCGCAGTCGGCCAATCTTACCATCTGGAGCTGGAATGTCGCCGCGTCGGCGTTGAAGTCCACGCTTCCAGGCTTCAACAAACAGTTTCCCGATATCAAGATCACCGTCGAGGACCTCGGCAACAGCCAGGTCTTCGATAAGACGCTCGCTGCCTGCGCCGCCGGCGGCGACGGTTTGCCCGACATCGTCAGCATCGAGAATTTCGAGGCTGAAATCTTCTGGAGCCGTTTCCCGGATTGCTTCGCCAATCTGAAGGAGCTCGGCTACACAGCCGATATCCAGGCGAAATTCCCTGATTTCAAGCGCACCGAGCTTGAAGTCGGCGATGTCGCCTATGCCATGCCGTGGGATTCCGGTCCTGTCGCCGTCTTCTACCGCCGCGATCTCTACGAAAAGGCCGGCGTCGATCCGAGCACGATCAGCACCTGGGACGATTTCATCGCTGCCGGCAAAAAGATTTCCGCCGCCAATCCCGGTGTCGTCATGGCGCAGGCCGACTTCAACGGCGACAGCGAATGGTTTCGCATGCTCGCCAACGAACAGGGCTGCGGCTACTACTCGACCGACGGCCAGAATATCACCATCAACCAGCCGGCCTGCGTCGCCTCACTGCAAAAGGTGAAGGAGATGAAGGATGCCGGGACGCTGACGTCGGCCAACTGGGACGAAAAGATCCAGGCCAATACCGCCGGCAAGGCCGCAAGCCAGCTTTATGGCGGCTGGTATGAGGGCACCGTGCGCTCGACCTCTCCCGATCTCAAGGGCAAGTGGGGCGTCTACAAAATGCCGAGCCTGACGGCCGATGGCCCGCATGCGGCCAATCTCGGCGGTTCGTCGCTCGCCATTTCGGCGACATCCGCGAATAAGGAAGCCGCCTGGAAATTCGTCAACTACGCCCTCGGCACGGATGAGGGCCAGATCACCATGCTGAAGGAATTCGGTCTGGTCCCGTCGCTGCTTTCGGCTGAGAAGGATCCCTTCGTCAATGAGCCGCAGCCCTATTGGGGCGGCCAGAAGGTCTGGGCGGATATTCTGGCGACACTGCCGAAGATCGTACCGAGCCGCGGCACCGCCTTCCAGAGCGATGCGGAAGCCATCTTCAAGGCGACGCAGACGAAGTTCTTCGCTGGCGGCTATCCCGATGCGAAGGCGGCTCTCGACGATGCCGCCAACCAGATCGCTTCGGCGACCGGCCTTCCGATCGCGCAATGAATGACGATGCCGGGCGCTTCAGGCGCCCGGCTTTCCCCCGGTTGCAAAGCGGCCGGTCATTCGTTCGTGAGGAGGAGGCTTGATGCCGTTCAGAACCCGGAGCGCCTATGCGTTCCTCGCCCCCTATCTGCTGGTCTTTGCCACCTTCTGGGTCTGGCCGATCATCAATTCGTTCCTGATTTCGTTTCAGAACACGCGAATCAATCCGTGGAAATTCAGTTTCCAGGCCAATTGGGGCCGGCTCTTCTATGACCCGGCTTTCTACAACGCTCTCTACAATACGCTGATCATCCTGGTGATCCAGGTGCCTGTGATGATTGCGCTTGCGACGGTCATGGCCGTAATGCTCAATTCGCCGCTGCTAAAAGCGCGGCCGCTCTTCCGCTTCGCCTTCTTTGCGCCTGTCGTCGTCGGCGAGGTCGCCTATGCTGCCGTCTTCCGGCTCATGTTCAGCCTCGATTTCGGCATCATCAACAAGCTGATCTCGGCCGTCGGTCTCAGCCCGGTCTCCTGGTTCGACAACGCCAATGCCGCCATGGCGCTGATCATCCTTGCCGTCACATGGCGCTGGGCGGGCTACAACGCGATCATCATCCTCGCCGGTCTGCAGTCGATTCCCGACGATGTCTACGAGGCAGCGACACTCGACCGGGTGAGCAAGATCCAACAATTCTTTCATATCACCCTGCCGCTTCTGAAACCGATCATCCTCTTTTGCGTGGTTCTTTCGGTGATCGGCACCATGCAGCTGTTCACCGAGCCCTTCCTGATCACCAATCGTGGCGGTCCCGGCGGCGGTACCGAGACGCTCGGCCTGCTGCTTTATCGCCAGGGCTTCACCTCGCTGAACTTCGGCTATGCCTCGGCGATCGCCTATACGATGGCTGCCCTTGCCGTGGCGATCTCGCTTCTCAATCTCTGGGTCGGGAGGGATCCGAAATGAAATCCAGATCGCAATCCCTTCTGCTGCGCCAGATCGCGTTGCATGCCGCACTGGCGCCGCTTGCAATAATCTGGCTGTTTCCGCTCTGGATGATGTTCGTCTTCTCGACCATGCCCGACAACGGCATCTTCAGCCCTGACATCGTGCTCTGGCCATCGACGAATTTCGTCGAGAATTTCAAGAACCTGCAGGCCGATACCGATTTCATCGGTGCGATGGTGATCTCCATCGGCGTCGCGCTCATCTATACGGTCCTGTCGGTCCTGCTGACTTCGATGGCGGGCTGGGCCCTGGCGCGTTACCGTTTCGTCGGCCGCTCCATCGTCATCGCCATCATCCTCGGTACCATCACGCTGCCGTTTTCGGTGGTCGTCATCCCGCAATTCATCATGGTGGCCCGAGAATTCAAGCTGGCAAACACCTGGGTGGCACTGATCGTGCCACCGTTGTTCAATTCGCTCGGCGTTCTGTTCATGCGGCAGTCCTTCTCGATGATGCCGGGCGAGCTTTTCGATGCCGCCCGCGTCGAGGGCGTCAAGGAATGGCAGATCTTCCTGCGCATCGCCCTGCCGCTGGCGCGCCCGACCATGGCCGCACTGGCGATCATCCTCTTCCTCGCCTCCTGGAACAACTACCTCTGGCCGCTGCTGATCAATTCCAAACCGGGAATGATGACGGCGCCTGTGGCGCTCGGAACGCTGATCGGCCTCACCAAGGTCTCCTGGGGCGGCATCATGGCTGGCGCGGTGCTCCTGACGGCGCCGATCCTCGTCATCTTCGTGGCTCTTCAACGCCATTTCATCGCCGGCATCGCGGCCGGCGCAATCAAATAATCGGGCAAATAATCGGGAGGCTGCATGGCAGAGCTTTCACTCAGCAACATCGTCAAGCGCTTCGGCGGCTTTGAGATCATCCACGGCGCCAATCTGGAGGTGAAGGACGGCGAATTCGTCGTCTTCGTCGGCCCGTCCGGCTGCGGCAAGTCCACGCTGCTCAGGATGATCGCCGGCCTCGAGGACATTACGTCAGGCGAGCTTCAGATCGGCGGCAGGGTCGTCAACGACGTCGAGCCCGCCGATCGCGGCATCGCCATGGTCTTCCAGTCCTACGCGCTCTATCCGCACCTGACCGTCGAGGAAAATTTGAGCTTCGGCCTGCGCATGAATGGCAATCCGAAGGGCGACACCGAGCGGCGCGTGCGCCATGTCGCAGAGATACTGCAGATCACCGAGTTGATGAAGCGTCGGCCGAAGCAGCTTTCCGGCGGTCAGCGCCAGCGCGTCGCGATCGGCCGCGCCATCGTCCGCGAACCACAGGTCTTCCTGTTCGACGAACCTTTGTCGAACCTCGACGCCGAACTGCGCGTACAGATGCGCGTCGAGATATCAAGACTGCACAAGAAGCTCGGTACGACGATGATCTACGTCACCCACGACCAGACGGAAGCGATGACGCTCGCCGACAGGATCGTCGTGCTGCGCGCCGGCAATATCGAGCAGATCGGCGCGCCGCTCGACCTATACGATGATCCCGCCAATCAGTTCGTCGCCGGCTTCGTCGGCTCGCCGAAGATGAATTTCCTTAAGGCCGTGGTGGTTGAGACGCAGCCGGGCAGGGCGGTGATCGCGCTGGAAAGCGACGCCAATACCCGCCTGACGCTGCCGGTCGCCGATACCATCGAAGCCGGCGCAAAAGTGACGCTCGGCATCCGTCCCGAACATTTCGTCGATGCGGGCACGGGCGATGCCGACCTCACCGTCACCATCGACGTCGCCGAACACCTCGGCAATACCAGTTACATCTACGCCACCATAGGCCCCGAGCAACTGATCATCGAGCGGCCGGAATCGCGCGTCGTCGGCAATCGCGACACGCTGACAGTCGGCCTTCCCGCCAACCGCTCATTCCTTTTCGACGGCGCCGGCAAGCGGCTTCGCTGAACTAAAATCCCAGGACACAAAGACGAAAGAGGATTTTCCATGACTTCAGATCAACCGATCCGCTGGGGCATCATCGGCCCCGGCACCATCGCCCGCACCTTTGCCGATGGCGTCGCTCATTCGCGCACCGGCAGACTGGTGGCGATCGCCACCCGCAATCCTGCAAAGCCGGGTCTTGCCGAAGGTTTCCCCGGCGCCCGCATCGTCGATGGTTACGAGGCGTTGCTCTCCGATAAGGAGATCGATGCGATCTATATCGCCGTCCCCCACACCGGCCATGCCGAATGGGCGATCAAGGCGGCACGTGCCGGCAAGCACATCCTGGTGGAAAAGCCGATCGCGCTCTCGGCCTACGATGCCGAAGCGGTTTACTACGAGGCGAAAAAAGCCGGCGTCTTCGCCGGGGAAGCCTTCATGTACCGCGTGCATCCGCAGACGGAGAAGCTGGTCGAACTCGTCAAAAGCGGCGTCGTCGGCACCGTTCGCATCATCCGCTCGAGCTTCGGCTTCAACATGGGCAGCTATAAGCCGGAACACCGGCTTTTCGCCAACGACACCGCCGGTGGCGGCATTCTCGATGTCGGCGGTTATCCGGTCTCGATGGCCAGACTGATTGCCGGCGCCGCGGAAGGCAAGGCCTTCCTCGAACCGGAGAAGGTCTCGGGCGTCGCCCATCTCGGAGAGAGCGGTGTCGATGAATGGGCATCGGCCGTCCTCAAGTTCCCCAACGAGATCATCGCCGAAGTCTCCTGCTCGATCATGGCGCAGCAGGACAATGTGCTGCGCATCATCGGCTCGGAAGGCCGGATCGAGGTCCAGGACTTCTGGTTTGCCTCCGGCCACAAGGGCGGTGTCGGCAAGATCGAGATCTTCAAGGGCAGCAGCCGAGAAACCGTCGAACTCAGGGAGGATCGCTGGCTCTATTCCTTCGAGGCGGACGCGGCCGGCGATGCCATCCGCGCCGGCAAGACTGAATTCAGCTCTCCCGGCATGAGCTGGGCGGATTCGATCGGAAACCTGCGTGTGCTCGACCAGTGGCGTGCCTCGGTCGGCCTCGAATACGGCGTGGAAAAAGCCAGCAAACGCACGGCAAACATTGCCGGCGGCGCGATCGCGCGCGGCAATACCGTTCCGCAGCGTCAGATTCCTGGCATTTCCAAGCCCGCCTCGGTCGTTACACTCGGCTTCGAATTCTTCCCGAACTTCGCCTCTGCCTCGCTGACGCTCGACGCCTTTTACGAAGCCGGCGGCAATGCCTTCGACACGGCCTATGTCTATGGCGGCGGCAAGACGGAAGCGATCTTCGGTGACTGGCACACGAGCCGCAAGGTGGCTCGCGAGGAGATCGTGCTGATCGGCAAGGGCGCCCATTCGCCGCTCTGCTATCCTGATATGATCGCAAAGCAGCTCGACCAGTCGCTTGCCCGGCTGAAGACCGACTATGTCGACATCTATTTCATGCATCGCGACAATACCGACGTGCCCGTCGGCGAGTTCGTCGATGCCATGGATGCCGAGGTCAAGCGTGGACGCATCCGTGGCATATTCGGTGGCTCGAACTGGACAAGGGCGCGCTTCGACGAAGCGATCGCCTATGCCGAAAAGACCGGCAAGACGGCGCCGGCAGCGCTTTCCAACAACTTCTCGCTTGCCGAAATGCTCGATCCGATCTGGGCCGGCTGCGTTGCTGCTTCCGACGACGACTGGAAGAAATGGCTGAACGAGAAGCAGATCCCGAACTTTGCCTGGTCGAGCCAGGGCCGCGGCTTCTTTACCGACCGCGCCGGCCGCGACAAACGGGACGATGAGGAGATCGTCCGGGTCTGGTATTCCGAGCGTAATTTCGGACGCAGGGACCGCGCCATCGAGCTTGCCAACAAGCTCGGCCGCAATCCGATCCACATCGCACTTGCCTATGTGATCGCCCAGCCTTTCCCGGTCATTCCGCTGATCGGGCCGCGCACCGTCGCCGAATTGGAAGACAGCCTCTCGGCGCTCGACATCAAGCTGACGCCCGAGCAGGTGAAGTGGCTGGAAGGCTGAAGCAATAGAGAGGGCGCGGTTTGAACCGCGCCCTTTGCTTTTCTACTTAAGTGGCTCGGAAGCTTTTTTCCTGGCTGCGTCGTCCATCAGCTCATACCACATGGCGTTGAGGACGGCGAAGGCTGCGGCCAGCGGCAGGCCGAGGATCCATGCAAAATACCACATCGTTTCGTCTCCCTCAGTAAGCGTGACTGTTCTTGTCGGTGATGGACTTCTCATCGACCTTGCCCCACAGAACCTTGTAGACCCAGGCTGTGTAGGCGAAGATGATCGGCAGGAAGATCGCCGTCACGACCAGCATGATGAACAGCGTCATGTGGCTGGAGGATGCATCCCAGACCGTCAGGCTCGATCGCGGATCGAGCGAGGAGGGCAGGATGAACGGGAACATCGACAGGCCGACCGTCGAAATGATACCGAAGATCGCCACCTTGCTGAAGAGCAGCGTCATGACCTCGCGCCTTGCCCGCACGGCAATGAAGGCCAGTGCCGCGCCGACGAAGCCGAGGACCGGCGCGATGATCATCCACGAATGGGTGGTGTAGTTGGTCAGCCATGCGCCTTTCTCCAGCGCCACGGTCTTCAGCAGCGGATTGGAGGGGCCGATCGGGCTGATATCGCTGGTGATGCGATAACCACCGACGCCGATCCACAGGAAGAGGCCACCGAGTGCGAAAAGCACGATCACGGCAAGGGCGGCGATGCTGCCATAGCTTCTGGCGCGCTCGGCGACCGGGCCACTCGACTTCAACACCAGCCAAGCCGCACCATGCATCGTCAGCATCGATAGGGAAAGCAAGCCACAGAGCAGCGCATAGGGGTTGAGCAGGGCAAAGAACGAGCCCTCGTAGAAGATCCGCATATCGTCGGCAAAGCGGAAGGGTACGCCCTGCAGCACATTGCCGACGGCCACGCCGAAGATCAGCGACGGCACGAAACCGCCGACGAAGAGCGCCCAGTCCCAGCCGCTCCGCCAGCTGGCGCTTTCCCGCTTCGAACGATATTTGAAGCCGACTGGGCGCAGGATGAGCGCGAAGAGGATCGCGAACATCGCCAGATAGAAGCCCGAGAAGGAGACCGCATAAAGCGGCGGCCAGGCGGCGAAGATGGCGCCGCCGCCGAGGATCAGCCAGACCTGGTTGCCCTCCCAGGTGGCGCCGATGGTGTTGATCGCCACGCGCCGTTCCGCATCGGTCCGGGCAACGAAAGGCAGAAGCGTGCCGACGCCGAGATCGAAGCCGCCGGTCGTCGCAAAAGCGATCAGCAGGATGCCGAGCAGCAGCCACCAGATGAGACGCAGGGTTTCATAGTCGATGAGTTCGTGAAGGATCATGGCAGGTCACTCCGCGGCCGGGACGAGGGTTTCGGAAATCAGAATCGCTTCCGGCTCGTCATCCGGCTCCGGTCCTTGCTTGATCGCCTTGATCATCAGGCCCATCTCGATGACAATCAACACGGTATAAAGTGCGCCAAAACCGATGATGGTCAGAAGCACGGTGCCGGCGCCGAGGTTGGAGACGGCTGCTGCCGTCGGCAGCACGCCTTCGATCACCCAGGGCTGGCGGCCGAACTCGGCGACGACCCAGCCGAGCTCGATGGCGACCCAGGGCAGGGGGATCGCCAGCACGGCAATCCTGAGAAGCAGCGGATATTTGTCGAGATGGCGGCGCGCCGACAGCCAGAAGAAGGTGGCGGTCAGCAGGATGAAGAAGATGCCGAGGCCCACCATGATGCGGAAAGACCAGAAGAGCGTCGGCACGTGCGGGATCGTATCACGCGCAGCCTGAACGATCTGCTCGTCGGTCGCCTGGCGCGGATCGTCGACGTAGCGCTTCAGCAGAAGAGCGTAGCCCAGATCATGGCCGAGATCCTCGAAGGAAGTACGCACTTCCTGCGCAACCTGACCCTGTGCCGGTGCCGAACGGATCTGCATCAGCGCGTCGTAAGCCTTGATGCCGTCGCGGATCCGGGTTTCGGCCTGCTGTTCGAGCTTGTCGATGCCGGGGATTTCGGTGGTCAGCGAGCGCGTGCCGATCAGGCCCATGACCCAGGGAATGTGCACGGCAAAATGCGTCTCGCGCGCCTCCTGGTCGGGGAAGCCGAAGGCGGTGAAGGCTGCCGGCGCCGGTTCCGTCTTCCACATACCCTCGATCGCGGCGAGCTTCATCTTCTGGTTCTCGGTGGCGAGATAGCCGCTCTCGTCGCCAAGCACGACGACTGATAGAGCCGAAGCGAGACCGAAGGAGGCGGCGACCGTCATCGAACGCTTGGCAAGCTCGATATGTCGACCCTTGAGGATATACCAGGCAGAAACACCGAGCACGAAGATCGAGGCGCAGACATAGCCCGCCGACACGGTGTGGACGAATTTCGCCTGGGCAACGGGGTTGAAGACCACGTCGAAGAAGCTTGTGATCTCCATGCGCATCGTCTGCGGATTGAGCGCCGATCCCACAGGGTTCTGCATCCAGCCATTGGCAATCAGGATCCAGAGGGCAGAAAAGTTCGAGCCCAGCGCCACCGCCCAGGTGGCGACCAGATGGCCGACCTTTGACAGCTTGTCCCAGCCGAAGAAGAACAGCCCGACGAAGGTCGCCTCGAGGAAAAAGGCCATCAGGCCTTCGATCGCCAACGGCGCGCCGAAGATGTCGCCGACATAATAGCTGTAATAGCTCCAGTTCATGCCGAACTGGAACTCCATGACGATGCCGGTGGCGACGCCGATTACGAAATTGATGCCGAACAACGTGCCCCAGAATTTTGTCATCTGCCGCCAGATCTGGCGGCCAGTCATGACATAGACGGTTTCCATGATCGCCAAGAGCACGGACAGGCCGAGCGTCAAGGGCACGAACAGGAAGTGGTAAAGCGCCGTCAGCGCGAATTGGAAGCGCGAAAGTGCTACGATATCTAGTTCCATTGTCTTCTCCCACGGTCCCACGGGGTACAGGGCGTTCCTCAGCGCCGACCGGCGCGTGAGGGCATGCGGTCTCGCTCAGTCCGGCCGAAGCCGGTCGAGCGCCTTTTCGAACGCCGCCTCTCCGCGGCGAGAAACCTCTGTGATGCGACCGCCTTCGATAATGGCGATGCGGTCTGCGATCGCCGCCTCGCGGCGAATATGCGTGGCGATCACCAGCGAGCGTCCCGGCGCCATTGCCGACAGACGGCAGAGCACGTCGCGGGCGGTGACGCCATCGAGGCCCTCGGTCGGCTCGTCGAGTAGCCAGAGCGGCGTGTCGCGCAGGAAGAGCCGGGCCAGTGCCAGCCGGCGCGATTGGCCGCCGGAAAGGCCGAGCCCGCCTTCGCCGAGCCGCGTATCGAGCCCCCGCGGCATGGCCTCGATATCGGCAAGCAGGCCGGCGGCGGCAAGCGCTTCGCGAAGCCGGGCCTCGCTCGCATCCGTGTTCGCAAGGAGCAGGTTGCCGCGCAGGCTGTCCTCAAAAAGTTCCGTCCGTTGCGTCAGCAGCGTCGCCGTCATCGCGGCAACGTCTCCCGTCCTTGCCGGTAATTCACCGGAAAGCAGAGCAAGCAGGCTCGACTTGCCGGCGCCGCTGCTGCCGATGACGGCGAGGCGTTCGCCCGGTTGAAGCGCGAGATCGATGCCTTGGAGCGCCGGCACGGCGGAGTTTTCATGGAAGGCTGACCCACCAGTCAGCGAAAAAACGCATCCTGGTGACGGCACCGCCAATGGTTCGGGTGTCGCCGCGACGGCAAGCCGCGGCGCGATGCGCCTTGCCGCAAGCAACGTCCGCCCGAGTTCCAGTGCGCCACGGCGGAGCGCTGCGAAGGGTTCGGTCGCGGCGAAGGCGACCAACAGGCCGAATGCGGCGACCGGGGCAGTGATGGTCTTCGTTTCCGCAAGTACGGCAAGGGCAAGCAGCGATCCTGTCAGCAGCAAGGTCGAGACGAGGCCGAAGCCAAATGTCAGGCCGGTCTCGACGCGGTTCAACTGGTCGTCGGCGCGGGCAGAGTAAGCATCGGCCGCAGCGATGGTACCTGTCTGCGCGGCAAGCCGGCCGGCCATCAGCAGATCGGTCTGGCCGGCAACGAGATCGATCGTCCGCGACCGCAACGCCTCGATGCCGTGGGCGCGTCTGCGGGCATGTTTGCTCGCCGCCCGCCCGGCGATGACAGGCAGCCCGAGGCCGGCACCGGCGAGAAAAAGGCCGAAGCACAGGCCGAACAGGGAATGCATCAGCCCCAGCACTACGCTTGCCGCCAGTGCTGCACCGATCGCCACCGCAGCCGGCACGAGGATGCGCAGGTAGAGGGAATCGAGCGCATCGATATCGGCCGTCAGCCGGAAGAGCAGCCGTGCGGGACGATGTGACAGCGCGCGAGCCGCACCCGGTTCGGCAAAGCCACGAAACAGCCTTTCGCGCAGGGCGGCGAGCACGCCGAGCGTTGCGTCATGGGTCGCAAGCCTTTCGCCGTAGCGCGCGGCCGTACGGACAATGGCAAGCAGGCGGATGCCGGCTGAGGGCGCAAAGACGTCGAAGGTGATGACGGCAGCGGCCGAAAGGCCGGCGAGTGAGGTGGCGGTGATGAACCAGCCGGACAGGCCGAGCAGGGCGATGCCGGCGGTTACCGTCGCTGCCGAAAGTGCTGCGCCAAGCAGCAGCGCACGCCGGCGTTCGGCAAGGAACAGATGCAGAATCGGCTTGAGGTCTGCAGCAAATCCGCTCATTCGGCGGCCTCCCTCATAACGATGTCGGCATCGACGCGCATGGTGCGATGCATGCGGGCGGCAAGCAGCGGATCGTGGGTCGCAACAATAAGGGTGCGGCCCCTGGCGAGCAAAAGCAGGCTCTCGGTCACCTCGGCGGCGGTAGTAGCGTCGAGATGTGCGGTCGGCTCGTCGGCCAGGATAATCCGGAGATGCGGATTGCAGGCCGCCCGCGCAATCGCAAGCCGCAGCGCCTCGCCGCCGGAAAGCCCGATCCCGCCTTCGCCGAGCGGCCGGTTGCCATAGGCGGCGGCGACTTTTCCGAGCCTGGCGGCGTCGAGCGCATCCGTCACGTCGTCGCGCAGGATACCAGGCCTGCCGAGTGCGACATTGCCGGCGATGGTGCCGGCAAAAATATGCGGTCGCTGGCCGATCCATGCCATGCTGGCCCGCAAGGCATGGGTGCTGTCATCCACAAGTTCGACGCCGCCGATGATGATGCATCCGCCGGTGCAGGGCGCTAGTCCTGAAATCAGCGAAAGAAGCGTCGACTTGCCGGAACCGCTGGCGCCGAGAAGCGCCAGATGTTCGCCGGCGGTGATATCGAGGTTGAAACCGTCAAGGATCAACGGTTCGCCGGCGTCGTAGCGAAAATCGACATTCTCAAGGCGGATGGACGGCGCTTCGACGACGGCAGATACCGCCGGCGCGACGTCGGCTGCTCCTCGAATGGACAGGCGGCCGGCAGCGAGGGCGTCCAGGGCCTTCAGCGCCGCCTCGCCGGCCGCCCGATCGTGCCAGACAGCGGAGAGTTCGCGCAGGGGCTCGAAGAAGGCCGGTGCGAGCAGCAGGATGAACAGTCCCTCGGTCAGGTCGAGCCGGCCCACCCAAGTGCCGAAGCGAATTTCGCCGAGCAGGCTGAAACCGACATAGACGGCAATCATCGCCACGCCGAGTGCGGCGAAAAGCTCGAGCACCGCCGAGGAGAGAAAGGCGATCTTCAGCACCGCCATGGTGCGCGTACGCAGCGACTCCGCCTCCCGACGCAGCCGTAGCGCCGTTGCATCGACTGCGTCGAGTGCACGGATGGTCGCCAGTCCGCGCAGCTGATCGAGCAGGAAGCCGTTGAGGCCACCGGTGGCGACGAGCTGTTTTTCGCTGGCCGCCTGGGCGCGCCAGCCGATCAGCGCCATGAAGATCGGGATCAGCGGCGCGGCGAACAGCAAAACCAGCGCGGCAATCCAGGAGACCGGAAGGATGAAGGCAAGGATGACGAGCGGCACAAGGCTCGCCTTCATGCGCGCCGGCTGGAATCGGGCGAGGTAGGGCACGATCAGTTCGGCCTGTTCGCCAATGACGCTTGCGGCTTTGCCGGAGGCAGGTCGGCCGCGATCGACCGGCGACGACATGGAAAGTGCCGCGACGGCGATCTGCCGCCTGCGGCTGAGTTCGGCGCGGGCGGCTTGAAAAGCCAGGCGGCCGCCGACTGCGTCGAGACAGCTTCTTGCAAATCCGAGGACGAGGATGCCGAGGGCTGGCCAGAGAACGTCATGCAATCCGCCGCCATCGGCGATGCGGCCGACCGAGACGGCCAGCAACCCGGCCTGCGGGATCCAGACGGCGGCGGCCAGCGACTGCAGCATCGCCGCTCTGCGCAGCCCGCCTTTCGCATCATCTGGGCCGGTGACAGGCGAGACTATATCGCCGTCCGGCAGCGGCTCGGCCTCTTGTCTGTCCTTCGCGTCGAAGAAAGCAGTGCCCATGGCGCTAACTCCTGTTCGCAGGATTCGGCCGGCGGCTGCGGCCGAGCGAAACGACCCGGTCCTTGGCCTCCAGAAGCTTGGTCACTTTCGCGCCGAGCGAGAGTAGCGTTGCAAGCCTTTCTGTTTCAAGTTGTTTTACGTCGTCATACCAATGCGTCAGTTGCTCGATCAGCGTGTGCATCTCGCTCATGCGCTGCTGCGCATGGCGTTCGGCTTCGCTGGCCGGCCGCTGCATCAGGATCTCACGCAAAACCGACAGCGTCGGATCGACTTCACGCTTCTTTCGCTCCTCGGCAAGCGTCCTCAATATCTGCCAGACATCATCAGGCGTGGTGAAGAAGTCGCGGCGATCGTCTGGCTTGTGTTTCAGGATGACGAGGTTCCAGGCCTGCAGTTCGCGCAGGCTCATCGACACATTGGAGCGCGAGATGCCGAGTGACTCGGCGATCTCTTCGGCGCAGACCGGCGCGGGCGAGACGAAGAGCAGGGCATAGATCTGGCCGACCGTGCGGTTGATTCCCCAGCGCGATCCCATTTCGCCGAAATGGAGAACGAAGGACTGAACGAGAGGCGGAAGATTCATGGTCGTTTCCGTTGCGTCTGTGATTTCAGAAATTTCTGAAATCACTATACTGACTTTCGCGTCTCGCCGGCAATCGGCAAGGCAGGCCTGCGTCAATTTGGATGTCCGTTCGTTGATGGTGGGCTAAAGCGCGTCACGTTCAATCGGATTCATGCGACGCGATTTAGTCTTTGTTTTAATGCATGTTGTTATCCCAAAACCGCTGCACATTTTTGGGCGACATGCAGTAGATATAGCCGGGTGCGGCGCAGGCCGATTTGACTTGGATCAAGTCTACAGCACTTGCAGCGATGGCGCAGAATCGCTCGGCAATGCGCGGTGGATGCCGAGCGTTCTGGTTGGATCGTAATGTCTTGGTGGCTTTACTTCCTGATTTCAATTGAAGCCGTAAGCCCGAAGTGGTTATCGAGGCGCACCGCCTTGAGATTGTTCCCACAATGTTTCCGTGATGTACTTTACATATTGCTAAAGTAGTGTTCAGCTAACCTCGGGGATCAATCCCGCCGGGATGGCCACGCAAACAGACTTACATATACATTTCTGTTTCGAATAGCTTCGCTCAAGGCTCGGCAATACACCCTCAGCCATCGGGCCGCAGGTGCAACAGAATACGCAGCTGTTGATTTCAATGGAGGGTATTCGCAATGACCGCTAATCTTAAATCCGTAACCGGGGCAGCTGCAGTTGTAGCCGGCGTCTTGGCAGCCTGCTTCTGTCACCCAGTCTGGTCGCAGGAGGCCGAACATACTGATATCGGGGATCTCGACAAAGAAAAAGCCGCGCAGCTTTTCCCGAAACAGCGGCCTTATTCGCCTTACGCCGACAGAAATTTTCCAACGCGCCCCTTCTTTGGGGACACGCACCTTCACACCTCATTTTCGATGGATGCCGGAGCCTTCGGCGCGAGGATAGGTCCTCGGGACGCATATCGGTTTGCCAGGGGCGAACAGATCACAGCTTCCTCGGGACAGCCTGCGAAGCTTTCGCGTCCTCTGGACTTCCTGGTGGTCGCGGACCACTCCGACAACATGGGATTCTTCCCCGATCTGTTTGCCGGCAAACCAAACTTGCTCGCCGATCCGACGGGGCGCAAATGGTACGACATGTTGCAATCGGGCAAGGGCGCGGGCGCCGCGATCGAAATTATTGTCGCGTTCTCCCACGGCAAGTTCCCGAAAGACCTCATGTATTTTCCGGGAACCGACTCCTATCGAAGCGCCTGGCAGGACACGGTCGCTGCCGCAGAAGAATTCAACGAGCCGAACCGCTTCACGGCCTTCATCGGTTATGAATGGACCTCGAATACCAACGGCAACAACCTGCATCGCAATGTTATTTTCCGTGACAATGCTGACAAGGCAAGCCAGGTCGAGCCGTTCACTGTGTATCCGCCATTTGGCAGCGACAATCCTGCCGATCTTTGGAAATGGATGGCGGCCTACGAGCAGAAGACGGGAGGTCGGGTGCTGGCAATCGCGCATAACGGCAATCTCAGCAATGGCCTGATGTTTCCCATCGTCGAGCAGTTCGGCAAGAAGATCGACGTGGATTATCTCCAGACCCGCGCCAAGTGGGAACGTCTCTACGAAGTGGCGCAAACCAAGGGATCAGGTGAGGCACACCCCTTCCTGTCGCCGAACGACGAGTTCGCGGACTTCGAAATCTGGGACAAGGGCAATCTGGACGGTAGTGTGGCCAAGACGAACGAGATGCTCGAATTCGAGTACGCGCGTTCTGCTTACAAGAACGGGATGAAGCTCGAACAGCAGCTCGGCACCAATCCCTACAAGTTCGGGCTGATCAGCAGCAGCGACGCCCATACCGGGCTCGCCGCAATGGAGGAAGACAACTTTTTCGGCAAGACGACGCCGCAAGAGCCTAGTCCACATCGCATGACGGCGACTTTCGTCGACAACAAACAGACTGGTGTCAAGATCATGGACTGGGAGGTGTCTGCGGCGGGCTACGCGGCCGTGTGGGCCACAGAAAACACCCGGGCCGCTGTGTGGGATGCTATGCAGCGCAAGGAAACCTATGCGACGACTGGCCCGCGGATGGTGGTTCGCTTCTTCGGAGGATGGGATTTCGAGGCAAAGGACGCGCAGAACCGTATGCCGGCAGAGATCGGCTATACAAAGGGCGTGCCGATGGGCGGTGATCTCACCGCCGCACCGACCGGCAAGGTGCCGACATTCCTGGTTGCCGCCCTCAAGGACCCGATCGGAGCAAACCTAGATCGCTACCAGATCGTCAAGGGATGGTTGGACAAGGACGGCAATGCGCAAGAAAAGGTATATGACGTCGTCTGGTCCGATGACCGGAAACCTGCTGCAGATGGGAAATTGCCTCCTGTCGGCAATACGGTGGATTTATCGACCGCCACGTGGACAAATACGATTGGTGATCCCGAACTTATGGCTGTTTGGAAGGACCCGGAATTCGATCCGACGCAGCGGGCGTTCTATTACGGCCGGGTGATCGAAATCCCCACACCCCGATGGACTGCCTACGACGCATACCGCTTCGGCGTAAAGCCTCTGCCCGGCACCGCAATGACGCTGCAGGAGCGCGCCCTTACGTCACCGATCTGGTACAACCCGTCATGACGACGTGAACGTGGTAGGATGGCTTGAAAGAGGTGGCGGCGTTCGATTGCCACCTCGTCAATCTGGGAGTCACCCGCGTTTTTCGTACCAGTCTAAAGCGCGTCGCGATCTTTCAGATTCGCTCATCGCGCCTTAGGTCTTGGTTTTTACGCATGTCGTGAGCGCAAAACCGCTGCACATTTTTGCGCGACATGCATTAGCAATCAATGGCCGGAGGGCCTGCCTCATGCTCATCCGTAAAGTCCTGGTTGAACCCCTGTTCCACTTCCTGATTCTTGGCGTCGTCGTCTTCAGCCTCTATACGCTGACACGTCAGCCTATGACTGTTGGAGAGGATCTGGCCATCGTTGTCGACGAGGGCCAACTCGCACGCATGTTCGACACCTATTCCCGCACCTGGCAACGTCCACCGACGGAGGACGAATTGAAGGGACTCGTCGAGGGTTACATCAAGGAGGAAATCTTCTACCGCGAGGGTCAGAAGATGGGTCTCGCCCAGGACGATACCGTCTTCCGGCGGCGCATGCAGCAGAAGATGGAATTTCTGCTCGAGCCAAGCGTCGAGGAGCTGGCGCCAAAACCGGGGGAACTCGAAGCCTATTTCACGGCGCATGCGCAAGACTACCGGCTGCCTGAAAAGCTCGCCTTCCGGCAGATATTTTTCAGGAGCGAACGCACGGGTGACAAAGGCGATCTGAGCGCAACCGCGGTGCTTTCGAAACTCAAATCCGACGCCGCGTCGATTGATATGACCTCTCTCGGCGACTCCTCGCTCCTGCCGGAGAGGACGGCGCTCAGCGACGCCGAACTGATCGCGACCAGCTTCGGTCAAGACTTCGTGTCCGAATTGGCGTCCGCGCCTGAAAACCGATGGTACGGGCCGATCCGGTCGGCATACGGCGCTCATCTCGTCTTCGTTTCAGAACGGCTCATGAGCCATCCGCTCGCACTTTCCGACGCTGGGACCGCAGTGCTTGCAGATTGGGAAAGTGCCCGACGCAAAGACATCGCTGACGCACGCTATGCGGCGATGAAGAAGCGGTACGACATCGAGATCAACTGGCCGCGAGACATCGACACATCGCCGATCAAGACATCGAGTCTGCCATGAGCCGCATCCTCGGTCTGTTTTTTGGGTGTTTACTTTGGGCCACTTGTACTGCCAACGCCCATGAACTTCGCCCGGCCTTTCTCGAAATCAACGAGATCGCGCCGGAAAGCTATGCGATCACCTGGAAGGTGCCGGCGCGCGGTGAATACAAAATGGCATTGTCCGTTCACTTGCCGGACGCTTGCCAGCAGATGACCGACCCGGTCGGAGGCTATATCGACACTGCCTATGTCAGCCGATGGCAAGTAAAATGCCCAGGCGGGCTCAGTGGCAAAACTGTATTCATCGGCGGACTATCATCGACATTTACCGATGCGCTGGCAAAGCTAACCAACCTGGACGACACGACCCAAACAAGCCGCATCGCCCCTTCCGATCCGAACTTGACGATCGCTAAAAGCCTGACGCCCTGGGGCACGGCAAAGACCTATTTCTTCCTCGGCGTCCAGCATATCCTGGAAGGCGTCGATCACCTGCTGTTTGTCTTTGCTCTGTTGCTGCTGATCCGCAACCCGCGAATGCTGCTGCTTACCATCACCTCATTTACCGTGGCGCATTCGATCACGCTTGCAATCGCCTCGCTGGACGTCGCCCGACTCCCACAGCCGCCCGTCGAGGCGCTGATCGCATTGAGCATCATGTTCGTCGCTGCCGAGATCATCCGAAGCGGTCGCGGCAGGCGCGATCTTTCCAGCCGTTATCCCTGGATTATCAGTTTCGTGTTTGGCCTCTTGCATGGCTTCGGCTTTGCCGGCGCCCTGCGGGAAATCGGCCTTCCACAGAAAGATGTGCCTTTGGCCCTGTTCACGTTCAATCTGGGGGTGGAAGCCGGTCAACTGGCTTTCGTCGCGATTGCACTGCTCGCCGTGGCCAGCTTTAGGCTTGTACGTTTATTTGATTTTTCGCGCATGCACTTCTGGCTTGCCTACCTGATCGGCACCGTCTCGGCCTTCTGGTTCGTGCAGCGTGTGGCTGGTTTTTAGCCGACAAATCGCCACTAGCGCATCGGCCTGAAAATCAGAATCGGTTTTCAGGCCGATGCGTCGATTCAAAATGTTACAGCGTCCTTTTCGCATCTGAAAAGACACGCGGCAGCTGTAATGGCGCTTTTGACCAAGCGCCTGGGCATCATCTGTCTTGCCGGCGGCTCAGATCACGCCCGTCAGGATGCCGACACCGGCAACAGCGGCGAGGCCGCCGGCCGTCCGCACGACGAAGGGACCCTGACGCTCACCGATGCTGGCGATCAGTAAGCCGAGACCGAGGCCGGCGGCATGGAGAAGCGCGGTCGCGAACATGAAGCCGGCGGCATAGGCGGCACCACCGGCGTCTTCCGGCATTTCCGCGCCGTGCGCATGCCCGTGGAAGATCGCGAAGAGACCGACGATACCCATCGCTACCGCAGTCGGAGCCTTGACGTTGAGCGCCACGATTGCGCCGAGGACGATGACGGAAAGCGCAATGCCAACTTCAACGAAGGGAAGGTTCACGCCTGCTATACCGAGCCCGCCGCCGACAGCCATGACAAGGACGAAGGTCGCCGGCACGAGCCCGACCGCACGGCCGCCGAGCTGGAATGCGAAAACACCGACCATCACCATGGCAAGGATATGGTCGAGACCGGAAATAGGATGGCTGAAGCCGTGCATGAAGCCAGAGGTCTGACCGACACCGGTATGAGCATAGGCAACGGCCGGAAGTGCTGCGGCGGCAAGGGCGAACAAACCGGTCTTTAATGCTGATTTCATTGTTCGATTCCCTTGAGTTTTGAAGATCCTGCGGCCGCCGAACACCGGGCATGGTTCTAAAGTCGCGGGGACTAGGCTAATTCAAAGAATTTATACCGTCAAATAAAAATGCCAAGAAATACCAAGCCAATTCAACTGCTTATCTGATAGGCAAATGCCACTTTCGATAGCTTCTCCCGGCGCGACGCGCCTCAAGATCGAACTGGAAACAACTCCGCACAGAGGCTATCAATCGTCCGGCAGAGACGGCGCAGACTGCCGCGATGGAGGAGACGCCCATGACGAATACCGAACGGCCGCTGGCGATCAGCGCGCCCGAGCCGCGCACGCTCGATCTGATCTTCAGCGACAAGGCGCGCGCCGAACTGCAGGAGAAATATGAGATCGTCGAGGCCGACCCCGAGAACATCGCCGGGCTCGGCGACGACATCCTCGGCAGGGCACGCTACATCATCGGCCAGCCGCCACTTTCGGCCGAAACGCTAGCCAGAATGCCGGCCTTGCGCTCGATCCTCAACGTCGAAAGCAATCTGCTCAACAACATGCCCTATGAGGTGCTCTTCCAACGCGGCATCCATGTCGTGACGACAGGGCAGGTCTTTGCCGAGCCGGTCGCCGAAATCGGCCTCGGTTTCGCGCTGGCCTTAGCGCGCGGCATCGTCGATGCGGATGTCGCTTTCCGCCAGGGCACGGAACTCTGGGGCGGCGAGGGAAATGCAAGCGCGCGGCTGATCGCCGGCTCCGAGATCGGCATCGTCGGCTTCGGCGATCTCGGCAAAGCGCTGCGCCGGGTCCTGTCCGGCTTCAGAGCCAAGATCCGGGTGTTCGATCCCTGGCTGCCACAATCGATCCTCGAGGAGAACGGCGTCGAGCCTGCAAGCCTCGATGACGTCCTGACAAAGAGCGATTTTGTCTTCGTCGCCGCTGCCGTGACCAGCGAGAACAGGGGATTTCTCAGCGCTGAGGCCTTCGCCAGCATGCGCAAGGGCGCGGCCTTCATCCTGCTCAGCCGCGCTGATGTCATCGATTTCGATGCGTTGATGGCAGCTGTCTCTTCAGGCCATATCGTCGCGGCGAGCGACGTCTACCCTGAGGAACCGTTGCCACCCGATCATCCGGTGCGGAGCCTAAAGGGTTTCATCCGCTCGGCGCATAGGGCCGGCGCCCTCGACAGTGCCTTCAAGAAGATGGGCGACATGGTGCTCGAAGACATGGACCTGATGGATCGCGGCCTGCCGCCGATGCGCTGCAAGCGGGCGGAACGCGAGACGGTCTCCCGCATGCGTTCAAAACCGGTCGCGGTGAATTAGAGCATGTCGCGCAAAAGTGTGGAGCGGTTTTGCGATACCGCCTACGCAAAAGCAAAGATCTAAAGCGCGAGGCGAATCTGAAAGATCGCCACGCGCTTTAGAGCAAAATACCGATTTCGCGCGTCGCTTTAGGCGGCGCGCTGCTCGGCACCCTGGATCGCCGCAAGCTTCCAGTCAGCGCCGGACTTGCGCACGAAAGTCCAAACCTCGGTGCTCTCGCTTGGACGGCGATCGTCGCCGGAAACGACGCGGCCGCTGTCGCGCTCGACAATGGCGTCGATCGAGGAATAACGCATGGCGAGCGTCGCATATTCCTGGCCGTCCTCGCGCCAGGCCTCGGCAATATCGCCCTGCAGCAGCTTGACATCGGAGACGCGGTTGCGCACGCCGTTGGTGGCATTTTCGCCGAGTTCCTCAGCGAGATAGGACATCGCCTCGGGCGTCGTCAGCCGGCGCAAGGTACCGTAATCCTCGGCGCCGTAAGCGGTCTGCACTTGGGTCAGCAGTTCCTCGAACTGATCGAGATCGGCTTGCGCCAGCCCGATCTCGTCGCTCGGCCGATTGCCGCGCGACTGCCCGCCGAAACCGCCCCCCGAACCGATCGTCGGGATCTGGAACGACGACTTATTCGTGGGCGACATGTTATAGGACCGGCTCTGGCCTCCGACGCCGTAGGAAGGCTGGCGGCGGTTGGCGAAATAACGCATGGCGAGCATGACGGCGCCGCCGATCAGCGCGATCTGCAACAGCATGCCGAGCAAGCCGAAGCCGCCGCCGAAACCGTGACCGAGCAGCATGCCGAGAAGGCCGCCGGCAATCAGGCCGCCGATCATCGAACGGCCGAAACCGCCGAACAAGCCAGGGCGCTGGGCGCCAAGAGGCTGCTGCGCGGTGGCAGGTGCCGTGGTCTGCGAACGCGGCGTCATCGACCGTTCGATCGGTGCTGTGGCCCCAGGTGCGGTGCTGGTGACCGGCGGAGCCTGGAAGGTGCGCGTGCCGCGGCTTCCGAAACCGCCGCTGCCGGCGCGGCGCGCTTCTGCATCGTCAAGGGAAGCAAAAACGGTAGCGCTCGTCAGTGCGGCAATGGCCGCGATCTTGGCAAAACGCGAAACGGCACTCGGCATTCCTGATCTCCTGTCATGCACAATCACGGCATATCGAGAGCTAATATAGGTACTCTTTCCCGAGTGTGAAGCTCCCCGGATGCGTTACTGGCAGACATCGACCCAGTTGGCGCCAGTCAGCTCAGCCAGCCGTCCGGTTTCGATGCGTACGGCCGAGTTGGTCGAGCCGGCGGCCGGCACGACTTCATCGAAGCGTTTCAGCGAGATATCGCAATAGATGGGCAGCGGCGAGGGCAGGCCGAAGGGGCAGACGCCGCCGACCGGATGGCTGGTGACTGCCACAACCTCTTCGGCATCGAGCATGCGCCCCTTGGCTCCAAACGTGTCCTTGAACTTGCGATTGTCGAGCCGCGCCGTGCCGCCGGCTACGACCAGCATCATCTGCTCGCCGACGCGCAGGCAAATCGTCTTGGCGATCTGGGCCGGCTCGACGCCATGGGCTTCGGCGGCAAGCGCAACCGTCGAGGAGCTCTCGGCGGTTTCGATGATTTCGATATCGGGTGCGTGGGCGCTGAGGAAGGCGCGGACAGATTCAAGGCTCATGACGTGATGCTAGCCCAGGAAATACGCAATTTGAAGCGTAAAAGACGCCTGCCGAAAACCGCCGCTTGCAAGTCGCGCGGACATCGTCATAATAATTTTGCACACGTGCTCAATTTTGTCATTCGGCCGTTACGTTCAACCCCTAGAGCGGGATACGCCACGTTTTCGTGGGGTTTCGGAACGGTCATCATCAGCAGTGCTGACCCGTCAAGAGGCCTCACACTGCTCTTCTAGGGAGACGAAGAAGATGACTATTTTGCCGACACTGAAATCCCTTGCCGTCGCAGCCGCCATCCTGGCGTCGACGTCTGCAATTGCACTCGCCAAGGACGTTCACATCAGCGTCTGGGCCGGCGGCACCGGCCCGAACGACGTCTATCGCCTCGACGCCATCGAGATCGCAGCCCAGCAGCTGCAGCGTGAAGCCGCTCTTAAGGGCGAAGACCTGAAGATCACCGTCGAGAAGAAGCCTTATTCGGCCTGGGAGGACTTCAAGCAGGCGCTGACCCTTGCCGCCGAAGCCAAGACCGCTCCGAATATCGTCGTAAGCGGCCATGAAGACATAGCACCCTGGTCGCAGGCCGGGCTGATCGTACCGATCGAGGATTATGTCGATCTCGACTCTTGGCCGCTCAGCGACATCTATGAAAACCTGTTGCAGATCGCGTCCTATAACGGCACCGTCTACGGTATCCCGCAGGACGCCGAATCCCGTCCGATGTTCTTCTGGAAGCCTTACATGAAGGCGATCGGCTACAGCGACGCCGATCTGGATGCGCTGCCGCAGAGCGTGCAGGACGGCAAGTACACCATGAAGAACCTGCTCGAAGACGCCAAGAAGATGCAGGATAAGGGCCTCGTCCAGCCCGGCTATGGTTTCTATCCGCGCACCAGCAACGGCCCTGATTACTGGCAGTTTTACACCAGCTTCGGCGGCACGATGGAAGAAGGCGGCAAGCTCGTTTTCGACAAGGCCGCGATGACCCGCACCTATCAGTTCTTCGCCGATGCCGTGAAGAGCGGTGTTACCAAGAAGAACCACATCGGCATGCCGGGCGACCAGTGGTGGAAGGAAGTCGCCACAGGCAAGGCCGGCATCTGGGACGGCGGCACCTGGCACTATGCTCGCCTTGTCAACCAGGAAGGCCTGAAGGACTTCTTCGGCAACGTGATCTTCACGCTGATCCCCGCCGGCGAAGGCGGCAAGGCCAACACGCTGACCCATCCGCTCGTCTACCTGCTGACCGCAGGTCACGACCAGGAAGACACTGAGATCGCCGCCCAGTTGGTTAAGATCGCCTCCGAGCCACGCATCAACGCGCTGCATGCAGTCAAATCGGCCCATCTCGGCATCTCCAAGTCGGAATCCACCGTCGAATTCTATTCGGCCGACCGCTGGACCCGCGAAGCCACCGAGCGCCTGCTGCCACATGCCAATGCGATGCCGAACAATTCCGATTTCGGCAAATATTGGAACATCATGTGGAAGAACCTCGAAGCATCCTGGACCGGCGCCAAGACCGTAGACGCCGCGGTCGGTGATGCAGAGAGCGAGCTGAAGAGCACGCTCGGCGACAAGATCGTCATCCGCTAAGGTCGAAGCACTCTTCCGGGCGGCGGTAACCCGCTGCCCGGTCGGTCCGCGATGAGGGGCTTCCATGAAATCGTCCAGAACGCTCGGACTGGTGATGATCGCGCCTGCGGCGATCATGATCGTTCTTTTCTTCCTGATGCCGGTCGTTCTGACGGCGGTCTTTTCGATGACCAGCATGACGACGGCGACCGGTATTTCCGGCGGCGTCTATCAGATCGCACCCAACTCCATGATTGCGCTAAAATCGGCAATACCGGACATTGCCGCCGAGATGGCCGAACCGCGCTACACGATCGACGAGGCGGGCCTCAAGGCCGTCGAAGGACTCGGGCTTGCGCCGGGGATTGCTGGGGAATTGCGCGCCAAACATGCAGGTGAGGTGTTCACGGCACGCCGCGACGTCGAGCGCATGCTCAAGGATCTCGCCGACCGGCCTTCGACGCGCGACGTCAAGCAGATTTCCGAACAGTTCAACCGCTCCGTCCTCAACACCCGCTTCGACAGCAAGGAGCAGCTCTTTTCGGCGCTGGATAGTCTGGGTTTCAAACTGACACCGGAGCAGAAGGAAACGGTCGCCAAGGCCACTTATACCGGCTGGGTTTGGACGACCGACAATTTCTCGCGCATGACCACCTCACCCGATATGGCGCGTGTACTCTTGAATACCGTGCTCTACGTCGCGCTGGTGCTGATGCTGTTCAATGTCGGTTATGCGCTGCTACTTGCCATTTGGACGCATTACATGCCGCCGACGCCGGCCTCGATCTTCCGCGGCATCTGGCTCCTGCCGCGCATTACCCCTGTCGTCATCTATGTCATGCTATGGAAGTGGCTTGCCTGGGATACCGGCTTCATTTCGATCCTGATGGGCAAGTTCGGCTATCCGCCAAAGAACTACCTTCTCGACAACGCTTACAACGCCTGGTTCTTCGTCGTGTTGATCAACGGCTTCATCGGCGCCTCGATGGGCATGCTGGTGTTCTCCTCGGCGATGAAGGCCATTCCGAAGAGCCAGTTCTATGCGAGCGAGGTCGACGGCGCCTCGCGCTGGCAGCAGATTCGCTACATCATTCTGCCACAGATGCGCTGGCCAATCCTCTTTGTTACCTGCTACCAGACCTTGTCGCTGCTTGCCTCCTTCAATGAAATCCTGCTCGCCACCAATGGCGGACCGGGCAATGCGACCGAGGTCTGGGCGCTCTCGGCCTATCACACTGCGCTGAGGAACTATGCCGGCAACCTCGAATACGGGTTGGGTGCCGCCATGGCCTTGGTGCTCGTCGTCATCGGCGTGACGCTGTCGCTCCTCTATCTGCGCGTCTTCAACTACGGCACGCTTGTCGCCAAGCCCTTGATCGAGGATTGACCATGGCCGAACGATCGCAGCCCTCGGCAAACTACCGCAGCTGGCCTGTCATAACGGCGCTGACCATCGTCAGCCTGCCGCTGCTCCTGATGTATGTCTATCTCTTCCTCGACACGGTGACCGTGAAGCAGGCGGACGCACTGCTGCCCTCCGGCTTGACGCTCGACCACTGGCGCTTCCTCTGGCAGACGACGGAGGGCAAGGCGAACATCTGGCAGGTGACCGTGAATACGCTGCTGTTTGCGGCCTGCACCACCAGCCTCGTGCTCATCGTCTCGTCGATGGCGGGCTACGTGCTATCGCGACTGAACGTCCCGGCACGCGGCTTCTTCCTCGCCGGCGTCATGGTCCTGCATGCCTTCCCGTCGGTGACGCTGATCATCGCCATCTTCATCGTGCTGCAGATGATCGGTCTCTACAATTCGCTGATCGGCGTCATCCTGGTAAAGGCGGCGATCGACCTGCCGCTCGGCATCTGGTTGATGAAGGGCTTTTACGACACCGTGCCCTGGGAAATCGAAATGGCCGGCGTCGTCGACGGCGCCTCGCGCTTCCGGGTCTGGCGCAGCCTCGTGCTGCCGCAGGTCAAGCCCGGCATCATGGCGCTTGGCCTCTTCTCCTTCCTCTCCGGCTGGGGCGAGTTCATCCTGCCGCAGGTGCTGGCACCTGGTAATCAGGTGCAGGTGCTTTCGGTCTATCTCGCGGCCTTCCTCGCCGACGACAACAACTATGATTTCAACATGTTCAAAGCCGTCGGCGTCTTCTACCTCGTTCCGGTGCTGATCGTTTACGCGCTCTTCAACAAATACCTCATGAACATCTATGGCGGCGGGAGCAAAGGCTGATGCGAATCCTCCTCGACAATTTTTCGAAGAGCTTCGGCTCCACCAAGGTCATCGAGAACATGACCCTCGAAGTCGGCAACGGCGAGATGCTGGCGCTGCTCGGTCCTTCCGGCTGCGGCAAATCGACGACGCTGTTTTCCGTCTGCGGCATCCATCGGCCAAGCGGCGGACGCATCCTCTTCGGCGACCGCGACGTCACCGACCTGCCGAGCCAGGCTCGCAATGTCGGCGTCGTTTTCCAGTCCTATGCGCTCTATCCGCACATGACGGTTACCGAGAACATCGGCTTTCCGCTGAAGGTGAAGGGCATGCCGGCTGGCGAGATCCGCAAGGAGGTCGACCGTATCGCGGCTCTCGTTCAGATCGGTAACTTGATGGGCCGCAGGCCGGCCGAGCTTTCCGGCGGCCAGCAGCAGCGCGTCGCCCTGGCGCGCGCGCTGATCCGCAAGCCCGATGTGCTGCTGCTCGACGAGCCGCTCGCCAATCTCGACGCCAAGCTGCGCCTCGAAATGCGATCGGAAATCCGCCGCCTGCAGCGCGAAACCGGCATTACCGCCATTCTCGTCACCCACGACCAGGTGGAGGCGATGAGCATGTGCGACCGCATCGCCATCATGAAGGAGGGCGAGATCGTCCAGATCGCCACGCCGGCCGAAATGTACAATGATCCGAAGACCGCCTTCGTCGCCGGCTTTCTCGGCAATCCGCCGATCACCTTCCTGCGCGGCATCGTGGACAAGGGCGCATTCACAATCCCGCAAAGCGAGATCCGCGTGCCGCTGCCCGATACCGTCGGTGCCGCCGAAGGTACCAAGCTGATGCTCGGCGTCCGGCCCGAGCATTTCACGCCGGCAGGCGACATCGCCGTCCCGGGCAAGGTCACCTTCGCCGAAACGCAGGGCCGCGAGAACCTCTACGACGTGGCTCTTGCCGGCGGACCGCTGTTGCGTTCGATCCAGCCGGTGCGTAGCGATGTTCACGTCGGCGACGACGTCCGCTGGGCGATCGACAGCCGCGGCATATTCGTTTTCGACGAAAATGGCAGGAGGCTCTGATGACCCGCGATTTCTCGGTATTCTTCCAGCGTTACGGTTGGCCAACGGCCAAGGGCCGGCTTCCCTTCTGCATCGGCCATCGCGGCGCCAGTGGCCATGAACGCGAGAATACAATAGCCGCTTTCCGCCGTGCCGCCGAACTCGGCGCGGAAATGTGGGAGCTCGACACGCAGCTGACCAAGGACGGCGTAGTCGTCGTCTCGCATGACGACCATCTCGAGCGTGTCTTCGGCATCGACCGCCGCATTTCCGAAATGACGGCGGCAGAGCTCGCCCGCCTCGACGGCGTCGACGTGCCGAGTTTTTCGGAGGTGGCCGCACTCGGCCGCGAGACCGGAACCGGTCTCTATGTCGAGCTGAAGGCGCCTGGAACCGGCCTGCGCTGCTGGCAGCACCTTGTCGAGATGAACCAGCGTTTCGCCTGTCTCGGCTCCTTCGACACGGCACAGGTGCGCGAACTTCGCGACGCGGCCTGCGATTTTCCGCTTTCGGTGCTGATCCGGGTCGGCCACGATCCGCACGCGCTCGGCGACGAGGCCGGCGCCGATATCCTGCATCTGTGCTGGGAGAGGGCAGGCGAACGTCCGCAGGATCTGGTGAGCGAGGTGTTGATGCGCCGCGCCTTCGAGGCTGGCCGCGAGATCGTGCTCTGGCACGAGGAACGGCCGGCCATCCTCGATGACCTCATGAAGCTTCCGGTTCTCGGCATCTGCACGGATCTACCCGATCTGATGCGGCCGCCTGCGGCTAAGGAAAAAGCAATTGACAGACAGGGATAAGGGACCGCGCAAGGTAACCTCCTTCGACGTGGCGCGTGTGGCCGGCGTCTCGCGCGCTGCCGTGTCGCGCGCCTTCACGCCGGATGCCAGCGTCTCGCCGAAGACGCGCGAGAAGGTCTATCAGGCCGCCAAGGAACTTGGCTACCGGGTCAACTATCTTGCCCGAAGCCTCACCAACAAACGCTCCGATCTCGTCGGCCTTGTCGCTGCCGGCCTCGACAATCCGTTCCGCACGCTGCAAATCGAAAACCTGGCAAGAGTGCTGCTCGCCCGCAATTTCCGCCCCATCCTACTGCCGACCTCGCCGGAGGCTGATACTTCGACGGTCATTGGCCAGCTGCTGCATTACGCCGTATCAGGCGTCATCGTCACCTCGGACGCACCGCCGACCGAGATCTGCGAGCAGTGCGCGGCCGAGGGTGTGCCGATCGTGCTGATCAACAAGGGCAACGACATTCCCTTCGTCGACCGCATCATCTCCGACGACCGCATGGCCGGCCATCTCGCCGCCACCCACCTGATCGACAGCGGCGTGCGAAAGCCCGCCGTGATGGCTGCCCCTGCCATATCCTATACGGCGCGGCGGCGCAGCGAGGCCTTCATCGCACGCTGCAAGCAGCTCGGCGTCGAGGCGCAGTTTCTGCAGGTCAGGATCAACGACTACCGGAGCGGGTACGATGCTGCAACCGAACTTGCCGCATCCGGCATCGACGGGCTGTTCTGCGCCAACGACTACATGGCCTGCGGCGTGGTCGATCGCATCATGCAGGGCCGCGGCCGCGAGGATGCGCCGCCGCTCTCCATCATCGGCCATGACGACATTCCTCAGGCGAGCTGGGCGGCCTATGATCTCACGACCATCCGCCAACCCTGCGACGTCCAGGCCGAAAAGACGGTCGACCTGCTGATGAGCCGCATCGTCGAGCCGGACCTGACGGCGCGTGTCGAATTCACGCCGGTGACACTGATCAGAAGAAGGACTGCCTGATGAACTCCGTATTCGACGCCGCCGCCATCCGCGCACGGGCGGAGGTCGCCATCACCGTTGCCCTCGATGTCGGACGGGAGACGGCCCGGTTTCGGCACGATTCCGACCCCGGCGCGCTTGCCGTCGAGAACAAGGGATTGCAGGATTTCGTCACCGTTGCCGACAGGAGGGCCGAGCAGGCGATCCGCGAAGGGCTGCTCTCGCGCTTTCCGGATGACACTTTCATGGGCGAAGAGAGTGGCGGACGATCGGGTAAGGGCGGCACCTGGGTCGTCGATCCGATCGACGGCACGACCAACTATATCAGAGGCTTCCGGCACTGGGGCGTTTCGATCGCCTTTGTCGTCGGCGGACAGGTCGAGATCGGCGTGGTCTACGACGCCGCCGGCGACAAGGTCTTTCACGCCGTCCGCGGCGGCGGCGCCTTTAAGGACGGTTTGCCGGTGCATGCGGCTGCGACCGCCGATCCGGCAAATGCGCTTGTCATTCTCGGCCATTCCCGCAAGACGAGCTTCGACGACTATCTTGCGCTCTCCAAACGGCTTCACGAACGCGGCATGGATTATCGCCGCACGGGTGCGGCCGCGATCGACCTCGTTCGTGTCGCCGAGGGTGCTGCCGATCTCTATTACGAACGCCACCTCAATGCTTGGGACATGCTCGCCGGCGCGTTGATCGCCGAAGAGGCCGGCGCTGCGGTGGCGATGCCGCCGGTCGAGAGGCTGCTTGCGCAGGGCGGACCTGTCATCGCCTACTCGCCGGGGCTTGCTGGCGAGTTCGCGTTCATCCTCGACATCGAGGGGCTATAGATAGACCACTCCCGGCGACGGGATCCGCCCGATTTCTGAGACTGCGAACTTTGCCCGGAACGCCCGTTACGCAACAACGCGATTGCGACCGGTCTTTTTCGCCGCATAGAGATTCTGATCGGCGATCGCCAAAATCTCGTTCGGAGACTTGGCAGACAGGGTACCGGCGACACCTATGCTGATCGTGACGTGCAGCCCGTTGCAGATCTCAGACCAATCCCATCGTTCAATGGCTGAACGCAGCCTCTCGCAGAGATCTGCGGCCCCTCGGGGAGCGCCGGCGAACAGGACGACGAATTCCTCGCCGCCAAACCGAATTGCCTGATCGGTAACGCGCAACTGGCTGCGCAATATGGTTCCAATGGCACTCAGGACCCGGTCACCGATCATGTGAGAGAAGTCGTCGTTGATCGACTTGAAGTGATCGACATCCAGCATCGCGATCGAATATGGACGCTTCTCAGATGTCAGCGCTTTAAAGCGGCTGTCGAGATATTTGCGATTATAGAGCCCGGTCAGTGCGTCCAGATAGACGGCATTTGCAAGGAGATCGGTTTGCTCCTGCAATTTCTGATAGGATGCCTCCAGCGTTTCTGCGCGCTTCGACTCCGTTTCGGCAACTTCCTTGAACCGTTTGGTTTCATAGTAGATTTCAGCGAGACGTGCGCGTCGCTGCGTACTCTCGGCGCTATTGCGCAAATAGGCTTGGTGGTATTTTTTATGGGCCGCCAGCGCCGGATCGAACTGTCCCAGCCCCTCATAGGCCTGCGACAGATAAAGATAGATCTGGACATAGGAATCGAAACTGCCGCCGGCGTCGATCAGCTCCACCGCCTCGAGCAGCGGCGACAGGGCTTCGGTGAATTTTCCGGAATTGTTGTAGATCTGGCCCAAAGTGTAGAGATATTGCTGCCTGTCCCTGACATAGCTGTTCTCTTGAAACAGCCGATAGCGGGCCATGCACTGGAGCGCCTTCTCATGCTCGCCCAGGTGGCTGTAGAATTCGGCTTGGTTGCCGAGACAGAGGCGAGCGGCCCAGCTGTCGCCGATCTCGATTGCGATGTCGAGCGCCTGTTCGGTCAGTGCCAGCGCCCTGACCAGCATCTGGTGTTCTTCCTCCGGCTGGCCGAGCGCCCGCGCGATATATCCACCTTCCGAATGAGCGCCGCCGAGATTGATAAGCCACCAGCATTCATAGTTCTTATTGCCAATCGATCTGGCGAGTTCGACAGATCTCTCGCTCATCAAGATGGCCCGGTCGGGCTGTTTGTTGCACCAGAAGATAATCCCTATGACGTTGGTGGCCAGGCTTTGTGCTTTCGGATCCGCGGCCTTGTCGGCCAGATCCAACGCGCGGGTCGCTTCTTCGATCGCTTCCTCCGGCAAGCCCAGTTCCAAGAGCAACCATCCGAAATAGGCCCGGGCACAGGCTTCCTCTTTGCGCTCCCCGTGCAATTTCCAGAAGTCTATCGCCCGCCGGACATGCGTCAGCCCAAGTTCGGCCTTGCCGATTTGAAAACAGTACCAGGCAATATCGGTGTCGCATTGCGCGGCGAGCCGATCGTCGCCCCGCGCCTTGGCATCAACAGGAATTTTGCCGGCCAGCGTGAGGGCCTCAACCGAACGGCCTGTACATCCAAGATGCCACGCTTCCTGTAAGCTGGAATTTGCTTGTCGAGTATTTGCTTCGGCATCAACAATTTGCATATCGGACACCAACATTTGTCTGCTGGCTATGGATAGCATCAGAAGTTTAAAATGATGCAAACTGCAAAAAGCAGGCGACAAACCTAGAAACAGGGTAGCGAAAGCCTCTCACACCTTTCGGCATCATGCTCCAACGCCCACCGGTTAATTCGCCATGCGGCGGCCCCAGCCGCGTTCAGTCGCCGGCGCCTCGTCGGTGGTGATCTGATCCGGCTTCAGGGCCATCAGCGCTGAAAAGCCTCGCCATTCCTCTTCGCTGAAACCGGCCTCCGGATCCTTCAGGGTGAAGGTCCAGGCATCAACGCGTTTGCCTTCGTCCCGGCAGAGCGCGATCAAGTCGAGACCTTGATTGGCGGCATCAAGGATCAGCGGCCAGTGCAGATAGATCGTGTCCGGTTCAGTCGGGCCGCGCAGGTCAGCGCGCAGTTCCGTCTCGACCGCCTTCCAGCCGTTGGCCATCCTGATATCGTAGAGCTTGTTGGTCGGATCGATGCCGCGCAGGAGATGGGGAAGCTTCTCCTTGACCGCGATGATGAGGTCGAGACTGTCGCCGCTGACAATCACCGAGGCGGCGATATCCCTAAAATGCGCGGCCAGATGCGCGACGCCCTTGGCGCCGATCGCTTCAAAGTCATCCTTCATGTCGAATTGCAGCAGTGCGGCTGGATGCGTCGATTGCATCATGGCGGCAAGATCCTCGCTGAGGATCAGCGGCCGGTCGCCCTCTTGCATCCTGATATCGCTGAGGTCACCGATACTCTTTTCGGCGACCGGTCCATGTCCTGTCGTCTCGCCTTCGAGATCCTTGTCGTGCAGCACGACGAAACCGCCGTCGGCACGTACGCGCAGATCGAGCTCCATCGAAGCGCCTGCTGCAAATCCCTCCGCCATCACTTCGGCTGAGAACAACGGATCGGCAAACCGTTTGCGCAACCGGTGCCATTTCAGGCGGGTCCGGTGCCCCTCATGTGAAATCTCCAGGCCCTGCGCATCCAGCAATCTTGTCATCTGCACCAAGTCTCCGCGATACTACTCTCCTGCCTTGATGAACCATGATTATCAAGGGCCGAATACGGCTTTCATCGACTGTAGGCTGCGGATATTGCCTCCGAGGCGGCTGATATATCCGAGGGATGGCCTGCCTGCCTGAGAGCGGCGCCATACGCCACGACATTCGACAGCACCGTCTGGAATGCGGCGCGCGAACCCGTGTGGTTCAGCCGCACGAGACGGGCCGGCGCTGTTCCAACGCCTTCGCTCAGCTCGACCCCGAGCTGCCCGGCAGCTGCGATCAGCGCGGCAGGCGCGAGCGCCTCCGGCACCGGCACTGCCGTGACCAGGTTCGACGCCTTTACTGCCGGCACCCATCCCGGGGCACCGAGCGCGGCAAGCCCCGCTCGCGTCGCCGATGCCGCCAGCGCATGGCGAGCGACCACATTCTCCAGACCCTCGGCCTCGATGCGGTCGAGCGCTGTCTCCAGCGCGAAGAATTCCAGCGACGCCGGTGTTCCCGGCAGGCCACGCCGGCCGCCGTCGATCCAGCTCTTCAGATCGGCCAAAGACAAGATCGAATCGCGCGGTGCGCCGTCACTGAGGATCAAATCCCAGGCCCTGCCGCTGACCGAAAGCGCGGACACGCCAGCCGGACCGCCGAGCGCCTTCTGTGGCCCGATCACGGCGATGTCGATGCCGAGACCGTCGACATCGAGCTGATGGCCGCCGACCGATGCGACCGCGTCGACAACCGTGACGACGCCGCGAGCCCGGGCAAGCGCCAAGATCTCGGGCAGGGGGTTGAGAATGCCGCTTGCGGATTCCGCGTGCACCAGCGCGAGAACATCGATCTTCGGACCTGTCTGGAGCGCTTTGGCGACTGTTTCGATCTCGATCGGCAGGCCCGGTTCGGCGACGATATCAGCGACCGACGCGCCACCCCGCCGCAGCCATTGACCGAACCAGCCGCCATAGGGACTGGTGATGATGTTGAGTGCTGAAAGGCCGGGGCGCGCAAGGCTGAGCGCCGCCGCCTCCAGCGCCACCACCGCCTCGGCCTGCACCAGTAATATATCGTTGCGGCTGCACAATATGTCGCCGATCCTGTCGGCAAGGACGGCGTAGCGCTCCGCGGGATAGGAGGGCACGGCATGCAGGGGATTCCAACCAAGATCGGACATGGATACTTCCTTCAGCAAAGATCGGTCACGAGACGGGGGACGGCGCCCACGAGCGCGCGGGCGGCCTCCGATTGCGGAGCGGCAACGACCGCCGCTGCCGGACCGGTCTCGACGATCCGTCCGCCATCGATAACGGCGATGCGGTGGGAAACGGCGCGCACCACGGCCAGATCGTGCGAAATGAACAGACAGGCAATGCCCTGTTCTTTCTGCAGATCGACCAGAAGCTCCAGGATCCTGCCACGCACGGTGACGTCGAGCGCCGAGACCGCCTCGTCGAGCACCAGCATCGACGGCCGCGTCGCAATCGCCCGCGCAATCGCCACGCGCTGGCGCTGGCCGCCGGAGAGCGAACGCACCGGCCGGGCGGCATGATCGGCGGTGAGGCCGACACGCTCTAGCAGATCGACGATCTCGCCGGGGCGCCGGTCTTTTGCGACGCCGTGGATGCGAAGCGGATCGTCGAGCACTGCACTAACGCTCGCCAACGGATTGAAGGCGGCGAGCGGATCCTGAAACACCATCTGCATACGCGCCCGCCGGCGGCGTAAAGGCGCGCCATTCAGCGCGAGCCAATCCTCTCCCTCGAAGCGAATCGAGCCGGCATCGGCAGCAACAAGCCGCAGCAGGATGCGCGACAGCGTCGATTTTCCGCTGCCGGAGGCGCCGACGAGGCCGAGCGTTTCCCCAGGCGCGATCGTCAGCGACACATTGTCGAGAGCGGCAACCTGGCGGCCCGCAGAAGCAAACCCTTTCGACAGGTTTTCGACGGAAAGCAGCACATCGTTCATGGTAGCTCCTCCGCGATCAGCGGCGGCGTCGCGAGGTCACGATGGCTGGCGATGAGGGCGGCGGTATAGTCGCTCTTGGGCGCTGAAAGCACCGAACGGACGGGGCCCGCCTCGACTAGCCTCGCATTGCGGAAGACGGCGATGCGATCGACGAAGCCGGAGACCAGCGCGATGTCATGGGTGATGAAGAGAAGCGTCATGCCATCCTCGCGCACCAGCCCGTCGAGCAGCCGGACGATCTCGGCCTGGACGACGACGTCCAGCGCGCTGGTCGCCTCGTCGGCGATCAGCAGCGCAGGCCTCGCGGCAATGGCCGCCGCAATCGCCACGCGTTGGCGCTGGCCGCCGGAAAGCTGATGCGGAAAGGCCCGCATCGCCTTGTCGGGCTGCGGTATCCGTACCCGCTCGAGTAATTCTTCGGCCCTGGCATAGGCCTGTTTCCAGCTGAGGCCGAGGTGGCGCCTGGCGCCCTCGGCGATCTGCTCGCCGATCGTCAGGACGGGATTGAGGCTGGAGCCCGGATCCTGGAAGACGAAGCCGAAATCGCGGCCGGGACGAGGCGGATGGCCAAGTGCAGGCCAGAGCATCTCGCCCCGGACCTTAGCGCCCTCCGGCAGCAGGCCTGCAAGCGCGCGGGCGAGCGTGCTCTTGCCGGAGCCGCTTTCGCCGATGATCGCCAGCCTTTCGCCGGCGGCGATATCGAGATCGACACTGTCGAGCGCGGCAGCAGCGCCGCGCCCATAGGTGACTGAAAGCTGCCGCAGGCTGCAGAAGATGCCGCTCATGCCGCCCTCGCATCGTTATCGCCGAGCGCCTTGCCGAGACCCTCGCTGAAGAGATGGACGCCGAGCACGGTGATGGCGAGCGCCGCGCCCGGTATGACGGAGAGATAGGATGCCGAGCGCAGCACGCTGCGGCCCTCGGCGATCATCGAACCCCAGGTGGCGATATTGGGGTTGCCGAGGCCAAGGAAGGACAGCGCTGCCTCGGTGAGGATCGCGCCGGCGACGATGGTGGCGGAGAGCGCCAGCACCGGCGGCAGCGCGTTCGGCAGGATTTCCCGGAAGGCGATCTCGGCCGGATGCATGCCGATCACCCTTGCCGAGGCGACGTAATCCTGCTCGCGGATGGCAAGCACCTGCGCTCGCGTCAGCCGCGCCGGATCGGCCCAGGTGCCGAGCGCAATGGCAATGACGACGACAGGCGTCGAGACGCCGATGGTGCTGACGAAGGCAAGGGCAAGCAGAAAAGCCGGCACGATCTGGAAGGCGTCGACCACGCGCATCAGCGCTTCGTCGACGAGCCCGCCGGCAAAACCGGCGGCCATGCCGACGCAGAGCCCAAGCACCATGGCCGAAAACGCTGCCGCAAGGCCAACGGCCAGCGAGGTCCGCGCGCCATAAAGCAGGCCCGCCAGCACGTCGCGGCCGAGCCGGTCGGTGCCGAGCGGAAAAGCCGGATCGGTGAAGGGCGTCAGCAGCGCACGGCCGGCAATCTTCAGTGGATCGCCCGGTGAAAGGATAGGGGCGAGCAGCCCGGCCGAAAGCAGGACGAGAAGGATCACAAGCCCGATCACGCCTTCCGGCGTGCGCAGCAGGCGGCTCATGTGCCGCCCTCCGAAGCGCCGATGCGCGGGTCGAGTGCTGCATAGACGAGATCGACGAGGAAATTGACGGAAATGACGAGGACGGCGCTGGTGACGACGATGCCCATCAACAGCGGCGCGTCGCGGCCATTGACCGCCTCTTGCGCCAGACGCCCGAAACCCGGGATCGCAAAGACGCTCTCGATCACCACGCTGCCGCCGAGCATCGCCGCCGATTGCAGTCCGAGCATGGTGACGAGCGGCAGCAGCGCGTTGCGCGCCACGTGGCGCAGCACGATCCGGCTCCGCGACAGGCCCTTGGCGCGGGCGAAGAGCACGAAATCGAGCTTCCACGCCTCGACCATGCCGCTGCGCATCACCCGCAGGAACAGAGCGAGATAGATCAGCGCGAGCGCGCCGACCGGCAAAACGAGGTGATCGGCGATATCGAGCGCGCGCGAAAATCCTGTCTTGCCGGAAGCGATCGTCTCGACGCCGGCGATCGGAAACCAGCGCAGCTTCACCGAAAAGGCGATACTCAGAACCAGGCCGAGCCAGAAGCTTGGAATGGCATAGACGATCAGCGAACCGATCGACAGCAGCCGATCGCGCATGCTGCCCGGCCGCGCGCCGGCAAGAATGCCCAGCGCCGAGCCGAGGCCGAAGGAGAGCGCGGTGGCGCTGCCCATCAGGAGCAGCGTATTGGGCAGGCGCTCGGCAATAAGCGCGCCAACCGGCCGGCCGAAGGCGACCGACCAGCCGAGATTGAGCCGCGCCAGCGATGAGAGATAGAGCCAGAGGCGCGCAAGCATGGACTGGTCGAGACCGTAACTCTCGCGCAGCGACTGCCTAAGTGCCGCATCGCCGCCGCCGATCGAGCCGAGATAGGCGTCGACCGCATCGCCCGAGGCTGACTCAAGCAAGAAAAAGGTGAAGATCACCACGATCAGCAGCACCGGAATACTACTGATCGCCCTGCGCCTCAGGAGGATGATGGCTCGTTTCACGCCTGACAGGGCCTCTGGAAGGGAATTGCCGCCGATCCTATCACGATTGCAGCGCGGTATCGCCCCAGTTCGAGACGGCCCAGCGCGGATTGTTCGAGACGTTAAGCACGGTGTCGCGCGCAACGGTTATGAAGCCCCATTCAGCGACGTTGATCAGCGGCAGGTCAGCGACGACGAGCTGCTGGAACTTGCGGTAGAGATCGGTGCGCGCCGCCGTGTCGACGGTTTCGGAGGCCTGCTTGATGATCTTGTCGAGCTCCGGATTGACGTAGCCGCCCTGGTTGGAAAAGGGCACGCCGGCTGGGGTGCCGGACTGGACGAGAATGGTGGTGGAGATCGCCGGATCGCCGCGGAAAACCGGTGGGCCGACGGCGAGGTCGAAGTCGTGGTCGGTATAAACAGCCTTCTGGTGTGCGGCCGCATCGGCATTGACGATCTCGGCATTGATGCCGATCACGGCCAGCGCCTGGCGAAGATAATCGCCGAACTGGCGGGTCTCGTTGAAATAGGGCGCGGGGCGGAGCTTCAGCGTAAAGCGGTTGCCATCAGGGCCCTGCTTATATCCGGCCTTGTCGAGAATGTCGTTGGCCGCAGCCGGATTGAAATCATAGGCCGCGACGTCAGGCGTATAAAACTGCAGCGCATTCTTCGGCACCGGGCCGGTCGCGGCGGCGGCGTAACCCAGGAAGATCGTGTCGACCACGAATTTCTTGTCGATCGCCTGCGCGATCGCCTGACGGACCCTGAGGTCGGCCAACTCCTTGCGGCGGTGATTGATCTCGACGACGAGCTGATAGGTCAAAGCCTCATAGCCCTTCGAAATCACCTTGATGCCGGCGACCTTCGAGATGCGGTCGAGATCGGCCAGCGGCACCGCCGAGAAGGCGGCAAGCTGGATTTCCTCGGCTTCGAGCGCCGAACCCGCCGCTTCGCGATCGGGCAGCACGCGGAAGACGATCTCATCGAGTTTCGGCTGGTCCTTGTCCCAATAATTCTCGTTGCGCGCCAGCCGGTAATATTCGCCAGGCTTGTGTTCGGCGAACTTGAACGGGCCGGTGCCGATCAGCGTGTTGTTGGCCGGGTTGGTGGCGATGTCGGTGCCGTCGAAGATGTGCTTGGCGACGACGCTGGTGACGACAGGCAGCGCGTTGCGGATCAATTGGAACGGCGTTGGCTTGGAGAAGCGGAAGATGGCGGTGTAATCGTCGGGCGTGTCGACGGCTTCGAGATTGGCGAAGACCAGGCGGCCGAGATTCTGCAGCGGCTTCCAGATATTGAGCGCGGAGAAGGCGACATCGACTGAGGTGAACGGCTTGCCGTCGTGCCAGGTGACGCCGTCGCGCAGCTTGAAGGTGACGGAGAGGCCGTCATCCGAGCCCTCCCAGGAGGTGGCAAGGCGCGGCGCAAGCCCGTCCTTGCCGTCGAACGACGCTTCGGCCAGCGGCTCGATCACCTTGCTTGCGACGAAGAAGACGCCGTTCGAGGCGACGATCGCAGGATTGAGGTTCTTCGGCTCGGAATCGGCCGCAACGATCAGCCGGCCGCCGGCGGGAGCAGCTTGCGCAAGCGCCTGTCGGGCGAGCGCCGTCGAAGCAAGCAGCAGGGCAGTGCCCTTCATCAGCGTGCGCCGCGAGATAGATGATACGGTCATGACCCCTCCTGGTCGGTGAACAATTCGCCAGACTATATTCGAAGCGAAAAGATCATTGCGACGGATATTAAATTCAAATGCGCAAGCCGGGCGAGATATTTTTCTGCCCTGTGCGCATTCGCCCGAGCAATCACTGCCGGTCAGCCGCCGGCGGCAAGCCTGACCGGTTCTCCCGCCAGATTACGATAGGCAGCACCCGGATGCGGCGCGACAAGGCGCGGCCCCGCTCCCCCAAGCTTTTCCCGCAACGTCCCCTTGGCGTAGTCGGTCTTGTAAACGCCGCGCTTTTGCAGTTCCGGCACCAGCAGATCGACGGCATCCTCGAAACTCTCGGGCGTCACGGCATAGGCGAGGTTGAAGCCGTCGACATCGGTATCCTCGATCCATTCCTGCATCAGGTCGGCGACCGTTTGCGGTGAGCCGACGAAAACAGGGCCGAAACCGCCGATGCCGACCCAATCGGCCATTTCGCGCACGGTCCATTCCTTGGTGGGATCGATTGTCGTGAAGGTTTCGACGGCCGATTGCACCGCATTGGTATGGCGGTGGCGCAGCACCTCGTCCGGTCCGAACTGGCCGAAATCGATGCCGGTCCAGCCGGAGATCAGCGTCAGCGCGCCCTCGAAGGAGGCGTATTTGCGGTATTCGTTGAACTTCCGCTGCGCCTCCGCATCCGTTTCGCCGAGGATCACGGTCTGCAGGTTGAAGGCAAGGATTTCGCGCGGGTTGCGGCCGATCCGTTCGGCCGCCTCGCGGACATTGGCGACATAACGCTTCAGCACAGGCTTCGACGGCGACGCGACGAAGATGCACTCGGCATGGGCGCCGGCGAAATCCTTGCCGCGGCTGGAAGCACCGGCCTGATAGAGCACTGGCGTGCGCTGCGGCGAGGGCTCGCTCAAGTGAATGCCGGGCACGTTGAAATGCTTGCCGGCATGGCGGATCGGGTGGACCTTGTCAGGATGGGTGAAGATACCGCTTTCCCGGTCGCGGACGACGGCGCCATCCTCCCAGCTTCCCTCCCAGAGCTTGTAGCAGACCTCGAGATATTCCTCGGCGAGGTCGTATCGGTCATCATGCTTCGTCTGCGCCGGCTGGCCGATATTGAGCGCGCCGCTGTTGAGATAGGAGGTGACGATATTCCAGCCGACGCGCCCCTTGGTCAGATGGTCGAGCGTCGATATGCGGCGGGCGAAGGTGTAGGGGTGCTCGAAGGAGAGCGACGCCGTGAGGCCGAAGCCAAGATGCTCGGTCTCGTAGGCCATGGTTGGGATCAGTTGCAGCGGATCATTGACCGGCACCTGCGCCGAATGGCGAAGTGCGGCATCGACATTGCCGTTCAGCACATCGTAGACACCGAGCACGTCGGCGATGAACAGCCCATCGAACTTGCCGCGCTCCAGCGTCTTTGCCAGATGCACCCAGTAGTCGAGATCCTTGTAGGTTGAGGACTTGTCGCGCGGATGGCGCCAGAGCCCCGGCGACTGGTGTCCGACGCAATTCATGTCGAAGGCGTTCAGCCTGATTTCGCGGGTCATGTTTTCTTCCTTGGAATTAGGGATTGCTGCGGCCGAGGCCGTAGGTCAGCGCTAAGGCTCCGACGAGCACGGCGCCCTTGACGAAATCCTGGGTGTAGTAAGGGGCGTTCAGCATGGTGAGGCCGTTCAGCAGCACGCCGACGAAGACCGCGCCGGCAATGGTGCCAAGCACGTTTGGACGCCGCAGGTTGAAGACGGCAAAGCCGATCAACGCGGCGGCGACCGAATCCATCAGCAGCGAGCCGCCGGACGAGATATCACCACGCCCGACGCGGGCGGCGATGACAATGCCGCCGAGCGATGCCAGCGTGCCCGATAGGACATAGGCAAGCGTCTTCAGCCGCACCGTCGAGGCGCCGGCAAGCCGGGTCGCGACCTCATTGCCGCCGGTCGCAAACAGCAGCCGGCCGATGCGAGTGCGTTCGGTGAGAATGAAGAGTGCGATGGCGACCACCGCCATCAGCACCACGGCAACGGGCAGGGTGCCGAGGATGCTGTAGCGGCCGATCAGCAAAAAGGCGGGGTCGTAGGCGCCGGTCGCCTTCGAGCCGTCAGGCAGGGTGAGGCCGGCCGAAATCGATCGGCCGGCGGTCGGGATCAGCTGCAGGCCGGAAAGCAGGAACATCATCGCCAGCGTCGCCAACAGATCCGGCACCTTCAGGCGCACGATGAGGAAGGCGTTGACGAAGCCGATCAGGGCGCCAAAGGCGAGCACCAGCGGCACCGTCGCATAGGCATCAAGGTGCCAGACGATCATCGCATAACTCGCCGCCATCACGCTCGATGCGGCGACCGCGCCGATCGACAGGTCGAAACCGCCGACAGCCAGCGTCACGGTGACGCCGGCGCCGAGGATGGCGACGACGGACACCGCCTGCAGGATGCTCATCAGATTGGCGATATTGATGAAGGCGGGTTGGGCAATGGTGAAGCCGACGATGAGCAGCGCCAGCAGGATGAACACCGCGCCCGCACGCAGGAACGCCCCGAGGGCGGCGAGACGGCCGTTATCGGCTTGCGGCGAGGCCCTCGGCCGGACGCTTGCCTGTGGAAGAGTGTCGTCATCGATCGTCGTCATGCGGATATTCCCTGGATGGCGGAATGAAAAGCCTCGCCGGCCGCCGGTCTCAACACGTGGCGGTCGATGACGAGGATGCGGTCGGCCACTTCATAGGCCTCCTCCGGATCGGAGGTCGCAATCAGCGTCGCCCGATCGGTGCGGGTGCGGATCGCCTGGATAATGTCGCGGCGGGCGCCGACGTCGACACCCTGGAAAGGTTCGTCGAGCAGCAGCAAACGGCTCGGTTCCGCCTCCCAGCGGGCGATCACCGCCTTCTGCTGGTTGCCGCCGGACAGTGACCAGACCGAGGCGAGCGGACCCGCGGCCTTGATACCGAGACGAGTGATCGCCAGTTCGGCTTCGCGTCGTTCACGGCCGCCGACAAGGAAACCGCGCGGATACCATTTGCCAAGATGCGGCAGGCTGATCGTCGCCGACAGCGAATGGCCGGGCCATGCCGGCGGCATCAGCGAGGAACGATGACGGTCTTCGGCCGCCATCGCCACACCTGCGGCGATCGCCTCGGCCGGGCCTTTCGGCCGGTAGGGCCGACCGCCGAGGAACATCGCACCGCCGGCAAGCGCCGTCACCCCGAAGATCGCCGACAGCAGCCGGCTCTTGCCGGCGCCGAGCACACCGGTCACCGCCACCACCTCGCCCTCATGCAATGACAGATCAAAGGAGGCGGCCCCAGAGAGCAGGCTGATATCACGCATCTCCAAAATCACTGGTCCGGTCGCGGGCCGCACATCCGGCCGGGCCGCATCCAGTCTGCGGCCGATCATCGTCTCGATGGCGCTCGAAAAATCGATCGGCCGTGAGAAGGTGCCGACGACGCGGCCGCCGCGCATGACGAGCGCGCGGTCGGCGATGGCTTCGAGATCGGCGGTGCGGTGCGAGATATAGAGGATCGCTAGTCCCCGCTTGCGAAACCTCAGCAGAATATCGAAGAGGCGGCGGCTTTCCTCTCCGGAAAGGCTCGCCGTCGGCTCGTCGAGGATGAGGAGGTCGGCGCGGTTGGCAAGCGCCCGGGCAATCGCCACCAGTTGCCGATCGGCGCTGGCGAGGTCACCGAAATCACGGTCCAGCGGCAGGGTGAAGCCGGCGGCATCGAGCATGGACTGCGCGGCACGGCGGATGCCGGCGCGCGAGACGAAGAAGGGTGTGCTGCGATCGCCAAACCGGTTGAGCAGCAGGGCATCGGCAACGGTCAGACCGGGCGCGCCGACGAGATCCGTCGACTGATGCACCGTGACGACACCGGCCCTTGCTGCTTCGGCCGGGCTACGCGGCGCAAAGGCGCGGCCATCGAGGCTGACCATGCCGCCATCGGCCGGAAGCACGCCGGAAAGGATCTTGACCAGAGTCGATTTTCCCGCGCCGTTTGCGCCCATCAGCGCCACGATCTCGCCGCGTTCCATAGAAAAATCAGCGCCGGCAAGCGCCCGCGTCGACCCGAAACTGCGGGTGATATTTTCAATGTGAAGAAGCGGCATCGATAAAGGTCCGAGACTGCAATCGAAGCCGGAGTGTGCCCTGTCCGGGCGGTCGAACTCCAGGCACGCCTTTCCCCGGCGAACTGCCCTCGGGAAACAAAGAATCTCCCACAGCCCATAAAATCGGATCATTTACTCTACTAAAAACATAGAGATTATATCTAATAATCCGACGCGTCGCGAGGGCTGCCAGACCTGTCAGACGACGCTCCCGATTGCTAAAAGGAACGCGACGATGAAATCCCTCGCACGGCTCGCACTGTCCGCCGCCGTCATTCCGTTCATTTTCATTCAAGGCGCAAAAGCCGACGGTCTGTCCGGCGCTCCTGCCCCTTTCGACAAGGGCGGCGTCAAAGTAGCGCTGATCAGCTACATCTCGGCCGGCGATTTCTTCCAGGCGTACCAGGCAGGGGCTGAAGCCCAGGCCAAGGCGCTGGATATCGACCTGCGCATCTTCCCCGGCCGGCAGGATGCCGCCGAGCAGCGCGAACAGATCCTTCAGGCGATCAATCTCGGCGTCTCCGGCATCGTCATCGACCACGGCCTGCCGGAATCGCTCGGCGACGTCGTGCAGCAGGCGCTCGACAAGGGCATCACAGTCGTGGCCTTCGACGTCAACCTCAACAACCCCAAGATTCCGCAGGTGGAGCAGAGCGATCACGAACTCGCGTCACTGGCGCTCGAACAGGTGGTGAAGGACAACGGCAACAGCTTCAACGCCGGCTACGTCTATGTCGCGGGCTTTGCGCCGCTCGACCGCCGCAACGAAGTCTGGGACAAGTTCAAGTCGGACAATAAAGGCGTGGTCGAAAAGGCCCGTTTCGGCAATGTCAGCGACACGACGGCGACCTCGACCGCCGATCAGGCGAAGGCCGTGCTCACCGCCAATCCCGATATATCGGTCATCTTCGCCCCCTATGACGAATTCGCCCGCGGTGTGAAGCTCGCCGCCAACGACCTCGGCATATCAAACAAGCTCAAGATCTATTCGGCCGACGTCTCGACGGCCGATATCCAGGAAATCACCGAGGAAGGCAGCCCTTGGGTCGCGACCGTGGCGACCAATCCTGCCGTCGTCGGCGCCGTCTCCATTCGCGCCGCAGCACTCGAAATCGCCGGACAGACGGTTCCCCACCAAATCACCGTGAAGCCAACGCTTCTGACGCAGGAAAGCCTGCGCGCAGCCGGTGTCAAGACGATCGAGGAGCTGGCCGAAAAGATCCCGGCCTTCAGCACGAGCGATGCGGCGACCGCCAACTGGATTCCGGACAAGCTTTTCTGAGGAGGTCACCCTCGATCCTTCCGGCGGGAGCCTCGTCTCCCGCCGGATCATCTTTTTGGAGAATTGGAGTTCCGCCTATGAGCCAGTCCAATGTCGTCTTCGCGACCAGCCGCAACCCGACGCGCGAAGACCTCTTTGCCCGTGCGCAGGATATCTCTGCCGACCTTTCCGGGCGCGCCGCAGACCTCGATCGCGAAGGCCGCCCGCCGCTTGGCGAAATCGTCAAATTGAAGAATGCCGGCCTGCTCAATGCGCTGCATCCCCGTGAGATCGGCGGCGGTGGCCTCGATTGGGTCGACGGGCTGAGGCTGGTGCGCATTCTCGCGCGTGGCGAGAGCTCGATCGGCCAGCTGCTCGGCTACCACTATGTCAACAGCCAGTACATCTATTGGGCCCTTGATACCGCACGCGCCCATGCGCTGGGCAGCGATACGGTCGCCAGGAACCTCTATTGGGGTGCGGCCGTCAATCCGCGCGATCCCGGGCTGGTGCTCACCCGTCGCGGCAACGGCTATGTGCTGAACGGACGCAAGTCCTTCTCCACGGCAGCGCGGGTCTCCGATTACATCAATGCCAATGCGACGCTCGACGACAAGATCGCCGGTTTCGCCGTGCCGACCAATCGTCAAGGTTACGTCGCCAATGACGACTGGGACAATATCGGTCAGCGCCTGTCAGACAGCGGTAGCGTCGAATTTCATGATTTCCCCGTTTACGAGGAGGATTTCGTCGGCGTACCCGCCGCACCCGACGCAGCACCGCCGGTGCTGTCGACCTTCAATACGCCGTTCATCCAGCTGGTCTTCGTTAATTTCTATCTCGGCACCGCGGAAGGCGCGCTGCACGCGGCCGTCGATTACGTCCGCAACACGACCCGGCCGTGGATAACCTCCGGTGTCGAGCGGGCGGCGGATGATCCTTATATCCTCGAACGCGTCGGCGAATTCACTGCCGCGCTGAAGGCCTCGGCGGCCCTTGCCGACAGTGCCGCAGCCGCCGTGCAGGCGGGTCTTGCCCGCGGCCGCGACGTCACCGAGCGCGAGCGCGGCGCCGCGGCGGCGGAAGCCTATGGCGCCAAAGTCCACGCCACTCATGTCTCGCTTGACATCACGTCGCGCGTCTTCGAGCTGACGGGCGCACGCTCAACAGCCGACAAATACCGCTTCGACCGTTTCTGGCGCAATGTCCGCACCCATACTCTGCACGACCCGGTCTTCTACAAGGCGAGGGAAGTCGGCGAATTCGTGCTGAACGACAAGATACCGCAGGTCAGCCTCTACAGCTGAGGCGACCACTCTTCCATCGAAGAACGAAGCCCCATTGCCGGCATCGGCAATGGGGCTTTTCCTTGGTAGGAATGGAGGTTTCAGAGCGCACCGTTCTTCGGTGGCGTTACGCCGTTCAAATGGTAGTTGCCAACGACGTGATATTTCCAACGCACGGGATCGTGTAGCGTATGGGTGCGGGCATTGCGCCAGTGGCGGTCGAGGTTGAGGCCTGTTTGTACTGACGAGGTTCCGGCAAGCTCGAAAAGCGTGTTCGAGGCCTCGAGCGCCACTTCGGTCGTCAGTACCTTCGCCGCAGCGACTGCAAGCGTGGCCGCGATCACCTTTTCCTCCGTCGTCTCGACCTGCGCGGCATCGACCTTGTGCCCGGCGCGCTCCACCAGAGCCGTTGCGGCTTCCAGCCGGATGGCGATCTGGCCAACCTTGGCGATCGTCAGCGGATCGTCTGCGGCACGCTCAAGGCCGCTATCCATCCAGGGGCGTGATTTCGTCCTGACGAACTCCAGCGTTTCGGCAAAGGCCGCCCGTGCAATACCGAGATCGACGCCGGCATGGATGATCTGACCAACGGAGCCGATCGTCGTCGGCCGCTCGAAGCCCTTGTGATGGAAAACCACGGAATCGGCGCTGACATAGACATTGTCGAGGATCGTCGTACCGCTGCCGGTGGTGCGCTGGCCAAAACCGTCCCAGTCGTCGACGATCTCGACGCCTTCAGTACCCTTCGGCACGAAGGCCATGGTCAACCGGTCCTCCGGATCGAGCGCGAAGATGGTGATCCAGTCGGCGAAGAGGACGCCGGTCGAATAGAATTTGCGGCCGTTGATCCGGTAACCCGGACCGTCGCGGGTGATGCGCGTGTTGTAGTGGCCGACCGTCTTGGTGCCGCGCTCGGACAGCGCATTACCGAAACGGTCGCCGGCCAGCACGCGGCCGAAGAAATAGCGCTGCTGCTCCTCGCCGCCGTCGGTTCTGAGCGCCTCGAGAATATAGAAATGGTTCTGCGGGATCTGGCCGATCGAACCGTCCGCCTCAGACAGGATCGCGGTGACCTCGGCAAGCACGGCGTTGGAGACGTCAAGCCCGCCATATTGCGCCGGTACGGTGATCGCCAGAAGGCCGGACTGGGCGAGAAGATCGAGTTCACCAAACGGCAGGATCCGTTCGGCGTCGCGCTCGGCGGCGCGTGCGGCAAATTGTGCCGCCAGTCTGCGGGCGGTGGCGATCGCCTCATCATCGCTGCCGATACGGTCGGCCACGGGCCGGATCTGATCTGCTTGCCTTAGCACGGTGTTCATCGATGTCTCCACTTCTGACGATGCTATCGGTGAAAGAAATCGAGCGTCGAGATAAGAGCATAAATTCTATAGACGTCATCGAAAATGAAAAGTGTTTGCTTATCAGCCTCCGGCGGTCGCGATTAGGCTTCCGGTCTGGCGTTCGCGCGAAAACGCGGGTCGGAGAAGCAATGAAATTCCTGCCGGAAATTACCACCGCCGGCCTCGATTTGATTTCACCGACCTCCTACGTAACCGATATCCGATGCGTCGCCGCAGCGGCTCCAGACAGAACGCCCAATGCGGGGCAGGCGGCCGCCTTGCCCGATCCATGAGGAAAGTCATGACCCCACGGCAGTTGCGCCTCGGCGCCTTCATGCGTCCCGTCAGCCTGCATACCGGCGCCTGGCGCTATCCCAGTTCTTATCCCGACGCCAATTTCAATTTCGCGCATCTGAAGTCCTTCGCACAGGCGCTGGAACGGGCGAAATTCGACGCCTTCTTCATGGCCGATCATCTTGCCGTGCTCAACATGCCGGTCGAGGCGCTCAGGCGCAGCCACACCGTGACCTCCTTCGAGCCCTTTACGCTGCTCTCGGCGCTGGCAGCGGTGACGGAGCGCATCGGCCTCGTCGCCACGGCCTCCACCACCTTCGACGAGCCCTATCACATTGCCCGGCGTTTCGCCTCGCTCGACCATATCAGCGGCGGCCGCGCCGGCTGGAACATCGTCACGACGTCGAACCCTGATGCCGCGCTCAATTTCGGCCTCGACGAACATGTGGAGCATGGCGAGCGGTATCATCGCGCCCGGGAATTCTACGACGTGGTCACCGGGCTCTGGGACAGCTTCGCCGACGATGCCTTCATCCGCGATCGGGAAAGCGGCCTGTTCTTCGATCCGGCAAAGATGCATGTGCTGGGCCACAAGGGCGAGGAACTGAGCGCGCGCGGGCCACTCAATATCGCCCGGCCGCCGCAGGGTTGGCCCGTCATCGTCCAGGCCGGCCAGTCGGACCCCGGCCGCCAGCTTGCCGCGGAAACCGCCGAGATGGTCTTCTGTTCGCCGCGCGATCTTGCCGCGGGCAGGGCGCTTTATGCCGATATCAAGGGCCGCATGGAAGCCATCGGCCGTAACCGCGAGCACCTGAAGATCCTGCCCGCCGCCTTCGTCATCGTCGGCGACAGCATCGAGGAGGCGCGCGCCAAACGCGCCACGCTCGACAGTCTGGTGCATTACGACAGCGCCATCGCCTCGCTTTCAATCGCGCTCGGCCATGACGCTTCGGGCTTTGATCCCGACGCGCCGCTACCGGCCGATATTCCCGACACCAATGCCAGCAAGACCGGCCGGGCACAGGTGCTGAAGCTTGCCGCGGAGGAAAATCTGACGGTGCGTCAGTTGGCGCAACGTTTTGGCGGCTATGCCGGCCTTGCCTTCGTCGGCACGCCTGCCAGCATCGCCGACGAGATGGAACGCTGGCTTGATGAGGAAGGCTCGGATGGTTTCAACGTCGTGTTCCCCTATCTGCCGCAGGGTCTCCTCGACGTCACCGACCGGCTGGTTCCCGAGCTGCAGCGCCGCGGCCTGTTCCGTAGCGAATACGAGGGCACGACGCTGCGCGAACATCTCGGATTGCCGCGGCCTGAGAACCGGTTCTTTGCAGCAGGTACATGAAGGGGCTCGCTTCTGTTTTCCGGAAGCAAGCCAATAGTGCTCAGGCCATGACCTCAACCCGAAACGCGTCGCTTTCGCCCGCCATCAGTTCGAGGGGCCAGATGATGTTGCGGTCGCCTCCCGGATAGAAATCTCGATAGACCGGCATGGTGGCGAGAAGCATCCGGGCGAGCGCGACGCCGAGATCGTAGAGCGACATTCGAAAGCAGCTGAGCGAGGGCTGCAGGAACCGTGCGCGCGGAGCGTCGCGGAAGCCGATCACCGCAAGGTCGCGGCCGGGCATGACGCCCGATTCCATCAGGCGGCGGTAAAGGCCGATCGCCATCAGCTCGTAGATCAAGATCACCGCCGTCGGCCGCTCTTCGAGCAACAGCAGCTCATGGGCCGCCAGATAGCCGCCCTGTTCGCTCGACTTGACGCGGATGACGAGCGAGGGGTCGAAGGGAATATCGTGCCGCTCAAGCGCCCGGCAATAGCTGTCGATAAAGAGATAGCCGAGGTTGGCCTCGCTCGACGGCGCGGTGATCGCGATCCGGCGGTGGCCCAGCGCGATCAGCCGCTCGACGGCATGGTCGGCCACGCCCTCGAAATCGAGATCGATCCAGGGGAAATTGTTGGCCGAAAGGCTGCGGCCGAGCGCGACGAAGGGGATTTTCGCCCTCGACAGAAAATCAATGCGCCGATCGACGCGCTGCGTGTCCGAGATGATCATCGCATCGACGATGCGCCGCGCCACCATCCGCTTCAGATATTCGTGCGGGTCCTCGTCGCTCGGGCAGGGCAGCATGATGAGGTCGAGCTTGTGGCGGGCAAAGACGCTTTGCAGGCCGCTGGTGACGCCGAGGAAGAAGTTGTCGGCGTTCTCGACCGTTTCCTTGCTGGATTCGATCATCAACCCGATGACCTTCGTCTCCCCCTGCCTCAGGCTCCGCCCGGACTGATTGGCGACATAGCCGAGTTCCTTGGCCGCCGCCAGCACCCGCCGGCGGGTTTCCTCATTGACATCGGGCTTGCTGTTCAGCGCACGGGAGACCGTGCCGATCGAGATATCCAGGTATTCGGCAAGCTGGCGAATCCCCTTCATCGGCCGCGATTTTCTTTCGGTCTGCAATTTCGCATTTTGCCTCTATTGACACGGTAAAATGTTTCCGCATACAGTCGTAAACGTTTACGGAGTGCGTGTCATCAGGAGTTGGCGCCATTCTTTCGGAGGAAATCGTGAAATTCAGTGCCATTTTGTGCGGGTGCGGAGCTATGTCCAAAGGTTGGTTGCGCGCCATCGCTTCCAACCCTCTGCTGGCCGAATCCATCACCATCGTCGGCCTTGTCGACCTGAACCGGGAGACGGCCGAAAAGCTTGCCGCGGAGTTCGGCCTTGAAGGCGCCGTCATCGGTTCGGACCTGTCTGCCGTCATCACTGCCACGAAGGCTGATCTGGTCTTCGACATCGTCATTCCGGCTGCGCGCTACGACGTCGTTTCGACGGCACTCAAGGCCGGCTGCCATGTGCTCAGCGAAAAGCCGATGGCGGCCTCGCTTGCCGAGGGCGCTGCGCTGGTCGATCTTGCCGCCGAGACCGGCCGTATCCACGCTGTCATCCAGAACCGTCGCTTCATATCAGGCGTCAGGCGCCTGCGTCGCTTCGTCGACAGCGGCGCGATCGGCGAACTCACCGGCATCCATTGCGACTTCTTCCTGGCGCCGCATTTCGGCGGCTTCCGCGAAGAGATGGACAATGTCCTGCTTCTCGACATGGCAATCCACACCTTCGATTCGGCGCGCTACGTCGCCGACCGGAAGCCGCTCGCCGTCTATTGCGTCGAGCGCAATCCGAAGGGTTCGTGGTACCGGCACGGCGCCTCGGCCAATGCCATTTTCGAATTTACCGACGACATCGTCTTCACCTATCGCGGCTCCTGGTGCGCCGAGGGCGAGCGCACCAGCTGGGAAAGCCAGTGGCGTCTCGTCGGCTCGAAGGGGATGCTCACCTGGGATGGCGAGGAGAGTTTCAAGGCGACTGTTGCCGGCGAAGAGCCCGGCCTTTTGCATGGTTCCGCTGCCGTAAACGTTCCCGGTCCGGAACATGACGAGGAAACCCATGGCCACGCCAGCGTCATCGCCGACTTCATCGCGGCGATCGGCACCGGCAAACGGCCCGAGACGGTCAATTCCGACAATATCCGAAGCCTTGCCATGGTCTTCGGCGCAATCGAAAGCGCCAAGACGGGCAGGCGCGTCGAAATTTCAGCATAGGATGACGTGACGTGAGCAACCCTGCAAAATCCATTCGTATCGGCACCATGGTCAGCGGCAACAAGGGCGATGCCGCCGCGCGCATCGGCGAGATCGCCGGCATGGGCTTCGAAAGCTTCGAGCCCTTCTTCTGGCAGACGACGAAGGGCCAGGACCTGGCCGAGCTCGGCAAGCGTTGCCTCGATGCGATCGGCGACCGCGACATCACCATCTCGACGCTCGGCATGTTCGGCAATCCGCTGGAAGAGACCGCAATCGACCTCGAGACGCTGGAGGGCTGGAAACATTGTATCGACAATGCCCATCACTTCGGCGCCACCTGCGTTGCCGGCTTCACCGGCCGCATCCGCGGCAAGCCGCTGACAGACAGCCTGCCTCGCTACAAGCAGATCTGGAGCGAGCTTGCCAAGCGGGCGGCCGACAAGGGCGTCAAGATTGCTTTCGAGAATTGCGCCATGGACGGCAACTGGGCGACCGGCGACTGGAATATCGCGCATAATCCCGACGCCTGGGAACTGATGTTCAACGAGACGCCTGACGATAATATCGGGCTGGAGTGGGAGCCGTGCCATCAGATGGTCTATCTGATCGACCCTTTGCCGCAGATCCGCAAATGGGCGCACAAGTTCTTCCACGTCCACGGCAAGGACGCGACCATCCGCTGGGAGGTCATCAAGGAACACGGTATCTTCGGCAAGGAGAAATTCGTCTTCATGCGCACGCCGGGCTTCGGCGACAGCAACTGGACCGACATCATTTCTGAACTGCGCCTCGCCGGCTGGTCGGGCTCGATCGACATCGAAGGCTGGCACGACCCGGTCTATCGCGACGCGCTTGAAATGACCGGCCAGGTCTATGCGCTGAACCACCTCAAGCATGCCCGGGGCGGCGAATTCGTCGTCGACCCCATCTGATGATATCGTTTCCGGCAAGGAGGAATTGCCGGAAACGGGGATAACCACAAAGGAGGAGAACCATGGCTATCCACAAATATGCAATTCTGGGCGCTCTCGCACTTGCAGGCGTCTCGCTGTTCGGTCTTTCGGCCAAGGCCGAAGACGTCACACTGACGCTCTGGTCGCTGGATAAGGACACCCAGCCGGCGCCGAACCTCGTCAAGGAGTTCAACGCCCAGAACAACGGCATCAAGATCGAATATCGGCTGATCCAGTTCGACGACGTCGTCACCGAGGCGATGCGTGCCTATGCGACCGGCCAGGCGCCCGACATCATCGCCGTCGACAATCCGGAGCATGCGCTGTTTTCGTCGCGCGGCGCCTTCCTGGATCTTACCGACATGATCGCCAAGTCGACCGTCATCAAACCGGAGAATTATTTCCCCGGCCCGCTGAAATCGGTCGAGTGGGACGGCAAGTATTTTGGCGTGCCGAAGGCGACCAATACGATCGCGCTTTACTATAACAAGGACATGTTCAAGGCCAAGGGCCTCGACCCGAACAAGCCACCGCAGACTTGGGACGAGCTCGTCGAGGACGCGCGTAAGCTGACCGACCCCGCCAAGAACGTCTATGGTCTCGCCTTCTCGGCCAAGGCCAACGAGGAGGGCACCTTCCAGTTCCTTCCCTGGGCTCAGATGGGCGGCGGCAGCTATGAGAACATCAATGCCGAAGGCGCGGTGAAGGCGCTCGGGATCTGGAAGACGATCATGGACGAGAAGCTCGCTTCTCCCGACACCTTGACGCGCGGCCAGTGGGATTCGACCGGCACCTTCAATTCCGGCAATGCGGCAATGGCGATCTCGGGCCCGTGGGAGCTCGACCGCATGACGCAGGAAGCGAAGTTCGACTGGGGCGTCACGCTGCTCCCGGTTCCCAAGGAAGGGGCTGAACGCTCCTCGGCCATGGGCGACTTCAACTGGGCGATCTTCGCCACCAGCAAACATCCGGCCGAAGCCTTCAAGGCGCTCGAATATTTCGCCTCGCAGGACGACAAGATGTTCAAGAACTTCGGCCAGCTTCCGGCCCGTTCCGACATCTCGATCCCCGAGACCGGCCAGCCGCTGAAGGATGCAGCCCTCAAGGTCTTCCTCGAACAGCTGAAATACGCCAAGCCGCGCGGCCCGCATCCGCAATGGCCGAAGATCTCCAAGGCGATCCAGGACGCCATCCAGGCAGCACTGACCGGCCAGATGAGCCCGAAAGACGCGCTCGACCAGGCAGCCGACAAGATCAAGGCAGTACTAGGCTGATCATTGGCTGCAAGCGAGCCGCTTGCTCCCTCTTCTCCCCAGCGGGGAGAAGAGGAACCGGAAGCAACGCGTCTTTTAACCGGATGAGCCTCGGTTCATCGCATCATTTCCTCCCGGCAGGGGCCGTCTTCCGCAGCATGCGCCAGGCGGCCCCGTTCGGAGTATCGGAGGACCCATGAAGAGGATCCTGATGAGCGTCAGGGACGGCCGCGGTTTCGATATCGTGCTGGTCGCTTTCCCGCTCGGCTTTCTGTTCCTGATGGCGGGGCTGCCGCTGATCTACAATGTCGTGATGAGTTTCCAGGAGGTCGACATGTTCAGCCTCGGGACCTTCTCGCGTCCCTTCGTCGGCTTCAAGAATTATACCGACCTCTTCGCGCAGCCGGAGACGCTGCCGATCCTCTACAACACCGTCATCTTCGTCGTCGGCTCCATCGCCGGCCAGTTCCTGATCGGCTTCGGCCTGGCGCTGTTCTTCTGGGTCAATTTTCCCGGCGCCTCATGGATGCGCGGCCTGTTCCTCGTCTCCTGGGTGATGCCCGGCCTCGTCGTCGGCGCCATCTGGAACTGGATTCTGTCGGGCGATTTCGGCGTGCTGAATTTCATTCTCAAGGAAAGCGGCATTATCTCGGGTAACATCTTCTGGCGCTCGGACCCGCATTATTCGCTTTATGCCGTCATCATCGCCAATGTCTGGCTCGGCACCTCGTTCAACATGATCCTGCTTTCCGTCGGCCTTGCCGGCATTCCCGCCGATCTCTACGAAGCCGCCGAACTCGACGGCGCCAATGTCTGGCAGCGCTTCTGGACGATCACGCTGCCGATGATGCGCTCGACCATCGGCGCCATCATCGCACTTGGCCTGATCTTCACGTTACAGCAATTCGATCTTTTCGCCGCGATCACGTCGGGCGGGCCGAACAATTCATCGAACGTCACGCAATATTGGGCCTGGGATCTCTCCTTCCGCCAATACGACTTCGCCAAGGGCGCAACGATCTCCGTCATCATGATCGTCTTCGTCATGTTCGCGTCCGTCGTCTATGTCCGGTCCACACGCCACGAGGTGCGCGGATGATTACGACGAATCGCGACCGCCTGATGCTCGCCATATCGATCGTCATGGCGGCGATCTATCTGTTCCCGCTCTACTGGATGTACATCACCGCGCTGAAAAGCGGCTCGGAGATGTTCGCGACGCCGCCGAGCTTCTGGCCGGCTGCACCCCAATGGGGCACCTATGCCTATGTCTGGGAAAGCCGCGACATGGGCCGTTATCTCTGGAACTCGCTGGTCATCGCGCTCGGCTCCATGGCGCTCATCACGCTGCTTGGCGTCGGCTGCGCCTATGTGCTCGCCAGATACCGCAATGTCTGGGTGGATATCGGTCTGTTCCTGATCCTGATGCTGCAGGTCCTACCGGCATCGCTGATGATCACGCCAATCTTCGTCGGCTTTTCGCAGATCGGCATGCTGAATTATCCACGCCTTGCCGTCATCATCGCGGTCGCGGCAAAGAGCATGCCCTTCTTCGTCATCCTGGTGCGCGCCACCTTCATGAGCGTTCCCCAGGAGTTGGAGGAGGCGGCTCTCGTCGACGGCAATTCGCGCGTCGGCGCCTTCTTCAACATCGTGCTGCCGCTTGCCCGCAACGGCATCCTGGTCAGCGCCATCCTGATCTTCATGCAGGCCTTCGGCGAATTCGTCTATTCGAAGTCGATGATCCAGGCGGTCGACCTTCAGCCGGCAAGCGTCGGCCTCAATTCCTTCATGGGGCCGAACACCAACGAGTGGAACAACATCATGGCCTACGCCACGATGTATGTGACGCCGATCCTTGCCATCTTCGTTCTCTTGCAGCGCCGCATCGTATCCGGCCTCACCTCTGGAGCCCTCAAATGACCACACAGATCGAGCTCAGAGGCGTCAACAAATATTACGGCGCCTTCCACGCCCTGAAGAACATCGACCTTTCGATCGCCAAGGGCACTTTCGTCGCGCTCGTCGGCCCCTCGGGCTGCGGCAAGTCCACGCTGCTGCGCTCGCTTGCCGGCCTCGAAAGCATTTCGTCGGGCGATCTCAGGATTGCCGGCGAGCTGATGAACGGCGTGCCACCACGCAAGCGCGACGTCGCCATGGTGTTCCAGTCCTATGCCCTCTATCCGCATATGACGGTCGAGGAGAACCTGACCTACAGCCTGCGCATTCGCGGCATCGCCAAGGCCGAGGCCAAGAAGGCGGCCGAGGACGTGGCGGCGACGACCGGTCTTTCGCATCTCCTGAAGCGCTATCCGCGCGAGCTCTCTGGCGGTCAGCGCCAGCGCGTCGCCATGAGCCGCGCCATCATCCGCCATCCCAAGGCCTTCTTGTTCGACGAGCCGCTGTCCAATCTCGATGCTGCGCTGCGCGTCCACATGCGCAAGGAAATCCGGTCGCTGCACGACCGGCTGCACGCAACCTTCGTCTACGTCACGCACGACCAGGTCGAAGCGATGACGATGGCCGACCATGTGGTGGTGATGCGCGACGGCATCATCGAACAGCAAGGCGCGCCGCTCGACCTCTACGACCGGCCGGCGAACCGGTTCGTTGCCGGCTTCATTGGCTCGCCGGCCATGAATTTCATTCCCGCGATCGCCGCGGAAGACGGCAAGAGCCTGATCCTGGACTTCGGCGCGGTGAAGCAGACGCTTGCGATATCACGTGCCATCGAACCCGGCCGCAAGCTCATCGCCGGCATCCGGCCGGAGCACATCGGCGTCGTCGAGCCCGGCCATGGCAGCTTCGACGTGCCGATCGCCTTCGTCGAATCGACCGGCTCGTCGACCTTCATCGTCGCGGAGACCCAGCCGGAACTGACAATCGTCGAGACGCGCCGCGACAGGGTCAAGGCAGGAGACATGATCGGACTTTCGGTCGATCCGGGCCAGGTCCATCTCTTCGACGCGTCGACGGATCACCTCATATAAAGGCAGCAGCCCTCGGCTTGGAATTGTCATAAAATCGAACCCGGCGACGCCGTCGAGCCAGATCTCGAAAGCATCACCGGCGACTGGCTGCGCGACAAGCTCGACCGGACGATCGCCTGAGGGCTTGTCCGGTCGAGCTTCGATCGGATCGCAAGAAAAACGAATGCCGCACGATCATCGCTGTTGACAACGGGGCACAATCGATATTGTCTTGTAAAGCGGTTTACTAAACCGCTTTACAATAGGTTCAGTCAATGGCCAAGGGAACGACACCAAGTCTGAAGGATGTTGCGGCAGCGGCCGGCGTGTCGATCACCACCGTGTCGCGTTTCGTCAATGGCAGTCTCGATCTTCCCTTTCAGACCAAGAAGCGCATCGAGGATGCGATCAAGACGCTGAACTACCGGCCGAACCCGCATGCGCGTCGCTTAAGCAGGGGGCGCTCGGATACGATCGGCCTCGTCGTGCCCGATATCGCCAATCCCTTCTTCGCGACGCTCGTCGCCGCCGTGGAGCAGGCGGCCGATGAAAAGAAGCTCGCGGTCTCCTTGCACGCCACCCTCAACCGGCCGGGACGCGAGATTGAATATCTGCAGCTGATCGAGCGCAATCACGTCGACGGTCTGATCTTCGTCACCAACCACCCCGACGATGGCGCGCTTGCCGCGCTGATCAACGGCAGCGGCAAGGTTATTATCGTCGATGAGGACATTCCCGATTCGAAGGCGCCGAAGCTATTCTGCGACAATGAGCAGGGCGGCTATCTCGCCGGTCAGCACCTGGCCGAACAAGGCCATCGCCATGTCCTCTTCATCGGCGGCGACGAGCGTATGATCAGCGCCCGCAGGCGCTATGACGGCCTGCTGAAGGCGCTCAGGGAGCGGCATGGCGGCGAGGCCCGAGCCGATCGCTATGCCGGCGAATATACGATCGAATATGGCCGTGCGGCGGCACTCGACTATCTCTCCGGAGACCGAAAAGCGACGGCGATCTTTGCCAGCTCCGACGAGATCGCCATCGGGCTGGTCGAGGTCTTCAGAAGCCGAGGCGTCTCGATCCCAGGCGACATCTCAGTCATCGGCTTCGACGACGTCGGTCCGCTTCATCTCTTTGCGCCGCCGCTGACGGCCATCCGCCAGCCGGTGCGTGAGATCGGCCGGCGGTCGCTGGAGCTGCTTCTGGAAACCAATTGGCACGAGTGGAAACCATCCGCCTCGGAAGAACTCCTGCCTGTCGAAATCGTGGTGCGGAACTCCGTTGCGCCGCCCGCGAAATAATAATCAGCAACGTCAAAAAACCAAAAGAGGATGAGAACATGACACTGAATTTGACAAGACGAACGATGATCGCAGCCGCCGGCTTCACGGCATTGACCTTCATCGGCCTGTCCAGCGCCGCGGCGCAGGAAAAGAAGACTGTCGCGCTGGTGCAGATCAACCAGCAGGCGCTTTTCTTCAATCAGATGAATGAGGGCGCCCAGAAGGCGGCCGATGCCGCTGGCGTCAAGCTGGTGATCTTCAACGCCAACAACGAGACGACGGCGCAGAACAGTGCCATCGAAACCTACGTCCAGGAAAAGGTCTCCGGCCTTGCCGTCGTGGCGATCGACGTCAATGGCATCATGCCGGCGGTCAAGCAGGCGGCCGATGCCGGCATTCCGGTCGTCGCCATCGACGCCATCCTGCCTGATGGTCCGCAGAAGGCGCAGATCGGCGTGGACAATGCCGCAGCCGGCGCCGACATGGGCAAATACTTCCTCGACTACGTCAAGGCGAACATGGGCGGCAAGGCCAAGCTCGGCGTTGTCGGAGCGCTGAACTCGTTCATCCAGAATATCCGCCAGGACGGCTTCGAGAAGACCCTGAAAGGCGTCGACGGCATTGAAATGGCCGGCGTCGTCGACGGGCAGAACATCCAGGACAACGCCCTTGCGGCGGCAGAAAACCTGATCACCGCCAATCCTGACCTGACCGCGATCTACGCCACCGGCGAGCCGGCCCTGATGGGGGCGATCGCCGCCGTCCAGAGCCAGGGCAAGCAGGATAAGATCAAGGTGTTCGGCTGGGATCTGACTGCCGAAGCCATTGCCGGCATCGATGCCGGCTTCGTCGTCGCCGTCGTCCAGCAGGATCCGGCCGCAATGGGCGGTGCCGCCGTCGACGCGCTCGTCAAGGCCTCGGCCGGCGAAGCCGTCACCAAGACGATCTCGGTGCCGATCACCATAGTGACCAAGGAGAATGTGGAGCCGTACCGGGCCGTCTTCAAATGATCGAAAGCGGACAGCGTGACATCGCTGCCGCCGGTTCCGGAGGCGTCGCATCCTCCGGAACCGGAACATCCGGCGGCACCCGATCCGACCCGCGCATCTCGCTGCGCGGCATCCGCAAGTCGTTCGGCTCGCACCAGGCCCTGCGCGGCGTCGATCTCGACATCTTCCCCGGCGAATGCCTGGGCCTTGTCGGCGATAACGCCGCCGGCAAATCGACGCTGACGAAAATCATCTCGGGAACCTACATTCCCGATGCCGGCACGATCAGTATGGAAGGCGAAGAGGTTCGCTTCTCCGGCCCCGCGGATGCGCGTGGCAGAAACATCGAAATGGTGTTCCAGGATCTCAGTCTCTGCGACCATATCGATGTCGTAGGCAATCTCTTCCTCGGCCGCGAACTCAGCCGCGGGCCGTTTCTCGACACCAGGACGATGCTGTCCGAAGCCCGCAAGATGCTGGATTCGCTTGAGATCCGCATCCCGAGGCTGACCGGCAAGGTCGCCCAGCTCTCCGGCGGGCAGCGTCAGGCGATCGCGATCGCACGCGCTGCCTCCTTCAAGCCGAAGGTGCTGATCATGGACGAGCCGACGTCGGCACTTGCCGTCGCCGAGGTCGAAGCGGTTCTGGCCCTGATCAACCGCGTCAAGGCGAACGGGGTTTCGGTGATCCTCATTACCCACCGGCTGCAGGATCTCTTTCGGGTCTGTGACCGAATTGCGGTGATGTACGAGGGCACGAAGGTGGCCGAACGGCAGATCGGTAGCACCAATCTCGAAGATCTCGTCAGGCTGATCGTCGGTGAAGGAGCCAGACAATGACGGCTTATACGGAACGCGGCCACGGCTCGCGCGTCGCCGATTTCTTCGGCGAACACGCACAGGTCCTGTCGATCGCCATCTTCTTTCTGGCCTGCATGATCTTCTTCTCGATCGGCAGCGAAACCTTCTTCACGCTCGGCAACATCCTGAACATCGTGCGGCAGGCTGCTCCCATCCTGATCGTCGCCATCGCCATGACATTCGTCATCATCACCGGCGGCATCGATCTTTCGGTCGGCTCGCAGGTCGCCCTCATCAACGCGGTCGCGGCGATCGTTATGGCGATGGGTGTTCCCTGGCCGTCGGTGGTCATCGGCATGATCGTGCTCGGCGGCTTCATGGGACTGGTCCAGGGCTGGTTTGTCGCCTATCAGGGCATCCCGGCCTTCATCGTGACACTTGCCGGCCTATCGATCCTGCGCGGTCTGGCGCTCTATCTGACCCAGGGCTATTCCATTCCGATCAAGGATGCGCCGGGCTTCTTCGCGCTCGGCCGGGGCGAAATCCTCAGCTTCCCGATCCCCGCGGTCATCGCCGTCATCATCGCCATTCTCGGTTACGTCGTTATCACCGCGACCAAGTATGGCCGCCAGGTCGTGGCGGTCGGCTCCAATGCGGAGGCGGCGCGGCGTGTCGGCATGCCCGCCAAATGGATTATCGCCTCAGTCTATATCATCTCCGGCGTCGCCTGCGCCGTCGCCGGCCTGTTGATCGCCGCTCGCCTCGGCTCCGGCTCGTCCAATGCCGCCGTCGGCTTCGAGCTGCAGGTGATCGCGGCCGTCGTGCTCGGCGGAACGTCGCTGATGGGCGGACGCGGCACCATTCTCGGCACCGTACTCGGCACGCTGACCATCGCCGTCATCGGCAATGGCCTGATCCTGATGCACATATCGCCGTTCTTCACCCAGATCGTCACCGGCGCCATCATTCTCGTCGCCATCTGGCTGAACACGCGCATCTTCACGGCCAATTTCCATTTCCGGCTGGGCAGGAAAGGATGAAGCTATGAGCGAACAGGCAGCAGAAAGCCTGTCCGAAGCGCATGTCCGCTCCGGCAAGGTGATGACCGTCACCGGCCCGATTTCGGCGGATGCGCTCGGCGTGACGCTGATGCACGAGCATATCCTCAACGATTGCCGCTGCTGGTGGCACGCGCCGAAGACACCGGAACGGCAATATCTCGCCGAAAGCTTCGTCTGCATGGAGATCCTCGGCGAACTCCGGCAGGACCCCTTCGTCAACAAGCACAATATCACGCTCGACGACGAACATCTGGCGGTGACCGAACTCAAGGATTTCGCGACGGCGGGCGGGCGCACCGTGGTGGAGCCGACCTGCAAGGGCATCGGCCGTGATCCGCTGGCGCTCCAGCGCATCTCGAAAGCATCCGGCCTCAACATCGTGATGGGGGCGGGTTATTACCTCGGCTCCTCGCATCCGGAAGGCGTCGCGGCAATGAGCGTCGATGAGATCGCGGGTGAAATTGTCCGCGAGGCGAGGCAAGGCGTCGACGGCACCGGCGTCAGGATCGGCCTGATCGGCGAGATCGGCGTCTCCTCGGATTTCACCGCCGAGGAGGAAAAGTCGCTACGCGGTGCGGCGCGTGCGCAGGTGCTGACCGGGCTTCCCCTGATGGTGCATCTGCCGGGTTGGTTCCGTCTCGGCCACCGCGTGCTTGACGTGGTCGCCGAAGAGGGGGCGGATCTCCGCCATACCGTGCTTTGCCACATGAACCCGTCGCATGACGACATCGCCTATCAGAGCGAGCTGGCGGAGCGTGGCGCCTTCATCGAATACGACATGATCGGCATGGATTTCTTCTATGCCGACCAGCAGGTGCAATGCCCGAGCGACGAGGAGGCGGCGCGTGCGATCGTGCGTCTCGTCGAGGCCGGATATCTCAACCGGATTCTTCTGTCGCATGACGTCTTTCTGAAGATGATGCTGACGCATTACGGCGGCAATGGCTACGCCTATATCCTTCGCCATTTTCTTCCCCGTCTGGAGCGGCACGGCCTCGATAGGACGGTTCTCGACGAGATGATGCGCGGCAATCCGCGCCGCGTCTTTCATGCCGGAGCGTAGCTCCATCCAATCAATCGATCACAGGTAACCGCAGACCATGACCAAGAAAATCCTCCTTGTCGGCGAGAGCTGGGTCAGCTCCGCCACGCATTACAAAGGCTTCGACCAGTTCGGCAGCGTCACCTTCCATCTCGGCGCCGAACCGCTGGTGAAAGCGCTCGCCGGCAGCGCCTTCGAGCTCACCTATATGCCGGCGCACGAGGCAGTGGAGAAGTTCCCCTTCGATATGGCGGGGCTCGATGCCTATGACGCCATCATCCTCTCGGATATCGGCGCCAATTCGCTGCTGCTGCCGCCGGATGTATGGCTGCATTCGCGCACGGTGCCGAACCGGCTGAAACTTCTGAAGGCATGGGTGGAAAAGGGCGGCGGCCTGCTGATGGTCGGCGGCTACTTCTCCTTCCAGGGCATCGACGGCAAGGCGCGCTGGCGGCGCACCCCCGTCGAAGACACGCTGCCCGTCACGTGCCTGCCTTACGACGACCGCGTCGAGATCCCCGAGGGCACGGTTGCCGAGGTGGTGAAGCCGGAGCATCCGACGGTGCAGGGGCTTGAAGGCGCCTGGCCGGTGCTTCTCGGCGTCAATGAGGTCGAAGTGCGAGCCCGCGCCGATGTCGAGATCGTCGCGCGCCTGCCCGAGGATCAGGGCGGCCATCCGCTGCTCGTCGTCGGCACGCATGGCACTGGCCGGACGGCGGCCTGGACGTCGGATATCGGCCCGCACTGGCTCTCGCCCGCTTTCTGTGAATGGGAGGGCTACGGCCGGCTCTGGAAGAACATCCTCGGCTGGCTCACCGAAAAGCAGGCGTGATGTCGGCACGCGCCAGGAATTGGAAAGGGAGGAATGACATGCAGGAAATTTCGGACAGGCCGTCCCACGCCATCAGGGATATCTTCGGCAGGGACAAGGTTCTGATCGGCATGATCCATTGCCCGGCCTTTCCGGGCGCGCCGCGCTACCGAGGGGCTGCGATGAATGCGATTTACGACGCCTGCATGCGCGACGCCGAAGCCTGCATGGAAGGCGGCCTGCATGGGCTGATCATCGAAAATCACGGCGATGTGCCGTTTTCGAAGCCCGAGGATATCGGCCCCGAGACGACCGGCTTCATGTCTGTCGTCACCGACCGGATCGCGCGCGCGGCCGGCATTCCGCTCGGCGTCAACGTGCTGGCCAATGCGCCGATCCCGGCTTTCGCCATCGCCATGGCCGGTGGCGCCAAATTCATCCGCGTCAATCAGTGGGCCAATGCCTATGTCGCCAATGAAGGTTTTATGGAGGGCAGGGCCGCCGAAGCCATGCGCTACCGCTCGCTGCTGAGGGCCGAACACATCAAGGTCTTTGCTGACAGCCACGTCAAGCATGGCAGCCACGCCATCGTCGCCGACCGTTCGATCCAGGAGCTGACGCGCGATCTCGCCTTCTTCGATGCCGACGGCGTCATCGCCACCGGCCAACGGACCGGCAATTCGGCAACGATGGAGGAGATCGAGGAAATCGGCGCGGCGACACACCTGCCGCTGCTCGTCGGCTCCGGCGTCAACAAGGACAATATCGTCGATATTCTCGCCCGCACCAATGGCGTCATCGTTGCGTCTTCGTTGAAACACGGCGGCGTCTGGTGGAACCCGGTCGATATCGAGCGCGTGCGCGCCTTCCGCGCGGCGGCCGAACCGGGCCTGGAGGGCTGAGCATGGCGGCAGAGAGCCTTTCGGCCCGCATCCTGCGCGAGAACAACGCTGTCCTTGGCGCGATGCTGAACCACCGCTTTGTCGAGGACGTGAAGAACGACAGGCTGAGCAAGGAGGCTTTCGAGCGTTATCTCGTCTATGAAGGCGCCTTCGTCGACAGCGCCATCTCGATCTTCGCCTATGCGGCGGCGACCGCCAACACCATGACGCAGAAGCGCTGGCTGATCGCGGTTCTCGACGCGCTTGCCAACGAGCAGATCGCCTATTTCGAACGCACCTTCGCCGGCCGCGGCATCGATCCCTCGTCCTTCGACACCGGCATCGCCGAGGTCGAGGCCTTTCGCGCCGGCATGTTGGAAATCGCTCGCCAAGGCGGCTTCCTCGACACGGTCGCGGCGATGTTTGCGGCCGAGTGGATGTATTGGACCTGGTCGAAGGAAGCAGCTAACCGCCCGATCAGCGATCCCCTCTTGAAGGAATGGGTCGACCTGCATGTCGATCCGAATTTCGCCGCCCAGGCGCAATGGCTGAAGAATGAACTCGACATGGCAGGAGAAACGCTGGAAGAGGATGAGAAAGCGCGGCTCAGCGCAATCTTCGGCCGGGCGATGCAACTCGAGATCGATTTTCACGATGCGCCTTATCTTTAGCTTCACCTTGCGAAAGCGGATGCATGCGCGCCTACATAGTCGGTAACGTCGCCATCGACGAAACCATCGCCGTCTCCGAACTTCCCGTTATCGGTGCCTCCATCCTCGGCAATGCCGGTGGCAGCGATCTCGGCGGCAAGGGCACGAACCAGGCGGTCGTCATGGCCCGCTGCGGCGTTCCGACAACGCTGGTGGCGCCCATCGGCAGGGATGCGAGGGCCGATACAATACGCCATTACCTCGCGGACGAACCGCTTCGGAGCGAACTGATCGAAATGGAAAATGCATCGAGCGATGTCTCGATCATCTTCCGGCTGCCGGGCGGCGAAAATGCCATCGTCACGACGACGGAAGCGGCGCAGAGCCTGTCCCTGTCCGATGTCAGGCGGATCCTGTCGACGGCCGGCCCTGGCGATCTTATGATGCTGCAGGGCAATCTGTCCGACCAGACGACCCGCGATATCCTGGAGCATGCAAGAGCGATGGGCATGGTCACCGCCTTCAATCCCTCGCCGGTGCGCTCTTATTTCTCTGATCTTTGGGGGTTGATCGACATCGCCTTCCTCAACAAGGGCGAGGCGCAGACCCTGACGGGAACGACGGGCGGGCAGGCTGCCGAATATCTGCTAAGCCGGGGCCTGCGAGACGTCGTTCTGACGCTCGGCAGCGACGGCGCGATGCTCGTGAACCGGCACGATAGTGTCGAAGTACCGGCCCAGGTCTGCGATGTTGTGGATACAACGGGCGCAGGCGATACCTTCATGGCCGCAGCACTGGCATCCTGCGTGATGCGCGGGCAGAGGCTGGACCGTCTAGCCATCGAACACGCAGCCGCGGCCGCAGCCATCACCGTCTCAAGACATGGAACAAGAAAGGCGTTTCCGACCACTTCCGAGCTTGAAGCGATCCTGAGATAACCGGCACGGTGTGACGAGCGCTTCATAAAACCATCATCAGCCTCTGCGAAGGGATGGCTTCTCGCGATTCCCTCCGCTACATCCGGACCTTCCTCATGACATCACCCTCGATTACCGCGCGTCTTTCCCCGACCGCCTCGTCCCGCCTCGTTGTGCTTGCCGAAACGGTATTGAAGGCGGGCGAGACCGCCCGTGGCTCGCTGCGGCGACGAACGTCGGCAGAAATGCTCGCCAAGGCGCCGCGCGATTATCAGACCGAAATCGATGTCGCCGTCGAGCGGATCATCGTCGACGAGATGACGAAGGCCTTCCCGGACTATGCCATCCAGGGCGAGGAAGCCGTCGGCAACCGCACGGCGGGTCCAGAAACGCCGATCATCTACATCGACCCGATCGACGGCACGACCAATTACGCCTGGGGCATTCCGCATTTCGGCATGACGATCTCGATCGTCGAAGGCGGCAGGCTCGTCATGGGCGTCGTCTATGACGCCATGCAGGACGAGCTGTTCAGCGCCGAGATCGGCGGCGGCGCTTATCTCAACGGCGAGCGTATCCGCTGCGCCGATGTCGGCGACATCGAGAATGTGCTTGTCGGCGCCGGGCTGCCGATCCCCGGCCAGGTCACGGCGGTTGCGGAAGCGACCTATTTCGAAGCCATCAAACGGCTGATGGCCAATACGGCGGGTTTGCGCCGCCTCGGCTCGGCAGCCTTGTCGATCGCCTATGTCGCCTGCGGCCGGCTGGACGGATTCTTCGAGGACGGGCTCGCGATCCATGATTTCGGCGCCTCGGCGCTGCTGGTCGAAGAGGCGGGCGGCATCGTCACCCGGTTTTCCGGGGCCGAAGTCAACGGGCAGGGCGATATCCTTGCCGCCAGCAAGGCGCTGCATCCCTGGCTGCTGGAAGGCTTCCAGAGCAAGGCGTGAACCGGCGCGCCCGAGCGTCTAAACTCGCAGGAGCTCTTCGATCTCCACATCGCCCTTTGCCGGCATCGACTGATGGACGAGCTCGTTGTCGCGGAAGACGAAAAAGCCGGCGAAACGCGGCTCGACCCTCATCCCGGCCCGGATGCGATCGTCCGGCGCCACCATCGCCTTCAGACGGCTGCCGTCGGCAAGATCGACATCGACCATCTTGTGGGTGCCGACATCGACGATGCGATGGACTGTCGCGGCATCGACCCGCTCCGAGGGACGGATGGTCAGCGCTTCCGGGCGGGCGGCCAGCGTCACCGGCCCATCCTCGACAGGAACCGCAAGCGGGAAGAGCGGATGTTCGCAGACGCCGTTTCTGGTCTGACTCTGGACAAAATTCATCGAGCCGATGAAACCGGCGACGAAGGCCGTCTGCGGCTGCCGGTAGATGGTGCTCGGCGGCGCGATCTGTTCGGTGCACCCGTCGCGCATGACGACGATGCGGTCGGCGAGCGCTAAGGCCTCGTCCTGGCCATGGGTGACGAAGAGCGTGGTGATGCCGAGGCGCTGCTGAATATCGCGCACTTCCTCCCGCAGCCTTTCTCGTAAGTGCTGGTCGAGGCTGGCGAAGGGCTCGTCGAGCAGAAGGATCTTCGGCTCAAGCACCAGCGAGCGGGCAAGCGCGACGCGCTGCTGCTGACCGCCTGACAGTTGCGTCGTCATCCGGCGGCCGTAGTCGGCAAGGCCGACCAGCGCAAGCGTATCCTCGACACGCTCACGGATTTCGGATTTCGGCAGCCGGCGGAGCTTCAGGCCGAAGGCGATGTTGTTGAAGACATCCATGTGCGTCCAGAGCGCATGGCTCTGGAATACCATACCGGTCGGGCGTCGCTCGGGCGGCAGCGTCGTCACATCCTTCGCGTCGATGCGGATCGTTCCGCCGCTCGGGCGCTCGAAGCCGCCGATCATCCTGAGAAGCGTCGACTTGCCGGAACCGGATGGGCCAAGCAGGCAGACGAGTTCGCCGTCGCCCACTTCGAGCGAGAAGTCGCGAACGGCAAAGGTGGTCCCGAACAGCTTCGAAACGCCCTCGATCGAAAGATGTGCCATTCTCAAACCCTTCCTTGAACCGGTACGCGCCTCATGCGCCGAAGCCTCGTGCGAATGCGCCGGTGCCGATCACGCGGCGGGCAAACATCAGCGCGATGAAGGACGGCACCCACAGCATGACTGACAGTACGGCGCCGTATTGCACGACGATCTGGTTGTTGATGAAGCTGATCATCAGCACCGGCATGGTGCGGATCTGAGGCGCGCCGATCAGCCAGGCACCTTCGGTCTCGTAGAAGGTGCCGACGAAGGTCAAAAGCAGTGCGGCTGCGATCGTGGGTCCGGCCTGTGGCAGGGTGATCGACCAGAAGACGCGCAGCGGGGTTGCGCCGGCATCGCGCGCCGCCTCTTCCATGCGCCGGTCGACATTCTGGAAGGCTGCGACCGGAATCCAGATCATCAGCATCAGCGTGCCGACAAGCTGGATCAGCACGACGCCCCAGAAGGTGCTGATCAGGCCGAGCTGCAGAAAGATGCCGGCAATGGCGACGAGCAGGCCGAATTTCGGAAAGGCATGCGATGCGAGGAAGGAGAGAAACAAGATATTCCTGCCGGGAAAACGCATGCGCGCGAAGGCGTAAGCGGCGGGAAGGCAGATGATGGCGGAGAGCAGGGTCACCGTCGCCGTCAGCCGCAGGCTGAGGAAGAGCGCGTCCCAGACATCCCCGCGCGCCAGCGTCTGGCCCCAGAAGCGCAGGCCGAATTGCTGCGGGATCACCGAGGGATAACGCCAGACCTCGGTGAAGGCCCAGGTTCCGACGACGATCAGCGGCAGCGCGATGAACAGCGTCAGCAGGCATGCGAAGAGCAGGCCGATCCAGTCGAAGCGCAGGCCGAAGCCCGATCTGCCCGCATTCATGGCTGGGCCTCGCGGTTGCGGGCGATCGACCTGATATAGAGGATGCCGAAGATCAGGCAGAAGCCGAATGTGATGACGGCCTGGGTCATGGCGTTCAGCGGGTCGTTCATGTCGGCGAAGGTCCGCTGCATGAACGGCCCCATCATCTCCGGCGACGCCCCGCCGAGTACATAGGGAAGGGTGAAGGCGGAGAAGATGCCGAGCACGGCGAAGGAAGCGGTCACCAGCAGCGAATTGCCCATGCGCGGCAGAATGATCGAGATGAAGACACGAAGCGGCCTTGCGCCGACATCCCTTGCGGCTTCGACGGCGCTGTTCGAGACGGAGGAGAGCCCTGATGTCAGCATCAGGACCGTCAGCGGGAGATTGTCCCAGACGAGGCCGATGACAGGCCCCCACGGCGTCAGATAGGGGGTGCGCAGCTTGGGCAGGCCGATGGCGTTCAGCAGCAGGTCGACGGTGCCGTTCGGCCCGATGGTGCGGATCAGCGCATAGGCGAGAATGATCGACGGCACGAACATCGGGAAGATTGCCAGCGCCTGCACATAGGCGGCAAGACGCCCTTGCGAGAAGCGGAGGTAAAGCGCGATCGGAAGGCCGATCGCCAGAAGCAGAATGCCACAGACGGCAGTGGTCCAGAGCGTCAGCCACAGATTGCCGAGGCTGTAGCCGTCGGTGAAGAAGAAGCGGTAGGAGGCAACAGAAAACTCCGTCGCGCCGTCAGGGCCACGAACGAAGATCGTGCCGAAGACCGCCGAAAAGATCGGGAAGACGATCAGCCATGCGAGCAGGAAGACCGGCAGGGCAACGAGGAGGAGCCCGATGGAGCTCCCCCTGTTGATGGACCGGTGACGACGCAGAACCGCCCGTGCAATGTCAGTGGACATCAGGTGCGGCTGATGCCTGGAGCGACGTTGCGATACCAGCCGTCATTGATCGTCGTTTCCCAATTGCCGCCTGGGAAGGTCGGAATGGTCGACGGAATGACGTCGGCATATTTCTTGCGAAGGTCGTCGGAAATGTGGTCCCAGGAAATAGCCGGGAAGCCGCCGATCTCGGTGATGATCGCTTCCTGCATTTCCTTCGTCAGCATGAATGCGGCCAGCTTCAGGGCCGCATCCTTGTTGGCGCCGTTGGAGAAGACGGTGATGCTGGAGAAGCCGCCGCAAAGGGCGAGATCGGTAAGCTGCACCAGGCCGGTCGTATCAGGCAGCACACCCTGGGAGATCGCCTGCAGCACCTGGTCCGACCAGACCGGCACCATGGTGACGACGCCCTGGGCGAGCAGCTGGATCGACTGGGTGTTGCCGGCTGTATAAGCGCCCTTGTCGTAGAGCGCAGGGGCGAGGTCGTTGAGGATCTTCCAGGCCGGCGTCAGCGTCTCAGTGGCGAAGTCGGCGGTGAAATTGTCGATCTTGAACTTCTTCGGATCGCGGCCGTTCGCCTCATGGATCGCGCGGCGAACGAAGTTGCCGCCCGAACCGCCCTTGTCGGGTCTGTTGTAAATGAACTGGCCCGGATTGGCCTTGATCCAGGCGGTGAGCTGATCCCAGCTCTTCGGTGCATCCTTCGGATCGAGCTTGGTCTTGTCATAGGCGAGCAGGACCTGCGAACCACGATAGGGCAGCGAATAGGGCGTGTCGAAGGCAAGCGGGTTGATGCGGTCGTAACCGTCGACGTTTTCGGCGGAGAACTTGACCCAGAGCCCGGCGTCGATGCCGCCGGACGGCAGCCGCGGATCGAACTGCTCGAAAAGATCGGCCTGCGGATCGGTCTTCGTCTTCAGCGCGGCGAGCGCGCGGTCGCCGATGGCGCGCAGTCCATTATTGTCGCCGGCATCGGTCACCTTCAGGGCAAGACCCGGATGCGCTTTTTCGAAGGCCGGGCGGATGACGTTGTTCCAGAGGTCGACGATATTGGCATCCGAACCACTGTAGAGATCGATCGTTCCGGCCGCAGCCGATGCGAAACGCGGAAGAGCCAGCAGACCGGCTGCAGCGGACGATGTGATCAGAAATTCGCGTCTATTCATAACCCGTCTCCATCAGGTGTCGAGGCTGCGCCTCCGCAGGATGTCTGGGGCCTTGCTAGCGCCGGCGCGTAACATCGACATGACAGGGGCGGGCGTATCGGCGGAAAATTGCACAGCTGTGCTCTTTGCACCGTGTGGAAATCGGCGGCAGGAGACACTATCTCTTGCGGAAAAGGAGATATCCAATGACCGAAGAACGTGCAGTCCTCGCCGGTGGTTGCTTCTGGGGCATGCAGGACCTCATCCGCCGATACAAGGGCGTGATTTCGACCCGCGTCGGCTATACCGGCGGCGATGTGCCGAATGCCACCTACCGCAACCACGGAACCCATGCCGAGGCGATCGAGATTATCTTCGACCCCGCAAGGATCAGCTATCGGGAAATCCTCGAATTCTTCTTCCAGATCCACGACCCGAGCACGCGCAACCGCCAGGGCAACGACGTCGGCTTGAGCTACCGCTCGGCAATCTTCTACGTCACCCCTGAGCAGGAGCGCGTCGCCAGAGATACGATCGCCGATGTCGATGCATCGGGCCTCTGGCCCGGCAAGGTCGTCACCGAAGTCGTGCCGGTCAGCGATTTCTGGGAAGCCGAACCCGAGCATCAGGATTATCTGGAGCGGATTCCGAACGGCTATACCTGCCATTTCGTCCGGCCCGGCTGGAAACTGCCGGTCCGCCAGAAGATCGCCTGAAATTGATCAGGCTCCCATCGCCGCGCGGCTGGTTTCCAGAAGCGCGGCGACGAGATTTGTCCTCGGCGAGGATCGCGTCACCACGATGCCGACGGTGCGCACGGCGGACGAGCGGGGCAGGGGCAGCTTGAGGATATCAAGGCCAGCCGGCCAGGGCGGCGCCCAATCCGGCACGATCGAGATTCCGAGACCGCGGTCCACCATCACCGCGATTGCCTCCAGCGCGTCGAGCTCATAACGCTCGACCGGGCGGATGCCGATCTCGCGCAGATACTCGTCGGCGATGTGGCCACCCCACTGGTTGCGGTCGTAGCGGATGAAGGGCAGGGTCTGCAGCAGTTCGAGCGGATCCGCCCCTTCGCAATCCCGCGGAGCGATCAGCACCAGCGGTTCCTGGCGCAGTTTGTTGAAAGTCAGCGTCTTCTGCATCGGAAATCGCGGCTCGATGATGAAGGCCGCATCCAGCGCGCCGTTTAAAACCTCGGCATAGAGGTCCATCGACGCGCCCGGCTTGAGGAAGATCTCGATCAGCGGGTAATCCTGGGCGAGACGGTGGAGAATGTCGGGAACGAGGCCGGTCAGCGCCGTATTGATCGCACCGATCCGCATCTCGCCCGAAATCGTCGCCGTACCGGCCATCGCCTTCAGGTCGCGTGTGTCGCGCACCAGATCCCTGCAGCGGTCGAGAATGGCAAATCCCGCCTCCGTCGGCCGCATGACGCGGCCGGAGCGCACCAGCAGCCTCACCCCGAGCTCGGCCTCCAATGCGCGGATACGCTGGGCAACAGCCGCAGGCGTGAGGTTCAGCCGCTGGGCGGCCTCCGCCAGCGAGTGCCGCTCGGCAACGACAATGAAAGTTTCGAGAAAACGTGTGTCCATCGATAGTTTTTCTATCTCTTGAACGAAGCAGAAGCGATATTTTATTTACGATCCATTGCTCCGAAAGATGGCCCGACCATATGAGGAGATGAAATGGATTTCGGCCTGAAGGACAAGACGGCCCTGGTGCTTGGCGCCGGCGGCGGACTGGGCAGCGCGATTGCCGTCAAACTTGCGCGCGAAGGCGCCAGAATTGCCGCAGCGGATATAGATCTCGCCGCCGCTGAGAAGACCGCGGCTTCGGTTGAATCCGAAGGCGGTAAGGCGCTGGCGCTGCAATGGGATCTCTCCGATCTCGGATCGATCGATGCGCGTGTCGCTGCAATCGAGCGCCAGTTCGGACCGGTCGATATCCTCATCAACAATACCGGCGGCCCGCCGCCGACCACCGTCTCCGGCCAGGATCCGACGCTCTGGAACCAGTATTTCCAAAGCATGGTCCTCTCCGTCATCGCCATTACCGATCGCGTGCTGCCTGAGATGCGGGCGCGCAAATGGGGGCGCATCGTCACCTCGACCTCGTCGGGCGTGGTCGCGCCGATCCCCAATCTCGGCCTCTCCAACGCGTTGCGCCTGTCATTGGTCGGCTGGTCGAAAACGCTGGCGCGCGAGGTCGGACGCGACGGCATCACCGTCAACATCGTCCTGCCGGGCCGGATCGCCACCGGCCGCATCACCTTCCTCGACGAGCAGAAGGCCAAACGCGAAAGCCGCTCCATCGATGACGTCGTCGCAGAAAGCACCGGCAGCATTCCGCTCGGCCGCTATGGCCGGCCGGAAGAATATGGCAATGTCGTCACCTTCCTGGCGAGCGAACCTGCCTCCTATCTCACCGGATCGGTGATCCGCGTCGATGGCGGCATGATCCAGAGCATCTGACAGAAACCGAATTGGAACCGAATACCGATGGCCCTCAACGCTGAAGCGATAGCAACTCTCAAGACCGTCTCGACGGCGACCCTGACGACCGTTCTTCTGAAGAAGGGCCTGCGGAACGTCTGGATCCGCGGCGCCGTTCCCCTGAAGCCCGGCCAGCCGCGCATCGTCGGCCCGGCCTTCACCCTGCGCTTCGTTCCGGCCCGCGAAGATCTGGCGACGCCGGCATCCTGGGCCTCGCCGATCTCGACCCGCGCCGCGATCGAAGCGATGCCGGAAGGCTGTGTCGCCGTCGTCGACGCGATGGGCGTCACCGATGCCGGCATCTTCGGCGATATCCTCTGCGCCCGCATGCAGAAGAGAGGCGTTGCCGCACTCGTCACCGACGGCGTCGTGCGCGACCTTGCCGGCGTGCTCGACACCAATCTGCCGGTCTGGTGCCGCGGCGTCGCAGCACCCCCATCGGTCGCCGGCCTTACCTTCGTCGCCTGGCAGCAGCCGATCGGCTGCGGCGGCGTGGCTGTTTTCCCTGACGACATCATCGTCGTCGACCAGGACGGCGCGGTGCTGATCCCAGCCGATCTGCTCGACGTCGTGCTGACAGAAGCGCCGGAACAGGAGCGCATGGAAGCCTGGATCATGACCAGGATCGATGAAGGCGTATCGCTGCCCGGCCTCTACCCGATGAACGCCGAAACCAAGGCGCTTTACGAGGCCTCGAAGAAGTAAAGCACCGGGCCAGGGCGGATTGTAGTGGGCACGGTTTCGCCCAGCCCGTAACCCAACGTGAATTGCTTTGCGACAGAAATTTCCCCGATTTTTCTGCGGTGGCGATTTTTGTCGCGAACTTAGGATTTTTGCAACATTTGAACGGCCGGCTCCGACCCCATCTCGGCCGTTCATGGCAGGAGGCGAGGACGCCTAGAGCGGACTTTGCAGGTCGACATTGACTTGGATCATATCTGTCACATGTTTCGGGACTTTCGCGACAGGAATCCATGGAGTCGGTTCTGCCGATGACACCTGATGAAATGAAGATCGTGCGGCGAGCTTATGCGAAGCAGATCACGGCGGCTGCGAGAGTTGCCGATGAGCGTGTTGAAACAGCTTTTGCCGAAGTGCCGCGGGAAGATTTCCTTGGTCCCGGTCCGTGGCCGATCTTCCGAATGCGAAAAGCCTATGTTCCGACCCCGGCCGCCGACCCGGTTTACCTCTACACGGATGACGTTGTTGGTATCGTCCCTGAGCGCCACATCAACAACGGACAACCGTCACTTCATGCCTTCCTGCTTTCGCAGGCTGCGCCGCGAGCGGGCGAGCATATCGTGCATGTTGGCGCTGGTGCCGGCTACTATTCTGCGATCATGGCGAAACTCGTTGGCGCATCCGGCAAGGTGACGGCGATCGAGTTCGAGCCGGAGCTTGCCGCACGCGCGAAAGCAAATCTCGCTCCCTATCCGAATGTTTCCGTAGTTCCGGGCGATGGCAGTTCCGTGGCTTTCGATACAGCCGATGTGATCTATGTGAACGCGGGCGCGACCCGGCCCGCGAATATCTGGCTGGACCGGCTCAATAATGGCGGAAGGCTGATCCTACCGCTTACGACCGATCTTGGATTTACCAGCAGCAATTGGAGCAACATGCACCTTCGCGGTGCGGTGTTCCTCGTGATGCGCAGGGGTGAGGAATTTCACGCGCAATGGATTTCGCCGGTCGCCATCTTCCCCTGTGAAGGAATGCGCGATGAGGAATCGGAAAAAGCGCTCGCGGCGGCGTTCGAAAGCGGGGAGCACAAGCGGGTGACCCGGCTGTATCGTACTGATGAGGTGCCGGTCGAGCGATGTTGGGTTCGCGCTCCCGGCTGGTGCCTAACCTATGCTTAGGAGACGGTTCGGCATCATACCGTCGCGTAATTCCTAAATTCCGCGACAGTACCGGAAGCTCTGATTTTCCAGGGATTTTCTGTCGCCTTCGCGGCCCTTTTGTTTTGGCGCAGATGGAAGCTCCTCCGGTAAGCCGGAAAGCCTCCGCAGCATCTCAATAACGAGGCACGTAATCCAACCCGCCGTCGATCCGTGCCGGGCGTCCGTCGAGGAAAAGCTCGCCGATGCGCGGCGCCGAGCGGGCGATGACCTTGCCGCGGCGGATGACCGCCAAGCGGTTCGGCTTCAGCCGCAGCGCTTCCAGCGTGTCGCTGGCCTGGAGGATGACGAGGTCGGCGTTGCATCCCTTTTCCAAGCCGTAATCTGCAAGCCCCATCGTCTTCGCCGAATTGACGGTCAGTGCGTCGAAGATCCTCTTTTTGTCGTCGATGCCGGCCATCTGCGCGACGTGAATTGCCATATGGCCGACCTCCAGCATGTCGCCCGATCCCATCGAATACCAGGGGTCCATGACGCAATCGTGCCCGAAGGACACGTTGAGCCCGGCGTCCATCAATTCCCTAACGCGGGTCATGCCACGGCGTTTCGGATAGGTGTCGTGCCGGCCCTGCAGCATGATGTTGATCAGCGGATTGGGGATGACGTTGATCTCGGCCTCCGCCATTAGCGGAATGAGCTTGGAGACATAATAATTGTCCATCGAATGCATCGAGGTCAGATGCGAGCCGGCAACGCGCCCCTGCAAGCCGAAGCGGATGGTTTCAGCAGCCAGCGTCTCGATATGGCGCGAAAGCGGATCGTCGGTTTCGTCGCAATGGATATCGACAGGCAGGCCGCGATCGGCGGCGATGCGGCAGAGCGCCTCGACGGACGCCGTGCCTTCGCCCATCGTCCGTTCGAAATGGGGAATGCCGCCGACGATATCGACGCCCATGTCGAGGGCCCGGTTCAGCGCATCGATCGCGCCCGGCGAGCGGTAATAGCCGTCCTGAGGGAAGGCGACCAATTGCAGATCGATATAGGGCGCTACCTTTTCGCGAACCTCGATCATCGCCTCGACGGTCACCAGCCTGGGATCACTGGTATCGACATGGCTGCGGATGAAGAGCAGGCCCTGCGTGACCGCCAGATCGCAATAGCGCAGCGCGCGATCGACCAGTTCCTCCTTCGTCACGATCGGGCGCAGCTCCCCCCAGAGCGCAATGCCTTCGAGCAGGGTGCCGGACACGTTCATGCGCGGCAGGCCGAGCGATAGGGTGGCGTCCATATGGAAATGCGGATCGACAAAAGGCGGACTGACCAGCCGGCCGGTCGCGTCGATTTCTTCTCCCGCCTGCGCCTGGAGATTACTCTCAATGGCAACGATCTTGCCGCCCTGGATGCCAATATCAATACCCTTTCGGCCATCGGGGAGATTTGCATTTCTGACGATCAGATCGAACATCGGAGCCTCATTGAGTGTGGGCGGTTTCATCGTTCGCCGCGGCGATAGGGCTGCATCAGTGCCTGCGGAACGCGGGCGCGGCGGGCCATGACGGCAAGGGCGGCAATGGAAAGGATATAGGGCGTCATCAGAAACAGCTGATAAGGCACGAGCCCGCTGAGTGCGGTTTGCAGCCGAAGCTGGAAGGCGTCGAAGAAGGCAAAGAGCAGGGCGCCGAACAGCGCGCGGCCCGGCCGCCACGAAGCGAAGACGACGAGCGCGATGCAGATCCAGCCACGCCCCTGCACCATGGTCGGGAAAAAGCTGTTGAACGCCGACAATGTCAGGAAGGCGCCGCCCATTCCCATCAGCGCGCTTCCCATGATGACGGCGCCATAACGCACCTTCATCGGATTGACGCCCTGGGCTTCGGCCGCATGCGGGTTCTCGCCGGTCATGCGGATTGCAAGGCCGACGGGCGTGCGGAAGATGATGTAGGCCATCAGCAGGGCGATAATGATCGCCAGATAGGTCGGCGCCGTCTGGGTGAAGAAGGCCGGCCCGATGAAAGGCAGCGTCGAGAGACCCGGAATGGCGATCGGCTGGAACGGCACGATGGTGGGTGGGGTATTGGCAAGCGGCACGATCAACCGGAAGACATAGTAGCTGAAGCTGGAGGCAAACAGCGTGACGCCGAGACCGGAGACGTGCTGGGAGAGGCCGAGCGTCACCGTCAGGCCTGCATGCAGCAGACCGAAGACGCCGCCGGCCAGCGCCGCAATCAGCAGGCCGGTCCAGAGATCGGCGCCGTGATAGACGGAAAGCCAGCCAATCATCGCGCCGAAGGTCATGATGCCTTCGATGCCGAGATTGAGCACACCGGCCCGTTCGCAAAGCAGGGCGCCGAGCGTGCCGAAAATCAGCGGCGTGGCGATCCGCAGGATTGCCGCCCAGAGCCCGGCGGAAGCAATGATGTCGAACAGCTGCATCATCGCCGGATCCTGTATTGGGTAAAGAACAAGGCAATCAGCATCGTCAGCAGCGACAGCGCCACCGTGACATCGGCGATATAGGTCGGGATGGCGAGGCCGCGGCTCATGCCATCCGCGCCCACGAACATGGTGGCCGTGAAAATGGCGGCGAAGACGACGCCGAGCGGATTGAGGTTGGCGAGCATGGCGACAACGATACCGGCATATCCGAAGCCGGGCGACAGATCGGTCGTCACATAACCCTTGACGCCCATGACCTCGATCGCGCCCGCCAACCCTGCAAGCCCGCCCGAAAGGCAGGCAACCTTCACCAGCGTCCTGCCGAGCGGGACGCCGGCGAAGACTGCACCTCCGGGATTGAGGCCCGCAGCGCGCGACTGCATGCCGAACACGGTGCGGGACTGGACGAAATGGACGACGACCGCCAGTGCGATCGCGATCGCAAAGCCGATATGCAGGCGCGAGCGGGCGATCAGCTTGGGCAGCATGGCGTGATCGCTGACGGATTGCGACTGCGGCCAGCCGAAGGCGAGCGGGTCTTTGAGGATGCCGTCGATGAGCATCGAGACGAAGAGCACGGCGATGAAATTCAGGAGCAGGCTGGTGACGACTTCATCGACCGAGAAGCGCAGCCTGAGCCAGAGCGGGATCAGGATCAGCACCATGCCGGCAATGGCGCCGACCAGCAGCAGTAGCGGAATGAGGATAGGTGCGGGAAGATTGCCGAGCAATTTCGAGCTTGCCGCGGCAACGGCGATGGCGCCGAGATAGAACTGGCCTTCAGCGCCGATATTCCAGAGCCGCGCCCGGAAAGCGACGGCGGCGGCAAGCCCCGTCAGCATCAGCGGCGTTGCCCGCGTCAGCGTTTCGGTCGCTGACAGCCGCGAGCCGAAAGCACCGGTCAGGATGCGCCAATAGGCATCGAGAACAGGCGCGCCGGCGATTGATATCAGGATGCCAGCCAGCGCCAGCGCTGCGATGACCGCGATCACAGGGGTGACGATCAGCAGGTAAAGCGGACCGTGTTCGCGGCGCTCAAATCGCATGGCCGGCCTCTGGGGTTTCCTGCCATTCGCCGGCCATCATCAACCCCAGCCTGCGGGCATCGGCGCTTTCGGCCGCGACGGGCGGGGACAGGCGGCCGCCGACGATTGCCTGTATGCGATCGGCAAGCGCGATCATCTCGTCGAGGTCTTCGGAGATCAGCAGCACGGCCGTGCCCTGCCGGCGGGCTTCGAGCAGACGGGCGTGCACGGCCGCCACCGCTCCCTCATCGAGGCCACGCGCGGGCTGCGCCGCGATCAGGATGCGCGGCCGCCGATGCAGGTTGCGGCCGAGAATGAGTTTTTGCATATTGCCGCCGGAGAGCAGCCGGGTGCGGATCGCCGGCCCGCCGCCGCGGACATCGAAGCCGTCGATAATCTCCTTCGCGAAGGCCATGCCCGCCTTGCGGTTGACGAGGCCACGGCGAGAAAACGCCGGCGATGCGATGCGCTCGAGCACGGCGTTTTCCCAGATCGCCATTTCGCCGATCACACCCTCCTCGTTGCGGTCCTCGGGAATGCGGCCGATGCCGGCTTCGACGACATCGGTAACACCAAGATTGCCGATGGCTTTCCCGAACAGCAGAAGGTCGCCGGCGCTGCGCGACAGTATGCCGGAAAGAAGATGCGCCAGTGCCGCCTGACCATTGCCGGAAACGCCGATGATGCCGAGGATCTCGCCCTGATGCAGGCGGAAGCTGATCGATTTCAATCGATCGACGCCGTCGATACGCACCGTCACATCGACCGCTTCGAGGGCAACGGCACCGGGTGTGGAAGGCTCGCGTACGGGCCGCGTCACGCGGCGCCCGACCATCAGTTCGGCGAGTTCCGCCTTGCTGGTGTCCGACGCCTTGCGTTCGGCGACCATCTTGCCGCCGCGTAAGACCACGATGCGGTCGGCCGCCGCCATGACTTCGTCCAGCTTGTGGGAGATGAAGATCAGCGACAGGCCCTGGCGGGCCATTTCCCTTAGCGTCGTGAACAGCCGTTCAGCCTCGATATTGGTCAGCACCGCCGTCGGCTCGTCGAGGATCAGGATGCGGGCGTCGTTATAGAGCGCCTTGAGGATCTCGACGCGCTGCTGCTCGCCGACCGACAAGTCGCCAAGGCGGGCATCCGGATCGACCTTGAGGCCGAAGCGCTCGGAAATTGCCAAGAGTTTCTTCCGCGCCGCCGACGTTCCCGAGCGCCAGGACCACAGCCTTTCGGTGCCGGTCATGACATTTTCGAGGACGGTCAGATTGGGCGCCAGCGAGAAATGCTGATGCACCATGCCGACGCCGGCGCGGATCGCCGCACGCGGCTTGCCCTGCGGCACCTCCGTGCCCTCGATCAGAATGCGGCCGGCATCCGGCATGTAATGGCCGAAAAGGATGCTCATCAGCGTGGTCTTGCCCGCGCCGTTCTCGCCGAGCAGGGCCACGACCTCGCCCTTTGCAAGCGTCATGGAAATATCGTCATTGGCAAGATTGTCGCCGAAGCGCTTGCTGACGCCGATAATTTCCAGCACAGGCCCGGTCATGACGGTAGTCCTGTAACGGGAAAACGATGCTGCCATCGCCCCTCGGCCTCCAGGCGCCCGGCAAGCGACAGGAGGCGCGGCTCGTGACCCATCGGCGCCATGATCTGCACCGGCAGCGGCATGGCATGCTCATCCTGTCCGAAAGGCAGTGTCAAAGCAGGAAAACCCGAAATATTGGCGAGGCAGGCAAGCGGCGCAAATGCCGTCATCCGCTCGAGATGCAGATCCGTGTCGGCATGATCGGACGGAAAGGAGCCAATCGCAAGAGGCGCGGAAGACAGCATCGGCATGAGGATGCAATCGACCGTGTCGAACAGCGCCCAAAGGTTACCGCTCACCAGGACGGCCTCGCTCAGCGTGTTCCAAAGCATGGTGGCCGACAGCGCTCGTCCGCGCGCCGCGAAAGCCTGCGTCAGAGGCTCGGCCCTGCCTTCATCGAGAGCCGCCGCCTTCATGAGTGCTGCGAGATTGACCGAGACGATATCGGCGAAGGCGCGGCCGCTTGAAGCGACGCTCCAATCGAACTCGGCCCAGTTCAGCGGAACAATGACGTGTCCGTCGCTTTCGAGCGCACGGGCCGCATCTTCGACGGCTGCGAGCCGATCACCCTCCGTCGGATAGGTCGACCCGGTATCAACAAGCAGGCCGATCCGCAAACGGCCGTTATCGCTGTCGACAGGGGAGGGGTCGGGAAAAGGTCCTCGCGATTTGCCGCTCAGCCTGTCGAAAATCAGCGCCGTATCCTGCACCGAACGGCAGACCGCGAGTTCGCTTGCGATACCGGCCAAGTGGTTGCCGAAGGATGGCCCGCCGGGGATGGCGCCGCGCGTCGGCTTCAGTCCGACGAGGCCACAGCAGGCGGCTGGCACACGGATCGAGCCGCCGGCATCGGTGGCATGCGCAATCGCGACGATCCCGGCGGCAACCGCTGCCGCCGCACCGCCGGAAGAGCCGCCCGCGGTTCGTGCCGGATCGAGTGGGTTGCGACAGATCGGTCCGATCGCCGGTTCGCTGGCAAGCGACAGGCCGAATTCCGGGCTCGTCGTCAGGCCAAACAGACAGAAGCCGGCGTCGCGGAAACGGGCAGCCAGATCGGAATCCGCTTCGCCGCCCTTTCTTTCGAAAAGACCGGAACCGGCCGTTACCGGCAGCCCGGCAAAGGGGCCGCCAAGATCCTTCGCCAAGGTCGGCACGCCGGCAAAGGGCCTCGCGGCAAAGCGATCGGGCGCGCTCCGCCGCTCACTGTCGCGGTCGTCGGCCGAGGCAAGGCCCATGGCGGCATCGAGATAGGCGATGGCGCCGAGCGGCTCCTGCAGCACGGCCGCGGCAAGGGACGCCTGCATCGCCTCTGCAGCGCTCAAGCTGCCATGCCTGATCGCTGCCGCCAGATCCGTCGCATCGCCACGCATCAGCCGAATTACTTCGGCTCGTCCATCATCTTCGGAACTTCGAAGGTGCCGGCCTTGATCTCCGCCCGCTTGGCTTCCATGGCAGCCTCAGCCTCGGCGGGCGCCACGCCCTTCACGAAGACGATATCGCTGCCGCCTTCCTTCATCAGGCCGTAGGACGTGTAGTTCCTACCGACCGGCTTTCCGGCAGCGACATCGGCGATCGCAGCGTCCAGGATCGGGCGGAAATACCACATGGCGTTGGCGAATACCGTGTCAGGATAACGCGGCGTATAGTCGATCAACGAGCCGACCGACTTGATGCCGCGCTCCTTGGCGGCATCGGCAGTACCGATGCGCTCGCCGAACAGGATGTCGGCGCCGGCATCGATCTGGGCAAGACCGGCTTCGCGGGCCTTCGGCGGATCGAAGAAGGTGCCGATGAAGGAGACCAGGTGCTTGGCATCGGGATTGACCGCCTTGACGCCGGCTGCGAAGGCGTTGATCAACATGTTGACCTCGGGGATCGGAATGGCGCCGACCGAACCGACGACATTCGACTTGGTCATCTTGCCGGCCAGCATGCCGGCGAGATAGGCGCCGTCATGGTTCCAGGTGCCGAAGACGCCGAAATTGTCGCCGGCCTGCTCGCCGCTCGAACCCAGCACGAAAGCGGTATCGGGATAATCGGCCGCGACCTGCCGGGCTTCTTTCTCCACCGCATAGGCCTCGCCGATGATCAGCTTGTTGCCCTGTTCGGCATATTCGCGCATGGCGCGCGGATAATCGGTGCCGGAGACGCCTTCGGAGAAGACATATTCGATCACGCCTTCCTTGGCGGCGTCCTGCAACGCCTTGTGCAGACAGGAGTTCCAGGCGTTTTCGACCGGCGACGCATGGATGCCGGCAACCTTCAGCGGCGCAGCAGCCCTTGCCAGCGGGGCAAAGCCGCTGACCCCAAGCGCAATGCCGGACGCGATCACTGCCCGGCGTGAAATCAGGATATCTTTGGTCATTGATTGTTCCCCTTTTTTACCATTTGGTTCAAAAATCATAGTAGCGCCCAAAAATGTGTCAAGCGGCAAACAGGCTTAAAAATCAGGCTGTTCAGTCCCCAGTGCAGCCTGTCTTCATCAGCCAATTTTTTCCGAGTTCGGATAGCGTCACGGCTTAGTTGAAAGGACGTGGCATGGCACGCTACGCCGGCAAGTTCTCAAGAAGTCAGGGCTCTCTTCCAAAAAAAGCGCTTTTCCGGGTCAGCGCGACAGACCCTGGGCCGAATATACAGGGCGTTACGACTTGGCGCGACGACATTGGCAGGATATGCAGGGAGGATAGGGGTTGGGGAAAATGATAATGGGGGAAGAAGAAGGCGCCTCGCGGCGACCGATCGCGAGCCGGTCGTCGTCCTGGGCCATCGGCCTCAGCGCGTGGCTGGCGCGCAGCGGCGCGACACCGAACGGCATTTCGCTTTTATCGGTCGTATTCGCGGGCATAGGCGCAGCGCTCATTGTTTTCACAACACATCCGATTGCCATGGTTTGCGCCGCGATCTCGGTGCAACTGCGGCTCGTCTGCAATCTGCTGGACGGAATGGTCGCGATCGAAGGCGGCAAGAAAACCAAGAGCGGGCCGCTCTATAATGAATTCCCCGACCGGGTCGCCGACAGCCTGTTTCTCGTCGCGGCTGGCTATGCCTGCGGCTTTGGCTGGCTCGGCTGGCTGGCTGCGCTGCTCGCCGCACTCACCGCCTATATCAGGGTCTTTGGAGGATCGGTCGGTCTTCCCCAGGACTTCAGCGGCATCATGGCCAAGCAGCGCCGCATGGCGGTGCTGACGGCGGGCCTCCTCGCCCAGAGCGTCGAGACGCTGGCATCAGGCAGCCACTGGTCGCTGATCTTGGCATCCGCGGTCATCGCGGCCGGCAGCCTTGTCACCTGCATCACACGCACGATAACGCTTGCCCGTTCCCTGGAGAGACTATGATCGCGCTCATCCGTCGCCTTCTCGTGCTGTTCGTCCGTATCCTGGTCGGCGCCCGAAGCGAGTGGCGGGGCTGCGCGCCCGATCCCAGCCGCCGCATCTATTTCGCCAATCACAACAGCCACATCGATACCGTCGCCGTCATGGCCGCCCTGCCATATCAGGTGCGCCGCATGACCCATCCGGTTGCGGCGCGCGATTATTGGGGAACCAGCGCCTTTCGCCGTTTCATCGCGGAGAAATGCCTGCGTGCCGTCCTGATAGACCGCAAGCCTCCGCCGGACAGCGATCCGCTGGCTCCGTTAGAGCGTCTGCTCGAGGAGGGGCATTCGATCCTGATTTTTCCTGAGGGAACGAGAAGCACCACCGATGAGATCGCCCCGTTCCGCAGCGGCATCTATCGCCTCGCCTGCCGTTTTCCGGATGTCGATCTCGTGCCGATCCATCTCGACAACCTGCAGCGCATCCTGCCGAAGGGAAGCATGCTGATCGTCCCGATCACCTGCACGGCGCGCTTCGGCAAGCCGCTGCGCGTCGAACCAGGCGAGGAAAAGACCGAATTCCTGGCTCGTGCCCGCGCCGCGGTCATTGAGCTCGCGGATGGGGGGCATGCCGCATGACCAGCCTTTTCTCCATCGTGCTGGCCGCCATCCTCGGCCTGCTTGCCGTCGCCTCGGCCATCGGTTTTGTCCTTCAGCGGCGCGCGACCGAACCCGGCTCCATCGCCACCGTCCAAAACCTCAACGCCCGTATCCGCTCCTGGTGGATCATGGTCGCGGTGTTCGGCGGCGCGATCCTGCTCGGCGACACGGCGACGGTCATCCTGTTCGCATTCCTGTCCTTTATGGCGCTTCGCGAGTTCTGGACCCTGACACCATCGCGGCGCGGCGATCATCTGGCGCTTTTCCTGTCCTTCTTCGTTGTGCTGCCGCTGCATTACGTGCTGCTCGGAACGGAGTGGTACGGCCTGTTTGCGATCTTCATCCCGGTCTATGCCTTCCTGATCCTGCCGGCGGTGGCGACCTTGACGGGTGACGTCAACGAATTCCTCGCCCGCAGCGCCAGGGTGCAATGGGGACTGATGCTGACGGTCTATTCGATCAGCCACGCTCCCGCCCTGCTCATGCTGGAGACCGGCACGCCGTCGGCGCTCCTTCTCGTCTATCTGGTCGTGGTCGTACAGCTCAGCGATGTCTTCCAATATGTCTGGGGCAAGCTCCTTGGAAAGCACCGCTTCTCGCCGAATATCAGCCCGTCGAAGACGATCGAAGGGCTGGTCGGAGGCGGCGCCTCGGCCATCCTCGTGGGAACGCTGCTTTATCGGCTGACGCCGTTTTCGCCGCTGCAGGCCGCAGCCATCAGCACCGTCATCGTCGTCGCGGGCTTCTTCGGCGGTTTCGTGCTCTCTGCCATCAAGCGCGATCTCAATGCCAAGGACTGGGGCTATGTGATCGAGGGCCATGGCGGCGTGCTTGACCGCCTGGACTCCATCACCTTCGCTGCACCGCTGTTCTTCCACATCGTCCGCTATTGGTTCACCACGTAGAAGCTGGTTCTGGCTAAAACCGATCCATGTCCTCGAGGCTCTCGAACAGTTGGCGCTGAACATCCCGCTCCTGCCTGCTGATGGCGGTCATCAGCTTGCCCATCGTTCCCCGCAGGCCGTGCAGCTCGTCGACCAGCTCCATGACGATATCGACGCCGGCTTCGTTGACGCCCATGTTTGCCATGAGGTCCAGGATCAGCCGGGCGCGTGCGATGTCGGCGTCACGAAATTGCCTTTGGCCGCCTGAGATCTCCGGGATCAACCAACCCTGTTCGATCCAGAGATCGAGCTGGACGATGTCGATTTTCAAGTAAAGACGGAATTCGAGATCATTCATGATCAAGCCTCCATGTTCTCTCTCGGATCGTAGGAGTTTGCCGTCGCCCATTCCTTCATGAAGGCCGTCAGCCGCTCATCCGAGGCGTCGGGCAGCACGATCTTCAGCGAGATGTAGACGTCGCCGTGTCCGCCGCCGCGTTTTGCGACACCTTTGCTCTTGAGACGCAGGACCTTGCCCGTGTTCGAATGAGGCGGCAGCGTCAGATTGACCGGTCCCGACGGCGTCGGCACGCGAACCTTGCCACCAAGCACGGCCTCACTGAGGGAGATCGGCAGTTCCAGGCGGATATCGTCGCCGTCTCGCGTAAAGAAGCGGTGCGGGCGCACACGGATTTCGATCAGGGCATCGCCCACCGGCCCACCGCCGGTGCCCGGCTCGCCCTTGCCGCGCAGCCGCAAGGTCTGGCCGTCGCGCGTCCCCGGCGGGATCTGTACGTCGAGCGCCGGACCATTCGGCATCTTGACCTCCGTCCTGGTGCCGTTGACGGCCTCGAGAAAGTCGACCTCCATGGAAAATTGCCGGTCACGGCCACGTCCACGGGTCTGGCCGCCGCCGGAACGACGTGAAAAGAAGCTGGCGAAGATATCGTCGGCATCGCTGAAATCGGCAAAGCCGGCGCTGTTGTGGTAGGGATCGCCTGGCCCGCTCTTCGACGCGTAGTCGCGGTAATAATTGCGCTGCGCCCGCTCGGCGCCCGTTATATCGATCTCGCCGCGGTCGAAGCGTCCGCGTTTTTGCTCGTCACTCAAGATCTCGTAGGCCGTTGAAATTTGCTTGAACCGTTCCTCAGCTTTTTTGTCGCCGGGGTTAAGGTCGGGGTGAAGTTTCTTGGCGAGCTTGCGGAACGCGCTTTGAATATCCTTTTGCGTCGCATCCCGCTTCACGCCTAGAAGCTCATAGGGATCCTGGCTCATACATATCTCCGGTCGGGCAGCGAATACTGCTGGTTGGCTCAGCAATGATATAGGTTGTCGGGCCGCCGCCGGGGAGGGGAGGCCGGTCACTGTGATCGACTTCATCAATCCGCAGCGGGACTAGAACAACGCTGCGTCTTCCACTTGAGGCGCCCAGCCTTCATGCGCGGGATCGGGTCGCCGATCGATCAGAACCGAGCACCCGGCATGGCGCACAACCTTGTCGACGATCGAGGAGAAGACGAAGTCGGTGATATCGGTCACATGGGATGAAACCAGGATAAGATCGGCCGATTTCTCCCTTGCGCTGGAGACGAGTAGGGAGGCGGCAACGCCGATACGAACCTCGATCATCGCCGGAATTCCCAGCTCCTTGCAGAGCGATGCTAGCTTCTTTTCGGCGTCGACGATGGCGGTCGTTTCGAATTCCTCGGGAAGCTCCGTCAGGTGACGGCGGGGGATATGCTCGATGACGTGCATGACGACGATGCTTCCGCCTTCGTCCATCAGCGCAGCAGCCCGGCGCAGAAGGCGGCTGGCCGTTTTGCGGGAACCCATGCCGATGCCGCAGATGATCGTCCGATACATTGAAATCCATATCCTCGAATGTGAATGATAGCACCGATCATACCGGTGTCGACCGTCCCGACATTGACGAATATCAAGAAAAAGTGCCGCTAGGCAGCGGGCATGAAACGGCCAGCTGCTTCTGAACAGACCTCCGGCTGAATCGTCGCAGTTGACGGCATGGTCTCCGGCAACATTTCTAACCCAGTGTCGTCACTTATTGAGGTTCACATGCCGAATTTTGCGATTATCGGATCGGGTGCGATGGGAAGTGCCGTCGCCAAAAGGTTGATCGACCACGGCGCTACGGTGCTGACCTATCTCGAGGGCAGGAGCGAGCAGACGATTGCGCGGGCAAAGGCAGCCGGCATGGTGCCGGTCGGCCGCCAGGAGCTGACGAAGGCCGAGCTGATCTTGTCGATCGTTCCGCCGGCGGAGGCGATCAAGGTTGCCGAACTCATCGCGGACATATCGTCGGGGATGCAGGCGCCGCCTCCCTTCATCGACCTCAACGCGATTGCGCCGAAAACGATGCAGGCTTTGGCGGCACGCTTCGAAGGCAGCGGCGGCGAGGTGCTTGACGGTGCGATCATCGGCGGGCCGCCGGTTCCCGACAAACCAGGTCCGACCATCTATATCAGCGGCGATACCGCGGGGCGAAGCCGGCTGCTCGAGGATTACGGCCTGCGGATCCGCAGGCTCGACGGGCCGCTCGGCGCCGCCTCGGCACTAAAGATGTGTTATGCCGGCATCAACAAGGGATTTATCGGCCTTGGCACTGCCATGCTGCTTGCCGCATCGCGTTCGGGTGCCGCCGAAAGCCTGAAGGTCGAGCTCTCGGAAAGCCTTCCCGACGTCGACCGCAAGCTCTCGAGATCCATTCCCGACATGTATCCGAAAGCCTATCGATGGGTCGCCGAAATGCAGGAGATTGCCGATTTCCTCGGCGAGGACGATCCGGCGGCGAACATCTTCCGCGGCATGGCGGACGTCTTTGCCAGGATGGCCGGCGACGTGGAGGGCAGCCGCGTGCTCGTCGGGCAGTTGGACGAAATCCTCGCGCGCCCCGACATCGATCGCTGACCGCAACAGCCTTATAGGTGCTTGGCTACGTCCATTCTTTGATGAAGGATGTGCACGACGAATGATCTGGCCTGCATCGTTGCTTTTGAAACTCAGAAAATGAGAGCCAACAGAGACCTTTCGTACCCTTTCCGAATATCCGAGGGGCGGCTCATCCGTCTTCCCTCCGCCAGTTCGTGGCAGGCGTCTCTTAGTCCTGGATGTAACGTCTGCTGATCGACATTCCAACTTGTCGCCGCATAATCCCAATATCGGTTTCCGCAGCAGGAGAAATATGATGCCTGTCATTTCGCCTCGAATGCCGCACGTTTGCGAGCGTTGAACGCATCGAAATCAAAGGGCGTGGCAGGGCCGGATTCCTCGCCTTCAATCAAGGCGTCCTGTAATGCCTTCACTTTGGCTTCGTGTTCTTCAAGTAGGCGAAGGCCGGCCCGAACAACGTCTGTGGCTGAACCATAGCGGCCAGCCTGGACTCGCGTATCGATGAAGCTGGTGAAATGCTCGCCGAGCGATATCGACGTATTTCTGGCCATGCTGAACCTCCTTTAAGCCAATATACAATTTGGTACATAACAAAACCCAGTCTTCACAGCGTGAATCTGATCCCTGGCCAACTCTGACGATTGTGTGAAACCGCGCCAACACCTCTGACAAAACCTCACCGCCTCTGCTATGTCAGGAAAAATGCGGCGGCCCACCGGCGTCGCGCGCTGTCCGACCAATGCCAGGAGTTTGAAAGATGAGCGGTTCTTCCGAATATACACCCCCGAAAGTCTGGACCTGGAACAAGGCGAATGGCGGCCAATTCGCCAGCATCAATCGCCCGATCGCGGGGCCGACGCATGACAAGGAGCTTCCGATCGGCCGTCATCCGCTGCAGCTCTATTCGCTCGGCACCCCGAACGGCCAGAAGGTCACCATCATGCTCGAGGAGCTGTTGGCTCTCGGTCATAGCGGTGCCGAATATGACGCCTGGCTGATCAAGATCGGCGATGGTGACCAGTTCGGAAGCGGCTTCGTCGCGGTCAATCCCAATTCCAAGATACCGGCGCTGATGGACCGCAGCGGATCAAAACCGATCCGCGTCTTCGAATCCGGTGCGATTCTCACCTATCTCGCCGAGAAGTTCGGCGCCTTCCTGCCGACGGAACCGAGCGAGCGAGCCGAATGCCTGTCATGGCTGTTCTGGCAGATGGGAAGCGCGCCCTATCTCGGCGGCGGTTTCGGCCATTTCTACGCCTATGCGCCGACGAAGATCGAATATGCGATCGACCGCTTCGCCATGGAAGTGAAGCGTCAGCTCGACGTGCTCGATCGTCGCCTCGCCGAAAGCGAATATCTGGCAGGCAGCCAATATACGATCGCCGATATTGCCGTCTGGCCCTGGTATGGCGGCCTGGTGAAGGGCTGGACCTATGGTGCAGCAGAGTTTCTGCAGGTCGAGGACTATAAGAACGTGCTGCGCTGGGCCGACACCATCCACAGCCGGCCAGCCGTGCAACGCGGCCGGATGGTCAACCGCCTCTCCGGCGAGCCCTCGAGCCAATTGCATGAGCGCCACGACGCCAGCGACTTCGACACCAGGACGCAGGACAAGCTCGCGGCCGCCGAGTAAGCAAGCGGCCCCAGCCTACGTGTCGCAGCAACAAATGATGCTCCGCCGCCCTGGAGGTGGCGGAGCATCTACATGCTGCCCGAACTCAGTTCTTGACCGTGTCTTCCAGGAAGAAGCGGCCGAGCGGGTTCTGATAGAAGTTCTCGATATTCTTGCGCGAGACGTTGATATAGGGGCTGTAATAGAGGTCGATCCAGTTGACGTCGTCCTTGGCCATCTTCTGCAGATCGACATACATCTGCTCGCGCTTCTTCGGGTCGAGCTCGAGACGCGCCTTGGCGACCAGTTCCTTCACTGCCTCGCTCTTGTAATTGGTCGAATAATTGTTGTTGGAATCGTGGCCGAGGACGAAGGTGGTCTTCTGGTCCGGATCGAGAATGTCGTTTGTCCAGTAGTTGACCGAAACGTCGTAGTCGCCAGCAACGATCATGTCCCATTCCTGGCTCGGGTCGACCTTCTGCAGATTGGCGGTGATGCCGGCCTTCTGCAACTGCTGCTGGACCAGAACGGCCGTCTGTTCGTCGACTTCGTCGCCGGCACGGACCAGATAATTCAGCGTCAGGTCCGAGGCGCCGGCGGCCGCCAACAGCTCCTTTGCCTTTCCGGGATCATAAGGCCGCTGCAGATTGTCGGCATAATAATAGAGAGCGCCCTTTGGAATATAGGAGTTGGCGACCGTTCCCTGGCCGAAGGTGACGGTATCGACGATCGCCTTCTTGTCGATCGCGAGATCCAGCGCCTGGCGGACTTCCTTTTTGCCGAGCGCGCCATGCGCATGGTTGATCAGCAGATGATCCTCACGGGTCGAAGCGTCTATATCGACGTTGAGGTTCGGGTCCTTCTTCAGCTCCTCGACCCGAGAAAAGGGAACGAAGATCGCCGTATCCAACTCGCCGGCCTGGACGTTCAGCATGCGGGTATTGTCGTCAGGCACCGAGATCCACTCGACACCGTCGAGCTTCACCCGGTCCGCCTGCCAGAAATTCGGGTTCTTCTTCAGGATGACGCGGTCGCCGCGCCGCCATTCCTCGACGGTGAACGCGCCGGATGCGATCGGCTTTTCACCATAGGCGTCGGCGCCCAGCGATTCCATGCCCTTCTTGGAGATAACGGAGGCATTCGGCAGCGCCAGCGTCGAAAGGAACGGCGCGGACGGGTTCTTGAGCTTGATCGTCAGCGTATGCGCGTCGGTCGCCACGGCCGTGTCGATCACCTTGTAGGAATCGCTCCAGAGCGATGCAGCGTCATCGCGGATGCGCAACAGGCTGTAGGCCGCATCTTCCGCCGTCAGCGGCGAACCGTCGGAAAATTTCGCGTCGCGGATCTTGAACGTGTAGGTCAGTCCGTCATCCGAGGTGGTCCAGCTTTCGGCAAGGCCCGGCTCCAGTTTCGTGCCTGTCTTGTCGACGCGGATCAGCACGTCGTAGACGTTGGAGAACACCCAGTTGTCGATGTTCTGCGCGGTCTTGATCGGATCGAATGTCGTCGAATCCTCGCGGCGGCCGATGGTGAGTACACCGGCGGCCTCGGCATAGCTTGCGCTGAGCGTCAGACCGGCGAGCAAGGCTGCAAGCCCAATTGATTTCCACCTGTTTGTCATGAGTTCGTTCCCTTCGTTGTTATGGCATGCGTTTGATTGATTGAATCGGCATCGAATGCGGATCGTCCTTGCCGTCGGCGTCTTGAAGCAGCCGCTTGTCAGGATCGATGTCGGGAATGGCGGCGATCAGCGCCGCCGTATAGGGATGTTTCGGCCGCGCGAAGACCTCTTCGGAGCGACCTTCCTCGACGATCTCACCGCGGTACATCACGACGACGCGTTCGCAGAGATTGCGGACGATCGCGAGATCATGGGCGATGAAGATCAGCGTCAGGTTCATCTTCGCCGTGAGCTCGCGGAAGAGCTCGATGATCTGCGCCTGGATGGTGACGTCGAGGGCGGCCACGCATTCGTCGGCGATGATCAGCTTCGGATCGACGGCGAGCGCACGGGCGATGCCCGCGCGCTGGCACTGGCCGCCGCTCATGCTGCGCGGTTTGCGGCCGGCGAATTCGCGTTCGAGGCCGACGAGATCGAGCAGTTCGCCGATTCGAACAGGGATATCGGCCCTGGCGACCTTGCCCTGTACCTTCAGCACCTCGGCCAGCATCTGCCCGATCGTCAGCCGCGGATTAAGCGCATTATAGGGGTCCTGGAAGACCATCGCCGTCTCGCGCCTGAGCTTTGCCAGGCCAGCGCTTTTCTGTAGCGCCAGATCGACGCCGTCGAAGGTGACGTGACCCGAGGAAAGCGGTGTGAGGCCGAGCACGGCGCGGGCAAGCGTGCTCTTGCCGCTGCCGGATTCACCGACGATGCCGACCGTCTCGCCCGGCATGATCTGCAGGCTGACGCCGGCAACGGCGCTGACCGTCTTGGCACCGCCCCTGAGCAGGGCGCCGCCGGCTCTGAAGCGCACGTGGAGATCATCGATTTCGAGCAATGGTCTCGCCGGCTGGCTGGCCGCGGCAAGCTCGGGCAACGATGCTGATATCGCGCCCGGCAGGGAAGGGTGGCTGTTGATCAGGTTGATCGTATAGGGATGCTGCGGCCGCGCCAGGATCGTCCGCTTCGGCCCCTCTTCGATGAGCTTGCCGCCACGCAGCACGGCGATGCGGTCGCAAGTCTGGGCGACGATACCGAGATCGTGGGTGATCAGAATGATCGACAGGCCGCGCCGATCACGAATGTCAATCAACAGCCGCAGGATCTGCGCCTGGATGGTCACGTCGAGCGCCGTGGTCGGCTCGTCGGCGATCAGGATCTTCGGATTGCAGGACAGCGCCACGCCGATCATCGCCCGCTGCCGCATGCCGCCGGAAAATTCATGCGGATAGCTATCGTACTGGCGCTTCGGATCGGGGAAGCCCACTTGCGCCAGGATTTCCGTCGCCGCGATACGGGCCTCGCGGGCGCCGAGGCCCTGGTGATAGCGGATGCCCTCGGCGATCTGATCGCCGATCCGCATCACCGGGTCGAGATGGCTGGTCGGGTTCTGGAAGATCATGCCGATCTCGCCGCCGCGCACTTTCAGCATCTCGCCATCGTCGATCCGCATGAGGTCGCGCCCCTCGAGCAGCACGCTACCGCTTTCGATCTTCAGCAGCGAGGAGGGCAGCAGACGCACCAGGGAACGGCAGAACAGGCTCTTGCCTGAGCCGCTCTCGCCGACGAGACCGAGGATCTCGCCCTTGCCGAGGTCGAGCGAGACCGCATCGAGCAGCGTGCGCGGGCCGGAATCGACATGTGCCCTGACGGTGAGATCACGGACGGACAGCACGGAGCCGCTCATTCATGCACCCCCAGCAGTTCGCCGAGCGCATCGCCCAGCATGCTGAAGCCGAAGGCGAGGCAGACGATGGACAGGCCGGGAAATAGCGTGATCCACCATGCCGTGGTGATGAAGCTCTGTCCTTCCGCGACCATGACGCCCCATTCGGCGATCGGCGGCTGGACGCCGAGGCCGAGATAGCTGACGGCAGCGCCGCTGAGCAGCACCAGCGTCGCATCGGACATCGAAAAGACGATCGAGCCGGCAATCGCGTTCGGCAGCAGGTGGCGGAACATGATGCGCGGGCGGCTGAAGCCGAGGCTGACGGCGGCAACGGCATAGTCGCTGCCTTTCAGCACCAGCATCTGCGCCCGGATCAGCCGCGCATAGGAGACCCAGCCGACCAGCGCCATGGCGATGTAGAAACTGCCGAGGCCGGGGCCGAGGATGGCGATGATCGACAGCATCAGCACCAGGAAGGGGAAGGCGAGGATGATATCGACGAGGCGCATGAACAGCGCATCGACGATCCCGCCGAAAAAGCCGGCGATCGTGCCGACCGTCGTGCCGATCACGAAGGGGAAGATGACGCCGATCAGCGCCATCTGCAGGTCGAGGCGGGCGCCCCAGATGACGCGGGAAAGGATGTCTCGGCCGAAATTGTCGGTGCCGAAGGGATGCAACAATGACGGCGCCTGCAGGCGCACCTCGGCATTCTGCATGATCGGGTCGTAGGGCGCGACGATGGGCGCGCCGATTGCCACCAGCACGAAGAACAGCAGCAGGCCGGCACTGAGCAGAAGCATCGGCCGCCGGCCGAAGAACCGGCGCCAGCCGGGGGATGCGGGGGCGGTCGCCTCGATGCTCATAGCTTCACCCTCGGATCGACGGCGACAGTGACGATGTCGGCGATGAAGTTGATGAGCACGGTGGCGCAGGCAAAGACCATGGCGACGCCCTGCACCACCATGTAGTCGCGTGAAAAGATCGCCCTGACCAGCAGCTGTCCCATGCCGGGCAGCGCAAAGACGCTCTCGACCACCACCGTGCCGCCGATCAGCCAGCCGATATTGACGGCGAGCAGGTTGATCGTCGGCACCAGCGAATTCGGCAGGACGTGCCGCCAGAAGACGATACCTTCGGGCATACCGCGGGCGCGCGCCGCCGTCGCGACATCCGACTTCAGCTGCTCGATCATCGCCGCCCGCAGGCTGCGCGTCAGCACCGTCGAAAGCGATAGCGCGACGGTCAGGCTCGGCAGCACGAGATGCGATAGCTTTTCGCCGATCGTCGCACCATAGCCCGAAACCGGCAGCACGCCGAGTTCGACGCTGAACAGGATGATCAGCATCAGCCCCAGCCAGAAGGGCGGAAAACCGATGCCGAAGGTCGAGACGATGCGCACCGCATGATCCGGCGCCCGGCCGGCATTGCGTGCGGCGATCGCCGACATCGGTACCGCGATCAGGACCGAAAGCACGACGCTGGAGACGACGAGCGCAAGCGTCGGCTCGATGCGGGTGACGATCAGCTTCAGCACGTCGATCTTGTAGAGGATCGACTTGCCCATCTCGCCATTGGCGAGGTTCTTGAGGAAATAGACATATTGCAGCCACATCGGCTGGTCGAGCCCATACTGGGCGCGGATACTGGCAAGGGCCGCCGGCGTCGCGCGCGTGCCGAGGATGTTGCGCGCCGGATCACCGGGGATCAACCGGACCAGAATGAAAGTGATGACGCTGATGCCGAAGATGACGGGCAGGAACTGCAGCGGTCGCGTCAGAACGAATTTATAGCGATGCATGACGGCGATCGCCCCTTTGTCTTCGTCTTGTTCGGTCCGCTTCCTGTTGCATCAGCCTGCCTCGTGCCGGGCGAGAAAATCGAGAAGCGCCGGATAATAATCCTGCGGGTTCTCATAGAACGGCATGTGGCTGGCATTGGCAAATACCTTCAGCTCGGCATTCGGCAGCGCAAGCTTCATCCTCAGCGCACAGGCCGGCGTCAGCTCGTCATGTTCTCCCGTCGTGATGAGCACCGGCAGCGTCAGCCGCGGCAGGTCGGGTATACGGTTCCAGTCCTTGAGGTTGCCGATATAGAGAAACTCGTTCGGCCCCTGCATCGTCTCATAGGGCGCCATGTTCCAATCGTCGAGCGAGCGGCGCACCGGCGCCGGCCATTCCGGCAGACGGCAGACATGGCGGTAGTTGAGGATGGTGACGGCGGCGAGATATTCCGGATGATTGTAGGTGCCTTGCGCCTCGTGCTTCTGCATCATCGAGACAGTTTCGGGACCGAGTGCCGCGCGCAGCCGTTCCAGTTCCGAGATCAGATGCGGCATATCGGCGACGGTATCTTCGAGGATCAGCGTCTTGAGGTTTTCGGGATAGGTCAGCGCGTATTCGATCGCCAGCCAGCCGCCCCAGGAATGGCCGAGCATGTGGACCTTGCCGAGCCCCAGCGCCTTGCGCACCGTCTCCGTCTCTTCGACATAACGGCCGATCGTCCAGAGCGAGAGATCGTCCGGCCGGTCGGAAGCGCCGGTGCCGAGTTGGTCGAAGGCGACGACGCGATAGCCCTTGTCGATGAGACAGGAATGCGCCTCGCGCAGGTAATCGCAGGGCAGACCCGGCCCGCCGTTCAGGCAGAAAACCGTCTCGCTGCCGGTCCCGAAACTATAGGCAACGACGCGATAGCCATCGACATCGATCTCGAATCGCTCGTCCGGCCGTATTTCACGCCACATTGATCGCTCCGGCAGAAGATTTCCCTTGCTCAATATTTGGGCACGGCTAAATTTTTACCTTAAACCGCATTCAGTGCCAGCTATAAGAAGTGATAGGGTGGGCCGCAATGCCGAACCCCGGGAGCAGCCCATGCTTGACGACCCCATTCGTGACGACCCCATTCTTGACGATATCGGAACGATCAGACGGCAGTTTACAGCGCACGAAACGCTTGATGGACGCATCGACCAGGCCTTCGAGGCGATGAAGCAGATCGGCTTCGAGGCGCTGATCTACGACTATACACCGGTGCCTTACGATCTCGACGGCGCGATCATGATACCATCGCTGCTGAAGCTGCGGAATATCTCCGACGATATGCACGATTACTGGTTCAATCGCGGCTATTTCCGTATCGATCCGGTGCAGCAGGTGGCGCTGCGCACCTCCGCGCCCTTCTTCTGGAACTACGACCCGGACGCCGACACGCTGATCAACCGTTTCATGACCGAAGACACCGCGCCGGTGACGCGCTATTTGAGCGAACGCGATATGTCGACCGGCGTCACCGTTCCGGTTCATATGCCACGCGGCGACTATGCGACCGTCACCGGCATCCGCTTCGGCCGGAACAAAGATTTCGAACGGCACGCACTGCGCTATATCGCCGACTTCAACCTGCTTGCCCATGTTTTCCATGAGACCGCCTATTCGCTTTTCGACACGCGGGCGAAGAGCGTCGGCACGATCCGCCTGACCGAGCGGGAACGTGAATGCCTGCGCCATTCGGCGGAAGGTTACTCCGCCAAGGAAATTTCCCGCATCATCGACCGTTCGGTACCGACCGTCGTGATGCATCTGAACGCCGCGACAAAGAAACTCGGCGCCCGCAACCGAACCCAGGCCGTGGTGCGCGCCACCCATTACCGCCTGCTCGAAGACCGGCCTACCCATAATTGGCCACCCTATAACTTGTGATAGCTGCCTTCACCGTTGCCGCCGCGTTATGCTTTTTTTCATGACGCCAAGAGATGGAGACACCGGTGGGCGAAGTCACGACCAAAGAAGCTTACCTGCCCTTTCGCGACTATCGCACCTGGTATCGCGTCACCGGTTCGCTGGAGAGCGGCAAGCTGCCCCTCGTCGTCGCCCATGGCGGGCCTGGCTGCACCCATGATTATGTCGATTCCTTCAAGGATATCGCCGCCCTCGACGGCCGTCCGGTCATCCATTACGACCAGCTCGGCAATGGCAATTCCACCCGACTTCCGGAAAAAGGCCCGGATTTCTGGACGGTCGGCCTGTTCCTCGAGGAGCTGGACACGCTACTTTCCCATCTCGGCATTCGGGATCGTTATGCCTTCCTCGGCCAGTCCTGGGGCGGCATGCTCGGCGCCGAACATGCGGTGCGCCAGCCGCAAGGTCTGAAGGCGCTTGTCATCGCCAACTCGCCGGCCAACATGCACACCTGGGTTTCGGAGGCGAACCGGCTGAGGCAGGAACTGCCGAAAGAGGTGCAGGACACGCTGCTGAAGCATGAGCTGGCGGGAAGCCTCACCGATCCGGACTATATCGCCGCCTCACGCGTCTTCTATGACCGCCATGTCTGCCGCGTGGTGCCGTGGCCGCCTGAAGTGGCGCGGACCTTTGCAATCATGGACGAGGACAACACCGTCTACCGCAACATGAACGGCCCGACCGAATTTCACGTCATCGGTACGATGAAAGACTGGACGATCGAGAACAGGCTGGACCGCATCGAAGCCCCGACGCTGCTGATCTCGGGAAAATACGACGAGGCGACGCCCCTGGTGGTAAGGCCCTATCTCGAACGCGTTCCGGGCTGCGAATGGGTGCTCTTCGAAAATTCCAGCCATATGCCGCATGTCGAGGAAAAGCAGCTTTGCCTGGCGACCGTTTCCGGTTTCCTGTCCCGGCACGACTGAGAAAAATCGTTCCCGCCGACAGCACCATTTCTTGCCGCGGAGGTGACGCTTGAGATAGTCTTGGTCCCATTCGAGCGAACGGAACGGACCGATGAACGATCATTCGCCGACAGGAAGTGCCACAATCCTCGCAACGAGCAGGGGGCGCGGCTGGCACGGTCTGGAGGCTGAGCTGCTACGCATTCCGCCCGGCAGCACGCATATTTCAGGCACGCCCTACCATCGTCTCGGGGTCCACGTCGGCCGGCCGGTGCGGGCGCAATGCCGCTGTGACGGGCGGGAGCATCGCCGACTGCAGAAGCATGGGGATATCGACGTGGTGCCAGCCGGCCTCGATGGCGTCTGGGAGGACGACCGCGAATGCATGATCCTGCGACTGAAGATCAGCAAGGATCTTTTCCATCGGGCCGCCATCGACCTCGGCCGCGACCCCGCGACGGCAATCGTGCCGCAATTTCAACTCCGTGATCCGCGGCTCGAGGCAGTCGTCTGGGCCTTGAAAGCGGAACTCGAAGCGAATGTGCCGTCCGACAATCTCTACGCCGATACGCTGGCGACGGCCCTCGCGCTCCGTCTGGTCGAGGCGGGCAGCGGCAGCTCTCGTCCAGTGGATAGCGGCAGAGCGCTCTCGCCCCGTCAGAAGCGGATGCTTGCCGACTACATCGAGGATAATCTCGACACGTCGCTTTCGCTTGCAGACCTGGCGGGTCTTGCCGGACTGAGCCTCTCGCATCTGAAGACGCAGTTTCGAAACAGTTTCGGGATGCCGCCGCATCAATATGTGATGCACCGCCGGATCTCGCGTGCCGATGCACTGATCCGGAGCTCCAGCCTGCCGCTGAGCCAGATCGCGCTGGAAGCAGGCTTCGCGCATCAAAGCCATATGGCAAACAGCATGAAGCGGCTGCTTGGCATCAGCCCCGGCACCATCACCCGCTGGCGCAATTGAAAAAATTGGCCGATCCTGCAACGGATCGGCCGAATGCGCAGGCAATGCCCCTTAGCGCCAGTGCATCATCCTTCGACTGCGAACAGACGAAGGAATGATCATGTTTGTCATCTTCGGCGCCACCGGCAAGGTCGGCAAGGCAACGATAACAAGACTTTCAGCCGAGGGCGCGCCCGTGAGGGCAGTGCTCCGTGATCCCGCCAAGGCCGCACCCCTTGCGGCGCTCGGATGCGAGATCGCCATGGCCGAGGTTGGCGATTCCGATGCCATGGCGCTCGCGATGAGAGATGCGGCGACTGTACAGCTCATCTGCCCGATCGACCCTCGCGCCGCCGATGCCAGCCTCCAGATGCTGCAGTCGATCGAGCGGATGGCGGAGGCGATCGACGCCGCCCGGCCGCCGCGCGTCCTGGCGATCTCGGATTACGGCGCGCATCTGACGATCGACACCGGCATTACCAGCCTGTTCCGAGCGATGGAAGAGCGGTTCCAGCAGTGCAGCACCAGGATGGTCTTTCTGCGTTCGGCCGAACATATGGAAAACTGGGCACGCTACCTGAAGATCGCCAATGAGACCGGCATAATGCCGAGCATGCACCTACCGTTGTCGCGACCTTTCCCGACCGTCTCAGCCGCCGATATCGGCGATATGGCCGCCGACCTTCTACTGACCGGCGAGGGTTATCGCTCTTCGCCACGGATCGTCCATGGTGAAGGGCCGCGCGAATACACGGCGCTCGAGATCGCGGCAGCCTTGGGGCGGTTATTGACCCGGCGCGTCGTCGCACGCGAACTGCCGCGTGCCGATTGGCTGGCAACGCTGATGCGCGCAGGACTCTCGGAAAGTTATGCCGAGCTGATCGTCAGGCTCAGTGACGCGCACAACAAGGGCCTGATCGGAGCCGAAGCCGGCATCGGCGAAATCCGCCGTGGCCGCACGGAGCTTTCCGCTGCCCTCGAAACATTTCGTCCTGACGTCGGGCAGGCTGTGTTGTGATAGTCTCAATCACGTGACGCATGAAGAGGAGTCCGGCCGGGGACGGCCGCTCCCGAGAACCTTCTATCCGCGAACCAGCCATTTCTTGGCAACGCGGCAAGCCATCGTATAGGCCGGGTCGAAGACGTTGCCGACGTCATAACGCACCACCTGGCCGAGCAGATGGCTGGCCGCCGTCCTGTCCAGCCCATAATCCGATGCCAGCCAGGTCAGCATTTCGCTGGTCGCGTGCTGGAGCGCTTGATCGAGTGGCCGGGCGTTGCCGATGGTGAAGATGTCTTCGGCGGTTTCCCCGCGCGGCCAGACCAGTCCGGCCTTCTTTTCCACCGTCAGCCGCACCGTGACCTCGAACGTCGTCTCGATGCCGGTTCCGACGATCTCGCCATCCCCTTGCACGGCATGGCAGTCGCCCAGAAAGAACAGGGCGCCGTGGGCCGCTACGGGCAAGCGGAGGGTGGTGCCGGGGCCGAACAGCCGATAATCCATGTTGCCGCCATATTCGCCGCTGGTCGCGGTCGATATCGCCTGGCCGAGGCTGGGCGCCACGCCGAAACAGCCGATCATCGGGGCGAGAGGCAGAACGAAATTTTCAAGACCTGCAACCGGTTCGGAAAGCCGGACGGTCAAGTCTTCGCGATCGATCGCCCAGATGGCGATGTCGCGCGGCGGCAGGTCGCGAACCGCCTCGGGATCGACCACATTGGCCGCGACGACGCTGCGGGTAAACCCCGTGTCCCTGGTCGGGATCATGCTGATGATCTCGACCTTCAGCGCGTCCCCGGGCTCGGCACCTTCCACGAAGATCGGGCCGTTCATCGGATTGGGCCCGGATGCCTGCTTGGTGCCGTCCTTGTCATGCCCGGCGGCGTCGAGCGTCTCGGTAACCACGGTATCGCCGTCGGCGATGTGCAGGGCCGGCGGAAGAGAGCCGATGACATTGTGAAAGCTCGTCGGAATGAAGCGGTGAGTGGTCATGAAAATACAGCTCTCGCTCGTTTCGAATGTCATGAGCCTGCGGCTGAACTGCCCGGCGGAGAGAATTCGAGACTACTGCATAATTGCTTAAACCGGAATCGACTTAAGGATAAATTATGCAGCAATTCAAAGTGCTACAGCATCCTTTGCGCGTCTTTTCCGACACGCGGCGCTATAGATCAGAGATTGCCGCCACTGACGAAGTCGGGAGCGCCGAAGCCGCCGTCCAATCCATTTTGCGTCGTCGGTCCGATCACGGATGCGACCATCGACGAAGTGGATAGCCGCCTACCCAAATACGATGCCTCAGCGCGACCGTTACTGCATGTACCAGCCATGGCTGACGACGAGTGACTGGCCGGTGAGAGCATTGGTTTCGAAACCGGCAAAGAGCAGCGCCACTTCGGCGACATCGTCGACCGTCGTAAACTGTGCATCCACCGTGCCGCCGAGCATTACCTTCTTGATGACCTCGTCTTCGGAAATTCCGAGTTCCTTTGCCTGTTCCGGAATTTGCTTGTCGACCAGCGGCGTCCGGACGAAGCCGGGGCAGATGACGTTGGCACGCACGCCATCCGGTCCGCCTTCCTTGGCGACCACACGAGCAAGGCCGAGCAAGCCGTGCTTGGCGGTGACGTAGGCCGATTTCAGCGGCGAAGCCTCATGCGAATGCACCGAGCCCATATAGATGATCGCGCCGCCCTTCTGCGCTTTCATGTGGGGAACGCAAGCCTTGGTGGTGAGGAACGCGCCATCGAGATGGATGGCAAGCATCTTCTTCCAGTCGGAAAAGGCGTAGTCCTCGATCTTGTTGACGATCTGGATGCCGGCATTGGAGACGAGCACGTCCACCCGGCCCCACTTGGCTACGACGGCGGCGACGCCGGCGTTCACGGCTTCCTCGCTGGTCACGTCCATCGCAAGACCGATCGCCTCGCCCGGGCCGGCAGCCGTCAGATCCTTGGCCGCCGCTTGCGCCGCCTCGAGCTTCAGGTCGGCAATGACGACCTTGGCACCCTCTGAAACGTATTTCCTTGCGATCGCCAGCCCGATACCGCTGGCCGAGCCCGTGACGATGCAGACCTTGTCCCTGAGCTTCATGGTTTGGACTCCCTATTTTGCAAAAAATCATGGACCACTTCGCCGAGGCCCAGCGTCAGGTCCGAGAGAATATGGATGGCGGATTTGACCTCAAGCACCGGCAGGTCGGCGACCGGCGCCAGCGCATGCGGAAACAGCGCCAGGGCGCCCGGACCTTCCCACGCGCCTTTCACCGTCAAATCCTCCAGATAGTAGCGCACCAGTTCGCAGATGCGCGGTGTGCAATCGACATGTGGAATGATCTTCAGCATGAAATTCGGCTGCTTCAGGCTTTCGAGGGTTTTCGCCTTGTCAAGTGTTCGATGCTTGAAGCCCATCGTTGCGGTGGCGACGCGCTGACCGCCATAGTCGAGCGTGCCGACCAGCGCATCCTTGACGGATGTCAGCGACGGCTCGGCCAGTTTCTTCGGAAAGCCCCAAATCTCGCGGCCACCGGCGATCGGCGCGTCGTCGTTGAGGTACATAGAATGCACGTAACCGCCGTGTACGCCTTCATAGGTCACCGGGATGACCTGGCCGGATTCGGTATAGTCGCCAAAGCCGGTCGAGTCCGGCATGCGGATGAATTCGTACTTCACCAGCGGCTCATCGAACTGCAGCGGCTCCGGCACGACCCGGCGCAGGGCCTCCGGATCGGTGCGATAGGTGATGATCATGTATTCGCGATTGACGAACCGGTACGGCCCTGGCGGGTAGGATGGACTCGTCAGCGGCATGGCAAAGGCATTACGAACGACATCTTCAATTTTCATGGTTTTTCCCACGCAGGCGTTGCTCGGCAAGGTCGAAAATCCGTATCCCATTGTTCGGACGCGTTCGGTTGAGCCACTCTGGATGGTTTAGCGTCTCGACCACATCGTCATGGCCGGCCTTCCAGTGTTCCTCCACGGAGAGCCGCGAAAACTCATAGTCCTTGGATCCGGTTTCGTAGGCGGCACGCCTATAGATCAGGTGCACCATGGTGACGGCGCAATCATTGCCGATCCTTTCAAGAAGCTTCGCATCAGGATCGTCCTTCAGCTCAGGCGGCAGCTTTTCCATCAGCCGCTTGGCCGCCATGCGCACCGACTGAAGCTTGCGGAACTGGTCGGTGTTGAGCCGGGTGCGGCTGGAAAAACGGATTTCCTTCTCGCGGGCATCGACGTCAAAGACATCCTTGGGCAGCACGCCCTTGGCGCTGAACAAATCGACCTGGAAGATGCAGAGATCTGTCTCCAACTCGCTACCACCGAGAATGCGCTGCAGCGGCGTATTGGAAACGATACCTCCATCCCAATAATAGCGGCCGTCGATCTCGACGGGCGCAAAACCCGGCGGCAACGCCCCGGAGGCGGCCACGTGTTTGGGCGAAAACGCGCAATCGCGGTTGTCGAAATAATTGAAGTTGCCGCTAACAACGTCGACTGCGCCGAGGCTGAGACGGATGGCACCTGAATTGATCAGGTCGAAATCGACCAGACCGGCGAGGGTCTCCTGCAACGGCGCGGTGTCGTAAAGGCTGATCGCGGCCATCGGGTCGCCCGGGATGTTCCATGGCGCAAAGACGCGCGGCGTGAAAAAACCGGGAACGCCGGTCAAAGACCCCAGAAAAGCGGAGGATTCGTTGAACCATTTGCGCATCGCATTGCCATTGCCGAGAAAATGGCCGGGCAGGCCGGACGATACCCGATGCCAGAAGGTCCTGAGGTTATCGACACGCTGATCGACGGGGCTTCCGGCAATGATGGCTGAGTTGATCGAGCCGATGGATATCCCGGCCAGCCAGTCGGGGCGGATGCCAGCCTCATGCAAAGCTTCGTAAGCGCCGGCCTGGTAGGCACCCAAAGCACCACCGCCCTGAAACACCAGCACGGTTTTCTCTGTCGGAATAGTACTCACGGGACGCTTTTCCTTAAATGCTGCAGCTGCTAACAAATAGCACAGGGAAGGCCATCGAGCTGCACAGGGCAGATTAAGTTTTAGTAATGCAGAAAAGCTTCTTCAGTAATCGTATTCTAAGTTATTTCAGAGGCTTGCTAGTCAAAAGCTGCGCATTCGTCGCAACCATTGAAGCATTTAGTTAGTCCTGCCGAGGGCATCTTGCAATGCAACAAAATGTGACAACGTTGGCTGTGTGGAGGTGTAGACTGCGAATTCACCCACGCCAGGCCAATCCCTCATTTCAGGCTTGCTACGCCGTTCGACCAGCGTCGTCAGCTGGTTCAATCAACGAAGTCTCGCTTCGAGACAGGAGCAATCTTATGTTCCATAATAACTATTACGCCACAATTTATTGTAGCCGCAAAGTTAAAGTGTCCTGTTTCTGCAAAGTTGGAATGTCACTCTCCCCTTGTTTGATGACCTGGGAGATTGCGGATGGGACTGATTGCGATGAGCGAGCGTGATCTGCAGCGGATCGAGATTCTATCGAATGTGATCGCCGGCCGGATGACGATGGTGTCGGCGGCACATGTGCTTGATCTGAGTACGCGCCAGGTGCGTCGTCTGCTGGAGCGGATCAACACGGGTGGTGCGGCGTCGATCCGGCACAAAGCGATCGGCCGACCGTCGAACAACCGGATCAGCGACGGGGTTCGGGATTACGCCGTGACGCTGGTTGGCGAACGCTATGCAGACTTCGGACCAACCTTGGCGGCCGAGAAGCTTGCCGAGCGCGATGGGTTGCGGGTGTCGCGCGAGACGTTGCGCAGCTGGATGGTGGATGCGGGCCTGTGGCTCTCGCGCAAGCAGCGGCGGACGTTTCATCAGCCGCGCTTGCGGCGTGAAGCCTATGGCGAGTTGGTGCAGATTGACGGGTCCGAGCATCGCTGGTTCGAGGACCGCGGTGATCCATGCTCGCTGCTGGTGTTCGTCGACGATGCGACGGGCAAGCTGATGCAGTTGCGGTTCGTGCGCTCGGAAAGCGCCTTCAGCTATTTCGAGGCGCTGGCGCTTTACCTGCGCGATCACGGCGCGCCTGTGGCTTTCTACTCCGACAAGCATTCGGTGTTCCGGGTGGCGAAGAAGGAGGCCAAGGGTGGCCAGGGCATGACCCAGTTCGGGCGGGCGCTTTGTGAGCTAAACATCGAGATTCTTTGCGCAAATTCGAGCCAGGCGAAGGGTCGTGTCGAGCGGATGAACCGGACGTTGCAGGATCGACTGGTCAAGGAACTGCGGCTGGCGGGGATTTCCGGCATGGACGACGGCAACGCTTTCCTGTCCGGTTTCATTGAGCGCTACAATGGGCGATTTGCGATTGTCCCTACCCGGTCCGATAATCTGCATCGGCCGATGAATCTTGCGTCGGACCGGCTGAAGGAGATCCTGTGCAAGCGTGAGCAGCGCTATGTCGGATCGCAGTTGACGTTCTCGTTCGAGCGCCAGCGGATCATGCTGGAAGAGAGTGATGTGACGCGTGGCCTGGTTGGCCGCTATGTCGAGACCTATGCCTATGCCGATGGCCGGCTGGACGTGCGCTGGAAAGGTCATTCCCTGCCCTACAAGACGTTCGACAAGGACCAGCGGGTGACGCATGCGGCGATCACCGAGAACAAGCGGCTCGGCGATGTCCTGGCCTATATCAAGGAGCGTCAGGAGCAACTGCCGGCGCCCAAGGTCAGGACCAACAGCGAGAAGAATGGCTACACGCCGCGGGGCCGCAAGCCGGGTCGGAAGACGGATTTCATGAACGATCCCGCCGTCATTGCCCGACGGCGACAAGCGCTCTCTGACCTCGATGCGGCGGAATGACTGGCTGCTCCAACTGTCAAAGCTAAAGCCGAAGGGGAGCATCTCACCCGCCCCCTCCCTTCCCTTGCAACCGGGTCCAGCCGGTCTGGTCGGGGGCTTGCCTTAGCGCAAGTGGACATGCCGAGTGTCGCATTTCTAAATAGCTGAAGACGCGCCCAAAGTGACACTTCTACTTTGCACACAAACGGACATTCCAACTTCCCCGCCACATTTATGTAGCCGCAAAGTTAAAGTGTCCTGTTTCTGCAAAGTTGGAATGTCACTCTCCCCTTGTTTGATGACCTGGGAGATTGCGGATGGGAATGATTGCGATGAGCGAGCGTGATCTGCAGCGGATCGAGATTTTGTCGAAGGTGGTCGACGGACACATGACAATGGTAGCGGCAGTGCATGTGCTCACTCGGGATCTCGCCGGGGCGAACTGATCCGTCACATCCTACGGTTCGCGTATTGCGTTATCGAGGCCACGCAGCAGCGGATACAGGAAATAGGAGATCACAGTACGGTTGCCGACCTTGATTTCCGTGGACACGGTCATGCCGGGAAGTAGCCGCACCGGCATGCCTGCTGCATTCAGCCGGGTATCGGCAAGCAGGATCCGCGCCTTGAAGAAGGGGGCGGCCGGCTGGCTCGGGGTCTCTGTTTGCTCCTGTTGGCCGGTGAGGAAGGTGTCCTGGCTGATGGTTCTCACCTCGCCCGTGGCGGTGCCATATTTCTGGAAGGGATAGGCGTCGAGCTTGATGCGGGCTTCCTTGCCGACGGCTACGCGACCGATGTCGCGCGTGTTGATCGAGACTTCGGCTTCGAGCGGCACGTTGATCGGTACCAGCGTCACGACCGGTTCCGCCTCGCGCACCACTGAACCGACCGAGCGGTGGGCGAGATCGAGCACGACGGCATCGGCGGGTGCGGTCAGCGCCACCATGTTGCGGCGCAGTTCCATCTTTTTCAGTTCCTCGTCAGCCATGTCACGCTGGCCGCGCAGTTCCACCAGCTGCTCCATTGCGGCGCGGCGGAAATCCTCGATGAAGGCCTGGCGGTCGGCTCGGAGCTTGGCATAGGCGTGGGCGGCCTCGTCTGCCCGGCCGCGGACAGCGGTCAGGTCGGACTCGACGTCAAGGCGAGCGTCACGCGAGCCGAGCAACGTGATCAGCGAGCCGCTCTGCTTGTTATAGAGCCGCTCCCGCGCTGCCTCGATCTGAGAGAGCCCATCGCGCCTGTCGTTGAGCACGGCCTCCTGGTTCCTGCTCGCCGCAAGAGCGGCCGACTGGCCGGCGATTTGCTGCTCGAAATTCTGCAGCTGCGCCATGTAGAAGGCCTGTCGCTGGCCGAAGAGCTGCGCCTGCAGCACCTGGTCGGGCGCATCTCCCGCCATCTTCGTGTAGTCGTCGCCGGCAAGCTCGGCCTCGATGCGCCTCACCTGCGCGTCGAGCGCGGAGAACTTCGCCTGCTGCTGGTCGACATCGGCCTGGCTGAAAGTGGCGTCGAGGGTCGCGAGCGTCTGCCCGGCATGCACCACTTCGCCGACCTTCACCTCAATCGTGCGGATGATCGAGGTTTCGAGCGGCTGGACGACGATCGTCGGCTGGGTGGTGACGAGCTTGCCGGGCGCAATCACCACCTCATCGATCGACGAGACCGAGGCCCAGATGATCGCCGAAACAATCAGCGCCGTCACGCAGTACAGCGTCATCCTTGCAATGCGCGGCGGGGCGCGTTCCTCCAGCTCGACGGCGTCGGACTGGAATTCTGCAATTGCCGGCGGCAACGGCGGGCGGGCGGTGAGCTCCCTGCCCTTCCCCGAAGGGCCCTTGTCTGAAGGGCCTTTGCCTGAAGGGACCGGCAGGTTTTCGCTGGGTTTTCTAATGTGCGCGTTCATGCGACCTGCCTCATCTGCTGGGACCACAGGTGACGATAGGTCATGCAGCGCGATACGAGCTGATCATGCCGGCCGATATCGGCGACCTTGCCACGCTCGATGACGAGAATGGCATCGGCATCGACGAGCGTCGAAAGCCGGTGCGAGACAATGATGACGGTGCGGCCGGCGGCGATGCGGCTCAGATTATCGCGGATGATCGCCTCACTGTCGGGGTCGAGCGCGCTCGTCGCCTCGTCGAAGATCAACAGCTTCGGATCGGTGATAAGCGCGCGGGCAATGGCAAGCCGCTGCTTCTGGCCACCTGACAGGTTGGAGGCGTTTTCCTCCAGCATCGTGTCAAAGCCGCGCGGCAGGCGCTCGATGAACTCCTCGGCGCCGGCGATGCGGGCGACTTCCATGATCTCTTCGATGCTGGCATCGGGCTTGGCGGCGGCAATATTCTCGCGCACCGAGCCGCGAAACAGGAAACTATCCTGCAACACGACGCCGATGCTCGTTCTCAGATGCACGAGATCGATCTCGCGGCTGTCATAGCCATCCATGCGCACGAGGCCTTCCTGGCTCTGATAGAGCCCCTGGATGAGCCTTGTGATCGTCGTCTTGCCCGAGCCGCTCTTGCCGACCACGCCGAAGAGGCAGCCCGCGGGAATGGCGAAAGAGACATTGTCCAGCGCCGGCGCGCTATCCGGGCCGTAACGGAAGCTGACCCTGTCGAATTCGATGCGGCCCTGCAGATGCGGCCGAACACCTCGCCCGCGGCCCGCCTGCTCCGGCCGCTGGTTCATGATCTCGCCGAGCATGCGCACGGAGAGCGCGACTTCCTGATATTCGTGCACCATTGTGACGATCTGCACCAGTGGTCCCGAGACCCGGCCGGCGAGCATGTTGAAGGCGACCAGCGCGCCGATCGTCATCGCGCCGCTGAAGACATCGAGCGCGCCGAGGCCGATGATTGCGACGCTCATCAGCTTCTCCAGCAGCCCGGTCATCGCCTGGGCGATGGTCGAGATCTTGTCGACCCGGAAACGCACGGAGATCGACTGGGCCGAATAATCGTCCCACACCTTGCGCTGGCGCGGCTCCAGCGCCAGCGATTTGACGGTGCGCATGCCGTGCACGGTTTCCACCAGCAATGCCTGCCGGTCGCCTTCGGCCTGGTAAAGCGCCTGCAACCGGCGCTGGAACGGCCCGACGAGCATCATCACCACGAGCCCGACGAGGGCGGCGAAACCGAGCACGACAAGCGTCAGCTTGACGCTGTAGAGAAGCAAGATCGGCACGAAGACCAGCAGCGAAACGCCGTCCAGGAGCGTAAGAAACAGCCGGCCGGTCAGGAATTCGCGGATGCGCCCAGTCTGCTGCATATGCTTGACGAGAACGCCGGCCGAGGCATGCTCGAAGAGCGCGATCGGCAGATTGAGCAGATGGCCGAAGGTGCGGGTCGCGACGCGGATGTCGATCCTGTTCGTCGCATAAAGCAGCAGATAACGGCGCAGGAAGGTGAAGGTCGCGTCGAAGACGAGCGCGATCGCGATGCCCACCGTCAGAACCGTCAGCGTCGCATAGCTCTGATGCACCAGCACCTTGTCGATGACGAGCTGAAAGAAGATCGGCGTGGTCAGCCCCAGCCCGTAAAGCACGAAGGCGGCGAGCGCGACGTCGCGGAAGAAGCTGCGCTGCTTGATGATCTCGGGGACGAACCAGCGGAAGCCGAAAGGCCGATCCTCATCGGACATGCGATAGTTGCGCTTCAGCAGGATCACCGATCCGAGCCAGGCCTTGGCGAACTGCTCTTCGCTGAGCATCATCACCTCGGCGCGTGATGCCAGCGGGTCGAGAACGCGGATTCTCTCATCCTCCCCGCTCCCGACAGCACCGGCGATGACCACCCAATTGCCGTTCGTCAGCTCAGCGAGCACCGGGAAGGCCTCGCCGAGTTGGAACAGGGATCGCCAGTCGAGCGTCAGATGCCTTGCTCTGAGGCCGGCATCCTTGGCCATGCGCAGCAACTGCCGCATGGCAACGGGATCGTTGCCGACGGCATAATCGTGCTGCAGTCGTTCAGGAGCAAGATCGACGCCGTGATGACGCGCTACGAGCGCAAGACAGTGCAGGTTGGTATGCAGAAAACCACTCATGGCCCACCCGAAACAATACGAGACCGAGGCTTCGATTTGAAAAGTTAGAGCGTCTTTGTGCGTCCGAATGGACGCACGGCGCTCTAGACCTGTTTTATCAGTTGAAGTTCGGCGAGGCGTTCGAAGCGCCGGCCTGCACCGTCTGAATATCGGCAGCCGCCGCAGCTGGCATATCGCCGATGCGACGGACCGCACCCGACTCGACCAACCCGCCAAGCGCCTTCTGCATGAGATCGACGGCATTGGCGAAGGCATCGACCGGCATGATGATGCGCTGGCGGAAGACCGGCTTCGGATTGTTGTTGGCGTCACGATCGGTGGCCGAGAGCGACATCAGGTCGATGCGCACGATCGTTCCGGTGATGGTGATTTCGCCGATGCCATCTGCATAAAGTTCGTTGCTCATTGTTCTCTCCTTTGGTTGATAATCAAAACGTCTTCACCTTAGGGCGCCTTACGTCCATTAGGACGCTCTAACTATTTCAATGTGCGTGCTGCCACGCCGGAAACGGGTCCCGAAGCCCGGCGGCGGTCTGCGGATCGAAGCCTGTCTCCTCACCGGTCAGGCAGTCGTCGAGCGCGGTGCGGATGGCTTCCTCGTCGAAGCCGGCGCCGATGAAGACCAGTTCCTGGCGGCGGTCGCCCCAGACCTCGTCCCAATGCCGGTCGAGCAGCTGGCGGAATTGAGGATGGCGCGGCCAGTGTGCTTTCGGCACCGACGCCCACCAGAAGCCCTTGGTGTCGATGCGGCACTGGGTGCCGGCAATCGACAGCAGGCCGATCTCGTTGGGCCTCGTCGCCAGCCAGAAATGACCCTTCGCGCGGATGAGGCCCCGCCATTTCCTGTCGAGAAAATCCCGCAGCCTGGAGGGATCGAACGGCCGGCGGCTGCGATAGACGAAGCTCGAAATACCGTATTCCTCGGTCTCCGGCACATGATCGCCCCAACCGAAGAGTTCCTTGTGCCACAGCGGATGGCGGGCAGCTCTCGCTTCGCTGAAGAGGCCGGTATTCAGGATAGCGTCGAGTTTTAGCCGGCCGAAGCCGGTTTCGATGACGCGGGCGTCGGGATTGAGTGCGGCTACGATGCGGCGAACCTCGGCAAGAGCTACGGGCGTCACCTCCGTGGCCTTGTTGATGACAACGACGTCGGCAAATTCGATCTGCTCGACAAGGAGCTCGACGAGCCTACGCTCGTCATCTCCGTCCCGGCTCTCGCCAAGATCCCTCAGGAATTCCGCGCTGGCATAATCGGCCAGCAGATTGACCGCATCGACGACGGAAACCATCGTGTCGAGCCGCGCGACATCGCAGAGTGCCGCGCCGCTCTCGTCGCGGAAGGAGAAGGTTGCTGCGACCGGCAGAGGCTCGGCAATGCCGGTGCCCTCGATCAGCAGATAGTCGAAACGGCCAGCGCTAGCGAGCCGGCGGACCTCGCTCAGAAGATCGTCGCGCAAAGTGCAGCAGATGCAGCCATTGGTGAGCTCCACCAGCGTCTCGTCCGTCCGCGACAGGTTGGCTCCGCCGTCTCGGACGAGATCGGCATCGATATTGACCTCGCTCATGTCGTTGACGATCACGGCGACTCGACGTCCCTCGCGATTGTGCAGAACATGATTGAGGACCGTCGTCTTGCCGGCGCCGAGAAACCCGGCAAGGACCGTGACCGGAAGTCTGTTGTCTGCATTCGTCATCGGTACTCCCCGCTCGCTTTTCTACGCCGCGAGCTGCGGTCTGAATGCTACGTCCACATAGTAGTTTGTGCTGTTATAGCTGGCACTCGGGAACAACCCGCTCGACCCATAGGCATAGACGCCGTTACTGCCGCTGAGCGCCCTGAGATCGCCATTCGTCACATCGGCGCTGAAGTAATTGCCGGTCGCCGAATAATTGCCGTTGGTGCTGTAGGAAACGACATAGGTCGTATCCGCGGCGACCTCGACCTGCTGGGTGAGTGTCGCGGTCTGCCAGCCGCTTGCCGTTTCGTTGCTGAAGGCGACGCTACCGAGCAGCGTGCCCGAAGCAGTCCAGAGATAGCCGTTATGCGGGCCTGTATTGTCGACACCCTTGTAGAAGCGGATGCCGGTGATCCAGCCTGCCGTATCGGCCTGGAATTTCATGCCGAGATTGACCTGCTGATTGTCGTTGGTGGAGACGATTGCAGGCGTTGCATTGGCGGCAAAGAGATTCTGCTCCGGGCCTGCAGCCGGGTTGTTGATGATGAGCGCAACCTGGGCCGTGGCCGTGCCGCCCTTGCCGTCTGATATCGCGTAGCTGAAGCTCGCCGGTCCCGAATAGGCTGCGGTCGGCGTGAAGGTCACCGTCTGGGCCTGGGCATTGTATGCGACCGAGCCGTTGACGCCGCCGCTGACACCAGTGATCGTGAGCGGATCGCCATCGGCATCGCTGTCGTTTGAAAGCAGCGCCGACGCCTGGATGGTGATCGGCGTGCCCGTATTTGTCGAGTAGCCGCTGTCATTGGTTGCGACCGGAACTGAATTCTGCGCGCCCTGCTGATAGAGCACGTCCACCCAGTAATTGCTGGCATTGTAGGAGGCGGTCGGGAACAGGCTGCCCGTGCCATAGGCATAGACGCCGTTGCCGCCGCTGACCGAACTTGCCGGCGCCGTCAGCGCGCCGCTCGTAAAGTCCGTCGTGAAGTAGTTTGCGGTTGCCGAATAGAAGCCGTTCGAATGGTAGCTCGCCACATAGGTGACGCCGGCCGTGACATTGATCGGCTGCGTGAAGGAGACCGTCTGCCAGCCGCTTCCCGTCTCGTTGATGAAGGTTGCCTGGCCAAGGAGCTGGCCGCTCGTGGTCCAGAGCGAGCCGACATGCGTGCCGGTATCCTGAGCGCTCTTGTAATAGGTGAGCCCCGTGATCTGGCCGTTGGCGGAAGCGATGAACTTGACGCCAAGTTCGACCGAGTTGGCGTCGTTGGCGGCGGCTGCACCCGACGTGTCGGCGCTTGTAAACAAGCTCGAGGTCGTGCCGCCGCCGGGCTGCGAATTGACAGTGAGGCTGACGGTGGCCGAGGCCGTGCCGCCATGGCCGTCCGAGATCGAATAGGAGAAGCTTGCGACGCCCGTATAGCCCGAATTCGGCGTGAAGATCACCGAGTTGGTCTGGCTGTTGAAGGTCACCGTTCCGTTGACCGCGCCATTGGCGCCAGTAATGTTCAGCGGGTCGCCATCGCTGTCGCTGTCGTTGGCAAGCAGGTTGGCCGCGGTAATCGACAGGGCCGTGTTGGCATAGGTCGTGTAGCCGTTGTCGTTGGCGGCAACCGGCACCGTGTTGCCCGTCGACTGGTTGAAGACGACATCGACCCAGTAATTCGACGACTGGTAGCTCTGGGTCGGGAAGGTTGAGCCCGATCCGACGGCATAGACGCCGTTCGTGCCGGCCAGCGCCGTCAGCGAGCCGTTGGTATGTGCCGTGTTGAAATAGCCTGCCGTTGCCACATAGCTGCCGGTCGTGTGGTAGGAGGCGACATAGGTCGCACCCGCCGTGATCTGAAGCGGCGTGGAGAAGGTTGCTGTCTGCCAGCCGGAAAGCGACTCGTTGGTGGAGGTGACCGTGGCGACGAGCGTGCCGTCGGCCCTCCAGATAGAGCCAGTGTGCACGCTGGTGTCGCCGGCAGCCTTGTAATAGTGGATGCCCGAGATCGTGCCGTTTGCGGAGGCGACGAACTTCATGCCGAGTTCCATCGCCGTATTGTCGTTAAAGCTGCCGCCGGTCGGTCCCTCACTGCCGGTAAACAGCGTCTCGCCGGCCGGACTTGGCTGAACCGTGAGGCTGACATTGCCCTGATCCGTGCCACCGCGGCCGTCCGACAGCGTATAGGTGAAGCTTGCCGGCCCCGAATAATTGCTAGCCGGCGTGAAGGTGATGGCTCCGGTCTGCGTGTTGAGAGCAACCGTGCCGTTCAGCGCATTGCCGACGGCGGTGATGGTCAGCGCATCGCCATTGGCGTCGACATCATTTGCTGCGAGTGCGGCAATCGAGATAACAAGCGTCCCGTTATGGCCGATGATCAGCCCGCCGTCGTCGGTTGCGACCGGCTGGCTGTTCGGGCCGGCACCGAAGACCACGTCCACCCAATAGTTGGAGCCGCCGGGGCTCTGGCCGGGGAACGTGCTGGTGCCGCTATAGGCAAAGACACCGCCGCCATCGACGGCCTTCAGCGCGCCGCTAGCATAGGGCTCGTTGAAATAATTCTCGGTGACGGAGAAGAATCCGTTGCTGTGATAGGAGGCCACATAGGTCGTGCCGGCGGCGATCTGGATCGGCGAGGAGAACATCACCGTCTGCCAGCCGGAGAGCGATTCACCCGCCGACACGCCTGTTGCGAGCAGCGTTCCGTCGCCGGACCAGAGGCTGACGACGTGGTCGCCGGTATTGTAGAAGCCCTTGTAGAAGCGGATGCCCTGCACCGAGCCTGCCGTCGTTGCCTGGAAGCGCAGGCCGAGCTCGACCGGATCTCGATCGATTGCCGTTTCCACCGCAGGCTTTTCCGCCAGCGTCCACAGGCCCTGTGTGCCCGGCAGGGTGACAGTAACCTGCTTGCCGGCCGATGGTGCCTCCAGATTGACGCTGTCGTCGACGGCGCGCGACAGGATCGTATAGGTGCCGCTCGCCTGGACGACCCAGTTATAGCTCCAGCTCTCGCGGCCGGTGGCCTTGAACCAGTGCTGGCCGCCATCTGTGGAGATCTCGACACCGGCAATGATGCCGCCGCCGAAATCCTGCGCCGTGCCGGTGATGGTGACGCGCTGCCCTTCGACGAAGCTGGCACCGATGATCGGCGAGCTGATCGACGAGGTGGGCTTCAACGCGTCGGTCGATTGGGTCGCGAGGATCAGGCTCGCATCGAGCGTAGTCGGCTGGATGCCCATGTCCGCGAACATGTTGACCATCGCCTGCTGCACGTTGGGATCGGTCGGCGTCTCCGCTCCCTGGTGGTTGGCGTTCAGGCCCCAGGACCAGAAGACGGTGCCGGCGCCGAAGACGAGCGCGCCGCTTTCGGCCCGGTACATGGTGAGGCTATGGGTCGCCTGCGCATCGCCGACCGTCGTGCCGTAGTCGCGCAGATAGGTGCTGACCGCGATCGAGGAGAGCGACAGGTTGATAAGGCCATCCGGCCGGAAGCCGTTTTCGACGTCGGAATCCCACTCGTAGCCGAGCAGGTTCTGCACGAGATTGAAGGTCTCGCCCTCCTCAAGCTCGGCGACATCGGTGTTGCGCCAGAAGCGCAGGTTCGAATAGTCGTAGGGGATGGTGATCGTATCGGAACGGTAGCTGTCCACCTGGAACAACGTGCCGGTCAGCGAATTCTCCGGCTCCTGCCCCGGATCGGTATAGCGCGGATCACGCCAGGTGCCAGTGCTGGTACTGCTCGGATCCGTGCTCGTGCCCCAGGTCTCCTTGTAACAGACCATGGTGCGATAGGCCTGGCCGCTGCCGTCGATACTGCTTTCCCAGCGCACCTTCCAGTAGCACTCGTTGCCGCTCCAGAAGGCGAGGTTCACACCCGCATCGCGGGCCGCCTCGACATTGGCACGCTGTTCGGCCGACCAGTATTCGTCATGACCGACGGAGAGATAGGCATCATGGTTCAGCAGCAGGCTGCCGCTGCGCGTCGCATCGACGCCGGAGATATAGGAAACATCGTAGCCGTTCTGCTCCAGCCACTGGATCGCCGAAGACTCGACACCGAAGATGAAATCATGCGAGCCGCCGATCGGGCTGGTATTGGTGATGATCGGGCGGTTGTAGCTGACGGCCGAGGCGCGGCCGATCGCGGTCAGCCCGCAGCTGCAGTTCGGCGGCAGGTAGCCGATCATGTCGGCCGGATCGACGGGGACTTCGCCGTAATAGAGGCTGGCGCCGCCCCAGGCATTATAGGCCTGCCAGGTGGTATCGGATGTCTGGAAGACGATATCGCTGGTCGAGGCATCGTCGCGCACGACGAAGGGGATGATGCTTGCATCCTCGGTGCCATCCTCGCGCACGAGCTTGGCGAAATAGACGCCCGAAACGGCGTCGTCGGGAATCTCCCAGCTCGCCGATACCGACCAGTTGCCGCAATCGATGAGGCCGAGCGACATGTCGACGATCGGGTGCGGCTGGATCTGCGCCGATGTCAGCGATTGCTCTATCGAGTCAACCTTGCGCGCGCCGGCTCCGCCGTAATAGCCAATGCGGTAAATATCGATGCGGTAGTGGGTGGAATCGGTGGCAATCTTGAAATCGACCGTCTGGCCGATATTCGTGCTGATTTCGGTGGCAAAACCCTGAATGGTGCCACCGCCATCGCCCTCCAGACCCCACTCGCTGATCGGGTTGCCCTGTTTCAGGTTTTCGAGCGCGATTTTGTTGGGCGTCGCCGCAGCCGAAACCGCCGCTGCCGCCAATGCTGTCGGGGCCGCGGTCGTCTCAGCAGAAACGTCCTGGCTGGGCTCCAGAGAGACAGATGCTATCGAGGCCTGAAGGCGCAACGAAGTCGCGCCCAGAGTGCTGGAAGTGCTGACCGGCGCCGCGGTCTTGGCGCTTCCGGTGTCGGCATCGGTGGTAACGCCCGTCAGCGCGGGAGCGGCGGGCAGTGTCGCAGCCTCCTCGGACGGATCCGGGGCAAGCACGGTGCGTTGCGGTGTCGAGGAAGGCGTCTGGAACACCGTCGCAGCGGACGCCGTCTTCGTGAAACTGTCTTGCGCGCCGCTATCTCCCGCAGGCGCCGGCATCGCCGTCGACGATGCGGAGGATGATTGCGTGTCGCCTGATGAAATCAGGGAAGATGTGACAGTGCCTGAGAAAGAGGATTGGACGGTTGCGCTGTCCTGATTGGCAAAGCCGTAGGAACCCTGAGTGCTTGAAGACACCACGGTCGCAGTTCCAACCAATGCGGTCCAGACAGAGGGTGGGTGACAGACGCTCGGCGTGCCGCCGGCAGTACTTAGATATTCGCGATTCCTCACATGAAATCTCAGCAAGAGCGGCGTCCCCGTTTCCCGTCGACCAGCATTGGACGAAATCATCCTGCCAGCTTTCGAAGGGGAACGTACGACAGCAATCTGGGGTATTTGGGTGATACTCCGTACTCCGATATGATGACCCACACCGCATACCCGACCCGACAAGCCCGCAAAGCAGCCTCCGGCTACTGCTCAGTGGCCGACTCTGGGTGAAGAGAAATTCTAGTTCGGTATTGTCTCGCCGGTCCGGCCGGTCGAGCCGGTACTTTTGCGTCGACCCCGGTACTCCCGCGTCCCGTGCTACCAGGCCGGAAACGGATCTTCGAGAGCCGACCAGTCCCGCGGGTCCGAGCTGGCCAGGCAGTCGTCCAACGCGGTGCGGACGCCTGTCTCGTCCATATCAACACCGATGAACACGAGCTCCTGCCGACGGTCGCCCCAAGCGCTGTCCCATCGGCTCTCGAGATGCTGGCGAAACTGTTGATGGCTAGGCCAGTCTTGTCGGGGAACGGCCGCCCACCAGAGCCCCATAGGCTCACAGCGCCGTTGCACCCCGGCAACCGACATCAGACCCACGTGACGCGGGCGCGTGGCAAGCCAGAAATGGCCTTTGGCGCGGATTACCCCCGGCCAGGGCTCGTCCAGGAATGCTCGAAACCGCTTGGGGTCGAAGGGACGTCTCGTGCGATAGACAAAGCTCGATACCCCATATTCCTCCGTCTCCGGAACATGATCGCCCGGATTGTACAGTTCCTTGTGCCACAACGGGTGAGCGGCGGCTTTTGCTTCATCGAAGAGGCCTGTACTGAGGACGGTTGCAAGAGAAACCTTGCCGAAGTCCGTCTCCACCTGGCGGGCATCCGGGTTGAGTGCAGCCACCGTCTTGCGGACTTCCGCGCGGATCTCCTCGGTCGCATCGGAGATCTTGTTGATCACGACAACATCGGCAAACTCGATCTGGTCCACCAACAGGTCGATAAGCGTCCGCCGATCCTCGCTGTCGCGCTGCAGGCCGCGATCGCGAAGCAGATCAGCGCTGGTGTAGTCGGCCAAGAGGCTTGTGGCGTCGACGACGGTCACCATCGTGTCGAGTTTCGCAAAATCGGAGAGCGAAACACCGTTTTCGTCGCGGAATGAAAAGGTTGCCGCGATAGGGCATGGCTCCGCAATGCCGGTCCCCTCTATCAACAGATAGTCGTATCGCCCCTCTTCGGCCAGTCGCCGCACTTCCGTCAGGAGATCGTTGCGCAGGGTGCAGCATATGCAGCCATTGCTGAGCTCGATCAACGTCTCCGTCGTATGCGACAGGTTACAGCCGCCGTCTCGAATAAGACTAGCGTCTATATTCACTTCGCTCATATCGTTGACGATGACCGCGACCCGCAGGCCCTCGCGATTGGTCAACACGTGGCTGAGAAGCGTCGTCTTGCCGGCGCCGAGAAAACCCGAGAGCACCGTCACCGGCAGCCGGTCGATGCTGTTTATCAGCATCCCTTGAATGAGGGCATTCGGAGCGACTGTCATTTGCGTTTTATGAGCCTCATTCGAAACCCTCTTTAACCTCGTTCGACGCGTCAAGCTGCAAGCTGCGGCCGGAAGACCACATCGGCATAATAGTTTGCCGAGTCAAAGGTGCTGGTCGGGAAGAGACCTGTGGTGGCAGATCCGCCGTAGGCATAGACGCCATTGCCGCCAGCCGCAGCGCTGGATAGCGCCGACAGCGGACCGTTGCTGACGCCGTTGGCGAAGAAGCCATCGGTAGCCACGTATGCACCGGTGGTGTGGTAGGAGGCGATATAGGTGGTGTTGGCGGCGATGGTGACGGGCGTTGTGAAGTTCACCGTCTGCCAGCCGCTCGCCGTGGTGTTGGTGAAGGTGGCGGTGGCAAGCTTGGTGCCGGTCGTGGTCCACAGATCGACGACGTTCTGTCCGTTGTCGTTGGCGTTGCGGTAGAACTTGATGGCGGTGACATCACCGATAACGTTCGACTGGAACTTGACGCCGACCTCGAGCTGCTGACCGTCGTTGAGGTTGGTCTGGGCCGGTGTGCTGGAGGCGTTGAACAGGCTGTAGGTCGCAGGCGCCACTGTCGCAGTGATATTGAAGGTCTCGTTGGCGGCAAGGCCGCCGAGGTCGGTTGCCGTCACCCTGACGCCATAGGTGCCGGATGTCGTCGGTGTGCCGCTGAAGGTCCGCGTCGTGGCGTTGAAGGCGAGCCAGGCAGGCAGTGCCGTGCCGTCGGCAGCCGTTGCCGTGTAGGTCAGCGTTTCACCGCTGTCGACATCGGTGAAGGTCGTTGTCGGCAGGACAAAGGAGAAGGCGGTGCCGACGCTGGCGTTCTGGGCAGCCGTCTGAACAGCCAGCACCGGCGCGTCATTGGCGCCATGGATGGTGACGGTCAGGTTGGCCGTGGCGGTGGCGCCGGCAGTGTCGCGCATCGTGTAGCTGAAGACTTCGCTCAGCGTGTTGGTCGACTGCCGCAATGCCTGCACGGCGGCATTGGTCTCGTTGACGGCATAACTATAGACGCCCGATGCACTGAGCACGAGACTGCCATAGGCGCCGTTCAGCGCCGAACCGAGCGTGCCTGATGTCGCGCCGAAGCCGACTGCGGTCACCGCCTTGGTGTCACCGGCATCCGCATCGGTGTCGTTGGTCAGCACGTTGCCGCTGGCAACAACGCCGCCCGAACCGTTGCCCACGCCACCCTTCTCGGTCGCATCCCCGGCATCGGCAACCGCCGTCGGCGTCGTGTTGCCTGATGTCGACACGGCGATGTTGAAGGTCTCAGTGGCGGTGAGGCCGCCAAGGTCGGTCGTCGTGACCCTGACGCCATAGGTACCTGATGTCGTCGCCGTTCCGGAGAAGGTCCTCGTCGAGGCATTGAAGCTCAGCCAGCCAGGCAGCGCCGTGCCGTCGGCGGACGTTGCCGCATAGGCCAGCGTCTCGCCGCTGTCGACATCGGTGAAGGTCGTCGTCGGCAGCGTGAACGAGAAGGCAGAGCCGACGGTGGCGTTCTGGCTAGCCGTCTGGACCGCCAGCACCGGCGCGTCGTTGGCGCCATGGATGGTGACGGTGAGGCTGGCCGTGGCGGTGGCGCCGGCCGTGTCACGCATCGTATAGCTGAAGACATCGCTCAGCGTGTTGGTCGACTGCCGCAATGCCTGCACGGCGGCATTGGTCTCGTTGACGGCATAGCTATAGACGCCCGATGCGCTGAGCACGAGACTGCCATAGGTGCCGTTCAGTGCCGAACCGAGCGTGCCGGTTGTGGCGCCGAAGCGGATCGCCGTCACCGTCTTGGTGTCACCGGCATCCGTATCGGTATCGTTGGTCAGCACATTGCCGCTGGCAACCACACCACCCGAACCGTTGCCCACGCCACCCTTCTCGGTCGCATCCCCCGCATCGGCAACTGCCGTCGGCGTCGTGTTCGGTGTTGTCGATGCCGGACGGAAGACCACATCGGCCCAATAATTGGCAGCGTTGAAGGTGGCATTCGGGAAAATGCCTACGGTGGCGGATCCGCCATAGCGGTAGACGCCGTTGCCGCCGGCGACAGCGCTCGACTGGGCCGTCAGCGGACCACTGGTGACGGCGGTCGTATAGAAATTGTTGGTAGCCACGTATGCACCGGTGGTGTGGTAGGAGGCGATATAGGTGGTGTTGGCGGCGATGGTGACGGGCGTTGTGAAGTTCACCGTCTGCCAGCCGCTCGCCGTGGTGTTGGTGAAGGTGGCGGTGGCAAGCTTGGTGCCGGTCGTGGTCCACAGATCGACGACGTTCTGTCCGTTGTCGTTGGCGTTGCGGTAGAACTTGATGGCGGTGACATCACCGATAACGTTCGACTGGAACTTGACGCCGACCTCGAGCTGCTGACCGTCGTTGAGGTTGGTCTGGGCCGGTGTGCTGGAGGCGTTGAACAGGCTGTAGGTCGCAGGCGCCACTGTCGCAGTGATATTGAAGGTCTCGTTGGCGGCAAGGCCGCCGAGGTCGGTTGCCGTCACCCTGACGCCATAGGTGCCGGATGTCGTCGGTGTGCCGCTGAAGGTCCGCGTCGTGGCGTTGAAGGCGAGCCAGGCAGGCAGTGCCGTGCCGTCGGCAGCCGTTGCCGTGTAGGTCAGCGTTTCACCGCTGTCGACATCGGTGAAGGTCGTTGTCGGCAGGACAAAGGAGAAGGCTGTGCCGACGCTGGCGTTCTGGGCAGCCGTCTGAACAGCCAGCACCGGCGCGTCATTGGCGCCATGGATGGTGACGGTCAGGTTGGCCGTGGCGGTGGCGCCGGCAGTGTCGCGCATCGTGTAGCTGAAGACTTCGCTCAGCGTGTTGGTCGACTGCCGCAATGCCTGCACGGCGGCATTGGTCTCGTTGACGGCATAACTATAGACGCCCGATGCACTGAGCACGAGACTGCCATAGGCGCCGTTCAGCGCCGAACCGAGCGTGCCTGATGTCGCGCCGAAGCCGACTGCGGTCACCGCCTTGGTGTCACCGGCATCCGCATCGGTGTCGTTGGTCAGCACGTTGCCGCTGGCAACAACGCCGCCCGAACCGTTGCCCACGCCACCCTTCTCGGTCGCATCCCCGGCATCGGCAACCGCCGTCGGCGTCGTGTTGCCTGATGTCGACACGGCGATGTTGAAGGTCTCAGTGGCGGTGAGGCCGCCAAGGTCGGTCGTCGTGACCCTGACGCCATAGGTACCTGATGTCGTCGCCGTTCCGGAGAAGGTCCTCGTCGAGGCATTGAAGCTCAGCCAGCCAGGCAGCGCCGTGCCGTCGGCGGACGTTGCCGCATAGGCCAGCGTCTCGCCGCTGTCGACATCGGTGAAGGTCGTCGTCGGCAGCGTGAACGAGAAGGCAGAGCCGACGGTGGCGTTCTGGCTAGCCGTCTGGACCGCCAGCACCGGCGCGTCGTTGGCGCCATGGATGGTGACGGTGAGGCTGGCCGTGGCGGTGGCGCCGGCCGTGTCACGCATCGTATAGCTGAAGACATCGCTCAGCGTGTTGGTCGACTGCCGCAATGCCTGCACGGCGGCATTGGTCTCGTTGACGGCATAGCTATAGACGCCCGATGCGCTGAGCACGAGACTGCCATAGGTGCCGTTCAGTGCCGAACCGAGCGTGCCGGTTGTGGCGCCGAAGCGGATCGCCGTCACCGTCTTGGTGTCACCGGCATCCGTATCGGTATCGTTGGTCAGCACATTGCCGCTGGCAACCACACCACCCGAACCGTTGCCCACGCCACCCTTCTCGGTCGCATCCCCCGCATCGGCAACTGCCGTCGGCGTCGTGTTCGATCCCGACGTGCTAAACATCACATCGACCCAATAGTTCGTCGACTGGAATGTGCCTGTGGGGAAGAGGCTGGCGCTGCCATAGGTGTATACGCCGTTGCCGCTGGCCGGCGCCGTCAGAGGCCCACTCGTCACATTGGAGATGAAGTAGTCGGCGGTTGTCGAATAGTGACCGGTATTCGTGTGGTAAGACGCTGTATAGGTTTGTCCGGCCGTCAGCGCCACCGGACTGGTGAAATAGGCGATCTGCCAGCCGCTGGCGGTCTCGTTGGTGAAGGTGAGGGTCGCAAGCCGCGTACCGGTGCTCGACCATAAAGAACCGGTGTGCGTGCCCGTATCCTGGCTGCCCTTGTAGAAGCGAATCCCGGTGACGGTCCCTGCCACAGAGGTCTGGAATTTGACCCCGAGTTCAACGGCTGAGGTATCGTCGGTGTTGACGACCGCTGGCGTCGCCGAACCGAACAGAGACGTGTAACTCGGTCCGCTGACGGTGACCGTTCGCCCGGCGGAGGGTGTTTCAAGGTTGATGTTGTCGTCGACGGCGCGGGACCGGATCGTGTAGCTACCGGCGACCTGCGGCGACCAGCTATAGGTCCAGTTCTCATCGCCTGTCGCTGGATGCCAGCTCGCGCCGTTGTCGGTCGAAACCTCCACGCTGGCGACCACCCCGCCGCCCGTGTCGGCAGCAGTGCCCGTAATCGTCACGTTGGATCCGACGGCCACCGTCGCGGGCACCGTGATGACGGAGGTCGGTGCAACATGGTCCGTGGAACCGGTTGTAGCGACAAGCCCGGATTGCAGCGTCCCAGGCTGAATGCCCATATCGGCAAGCAGATTGACCATTGCCTGCTGTACGCGGGGATCGGTCGGAGTCGCCTGGTTGTCGTGATTGTCGCTCAGGCCCCATGTCCAGTACACGGTACCGGCGCCGAACACCAGTGCACCGCTCGGCGCACGATAGAGCGTCAAATTGTGGGTCGACGTCGCATTGCCGGTGGTATTTCCGTAGTCAAGCAAGTAGGTGCTGACCGGAAGCGTCGTCGACGACAGCTTGACAAGGCCAGCCGGATCGAAGCCGTTATCGACCGCTTCGTCCCATTCGTAACCAAGATAGTTTTTGGTGAGCGTTGCGGTCTGGCCAGGCTGAAGATTGGCAACACTCGTATTGCGCCAGAAGCGCAGGTTGGCGTCGTCATATCCGACCGTGATGGCGGCGAGATTGCTGCCGACATCATCGACCTTGAACAACTGTCCGGTCAGTGAGTTTTCCGGGTTTCCACCGCCGACGGCGGGTGGGCTGAGGCGCGGATCACGGAATGTGCCTGTCCATTCGTTCGAAGGGTCGATGCTCGCGCCGGGCGAAAATGTCTCCTTATAGGTGATCAGAGTGCGATAGGGCGTGCCGTCGGCGCTATAGGCATTGCCCCAACGGGTGCGCCAATAGACCTCGTTACCGCTCCAGAACATCAGGTTGACGCCCGCATCGCGCGCTGCTTCGACATTGGTCCGCTGCTGACCAGACCAGTATTCGTCATGCCCAGCATCAACATAGGTCTTGTGATTGAGCAACAGGCTGCCATAGCGGTCGGCGTCGACACCCGACAGGTAGGAGACGTCATAGCCGTTCTGTTCCAGCCAGTAGATGCCCGCATATTCGGCGCCGAACAGATAATCCTGCGGACCGGCAAAAGTGCCAACCCCGCCGCGGGTCGCGATCGGTCTGTTGTAGCTGACCGCATAGGCGCGACCCGCACCCTGCCCCGTCGCCGGACCGTTGCCGCCATAGAGGTTTGCGCCACCCCAACCGTTGTAAGCTTGCCAGGTCTGGTCTGCCGTCTGAAAGACGATGTCGCTGTGGCTGTCGTCGTCGCGCACGATGAACGGGATGTGATTTTCGCCGGAGGTGCCATCCTGACGCACGAGCTTGGCGATATAGACGCCTGATACGGCGTCCTCGGGTGCGGTCCACGAGGCCGACACGGCCCAATTGCCGGCATCGACCGTGCCGGTCGTCGCATTGCGCAACGGATTAGGTTGATTCTGCAATCCGGTATGCTGAATGGTGTCGACCTTGCGCGCGCCCATGCCGCCATAATAGCCGAGCCGGTATATATCGATCCGATAGTTGGTGGAATTCGTATTGATCTTGAAGCTGATCGTCTTGCCATTGTCGACGCTGATGTCGGTCGCAAATCCCTCGATGTTGGAGCTACCGGCACCGTCGATGCCCCACTCGCTCTCTGGGTTACCCTGCTTCTGATTTTCCAGCACGATCAGGTTGCTTGCCGCAGCCGCGGCCGCCAGATTTTGCGTCGTCAACGACCGCTGCGTTGAAGGTGGCGTCGTCACCGAGCCGGAAAGAGTGCCGATACCCTTGGATGTGGCGGTGCCCGTTCCGATTTCTCCGCCGCCTGGCAACGATCCGTTCAAGATCGGCGAATCCGTCCATGTTGCGGTCCCGCGCCAGCCCGAGAGAGGGGAAAGGTTACGATCGAGAAGCGGGTCGCTGATCGAGGCGCCGATGGCCCGCTTGATCGTCGATACAAAGTCCGGCCCCTCGGTCAGCCTGGTTCCCGGTAATTGACCGTCCTGTTGGAGCACGGCGCCGCCATGGGCCCAATCGAGAATCCGCGTAGGAGAGGTAAAATAACCGCATCCGCACACACCAAAGGGCATGCCAAAAGCCAGCGAGTTAACTCCATCATGCTGCGCGGTCGCCTGCGCTGACGGGCTCGATTCGAGGATGACGACGTTGCCCGAGTGCGCGCGCTCGCCCGTCACCGCGGCAGAACCCTGTCCCGAAACTATCGGTGAAGAGCTTTGCGACAGATACGGAGCCAAAGGATCGTCGCCTATGAGGCTCATTCCAGCGTAGGTGCGATAAAGGGACGATTGAGCCCCGAATGCGACACCGTGCGCGTCCCGCTCGAAACTTGCAAAACCAGGCGTGTGGGCGAACAACCGAGACGCGGCAGTGTCCCCGCTTCGAACCCCTGTCTCGCGATTTGCTGTGAAAGCGTCAGGCAGGGCAGGCAAGGGCAGCGCTAGGTGGTTGATATCCACCCCACCTTCCGCGTCGCCAATCACGCCCCCACTCGGACCAACATCGTGCTCGTTGAGCGCCGCGTTGTTGTAGGGATTGTCGACAAGCGTACCATCATGCTTGTCTCCATCGGCCGTCTGCACGGATGTCGCAAGTTGAGCACTATCCTCGCGCTTATCGGCAGGCTTGCCAGGCCTTCCCTTTCCGCCGACGGTCAGCCATCGGGGAACCAACGAATCCAGCAGGAGTGAGCGTGATGTCCACCGGCGAGCGTTGCGATACATGGCGGGGCCCTCTCTCGCGAGATTATCGGGATCGATTCTACGGGGATCGTTTGCTACGAAGCCCTGAATGATAGCCCAAAAATAAGCGAGTAGGTCCTACGCCTTTCGCTCTACAGGCGGTATCCTTTGGGCAACGGCATTGTTGGCATCGGCCACGTGATGCGCGAGACACGCAAGGTGTTCGTTTCGGGGCATTTTTTCCTTTGCTCCGACCGTTAAGGCGGCGCCGCCGGTCAATATCAACGTCTCGAAATCGACGATCCAAACAATGGCTCTGCCGCAAGGGATCGTTGTCCTGCGCGGCGAGCGCGCCTCTTCCTGCGCATGATCACCTGATTTCCCGGGCCAATGCCTCTGTATCGCAACGAAGGTGTATGTTGCTGCCCGGTTTAGGTTAAGCACCCTCCCCCACCTCATCAATAGTGATTAGGCGAAGCAAACAACCGCCACCTTCCTCAAGGCTTCGCCAGATTGCACACTGGCATTACGGCTTCGGACCTGGTGCCCGACGCTCGCGTAACGCGTAAGGCGTTGAACCGGTGTCCGTTTAAGGATGCTATTGCAGGCTGGACATGTAAATGAAGCTATCGTATCGCGTTCTCAACGTGTTTTTTCCGGCGACACTTGTCATCAGTACACTGGTCTTTCTTGCCGGAACTGTACCGCCGGCTCTCGCCAATGACGCTGCTTTTGCTCCGCAAACGAAAATCCGTCTGACGATTGTCCAATGGATGCAGTCCAAAGGCCAATATGAAAGATGGGATGCGCTTGGCGGCGAATACACCGTCTCGGATGAAGGCGCTGTCTTTCTGCCCTTTCTTGGATCCGTTTCCGTCGGCAATCTCGATAACACCAGCCTCACAACCGAGATTGCCAAGCGTTTGCAAGAAAAAATCGGATTGGTTCAGCCACCCGCCGTCACCATCGAAATTCTTGAATACCCGCCAATCTATGTCGTCGGAGACGTAACCACGCCTGGGGAGTACAAATTCCGTTCCGGACTTACCGTCCTGCAATCCCTGGCAATGAGCGGTGGCCCATTCCGCGCCACAAGTCAGCAGCAATCGCAGACGATCAAACTCGCAGGCGAATTGCGGGAAATCGACCACTCGCTGCTGCGCAGCACTGCCAAATTAGCACGGCTCCAAGCAGAGATGATCGGGGCAAAGGAGATCTCGTTCGATCAGACGGTCGGCGTCGATCAGCGATACGCTGCGGGAATATACAACGAGGAACGGGTTATTTTTCAGGCTCGTGCAAATGCGCTGGACAGGCAGTCGAAGGCGCTCACGGAATTGCGTGATCTTTTGAACAGTGAAGTCGGCATGCTGGGCGAGAAGGTGCAGGGCTCGGAGGACAATATCAAATCTATCGAGGAGCAGCTGACCAGCGTCAAAACGCTGGTTTCGAAAGGCCTCACACTCTCGTCGCGTCAATTGGATCTGGAACGGTTGCTCACCACCTACCGCTCCGATCGGCTCGACCTTGTCACCGCCATCATGCGGGGCCGTCAGGCGATCAGTGAGACAACGCGAAATCTTGAGGGGCTTTATGACACGCGGCGAAGCGAAGTCGCTTCCGAATTGCAGTCGGAACAGGCAAGCCTCGATCAGTTCAAATTGAAGCGCGAGATGACGCAAAAACTGCTTCTCGATGACCTTGCGGCAGGAGGCTCGACTACCACCGACGAGGCGCTCCCGCTGACGTTTACGGTGAGCCGGCGAAGCGAAGGGCAAATCAGGCAGTTCCAGGCCTCCGAAACAACGGCGCTGATCCCGGGTGATGTTGTGAGGGTCGTTCGAACCCCAATTGCCGATCCGGTGTCTCAGGCCGCGCCCGCCGACCTGTCGCGTGAAACTGAGACACACGCCAGTCAGGCAAGCCAGTGACCCGCGAAAAGCATGTATTACAAACGAGCTCGCAGCGGACGATTGAGCAGCACCAAGGCGTTCCGACTACGTGCGCGACAAGCTGTTATAAACCCGACCAGGTCTTGAATTCGCTCCCTGCCCCAACAGGAATGCCTTTGCCGCATATCTCCGAAGCGGCGTTGGTAAACATGTCGGCGACAGCGCGCCGGAGATCCCGCCCCACAGCATAGCGGCCAAGGATGATTGATGACTTTGCGCATGATCCCAGCCAGTGGGCAGACTTATACCCAGATCCTCAAGTCGACGATGCTGATGGGCGGTTCCTCGCTCGTGAACGTCGCTTTAAGCATCATTCGCAACAAGGCCCTGGCCGTTCTGCTTGGGCCTGAAGGCGTGGGGCTCATGGGCCTCTACCAGTCAATCGTCGATATCGCGCAAACGGCCGCTGGCCTGGGACTGGGCGGCAGCGGGGTGCGACAGGTCGCCGAGGCCGCCGGTACCGGCGACGAAGCGAGGATCGCACAGTCGGCGAAGGCGTTGAGACGCATATCGATAGTACTCGGGGTGGTTGGCGCGCTCCTTCTTGCGGCGCTGGCATTTCCCGTCTCGGGGTTCACCTTCGGCGCCTACCAGCACGCCGGTGGCATCGCACTGCTCTCGCTCGCCGTATTTTTCCGGATAGTGTCGTCCGGGCAGACGGCGTTGATCCAGGGCTTACGTGGCATTGCAAATCTTGCCCGCATCAATGTGCTCACAGGTTTTTTCGGCACGGTTATCACGGTCCCGCTGATTTACCTGTTCGGCGCGCAGGCGATCGCACCCTCCGTCGTAGCGATTGCGGCCGTCACAACACTCTCCACCTGGTGGTACAGCAGACGGATAGGCGCACACTCGCCGCGAATGTCGGCTCGCCAATTTGGCCAAGAGTGGGCACCTCTGCTGAGATTTGGCGCCGTGTTCATGGCGAGCGGACTTCTAACCTTCGGCGCGGCCTATGCCATCCGCATCATCATATTGAAGGATGGGGGCGTGATGGCCGCAGGATTGTATCAGGCAGCCTGGGGGTTGGGCGGTCTCTATGCCGGCTTCATTTTGCAGGCGATGGGAACGGACTTCTATCCGCGCCTGACCACGACTGCGGATAATCATGCCGAATGCAACCGCCTGGTTAACGAACAGATGGAAATCAGCATCCTTCTTGCCGGCCCCGGTCTGCTCGCCACTTTGACCTTGGCGCCGCTCATGATGAGCCTATTCTATTCTTCGGAGTTTCATGGCGCGGTTGATCTCTTGCGCTGGATCTGCCTTGGCATGATGCTCAGGATCATCGCGTGGCCGATGGGTTTCATCATCCTGGCGAAGCGTGCACAATCCATTTTCTTCTGGACGGAGGTGGCGGCCACGCTCGTGCATGTAGGGCTGGCATGGCACTTCGTATCGAAGTTCGGTACGCCAGGAGCCGGCATGGCGTTTTTCGGCCTCTACGTCTGGCATAGCATCCTCATTTACGTGATCGTGCGGCGGCTTACCGGCTTCCGCGGATCCGCAGCCAACCGCAGGCACGTGCTGCTTTTCCTGCCTGCATCGGTGCTGGTATTCTCGGCGTTTTGGGTCTTGCCGTTATGGCCGGCGATAGGGATCGGCACCTTGGCCGTAGCTCTGACTGGGATCTACTCGCTGCGCATGCTGGTCCAGCTTCTTCCGCCCGAAGTGATGCCTGCAGTGATCAGAGGATGGATCGCGAAGTTCGCCTAGAGCCTTTCCGGGTCAGATTGAATCATTCTGCCGGAACAGGTGTTCGTCCGGGAAAAGGCGATTGGCGAAGGGCATACCCCAAGGTACGTCCGAGCCGATCGCCTCTGATCCAGGTGGAGAGATGCCCGGCCCACCGGCCGCACTGCTTCGCCATGCGAAGCAATGCGGCCGGCAATTCTAGAGTCTTGCAGATTTGCTGGGCAAATCTGCGGGGGTTGGCTGAAACGGGCCTGCCTGATCGACCTGCCGGCTTGGCCGTAGAGCTTGGCTTCGACGCGCGCCGGCCGGGGTCGACCATCCGACTCCGTTTGAGCCAACAGAATGCTTCAAATTGACCAGGAAAGGCTCTAACAAAAAATGCGCATCGAAGCGATGCGCATCAGGTCCTGCGGCACAACAAAGATTGCATCACGCAATCAGGAAATCATACAAGAGCGATATCCCTATCGTGCTGTAAGGCGGGTATGTTGGCGACCTCAGCCAATGAGCTTCGAAGTGCTTCGACAACCCTGACAATGTCGAGATCCGTCATCTGAGCATAAAGCGGAAGGACTACCGTTTGCCGCTGCGCTGCCACGCTTCGCTCCAGACTTGTGGCGGCACGATAAGAACTCTGGTCGGAATAGGCACCTTCCAGATGAATGTTCATCACACCGCGCCGGGTCGAGATCCCTTGATCGAGCAGTGTCTGCATGACCTTCCGCTGGTCGACGGCATCAGGCAGTCTCACGCAAAAGCTCTGCCAGTTGCTACGAGCCCAATGCGGCTCGACCGGTGAGAGCCCAGGGATCGTAGACAGGCGCTCACGATATTGCTCGGCGAGCCGCCTGCGCTGCGCAATCAGCCCCGGCAGCCGCCGTAACTGTTCCCTTCCGACGGCAGCCTGAAGGTCGGTCATACGGTAGTTGTAGCCCAGTTCGTCATAGTCTTCGAAGATCACCTGTTTCGAGCCATGGCGAACAGCATCGGTGACGCTCATGCCATGCTGACGCCACAGCCGGAACTTTCGATCATACTCGGGATTGGCGGTGGTCAACATGCCACCATCACCTGTCGTGACGACCTTCCGGGGATGGAAGGAGAAGCAGGCAATGTCGCCATGCGGCTTGCCTATCTTTTCCCAACGCCCGTCCCACAGGATTTCGCTTCCCGTCGCGCATGCAGCATCTTCGATGACCGGGAGCTGATAGCGCTTGCCGATCTCCACGATCGAGCGGAGATCGCAAGGCATGCCAAGCTGATGCACACATAGGATTGCCTTGGTGCGGGGCGTGATGGCTGCTTCGATCAGGCTGGGGTCGATATTGTAACCATCTGCTTCGATGTCGACGAAGACAGGGACCGCATTGCAGTATCGAACAGCGTTCGCGGTGGCGATGAACGAATGGCTGACCGTGATGACTTCATCGCCGGCACCGACATCGACCGCCATCAAGGCGAGATGCAGTGCGGTCGTGCAGTTTGAAACCGCGCAGGAATGTGCGGCGCCGACAAAGGCTGCGAATTCGCCCTCGAAGGCCGCGACTTCCGGTCCCTGCGTTACCCATCCTGACATAATAACGCGGCGCGCTGCTTCGGCCTCCTCTTCTCCGAGGACGGGCTTGGCGACCGGAATCGTTGAGAGAGACGCGCTCATGCAGCTTGCCCTCCTGCCGCAGCGGTCTTCGACTGCCACCAGGCGACAAGGTCGCGAAGCCCTTGTTCCATCGATATTTCCGCTTTGAAGCCAAGGAGTTTCTCGGCCTTGCTGATATCGGCAAGACGACGGGTTACGCCGTTGACCGCGCGGGCTTCTTTGTGCTGCGGTTCGAGTGAGACCCCCATGATGCTGCTCAGCATCTGCGCAAGCTGCAGGAGGCTTATTTCCTCGCCGCTCGCGACATTGAACACCTCATCGGTGACATCGCTCTTCGCAGCCAGCAGGTTTGCCCGGGCGATGTCACGTGCATCGACGAAGTCCATCGTCTGGCTGCCGTCTCCGTAGATGAGGGGTGGCATTCCGGTCGCCAGACGCTCCATCCAGCGGATCAACACTTCGGTATAGGCACCGTAAACGTCCATTCGCGGCCCGTATACGTTGAAATAGCGCAGCGCCACATAGCGCAGGCCGTACATCTCCGCGAAGCTGCGAAGCAGCCCCTCGTTAAAGGTCTTGGCCGCGCCGTAGATCGTCCTGTTATTATATGGATGATGGGCTTCGGTGGTCGGAAAGGTCTCGGCCAAGCCCAGCACAGAGGCTGAAGAGGCAGCGACGACCTTCGACACGCCTGCCTTTACGGCAGCTTCGAGAACATTGAACGTGCCTTCGGCCAGCACATCGAAGGCAAGCCGTGGGTCTTCCGCGCATTGCGTGATGCGAATGGCCGCCTGGTGAAAGACGATGTCCACACCCTCGAAGGTTTTCGCCAGCAAGGCTCTGTCACGGATATCTCCCTCGATAATGTTGACGGACCCGCCACCTATTGCCGTGCTGAGATTGTCCCGGCGTCCGCGCACGAAGTTGTCGAGGATGATAATCTCGCGCGGCTTCTCCAATGCGACGAGATCGGCGATATGCGACCCGATCAGGCCGGCTCCGCCGGTAATGAGTACCCGTTGATCTCTCACGATCTTCCTCCACGCGATATATCGACCACAGCATCGGCTTCCGTGCGCCAGCGTATAAACTTCGCCGGCACGCCCGCCACGACTGAAAACGGTTCGACATCGGAAACAACGACAGCGCCCGCTCCGACGATCGCCCCCTTCCCGATGCTCACGCCGGGAAGAATTGTTGCGTTCGTTCCAATATCGGCCCATGCGCCGATGCGGACCGGCTTGATTTCGAGATCCGTGCGAATGATCGGCACATCCACCGGCAGTGCCGTGTGGGTCGACCCAAGCACTTTGGCGCCAGGACCCCAGCCGACACAGTCCTCGATAACCAGATCGCGTGCATCGAAATAGGCCATCGGGCCGATCCAGACATTGTCGCCGATCACGCAGGTGCCGTCGAAGCGTCCCTGGATATAGGCCTGGGCGCCGATGAACACGCCATTGCCGATTTCGAACGTTTCCGGATGTTTGAAACCGGCGCCGCCCGCGACCTGAAGTCCCGCGCCGCAGTTCCGCGCGATCGCTTGCCAGATGGCTTTGCGCATCAGAGTGTCGACGACCCCGTCACCTGTGGCGAAACGACCATAGAGGTCTATCAGGCCAGCGCGCCCGTATGATTGTCTGAGCTCTTCGACCAACCCAGTTTGGTAGTCAGGATCTGCCGGCCTTTCATGGCGACCATGGACCGCCTGCACCAGTCGAGCCTCGCCTGGGCGGTTAACTGACATAGGCGTACTCCAGCGCGGCGGCCACCTGGTCAACGTGTCGTACAGGCATCTCTGGATAGATCGGCAGCGAGAGGACCTCCCGTGCGGCGGCTTCCGAAACCGGGAAGTCCCCGGCCTGGTAACCAAGGTCGGCATGGGCTTTCTGCAGATGAACAGGGATGGGATAATGCAGCCCGGACGGAATGCCTTCCGCGCTGAGCAGGCGTTGAAGCCCATCGCGATCGTGGCTTCTTATGGCATAGACATGATAGACGTGACGCCGGTCGGCTGCTTCGACAGGGATTGTCAAATCCGTCGATCCGGCAAGCAGCGAAGAGTAGCGGCGCGCATGAGCGCGACGCGCCTCGGTCCAGTCTTCAAGGTGCCGGAGCTTGACACGCAGGATCGCGCCTTGAATGGCGTCCATGCGATAGTTAAAGCCTTTCAGCAGATGGTGATAGCGTTGCTCCTGACCCCAGTCTCGCAGCATGCGCATCGTCTTGGCCTGATCATCGTCATTCGTAACGACCATACCCCCCTCGCCGCAGGCGCCGAGGTTTTTGCCCGGATAGAAGCTGAAGCAGCCGGATAGGCCGATACTGCCGGCACGGTGGCCTTTGTATTGCGCGCCATGGGCCTGGCAGGCGTCTTCGATGACGGGTATCCCGTGGCGCTCGGCAATTGCCTTGATCGCGTCCATATCGGCCATTTGACCGTAGAGATGGACAGGAACAATGGCCTTGGTGCGGGGAGTAATCTTTGCCTCGACCTCCGCCGGATCCATCGTGAGTGTCACGGGCTCAACATCGACGAACACGGGTCGCGCACCCGTATAGCAGATCGCCGACACGGTTGCGACGAACGTGAATGGCACCGTAATGACCTCATCGCCGGGACCAACGCCCGCCGCAAGCAGGGCAAGATGCAAGGCACTCGTTCCGGTGTTGACCGCTATCGCATGCTTGACGTTGCAATAGTCGGCGAATTCCTGCTCGAAATGCGCGACCTCGTCGCCCAATACGTACTGCCCCGAGGCGAGGACGCCGAGCACAGCGGCGTCGATCTCACCCTTGATTGACTGATATTGTGCCTTAATGTCCAGGAACGGGATCATGCGATGCGCCTTGCCTCTTCGAGCTCGATGATGCGACCGCGCTGGGCTAACGACCGGCTTGCAGCTTCCAGAATGCGAACGACGCGCAAGCCGGCATGGCCGTCCGTAATGGGCCGCGAGTTCTGCTCGATGCACTCGACGAACTGATCCAGTTCGCGTTTCAGTGCTTCGGTCATATCGAGCTTGGGCGCCCACATGTCGCCGCTGCGGTAGCCAACCATCATCTGATGCACTTTCTCGCCGTAAGCCTGAGAATTGGGGTTCAGCGTGATGCCCTTGTCGTAGACCTTGATCTTTTCGCTGGGCTCCAGATCGTCGTAGACGACCATCTTGTTGCTGCCACCGATCAGCGTGCGGCGCACCTTGACCGGCGCCAGCCAATTGACGTGGATGTGTGCGATGAGCTTGCTTTCGAAGAAGAGCGTGAGATAGGCGATGTTTTCCGGCTCGCCGAGGACATGGCTCATGCCTGTCGCTGAAACAGCCACCGGCCTTTCCTGCACAACATGGTCCAGGATGGAGAGATCATGCACCGCGAGGTCCCAGATGACGCTGACATCATGCTGGAAGAGCCCCAAATTGACCCGAACCGAGTCATAATAATACATGTCGCCCAAGCCGTTCTCGACCAGTTCGCGCATCTTGCGGACGGCGCCGGTGTGGACGAAGGTATGATCCACTGCCAGCACGAGGCGTCGGCGTGCGGCCTCTTCGACCATCCGCGAAGCTTCCTCCGTCGTCGATGCCATCGGCTTTTCGACGAAGACATGCTTTCCGGCCATCATAGCCTGCATTGCGAGCTTGAAATGGGTGAAGACCGGCGTCGCGATAGCGATGGCATCAACTCTTGGATCACGCAGCACTTCCTCGAAATCATCGGTGATCGTCACGGCGGGGTAGCGGCTTTTGACAGCCGCCAACCGCTCAACATTAAGATCACAGACAGAAACGAGGTGCGCTCCGGCCGCCTCCGAGATGTTGCGCACCAGATTCGGGCCCCAATATCCATACCCAACAACAGCAATGCCGATCATTTCATTCCTCCCGACGCATACATGTCGACTGGTCCGTCATTGACGCGACCGATCACCCTGGCCGGAACGCCAATAACAATGGCGCCATCCGGTACATCTTTTGTTACAACGGCTCCGGCGCCGACCTGCGCAGCCTCTCCGATGGTCACGCCAGGCAGAATGGTGGCGTTGCTGCCAATCGACGCGTGGCGCTTGACCAGGGTCGGGACGACAATCCAGTCGGCCTCCGTCTGGAGGCTGCCATCCGGATTGACGGCGCGCGGGTATGTGTCGTTCGTAAACATGACCCCGTGGCCTATGAACACGCCGTCTTCCAGCGTCACGCCCTCACAGAGGAAGGAATGGCTGGAGATCTTGCAGCTTTTTCCGACCAGGACGTTTTTCTGGATCTCAACGAAGGTGCCGATGCGCGTTCCGGCGCCGATTGTGCAGCCGTATAGATTCACAAGATCCGGATGGTGGATAATGGTGCCGTCATCCAGCTTGACGTTTGATGCAATCATCCCTGCAAAACCCCTACTCTTGAACACGCCCAGACTTTCAGTTGAAACCAACAATCGCTTGATTGCACCCAAGGTTTCACACCGACAGGGCTAATATTTTTCTACATTGCAAAGAGAATTGTTTTCTGCATCTGAGTAAAGAAACAAAACGTTTAAGGTTATTCACCTAAAGGCGTATCTACTTATGATGACTTACGCCCATGTTCATACATCGGCCAACGTTGGTGGCGGACTCACCGACCGCATCCGCAGCCGGTCCTACGCCGGAGACTGCGATTGTTTCCATGCATTTAGTGACCCGTCACAAACTACGGTGTAACGATGAAGTTTATCCTGAAAATTATCTAGTAACGCGTAAGACTACTTCAGATTTACTTTATATTTCCGACTTGTTATGAAAGTTGTGCGCTACTTAGCCTATATTAGCTACTGTAACGTTCCGCGAATTGTGGTATTCGATTCCTACTTTAGAGTTTCCTAAACCCCCGAATTGAGAGGGGTTGGTACTCGGAGCCTTAGTTGAGCGTAACGTGTTAGGGGAGGGTGAAGCTGTGAATTCAGCACTTATACCGAATTTGGACCTCAGGCAGGAGAACGTAGCTCTTCCCCTCAGGATAGATAATCCGAACACAGCTGTCGTGCCGGGAAGACACACGCATTCGCTTGTCATTCTCGATAATCGTGAGCTTGATCGGCAATGCCTGGCGCAATGCATGGCTGCCCAAAAGGCGGATTTGCAGATTCTGGCATTTGGATCAATTGAGGAGTGGAAGCAGAAGCGCGACGAATATCCTCCGCTTTCGGCAATCCTCTTGAACGTCGGCGGCAAAAAGATCGATGAACCGGCCGTTTCGGAGCAAATCCAGAAGCTTTCGTCAGAATTTGTATCAACGCCACTCATCGTATTGGCCGATAGCGACGATTTCGGTCAAATCGTTAGGGCACTTGAGTACGGAGCCAAAGGGTTCATCCCCGCCTCAGTCAGCGTCAGTGTCTGTATGGAGCTGATCGCGCTGTCGGTGGCAGGAGGAATTTTTGTGCCTGCAAGCGCCCTGTTCGCCATGCGTCATTTGCTGGACTCGAGCAATTCGACCGCACGCCCGCTAGCCGGCATATTCACGGATCGTCAGGTCGAAGTCGTGGAGGCGCTCCGACGCGGAAAGGCAAACAAAATTATCGCTTATGAGCTCAACCTGCGAGAAAGCACTGTAAAGGTGCATGTTCGCAATATTATGAAAAAGGTCAAAGCGACGAACAGAACGGAAGTCGTGTTCAAGCTCAACGATCTGTTTCTTTCGGGCGGCTCTGCGACAAACAGCCTGTGCTGATGCGGTCGGCCGATCAGATCTTGGATCGCATCAGGAGCGCATTCTCGCTCTAAACATCCTCGGTGGCTGCACGGCAAATACGCCACCGAGTCCGCGATTGCATCTTCAGCCTCACTTGGAAAGTCTGTCATGTACGACTCTCCAGGTGTCGCTGTTTGCATGTGCAATTTTCCCACGGCTAATTGCCGGTGCCGATAGGAAGCCTGGAAAGCGCTATTCGGATCTTGCGCAACGGGCCTCTCTGCGAATGGGGGACCAGACCCCGCGCAAGATGCCAGAAATATCGGAACTCAGGCAGCGGCGGCACATTCGGCCGCAGGCCATTCAGGCGCAGTCTGACCATCAGGCCATCGACGCCTGAATATAGTCGCAGACGCCAGCCAGCATCACGTTTGAATTGTAGAGATGTTACTTTCTCGCCGGCGCTGCTTCCGCCGACGGGAGCGTGACGAAGAACATTTGCAAGATCTGGCTGCTGACAGCGCTCAAGAATATCGGAAAACCATGCAAGCCACTCGGAATCGCTCCGATCAGGAATCTGATGAATGCTTTTTCGATCCCTGCCATACCGCCCCGAGACGACCCCATCGCCTGAGCGACCGAGTTGCGCGATGACGAGGCGCGCGCGCCTGAATTCGTCGTGGGATAGCGATGGATAGAAATCTTGCAGCCTTCGCGCCCGCTCAAACTGGCCTCTGGAGATTAAAGCGAGAAGGAAGTACGCCCACTCGACCGGATCCGGGTTGAGTGCCCCATATTCGCTCATGGTCACCTTGACCAGGTCCACCAGAAGCTCATAGGCGTGATCGGCGTCGCCCTCCTGCAACGCACAGATGGCAAGGCGGAATTTAGCTTCGGGCAGGTAGGATACATAGTCCAGGCAGCGCGCGTAGCACTGCTTGGCCTCCGCCACCCTGCCCTGCTCGAGAAGCAAGTCGCCCTGCTTCAGCAAAGCGCGATCGCTGGCTTCCCCCACGATATGGACGCTCTCTCGCCTGGAGCTACGCTGAACCTTTGTAAGATCGCCGAAGGGGCCGGACTGAATGATCTTTTCACCGAACTGCAGGCCTTTGTTCAGCATGAACCACTGATATATTTGCGGCCTGTGGCTCAGTGTGTGACACGAATGGATCAAACTGTAACCGGCTTTCGTGATACGCCGTATTTCGTCGGGATGGGCAAAAAGGTAATCTAGTCGCTCGACGACGTTTTGGCCGTCAACAAAGACACAGTTCTCCATATCGACAAAGCCAGCTGCCTCCACTGCTGCTGTGCGTTCGGTCACGAGACAGGCATTTGCCCCGGGAATCTCGAAGTGCTTGCGTACGACCTCGCCGCCCATAGTGCCGCATGTGGGGACGACGAGGCTCGAGTTGAGCGCGCGCGCGTAAGCCTCTCCGGACAGGAGCTGGGAAGCTAGCTTGCTCTCATAGGCGTGTTGCGGCGAGACCAGGCAGGGGTAACGGTCGCGGATCATCGGAAAGACCGTCTGTCGCCAGGGATAAAGGCCATAGGCCTGACCTGTGAGCATCACCGGGATGACCTTTTGCTGGCCATAGTCGTGGTAGACTTCGGGATCGATGAAATTTGGCCAGACGAAGAGATTCTCCTTCACCGCCGGCATATATTCCGGAGTCATCGTTGCGATCGCGAAATACGCCTCGATGCCCCACTGCTCCATATCGGAAAGGAAGCCCGCGCGTCGATCGCACCATGCGTCGGCGTTATGAAGGCCAAGCTTGGGAACGACGATATGGGTATTGGTGTTGGTGATTTTTATGCGACGCGACCCATGCGACCGATAACCGCTTTCAAACAGCGTCAGATCCGGTTCGTACCTGTCGCATATCTCTGCATAATCGCAGTCGCGGTTAATGACGACGACATCGAAATGTGTTGTGAGGCATTTGACCTGCTGCTGCATGTGCAGCAGCAGGTAACCGGCCGCGTTCGCATTGGGCTGATGGTCCCATTGAAAAAAAACGAGCCGCGGCTTTCGATCATTAACGTTGCTATTCATGTCCCTATCGAATGGCTTCAGGAGCAGTGAGTTCGACGTTCGCAGACGCCAGATGCGGATAAGCTTCTTGCGAGGACTTGGCGCTAAGCCTGTTCCTTACGCCGCCGGAAAGCTTCCACTCGAAATAAGCGATCGTTCTCTCAAGCCCCTCACGAAGGTTCACCTTCGGCTGCCAGCCCAGTTGTTGCGTTGCGCGGCTGATATCGGGCTTGCGCTGTGTCGGATCGTCGACCGGCAGAGGATTGAAGACGATACCGGACTTCGATCCGGTCATTTCGATCACCATTTCTGCCAATTCACGGACCTGGAATTCTCCGGGATTGCCGAGATTGATAGGGCCTGTGACTCCAGCGGGCGCACCCATCAGACGGATAAAACCGTCGATCAGGTCGTCTACATAGCAGAACGACCGTGTTTGCGTGCCGTTGCCAAAGATGGTGATCGACTCGTTTCGAAGCGCCTGAACGATGAAATTGGAGACGACGCGGCCATCGTTGGTCTGCATGCGAGGCCCATAGGTATTGAAGATCCGCGCCACCCGGATTTCCACGCCATATTGACGATGATAGTCGAAGAACAGCGTTTCGGCGCACCGCTTGCCTTCGTCATAACACGCCCGCGGGCCTATGGGATTGACGCTTCCGCGATAGTCCTCCGTCTGAGGATGGACTGCCGGATCGCCGTAAACTTCGCTGGTGGAAGCCTGGAAGATCTTCGCCTTGGTGCGCTTGGCCAAGCCCAGCATATTGATGGCCCCATGCACATTGGTCTTCACAGTCTGCACAGGATCGAACTGGTAGTGAACAGGAGATGCCGGGCAGGCGAGGTTGTAGATCTCGTCGACTTCCACATAGAGCGGGAAGGTAATGTCGTGCCGGAGTATCTCAAAGCGAGGATCGTCAAGAAGATGCAGCACATTGTCGCGCGAACCGGTGTAGTAATTGTCCACGCAGAGGACGTCATTGCCCTCGCGCAAAAGCCTTTCGCACAGGAATGATCCCAGAAACCCGGTGCCGCCGGTTACCATAATTCGCTTTTGTCCGTGCATTGGTATGCTCCGTTGTTGATGGTTGCCTCGCGGAAGCGAGGATGGTCAGTAGGCTCCCCCGCGCTTGAACACCGCAGGGATTGTGCTGAGAAGAATTTGGCAGTCGAACCACAGGGACCGGTTGTCGATGTAGAACTCGTCGAGTTGCTGCTGCAGCTCGATATCCGCATTGCTTCGTTCGGATATCTGCCAGAGGCCTGTCAGCCCCGGTGTTACCGAACGCCGCTTGTCACGAAATTCGCTGTCCATCGCTGAGAGGTGATATTCTGGAAACGGACGCGGTCCGACGATGGCCATCTGCCCCGCAATGATGTTTGCCAATTGCGGCAGCTCATCGATGCTCGAAGAGCGCAGCATATGTCCGATCACCGGAAGGACGCGCGGATCGTCCTTGAGCTTGAAGTGGCTCAACCACTCGGCGCGCATGTTGGGGTCGTCTCGGAAGACAGCTTCAAGGCGCTGCTCTGCATCCTGATACATCGTCCTCAATTTCAGGACGTGCACCGGCTTGCCTGACCGCCCCTCCCTGGTGTGCCGGAAGAAGACGGGGCCCGGATCGATGGCATAGATTGCGGCCGCTGCAAACGCGATGAATGGGGCGACGACGATCGATGCAGGGATGGCGATTGCGAGATCGAGGATTCGGCGAACCAGGTCCGAGTTCACCGAACTCCCACTGTTGGTAAGGCGAATACCGATTTCTCCGCCGACATCCGCAGGCCGCAATCCGGTTACCTTGAGGCTCGGCGTGTCGGACAGCAAAATGACTTCGGCGAACTTCCGACGCATAGCCGCCAAATCTGGTGCAAGCACGCCTGTGTCGCCCGCAATCATGGCAATGGATGGCCCGCCATCGGGCAATGCCTCCACACTATCGGGGGAAATGGCCTCCGGCCTGATGCCATACTGCCAGTGGTTCTTGAAATGGGCCACGAGAGCGGGGGTAAGGTTGCCCCCCCCTATGACAACCGCGTGCTCCCCCCAGACTCCAAGTTTCCAGGACAGGCCCCGTGCAAGCCAATGCACAAATGGCTGAACAATCAGCCCGAGAGCGAGGAACCCAATGACGGCAAGCAGCAGTCGTTCCCCCTCCGGGAGGATAATTGCTCCAAACGCCGCCAGGACAGCCACCTTGACGGCAGCTACAGTGCGCCGCCGCAGATGTTCGTGCTCATGTAACCGATATCCAGGGTAGAGGCCGGCCGATGCGTAAAGAATAATCGCGGCGAGTGCTGCGATCGCGAACGTACGCTCCGCCAGCGTGCCCTCCAAACCACTGGGGAAAAAGGACAGGACAACAAAATAGGCAACCAAATAGCTTGCAATGTCGCCGGCGGCCAGCAAGGACGAGGTTGCAAGCCGAGGAAGCCGACGCCGTAGTGCGGCGGGCATATTCAGCCCTGCCCGGTCAAAGGGATCGGCGGTCTTAGCTGCTATGGGCGGCACGGAACCTGCCGCAATCGCCCGCGACGTCATGTCACTTGATGTGGCTGCCTTCGACGGACGCGGTGTCATTGCTGGCGACGCAAATAAGGACATGATGGCTTTACACCTTTGCAGCTGCTTCTTTTGGCGCGCTTGGTCCAAAAACCGTGTCTTCGATCGGAAACTTCCGAAGCCCCAGTCTCTGGAATGCCGTCAGTGAGATGAAGGTCGGCACGACGACCGCATAGCGCCGCCACAGCCGTCGCGGCTCGCACAAAAGGCGGAACGCCCATTCGAAGCCGCTTCTTTGAATGATCCTTGGAGCCTGCCGCTTGAGGCCGGCGTGGAAATCGAATGCGGCTCCGACCCCGATGAGCATCGATGCTTCCAGACGATCGCGCATGCGCGCCATCCAGAGCTCCTGCTTTGGACTGCTCAGGCCGACCCAGATGATATCGGCGCCCGATCGATTGAGCTGGTCAGCAATCTCCGTTTCCTCCCGCGTCGACAGTTTGCGAAAAGGTGGCGCATAGGAGCCGACGATCTGTGCTTGCGGAAATTTCGCGAGAAGTCGCGCCTGCAGCTGTTCGAGCGTTTCGGCCGTTGCGCCATAAAGGAAGTGGCGCAAGCCCTTGGAGCTGCCGGCATCGAAAACGGATAACATGAGATCCGGTCCATAGACCCTGTCGCTTTCGGCATGACCGGCACGTTTCAATGCCCATACCAACGGCATGCCGTCGGGTGTCACGAGGAACGCACGGTTATGTATCGACCGGAGTTCGGGATCATCTTGACATCGGACGACACCGTGCGCGTCGCGAACGCACACATATTCCTTCCTGCCGTCTTCGATCGCTGTTTGAATAAATCCGGTGGCACTTTTGAGATTAACTGCCGAAATGCGAACACCAAGGACATTAATAGATTCCGAATAGCTCGGTCGATTAAGAACCGAATCTTGACTGCTGTCTGCTAGTTGCTTTCTCATGACCTGCGCTTTCGCGATCTAAACTGTCATCAGAATATGCTGTAAGGGCGATTGCCTCCATACTTGCCGTTCCAACTATTGGACGTAGATGAGACTTCATATTTCTACGCCTTACGCGGGGATAAGTTACAATATTTGGAGTAACGCAATGTACCCCTATGGTTTACGACGTGCTCTTTTTGATGAGTGCCGTCGCGAAAGAGCGTTTGACCGTCGCAAAATCGAAGAAGATAGTCGCCGTCGCGCAGACAGGGCCGGGGGTGAGCGCACAAGCCGGGAGAGAGATGTGGGGATCCGACAGGCGAGATGACGGCCTCGGCTGGCGAGCAGTCAGAGCTGGACGACAGAATCCGCTGCAGAAAGATTTGAGTTCCGACAGCTACACCGTCATCAGGGAACTGCTAGCCGCCAATCAGGTGGAATGCTTACGACTGATTGTGACACAGTACCTGAAATCGGAAGGCCGGTATCAGTACGGTGGCAAATTCCAGCTTCAGGCCAGGTATGTCGCACAGGAAGTCGCCAGATTTCTGACATCCGACGTGATCCTCAATCACCTCAAGGAAATCACGCAACCGCTTGACGTCGTTCTCACAGGCGAATGCGATATGATGATCAACACGACATCGTCGTGGCATAATGAGGTTCCCCACCACCTTGCCTGCATTGACGGAACTATCTTCGCGGACGAGTCTTTCAGGGGTATAAGATCGCATTCTACCTGCAGGATCGGGACGAAAACTCGCCAGCGACATTGAAGGTTCGACCAAGATCTCACCTCAGGGGCCTGGTAAGGAGCATGCCGGAGAAGGGGCAGGCGATGCCATCATTTTCGATGTGCGGATCGAACATGCCGGGCAAATGCCGACACTCGTTGACAGAAGCCTACGCAAGTTCTGCGACCGGATCGGGCCGCGACTTCGCATTGACTCGCAAAGGGCTTTCACCGTGGCACGATCAGCCCTTCGACGGATGGCCGGGACTCCTGACCGCGTTGCGGTTTTCATGACCATTGGTCCGTCTGATGTATGGACCCATTCTTATGCCGATGAAGGCTCCAATCGTCATCCGGGAGTTCGGGGAACTCTCAGTGCAAAGGTGCTGACCCAGCTCGCTGCCTACAATATTGCCCCGCCTAAGCCTGCCTCACCCTACCAGATCTCCGGATCCTGATTTTGATGCAGTATACTTATGTCGGCTATCCCCGCGCGTCTGGCGCGGGATCCGAACTGGCAAGGGTTGCAATTTCGCTTTCGAATTGGCTCACCAAGGGCATGTCTTCATCGTTCTTAACTGCTGCAGTCACCAGCAACGCGTGCACGAATGGCGGAGCGGGTTTACAAGTCGCCATAGCCGAAGGCGCTATCGCGGGCAGGAACACCGCTCGTCGCGGCGCCTTTTGTTACTCCGGCGGCGCGACGACGCTTGCGGTGTCCGCCCCAGCCTTCTGGAGATCCCTTAGATTGCCAAATTCTCCCGAACGCATGATGCTCGGATGTATTCGGAAGCTCTTGTCGTTCAAATTGCCGATGTAGCGGTTGCGAGCGAACTGCACGTATCCAGGCCCGTGGCCGGGAGCGTAGACGTATGCTGCAAGCCCGCTACTACTGCCGATCGACACGATATTGCCCTCGATACGGTTGGGGCGTGCCCATGGCGGATGCCACTCCCTGCCGGTACCGTCATCAACGCGAAAAGCCGCGCCCGATCCGTGCGTGATGACGTTTCCCGTCACCAAGTTGCTCCAGCCGCCGTTGATGCCGATCGCCGATATATTGTCCGAGAGCGTATTTCCTTCGATGCGCACACCGCTGGCCTTGCCATCGGTGTAGATCGCCCAACTGATAGGGGTCGGCCATTCATTGATATTTTCATATCCGGGAGGCCAAAACGTCCCATCGGCCCTGTTCATAAGTTGACCTGTCCCGGTAACCAGGTTGTAGCGGATGCTGCTGTTCAGGAGGTCCGCCTGCTCGCCCATCAGCTTGATGGCACCGCCATCTGCCGTCTGCTGATTGGCATTGCGGATCACGTTATGCTCGATGACTGCGTCGTGGACTGCGTCTTGTGCTCCCCACAGTGAGCCGCCGGCGATACCGAACTGCGCAGTATTTTCGACCAGGTTATGGGCGATCCTGATACTGTCGGCCGCCTGGAACCATATCCCCGCGGTTTCAAAGTAGACCCTTCCGATGTCATGAATATGGTTCGACAGGATTCTGGCTCTGTCGGATTTGCCGAAGCTGCCATAGGTTGTGCCAACGTAAATCCCATTGCCAGCCACATCTCCAATCACGTTGCCGGCAATCAAGACATCTTTGCTCTCGGAAACATGGATGCCGACGCCGACATTGTCGATGGAATTGCCGAGCAGCCGGACGCCGTCCGAGTGATCGAGCCGTATGGCCCCAAAGCTTCTGGTGTCGGTACCGAACTTGCCGCTGCCCTGCGGATCCCCATCCCGAAACTGGAGCCCCGAGATAACCATCCCGTCGGCTCCATCCAGCCTGAAGAAGGTCGGCAGGATGCCGGCGACAACTGTAGAACTGGTTGGCGGTCGATCGGTCGGGATATAATCGAGTTGACCGTTGACGCGGTCATACCACCACTCCCCAGGCGCATCGAGCATCGCCGCCGCCCCAGTCAGGAAATAGCGGCTGCCTTCTGCGGTGAAGAAATAGCTGGTGCCTTGGGTATTTATGGCCCGGTTCGCGGCGTCGATTGAAACCACTGGGAGGGTGTCACTGCCCCACTGGCTGCCGGGGTGAAAACCACCTACGATGTGGGCGACTAGCCCTGCCGCATTTTTTGAGATCGGAAGATCGCCGGCATGGAAGCAAAAGCGCGTGTTACCATGCCATATATCGTCGTCCTGCGTGCACTTAGCCGCGAAAAGCCACCCTTTGCGCGGGTCTCCATCGAGTGGAGCGTTGGGAAAGCGAGCCCGCGTCTGGCGCGCGCCGCTGACGAAAAGATCGCCCACATCCCGGCCCGCAGGCAGCTTCAGTGACGCCTTCCAGCGACCATCGGCCTGCGCCGTCCAATTGCGCACAATCGGGCCGCCGTGCAGGACTGGCGCCTCGTTGCATCTCGCCGCGATGATCAGGCCCGCATCGCGAGCATCGAAGACTATCGGTTCAGCGAGATAATAATCCCCATTGCCCATTGCGATCGTATTCTGGCCGCCCTTCTGGCGCGCAGCATCCCGCGCTCTTTCAATACTGGCAAAAGGACCGTCTGTACGCCGAGAATTTGCTTTAGGAAGGTGCCCGCTCCAGGTGTCTTTGCCATCGGGAGAGACATAGAATACTGCCCGGGCCGCGGGTGCTCCGGTCACCATGCTGCTCAGTGAAGTCCCCTTCAGCTTGTCTGAAAAAGTCGCCGGCGAGGCTTCCGCGCAAGTTGCCTCCCTGACCGTCGTCTGCAGCCTCTCAGGCGCATCTGCGTTCGGGCTCACCGAGGCCAGCTTGCTCGGCTGCGGAAAGAGCATCGCAAGCAAAATGCTCAAGATCGGCGCGAAGCGCAGCCTCATGAGATTTGCAGCTCCGCCGTTGGGCTGCGGGCCGATGCTCGCAGTTGCCGGCCGGGAGCCGTCGAAACAACAACAGGCTTGTATAGAGAGAACATGATGATGGCTGTTGTGAACAGAATGAAAATCGCGTCATTCTGGATAAGGAAGATTGTCTCGGTCAGGTTCATCACCAAAACCACAACCGTGAAGACGTTCAGCCAGAGCCAGCCATAACGCGGGTCCCCGCATTGTAGGGCCGCCCCTTGGCGGAGTGCCTGCAAAAGCATCAGAGCGAACAAAGTCATTCCGCTTATTCCGAAGCTCAGCAGCGTATCGCGGAATCCATTATGGGCGTGGGGAGCCATCCATTGGATCTTTGACCAGATAATCCACGCTTCGGGATTCGCTTCTGTCCAAAACGCCTGGTAGCCGAAGCCGAGCAGGAGATGATCGGCGATCTGACCGTCGACAAGTTCCCACAAGGGCACTCGGCCCGTCAACGTGGCATCCTTGCCAAGCGCCTCAAGGAAAGGGACCAGGAATTCATGAAGCAAAAGGAGGATCCCGACGAACATTTGAACAAAAAACAGGATGAAGACGATCCGACCGATGCCACGGATTCGCTGCAACATGGAGTAGAATCCGATCAGGCAATATGCCGATACCGTCGCAATTGTCGCGGTCATCGATCCGGAAAGGAAGAGACAAGCCCCGCCCGCCATCAGCAAGATCAAAGCGGTTCGCCGCAAGCCTCGGTTGCCGTCCATTACGACGGCGGTCGACACCAGTATCATCATGCCGGCGTACCAACCAAGGCTGTTCTTGTGGATGAATATGCCGCGCACCGCGCTGTCCGTGGGCATGCGAGCGAGCCCCGGTGACACCACAAGAAGCAAAAGGCTGAGGACGATACATGTTCCGAAGGTCGCAAATGCAATGAGAAGCAGCTGCCTCGGCGTAAAGCGTATTGCCAATACATAAGCCAAAAGAACCGTGAAGAGCAGGCCGATGGCACGCCTGAAAGTCGTCGACGGGCCAACCGACCAGAAGACGGACAAGAAGGGCATAGCGACCATCAGCGGGACAAACCAATTTCGCTTCAGCGCTGTGATGAAGTGCGGAAAATTTCGTGCCAGCATCAGCAATGTAAACCCGTATACGGGTAGACAAAGCAGACGCAATATCGACCTGGCATGATCGCTAAGGCCTCCGTCGGCATCCGCCAACATTAGCGGGAAAAGCGCGCCTGTCTGAAGAAAAAGGCAGAGGCCGGCGCCCCAGCACTCTATTGTTCGCCAACTGGCAGTCGGCCCATTCGCTATTCTAAGCGTGTACGCTCTCATTACCCGTCCCGACTTGCTTGGACAGATGAGAGGGTATTGATCGCGGCAATGTGGAAAGACATGAAACCCCTTTCATAGCTGCGCCACCACCAGCGAACATCCCGCCACCTCCCCAGTCAACTAACGCAAACGTAGGCGGAGCTAATCCTAACGCGCTTACCCACCATCTAAGGGCGTTGTTTGGTTTAAGCTCCCGGTTTGCCCCTCCTCCAAAAGTTGGTGCCGGGACGTACAACATTGCCCATAAGAGCAGATGTCACCTGTGACCAATCACCGGTAGCTTCACGATGAAAGATGCCGCAAAGCACGTCGCGCTGAGCCGCAGTTTTCGGTGAAGTGAGACAGTAATTCTAGCGCAACTGACTATTGGCAGGTGACGCTTAGAAGGGTTGGGATTGGTATGGTTCTGCGTCATGATCCTGGTTTTGTAACGGGAGTGCCACGCGTCAAGGCGTTGTCGGCGGTAAATCTAGCTCAAGGCGAAATCCTCACCGAGCAGAACAATACCTGTCTGCATCTCATCTCTTTCCGCCAATTCGCGCTACCAGACGCGCGAGCGTTGGCAACTCTGGTGCACCGAAGCGTCGCGCAGCGACGAGCTTGAGGAGGCGTCATGGAGAGGCCGACATTCAGCGTCCTTATCAACAACTACAACTACGGTCGCTTCGTCGAACGGGCGATTGACAGCGCCTTGGGACAAGAGGCGTCCAATGTCGAGATAATCGTCGTCGACGACGGCTCGAGCGACCAGTCGCGCTCTGTTCTCGACGGCTATGACAAGCGGGTGGCGGTGCTTTTCCAGGAGAACCAGGGACAGGCCGCAGCCATAAATGCTGCTGTGAAGTTGAGCAGTGGCGACATCCTCTGTTTTCTCGATGCCGATGACTGGTGGGCGCCAGGCAAGCTGTCGGCAACCGCCGTTGCTTTCCACTCCAATCCTCAGGCATCTCTTGTTTATCACCGACTTCAGCCAACGCAGACCGATGGCTCACCAGCCTTCAAGCCAATACCTCGGACCCTGTGTTCAGGAAATTTGTCGCCACTGCTCGCCAAATCGGCTGGTTGGTGGCCCTTCCCGATGACATCAGCCATCGCTGTAAGACGCAGCGCGTGGGATGCTGCAGGGGATATTCCCGAGCAGTTCCGTATGTCTGCCGATGCCTGGCTCACAGGCATCTATCCATTTCTCGGGGGCGTTGTCGCCTTGTCGGATCCACTCGGGTTCTATCGGATTCACAACAATAATTGGTATCGGCCAGTCGATGACGCCGCCATGCTGCGGAAGCGGATGGCCCATTGGCAGGCGACGGTTGAAGCGACGAACCGGTTTCTTTCCGCGCATGATCTGGCGGGAAGGCTGCGTCTGACTGATCACTATCCGTACCGGGTAGCCTCAGCCAGGCTGCAGGGCGCCGATACACGCACCCGGTTCAGCCTCGCAGTGGAAGGGCTCTTTTTCGCCGGAGAACCAAACTTGCTGAGGCGGACGCGTGATGCATTGCGCACAGCCTACGACTTGCCTCGACTTGGTCAGGATGTCGGCGTGTCGGAGTCTGCGGGATGAAGGCGCTGCTGCTGGTTTCCGAACTGGAAGACTACACCATCTCCTTCGCTAGCGGCGTTGCGCGACATGCGCATGTCGTCCTCGCGGTTCCGCGCCGGCGCTACGCACACCTTGCTTCATGGATCGATCCGGCTGTCGATCTGCACCTCATGGACTGGCCAAGGCACCGCTCGCTCTCCAATCCCTGGTTCCTGCACCAACTCACACGTCTTATCCGGCAGGAGCGGCCGAACGTCATTCACCTGCTGAGCAACTCGACGCTCTGGTTGAATTTTGCCGCGCCGTTCTGGCGACCGATCCCGATCGTGACGACCGTCCATGACGTGGAAGTGCATCCCGGCGATTCCGACACCCGCACGCTGCCCGCCTGGGCTCCCCAATTGATGGTGCGGCAATCGGGCCATGTCGTCGTCCATGGCGAAGGGCTGAAACAGATGGTCCTCGAGCGATATTCAAAGTCGCCTGATTGTGTCCATGTCTTGTCGCATCCCGCCATTCATCGCTACGCGGAACTCGCCCGGCGGCACAAGATGGCGCGGCGCGGCGCAGATGGAACTTTGCGCGTTCTGCTTTTCGGACGGATTTTTGCTTACAAGGGATTGGAGCATCTGATCCGTGCCGAGGCAATGCTCAAGGACCTGCTCCCCAATCTACGCATCACGGTGGCAGGCCGCGGCGACGATCCGCGGATCTTCCAGCCCCTTATGGGGGACGCTACTCGCTATGATATTCGCAATCGCTTTATCGAGGATATGGAGGTCGCCCAGCTCTTTCTGGATGCCGACATCGTTGTCCTTCCCTATACGGAAGCCTCTCAAAGCGGCGTCCTCAATCTTGCCGCCGCATTTGGCAAACCGGTTATCGTGACGGATGTCGGCGAATTGCGAGCCACCGTTCTGCCAAACGGACTGGGAATGGTGGTTCCACCCGGGGATGCGGAACAGCTCGCGACAGCCATACGGACACTGGCGGAAAACAGCGAGCTCAGAAGCAGCTTCGGGATCAACGCACTCGCTTGGGCTACAGGTCCGAATTCGCCGCAACAGGTCGGAGCACAGGCTGCGGCCGTTTATCGTAAGGTGGTCGGGGCATGCTGATGAACACGCTCACGGATGGAAATCGGGTAGCGACGCGGAACGCAGCAGCAACCGTCCGCCACTACGTCCCGGGTGGTTGCGAAAACGGTGGCGGAATTGGCAGGCTCGTCGGCTATATATCGAACACGGCAAAGGAGGCCGGCGAAACACACCTCGTCACCGACACTAGAGGGTCTCGGTGGTCCTCCGTTGCGTCGCCTTTGCGCGTGCTCGGCGCCGTCTTGATGATGGCGAAGGACCGGATAATTGCTCCGGCACGCATTCACCATATTCATGTCGCGGGTCGCGGCAGCACCGCAAGAAAACTGATCCTGACCGAGGCTGCCCGTCTCCTCGGATGCTCTCACATATTGCACCTGCACGACTACGACTACGCGCGCGATTTTGCCGCACGCTCGCCACGTCAACAAATGCTTGTACGCCGGATGTTCCAACATGCTGACCAGGTCGTGGCACTGGGCCAGCGCGACCGCATGACGCTTACGACGCTTCTCGGCGTGGATGAGCGCCGCGTAGTCGTCATTGGCAATTGTGTGCCCGACCCCGGACCGCGCAATGTTCATGTCGGCGAGATGCCGTTGATCATATTTCTCGGCCGGCTGAGCGAACGCAAAGGCGTTCAGGAGCTTCTGCTTGCCTTAAGTCATCCGATCATGAAAGAGCTCCAGTGGCGAGCCGTGCTGGCAGGCGACGGACCTGTGGAAGACTACCGGCGTCAGGCTGCCGCCATGGGACTTTCAGATCTGGTGAAAATGCCGGGCTGGCTTGGCGCCGACGAGGCGCGGGCGTTGTGTACACGGGCAGATATCCTGGTCTTACCTTCGCATGCCGAGGGCTTGGCAATGGCTGTGGTCGAAGGGCTTGCCCATGGGCTCGCCGTCGTCACCACGCGCGTCGGCGCGCATGGCGAAGTCATCTCCGACGGTGAAACTGGCGTCTTCGTACCTGTCGGAGACAAGGATGCCCTGGCTGCGGCGCTGGCTAAGCTCGTCACCGACCCGGAAGTCCGCAACTATCTGTCGGCCAAGGCCCGCGCTCATTATCTCAATAATTTCAGTATGAAGGCTTACATGCGATCGCTGGACAAACTCTACGACGCTATCTCCGCGCAACCTCAAACAACGGCGGGTGAACGATGACTATTTCGACTGTGCCGCCAGACCGCAACACCTCGCTCTCATCGATGCGCTACGATCCCCGGCTTCAGGTAGAGACCCGTTCGGACGAAATTGATCTGACGTCAGGCCTGCGCCTTATTCGGCGACGGATGGTCATGATAATGGCCATCATCACGGTACTTATGGCGGTTGCCGCAACCGTGATTTCGGGATTGAAGCCGACTTATCATGCCGAGTCCCGGCTGATCATCCACACGCCTCTGGCGACGAAGCTCGGCACCGACGAGTCCGGCCGCAACGATCCGCTGGACGCCACATCTGAGACCGAACGGCTTCTTTCCAGAAGCATCGCAGAGCGGGTAATCCGCGACCTGCGCCTCAATGAATGGCCGGAATTCAATCCGGCGCTGCAAGAAATCTCGCCTATCGACAAGATCCGATCAATGCTTCGCGGTTGGGTCGACAGTGAAAAACCGTCCCTGCCGGTACGGGACAGCATCGAGCCCATAATCCCGAAGTACTACAAGGCCCTCCGCGTTTGGCGCGATGGCCAGGGTGACGTCATTCAGATCGGCTTCGATGCGAGCGACCCCGAACTGGCCGCCTCGGTCCCGAACCGGCTCATCAGCATCTACCTCGAAGAACGCAAGGACAGTCTGCGTGGTCGAGTGGACGCAGCAGAAGAATGGATTCTGCTGCGCATCGACGAACAGATGGGGCGCGCCAAGGCAGCACGCGATGCCGCCGACGGGTACCAGAAAATTATGGACGTCGCCTCAAGTGATGACGATCAGGTTGAACAGATCAAGTCGATCATGGAGTTGGGCGAGCGGCGGACAAAAATCGAACAAAGCCGCGTTGAAGCGAGAGCAACGATATCTGCACTCGAAGCGGCCGACGACCCCTCGCTCGCCCTGCAGAATATGGTCATTCCCGACAGCATTGGCGCAATGCAACGCGAGCTTCGTGCGCAGGAGCAAGATCTCGAGCGCCTTCTCGAGACATATGGCAACACGGCAGAATCCGTGCTCGACACGCGGGCCAAGATCCTTAAATCCCGCACCGATCTCAGCCTTGCGACTGATCGATATCTCCAATCGATACGCGCCAAGCTTGCGGCGCTCGATCATGAGGACGACGCAGTCCGGTCGGCATTGGCGGCCGCTCATGAGAAACGCGCTCGCTCCACACTGGCGCAAACCGAGTTGGCCCGACTCGAGCGCATGGCTGACAAAGAGCAGACGGCACTGGACAAGCTCGACGAGCAGCGCCGTGGCCTGGCTGCGCAAGCCATGTTGCCAGGCGCGGAACTGGAAGTCTTGTCACCGGCCGCGGTGCCGCTGGCGCCAACGGGACGCGGGCGGCTTTTCTATTTGATCGGCGCCCTTTTGGCTTCGGTATCGATCGCGGTGACGGCCGCTTTCGTGGTCGAGATGCTGGACAACTCAGTCCGCAGTTTCGACCAGATGGCCGGAATGTCGCGCATCGTACCCGCCGGATTCATCCCGCACCTCAAACGGAAAGACCGGAGAGATCCGTCGATGCTCTTCGGGAGCATCCAAGACGGGATGTTTGACGAAGCAATTCGCTCCGTGATGACTTCGCTCAAACAATCTAACGGCGGGAAACTGCCAAACACGATTGTCGTGACGTCGGCTCACAGCGGAGAGGGCAAGTCGCTTGTCGCCAGATCCCTGGCAATCGATCTCGCCGCCAACGGAATTCCGGTGCTGCTTGTCGATGGCGACCTCAGACTCGGAAATCTCGACTCGTTTTTCAAATCAGAGCTAAAGCAGGGGTTGAACGAATTCCTGTGTGGGCAGGCGGGATTGCGTGACATCATCCATCACCATCCAAGCGGCATCGACTTCATCCCGGCTGGCAATGCCAGTCTCCATCGGCGCGTCCGTTTGACTGATGCAGCTGACATCGTGGCGATGGCCGCCTCACTGGGCCAAATCGTCATCTTCGACAGCGCGCCTGTGCTCGCCTCGGCTGATACGATGCATCTGACAGCGTTAGCAGAAAGAACGCTGGTGGTCGTAAAATGGGGAAAGACGAGCCGTCGGGCGGTAGAGTTTTGCCTACATCAGCTGAAGACCGCGCGCAACGCAGAGATTGCCGTTGCCATAAATAACGTCAATACGAACAAACACGCCATGTACAACTTCCGCGATTCAGAACTGTTTGCGAGCTCACTGCGGAAGTACCACGAGTTCACGTGAGTTCGAACAGCGCGTGTCCGCCTGATTCCGCCGAAATAAATTACGGAGACCGCATGAAAAACGAAAATAAGGTTGCACTGGTTACAGGCATAACAGGTCAGGACGGTGCGTATTTGGCCGAACTGCTCCTGGAGAAGGGCTATATTGTTCACGGCCTCAAGCGACGCTCATCGTCCTTCAACACCAGTCGCATCGAGCATCTATACGAGGATCCCCATGTCGAAAATCCTCGCTTTATTCTGCATTACGGGGACATGACCGATTCAACGAACCTCATCCGCGTGGTTCAGGAAACGCAGCCGGACGAGATCTATAATCTCGCCGCACAGAGCCACGTTCAAGTCTCTTTCGAGACCCCGGAATATACGGCTAACGCCGATGGAACCGGCACCCTTCGGCTACTTGAAGCCATTCGCCTCCTGGGGCTGACAAAGAAGACCCGCTTCTATCAAGCATCGACCTCAGAGCTCTACGGCAAAGTCCAGGAAGTCCCGCAGAGCGAAACGACACCTTTCTACCCTCGATCACCCTACGCTGCGGCCAAGCTCTACGCCTATTGGATTGTGGTCAATTATCGCGAGGCATATGGCATGCACGCCTCGAACGGCATTTTGTTCAATCATGAAAGCCCGATCCGCGGCGAAACATTCGTGACGCGCAAAATCACCCGGGCGGCTGCGGCGATCCATCTTGGACTGCAGGAAAGGCTTTATCTCGGCAACTTGGACGCCAAGCGCGACTGGGGACATGCACGAGAATATGTCCGTGGCATGTGGCTGATGCTGCAACAGGATGAACCGGAGGACTATGTCCTTGCGACCGGCGAAACGCACTCGGTTCGTTCCTTCGTTGACAAGGCCTTTGCCCAGGTGGGCATGCCGATTGATTGGCGTGGGAACGGAGTTGAGGAAAAGGGATACGACAAGACATCCGGTCAGTGTGTGGTGGAGATCGATCCCGCTTATTTCCGCCCGACTGAAGTTGATCTTCTGATCGGCGATCCGACGAAAGCGCACACGAAGCTTGGTTGGAAACATGAGACCAGTCTTGATCAACTGATTGCGGAGATGGTTCGCGCGGATCTGAAAGTCATGGCACGAAATGTTCCGTCGGTCGGTGTAACCAAAGGTTTTGCCCATGCCTGAGGTGATCTACAGCCTTACCAGAAAGAGGGTCTATGTCGCGGGCCACCGCGGCATGGTGGGCTCTGCGATCGTGCGGCGTCTCGCTTCCGAGGGCTGCGAAATTTTGACGTCCACCCGCGCCGAGGTCGACCTCAGACGGCAGGACCAGGTGGAGGCCTGGATGAGTAAGCATCGTCCCGATGCTGTCTTCCTAGCTGCTGCGAGGGTCGGCGGTATTCTCGCGAACGCTACCTATCCGGCCGACTTCCTTTACGACAACTTGATTCTCCAAGCGAATGTCATCCACGCAGCCCATAGAACTGACGTCGAAAAACTGATGTTTCTGGGCTCGTCCTGCATCTATCCGAAATTCGCCGACCAGCCGATCGTTGAGGACTCACTTCTGACCGGATCGCTTGAACCCACCAATGAATGGTATGCGATCGCCAAAATTGCCGGATTAAAGCTCTGCCAAGCCTATCGCAAACAGCACGGTAGAGATTTCATCTCGGCCATGCCGACCAATCTTTACGGTCCAGGCGACAATTTTGACCTCGGGTCAAGCCATGTCATGCCGGCGCTCATACGCAAGACACATGAGGCCAAGGTCAGCGAGCAGCAAGAGATATGCGTCTGGGGTACGGGCACGCCGCGGCGCGAATTCCTGCATGTTGACGATTGCGCCGACGCCTGCCTCCATCTCATGAAAACCTATTCCGCCGAAAGTCATGTGAACGTAGGTTGTGGCGAAGACATTACCATTCTCGAATTGGCATACCTCGTCTCCAAGATCGTTGGTTTCGAAGGCAAGATCACCCGCGACCTCACCAAGCCAGATGGCACGCCACGTAAACTCCTGAGCGTCGACAAGCTCCGCAGTCTCGGCTGGTCTCCTAAGATAGGTCTGAAAGAGGGCATCGCAGATGCCTACCGCTCCTTCCTTGATGGCCATCATCTCGAACGCAGCGACAGAGCTGTGTCCAGCGACTTGATCGGTCAAAGCGACATCAGTTTCGAGAAAGCGAAGAGTTCGGCGCCGCACGCGCCCACGCTCTCGACCGTTGCGCATCATCCCTCGCCATAGGGAATTTGCACGAGGGATAACAGGGGTTTTGTCTCGGGGGGACGTACATGCTGGGACGGCGCAAATAATGCAGCCTGTAGAAATCAGGATTGCAGCGCTCATTTTCTTGATGGTCGTGTGGTTGATGATTATCGGTGCGGCGTTGGATTTTTTCGCGGTCGAAATGCCGATATCGCTTGTCGCGCTACTAGGCAGATAGTCCACATCGGATGACTCCACCGGGCCTTACCTTCGGCTGACCTTTCGGACGACAATCGCTGGAGTAAAGTCGACAGGCGAAGAGGAGCCGGACGGAACCCCGCCTCAGTTGATTGGCGGTTCCGCATCGATGTCACTGGGCGGCAAACCTGGCTTACCGAGCCCGAAGAACGCGCGCGCGGTCAAGCAAGCGTCATCCCCTGGGACGCAGGCGCGGCAGACATCAGGCCGAAGATCGTACACTTGACAGGATGTCTCTGAACCGACGCGACCGACCAATGCGGAGCAGCGCGCACCGTCGCAACGCATTCCTTGCTGGTTCGCAGCTACGAAATGCGCTGGCAGCAAATCGAGAGCAGCGTCGGTTTCCGTGGAAAATCTGGGCCAGGTCGGCGAATAGGAGCAGCAGGCTCCGCAGCCTTGGCAATTGAAATCGATCAATGATGTCATGGCCCGCTCCTACCACATAGGCCGCCAAGAGCAAAGCCTTCGGCTATGCGCTGAGCGAGCGCACCGCAGACGCGGCATCGACTACGTGAAATGGGCCATCGACTGCAGCGACGCGCTCGGCACGACGATGCTGAGCGGCCCGCGGCATTCGACGCTCGGCAAAATTCGGGAAGCCGGCCGAGCGCGGCGGAACTCAAGCGCTCGGTTTCCTCACAACACGCGATCGGCGATCATGCAGCAAAGCACAGCGTAATGATCGGGCTTGAGGCGCTGAATCGCCTCGAATGCTCTGTTCAACACGATGGACGATCTTGCGGCCCATATCGACGCGGTCGGACATCCGCATATCCGCGCCATGTACGACACGTTCCACAGCAAAATCGAAGAGACAGATCCAATCGGCGCGTTCACGCGAAACAGTGACCGCATCGTGCATGTCTACATTTTGGAGAACGACCGCCGCTTACCCGGCGGCAACATTCCCTGGGCAGAGAGGTTCAAGGCGCGACGCGCGAGCGGCTGCGACGGGTGGCTGACAATCGAGGCCTTTGGTCGAGCCCTCAAGGAGCTCGCCGCCGCGGCAAGGTCTGGCGCGACTTTTCCGAGACACCGGAAGCGGTCTATCGCCAGCCTGAGCCTCCTCGAAATCCCTGGTCCGACCCAAACATCTACATCCCAAGCCCCAAGGACTTGCCCCGCTTCAGCGACCGCTTCAACTCCATCTGCTGGGTGAGCTCCGCACGATGACTGCGATCGGCAAGGCGGGCAACCTGGCGGATCCGCTCGACGTCACCATCCTGATCAGGCCCAACGCGCTTCAGCTGATCCGCGAGATCTGAGGGATCGGCGCGACCGAAGCGCGTTTCGATCGCAGTAACGATGTCCTTTGCCTCGGCAAGCGCTCGACGACCCTCCGGTTTCCCGGCCAGTTGCTCGACGAACTTTGCCTTGTCGCTATAGGGGAGATCGTCGAGCTGGCGCAGCAGCGCCTCACTCCGGCGGCTCGGCCCCAGAACCTCGACCCCGTCCTGCTTTTCCCGCTTCCAGCGCTCCGAGCCGCATTCAGCCGCGAGGCGACGCTGCCAGGTGTTGGCGGATTGGCGAACATGCGAAGCCAGCGCATCGATCCGCGAAAGCGCGTGTTTGCGTTCAGCGTTGTCTCCGAACAGGCCGGTCTTGCCGGCGAGCGCGCCGATCGTCTCGGGCGAAGTGCTGAGTTGGTTGGCAAGCGCGACCGGATCTGCATTCTCATCCAGGATGCGGCCACGCAACACGTCCATGGCCGCTGGCGCGTCGTTGAACACTTGCGGCGCAAGCTGCTTTGCCGCCTCCCAATCTCGTTCGAATGCCGGCATCGCCTTTGATCGTCCGATCTCTTCGACACTCATCGCATAGGTCTTCACGGCCGCAACGAGCACGCGGCGTTCATCGTCGCGTTCATCGCGACGTTCATCGACATTGGGATCCTGGTGCGAAGAGCCGCCATCGGCGATGCTGCGCACTGCGAGCGGTGTCGGCGGCCGCAGTTCTTGCATTGGCTTGGGAACCGCCGTGTCCGGAATGGGCTGTATCCCTTTGCTGATTTCGTGAGATGCGACCTCACTCTCTCCCTGCCCCCGGCGATCCCCCATGCCGCGCCGATTGGCGAAGTCATGCGTATAGTCGAGTGTCGTCTCCTTGACGCCTGAGCGGCTCAGTGTCTCTGTCAGGGATCGCAGCGTCTTGAACGCATCGAGCCCCGCATAGAGCTGCACCGCCTCGCGATGACGGGTCATCGCCACGTAGGTCAGATGCCGGTCCATCGTCGTCGACGCGAGAACAAAACTCCGGTCGACGGTAGCCCCTTGCGTCTTGTGGATCGTCGTCGCGTAGCCGTGGTCAAAGGATTGGTAACTGTTCACCGGAATGATCACCTGGCGCTGGTCCTCTGGCGTCTGCGCCTTGCCGTCAAGCCGAACCTGTATTGCGTCCGGTTGGACGGCGATGACCTCGCCCAGCATGCCATTCTTGACGGCGAGATCGCGATCGTTCTCCAGAAAAACGATGCGGTCGCCACGTGCGAAGGATCGCTTCCCATTGCCGGTCTGGTAGGTGAGTTCCTCACCACGATCATCCGAGGTGCCGGTGCTTCTTGAGAGCTCACCGCGCTCCTGCAACCGAGCGCGAATGCCGGCATTGATCGCAGCCACATCTATCCGCCGATGGGCCATCGCAATGCGCGTGTCGTTGGGATGTGCCGATCGGTCAGCGACATAATCGGCAATGATCGCCTTCAGCGTTTCAGCGCGATCCGTCTTCAGATGAACGCTTCCCCGTGCCTCGTAGGCAGCAAGCCCGTCCGCAGTCCGATGCGAGGCAAAGTCGATCGAGGCCTGCTTTTGCCAATCGGTTCTTTGCCGTCGCACGTCCGACAATTGCGCATGACCGACGGCTTCGGCGATTGCCCGAAACGGCGCGCCCGCTCCGATCGCCTGAAGCTGTTCATGGTCGCCGACCAGGACGAGCTTGGCGCCGGCCCGTTTGACCTCGTCGACGAAGCGGGCGAGCTGACGACTGCCGACCATGCCACCCTCGTCGATGACGAAGACGTCGCGGGCATTCAGCCGACCGCGATTGGCTTGCCAGCTGTATTCCCACGACGCCAATGTGCGACTTGAGATCCCCGACGATTGCTCCAGTCCTTCCGCCGCCTTGCCGGCCAATGCCGCGCCATGAACGCGATAACCTTGCGCTTCCCAGGCCTGGCGGGCAGCTGCCAGCATCGTGCTCTTGCCGGCACCGGCAAAACCGATCACCACGGCGATCTGAGAGGCGCCGGTGACATGCTCGATCGCCTGGCGCTGTTCCGCCGACAGCCCCTGCCCGGGTGAAGGATTTCCCGCCTGTATCGATCTGTCCTGATCGGCGATGGCCGCATCGACATTGCGCTTGAAGACACCGTGGTTTTGGCGCGTCTTCATCGCAACAGTGGCTGTTGCCATCGCCCCTTCGATCGCCACCATCTCGACCGTCGAATAGCGTGCGTCGCCGTCACGGCCGCGAAGGCTTGAACTGTCGGGCCTCAACTCGACGAGAGCCTTCGACGCCATGACCGATGCAAAAGCATTCTGGAAGGTCTGCGCATCGTCGTTGATGGTGCGATGCAAAGCCCTGGCGATATCATAACGGTTGAAGACGCTTTTCTCGTTGGTGATGAGCTTCAATATCTCTTCGGGCCGCCGGCGAATGATCTCGGCATTGCGCTCGGCCGATTGCGGTGAGATGCGGACGCGCGAGACTGCCCCACCCTGGCGATTGATCTCAGTGGCATGCACACCGACATGTTCGCTCGGCTCGATCGTGATCCCGGCTTCCAGATGCGAACGATGATCGATACGGATATCGAGGCCGGCCCTCTCAAGGTGCGTGTTGGCAAGATGCTCCCACGCCTGTCTGAGATCCTTCAGCTGCAGCTGCGATGGCGGCAGGTGATTGGCGAGAAGCCATCTGTTTTCCCGCTCAAGCAGCGTCTTGTCGCCAAGACCGGTTTCCCTCACCTCACGCGTCGTCATCATCAGATGCGCGTGGCTGTTGCGGATATCGCTTGCCCCACCTGGCCGATGGATCGCGAAGTCGACGGCAGCGCCATAGCGATTGGCCAGATCTTCGGCAAAGGCCCGCGTCAGCACCAGTCGCTGGTCGGAACTCAATTCGTGTGGCAGGGCGATTTCGAATTCCCGGGCAATCCGGGCGTCACTTCGCTTCTCGGCACGCTCGGCGGCATTCCACAAGGCCGATCGCTTCATCGCCCAATAGGCGGAAGACCCAGTCGGCAAGACGATCTCGGCATGCTCGACACCTGTCCTGTTGCTAAAATCATGGGTTAGCCCATCACGCTCGTTCGTCAGCCGCTCGGCGGCACGATAGGCGGCGGACGCGACAGCGCTACGGCCAGCGCTGCGGGCGATCGGCTTCATGCTGAGATGATAGATCGCCATCGCCATCCCTTTGTTAGCGGGCTGCCGGCCCGCGCTTTGAGTTGCCCAGCAACTCGTAAGTGCGCCCTTGTGCCTTCGTCGCTTGGCTCCTTCGGGCACTGGTGGGAGCACGCGGCAATCTCCCGATGACCTCGTAAGCCGTTCAGCCCGTCGCTTCCACGCGCAGATTTGCGGGTTTCGAAGTGCCGCTCTTCGAGACAACTTCGATCCAGGCACGCCGGCGGCTGTGATCATCCGTTCATCGCCGCGGCCAATGGCTGAACAGGAACAAGGGAGAAATCATCATGGCGCGCAAAACCATCGGCGAGCGGCTGGCCCAGCTGGAAGCCCAGCGAAAGACATTGCAGATCCGTCTCGGCAAGCAGGAGCGCGCCATCGACACCCGCCGCAAGGTGCTGATCGGCGCACTGGTGCTGCATAGGCTGGAGAATGATCGCGATGTGCAGATCGGCGCAGGACTGGCAGCCTGGCTCAGATCCGAACTGCCAAAGTTCCTCACCCGCGATGGCGACCGGGATCTGTTCGACGATCTGCTGAAGCCGCGGGCAAATGAGCCGACTATCGGCGATATCGGCAACGGGAGTGCAACATCATGATCCATGCCAACGAGATGAACAGTGAGACCTAGGGTCGCTAGTCCGACTTAGGTCCGGCTTTCCCTCGGCACAATCGGGCCTAGATTGTCCTGATGCTTGTTGAAAGGACGTCAGGGAGGTTCTAGCAATGTTGCCGACTCCAGTCAGAACCTCCCTGATGAATTGCCAAGTCGCCGAACCGTGTTGGAAACGAACAATGCAAAGAGTCGGGATAAAGCGAAGACTTCCCTCCGCTGATGCTTGTGGTGAGCGGTCAGGAAAAGCACAGGCTGGCTCGATCACTCGGCGACGATGTCGATGCCCCGATTATCAGGTGGCCGGTAGTGATTGCGAGGAACATATTGCGGGGATACAGACATGCCTTCATTCGGGCCAATGTCCACGCTAGGATAGCTCGGCCCGCCGGAGGCTCCAAATCATCGGTTGACATTCAAAAGGCAACGACATGCTCAAAACAATGGCAGTCGGCTTGGCCGCCTTGATCGCCATGTATGTTCTGGGCGGCATGAGCGCGAGACATGAGATCTTTCCTTGGCCACAACTTTCCGCGCTGAAGAAAATGGTTGGCGGAGAGAAGGCGGCGGCTCCAAGCCGTTATACGTTCGACGACAACGAACGACTGATCGGGGATGAATCAAAAACGCTTGTGGCCTGCCCGCCTCAGACTGACCGAACTGCTGTCTTACTCATTCTTGGCCAATCGAACGCGGCCAACTACGGTGGACAACGGCACCGCTCGAATTATGGCGCTCGCGTTGTAAACGCCTTTGACAAACGCTGCTTCATCGCGGCGTCGCCACTTCTTGGATCGACCAATACGAGGGGAGAGTATTGGACGCTTCTTGGGAACAATTTGATAGCATCGGGTCAAAATGACAACGTCATCCTCGCACCTCTCGCATATTCCGGATCTGAGGTCGCACGATGGGCGGCAGGTGGTGACTTCAATCCCGTGCTAGTCGATACAGTGAAACAGCTTCAGGGTTCCGGTTACCGGATAACGAACGTCCTCTGGGTGCAAGGAGAGGCGGACCTCGTTATGGGCACCACTGCGAAGGCCTACCAGGAACGTTTCATGTCGATGGTTGACACGTTGCGTCAGCACGGCGTCGAAGCACCCGTTTACATTTCGATTGCATCGAAATGCCTCGAACCGAGCAACGGCGGCTTCAAGGAGCATATTCCAGACAATGCGATCGTACGGGCGCAACTGGCCCTGTCAAAAAGCAGCCATGGTATCCGAGAGGGGGTAAATTCTGATGCGTTACTCGATGGAGACGACCGCTACGACGATTGCCATTTCGGGGGCACAGGCGGGGAGAAAGCGGCCCGGGCCTGGCTGAATCTTCTGCGCGGCGATCGCCATCTGGAAACCTCGCAATAGTCATGCGTTGGAGCCTGAACAACGCTGTCGGTACAGGCCCGGCAGGCGTATTTGGGACGGCGGTGACGAGGACGCGTGCACTGCGCTGGAACGACGCCCAACCGTTCGGACACGTCCTCGCCAAGCCATGCAAGCCTCCGCCGCAGAGCAGATGGGGGCTTTCCGGCTCGATGATCTCCTCGATACGAGGAAGATGGACGGGCCGCAATTGGCGGCGCGTGTTTTGGGGTGCTGCTTGCCTGAAGGGCTATCGGCCTCGGCTCTGCATGAACGGTCGCGATAGCTGTCTCAAGGTCTTCCACCGCGAGATCCCTTCGCTTGTCCATGGAAAGGCGATCACAGATCAGGGCGGCGAGAACAATGTGGGAGCAGAAGACGGACCGCTCGATGTGCTATCGCGTGTACGTCGTGAATCAAATGCCGAACTTGCGACTGTCAGCACTTCTTGTTCTTGAGATCGTGCCTGCCTCGGCAAGGACGCTCCTCCAAACAATGAGCATACCAGGCGAAGGCGCGTCCGCGCCGGCGCCAGTTCGCGCACGGCTTGACCGGTTAAAAGGGCAGCCGCAGGAGGGTTAGCGGAGCGCCGCTCGGGAACGAGCGGAACCCGGGACCGACTGCCCCCGGCAAGCCGTTCCGCTTGGGGTGTACCGGCGATCCCCTCGCCTCACCTGCCCGGCCTCGCCAACGACCTCGCGATATCGACAATGTCATCGCGCGAGGCGGTTGGGTCGTCCTTGCTCCACGCAACACCGAGCCCGATCCTGAAGTCGATGCCTCTGACAGCCTTCAGTTCGAAGTCCCGGTTCGGCAGGCCCTCGGTCCATTCCGGCGCAAAGCCGATGCCAAGGCCTGCCGAGACCAGCGACACCAGTGAATAGGTATCATCGCAGCTATAGGCGATGTTGCGGGTCAGATCGTATTCCTCGAACTTCTCGTTGAAGTACCGCTCGGTGTAGGAGAGGTTCTTGCGATTGAAGGCGATGATCCTTTCCGAGCGCAGGTCGTCGATGGCGATCTCCGCCCGCTCCGCCAGCCGGTTGCTCCTCGCCACCGCCAGCAGATACCGCTCATGGGCGATCGAGGAGAAGCGCAACGAGCCGATGTTTTCCACCGGCCGGATGAAGCCGAGATTGATCTGGCCGTTTTCCAGGCCGCGGATGATGTCGCCGGTATTGCCGCTTGATATATGAATGCGGATATCCGGGTACTTGCGGGCGATCTTTCCAAGAAACGCCGGCAGCACGCCGGTGGTCGCCGGATAGACGGTACCGATCCTGATCTGCCGGATCGTCTTGCCGGCCACCGCCCTGGTGATCTCGGCACTCAGATCGACCTCGCTCAGGATCCCGACGCAGCGTTCGTGGAAGATCTCCCCTGCCCGCGTCAGTTCCACCCGCCTGGTCGAGCGGATGAACAGCGGACAGCCGAGTTCCCGCTCCAGCGCCTGCACGTGATTGGAAAGCGCCGGCTGGGCGATGCGCACCTTGGCGGCCGCCCGGCCGAAATGCAGTTCCTCGGCCACCGCGACGAAGTAGGAGAGCTGCCGTAGTTCCATGAATGCCCTGTCCCGACGACGTCTCACGCCGCCCTCGCGCTTCAGCACTGAGCTAGGCTATAGTCGCCGTTGATAGAATCAGCTCGCGCGGGAGGTAGCCCCCGCAAAGTGTGTATACGACGCAAAAATCGCCATGTCAAGGCGAATTCGATATGGGGAAGCGATTTTGTTGCCTATTCAGTGTAAGATGGCGCGAACCGCGCTGGAGATGGGCGTGAAACAACTCGCCGATGCAGCCGCTGTCTCAACAAATACGATCGTGAGATTTGAGCGCGGCGAGGATCTGAAGCCGAGGACAATCGCAGCCATTCGGACAGTTTTAGAAGAAGCAGGGGTTATATTCCTCGATGGCGATTACTCTGGGGTCGGTGGTCCCGGAATTCGGTTGAAGGCAATGGAATGACGCACGGCAAGTCCACAGCGCTGGTCGAACTTATAGCGCGGTTCGAATCCGCTCTTCACGCGTTTTGTGTGCCCATGATCTCCTGCAAGACGTCCCGAAGTCGTGCGTCCTTGGCCGATAAAATGGCGTCTCGCAGTTTCAGGAGGCTGGGCGCATTGACAGAACGTCTCATCCGGAGCGATCGAGTGTTTTTCGAGCAGGACCGTCGCGTCGGCATCGTTCAGGGCATCGAACGGGCTCAGCGAATACTTCGAACAGACCGGCAATCAGATGCACGGTTTACCGCCGTCGCTGAAGTTGAGGTGGCTGGCGTGCTCCTGCAAGCCAGCCACCTCACTCGTTGACTTTCCTGACGAGGCCTGGAATGTGGCGCGACATTTCCAATAGAAGGCGCGACCTGTCAGGTGGCCTCGAGGATCATGTTGAGGGGCGTCTGGGCTGCACGCCGGATATGAGTGAAACCGCCTGAGCGGATCACCTCGGCCAATCGCCGCTCTCCCGCTTGCGCACCGAGTGCCAGCCCTGTCTCCTGCGCAAGCGAGGTCGGAACGCAGATCATCGTCGAGGCGGAGTAATAGAGCCGTCCAACCGGATTGATATTCTCCTCCAGCGTATCTCCGGCCATTGGTTCGACCACCATCCACGCACCGCCCTCCTTTAACGCCTTTCGGATATGAGCCGCAGCGGCTTTCGGGTCGCCCATGTCGTGCAAGCAGTCGAAGCAGGTGATCAAATCGAAATCTCGCCCGTCGAAATCCTGCGCCCTGCCGACCTCGAAGTGCAGGTTCGTCAACCCGTGTGCCTGGGCGTGCGCGGAAGCAGCGGCGATCGAGCCCGGATGGAAGTCGTAGCCCACGAACCGGGAATTGGGAAACGCCTGCGCCATCAGGATCGTCGAAAGCCCGTGCCCACATCCGACGTCCGCCACCTTCGCACCCGCTTTCAACCTGTCGGTGACACCGTCGAGCGCCGGCAGCCAGTCCTGCACAAGGGCATTGACATAACCTGGGCGGAATAGCCGCGCGACGGCGCAGAACATGCAGCCAGCCTGATCGCCCCAGGCAACGCCTCGGCCGGTTTTGAAGGCGGACTGCACCTTCGGCTGGTTTTCGACCATCGCAGCAGCGGTATCGAATGCGCCGATCAGATTGACCGGGCTGTCCGGCTCGGCAAACACGAAGGCCTGTTCGGGCGTCAGCGAGAACAATCCTCGCTCATGGTGCACATAACCGGAGGCGGCCTGTGCCGCCAGCCACTCGCGCACATAGCGAGGTGCGCATCCCGAGGCATCGGCAAGTTCGTCGGCCTTCACCGGCCCGGTCTCCTTCAGCGTCCTGTACAGCCCAAGAGCATCCCCGATCCGGACTAGCGGCACGCTGACCGCTCCGCCAAGATCGCCAAGGACGCGGCCCACGAGTTCATTGAGCGTTGTTTCGTTGATTTCCGTCACGTGAATTCCTCCCAGTGCACGGATGGCGTCCTGCCATCCGTAACGCCGAGGATGAAGCTTGCCGTCTCGGCGGGCATGAGGCGGTTGTCCCGCGTCTGCGAAGAAATCCCGCTCCTTGGAGGGACACATGTCCCATTGGCATCGGAGGAGGTCTATCCACCTGCAGAAGCGGGACTATCGGGAGAGCGCGACGACGATCGCTTGCGAGCGGCTATGCACGCCGAGTTTGCTGAATATCACCGACAGCTGGTTTCGCACGGTCTTTGCACTCTTGCCAAGCCGTTCTGCGATCGCGCGGTTGTCTAGCCCCTCCGCAACGAGGTCGAGAAGGGCGGCCTCGGCGGGTGTCAGACCGGCCTCACTGACCGCACGCGGCCGCACCGACCGATCCTGCCCGAGAAAGGCAGCAAGTTCCGTTTGAAACACCTTCCACGCGGGCTCGTCCGGCAAGAGCACATGGTTCTTGCTCTCAAGCGGCACGAAGCTCGCGCCCGGAATCGCGGCGGCGAGCTTGCAACCCTGATCAAACGGCACGCGCATGTCACCGCGGCTGTGTACGATCAACGTCGGAACGCTCAGCATCGCCGCAAGATCCAGCACATCGATCCCCTGCATCTGCCAAAGCAGTTGTGCGGCGACGTCGGCCGTTGCCGTTTGCCGCTCGAGATCGCCCCACCAGCGATGCTGTTCAGGCGTGCCGTCGGGGATAAAGAGATTGGTGAAGAACCGGCAAAACGCCGGATTGTCGCGTCCCCAGCCGACGCGAACGAAATTGACAAGGGTCTCGGCTTCCAGCCGCTCCGCCTCGGTCTGAGCTCTGGCGCGGGCACCCTGACCATAGGCGTTCAAAAGCACCAGATGCGATACTCGCTCGGGATATTTGAGGGCATATGCGATAGCGAGCGCGCCGCCCTGCGAAAGACCGAGGAGGACGAAGCGCGGCTCCTCGATCGACGCCGCCACGGCAGCAAGGTCGGCGTGCCACGCTTCGACCGAGAGGTCAAAGACATGCCGGTCCGACAGGCCGCAGCCGCGCGGATCATAGCGTACAAACCGGTTGTGGGCGGACAGTGCCTGGAGCCACGGCCGCCACACCGGGCTTTCGAGATCGTAATCGACATGGCTCAGCCAGTGCGCCGCCCGCAGGATCACCTGACCCTGCCCGCAAGAGGCCATGGCAATACGGGTGCCGTCCTCGGCTGTAGCGAACCGTATGGTCTGACTGAGTTTCATCGGTCGAGAATATCGCAGCCGACGATCGCATAACAGACCTATCTCCTACGGGGGCGATTCCAATTGATCCAGCGATGGCCTGTAGTTTGTGAATTTCATGATATGCCCAGTCTATGCGAGGATAAGGCCGGCAGCTTTGCCTGCCGCAGCCATGACGGCAGCGTTGGTGTTGCCGCTGACGATCGTTGGCATCAGAGACGCGTCTACGACCCGCAAGCCTCGTGTACCCCAGACCCTGAGGCTGGAATCCAGGACCGCATCTGGGTCGCTGTCTTGACCCATCTTGCACGTGCCGACAGGGTGATAGCCGGTTTTAACAGTGCGCTTGCAATGAGCGGCGAGGGCCTCGTCACTTGTCGCGTCCGCGCCAGGGAATATCTCTTTTTCGATCAGCTCACGCATGGGGGACGCTTCGAGAACCGTCCGGGCGAACCGGAACCCTGCAATGGTCAGGCGCAGGTCATCGGGATGGCCGAAGATCTGGGTGTCGACGATCGGGTTTTCGAATGGATCGCTTGAGGCCAACGTCACCGATCCTCTCGCCTTTGGACGAAGCAGAAGCGAGTTGATCGTGACGCCATCACCGGGTTCGGTGCCCATGACGTCCCGGTCCAGGTAGACGGTCGGCACACAGAACATCTGGATCGTCGGTCGATCGTTATTGCCGTCAGGGTCGTAGAACGCGCAGGTCTCCACCCCAGTCGTCGACACCGGACCCGTCTTGAACATGAGATACTGCAGCCCAGCTTTGATCATCGGCCAGCCTCGGTCCGCACCGTAATAGCCAAACGCCCCCTTCGTGGTTGCAACGACCGGGCACTCGTAATGATCCTGCAGGTTTTTGCCGACGCCAGGCAGCACGACTTTCTTCTGGATATTATGCTTGGTGAGTTCGTCATCCGGTCCAACACCAGAAATCATCAGCAGTTTTGGCGTCTGGTAGGCTCCAGCGGCAAGAATGATCTCCCCCGCGCTCGCGGATTTCCGGCTCCCGTTGCGTATGTAATCGACGCCAGTCGCGCGATCGCTTTCCATCCTGATCGAGGTGACGGTCGCTTCCGTCTCGATGGTCAGCAGCGGATCGCTCATCACCGGTGCGAGGAAGGCATCGACGGCGCTGGACCGCCTTCTGGTCTTCCAGTCTATGGTATGCTGCATGAATCCGACGCCAAACTGATGTGCGCCGTTGAAGTCCGGGTTGTAGGGGATTCCCATGGCTTGCAGGGTTTTCACGTAGGTCCGTGTCATCGCACTTGTGTGTCCAAGATGTGAGATCTTCAGCGGCCCGCCGACACCATGGAAGTCGCCGGCAAGATGATCATTGTCCTCCTGCGCCTTAAAATATGGAAGCAGGTCGCCGTAGGACCAGGCGCCGTCATTGGATCCTTTCGGCGTGACCAGTTCGTTCCAAAGATCAAAATCCGCCTCCTGTCCGCGCATGTAGACCATCGCGTTGACGGCACTGCCGCCACCTAGAACCTTGCCCTGCGGCACAATGGGACCACGGCCGTCCAGTTGGGGCTGCGGCTTGGTTTGATGCATGGCGAGATATGTGTCTTTGGCAAGGAACTTCATATACCCGGCTGGAAAGCTCATGATCGGATTGGCTTTTGCGGGTCCGCGCTCCAGAAGCAGGACGCGCGCCTTGCCCTCGCGCACCAGTTTCTCGGCGACGACGCAGGCGGAGCTTCCTCCACCAACGATGATGTAATCGTAACGGTCACTCGCAGGCATTGGGAACTCCGTAATCGATATCAGATGCTGGAGGGGCGCATGTGGATGCTGCCAGAGATGGCTTCACCGGATTTCAAAACCTTGAGACCGCCAAGGTCGGGCATATTGTGGCCGTTGGCCAGATGGCTCATCGGCTCAAAGCAAAAGTAGTCACGCTTGAAGCTCGTATCGAAAGTCGTATCTGATACGAACACAAAGGCGTGCTTGAAAATGGCGTCGGCAGTTAAGTGGAGCGATGTATTCCGCTCCGGCCAAGTGATGAGTGCTTCACCACTCCAATCCTCGAACCCGTTGTTGACCCAATGTTGGGGCAGCGACGCCGGAGAACTAAAATCCAGCTCCTTCGGTATTTCGGTCTGGTGGCCTGGCAGCCATCCTTCGACTTCCGTCCAAAACTTGCGAGCCGGAGCAAGCAACGTCGTCTTCGGCGTCATCGGAAAGTAAGGATGCCAGCCGAGTCCGAACGGCAGTGAGCGTTGGCCACGATTTTCGACCGCAAGCGTCATGGTCAACCCTTGTTCGTCGAGGGCGAAGCGCTGCCGGGCTTGGTATTCGTATGGGGTGCCTTGGCCCTCGTGGGCGAACACCAGTTCAACCGACGTCGGTGTCCTCCGTCCGATAGACCAGTCCGCCTGCCAGCCTTCGCCGTGCAGATAGTGCTTGTCCCAATCCGTGTTCAGGCGGAAGTGATAGTCGCTTCCTTCAAACGAGAATTTATTGTCTTTCACTCTGTTGCCGAATGGCACAAGCGGGTAGCAGGAGGAGCTAAGCGCATCGACGTCGTCGGACAGGCAGGGACGCAGAAGCGCTGTCCTGGCCGACCCGACATCTCGCCAAAAGCCGAGCACAAGCCCTCCTCTTGTCGAGACGCGAAGAGACAGCGGCCCAGCCTCAAGGCTTACAATGGACATGAGATCAGCTCTTGTTACGGGACATGCTGCGCTTGATCGCCTGGATGTTGGCGAGCACCGCGATGACGATGATCAGACCGCGCACAACCTGCTGGAAGAAAGGATTGATGCCAAGCAGGACAAGGCCGTTACCGATGAGGGTGATAACGAGCACGCCCAGAAGCGTGCCAAGCATCGAGCCCCGCCCGCCAGACAGCGAAGTTCCTCCGACCACGACTGCTGCGATAACGTCGAACTCGAGGCCGGTCGCTGCGGTCGCGTTGCCCGATCCTAGTCGTGAGAGCAGGAGAATACCGGAAATTGCCGCCATTGCACCGGCGATCGCAAACAGCGCGACGCGTATCTTGGAAACACTGATGCCGCTCAGAAACGCTGCGTGAGCATTACCGCCGATTGCGAAAACGGACCTGCCGAAAGGTGTCTTTCGGCTGATGAAGGTGAACACCGCAAACAAGATCAGCATGATGATTGCGGCAGGCGGAATGCCAAGAAACGAACGATCAAGGGCGTCCAGGGTATCGTTGCGACCGATAGAAACGGGCAGCGCATCGGTCACGAACAATGCAGTCCCGCGAAGAGCACTCCACAGACCGAGCGTGCCAACGAAGGACGGGACATCGAAGTATGCTCGCAGAGCTCCGGCGATCGAACCAAGCATAGCACCGACCAAAATCGCAAGCGCGAAGGCGATCGGAGTCGGAACGCCCCACTGAAGCAGAAACGCAAGCACGACTGAAATGAACGCCACCATCGGACCGACGCTGACGTCGATTTCACCTGCAATGATAATGAGCGTAGCCGCCCACGCAGCGATCCCGATCGTAGCCGCGTCTCGGAGGATATTGATCTGGTTATTGAACGAAAGGAAACCGTTCGCGGTGGCTGTAAAAACGACGTAGAGTATTACGATCGCAACGAACAAACTGAGTTCGTTCATATGTTGCGACAACGAGAAACGAGATCTTGTTCCTTCGGTCGCCGATTCCGACTTTGCAGTCTGGTCGAGTGACATATCGCGTCTCTCCCTCAATGTCCGGCGATGCAGGCGGCCATCAAGGCGTCCTGATCGATCTTGGGTGATTTGAATTCTTCCTTGAGGGTCCCGTCCCTGAGGACCAGCACTCGATCGCAGACGAGCGGCAGTTCCTCAATCTCGCTGGAAACGAAGATCACGCTCCGCCCTTCCGCTGCAAGCTGACGAATGATGGCGTAGATCTGAGCCTTCGCTTCGACGTCCACGCCTCTGGTGGGCTCGTCTAGGAGCAGGACGCGGCTGTTGGCGTAAACCCATCTGCCGATAACGACCTTTTGCTGGTTTCCGCCCGACAGCGTGCCGATCGGGGTGTTCGTCTGGGCTGTCTTGATATGCAGGCGCTGGATCACCTTGCGGGTGGCATCCGCCATCATCTTGGCAGATAGGGTTCCGTGCTTGCTGACGCCGGCAAAATTTGTCGAAAGCGTATTCTCGTCGACACCGAGAAGAGGAACGATCCCCTCTTCTTTCCGGCTTTCGGGCGTATAGGCGAAGCCCATGGCAATCATTCTTTTGTACCGGCCGGGTTGAGCGGCCTGACCGTCGACGAGGACTTGCCCGTGATCGTAGGAGCGGACGCCCATGATTGCCTGAAGGAGCTCTGTCCGCCCGGAGCCTAGAAGCCCGGCAATCCCGAGCACTTCTCCAGCCCTGAGTTGAAAGGAAACGGAAGTCAGCTTGGGCGCCAGGGCGATGTCTCGAACTTCCAGAACGGTGTTCTCTTGGCTTCGATTGTCCAATGCCGCTGCCTTTGAAGCCTCGGCGCCAAGCATGAGCCGAACGATCTCTCGAGTATCGGCGCCCTTGACGTCGACAGTATCGATGATGCGCCCATCGCGCATGATCGTGGCTGAATGCGCAATCTGGCGGATCTCGTTCATTCTATGGCTGACATAAATGACCGCGATGCCTTCCGAAGCGATGCGGGTCACCGCCGCCATCACCTTCTCGGCTTCGGCGGCCGCAAGCGAACTGGTCGGCTCGTCGAGAATGACGAGTTTCGGCCGTCCAAGGAGGACGCGAGCAATCTCGAGGAGCTGGCGCTCAGCCGGGCTCAGGCTTGCAACCAGGGCATTGGGGGTACGGTTGAGCCCTAGTCGTCGCATGGCCGCGGATGCTTCCGCTTCCATGTCGGCGTATTGGATGACACCGCCCTTCCTCGGCCAACGGCCAAGGAATAGGTTTTCCGCAAGCGTCATGCCAGGAACGAGACTGAGTTCCTGGTAGACGACCCGAACACCCTTTTCGAATGCATCCTGAGCGCGGCTGGATCCCGAGTGTCGCAGTTCCTCGCCGTCGATCATCACGGTTCCGCTATCGGGGATTTCAGCTCCAGTGAGGAGTCTGATTAGCGTCGATTTGCCCGCGCCGTTCTTGCCAAGTAGCGCCCTCACCTCTCCGGCCGCTACTGAAAACGATGCGTTGTCGAGAGCTAGCACGCCAGGATATTGACGTGTGCACCCCGCAATCGATGCGATCGGATGGGAAGCGAGTTCGGCCGTTCGCGATGTCTGTGTCATTCAATTTCCACCTTCGAAAAGGCGCCGCCGGTCGTCCGGCGGCCTCGACGCTCGTGACTTGGGAGGTGAGCTTACGGAATGCCGTCGGAGTGGGCCTTCAGCCACGCCTTGCCGTCTTCGGAAGATTTGTAGAGATCGATGTTGTAGGCAACCTTGATGCCTTCCGGCGGTTGCCCGTCGATCGACTTGATGGCCTGAGCGAGCGCAAGCTTCCCGAGACCTTGGCCGGAGATATCGACAACGGCCTTTATGACGGTGAAGTCGGCCAGCTCCTGAGCGATCTCGGTCGTCATGTCGCCACCGAAGACGACAACCTTTCCGGTCTTACCCTGGCTCTTTACCGCACGAGCGGCACCGAGTGTTGCACCACCTGCCTCGCCGAAAAAGGCATCGATATCAGGGTTCGACGACAGCATCGTGCTTGCTACCGAAACCGCCTTGTCAAGGACAGCGCCTTCCTGGTTTGCGACGATCTGTGCGCCTGGGACCTTTGCCTTCAGTGCCTCCTCAAAGCCCTTGCGGCGAGTCACGCACACCTCCACGAATTCGCAGTTAAGGACGGCGATCTTCGGCGCATCGTTCTTTTCCGCGATGAAGTAGTCGGCTGCAGCATCACCAAGCTTGTGACCGAAATCATAGGGATCGCCGACAGCGTAGGCCGAGATATATTCCTTCATGTCGGCGTCGTTGAGGCATGTGTTGTAGCAGACGACCGGAATGCCGGCTTCATGAGCGCGGCGGATCGCGCGATTCGAACCATCGGCGGAGACAGGCGATACGATGATGGCCTGCACGCCCGACGAGATCAGAGAGTCGATGAACGAAGATTCTTTGCTTACATCACCCTGAGCGTTGGTCTCGACGATGTCCAGCTTGCGGCCGGCATCATTCGCGCCGGTCTGGATGCCTTTGCGAACACCTGCATAAAACCCCTGAGCATCCATGTAGATGGCGCCGACCTTCAGGTCCTTGTCTTGCGCGAAAGCTGACGTGGCATGTGATCCAGCAATTGTGGTGAGCGCCAGGATCGCGGCGCGTACGATGAGCTTCATTGCTCCCTCCCGTTATCTTCAACGACAGGCTCCATGGCGGAGCCAACCGACCAGGCGAATTTAAGTTAGGTATGATTATTGTCAATATAAATAGGATTTATTTTTTTAAAGATATGGCGGGCGGCTCTTTTCGTGTGCTACAACCCAATTGACGCGGCGCACAGAAACAAGGCCTGAAAAAGAGTTTCCGGTCGTCGCAAGTTTCGGATAAGCCGCAATAGGGGTTATGGGAGGCAGCCAGTGACAATCTCACGCAACGAGTGGAAGCTCACCGACGGGGGCATCGAGATCGCATCTCGCGGCAAGCGTTCCGTTCGCGAGGCATTGCTCTCCAAGTTCGTAGAACGGATTGTCTCCGGCGCGTTGCCTGAGGGTTCTACGCTCCCCAATGAAGCGGACCTGACCGATCAATTCGGCGTCAGCAGAACGACGTTGCGCGAAGCCATGCAGTATCTATCGGCAATCGGGTTGATCCGGTCCAGAACCCGAGCCGGAACCACGGTGCTTCCGCGAGAAAACTGGAACTACCTGGATCCGCTCGTTCTTGACGTAATGCTTTCCCTCGGTGGCGATGAGTCCTTTTATACGTCACTGATCGACGCCCGTCATTTGCTCGAACCCGCCGCTGCGGAGCATGCGGCAACAAAGGCAACCGCCAAACAGCTGGCCCGAATTGCCCAGGCATTCGAGGACATGGTCGATGCAAACGCCCGTGACAACGAGGAATGGAGCCGGGCGGACCTTGAGTTCCACACAGCGATCATCAATGCCAGTGGTAACTGGGTCTTCAGGCAGTTTGCGAGCGCCATTCGTGCCGCCCTCCTTGCGAGCTTTCGCCTCACGAACCGCGCCAGTCAGTCTCACGAACAGGCCATTCAAAAGCACCAGGACGTTCTGGAAGCGATACGCGTTCGCGATCCAGTCGCAGCCAGAAAGGCGATGGAAACCTTGATCGGCGTTGCGAGAGCGGAAATAACGGACGCGCTTCGAAAGAACAAAGGGAGCCGCTAAGGCAACAAGAGTGCTTCGCTCAGCGATGGGAGAAGCTGGATTCAACGCGCGAGCATGCAGGCGCCGCCACGGGAGGCCTTCGCTCCCATCCCAAGCCCTGTTCATCGGTCTGTCGTCTCTAATTCAGGAGGCGATCATAGTTGCGGCAATGACGGCGGTCGCTGTCCCAAACGATCGTCGCACCTGCTAGCGCTTGAGTACGAAGCGAAATCACCGCAACGTGACGCTGTACCTCCGTTGACTGTCGCTGAGCTCACGGTCTTGTGGCAAGAGCCAGGAGGCCATCGTAAAGCGCGGTGGCAATCGGGTCGACATCCGGTGCCTCCTGATGGAGGCGGACGAGGATCGGTCTCAGCCAGTTCCTCGATGCCGGAGCCGACCGGTTGAGCTACCGCAGCATTATCAGCGGCAATAGCTTTTCAAGATCCTTCGGCGAGCAGTCATAGTGCCGCCACAGAATTCAGCCCAATCAAGCTTGTTCAACAAGCGGAAGGCGACAAGATGAGATTGCTGGCTCTCGTGGCTGCGGCCTTTTTGCTGACGGTCTTTCAGACTCAAGCCCAGATCTATGGGCCGTATGACGGATATGACGACTTTGACGGATCCGGTTACGACGATCCATACAGCCCCTATCCGCCACCACTCGATTACGATCCAGCGCCTCCCTATCAAGAGCCCCTGCATGATCGCATGCAACCGCCGACAGGACGTGCAAAAGGAACCATCGAAATCGTGACGAGCGAGCATACGCTCATTTACACCACCCCTTGGGGCGAGCAATTCGCTTACCCCATCGCGGTCGGCCGTGAGGGCAAGCAATGGTATGGATCTACGCGGATCGTGTCGAAGCGAGCGCATCCTGAATGGCGACCCACGGCCAGCATGCGGCAGAAGAACCCTCGGCTTCCAGCGGTGGTGAAGCCCGGCCCCGCCAATCCGCTTGGAACCCGCGCGATCTATCTCGCCGATGGCCTGTTGCGCATCCACGGCACCAACGACCCCTCGTCTATCGGCACCAACGCGTCGAGCGGGTGCTTTCGAATGTACCGTCAAGATGTTGAAGAGCTTTACGAGATCGTGCAGCCGGGAACGAAGGTCATCGTTCGGCGCTAACTGTAGCCGATCGATCGCTGATGGACCTCTGCGGATTGGCGTTGGAATCTAACTCTCGATACGCAGCTTGCGCGCCAGGGCCTGAAGTTCCTTGAACCCTTCGTAACGCTTGTCATGAATATGAGGGATCGGCCCTTCTGATAGCAGGAATGTCGTTTCGACCGCCGAGAGTGTCGTCATCGCTTCGCGTACATCCGCAAACAGACCGCCGGCGACAGCGCCCAGGATGGCGGCCCCCAGGAGCACCGGTTCCTCAGCCTTTGTCGCGATGACCGGCTTACCGCTCGCATCGGCAAGCAGCTGGCGAACGAAATCGTGCTGGCCGGCGCCACCGCTGATGACGATGTTTTCAATGGTAACGCCCGCATCGACCTGCGTCTCGATGATCTGCCTGAGGCCGTAGCCGATACCGCAAAGCCCTGCCACGTAAAGAGAGACCAGGCTGCCGATATCGTCCTCCATCCCGAGACCAGCAATGATTGCGCGGGCATGCGGATCGGCAAAGGGCGCGCGGTTGCCGAGGAACTCGGGAACGACGTGCAGTCCGCTCGCAAGCATGACGGCGTCGGAAGAACGGCCCGCCTTTCGGGCGGCCATATCTGCGAGCAGAACCGGCAGCGGAACGCCCGCCCTCTTCGAAAGCTCCCGCGCTTCCGCGGCAGCCGGATGGAAGGAGAGCAGTTGGTCGATCGCCGCGCCTGCCGCACTCTGGCCACCCTCGTTCAGCCATAGTCCTGGCACCATGGCCGAATAATAAGGCCCCCAGACGCCGGGCACGAAAGACGGTTCAGCTGTCGATGTCATGGTGCAGGAGGAAGTGCCGAAAACATAGGCCAGATTGGCTTGTGGATCGGTACCGATGCCAACGGTTCCTATTCCGCCCGCATGGGCGTCGATCAGTCCGGCAGCGACGGGCGTTTCCGGCTTCAGGCCGAGCTCGCCGGCTGCAGCCGCGGTCAGTCCTCGACCGAGGGCCGAACCGGGCTCGACGATAGCCTGCCCGATGCGGGCAAACTCTTCGTCGGCGAGCGTGCCGAGGCCGATCTGATGAAAATAATCGCCATCCCAGCGCTTTTCATGGGCGAGATAGGTCCACTTGCAGGTGACCGTGCAGGTCGAACGCGACAGATCGCCGGTCGCCCGCCAGGTCAGGAAATCTGCAAGGTCGAAGAATTGCCATGCGGCATCAAAAACCTCAGGGCGATTTTCCCTCAGCCAGAGAAGCTTGGGCGTTTCCATCTCAGGCGAGATACGGCCGCCGACGTAACGCAGGACGTCATGGCCAAGCGCATTGATGCGCTCCGCCTGCGGCACGGCTCGGTGGTCCATCCAGACGATGATGTCCCGGTTCGGATCTTCCGAGGGTCCGACGGGAAGCGGCTTGCCGCCTTCGCCAAGGACGACGAGCGAACAGGTGGCATCGAACCCCAGCCCCATGACGGACGCCGGATCGACCCCGGCCGAGGAAACCACCTCGCGCACTGCCGCGCAAACCGCCGCCCAGATCTCGGTGCTCGATTGCTCAACCATCGAACCCGGTTCGTGAAACAGGGTGATATTCCGCTTGGCGGACGCCAGCATCCGGCCAGTCAGGTCGAACAGGCCGGCGCGGGCGCTGCCGGTGCCGACGTCGACGCCGATGACATGTTTGGCATCTGCTTGCGGCGTGCGAGATGTGTCGCTCATGGTCTCTCCTTTGAAGTCGGCAAGGATCAAGCTAACTGCAGTCTGGGCCTGTGTTTACAGATCCACGCTATTCGGCAGAATCACCAGATCGCGGACAGTTACATTACGCGGCCGCGACAGCATGAAAAGGACGGCGTCGGCCACTTCTTGCGGCTGCATCAGACTGCCATTGGCCAGCGCTTCCTCCATTTTCGCCTTCGGCCAGTCGTCGAGCAAGGCCGTGATGACAGGTCCTGGCAGCACCGCACCGACGCGCACGCCGTGCTGCGCCACTTGCCGGCGCGTGGAATGGACGAAGGCCTGAACTGCGAATTTCGAGGCTGTGTAGATCGGCTCCCACGCGACCGGCACGACGCCCGCGATCGAACTCGTAAACAGGATGTCGCCGGACTTCTGGGCAATCATGTGCGGCAGCACCGCATGGACCGAGCGGAAGGCCGCGTTGATATTGAGATTGAGCATGCGGTCCCAGGCATCCGGGTCGCCATCGACAACAGGACCGCCAATATAGGCGCCGGCATTGGCATGGAAGATGTCGAGCCCGCCGGCCGTTTCGAGAATGCGAGGCAGTATGCCAGAGACCTGCTCTCCATCGAGAAGGTCGACGACGAGCCGCAGAGCACCTGAACCGATCTCCCTGCAAAGAGCTTCGAGTTTATCCTCCGCCCGGTCGATGAGCACGACTGTTGCCCCCTCGCCATGGAGGATCCGGGCGCAAGCCAATCCGATGCCCGACGCGGCGCCCGTAATGGTGGCAACCTTGCCTTTCATGAGATCAGTCATGAGGAATACTCCTTGCAGATGCAGATAGGGCGCGTCCGTGGCTGACATGGGGGCAGGGTTCGTTCCCGAACCAGACGCCATTCGGTGAGATCAGGAATGGAAACCCTTTTGGGGCGGAAACCCGTCACAGCGTGCCTCCGATATCCTCCAGGATGGCGACAAGCTGTTCCGCCCCCATGGCAACGGCAAATGCTCCAGCTGTCATCAATGCCGCATGCCGGTCAGGTCTCGGATCAGCCGGGTCGACAAATCCGACGGCCGTCATTCCTGCGGAAACGGCTGCCGCCACGCCATGACTGCTATCGTCGATCATGACGCATCTGGAGGGACGGGCTCGAAAACGCTCCGCGCAGTGCAGCAAGAGATCGGGCGCGGGCTTCGGCCGGGCGACGGCTTCGGCACTGAAAACCTCCTCTCCAAATGCGCTCCACAGATCCAATATGCCCAAGCTTTTGCGAAGCCGCTGCATCGTGCTGTTTGACGCAACGCATTTTGGTCGCTGAAGTCCGTAGACGACATCGGCAATGCCGGGGATCGGCAACAGCGAGCGTGAAAACTCTTCGAATAGACTCTGGTGCCATGTTTCAAACAATTCGGGGATATCGATAATCCCGTAATCGCGCCGGCACATCTCGCCGATGATGCTTTCTGAATTGCCGGTAAATTTGAGATGAGCCTCTGTGGCGGTGATCGCAATGCCGGCACCTTGCAGAGTTTCCGCCAATGTGCGGCTGGCGATCGGCTCGCTATCAATCAGCACGCCATCGCAATCAAAGATCACGAGATCAATGCTTTCCAAGGCTTGGCGGTCCGGCATACCGGGGTAATCGACGCGGTTATCGAGCATGTCTCACCTCCGCGCCTGCAATGCGAGATCCGGCCGGTCCGTGGTGATCTGCCGGATCGGTTTGGCAAGCCAGTTTTCAAGATCGCCGATGTCGTTTGGGACCCAGGCTCCAAGCCGCTCGACCGGCACGAGTTCGGTAATCTGCTCCCATTGTGCCGTAAGCAATGACTTCTCGACAGCGATGATATCTGAGCATTCGTTGAGTAACTTCAGACCGTTGATCAGACCGAGACGCTCGGCCGACTTGGAATCGAACGACGACAAGGTGCGGATATGCGGAGCAACCTTGCGTATGTCGACGAGCACGTCCGAATGAAAGCTGGTGAGAATTGACCGCTTCGCCAAGTCAAGACGGTCGACCGCGGCGGCTGCCTTGGCGGCGAGCCCCTCATACGGCGTTCCGTCGGCATTGGTTTTCAATTCGATATGAAGCTCGAGCGACGTGTCCTTGAAGACGGCGAGGACCTCTTCCAATGTGGGAATGGTCTCCCCGTCGCTCTCTTTGAGGCGCACCGTGCGATTTTCGCCGAGGTGAAGGTCGGCGACCAGCCCGTCCGCATCTGTCGTTCGCTCCAGCGTCGGGTCGTGAATGACAAGCACTTCCCCCGCGCGCGTCAGATGGATGTCGAATTCGACACCGTCTACAGGCATTTGCGCGAGTTTACGAAAGCCCGAAAGACTGTTCTCGGGCCAGAGATTGCGACCACCGCGGTGGCCGATGATATGCACCATTGTCTGATTATCCTTGAAATTCGGGATGTTACTTTCCTGAGTCCACCAGTCCCTTGGTGAACCAGCGCTGCATGAAGAGAATGACGGCCGCAGGCGGAAGCATGACGAGAAGTGCTGCACTCATCGCGATGTTCCAGGCAGGCGCTGAGTCCGAGACGGGAACGAGCTGCTTCAGCCCAAGGACCGCGGTTCCCATCTCCTTGTCCGTCGTGAAAAGCAGCGGCCACAAATACTGGTTCCAGCCATAGAGAAACAGGATGATCGACAGGGCCGCGATATTGGCGCTCGAGAGTGGAAGGAGAATGTCCTTGAAGAATTTCAGCGGGCCGGCTCCATCGAGCTTGGCCGCCTCGCAAAGTTCATCGGGAACGGTCAGGAAGAATTGCCGGAAAAGGAAGGTTGCGGAAGCAGAGGCGATGAGCGGCAGGATCAGGCCGGCGTAGCTGTTGACCATGTTCCACTTCAGGGATGCTTCGATATTGTATCCGGTGAGCCCCTCAACGACACCGGAAAGACCGATCGACCCTGCCAACCAGCGTAGCGGTCCGGCGGCATCGGCGACCGCTTCATAGGTCGGGATGATGCGGACCTCGACCGGAAGCATCAGCGACACGAAAATAAGCCAGAATGCCGTCATGCGAAACGGGAAGCGAAAATAGGTCACGCCAAATGCTGCAATCAATGAGATCGCCAGCTTTCCGATCACGATGCCGGCAGTGACGATGATCGAATTCAAAAACAACTGCGAAAACTCGCCCTGCTGCCAGGCGGCGGCAAGGTTTTCGAGAAAATGCCGACCTGGGAAGACCGGGAACGGTGCCTGCTGAACCTCCTGCAACGTCAATGAACCGGCGACGAAAGCGAAGTAGAGAGGAAGGCAGACAAAGATCGCGCCAATCAGCAGTATGGCATGGCAGAAGATCGAAAGACCAAGATGACGTTCGGGCATGATTACACCTGGTAATTGACCTTGCGCTCGAGGGCGCGGAATTGAACGATGGTGAACAGGATGGCAATGAACATCAGCAGCACGGATTGTGCGGCCGACGACCCGAGGTCCAGTTGCACGAAGCCGTCCTGATAAACCTTGTAGACCATGCTGTTCGTTGCGCCTGCCGGGCCACCGCGCGTGACCGCGTCGATAATGCCAAAGGTTTCAAACAGTCCGTAGACGAAGTTCATCACCACGAGGAAGAAGATCGTCGGTGAGATCAGGGGAAGCGAAATTGTGAAGAAGCGCCGGACCGGCCTTGCGCCATCGAGCTTTGCCGCCTCCAGAAGCGAAACGGGCACGGCCAACAATGCGGCAACGAGAAAGATATAGTCATAGCAGACATTCTTCCAAACCGACGCGATGGTCACCAGGAGTTGCGCATCGAAAGGGCGCCGGTTCGGGTCCCATTCGAAACCGAGCCCATGCAGAAATTGAGCGACCGGCCCGACCGCCGGATTGAACAGGAAGGCCCAGATCACGCCTGAAATCACCGGGGCGATCGCGTAGGGCAGAAGGATTATGCTTTTATAAATTCCCCTGCCCCTGACCACGAAATCGGTTGCGAATGCAAACAGACCTGCAAGCACAAGCGTTGCAACATTCTGTGCGAGGGTGAACCAGAGGGTGAATAGCGCACTGCTTCGATATTCCGGACTTGCGAACAGATTGTAGAAGTTTTTCAGCCCGACGAAGATTTGCGTGCCGCCGAACGGGTCGACCTGAACGAAGGCCAACGACAGTGCCTTGTAAGACGGTATGAAAAAGAAGAACAACAGGATCAGCAGCTGCGGCGCGACAAGTCCGAAGGCGAGCCACGGCCTGTTGAAGTGAGCGGACTTCAATCCAGCATCCGACGACGGCGCGATCAGGCGGCCCGCCGAAAGAGCGTGCGGGATGCGAAGGCGCCGGGTGGCGCCCCCCATCTCTCCGAGGGTCTTACTTTGCTGCATGAAGCTGCTCATACTGCCGAAGGATCTGGTTTCCGCGGGCCGCCGCAGCATCCAGTGCCTCCCGCGGCGTTTTTTGTCCGGTCCACACGCCTTGGATCTCCTCAACCAGAAGCGCCATCGACTGGTTGTGATTGCCAAAGCGGAAGCCGCGCGAATTGTCGGTTGGCGTGCCGCGCGTGAGTTGGAGAATGGCGACCTCGCGGGTCGGATGCTCCTTGAAATAGCCCTCGGATTTGGCCTCTTCGTAGGCGGCATTCGTCACCGGGACATAGCCGGTTTGCTTGCTCCACCAGACTTGTGTCTTCGGCAAGGCGACAAAATTCAAGAAGGCCGCAGTGCCTGCGTATTCTTCGTCCGACTTGCCTTTCAACACCCAAAGCGCTCCGCCGCCAATGGTGCTGTTCTTAGGCTCGATGCCCTCCTCATGCGGTAGGAACGTCGCGCTCCATTGAAATTTCGCACCGCTTTCAACAGCGGCATGCGCCGCGGTCGAGGCCACATAGGTCGAGCAACTGCCAGAGGTAAACAGCTGGTCGGGTGAGAGGCCTTGCCCGGCGATCTGCAGGACCCCATCGTCGAGCCACGTCTTGAGGCGTGTCACCTGGCCGACGATCAGCGGGCTCTTGTTGAAGATGAATTCGGTATCGAGACCACCGAAGCCGTTTGCCTTGGTACCGTAAGGCTGGTCCTGGATCGCGGCGTAGTTCTCGATCAGGCTCCAATAGAAGTCGTTTGCAAGCGCCATCTGGCACTTTGAAATTCCCTTCTCCTTGATAGCGTGCAACTGCTTGTCGAGTTCCTGCCAGGTCTCGGCCGGCTTGTCGAAGCCGGCTGCCTTGAAGTGATCGGCATTGTACCAGAAGATCGGTGTCGAGCTGTTGAAGGGCATTGCCGCCGGCTTGCCGTCAACGAGATAAAAGCCCGCGACCGGAGCGATGAAATTGCCCCAGTCGATCTTGTAGCCTTCCTTCTCCATAAGCTCCGGCACCGGGATGATGGCGCCGGAATTATACATGGTCAGAAAGCCTCGCTCGGCGGCTTGGATAAGCACGGGCTGCTGACCGACGCGATAGGCAGCCACCATCGCCGCCATGGTTTCCTCGTAATTGCCTTTGCTGATGCCAACGAGCTCATATTTGTCCTGCGAGGCATTGAAGTCCGAAATCAGCTGTTTGGTGATCTCGGCCAGGCGGCCGTTTGCTGCGTTCCACCACTCGATCTTGACGCGATCAGCTGCACTGGCGTCGCCTGCATTTGCCAATCCGAGCGTCATAAGAGCAGCGCCTGCCGCGAAGGACCGGAATCTCCGTCCTATGCGAGCGCCCATCGAAAATTCTGTCGTCATTTCGCTTTCCTCTCCATTGCCGTTGTGTTCGCCGACCGGCACGTCCAGCGCCGATCAACCCCTCCCAAGGTGGCGATGAAAACAAGGGTGGGGCCACTTGTTACAAATGTCAATAGCGTGTTACAAATGTATGACGATATCGAAGGGAGGATACTTTGGCAGCGATCGAACTGATTGACCTGAAGAAAAATTACGGCCCCGTCTCCGCGGTGAAGGGGATCAATCTCACCGTCGCAGATGGTGAAATGATCGTGCTGGTCGGACCGTCGGGATGCGGAAAGTCGACTTTGCTTCGTATGATCGCCGGCCTAGAAGCCATAAGCTCCGGGCACCTCAGGATCGCTGGCAGCGACGTTAGCCATGTCGATCCGGCCGACCGCAACATCGCCATGGTGTTCCAAAACTATGCGCTCTATCCTCACATGACCGTTCGGCAGAATCTCGAATACGGCCTCAAAAATCGCCGTGTCGCTCGCGGCGAGATTGATCGGCGAATCGCCAATGCCGCCAGCATTCTGGAGATTGGCGAATTCCTCGAGCGGCGCCCCCGCCAGCTGTCCGGCGGACAGCGGCAACGGGTTGCCATGGGCCGCGCCATCGTCCGCGATCCCGCCGCCTTTCTCTTCGATGAACCGCTGTCCAACCTGGATGCGAAGCTGCGTGTGCAAATGCGCGTCGAAATCCGAAGACTGCAGCGGCAGCTTAAAACGACAAGCCTTTATGTGACGCACGACCAGCTCGAGGCCATGACGCTTGCCGACCGGCTGGTGGTCATGAACGGTGGCCGGATCGAGCAGATCGGGACACCAATCGAGGTGTTCCGCCGGCCTGAAACGGTGTTCGTGGCAGGGTTCATTGGCTCACCGCCGATGAACCTGATCGATCTCGATCAGCTTGGCCCCTGCCAACTCGCGCTTCCCAGGGATACCGATGTCATCGGCATCCGGCCGAGTGCAATCAATCTCGGTGGGAGTTCAGCGCATGATCTCCGGTTCGACGCTTTCGTTGAATTGATCGAGACCGTCGGCGATGAGAATAACGTCCATTTGCGCATCGATGGCGCGGACAAGCGCGTCGTGGCCAGTGTTTCCACCAATCAGCGTCTGCAGGAAGGTGATCGGATTTCGTGTCATGTGGGAATGGATGGCCTGCATCCCTTCAACCGGGCGACCGGGCGTCGAACCGATTGACAGGGGAAGCAAACGGCATCCAACCGTCACAATTGACAACGGCAGGAATTCGCGATCCATAGCCGTCAAAGCGGAGGCGCAGATATTGCATGACGCAGAATAGAAATTCTCCATTCGCCCCCGTTGCGCTCCCAGATGAGCAAATGCAGGTGCGCGTGGTTTGGCTCTATTACATGGAGGGGCGCACGCAAGGTGAAATTGCCGAAGCACTTTCAACCAACAGGCTTCGCGTCAACAAGATCATCGCAGAAGCGCGCCGATCAGGATTGGTCACGATCACGCTCAATTCGCGGCTGACATCCTGTGTGGCTCTGGAACAGCAGTTGGCGGCGGAATTCTCGCTCACCAGGGCTATCATCGTACCGACTCCAGAGGATGAGGACCTCATCCCCGTCCTGCTCGGTCAAGCGGCAGCCGATTATCTCGTTCAGTTGCTGAACGGCGGCAACATTCGCGGTATCGGCGTCGGATGGGGAGCCACTCTGCGCGAAATGGTGCGTCATATGCCTTCACAGCGGCGACCCGAAATCTGTGTCAACTCTGTCATGGGCGGACTGACGCATGGCATCGAAATCAACACGTTTGATATCGCAAGCGACCTTGCCCGCCAGCTCAATGCCGAATGTTCCTATCTTGCCGCGCCCATTTACGCCGGCAGCCCCGAGTCGCGCGAAGCGATCGTCAGACAAGACGTCTTTGAAGCGGCCTTCCGGCAGATCGAGGCCAATGACGTCATCGTGCTCAGCATCGGCGACATGACCGAACGCTCACTGCTGATGCGCTACGGCCTGCCGAGCAACATCAACATAGAAGAGCTTGTCGCAGCCGGCGCCTGTGGTGACGTGCTTGGCCAGTTTGTCGATAAGACCGGGCGCCCGATCGAGCATCCGATCAACAGGTGCGCGATTGCTCCGGAATTTGAGGTGTTACGAGCCATTCCCAATGTCGTCTTCGCATCGGGCGGCTTGAACAAGGTTCACGCAATTGCCGCGGTTTTGTTGTCCGGCCTTGGAAACGTGCTGATTTGCGACGAAGCGACCGCACTGCAGGCGCAACTCGTTGCTACCGAGTTGAGGACGCGCGGCGGGTCATAGACCGCGCATCGACGGCCGATCCCGGCTGCGAGCTCCTCCGGATACATCCACGTGCGCCTGCGCATCTCAGGAACTCTCCGGTCGCCCATCTGTTTTACATTCTGCACCGCCCAGAAATTGCCCCCAGAGGCAATCGGCGGCAGTGGAGCTGATCCATGGATATGACGCGCATTCGAGATCGCATGGTGGAGCACCACGTGACGTGTCGTGGCATTCGCGATCAAAACGTCATCGGGGCGATGCGCATGGTGGCGCGCGAAAAATTCGTTCCTCCAGGCTCCGAGGAATTCGCCTATGAGGATGCGCCGCTGTCGATCGGCGAGGGCCAGACGATTTCGCAGCCATTCATCGTGGCTCTGATGCTCGAAAAGGCCAATCTGAATGCCGGTGACAAAGTGCTCGAGGTCGGAACGGGCTCTGGCTATGCTTCCGCCCTCATCAGCCGGATAGCAAGGTATGTCTATTCTATCGAGCGCCATGAAAAGCTGGCGCTTGAGGCTAAGGAACGGTTCGAGAAACTGGGATACCGCAACATCGACGTTCGCGTCGGCGATGGCAGCAAGGGCTGGGCGAAAGCCGCTCCGTTCGATGCCATTATCGTTTCCGCGGGCGCACCCGAGGTGCCAACCGCCTTGAAAGAACAGCTGGGGCTTGGAGGGCGGCTGATCATTCCGGTCGGCCGCGGTGAAGGGCAGCGCCTGAAACGGCTCACGCGCACCGGCGCCACCGCATTCGAGGAAGAAGATCTCGGCGGGGTGCGCTTCGTTCCCTTGATCGGCCAAGACGCCTGGACTGCTACCCATCCGATGTACACGGCAACGGCCCCCTCGTTGCCGGGAACGGTTGCCTCCGAGCCAAGCTCTCCGCAAGACGCACAGGGAGGGGGCATGGGAAAGATAGACAAATTGCCCGCGCTGCCGCATCAGCATCATCAAGCAGCAGAAATCCGGCTGACAATCGACGACGAAGGAGACATCGCGAGTTAAGAGTATGAGCTCTCTACCATTTTTGAGTTGATCACCGCTTGGGAATGCCCGTCAGAAGGATAGATCGAGCACCCTGCCCTCGAACAGACGGTCCCGAGAGCCTTCGAGATGCGCCTTCATCAGTCTTTGTGCATCGTCAGGCCGGCCATCGGCGATCGCCTTGTAGATGGCGTTATGCTCTTCATAGACCTGTTCCAACCCTTGGCGAGGGCCGAGCAAAGAGAGGCCGTGGAGATGCATGCCGACGGCGATATGAGCCTTCAGCGCATCGATCGAGGCCGTGTAATAATGATTGTTGGCAGCCTCCGTCACCGCGCGGTGGAAGAGGAAATCGGCGTCGGTGCGATGAAGTTGGTGGCTGGTCGCCTCACGCAGATCCGCAAGCGCGCTGGCGATCTTCTGGATGGCCTGCTCATTGCGGCGTTTGGCGGCGAAATAGGCGGCCGCCGGCTCAATCGTCAGTCGGAATTCGTAGCAGCGCTGAATGTCAGCGATGGTCTTGACCGGCGAATAGGCAAGCTGCGTCGTCGGCGATCCATGCGCGCTGACGAAGGTGCCGGCGCCCTGCCGGGCATAGACCATGCCTTGATCGCGCAGGCGCGCCAGCGCATCGCGGACGATCGGCCGCGACACACCCAGCATCGAGGCAAGCTCATGCTCGCCGGGAAGGCGTGAATCGGGCGGATAGTTTCCGCCGCGGATACGCTCGAGCAACTGGTCGAAGACGCGATCGACCAGCTTGACGCCCTTGCCGCGTTCGGGCTTGCCCGGCGGGCCGGCTTCCGCGTTCAAAGATTCGCCATTCACTTCAGCCACGTCATTCTCCCCGACGGTATCTTACTATGCCGCCCGATTCCAAAGGACCAGTCTTATCAAACTATCGGGCTTGCCGAAGCCCCCCGACTTCACGGCGCACCGAAAATGCCGCCCGTCGGCTGCCGTGACATCGAACCACGGCACACCGGCTTCGATTTCGCCCTGCGGCGCCAGCACTCTGACCCCAAGCGCCTGGAAAACGGCAAGCGCCGTATCGCCGCCGCCGACCATCAGCATGTCAGGCCTGGTATCGTCGATGACCGATCTAACGCCTGCAGCAAAACAGCGGGCGACCTCTGCTGCATCGGCTGTCATATCGCCGGTGCAGCGCAGCAGCGCCGGCAGCGCCATGCCCTCCCCGACTTCGACCTGCCCCATCGGCGCGTCTACCACCATGCGCAGGACACCCGAGGCTTCGAGCCGGTCCATCTGGGTAGCGGTAATCGGATCGCGCGAGCCAAAAGCGAAAAGGGTGCGTCGGGTCGCTGCAAATTCCGGCACCGGCTGCCGCCCCGTTTCGCCGAGCTGGCGGGCAAGAGCAGCACCCAGACCCCGTGCGCCGACCGCAAGTGCCAGCCGCCAGTCCTGATCAACCACGATCTGGTCGAGATCACTGTCATTCTCCGCATCGGCAACGGTGACGCTGCCTGCGCGGCTCTCGAACAGATCGGCGATCGGGAGCGGCTTGTCGACGCCGCGGCCGACAACACAGCCTCTGTAGGTCACGCGCTCCTGATCGGGAATAGCGGGCGCCACGAGGATAGTCTCCAGGCCGAGCGCATCTGCCAGCGCCAGGCTCTCCGCCGCGACATTGCCCTTCAGACGGGAGTCGATCTTCTTCATCACGACTGCGGGCTTCACGCCACGAAGTGCCTCGGTCGCGAAGCGCACCCTTTCGGCAGCTTCGCGCTCGCCGAGCGCGCGCGAGGCCGTGTTGATAACGACCACGTCACAGCCAGTGGCGATGGCATCCTCTGCGGCCTCGACATCAACGGCGACCGAAATCGAAAGGCCGGCTTCGACGAAGGGCGTGCCTGTATCGAGCGCGCCGGTCAGGTCATCGGCAATGATGACGGCCTTCAGCGTCATGCGGTCTGTCCGGTGTTGACGGCGTGACAGGCGACGAGATGGCCGGGTTTTGCTTCCTGCCACGCGGGGATGACCTTGCTGCAGACATCCATGGCGATCGGGCAGCGCGTGTGGAAACGGCAGCCGGTCGGCGGGTTCAGCGGGCTCGGCACATCACCCTGCAGGATCTGGCGCTGGCGCGTGCGCTCATGCTCCGGATCGGTCTCCGGAACGGCCGACAGCAGCGCTCTGGTATAGGGATGCAGCGGATTGTCGAACAGTTCCTCGCGGCTGGCAAGTTCGGCCAGCCGCCCGAGATACATGACGCCGACACGGGTGCTGATATGGCGCACGACCGCGAGATCATGGGCGATGAAGAGATAGGTCAGCCCGTATTTTTCCTGCAGATCGAGCAGCAGGTTGATGATTTGCGCCTGGATCGACACGTCGAGCGCCGAAATCGCCTCGTCGCAGACGATGAATTTCGGCTGGCAGGCGAGCGCGCGGGCAATGACGACGCGCTGGCGCTGACCGCCGGAAAGCTCGTGCGGGTAGCGCTGGGCAAACCGCGTCGGCAGGCCGACATCGGTGAGCAGTGTCGTCACCCTGTCCTTCAGCTCGGCCTTGGTGCAGAGCTTGTGGAAGAGGATCGGCTCGCCGATCGCCTCGCCCACCGTCATGCGCGGATTGAGTGTCGAATAGGGATCCTGGAAGACGATCTGCAGGTCGCGGCGAAACGGCCGCATCTGCTTCTCGTCGAGCGTCGCGAGATCCTGGCCCTTGTAGACGACCTTGCCGCTGGTCGCCTTGTAGAGGTTGAGGATGGTGAAACCGGTCGTCGACTTGCCGCAGCCGGATTCGCCGACCAGGCTCAGCGTCTCGCCTTCCATGATGTCGAGATTGACATTGTCGAGGGCATAGACGGTTGCCGAGCGTTCGCCGAAGGCGCCGAGCTTGACGTGGAAATGCTTGACCAGGTTTTCGATCTTGAGCAGCGGTTGAGCGCCCATCACGCGGCCTCCTGCATTCTCTGGACGACGAAACAGGCGGCGCGGTGATTGGCGCTGCCGCTCAACGGTTCGAGCTGCGGCACCTTCTCGTGGCATATGGCTTCGGCAAGCGGGCAGCGCGGCGCAAATGGGCAACCCTTCGGCCGGCGGCCAGGCTCCGGCGGCGTGCCGCCGATCGAGCTCAGCCGGCTTGCCGGCGGGTCCGAAAGCTTCGGGATAGAAGACAGCAGGCCGCGCGTATAGGGATGGCTCGGGCGGGCATAGAGCTCGTCGACCGGCGCATCCTCGACCACCGTGCCGGCATAGAGCACGGCGACGCGATCGACCAGGCCGGCGATCAGCGCCAGATCATGGGTGATCCAGACGACCGACATGCCGAGCTTGGCTCTGAGATCCTTCACCAGATCGACGATCTGAGCCTGGATGGTGACGTCGAGCGCCGTCGTCGGCTCATCGGCAATCAAAAGCTTCGGATTGCAGGCAAGACCGATCGCGATCATCACGCGCTGGCGCATGCCGCCGGAGAGCTCGTGCGGATAGGCCTGCAGGCGCTCTTCCGGGCCGGGGATGCCGACAAGCCGCAGAAGTTCGACAGCGCGGGCGCGGGCCGCCGCCTTTTTCATTCCGCGATGGTAGACCAGCGGCTCACAGATCTGGTCGCCGACGCGCATCACCGGATTGAGCGAAGTCATCGGATCCTGAAAGACGAAGCCGATATCGCCGCCGCGCACCTTGCGCAGCTCGCGATTCGACATCGTCTGCAGGTCGCGGCCGTCGAATGTCGCCGATCCCTTGGTGACCTTGATCTTGTTCGGCAGCAGCCGCATCAGGCTCAGCATGGTCAGGCTCTTGCCGCAGCCGGATTCGCCGACGACGCCAAGGGTCTCGCCCTTGTTGACATGGAGATCGATGCCATCGACGACCACGGCCGGGCCGTTGCGGCCGTCGATCTCGACGGTGAGGCCCCTGACATCGAGCAGGCGGTCGGTGCTTTTCGTATCCATCATTTGCTGCCCCGCGGATTGAGCGCGTCGTTGAGTCCGTCGCCAAGGAAGCTGAAGGCAACCGAGGCAAGGCCGAGCACGGCCGCCGGAGCGGCGAGAAGGTGGGGATAATGCTGCCAGACGCGCAGGCCGTCCGAGATCATGTTGCCCCAGCTCGGCGTTGGCGGATTGACCCCGACGCCGAGGAAGCTGAAGGCGCTTTCCAGCACCATCGCCGTGCCGAGGCCGGCGCTGACCGAGACGATCAGGGGGCCGAGCGCATTCGGAATGACATAACGCTTGATGATGATCCAGTTCGACAGGCCGAGCGCCTGGGCCGCGGTGATATAGGGCCGGCTGCGGATCGACAGTACCTGGGCGCGCACGAGACGGGCGTAAGGCGGCCAGGAGATCAGCGCCATCGAGCCGAAGACGAGAATGAAATCCACCCACATGGTTTCGCGGTAGAAGGGATTGAGGGTCGCGAGATAACGCGCCTCCATCCATTTGCTGATCGGCGATTTCAGCGAGGCGTTGATGACGACGACGAGCAGCAGGTTGGGAACCGACATCGTCACGTCGGTCAGCCACATGATGGCGCGATCGAATGGATTGCCGAAGAAACCAGCGACGGCCCCGAGCACGAGGCCAATCAGCACCGCGAAGACGGTGACGATGATGGCGACGAGGAAGGCGGTGCGTGTGCCGAAGACCACGCGGCTGAAGACGTCGCGGCCGAGATCGTCGGTTCCGAAGAGGTGGCTCATCGACGGCAGGACGTTGCGGGCGTTGAGGTCCTGGCTCAAATAATCATAAGGCGTGAGGTAGGGGCCGAAGATCGCCGTGAAGCCGAGGATCAGGACGATGACGAGGCCGAAGATGGCGAGCCTGTTGCGCTTCAGCCGATACCAGGCATCGCGCCACAGGCTGACCGGCTCTTCGACGGTTTCGGTGGTGGAAAGAGGGATGGCGGACATGGTCAGCGGCTCCTTCTTGAATCATTGGCGCGCGGGTCGAGCAGCGGATAGAGCACATCCACCAGGAGGTTCGAGACCATCACCAGGAATGAGCCGATCAGCGTGATCGCCAGAATGACCGGATAATCGGAATTGATCAGCGCTTGCACAGTCAACCGGCCGAGGCCCGGCAGGCCGAAGACGAGTTCGACGAAGATCGCGCCGTTGACGATGGTGATCATGATCAGGCCGAGCTGCGTGACGACGGGCGTCAGCACCGGCCGCAGGATATGGCGCAATGCCACGATGATCTCGGGCACGCCCTTGGCGCGGGCGGTGCGGACGAAATCCTCCGACAGTACCTCGATGACGGCGGCACGCGTCTGCCTCACGATCAGCGCGATCGGCTGGAAGGAAAGGACGAGCAACGGCAGCAGGATACGGACATCGAAGATGCCGCCCCAGCCATAGGGCACGCTTGCACCCGGCAGCAGCACGATGAGGCCGACCATCAGCATCGGACCGGCGACATAGGCCGGGATCGCCCAGAGGAAGAGTGCGGAGCCCAGAATGGCATAGTCGATGCGCGAATTCTGGTTGAGCGCAGCGATCATGCCGAGCGGGATCGCGACGACGGCGGTCAGGATGATGGAACAGATCGCAAGCTGGAAGGAGACGGGGGCTGCGGCCGAGACCATTGCCCAGACGGAGCGGCCCGAGGTCAACGAATTGCCGAACTGGCCGTGCAGCAGGTTCCAGATGTAAAGGCCGAACTGGACGATGAAGGGTTTGTTGAGACCGGCACTTTCGCGAATGGCTTCGATGCGCTGCGGATTATAGGCGACGTCGCCTGGCGCGCGCAGGAAGATCAGCTTGATCGGATCGCCTGCACCATAGAAGGCCAGCGCGTAGACCGCCAGCATCACCACCAGAACGGACGGAATCCAGATGGCAAATCGGGTTAGCACGTAGCGCAGCAAGGCCACCTCCCACCTGTTGTTCGACGCGTTCCCGCTTTTGGCTGCGATCGCATCTCTTCTTTTTGATACGTGCGCGAAGGCCTTGCGGCCTTCGCGCGGGTTATTGCCGATTGGAACGGTTTCCGCCGGATCAACCGATGGAAATGTTCCAGGGTTCGACGACCTGCCAGTCAAGGTTCTTTTCCAGGCCCTTGACCTCTTTGGTAGCCCAGCGCGACATCGCCTGAGAATACCATGGAATGAAGGCCCAATCCTCGCGGAACGCCTTCTGGGCTTCCTGGGCGAGAGCGATGCGCTTCGGATCGTCCGCAGCCTTGGTCGTGGCCTCGGCAAGGGCACTGTCGACCTTGTCGTTCTTGTATCCACCGAGCTTGTTCTGCGCATTCGACGAGGTCGAGGCGATGCAGCCCGCCAGATAGGAGACGGCATCGGGAACGCGGGTGCCGACGTCGTCGCGGAAGATCTGGACCGAATTCTGATCCGGACCCGCATAGGAATCCTGCTGCGGCTTCATGTCGACGGCTGTGATGCCGAGATTCTGACGCCACTGCTCGGCGATGAACTGGGCGGCGGCCTGAATGGCCGGCGCCGAAATGCCGACGAACAGGATCTTCGGCAGGCGCTCCGGACCGCCGTAGGTCGATTCCGCAAGCAGCTTCTTGGCAGCAGCCGGATCATAGGGATAAGGCTCGAAACCGGAATTCTCCGCACCCGGAACCGAGTTGAGGATCTGGTCGGCTTTCTTGTGCGGGCCGTCGGGATAGGACGCCTTGAACAGGCCGTCGCGATCGACGGCCATGATCAGCGCCTGGCGGACCTTCGGATCGTCCATCGGCGCGCGGGAGATGTTGAACCAGAAATGCTGGCTGGTCGGGATCAGCGGGCCGGCCGAGAATTCCGGACCAAGATCCTGGATGATGGTCGAGGTGACAAGTTCGGTATGGGCGTTGAACTCGCCCGATTTGATCAGCGACGTTGCCGTGACATTATCCTCGATCGAGGTGATATCAATACGGGCAAGCTTCGGCTTCGGTCCGAAGAAGTTCTCATTCGGCTCGAAAGAGAGTTTGCCGGCGTCGATGTCGATGCTCGTCAGCTTGAACGGACCGGAGAAGACCGGCTTGCTATCGGGCTTATACCAATCGATGATCTCCTCGCCGTCGCTGCCGCGCGACTGCGATGCCTTGGTGATCGGCGCGATGTGGTTTGCCAGGCGCATGAAGAAGATCGGGTCTGCGGCACCAAGCGTCACCACGACCGTCCCATCGTCGGGTGTCGCGACACCAGTCAGTTCGTTGCCGGAGCCGGCGGCGATTTCGGCGTAACCCTTGACCCTGCTCAGCACCTGGTCGGCGCGCTGGTTCTTGGTGTTGGGCATCGAGGAGACTTCCCACGATCCCTTGACATCCGCTGAGGTGATCTTGCTGCCGTCGGAAAAGACGGCCTTCGGGTCGAGCTTGAAGGTCCAGACTGTGTTGTCGGCCGATTCCCAGCTGGTGAAGACGTAGGGCTTGATATTGCCTTCGCTGTCGAAATACATCGGCGATGCCCACCAGATCGAATTCCAGCGGAACGTCCTGCCGCCGCCGCGCAGCGGCGACCAGTCCTGGTCGAAGGCCGGATTTGCGACCTTCAGGACCTGGCCTTCATCGGCCATAACGATGCGGGCATTCATCCCGAATACGGTGAGGCCGACACCGGCTGCAAGGCCGAGCTTCAGCGCGTTACGACGTGATATTTTGGTTTTATCCGATTGATCAGACATGGCATTCCTCCCAGAGTGAATTCGGCAGCGCTCTCCCTGCACCTGCCAGGCGCAGCACAATCCGTTCCGTATCGTTCTCTCGTTATTGTAAATATGTCAACAAAAAATCGCGATTTCAATCCGAACAAAATTTTCTCCTGAAAATATATGAGTTATAACAGATAGATAACTTTTCGCGGCGGCTTCACGGCATTTTGTCTTCTTGACAAAAGCGCGGCAATATAAAAGTTCTTTGCACTCCATCGCGACAGACGGATGACAATTGGAACGCGCAGCCCCCGGTTCGAACACGGATCGGCAAGACAGGACGCGCCGAGGAGGGCGGAAATGAGCCAGCACAGGATTACCGGCGTTTTCAGCGCCTCCGCAACGCCGCTGACGGCGGACAACAGGCCGGATTTCGCCCTTTTCACCGACCATTGCCGGCAGCTGCTGACCGAGGGGTGCCATGGCGTGGCGCTGCTCGGTACGACGGGCGAGGCCAATTCCTTCTCCGGAGCCGAGCGCCGTGCCATTCTGGAAGCAGCACTGAAGGCCGGCATTCCCGCCGACAGGCTTTTGCCGGGCACTGGCGTCGTCGCCATTCCCGAGACTGTGGAATTGACCCGGCACGCGCTGTCGCTTGGCGTCACCAAGGTGGTGATGCTGCCACCCTTCTACTACAAGGGCGTCTCCGACGATGGTCTCTTCGCCGCCTATTCGCAGGTGCTGGAAAAGGTCGCCGACACCCGCCTGCAGGTCATCCTCTATCATATTCCACAGGTCTCAGGCGTTCCGCTATCCATTCCGCTGATCGGGCGGTTGATTGCGGCCTTCCCAGAGACGGTCGTCGGCATCAAGGAATCTGCGGGAGATTTCAACAACATGCAGGCGATCATCGCCGCCTATCCCGGCTTCTCAGTGCTCGCAGGCGCCGATCCGCTGTTGTTGCCGCTGCTGAAGGCCGGCGGCGCCGGCTGCATCACCGCCACCTCCAATCTCGTGGCGAATTCGCTCCGCACCGTCTACGAGCATGTCCATGACGAGGCGCGCGCCGCCGATGTCGAGGCGGCGCAGGCCCGCATCAACGCCTATCGAACGCTTTCCAATTCCTACGTCCAGATCCCGACCATCAAGGCGATGGTTGGGCTGAAGACCGGCAATCCCGCCTGGAAGCGTACGCGCGCGCCGTTGATGCCGCTCGGCGATGCCGACTATGCCGCACTCGCCGAAAGCTACGCCAAGCTGCCTTGAGGAGATCCGTCATGAGTTTTACCGGCCTGCCTCCGGAAGCCATTCCGGCCCTGATGACCGGGGCCATCGCCCCTCACCCCACAATCGAGGGTCGTGCGGATGCCTATCTGCCCTCCCCCTGCATCCAGAACCATGCCGCAAATCTCGCCTTTCTGCCCGACGGCACGCTGACCTGCGTCTGGTTCGGCGGCACGATGGAGGGCATGGGCGATATCTCGATTTACATGTCGCGGCTGGCGCCGGGCTCCGGGCGATGGTCCGTGCCGGAAAAGATGAGCGACGACCCGGAGAAATCCGAACAAAATCCGTTAATTTTCAAGGCTCCAGACGGAAACGTATGGCTGCTCTATACCTCGCAGACTTCCGGCAATCAGGACGGTTCTGTTGTCAAATGCCGGATTTCAGGTGATGGCGGCCAGACTTTCGGCCCGGTCCAAATTCTCTGCGACAGTCCCGGCACTTTCGTTCGCCAGCAGATCGTCGTCAACGGCAGGGGCGATTGGCTGCTTCCGGTCTTCCGTTGCGTCGGCCTGAATGGCCAGCGCTGGAGCGGCGATGCCGATACGGCTGCGGTGCTGATGTCACGTGATGGCGGCGCGAGTTGGCAGATGCGCGATATTCCAGACAGTATCGGCGCGGTGCACATGAACATCCTGCCGCTTGGCGACGAGATGATCGCCTTCTACCGCAATCGTTTTGCCGAAAACATCCTTTCCAGCCGATCATCCGATGGCGGCGAGACATGGAGTGCGCCCGAGCCCGCCGAACTGCCGAACAACAACTCCTCGATCCAGGCCACGATCCTGAATGATGGAGCAATCGCAATGGTTTACAACCATTCGAATGCCGGCATGTCGGATGCACGTCGCCAGTCTCTCTATGACGAAATCGAGGGTGGCGAAGCTGGAGAGACCGCCGTCGTTGCCGATACCAGCGCACGCAAGGCCGTCTGGGGTGTTCCGCGTGCGCCGCTGAGCCTGGCGATATCAAGGGATGGCGGCAAGAGCTTTCCGCATCGCATCGATCTCGATACCGGCGACGGCTTCTGCCTCAGCAACAATTCGAAAGAGTCGCTGAACCGCGAGTTCTCCTACCCCTCGATCGTCCAGGGCGGCGACGGCACGCTCCATATCGCCTACACCTACTACCGGCGCGCCATCAAATATGTGCGCCTCGCCCCGCAATCCCTGCCGTGAGCAAAGCGGCAGCCGGAAAATTGTAAACCTGCATCCGATCGCAAGGATCCAGGATGGCAACGGCTGCGGGTTGACGGACGGGGAAATTGACAACAGGCTCAGATTATTCACTGCCGTCGCAAAGATCATGGGCCAGCGGTGCATGAAATGCCGGCATAACCATGACGAATTTCATAACACACTGATATCTTTATCGATATTGGCACAGCAACGCCGCGTTGAAGCGCGCTCGAGCGCACGTCAGATGATAAAAACTTCTGCTCTCTGGAATGCTGGCTTGACATTGACCTTACAACTTTACATTAAAGAGGACGATGATATTGCCGCAAGATCTTGCAGGGAGGACTGGTTCATGGCCAGCTTGGATTCGCCGATCACGATAGTTCGGCCGCATCTGATCGAATTCGGCGTCGGCACGGCGGGAAAGCTCGGCAAATGGGCCGCCGAAAAGGGCTATGGTCGCACGCTCGTCATCTCCGATGCCTTCAATGCCTCGCGCATCGACGTACTGGAGCTGAAGGGCGAGGTAACCGTCTTTGCCGAAGTGACGCCCGAACCGGATACGGCCAATCTCGCAAAGGTGCTGGCGGCGGCAAACGCCGCCGATGCCGAGCTGATTGTCGGCTTCGGCGGTGGCAGCGCCATGGATCTAGCAAAACTTGCCGCCGTGCTTGCCGGCTCTGCCCAGACGCTGCACGAGGTCGTCGGTCCGAACAAGGTGCATGGGCCGCGCAAGGTAGCGCTTGCCCAGGTGCCGACGACATCGGGCACCGGCAGCGAGGCCGGCATCCGTGCGCTTGTCACTGATCCGGCGACGATGGCAAAGCTTGCCGTCGAAAGCCTGCATATGCTGGCCGATATCGCCGTCATCGATCCTGCTTTGACCTTCAGCGTCCCGGCTCGCACGACGGCCGCCACCGGCGTCGATGCCATGGCCCATTGCGTCGAGGCCTTCACCAACCGCAAGGCGCATCCGATGGTCGACATCTATGCGATCGAGGGGACGCGGCTCGTCGGCAAATATCTCGCCCGCGCCGTCAAGGACGGCAACGACGCTGAAGCGCGCGCCGGCCTCTCGCTCGCCTCGCTTTACGGCGGTTTCTGCCTCGGCCCGGTCAATACCGCCGGCGGCCATGCGCTTGCCTATCCCCTCGGAACACGCTGGCATGTGGCCCATGGCGCAGCCAATGCGCTGATCTTTCCGCATGTTCTCGCCTTCAATACACCGTCCGCGCCTGAGAAAACCAAGGCGGTGATGGAAGCGCTTGGGCGTGAAACCTCCGGCAATGTCACCTCCGTCTTCGATGCGGCTTACGCTTTCTGCGCCGAACTCGGCATCGAGATGAAGCTCTCCGGCCTCGGCGTGCCGGAAACCGATCTCGACGCCATGGCCGACGACGCCTTTGCCATTCGCCGTCTGCTCGATAACAATCCGCGCGATCTCACGCGCGCCGACATTCGCGCGATTTACGCGGCTGCCTTTTAAGCGGTAAGGTTTTTTAGAAGGGACTCGATCGATGGACAGGAATGCGAAAGTTGCCGTGACGCTCGGCGATCCGGCCGGCGTCGGCCCCGAGGTGATCGTCAAGGCCTTGGCAGCCCTTCCGAGGGAAGAGCGCCGCGATTTCGTGATCGTCGGCAATGTCGAAGCGCTGGAACGCGCCGACCGCGTCAGCGGCACCGGACTGCGGTTCGGGCCTGCCGATGCGCCCGGTGACGACAGGATTGCCGTCGACGAAGTCGCGCTCGCCGCCGCCCTGCCCGAGATCGGCAAGGTCAGCCCCGTCGCCGGCGATGCCTCGGTGCGCTATATCACCCGCGCCGTCGATCTCGCCATGTCGGGACAAGCCGACGTCATCGTCACCGCGCCGATCAACAAGGAGGCGATGAACCTCGCCGGCCATCACCATGACGGCCACACCGGGCTGCTCGCGCATCTCACCGGCTCGAAGAGCTCCTTCATGCTGCTTGCCTCCGAGCGGCTGAACACCATCCACGTCTCCACCCATATCTCGCTGAAGGGCGCGATCGAGCGCGCCAAGACTGAGCGGGTGCTGGCGACAATCGAAGCCGGCCATCGACACTTCCTGCGGCTTGGCAAAACAGCGCGCATCGCCGTCGCCGGCCTCAATCCCCATTGCGGCGAAAACGGCCTGTTCGGCACCGAGGATACGGAATTCCTGGCGCCCGCCGTCGAGCAGGCGCAGGCAAAGGGCATCGACGTCGTCGGCCCGATCTCGGCCGATACGGTTTTCGCCCGCGCCTATAACGGCGCCTTCGATCTTGTCATCGCCCAGTATCACGACCAGGGCCATATCCCGATCAAGCTCGTCGCCTTCGACACGGCGGTCAACGTCTCGCTCGGCCTGCCGATCGACCGCGTCTCGGTCGATCACGGCACCGCCTTCGACATCGCCGGCACCGGCAAGGCAAACCACGTCAACATGCTGTCGGCCATCGCCTATGCCAGGCTGATGGCCCGCTCGCCGCGGCAGAGAGCGTGATCGCGGCTTCCATGAGGACCAACAAGCGCCCATCGCCGACACAACGATTTTGAACTTCGTTATGACATCCAATAGCATAACCGGACTCTGTCGTTCAGGAGCGTCCCGCCGTTGACGCGTCGACATTCCAAGACTATATAGCTAGACAGTCTAGCTAGGAACAGAATCGATGGAATGGCAGTTGCAGGACGCCAAGAACCAATTTTCGAAGGTCGTGCAGAAGGCCCGACAAGAAGGGCCGCAGGTGGTGACCGTGCGGGGCGAGCGTACGGCCGTCGTTCTGTCCGCGCGCGACTACGACGCCCTGCGTGCCGGCAGGCCGACCCTCGTCGACGACTTGCTCGGTGGCCCCGCCTGGGACGATGAGTTCGCCGATGCGGTAGAAGCACGCAACAAGACTCCAAGCCGCGACGTTGCCTTCTGATGTATCTGGTCGACACCAACATCGTCTCGGAGGCGCGACGCGGCACGCCGCAGGCGGTCTCCTGGCTGCGCTCCGTCGATCCGCTCACCATCCACCTGAGCGCGTTGACGCTTGGCGAGATCATGTGCGGCATTGCCCTCAAACAGAAATCGGATCCGAAGACCGCGGCGCATCTCACCGAGTGGCTGCGCAAGCTGCGTTATGATCATGGCGACCGGATCCTGCCGGTGACCGACGAGATCGCCGTCGAATGGGGCCGCATCGCCGCCATCCGGCCGCGTGGCGATATCGACGGGCTGATCGCCGCAACCGCGATCGTTCATGATCTGATTGTCGTCACTCGCAATGTCGGCGATTTTGACGACACCGGCGCAGCGGTGATAAATCCATGGGAGACGGACGCGTGAGCAGTCGAGGCAGCCACTTCCTCGTTTAAAATGGCCTCCTGTGCCTTTGGATAAAGGCCTTGGCTACGTCGGGCCGAGTACTATTGTCGGCGCGTTTGGTGGCAGCATCATGATCTGCTGACCAAGCCTCATCTGTCCGGCGTTTTGATCTGCTCAGCGGAAACGTTGATTGCACCGCAACCCGTCACATGCCGAACAAGCGACGATCCCAGAAGACCGGTTGGTGGAGGCTGGTGGTGATCGACGGGAATTCCGGGTGGGCCGGATTGATCAGCACGTTGCGGTCGACGCGGGCGACGACGCTTGGCACCAGCAGGATGGCGCTGCGCTTTTCCTGGCACCAGCGCTCGCCGAAAGCCTTGCTGACGTTTGCCGGCATGCTGTCCCAGCCGGGCAGCGCGGGCTCGGAGAAAACCTCGTAGCTTAGCCCACGCGGTAGGGTGATCGTGACATAGTGCTGATTGGGTGGCAGCCGCCCGCTGCCATGGACGAGCTTTTCGAGCAGTGCCGTCGAATAATGCTCGCTCGTATAGATGATCGGGCTGCCCGACGTGTTCCACCGGCCAGGCGCGATGGTCGAGCCGGTGGCGTCGAAGATCGGATAGGTTCCGTGGGGATCTCCGATGCGGACGGATGTCAGTGTGCGGTCAAGAACCTGTGCGCTCACGCAGCGCTGCCGTATTTCAGGCTTCCGAGAATATCGAGCACGAGCTCGCCGCCGATCTCGCTCTGGATCACCACGTCGATCGGCCGCCTGTCCTCCAGCATCGCATGCGGCCGAAACAGGAAATCGCGCGCCTCGGTCTCGGTCTGCCAGACATCCAGCGCCGATCCCCAGACGCGCGCCAGACGGGCGAGCTTTATGCCCTCGTCGGAGGAGAGCCGATGCTTGGACTTGCGCCGCTCATAGGTGGCCTTCGGAACGAGCCTATACTTGAACTGAGTATCATCAGGCGCCAGAAGCAGCGCCATGCGATCAAGCGCCTTGACCGGCAAGCCTTCCTCGATGCTGGAGAGCAGGCCAAAGGCCGAGCGCGACGCCGGTTCCCGGGCGGGCAGTCCGAGAACGTCTGCGATGACTGCAAATCCCATCATGACAAAGCTCCTTATCACTTGAGGATATATCTAGCCTCAAGTGAGGCGATGTTCAAGGGTGCCATCCCGGCTTATCTTCGATAGCGGCGGATTGCCGTGCGCGCGAGAGACCGCTATCTTTACCTAAGGCACACGAACAATGAAGGAGGTTGCCTATGTCACCGCGGGACGCCTGATCCAGCAATATCAACACTTCTGCCTTTACAAGGGCATTGATTTCATACACATCGAATCCGTACGGCCGCATGACGATACCACGCTCTTCTGCAGCGCTGGAATGCAGCAGTACAAGCCCCTCTTCACCGATCCCTCCCATAGTGGAACAATCGCAAACAGCCAGGCTTGCCTGCGCATGGGCGACCTCGACGAAATCGGCGACGGAACTCATCTTCTCCATTTCTCCATGCTCGGCCTTTTCTCGTTTAGGGAAATGACCGTCGGCAATGCCATCGATTTCTGGCTCGAGTTTCTGGGAACGGTGGGGCTCGTGCCGGATCATGTGACGATCCATCCCGACCGCCTGGTGGAATGGACGCCGCTCTATGGCGGGCGCGTGGCCATCATGCCGGATCCGGAATGCATGTGGAGCGATGGCAGCATCAGCGGATACTGCACCGAGTTCTACAAGGATGGCGTCGAGATCGGAAACATCGTCAATCCGCTCGGCACCTGCATCGACGTCGGCTTCGGTCTCGAGCGCCTCGACATGATCGTCAACGGCACGCCGCAAGACGATGCGCTTGGGACACTGTGCGAGACGGTCATGACAATCGTGGAAAGCGGCTACCGGCCGGGCAACAGGGAGCAGGGATATGTCTTGCGAAAACTGCTTCGTCGCATCCACAAGATGGGCGGCACGCTCGATCACCCCTTCTTCGCGGAAGAGGTCGAGCGCCAGAAGCGGCTGCGCGCCAAATATCTGCGTCTGCGTGAACGCCATTCCGACATGAGTCCCGCCTGGTGGTTCGACACTCATGGCATCGATCTCTCCGACATCCGGGAGACGATGGACGAATAGCGGAAGCAAGGCCTCCCGCAGACAAAGCGGGAGGCCTTGCCATATGCTGGAAAGTGTCAGCGTTTTGGCCATCCCCTGTTTGCCCAGGCGATGAGCCAGTCACGGAGATGTGCTGCCCGCATTGAACGCTTTCAGTTGCGCGCCGGCTGCAGCCGACGGAAAATCCGCTCGATCTGGGCAACAGCGGCAAAAAAGACGATACCGGAGAACGAGGCGAGCACGACGGCGGCAAAAAGCCTTTCCGCCTGATAGTTGAATGTCGACTGGATGATGACGGCGCCCAGCCCCTGGTTCGAACCGATCCACTCCCCGACGATCGCGCCGATCACACAGGTGGTTGCCGAAATGCGCAGCGAAGCAAAGAGCAAGGGGGCGGATCGTGGGGCGCGTAAGCGCCAGAACGTCTCCCACCCGCTCGCCGAAAGCACATGCATCAGGTCAAGCTCGCTCGCAGTCGCCAGATTGAGGCCCCGGGCCGTATTCACCAGGGTTGGGAAGAAGCAGATGAGAGCGGCGATGATGACCTTTGGCAGCATGCCGAGGCCGAAAATGAGGATGATGATCGGCGCAAGCGCCAGCACGGGGATGGTGTTGAAGAGCAGGACAACGGGAAAATAGGCGGCCTGGAAGCGCGGATTGTAGACAAAGGCAATCGCCATGATCACGGCGAGACTGTTGCCCAGGAGGAAACCGAGACCCGCCTCGCCCCATGTCGGAATCGCATTCGACAGAAGGAAGCGCCATTCGATGCCAAGCGTGCGCAGGATCGCCAGCGGCGTTGGAACGATATAGGCCGGAATACCGAGCGCCGGCACCAGCCACTGCCAGGCGAGAAGCAGCGAAAGGGCGCCGATAACAGGAAGGCCGATTGCCTCGGCGAATGACAACGGACGATGCATCATGCAGCCGAACTCCCCTGCTGCAACAAATGGCGCAGATGGGCGGCTGTCTCCTGGACATCGAGACTCTCGCGCCGACAGAGCCCACGCTCGTCTTTCAGCGGTGCAAGGTCGATCAGCGCCTGGACGCGGCCCGGATTGGCGGCCAGGACCAGCACGCGTCCGCCGAGATAGATCGCCTCGACGACGCTGTGGGTGACGAACAGGATGGTCGTGCCGGTCCGGCGCCAGACGTCCAGAAGCTCGTCGTTCAGTCGTTCACGGGTGATCTCGTCGAGCGCGCCGAAGGGTTCGTCCATGAGCAGGATATCCGGCTCGCATTGAAGCGCGCGCGCTATGGCGACGCGTTGGCGCTGGCCCCCGGACAGTTGATGCGGATAGCGGTCGGCCAGATGCGACAGGCCGACCAGTTCGATCCAGTGGTCGGGCCGCGGATCGACCGATCGCAAGACGCTCTTCTTCCCCACCTGCAGCGGCAGCGCGACATTCTCTTTCACGGTCCGCCACGGCAGCAGCGTTGCGTCCTGAAAGACGAAGGCGACCTCGCGCCGCCGGCGCGCCTCCGACGCTGTCCTGCCGAGCACCGACAGCCGCCCGTCAAGCGGCGGGAGAAGATCCGCCACGGCACGCAGCAAGGTCGACTTGCCGCAGCCAGAGGGACCGAGAATGGTCAGAAACTCGCCCCTGCCGACGCTGAGGTCGACGCCGGACAGAATGCGGGTCGTCTCGACAGCGCCGGCATAACCGACAGCCAGATCCTTGGTTTCGATGGCCGCTGCTTCAGGCAAATCCGCTCTCACGCAATCTTCGGGCGGTCGTCCGCCGTCATGTCCAGGATTTTGGCCGTATAGCAGTCCTCCAGCTTCGGCGCGCCGCTCTTGAACTGGCCGATCTTGTCGTAGACGGAAATCTGTTCGGCAAGCGCCGCCGGATCGAAACTGCCCCAGCCATCCTTACCCGTTGCTGCGTCGAAGCTCAGCGACAATATGCGCGGTATCGTCTTCAGCTCCACGGCAAGGTCGAGCTGCGGATAGGCCTCCACCGTCAATTTGACCGCCTCTTCGGGATGGTCATGCGTCCAGGCCCAACCCTTGGCGACCGCACGCAACACCTTTGCCAATGTCTCAGCATGGCCGGTCACGGCATCGTCGGTGGCAAAATAGACGTTGGCGTAGGACGGCAGGCCCGTGTCCTTCATTATCAGATCAATGCGGTCGGGGCCGATGATGGAAAGGGCTTGCGTGTTAGTGATCCATCCGGTCACTGCATCGACCTGACCGGTCATCAGCGGCGTCATGTCGAAGCCGATATTGGTGATGGTCAGGCTCGAGGGATCGATATTGTTCTTCAGCAGGATGGCATCAAGGACATAACGAGCCGTCGGCTGGATGCCGATGCGCTTGCCGATCATGTCCTTGACGGTGCGGATCGGCGCCTTGGGCAGCGAATAGAAGGCGAAAGGCGCCATGCGGAAACCGCAGGCGAAGATCTTGATCGGCACGCCGGATGACCTGGCAAGAAGAAGCTGTGCCGAATCCGAGAACTGGCCGAGCTGCGCATCACCCGTGATCACGGGCGGCACCGTTGCCGAATTGGGACCGCCAGGGGAAAACTCGACGTCGAGACCCTCGGCCTCGAACAGCCCACGCTTGACTGCGACGATATCGCCGATCTGTCCGTTGCTCATCAGCCAGTCATATTTGATGACGACCTTGGATGCGGCGGCTTTGGAGTGACGCGGCACGAACACGCTGATCCCTGCCGTCGCTGCAGCAAGGGCAAAGGCTCCGCCCTTCAGGACGGTACGCCTGCCGACCACGATTTGTTTGTCTTCCCCGTTCATTTGTTTGCCTTTCCCCTTGTTGGATTGTTGGACGACCGACCGATTGCGCTCGCTATTGCGGGCCGATGTCACCGATCGGGCCACCTGCGGACCACGCATAGATTTCCCAGAGATTGTCGTCAGGATCGGCGAAATAGACGCATCGCGCGTTCCAGACATAATCCTGCGGCGGCGCGTGGAAGAGCACGCCCGCAGCTTTCAGCTCCGCATAGGCAGCATCGACCTGCTCTGGCGAGGCGAGCTCGATGGCCGCGCAGGCCTTGTGCGCACCTTGCGGGGCACGGCGGCTTGAGACACCGGTATTCTCGGCGATATGCTCGATCTCCCAGAGCGCCAGCGTCACGCCCGCCCCTTTGAAATCGGCAAAGCCCGGAGCCCGGCGGCGCGGCTTGAAGCCAAGCCGCTCGACATAGAAGGCCGATGCTTTGTCGATGTCCTCGACCAAAAAGCAGATGTCGGTAATCGGATTAGTTTGGGCAAAAGCGGTCATATGGGCCTCCTGATGGGAAAAGCCTCGCAGACCGCAGCCTCAAGAGATTTCAAATTCGTGCGGTAGTCTTTCGCAAAGCTGCTGATCTGTCATCGGCAAGAGCCGGCTCAAAGACGGACCGAACGCTGGTATTCCTTCGGTGTCGCCCCCATCAGACGGCGAAAGACGCTGGAGAAATGCGCCTGGCTGGAAAAGCCTGTGGCATAAGCGATGTTTGCGAGCGTCTCCTTGCCATCGGCGAGGTAAAGCCGTGCTCGTTCGATCCTGCGTTCGAGAACGAAGCGATGCGGCGCCATGCCAGCCGCCCGTTTGAATTCCCGGCTGAAGTGAAAGGGGCTCATATGGGCCACCCCGGCCAGCTCCTCCACACTCAGATCGGATTTGCCAAGCAGGTTTTCAATGTAGTCGATCACCCGTCGAAGGTTCTCCGATGTCAGCGGACGATCGCCGGCTTCAGGTTTGGCGCCCAGCAGTTTTACAACGCAACAGGCGAGCGCCATCCCCAGATGCTGCATCAAAAGCGGGTCGTCGCGCCCGGTCTTCTCGGCGGCAAATGCAAGGGAGAGCGCGACCTGCAGCGTTGTCGGATCAGTCGTCGCGCTGAGCGCATCACTATCCCAATGCTCGGAATCGAAGCGAGAGCCGCCAATGCTGCTGTAGAGCGCAGGTGACTGGAAGATCGAGATATAATCCGCCGCATCGCCATCGACTTCAAGGGCGGTGGCGGCCGGTTGAAATCCGAGGGTGAACGGCGGCCTCTCAACTTTGCGGAATGCCCCGCTTCCAAGCCGATAGGCATATTTGCCGTGCGCCGTGCGGTTGATCGAAATTCGATGAAGGGAGCCCCTCGAAACCATCTGCCCCGCGGCGCTGCGATAGGTCTCGACAATCATGTCGCGTTGAACGAAAGCCTTGTAGCCTCCAAGGGATGGCCGGCTTATTGAGAAAATCTGCGGGTCGATATCCGGCATTGTTTCATTCTCCCTGGCAGGGGAGAGGCAAGTTGCGCGCCAAGTGGAGCGAAGCTTCGCGCTGGATATCAACATCGCAGCATAAAACCCGACGGTGCCCCGTTAAATCGTGATTTTACGCCTGCTGTCGCGCCACACGGCACCGCGGCCCGGCAGGAGTTCGCCTTCGGCAAATTTGGTCGCATGCGCAAGAATTATGCAGTGCATGTTCTTCTTGATCGGTGGCTGCAGACTCATCGACCGCTCTGAAAACCGCCGAGGCCTCCGGAATCATCCCTGGTCGCGGGAAACCGCGGCCAGGGAAGAGCTTTCGTTTTGTCCACTCTTTCCCCCGGAGATCGTTCTTTTGGAAATTCGTTCCTATCCAGACGCATTAATCCATTTAATCTATAGACATAATTAATTGGAGAGAAATTGCGATGAGTATCGAAAAGTCTGAAAACGGTCTCGGAAGACGAGAGCTGCTGAAACTGTCTGCGGCGGCCGGGGTCGCCGTCGCCGGTGCATCGCTCATCGGACAGAAGTCGGCTTTTGCCGCGGGCGAAGAACTGTCGCTGAAAGGCAAGCGCATCGCCATCAGCGCAACCGGCACCGATCACTTCTTCGACCTGCAGGCCTATAATGCCCAGATCGAGGAGGTAAAGCGCCTCGGTGGCGAGCCGATCGCCGTCGATGCCGGACGCAATGACGGCAAGCTCGTCTCGCAGCTGCAGACGCTGATTGCCCAGAAGCCGGATGCGATCGTTCAGATCCTTGGAACGCTCAGCGTCATCGATCCCTGGCTGAAGAAGGCGCGCGATGCCGGGATCCCGGTTCTGACCGTCGACGTCGGTTCGACCAATTCGATCAACAACACCACCTCCGATAACTGGGGCATCGGCAAGGACCTGGCGCTGCAGCTCGTCTCCGATATTGGCGGCGAAGGCAATATCGTCGTCTTCAACGGCTTCTACGGCGTAACCCCCTGCGCGATCCGCTACGACCAGTTGGTCAATGTCGTCAAATATTTCCCGAAGGTCAAAATCCTCCAGCCGGAACTGCGCGACGTCATTCCGAATACCGTGCAGGACGCCTTCACGCAGATCACGGCGATCCTCAACAAGTATCCGGAAAAGGGTTCGATCAAGGCGATCTGGTCGGCCTGGGACATTCCGCAGCTTGGCGCGACCCAGGCCTTGGCGGCCGCCGGGCGGACCGAGATCCGCACCTACGGTGTCGATGGCAGCCCGGAAGTGCTCCAGCTCATCGCCGATCCGAATTCGCCAGCCGGTGCCGATGTCGCCCAGCAGCCGGCGGAAATCGGCCGCACCGCCATCCGCAACGTCGCCAAGCTGCTCGCCGGCCAGACGCTGCCGCGCGAGACCTATGTTCCGGCACTGCTCGCCAACAAGGCCAATGTCGGCGAAGTCACCAAGAAGCTCGGCATCGGCTGACACTGAACACGAGCGGTCCGGTCATCGCCGGATCGCTCGCAATCTGCCCGCCCGGAGAGATCGATATGACGGCCATTTCGTTGAAGCCGCCGGTGACGGCACGCGACGACATCATCCGCTTTGAAGGCATCGTCAAGCATTTCGGCGGTGCGCAGGCGCTTGCCGGTGCGTCGCTGATCGTCAGGCGCGGCACCATCCACGGTCTCGTCGGCCAGAACGGCGCCGGCAAGTCGACGCTGATCAAACTGCTGGCCGGTCTTCATCAGCCGGATGGCGGCCGGATCGAGATCGAAGGGCAAACATTCGACAGGCTGACACCGCATCTTGCCGAAGAGCTCGGTATCCACTTCATTCACCAGGACCGGCTGTTGGTGCCGACCTTCACCGTCGGCGAAGCTCTGTTCCTTGGCCGGGAACCGCGGATATCGGGCACACCGTTCCTCGACCGGCGACTGATGCAACGTCGCGCGTCTGATATTCTCAACGACTATTTCGGTATCCGGTTGCCGAACGCCGCCTTGATCAGCGAATTGTCGACTGCCGAAAAGCAGATCGTGCAAATCACCCGCGCGCTCCTCAATCAGCCGAAGGTGCTCGTCTTCGATGAGCCGACGGCCGCACTGGTGCGCCGCGAGGCCGATATCCTCTTTCGATTGATCCGCCGTCTGCGCGACGAAGGCGTCACCATCATCTATATCTCGCATTACCTGAACGAAATCGAAGAGCTCTGCGACCACGTCACCGTGCTGCGCAATGGGCTGGACGTCGCCTCCCTGCCGATCGGGGAGACCTCGGCTGGCGCGATTGCGCGGCTGATGGTCGAACGCGACATCAAGGAGATGTTTCCGAAGCCGCAGGTGACGCCCGGCGCGGAAATCCTCAAGGTCGAGCAGCTGTCGGCGCCGGGGAAATATAGCGACATCAGTTTCACGCTTCGCCGCGGCGAGGTGCTTGGCCTCACCGGCCTGCTCGGCTCCGGCGCAAAGGAGCTGGTCCGCACTCTCTTCGGTCTGGAGACCCCGGCTTCCGGCCATATCGAAATCAGTGGCAAGGCTGCCCGTTTCACCAATCCCACCCAGGCGGCCGGCCGCGAGATCGCCCTGGTGCCGGAAGATCGGCGTCGCCACGGCGTCGCGCTCGACCTCAGCGTCGCGGAAAATATCAGTCTTTCCAGCCTTGGCCGCTTCACGCGTTTTGGCTTTCTCGATCCCAGACGCGAACAGCAAGAAGTGGACGCTCTGATTACGCGGCTGCAGGTGAAGACCAATGGGCGGGACGCCCTGCTGCGCACGCTTTCGGGCGGCAACCAGCAGAAGGTGGCCATCGCCAAGTGGCTGAGCCGCCGTTCCGAGGTCTATCTCCTCGACGAGCCGACTGTTGGAGTCGATATCGGCTCCAAGGTCGAGATCTATACGCTGATCGGTGAACTCGCGTCGCGCGGCGCCGGCGTCATCGTGCTGTCTTCGGATCTGCCCGAGCTCATCGGCATCACCGATCGCATCCTGGTGCTCTTCCGCGGCCGCGTGGTGCGGGAATTCGTCTCGTCGGAGACCACGGCAGATGCGGTGCTCGCTCAATCGACCGGATCATCCGAGGGACAACGCCATGTCGGCTGAAGTAGAATTCGCGCCTTCCGGTTTTTCCGCTGCGGAACCGCCTCCCCGGCCGGCCGGCAATATTGCAGCGACCGCGTTGCGCTTCGGATCGCTGATCGCTTTCGCCGCCATCCTGATCATCTTTTCGCTGACCGCACCCTATTTCCTCAGCATCGGCAATATAGGCAACGTACTTGGTCAATCGGCCATCTCCGGTGTGCTTGCCATCGGGTTGACGATCGTGCTGATTGCCGGCGGCTCCAATGTCGTCACCGGCGGCATCGACCTGTCGCTCGCGGCCAATATGGGCCTCAGCGCTGCCGTCTATGCGAGCCTGACGCAGCTCGGCTACGGCGATGCGACGGCGATTGCCGCGGCGATCCTCACCGGCGCCCTGATCGGCACGGTCAATGCCATTGCCATCGTCTATGCCGGCATCGTGCCGCTGCTGGCCACGCTTGCCGTCATGAACGTCGTCGCCGGCCTGGAGTTGGTGCTGACCGGCAATACCGTCCTGCCGGCCTCGACGCCTTTCCTGTCGGCGCTCTCGGCCTCGGATGTTTTCGGCATCCCGGTTCTTGCCTATGTGCTCCTTGGCTTCACGGCCATCACCACGGCGATCGTTCAATATACTCCGCTCGGCCTGCGCCTCTATGCCGTCGGTGAGTTTCCGGATGCGGCGCGTGCCGCCGGTCTGCCGCTTCGCCGGCTGCTGGCCGGCGCCTTCGTTGCCAGCGGCGTCTCCGGCGGCGTCGCTGGCATCCTGTCGGTTTCCTATCTAAGCGGCAGCACGACCGGCGCCGGCGAGATGCTGTTGCCCGTCGTCGTGACGGCCCTGCTCGGCTCGGTCTTTTCGCGCCGGCTGGTTCCGACGGTCACTGGGACGCTGCTTTCGGCCCTTTTGGTCGGCTTCCTGGTCAACGGTTTCCAGCTGCTGAACATTTCGAGCACGCTGGTCAGCGGCGTCCAGGGTGTGCTCATTCTCATCGTCGTTTCCGCGACCACGCTGCTGCGCCGGCAGGAGGCCTGACCATGTCGCTCCAGACCCCTACCCCCGCCAGCATCGGCTTGCCGCGTCTTCTCGCCGGCGGCCTGGTGCGCTATGGGCTGATCCTCGCCCTGGTTGCGGTGTTTGCCGCCTTTTCCGTGGCAACGCCGACATTCCTGACGCCTGCCAATCTGCAGAGCATCCTGGTCAACAATTTCACGCTGCTAGCTATCGTCTCGGTCGCCATGACCTTCGCCGTCGCATCGGGTGGCATCGATCTTTCGGTGGGAACGGCGATGGATTTCGCCAGCTTTGCCTTCGTTTCGCTCGTCCTCGCCGGGCAGCCGGTGGCAGTCGCCGCACTCGCGGGACTGGCCGCCGGAGCGTTCGTCGGCGCCTTCAACGCGCTCTTGATTTCCGGGATCGGCGTGTCGCCGTTCCTCGCCACGCTCGGCACGCTGTTCATCGGCCGCAGCGTTCAGCAGCTGCTGACCAATGGCGGCAATCCGGTCTATCTGCCGCCGAACGGCGTGCCGGAAGCCTTCCGTTTCCTCGGCCACGGCACGATCGTCGGCTTCCCAGTACCGCTTGCCGCTGCCATCGTCGTCATCGCGGCCGCTGCCGTTGTCTTTGCCCGGACGCGTTTCGGCCGCGTCATCCTGTCGATCGGCATCCAGCCGGGCGTCGTGCGCTATTCCGGGATCGCCGCGCCGGCCCATGTCGCGGTGACTTTCATCCTGGTCGGGTTGATCGCGGCAATCGCCGGCCTGATCCTGACCGCAACCGTCACCACCTACATCCCTTCCTCGGGCAATGCCTTCCTGCTCAATGCCATCGGCGCGACCTTCATCGGCACGACGCTCAGCCCACTCGGACGGCCGAATGTCGGCGGCACCGTACTCGGCGCCCTGCTGCTCAGCATCGTCGCCAATGGGCTTCTGCTGACCGATCTGAACTTCTATTGGCAGCAGGTCGGCACGGGAACGCTGATCTTCGCCGTGCTCGCCCTGAGCTTCATCAACAGAAAGGCTGCCGGCGCGTAAGAGCCGGAAGCGGTCCTATCCCGCGGAGGCGTCTGAAATCATTCGCGATACGGCATTCTTCCAGCCGATGATCTTCGTTTGGCGCTCGGTCTCATCCATCGAAGGGCTGAAGCGGCGGTCGCAGGCCCAGGCCTGCGCAAAATCCCGCTTGCCGGGCCAGATGCCGGCTTTCGACCCGGCAAGCCAGGCTGCGCCCAGCGCCGTCGTCTCGCGGATCGCCGACCGGTCGACAGGATTTCCGGTCATGTCGGCCAGGCACTGCATCGTCCAATCCGAAGCCGCCATGCCGCCATCGACGCGCAGCACCGTTTCCAGCTGGTTGACGCCCCAGTCCTTCTTCATCGCCACCAGCAGGTCGAGCGTCTGGTAGGCGACGGATTCAAGCACCGCGCGGGCAAATTCCGCCGGCCCGCTGTTTCGCGTCAGACCGAAGATCGCGCCGCGCGCAGCCGGATCCCAATAGGGGGCGCCGAGGCCGGTGAAGGCCGGAACGATGTAGACCTGCTGTCCGGGATCGGCCTTGGCGGCAAGCACTCCCGCCTCCGACGCCTGGTCGATAATGCCGAGGCCGTCGCGCAGCCATTGCACGGCGGCACCGGCGATGAAGATCGAGCCTTCGAGCGCATAGGTCGTCTCGCCGTCGAGCCGGCAGGCGATCGTCGTCAGCATCCGGTTGGAAGAGGAAACCCGATCCCGGCCGGTGTTCAGCAGGGCAAAGCAGCCGGTGCCATAGGTGGATTTCATCATGCCGGGTTCGAAGCAGGCATTGCCCATCGCCGCCGCCTGCTGGTCGCCGGCGACCCCGAGGATCGGAAGTTCCGCGCCGAACAGCGCCTTGTCGACGCGGCCGAAATCATCGGCGCATTCCCTGACGTCAGGAAGCATGGCGGCCGGAATGCGGAGAATGCCGAGAAGCTCCTCATCCCAGGCACCGTCATCGATATTGTAGAGCAGCGTCCTCGATGCATTGGTCGCATCGGTGGCATGCACGCGTCCATCAGTCAGATTGTAGATCAGCCAGCTGTCGATCGTGCCAAAGCAGACGTCGCCCACTTCCGCCTTCTCACGCAGGCCATCGACATTGTCGAGCAGCCAGCGCAGCTTCGTTCCGGAGAAATAGGGGTCGAGCAGCAGCCCGGTCTTGGCGCTGAACAGCTTCTCGTATCCATCGGCCTTCAGGCTCTCGCACATCTCGGCCGTGCGCCTGTCCTGCCAGACGATCGCGTGGTGAAGCGGTGTCCCGGACCTGCGATCCCAGACGACCGCCGTCTCGCGCTGATTAGTAATGCCGATCGCGGCAATGTCGGCGGCATCAAGTCCGGCATCGGCGATCGCCTTGCGCACAGTATCGACGACGGACTGCCAGATTTCGGCAGCGTCATGCTCCACCCATCCGGGCTGCGGATAATATTGAATGATCTCCGCTTGCGCCGAGCCGGCCATTTTCATGTCGCCGTCGAAGACGATCGCGCGCGAGGAGGTCGTGCCCTGGTCGATTGAAAGAATATAGCCGCTCATATCCGTCTCCGGCTCGCACGAAACCGCTCCTGCCGAGGACAGCAGGACGCGGACGTTTCATGAGAGAAAGATTGTGGGTGCCACCGGCTTGTTGCCGGTGGCAGGAAGTGATGGCCGGAAGCCCCGTCGCTTCCGGCCGGGTCCGCCTTACTTCGACTGCCAGCTCTTGACGAGTTCGTCGTAATTGACCGTGACCGGCTTTTCCTTCTCGTTCTCGATCTTCAGCTGCGGCGCAAGGTTGCCCTTCTTCACCGCATCCGCGTTCCAATAGGCGAGATCATGCTCCTCGGCGAGTTTCGGGCCGATATCGCCCTGGACGCCCGATTTCTCGATACGTCCCATGACCTTCTCCTGCTCGCCGCAAAGAGAATCCATGGCTTCCTGCGGTGTCTTGGCGCCGGCAGCGGCGTCACCGATAGCCTGCCACCAAAGCTGAGCCAGCTTCGGATAATCGGGAACGTTGGTACCGGTTGGCGACCACTGGACGCGGGCGGGCGAACGATAGAACTCGATCAGGCCGCCGAGCTTCGGAGCGCGCTCCGTAAAGCTCTTGTCGCGAATGGTAGATTCGCGGATGAAGGTGAGACCGAGCTGGCTCTTCTTCACGTCAACCGTCTTGGAGGTCACGAACTGTGCATAGAGCCACGCGGCTTTTGCACGGTCCGTCGGGGTCGATTTCATCAGCGTCCAGGAACCGACGTCCTGATAGCCAAGCTTCATGCCGTCTTTCCAGTAAACGCCATGCGGGCTCGGTGCCATGCGCCATTTCGGCGTACCGTCTTCATTCATAACAGGCAGGCCAGGCTTGACCATGTCTGCGGTGAACGCAGTGTACCAGAAGATCTGCTGCGCGACGTTACCCTGCGCCGGCACCGGACCGGATTCCGAGAAGGTCATGCCCTGAGCTTCCGGCGGTGCATACGCCTTCAACCAATCGAGATACTTCTGGATCGAATAGACCGATGCAGGGCCGTTGGTATCGCCGCCACGCGCGACGCACGAACCGACGGGACGCGAATTCTCGTCGACCTTGATACCCCATTCGTCGACCGGAAGACCGTTCGGCAGACCCTTGTCACCGTTGCCGGCCATCGAAAGCCAAGCGTCGGTGAAGCGCCAGCCAAGCGACGGGTCCTTTTTGCCGTAATCCATATGGCCGAAGACCTTCTTGCCATTGACGTCACGGCCGGTAAAGAATTCGGCAATGTCCTCATAGGCCGACCAGTTGACCGGAACGCCGAGATCGTAGCCGTATTTCGCCTTGAAATCGGCCTTGTTCTTCTCGTCGTTGAACCAGTCGTAACGGAACCAATAGAGGTTGGCGAATTGCTGGTCGGGAAGCTGGTAGAGCTTCTTGTCCGGCGCTGTCGTGAACTTGGTGCCGATGAAGTCGTCGATATCGAGGCCGGGGTTGGTAACGTCCTTGCCTTCGCCGGCCATCCAGTCGGTCAGGTTGCGCACCTGCTGATAGCGCCAGTGGGTGCCGATCAAGTCGGAGTCGTTGACCCAGCCGTCATAAAGGTTCTGCCCGGTCTGCATCTGCGTCTGGATCTTCTCGACAACGTCACCCTCTTGAATGACGTCGTGCGTGACCTTTATCCCGGTAATCGCAGTAAAGGCCGGAGCCAGAACCTCGGACTCATACTTGTGGGTGGTCAAGGTTTCCGAAACAACCTTGATGTCCATCCCCTGGAAAGGCTTCGCAGCATCGATGAACCATTGCATTTCCTTTTCCTGGTCGGCGCGAGAAAGCGTCGACACGTCGCCGATCTCTTTATCCAGAAAAGTTTTTGCCTCGTCCATGCCGGCATAGGCCGACCCGGTCATGGCCAGCAGCACGGCTGCTGTCGTCGTCAATAAATGCCTTCGCATGATATCCTCCCAGGGTTTTGCGATTGCAGTCTTCACGTCTCAGGCGGCCAGAAAAACCCGGCCATCTGCATCAGTTTGCCTCACACGTAACGGAATACGCCAACGGCGTAGACAACGGAGAGAGCGAGAGCCCACCAGAGGCTTGATCCAGCGAGACCAAGCCAGGCAAGATGGATAAAGGCGCTGCCGAGCAGCGAAAGGAAAAGCCGGTCACCGCGCGTCGTCTCGAAGCGCAGGATTCCGATCCGGGGATTGCCGCCCGGAGCGGCGTATTCCCAGACCCCCATGCCGATCAGCAGCAATGCGATAACGACGAAGAAAGTGGCCGTCGGCCAGGTCCACGCCATCCATGAAAAATCGGGAAGCGAAAAGCTCATCAAACCCTCCCCAGGGCGAAGCCCTTGGCGATGTAATTGCGCACAAACCAGATCACCAGCGCCCCTGGGATCAAGGTCAGAACACCCGCGGCGGCGAGCAAGCCCCAATCCATGCCGGATGCAGAGACGGTACGGGTCATGGTGGCAGCGATCGGCTTGGCGTCGGTCGTCGTCAGCGTTCGTGCGATCAGCAACTCGACCCAAGAGAACATGAAACAGAAGAAGCAGGCGACACCTATGCCGCTCGCAATCAGCGGCGTGAAGATCTTCAGGAAAAAGCGCGGGAACGAATAGCCATCGATATAGGCCGTTTCGTCGATTTCCTTCGGCACGCCGGACATGAAGCCTTCAAGGATCCAGACCGCAAGCGGCACGTTGAAGAGGCAATGCGCCAATGCCACGGCGATGTGCGTATCGATCAGCCCAAAGGCTGAGTAGAGCTGGAAGAACGGCAGGGCAAAGACCGCCGGCGGCGCCATCCGGTTCGTCAGCAACCAGAAGAAAAGATGCTTGTCACCAAGGAACCGATAACGGGAAAAGGCATAGGCCGCCGGCAGCGCGGCTGCCACCGAGATCACCATGTTGATCACGACATAGGTGATTGAATTGATGTAGCCGGAATACCACGCCTTCTCCGTGAAGATCGTCACGTAATTGGCGATCGTCGGGTTATGAGGATAAAGCGTCAGAGAATTGACGATTTCCGCGTTGGTCTTGAAGCTCATATTGACGAGCCAATAGATCGGCAGCAGGAGCACAATGATATAGATCGTCGGAACCACCCACCACCAGCGCGATTCCTCGCCGCGCCGGCGCATCAGACGGCTGACTTCATCGGAGGAGAGACCGCTTGCGACACTGGTAGCGCCAGAGATTTTTCGGCTCGCTGTCGTTTCGTTGGAGGCGCTCATTTCAATTCTCCGCGTCGTGGCTTGTCATGACGGTGTAGAACACCCACGAAAGCAGCAGGATGATCAGGAAATAGACCAGCGACATGGCAGCGGCCGGACCGAGGTCAAACTGTCCGAGGGCGGTCTTGACCAGATCGATCGACAGGAAAGTGGTCGCGTTGCCGGGACCGCCACCAGTGACGACAAAAGGCTCGGTGTAGATCATGAAACTATCCATGAAACGCAGCAGCACGGCGATCAGAAGAACGCGCTTCATCTTTGGCAGCTGGATATAGCGGAACACGGCCCAACGAGACGCACCGTCGATCTTGGCTGCCTGATAGAAAGCATCCGGAATGGAAACGAGGCCTGCATAGCAAAGCAAGACGACCAGGCTCGTCCAGTGCCAGACATCCATGATGATGATCGTCACCCAGGCGTCGAACGGATCCTGCACATAGTTGTAATCGATGCCGATGGCATTGATGTAATAGCCAAACAAACCAATGTCGTTGCGGCCGAACACCTGCCAGATCGTGCCGACAACGTTCCACGGGATCAGCAGTGGTAGCGCCATCAGAACCAGGCACACCGGCACGCCGATGCCCGATTTCGGCATGTTGAGCGCAATGAAGATACCGAGCGGGATCTCAAGAGCGAGAATGATCAACGAAAAAATCAGGTTTCGCTGTAGGGCGGCCCAGAATCGGTCGGAATGCAGGATTTCCGTAAACCAGTCAGTTCCGTTCCAGAAGAACTGGTTGTTTCCGAAAGTGTCCTGAACGGAATAGTTCACAACCGTCATCAAGGGAATGACGGCCGAGAATGCCACCAGCACAAGGACCGGCAAGACCAGAAACCACGCTTTGTTGTTCCAGGTTTTTTCCATCATCAAGCCTCCGGTCCGGCGCGCCAAGAGTCGGCATAGATACTGATACCCGATGGCTCGAAGGTCACCCGCGGATCAGCCGGAATGTCCTCGTCCTCAGGGACGACTATCGCGATCGGCTGGCCGGCAAACTGCGCGCGGACGATCTTCTGCCGGCCGATATCTTCCACCTTGCTGACGGTCACAGGCATGCCCTCGCGGCCGACCCGAACAAACTCGGGCCGGATTCCAAGCTCTACCTTGGCCGCTGCCGAAATCTTTGGCGCATAGTCGAGCGTCAGCGCATGCTCGCCGACCCGAACCGTGCGGCCTTCCACCTTGGCTGGCATGAAGTTCATGCCCGGAGAACCGATGAAGTAGCCGACGAAGGTATGACTCGGACGCTCGAAGAGCTCGGCCGGCGTGCCGATCTGCACGATCTCGCCATCGTACATCACCACGACTTTGTCGGCGAAGGTCAGCGCCTCCGTCTGGTCATGCGTGACATAGACCATTGTAAAACCGAACTGCTTATGCAGCCGCTTCAGCTGCGATCGCAGCACCCATTTCATATGCGGATCGATAACAGTGAGCGGCTCGTCAAAGAGAATCGCGTTCACATCCGAGCGCACCAGGCCGCGGCCGAGCGAAATCTTCTGCTTTTGGTCCGCCGTCAAACCGCGCGCGCGACGCTTGGCCCAATCTGCAAGATCAATCATCTCCAATATTTCGCGGACACGACGATCAACATCAGGCTCCGCGACTCCGCGGTTGCGCAAGGGGAAGGCCAGATTGTCATAGACGGTCATCGTGTCGTAGATGACCGGAAACTGGAATACCTGCGCAATATTTCGCTGCTGCGTCGGCAGGTTCGTAACATCCTGTCCGTCGAAGAGAATTCGTCCTTCGGAGGGCTGAATAAGGCCGGAAATGATATTGAGCAGCGAGGTCTTTCCGCAGCCTGAAGGTCCGAGCAGCGCATAGGCACCGCCATCGTTCCACTCGTGGTGCACTTCCTTGAGAGCGTAGTCCTTCTCGCTCTTCGGGTTCGGCCCATAGGCATGTCGAATATGATCGAGGGTGATACGTGCCATGATCTTCTCCTAGCCCCTCTGCCTGGCAGCGGTGATCGCCTGGCCGTCCGCGCCGAACGCCATCAGGTGGCGCGTATCGATGAAAACGGAGAGATCCGTGTCCGGGTCGACATTGAGGATGCCGTGCGCAAGCATCACCCAGCGGGTGTCGGCAAATTGCAGATGCACGAAACTCTCCGACCCGGTGATCTCCGAAATCTGTGTCCGTGCTGTCAGCCGCGCCGAATCAGCCGTCTGGGCGGTTGGTGCAAGATGATGGGGGTGAAACGCGATCGTTGCCGGCCCGTCTGGCACGTTCTGAAGATGCCGCGGCACGGCAAAAATCACAGCGCCGTCGCGCAGGAAATTGCCTGCCGATTTGATTAGATCAATAAAATTCAGCGGCGGATCGGCAAAGGTTTTCGCCGTCGTCAGATCGAGCGGATTGCGATAGACCTCGACCGTCGGGCCAAACTGGGTGATCCGGCCCTCGCTGAGCGTTGCCGTATTGCCGCCCAGCAACAAGGCTTCGGAGGGTTCCGTCGTGGCATAAACGAAGATCGCGCCGGACTGGGCGAAAATGCGCGGCAATTCCTGCCGCAATTCCTCGCGCAGCTTGTAGTCGAGGTTGGCAAGCGGCTCGTCCATCAAAACAAGGCTCGCATTCTTCACGAGTGCACGGGCAAGCGCCGTGCGCTGCTGCTGGCCGCCCGAGAGGTTGAGCGGCGTGCGATCGAGATAAGGCCCGAGTTTCAGAAGTTCGGCAGCCTTGCGTACCTCCAGATCGATGATCTTGGCATCCTTGCCGGCAATCCGCAGCGGCGAGGCAATATTCTCGTAGACCGTCAATGCCGGATAATTGATGAACTGTTGGTAGACCATGGCGACGTTGCGCTTCTGCACCGGCATGCCGGTGACGTCAGTGCCGTCGAAATGGATGGAGCCGCCTGTGGGACGGTCAAGCCCCGCCATCAGCCGCATCAGAGAGGTCTTACCCGCGAGCGTCGGCCCGAGCAGGACGTTCAGCGTGCCTCGCTCGAGAACCAGATCAGTCGGATAGATATGATAGTCCGCGCCCACCATCTTGGCAGCGTTTCGCAGTTCCAGCATTCCGATTCCCGTGCCTCCACGCATCGGGGACCACATGGCTCCTACCCGGCCATCGCCGGCATGGCAGCCATGTACTCCTCCAGTGACTGGGCCTGCTCCTTCGAAAGGCGCAGACCATCCTTTGTTCTCCTCCACAGCACGTCTTCGGCGTGCCGGGCCCATTCATGTTCGACGAGATAGGTGACCTCTGCCTCGTAGAGATCGCCGCCGAACAGCCGTCCGAGATCGTCGATGCCGCTGGCATCGCCAAGCAGCGCCTCGGCCCTGGTGCCATAGCGGCGCACCAGCCGGCGGGCATGCCGATCGGCGAGGAACGAATAACGCCGCTTCAGCTTGGCGACCTCCGCCTCGTAACCCTTGACCGCGAAATCGCCGCCCGGCAGATGGCTTTTGGCCGTCCACGGGGCGCCTTTGGCGCCGATCGCAGCGCCGATCTTCTCCAGCGCATGTTCGGAAAGCCGGCGATAGGTGGTGAGCTTGCCGCCGAAGACGTTGAGCAGTGGCGCCGCGGCACCTTCGCCTTCCAGCTTCAGCACATAGTCGCGCGTCGCCTCCTGCGCCTTCGAGGCGCCGTCATCATAAAGTGGCCTGACCGCAGAATAGGTCCAGACGATATCCTCCGGCCTGACCGGCTCCTTGAAATATTCCGACGCCGCATTGCAAAGGTAGACGGTCTCCTCCTCGGAGATCCGGACATCCCGGGGATCGGCGGTGTAGTCGCGATCCGTGGTGCCGATCAGGGTGAAGTCGCCCTCGTAGGGGATGGCGAAGATGATCCGGTTGTCGGGGTTCTGGAAGAAATAGGCTCTCACATCGTCGAACTTCTTCTTCACGACGATATGGCTGCCCTGGACGAGGCGGACATGGTGGGCTTCGTTCTGGCCGAAGGCGGAACGAATGACATGGTCGACCCAGGGACCGGCGGCATTGACCAGCATCCGAGCCTGATGGCTGTCATTGCGACCGGTGATGGTATCGGTGGTCTCGATATGCCATAGGCCATTCTCGCGCTTTGCCGACACCACCTTGGTGCGCGGCATGATCAGCGCCCCCTTGTCGGCGGCATCGCGGGCGTTCAGCACCACCATGCGGGCATCGTCGACCCAGCCGTCGGAATATTCGAAAGCCTTGGAAAACAGCGCCTTCAGCGGCTTGCCGGCCGGATCGCGGCGCATGTCGAGAACGGATGTCGGCGGTAGCAGCTTGCGGCCGCCAAGATGGTCGTAGAGGAAGAGGCCGAGCCGGATCAGCCAGGCCGGACGGATGCCGCCCTTGTGGTAGGGCAATACGAAACGCAGCGGCCAGATGATGTGCGGCGCCATCGCCCAGAGGATCTCGCGCTCCATCAGCGATTCCCGCACCAGGCGGAATTCATAATGCTCGAGGTAACGCAGGCCGCCATGGATCAGCTTGGTGGCGCCCGACGAGGTACCCGAGGCGAAATCGTTCATCTCCGCCAGCGCCACCGAATAACCGCGCCCGACGGCATCGCGCGCAATGCCGCAGCCGTTGATGCCGCCACCGATGACGAATATGTCGTGAATATTTCGGCCCAATTCCCCCTCCGAGCCCGCCGTCAATTTCGCATCGCACAAAACTTGCGCAATTGCGAAAGTAACAACAGTTAAAACGAAAGGAATACGAATGTCAAACGAATGTTTGCGAGGGTCGTTGTCTAGCGAAATCTGCCGTTCGTTTCGATCAGTTTCACATTATTTTCCAGGCAGAGATTACGGATCGACGGCACCGGACAGTGATCGGTGATGAAGGTATGAACCTGGGAAAGCTGGCCGATCCTGACCGGTGCGGTGCGTTCGAACTTCGTCGAATCGGCAACGAGAATGACATGTCTGGCATTGGCGATGATGGCCTGGGCGACCTTCACTTCGCGAAAATCATAGTCGAGAAGCGCGCCGTCGATATCGATCGCCGACGCGCCGATCACGGCGTAATCGACCTTGAACTGGCGGATGAAATCGACGGCCGCCTCGCCGACGATTCCGCCGTCCGAACCGCGCACGACGCCGCCGGCAATGACGACCTCGATTGCTGGAAAAAGACGTAACCTATTGGCTACGTTTATATTATTGGTGATCACCATCAGTTCATGATGGTCGGCAAGGGCCTCGCCTACCGCCTCCGTCGTCGTTCCGATATTGATGAAGAGCGAGGCCCCGCTCGGGATCAGCTCGACCGCGGCAATGCCGATCGCCTGTTTCTCGGAAGCCGCGATCTGGCGGCGCGCTTCGTATTTGACGTTCTCCGTCCCGCTCGGGAATGTCGCGCCGCCATGGATGCGCGTCAGCACCTGCGCATCGCAGAGATCGTTGAGGTCCTTGCGGATCGTCTGCGGCGTCACCGAAAAGCGGGAGGCGAGCTCCTCGACCAGCACCCTGCCGCTCGATTTCGCAATCGCCACGATTTCAGTTTGCCGGTCGGTCAAGAACATGAGCACGCGCCTTTCGATCTGCTTTCGTTTTAAAGAAAGCGAACGGCGGCGCAATGCTTATCTGTTACCAGGCCGCCTTTCGCGGCCTGAATTCGACGCTACCGCTTCCGCATCACGTTAACGACGAGCACGCCGAGGATTGCCATGACGCCACCGACCGCGCCCAACGCCGTCGGCGTTTCGCCCAGCCAGACGAACCCGATCAGCGTGGCGACCGGGGGAACGCCGTAGAGGAAATTCGAGGCGCGGGCGGCCGTCAGCCGCTTCAGGGCGATTGCCCAGGTGAGATAGCCGATCGCGGTCGGGAAGATAACGAGATAGGCAACGCCCCAGTTCACCTCCGCCGGTGCGGCAGCCAGCGCCTGAATCGTCGCCGGGACGGCTGGAAACAGTGGTACGGAACCGATGAGCAGGATCCAGGCAGTGACGGCAAGCGCCGGCAACCGCCCGAGCAGCGGCTTCTGCAGCACGCTGGCGATCGCCGAGCAGAGCGCTGCGCCAAGGATGAGGACGGCATTTGGATCGAGCTTGAAGCCGCTGTCGGAGGCGACCGCAATCAGCGCCACGCCGCCGAAAGAAACCGCGGTGCCCACCCAGCCCCAGCGGCCGAAGCGCTCGCCGAGCGCGAATGTGGCAATGAGGGCGGTGAAGACGGGCATGGTGTTGATGATGAAGCTCGCCGGTCCTGCCGCAACGGTCTGCTCGCCGGTGTTCAGCAGAACCGCATAGGCGGCGATGAAGAGCACGGCGGCAACGGAGAGGCGGAAAAAATCGCGTTTTTCCGGCATCGGCCGATAGATGACGAGATAGACGAGGGCGATGGCGCCAGCTGCCACATAGCGCGCCGTCGCCAGTTCGATCGGCGTCAGTGGTCCGAGACAGATGCGGATCACCACGAAGGAGGAAGCCCAGGAGAGGATGGTGACGACGATCGCCGCAAAGGCCACCAGATCGAACCCGCCTTGCTGTTTCGTCGAAACCGGTACGCATGCCGCCATGCTCATTTTCGCCTCCATATGTTCATGCGACAGTGATTAGGCCTTCGATGCGTGCTTGAAAAGCATCGCAATCGATGATCAAATGTGCGCATGGTTCACAGCTCGCCAGTGCTTCCACCGCTCGATACGCTCGAGACCTTTGCCCGCGCCGCCCGGCTCGGATCGTTTTCGGCTGCAGCCGAGGAAAGCGGCATCACCCACGGCGCGGTGTCACGGCAGGTCTCGCGACTGGAGCGCTGGATGGGCGTGCGCCTGTTTGCGCGCGAAGCCCGAGGCGTGCGCCTGACGCCGGAAGGCATGCGGTTTTTCGCGCGGGCGGAAGAAGCACTTACGCTGCTCGGCAATAGCGGCGAACGCTGGCTGCCTCGCCGCAACAAGGCGGTGGTGCGCCTTTCGGTGACGCCCTCTGTCGCCTCTCTATGGCTGTTTCAACGCCTGCCGAAGCTCGAAGGAAACGAGCTGCATGTCGAGCTGACGCTCGAACACCGGCTGGCGGATTTCGGCGAAGGCACGGATCTTGCCATTCGCTGCGGCAAGGGACCGTGGGCCGGCGTGCGCGCCCTGCCGCTCTGGCAGGAGAAATCGTTTCCGATCGCCGCCCCGGCGCTGGCGGAGCGGCTCGGGCAGCGCTCCGATGCCTCGGCGCTGCTCGATCTGCCGATCCTGCACGATTCGAATATTGAAGGCTGGCGACGCTGGCTCTCCCGTGAGGGCGTCGACTATATACCGCGCGGCCACGATCGCCGCTTCGAGGACTATAATCTGGTGATCGATGCCTGCGCCCAGGGCCTCGGAATCGCGCTCGCGCGGCCGCCGCTGTCGGATGCCGCGCTGGCCACCGGGCGCGTCGTCGCCGTATCCGAGCGGACGCTCGATTACCATGTGGCCTTTCACCTGATTAGACCGGACGAGGCGCTTAGAAGCCCTGCCATCGAATTCGCCAGCCGCTTCCTGCGCGAGGCCGGCCATGACGAGACGACGATCGCTACTTTTATCGCACCCGGCCGAGCGAAAGCGTAGGCGGATCGGACGGCCCGCGCTAGATCGAGCCAGTTGATCTCAGAGCAGACAAACGACGGCATTGCCGATGCACAGGCCAAAGGGAAAGAACCGCGGCACCAGCCACTCGATACCAAGAAAGTCGACGCCGCTGTGAAGCTTTTTAGTGCTGGAACTTCGCCGTCGGAAACTGCGATGCAACTTGGCCTAGCCGCTCAACTTTCTATCGCGGATGCACCGGCTAGGTGTCAGACGCTCCGAGCAACTGGATTTTCTTATGATACGCAACTCCTCGCAAAGCAATATCCTGAAACACACGGTACGATCCGATGCAGAAAAAGCGCGCATTTGTGCCGCTAACAATGCAGACCTGTATCAGGCGATGTTCCGTGCCCATGGACTGCCTGATCAGCGAACCAGTGCATTTTGGTCAAGCGATGCGATCGCACCCCCCTACTATTCCAACATGACGACACTCGACCCGGATGCAACAGAGGAACAGCTGATTGAAATCGGTCGGCTGACAGATCGGCTAGGACGGCGACCTGGTTTCAAAGACGGGTTTTCCAGGCTCGATCTCGTCAACAAAGGGTTCCAGTTGTTGTTTTCCGCATCATGGATTTGGGCTGAACCTCGCAGAATTTCAGTGCGTGCGCCTCAGGATTGGGCACGCATTCGCGATGCAGCGGCACTGGAGCGCTGGGAACATTCCTGGAAAGAGTCTGGTAGCCAGACCGATGCCAACGTCTTCACACCGGCCCTGCTTTCCGATCCCAACATACATATCTATGGCCGATGGGCCGGCGACGCTTTTGATGCGGGCTGCATCGTAAATCGATCAACCGAGGCTGTAGGGATCTCCAATATCTTTAACTTGACTGGTGCGCTGCAGGCCTTCGGGGACGCCATGTCGTTGGCCACTATCGCCTTTTCACCCGAAGTGCCGCTAGTCGGCTATGACAGTGGCGCAACGCTAAACGAAATGACAAAGCTGGGCTTCAGGTCAGTCGGCAAACTGAGGATTTGGCTACCTGACGACGGTTCCTAAGCGTCTTTCTCTATTTGTTATCCAATAGCGTAGTTTGATGGGAAACCAACGCTCGCCCTCTATAGTGCTCCGGCGGCGTGCCGTAGCTGTCCCAGATCTTCAGATAGTGCCCGACCAGGATCTCGTCCTCGCCGGGCGTTGCCATTCGAATATCCACATGTCGTGATCCGGCTTGGGCATGCGAGGGTGCGAAACCGCGCCCCAGACGAGATGACGTCCCCTGCCGCGTCGCGGCAGGGGACGTCAAAAGGCCATATCAATTCGCTGGTGTGAGCGTCATCGAAGCGCTGCCGGCCGCAACGTTGAGGCCGAGCTGACCGGTCAGGCTGACCGTCTGCAGATGGATCGAGCCGGAGGTGCCGCCAACCAGGAGATTGGCGCCGACACCGGCGCCGAGCGTCGCTTCGGCGGTGGCGCCGACGTAGAGGCCGGCGAGCGATCCGCGGTGATAGCCGGCCGTCGGCGCGAACACGGCCCAGATCAGGCGGCTGCGCGTGGTGAAGCCAAGGTCGATGCCCAGCTTTCTCATTTCACCCGTATAACGATCCGAAAGTTCGTTGCCGACGGTCGACTGGAAGATGCAGTCGGCCTCTTTGGAGGAACCGAGCACGTAACCCGTGCCGCCACCGATATCGCAGGTGAGGTAACCGATCTTCACGCCATTGCGGAGGTCCGGCTCCTCATATGTCCTGGTGCCGAGATCGGCGGCATTGACCGCCCCAGCGCCGACAAACGTCAACGATACCGCGGCAAAAGCCGTCGCAAGAATTTTGTTCATAAGTCTCTCCTTCTCAAATCGTGACGGGAGCATACCCGGCTACTCGCCACCAGATTCGGCAACAGATAACGGACGGAACCGCAAAACGATCCCGAACCGGCATCATTTACGCATCGCATGTCAAAGCGCCTGGGAGGGCGCAAGCGATAAACACGCTTACGGTTCAGCTCCCATTGGGACATTTCGAAGGCATCTTTTCGCGTCATCCGGTTATTTCACGATGTTGTCAGGGATGGTTGCCGGAAAGGCACGATCCTGGTCGCCGTCAACTCTCGACGAGCGGTATCATGCACATCGCAGGCGCCCCTATTTGGATAAGCATCGATGATCGCGCAGGTTGCCATGCCGTATAGATAGCTGTACTGTATCGAAGATACTCTCCATGCAGCAGTGCAACTGGAGAGAAAACAGCATGATTGCTTGGCATTGCCGCAGCATTTCCGCTTGTTTTCCGGATTTCTGCTTCTGCTCGAACAGAAACTAAGTCTGAATTTAAGAAATATAATCAGGCGATATTTTCGCGGGGGCCGGACAATCGTACGCCCGCCGATCTCTATTGGAGATAACGGGTAATTTTATCGGGAGGGAAAGATGCGCATACGCAGGACAAACATCATACTGGCGGGATGCCTTGCCGTCTCCGCCTGCCAGTCCGGCCCGACGTCGCAGGCCGTCTCGGATCGTAATTCCGAATTCGGCTGCATCGCCGGAACCGTCGGCGGCGCGATTGTCGGTGGCTTGATCGGCAGCACGATCGGCGCCGGAACCGGGCAGGTGCTTGCTGTCGGCGCCGGCATAGGCGGCGGCGGCTTCGTGGGTAACCGCCTGGCTTGCCGATAATTGGGGAGGGATATCAAGCGATGAAAACTTTGGCTTTGGTGACCACATTCATACTGTGCCAATGAGTTGGGGCAGTGGCGCAACAACAGCAACAGCCCGGATCAATGTATCAGGGCCAGATGGATCGGCTTGACGCAAATACCAGCAAGACCGTCGACCGATCGGAATACGAGACCTTCATGGGCTCGGCTTTCGGAAGTCTCGACAAGAACAAGGACGGCAGCCTGCAGTCCGACGAGACGGTGCAGATCCTGACGGTCGAGCAATTCACTTTGACCGACGCGAACCATAACGGCCGGATCAGCCGAAGCGAATTCATGCAGCGGGTGATGGCGGATTTCGCGACAGCCGACCACGACCGGGACGGAAGCCTTCAGTGACGGAGACATGAAACCGAATGTGGCAATAAAGAAAAACCCGGCGATGTGCTTCGCCGGGTTTTTATACTTTAATCTGTCCGAGTTATACTTTTCGCATCAGTCGCATGACGAGCGATACGACGAACAGCACCAGGAAAATGAAGAACAGAACCTGGGCAATGGAAGCTGACGCCCCTGCGATGCCGCCAAATCCGAGGACGCCGGCAATCAAGGCCACCACGAGAAACACCAGAGCGTAGTAAAGCATCGCAATCTCCTTGTACGTTGCTGCGGAGATAACGGAGACGGCCGCATTTGGTTCCCGTCCGTCTGATGGCCGGGACATGCGGCGTCGCATCGGCTCCCTTCAGCCGAAATGAAAGGCGCCGCTGTACGTCCGGTCGCCTTCATTCGGCTCGGGAGGTTCGGCTGCATCGAGATAGGCCTTGAGCGGCCCGGTCAGCACGAACCAGATGCTGGCTCCCAACATGAAACAGGCTCCCACCGGATCGTCGATGCGGGCGATGAACGGAAGGCAGGCCGATGCAAAGAGGACGATGATCCGCACCGACCACTCCGCCTCACGTTTGGCGATGGCGCGCGCTCTCAGCGACTTGTACTCCCGGGCGCCGTACCCGCCTTGCCCTGCCTTCACAGCCGAAAGCAGCTTTCGCGCAGACGGCAGCGCCAGCATGATCAGCGCAGCGACACTGAGCGCAAAAGGTTTGCCGGCCATAACCTGCCCGCTCGCGATCAGCAGAAAGGAGAGCACGACGAGATTCCATGTCGGCTCCAGCAGCTCCGGCGGTTGCCGCGTGCGGAGATGCCAACTCCGCAACAAACCCGCCGCGCCGTGCAGTAGCGGCTGATCGATATAACGATTGATCCAGTCCATGCCGATGCGCCCGTCCCCGATTGCATGAAGAGGCCTCCGAACACCACGGAATTTGGTCATCATCGTGGCAATAGCCGTCGAATCCGCTCTTCGCTTGGAAGAAGCGGCCCGTCCGTAAGGCCGATGACGGCAAAACTTAAATCGCACGAGAGGGGTTAGCGCAATTCGTGCGCGACCTCCCAGACATGGCCTGACGGATCCGCAAAGGCCGCGGTGCGGCGGCCCCATGGACGATCGATCGGACCATTGAGCAGCGCAACCCCGAGTTTCTGCAGCTCCGCGCAAACCGAATCGACGTCATCGACCTTGATCGTCAGCAGGATGCGTGCGCCCGAACCGGGGGCTGACACGGCGGATGGCTCGACCAGCTGAGGCGCCTGCGCTGCATCGAGCAAGTTGATCATCGTTCCCGAGAATTTCAGGACAGAGGATACCGCGTCTTCATAAACGACGTCGAGCGCAAAGACCTTTTGGTAGAACGCTTTGGCCTCGTCGATATCATCGACGAACAGGGTGACGACCTCGATCCGATCCAACAGCATGCGCATTTTCTCCTCCGTTGCTTCGAGCGGCCAACCGATATCGCTGGCCTGCTCTCCGCTTGTCGATTCGACGCTGACGGTTTCGACATGCTGCGCAAAAAACCGTCAGCTTCGCAGGCCGGGCGCCTCGTGGCCGGTGCGCGCTACATATTCGGTGTAGCCGCCGCCATATTGGTGGACACCCTCGGGCGTCAGTTCCAGCACCCGGTTGGAGAGTGCTGCCAGGAAATGCCGATCGTGCGAAACGAACAGCATCGTGCCCTCATATTGCGACAGCGCCTTGATCAGCATCTCCTTGGTGTCGAGGTCGAGATGGTTCGTCGGTTCGTCGAGCACGAGCAGGTTCGGCGGGTCGAACAGCATGATCGCCATGACCAGCCGCGCCTTCTCGCCGCCTGACAGGACCCGGCACCGCTTCTCGACATCGTCGCCGGAGAAACCGAAGCATCCGGCCAGCGCGCGCAAAGGCCCCTGCCCGGCCTGGGGAAACTGGTCTTCCAGCATCTGGAAGACGGTCCGCTCGCCGTCGAGAATATCCATGGCGTGCTGGGCGAAATAACCCATCTTGACGCTGGCGCCCAGCGCAACGCTGCCCTGATCAGGCGCGGTCGAGCCCGTTACCAGCTTCAGCAGCGTCGACTTGCCGGCGCCGTTGATGCCCATGATGCACCAGCGCTCCCGGCGCCGCACGACGAAGTCGAACCCCTCATAGATGCTTCGGCTGCCGTATTTCTTGTGAACGTTCTTCAGGTTGACCACGTCTTCGCCGGAGCGCGGCGCCGGCTGGAACTCGAAGGAAACGATTTGGCGGCGCTTGGGCGGCTCCACCCGGTCGATCTTCTCCAGCTTCTTCACCCGGCTCTGCACCTGCGAGGCATGCGAGGCGCGCGCCTTGAACCGCTCGATGAACTTGATTTCCTTGGCGAGCATCGCCTGCTGGCGTTCGAACTGGGCCTGCTGCTGCTTCTCGTTCTGCGCCCGCTGCTGCTCGTAGAATTCATAGTCGCCGGAATAGGCCGTCAGCGTGCCCGCATCGATCTCGATGATCTTGGTGACGATGCGGTTCATGAACTCGCGGTCGTGCGAGGTCATCAGCAGCGCGCCCTCATAACCTTTCAGGAATTCCTCCAACCAGATCAGGCTTTCGAGATCCAGATGGTTGCTCGGTTCGTCGAGCAGCATGACATCGGGACGCATGAGGAGAATGCGGGCAAGCGCCACGCGCATCTTCCAGCCGCCCGACAGCGCACCGACATCGCCGTCCATCATCTCCTGGCTGAAGCTCAGCCCCGCGAGCACTTCGCGGGCGCGGCCTTCGAGCGCATAACCGTCCAGTTCCTCGTAACGCGCCTGCACCTCGCCGTAACGCTCGATGATCTCTTCCATGTTGTCGGCTTGTTCGGGATCGGCCATGGCCGCCTCCAGATCGCGCAATTCGCCGGCAACGATGCTGACCGGACCGGCGCCGTTCATCACCTCGGCGACGGCGCTGTGGCCGGCCATCTCGCCGACATCCTGGTTGAAATAGCCGATGGTGACGCCCCTCTCGACGGAGACCTGCCCCTCGTCGGGCTGCTCCTCGCCGTTGATCATCCGGAAGACCGTTGTCTTGCCGGCGCCGTTCGGACCAACAAGGCCGATCTTCTCGCCTCTGTTAAGAGCCGCGGATGCCTCGATGAAGAGGATACGGTGGCTGAGCTGCTTGCTGATATTTTCGATACGGATCATGATTTACGCGGCGCCTGGAGAAGGAGATTTTGGCGCGCTTATGCCATGCGGGGAAAGCGCAGGATAGCCCTGTTTCCCACCCTCTCGATCAAGAATATGATGCCGAAAAGCCTGAGCGGTTTTCGAACCACATCATGCTCACCTTCTTTAATTTGCAACAGGATTGGATAATATCGCGGCTCACACCAACGGGAACTCGCGCCAATGAGCGTTCGTCCGCCGCAGTCCTTCAGACCATCCGAGCAGAATAAAAACGGTTTCAACGTCCTCGAATACGAGCTGATGTCGGAACGCGCGGATTCGCTTGGACGTCACGGACTGAAGGTGGAGGCGACGCTTGCCGCCCTGAAGGCCTGGGCTCCCGATCGCCAGAGCGCTGAGGAACGCGAGAGGCTTCTCAATGAAGCATCAGACGCCGTCTGGGCATTCTTCATCCAGCGTGAGATCTGCGGCTTGCGCAACAACCGCGACGCCATCCAGCGTTACGGCATCCCCAACGAAGTAATCGCGAGATTGGGCGCAGTGCGAAAATAGCGCGGCGACGGCTGGTGTGGCAGCCGTCCAGCCTCGCTATTGGGTGGAAATCGCCGGGGCGGAACGGTATGGCTTGATGCGGAACCAATGCGAAAGGAAACGCGATGCCAATCTCAATCCGGATCGGGAATCAGGATCTCACCGTCGATGTCTCCTCCCTCGGCGCCGAGATGCAGTCGCTCACGTCAAGCGACGGGCGCTCTTGGTTATGGACCGGCGACGCAGCCTTCTGGACCGGGCGGTCACCGATCCTGTTTCCGATCGTCGGCAAGGCCCCGGATGACAAGGTAACGATCGACGGCACGGTTTATCCGATGGCCCAGCATGGTTTTGCCCGTCGCAGCGAATTCACCCTTGCGGCCTCCACCGAGACGATGTGCCGGTTCGAACTGGTCGCCTCGGATGCGACCCGGGCGATGTATCCTTTCGATTTTCAGCTGGCCGTCGTGCATGCGGTGGAGGGTCACGCGTTGACTGTCACGGCGGAGGTTACCAATCGCGACCGGAAAGCAATGCCCTTCGGTCTCGGCTTCCATTCGGCCTTCGCCTGGCCATTGCCCGGTACTTCCGGCCGCGACCACGTCGTCACGCTCGACAATGAAGGCGAGCCGGCGCTTGTGCGGCTGGAAGGCGGCCTCATCAACCCTGCGGCCCTGCCCTCCCCATTCAAAGCCGGCCGGCTGGTGCTCGATCATTCGATGTTCGAGCAGGATGCGATGATTTTCCCTGATGGTGCGGGCGAAGGGCTGACTTATGGCGCCGAAGACGGGCCGACCATGCAGTTCCATTTCGAAAACCTGCCCAACCTTGCGTTATGGACCAAACCGGGCGCGCCCTTCCTCTGCATCGAGCCCTGGCACGGAACGGCTGCGGAAGCGGGGGGCTCGAGCGAGCTTTCGAAGAGGCCGTCGACCACGATCCTGGCGCCGGGCGCCGTGGCGAGCTTCGCCTTCACCGTCAAAATTTCGGAATAGGGACAGACAGAAGCGCTCGCCGGGAAGCCGGGCGAGCGCCAGGGGTCTTCAATGAGCGCCGGCGCCACCACCGGCCCGCGGTTTTTGGGTGAGCAGAAGGGCGACGGCTGCAATGGCAAGAACCACGCCGATGACGGCGAAGGTATCGGCAAAACCCAGGATCAGGGCCTGGCGTTTGACGACCTGCCCAAGCGCCACGATAGCCTTCTGGGTTGCTACGGCATGGTCGGAAACACCATGCTGCAGGAAGTAGCCTGTCAACTGGTCGAGGCGGTTGCGCACTTCGTCACGGCCGAGCGTCACCGACTGGCCGATGATGTTCGAGTGAAACTGCTCGCGTTTGGTCAGCACCGTGCCGAGCGTTGCCGTGCCGACGGCGCCGCCGAGATTGCGCAGCATGTTGGTGAGGCCCGAGGCGGCGGCCGCATCCGAAGGCGCGATGCCGGCAGTGGTGATCGCGGTGATCGGCGTCAGCACCAGCGCCTGGCCGATGGCGCGGACGATGTTCGGGATCCAGAACTGGTCGCCTGCGGTATCGGCTGACAAGGTGATGTTCATGAAGCAGCTGATCGCGAAGATCGAGATGCCGAGGAAGCCGATGTAACGCGCATCGAAGCGCTTCATCATCATCGGCACGAGCGGGATCAAAAGCAGCTGCGGCAGGCCGGTCCATGCCAGCACATTGCCGATCTGCTCGGCATTATAGCGCTGCACCTGGCCGAGATATTGCGGCAGGATATAGACGGTGCCGAAAAGGGCGACGCCGACCAGCACGTTGACGGCAACGCCGATGCCGAAATTGCGCTGCTTAAGCAGGCGCAGCTTGACCAGCGGCTTCTCCACCGTCAGCTCGATCCAGATGAAGGCGACGAGGAAGACGAAGGCGAGGATGCTCAGCTTGACGATGAAGGGCGAGGAGAACCAGTCCTCCTTGTTGCCTTCTTCGAGCACCGTCTGCAGCGCCGAGAGGCCGATCGCCATGCTGATGATCCCCGCCCAGTCACCTTCCCTGAGCAGGCCGAGCTGCATCGGCTGCTTGTCGAGCGTCAGGGCAAGGGCGACCGCCATGATGGCGCTGGGGATGGCGTTGATGAAGAAGATCGTCTGCCAGCCATAGTTTTCGGTGAGATAACCGCCGATGGTCGGGCCGATCGCCGGCGCGAAGGTGACCGAGAGCGCGAAGGCCGCAAGGCCGAGCGGCTGCTGGTGCTTCGGCAGCTTGGTCAGCACCATGGTGAAGGCCATGGGGATCAGCACGCCGCCGGCAAAACCCTGCAGGCCGCGCAGCACGATCATCGTGCCGAGATCATGGGCGAAGGCACAGCCAATCGAAAACAGCGGGAAGAGGACTGAGTTGACGAGGATGTAGCGGCGGAAAGAGAAGACATTGCTGAAATAGGCCGTCAGCGGGATAACGACGATCTCGCCAATCAGATAGGAGGTGGAGATCCAGGCGCCGTTGTCGACGCCTGTTCCGATGCCGCCCTCGATGTCGAGAAGCGAGGCATTGGTGATCTGGATGTTGAGGATCGCCATGAAGGCGCCGATCATGCCGGCGAGAACGGCGATCCATTCCCTGGTACTGGCGCCGGTTTTCGGCTGCGGAACGGCGATTGATGTTGCTGCGATGGTGGACATGACACGAACTCCTTGTCCCCCGGCCCTAGCTGCGGTCGTTCTTGGTATTGATATCAGGCTGGACGGACATGCCGGGGCGCAGGTCGCCGTTCGCGGCGGCGTCACCGTCGAGCACGATCTTCACGGGAATGCGCTGGACGACCTTGGTGAAGTTGCCGGTGGCGTTGTCAGGCGGCAGCAGCGCGAATTCCTGGCCGCTTGCCGGAGCGAGGCTGTCGACATGGCCGTGATAGGTGCGGCCGGGGAACATGTCGACCTCGATATCGACAGGCTGGCCGGCCTTGACGTCGGTGAGCTGGGTTTCCTTGTAGTTGGCGATGACATAGGCAGCTGTCGTCGGCACGACCGACATCAGCTGGGTGCCGGCCTGGACATATTGGCCGACGCGCAGCGTCCGGTTGCCGACGGTGCCGTCGACGGGGGCTGTGATCGTTGCATAGGAAAGGCTGAGCTCGGCCTGGTGCTGGACAGCCTGGCTGCGGGCAAGGGCGGCCTTTGCCTGGGCCAGCTCGGCGTTCAGCAGATCGACCTGCTTGACGGCGGCATCGAGCGAGGCGGTGTCGCGGACGATCGAGGCCTGGGCGGCAGCGATCTGCGAGGCGGCCTGCTGCGCCGTCTGGACCGGGGCATAACCGCTGGTGGCGAGGTTCGAATAACGCTTGTTGTTCTGCTCGGCAAAGGTCTCATTGGCGCGGTCGACATCGACGGTCGCGCGGGCGGCGGCAATCGTCGACTGCTGGATATCGAGAGAAGCCTGCTTGGCGTTGACGGTGGCTTCGGCGGCAGCGACATCGGCGCTGGCCTGATCGAGGGCTGCCTTGAAGTCGCGATCGTCGATACGGGCGAGCGGCTGACCGGCCTTGACGGTCTCGTTATCCATGACGAGGACCTCGGCGAGATAGCCTGATACCTTGGGGGCAATGGTGCTGTTGTCGGCCTTCACATAGGCATCGTCGGTCGATATATGGAAGCGACCGACCGTCCAGTAATCATGGCCGTAATAGGCGCCGGCGGCGATCAGCACGAGCGCGGTGGCGCCGAGAAGCAGGGAGCGGCCGCCGCGCCTGCCGGCGGGCTTTTCCTCGGCAACGGTGGCGGCAGCTTCCGCGACGCGCGGCGGCTGGCCGGCGTCCAGGCTTGCCGGTGCGGCTTCGGCAGTGTTTTCGACGGCAGTATTGTTGTTCAAGGCGTGCAGCGTCTTGATGGTCATTGTCTCTCTCCTGATGACGGTCGCTGTCACGAGGGCTGCGGCCTCTAATGGGGTGAATACGATTTAGGAAACTTGATGTTTTCTAAAATATGCACTATAAAATGGATGTCAACATGAATTTGGAAAATCGTCATGGTCCAAAATCAACAAATCGAGAAGAGGCCGAGAGGCCGGCCGCAGATACGCTGTGACGACGACACCAGGAACCTGATCGTCGAAGCGGCAGACACCCAGTTTCACGATAACGGCTACGCGGCGGCAAGCATCGCCACGATCGCCCAGGAGGCTGGTGTTTCCACAAAGACGCTCTACCGGCTGTTTCCGACCAAGGCCGATCTCTTCGCCAGCGTGGTCTCCGAGCGTATCAGCCGCTTCCTACTGGCGCTCGATCCCCCGATGCTTGCCGCTGCCGATCTGAGAGATGGTCTGGAGCGCATGCTGATGGCTTACGGCATGCTGACGCTTTCGGAAGATACGGTCACCATCATGCGCCTCGTTATCGCCGAGTCGGACCGTTTTCCTGAAATTGCCACATCCTTCTACGAACGGGCGATCCTGCGCACCAATGCGCTGATGGAAGACTGGCTGCGCCTACAGGTCGACCGCGGCCTCATTGCACTCGACGATCCGCATCTGGCCTGCGGCATGCTGCGTGGCATGATGGCCATGGAGCCGCAGCGCGCGGCGATCCTGCGCCAGGAGCCGCCGCCGAAGATCGAGGCGATCCAGGCGCGGGCGAAGATGTGCGCCGATCTTTTCCTGAAAGGTTGCGCGCTCTGAAGCATCGCTCGGGCTTCAGAGCGCGATGGTTTTTGTTTACGGGCGAGCACTTGCTCTCCCTTCTCCCCAGCGGGGAGAAGATGCCCGAAGGGCAGATGAGGGGGCGCGTGCACTGAGCGCAAGCGAAGGGCAATATTGAGCGGTGTGCCGTGAAGCCCCCTCATCGCCTCGCTATCGCTCCGGCACTTCTCCCCGCTGGGGAGAAGAGACAAGTGGCAACGTCTTGCCCCCTCCTCGGCCAGAGACAACACCTCAGTTCGGCGGCGCACCGAGCGCATGCAGGATACCGCGCAGTTCGGCGAGGCCGCGCATGCGGCCGATCGCCGGGTAGCCGGGTGTGACGACCTTGTCGAGGTCGTCGAGCATGCGATGGCCATGGTCCGATCGGAACACGATGGTGTCTTCGGGACTGCGGCGGCGGTCTTCCGCGACCAGTTCGCTGAGAACCGCGACCATATCGACGTCGCCTTCCAGGTGCGCGCTTTCATGGAATGTCCGGCCGTCACCCTCGCGCGTCGTGGCACGCAGATGGGCGAAATGGATGCGCGAGGCAAAGCGTCGGGCGATCGCCGGCAGGTCGTTTTCGGCGCGGACGCCGAGGCTGCCGGTGCAATAACACATGCCGTTCGCCGCCGATGGCACCGCATCGAAGAGAGCGGCATAGTCGTCCGCCGTCGAGGCAATGCGCGGCAGGCCGAACAGCGAACGCGGCGGATCATCGGGATGCAGCGTCAGCTTGACGCCGCGGGCTTCGGCAGCCGGCGTCACCGCCTCCAGGAATTCGATCAGGTGCCGGCGCAGTCTTGCGGCATCGATACCACTATAGGCGACGAGCTTGTCGCGGAAAGCCGGAATGGTCAGAGGTTCGGTGGTCGACCCCGGCAGAGCCGAGGTGATGATGCGGGTGATGTCGGCGACCTCGTCGTCCGTCATCGCCTCGAAGACGATACGCGCCCGTTCGCGGTCTTCACTAGAATAGTGCTGCGCCGCATCCGGCCGTTCCAGAATGAAGAGATCGAAGGCTGCGAAACGTTCATGATCGAAACGCATGGCGGTGGCGCCGGTCGGTGTCACGAAATCGAGTTCGGTGCGAGTCCAGTCCACCACCGGCATGAAATTATAGCAGACGATCGGAATGCCACAGGCGGCGACCGCTTCGAGACTGGCGATCCACGCCTCGATTTCGGCCTTTGCCTCCCCGCCCTTGCGCTTGACGGCGTCGGGGATCGGGATGCTCTCGACCACCGACCAGACGAGCGGGGAACGGTCGCCGGGCGTCGTCTCGATCAGAGCTTGCCGTTCGCGCACTTCCTTCTCCGTCCAGGCCCTGCCGATCGGCACCTGATGCAGCGAAGAGACGATATTCGTCGCGCCCGTCTGGCGGACATCATCCAGCGTCACCGGCGCTTCCGGTCCGAACCATCTCCAACCCTGTCGCATCCTTCTTCCTTCCCTCGCTTTTCGTTTCGTGTTGGCCTGCCGTCAGCAGAAATAATCGGGGTAACGCGCGCGCAACTCGTCGACATCGGGAATGACGGCACTCAGATGATGGGTCATCGCGCTGCGTGCAACCGCCGCATCATGGGCGGCGAGTGCATCGCGGATGATCATGTGTTCCTGCACGACATTATCCATGCGCCCAAGCACCGGTAACGTCAGGCGCCGTGCCCGGTCGATCTGCACCTTGACCGTTTTCAGGATTGCCCAGATGCCGGGATAACCCGATATCTGCGTGATCGCCTCATGGAAGGCCTCGTCCTCCTCATGGAAGCTCGAGGCATTGCCGGTCGCGGCATGCGCCCGCTGCCGGGCAATGATGGTATCGAGACGAGCGATATCGGTGGCGGAGGCGGTCAGCGCCGCAGCCTCGACCGTCGTGCCTTCAAGCGCCTTGCGCACGACAACTGCCTCAGGGATCGCCGAGACCGGCACCCGCGACACGACGGTGCCCGATTGTGGGTAGATATCGATCAGTCCGCCTTCGGAAAGCCGGAGCAGCGCCTCGCGCACCGGCGTGCGGCTAACGCCGAAATCATCGGCGATCCGCTTTTCCTGCAGCAGCATACCGGGCGGCATCCGCAGCGACACGATGTCTGCATAGAGGCGATCGTAGATGGCGCCGGCTGTGGTGATCCGGCGCAGCCTGCCCCCGACCTCCCGCAAAGCCGGGGCGACCAAAACTTCAGTTTCTGATGCTTGCCGCATGGATATACCAGGACGCTGAATTTCCGTGGCATACTAGTATATCAGTTTTGTTGCCGTGCCAAGACATGCCACTCAAGGTTCGGCGCCTCGCGAATTGAGCAAGTCCACCCGCGTGCCGTAGGCTCGAGGCAAGAACATGGAACGGCAATTACGGTGCGAAGCCCGGGTGAACGGCAGACCTCGCAGAAAATGGACACCCGATCTCTGCACCAAGGCGCTCTTTATTTGGAACTTAGATCGGGCAAGTTGGTTGAGATCCGCAAGGAGACTTTTATGAAAAAGCCAGCACGACCCGAAACGAGCGAAAATACAACCGATGGCGCCCGACCGGGAGTTCGACCCGCCGCGGAGGCAGGCAGACGGAAAGCGACTCCGCGAGCCTCAAAGGAAGTCAGCCGCCAGAGCGGCGGATCGCCGGCAGCAGGCCGCGAGGAAGAGATCCGAAAAAGGGCATATTCCCTGTGGGAGAAGGAAGGGAGGCCGGAAGGCAAGCACGGGCATCACTGGAGCCTGGCTGAACATGAACTCGATGCACAGCAGGGTGAAGCCGACAATCCTCCAAACCTCGCAGCATTGCGAGAAGCTTCGCGCCAACATACGGATACATTTCTCGTCAAGACCGATCTCGAGGACGCCGATCAACGCGAAGCCTCCCCCGGCACACGCGAGCAGGATTGAGCTTTCCGGCTCGCGCCAATCTCAGACCTCTTGCCAATTTCAGAAAGGTACCCGACATGGTCGACAAACAGAACTTGAACGCCGGATTTACCGGAACGCCCACTGAGCAGCCGGAGGGATTGACCAAGGTAGCAAAGTCAGCGGCCAAAGAGATGAAGCGTGAGGCTTATGCCGTCGCCTTCGGTGCCAGAGAGCACCCGCGCACTGCAAGCGCATTGCTGCTCACCACCGGCATTGTCGCATTCGGGCTTGGATATCTCCTTGGTCGATCATCGGCGGAAGGTTCGACACGCCCATATTGGCGATAGCGGCCGCCGCTTCACTTCAACGAGGCGCATGCATCGGTTTTTCGACCAGCCGTGCCGATCTGGATGTCGCCGCCTCCTCTTCTCTCGGCAACGCCCGTTGGCTGCTTGCTATCAACCTTCAAGCCCGCACTTCAAACGTGTTTTCTGTTGAGGCCGGACTTACCGTCGCAGCCATTTTCCACTGATCATCGAATGGAACCACGTCTGTCCGGACGCCTGTTGCTGGAATACCACGTCGAATAAAGCCATAGATTGCACCCTCATCACAGCTTGACAGCTGTGATCGCGATCCTTAGCGAGGCAGCATCGACACGGTCAGGACCGGCAAAGTGAATTATCTTAGACAACTCAAGATGGCAGTGCTTTGTCAGGGGGATGAGGCCGGAAGCGCACTCGACCGAAACAACCGCATTGCCGTCTTTCTCTTTGCAATCCTTCCAGGGCTTTCTCCGAACTTTAACTCCTTCATCCTCCTCGCGTCGATGGTGTGGGGCGTCTACTGTCTGGCGACGGGCCGCCTCGCCTTGAACCTGTCGAGATCCGACCGGCTGGTTGCCATTGGCATGTCAATCTACCCGCTGGTGATGATCGCCAGCATCTTCATCAATCCGCCTTACTCCGACGTAGCGGACTGGATATTCCGCCTCCTGCCTTTCTTCTCGGTCTGGCTGATATTGCCGCGGATGCGCCAATCTCCCGATGGCCGTCTCGTGCCGCTCTTTATCCTCGGCGCAGGCATCGGCATGATCGTCACCTTTGTTTTCAGTCTACTGCAGATCATGTTTCTGATGGAGAGAGCAGAGGCTGGGACTTCGAACGCTGCGCTCCTGGGTGTGATAGGGATCCTGTTCGGCGGCATTGCGCTTCTCAACGTTCAATCTCCCAGAAGCGTGGAGCAAAGAATTGCGATATTGGGATATGCCGCCGGTCTAGGCTGCGTTCTGCTTTCCGGAACGCGCTCGGCCTGGCTGGTCATTCCCATCCATATCGTCATCTTCCTCTGGTATTTTCGCAAGCACAGCTTCCATCTGAGTTTGCGCAGCCTCGCTATTACCAGCGCCTTGCTGTTGGCGGGACTTATCGCCCTGGGCAGCGGCCAGATCCTCCATCGCATCCAGGCGCTTCAGGAAAATCTGACATCGCTCGAACGCACCGACGGCGAGATCACGTCGCTGAGTGCGCGGTTCGCCTTGTACAAAGGCGCACTATCGGCAATCAGTAAGGACCCGTTGACAGGTTATGGCCCGCAGAACCGGATGAGTTCGGTTTTGGCAGAGCTGCCCGATAACATAAGGCCGCAGCTGCCTTACTCGCATGTCCACAACGGCTTTCTGACCGCGGGAATCGACGCCGGTGTTTTCGGCATTGCAGCGCTTTCGCTGATGCTGCTGACACCGGTGATAGGCGCGTTGAGAAAAGAAGCGGGACCGGGCCGGGATTTAGCGATTGCGCTCGCTCTTCTGCTCGTCAGCAGCTACGTCATCACGGGCAGCTTTGGCATCATGTTCAATCAGAAAGCTTTGGATCCGATCTTCGCTTACCTCGTCGCCCTTATTGGTGCGGATCGCGGCAGCACGCGCTTTGCCCCCGTCGTCCGGAGCTGACGTCTGGCATCCCTTGCGCCTGCAGACTCTACAACGTGCTTTGAATTGGCTGAGGCAGCCGTATTGGCTCGGTACCGCTGAAAGCCAGATCCGAGACCTCACCTGTTGAGGAATAGCCGGAGACGAGTTCGGCCAACATCGCACGTGCCGCGACCATATCGTTCCGATCCAATACCGCATTGAGCGAGTTGAGCTTTTTCGAAAGCTCCGACCAGAAGAGGAAATCCTCGCGCGCCTTCATAATGCGAGGATGTTCGGTTGTTTCTGGGTTGTCGCCGATCAAAAGTTCTTCGTAGAGCTTTTCGCCGGGCCGAAGACCGGTAACGGACAGCTCGATATCGCCTTCGGGATTGTTCTCGTCGCGGACGGCCAGCCCGGAAAGCTCGACCATCTTGCGGGCGAGATCGGCGATGCGGACGGGCTCCCCCATGTCGAGCAAGAAAACATCGCCGCCGTCGGCCATCGCGCCGGCCTGTATGACGAGCTGCGAGGCTTCCGAAATGGTCATGAAATAGCGGGTTATATCAGGATGTGTCAGCGTAACGGGGCCGCCTTCCTTGATCTGCTGCCTGAAAAGCGGCACGACGGATCCGGAGGAGCCGAGGACGTTTCCGAAGCGGACCATGCAAAAATTCGTTCGCATTCTGTCAGTCGCCGATTCTGCTGCGAGCGCCTGCAGAACCATCTCTGCCAACCTCTTGCTGGCCCCCATCACATTTGTCGGACGCACGGCCTTGTCTGTACTGATCAGCACGAAATTCGAGACGCCGCATTTATTCGCCGCGCGTGCCGCGACCAGCGTACCCATCACATTGTTCTTGATGCCTTCCACGGCATTATGTTCGACAAGGGGAACATGCTTGTAAGCGGCTGCATGATAGAGCGTCTGAGGTCGCCAGCTCTGCATGACATGTTCCATGCGATCCTGGTCGCGAACGGAACAGAGAATCGGGACGATCTGCGTATTTTCGTGTTTGTACAGTTCGGCCAGCTTCTGCAATTCGGCATGGATATTATAAAGCGCAAACTCGTTCTGATCGATGAGGATCAGGCTCGAAGGCTCGTTGCGCAGAATCTGGCGGCATAACTCGCCGCCGATCGAGCCACCAGCACCCGTGACCATTACCACCTTTTTACGCATCGCCTTGTCGAGCAACTCCTGCCGTGGTGCGACCGCTTCCCTCCCCAGCAGATCTTCGATCTCCAGCTCTCTGATGTCGGAGACGGCGATGCGTCCCTGAGCCAGGGCCGTGAGATCCGGCAACGTGCGAACATTGACCCTGGCTTTACGGATGTGCTCCAGGATTTCATTGCGACGCTGCCGCGATGCGGAGGGAAGAGCAAGAAGCACGTTGTGCACGCCGAGAGATTCTGCAAGCACCGGAAGGTCCGAGGGGTCGTAGATCGGCAAACCACCCATGACGCCGCCCTTGAGACGCGGGTCATCATCCAGATAGCCGACGACATTGAGTTCGGCACTGTTGATCAAGGCGCCGGCCAGCTGCCGCCCGGCCGTCCCTGCCCCATAGATCAGCACCTTGGCGAGCATATTCTTGTGAAGGATGCGCTGGTAGGCATCCCCGAGCCAGTAGCGGATACTCAACCTCGACAGCCCGATCGCAATCAACAGCAGGAAGGGCTGGAGGATACCGACGGTTCTGGGAACACCGGGGACGCTGAGGGCAGTAAATATCGTCATGAAGGCGAAGCCGTAGATCGCAATGGCCTTCAGAACAGTAATGAAAGCAGCCATATTGGCATAACGGAAGATCGCCCGGTACATGCCCATGACGATGAAGATGGGAAGGGCCATGCACAACGAAACGACGACCGGCAACCATTGCACGCCGGTCAGCACCGTCCATTCGTTGAGGCGGAAGCAATAGGCGAGCCAGATGGTCAGAACACAAAAGCTGGAATCCACCAGCAAAGCCAGGGCGCGTTTGGCAACACGCGGCATCGCCAGCAGAGGGGCGACAAGCGCTTGCAGCGGCATTAAGAACCATCCCGAGCGCGGCGTCTCAGTGGGAGTATTTTCAGGCATTGCTTACCAGCGTCTCGCAGATCAATAGACAACCACCTTCTTGTCGCTTTCTGCAACGAGCGCAACTGAAATAATCGGAAATCAAGGTCTTCTGCACCGACTTATCTATCAGAAGTAGGTAACCTAATGCCGTATGCCCTTACGGCGGATGACCTTCTCGGCAGTCATAAACAGGATGTTTATGTCGAAGCCGAACGAGCGACGTTCGAGATATTCGACATCGAATTTTACCTTCTCTGGAATCGGCAATTCGTCCCGGCCATTGATCTGCGCCCATCCCGTCAATCCGGGCAGGAGCTTGTCGACACCATGGGCGGTGCGCAACTCTATCAGATCATATTGATTGTAGAGTGCCGGCCGTGGCCCGACGAAACTCATCTTCCCCTCGAGAATGCACCAGAGCTGTGGCAGTTCGTCGAGGCTGGATTTGCGCAGAAACGAGCCGATGGGTGTCAGAAACCGATCTGGATTTTCGAGCAGATGCGTGGCAACCGTCGGTGTGTCGACGCGCATGCTGCGAAATTTCGGCATCAGGAAGATCTGATTGAAACGGCCGACACGTTTTGACCAATAGAAGATCGGTCCCGGCGAGGTAAGGCGAACACAAAGACCGACGACAAGGATTGGAACGAGCAGGATCGCCGCCGCAATCAAAGCCAGGAAAAAATCCACCGCCCGTTTCAAATCCATGCTCCGCAGTTCTTCCGCCTTATTGACCGACCATCCGCCATTCGGCCTATCGCGTTGCCGTATCGTCAAAAACCGTTTCGCGTCAACTGCCATCATTCTCCGGTGGCGGACGGACGAGGATCGGCAAATCTTGACCGCGCAGGCAGATCGCCTCAAGCAATTCGCGAAAATCGTTCACCATTTTGCGCCAACCGGTCCGTCACGAACGAATCTTCGATCAGGGCGGGATCGAGATCAATCGACGTCTCACCGGTCGCGAGCTTGACCGCGATCGCGTTTGCCGCACCCGCCTTGCAACCAGCGCATCGATACTGCGCGCTGACGGCGCCGAGAGCGCCGATCCCCTTATAGGTGATTTGCTGTTTTCTCGTCCCTGTGCTGAGCCTGGCCGCCTTCGCGGTTCCCTACGATTGAGTAGGATGAGAGCAATGCCAGCGCTTGCAAAGTAACGGATGAGGCAGCGATCGTCGCTGAATAGAGTATGAACCCGACCTGGCGCGGAGGCTATCGGACGTCGGCTACTAACATCGCCATCCGCGTCCTTTCGAACGCGACAGAGCTCAAGTCCTTTCGGACATCGGTTTTTCTACATTGCGCTGCCATCTTGACGCATGTCTCAGCTCACCGTAGCGCGGCATAATTGTCGCCGACGGCCTATGGCCGCGCGATTGGAATGTTGGCGCTGCGCCCTAATTTATATCGACGCCAATGAGGGGAACAGCATGACAAAGCCGAGCTCAGGCAGGGCGTCCCTGACGAGTGACCGCACCTTGCTTCAAAGAAACTGCGGAAGATTTTCGGCGCTCGCCGTCGTTCGAACGATCACCCTAAATTTCTCGAGCGAGCCAGCGGATCATGTTGGCCATCAGCAGATCGTAACCGGGCCATTGCATGAAGTCCTGGGACAGCCAGTGAGGACCGATGTCGGTCGTCCAAGCTAGAGTCCGGCCGGCGCCATAGTCGCGAACCGATAGGAGCGGCATTTGTCCGGTGCGATGGCCGCAATTAATCAGTGTTTTTGTCTCCATGTCGCCGCGGGCAGCAACGCGGTTCATGCCAAGGACATAAGGTATCGGCGATGGCACTCCTGCCAGTATCGGATGACCGATTTCATGAATGACCGGATCCAGGCCCTCTGGCGCCTCCAAGCCATCCGGTCCAGGAAAACACTCGATCGGCAGGCATTCCTCCACCGCCGTGCCGCGGAACATGGCAAGGCCATCGATGCCTTGAAAGCTGCAATATCCGCCTGCCATCATCAGCGCCCCACCTTTATCAACCCACTCCCTCAGAAGCTCGAGGCGGTTCACGGAGCGGCGGCCTGCCCTCGTCTGCGGGGTGTAGAGAAGCGACAGCGCGCCCACGTCGGACAACACGACCGCCGAATAGGCGTCAAGTCCGTCCATCGTCGTCGGAAATTCGCTTTCGCAACGCTCGCCGCCGATCTGGACGACCACGACGCCATGCGCCGCAAGGCCCTGAATATAGCGCTCGGCACCGTTCGAATATCGCGCAGACGCTCCAACTTCATATCCCTTGGAGGCAAAGGAGGTGACGTGAAATGTCTCGCCGGCAAGCAGAACTGGCTTCATGGTGGTCTCCCGATGTCAGTTGAATTGGGTGGTGCCACTGCGGCGCCACCCCTCACGTCGATGGATTTCAGAACTTGAATTCTTCGACGTTTGCCGGCGTCACGATATCCGCAGGTCCAAGAAGAACTTCGCCGTTAGCTCCAACCTTGTAGGAACCGAGCCTGCCTGCTTCGAAGGTCTCGCCCTCCTTGCCGGTCAATTTGCACTGCGCGACAGCCTGGGCCGCATAGTAGGTGAGGTAGCCGAGATCCTTGACGTTCCACCAGATATCCTGAACGGAGCCGTTCTGGATATACTTCTTAATGAGGGTTGCCGGCGCCAGACCGGTCAGCTTGACCTTGCCGAGAAGGCCCGCCTGGTCCATTGCACGGGCAGCTGCGGGCAAGCCGATGCCGGCCGGGATGATAATGCCCTTGAGGTTCGGAAATGCCTGCGCCAAGGCCAGCGCCTGCTGCTGGTTGACCTGCTCGCTCTCCTGGCCATAGGCGACCTGAACGAGCTTCATCTTGGAGTATTTCTTGTCGCCCGCCATCGTCTTCTTCATGAAGTCGATCCAGGCATTCTGGTTCGTGGCCGTCGGGGTCGAGGACAGGATCGCAAACTCGCCGTCATAGTTGATCATCTGCCCCATCGATTCCAGCATCATTTCGGCCAGGCTGTCGCCGGCCGCCTGATTGAGGAAGACGGAACGGGCGGCAGTCGATACGTCGGAATCATAGGATACGACTTTCACACCCTGCTTGGCCGCGCGGCGCAAGGCGGGGGCCACGGCATTGGCGTCGTTGGCGGAGATCGCGATGACATCGACTTTCTGCGAAACCAGATTGTTGATGAAATCGATCTGCGCCTCGGCAGTTGCCTGCGACGGAGCCTGCTTGATCGCCTTGCCGCCGATCTCCTTTGCAGCCTCTTCCGCACCTGTTTGTGCGACCTGGAAATAGGGGTCTGTGTCGAGCTTGGGCAGGAAGCCGACCGTGACCGGTTCCTTGGCGCATTCCTGCGCGTTTGCCGCCGCGATGCTGGCGATCAAGCTGCCCGCGACAAGTAGAGTTTTGAAAAGATGCGATGTCATGTCGGTTCCTCCTCAAGATATCCGGTTCGGTGAAGCAGGCTAGCCCCGGAACTACTCGCCTGTTTTGACTTTGAAATATCGCGTTCGAACGCTGGTGAAGACGCGTTCCGCCGCATTGCTGGCCAACAGCGAAACGATGAGCAGAAGGCCGATGACCGTCCCCTGCGCGTCGCCGCCGATCTGCAGCAGCCCAAGGACGTTGCGAATGGTGGCGACCAGCAGAAGTGCCCACAGCACGCCGGTCAGCCGGCCACGCCCGCCGAAGACGCTGATCCCGCCCAGAAGCGCGATGGTGATAACGTCGAGCTCGATACCGACTGCGTTGTTGGCGCGAGCATTTGCAAGCCGCGCCGCGTAGACCATGCCAGCCGCCGCACAAACCACCCCTGATGTGACGAACAAGCCAAACACCGTTCGGGCGAGACGAATGCCGGAATAGCACGCGGCGTCGGGACTTCCGCCGATCGCATAGATGCGTCGGCCGAGCGGCATCTTTTGAAGCGCTATGGCGAAAATCGGGGCAAGCAGCAGAAAGGGAAGGATGGTCAGCGGCACCGGCGATGTGCCGACAGTATCGATACCGAAATCGAGGAAGCTGTCGGGAAAGTCGTTGATCGAGTCCGAGCCGAGCAGAATATAGGCAATGCCGCGAAACAGAGCCATCGTTCCGAGCGTCACGACAAGGGAGGGAAGACCGAGTTTCGTGACCAGCAGGCCGTTGAAGGCGCCGCAAATTCCGCCGGCGACAAGCGTCACCGGAATGGCCAGCAGGAGTGGCGCGCCTGCCTGGATGAGCAAGCCGAAGATCACGCTGGTCAGCGCTAATATACTGCCGACGGACAGGTCGATTTCGCGCGCAATGATCAGCAGGACCATCGGCAATACAATGAGCGCGCGCTCTGAAATGCCGGCGACAGCCTGCGAAATATTGAAGACGGAAGCGAAGTTCGGCACGCCGAGGAGAGCGTAGGCGACGACGACGATCGTCAGCGCCGCCAGGAAATTATCCCAGTTGGCAAAGCGGGTGACGAAGTCGGGATTGCGCTCGGAGTTCGTGCTCATCAATGTGCTCCCTTGCGCTTGCCGGCGGCGCGGCGGGCGACGAGCGCGTCGATGCCGATGGCGGCGAGAATGACGAGGCCATAGACCCCTTGCAGCCAAAGGGGATCGACACGCACGAGCGTCAGCCCGTTGTTGATGATGAGCAGCATCAGGGCGCCGGCGGCGACGCCCAGCACCGTGCCGGAGCCGCCGCGAACGGCAATGCCCCCGACGACGACAGCCGCAATCACGGTCAACTCGAAACCATATGCAACGCGTGCATCGACTGTGGCGTAACGAGAAGCCCAGAGCGCACCATCGAACCCGGCCAGAAGCCCGGCTGCTGAAAAGGCCATCAGGATGCGCGCACGCGAGGGAATGCCGATGAGGCTCGCTCCGCCGGGATTGGAACCGATGGCAAACAGTTCCCTGCCGATCGAGGTATTGCGGAGGATATAGGCAACGACGAGCAGGGTGGCGATGGCGATCAGGAGCACAGCCGGAACTCCGAAAATATTCGCTGCCGTCATATCAAGCCAGGCTTGCGGCACCTGGTCGGCGCTCACCTGCGTTCCGCCGGCCCAAAGGCTGTTGATGCCCCGGAAGATGGACATGGTGCCAAGCGTGACGACGATGGCCGGCACGCGGCCGTAGGTCACGATGAGCCCGTTCAGGAAGCCCGCGGCGAGCCCGATCGTACAAGCCAGCGCGACACCACCCATCACGCCGATCTCGGGATACAGATGGATCGTCGAGGCCGCTCCATAGGCTGCAAGACCGATGATCGCGGCCACGGAAAGATCGATGCTGCGGGTGATCACGACAAGCATCTGGGCGACGGCGACGATCATCAGAAGGCCGGCGTCCATTGCCAGGGCGGACAGGTTTGCGCCGCTCAGCATGCGTATGTTCAACATCGAAATGGGAATGACGACAGCCGCAATGGCCGCAAAGAGCCCCAATTCCCGGCGGGCCAGAACCCGCCGCCATGTGCCCTGCGCTGCTCTTTCCGGGATCACCGATTTTTCGTCCCGATGCGGGACCGGCTGGACAACGATCTCGCCATCCACCTTCTTCACGATCGCGTCGGTCGCTGCACCGATCACCTTTTCCTGCGTGGCCTCATCGTGCCGAAACTCGGCCGTGACCGAGCCTTCCCTCAGCACGATCATGCGGTCGGCCATGCCAAGCAGTTCCGGCAGTTCGGATGAGATCAGGATGATCGCCATGCCTTTGGCGGCGAGATCGGTCATCATCGCATGGACATCGGCCTTGGTCTGAACGTCGATGCCTTGCGTCGGCTCGTCGAGGATTAGGATGCGAGGATTGGTCGCTAGCCATTTTGCCAGAACGACTTTTTGCTGGTTGCCGCCGGACAGCGCGCCGACCGGCTGATCGAAGGACTTGAAACGCAGCCGAAGACGGTCAAGAAACGGCTTTGCAATGCCAATTTCCTTTTCGCGCGACATCAACCCGCCTCGGGTCGCCTTGTCGAGCACAGTCAACGACGCGTTGTTCAGAATAGGGAAGTCCATAACCAGGCTCTGCCCGATCCGGTCTTCGGAAACATAGGCTATGCCGTTGCCCATGGCATCTTTCGGCGAGGCAAAGCGCATTGTTTTGCCATCGATTGCAATCGTTCCCCCTGTCGGCTGATCGATGCCAAACAGGACCCGGGCGATCTCGGTCCGGCCACTGCCGACCAATCCGCCGAACCCCAGGATTTCGCCAGCTCTCAGTTGAAACGACACATCCTGGAACGAACCGTCACAGGACAGTCCTCTGACGTCAAGAACCACATCGCCAGGCGCCGTGTTGTTGCGCGGATAGAGCCCATCCAGGGAACGCCCGACCATCATCTGGACGGCACGTTCACGGGATAGATCCGCTGCAATCTCCGTTCCGACATGGCGACCATCACGCAGGACGGCGATACGATCGGCGACGCGATAGATCTCGTCCATGCGATGGCCAACGAACATCATCGCCACCCCTTGCGGGCGGAGATTGTCCACAACCGTAAACAACCGTTCCACCTCTCTCTGCGACAAGGCTGCGGTTGGTTCGTCCATGATCAAAACGCGTGCGTCGAGCGAAAGCGCACGGGCAATTTCGACGAGCTGCTGCTCGGATGTCCGCAGCCGCCCCAAAGGGGCTGTGACATCCACGTCGAGGCCGACGAGCGTCAGAAGGCGCGCAGCCTCGCTTTGCATCTGCCTGTGGTCAAGTTTCCAGCGTAACCCGGTCTGCCCGATGAAGAGATTTTCGGCGATGCTGAGATCGGGAAAAAGACCTGGATGCTGATGCATGACGGCGACACCGGCACGCTGCGCCTCCAGTGGAGACGCGAACGCAACGGGCTTGCCCAGCATGACGACCTGGCCGCCATCTGGCCGATGGACGCCGGCCAGAAGCTTGACGCATGTGCTTTTGCCTGCACCGTTCTCTCCAAGCAGGGCAAGCACCTCTCCTGCCCGCAGTTCAATCGACACATTTGCGACAGCGACGGTGCCACCAAAGACCTTCGTGACGCCCTCGAGCGACGCGACGACTTGGCCGGTCGCCCTCGTCCCAGCAGCTTTTGGTCTGCCTGAAACATCAAGCATCCGGCGCATCCGGAATGACGAGAATTTCCAACCACGCGCAGCGAGCCATTCCTGGTGCCTCCTCCGACCCCCTAGGGCAGACAACTCCACCCAACTCCCATCGGGCATTTATTAAAGCAGTTTACTATAATAATGCTTGATTGTGGTCAACCCACATTTAAAAGATGGCCTCTAGAGACAGCGTCCTGGCCTGCGCGATAGTTGCGTAAATTCAGCGGTCGCGTTACCGGTGCTGGCACTTAAAGCAACGTGCTTTTGAATGGTCCTTTCACGGTTGGATCGCATGGCAGGAAAAGGCAGTAATTCCGTCCAGCTTCGCCACTACAACGAGCGCGTTGTTCTGGACGCAGTGCGACGCTTTGGCCAAGCATCGAAGGCGGAGATCGCGCGGTTCGCACATCTTACCCCACCAGCTGTTGCGGCGATCGTTGAGGCTCTTGTGGCGGGTGGCTATCTGGTCGAAAATGGCAAACGCTTCGGGGGCAAGGGCCAGCCGTCTGCAATGTACGGACTTGCCAGCACCGGCGCTTATTCGATCGGCTTTCATATCGGCCGCAGAGCGATGGATGCCATCCTAATCGACTTTGCGGGGCAAATCTGCGCGTTCGAGACCCACGACTACGATCATCCGGATCCCGACAGCATAAAGCGTCTAGGCGCCGCCGCCATCGGGCGTTTCAAGTCACAGCTTGGCGCTGTTCATAGCTCGCGCCTGATCGGCATCGGGATTTCCGCCCCTTATTTCATTGGTGGATGGGACGAGGAGCTTGGATTTCCCGGCGATGTCCAACTGGCCTGGCGGTCCTTTGACCTGAAGGGCCATTTTGCCGACACCCACAATCTTCCTGTCATGATCGAGAATGACGCGTCGGCAGCTGCCGTCGCGGAATTGGTGTACGGGTTGGGTAAGAAATTTTCTGACTTCCTCCACATCTCACTCAGCACATTCGTCGGCGGCGGCCTTGTCCTCGATGGGACCCTGCAGACTGGTCCGAACGGCAATACCGCAGCTTACGGGCCGTTCCCGGTGACACATTCGACGCTAAGCTCCGTTCCCAAGCCGGCTGGAAAATTCGAAGTCCTGCTTCATCGTGCCTCAATCTATACCCTCGTCCATCATCTCAGGACCAACGGTATAGACATCAGGCGGGTCCGTGATCTCGACCCGATGCCGCCAGCCGCGCGCACATTTGTTTCCGAGTGGCAGGACGACTGCGCGGATGCTCTTGCCCAGGCGATTATCGGAAGCATTGCCGTCATCGATGTCGAAGCGGTTGTCATCGACGGGCTTCTCCCCGCTCCACTGCTGATGGAAACCGTTGCCCGCGTCCGGCAATGTTTTTCAGAGATGGTCCCCCCCGGCTTGATCGCACCCACGATCACCGCCGGTGCCCTGGGAGCCCGGGGTTCCGCGCTCGGAGCGAGCATACTTCCGCTCTACCTGATGTTCGGTCCGGATACCGGCGTTCTCATGAAAAAAGGCAACGATAAGAAGCCACTTTTGATTGGCTCTTAGGAAAGTTGATCGTGCCTTTGGCTTCCAGGGGTAGAAACGAATACCTGGCGCTGCGGCGGGCGGGGCGAAACAGGATACGCCATTGCTTTTTGCATTCGGCTTGATGAGAAGCAGGCACAAGACTTTCGCCGGTCAGTTTCCCGGCGCTTATTCTTCCACCGGGAATCGGATGAGGGCGGGCGCGAAACACACTTCCCATCGCGGATGTGTCAAGGCAATGAAGATTATCCTTCGTGCGTGGCAGCATGTACATCTTAGCCCGCCTTTCGATTAGAATGTGCCGATCGTATCGGCCTTACTTGATCATCAGTCGCCGAAACCTCCAGGGGATCGTCGCAAGGTCGTGAGCTTCATGCTTGTGCTCTGACATCCGGCGAATGCCTCGGCCATGCAGCCCGCATTCCAAGGCTGTGCACTCTCAGTCAAAACTTACTGCAGAAGTAGACACGACGGCTCCGCCGCTTTGGGCCATGATATTCCTCAAGGTGAGAGGAGACATCATGCGCTTCAAGAACAAGACGGCCTTGATTACGGGCGGGGGAACGGGAATCGGTGCGGCGGTCGCCCGCCGGATTCGATTGGAAGGTGGGAATGTCACGCTCGTGGGGCGACGTCCCGATCCACTCCACGCAGTTGCCGAAGAGATCGGAGCCACGGTCGTTGTGGCCGATGCAGCCGACGGCGCCAGCATGAAGGCTGCCGCCCTTGCCGTCGCCGAGCAGTTCGGCAGCCTGGATATTCTCGTGGCCAATGCCGGCGGCCATGGTGTCGGCCCTACTGTCAACATGTCAGACGAGACTTGGGATCTGGCGACCAGGCTCAACCTCAACACGGCCTTCGTCAGTGCGCGCGAAACGCTGCCGCATTTGATCGAGAGCAAAGGCAATATTGTCGTGCTTGCCTCGATCGCGGGGCTTTTTGCCGGTCCGGATGCCGCAGGCTACGTCACCATGAAACATGCTTGTATCGGCCTGGCGAAGTCGCTGGCTCGGGATTACGGCCGCCTCGGCGTGAGGACCAACACCGTTTGCCCCGGCTGGGTGACGACGGCGATGGCCGACGAGCAGATGGAATTCATCATGGAAAAATTCAAGCTGAAGAGCATCGAGGACGCTTATGCCCTTGTGACGAAGGACGTGCCGCTTGGCCGTCCCGCAACGCCTGAAGATGTCGCCAATGCAGTCTGCTTCCTGGCCTCGGCGGAAGCCGCAATGGTCAACGGCGCCATCCTGACCGTCGACGGCGGAGCCGGGACTGTCGATCTGCCCACGCTCGCATTCACCTGAGGAGGAGACAATAATGAACCAGAATCCGAAAGACTGGAAAACCTACGATCAGTTCGCATACGGGATCGACGCGAACCGACTGTCAGCGACGAATGCCCTTTCCGGCTCATCCCACGCGATCGCCTTTGACGACGGACGCAAGCTTCAACTCACCTTCCACGATGACAATGTGCAATGGTCGGACGGCGATGACAGCGCAACCGACAAGGTCGAAGTCATCGAGGTTGCGCCCGACACCTTCTTCGTCGAAGTCATTTTCGCGGGGCGACCCAAAGAAGCCGAGACCTTGATCCTGAACGTTTCCAGCCGCCGCGTCCTCTCGATCTATTCGATTGTTCGCGAAAAGGAGCAATCCGTCGGAGAGCCGCAGGTGGCGCAGATTTTCCGACCCGGGATTCTCGAAGGCGGCGCAGTCAGCGGACCGGTGCCCGCCGAAAGCCGGGATCTGATCGGGCTAAGGGCGCATTTCACCTATAGCCCGAACCACGTCTACGAACATACCTATCTCTCGTCGCAACGCTATGCATGGCAATGCCTTGTCGGCGTGCAACGCGGGCACGGTGACGTCGACCTGACGACCACCTACAAGTTCGACGATGATCAGTACATCTTCACCTTCCGCGAATTCAAGATCGCTGTCGCCTCGACATTCTTCTACAATTTCAAGGATATGCGTTCGACAGGCAAATTCCTTGGCATCACTGGTGATGGCCATATCCAGAACAGCCCGGCCGGCGCCTTCATCCGCAAGGCGTCGATGACCTACTATCTCCCCGGGCAGGAACCAGTTTGAGGCAAAACGATGCGCACAGCCTATGAAATCGTGAAGGCACACTACGACGCCAACGCGCGCCGGGATATGGACGGCATGCTTGCCGACATCGCCGCCGATTGCCGATGGACGGAGATGGATGGCTTTCCCTGTGCCGGCACCTATGTCGGTCCGCAAGAGGTTTTCAAAAACGTTTTCTTCGCACTCGGAGAAGCCTTCGACGGCTACACGTTCGGCCTGGAACGGCTGCTGGATGCAGGCAGCGATGTGATCGGAATCGGTGATTATGCCGGGACTTACAGACAGACCGGCAAGTCCTTCAAGGCGCGTGTCGTTCACGTCTGGAGCGTCGCAGACGGCAAGATCCGGCGCTTCGAACAATTCACCGACACGCTGCGTGTAGCGGACGCAATGCGATAAACGCGTGGCGGCCTCGCGGATTCACGCCGGGCCGCCCTTTCTCCAATCGGAGGGCGAAAGCGCATAGCGGCCACGAAACGCCCGGGAGAAATGCGCGCTCGAAGAAAACCCAAGCGCAAAGGCAATCTCCGATATTTCGCCCGGGCGGCATGCAGCGTCCCGTAGTCGGGACGCTGCTCTTTCCAGCCGCAGGCTCCAGATATAGTCGGCCGGCGTCGTGCCCTCGGCCTCAAATGCACGATAGACGTAGCGAATGGAACAACCCATACGGCGCGCGATCATGCCGACATCGAGATCTGGCCGCGAGATGTGGTCCGAGACAAAGTCCTTCACACGCCGTCGCAGCAGGTCAAGGGAATGGGCGCTTGATCGTTCCCGCTGCGGATCAACGCCGATCATGGTGCGAACGAGCTCGATCATCGTCTGGCCGAGGCTGGCACGCACCGTGTCGTCCAACCTGCCGATCTCCCGGATTGTCGAATCCATCAGCGAAAGCAGGATGCGCTGCATCCCCGCATGTTCAGGCATGGCGACAAACGGCTCCATCAGCCGGTTGACCGCTTGAACTGGAAGCGCGCGACGCGGCAATTGCAAGAGAAGCAGGCGGACAGCCGTTCTGTTGGTCAGCACATAGGGACGGCTTGGATCATACATGATGCTCGCGCCGGCGCCGACTGGAACGCTACGGCCATTTTGGTTGAGGGACGAAAAGCCATGTGTCTGGAAAACCAACTTGATGGCATCGGGAGAGTCCGAGCCGAGGGTCACGCGCTCGCCAAAAACCGTGTGCGTATCGGCTTCCAGCAGCGTCAGGCGGCAGGTGCCGAGCCTTGCCGACAACAGCCGGCTTTGATCTTCGTCACCCGATTGAAAATCGAGCCGCACATTGCCGAACAAGCTGCGGGCAACGTTCGGAAAATCCCTTCCCCCTGCAACTTTAACGGATGAGAAAACCGGTTCCATGCTGTCTTCCTCATGAGGTCAGGTAGCCGCCGTCGACCGGCAGGCAGACGCCGGTTATGTAGCGTGCTGCCTCGGACGACAGGAAGACGATCGCGTCGGCGACTTCCGCCGCCTCGCCCCATCGTCCCGCCGGTATGCGGTTTCTGATCGGCGCCGAAACGACTTCATCGGCAAACAACGCCCGGCTCAGCGGCGTTACGATCCAGCCTGGCGCGACGGCGTTGACGCGGATATTCTCCGCCGCAAGTTCCTGCGCCAACGACTTTGTCAGTTGTACGATCGCTCCCTTGCTGGCCGAATAACCTGGCCGATCGGCCGCGCCGAACGTCGAATACATGGATGCAATGTTGATGATGGACGAACCGGATTTCATCCGGCTGCGGCCCAAGCGACAACAATCCATGACGGACGTCAGGTTGATTGCTATGACCTCATCGAACTTCTCTTTCTTCCATTCGTCGCGATCGCGGCTGACACCGGTGCAATCTACGAGCACATCAATCTGATTGAGGTTCGCGAAGAAATCGTCGAGAGCGCCGGGCTGAAGGACGTTGATGTCCCGGCTCTCGATCCGCTCGCTGCGTGGTCCGCCGGCGGCGCCAAGGCCGCAGCAGACGACCCGGGCACCGAGCGCAGCAAAACGCTCAGCCGTCGCAGCCCCAATGCCCGATGTTCCGCCAGGGATAACGACCGTGCGGCCGGTAAAAAGATCGTTGGCAAAGGTCATCGTCTCTCCTTGAGATCAGCTGGCGAGATAGGCGCCATGCAGGATTTCGGGATTGGCCCTCAACGTCGCGGAAGCACCATCATAGACCAGCCGGCCGCGCTCCATGACCATCGCGTGATCGGCCAGATCGAGAGCAAGGTTGGCGAACTGTTCGATCAGGAGCACGCCGATGCCGTTTTGGGCCGCTATCTTTAGTGCTTCCGCCAGCCGCTTGACCACAGCCGGCGCCAGCCCAAGCGAAAGCTCATCGACCACCATGAAGCCTGGCTTGGCGATAAACGCCTGCGCCATCGCGACCATCTGCTTCTGGCCCCCCGAGAGATCGGAAGCCAGCTGGCGTTTGCGCTGGGCAAGTTCGGGAAATATTTCATAGGCTCTTTCGAGTCCCTCGCGGCGGGCGGAAGGCGATCCATCGAAGGCAGCAACGAGAATGTTGTCTTCCACCGACAGCTGGCCCAGCACCCGATGGCCCTCCGGCACCAGCGCCAGGCCGGCCCGGCGGATGCGATCGGGAGAAAGCCCGGTGAGCGACGTCGCGTCGAGCCGCATTCTGCCGCCAGCGATAGGTAGGACGCCAGCAAGCGCCATAACGGTGCTCGACTTACCGGCGCCGTTGGCACCCAGCAACGCGGTGATTTCTCCGCTTTTGATGGCAAAGGAGACATCGTGGATGACCCGTTTGCCACCGCGCTCGACGGCGAGGTTTTCAATAACCACGGATGAGATCGCTGCCATCAGAATTCCCCCAGATAGGCGCGGCGCACGTTCGGGTCGGCAAGCACCGCTTCCGTCGGCCCCAGCGCCAGTAGCTTTCCATAATCGAGCACCATCGTCTCGCTGCACATCGCCCGAATGAGCTCGACGTCGTGATCGATCACCAACACTTGCGCTCCGACTTCGACGGGGATGCGCAAAACGAGTTCGCGAAATATGCCGCCCTCCTCTTCCGTCAGGCCGGCGGCAGGTTCATCGAGCAGGATGAGCCTGGGACTGCCGATCACGCATTTGCCGAGCTCGACCAGACGGCGCTGGAACAGATTGAGCGACTGGCCGAGCTTATCGGTCACCGTTCGGAGGCCGACAAAAGCAAGAGCGGCATCGATGGCCGCGGCCCGATTTAGCGGCGCCACTACATGATCCGCGATCGCGGCGAGATTGCCCGACACCGTCAGATCCTCGACGACCTGCTCTGTCTGGAAAGACCGGCGAAGGCCGGCGCGCACGCGCTGGAGCGGTGCAAGGTCCAGCAGTTGTTCGCCATTCAGTGCGACGCTGCCACGAGCCGGCCTGACGAAACCGGAGAGAACATTGAGCAGGGTTGTTTTACCCGCACCGTTCGGGCCAATCAGACCGGCGATTGGCGCAGCGAGGGTCGCAGTCAATTCGTTGATCGGCTTGACGCCGCCGAACTGGACGACAAGGTTGTCGATGGCGATCATCGCGCCCTCTCCTTTGCCGAACCGAATCGCAGCCGGGCGATCAGCGAGGCGATCTGTCCGGCGATGCCGGATGGTGCCGTCGCCAATGCCTGGAACAGAGCGACGCCGAAAATACCGATGGTCACATATCCATCGATCCCGAGATCGGTCAGCAGCGCCGGCACCGCCCGCAGCAGCAGCCCGGCAATCAGCGCTCCGTACCAGTTGTAGACGCCTCCGACGATCGCCAGGGCGAAGAGGTTCAGGCTTTCGAAGGCGCCAAACGCACGACCATCGAGCTGACCGATATTTCCGGCAAGCAGTGCACCAGAAACGCCCGCGAGGAAGCCGCTGAGCGCGAATGCCCATGCCTTGTAGGTCAGCACATTGACGCCGCTTGCAATGGCGACCGTCTCACCCTTGCGGATCAGAGCCCAGGCGCGGCCGGGTCGTCCCAGCTTGTGCCATTGGGCGATCAGCAGAGCGATCGTTGCGGCAAGGCAAACATAGAGGAAATAGCCGACGGCTCCCTCTGCGATTTCCGGCCGGGGGAGCATGGCACGGCCGGAACCGTCGGCGCGGCCGAGAAAACCGTTGCCGCCGTCGGGAAAGCCCCAGGCGCTGATGATGATCTGAAACGCGCCCGCGAGCATCAGCGTGACAAGGGCAAGATAAAGCCCCCTCAAGCGCAGCGCCGGCAAGCCGAAGGCAAGGCCGACCACGGAAGCGACGATGCCTCCGGCCAGAAGGCTGATTTCGAACGGCGGGTGAAAGGCGTGGCCGACACGAAGCGTTACCCAACCGCCAACCCCGACGAGCGCGAATTGGCAGAGCGAGACGAGGCCGAGTTGCCCATAGAGGATCGCCAGCCCTGCCACCGAGAGCGACAGCGCCACCGCCGACGTTGCGGCCGACAGCCAGTAGGAATTGGCAAGACACGTGACCACGGCAGCAAACAGAGCCATCGTCGCGGGAACTTGAAGAAGCTGTTTGGGAAACCGGGCCACCGGAACGCGCTCCGGTAGTGCCTGTATCGTCTGCTGCGAAGTCATCATCGGTCCTTCAACACGGCCTTGGCCGTGCTCCCCAAGATCGTGACCGCGACGAGCGCGATAATGAAAGGTGCGGCCGCGCGATAGGGTGAGATCCAGCCGACCGGGGTGAGCGCAGCTTCGGCAATGCCGATCAGAAGCCCAGCGACAGCCGTTTCCCAAAGCGAGCGCAACTGGCCGAGAATTGCCGCCGCGATCGCTGGGATCACCAGCAATGTCAGGAACGTACCCTGGAGGCGGACGAGGTCGGCAAGCAGCAGGCCGGCGAAACCGGAAAAAATGCCGGTAATGACCCATGCCGCCGTCTCTGTGTAGAGAATGCGAACACCCAGAATTGCGCTCAGGTCGCGGTCGTTGGCCAAGGCTCGCATGTCAAGGCCCAGGCGCGTTCGATTGAGCAGCAGCGTGATCGAGCCAACCATCACCACAGCAAGCAGGATGGCGATGATGCGCGTATAGGTCAGGCGAACACCGAAGAGGGAAACGAACATCTGGTCGGTCGGAAACTGCAGGCGACGCGGCAGCTCACCCCAGATAATTCCCATCAGGGCGATCAGCACCAAGGCCGGCGCCAAGGTCCCGACGGCACGCACGACCGTATCGCGATGCGATAGCATAGGCGCAAAGATCCGCCCGTAGAGATAGCTGATGGCCGTGGACACGACGACGGCCGCGAGGATGGCAACGGAAAGCGGCATTTTCCATTCGAGAAGCTGCCAGGCGCAGTGCGCGCCGATGGCACCAAAGGCGCCGAAAGCGAAGTTAAGGACCCCGGTTGCCCGAAAGAGGATGACAAGGCCGACGCCTGAGAGGGCATAGACGGCCCCAATTCCGAGACCCGATATCAGAAATGGTAAAAAGGTCATGAGCGGATTCCGATGTGCGGCCGAAGAGACGGCGGGCAGCGTATCCCGTGGCTCGGACCACGGGACGATGCGTGATGCCTCAATTTACGGAGCTATTCCGGCGCTCTTTTCAAAGGCGCGGACGTCGGCCAACTCCGGATCAGGCGATGGCGCGCAATCGGAAATCACCTTCCACTTGCCGCCTTCGCTGACTGCCATGCGCGTCGTTGAATTTGCATTGTGGCGCGGCTGACCATCGCCGAAATACCAAGGCGCGCAGAAAATATCGCTGGCAAAGCCCTTGACCTGCCGAATGGCGGCACTGGTGCTTTCACGGCTGATGTCCTTGGGATCAAGTGACATCAGTGCCTTCTCGGCAATCCGGGCGGCAAGATATCCGGCCTGGGCGAACGTGTCGCGCGGATCGGAAGGCTGGCCATATTTGTCCATGACGGCAAGCCAGTTCTGATTGTCGGGCGTCGCGGCTTCGAGATCGTTGAACTCCATGTTGACGTAGAAGTTTCCATCCCAGCCTGCGCCAATTGTACCGGGCACCGAAAGGTCATAAGCCGATGCGGCACTGAGGAACTTGATGGTCTGGTTGAGCCCCTGTTCTTCGGCCGCGGTCAGAAGCGGGATTGTGACGCCCTTGGGAAGGCCGAGGATAATGACATCAGGCTTGGAAGCCGCCGCCTGCAGGATGATCGAGGTCGAGTCAGCCGTACCGGGATCCATCAGGATCGTTTCCGCCGTGAAGCCTTTTTCCTTGGCCAGAGACTTAATGCCGTCGCAGGACCATGTACCGACATTCGGGATGTTCGGACCGATACAGACCACCGACTTTGCCTTGAGCTGATCCAATGCGTAGCCCATGGCGCCCAGCGTAGAGACGCGCGGTCCGGCATTCGTCGCGGCGTAGTTTTCGGCAAAGAAGCATTCGCGAGGAACGCCGACGCCAGCGACGACGACAATGCCGGATTTCTTGTAGAAATCCGCGTTTGCGCCACATTCGACAAAGCTCGAATTGCCGACCATCAGCACCGCCTTCTCGTCGTTGACGAGCTTGGCGGCCAGCTGAGCGGCCGTCTCAGGATTCCACTGATCGTCTTCGACCAGATATTTGACCGGCCGCCCCTTGATGCCGCCATTGGCGTTCAAGCAGTCGAAATAGGCCTTGGCGGCCCTGGTCGAATTCGAAAAATCGTCCGGACCGGTTTTGCCGGTGATCGCACCGATGACAATCGGTTCGCCGGTCGCGGCTTTGCCGGTATTGTCGCCGCAGGATGCAGCGGCATGAGCACTGAACGCCGAAAGCAGCGTCAGGCCGAGGCCGACCACTAGCCCCCTCATATCTATTCTCATCGTTTCCTCCTCCAGTTTCCGTTATTGTCCGCACTCCCCGCGAACGTCTTCCATCGTGGAATCTCTGCCTCAGCCAGCGATCGCCTTGCCTGTCATGAAGGCGGCCGCGCGGGCTGCAATCATCATCACCGGAGCATTGGTGTTGCCCGATACCAGCGTCGGCATCACCGACGCGTCGCATACCCTCAGACCCTCGACGCCGCGCACCTTCAGATCGGCCCCGACAACCGCCATCGGATCGTCTGCTCGCCCCATGCGCGCCGTGCCCGCTGGATGGAAAACGGTCTTGGCGGTCTGGCGGATGTAGTCGCGCAATGCCGCGGGATCACTTTCGACCCCCGGTTTCGGCAGGACGCGTCGCTTGATAAGCTTCGCAAGTGCTGGCGCATCCAGAATGCGGATGGCTGTCTCGACACCGCGCACCAGAGTATCGAGGTCAGCCGGGTCCGAGAGGAGATTGGCGTTGAACTCCGCCCTGTCATTCGGGTCGGCGCTTCTGAGACGAATGGTGCCGCGCGAGCGCGGCCGAAGGTAGCAGGGGCCGATGCTGAGACCATGACCGGGTTCGGGATCGCGGTCGACGAAGCCCACAAGAACCGGCAGGACATGGAACTGAACATCCGGCTGGCCGGTGCCGGCCGTATCGACGAAACCACCGCATTCGACGACGTTCGATGAAAGCAGACCACGATGCGACAGCAGGTAGCGCGCCATGTGTCCGGCGGCGCGAATCCCACTGTCATGCCCGAGGATGGAGATCGGCTCGTGGGTCTCGCCTTGAACCGGCGCTTCAAGATGATCCTGATAGTTTGCGCCGACGCCCGGCAGGTCGGCCACCACATTGATGCCGTGAGATCGGAGATGCTCGGCCTCGCCAATGCCCGAAAGCTGCAGGATCTTGGGTGTCGCGATTGCCCCCGCCGTCAGGGCGATTTCCTTGGAAGCGGTGAATATGGTGCCGTCCTGCAACGTCACACCCGTCGCCCGCCGGCCTTCGAACAGGATGCGAGCGACCTTGCGTTCGGTCAGGACCGTGACGTTCGGCCTTATCTCCGCGTCGCGCAGGAACGCCTGCGCGGAACTCCAACGACGCCCCCGGTAAGTCGTACTCTGGTAGAACCCGACGCCTTCCTGGTCCGCACCGTTGAAGTCCGGATTATACGGAATGCCGACTTCCCTGGCTGCCTGAATGAAGGCTTCGCTCAGCGGATGGCGGTGACGAGGGTTCGAGACGTGCAGGCCGCCGCTGCGGCCATGAAATTCGCCACTGAGGCTCTCGTTATTCTCAAGCGATCGGAAAGCCGGCAGCACATCGTCGTAGGACCAGCCGTGACACCCCATCTGCGACCAGGTATCGTAGTCGTTCCTGTGGCCACGGATGTAGATCATCGCATTGACGGAACTGCCGCCGCCGAGCACGTTTCCCTGCGGGGTAATGCAAGGGCGGCCGTTGAGGCCCTTCTCCGGCTCGGAGGCATAGGGGTGAATGTCGACACCCTTGCCGAGAACCTTAAAGAAGGTGGCTGGAACATGGATCCAGGGGTCGGCGTCGCGCCGACCGGATTCGATCAGCAGGACTTTATTTTCCGGGTTCTCGGAGAGCCGGTTTGCCAACACACAGCCGGACGATCCGCCACCGACGATGATATAGTCGAAGTTCGCCATGGCTCAGCTCAACACCGTCTGGATTGTGGTGAATTCCTTCAGCCCTTCGGCGCCGAACTCGACACCGATGCCCGATTGTTTGACGCCGCCGAAGGGGGCGTTCGGCTGGATCGTTCCGTGCTTGTTGATCCATACCGAGCCGCATTCGAGCTGCATTGCATAGCGCTTGGCCTTTTCGGCGTCCGCCGACCAGACAGAGCCGCCAAGCCCGGCGGGATTGGTGTTGGCGCGGGCGATGACCTCATCGATATCGGTGTAACGAATGATCGGCAGTGCCGGCCCGAACTGCTCTTCGTCGACGAGACGAACACCATGGTCGACGTCGGCAACAAGCGTGATCGGATAGAAGTAACCCGGCCGATCGATCGGCGTGCCGCCGGCGAGAATTCGGCCGCCATTGGCGCGCGCATCATCGACAAGTTCGCGAACTTTGTTGAACTGCATTTCGTTCTGGACCGGGCCAAGAATGCTGGTTTCGTCAAGGCCGTCGCCGATCACGATCCTGCCGGCGTAGTCGGCAAGCCGTGCGCAGACGTCTTCATAGATGCTGTCGTGCACATAAAGGCGTTTCAGCGCTGCGCAGGTCTGGCCGTTGTTGATGAAGGCTCCCCAGAACAGGCCCTCGGCGATCTGTGCAGGGTCGGCATCGGGAAGAACGATACCGGCATCATTGCCGCCAAGCTCGAGCGTCAGGCGTTTCAACGTCGCGACAGCCGAAGCCATGACCTTCTTGCCGGTCTCGGTCGAGCCTGTGAAGGTCATCTTGGCGATGCCGTCATGGGCGGAAAGTGCTGCACCAATGCTGTTTTCGCCGGTGATGACATTGACGACGCCGGGCGGCAGCACTTCATTCATGATCTCGACAAGACGGATTGTCGAAAGTGGCGTCAGCGGCGAGGGCTTGATGATGACCGTATTGCCGGCGCGCACCGCTGGCACGATATGCCAGCAAGCGATCATCACCGGCCAGTTCCAGGGTGTGATCGAACCGACGACGCCAATCGGCTTGCGATGCAATTCGACACGTCCTTCATTGTCGTCCTGCAGAATTTCGATGGGTAGATTCAGCTCTGCCGTATGGCGTGTCCACGCAAGTGCACCACCAATTTCAAACCGGGAACCGAGACCATTGAGAGGCTTGCCCTGCTCCAGCGTCAAAAGGCGTGCAAGTTCCTCGCCATTGGCTGCAATCTTTTCGGCAATGGCGCGACAGGCGGCCTGGCGCTCTTCTTCCGACGCCTGGCTCCAAGTGCGAAAGGCGACTGAGGCTGCGGCAACGGCATGATCGAGATCCGCCGGAGTCGCCAGCGGCATCTGACCGACGACTTCGCGGGTCGATGGGTTGCGAACGTCGGCATAGGTTGCGGTCTCGATGCGTGCTCCGCCGATGAACAGACTGTACTGCTTCACGATTGGCTCCTCCCTGAGCTTTGGAAGGAGTATGACGGGGCAGAAGAAAGCCGTCTTGGGCAGGAGCGCGCCGCGACTTGGTTTCAAACGCAACAGGCCGTCGGCTCATCAACTATTCAAACCGCACTATTGTGCGGTTGATGTCACCGGCCTGAGCAGATCGGTCGGCGCGCAGTCGAACAGATCCTTGAAGCTGCGATTGAAATAGGAAATATCATTGAAGCCGGCCGAATAGGCGACTTCCGCGATCGTCCTTGGGCTTCTTTGATCTTTGATCTGCGCAATCTTTTCACGCACGAGGCGCAACCGCTTGTCACGGATGACCGTGGTGCAGGTCATGCCGATACCTTGAAAATCCTGCTGCAACGTGCGGATGGATACCCCGATCCGTGTCGCCAGCCACTTGGCGCTGAGATCGCTCTCGGTCAGGTGTCGGTCGATCAGTATGTCGACCATTTCCAGCCGCCGCGAAGCGCTGTCGTTGAGAGCGGACATGGCGTCGCCGTTTGAGACGAAGGCCTGTCGCGTCGCATTGAACATCAGGTGCCGCAGATTGGCGGACGCGGCATCCGATGCCGAATTGGACATGATCTTCGCCACCAGCGCACGCAGCATCATTGCCATCGGGTCAAAGGCCTCGAGTTTGCGGGCGATGTCGAAATCGATCGGGCTTTCGGCATACATGATCTGGCGTGGCAAATGCAGCGACAGATGATTGCTGAATTGCCCGCCGAAATGGAATGTCGTGGGCCGGGTCGAGTCGACGAGAATGCAATCACCGACATCCAGGACTGCCTGGAGTCCGACGTGCTCGAGACCACAGGACCCTTCGAGCTGCACGATGAGAAAAAGGTGTTCGTTGGCGTCTCGGCGAATGTCATCCCAATCTCGATGGACGCGATCGAGATCATTGGAAACATGGGCGAACTCCATACCGCAGACATCGATACGCCGGGCTGCCCCCGTTACGGCCTTGCCGCTCTCCATTGCTTTCGGATTGAAGTTGCCGCAGATCGATTGGAGATCACTGGTCCATTGATCATAGGGAACGGTTGCCCATGCGTGTTGCATCAGGGCCTGATTGTTCAAGAGCTCCAACTCTGCCTCCCAACAGTGTCAGTCAACGACATGTCCGTCTCGCGCGACTCTCCCACAAGCGCAAAAAGGCGGCAACACCTGAGACCGGTAAACTGAAAGAGTGTCGAAGATAGATCGCCCTGTCAATATATTTCACATGTTAACTAGAATCCGTCATCCCGACTCTTCTCACCAGCTATGTTTTGCCGCCGCCATTCACTGGGCGGCATACCGGTCCGCGCGCGGAAAAAGCGCGAAAAATAAGCGGCATCCTTCAAGCCCACCTCGTAAGCTATGTCCTCGAGCGATCGGATGGTGAAAAGCAACAGACGTTTGGCCTCGAGCAGGCGGCGCTCGGCGATCATGTCCTTGACGCCCTGGCCGAAAGCCATGTGCCCGGCCTTGGCAAGAAGATGCGGCGTGGTGCCGAGGCTCGAAACGTAGCGCGCAACCGGCCAGTTCTCACGAAAATGCCGGTCGATCAGCCGTCGAAGGTCACCAGCAAGCAGGCGTTGTGGCGATTGTGCCAGCATCGGCGCGTCGGACGCCAGGCGTCCGATCTGGGTCAGCATGGCGGCAACCAATGGTGAAAGTACTCCTCCAGAATTAGTTGCATAGTCCGCCGAAGCCTCTCCCAGAACGCTTCCGCGCCCTGCCCCGTCACCATCACCGGGCGATCCAGCGGCAGCGTCGTCTGACCGGCGATCGACGGCAGCAGACTGTCTGCGATCGACACGACGACCGCGTCTGAAACAAGCGGATCGACGTTGAAGCCGTGGATGACGCCGCTCGGCACAAAGCTGACGGCAGGCGCCAAAAAGTCCAAACGTTGATCTTCTATGAAATAGGATCCGTTGCCGCTGGTCCAGAAAGTGACCTGCATCATCCGATCATGCTTATGGGCTCGAACCTGGCCGGAATGGAGATTTGCGCGCGCCATCACCGTTTCGACATGAAGAAATCCGATCTCCAAAGGGCGATCCGGTTCGCCGTAGACAAAGAAACTTGGGACGATGTCGTTCATGCTGGCCGCCGTAAAAAGTACAAGTGATTTCCCTATTCTGTCCATGGTGGAAAGCGAACGCAAGGACTAGCATTTGTCTCACATCAAGGGAGGACGACATGCGATCAGAAGATTTCCGGGCCGATACCAAGCGGCCCTTCACCGGTGAGGAATATCTGGCATCCCTGCGTGATGGGCGGGAGGTCTACATCAATGGTGAGCGTGTCAAGGACGTGACCGCGCATCCCTCGATGCGCAATTCCGCCCGCTCGCTCGCCAGGCTTTACGATGCGCTGCATGCGGAAAAGACCAAGGAACGGTTGACATCGCCCACCGACACCGGCTCTGGGGGCTACACCCACAAATATTTCCGTGTTGCAAAGTCCTCCGCCGATCTCGTCGCTCAACAGGGTGCGATCGCCGACTGGGCCCGCATGTCCTATGGATGGATGGGCCGAACCGCCGACTACAAAGCAGCATTGATGAATACGCTGGGCGCCAATGCCGACTGGTACGGTCCCTTCAAGGACAACGCACTCGCCTGGCACAAGCGTGCCCAGGAAGCGGCTCTCTTCATGAACCACGCGATCGTCAACCCGCCGATCGACCGCCACAAGCCGGCGGATGCCGTAAAAGACGTATTTGTTCATATCACCAAGGAAACCGACGCCGGCATCTACGTCTCGGGCGCCAAGGTGGTGGCGACGTCCTCCGCTTTGACGCACTACAATTTCCTGGCGCAAAGCTCGGCGACGGTCACGGAAGACCCGTCGCTGTCGGTGATGTTCATCGTCCCGATGAATGCGCCCGGCATCAAGATGTTCTGCCGCGTCTCCTATGAGGAAACGGCAAATCGTGTCGGCACGCCATTCGACTACCCGCTCTCTTCCCGCTTCGATGAGAACGATGCCATCCTGGTTCTGGACAACGTCTTCATCCCCTGGGAGGATGTGCTGGTCCTGCGCGATGCGCCGAAGATCCTGTCCTTCCATCCCGCTTCCGGCTTCATGCACGGCTACTGCTTCCAGGGCTGCACGCGTTTCGCCGTCAAACTCGACTTCCTGGCCGGTCTGCTCGCCAAGGCTTTGCGGGCGACCGGCGGCGATGCCTTCCGCGGCAATCAGGCAGCACTTGGCGAAGTCATCGCGTTGCGCCACATGTTCTGGAGCTTCTCCAACGCCATGGCCTACAATCCGATCCCCTGGGCGAACGGCGCAGTGCTGCCCAATCTGGAGGCGGCTCTCGCCTATCGCACCTTCATGTCGGAAGCCTATCCTCGCGTCATCGAGACGGTCCGCAAGGTCGTCGCCTCGGGATTGATCTATTTGCCTTCCTCGGCCAAGGATTTCGGCAATCCGGAGATCAACCGCTATCTCGGCCAGTATGTGCGCGGCTCCAACGACATGGGCCATATCGAACGCATCAAGATCATGAAGCTGTTGTGGGACGCAACCGGAACCGAGTTCGGCGGACGGCATGCGCTCTACGAGCTGAACTATGCCGGCGCGCCGGAAGAAGTCCGGCTTCAGGTGCTGAAGGGGGCCGAGCGTGGCGGACGGTTGCGCGAAATGGAGGCCTTGGTCGATACCTGCATGAGCGACTACGACGAAAACGGCTGGACCGGTGACACCTGGTTGCCGCCGATCGGCAATGCAGACCAGTTCAAGTCCGCTGCTGAATAGGAGGCGACCATGGAGGAAGCCTTTTCCAAAACCGAGTTCCGCAACGCCATGGCGCGCGTTTGCGCGCCGGTCAACGTCATCACCACCAATGGTCCCGCCGGTCGCGGCGGGTTCACCGCCACGGCCATGTGCAGCGTCACGGATGAGCCGCCGACGCTGCTCGTCTGCATGAATAGCCGATCCGCCCAAACTGCCCTGTTTCTGGAAAACCACCGGTTCTGCGTGAACGTATTAAGTCACGACCACAGAGAGCTAGCCGGGAAATTCGCCGGAGCAACCGCCGATATGGAGGCGCGTTACGCCTCTGCGGATTGGGTCGCAATGCCTTCAGGTACGGATGCTCTCGCGGATGCGATCGTCTCGTTTGATTGCGAGCTGTCCGAGGCAAGACTTGTCGGCAGCCATCACATTTTCATCGGGCGGATCGCCGGCATCCGATCCCGCCCCGATGGCAACGCGTTACTGTATTTTGACCGGAATTACGTTCATGTCCCGACGCAAATTGGCAGCTTCGGAGGTTGAAGGCATTCGCTGTCAGCCGCGTTGCTGCTGGCAGCGGATGGGCTGCGCGCGGGAGCTTTGACTTCAGATGCGTCCGACATTTCAACTGCGACCCCTGCTCTCAGCATAGTGTTCGACCAAGCTAGAGCTGGATCCACGCCGTCTTCAGATTGTGATACTTGTCCATGGCGTGTAGCGACTTGTCGTGGCCGTTGCCCGACTGGCGGATGCCGCCGAGCGGCACGGTGTTGTCGGCGCCGCCATAGGTATTGACGTGGACGACGCCGGCCTTGACCCCTCGCACCATGCGATGGGCGCGAGACAGGTTGCTGGTCCAAACGGCTGAAGCGAGGCCATAAGGCGTGGCATTGGCAATGTTGAGCGCATCCGTCTCGTCATCGAAGGGAATGATGGAGAGGATCGGCCCGAAAACCTCCTCTTTGGCCAGCGTCATCTGCGGCGTCACCTCGAACACGGTTGGCTGCATATAGAAACCGCCGGTGTCTTGAAGAATGCGCCCGCCGCCGGTTCTCAGTCTTGCGCCTTCGGACAACGCCTGATCGGCGAAACCGAGGTCCTTCTCGAGCTGTATCTCGCTGGAGATGGCGCCGGATTCCGTCGAGAGCAACAGCGGATCACCAACCTTTATCCTCGCGGCAATAGCTGAAATCCGTTCTGCGAAGGCTTCGTGGATCGACCGCTCGACCAGGAGTCTCGACCCGGCAACGCAGACCTGTCCCGAGTTTCTGAAGATGCCGAATGCCGAGACCTTGGCGGCCTGTTCGAGGTCCGGCGCATCGGCGAAGACGATGTTGGGCGATTTGCCGCCCAGTTCGAGATAGACCCGCTTCAGGTTGGAGCGCGCCGAATATTCGAGCAGCCGGCGGCCGACGCCGCCGGAGCCGGTGAAGACGAGAACATCGATATCGCCATGCAGGCCGATCGCCTCGCCGGCGACCGTGCCGCGGCCGGTGACAACATTGAGCACTCCCTCCGGCAAGCCGGCTTCAGCACACAGCGCCGCCAGTTTCAGAAGGCTGAGCGATGCGCCTTCGGCGGGCTTCAGCACCACCGAGTTGCCGGCTGCCAGCGCCGGCGCGATCTTCCAGGCGCCGATCATCATTGGGAAATTCCACGGCACGATAGCGGCGACGACGCCGACGGGCTCGCGGTGAATGAGGCCGAGAACGCTTTCGGAGGTGGGTGCAATTTCGCCGTAGACCTTGTCGAGGGCTTCGGCGTAATAGCGGAAGGTGGCGGCGGCGCTGCCTGGCTCGGCTTTCACGGCCATGCTGATTTCCGTACCGTTGTCGCGCACGCCGAGAACCGCCAATTCCAGCGTATCACGCTCGATCAGTTCGGCGATCCGGAACAGGATTTTCTTGCGCTCGCCGGGCGCTGCCTTCGACCACGCGCCGTTCTCGAAAGCGGTGCGCGCAGCCCTAACGGCGAGATCGACATCCGCCGCCCCGGCATCGCCGATAGTCGTCAATTTCGATCCGTCGATCGGCGAGATGACATCCATTGTCGCGCCGCTTAAAGGTGTACGCCACTCGCCGCCAATGAACAGCGATTGCGGCGAGACGACGCTCGAGCGGAGTTGGTCGATCTTGTCCTGCATCTCAATCTCCTTACGAAAGAGATGGCGGACCGGCGTCCGCCATCATGATCCAGATATGTCAGGCTTCCTGTCCGGCGCCGAGCCGGGCAAAACCGGCAGCATCTTCCGACTTCAAACGGGCAGCTGCCATCAAGCCGACAATGGCGGCAATCACCACCAGACCCGGCAGAAGCACCGCGAGCACACCGCTTGCGCCGGCGATCGCGCCGAAATTCACCGTGATATAGTAGACTAGACCCAGCAGGATGATGCCGGTGATCACCGGCAAGATCTTGGTCACCACAACCTTGCCCTCGAGGCCGGGATTGCGGCTGAAGAAGGCGACGATGGCGAATGCGGTGAAGGCCATCAGCAGAATGATGGCAAGCGTGCCGACATTGGTGAGCCACGAAAAGAGGGCAAGCACGGGATCCTGCCCCGTAAAGGCGAAGAGCGCGATGACGAGAGCGGCAACAATCGTCTGGATCACCGAACCGACATGCGGGCTCTGGAAGACAGGGTGGGTGACCCCAACAGACTTCGGCAGCAGACCTTCGCGGCCGGCGACATACATGTAGCGGGCGACGCCATTGTGGAAGGCGAGCACGCCGGCAAACAGGCTGGTGATGAAGAGTACGTTCATGACCGGGACGATCCAGTGACCGACATAGCGTTCGGCAAGGCCGAAGAGGAAGGTCGTAGGATCGGCGAGGCCCTGCAGTTCGGGAACGAGCTTATCGGCGCCGGCGCCGTTGACCATCAGCCACGAGGTCAGCATGTAGAAGAGGCCGATAATAAGGACAGAGATATAGGTCGCGCGCGGCACGGTCTTGTGCGGCTCGCGGGCTTCCTCGCTGTATATCGTGGTTGCTTCGAAGCCGATGAACGCTGCAAAGCAGAAGAGAATGCCTATTGCCGGCGTTCCGCTCATCAAGGCGGCGGGCGTGAAGGGTACGGCTGAGATGCCGCTGTCACCGCCCTTGAGCAAGATAGCGGCGTCGATGACCAGCACGACGACATATTCAAGAATGACGAGGACCGTCAATATCTTAGCCGACAGATCAACGCGCCGATAGCCGAAGACCGCGACGACGGCGATGCCGATATAGGTCCAGACCCACCATGGCAATTCAAGGCCGATGCCCGCGAAGAACCCTGCGGTTGCCGCACCGAAGAGACCGAAAACGCCAATCTGCATGGCATTGTAGGCAAGGATGGCAATGAGGGCGGCTGCACCGCCCATCATGCCGCCGAGACCCTGGGCGGTATAGGCATAAAAGGCACCGGCATTGCGGATGTGGCGCGCCATGGCGACGTAGCCGACCGCAAACAGTACGAGGATCGCCGTGACCAGCAGAAAGGTCAGCGGGATGCCCGGCCCATTGCCGAGCATCATCGACAGAGGCACGCCGCCAGCGACCGCCGTCAGCGGCGCTGCGGCCGAAACCACCAGAAATGTCACGGCGCCGACGCCGAGACTGTTCTTGCGCAGCTGGTTTTCACCTGCGCCTGTTGAGAATTGATTGTCCATTTTGCTCAAGTTCCCCTTGTTGCAACTATCCGATTGGGCTCCGGGAAAACGCGTCCTCCCAAATCGCCGTCATTTCGAACCGGACTAATCTGCCGCGTTTTTTCTTTTGCTCTTGGCCGCGCGCAGGTCAGCGCATATGGTTCATATATTGAACCATTGCTTCAAATATAGACTTGCAAATAACGGCTACACCTGTCAAGTTATTTCGCATGTTAAGTAGTTTGGCCGGCATGGAGGACCGGACATCGACGATGATGACCCAGACAGGTGCCCGTAACACCAACCGGTATCGAACGGCGACCGGACAAAAAGAGGAGACCGCATGAGCACCGTCGGAAAAGCACTGTCCTTGCTGGACAGCCTGTCGCAACTCAACCACGAAGCGGGATTGACGGATATCGCCCGTCTCTGCGACCTCGACAAGGCGACGGCCCGCCGCCTGCTTGTCGAATTGGAAAAGCATGGCTTCGTTGAGCAGGATCCGGAGACGCGCAGATACCGGATCGGTTCAGCGCCGGTTCGCCTGGCGCGGATTCGCGAGGCGCGTTATCCGTTCCTGCGGGTCGCCATCCCCTTCGTAAGGGAGCTCGCTGAAAAGTCTGAGGAAACTGTTCATCTCGCCGAATTCAGCGGCAGCACACTTTCAACGATCCACGTCGAGGACTCACCGCGCGCGCACCGGGTCATCGTCGAGATCGGCACGCGCCTGTCTTTCCACGCTACGGCGTCGGGCCTCGCCTATCTGGCTTTCTCAGATAAGAAATACATCGAGTCGGCCCTGTCGCAGCCACTGGACGCTTTTACCGAGCACACCGTGACCGATCCGGCCGCCGTCCGCAAAATGATAGACGAAACGGTCGCGCGCGGATTTTCGATCAGCAGCCAGGGTCTCGAGGTCGGCGTCGTCAGCACCGGAGCTCCCATTCTTTCGCCGGCCGGTCAACCGATCGGCTCCATCACCATCGCGGCGCCGCTGGCGCGCGCGCGCGCCGCCACACTGGCAAACTTCGGCGCAGCCGTCGTCGACACAGCCAAACGCATCTCAGAAAAATACTACGGGCCGGAGCGGCCTTCGGGAACAAAAATGCAAACAAAGAGGACCGGTTGAATGAGCCCAGCAGAGCCGTCGCCAGAACAATCACGTCCACTCAGCATCCTTCTGATTGGAACCGGCGACACCAAATCCGACGAGCTTCAGTTCATGGCGGGCATCATCCGCGATGCTGGCGCAAAACCGATTTTGGTCGACGTCAGTATCCTGTCAGATCCGCCTTACACGCCTGATTACTCCCGGCACGACATCGCCAAATCGGCGGGAACATCGATCGAAGCGATCATCGGCAGCGGCGACGAAAATTCAGCCATGAGGCTGATGTCAACCGGCGCCGCGGCTCTCGTCGGAACGTTGCACGCGACCGGAAAGGCGGATGGCATCATTGTTCTCGGCGGCTCGATGGGCACGGACCTGGCGCTTGACGTGGCGGCTGCCCTGCCGCTCGGCGTTCCCAAATTCGTGGTCTCGACAATTGCCTATTCGCATCTCGTGCCGCCGGAGCGCATCGCCCCGGACTTGATGATGATACTGTGGGCCGGCGGACTTTACGGATTGAACGATATCTGCCGCGCCGTGCTTTCCCAGGCCTGCGGTGCCGTCGTCGGAGCCGCCCGTTCCTGCGTGAAGCCCAAGGCGGAGCGGCCGTTGATCGGAATGACCTCACTCGGTTCCACCTGCCTCAAATACATGAAACACCTGAAGCCGGAACTCGAAAAACGCGGCTATGAGGTCGCAGTATTCCACTCGACCGGCATGGGCGGACGGGCCTTCGAGGCGATTGCCGCGCAGAAAGGCTTTGCCGCGGTGTTCGACTTCTGCATGCAGGAAGTCGTCAACCACCAGAATGGCACCGTGGTCACCTCTGGTCCGGACCGCATGGAAAATGCGGGCCGCGCAGGCATACCGCAGATCGTTGCACCCGGCGCCGTCGATATGGTTGACCTGCCCGCGTGGCAGCCGCTGCCGGCGGCACTTGCCGACCGACCTTATCACGCACACAACCGGCTGATCGGCTCCGTCACCACCTCGCCGGAAGGACGCCGGGCGACGGCTGCGCTGATCGGAGAAAAACTTGGCGGCGCACAGGCGCCGGTTGCCCTGATCCTGCCGCTCGAAGGCATACAGGAATGGGACCAGCCAGGCGAACCATTGCATGATCCGGTAGGCCTTTCAGCCTTTATCGACGCGATGCGCCTAGCCCTCCCCCAATCCGTCGACTTGCATGAGGTCGATGGCCACATCAACTCCCCCCAATTCTCCACAAAGGCCCTTGCCGTATTCGATGCGTGGGTTGCACAGGGCATCATCCCGGAAGGCAGGCCATGACAGGCGATCGCGCACTCATCCTCGATTTCGGCGGCGTCGTCACCCGCACGCTGTTCGAAACGCACGACGTCACCGAGCGGGCGCTTGGCCTTGCCGCCGGCACACTCACCTGGCGCGGTCCGTTCGATACAACGACTGATCCACTCTGGGTATCGATGCATAACCGTGAGATCACCGAACGCGACTACTGGATGACACGGACCGCGGAAGTCGGCCGGCTGGTCGGTGAGGATTGGACCGACATGAAGACCTTCGTCCAGCGGGCGCGCGGCGCCGATGCCGATCTCGTGCTGCGTCCGGAGGCGGCAGACGCCATCACCCGCGCCAAGGCCGCCGGCCTGCGGCTCGCCATCCTTTCGAATGAACTCGATCTTTTCTACGGTGTCGAATTTCGCAAGCGTTTCCCGCTGATCGATCTCTTCGACGTCATCGTCGATGCCACCTACACCAAGATCCTGAAACCGGATCCGCGCGCCTATGAACAGGTGATCGCCGAGGTCGGGCTTCCGCGCGAAGCCTGCGTCTTCGTCGACGATCAGTTGAAGAACATCGAGGGCGCCGACGTCGTCAAGCTTCCCAACGTCCATTTCGACGTTACCCGGCCCGCGGACGGCTATGCCCGCGCCCTTTCCATGCTTGGACTTTGAACGAAGAGGACTGCGATATGCGCGAAACCAATTTTCTGACCGAAAACAACGCCCGTCATGTCTGGCACCCGATGGCGCACCCGGCCGACATGTTGGCCAATCCGCCGCGCATCATCAGGGCGGCTTCCGGTGTTGAAATCACTGATATCGACGGCAAGACGGTGCTCGATGGCGTCGGGGGGCTCTGGAACGTCAACCTCGGCTATTCCTGCGATCCGATCAAACAGGCCATCCGTGACCAGCTCGAGGAACTCCCTTATTATTCCGCCTTTCGCGGCACCACCAATCCGCCGCTGATCGAACTGTCTTACGAACTGGCTGAGTGGTTCAAGCAAGACGGCCTCAGCCGATCCTTCTTCACCTCGGGCGGCTCGGATTCCGTGGAGACCTGCCTGCGGCTTGCCCGCCAGTACCACAAGGTCAATGGCCAGGCGGAGCGCACCAAATTCGTGGCGCTGAAGAAAGGCTATCATGGGACCCATTTCGGCGGCGCGTCCGTCAACGGTAATGCCAACAACCGTCGCAACTACGAGCCGCTGCTCCCGGGCGTTTCGCACCTGGCGGCTCCCTATGGCTACCGCAATCCTTTCGGCACCGACGATCCGGCGGAAATCGCCGCGGCCATCGGTCGTCAGTTCGAAGACGAGATCGCCTTCCAGGGCGCCGACACCATCGCCGCCTTCATCATGGAGCCAGTTCTGGGTGCCGGCGGCATCATGGTGCCGCACGAAACCTTCATGCCGCTGATGCGTGCCATCTGCGACAAGAATGGCATTCTTCTGATCGCCGACGAGGTCATCACGGCCTTTGGCCGCACCGGCGCCTGGACGGGATCACGCCTTTGGGGCACCAAGCCCGACCTGATGTCGACCGCCAAGGCGATTACCAACGGCTATTATCCCTTCGGTGCCGCAATGATTTCCGACAAGATCGCGGAAGCCTTCGAGGCCAACAAGAACACCGTCGGCACCATCGGCCATGGCTACACCTATTCCGGCCACCCTGTGGGTGCAGCGGCGGCGCTGGCGACGCTCAAAGAAACCAAGCGCCTCAACGTGGCCGCCAATGCAGGCGCGCGCGGCAACGAACTGCTGACCGGTCTGAACAGACTGAAGGAAAAACACGAACTGATCGGCGACGTGCGCGGCAAAGGGCTGATGTGCGCGCTGGAACTGGTGACGGACCGCGCGGCAAAGACCGGCGCGCCGAAGGATGTGGTCCAGCGCCTGCAAGACGCGGCCTACGACGCCGGCGTGATGGTGCGTACCTCCGGCTCCAACGTCATCATCTCGCCACCGCTTATCATCACCACGGCCGATGTAGATCGGATCCTCGCCGCACTCGAGGCAGGCCTGACAGCTGCCGCGGGAGGCAAATGACATGGTGGAAAACGCAGCACTTCTCGCCCGCCGCGAGCGGCTTCTTGGCCGAAACATGTCCACCTTTTATGACGAACCGGTGCAACTGGTGCGTGGAGAAGGTGTCTGGCTGTGGGATGCCGACGGCCGGAAATATCTCGATTGCTACAACAATGTGCCGCACGTCGGCCACTGCCACCCACGCGTGGTCGACGCGATCACCCGGCAAGCGTCGACGCTGAACACCCACACGCGCTATCTGCATGAAGGCATCCTCGACTATGTCGAGCGGCTGACGGCAACATTCGACAAGAGCCTCGATACGGCGATCATGACCTGTACCGGCAGTGAAGCCAACGACATCGCGTTGCGTATGGCGCAGGCGGTTACGGGAAAGACCGGTGTTATCGCGACCAACCACACCTACCACGGCAATACCGCGGCCGTGTCGCAGCTCTCTACCCGCATGCCCCCGGTCGGCGGTTTCGGCGGCCATGTCCGCCACGTGCCGGCGCCCGACAGCTATCGGCCGATGGGTGGTATGCCCGGCGAAGCCTTTGCGGAGGCTTTCGCCGCTGAAGTGGAAAAAGCGATCGCCTCGCTGCAGAGTAGCCCGCACGGCTTTTCGGCGCTCATCATCTGCCCGTTCTTTGCCAATGAGGGATTTCCCGACCTGTCGCCGGGCTTTCTCGACAAGGCAATCACCGCCGTGCGCAAGGCGGGAGGGCTTGTCATATCCGACGAGGTGCAGCCGGGTTTCGGGCGCACTGGCGGCCATATGTGGGGCCACCAGCGCGCAGGCTTCGTGCCCGACGTGGTGACGCTCGGCAAGCCGATGGCCAACGGCCATCCGGTCGGCGGCGTCGTCGCCAATGCCGACACGCTGAACGCCTTCCGCAAGGCCTTTCGCTATTTCAATACCTTTGGCGGCAATCCGGTTTCCTGTGCTGCGGCCCTGGCGGTTCTCGACGTGATCGAAGATGAAGGACTGATGGAAAACGCCCGTGCCGTCGGCGCCTATGCGCAAGACGGCCTCAAACGCCTGTCCGAAAAACATGACGTCATCGGCAACGTGCGTGGCAGCGGCCTGTTCTTCGGGGCGGAGCTGGTTCTCGACCGTGAGAAAAAGACCCCGGCGCCGGACATCGCCACGAAGGTCATCAATGACATGCGGGCGCGCGGCGTCCTAATGGGCAAGATCGGGGTGCATCAATGCGCGACCAAGATCCGACCACCCATGCCATTTTCGAAGGAGAATGCCGATTTGATGCTTTCCACGCTCGACGACGTTTTGTCCGGATTTTGACGGTGGCCATGTCGGAACATGAATCCATCCCTTTCATGGAGGCGCTGAGTGCGCGCGCATGCCAAGCCCTTGGCAGCTGGGAGCTGGGCGCCCAGACACCCCAGCTCCTGAAATACCGGGAGAATGCGGTGTTCCGGGTGACGCTCAGGAACGGCGAGCCTGCAGCCCTGCGGCTGCACCGGCCAGGCTATCGCAACGAAATTGCTTTGGTTTCGGAACTCTGCTGGATGGCAGCCTTGCGCGAAGCGGGCCTGCGTGTTCCGGCACCAGTTTCCACGCCGGATGGACGCCAAATCGTTGCGCTTGCCGCAAATCCTGAGTTCGGTGACCAATACGCCGACATCGTCAGCTGGATGACCGGCAGCCCACTCGGCCAATCGGGCGTCCTTCTCGTGCATTCCAGTGAGCGCCTCGTCGTGATTTTCCGCTTGCTGGGCGAAGCCATCGCCCGGCTGCACACCGCCGCCGATGCCTGGAGACCACCGGCCGACTTCCACCGCCCGGCATGGGACGGCAATGGTTTGCTTGGCAGGCAGCCGCTTTGGGGGCGATTCTGGGATTGTGCGGGACTGTCGCCGAATCAGGCGATGCAATTATCGGATCTCAGGCTTTTGCTGCGGGAGAAAACCGATGCACTCCGCCATCTCGACTATGGTCTCATCCATGCCGATCTCGTTCGGGAAAACGTGCTCATAGACGGCGATCATGTCGAATTGATCGACTTTGACGATGCCGGCTACGGCTGGCGAATGTTCGACATCGCCACAGCCTTGTTCAAGAATCGCGACGAGCCGCACTACGAACGCATCAAAGCAGCGTTGATCGCGGGATACCGCGGCGTGCGGTCGCTGCCGGACAGCGCCATTGAAACCCTGCCACTCTTCATGGTTCTGCGCAGCATCACGTATATCGGCTGGATCGGTCAGCGAATTGACGCGCCGGATGCGGCAGAGCGGCTTCAGCGTTATGTAGCAGACGCTCTGGCGCTGGCAGATGGCCTCGGCGCCAGCAGATAGGAGCGGAGGCCGTGCTATTTGTTCAGCGTCGCCAGTTCGTCGAGCATGTCGAGCAAGGTATCGATGCGCTCGCGGCCGAACCGCTGCTCAAGCGCGGTATAAATCATCCGGCTGTCGGGACTGACCTCGTTGATGATCTTCAGCCCTGCGGCGGTGATCTGCAACAATATCCGGCGGCCGTCTTCAGCATCCTTGCTCTTGGTGATGAAGCCGCGCTCCTCGAGAGAGCGAATGATCCGCGTCAGGCTGGGAGCAAGGATAAAGGCCCGTTCGGACATCTCCGATGCATCCAGTGTTCCGGCTTCCGCCAGAATGCGAATGACGCGCCATTGCTGTTCCGTCACATCATGCAGCGCCAGCATGGGCCGGAAGTGCCCCATCACCGCTTCACGCGCCCGAAGCAACGCAATCGGCAGCGAGCGGCGCGTATCGCGGGGCAGCAAGGCATCCTGCATTATGCCGTTATCGTCAGGGGATTGTTTGGTCATAAGGGTTCTATGGATCAATTTCTTGAACCGCGCAACGTGGCCGGCAGACACGATGCCCTTGACAGAGCCGACAAAATATTTAACATGTTAAATATACTGAGGTCGTGGCGCGGGGAGGAACGATGCCGCATTTCACCATGGATTATTCGGCTAATCTCGACGGAAAAGTGGACTTCGACGCGCTGTGCCGTGTGATCCACGCCGAGATTCTCGGCACGGGTCTGTTCGAGACCGGTGCCGTGCGGGTGCGCGCCATCCGGTGCGAAGCCTATGCGATTGCCGATCTGCTCGATGAAAACGCCTTCATCGATATGTCCTTTCGTATCGGCGAAGGTCGTAGCCAGGAGGACAAGCGGAGGACCGGCGAAGCGATCTTCACCGCCGTCACGGAACATCTCCGCAAGCTGTTCGAGACGCCGCACTTCGCCCTCACCCTCGAAATCCGCGAAATCGACCCGGCGCTGAGCTGGAAGAAAAACGCCATCCACCCGCGCCTGCGCAAGACAAACGGTTAGCGCCGCAGTGATTGACCACAAGCAGGACACATCGGAGAAAAGCATGTCGACACTGGAAGAAAACATCGCAAAGGCCGAAGCCTATTTGGCTCGCTTTCGCAAAGACGGCGTCCTGAACCATATCGCTGGCGAAGCAATTCCTGCAGCCGATGGCACCACGTTCGACATCATCTCTCCGGTCGATTTGAAGGTCTTGGCAAAGGTGGCACACGGCAAGGCTGAGGATGTGGACCGGGCGGCACAAGCCGCAAAAGCTGCCTTTCCTGCCTGGGCCGCGATGTCGGGCGACGCGCGCAAGAAACTTCTTCATAAGATTGCCGACGCGATCGTAGCGCGTTCCGAAGAGATCGCGTTCGTCGAATGCATGGATACCGGTCAATCGCTGAAATTCATGGCGAAGGCAGCCCTTCGCGGAGCCGAGAACTTCCGGTTCTTCGCTGACCGCGCCGTGGAAGCCCGTGACGGCAAAACGTTGCGTGCGGATGGTCAAGTCAACTTTACCAGCCGTGCACCGATCGGGCCAGTCGGCGTCATTACGCCATGGAATACACCCTTCATGCTGTCGACCTGGAAGATAGCACCGGCGCTCGCTGCCGGCTGCACCATCGTCCACAAGCCGGCGGAGTTTTCACCGCTGACGGCACGGCTGCTGGTCGAGATCGCCGAAGAGGCGGGCTTGCCAAAGGGCGTCTGGAACCTCGTCAACGGCCTCGGCGAGGACGCCGGCAAGGCGCTGACCGAGCATCCCGCCATCAGAGCGATTGGCTTCGTCGGCGAAAGCCGCACCGGCTCGATGATCATGAAACAAGGCGCCGACACGCTGAAGCGGGTACATTTCGAACTCGGCGGCAAGAATCCCGTCATCGTTTTTGCCGATGCCGATCTTGAACGCGCCGCCGATGCTGCCGTCTTCATGATCTATTCGCTGAATGGCGAGCGCTGCACCTCGTCTTCCCGCTTGCTGGTGGAGGAAAACATCTACGACCGCTTCACGGCGATGGTCGCCGAGAAGGCCAAGCGCATCAAGGTCGGCCACCCCCTTGACCCAGAAACTGTGGTCGGTCCGCTGATCCACCCCGTGCACGAAAAGAAGGTACTGGAGTATATCCAGATCGGCAAAGCCGGCGGCGCGACGGTTGCCGCCGGCGGCACGAAATTCGAGGGACCGGGTGGCGGATGTTACGTATCCCCCACCCTCTTCACCGGCGCCAACAACCAAATGCGTATCGCGCAGGAAGAAATCTTCGGACCGGTTCTGACCGCGATCCCCTTCAAGGACGAGGACGATGCGCTGGCCTTAGCTAACGACGTGCAATACGGCCTCACCGGCTACCTCTGGACTTCGGACGTCACCCGCGCCTTCCGCTTCACCGATGCCCTGGAAGCCGGAATGATCTGGGTGAACTCGGAAAACGTCCGCCACCTGCCGACCCCTTTCGGCGGCGTCAAGAATTCCGGCATCGGCCGTGACGGCGGCGATTGGTCCTTCGATTTCTACATGGAGACCAAGAACGTAGCTTTCGCCACCAAGGCGCATGCGATCCAGAAACTCGGCGGCTGAGTGCACCGGACACCCTATTGAATTTGGAGGAGAACCCCATGCCCCTGCCCACACCCAATCTTTATCCGGCTTTCAACATCGTGCGCCTCAGCCATGTCGAGCTTGCCGTGACCGACCTTGCGAAATCGCGCGCCTTCTACGTCGATACTCTCGGCTTGCAGGTGACCGACGAGACGGCAGACACGATCTATCTGCGTGCGCTCGAGGAACGCGGGCATCACTGCATCGTCCTGAAGAAAGAAGCCGCCGCCGAAGCGCGCGATCTCGGCTTCAAGGTGTTCTCCGACGAGGACCTCAATAAGGCGGAGCATTTCTTCAAGGGCAAGGGCCTGCCGGTCGAATGGGTCGAGCGGCCCTACCAGTCGCGCACGTTCCGCACGCGCGATCCGCACGGCATTCCGCTGGAATTTTATTCCAAGATGGATCGCCTGCCGCCGATCCACCAGAAATATGCCCTCTACAGAGGCGTGAAACCGCTCCGCATCGATCACTTCAACTGCTTCTCACCGAATGTCGACGAAAGCGTCGCCTTCTACAATGAGATCGGCTTCCGGGTGACGGAATACACCGCCGACGAGGAGACCGGCAAGCTCTGGGCTGCATGGACGCACCGCAAGGGTGGCGTCCACGACATTGCGTTTACCAATGGTCGCGGCCCGCGGTTGCATCACACCGCGTTCTGGGTTCCGACGCCGCTCAATATCATCGACCTGCTGGATTTGATGGCGACCACCGGTTGGCTGCCCAATATCGAGCGCGGACCGGGCCGGCACGGCATTTCCAATGCCTTCTTCCTCTACATCCGCGATCCCGATGGCCACCGCATCGAGATCTACTGCTCGGATTATCAGACGGTTGATCCCGACCTGGAACCGATCAAATGGGATCTCAAGGATCCGCAGCGCCAGACGCTATGGGGTGCTCCGGCGCCGAAATCCTGGTTCGAGGAAGGAAGCCTGTTTGCTGGCGCCCGTGTGGTAGATTCGATCCTCAAGGCCCAGCCGATCGTCGCGCCCTGACCGGCAGGCAGAATACTCATTTGTTCTGATCGCGGCCAAAGCCGCGCTCAGACGTGTAAATTGGTCCTAGCGGAGCGATCAATGAACGGGACAGATTTTGCCGAATGGTCGCGCAAGGCCGCGGACTGGGGCGTCGCCTACAGGGCATCTCTTCGTGACAGGCCTGTGCGTGCGCAGACCGCCCCCGGTGAGATCGCCGCGCGGTTGCCGATGCAGCCACCGCAAACCGGCGAAGACATGGACGCCATCTTCGCCGATTTCGAAAATATCATCCTGCCAGGGATGACGCATTGGCAACATCCGCGCTTTTTTGCTTATTTTCCTGCCAACGCGGCGCCCGTGTCGGTCGTTGCGGAATATCTTGTGACGGCAATGGCGGCGCAATGCATGCTCTGGCAAACCTCTCCGGCAGCGACCGAGCTCGAGACAAGAGTTCTCGATTGGCTGCGGCAGGCGATCGGACTGCCGGAGGGTTTTGCCGGCGTCATTCAGGACTCTGCCTCCTCTGCCACGCTTTCGGCGGTGCTCGTCATGCGCGAACGCGCCCTCGACTGGAATGGTAACAAGGCGGGCCTTAGCGGAAATCCGCAACTACGCATTTATTCTTCTGATCAGGTGCACACGTCCATAGACCGGGCGATCTGGGTATCCGGCATCGGCGAGAATAATCTCGTGCGTATTCCCGCTCGCGGCGCATTGCGGGGCATGGACTGCGACGCTTTGGAAGCGGCAATCGTAAAGGACACGGAGGCCGGGTATGTGCCGGCCGGCATCATCGCCTGCACGGGCGGCACCAGCACCGGTGCCTGCGACAACATTGCCGATGTGGTGCGGATCGCTCATCGACACGGCCTCTATGTCCATGTCGATGCGGCATGGGCAGGATCGGCGATGATCTGCGAAGAATTCCGCCATTTGTGGGCGGGTGTCGAAGAGGCAGATTCCGTGGTCTTCAACCCGCACAAATGGCTGGGCGCGCAGTTCGATTGTTCGGCCCATTTCATTCGAAATCCAGCCGACCTCGTGCGCACGCTTGCCATTCAGCCGGAATATCTGAAAACCCACGGTCGCGACGGCATCATCAACTATTCGGAATGGACGGTCCCGCTCGGCCGCCGCTTCCGGGCTCTGAAGTTATGGTTTTTACTGCGGTTTCACGGACTGGACGGCCTGAGAACAATGATCCGCAACCACGTGGGTTGGTCTGCAAAACTCTGCAAACGCCTACGTGCTGGCGACAATTTCGAGATCGTCACCGAGCCAGCCTTCTCACTGTTTTCATTTCGTCACCTTGGCGCAAAAGATCTCGACGCCCATAACCTTGCTTTGGTGAACGCGATCAATGACGACGGTCGCATCTATCTGACCCAAACCCGGGTGGACGGTCGGGTAGCGATCCGCTTTCAGGCGGGTCAGTTCGAGATGACGGAAAGTGACGTTGACACCGCCTTTGACGTCATTTCCGAAGTCGCGGCGAGAATGCCGAACGCTGGCTAGACTCAAAAGACAGGACCAACACAATGCTTCTGAAAGACCCTTCGCTATTCCGCCAAGCAGCGCTTGTCGGCGAGATGTGGATCGAGGCGGATCCGAAAAACGCGATCGAGGTGAACAACCCGGCGACCGGTGAGATCATCGGTCTCGTGCCAAAGCTTGGTGCCGCCGAGACCAGGACGGCCATCGAGGCCGCCCGCCTGGCGCAGAAGAGTTGGGCTGCCCGCACCGCGAAGGACCGCTGCGCCGTCCTTCGCAAGTGGTTCGATCTGATGATCGAGAACAAGGAAGACCTCGGCCGCATCCTGACGCTCGAACAGGGCAAGCCGCTGGCCGAGGCGACTGGCGAGATCGTCTATGGCGCAAGCTTCATCGAATGGTTCGCCGAGGAGGGTCGTCGCATCTATGGCGACTTGATCCCCGGCCACCAGCCCGACAAGCGCATCATGGTGATGAAGCAGCCGATCGGCGTCGTCGCGGCGATCACGCCGTGGAACTTCCCGAACGCGATGATCACCCGCAAGGCGGGCCCGGCTTTCGCCGCCGGCTGCGCCCTGGTCTTGAAGCCGGCCTCTCAGACACCGTTTTCGGCGATCGCCATTGCGGTTCTCGCCGAACGCGCCGGCCTGCCAAAGGGCCTTTTCAGCGTCATCACCGGCTCGGCCGCGGCGATCGGCGCCGAAATGACCTCGAACCCGGTCGTGCGCAAGCTGACATTCACCGGCTCCACCGAAATCGGCACCGAGCTTTACAAGCAGAGCGCCCCGACCATCAAGAAACTCGGTCTGGAACTCGGCGGCAATGCGCCGTTTATTGTCTTTGACGATGCCGATCTCGATGCTGCGGTCGAAGGCGCGCTGATTGCCAAATACCGGAACAACGGCCAGACCTGTGTTTGCGCCAACCGCATTTACGTGCAGGACGGCGTCTATGACGCCTTCGCTGCGAAGCTGGTGGCGGCCGTCGGCCGGCTGAAAACCGGCAACGGCTTTGACGAAGGCGTCATCCTCGGACCGCTGATCGACAAGGCGGCCCTTGCCAAGGTCGAGGAGCATATCGCCGATGCCTTGGGCAAGGGTGCGCGTATCCTGCAGGGTGGCAAGCCACATGCGCTTGGCGGCACCTTCTTCGAAGCGACCATCCTGGGCGATGTCACCAAGGACATGGCGGTGGCGCGCGAAGAAACCTTCGGGCCGCTGGCGCCGCTGTTCCGCTTCAAGGACGAGGCCGACGTCATCGAGCAGGCGAACGATACCGAGTTCGGCCTTGCCTCCTACTTCTACGCCAAGGATCTCGCCCGGGTATTTCGCGTGGCCGAGGCACTGGAATACGGCATGGTCGGCGTCAACACCGGGCTGATCTCAACGGCAGAAGCGCCGTTTGGCGGCGTCAAACTGTCGGGTCTCGGCCGCGAGGGCTCGAAATACGGCATCGAGGAATTCACCGAAGTCAAATATGTCTGCCTCGGCGGCATCGGCTGAACTGAACAGGAAGAAAAGCGATGTCGCACCCGAAGTTTGTCAGCTTTACCCGCAACGGCCACAGTGGATACGGCCTTCTTGCGGGAGATGGAATTATTGACCTTTCCGCCCGCCATGGCACGAAGTGGCCGACGCTGCGCGAGGTGATAGCCGACGGCGTGCTGCTGAAGCTCGCTGAGGAAGCGGCGAGCTTGGAGCCCGATTTTCCCGTGTCGGACATCCGTTATGAAATCCCTGTTCCCGGCCCGGAGAAGATCATCTGCGTCGGCGTAAACTTCCCCGACCGCAACGAGGAATACAAGGATGGGCAGGCCGCGCCTTCCAATCCCTCCCTGTTCATCCGCTTCCCGCGCTCGTTTACCGGCCACGATCAGCCGCTGATCCGACCGCCGGAAAGCCCGGAGCTCGACTATGAAGGCGAAATCGTCATCGTCATCGGCAAGGGCGGCCGGCGCATTCCCGAGGCTGAAGCATTGTCCCACATCGCGGCGCTGTCGCTCTGCAATGAAGGCACAATCCGCGACTGGGTCCGCCATGCCAAGTTCAACGTCACCCAGGGCAAGAATTTCGACCGCACCGGCTCGATTGGCCCCTGGCTGATCCCGTTCACGCACGAGGCACAGATCGCCGACATCCGGATCGAAACCCGCGTCAACGGCGAAGTCCGCCAGAGCGACCGCACCAGCCGGATGATCTTTTCCTTCCGCAAGATCATCAACTACATCTCGACCTTCACTACGCTGGTTCCCGGCGATGTGATCGTCACCGGCACGCCAACCGGCGCGGGTGCCCGCTTCGATCCGCCGATCTGGCTGAAGCCCGGCGATGTCGTCGAGGTCGAGGCCGATGGTATCGGCATCTTGCGCAACGCGATCGCTGACGAGGTGTGAGATGCTGACTTCAGATGAGATCAGGCAGGCGGCAGAGCGTCTCGACATCGCCGAGCGGACGCGCGAACAGACGGGGCTTCTGTCGCTCAAATATCCGCATATGACCATGGACGACGCCTATGCCGTGCAGTCGGCCTGGGTCACGAAGAAGATCGCTGCCGGGCGCAAGGTGATCGGGTGGAAAATCGGGCTGACCTCAAAGGCGATGCAATATGCCTTGAACATCGACACGCCGGATTCCGGCGTGCTGTTCGATGACATGCTGTTCGAGGACGGCGCGACGGTCCCTGCCGACCGCTTCATCCAGCCGCGGATCGAGGCTGAGATCGCCTTCATCATGAAGGCTCCGCTGAAAGGCCCCGGCGTCACCGTGTTCGACGTGCTGAACGCCACGGACTATATCACCCCAGCCCTGGAAATCCTCGATACGCGCATCCTCAGGGTCGATCCCGGAACAAAGAAGGCTCGCACCATCGTTGACACGATTTCCGACAATGCGGCCAATGCCGGTATCGTGCTTGGCGGGCGCATGGCGCGACCCGACACTGTCGACATGCGCTGGATGGGAGCAATTGTCAGCCGCAACGCCGAGGTCGAGGAAACCGGTCTTGGTGCCGGAGTGCTCAACCAGCCGGCGCGCGGCGTTGCCTGGCTTGCCAATCGGTTGGCTGAATATGGTGATGGCATCGAGGCGGGCCAGATCGTCCTTGCAGGCTCCTTCATTCGCCCGATCGAAGCACGCCACAACGATACGATCGTTGCCGATTTCGGATCCTACGGCACCGTCAGCAGCTATTTCGCATAGGAGGGATGCCCATGCCGGCGCCAAAAAACACCTTCAAAGCGGCCTTGATGGAGAAGCGTCCGCAGATCGGACTGTGGCTCGCGCTCGCCAATCCCTATACGGCTGAAATACTGGGTGATGCCGGCTATGATTGGCTGTTGATCGACGGCGAGCATGCGCCGAACGATATCCCTCTGATGATGGCGCAATTGCAGGCGCTCAAGGGTTCGCCGAGCCATCCGATCATACGGGCGCCGATCGGCGAGGCCTGGCTCTTAAAGCAGATCCTCGATATCGGCGCGCAAACCGTGTTGGTGCCAATGGTCGAGAGCGGCGATCAGGCGAAGGCGATGGTGCGCGCTGTGCGTTATCCGCCGCATGGTATGCGTGGGGTCGGCGCCGCCCTCGCCCGGGCCTCGGCGTTCAACCGCATTCCCGACTACCTGCAGACGGCCAATGAGGAGATTTGCCTGCTGCTGCAGATCGAAAGTCGCGCCGGACTGGCAGCACTCGATGACATCGCCACCACCAACGGCATCGACGGCGTTTTTATCGGACCAGCCGATCTTGCCGCCGACATGGGCCATCTCGGCAGGCCCGGCGATGTCGAGGTGCAGCAGGCGGTGGAAGCGGCGCTGATCCGTATCCAGGCGCACGGCAAGGCCGCGGGTATCCTGACCGCCGATCAGGCGCTGGCCAAGCGCTACCTGGAACTCGGCGCCAGTTTCGTCGCCATTGGAAACGATGTCAGCCTGCTGGCGAACGGCGCCTCGCGCCTGTTGTCCGATTTTCAAAAGGCAAATGCCGCCGGCACCGGAAGTTCGGACACGGCAAAGGTCTACTAAAGCGCCTCGCAACTTTCAGATTGGCTGACGGCGCTATCCTCTGGATCGGCCCCTGAAGCGCGGCGAGCTGTTCTGCAATCAGCCGCCGTGTCGGGTTGCACACCCCGCTTGATAAAAGGGCGCCAGGGGCGTCGATGCTTTCGATCAGTTTCAACTCGGTACGGCGAGTGGGAAAGGAATGTCTCGGACACAAGAAGTCCTATCCCCGACGGACAGAACATCCGTCATTCGATCCCCTTTAGCGACCAGAAGCTCTTACTTTCTTGGGGGCCGAAATACCGCTTTCCCGCTCAAGCTTTTTGCGAGCGAGTTTACGGACACGCCTGATGCCCTCGGCCTTCTCACGAGCACGTTTTTCGGAGGGCTTTTCAAAACGCTCCCGAAGTCGGGCCTCCCGGAATACGCCCTCGCGCTGCAACTTCTTTTTCAAAAAACGGAGCGCTTGCTCAACGTTGTTGTCACGTACCAGAACCTGCATTCTAAAACTCCTAGGATCGCTAACGCGCCTCATTAGATCCACGCGCGTTGATGATCAAGCCTTGGAAGGCCGATTGCCTAAATTCTCTGTCGTCACTGTTTCATGGGCACGATCGCGAATGGGGCTAGAGGTATGCTCTGCCAGCCATTTAAGGGTCGCAGGTTTCGCAGCTAAAGGATGACTGAAAACCTCCCCAATTGGACTGAGTTGCCCGCGTGAAATCGAACGAGATGATTTACCAGTTTCCTATTTGCGCCCTGTTGATGATCACCACGATTGCTCGAAGGGCAGCCGCGGCATTGCCCAATTTGACCGGATTAGGAGATTATAGCCGGGCCGACCGACCGCGTGGCAGCTTGCCGGTTCGATGAAAACCGCCCTATAACGCGCGATGACGTTTGATTCGAAAATTTTCGTCGGCCTGAGGCCAACGGGCAAAAAATCAGATCTTCCCCCCGAGCCTTCCCAGTCGAAATGCCAGTGGGACGGTTGCGAAAGCGGCGGCACCAATCGTGCGCCCGTTGGGCGAGATGCGGAGGGTTTGTACCTGCTGTTCTGCCCGCAACATGCGAGAGAATACAATAAGGGATATAATTTCGCGAGCAATCTGTCCGATCCGGTGACCGCCCGCTATCAGAATGAGGCAGCAAGCGGCGCCCGTAAGACGTGGGGTACCCGCGTTGATCATGCGACAGAGATGCCGCTTCCTTCGACCGTCCGCTCGGGCACGGCAAAAGCCCTTAATGCACGCAAGAGTGCTGCCCAACATCAAGCAACGAAAGCTGATCTCCAGCGACGTAAGCTCAAGGTATTGGAAGCGAAAGCCTTCGAAACGCTCGGCCTTTCGCAGGGCGCGGCGCCCGAGGAGATCAGGCGCCGCTATAAGCAGATGCTCAAGCTACATCATCCAGACGCCAACCGAGGAGATCGAAACTCGGAAGCTGAGCTCCAAGCGGCAATCGACGCCCATAAAATCCTCAAGTTGAACGGGTTCTGCTAAATCGGAGACACAGTCTCTGCGGGTCAACAGATAAGACGTCGCCGTGGAAAAGCTGTGTAGTGCGCGCCGCACGTCTCAAATCTTGTCTAAAACCCCTAGAGCGGCCGCGGTCCTTCGTATCCTTGACGCGTCGAAATCCGTGTCGTTCTCCAGAGCTGTCACTTCGGCCACAGTCAGACCAGTGGTTTCTGCAACGTCATCCAGCGAATAGCCGCGAGCCGCGCGAGCTTCCGCAAGCAAGCCGCCGACGGACAGAGCAACAGGGGATTTCACAATCTTCGAGGCCATGTTCATGTCGTTAAAGCTCCTTTTGGCGGGCCGAAAAACGTACAAAACAGTTTCATAGTTCCAACGCACTGCCCGGGTCCGGGCGATTTCCGCCGGTTCGCACCGTTCGACGTAGGAGCTGTTACCTACGTGTGAGACGTAGCAGCTAATAGCCGGTCATTTCAAGATATCCGACACCCGACGTGGAGCCTGTGAAGTTGATCGGCCCCTCCCAATAAGGCGTAGAGGTCGCCATCCAGGACTGCTCGTTCAGCGGTTTCGTCGTAATATCAAGTGACTTACTCGGCGCGCGTATGCGCCACTCAACCGGCATCCGGCGCCCATCGACCGTTGCCTTCCGCGTCGGCTCCAGTTGGACGTCGTCTTTCGACAAAAGTGTCGTTCGTCCATCCGCCGATATCCAGTTCGCGGAGATAAACCCGTCCTTGTCATCACGAAGGCGAAAAGCCATCAGCTTGTCGCCGGAATTCAGATGCAGTGAGAACCAATCCCACCCCGTCTGATTGGACGCAAGCGGCTGCGACGACCACTCCCGATCCAGCCAGGCTTTGCCAGTGACCTTAACCGGCGCTCCGGATGTCGTGATCGTTCCCGCCACCTCATAGAAAGGCTGCGAGTAATAGTAGCTCGCCTGCCCGTTCGCCGACTTCACGGAAAAGCCGTTTTCCCCCTGAAGAACGAGCGGGCCGTCGGCCTTGAGGTCTAAGGTGTAGCTGAAGTCCAGCCCGCCCGCAGAGACTGAAAGGTTGCCAAAGGCGTCCGAGCCGGTTCGCTCGCTACCCTCCAACCGCCAGTCGTCTATCCAAGCCCGAAATGGTCTTGCGGCAACGCCTGCCTGCCCGACGCCTCCCCGCCCCAAGCGCTCAGCGACGTACTGATGACCTTGGGTGGTGATCGCCGCGTGCCCAGCCCAGATCTGCGGATCCGCGAAACCTGCCTTGTCTCCCGGAGCCAGCGCAGAGCGAAACAGCGTCCACTGCGCTCCATATTGCCTGCCATCCTCGTCTTTGAGATTGGCAGTCACATACCACCACTCAATGCGATAATCAGGATGAGCGCCATGATCGGTGGGGAAAGAAAGAACAGAACCCCGCTCCGGGATCGCAAAACCTTGCGCATCCGATCCCAATCCGGCGAAGCCTTGCGCGAATGCCTGACCGCTCGCGCAGATCATAGCCGCCGCTATCAGGACAGATGCCGACTTTCTACCGTTCATTGGCGAAAATCCTCAGCAGGTCCGCAGGATTGATCGAGGCCAGACGCCGAACCGGCACCAGCACCGACAGCAATGCAGCAGCAAGAGCAATTGCTCCCAGCCAAAACCAGTCCATTGGAAACACCATCATTGGCAATCGCCAACCAAAAGCCTCCACGTTCACGATCGCAAGCAGGACCCACGCCAGGGTAAGACCGACCGGGATCGCAGCCATAAATGTCGCCAGCCAGAGTGCAAGTGTCCGGGCAACTTCGTAGAGCGCCAGATCCCGTCGCCGTACACCCATTGCCCATACCGGCGCGAGTTGCGGAAGCCGAATACCAGACAGCGTCAGGAGACTTGAGAACATGGCAAACCCTGCCACAGCAAGGGTGAGGACGTTCAACGCGCCGGTCACCTTGAACGTCTGATCGAAGATGGCTCTCGATTGCCGCTTAAGTGAGGCCTGGTCAACGATGGCGGTATCCGGAAGGCCAAACTCCTCGACCAGCCGACGCTTGAGATCTTGGGCTTGCTCGGGAGCAACTCGGACACCGTAGCGAAGTTTCGGGACATCGCGGTAATGATCGACGAGCGTTTTGACCCCGACTATCACTTGCCCATTCGGATTTCCATAGTCCGAGTACACGCCGACCACAGTTGCGCTCCAGCCTCCAGGCATGACCAACGGTTGGCCGATCTTGGCTTTGCCGCGACGCCACATCTGTTCGTTGATCAGAGCACCCTGCCCGGCGGCGATCCTTGCCCAAACGTCGTTTTCGGAAGCGATCAACGGCCACTGCTCCCGGTAGGTCGAATCGTCCGCAACGCCAAAGATCTGGGTCTGTTCGCCAAGCACCTCGGCGTCGACGCTCCAGATGGGCAAGACCGCCCTTGAGCGTGGTGGAAGCCAGACGCGGAGACGCGCAGCTTCCTCCTCATCCTTGGCAGTGACGTAAAGCTCGGCGGCCAGGCGTTGATCCAGCCATCCGATGAAAGTCAGCCGGAAGCTCGATACCATCGTGCCGACACCGATGTTTGCCGACAATGCCAGCAGCAGAGCCATCAAAGCCAGCGACAAGCCGGGAAGCTGTATGCGGGTGTCGGCCCAGAACCATTCCATGAGGGCGGTTCGTGCCAAATGCTGCGCTTTGGTCAGGATGACCGCAAGAAGTCCAGGTAGCACCAGAGCTGTTCCAAGAAGCAGGCAGCCAAGTGTCGCAAAACCCGCCACCAGCCCGGACGCAGCTATCGCCAGGATAGCAGCCAAGATCAGCAGAACTCCGCCCGTTCCCGCTTGAAAGGCAAGCGATCTGGCCGACTCTCTTGCCCATGCTCGCGGCTGGGCGGCAGCTAAAATCGGCAGCTTCCAAACCCGCCACAGGCTCTGGGCAGACGAGACAGCGGTTCCTCCGAGAGCAATCGCCAGTCCAGCCAACCACCACTCCGGCCGAATGGATAGCGAGCCTGACACATTGGCACCGTAGAGGCCCCTGAGGGTCGCGGCGACACCCGGCATCAGGAGCCATGCTATGACGTAGCCGAGCATGACGCCGATCAAGCCCGATATCAGCGCCAGCATCGAAAGCTCGATCAAGAGCACCGTGATCAATGCTCGAAGCGAGACACCAAGAGATCTAAGTGTACGAAAAGTGCCTCGACGCTGTTCGAAGGTCAGGCCCGTGGCCGAATACACGATGAAGAGCCCGACGATGAACGAAAGGAAGCCGAAAGCCGTAAAGTTGAGGTGGAAGCTGTCTGTGAGGCGAGCGACGTCTGGTTGTTCACCGGGTTCGCGGATCGTCAATCCCGCCTGATCGATTGCTTCCGCGGTGATCCTTTGATCGGCCGCGACCACCAGGCGGTCGATCTTCCCGTGCTTGTCGAGCAACCTGTCGGCGACCGATATGTCGACGAAGGCAGCACCGTCGGGAACTTTGCCATCGATTTTGACGCTCATGTCGGTACTGCCACGGAGCCGCTCGGCAGTCGCGCTCGACACAAGCAACTGTCCACTGGCTGAAAAGAAGCCGGATAGGTCTAGACTGCTGGCGACGGTCTGGTTCCGGGTGTCCCTTGGCATCGTCAGAGGTTCGATACCAACCAATCTTATTCTTGTGCTTCCGAAGCGGTAGTTGCCCTCGATCACGGGCGAAACATTCAGACCCGCTCGACGCAGGCTGCCATAGACCTCGCTCGCTATGCCGTCACCGTCCTTGGCGACGATCTCCCGGAGGTTGCCTTGCTCCAGAACCGAAGCCGCCCGCGCATAGCTCGCCCTCGCCTCGGCGTTGATAGCCTGAACGCCGGACCAGAGAGCCGTCGCCAGCGCAATCCCCATGACCAGCGTCAGAAGCTGGAGAGGTCTCCGACGCCAGTGTGACAGCAGGGCTGCGAATGCGACGAAGTTCATTCTGCAATCTTCCCACCGCGAAGGACCACTGTTCGGTCCAGACGCGCTGCAAGCCTCGTGGAGTGGGTGACGAGAAGCAGAGCCGATCCCACCGTCCGGGCCAGGTTGAGCATCAGATCGAGGACGGCATCGCCTGTTTGCTCATCCAGGTTGCCCGTTGGCTCGTCCGCAAGGACGAGAGGAGGTCGAGCAGCCAAGGTTCGCCCGATTGCAACGCGCTGCTGTTGGCCTCCGGAAAGTTGCTCGGGATATCGGGCGGTGTATTCTTCCAACCCCAATTCCTCGATCAACTGCCTTTCCCAAGCGTGATCGTACCGGTTTGCAAGCTTGGCGTGGAACGAGATGTTGGCTGCGACGCTCAGTGATGGGATGAGGTTAAACTGTTGAAAAACGAGGCCGACCTTCGTTCTCCTGTATCGGGCCCGTTCGCTTTCAGCAAATAGCCCCAGATCGCTGCCATCCATCACGACCGAGCCGCTGTCTGCACGGTCGAGCCCGCCTGCCAGATGCAGCAATGTGCTTTTGCCACTGCCAGACTCTCCGGTTAGAGCAACACTTTCGCCCGCAGCGACTTCCAGATCGACGCCCTTCAGGATTTCAATCGGGCTCTCCGCAGTGGAATAGGATTTTCTAACGCCTGCGAGGGTGAGGATCATCTCGGTCTTCTCGAACACGGAGTTTGCAGAATGCAAAACCTCCGGTGACCTAAGAACTTTCGAGATGGATCGCAAGATCCGTGCGGCAGCACAAAAACAGCGGCCCGCATCAGCTTACGCTCAGTTCAAGCTGTCATGAACAGCGGTGACGTCCAAATGCGGGATTGATCCCTCTGTCTCGCCGTCAGGAAAAGCGGGTGTTCGCGGCCGTGGCTCAATCCAAGTCCTGGAAGCGGTATCTCGCCTGAGAGATCGCGTGGAAGAGGGCGATCGGTGACGCGCTCCAACAGAAGTCGAAGCTCGACACCCTGAAGATCGACCGAGATCGAGCCCTTTGCGATCAGCTCGCTTCCGCATGCCTCTAAAAACACCTCGGGAGCATGGACATGTGGCGGCGGCTGGAGCGGATCCCCGATCTTGCTGTAGCCATGGAGCTTCGCGGCTACGACGATGCGCGCGTCGCGCAGGTCGGAAAGCTTAAGTTCGATTCCGTCGACGTCGCCATGTGTTGCCGTCCTGAAGCCGAGGGTGCCGAGCCCAGTGCGCCAAACGCTTTGTTCGGGATGATCGAAACCGATGCCGCGCACATCCAGAAGCGCTGCACCGGTGACAGCCACTTCGCCGCTCCAATAGGCCGCGCGATAGCGATCCTTTATCCGCGCGCCGCCGAAACGGATCCGCACACTGCGCTCACTGAGGCCCGCTTCGGCATGCAGATCACGTCGCCACACCATGCGGTCGCCGTCGAAAAGCTGAACTTCCTCCCAGCCGGCGTGGCCGAGCAGGCGGTAAGAGAGCGGCTGATTGAGCTCGGCGTCAAACACCTCGCCCATGAAATGTTTGCCTTGGGACAGAACCGCAAAACTCCGTTCACCAGTCGTGGCAAAAGTGCGCCTCGCCCGAAGTGCAGCGCCAACGCCAGCACGGTCGAAACCGTCGGCGATGACGCCGGTGAGCCCCCCACGTGCACCGAAGGTTCCGGTGGCCGGCGCACCACCGCCGCATCGGCCCTGATGTTCGTCGCTAGCGGCGGAAGCGCCCACTCTGTGTCCGCGAGCTAGAGCTTCGACGTAGAGCCAATGAAATTGTCCCCAGGCGGAGCCAATCTCGATGAGGCGTTCCAGCTCCGGATGGTTCCAGTCGAGAATGCAGCGCCGGCCACCCACATGTGGGATCAGCAAATGGCCTTCCGGATCATCCGTATAGGCTCCATAGAGCCGGTCAACCGGCCATATCCCAGGACGGATCGCTCCCGCCGTCGTCTCATTCCATTCGAAAGAGCGCAGGGAACGTCCCTGCTCGTCGAACGGAAACCTGGGCTTGCCGTCGCGCAGGAAGACGACGTTTCGGTCGCCACCGGCAGCGGAGTTGCCGCACCATTCGGTGCCTGGATAGCAGACGAAGCGACCGGGCTCGTTGAGTTCGTGGATGGTCTTGACGGCCGCATCCCAGTTCGTCTCGGTGATGTTGAAATCGTTGACGGTGTAGCCCACCACGTCAAGTCCGGCGATGTCGCGCCCGTAGGTGAGATTGTAGGTGGCATCATTGGTGCCAACGGTGTCGTCGGAATGGACGTGAAGATCGGCATAGAGAGGGCGCAAGGCACCCTCTTCGCTCTGTACATAGGCGATGCCCGGTGCGACGCCGGGTTCGTCATTCATCCATGCTTCCAATTTCCACTCGCCGGCAGCAGCGAAGGAAAGGCCGGAAATCCGCGCAAATGTCCAGCCTTCCGCGGCGAATGCCACTAGCTCCGTTCGTTGCCCGCCATCCGGGGCAGTAATGACGAGCGCACCATGCAGGTCTCGACCCTGGCAAGTGTTCCCCATATATCATCGACGCGCACGATAGCGTCGAAGAAGTGACCGCTGCCAACCAGCCGCGGCGCGATGACCTGAAGGGCCTGCGGCTGCCCGGCCGCGATTTCCAATTTGCAGTCGCCTGGCACCTCCGCAAATTTTGAGCTACCCAGCGGATCGACGAACAGCCGGAAACGGAACACCTTCTCCACGAAAGTCTGCACCCGTGTGCCGGCGCCGCCCTGCCGCCGATCGCCCAGACGGATGACGATCCTGTCGCCGGGGTTGAGATAGCCGTCGACGACGTCGATGATGACCGCCTTCTGGAAGGGACGTTCGTGTCCCTTCTGATCGAAACGCACCTTCAGTGCTTGCCGAGAAGCACCTGCGCCGAATTACCAACCTGCCCGCCCATGGCGACCATCCAGCCGATACCTTGAGATGCGCCGATCATCTCGGCTGCAACAAGCGCGCGCCACGCCTGGGCAAAACCGATGCGCAAGGCGGCAGTGAGGAAGGGGAGGGAGGCCGGAAGATATACATGGGCCAGCAATTGCAGCCTTTTGGCACCCAGCATGCGCGCGGCACGCACCTCGCCGCTGCTGATGGAAAGCACGCCTTCCTGAATCGTCTGGGCCATCGGAAAGGCCGATGCGATGAATATGACGACGGCAATGGAAAGATATCCGAGGCCGAAGAAGATCAGCGACAGCGGCGCCCAAGCGATCGGAGGGATGGCCATGAAGAGACCGAGCAGCGGCTGGACGAATTCGCGAAACGGCCGCCAAAGTCCGGCAGACACGCCGATGAGCACGGCGGCCACGACGGCTGCGCCGAAGCCGCCGAATTCGCGCAACAAGCTCGCCATGACCTGGCGACCCAACTCGCCCGACCGGATCCAGCGAACCCCCTCGGCCGCCACGTCCCACGGCTGCGGCAGCACATAGGAGGGAACGCGGCTTGCCGCGATGCTCCACACGACAAGGAGAAACGGAAGCGCTGCCCAGCGCCAGGACGGTTGCGGAAAACGCAGCCGCGCTGCCAACTTCTTCATCGATCGGATCTCATCGTTGAGCGGCCGCTTTTGCGGCGAAGCTGTCGTCAATGATGTCGTCGACATTCAAGCGCTTTTCGAGAAAGCCGAGGGCCACCGAGTAGTCGATGAGCCGCTGGATGAAGGCACGATCGGAGGGCTCGATTTCCGCCGACCACCCAAGGCGTTTCCTCGCCTCCGTGACGATCGCTTCCGGCGGAACGATACTTCCGTCCGCGGCCGTCGGGGATTCCAGCTTAAAGTTTTGGGCGATGATCCGATTGGCCTCTTCGGGATGCTCCCGCAAAAACGCAGTGGCCTTCGAATTCGCTCGCAACAGTTTCACGAGATCGTCCGGGCGTTCCTTCAGCGTCTTGGCAGGCGCTGCTATGACGTACCAGGGATAGCCGGGCAAAGCTCCGTTCACGTCGAAGACGACGCGACCTGCACCGCGGAGCACCGATTGGCTGATGAAGGGCTCCCACAAAAAGGCTGCATCGACGACGCCGGTATCGAGGGCAGCGTTCATGTTACCCACGGGCATTTGCGACAGCGCAAGATCCGTATCCGGGCTGAGGCCGGCGGCCTCTTTGAGAACGTAGCCACGCAGCAGCACGTCCATGCCGCTGCCCCTGTTGACGCCGGCAAGCCTCTTGCCCTTGAGGTCGGAAAGGGCGTGGATCGGACCGTCAGTCTTCGCGATTACCGCTGCCTGACCATAGTTGACCTTGGCGATGATTTTCGCGTCGAGACCGCGCGCCGCCCATTGATAGACCGGGGGCGCACCGATATAGGCCACATCGATTTCGCCTCCAGCCACCGCCTGCTGGATGACGGGACCATCGCCGAAACCCTTGAGCTCGACGTTCAACCCCTCGTCGCGAAAATAGCCTTTCTCCTCGGCGATCAGGGCAGGCGCATTGGCCATGGCCTGGACCCAGCCAATGCGAAGCGGCCGCGGGTCCTCGGCATGGGCAGGCAAAGCGGCTGCGAGGGCCAGAAGAACTGCGGGTAGAATGTGTTTCATCGGATGCTCCCCTTCAGGTAACGGGTAGATTGCTGGTCATGACTTTGGCGATTTCCTCCGAGAGCTGTTCGCGCAGTTGAGCGAATAAAGGATTGGCTCTCGTGCCACGCTGATCGCGAGGACGCGGCAAATCGATTGCCACTTCGGCGGTGATGCCTGTCGGCGGTAGCCCAAGGACGAGAACCCTGTCGGCAAGATAGATCGCTTCGTCGATGTCATGGGTGATGAACAGTACGGTCTTCCCCAAGCCCGACCAGATGCGCAGCAATTCATCATTGAGGGATGCACGCGTCAGGGCGTCGAGCGCTGCGAATGGTTCGTCCATGAGCAGGAGGCGCGGCTCGAGCGCCAGTGAGCGCGCCAGCGCAACCCGCTGACGCTGGCCGCCCGACAATCGGTGAGGCGGCTCCTGTGCCTGCTCTTCCAGGCCGACAAGTCGAAGAAAATTAAGCGCGACGTCTCTCTGCTCCTTCGCAGATCCACGGCGATTCATGCGCAGGCCAAAGCGAACATTTTCCAGGGCACTCAACCAAGGGAAGAGGTTTGGCGACTGAAATACATATCCAAGGACCGGATGCTCCGGGACAACAGGCACGCCGTCTATGGTGATATGCCCCGATTGCGGGCGCAGGAAGCCCGAGAGAAGATTAAGGAGCGTCGACTTGCCACAACCGGACGGACCCAGGATCGCCACGAATTCTCCCGACCGAACCTTCAGCGAAAACCGTTCGAATACGGCGCGTCGGCTTTCGGGATAGGCGAACGCCATGCGGTCCACCGAGAAGGCGGCGCCGGATGAAACCTGCCTTGGGATAACTGGAGATGCCATGTTGCGTTAGGACGACCCTGGATTGGAGTTGCCCCAATTTTTAATACATTATAATACAGGCTATCAACGTGAAGAGTTCCCCTTGTGTGGCAGCAAAAGGGAACGCTATTCCAAAGCTTCGCTGCATCGTGGTGTTTTCGACCCTATGGAAAATAGATGAGTCTCATACGCAATAACCCGGTGGCTATGTACCTGCAGATTGCCGATCGGCTTCGTGCCGAGATCGCCGAAGGCGCCTACGAGCCGTCCGGACGGCTCCCGTCGGAATCGCAAATTACGGCACGCTTCACAGTCAGTCGCGTCACCGTGCGCCTGGCGCTCCAACAACTCGATAGGGATGGGCTGATCGAGCGCCGGAAAGGCAAAGGCACATTCGTGGCCGGCAAGCACGTGCGCCATCAAATTGATACACTGCGTAGCTTTCATGAATCGCTGAAAGTCCAAGGCTTCGATGCTACGATGCGGATCGTCGAGTTGACCGCAATTGAAACACCGTCTGCTTTCATCCCGCTGTTCGGGCCGACATGCGCACTTCTGGAACGACTTCATGTGGTGAATGACGAGCCGATTGCATTGGGCCGAAGCTTCCTGCCGGCCTTCATGTCGGAGCTGGAGCGAGAGATCGCCGAACAGCAACCAACTTATGCCTTACTGAAAGACAAAGCCGGCGCCGACATTGTCTCCGCTGAGATTGCGATCGGGGCGCGTGCTGTCTCGCCCCGGATAACATCGCTGATTGGAGCGGCTGAACATGCAGTCCTGCTTGTGCTGGAACGGAGTTCCTATTTCGAAACGGGCGCTTGCGCCGAAAAGTCTGAATTTTTTATTCGACCAGAGCGGTACCAGTTTGTCCTCGGCAGTCGAACGCCCGACCGCTGAGAGTTCGACAGATTGGATGTCTGATTTAGGCATGAAATTCTGAACGAAGCGGCCCTTGAAGGCTAGGAAATCCCCTATGCGCCGGAATCGTTGGCTCGGGACTTCCTGGCCGTCCCGAAGCTCGCGGCTGTTCTAGCGGACTGGTCACCGCGCTTGCCTGGTCTCTTGCTGCATTACCCGGGCAATCGTCACGTGCCGTCGGCTCTTCGGGCATTCATCGACCTTCTCCAGGAGAGAAGCCGGCGGTTGCAGTCGCAAAAGGGTGGGACTTGATTCTGTCCCGGTTGCCTGGATTGGCGCCTTCGAAGAACGCCGTTCAGTCCGGCAGGAGTTTGCGGCAACTCATTCCATAGTGGTCATGAACGCAGGAACCTGCTGCTCGAAGAACTTAGAGAACGACGCGATGCGCGGCGGCAGCGACTGGTATGGCGGATAATAGAGCGTCAGCCACAGATCCGGCGGCGACCAATTTTTCAGAATATGAACCAGCCGCCCGGTGCGCAGATGCTCGGCGACATGGAACTTCGGCAGCATGGCGACACCGACCCCGTCGGCCGCCATGCTCGCCAGGACTTCGCCGCTGTTGGCGCTGAACGCCCGCCCCGCTGAGATGTTGGCACTGCCGCTACCGTCCGACAATACCCAGTTTTCCCGCCTGCTCTCGCCGCTATATGCAAGGCAGTCGTCAGGGGTCAGCTGGCTTGGATGCTTCACCTCCGTAAATCGGCTACCTGGCGCAGCCACCAGGATACGCCGGACCATGCTGATTTTCCTCCAGATCGTGAACTTGTCGGACGGCGCCGCAGAGATCCGGATCGCGAGATCGTAGTCGTCGTCGATAATGTTGACGAGCCCGTCAGCGAGTGAAATCTCAAAACTTATCTTCGGGTACAACTCTTTGAAACCGGCCAGGATCGGGGGCAGAGCCTGCTGCCCGAACCAGGTCGGCGCACTGATCCGCAGGCGACCATGGTCGGCCTTGTGCGTGTTCATGAGGTCAGCGCGTGCATTCTCCAACGCCTCCATCGCCGGCTTGATCTGGGCTGCATAGATCGCGCCGTCGGTCGTCAATGAAACCTGCCGTGTCGTCCGCACGAAAAGCTGCACGCCCAACTCGTTCTCGAGTGCGGCAATCGCTCTGGTGACCGCCGCCGGCGTCATATCGAGCTCCCGCGCGACTTGCGCGAAATTGCGCTTTTCCGCAGCCATCAAGAACGTCCTAAGCGCCCTGTAGTCGTTCATTTATTATTTCATCCTGAGCAATTCATTCGAAATCTTTATTACAATTCCGGAGAGCAGGCAAGCGAACTAGATTTCAAGCACGCACAACGAACCACATCGGCGATGAAAGGAAAACATCATGATCAAGGATATCAAAGGGCTGCACCACGTCACCTCGATGGCTTCGGACGCCCGTCAGAACAATGCGTTCTTCACCGACGCACTCGGGCTTCGCCGCGTGAAGAAGACCGTGAACTTCGACGACCCGGCGGTCTATCACCTCTACTACGGTGACGAGAACGGCACTCCCGGCACAGTCATGACCTACTTCCCTTTTCCCGACGTGATGCGCGGCCGCGCAGGCGTTGGCGAAGTCAGCGAAACGCAGTTCGCAGTGCCCAGGGGCTCGCTCTCGTTCTGGCAGGATCGCCTGTCTGCAAAGGGAGCGGCCAACCTGCATACCGACACTGCCTTCGGCGCTGCCCGCCTCCTGTTCAAGGGGCCGGACGGCGAAGGGTTTGCCCTTGTCGAAGCGGAAAACGACGGCCGCAAGACCTGGGACGGCGCCGGCATCGACGAAAGCGTCGGCATCCGCGGCTTCACCGGCGCCAAGTTCCGCCTGCATGACGCCGATGCGACGTCCGAACTGCTCGGTTTCATGGGCTACCAGCGCGCCGAAACGGATGGTGAGGTGACCCGCTTCATCATGCCCGGCGGCAATGGTGCGGACACGATCGACCTCGAGGTCCTTCCGAAGACGCCATTCGCAAGGCAGGGCGCGGGCTCGGTGCATCACATCGCTTTCGCCGTCGAGAATCGGGCAAAGCAACTCGAAGTCCGCAAGGCCCTGATGGATACGGGCTACCAGGTCACGCCGGTAATCGACCGAGATTATTTCTGGGCCATCTACTTCCGCACTCCCGGCGGCGTGCTCTTCGAAATCGCCACGAACGAACCCGGTTTCGACAGGGACGAAGACACGGCACATCTTGGCGAGGTCTTGAAACTGCCGGCACGCTACGAGCCCTATCGTGACCAGATCGAAGCCGGCCTGACCCCGCTCGCCGCCTGAGGTCGCTTTCCGACAATACGGCGGCATAACTTTCAAGACGTGCCGCCTTCCCTGCCCCATTACCTACCTTCAACCCTAGTCAAAGGAAGACACGAGATGTCCAGCAAGCTTCAGGTCCTGACCCCGCAGAACAGTCAGATCATCTTCATCGACCAGCAGCCGCAGATGGCCTTCGGTGTTCAGTCGATCGACCGCCAGGTCTTGAAGAACAACGTTGTCGGTCTTGCCAAGGCGGCGAGGATATTCAACATCCCGACCACCATCACCACCGTCGAGACCGACAGCTTTTCGGGCAACACTTTCCCGGAACTGCTCGCTGTCGTCCCGGACAATGATATCCTTGAGCGCACGTCGATGAATTCCTGGGACGACCAGAACGTCCGCGACGCGCTGGCCAAGCACGCTGCCGATGGCCGCAAGAAGATTGTCGTCGCTGGCCTCTGGACGGAGGTTTGCAACACCACCTTCGCGCTCTCCTGCATGTACGATACCGACTACGAAATCTACATGGTCGCCGATGCCTCCGGCGGCACCTCCGTCGATGCGCACAAATATGCGATGGACCGCAGGTGCAGGCCGGCGTCGTTCCGGTGACCTGGCAGCAGGTCCTGCTCGAATGGCAGCGCGACTGGGCCCGCAAAAAAACCTACGACGCGGTCACGTCGCTGGTGAAGGAGCATTCCGGCGCTTACGGCATGGGTATCGACTATGCCGTCACCCACGTCCACGGCGGCGCCGAGCGGGTCAGCCATGGCAAGCGGATCGGCCCGAACCCTGCCAAGTAGATGCGGGCATTGCTCCGGTCGTGCGCCAATTGCCGGAGCAAATTGCTTCTCAAGCGAAGGTCTTCTCCATGAAAGTCTATCTCCTGTCACTTGGTGCCGGCCTGCTGGTTGGCGTGATCTACAGCCTGCTCAATGTCCGCTCGCCTGCCCCGCCTGTCGTCGCGCTCATCGGGCTGCTCGGAATTCTCGTCGGCGAGCAGCTCGTGCCATTGGCAAAAAGCATCTGGGCTCGTGAGCCTGCCGCCGTCTCCTGGCTTCACCAGGTAAAGCCGCACATGTTCGGGCACCTCCCGAAAGGCCGGCAAAACGTGGTGGCGGTGAACCCGCCCCACGAAGATTCAACATCGGGGAAAAGCTGATGACGACGCGCGCACGTTCCTGGGCGCAGCATCGAGCCTCGCCTTTTCAAACCTGTTTTCGCCGGCCAATGCCGCCGATCCCACCACGACCGGAGCCGCTGCCATGCACGCCGATATCGTCCTTCACAACGGGTTGATCACGACGCTTGATCGTACAAATCCGAGCGCCACAGCGGTCGCCGTCAAGGACGGTATGTTCCTGGAGGTCGGCAGCGACAGCGAGATCATGGCGCTGGCCGGGCCCGATACAAAGATCGTCGACCTCAAGGGCAAGCGCGCGCTTCCCGGCCTGGTCGACAACCATACCCATGTCGTGCGCGGCGGCCTCAACTTTAACATGGAGCTGCGCTGGGACGGCGTCCGTTCGCTAGCCGACGCCATGGACATGCTGAGGCGGCAGGTGGCCATCACACCCGCTCCACAATGGGTGCGCGTCGTCGGCGGCTTCACCGAGCACCAGTTCGCCGAAAAGCGCCTGCCGACCATCGAGGAGATCAATGCCGTCGCGCCCGACACGCCGGTCTTCCTGCTGCACCTCTACGACCGGGCCTTGCTGAACGGCGCGGCCCTCAGGGCCGTGGGCTACACGAAGGACACGCCCAACCCGCCTGGCGGCGAGATCACGCACGACGCCAACGGCAACCCGACCGGCCTGCTGCTGGCCAAGCCGAACGCCGGCATCCTCTATTCGACACTCGCCAAGGGACCGAAACTGCCTTTCGACTATCAGGTTAATTCGACCCGCCACTTCATGCGGGAACTGAACCGCCTGGGCATCACCGGCGTCATCGATGCCGGCGGCGGTTTCCAGAACTACCCGGACGATTACGCGGTCATCCAGAAACTGTCTGACGGGGACCAGCTTACGGTCCGCCTCGCCTACAACCTCTTCACCCAGAAGCCGAAGCAGGAGAAAGAGGATTTCCTCAACTGGACGGCCTCGGTCAAATACAAGCAAGGCAACGATTATTTCCGTCACAACGGCGCCGGCGAGATGCTGGTGTTTTCCGCCGCGGACTTCGAGGATTTTCGCCAGCCCCGCCCGGACATGCCGCCGGAAATGGAAGGGGAATTGGAAGACGTCGTTCGGGTGCTAGCCGAAAACCGCTGGCCGTGGCGTCTTCACGCCACCTATGACGAAACGATCAGCCGCTCACTCGACGTCTTCGAGAAGGTCAACAGGGATATCCCGCTCGAAGGCCTGAACTGGTTCTTCGATCATGCCGAGACGATTTCGGAACGCTCGATCGATCGTATCGCAGCACTCGGCGGTGGCATCGCCACCCAGCATCGCATGGCCTATCAGGGCGAATATTTCGTCGAGCGCTACGGCCACGGTGTCGCCGAAGCCACTCCGCCGATCCGGCGCATGCTGGACAAAGGTGTCAACGTCTCGGCCGGCACGGATGCGACCCGCGTTGCCTCCTATAACCCCTGGGTCTCGCTGTCCTGGATGGTCACCGGCAAGACTGTCGGCGGCATGCAGCTCTACCCGCGTGCCAATTGTCTCGACCGTGAGACGGCGCTGCGGATGTGGACCGAAAAGGTCACCTGGTTCTCCAACGAGGAGGGTAAGAAGGGACGCATCGAAAAGGGCCAGTTTGCCGATCTCGTCGTCCCGGACAAGGACTTCTTCGCCTGCGCCGAGGACGAGATTTCGTTCCTGACGTCGGAACTCACCATGGTGGGCGGCAAGATCGTCTACGGTGCCGGCACTTTTGCCACCCTGGATCAGAGCGATATCCCACCCGCCATGCCGGACTGGTCACCAGTTCGCAAGTTCGGCGGTTATGCCGCCTGGGGCGAGCCCGACGGTGCAGGCAGACACTCGCTGCGCCGTACGGCGATCGCCTCCTGCGGCTGCGCCAGCGATTGCGGTGTCCATGGCCACGATCATGCCGGTGCCTGGACATCGAAGCTTCCTATCGCCGACCTGAAGGGCTTCTTTGGCGCCCTTGGCTGCTCCTGCTGGGCCGTCTGAGAACGCGGTCTACCCATACAAGCTCCCTTTGCGGCACGATCTGTAGAGGAGCTTCCAGACGAACGACGAGGCCAGGCGAAATGGCCGCAGCCCGGAGAAATCATGTCCGCTATTCCACTCCTTGAATCAGCTCAGCCAGCCGTCCAGATGATCGATCAACAAACCGGTCTCGCCTTTTGGCGTCGGGTCGACGGATCGTCAGTTCCTTCTCAGCGCCATGGTCGCGCTGGCAAGGGCAGCGAAGGCATTCAATCTCCCGGTGATCGCTTCGACGTCGGCGCGATGACAGGTGTTTTGAGGATACTCCTATGACGACCATCCATGCTCAAGAAACCGGCAGCTTCGCCGGCAAGGCTTCCGTCGCCGAATTCCTGGCATTGCTCGCGCTCTGCTCCGCCTACATCCAGGGTCCGCTGACGAAGGTTCTCGACTTCCAGGGGGCCGTCGCCGAGATGAACCATTTCGGGCTGGCTCCGGCGCCACTTTTCGCAGGCGGCGTGCCGATCTTCGAACTCGCCATGTCCGCCCTCATCCTTTTGGGGCGCTTGCGCTGGCTGGGGGCTCTTGCCCTGGCGATATTCACCTTGATGGCGACATTCCTTGCCCTGCGGTTCTGGGAGATCCCGGCCGGATCCGAGCATTCGGCAGCCATGAACGGCTTCTTCGAGCACGTCGGTCTTAGCGGTGCCTTCGTCTTCGTTGCTCTTGTCGACCTGCGCAAACGCGCGAGAGGAAAATAGAGTGCATCGTCCGATGCCTGCCATGATGACGTCAAATCCCTCCATTTCTGAGCCGTCCTTGCGACCAACAAAGCCGGTCGGGCTGAGATCTTGAGAACGCACCGAGCTGGCGAGATCCACGAGGCCGTCATGCGACAGCTCGAGCATGAACTCGACCTCCAGGAAATGGCGCGCAAAATCGCCGATAACCAACCATCAAAGCTATCTGTCCGACCCAGACTTCCGTGTCCCCATTATTGCAAAATAGGCAATTCAATCGGCGGAATTATTGTAATTGTTCAATTCTGACGCCCGAGCCACTATCCCTTCACAAACAGATGCCCGCCGGAACCGACCTAACCATGAGGATGTATCCATGACCTTTCCATCAGCTGGATTGAAATTCGCCGTTGCCGTTGCCGTCGCTACGATCATGGCCTCTTTTGCCACAGCCGCAGGGGCTGCTGGCAAGAACGTGGCGGTTGGCGCCCAATACGACACCACTCATGTCTATGTTCCGGTAACCGACGTCGATGCCTTCGCGGCGAGTTTCGTCGCCACGTTCGGCGGTGCATCGACCAAGCAGATCGTCGCCACGGTGACGCCAACACCGAGCAGCACGACCTCTCAACTGATCCAAACGCCCGCAGGCACAGTCTCCCTGTTCGGCTTCAAGACGCCGATCCCCCATCCCTTCGGTAAGGAGCGGACAGGATATCTCGTGACGGACTTGGACCGGGCGATCCGCGATGCTCGAAATGCCGGCGCTTCAGTCATTGTCGAAGCCTTCCCTGATCCGATCGGCCGCGATGCCGTCATCCAATGGCCGGGCGGCGTCAATATGCAGCTCTACTGGCACACCAAGGCGCCGGACTATCCCAAGTTCGATACGGTCCCTGAAAACAGGATATATGTTTCAAAGGATTCCGTCGGCGCTTTCATTGATGATTTCCTGACCTTCTCGAAGGGCAAGATCGTCTCCGACGACAGAAGGGCACCCGGCGTCGAGATCGGTCGCCAGACCGACACCTACCGGCGCGTCCGGATCACATCGGACTTCGGCAACATGTCGGTCCTCGTGACCGATGGCCATCTTCCTTACCCTTTTGGCTATGAGACCACCGGTTATGCGGTGAAGGATCTCGATGCAACCCTCACGAAGGCCACCGCTTCCGGCGCGACCGTGCTCGTCCAGCCTTACAAGTCGGACAAGCGTCAGGCAGCCATCGTTCAGTTCCCCGGCGGATACATCGCCGAGATCCACGCACCGCTTGTCTCGGAATGACCGGCCGCTCGGGCCTGCTGTGACGGCGGGACGACCAAGGATGCCGTCGATGTCCAACCGAGTGTCGCCGCTTCAGACAACGTGGCGCGCGGCGGGACATCAAGGGGCGCTATGCCCAGGTACGCATGGACAACGCCTTCAATGCCAACCTGAGGGGTGCCATCGAGGCCATTCGTTACGACGTCGGCGAAACGATCCGCCAGGCCGGCGGCCAGAAGAATAAAAGCTGTCTCGGCGCCACGCCGAGATTCTCCCGCACCGGAACGGCAAAGGAAAAGCACGTATGAAAAAAATCTCTCTTGCAACGGTCTTGAGCTTCGACGCCGGATACGTCGACACAGCAGGCTTTCTGGCGCTTCAGGGGCTGTTCACGGCGCATGTCACAGGGAATTTCGTGACATTCGGCGCGGCCGTTGTGCTCGGCACGTCCGGGATTATCGCCAAGCTTCTTGCTCTGCCGGTCTTCTGCGCTGTCATTCTTGTAACCAGACTGGCGAGCTTCTGGCTCGCCAGGCGCAGATACGCGGTTTTAAGCACGATGATGAGGGTGAAGCTGCTGTTGCTTGTCGTGGCGGCGGTCCTTGCGGTTTCCTTTGGTCCTTTCCCGAAGGGAGACGGATGGCCGGCGATCCTGACGGGCATGGTGCTGGTTGCCGCGATGGCGATCCAGAACGCCGCGCATAAAATCCATCTGGCGAAGGCACCACCGACGACGATGATGACCGGCAACACCACCCAAATCATGATCGATTTGGCTGATGTCATTCGCGGCGAAAGCCTGGAAGCGAAAAGTGCCGCCAAGAAGCGGATGATCAAGATGCTGACGAGCGTCTGCGCATTCGCCATCGGCTGCGGTGTCGCCGCCGCAGCCTTCATGTGGCTTGGCATCTGGTGCCTTGCGATCCCGCCGCTGCTCGGTCTCCTGGCACTGATCGCGGAGATCGAGACACCGGAAGGCGACGCGAAATAGCTGCTCACCCGCGATCGGCGGCCAACGTTTTCCACCCCACCTCAATCAAGGAGACAAGAGAATGGGCTACATCACCACCAAGGACGGCGTCGAGATCTTTTATAAGGATTGGGGGCAGAAGGATGCCCAGCCGATCGTCTTCCACCATGGCTGGCCGCTGTCGTCGGACGACTGGGACGCGCAGATGCTGTTCTTCCTGTCGAAGGGTTACCGCGTCGTCGCACATGACCGTCGGGGTCACGGCCGTTCGGCACAGGTTTCCGACGGACACGACATGGACCACTATGCCGCCGACGCCTTCGCTGTCGTCGAGGCGCTCGATCTGAAGAATGCCGTTCATATCGGCCATTCGACCGGCGGGGGAGAAGTCGCCCGCTACGTCGCAAAATACGGCCAGCCGGCCGGGCGCGTCGCCAAGGCGGTTCTGGTTTCCGCCGTACCGCCGCTGATGCTGAAGACCGAGACAAATCCAGGTGGCGTTCCACTGGAAGTGTTCGACGGCATTCGCAAGGGCGTCGCTGAAAACCGCGCGCAGCTGTTCATCGACTTCCCCACCGGTCCGTTCTATGGCTTCAACCGGGCCGATGCGAAGGTCTACCCGGGCGTCATCCAGAATTGGTGGCGGCAGGGCATGATGGGCAGCGCCAAGGCCCATTACGATGGAATCAAGGCCTTCTCCGAAACCGACCAGACGGAAGACCTGAAGGCCATCACCGTTCCGACTCTCGTCATGCACGGCGACGACGATCAGGTCGTGCCGGTCGATAATGCCGGCCGGCTGTCGGCCAAACTGGTGCAGAACGGTACATTGAAAGTTTACACGGGCTATCCGCACGGCATGCTGACCACCCATGCCGATGCCGTGAACGCCGATCTGCTGGCGTTCGTCGAAGCCTGATTGTCAGTCCGGGTGCGGCTTCAGTGCCGCATCCGGACCGCGCACATCGCGTCTAAAGCTGTTTTCACCATGACGTTATCGGCGCTTTTCCTTGAAACCGAGGTCGAGGGAAATCGCGGTGCAGCGCTCGAGCTTCAACTCGCCTAGTGTGCGCGCCACTCCGCCGGAGCCGTTCCCACAGTCTTCGAGAAGGTGTCGATGAATGCGTCCTCGTCAGCAAAACCGCACGTCGCGGCCACCTGGGCGATGGTATCACCGGTCCTGCTCAGCTGTGATTTAGCCCTGGTCATTCGGTACGCCGACATCCATTCGGCAACGGACTGCCCGGTTGTATTCAAGAAGCCTGAACGGAGCTCATCCACTGAAAAACCGGTGGCATCGGCGATCTGATCGACGGTCACGTTGGCCGACAGATTTGCGACCATGTACGCCTTGATGCGCTTTTCCTGCATGGGAGACAGCCGACCGCTGGCCGACAGTCGCTGTGCGGGTGAGCGTCCGTAACGATGGGCGAGATGGGCGCTTAACGCCAGCCCTATATGGGGAAGCAGCTGATCCCTGACTTCGTCCGGCATGTCAAACATCGGCATCAGTGCTCCACCAATATTGCGGATCACTTGATCGTCAATCCCTCGGCAGGTGGCAAGGTCATCGACGCGCGGTTCGCCTGCCTCCTCGGCGAGCTCGGCAAATTGTGAGCTCGGGATATGAAAGGCAAGCGCCTCGAAATGACCGCTAATCGAGATTGCGGCGCCATACCTCAGACTGATGAGACAGACAGAACCTTTGGGATAGGTCTTCAAAGCTGCGACGGTCTGGTCCGGACTGTCGCGATGATCGACATCGACGAGATAAAGCATCACCAGGAAGGCATCATCGGCCGGAAGGAAGACAGGATGCTCCGCATCTCCATAAACGTGGTCAAGATGAACGACAGAGAGCTTCGCCTCGCGAAGAGGCCTGATGACCAAGGCCCTCGCCGCATCGATGCCAAAACATGCTGCAATCCTGTCGCCGACCGCCAACGCTTCACTCAAATGTGTCTCGATCCTCCGGGCTGGGAACGGTATAGCCCGACCGTCGCGATGCCACGATTTGAGAGTTCCTATATATCTTCGAAGCATCTATCTTGAACAAAAGCATCCTCGTCGACGAGATTCTGCGATCTTGCGGAAGGCTGCGCTGAAGCGCTGAGCGCCGAGATTGGTCTTCAAAAAACGAAAGCTTGGCGTCTTGGTTCCTATTTCCGACGGTCACGTGAAATCACTCGGCGCAACGGCAACCGACACCTTCGGATGTCCTCTAAAACAGTTGTCGATCGACCAGGCGCTGGCAGGTTCCGATATCGCGGTCTTTCGCAAGGGAACGAGCGTCGCGCGGCTCGATCAGGTCATGACAACGGCAAGCGACCGAGGGTTCGTCGTCGGTGTCTCTTCGATCGGCGGTCACACGCGGCAAATCCAACACCAACATCATGTGACGACCCACGACTTTGCGGAGAACTCGATCTACATTCGCGATCTGGCCGAGGCCTACAAAGCGGATCTCGGCGGTTCTTTCGATTTTCTGCTGTTCGAAATCTCGCCTGCGGCTCTCATCAGGATCGCCGATGGTGCTGAACTTTCCGGCATCACCTCGCTCGCGGCCGAAACCGCCGCGAAAGACATCGTGCTTGCCAACCTCGCTCGGGCGCTGATCCCGGCACTCGAAAAACCGGAGGAAGCCAGCGCGCTGTTCATCGACCAGATGACTACTGCCATCGGGACCTACCTGGTTCAACGCTATGGCGGCCGGTCCGTTGCAACCCCCAACAGATCACGAAGCCTGTCGCGCATGCACGAGCATCTGGCGAAAAGCCTGCTTCTCGAAAACCTTGAAGGGGACATCTCGATCGAGCAAGTGGCGCAGGCCTGCAATCTGTCTCGGGGCTATTTCATTCGCGCCTTTCGCGAGACGACGGGCATGACACCGTTTCAATGGCTTGTCAGCCAACGAATAGATCGCGCCCGCACCCTGCTGCGCACTTCAAATGCTCCGCTCGCCGAAGTCGCCATCGCCTGCGGCTTCGCCGATCAAAGTCATTTCACAAGGGTTTTCTCAAGTGTCGTTGGCGCAACGCCTGGCAATTGGCGGCGTAACGTATAGTCCAGCCGACCAGAGAGCGCCGTTTGGAATAGACTGAATTCGGCATCCCCAATCGCCGCTTTGAGACACCATCCTCGCCCGCCGGCGACGCTATCCCCGAACGGCCGCTTCAATCACCCCGACGTCGATCTTCTGCATCTTCATCATCGCGTCGAAAGCTCTCTTTGCTTCAATACCGCCAGCTCGCATCGCCTCCATCAAAACGCGCGGCGTGATCTGCCATGAAATTCCCCAACGGTCCTTGCACCACCCGCACTCGCTTTCCTGTCCGCCATTTCCAACGATGGCGTTCCAGTATCGGTCGGTTTCCTCCTGGTTTTCCGTCGAAATCTGGAATGAGAAAGCTTCATTGTGTTTGAAGGTTGGACCGCCGTTCAATCCCACGCACGAGACACCGGCAACCGTAAATTCGACAACCAAGACGTTGCCGACCTTTCCATCCGGATAATCGCCGGGTGCACGGATAATCGCTCCGACGGCGCTGTCAGGGAAGGTCTGCGCATAAAAATTGGCGGCTTCCTCGGCATCTTTGTCGAACCAAAGGCAGATCGTGTTCTTGGCCATTTCAGTCCCTTTCATAATTCGGTGTGAGGATTTAGCGGTCATCATGATTGAAAGACGGATGAGCCATCCAGCAGCCGACATCATTCCAAAAAAAGTTTCATGGCCCGCGCAACGGCAGCGATCGCGAAAAGAGGCCGACCATATCGCCGAGGGCTTGAGAGATGGCATCGAAGCTTCGGGCTGCTCGTTTGCGCAGCAAGGCTTTGAGTTTGGAAAAGGTCGATGGGATTGAGATCGGCGAATAGGCACGCAGTTTGTCGCGGATGAGCGGGGGGCTGGCGAGATAGGCAACGAGGTTTGCCAGTTCTTGCGCTTCCACCATGCGCTGTAGGATCGAACCCGAGCGGACGGTGGCAAAGAATTCCGTTTCGATCTGCTCTATCGAAATTTGGCCCAGCGGGAGCGGAGACCTCGTTGCGAGCTTGGTCTGACCCCCGCCAACCAGACCTATCCAGTTCGCCAGCAACGCAGCTCATACCCGTTCCGAGCCAAGGCACACTGGCCGCAATTGGGTACGACAGGAAATGACAATCTCAGCGCTCGAACCGATCCAGCATCTTCTTCAGTTGTGCGTTTTGCAGCCTGAGCTTCGTCGCCAGCTGATCCCGGAGCAGCCTGATTTCTCCATCCAGGCTCACTGCATCGTCAGAAATGGCGGCAACGCCTGGAGAAGGTGGAAGAACGACAGCAATGGTTTTCGTTTTCTTGTTCCGCCTGCTGCGCTTTCGCGTTGGACCGTCGCCTACTGGCAATGCCTTTGGTGAGGCGTGCGCGGCTACGTCGGCCTCATTGGATAAGCCCGGATCAACCGCTTTCTCAAGCGTCGCGCTTTCCATATCTGCCGTGTCATCAACACTATTTGCCGCCTCTTCGGCATGACGAGGCAGGTCTACCGACACCGCCTCGTGTTGTTCGTGGGTGACCGGCTTTTCGTTGGCCGCACGGTCTGCGGCCTTCGACCGGTTGTTGGCCGCCGCTTCAGTCGGCTCGGCCATGGCTGATACGTCCGGCTTCACATCATCGGTCGAGCCGTGTTCTTGCTTCTGCTGGCGTCGCCGTGACACCAGCCCAGCAAGAAGTTTCCATGGAGACGCCATTTTATTTGACCTCGAATTCTACTGCGTATGCAAACTGCGAGCAAAAACGTTGGCGGCAGAACGAACCGCCGCCAAAATCTTCACTTCAATAAGCATGAGAATGCGGCCAGCGCTTGACCGTCTGCTGCCGATCAACCGAGGTTGAGGCGCTTTCGCAGATCGGCATTTTCAGCGCGGAGCTTCTCCGCCAGCAGCTTGCGCAGTTTCTGGTTTTCCTCTTCGAGCTGCAGAAGATCCGAAATCTCATCAACTGCCGCCACCGACGGTGCAGCCGCTATCGACACAGCCTTCGGAGCACGTTTGACAGGTACACGCTTGGCACTCGTCGTCCCTTCGTCAGGCTTTGCTTTGCGTCCTCTCGTCTGCTTTCCAGCTTTGGCATCCGAAGCCGCTGCCGGTTGCAAAGAAACGGCGACTGAGGCGGTTGCAGGCACCACCTTCTTGGCGCGAGGTTTGCGCACCTTCTTCAGTCCATCGGGCGCCGCGGCGGCCGGCGTGTCAGCATTGGTTGTCGTATCTTTTTCGTCGGCCATTATGGTCTCCTGTAAAGCCGATGCATTTGTCTCTTGCTCGATCGGCAGTGTCAATAACGGCCCGGCCTGTTCTTCTTCGGATACAAGCATTCCGGTGCTTCTTGCCTGAGGAGCTAATGACATAAATGGCATTGCCTCGTCCTGCATATCTTGTGCAACGGACTTGAGATCCGTGTCTGCCCAGATCGAGCTCGGTTTGGAGTTGAGTTTTCGCCGACCTGATTTGTACTCGACGGCAAAGCTGCGCTGCACTTTTTTCAATTTAAAAAAGCCTTGGGTATCTGCGGTGATGTTTCAGCGACGTTTTCAACATCGCAGCATGTCCTGCAAATAACGACTATTGCGCCGGCGGTCCATACCCTGAGCCACGGGAGCTGAGACGACAAAAGGCTCCAGTGGGCTCATATGGTGCGACCGTCGCCGCTTCCAAACGCCATCCGTGGGCTGATACTGATTCCGCGAGAGGACACACTTCCAACATGCCACAGCTCACCGATGTCCCATAACGGTTATAACATCGCCGACTATCGGGATATTGCGCCGGAGTTCGGTTCGCGTGCCAATTTACGACCGCCTGGTCGAAGAGCTCAGGAACGGGGCAGTTGGTCTTTATACGCATAAGGGATCTCGGCCCAAATGGATCCGTAGTGAACCTTTATTTGCCGTGTCCCATCGCCAAGGCAAACAGTCTTGCCTGCCGCTCCGCAAATGCCCGTGGGTTCGCCGGCTTGTCGCCATCAAGAATGCGGGCCTCATCGAGGAGGAGCCACGCAGCATCCTCGCGAAAGGCATGATCGTCCATCGATGCGATGCTTCTGACGAGCTGGCTCTGTGCGTTGATTTCTAATACGGGCTTCGAAGCCGTCTGCAGCCGCCCTGCCCCCTGGAGCATTTTCTCAAGTTGTCGATCAGGTCCGTGCTCGGAAGCAACCAGGCAGACCGCACTTTCCGTCAATCGACCGGAGACACGCACATCGGCGACCTCCTGGCCGAGAGCAGCGCGCGCGAAATCGATGAAAGCGGCAACCTCGGAAGAGGCTTCCTGTTTTTGCTCGTCGGTGCTTGCCTCGCCGGCGATGTCATTCAAATCGGCAAGGCCCTGGGTGACCGATTTGAATAACTTGCCCTCGAAATCAGGGACATTGGTGGGCCAGAAGCTGTCTACGGAATCGGTCAAAAGCAGCACTTCGATCCCCTTGGCCCGGAAACCCTCGAGCTGTGGTGAACCATTCAACTGCTCCAGGTTCGAGCCGCTGATGTAAAAGATAGACGACTGCCCTTCCTTCATCGCTGCCACGTATTCCGTCAAGCTCCGTGTCGCGCCTTCGGCAGCAGTTGTGTGGAAACGCGCCAGCTTGAGCAATTGCGGGCGGCGCTCGAAGTCTTCGTAGATACCTTCCTTGACGATTGCCCCGAAGAGGCCCCAGAATATGCCGAACGTCTCGGTTTCGCTGTCGGCCATTTTCTCCAATGCGGTAAGGATCCGGCTGGTTACGCCTTTACGGATCGCGGTGAGAACCGGGCTCTCCTGGATCATCTCGCGGGAAATGTTGAGCGGCAGATCGGACGTATCGACGATACCGCGCACGAACCGGAGGTAACGCGGCAGTAACTCGGTGTCATCGGTGATGAAGACGCGCTTCACGTAGAGCTTCATCCGACCCTTGCGATCCGGATCAAACAGATCGAAAGGCTGGGAACCGGGTACGAAGGCCAGCGTCGTATATTCGTGCCGGCCCTCGGCGCGGAAATGCACGTTGGTCAGCGGCTCATCGTATTGACCCGAAACGCCACGGTAGAAATCGTCGTAATCCTGTTTGGAAATTTCGCTCTTCTGCTTGGTCCAGAGCGCGGCACCATCGGAGATCTGCGACGGCTCGGCCGCTTCCTTATCGACGAGGCGAATGGGAACAGGTACGTGGCCGGACTGATCGCGAATGATCTTTTCGACAGTCCACTTGTTGGTGTATCTTTTTGCATCTTCCATGAGATGCAGAACGACGCGGGTACCCCTCGTCGGCGCCTCGACGGAATCGGCCGCGACGATGTCGTAGCTTCCCTTGCCGTCGGACGACCACTTCCAGGCTTCCTCCTGACCCGCACGCCGCGAGATCACATCGACCTTGTCTGCCACCATGAACGAGGAATAGAATCCGACGCCGAATTGACCGATCAGTTCAGCCTTCTCGCCGGCCTTAGCAGCCTCAAGCCGCTCCATGAATGCCTTTGTCCCCGAGCGCGCGATCGTGCCAAGCGCGTCGATCATCTCGCTCCGGCTCATGCCGATGCCGTTGTCCTCGACGACAAGCGTCAGCGCCTCTTCATTGAGGGTCACGAGAATTCCAGGCTGTATACCGTCGGCCGAGAGTTGCGGCTGGGAAATCGAGTCGTAACGCAGCTTTTCGCAGGCATCCGCCGCGTTCGAGATCAATTCCCGGAGGAAGATATCTTTGTCGGAATAAACCGAATGCACCATCATGTGCAGCAGCCGACTGACATCCGCTTCGAATGCATGTTGCTCAGGCTGCCGCTCGTCTAATGTCGTCATCGATAATCCCCATTTTGCAGAAGTCGCGCGTCAGATGGTTTTTCCGCTGATGGATTTCAAGCGCTTCACCGTTGCGGTCGATTGATTGGCGCCAATTGCCGGGGATTGCAAATGGTTTCAAAAGCGCGAGAGGTTCACCAGAACCCTGCTCTTGAGCAGGTTTCGAACTAACGACTACGTCTTTCGCATCTTGCGGGCGAACTGAGCGCCGACGACATCGGGAGCGATCTTGCGGGACGCAAGCGGGATTGGCTGCACAAGGCTTCAACTGTGGAATTCGTAATGAAAAAACTGGAGAGGTGGAAGAGCTTCCAACAATCTGAGCTCACCTAGTCCGGCGATCTCGTTCAACAGCTATGAACAACTTCGCGTGTGTGATCTTCACGCGGGTTTCGACATAAAGGTGATATTATTCAAACCTGACGACAGTCCTCATCGGGCTAAGACTGCATGACAGAAGCCGTGAGAATCCGCTGGGTCGAGCGGCGGCATCGCTTAGCAGTCCTCAACAGGAATGCCACCGGCAGCGATAATCGCCTCGGCGGTATCGACATCGGTTAGCGCCGCGGTTCCTATCTCGACCTCAATGACCTGCAGCCCCGATGTTCTGATCAGGTCACGGGCACCGATATCGCCCCTCAAGCGCAGAACGCTGTCGTTAAGGGACCGTGGCAAGATTACCGGGTTGCCTCGCATACCCTCAGAAGCGGCGCAAACGATTGCGGCGCCGTCCGCGACTTGGAACGCGTCAATCAGCTGATTCAGATTGTCTGTAGAAATGCCTGGCATATCGGCAAGCAACATCAGAACACCATCGGCGCCGTCGGCTACAGCAGCGGCAAATCCGGCCGCCAGTGAACTCGACATGCCCGCTCGGTAGTCTGGATTGACGATAATATGCAGGGGCAGGCCGGTGAGAACGTCCCGGATATCGTCTTGCCGATGGCCGACGACGACGACGATGGAAACGGCGCTACTGGCCTTGGCGACCAAAGCCGAGCGACGCACGAGCGGCATTCCGTCAAACATGGCCAACAGCTTGTGCCCGCCATTCGAGCCCATGCGCGTTGCCAAGCCAGCCGCCAGCACGACGATTGATACATTCGGCTTTGCTCCCATCTCTTTCCCGATCCCACCAGTGCTGCAGCGTCCTCCGTCGACGAGCTCCAGGTTACGAGGTCGCGAACGTGCAGCAGCTTAGCGTCCAGGCAAGCTACTTTCCATCTGCGTCATCGTCGGAGGGTGAGCCTCTCCATAGGCGCTACGCAGGCATCGTCTGGCGGCTGCTCGTGCGAAGCGCTTTGATGACCTGAGCAAGGATCGCTACGGCGATCTCAGCTGGATTGGATGCGCCGATGTCGAGCCCGATCGGCGCGTGGATCGTCGAAAGCGCATCGGCACCGAAGCCGTATGCGGCAAGGCGGCCTGTCCGCGCTGCGTGGGTCTTTCGGCTGCCGAGCGCGCCGATATAGAAGCAGCCGGTGCGCAATGCCTCGGCCAAGGGAAAATCATCGATCTTGGGATCGTGGGTGAGTGCGACTAAGGCGGTATAGCGGTCGAGTGGATCCGCCATCAACGCATCGACGGGCCAATCGGTGCACATCTGCGCATCGGGAAAGCGATCATGCGTCGCAAAGGCTGTGCGCGGATCGATGATGCGCACATCGAAGCCGGCCAACCTTGCCATCGGCGTCAGATACTGGCTGATATGGACGGCGCCGATGACGGCGATGCGCGGGGCAGGTATGTAGACATTGAGGAAGCCGCTGGCATCTATCGTGTCGAAAGCCATCGAGCGGCCAGACCGAAAGGCGCCTTCGACGAGCGCGGCAAATGGCAGCTCGACCGGATCCCCTTCCAGGAAGACATGCTCTTCTCCCCGAAAATCTGTCAGCAGCACGACGGCGAGACGCTTCCGGCGCGCGGCGTTCAGACGCTGCAGGCTGTCGCGGAGCATCAGCCGAGCCTCTCGACAAAGACACGGATGCGCCCGCCGCACGACAGCCCGGCGCGCCAGGCGGTCTCGTCCGCAACGCCGAATTCCAGCATCTGCGCCTTGCCGGCGGCAATTACCTCGGCAGCGGCGGTAACCACCGCACCCTCGACGCAGCCACCGGAAACCGAACCCTCGAAGTTGCCATCACCATCGACCACCAGATGACTGCCAACCGGACGCGGCGCCGAACCCCACGTCTCGATCACCGTCGCAATCGCAACAGCACGGCCCGTTTCCATCCAGTGCTCGGCCGTCAGCAGCGGGTCGGTCAGGTTCGTCTGGATGGTCATTCCTGCGGGCCTCAATCTAGTGTTGGTTTAGTTCTGAAAAGACTTCGGCAATATCCGCCTCTTTGACGCTGTCTCCTACATACCAGCTCAAAGTGTCGTAGAAGCCGAGAAAGGAGCCCTTTGTCTTGGCAAGAAGGGCCATGGCTTCGGCAGCGGAGATCGAAAGCCTGCTGACGAAGAAACCAACGAGAGCGGCCTCGGCGTTCGGGTGGGCAAAGACAAGCGCTGTCGGAGAATTGGCCGAAATCGTCGGCAGCGCCGGAGCCTCTGACCTGCATGGCAAGGTGATCGACAAGCGGATGTCTCTGGAGGATGCAGCCGCTTCGATTACAAAAGCCTCGGCATCGAGAACCCAAGCCGAACGCGACGTGTCGAAATACTGGAAATCGCGCTGCGCCAGATCAAGCGTTACCCTCTTCGCTTCTCCTGGCGCCAGATGAAGCTTGGTGAAAGACTTGAGCTCACGGACGGGTCGTTTGAGACCCGGCTTAATCGGCCGGACATAGAGTTGCACGATTTCCTTGCCGGCAACCGTACCTGTGTTGCGAATGGTAAGGGCGGCGGTGCAGCCGGCGCCGGGCGTGATCTCGTGCGTATCGAGCCTGAGATCCTCATAGGCGAACGTGGTGTAGCTGAGCCCATGTCCGAACGGAAAGGCTGGCGTCATCGCCTTCAGATCGTAGAACCGGTAACCGACGAAAATGCCCTCGCTATAGACATGCCGGCCATGCTCGCCCGGATAGGTGTGCCAGCCCGGAATATCCTGCATGCGAACCGGCATGCTGGCGGAGAGCTTGCCGCACGGGTTCTGCTCGCCAAACAGGATGCGGGCCAGTGCTTCGCCACCGCCCTGCCCGGCATAGAAACTGGCCAGGACGGCGTCGACATCCCCGATCCACGGCATCTCGACCGTGTCTGGCATCGAGAGCACGACGACGAGCTTGCGACCTGTCGCCGACAACGCCGTGATGAGTGCATCGTGGCTGGCGGCGAGCTTCAGTGTGTCGCGGTCGTTGCCCTCGCCGTGACGGCTCTTCTCGTTTTCCGCAAACATGACAACTACATCGGCACGCTCCGCGGCTTCGACGATCGCCTCGATCGACGCCGTCACGTCGGGCTGCGCGACCGGCGAGAAGGGCAGATGCCGGACCTTCAGGCTGTCTCCTGCCCGCGCGGCAATCTGAACGAACGGACTGTCGACGCGATAGGGATTGGTGGTGGCCGAGCCGGAGCCTTGGATAACAGGAGTGACGGCGCCGTCGCCGACAATGAGAAGCTCACCCGGCCCGCCGGGATCGAGCGGCAGCGCCTGGCCCTCATTGCGCAGCAGCACGATCGATTCCGCCGCGATGTCGCGCGCCAGCACATGATGCGCCTCGAAATCCGCCGGCGTGCCGCGCCGCTCGCTCGACTTGCATTTGCGCACGAACGCCAGAACATTGGCGCAAGCCGCATCGATCACCTCGGGCGCCACGTCGCCGGCGTTGATCGCCGCATGGAGACGCGCTTTGCGGGGCTTGCTTTCCGGCATGTCGAGTTCGGTGCCGGCATCGAGTGCAGCGCCACGATCCTTGATCGCGTGCCAGTCTGACAGGACAAGCCCGTCATAGCCCCATTCACCGCGCAGCACGGTTCGCAACAGCCAATGATGTTCGGCGGCCTGGATGCCGTTCAGCGGATTATAAGCGCTCATCACGGTCCACGGCGCGCTCTTTTCGATGGCCCGCTCGAAGCCTGCCAAGTATATTTCGCGCAGGGCGCGTTCATCGACATCGGAACTGGTCGTGGTTCGCTCGATTTCGGAATTATTGCAGGCGAAATGCTTGAGCGAGGCGCCGACGCCGTTATCCTGCAATCCGCAGATGACGGCCGCCGCCATGTCGCCGCTGATAACAGGATCCTCGGAATAATATTCGTAAGCCCGCCCGGCCAGCGGCGTGCGCCTTATGTTGATGCCGGGGCCCAAAAGCAGATGAACCCCGAAATCCTGGCACTCGGCCGCCAGTGCAGCGCCCATGCGATAGGCAAGATCAATATCCCAGGAACAGCCGAGCAGATTGCCGTTGGGAAAGCACGTGGCTGGACGGGTGGCCCCGAACATGCCGCCCGATCCGTCGCCCTGTTGCCCGACGAGATCGAGGAACGCCCGCAGACTGTCTTCGTCGTTATCGCCGGCGTCGATCTGGGTGGTCGAGTAGCGCACCCCATAGGCCCCATCGGTCATGACGATCGAAGGAACACCGAGCCTGCTGATCGATGCCGTCTTCCACAGGCCACGCCCGCTCAGGAGATCGACCTTTTCGGCCACCGTTATCTGATCGACAAGCGCTCGAATTTCGGCGTCGCTCGGCTGGAACATGAGTGGTCTCCGGTACTGCGGATCAGGCGTGTGTCAACAGATCTTCTGGAGGAGTTCCATCAGCATCATCCGCTCGGCAAGCGTCAGCGTGCTCAGCGTTTCCTGCGAGATCTGCAGCGCGACCGACAGGTTGCGGGCGACTGTCACCTCGCCTTCCGGCGTCAGCGTCAGCACCAGCCGGCGCGCGTCGGTCGAGTCGGGGGCGGTGTGAACGAGGCCACGCTTCACCAGTCGATCGACGACGCCCTTGATCGTCGCCATATCCATGGCGGTCTCGCGGCCGAGATTGCCCTGCGAACAGGGCTGCAGGTCCTTCAGCCTGACGAGCGCCGCCCATTGGGTGGTGGTCAGCTTCTCCGCCATCAGGCTCGCAAAGATCGCCACGTGCCGCTGGTTGGCCTGGCGCAGATAGAAGCCGATCTGCTCGCCAAGCGCATACTGTGCCTGCTGGCCGGACCCTTCGGTCGCTGCGGTCTTTTGTCGGCCGCCTTTGTCTTTGAACGGAACGTCCATAGGATCTCTCAAATCTGCCTGTTCGTCGTGGTGACTGGCAATGGCGCTGCCGAATTTACTCTCGCCATAATTTCAGAATGGCTTCTGTCGTTAGAATTTCAATCTGCTCCGAAAGCCTTGGCGCCAGGATCTCGATGACCATGGCGTGCGCCTTCAAGTCGCCGCTTGCCAGTGCGTCCTCGGCGAGGATGACCCGGTAACCGGCGTCGACCGCATCAAGAACGCTGGCGTAGACGCAGACGTCGGTCTCGACGCCCGAGAAAATCAGCGTGTCCGTTGCCGATCCTTGCAAGCGCGCAGTAAACCCGGGCGAGCCAAAGACCGAGTAGGTCTTTTTGTCGACGATGGAGCCTGGAGCGGCGATCGCCGAAAGCGGCGCCACCAGATCCAGCATGGCGACATCGAGTTCATCCAGCGTCACCGATGACCACCGACGATAGTAGGTCTTCCAGCGACCCGTGGCATCTTCGGCACTTTGGGGCACCATGAAGCGAGCAAAGACAGTCTCAGCGGGCCGCGCTTTGCTGAGCGCCACCACATTGGGAAGGATGCCTTCGATCGCTGGCGTATACCACGCCGTTTGCTCGGCGAAGAGCCGCTGCATGTCGATGACGACATGCAGCGCATTCCTGGAGAGTGGCGCGGGTGCCATCATCAGTCGGCCACCGGGACGGTGTGTTCCGCGGCCCAGGTCAGGGTGATGGTGTCGCCATCGCTCAGGACCTTGCCATCGCGGTTCTGTGCAAACAGCTTCAGCGGCAGACCGTCTGCCGTCTCCAGCAGATAGGACAGCACGGGACCTGCGTAGATGACGGTGGTGATGCGCGCCGTCAGGCTGTTGCCATCCGTCGGACCCGATGCGATCGACATCTTCTCCGGGCGCACCGCGAGCGTGACGTTCGAGCCGCTTGATGGCAACGTGCCGGTGGTCTGAACTACCGTCCCATCGGCGAGACGCACAGCGCCGTTCTCCACGGTGCCGGTGAGGAAGTTGGAATCGCCGAGGAATTCGGCGGCAAAGCGCGTCAGCGGTCTCTCATAGACGGTTTCCGGCTCGCCGATCTGGACGATGCGGCCCTTGTCGAGGATCGCTACCTTATCGGACAGCGTCAGCGCCTCTTCCTGGTCGTGGGTGACGAAGATCGTCGTCAGGCCGCTTTCGCGCTGGATGCGCAGCAGTTCGACCTGCATTTCCTGGCGCAGGCGCCGATCGAGCGCCGACAGCGGCTCGTCGAGGAGCAGCACGCTCGGCTTGATGACCATGGCGCGGGCCAGCGCAACGCGCTGCTGCTGGCCCCCGGACAGCTGCTTGGGCATGCGATCGGCAAAGCCAGGCAGATGCACCATTTCCAGCGCGCGGTCGACTTCCTTGCGGGCGGCGGCGCCCTTGATGCCCCGGCGTTCGAGACCGAAGGCGACGTTCTGGGCAATCGTCATATGCGGGAACAGCGCGTAAGACTGGAACATCATGCCGATGTTACGGCCCCAGACAGGAATGTCGGTGACATCATTGTTGCCGATCGTGACGACGCCCTGGTCGGGCTTGATAAAGCCCGCGATGATGCGCAGCAGCGTGGTCTTGCCGGAGCCGGATGGGCCGAGAAGGCTGGTGAAAGAGCCTTCGGGGAACTCGGTGGTGATATCGGACAGGACCGGTGTGGTGCCGTAGGTCTTGGCGACGGAATTGACTTTAACGTTTGTCACTTGTGTCTCCGGGCTTGGCGAAGCGCGCAAAAATCAGGATGATCGTCATCGAGCCGAGCAGAAGCACGGTGGAGATCGCGTTGATTTCAGGGGTGAAGCCCTTGCGGATCGAGGAGTAGATCTGCACCGGCAGGGTGGTGTACCCGGGCGTTGCGAGGAAGTAGGAAATCACGAACTGGTCGAGCGACACTGCGAAGGCGAAGAGCGCGGCGCCAAGGATGCTCGGATAAAGCAGCGGTAGCGTCACCGAGAAGAAGGCGTGAACCGGTGTCGAACCAAGGCTCATCGCGGCTTCTTCAAGGTCGGCGCGGATTGTCTTGAAGCCCGTGCCGACGACCAGAACAACGTAGGGGATGGCGAGTGCCACATGGCCGATCAACAGGGCATGCATGCCGCGCCCGATACCGGTCCAATAAAAGAAGATCAGCATGGCCGTGCCGGTGATCAGCCAGGGAATGGCAATCGGCGGCAGTAGCATCAGTTGCAGGAGACTTCTGCCGCGAAAGGTCCGGCGCGACAGCGCAACGGACGCCATGGTACCCAAAGCCGTCGCCAGAACCGCGGTGATACTCGCGATCACCAGGCTGTTCAGACCCGCCGTCAGAAGGATGCTGTTGTCCCAGAGCGCGTCGTACCATTGCAGCGAGAAATGGAATGGCAGTTCGTAAAGTGGCGAAGCGTTGAACCCCATCGCCATCATCACGAGAATGGGCGTGTAGAGGAAGATGAGGATGGCGATGAGATAGATTGGACCGAGCGTTTTCATGATCCCTTCCTCAAGCGACCGTTCCGCGGCGCAGGACACCGGAAAAGGTTGCGAAAATTGCGAGCACGACAGCCAGCAGCGTAAAGGACAACGATGCGCCCAAAGGCCAGTTGAAGGCCTGGGTGAACTGATCCTCGATCACCGTTCCCATGGTCACGCCGACACGACCGCCCAGAATGCGCGGTTCCATGAATGAACCGATGACCGGAATGAAGATCAAAACGGCGCCGGAGATCAGTCCGGGAGCCGCAAGCGGCATCAAAATCTTGAACAGGATGGTCCACCAGCGCGCGCCGAGGCTTGAAGCAGCCTCAATGATCGCGTCGTCGATGGCCACCAGAGCTATGTAGCAGGTCAGGATCATGTACGGCAGGTAGCCGTGAACAAGACCAACCACCACGGCATAGCGCGTGTAGAGAAAGCCGATGGAACCCGCGTCCGGAGCAATCATGTGCAGCAGACTGTCGAGAAAGCCGTTTTCGCGCAGCACCATGGTCCACGAAAAGACGCGCACAAGACCGTTGGTCCAGAATGGCAGGAGAATGAGGATCAACAACATCTCTCGCGTCTTGCCGAAGGTCGAGCGGACCAGCGCCACGGCCGCCAGGAAACCAAGCACCGCGCAGAACAGCGTCGTCCAGAAGCCGATCAGCAGCGACGTGATACCGATCCCGACCAGATAGGGTTGATCGATGAACGCGCGGTACTGCTTCAGCGTAAAGACGATCGGGGCCTTGCCCATCGGTGTCGCCGACATGAAGCTGAACACGAACATGGTCAGCAGCGGCAGAAAGACGGCAAGTGTCAGCCACCCATAGGTCGGCAGCAGCAGCGCCGTCGTCGAAACCCATGGCGGGAGTGGGCGCCGGCTGCGCGGACCCGAAGGTCCGCGCTCTGACGCTGATATCAGACGATCATTCTGCATAGAAGGCTTTCACTTCCTGCCAGATATTGTTGAAGGCTTCGCGCCGGTCGTCGGGAATGCCCGAGACAAAGGACGTGGTCTTCAAATATTCGGTCTTGTGTACCAGGCGGGTGAGATCGTCGGAAGGAAGTGCTGAAAGGGCTGCCGAATTTGAAGAAGCGGGGGCTCCAATCTTGGTTGCCCATTCGACATAGAATATCGGATCGATCATCCAGTTGACGAAGGCAAGAGCACCTTCTGGATTCGGAGCCGATGCCGGAACACCCAGACCATCGACCCAACCGACGCCGCCTTCCTTAGGCACTACGAACTGAACCGGAAGTTTAGAAACGCGCTTGGATCGCACCGAGCCGCCCGACCAGAACAGCGACAGGTCGAATTCCTTGGCGGCGAACGACTTGTTCCACTGATCTTCCGTCGACCACAGCAACTTGACGTTCGGCTTGATCGATTTCAGCGCGGCCGTAACAGCAGCCAGATCTTTGGGATCGTTGATGTCCTGCCCGCTCATCAGCGCGCCAACGCCGACATTGATGATGGCGTCGTCGTCCATGGCAACACGACCCTTATAGGCCGGGTCGGCGAGGACCGCGTAACTGTCGGGAACGGTCATGCCTTCACGGATGGCAAGCGAGGTCATGCCCCAGACCCACGGAACGGCATAACCCTTGCCATCCTTGCTGAAGTTCGGGTTGGCGCGCAGGGTCTCGTCGACTGTTGACGCGTTTGGAACCTTGCTGAAATCGATCGGCTGCAGCAGGTCTTCGGCAACCGCCTGGGCGCAACGCGCAGCGTTGAGGATAACAAGATCGTAGGCGCCCGGATTCGTGCGCATCTTGGTCAGCATTTCCGATTCCGAGCTGTAGTAGTCATGGACGACTGTGATGCCCGTCTTTTCGGTGAAAGCCTTCAGCGACCAGGCTTCGTCGGTGCCGTAGCCCTGCCAGTTGAGGACCGTGATGGATCCGGCCGAAAAGGCTTTGCGCGGCAAGGTGGAGATGCTGACGCCAGCGATCAGTGCTGCGGACATCAACTTCATTGTGTTGCGTCTGGTGAGTTCAGTCATTGTGGCACCCCTCTTGAAGATACACAGTTATGGACCATCATGACCCGCGGTCATCGACCTCAACGGATCGGCTAGCTTGAAAACAAACAACGTGCCAAAGCGCGCTTAATCATTTGTATGCATACTAAAAGCAGATGAGCATTGTCCGTGGAGCACTGACGTCTCGGCGAAATGAAGCGCGCGCTGCGACGCAGCGGCACACCACTTCTGTAAGAATAGTACATCACTTCACTGAGCGGCCGGCATGAATCCACGGATCTCCTGCAAGCTGTTCGTTCAACCCTCTGACTTTAGCATCAGTCTTTTATTTTATATGTACACAAACTATCTGTGAGGAATCGAGACCTGTCAAGCACTGCCTTGCTTTAGTGAGCGCTTGACGATGAAAAATAGACGTCGAGCCGGCGATCCTCCGCGTGTTCAGCAATCATGACGCGTATTCCGTCGCCGCCCGACACATAGTTGATGTCCTGCCCGTTGATACGGGCGGCAAGAACATCGCCCAATGCCAAGCCTGGCAACTCGATGAAACCTGCCTCGGAGACCGGAGCAATCGTGCAGGCTACCCGCCCGTTGGCGAAGACGATGCGCGACAGCGTAGTGTGCAGATCTGTCTTCAGTGCTGCGCGCCCGTTCAATGTCATCACCAGGGTTCCGGACTTGACGACCAGCTCGAGCGTTCCCGACGGCGAGACCATAGGTCCGAGCACCACATCCCGGCCGGCATGGCGCATCGTCCATCCGGTCCACGGATCGAAGTCAACAATCTCACTGGCAGCCATCAGCGGTAGCATGGCGGCCCAGATGTAGAATGGATCGGTATCACCTTGGTCCATCGCCTCGCCGGTGACGGCATTGTAGTTTTCGGAGGCGATACGATCCTCGCGCCAATTCTTCATGAACAGGTCGTAGCTCTGGCTTGCCAGCTTGCTCGCCGCCGCCACGAAGCCGTAGCGCCGCAGGCCGAGCCAGACCATATAGTTGACGTTCGGCCAGATGCGGCCGCGCCAGTAGACGTTGTCGGCGAAGGCCGGATCGTCTCGCGTTGCGTTCGGCAGCACGAAATCACCGCCGAAGGTCGTCTCGTCGCTCAGATGCTCGAGCAGACGCTCCGCCTGCGCCGGCGTCGCGGCGCCGCACAGCAGCGGGTAGAAGCTGGTCGGCGACAGCGAGCGCACGAAACCGCCGCGCCGCTGGCGATTGGCGAAGATGCCGCGGCTCTCGTCCCAGAGCGTCTGCGAGATCAGCGTCCGGTGACGCTCGGCCAGAGCGGCGAATTCGCGGGCATCGTCATGCTTGCCGAGCACGGCGGCCATTTTCGAAAGCATCTCGGCATCGAGAGCGGCCGCGCAGTTAAGGCCGAGATCGAAGGTCGACAGCGTCCGGGTGACGGGATCGTAGATCGCCTCGTCATGGGTCGCGGAATTGTCCATGCCGGTCTCGTTGCGCGCGGCAAAGGCCGTCCCCTTGTAGAGGCCCTCGCCCACATCGGAGGTGCCGCAGGAAAAAAGGCCGGTACCATCAGGATCGCGGTTGTCTTGCCACCAGCGCCGATTGCGCACCAGCGCCTCGTAACTTGCCTGGATCATCGATCGCTCGCCGGTCCGCTGGTAGAGTTGCCAGACGACCAGTGCGCCGAACGGCAGCTGGGTGCGATCGACCCAGGCATCGTTGGAGGTGACGATGCAGGCGATATTGCCCTGTGGGGTTGCGCCGGCCATCGCGGTCGCCATGTTCTCGCGCGCCAGATCGGCGTCGAACACGCCCGCAAGAAGGGCGGCGAAAATCTGGTCGTTGAACCAGACGGCGAATTTCCCGAGGTTCCAGATCCGGGTGACCGCCGTGTAGGAACGCGCGTTGGTTTCGTCCCAGATGGTGTTCCAGGCGACGACGTCACGCATCGCGTCGAGCGCGCCCTCGAACATGCCGGTCTGCGCATCGGCAATCGCAGCTGGCGCACCGGCGGCAAGGCATGTCTGCGCCTTGGCGATCGCCAATTCGGCACTGTCGGCGACGCCTGCGGCATAGGTGCCCTGGCGCATCATCTCGAGATTGAAACGCAGGGCAATCAACGGCGCTTCGCTCCTGCGGGTGGCGGTATAGAAATAGCCGTTTTCCTCGAAGTCGGCCCGCAGCGCCTCGATCGTCTCATGGCCGGTGACGTGCACCGGCGCCTCGGCGGTCGCGACCGCCACGAAGCGCGTTCCGACCTTCAGCAGCGTGATGTTGCGGCCCGCGTCATGGACCACCACCTCGCCGCCATCTGAGGAGATTGCCAGCGTCAGCCAGAATCGCAGTCCCCACTCGGCCGATACCTTGCCGTTCCAGCTGCCGCGGATGGCGAAGGGGTCTGTCTTCGTCGTAGAAAAAGCGACTGTCGTGCCGCTGAGCTCGGTCTCCAGCTCGATCAGCGAGCCGTCGATGGTGTGACGGCCGAGGCGAACCATATCGCGTCGCGGCTCGATCGCGGAGGTCGTCTTGCTGCGGGTCGAATAGAGAACCGGTGTGATCCGCACGCCGAGCGGCAGGAAGACCATTTCGGCCGGCCGGTTGGACCAGCTGTTCCAAGCACGCATCAGGGGTATCGTTGAATGTTGTAGCATGGGTAACTTCCGGTCAGTTTGCCAGCTGGATGAGCTTCGGTGCGGCGGACAAGCCGCTCTTGTCGGCGGTGTCACCGAGATAAGGCGTGTTGATGTAGTAGCGATTTGCGGCCGTGTTGGCGACGCGCAGTTCCAGCGAATGGACGCCTGGAAGCAGCCGCCCCAGAGCAAAGCGGTAGGGGCGCCAGCCTCTTCGATCGATCTGACGGCCATCGAGCAGCGCCGCGACCACCGTGTGGACCTCCGGCAATTCGAGGACCCACTCGGCCTCATCGCCGATTTCGAGCGCCAGCCGATAAATGCCGGTACCGGAGAAACCGGCAAAACCCTGCGTTTCCCACCCTGCAACCACCGAGATCGGCACGAATCCCGCGTCAGGGCCCGGCGCGAAGCTCCAGCCGTCGACAAGCGATATGGCACGAGCCGCGGCAAGGAGCGGCTGGTGCTCGAGATGGCCTTGCACGGTGGTCTTCTGCGTCGTCTCGCCCAGTCGAATGCATTGCACCTCCTGGGGCGCGAGCGCGACTGTGAGATGGCTGAAGGCGGTTGCCTCTCCCACGTCTCTCGTCGTCGCGGACCAAACCTCGCACGCGAAACCGTCGCCGAAGGAAATCTCACTGATGAGGTGCGATGCGCCATCGTTGAACAGCACGACCCGCCACCAACCAGCGTCCTCATACCCCACCCATTGCCAGGGTCTGCCCGCGGAATGACAGGCAAGATCTGGACCCGATGACCGAAGCGACTGCAACAGAGCGGTGATGTCGCCTTTGCCGGGCATTCCTTCGAGATGGATCGACGTGCCGACGGCACGCCCCGCTGCGCCATCGCAGACGGTGGAGAGCCGCTCGCCTGAAGACCAGACAGCACCACCCGCCGCCTTGAAGACGGCGAGCGTGTGTAAGGTCTTCGTCGTCTCGAGCACGGTGACGGACGGCAGAACGACAGCATCGAAAACAAGGCCGGACGCGCGCAGGCGGCCGTTCTTGATCGTAGCGGTCGCCAAATCGGCCTCGCTGACGAACATGAAGTCGCAGCCTTCTGCTAAGAGCCCTTCGCACCAGGCGCCGATATGGGTTGCATGGCTGTGGCGCGGCCCTTCTGCGAAGCCTGTATGAAGAGGATAAAGGATCGCAACCGGCGTGCGGGGCGTGGCCCCTTCGATGAAGGCGGAAATCCGTGCCGTCTCCTCGGCAAACAGATCGTGGTAGCTCCACCACGGTTCGAAATTGATGCCCGGCCCGAAATCGAAACGTGGATTGGAAAACGGCGTCGGATCGTTGTCGCGCCCGTCCGTCTGGTAGACGCCGTGCCAGAGGAATTGCCGGGTCCCGAGGCAGTGAAGCCTGATGGCCTGCGCCCGCATCGTCTCCAGGGTTAGTTCCCATTGCCCGGCGGCACGCACGGGCGTTCGCTCGGCGCTGGCGTATGTTTCGACGACGCATCGGCTGCGACCATTCGAACGGGCAACGGAGTCGCCGAGCTTCGGCGCCAGCTGCGCCACGAAATTGTTGGAATCAACGGCCGTCTCGTGCCGGTAGGCATCGATGCCGAAGAAATCCACGGCAAGCGCTACCCTGGGGTCGATGCTGGTAAAACCGCCGTTCAGCGACCAGGAACTGACATGCGGCAGGATCTCGTGCCCGGTGAGGACGATCCTCCTGCCCTCGGCCCATCGGCGCAACGTGCCGGAGAAGGCCTCGTTCATCAGGGCCGAGTAGGCGGCGTAGAATTGGGCGCGCAGGCGCAGGGTTTCAGGCCCGACGTCACGCACCAGCGCCAGCAGGGCCCTGGCGAAGGTCTCTCCCGTGCCGCGCGACACGGCGTCCGGCAGGGTCGGCGCATAGAGCAGGCTGTTGCCGAGGTCACCGGAGATCTGGCTCCACTTGTAGAAACCCGCCGCCGGCTGGTCGTAGAACACGAAGCCGACGGGGTCTGGCACGAGATCACCAAGCACCTCGACCAACGGGTCGAGCCCGACCTCGGTGAATCGTTCCGCTGCCTCTGGCAGGAGATAATTGATCAACCGTGAGGTCGTCGACCGGGCGCTGACGAACACCGTGAGCACCTGCCCCCCATCGGGCACGCCGTCAAACAGGTAGGTGCACGACGTTCGGTCGCTTTCGACGACGGATGTCCGCGCCGTGACGTCGACCACCTGATCGAGGCTGTCGATGCCGACCGAAGGATGCAGCAGCGCAGCCTCGACGGTCCATTCGCACCACTCGACGACGCTGCCCTCATACTGCCACGCGACGATATCGGGGCCCATCGTCCGGGTGAACGGCGGATGGATGCCGCTGATCTCGCCCCGCGCGTCTCCCGAGGACGACCAGAACAGGTGGCGCTCGCGCAGGTCGTCGCGGTCCGCGACCGTCCGGCCGCCGGCGTGACCGCTGATCCAGTTGTAATCGTCGTAGATACCGAGCTTCAGCCCCAGTTTGCCGGCAATCCCAGCCGCAACACGATAGGCGTCCAGAAAGGCCGGCGACAGGTAGTCATCGCGCGACATTGCGAGACGGGCCTGGATCAGGATCGTGCCGATCCCCTTCTGTTTGAAATCGGCGAGCTGCGCGTGGCAAACGTCCTCTGTCGGGATCGAATGCCAGAACCAGTAGGCCGACGGACGAAACGCGGCTGTCGGGTTCTCGAACAAGTCGCGGCGGCCGATATCCTGCCCGGTTCGGATCTGCTCCAACTCGTCTCTCCCTAGTGGCTTGCTGCCGTCACGCGTTGCGTGGCTTTGGTCGTTTCCGTCCAGGCCGGCTTGTCGGGGGCGAAGCGCGCTCTCAGATAATCGGCGAGATCCTTGATCTGGCCGTCGTTCAGCGTCTGGCGGAAAGCCGGCATCGACATCACCTCCGGGGCTTGGCGGCCGGTCGTCTGCGCAAGGATTGCCGGCGCCTCGACACCGTTCAGGATTGCCTGGATGAGATTGTCAGGGGTCGCCGCATGAAGGTTGCTGTTGAGCGCCAGCGGCGACAGGATTGTGTTTCCAGAATGGCACGTGGCGCAGGCGCCATTAAACAGCCGCTCGCCCTTCGGCGAAATGCGCGCGGCGGAAGCCTTGGCCGCTTCACTCGCGGCAATAGCCGCCTGGCTTTGCGCCTTGCTCTCGGCCGGGGCCTCGTTGAGGCTTGCGAGATATGTGGCCATGGCGCGGATATCGCTATCCGGAAGCGGCTGCATGACTTCGACGACATGCGCCATCGGGCCGGCGGCACTGCCGTGATCGCGCGAATGTCCGGTGCGCAGATAGTCATAGAAGGCGTCTGCCGTCCAGCCGACCGGGCCATTGGCGAACGCATTCAGGGCCGGCGCCTCCCAGCCATCGGCAAAGCCGCCGGAAAGCCGGGCGCTGCCGCTCTTTTCCGCGCCGAGCACATTGCGCTCGGTGTGGCAGGCCGAACAGTGGCCCAAGGTCTCGACGAGATAGGCGCCCCTGTTCCACTGCGCATCGCGGGTCTCAACATATTTGAACGGCTGCGCCTTCAGGAACAGCGCGTTCCAGCCCGCCATCATCGCGCGGATGCTGTAGGGGAATTTGAGCTTCGTCTCAGGCGCCTTTTCGGCGAACGGCGCCTGCGTCATCATGTAGGCGTAGAGCGCCTGAAGATCGGCATCCTCGGCGCCGGCGAACGAGGTGTAGGGGTGCGCGGGATAGAGGTGATGGCCGTCGCGGCTGATGCCCTCGCGCATGGCACGTTCGAAGGCCGGGTAGGACCAGGCGCCGATGCCGCTTTGGACATCGGGCGTGATGTTGGTGGCATAAACTGCGCCGAATGGCGTGTCGAAGCGCCGGCCACCGGCAAAGGGTGTTCCGTCGTTTCCGACATGGCAGACATTGCAGGCGCCGGCCGCCGCCGCCAGCCGGCCGCGCTCGATGGTGGCGGCGCTGTAGACATTGGCGTCCGGCTGCTGGATGGTGCCGATCGCCGGGCGCCATGGCGATGCCATGGTCACGATACCGGACAGAGCGGCGACGGCACCGATCGCCGACAGGCCGACGTTCCACCACCTCCGCTTTTTCGCGACCGGGGTGGCCGGCCTTTCGTCCGTCTTGCCGTTCAGCGCGGCAAGGACCAGTTCCGGCGTCAGCGGCAGTTCGCGGAAACGAATGCCGGTGGCATCGTAGACGGCATTGGCGATGGCCGAGGCGCTGGGAACGGAGGCGGACTCTCCGACGCCGAGCGGCGGCTCGTCCTGGCGCGGCACCATCAGCACGTCGATATCAGGTACCTCGGGGAAGGTAATCAGCGGATAGCCGCCCCATTCCTTCGACTGCACCGCGGTCGAGGTAAATTCGACCTTTTCCTTCAGCACCCGGCTGGTAGACTGAATGATGTTGCCGTGGATCTGGTGGCGCACTCCGTCGGGATTGATCATCATTCCCGAGTCCTGCGCGCATGTCACCTTGGTAACCGCGATCTCGCCGGTCTTCTTGTTGACGGCGACATCGGCAACCCATGCCGCCCAGGCGGCGGCCTTGCCCGGAAACGGTCCGTGGACGTAGACGGCATAGGCAAATCCACGGCCGTAGAGCAGATCGCCTTCGCCGCTGAGCGTGCCCCACGTCGTATGCGCCACCCACTTCGCCCGTTCGGCCAGCGCGTGAACCAGGTCGACGGCGCGTGGGTCGTGGAGATAACGGAGCCGGTACTCGACCGGATCGACGCCGGCGGCGGCGGCCAGCTCGTCGACGTAGCATTCGTGGGCGAATGTATTCGGCATCGCCGACACGCCACGGAACCAGGAGGCGCGTGCGATCGGCGGCATGTCGTGCACGGTTACGCGCAGGTTGCCGTAGGCATAGGGTGGGATGGCGGTACGATCGCCCATCTGCACGACGTCGGAAACTGGCGGCAGCTTGCCGGTGAGGATCAGGGGAAGGGTTGGCGCCAGATTGGAGGGATAGCGCGTTTCGAAATCATAGGCGGACGGACCGCCCTCCAGGTCGAGACCGCCGCGCACATCCATGATCTGGGCGGCGCCCTTCGGCTCCCAGGCATGTTCCTGCTCGCGCGTCAGCTGGACCCGGACGGGTGCCTTGACGGCCCGCGACAGCAGCGCCGCGTCGGCTGTTACGTCATCGGCGCAGTTGCGGCCGTAACAGCCGGCCGCCTCCAGCCGCTCGACCCTGATCTGCTCTTCCGGCATGTCGAGCAGCAGCGCCAGATCGCGGCGCATGGGATAAGGGTTCTGGGTTCCCGACCAGACGGTCAGCCCGGCGTCATTGTAATCGGCCACCGCGCAGGACGGGCCGATCGAACCGTGCATCTGGTAAGGCCAGACATAGGTGCGGTTCATCGGCTGGGCGCTGCCGGCCAATGCCATGTCGACATTGCCGCGATCGGCAAGCTTGCGTGGCGTCGACGGATTGGCACGCAGCGCCTTCTCCGGCATATTCAGATCCGGCCACTCGGGCGGCGCGCGCCACACGACCTTCAGGCTCCCGGACGCCTCGATGGCGATTTCCTCGCGGGTCGCAACGACACCGACGAAATCACCGATGGCGACGACGCCGACCAGCCCGTCGATATGCGCGACCGAGGTCTCGTCGATCGAGATCAAGCTGTTTCCGACATGCTCGCCGTGATCGAATCCGGCATAGGGCGGGCGAATAACGCGGCCGTGCAGCATGCCAGGCACGCGCACATCGTGGACATAGGTCCAGCGCCCGGTTGCCTTCTCGGGAATATCGACGCGCGGGCGCGACGAGCCAACCAGTTTATAGTCCGACGCCGGCTTCAGCGCCGCATTGCTGTCGATCGACAGCCTGACATGGCTGCCGACGACAACATCGCCGAAGTTCAGCTGCCAGTTCTCGCCGCCGTCGGCACGGATAATGCCGTCCTCCAGCCGCAGCCGCTCAATCGGCACGCCGACCTTCTCGGCGGCCTTGACGAGAAGATGGCGGCGGGCGGTCGCGGCGGCCTGGCGCAGCGGCACTGCGGTGATCTGGATGGTTTCGCTTGCGATGGTCGCCCCCTGATTGGGCGCGGCGGTCGTCGTGCCGAGAACCATGTCCACCTGTTCGAACGGCACGCTGAGCTCTTCGGCGACGATTTGCGCCAGCGAGGTGCGGATGCCTGTCCCGAGATCGACGTGGCCGTTGAACGCTGTCACCCGGCTATCGGCCCCTACGGCGATATAAAGCTCGGCGGCGTCGCCCATCGACGCGTCATTGACAATGAGAAGCGTGCTCGCGGCTGCCATGTAGGCGGACTTGGGTGCTTCGCGGTGGTTCATCGCGAAACCTCCGTCATGTCGTTGGTCATCGAGTCGACTGGCCGGCCGGCTTTGGTGAGGGTTACGGCGCGCCGCACAGCGGCCAGTATCTCAACATGCGTTCCGCACCGGCAGAGATGGTGCCGCAGAGCATCGCGAATATCGCTCTCTTCGGGATCCGTATTTCGCTGAAGCAGTCCAACCGTGGCGATGATCATGCCGTTGAGGCAATACCCGCATTGCGCCGCCGCCTCTTCGATGAAAGCCTGCTGTACCGGGTGCAGAAGCCCATCCACCGCCAGCCCCTCAAGCGTGATCACGCGTCGTTTGCCGATCGCGCCAAGCGGCACCGTACAAGAGCGCACCGGACGGCCGTCAACCAGAACCGCGCAGGCGCCGCATTCGCCCAGGCCACAGCCATATTTCGGTCCATTCAGGCACAGGTCGTTACGCAAGATGTAAAGAAGCGGTGTTTCCGGTTTCGCGCTAACGCGCCAAAGAGCGTCGTTGACATTCAGTGAAACGGAAACGGGAGGCTTCACGGGAATTCCTCCAGCATCGCGCAAATAGCCAGGCCTTTTGCTACTGGACGGATCGCTATACGGCGGGCGCCTTGGCGGCGCGTGCGCATCATAACGATGCGACTGTCACCGACATTACGCATCTACTGCCCCTCATTTTTATATAAATAGCGTATACGCTTCATATGGGCCGCTGGCAAGTCGAATTTCGTTGTTGCAAACGTCGAAAAACGCGTTACGCTGGGGTATTCAACTAAACCAGCCCGCCACGAATGCTTGTCTCGCTCTTGCATTTTAAAGCGTATACGCTATAAGTAAGCCAATTCGCCTATCGCCAGAGCGATACGTTGAAAAACGGAAAAAAGGGGTCGCCATGTCCACCGGAAATGAAAAGATCGCGATCATCGGTGCCGGCCTCGGCGGCGCGGCAGCAGGCGCGCTGCTCCAGCATGCCGGCTTCAACGTCCAGATCTTTGAACAGGCCCCGAGCTTTTCCCGCCTCGGCGCCGGCATCCACATGGGACCGAATGTCCTGAAGATCTTCCAGCGCATCGGCATGGACCAGAAGCTGATCGATATCAGCAGCACGCCGGCCTATTGGTTCAGCCGGGATGGCCTGACGGGAGACTATCTCTCCCGCATTCCGCTCGAAGGTTATGGCGCGACCTATTGTACCGTCCATCGCGGCGATCTCTCTGCCTTGCAGATGGACACCATGACTCCCGGCACCGTCCAGTTCAACAAGCGATTGACCCGCCTCGAAGACAATGGCTCGGATGTCTACCTCGAATTCCAGGACGGCACCTCGGCGCGCGCCACGATCGTGATCGGTGCCGACGGCATCAATTCGCGCGTCCGCGAGACATTGCTGGGCGCCGAAAAGCCGCACTATAGCGGCTGGGTCGGTCATCGCGCGATGATCTCGGCGGAAAAGCTGAAGAAGTTCGACCTGACCTTCGAGGATTGCGTCAAGTGGTGGGGGCCGGATCGCCACATGATGGTCTATTACACCACCAGCCGCCGCGACGAATATTACTACGTGACCGGCGTCCCGCACCCCGCCTGGGAATTCGACGGCGCTTTCGTGCAGAGCAGCCGCGAAGAAATGTCGGAAGCCTTTGCCGGATACCATCCGGTCATCCAGGCGCTGATCGAAGCCACCGACGACGTCACCAAGTGGCCGCTGTTCAACCGTAACCCGCTACCGCTCTGGAGCCAGGGCCGCATGGTCCTGCTCGGCGATGCCTGCCACCCGATGAAGCCGCATATGGCTCAGGGTGCCGCCATGGCGATTGAGGATGCGGCCATGCTGGCGCGATGCCTGGAGGAAACCGGATCGCAGGATTACGCGACCGCCTTCCGCCTCTATGAGGCCAGCCGACGCGATCGCGCGACGCAGGTTCAGACCGTGTCCAACGCCAATACGTTCCTGCAGACGCAGGAAGATCCTTCATGGGTCTACGGCTACGACGTCTATGCCGAGCCCATCCTCGACAAGAGCGTCGCATGAGCGCGGCCCTTCTCTACGGCGCGAATGTCTCTGCCAACGGCATTCGCCAGCATTACCTCCGCTATGGCGGCAAGGGTCGGCCGGTCATCCTCATTCCCGGCATCACCAGCCCGGCGATCACCTGGGGCTTCGTTGCCGAACGTCTTGCCGACCGCCATGACGTCTACGTTCTCGATGTCCGGGGACGCGGCCTGTCCTCGACCGGTCCGGATCTCGACTACAGTCTCGATTCCATGGCCGCCGACGTCATCGGCTTTGCCCAGGCACTCGGTGTTGGCGCTCCTGCGCTGCTTGGCCATTCGATGGGTGCGCGCATCGCCATGCGGGCGGCAAATACCGGCGGCGAGTTCTCCCGCCTCGCCCTTATCGATCCCCCCGTCTCCGCGCCGGGCCGCCGGCCTTATCCGAGCAAGCTGCCCTGGTATGTCGATAGCATTCGCCTCGCGCTGGCAGGCATCGATGCCGAGGGCATGAAGGCGTTTTGCCCGACATGGACGGAAAGCCAGCTGCAGTTGCGCGCTGAATGGCTGCACACCTGTTTCGAGCCTGCCATCGTCACCGCCTTCGAGGACTTCCACAAGGACGACATCTTCCCGGATTTCGCCACGCTGAAGCAGCCGTCGATGCTGATGGTCGCGGGACGTGGCGGCGTGATTGCGCCGGAAGATGAAGCGGAAATCCGTGGGCTCAATCCCGCTATCGAGATCAGCCGCGTCCCGAATGCCGGCCACATGATCCCTTGGGACGATCTCGACGGCTTCTTCGAGGCGCTTGGAGATTTCCTCTCCCGATAAACGCCAATGGCGGGTCTTTGGCCCGCCATTTTTATTGCCGCAGCGAGAGCGCCCAATGTGCGCCCGCTCACTCATCAAAGGAGCCGTCCGTGCAGAAACCCTATCGTATCGGCCAGATCGTGCCGAGTTCCAACACAACGATGGAGACGGAAATTCCGGCGATGCTGATGGCTCGCCAGTTGATCCGCCCGGAGCGCTTCACCTTCCATTCCAGCCGCATGCGCATGAAGAAGGTGGTCAAGGAAGAACTGGCCGCCATGGACGCCGAATCCGATCGGTGCGCCATCGAACTGTCCGATGCCCGCGTCGACGTGCTGGGATATGCCTGCCTCGTCGCCATCATGGCGATGGGCCTCGGCTACCATCGCCAGTCGGAAAAGCGCCTGACCGGCCGCACGCAGGAAAACGACACGAACATCCCGGTCGTCACCAGCGCCGGCGCGCTGATCGAGGGCCTGAAGGTGATGAAGGCGAAGAAGATCGCCGTCGTCGCGCCCTATATGAAGCCGCTGACCGAACTCGTCGTGAACTATATTCGCGAGGAAGGCTTCGAAGTGATGGATTGGCGGGCGCTTGAAATTCCCGACAATCTGGATGTTGCCCGCCACGATCCGGAAAACCTGCCGGCCATCGTCCAGACGCTCGATCTTTCTGATGTCGATGTCATCGTGCTTTCGGCCTGCGTGCAGATGCCGTCGCTGCCCGTCATCGCCAAGGTCGAGGCCATGACCGGCAAACCTGTGCTCACCGCTGCCGTGGCAACCACCTATTGCATGCTGAAATCACTAGGACTGGAAGCCGTCGTGCCGGGTGCCGGTGCCCTTCTGTCCGGCGCTTATTGAACCTGAATTTGTCGTTTCCGGCCGCATTGCGGCGGAGGAAAACAAGGAGTGCCCCATGCAGAGTGCTGAAACCAACTATCAGGGCGTTTGGGGCAACCGCATCGGTTTCGGCCAGCGGCCGGCCCTTCTGGTGATCGACTTCCTGAAGGCTTACACGGTGGAAGGCGCGCCGCTCTATGCGCCGGGTGTCGTCGATGCCGTCGCACAAACACCGGCACTTCTGGCTGCGGCGCGCACCGCAGGCATTCCCGTCATCCACACCCGCATTCTCTATCTCGCCGAGAACTGCGCCGATGGCGGCATGTGGGTGAAGAAGGCTCCGGTCATGATGGCGATGGTCGAGGGCAACGTGCTGGCCGAATTCTGCGACGGCGTCGAGCCGGAAAAGGGCGAGCTGGTCATCGTCAAGCAATATGCCAGCGCCTTTTTCGGCACCAGTCTCGCCTCTCTGCTTCACACGCAGGGTATCGATACCGTCGTTCTTGCTGGATGCTCGACAAGCGGCTGCATTCGCGCAAGTGCGGTGGATGCCGTCCAGCACGGCTTTCGGACGATCGTCGTGCGCGATTGCGTCGGCGACCGGCACCCCGATCCGCACAATGCCAACCTCTTCGATATCGACAGCAAGTATGGCGATGTCGTTTCGAGGGAGGATGCCATCGCCGAAATCGCCAAGATCAAGTCCGACCGTCCGTAACTTTGCAAAAACAGCCAAGCCTTCACGTAAGATAGGGGAACGAGCATGGATCAATTCAGCTTCACCGAAATCTGCCTGCATCAGTTGAAGATGTCGGGCGTCCACGAGGGCGAAAAACTCATCGTCCTGACCCAGGGCAACGAGCGCCTCGATTATGCCGACGCCTTCATGGCGGCGGGCATGCGTCTTGGGGCCAAGATGTATCACATGCGTTTGCCGCCGGTGCCACCGGCGGGTGCATGGGCCGTCGGCCAGACCGGCCTCGCGGCCATGCCTGACGCGGTCGAGGCCCTGAAGGCCGCCGACATGCTGATCGATTGCATCTTCCTGCTCTTCAGCCCGGAACAGATGGCGATCCAGGCGGCCGGAACGCGCATCCTGACCGCCGTCGAACCGCCGGAAATTCTTGCCCGCATGTTGCCGACAAAGGAACTGCGCGAGCGCGTCGAATTTGCCGGAGACCTGCTGTCCAAGGCGAAGGTGATGCGGATCACCTCGGACCATGGCACGGATGTCACCTACAAGCTCAACACCTATCCGGCCGTCACGGAATATGCGTGCACCGACGAGCCGGGCCGCTGGGATCATTGGCCATCCGGCTTTGTCTTCACCGGTGGTGACGATGACGGCGTCGACGGTACGATCGTCGTTGCTCCGGGCGATATTCTGCTGCCGCAGAACATCTACGTGCGCGATCCGATCTACTACACGATTGAAAACGGTTGGATCACCGACATTCGCGGCGGCCTCGACGCCGAGTTGGTCAAATCCTACATGGACGGTTTCAACGATCCGCGTGGCATGGGCATGAGCCATGTCGGCTGGGGTCTTAATCAAAACGCCAAGTGGCATCGCATGGTGCCCGGCGAATTTCCGGGCGGCATGGGCATGGAGGCCCGCTCGTTCTACGGCAATGTCATGTTCTCGACCGGACCGAACAATGAACTGGGCGGCCCGAACGACACGGCCTGCCATCTCGATATCCCGATGCGCAATTGCTCGCTCTTTCTCGACGATGAGCCGATGGTCCTGAACGGCGATATCGCCGTCAAGGAAATGAAGCACACCGTCAAATCCTGATCACAACCCAGCTGCTTGGCGTGAAAACACGCCAAGCAGCTCGAGCCTCGTATGCCTTGACCGGTGAAACATGCTGTGGTGTTTCCTGCATGGACGCACTAGACGCCGCAACCGATGGACCCGCTAACATGACTGTCAACGACACCGAACGCCCACGTGAAGCCGCGGTGTCTGAAACCGTCTATGATGTTACCGAGCAAGTGGGTCACTTGCTGCGCAAAGCCTATCAGCGGCATCTCTCGATCTTCCAGGCCAACGCCAGTGACCCAGATCTGACATCGGTCCAGTTCGTCACGCTCTGCGCGCTACACGATCTCGGCCCGAGCTCTCAGGTCGAATTGGTGAAGGCCACCTCGGTCGATCAGGCGACCATCCGCGGGATCGTCGAGCGTCTGAAAGCACGTGGATTGATCGACCTGTCCAAAGACAAAGCCGACGCCCGCAAGGTCGTCATTTCTCTCCTGCCGAAGGGTGAGGCGCTGCTTCAGGACATGTATCCTCGCGCATATCTCATCAGCGAGAAAACTGTCTCTCCCCTCAATTCGGCGGAGAGAATTGCGCTGCTGTATCTTCTTCGCAAAATCGCGGACGATGAGGTTGGAGAGCGGTGACGAGATTAGCGCCCTGCCATGATGGCGTGTCGTGGAATATCGACCTCATGACCGGCATCGTCGTGGTTGACCTTCTTCACAACTTTGATCCGGGGTACGGCAGCGGCCTTCAGTCACTGGGCGTATGCCCAACAAGGACCGTCTGTTATACGCACGCGCCGCATCCCGACCGATTTCGCCGTGATCAGAGGATAAACAGCGCGGAATGAAGTCTTGCAAATGTAGTTAAGTATTTTCTAACATGAATTGCATGTCGCTCAGCTCCGCCGGGGAACAAGCGGAGGTGGGCGGCGTTCACCCGGCACACAAGGAGATTGCGATGGCTCGATATCTCGGCTCTGCCCATGGACGCCCGCTACCGCCTACGCCCGACATTGCAACGCGCATCCGCACCAACCCGCGCGTCAAGGCGATCCTCTGGTCTATTGTCATCTGCATGACCGTGCTGGTGGTCATAGCCCTGTTTTCATCCCATGTGCTCTAACCACCATTCACGTCACAGTGGCGTCACGAGTGGCGACCGCTATCGGGTCGAGCCCGATGGCGGCTCGTGGACAGTCATGGACACCTTGACAGGACTTCCGGCCGCCACGAACGGCAAGGATCTGGTGCAACTTCGAAAGCCGGACGCAGATGAAATCGCCGAGGAGCTGAACGGTTGCGAGCGTCGCGGGACTGCCAGTCCCTTGCTCTAAGAGACCGTCATCGGAGTGCCGCGAGCTATTGTCGCCGGTCGGGGCCATTTCGTGGTACCGTCAACCAACCCACTTTCAGCATTGGTGCCACCATCCCGTCATAGATGCCAAGCGCCCACCGACTGATGAAGACCGCCGTAAGTGCCAGTGCCCAATTCGATCTCGCGCCGCTCTTCGGAGCGGGATGATGCTGGCCTTGGTAGTAGGTGTCTCTTAGTGATCTGACCATCCCTTTGATTACGGGGCGGGTCCGGTGTCCACAAATCAGGGGGGTGGGGTTTTAAAGTGTGGAATCGAGAAACTTTGGTTTAGCGCGTTGGGCAGTAAATCGAGAGCTTGTCTCGGGGCGAGAAAGCGCCCCTGTTCACGTCGCCAACGCCTGCTGCCTCCGCCGCAGCCTGGGCCACAGGATCAACCAGCTCACCAAAGCAAGGTTGACGCAGTTCCAAAGGAAGCCATGCAGGAAAGCCAGGCGGTAAGAGCCGGTGGCGTCGAAAATATAACCAGCGGCCAAGCCCCCACAAGCCATGCCAAGAACAGTCGCCATCAACACCAGGCTGATGCGGATACCCGCCTCACGTGGCGGCAGATATTTCCGAATGATCACGGCATACATCGGAACTATGCCACCCTGAAATAGCCCGAACAGGCCGGAGATCACATAGAGCGACGACTTGCTGTTGAAATACAGATATAGCAGCAGCGCTGCCGCCTGCATCGAGGAACCGAGGATCAACATCGGCCCGGCACCGATCCGATCGGCGACCGCCCCGGACGCCAATCGGCTGACGACACCCAGTCCAAGCATCAAGGCGATGATCTGCGTGCCCACCGCCACACCGTAGCCGAGATCCCCGCAATATGCGACGATATGGACCTGCGGCATTGACATTGCCATGCAGCACGCAAAGCCCGCGACGACAAGGACGACCTGCAACGCGTTCGGGCTTAGGCCCAGTTCGTTGCGTGCTGCTTCGGTTACCGCCTCGGCCTGGACATAGGTTACGGTCTGTAGACGCCGCTTCAACAGCAGACCGATGGGCACCATCACCAGTGGGATGAAAATGCCGATTCCGACATGGGTTGCGCGCCAGCCCTGGGTCGTCTGGAAATGCTCGATAGCCATCGGCCAAACCGCCCCGGAAAGATAGCTGCCCGAGGCCGCAAAGGCGACTGCGAGCGCCCGGTGCCTGCTAAACCAAAGAGAGAGGTCGGATATCAGCGGCGCGAAGCCGGCAGCCGATCCAAGGCCGATTACCAGCGAGAAGGCTGCGAACTGCCAAATATTGGTGGTAAGGGCAGCCAGGATGTAGCCAACGCAAAGCAGGAACGCGCCGATCAGTACTGGCACGACGATGCCGACCCGATCGGCCAGACGCCCCATTACAACCCCGCCAAAGGCAAAGCCAAGCATCGTGCAGGTATAGGGAAGCGAGGCACCGCCGCGCACCGTGTCGAACTCGACTTGCAGGGTTGGAAGTAGCACCACGACGGACCAATTGCCGACGCAGGCAACGGTGCCGAGGATCAACGTGAGTACCAGCCGCCACCAGGCATACCCAGAGTCGACGTCGCCAGAATCGGACCCACCTGTCGCAGTCATCCGCTTTTCAAACATGGCCACGGCGAGAACTCCTCAGGGTCCGATTATGAACTGAACGCTCTCGACCAATGCCAAGTGCATTCGTCTCGTATGACGAGCTTCGGTGCGTTGAATACCTGATTGACGAGCCCATCCTCAAGCCCCCGCCATCAAATCGCGCCGCAATCGTCGCAATCTCCGGCGGCGAGGCATCGAGCCGCTTGAGCTCCGCGTCGAGCAGTATCGGGGCTATACGGTTTAGCATTAAAAAAGAGGCGCTGCAGGCTCGCCAGTTCCGTCTGGCTGAGGCCGAGATCGAAGGTCAAATCTCGCCTCAAGGATACGATATAAAGGCCTTGTTCCACGCGTCCGCCAACCGAGAGCCCGCCCTGGCGAGTTGCTCGTCCGCAATCACCTCGGATCGAGGGGCGCATTGATCGATGACGTCCCCTCGGCACTGCCATCGACGAATTATTGCGGGTGAGTCGGACTTCGGTCCGATGGTAGACAGCAATCTCTCTGCTAATTTCCGTTCCGCTGAGACTGCAAAACTCAGCACGAAAAGGGTGTCTGCCCCTGATCCGGAGCACCCTTTTCAAACTCGCTTTCCGCAGTCCCCATTAGCCCTCGGCGCCAATGGTTCGCGGGCGGCCAACCTCCCAGTTGATAATAGTGTATAGGTAATCTGCGAGAGAGTTCCAACGACGGCTGTCGAAACCCGGATCGTGTCTCGCGAGTCCTACTCGAGGTCGTGACCCGGCTTGCGGCGGCTATACATTCCGACAAGACCCGCTCCAAACAGGCATGCGAACACTATACACCGACGCCCATCGAACCCAAACTCAGTCTCCACGGTCACGAGTATGGGCAAGGTTCGGACGGATCGCTTCATGCACGGTAACACGATTTCAGGATCCAGGCTTGCTTATGACATGATTTCGAGCGCCATTGATTTTCCGACACGCCGGCTTTCTGCCACGCGTTCAATCGCCAGTCAGGAACACACATGAACGTACTGAAAGCCGGCGTCGCAAGCGAGACACATCACCCGGCAATCCCGACGTGGACGTGGCTCTCCCCGCTCTTGGCATCCCTGCTTCTCGCTGTGAAGTTTCTCCACTTCGTTCCCTCCGACGGTCCGGTGGTCCTTGTTCTTGCCGGTATCATGCTTGCCGCCACCGTCTTTAGCGCAGTTCACCACGCGGAAGTCCTCGCGCTTAAGCTCGGCGAGCCATTTGGTTCGATCCTGTTGGCAATCGCTGTCACGGTCATCGAAGTCGCATTGATCGTCTCGATTATGGTGTCCGGGGCTGAAGGCAGCGGCTCCGTCGCGCGGGATACCGTGTTCGCCGCCGTGATGATCGTGCTCAATGGCGTCGTCGGGCTTTGTCTGATCATGGGAGGAAGCCGGCACTTCGAGCAGTCGTTCCAGCTTAAGGGTGCGTCCTCCGCCCTGGCGGTGCTCGGCACCCTCGCCGCCTTGGCGTTGATCCTGCCAAATCACACGCTGACAGTTCTCGGCCCGTCTTATTCTCCACTCCAGGCGATGTTCATCGGCATCGTTTCTCTGATGCTTTGGGGCGTCTTCGTCTTCGTGCAAACGGTCAAGCATCGCGCCTACTTCTTGGATGGCCCCGCTGAAGATGTGATCGGTGAGGACATGACGGAGGTCTACCACCCGAAGCCTTCAGACCGGGAAGCCCTGGCATGCCTGGGTCTGTTGCTGGTTTCGCTAGTCGCCGTCGTTCTTCTGGCGAAGACCTTGTCGCCCTCCCTCGATGCGGCCATCGATCTTGCCGGACTGCCGCACACCTTTGTCGGCGTGGTCATCGCCGCGATCGTGCTTTTGCCGGAAGGGATCGCCGCAGCGAAATCCGCCCTCAAGAACCAGCTTCAGAATAGCATCAACCTAGCTCTCGGATCGGCCATCGCGAGTATAGGGTTGACCATACCCTCTGTCGCGGTAGTCTCGCTTGTTCTTGACCAGCAACTGGCCCTAGGCATCTCGGCCGCGAACACGACGCTGCTGGTGCTTACCTTGTTCGTGAGCACCCTGACCCTGGGGACCGGCCGCACGACGGTGCTACAAGGGGCGATCCATCTAGTGATATTTGCCGTGTTCCTGCTGGTTTCGGCGATCCCCTAGGGCTGCTTCGCGAGCTTTGCTGCGCGATCAGGGTCCGGACGGCGGCGTGCAACTTCTCTCCGAACGGGGTCACGCGATCATGATCGTGAAGCACCAGGCCACGGATAAAGCGCTCCCCACCAGCTTCCTGTAGTTGCCTCAACCCTTTGAAGCCGTCCGATTTGACCGTGACTGATGCTTTCTCTTCAATTCCGACGATCCGCCCGCGACGGTCCTCGATTACCCCGTCCAGCTCGTCCTGATCCTTGGTCCGGTAGTGCTAGAAGGTTAGGCCGCCGCTCCGACCAGGACGCGAGTTTCAGAAGCTCGGAAACCACGAAGCTCTCCAAAAGTGCTCCAAACGCAGCGATCGCGAACGGTGAGATGATCGTCGTCGCAAATGTCTGGCAGTTCATGCGCGACAACTGGCTATCAAACCGGGTCTTCACGTCCTATGACGACATCGTCGGTCACCGCTGCAAGGCCTGAAAGAAGCTCATCGACCAACCCTGGAAGATCATCTCAATCGGAATGCGCGACTGGGTGCATCGGTTCTGATCAATGCAGATTGGTATGAGACCTGCCCAGAGCGACAAAGTGGTGATCGTGCGGCCTGGCTAGCTCCTCTAAGATCGACCAAACGTGCTATTCAATTGGCTCTCCTCATACCGTTCCTGCTTATCGGTTATGCGGGACCAAGCGGGTGAGTATTTGACGCGTCTCCAGCAAACCCCTACACCGCGAATGGTCCTTTTAAAGGACACGCGCGGCTCGAGGAAACCAAGGCTAAACCTAAAACAATATGCGCGATTCACTCATACCCCGCAAAAAGACATTTAGAGACGGAGTCTTCCTCGCGCTGATCATATGGCTGCTGGTTATCCCGCTGACTTTCATGACACAAGTTTTTGCCCCTTCCGTTTTTGTTCTTTTGGAGGGGATTGGGAATTTTCAATACAAGCCTTGGATTTTTCTCGCCCCAACAGCGTGCGCGCTCATTGTGGCGTTGGTTTTCATGCCGGGATATTATAGCCCGAGCGTTATTGCGGGCTCTATTCTTTGTAGTGCTGCGGTGACAATCGCAGCCGCAATTGCTTTCCTTTTGATAATGATATCGATTCCACGATTGCATTATTGAGCCCTGCGTCAGAAGGCTACTTGTCGGAATCATTCGGCTGGACCGTCACCACGCGTATAACTCGGAATATTTCGACCGTTAGCAGCCACTAAGGCAAACACTCATTGGCTGCTCCTACGATATGAATGTAAAATTGCCCGGTGAATAATAGTGCCTTCATTGGCGAAAGACACACAATGCGCATTCTTCTCATTCTTGGCTCCCTCATCGTTGGAACGATTGCCGGCATTTGCGTATTCGGGATGATCTGGCGAACCACTGCCCCGGAAGGTGCAGTAGCGATGGTCATTGGAGGGGGTACGCCGGTTGTCCTCGGAGCTTTGGCATTTCTCGGCACAAAGGCGGCTGACGGTCGGCGACCAAGCTTTCTCGATATACGGACATGGTTTGCTCTTGTGGGGATAGCGGCGGCGGCGGCCGGGCTCTTCGTGATCTTGATCGTTGCTCTTTTTCTGGCGGTTCAGCGTGGATAGCCCGCTTGGGGCCAGAATAAGAGCGGCGTTGTAAATCGTCCGGACCGTTTGCTAGGGACAAACGCGCGAATGAACTGCTTGGCTACGGCCTCACGGCAAACGCCAAATTCCCCTGGATGAACCAGCCGCCCCTCCACATCTAAAAACATCGCCCGGCAAGCTTCGATGAACACCTGGGGATGAGTAAATCATGTCCCCCAAAAGGGTCTGAACAGCGGATGTTTGGTATTTCGTCATCGGAAGCGCCTCGTTTCTCAAGAAACTACCAGCTGATAATGTTTGAAATTTCATCTTCATCCGGCTCCCGCCGTCTATCCACATATCCAGTTGCGTATCCTCCTGCATTTCGCAGGAGAAATCAGCGGCTATGCAGAACGAGCGATGCCCGCGAGCCCTGTATTTTGACAAGCAGAACGCTTCGACCGTTGAAGTGGCCCCTTGTAGTAGAAATAGTCTCGGCCTCCGTTACCCCCGCAATCCGCGTCACCTCGCCATTTTCCCTCGACAGAGCCATGAGCATCGGCCCAAGCGAAAACTCTCCGAGCTCCGCGCGCTTCGTAAGATCGCGCAGATATCCGCCGGCCGATTTTATGAAGTTTGATCGCTCGGGAATGCACGCCATCGCCACCGCGGCATTCTCCGGCCCCAATGCATCGCAGGCGCAGCGGCGTCAAGGAGACGGTGGATCTTCTGGTGAGAAGTGGAATGTCAAGCGAGGCGATCGTCAAGAACTCGATGGGACGCGGAGCGGCGCGCCAGTTCGAGATTTCGGAGGCTCTTCTAAAGAAGCTAAGCTCGTTCGGAGTTGAGTGACCACCGAATTAGAATGACGAGTTTTCAGAGTCGTCGATTCTTGTGTGTCGTGGATTGTTGATCCTCCATCTTCGGGTAGAGGATGCGTTACGCTTCTCCAGCAGTGGACCCAATATGAGTCATGCTTACCGATAGGGAATTGGCCAGCATTACCGGAACGATAGCCAGGCGCAGCTGCGCATTGCCCTCCCGCAAGACTTCGTTCTCGGATCGCAGCACTTCTCCCTCGGTCTTGAGCGCATGCAGCTCTTCGACTAGCCCGCCGACCGGCCGACGCATTCCCACCAGACTACAGCGCCTCTACCTGCTGAACCGAGGGTCGGTTCCTTTCATGGGACAGGAGGAAATCGGGCGGGTGCCGCCTTGGCAAACAGCACCCGCGCGTCCCGTACGGCGCGGCGCCGATGCTGCGCCCACAATTCCGTCAAAGCTGTCCCCGCCAACTGTAACAATGATGACCGCCATCCTTATGCCTACCGCGCCACATGATCTGAGACAACGTAGATGAGGCGTAACGCATTGAAACCATGGTTAACATCCCGTTAACCAGAACCTATATCTCAGATTACTTCTGCCACCTCATTGTCTTTTCTTCAGTGTCGTCGAGATCCGACGACGATCATTGACGATCGGCGGGGTGATTATTTGCCGAAAAACCTGCCCTGGCGCTCGAAGGAGCGATTGAATTCCAAGGCTTTCGGACCCTTGATGGACTTTCGCTGAGAGCCGGGGAATGCCACCCGCCTGATGAGGCCAATGACCACTGAACGATAATAACGAGCTCACAGAGAAAACAACCGCTTTCATCCCTAAAGCCTATTCGATCGCGAGACTGGCCGCGACAGTGGAGGAAATCGCTCCGCCACAGTGGATCTCACGCGGGCAGGCATTTCCAGCCAAAACAGGCACCCGCCTCCCCCTCAGCTGGCATAGCGCGGCACTCCACCATTGGCCCGCGCGAGCGCCATCAGCATCGGTCCGATTGCAAACTCGCCTCTTTCGGTCCTTCGGGTCAGATCTCTGAGATAACCGCCGGGCGAGTTGATGTGCCCTCCCCTCTCCAGGATGCAGGCGATCACGGTGGCGGCGTTTTCCGGGCCCATGCCCGAGCAGGCTTCCTCATAGGCCGAGGGACTGACGCCGAGCATCGAACGCACGACGACGGCCGCCGACATCAAGTCTCGCCAATTGCCGATGTTTCCGCCGGGCCCATAGTCGAGAATACTGGGGCAGGCCTGGAGGACGAGGCCGAGCGGGAAGGATTTCAGGCCTGGTCCGGCGCCCGGATCGGCCGCGCCCTCCGCCCTGTTGCTCATCCGGCCGGAAGGCCTTTGCTGTTTCAATCTTCGTTCGTCCGACGGCCCGGCGTTCGGGTCGTTATCGGCCGCTGCCTTTTCGCCCTGCTTCGTTTCGAAGCTTGGTTCAAGTTCATAACTGGAGTCGGGATTTGAATTCTGTTTGTGATGCTCAATTTGAGACTCATTGGCGTCTATTTTTTGTGTTTTTATCCGTCTTTCCAGCATGTTGACGATCTCTGCACGCAGCATCACCATCTCGTCGAGCAGCGGTGCCAGGTCTTCGGCGGTCGCCACCCGTGGAATTCGGGCAAGAAGCGCTCGAAACATCGCCGAAATACCTTCCCAATCACCGGAAATCTCTTCGTCGAGCGCCGCCGTGATCAGCTTGGAAATGTCCCGCCGGCACAACGTCAGGCGTTCCCTGGTCACCCGTAACAGCTCCCGGTCGGCAACCGCCTGAGCGGCCAGGCGTTCGATTTCAACAGCACGCGCCAGAAGCGGTGCGACGCTGAAGCCGAAGGCATCGCCGATCGCCCCTGCCCTGTCGCGGCGCGCATAGCGCTTTCCATTCGGGCTGTCCTTGCGCAGGATCAGGCCGGCCTCGACCAGGACAGCAAGATGCCGCCTGAGGGTCGCTGGCGTCATGCCGCGGGCGCGCAACGAAAGCTGCGCATTCGACGGGAAGACGATCAGTCCCTTTTCCTCGGAGATTTCGTCGTCAGGGTAGAAGGTCAGAAGCGCGTCGAGCACCGTCAGTGCCCGATCGGTGACGCCAAGCGCCGGCCGTGCTTCACAAATCGCCCTGAATAGCTTCCATTTGCTGCGTTTCATTCCCGGCTCGATGGTCTCGGCCATGTGCTGGCTTGCCAGCATGCCAAGCGACATCGGCCGCCGCCCAAAGGGCGTCGTCACATATCCACTCTCCATTTGCCTTCACCTCAGTTTAGGCAAAAGAAATCTGCTCACCAAAAAGCGGCGCCAAGACTCTTGACTGTGATTCGTGGAAATGCGATTCTCGATCTGCTAGGAATACGAGGAAGGCTTCCACGACCGCGTCGTTGGGGGCCTTTTTCTTTTGCGGTCTACTCTCCTTGTTGAACGTTACGGCCTCGATAAGCCTTGTAGAGATCCGTCAGACTTTCGGAGAGGAAATCTCCAAACCCGACCGCATCCTTGGCCTTCAAAGCAAGTGTAAAAGTTCGTCCATCGCTCCGCAGGTCGGCGGCAACGGACTTATCGTCGGCAATCCATTTGCTCGCACGAACCTGTTTCGATGGAGCTGACCTGCCTGATGCCTTGATATGCGTCAGCAGGACGTTAAACCGATCGTCGCCTGTCTTCGCGTTGAATTCCTCGGTTCCGAGGAAGGCACGTGCCCTCTCCAGATTCGAGGGCCGCTCCAGCAGGGTCTTCAGCTCATACCAGCGATCACGTCCAATGCCCTTGGCTGCTCCGACCGCAGCCAGCAATTCGCGAGGCATGCTCGCCACCGCCAACATCTTCGATAGGGTCGCCCTGTCCACCGAGAGTGCCGAGAGAACAATTGCGTTGTCACCATCGAATTGAAGCCGCGCGATCTCACTCGCGAACATTGCCTTCTCAAAAAATGACAGATTGGCGCGCGCCGAATTCTCTTGCCCCTGCGCAACGAGATGATCGCTATCTTTCAGGTCTTTGACGACTGCACGGACGTTTCTTTCGAGCGCCCTTGCCACTCGAAGACGTCGATGCCCGAATACCACCATATAGCGCTCGGAATCCTTGGGGTGAGGCCGCACCAGGATCGGGCTGTCCTGCCCCCGCTCCCGAATTGCCGCAAGCAATTCGTTGAACTCCTGTTCATCCTCCTCAATGCGATCGCGCACGAACGATACATCGACCAGATCCGGGTTCAGCTCGATGACAGTCTCGCCCTCCAGCAACTTATCTGCACGGGCCGCCATCTCATCGATGGAATTCAGGATCGACTTAGAAGCGCCCCGGATGGTGTAATCAAGCACTGCCCGGTTGCTGTCGGCCGGCGTGTCGCTCATCACATTGGCGAATGGGTTTTTCCGAGCCATATCGCTATCCTCGAAGCCATGTTATCGGGTTGTTTCGACTGCAGAATCTTGCTGTTTTGACGGCGGTCAACATCATTAGAGCCTCCCCCAAGCCCTATGGATCAATCCTTGGATCTCGAAATTGACTGCATCCATGCATTCGATCGCGCGGTCATAGGTTTCTCGCGTGAAATTTGAGCGATCGAGCTCGTAGAGGGTACGTTTCGTCAAGCCGGCATCGGAGATTGCCGTTGTCTTCACCATCGGGCTCTTGAGGATTTCCTCGGCAAACATCGATTGCATGAAGCCCAGCATCTGCACCTGCGGTACATCCGTTGGCTCAAATCTGGTGATCAGGTAACGGAGCCAGTCCATGCGCACATTGGCGCCAGCCTTTTTAATTGTCTTGGTGATATTGCCGAGCATGAGCAGGAACTGCGACATCGACATCAGGTCCAACATTTGCGGATGGACTGTAATCAAGACGGAGGTCGCCGCAGTGAGCGCGGTTAAGGTGAGATATCCCAGTTGCGGAGGACAATCGACCACCACGACGTCGTAGCGGCTGTCAACCTCCTCGAGCGACTTGCCGAGACGCGTGAAGAAGCGCTTCCCATCCGTGCCAGCCTGCATGGCAAGGGGCGTGTCGTATTCATATTCCTGCAATTCCAGATTCGCCGGGACAATATCGAGGCCAGGGAAATTGGTCGGCAGAATGACGTCGGCAATCGACTTGCGCTCGTCGTCATAGCGTATCGCATCGTAGAGCGAGGGATTCCGATCAAGCTCCGGCTGGAAACCGTGCAGAGCCGAGAGCGACGCCTGTGGGTCAAGATCGATGGCAAGCACGCGGTGTCCGGTCAGCGCCAAGTGCTGCGCAAGGTGAGCCGTTGTGGTCGTCTTGCCAGAGCCTCCCTTGAAGTTGACGACCGCAATGACCTGCAATTTATCGCCCGGCTTGCGGTGAGGAACATATTTCTTAGCTTCCGACTTCCCTGTCCTGTCCAGAAAAAATCGCAGCTCCAACATCTGTTCGGCAGTGTAGTATCTGCGATTTCCCGACATTGTGACTGGCTTCGGGCCTTTGCCGTCGAGATAGAGGCGCTTCAAATTGCTCGGGGTGACGCCAAGATAGTGCGCGACTTCCGCGAGCGAGAACTGACGCAGGTCTTTCTTCGCGTTCGGGGGAAAGTTCTCCAGACGCAGTTGATCGAGCTTGCGCGAGATTTCCGCACCTTGCATCAGGATCTTGTCGTCAAACTCAAACGACGGTAGCGGGCTAAACGCGTTCAT
>NZ_JBYGKR010000003.1:0-675872 GCF_057653455.1 Rhizobium sp. CB2179 | reverse complement strand
ATCTGTCGTCGATACGCTAATGTTGTCCAAAACACCCAATCCTTTTCGATGCGCTTTTCTGTCAACATAGCGTCAAAAAGCGTATCGAAAGTGACACGATTCGGGATTTGCAGCAACAACAGGGCTCCGATGCTACCCACAAGGCTCGGTTGGCCGCGGCCAACTCCCGTTCAGCCCTTGCGACGACCCGGCTTTTTCGGCAAGACCGCCAGGACTCGAAGGGGAGTATCCGCTTGAAGCACATTCATATCATCGGCATCGGCACGGGCAACCCTGAGCACCTCACCATACAGGCGATCAATGCGATGAACGCTGCCGACGTGGTCTTCCTGCCGGTCAAGGGCGCCGGCAAGGAAGAGCTCGCCGAGATCCGGCGGGAAATCTGCGAACGTTATATCACCCGGCCGGCAGCCAGAATTTCAGAATTTGCGGTGCCGCAAAGGCAGACGGCAGACAAGACCTATGTGCAGAGCGTCGACGCCTGGCACGGTGAGATCGCCCGCATCTATGGAGAGCTGATCTCCGGTCTCCCGGACGATGGCAGCGGCGCCTTTCTCGTCTGGGGTGATCCCAGTCTCTACGACAGCACGATCCGCATCATCGAACGCGTGCGCCGGGAAAGCAGCCTGGATTTCGATTACAGCGTCATTCCCGGCATCACCAGCATCCAGGCGCTGGCGGCCAGCCACAGAATCCCTCTCAACCTCGTCGGCAAACCGATCGAGATCACCACAGGGCGCAGGCTGGCGCGGGACGGACTTTTGACCGACAGCACCGTCGTCATGCTTGACGGCGAACAGGCTTTTGCGAAGATCGACGATCCCGACGCCGAGATCTTCTGGGGCGCCTATCTCGGGACCAAGGACGAGATCGTCAGATCAGGGCGACTTGGCGACATCGCCACCGACATTAAGACGCTGAGGGCCGAGGCCAGGCAGCGGCACGGCTGGATCATGGACATCTATCTCCTGCGCAAGGGACGTGATTTCGAGGAATAGCGGTTCGAGCCGTTTCCATCACGCTTTGCCGGGTCGGCCGCGATCATGTAAGAAATGATCAGAGGATCGAGAATGAGCATTAAGGCCGCAAAGGCGAGCGACAGGACGGGCGAGGCGGATCTGCATGGTCGCCCAGCGGTGACGATGCGCAGGCGCGGCGCCTGCCCCGCCCTTGCCGCGCCCATGCCGACCGGCGACGGTTTGCTGGTCCGGTTGCGGCCGGCCGGCGGCGCGTTGACGCTGTCGCAGTTCGCCGGCCTTGCCCGCTCCGCCGCAGACCATGGAAACGGCATTCTCGAAATCACCGCCCGCGGCAATCTGCAGATCCGAGGCCTTCGGACTGAGACCGTCGGACAGCTCGCTGCCGATATCGATGCCGCCGGCATCACCGTGCCGGACGGGCCGGCGATCGAGACATCGCCACTGCACGGCATCGACCCGGAAGAAATATGCGATCCAGCGGCAATGGAAATGGCCTTGCGCAGCATGCTCCGTGATCAGCTAGCCTCGCCGCGGCTCGCGCCAAAACTCTCGCTCGTCGTCGAGGGCGGTGGGGCCTTCGGCTTGTCGGCACTGTCTGCCGATATCCGTATTGTCGCGCAATCCCCCGCAGAATGGCTGGTCGCGATCAATGGCGACGGTGAAACCGCAATGCCGGTCGCGATCGGTCCTGCGGAGGCGGCGATATCGGCCGTCGGCGAAATTTTGAGCCTGTTGGCGAACCTCGGGCAGGGCAGTAGGACAAGGGATCTCGATCCGGCGCTTCTGCGGGCGCGTTTTCCGGCGATGGATGGCATTAAATTCTTTCCTTCAGGCGCGGCAGGGATACCGCTTGCCGGCTCGCACAGGCTTGAGGACGGCAAGACCATACTCGGCGTCAGGCCGGCATTCGGGCAGATGAGAGCGTCTGATCTGATCGCTTTGCTGGATCTGGCAACGGACCCCGGCGCAACAGCCATCCGGCTTGCGCCCGGTCGCGGTTTCTTCCTCATCGGGCTTTCCGCCGATACAGTGCCGGCTATGCAGATGGCCGCCGCCGGACTTGGCTTCAGCACCCAGCCTGGCGACAATACCGAGCATATTGCCGCCTGTGCCGGCGCCGGCGCCTGCGGCTCCGCTTTCTACGAGACGCGAACTCTGGCGCGCCGGCTCATTGGCGTAGCACCTGCCCTTTTCGACGGTTCGCTGACGCTGCATCTGTCCGGCTGCGCCAAGGGCTGCGCTCATGCCCGGCCGGCGCTGACGCTGACGGGCTCGGCGGAAGGTTATGGCCTCATCCTCAATGGCCTTGCCGCCGATCAGCCGGTCGAACGGATCGCTGGCGGTCGGATCGATTTCGCTATAGAGAGGCTCGCCCGGTCCATCGAAGACAACAAAGACGCTGGCGAATCGACCGCCGCCTGCCTTACACGGCTTGGCGCAACCGGCGTTTCGAAGGCGCTGCGACAGGAATAGGAATGCCAGACTACGATTATATCCGCAGCGGCGATGCGATCTACGAGCGTTCCTTTGCCATTATCCGTGCCGAGGCCGATCTTTCGCGCTTCACTGACGATCAAGCCGAAATCGCCGTGCGCATGATCCATGCCTGCGGGCTGGTCGAGGCGGCGGATCATTTCCTGTTCTCCGCCGATTTCGTCAGCGCGGCACGCGATGCGCTGAAGGGTGGGGCGCCGATCTTCTGCGACGCCGAAATGGTATCCCAGGGTGTGACCCGGGCGCGGCTGCCGGCGCGGAACGAGGTGATCTGCACGCTGCGCGATCCGGCGACACCTGAGCTTGCACGCCAGACCGGCAATACGCGCTCGGCTGCCGCCATGCATCTCTGGCTCGATCGGCTGGGCGGCAGCGTTGTTGCGATCGGCAATGCACCGACGGCGCTCTTCCATCTGCTCGAACTCCTGCGCGACGGCGCCCCGAAACCCGCGGCGATCCTCGGCATGCCTGTCGGCTTCGTCGGCGCGGCGGAATCGAAGGATGCATTGGCGGAAAATTCCTACGGCGTCCCCTTTGCCATCGTCGGCGGCCGGCTCGGCGGCAGCGCCATGACGGCAGCCGCCATCAATGCATTGGCGAGGCCAGGTCTATGACGACAAGCGGCCGTCTGATCGGCGTCGGCACGGGCCCCGGCGATCCGGAGCTCCTCACCCTCAAGGCCGTGCGCGCCATCGAAGGCGCGGATGTCATCGCCTATTTCGCCAAGCAGGGCAGGGGTGGCAACGGCAAGGCGATCGTCGAACCGCTGCTGAAATCCGGGGTGACGCTGCTACCGCTCTTTTATCCGGTGACGACCGAAATCGACAAGAACGACGAACGCTATCAGAGCCTGATCACCCAATTCTACGACCAGTCTGCCAAAGCCGTTGCCGGGCATCTCGATGCCGGGCTGACCGTCGCCGTTCTCAGCGAAGGCGATCCGCTCTTCTACGGCTCCTATATGCACCTGCATGTCAGGCTTTCCACACGCTACCCGACGGAAGTGATCCCGGGTATCAGCGCCATGTCGGGCTGCTGGTCGCTGGCCGGCATGCCGATCGTTCAGGGCGACGACGTACTTTCCGTACTGCCCGGTACGATGGCCGAGACCGAGCTGACGCGCCGTCTTGCCGATACGCAGGCCGCCGTCATCATGAAGGTCGGCCGCAACCTGCCGAAGATCCGCCGGGCGCTGGCGGCGGCCGGGCGGCTTGCGGAGGCCGTCTATGTCGAGCGCGGCACCATGGCGAATGCGGCGATGGAAAAGCTTGCCGACAGGACCGACGGCGACGCGCCGTATTTTTCGCTCGTGCTGGTGCCGGGTTGGGAGGGCAGCCGATGAGCGGCAGGCTTTTCGTGATCGGCACCGGTCCCGGCAACCCCGAGCAGATGACGCCGGAAGCGCTGGCTGCTGTCGATGCGGCGACGGATTTCTTCGGCTACGGACCTTATCTCGACAGGCTGCAGCTCCGCCACGATCAGCTGCGGCATGCCTCGGACAATCGCGAGGAGCTCGACAGGGCAGGGGCGGCCCTCGCCATGGCAGCCGATGGCGCCAAGGTCTGCGTCGTCTCCGGCGGCGACCCCGGCGTCTTCGCCATGGCGGCCGCGGTCTGCGAAGCAATCGAGAACGGGCCGGCCGCCTGGCGCGCGGTCGATCTCGTCATCCTGCCAGGCATCACGGCGATGCTGGCAGTGGCGGCAAGAGCCGGCGCACCGCTTGGCCACGATTTCTGCGCCATATCGCTGTCTGACAATCTAAAGCCTTGGAATATAATAGAAAACCGTCTTGCATTGGCGGCAAAGGCAGGTTTTGTCATCGCGCTTTACAATCCGATCAGCCGGGCACGGCCCTGGCAGCTCGGCGAAGCCTTCAAGCTGTTGCGTGACCATCTGCCTGCAGCAACACCGGTTATTTTCGGGCGGGCGGCCGGGCGGCCGGACGAACGCATCGCCGTCCAGCAGCTGGCGCAGGCAGATGCGTCGATTGCCGATATGGCGACCTGCATCATCATCGGCTCGGCCGAGACACGCATTGTCACACGGCCAGGCCGGCTGGACCTCGTCTATACACCGCGGTTCATGGCGGGGGGAAACAGGTGATCGATCGCTGCCAGCGCCGCCTCGACAGTGTCGACCGCCTTGACGATCGAGGCCGGGGCGCGCGCCACCATCATCACCTCGATACCGAGCAGGCGGGCTGCCTCGATCTTCGCATAGGTCGCGGCACCGCCGCTATTCTTGGCAATGATGATGTCGATGTCGTGCTGTCTCAGCAGAGCGCGTTCACCGTCCAGCGCGAACGGACCACGATCGAGGATGTACTCGACATTATCAAGCGCAAGCGCCGGTTCGACGGGATCGACACTGCGGACGAGATAGTGATGTTGCGGTGCGGCTTCCGCGTGATGGGCACCCTGCCGGCCCGTCGCCAGAAAGACATGGCGGGGGGAGGGGCCAAGCGCTTCGATGGCAGCCGGAATGCTCTGCACGTCCCGCCAGCGATCGCCCGGCCGGCGTTGCCATTCGGGACGGCGCAGAGCGATGGCAGCAACGCCAGTGGTCTCGGCCGCAAAAGCGGCATTGGCCGAAATGCGCTCGGCGAAGGGGTGCGTGGCGTCGATCAACAGGTCATATCCACCGGCCTTCAGGAAATCGGCAAGTGCGGCAGCGCCGCCGAAACCGCCGATGCGGACCGGAACAGGCTGCACGGCCGGTTTTTCGGTGCGGCCGGCAAGCGACAACAAAACATCGCAATCATCACGCGCCGCCAGCGCCTCGGCCAGCAGCCGCGCCTCGCTGGTGCCGCCAAGGATCAAGATGCGGGGTCTTCCCATGTCTGATGTCGCTCCTGCGTCCGGCCAGCGCTGGCTGACTATTATCGGCATCGGCGAAGATGGTCCAGAAGGGCTGGGCGAGGAGGCGAAGAGGCTGATCGCCACCGCGCCCGCCGTCTTCGGCGGCGCGCGCCACCACGCACTTGCTGCCTCGCTGATCACCGGCGAAAGGCTTTCCTGGCAGAGCCCGTTCGAGCGCTCGGTCGAGGCCATCCTCGAAAGGCGTGGCACGCGTGTTGTCGTGCTCGCCTCTGGCGATCCCTTCCTCTACGGCGTCGGCGCAACGCTCTCCCGCCATGTGGCGGCGGACGAGATGCGCACCATCCCAGCGCCCTCGGCCTTCAGCCTTGCCGCCTCCCGCCTTGGCTGGCCGCTGCAGGAGGTTGCAACGATCTCGCTGCATGGACGGCCGAGCGATCTGATCCGGCCGCATCTGCATCCCGGGCGGCGCATCATCGCGCTGACCTCGGACGAGAAGGGGCCTGGCGATCTGGCTGCCCTGCTGACTGCTGCTGGCTTCGGTCAGTCGCAACTTACCGTGCTCGAGGCGCTTGGCGGCGCTCGGGAACGGCAGAGAAGCGTCCTGGCCGCGGATTTCGACCTGCTGGACGTCGATCCTCTGAATGTCTGCGCCGTCGATATCGCGGCAGGGGAGGGGGCCCGCATCCTGCCGTTTGCCGCCGGGCTCGCAGATCAGCTGTTCGAGCATGACGGACAGATCACCAAACGTGAAATCCGGGCGATAACACTTTCGGCGCTCGCGCCGCGTCATGGCGAACTGCTCTGGGATATCGGCGCGGGCTCGGGATCAATCGGTATCGAATGGATGCTGGCCGATCCGTCACTGAAGGCGATCGCCGTCGAGCAGTCGCCGGAACGGGCTGCACGTATCGCCCGCAACGCATCCGCCTTCGGCGTGCCGCATCTTGCCGTCGTCGAAGGTGCTGCGCCCGATGCGCTTAGGGGCCTCTCGGCGCCGGATGTGATCTTCCTCGGCGGCGGCGGTAGCGAGCCGGGTATTGTCGATACTGCGATTGCCGCACTGAAGCGGGGAGGGCGGCTCGTTGCCAATGCCGTGACGCTGGAGATGGAGGCGGTCCTGCTGGCCGAACATGGCAAGCGCGGCGGTTTCCTCACGCGGATCGAAATATCGCGCGCCCAGCCGATCGGCGGCATGAGCGGCTGGCGGCCGGCGATGCCGGTGACGCAGTGGCGCTGGACGAAAGGATGACGAGATGACGGTGCATTTCATCGGCGCGGGACCAGGTGCCGCGGATCTGATCACGGTGCGTGGCCGCGATCTCATCGCCCGATGCCCGGTCTGCCTTTATGCCGGCTCGATCGTCTCGCCCGAACTGCTGCAATATTGTTCGCCGGACGCCCGCATCGTCGATACGGCGCCGATGTCGCTCGACGAAATCGAGGCAGAATATCTTCGCGCCGCCGGAGCCGGCCAGGATGTCGCCCGGCTGCATTCCGGCGATCTCTCGGTCTGGAGCGCGGTCGCCGAGCAGGTGCGCCGGCTGCAAAAACACGGCATCGACTATACCATGACGCCAGGCGTTCCGGCCTTTGCCGCCGCAGCCTCGTCGCTTGGCCGCGAATTGACGATCCCGGCCGTGGCCCAAAGCCTGGTGCTGACCCGCGTTTCCGGCCGTGCGTCACCGATGCCGAACGACGAGACACTGGCAAAGTTCGGCGCGACGGGCGCCACGCTGGCGATCCATCTGGCCATCCACGCACTGAAGCAAGTGGTCGAAGAGTTGACGCCGCTTTACGGCGTCGACTGCCCGGTCGCGATCGTCGTCAAGGCCTCTTGGCCCGACGAGCGCATCCTGCGCGGCACACTCGCCGATATCGAGGTAAAGGTTGCGGCCGAGCCGATCGAACGCACGGCGATCATCTTCGTCGGCCCTTCGCTTGCGGCCGAGGATTTTCGCGAGAGCTCACTTTATGATCCGGCCTATCAGCGCCGGTTCAGAGGCAGGCAGTAGCTTCGAGCGAGAGGCCGCGGCCAGCGCGGCCTCTCGTGGCAATCGTCCTGCGCGCCGCCCCAACACCAATGGCGGTATCAGCCGACGCTTTGGCCAGATCTCAAACCCGCGCGCTGAGATAATCCATGCTGGCGCGCAGCGCGCCGGCCGGGTCCTTCAGCGCATGCACCTCCGCCGCGAAGGGCTCGAAGGAGAACGGGCCGTTATAGCCCGCCTGCAGCAGGGCCCTGATCTGCCCGGCATTATCGAGCCGGTCGTCGCCGCCCACGAGCACGCGATGGGAATCGCGCATATCGGCAACAGCAACGGAAGGATCGTCGACGCCGGAGATGTGTACGAGGCCAGCAAGCTCGGGGAAGGTCGCCGCTTCGCCGGCAAGATGATGGTGGAAGGTGTCGTGGACGAGCCTGAAGGTCGATTGCGCACCGAGTTCCCTGATCACCTCGGCCGCCTCGGTCTTCGAGCGTAGCGAGCAGATCTCGAAACCGAGCGGCTCGACGAGACCGATAATGCCGGCTTTCTCCAGCATCGGCTTCAATGCAACCAGAGACTGACGCAGATTGACCTGCCGTTCGCCATCGGCGCAGCCGGTGCCGTCGTTCTTCGGAACGAGGACAAGCGCCTTGGCGCCGGAAGCGCCGGCATAATCGATCAGTTCCTGCGCTTCGGCGGCCCGGGCCGGGTTCCACTCGTTGAAGCGCTGCAGGGCGTTGATCGAAATGATCGTCACGCCATGGCGGGCAGCCGCTTGCCTGATCACCTCGGGTTTGGTGCCGTCGAAGATGGCATTGCCGGAAAGGTCGTTGCGGATTTCGACGGCATCGATGCCGAGCGATCGGGCCAGCGCGAAGAAATCGTCGATGGCAAGCGACGGCGCGGCCATATGGTTGAGCGCGAAACGGATCGACGTCATGATCGGTATCTCCTCCTGATCTCCGCATCTAGGCGGAGCAGTCCTCGTGAATGGGTCAGCGAATCTCTATCCGAATTCGCGTCGCAATCCATCCGTCATCCCCAGCACCCGCTTTCATTGCTGAGAGAATATCGACCGGAATGATGGAATTCCATCACGCGTCAGATGTTCTCGGAAATATGAATCTCGAACGGTAGGAAGAGCTGTCCGGGAACAGCCGTTTCTCCGTTTTCGATGGCGCCCGTCATCAGCACCAACAACTCCTTGCAGAGGGCGGGCAGGGGCGTGCCGATCGCCATGGCGACGACATCGTCGGCAAGGCCGGCCTTGCTGTCGGGCGTCAGCTCGTTCACCACCAAGACGATCCTGCCGCCGACACTTTCTTCGCGGAAGGCCGAAATTGCCCCCTCCATACCGCCGCCACAGACATAGAGGCCAACGAGATCGGGATATTTCTGCAGCAGCGTCAGCGTCGCCTCATGGGTGATCTCGGCCGTCTCGAGATTGATCAGCGTATCGACGACATCGAACTCCGGCGCATTCTCGCGAAAATAGGAACGGAAGCCGATTTCTCTGAGCTCATGGCCGTGAAAGCGGTGGCTGCCGACGAAACAGGCGACCTTGCCGGGCTTGTGTGCCGTGCGCGCAATCGTCCAGGCGGCGGTGCGCCCGACCTTTCGGTTGTTGACGCCGACATAGGCGTCGCGCACGCCGGTGGCGAGGTCGGAGAGTAACGAGAACACCGGAATGCCACGCTCCTTCAGCTCCTCGACCGCCGTCGTCACCGCGGGATAATCCGGGCCGACCAGAGCAACGGCCTGGTTGCGAGCGCCGAGCGTCTTGATCTTTTCGACGATCGCTGCCGGTGTCGCGGCCGACGGAAAGTCGATCTGCGTCTGGATGCGCGCGGACGTCAGAGCGCGCGCTGCTGTTTCGATCTCACGCACGAAGCTCTGATAGAAGGGCTGCATCGGCTTCTGCAGCAGGAAGGCGAGCTTGTATTGCGGCAGATCCTCGAAGACGCGCTGCTTGATCAGCCCGACAGCGTGATAGCCGATCGACTGTGCCGCATCATAGACCCGTCGCGCCGTTTCCTCACGCACCCGGTGGCGGGCGTTGAGAACCCGGTCGACGGTGGCGACGCTGACGCCGGAGGCGCGGGCAAGATCGGATATGGTGGGACGGCGCATCTGCGTTCCTGATGGATTCAATCATGAATGCAAGTCATTCATGATAGCTTTTGATAGATTATATCAAGCCTGCATTGAGCGCTTTCCAAAGTCAACCTATTCTCCCAGGCAAGGGCAACGGGAGGCGGATAATGGCGACCCAGACAAAGAAGCGCGACTACGACCTTCTCGGCGAAAGCGGCCGCACCGCGGTCGAAACGGGGCTGGCGGCAGCCGAATGGTATCACACCGACATTGCGCGCAAGGAGATGAAGGCGCTGATGCAGCGCTCCGATGCGCCGGCGATCCGCGACACGATCATCTGGCTCGGCGCCATGGCAACCTTTGCCGGGCTCGGCATCTATTTCTGGGGCTCGTGGATCGCGCTGCCCTTCTTCCTCGCCTACGGCGTGCTCTACGGCTCGGCCTCCGACAGTCGCTGGCACGAATGCGGCCATGGCACTGCCTTCAAGACGCGCTGGATGAACGATGTCGTCTACCAGATCGCCTGCTTCATGATCATGCGCAACCCGGTGACCTGGCGCTGGAGCCATGCGCGCCATCATACCGATACGGTGATCGTCGGCCGCGATCCCGAGATCGCCGTGATGCGGCCGCCTGATCTCTTCCGGCTGGTGCTTAATTTCTTCGGCATCCTCGACGCCTGGCATGCGATCGTCGATATGCTGCGCAATGCCTTCGGCGGCGTCAGCGCGGCGGAAAAGACCTTCATCCCGGAGATGGAGCAGCCAAAGGCAATCCGCATCGCCCGCATCTGGCTGGCGATCTATCTCGTCACGATCGCAGCCGCGATCGCCATGGGTTCGATCCTGCCGCTGATGCTGATCGGCCTGCCTCGCCTCTACGGCGCCTGGCACCATGTGCTGACCGGACTGCTCCAGCATGGCGGCCTTGCCGACAATGTGACCGACCATCGCCTGAACAGCCGCACGGTCCATATGAACCCGATCAGCCGCTTCATCTACTGGAACATGAACTACCACGTCGAACACCACATGTTTCCGATGGTGCCCTATCACGCGCTGCCGAAGCTGCACGCAATGATCAAGCACGACCTGCCGGCGCCGAACCCATCGATCTGGTCCGGCTATATCGAGATGATCCCGGCTTTCCTGCGCCAGCTGCGCAATGAGGATTATTTCCTGAAGCGCGAACTGCCGGCCACCGCGCGGCCCTATCGCGAGGAATTCCACAACGAGCTGGCCCCGGCCGCGCAATAATTACAATTCAGGGAGGACAAGATGAGCGGAAACTGGATTCAAGTCTGCGACAAGGACGAGATCGACGAAGAAGATGTCATCCGCTTCGATCACGACGGGCGCACCTTCGCGGTCTACCGCAGCCCGGACGACGAATTCTTCGCCACCGACGGGCTCTGCACGCATGAACATATCCATCTCGCCGACGGGCTTGTCATGGATGAGATCATCGAATGTCCAAAGCATAACGGCCGCTTCAACTACAAGACGGGCGAAGCCAAGGGCGCGCCGGTCTGCGTCAATCTGAAGACTTATCCTGTCAAGATCGAAGACGGTGCCGTCTTCATCTCGCTCTGAGGGAGGTTGGCGTGGTTCATTACGTCATCCTGGGCGCCGGCGAATGCGGTGCGCGCGCCGCCTTCGCCTTGCGGGAAATGGGTTTTGCCGGCGAGATAACGCTGGTTGGGGCCGAGCCGCTTCCGCCCTATGAACGGCCGCCACTTTCGAAGGCCGGCTCCACCGATGCAAGTGATCCGAAATTTATCGCTGCGGCGGAAAAATACGTCGAAAACGGTATCCGGTTGCTGACCGGCCTCGAGGCAAGGGATCTCGATACCCCATCCAGGACCGTTACGCTTTCGGATGGTAGCGTGCTTTCCTACGACAAGCTTCTGCTTGCGACGGGTGCCGCCGCGCGGTCGTTCCCCGGCGCACCGGTAGGCAGCCGACAGATTCGTTCGCTGCGGACGCATCACGATGCGGCGGCATTGCGCGATGCGATGAAACCGGGACGGCATATCGCCATCATCGGGGGCGGGTTCATCGGACTGGAACTTGCGGCAACGGCGCGGCTGCTTGGCGCCGAGGTCACCGTTATCGAGGGGCTGGAGCGCGTGCTGAAGCGTGGCGTGCCGGAGGAGATCGCCCATCTCCTCACCGAGCGCCACCGCGCCGAGGGCGTCGATATCCGCTGCGGCGTCTCCATCGAGGCGCTGACTGCGGACAACGGACAAGCCCTGATTAGATTGTCGACCGGCGAGGCGATCGAAGCCGATCTCGTCCTTGTCGGCATCGGTGCACGGCCGAATGTCGAGATCGCCGAAAAGGCAGGTCTCGCAATCGACAATGGTATTGCCGTCGATATCCATCTCCAGACCTCCGCACCCGATGTCTTTGCGGCCGGCGATTGTTGCTCCTTTCCGCTGTCGATCTATGGCGGCCGGCGGGTGCGGCTCGAATCCTGGCGCAATGCCCAGGAGCAGGGCACATTGGCCGCGGCCAACATGCTCGGCCTTAACGAGGCCGTTTCGGCGGTGCCGTGGTTCTGGTCGGATCAGTACGACATGACGCTGCAAATATCAGGCCTTGCCGAAGGGGCTGCCACGCATCAGCGCCGCGAGCTCGGCGCAGGCGCCTTCATTCTTTTCCATCTCGACGCCGACGGACGATTGATCGCCGCAAGCGGCATCGGAACGGGCAATGCGGTGGCACGCGACATCCGGCTCGCCGAAATGCTGATCGCAGCGCACGCCCATCCGAACCCGGCAGCACTCGCAGCCAGCGACATCAAGCTGAAATCCCTGCTGGCCGCCTGAGCCGCCCGATATTTTCACCCGATATTTTCAAAGGAATTGATGATGAAAAAACATAGACGCGCGACCGTTGCAGATCTGCTTGCGGAAAAAGGCAAGCGCCAGCTCACCATGCTGCGCGTCACCTCGCTGGAGGAGGCGGACGCCGCCGAAAAAGCGGGGATCGACATCGTCTCGGTGCCGCCCTCGCTGCTCGGGCCGGTCTTTCGCGAAATCGCCCCCACTCTCTTTGCCATTCCGGGGCTCGAATATGGCGACCATGTCTCGGCCGAGGACTATCTGCGTGCGGCCTTCGCGGCGCTGAAGGCAGGTGGTGATGCGGTCTATTGCGCCGCAAGCCTGCAGACGATCCGGCGCATGCGCGATGAAGGTATCCCCGTCTGCGGCCATCTCGGGCTGATCCCTTCGAAGGCCACCTGGACCGGCGGCTTCCGCGCCGTCGGCAAGACGGCAGCGAGTGCGGCCGAGATCTGGCGGCAGACCAAGGCGCTGGAAGAGGCCGGCGCCTTCGCCGCCGAAATCGAAGTCGTCCCAGGGGATGTCGCTGCCGCCATCAGCCCCAACACCTCGATGCTGATGATCTCCATGGGGGCAGGCAGCGGTTGCGACGCCCAATATCTCTTCGCCGACGACGTGCTCGGCGCCAATCGCGACCACTATCCGCGTCATGCCAAGATCTATCGCGACTTCGCCGCCGAACACGACCGGTTGCAGCGCGAGCGCATCGCCGCCTTCACGGAATTTGCCGAAGACGTCAGAACCGGCGCCTATCCGGAAAAGCGCCATCTCGTCGGTATCGACGACGCTGAACTGGAGATCTTCCTGCAGCGGCTGAAAAGCGAGACGGGCAAGAGCTGAGGGCAAACGAGCTCTGTTGCCTCGATGATGTGGGAAGCGCCGCAAAGGTGCTTCCTCTCCATTGGCTTCCGTCCCGGCCTGTGTCAGGAATTATCCGTTCGATTCATTCGGAACGGAGTATTCGGTCCCCTGTGACGATCGGCTTTGCGCATGCGGAATTGATTGCGGTGCTCGTCGCGGTGACGGGGGACGAACCGCGCGTGATGACCATCCGCTCTGGCAACGCGCTGCCGTCGGGACCTTTCGAAATGGGGCATCGAACCCTGCAATCGGGCCTGCGCGAATGGGTGCAGGAGCAGACGGAACATCCCGTCGGCTATCTCGAACAGCTCTATACCTTCGCCGACCGTGACCGGAACAACGACATCCCGGGCGGACGGACGATCTCGATCAGCTATCTCGGCCTCGTCAACGAGCAGTCGGGCGCCGGCCGGCCGGGATGGCACGGCTGGTACGAATATTTCCCCTGGGAAGACCACCGGCAGGGCCGGCCAGCCGTGCTTGACGAGATTATGGCGCGTCTGAGGAGCTGGGCAGATGCCGATCCGGCAAGGCGTGACCATCGCCACCGCCGGGCCGATTTCACCTTCGGCCTCGACGGCGGCGGCTGGAACGAGGATCTGGCCCTGCAGCGCTATGAACTGCTTTACGAAGCACGGCTCGTCTCGGAAGCCGGATGCGGGGCGGAGACCAATCTCGGCGGCGCGATGTTTGCCGATCACCGCCGTATTCTCGCAACCGGAATCGCCCGGTTGCGCGCCAAGATCAAATACCGCCCCGTCGTCTTCGAGCTGATGCCGGAGAGCTTCACGCTGCTGAGGCTGCAGCGCACCATCGAAGCCTTGGCGGGGCTGACGCTGCACAAGCAGAATTTTCGCCGCCTCATCGAACAGCAGGAACTGGTCGAGGAAACCGGCGGAACCGAAAGCGAAACCGGCGGCCGGCCGGCCAAGCTCTTCCGCTTTCGCCACACCGTGCTCGAAGAACGGGCGCTGGCAGGAACGAAATTACCGCTCTCCCGCAATTGACATATGCTCACTGTGAGAATATCTCTTGACCTAGGATATGCTCAAAGAGAGCATAAATAGGAGCCGGTCATGAATTATCCTGTTTCCGCATCTTCGCTCTACGAGCGCGTCAGCCGTGTCATTCCCAAAGCCGAATGGATGACGTTCGAAAATGACGTCGACGCGATCCTCGAGCTCAAGCGCCGCCGCAACGCCGTCATTCTCGCGCACAACTATCAGACACCGGAAATCTTCCACGGCGTGGCCGATATCGTCGGCGACAGCCTGGCGCTCGCCCGCAAGGCGATCGAGGTCGACGCCGATGTCATCGTGCTTGCCGGCGTGCATTTCATGGCCGAGACCGCCAAGCTGCTGAACCCGGCGAAAACCGTGCTGATTCCGGATCTCGGCGCCGGCTGTTCGCTGGCGGATTCGATCACGCCCGAAGATATCGCGCTGCTGCGCCAGGCCCATCCCGGCGTGCCCATCGTCACCTATGTCAACACCTCGGCCGCGGTGAAGGCTGCCTCCGACATCTGCTGCACCTCGGGCAATGCCAAGCAGGTGGTGGAATCGCTCGGCGTGCCGAAGGTGCTGATGATCCCGGACGAATATCTGGCGCGCAACGTCGCCCGCGAGACCGATGTCGAGATCATCGCCTGGCATGGCCATTGCGAGGTGCACGAACTCTTCACCGCCGAGGACGTGCGCCAGCTGCGCGAAAACCATCCGGGCGTCATCGTGCTCGCCCATCCCGAATGCCCGCCCGAGGTGGTGGCCGAAGCCGATTTCGCCGGCTCCACCGCCGTGATGTCGGACTATGTCGGCCGGCAGAAGCCGGCGCGCGTCGTGCTGCTCACCGAATGCTCGATGAGCGACAATGTCGCCGCGCACCATCCCGACGTCGAATTCATTCGACCCTGCAATCTCTGCCCGCATATGAAGCGCATCACTCTTGGCAATATCCGCGCCGCACTCGAGGAAAATCGCCACGAGGTCACCGTCGATCCGGCAATTGCGGCGGCCGCGCGCCGCGCCGTCGAGAGGATGCTGGCGATATGACCGAGCTTCTCGAGCAGCTATCAGGACGCACGGTGATCGTCGGCAGTGGGCTTGCGGGATTGATGACCGCGCTGACCCTCGCGCCTGAACCTTCCGTGATCGTCACTCGCGCGGCTCTTGGCGCGGAGACGTCGAGCGCCTGGGCGCAGGGCGGCATCGCCGCCAGCATGGGCGCCGACGATAGCGCGGCACTGCATCTTGCCGATACGCTTGCGGCCGGCGACGGGCTCTGCGATCCGGGCATTGCCGCTAGCATCATTGCCGAGGCGCCGGCGGCGATCGCCGCGCTGGAAAAAGCCGGCGTCCGCTTCGACCGGAATGCCGCCGGTGAACTTTCGCTGGGGCTGGAGGCGGCCCATAATCGCCGCCGCATCGTCCATGCCGAAGGTGACGGCTCGGGTGCGGCGATCATCGGCGCGCTGATCAATGCGGTGATGAAAACACCGGCTATATCCGTGCTCGAAGGTTTCGAGGCGCGGCGGATGTTGATGGACGGCGAAAAGGTCGCCGGCCTGCTCTGCGCGACCGCGAATGGCGCCGCCATTCTGCCGACGTCAAGGGTGGTGCTCGCCACCGGCGGCATCGGCGGGCTTTACGACGCGACCACCAATCCGATCGGCAATTTCGGCCAGGGGATCGCGCTTGCAGCAAGGGCCGGTGCCGCGCTCGCCGATATGGAGTTCGTCCAGTTCCATCCAACCGCACTCGATTCGCGCCGCAGGCCGTTAGCGCTGATCAGCGAGGCGGTGCGCGGGGAGGGGGCTTTGCTCGTCAACGAACGAGGCGAACGGTTCATGGCCCGCATTCCAGGTGCCGAACTTGCGCCGCGCGACGTGGTGGCGCGGGCGATCAGCGCCGAAATCGCCCGCGGCGGGCGGGTCTTTCTCGATGCCCGCGATGCTCTCGGCAGCCGCTTTGCCACGCGCTTTCCTGTCATCTCGACCCTTTGCGGCGAGGCCGGCATCGATCCGGCGAAAGACCTCGTTCCCGTGCGCCCGGCCGTTCACTATCACATGGGCGGGGTTGCCACGGATGCAAATGGCCGCAGCTCGGTTCCCGGCCTCTGGGTCGCCGGAGAGTCGGCCTCGACCGGTCTGCACGGCGCAAACCGGCTTGCCAGCAACTCGCTGCTGGAAGCGGCTGTCATGGGCATGCGTGCGGCGCGCGACATGTCAGGCGTGCCCGCAAGTCCCGCCAGCGCGATCTTCGCCGAGAGACTGCCGGCGCTGGCCGATGCATCGCTCGTCCGGCCGATCGTCTCGCGCCATCTCGGCGTGCTGCGCAATGCCGGTGCCATTCATGGCGCCATCGCCGCCCTGCTGCCGCTTGCCGAAGGCAGCGGCCCGGCCGCCGATCCGGCCATCGTCGCGCTGCTGATCGCCGTTTTTGCCAGCCTGCGGATGGAATCGCGCGGCGCCCATGCCCGCACCGATTTTCCGCTGAAGCTCGCCAATGCCAACCGGCGCCGGATGTGCCTTTCCGACGTTCTGGAGATCGCCCGCGCGACGCCGCCCTATGCCCTTGCAAGGAGTGCCTGAGATGAGCCTCGTTCCCCTTCCGCGCCTGATCGTCGAGCCTTTGGTGCGGGCAGCTTTGCTCGAAGATCTGGGTCTTGCGGGCGATATCACCTCGGCCTCCGTCATCCCCCACGATCACCGTTCGACGGTGGTGATGGCGGCGCGTCAGCCGGGCGTGATCGCCGGTCTCGATGCCGCCGAACTCGCCTTTTCCCTCGTCGATCCCGAGATCGTCATGCGCCGCCATCGTCAAGATGGCGACGCGGTCAAGCCTGGCGATGTGATCGCCACCATCGAAGGCCCCTCGCGTGGCCTGCTGAGCGCCGAGCGCACCGCGCTGAATTTCCTCGGTCACCTCTCTGGCATCGCCACAGTGACGGCAGGGATCGCCGCCGCCATCCGCGGCACCAAGGCTTCCGTCGCCTGCACGCGCAAGACGACGCCCGGCCTGAGGGCACTGGAGAAATATGCGGTGCGGGCCGGCGGTGGCATGAACCATCGTTTCGCGCTTTATGACGCGGTGCTGATCAAGGATAATCACGTCGCCATCGCCGGTGGCGTCACGGAGGCGATCCGCCGGGCGCGGGCAGGCGTCGGCCATATGGTGAAAATCGAGGTCGAAGTGGACACGCTCGATCAGCTGCGTGAAGCGATGGAGACCGGCGTCGACGCCGTGCTGCTCGACAATATGATGCCTAATCAGCTGCGCGAGGCCGTCGCCATCGTCGCCGGCCGGGCGATCACCGAGGCATCCGGCCGCGTCACGCCGACAACGGCCGCCGCAATCGCGGCTTCCGGTGTCGACCTCATTTCGGTCGGCTGGTTGACGCACAGCGCTCCGGTGCTGGATATCGGGCTCGATTTCGTCGAGGCCGCGACGGCAACCGAGGTTAGCCCGAAACGGATTGCACAGGTGCTGTGACCCCTCAGTGTCCGTCCGACAATTCAGGAAGCTCGGGCAAATGCATGACGAGGGTCCATGATGGATGCGGCGTAAAGCCAAGGCCTTGGCGGAGTTGGTCGCTTCCGGTCTTTCCTCAGCCGGCGGCTTTGGCTGATCCAGGCGAAGAAGCGCTCCGCGTCGCTGAACCGCCTCTGCAACGAAAGGGAACCTTTGAAAGGACGAGGGGTTACGCGCCACATCACTGCTGGAGACATGGCAAATGTACATCGTTGTTGGCGGGACGGGCCACGTCGGCTCCGCCGTGGCGCAGACGCTGCTCGACGAAGGCGAAGCCGTCACGATCGTTACTCGAAATTCTGACAAGGCCGGCGCATGGCGACAGCGGGGCGCGGAGGTCGCCGTCGTCGACGTCCACGACGTGACGTCGCTGCGTGAGGTGTTCCGTCGCGGGAAGCGGGCCTTCCTCCTGAACCCGAGCGCTGACATATCGAGCGATACGGATCGGGAGGAACGCGAGACCGTGCGCTGCATGCTCGAGGCGATCGAAGGATCTGGGCTGGAGAAGGTGGTGGCGCAATCGACCATGGGCGCGCAGCCAGGCGAGAAATGCGGCGATCTCAGCGTTCTTTACGAACTGGAAGTCGGCCTGAGGAACCAGCCGATTCCTGCCAGTGTCATCCGCGCAGCCTACTACTTCAGTAACTGGGGTACGATGCTGGGGGCCGTCACGAGGGACGGGGTGCTAGCGACCATGCTCCCTGCAGACCTCAAGCTCCCAATGGTCGCGCCGGAGGATCTGGGAAGCGTGGCGGCGCGGCTCCTGCAGGAGCCGATCGAACGGATCGGCATATACCCCGTCGAGGGGCCGCAACGGTACTCCCCCAACGATGTCGCCGCAGCCTTCGCTGCCACCCTTGGCCGGGCCGTTCGCGTCGACGTGATCCCGCGCGAAAACTGGGAAGACGCATACCGCGGTTTGGGCTTTTCCGACGCGGCGGCTCACTCATATGCAAGGATGACGGCTCTCACCGTCGATGGTCCCGAATATCCCGAGGATGCTATTCGAGGATCGACCTCGCTGCAGGCCTACATGGACAAGCTTGTTGGCGACTGATCCTAACGCGTCGGGATGGACGAACAGAGAAGGCCAGACCGCCAAAAGCCACTTGGTTGCCGGGTCCGGTCGTCCGCAGAAGGCGCTTCCAATCAGGCCTACGACACTTTCTTGGAACCCCCATCGACCCGATCACTCAACCCATACTCGGACGGGCACTCAGGCTCACGCCGCAAATAACCTGCCCCACGACACGCAACTCGCATCCTCACGGAAGTGTTGGCAAAGCATTTCCTCCCCGTGTGGCGCGCGAATATGCAAATATTCGATGAAACTTCTTCTTTTTAAAGCAAAACCGCTATGCGTCTGGCTCTTATGGCTCTAACATGTTTTTTGATTGGCCGGTGCGCTTGCGCGCCTTGGCTTTCAGGGGTGAGAACCGAGATGCAACGGACATCCGGCAGATGCTGACGAACAGGCTATGCCTGCTCGGAAGACCGCGATTGCTGGCGGCGGGGAGGGAGCTCCCCTTGCCGGAGAAGTCGTATTTTCTCCTCGCCATGCTCGCCGCCGAACCCGATGTCGAACTCGACCGCGAAACCGTCAGGCGGCAGCTCTGGCAATCGGAGCTGCCGGAAAAACGGGCGGGCAGCCTGCGCCAGCTGTTGGCGCGCATCGAACTGAGCATTCCCGCCGGCCTTCCACCGCTGCTTGCCGCGACCCGAACCCATATCGGCCTTGCCGATGGCTGGGAGGTCGACGTTCATATCCTGAAACAGAAAGGGCCACTCGCACCCGAAGACGGCGGCCTGCTGAACGGCGAATTTCTCGACGGCGTCAAATCGCCGACGCAGGGCGCCGAGGACTGGCTGACCTTTGAGCGCCAGCGTGTCGACGAATTGCGCTCCGCCCATCTCACCCGGCTGATCGAGACACCGGAAGACAGATCGGATGACGAGCAGGTCACGCTCGCCAGGCGCCTGCTGGAACTCGACCCTGCCAGCGAGACGGCCTATCGCGCCTTGATGCGCACCTATGTCCGGATGAACGATCCGGCAGCGGCGCGTCAGGCCTATCTGAAGTGCAAAAGCCAGCTGAAGGACGACTTCGACACCGAGCCGGAAGAAAGCACCACCGCTCTTGCCCGCGAGCTCAACCTGGTACCGGCGGCACAGGCGACGTCAGCCCAGCCGGCGCCTGATCTGTCCATCAATTCGGTCGGCCAACCGCGCATCATCATTCTGCCGCCGGAAAGCATCTTCACCGATCCGCTGATGGAGCGCGTCGGCAGGGCGCTTCTTGAAGACGTCACCATCGGCCTCAGCCAGCAGCGGGGCTTCAAGGTGATCGCGGCGCATACCAGCCTGGAGATCCTCAGCCGTTCGATCGATCCCTCGCGTGCTGTGCCCGGTCCGCTCGACCTGCGCTTCGACTATGCGGTCTACGTCACCATCCAGGGCCGCGACGAGGATGTCTATGCCACTTGCCGTCTGACGCGGACGACGACATCGGAGGTGATCTGGGCCGTCGAACTGCCGCTGGTCATGCAGAAGATCAGCGAATCCTTCGCGCATCTGACGCGGCGGATCGTCTCCTCGCTCGCCGACACGATCGAGCGTCACGAACTGGCGATGCCGATCGGCGACGCGCCGCCGTCAGCCTACCGTCTCTACCTGGAAGGCAAGCGGCTGATCGCCCACACCGACCTGCAGCATCTGCGCCAGGCACGCAAATGGTTCAAATCCTCGCTCAATCGTTATGAACATTTCTCTGCCGCCCATGCCGGCATGTCGCGCGCGCTCGGCATGGAATGGCTGATCCGCGGCATGCGCGACAAGGAACTGCTCGACGAGGCGAACGGCGCTGCCCGGCAGGCGCAGCAGTCCGACCCGAACAGCGGCCGGGCTTACCGCGAGCTCGGCTTCGTGGCGCTTTATCGCCGTCGCTTCGACGAAAGCCTGGAATATTTTCAGCAGGCCCAGGATCTCAATCCCAACGATGCCGACATCCTCGCCGACTATGCCGACGCGCTTTCCCATGATGGCGATTTCGATCGAGCGCTGGAGCTCAGCCGCGCTGCCTTCAAACTCAATCCGCTGCCGCCGGACTATTATTACTGGAACCTCGGCGGCATCCACTTCATGCGCGAAGAGTATGAAATGGCGATCGAGGCGCTGGAACCGGTGAAGACGAAGCAGGCGACAGCCCGCCTGCTCGCTGCCTCGCATGCCATGGCGGGCGAGACGGGCAAGGCCAGGAACTACGCCAGGGTGGTACTGGAAAACTTCCCCGATTTCCGCAGTGAGGACATCCGTCATTTCGTCCCCGATCGCGATCCCGCCTATACGGAACCGCTCATACAAGGCCTGCAACTTGCCGGACTTCCCTGATGCAGCGCCTTTTAACGAAGCCTGTAACGCTTAAATGACGCAGGCAATGTTTCCCTCCGATGGTTAACGGCAGCAAGGCGCTGTCTAACCAATCGGAGATGAAACATGAAGACGAATGCTGACACCACCGCAGCTCAGACACAGTCACTGCGCTTCTCTGCAGCCGCCAAGGCAGCCATGAAGCAGGACGAGCTCAACGTTTCCGCCAATGCGCTCGAGAGCCTGACGCATGCGCTGAGGTTCCGCTAGGGAACAGATCGGTATGTCTGCTTTCACCGACCTTGAAACGCTTGCCGGTGACCTTAAACGATCATCGGCCGGCGTCAGCGACTACCATGACCGCGCCGTCACGCCGGCGCAGACCTTGGCAGCCATCAGGCCGCATCTGCGCGAATTCGGCATTACGCGCGTCGGCCTCCTGACTGCACTCGACGTTTTGAACATCCCCGTCGCCTTCGCAACGAGGCCGAACAGCCATACGCTCTCGGTCTTTCAGGGCAAGGGTATCGATAACGATGCCGCCATGGCCTCGGCGGCGATGGAGGCGGTCGAGACGCGGATCGCCGAAATTGCCCCCAACGACATGACGCAGGCAACGATCGAGAACATGCGGGCGGAGCATGCCGCGATGATCGATCTCGACAATGTCGCACGCTGCGCACCCGACGAAATCGGACGAGCTCCCATCCCCTGGTGCTCCGGGCTCGACATTCTTTCCGGCAGCAGCGTCTTCGTGCCCTGGTGGCTCGTCGGTCTCGACCATCGCGGCGAGAGGCCGCCCGGCTTCGAGCAGTCGAGCGATGGGCTCGCCTCCGGCAACACCCCGTCCGAAGCGGTCCTGCATGGGCTTTGCGAGCTGGTGGAGCGCGACGCCTGGGCCCTGACCCAGCTGAAGTCGCCCGAGCGCCTGAAGGAGAGCCGCATCAACCCCGCCTCCTTCGGCGATGCGGTCATAGATGTCATGACCGACCGGATCACCCGTGCCGGCATGAAACTGCTGCTGCTCGACATGACGACGGATATCGGCGTTCCCGCTTTTCTGGCCGTCATCATGCCAGGCAACATTTCAGACCGTGTCGACGCGCGCTGGTCGCATGTCTGCGGTGGCTGCGGCTGCCACCCCGATCCGGTGCGCGCCGCGTTGCGCGCCATCACCGAAGCGGCGCAGAGCCGGCTGACCGCGATTGCCGGCAGCCGCGACGATTTCTCGCCGCGCATCTATCAGCGGCTCGACAGGAGTGCGGCGATGCAGCAGGTGGTCGAACTGTGCGAGGGCGACGGCCGGATGCGCTCGTTCCACGCCCGCGATCGCCGCCCGGCGACGATCCAGGACACCATCGGCCATATTGCCGACCGGCTGGCGGCAACCGGCATCGAGCAGATCGTCGTCGTGCCGTTTCCGCACCCGGCCCTGCCGGTCTCCGTCGTCAGGGTGATCGTGCCGGGACTGGAGGTCGATATCTCAGGCCAATATATCCAGCTCGGCCTGCGCGCCGTCAACACCATGAGAGGAGCCGAATCATGAAGGTGCTGTTCGTCGGCCCGAGCCTCGGCAGCGATCTTGCCGCAGCAAGAGCCATGTCCTCCCGCATCGATTTCCGGCCGCCGGCGGCTGCCGGCGACATCCTGAAGGCCGTTCAGGACGGCGCCACCGCGATCGGTCTCGTCGACGGCTATTTCGGCGATCTGCCCTCGGTCTGGCACAAGGAAATACTTTACGCACTCGAACATGATGTCGCCGTTGCCGGCGGCGCCAGCATGGGCGCGCTGCGGGCAGCCGAATGCGCGCCCTTCGGCATGGTCGGGCTCGGCTCGATCTTCGAAGATTACGAGTCAGGGCGGCTGCTCGACGACGAGGCCGTCGCGCTTGTGCATGCGCCGCAGGAGCTCGGCTGGCTGCCGCTTTCCGTACCCTGGGTCGATTTCGAGCCGACCATCGATGCGCTTCACGCCGTTGGCGAAATTTCGCTCGCCGAGCGCAAGAAACTCCTGCTTGCCGGCCGTTTCCTGCATTTCTCCGAGCGCACCTATGCGAAGGTGGCCGACGAGTGCCATTTCCGCAAGCCGCGCCGCGACCACATCCTCGCCGCCATCCGGGGGAACCGCGTCGAGCGCAAGCGGGGCGACGCGTTATTGGTGCTGGAATGGCTGTGCCTGGACAAATTCCGCCCTATCAACCGTGACTGGCGCTTTGCCGCGACCTCGCACTGGGAACTCCTGCACGCCGAAGTCACGCGCAATGCGGTTCCTGTAACGCTTGAATAACGGTCGCGGCGGAAGATGCAGTAATGATGGAATCGTAGGGTTCCACGACCAAAGAGGGCGGGAACGATGTTTGAACAACACAACGAAGCTACCGGCAGCGAATACGCAAGGATCTTCCGGCTGCTGTCGGCAGCCAAGGAGGAGGCTGAAAAGCTTCAGCTGCGCAATCTGATGCACCTGACGAACATGGCGCTGCTGCAGGTCGTCATCGATTGGGACGGCATAGATCCCGACAGGGAGCTTGACGTCAATCTCGAGAAGCTGGTCGGCAGCAAAGCCAAGATCGCAATGAAGGATGCCAGCGAGAATCTAATCCTGATCGATCGCCATTGATCCCGATCAATCGCTATCGATCCTCATAGATCCTTGTTGATCCTCATGCGGTCCGTTGGGTTCGCGTGAAGGGCAACCGGTCTATTCGGCCGCTTCGGTGTCCAGCTGTTCGGTGTTGGCAATCGCCTGGACGAGCTTCAGAATCTTCTTGCGAAGCGCTTCGTTCTTGATCGAAAAGAACGCCGCGTTGAGAAGGACGCCTTCGCGCGAAATAACGAATTCCTCGCTGGGAGCGGGGTTGTCGTTGGCATTATCAGGGGTCGACAGGTCGTCGAAGAACGTCCTGACATCAACCTTCAGCGCGCCGGCGATTTCGACCAGCATGCTGGCGGAAACGCGGTTGGAGCCCTTTTCGTATTTCTGGATCTGCTGGAACGTTACGCCAACACGATCGCCCAGTTCCGTCTGAGAAACTTTCCTCAACAGACGCTGGATGCGGATCGTCTTTCCGACGTGAACATCGACGGAATGCGGTTCTTCTTTCATCTTATTTCCCTTCTGAAGGCAGCGGACAGGGGGTTATTCGCCATATCCGTGTCAACAACTTTTAGCCGAGATAATTAAGGCTAGCAATTGCTTGCATGTAGATAGCGTTAAGCCCGAATATCTGGCCTTTTTTGTCCCGGAATGGTACAAAAAACATGCCAAAATGACACGCCCAGGAGACCGGCCGCTTTATTTTGTGACGTCAGAGCGACCAAAGGCGCTGTGCATTGGCGAAAAGCAACTTCGAGCGCTCCGTCTCGCTCACGCCGGAAAGCATGGCATGGGTCGCCGCAACCCAGGTCGAGAGGCCGCCGCCGAGCGTACAGACCGGCCAGTCGCTGCCCCAGACGACGCGGTCCCAGCCGAAACTCGCGATCACATGTTCGATATAGGGCTGCAGCGTTTCTGCCGTCCAGGTCTTCGCATCGGCATAGGCGACGACGCCGGAGACCTTGCAGACGACATTCGGCCGCCGGGCAATCTCTGATATCCCGGCCTTCCAGGGCTCAAAGGCGTCCGAGCGGATATCCGGCACGCCGCAATGGTCGAGAACGAACTGTACGTCGGGCGCAAGATCGGCGAGGGCGGTCACACGGCTCGCCTGATGCGGCAATGTGCAGAGGTCGAAAGTCAGGCCGCTGCCGCCGATACGCCTGATGTTTTCGCGAAACAGGGCGCCTTCGGAGACATTATCGGACACGACATGCAGCACGCGGCGAAACCCCTTGACGAAGGGATCGGCCCTTTGCCGCTCGAGATAGGCGGCAAAGCCTTCCGCTTCCGGCCGGCAGGAGACGATGGCGCCGGCAATCAGACTGCCTTCCTTTTTGGCGATCTTGGCGACGTGATCGGTCTCGGTCTGCATCGCAGTGGGATCGACATCGACCTCCATGTGCAACACCGTGGTGATGCCGCAGCGCCTCGCCTCCGTCGCATAGGTCTCGTAGAGGAAATCATGATCGAGATCAGGCGCGCCGGAGAGCCAGGGATAGGGCAGCGCCGACCGATCGATGATATGCAGATGGGTGTCGATGAACACGCGTCTCTCCTCAGGACGTGGCTTTGCCGCAACCTATCCCTGGTGAATGGATTGTTCAAATAGAAATTCCCGCTTCGCGCCGATGCCACCCGTCAGCCGGAATTGACGACACTGGCGCCGGCAAGCAGCGAAAGCTGGGCAGCGGTCTTCTGCACCAGCGTGATCGCCTGGGTGATATCGGGAGCCGACGGCGCGTTGACGAGCGCGATGAAGGGGCAGGTGAGGGCGGCGATGGAGCGGTGGTCCGGTCCGAGAACGGGAGCTGAAAGATTGTAGACGCCAGATGTCTGGGCGCTCGCCATCATCTCGTAGCCGCGCTCGCGGATCTGGTCGAGACGATCGTAGAATTCTGGCCCAAGTTCGACCTCCGCACGACTGCGCACATGTTCTAAGATCATCATCTCCCGCTCCTCCTCGCTGCGGAAGGCGAGCAGCACATGCCCCGATCCGGTGTCGAAGAGGCTGATATGGGCGCCGATGCGGATCGAAAACCCCCAATAGTCCGGCGCCTCCTGTTGGGCGATGACGACGGCAGCACCCCGATCGAAGACGGCGAGATGATTGGCCTGGCGCGTGCGCTGGGCGAGATCGCGCATCAGCGGCGTGGCATAGGAGGCGAGCCGGCGCACCGGAGCGTGCAGCTGCGCAAGGCCGAAGAGCTTCAGCGTCAGCGAGTAGCGGTCGCCATCCAGCCGGGTGACGTAACCGCGGCGCACCAAGCGATCGAGCATGCGGTAGAATTCGTTGGGGCTGCGGTCGAGCCGCTTGGCGATGTCGGCCTGGGTGAGGCCGCTGTCGACGCCGGCGAGCAATTCCAGAATATCGAGGCCCTTGTCGAGGGCAGGAGCGCGGTAGCGGTCGGACTCGTCAGTCTCCATTGCTTCCTCCTGTGAATATCAGTCTGCATATACGCAGAACCGCAGCCGGAAAAGCAAAACTTCGCACTTGACCCTTGGCCAATCGTTTGTTTGTCTATAAACAGACAAATCATCACTGAAGAACATGCCGAGGACAGGGAGGAACGACCATGCAACGCATGGGAATGGCCATCGGCCCTGGAGCCGGCGACGGTTGCCGTCGTCAAGCCTCCGCATTCAGCCGGTCAGCGGGATCCGGCGCTGATCTGCCTTTGCAACAGTGGCAAGTCCTCCATTTAATACAGAGAGCCCCGCGCATCCGAAGCCAGGCCCACGCAATGTCGGCCTGGATGCCTTGCCAGAACCCGCTTGAAACGCGCAAAGAGGGCGAATGGTGGACGACGATGGACAAGACGCCATCACGACCGAGCTTCGCCAAGACATGAACCGCATTCCATCGTCCAGCTTAGTCCATTTCAGAAAAGGCCCGTGATATGACAAACAGACTTTCCGGCAAGACCGTTCTCATCACCGCCGCCGGCCAGGGCATCGGCCGGGCGACGGCGGCAGCCTTTGCCGCGATCGGCGCCAAGGTCCACGCGACCGACATCAACACGGAGGCCTTAACGACGCTTGCCGCGGAGACCGGTGTTTCCACCCATAAGCTGAACGTGCTCGATGCCGATGCGGTCAAGGCTCTCGTCGCCGAGATCGGAGCCGTTGACGTGCTCTTCAACTGCGCCGGCTTCGTCCATGCCGGCTCGATCCTCGAAATGAAGGATTCCGATCTCGAATTCGCCTTCGACCTCAACGTCAAGGCGATGATCCGCACCATCCGCGCCGTGCTGCCCGGCATGATCGAGCGCAAGGACGGGGCAATCATCAACATGGCCTCCGTCGCCTCCAGCATCAAGGGCGTGCCGAACCGCTTCGCCTATGGTGTCACCAAGGCGGCGGTGATCGGGCTCACCAAAGCCGTTGCCGCCGATTATGTCGGTCAGGGCATCCGCTGCAACGCCATCTGCCCCGGCACGGTGGAAAGCCCGTCGCTGCAGGACCGCATGCGGGCGCAGGGCGATTACGACGCGGCCCGTGCCGCCTTCATCGCCCGCCAGCCGATGGGCCGGCTCGGCTCGCCGGAAGAGATTGCCGATCTCGCCGTCTATCTCGCCGGCGCGACCTACACGTCGGGCCAGGCGATCGCCATCGACGGCGGCTGGACGATCTGATTTCAGCCGACGATGCGGCCGGCGGTCCCGTCGGCCGGTCCGGCCCCAGCAGCCGACCCCATGTGGTCGGCCTACCAATCGGGAGAAACATCATGACCCGCATCACCGACCTTCGCGTCTTCGATCTCCGCTTTCCCACGTCGCAAAGCCTGGATGGATCGGATGCGATGAATCCCGATCCGGATTATTCGGCGGCCTACGTCATTCTCGATACGGACGCGCCCGGCCTTGCCGGCCATGGCCTGACCTTTACCATCGGCCGCGGCAACGACATTTGCTGCATGGCGATAGAAGCGATGCGCCACCTCGTCGTCGGCGCCGACCTCGCCGAAGTTCTCGCCCATCCCGGCACCTTCTGGCGGCATCTGACCAGCGATAGCCAGCTGCGCTGGATCGGGCCGGAGAAGGGCGCCATTCATCTGGCGACCGGCGCGGTCGTCAATGCCGTCTGGGATCTGCTCGCCAAACAGGCCGACAAGCCCGTCTGGCGCCTCGTCGCCGAGATGTCGCCGGAAGAGATCGCCGATATCGTCGATTACCGCTATCTCACTGACGTTCTGACGCGCGACGAGGCGGTCGAGATCCTGAAGCGTGCCGAGGCGGGCAAGGCGGAACGCATCGCCATCCTCGAAAAAGAGGGCTACTCCTGCTACACGACCTCGGCCGGCTGGCTTGGCTACGGCGACGAAAAACTGCGCCGCCTCTGCCAGGAGGCAATCGATGCCGGCTTCAACCATATCAAGATGAAGGTCGGCCGCGATCTGGAAGACGATATCCGCCGTCTCAGGATTGCCCGCGAGGTGATCGGCCCCGACCGCTACCTGATGATCGACGCCAACCAGGTGTGGGATGTCGGCCAGGCGATCGACTGGGTCAAAGCTCTTTCCTTCGCCAAACCGTTCTTCATCGAGGAACCCACAAGCCCCGACGATGTCGCCGGCCACCGCAAGATCCGCCAGGCGATCGGCCCGGTGAAGGTCGCGACCGGCGAGATGTGCCAGAACCGCATCATGTTCAAGCAGTTCATCGCCGAGGGTGCGATCGACATCGTGCAGATCGATTCCTGCCGCATGGGCGGACTGAACGAAGTTCTCTCCGTGCTGTTGATCGCCGCCAAGTTCGACCTGCCGGTCTGGCCGCATGCCGGCGGCGTCGGGCTCTGCGAATATGTGCAGCATCTGTCAATGATCGATTACGTCGCGGTGTCGGGCACCAAGGAAGGTCGCGTCATCGAATATGTCGATCACCTGCACGAACACTTCCTCGATCCCTGCCTGATCGAGAACGCCGCCTACATGCCGCCCACCCTGCCGGGCTTCTCCATCGAGATGAAACCGGCCTCGATCGGCAACTATACGTTTGGAGGTTAAGGAAACTGCGCCGGGGATGACGTATCCAATTCCGGCCGCATGATAATTTCCTGATTTCAATAGTCTTTCCTACTACCGATGGGCTTCCAATCTGCCGGGACTGCTCCAATTCACTTGGAGGCGGCGAAGCTTGCTTTTTAGAGCGCCGAGGAATAGCTTTGCAGTGTGAATGCGGAGGGGGCCTAGCACCAGCAGGCCAGCAAATTTTATTGAACTTAGACAATAGAATGTTTGCGATCGAGCCATGCCCAAGTTTCGTCACGCCAAGAGACTGTGCGCTTATCTGCTGATTGTTGCAGGAATGCTGCTGTCGATTACCACGGCATTTGCCGCCGTTACAGAAGAGAGCGGACGCCGCGTCGCTCTCGTCATCGGCAACTCCGTCTATAAGACGCTGCCCTCGCTTCCCAATCCTGCCAATGATGTCGAAGAGGTCGCGACCACGTTGCGCGCGGCCGGTTTCGATGTGACGATCGGCGTCAATGTCGACCGCATCGGGCTCGAAGATACGGTGCGCCGCTTCCTGCGTTCGACCAGCAATGCCGAGGCCGGCCTGATCTATTATTCGGGCCACGGCATCCAGGTGGGCGGCCAGAATTTCATCGTGCCAGTCGATGCGACGCTGGAGACGCCCTATGACGTCGAGACGCAGACCATGCCGCTCGACCTCATCCTCAACCATCTCAAGCAGAATTCGCGGGTGCAGTTGATCTTCCTCGACGCCTGCCGCAACAATCCCTTCAATGCCCAGAAATTCTGGATGGCGGAGAAACTGGAGCCGGTCGGCGCCACGCGCGGACTTGCGCGCATCGACAGCGACCTCGGCAGCCTGATCGCCTTTTCCACAGAACCCGGCCAGGTGGCGCTCGATGGCACCGGCGCGCTCAGCCCCTATTCCGAATCCTTCATCAAGCGGGCGAGCGAACCCAACAAGGAAATCCGCCAGGTCCTGACCGATGTGCGCCGCGACGTGATGGCCATGACCGGCGGCAAGCAGGTCCCCTGGGAAAACTCCTCGCTGATGGACAGCTTCTATTTCATTCCGGCGCCGCCGCCGCCGAGCGTCGAATCGATGCAGCAGGTGAGCGTGCCGGAGGGTGCGGCCACGACCAAATTGCCGATCGCTCCGCCGCATGACGAGACCGGCTCGGCGCTGCTCGTCACCGTCAACCAGCTGCCTAAGACCGGCAAGCTCAGCTTCGACGGCAAGCCGGTCGAGCAGGGCGCAAAGATGCCTGCCGCGGCACTGACGGCGCTGACCTATGATTCATCAGGTGTTGCTGCCGGAACCGTCGGCCTGATTGGCTATACCGTGAGCGATCCATACGGGCAGGCGGCGCAGGGCGTCGTCGCAATCACCGTCTCGGCCGACGCCGGCGCCAAGCTCGCCCAGCTCGAGCAGGAAAAACAGGTGCGGCTTGCCGATGCCGACGCCTATCTGAAGACGCTGCCGCGCGACGTCGAAACGACGATCGGCGTCGGCCCTGTAGAAGCCAGCCTGCCGGTCGTGCCGGCATCGGCCGCGGAGATGACCTTCAAGGTCGCGGCCCTGCCCGACAAGGGCACGCTGCGCGCCGGAGACCGGGTGATCGGTCTCGGACACGTGCTTGAAGCCGCCGATATCCCGGCGCTTTCCTACGAGCCCCAGATCGGCACTGAAAACCAGCCTTTCGCCCTGACGCTGCAGGCAGCCAACGACGACTTGCCGCCGGCGACCGTCACTTTCAAGCCGACGCTCGACGCCTGCGATACGTCAGCCGCGGCTCCGCTCGACCTGCAGGGCGTGACGGCAGGCAAGTTGCCGAACGAGATCGACGCCGATGAAGCACTGTCGGCCTGCACGGAGGCGATAAAGGCCTATCCCGAGGTGGCGCGCTTCGTCTATCAACTTGGCCGTGCCCAGCTTGCCAACCGCGACGCCAAGACGGCTTTTGCGACGATCAAGAAGGCGATGGATGCCGGACATGTCCGGGCAATCCAGCATCTCTCGAGCATGTATGAGATCGGTGCAACCGTGCCGCGCGATGCTGGAAAAGCTGCGAAGATTGTTGAGGCAGCAGCGAAAAAAGGGGATCCCTACGCGCTGCAGAGCTTTGGGAATGCCCTGTATTTTGGTCGGGGTATTGAGGCGGATCAGCAGCAGGGATTACGCATGATGCTCCAGGCAGCCGATCTGGGCCATACTTATGCAATGAACGCTCTCGGTTATATTTTCCTAAACGGCGTCAATGTCCCGGCCGATCCGGAGCGCGGCATCCGCTTCTACGAAGCCGGTGTCGAGCGCAATGACATTTATTCCCAGAACAATCTGGCTCTCGTTTACCGCTTTGGAAAAGGCGCACCGGCGGATCTCCCGAAAGCGCTCGAGCTTTTCACGCGGGCGGCCGAGGGCGGTCAGCCCTATGCCCCAACTAATCTCGGGCGTATGTACCGCGACGGTGTCGGCGTTGTCGCGGACAAGGCGGAAGCGGTAAAGTGGCTCGAGGTGGGTGCGGAGCGCGGCGACTATTGGGGCGCACTCGACCGCGCGATGCTCGCGAAGGAAGAGGGCGCGGACGCTGACAGCCTTGCGATCGCGGCTCGTTATTTCGCTCTGGCGACCGCCATCAACTTGCCGGGCAGCGGCGATCCGAAGAACCAGGCGCTGGCGGAACTCAAGAGGCTTCCTGGCGCTGCCAAGAAGAATGCGGAGTCCGTCTTTGCGGCCGAGCTGAGCGCTCAAGAGCAAAAGGCAATTCCAAAGACCAAGTCGCTCGATGACAGGCTCGTCAAGCTCGCCAAAGCGACATGGATAAAGCGAAATCCGAGGTACGATCTCTTCTGAAACGGCGGTCCGGGGGCGCCCTATATGAACAACAAGCTAATCATCCGTATGCTATTGTGCTCGACATTCATCGCAGGCTCAGGCGCGATCCTGCAGAGTTGCATCTTCGATCCTGGCGCCAGGACGCTGTTTGCCAGCGAAGAGCCGGTGGCCAGGAGCGCCACGCCTGCCAGGAAAACCACGCCCACCGTTAGAAGAGTGGCCGCACAGAACAATCCACCGGCTTTCTCCCGCTCCGAGAACAGTTCCAGTGGGAATTCCGGCGGCGGCGGCATGGGCGGCGGCTCAGGCTCGAGCGGCTCCTCCAGCTCCAGCGGCAGCTCTTCCAGTTCTAGCGGTGGCCAGTGGAACTAATAAACATCAGTAGTTACGCTGTTTGATGCGTTGTTTATCAGCCTCGCGATACAAGCCGCAACCCTCATTGGCGCAGTAGCCGGCATTGCGCTTTCGACCTATCTGCAGCTTGAGCCCGGCAAGGCAATGGCGCTTGCCGTGTTCTGCCTTCTCCTGGCGTGGATCGCCGTCGACGGCACATTCGCTGCTCGTTCGACCTGGGCATCGCGAAAGAGACGAGACGAGGCTCCCGCCATTTTCTGGCGTCGCATCGGGACGAAGCTTGTGGGCCTCGCCGCGCTGCTTGGCGTGGTCGTGATCGCCTGTTCGGTCTTTCCGTTTTTCACGCAGTCGTCGGCGGTCCGATGGATCATCGAGGCTGGGCACACCACTATTCCCCTTTCCATCGCACTTGCCGGCGCCACCATTCTCTACGTCGCGGTCACCGATTTAGTCGCGGAGGAGCCCGACGATTATCTCAATCAGGTCGGGCGCGCGGTGTTGATGCAGGATTTTCGCGAGGAGGACGTGCTGTTTGCATTGCGCCTGCTCGCGATCAAGTGTTTCTTTCTCGTGCTGATGTTCTCGGGCGGCATGGCGGCTCTTTCCGATCTTGCCGAGAAGCCGGCCTGGGCGTTTCCGCCGCTTTCGGCGGCATGGTTCGAAGGCCTGTTGCGGCTTGCCTTTCTTCTCGACATCGTGCTTGCCGCCGGCGGCTATGTCGCGACTTTCAAGCTCTTCGGATGGAATGTCAGGGCAACGGAGACGACCGCACTCGGCTGGCTCGTGTGTCTCATCTGTTACGAGCCGTTCTTCCCTGCGATCTCGCATGCTTTCGTGCCCTATGGCGAGGGGCCGGGCTGGGAGACGGTGATCCAGGAAGGTTCGGCCGTCTTTATCCTCTGGAGCGTCGCGACGCTGTTCTGCACCCTCATCTATGTCTGGGCGACCGTCGCTTTCGGGCCGCGATTTTCCAATCTCACGCATCGCGGCATCATCACATCGGGCCCTTATCGCTTCATGAAGCATCCGGCCTATGTCTCGAAGAACATCGCCTGGTGGCTGGTTGCGATCCCAGGCTTCCTCGCCAGCGGCCTTGCGGAAGGACTTGCCCGGGCCGGCATGCTGGCGATCGTCAGTCTTATCTACCTGCTGCGCGCCCGCGCCGAAGAACGCATGTTAAGCCGGGACCCCGCCTATCGGGACTATGCCGGCAGCGTCGCGGCGCATGGACTTCTGGCGATGGCGAAGCGGCGGCTGACATCAAGACCGGCGGCGTGAGTTTCCCGCCGTTTAGCCATCGAGCCCCTTGAAGCGCACCGGCTGGTAGCCGCGCATCAACAGGCTGCCGAGCGAATAGGTATTGCGGCAGACGCGGCCCTTGCAGGCATTTGGGGAGGCCTCCATCACCTCCACCTTCTTATCGGCCGTGAAGCGCATGAACAGCAGCACATGCGAGCCGGGCTTGTTCAGTGCATCGCCCGGCCGCATTGACCAGGGGTCGGAGAGGCGCTTGGTGATCCCGGGGATGGCGCGCGTCGAAACGTGCATCTTCAGGCCCCAGGCGTCGCTGACGAAACCGGAGCAATCGACGCCGAGGATGTTGGATTGCGGCGCGCTCTTGGTGCAGACGTTGCCGGCGGTCTGGCCCTTTTCCACGCCGCCGATGAAATTCTCGAGCGGCGTCTTGCAGCCCCAGCAGTAGGGAACACCTTTGACCGTCTGGCCGCGTTTGCCGATCAGGTAGATCGGGCGGCGCAGCCGGTTCATGTTGACGCAGCCCGGTCCCGGATCCCTGCCATAGGCGGTTGGTGTCACCAGCCAGTTCATCGTCTCGAAGCCGATTGCCCGCTCGATGACGTCGCTGCGCGATTTCGGCACGATCGCCACCTTCGGCGTCTTGCCGGGCTTGCCGGCAGCCGGCTGCTTGGTGGGCCGAGCGACGGCAAGCTTGCGGCCGGGCTCCCGGCCGTCGAGCCGCAGCACCTGCGCCCGGCTTTCCTGCGAGCGGAGATAGAGCACGTCACCGCGCGGACCGATCGCCACGAAGCGTCTGGAGAATACCGTACCCGGTTCGATCGGCAGGTCGTAGACCCGGTCCATCGCGCCGTTCGGCGTGAATCGCACCACCAGCATGCCGGTGCGCTCGGGCCGGTCGGCGGGTACGAGCTCGACCAGCACATAAGGCCTGCCCGTCGTGTCGATGTCGAGAAGTTCGACGGTGCCGATCCGCCCTTCCGAGGCGAGTTGCAGCGAGAGGAAATTCTCCTCCGAACTGCTGCGCCGCAGTAGGATCTCCGCCTTGTCGTTTGCAGCAGCCGAGACCTCGGCGACGATATCGCCGAGCCCGCGGCTCGGCACATATTGAATGACCGGCGGGCGGGCCTCGGGCCGGCTGGTGCTGCGACCGATCTCGTCGATGATGCTGTTCAGCGGACCCGGCGAAACCGAGCCCATGGAGGCGAAAACCGAGCGGGTGTAGTCGTCGGCATCAGCGCCGCCGTCGACGGCGCGCAGCGTCTGCGAGCGGCCGTCGGCATCGGTGGAGCGCTCGAGCGGCACGACGCCGTCGGACCAGAGGTAGAGTTCGTTGTGAACGACGGCGAGATCCTCCGCCGTGGCATTTTCCGGCAGCGGCAGGATCGCAGGCTCGGCCTGCGAGCGTTCGGCGTCGACGGCGAGCACGCGGCCGTTGTTCTGGTCGAGGATGTAAATGGTGCCGTCGTCACCGACGGTGATCGCCGCCGGCCCGGATGCCTCCGCTTCCTCGTTGGAAGAAATGATGCCGACCGAACGCGCGCCGTCGCCGCCGCGAAGCTCGATGATCGTCGTGTCTTTGGCAAAAACCGGCGAGGCGACCGCAAGTGCCGCGGCAAACAAAATATGCGACCCAAAACTACGCATTGCCTCGACCCCCAGAACAGGATGATTTTAGTCCGATCCGGCTAAAAATCTGAATCCTGTTCTCAATTAAGGTTAGTGCATGATGTCGTCCGAAAACCGATCACACTTTTCGGCATCATGCACTGTTACCGTCACGCTTTTCAAAAATGGTAGGCTAGATATGACTTCTCAGCAAGCCGTTGCTTTCCAAACGATTTGGAGATCTGCGCGGGCGATAGTACAAGATCATCGTCTCGAAGATTCGTCGGCAGGGAATGCTTATGCTGGAATGGAACGGTGACGAACTGGCGCTCGATATAAGCTTGCTGGAGCAGGTTCGCGCGGCGAGGATAGATTTCTCAGACCGCGTCTGCGCTGCCTCAGCCAGCAAGGACGACAAGCATCTGGCGCAACTGCGCTCGGAGCCGACCTACCTGATGGCCGAGTTCCTCTATTCGATGAAGGTCTTCGGCATCAGCACCGCCGAGGACATCGAGCGCTTCGCCGATCTGCACAATGATTACGTGGTTTCGCTGACCCGCGATCCGGCCAAGCTGCAGCGTCTGGGGCTTTCACAGGATCGTGCGCTCGCCTCGATGTTCACCGCCGACACCAAGCCGCGGCTGATCCAGAACTGGGCTGACAAATCAGGCGCGATCGACCAGTCCAATCTCGCCCGTTTCCTTGTTGCGGTGATGTCGAGCGAGACCTGCCGCAAGACGTTGATCGATTTCGAAACGGCAGGCTTCATGCAGCGCAAGCGCTCGCCCTACGGCACCATGGTCGTCTGGTCGACCGGAATGATCGAGGAGATCTTCGGCGAGATGCTGCGCGATCTGCGCCTCGGCTTGCAGCAATTGAAGATCCTCTGATGCATGTCGCCCGGAAGTGTGCGGCGGTGGGTCAACGACATGCATAAAACAAAGAGCGAAAGCGCCGCTGCCAGCCGATTTCAACCCTCCCAATCGATTGGCACTGTGCGCCGTTGCCTTCCTTTCGGCCTCTCCCTATTCTCGGGGCGCCTATGCATGTCGCCCGGAAGGGTGCAGCGGTTCCGGGAGAACGACATGCAAAAAACAAAGAGCGAAAGCACGTCGCATGAATCAAGTTTAATGCGACGTGCTTTTGTCGCGCAGTGGCGCCAATAAGACGGAAGTGACGACGATGACGAAATCCTGGCTCATAACCTTGTCGATCGGCATTCTGCTGGCGCTGCAGATACCTGAGCTCGCGCATTCCGGCCCTGCCGAAGACGCGCTTGCGGCGCGAAACCCCTCGCTTGCGGCGCTGCGTCATCATGACGAAAAGGCCTTTGCTGCGGCGACTGCAATCATCGCCGAACAAGAACGCGCCAAGGGGCTGGCGCCCGGTGAGGCGAAGCTGCCCGATGCGACCTCTCCCGGCCGCGACATGGGCTCAGGCCCCGGCAAGGAATTCACGGTCGACAATCCGGATATTCTTTGGCTCTACAATTCCTCACCCGAAGGAATGAGCGACCTGATCTCGATTTTGAAATCAGCCGGGCAGAAACCCAAGAACTAACGGTCTTCTCGCAGTTGAACGGACTATAACAGGCCCCGGTTATTCCAGAGCGTGAGTCTTGCTCACGTCTTTGCCTTGCCGGATTCTTAGCGGCTCCAAATAATTTGTAACCCTCCCTCAAGCAAGACAGGCAAAGGCATCCCAATTTCGCCAGTCAGTGCTATTCTCATCTTCAACACAGTGTGAGATGTTCGAAGAGGAGGTTTTCCAATGCCGAACCGCAAAGCCATCTTGGCAGCAGCCACCTTTCTTTCGTTCTTCTCGGTGGTTCCCGCCGTCGAGGCGCAGAACGAACGCACATTGACCGAAGCGCCGGCGCAGACCGGGCCTGTCAGCGTCACCTTCGATCGCGCTGAAGCCAAATACGCCATCGGCGAAGTTGTCGGCCTCTTCATCCAGTCGACCGAGAACGCCTATGTCACGGTGCTGAATGTCTCGCCGAATGGCGCAGTCGTGAAGCTTTTCCCGAACAAGTACCAGACCGACGCCCTTGTCGGCGCCGGCAAGCGCGTGCAGGTGCCGGATCCGGCAAGCGGCGCCAAGCTGCAGGTTTCAGGCCCGGTCGGTCAGGAGCAGATCAAAGTCTTCTATTCCTCCAAGCCGCTGAACATCTTCGCCGATCTCGGCGGCAGCGGCGGCGGCATGTTCCGCTCGGTTGACGGCGGCATGGATGCCGTCTCCCGAAGCCTTGAAGAGGCCCGAAGCCTCGGCACCAAGATCAGCAGCAAGACGCTGATGCTGACGACCGTCGATAGTCCGGCCGCTGTCCCGCCCGTCGCAGCCGCCCCCGCAGCAAAACCCGCGCCAGTCGAGCAGGCTGCAAAGCCGCCCGTTGCCCCGAAACCTGCAGTCGCTCCGAAGCCGAAGCCGGTGACGAAACAGGAAGTCGCCAAAAAGCCGGAAACGGTGGTCGAAAAACCGAAGCCTGTTGCCCCGAAAAAGGTCGCGCCGAAGCCCGTCGAGCAGGCAGCACAGCAGCCGCCGAAGAAATACAAGATCGTCACCAACCTGGCGCCCGGCCAGGAGCTTGCCGCCGACGAACTGGAGCTGATCGGGCCCGCCGATACGACTTCATCCACCAAGCCGACCCAATATAAGCAACCGACGACGCAGTATAAGCAGCCGGCCCAGACGTCCCAGACGAAGATGCCGAAACTGCCGATGCCACAGATCAAGATGCCGCAATTCAAGCTTCCCGGCGGCTTCAGCATCAAGATGCCGCAGCTAAACCTCGGCCGTTCGGCCGAACCTGGCCAGGCAGGGGAAGAGATCGAGGTAGCAAACGCCGATACGCCTGTTTGCACGGCTCTTCTTGATAAGCTGAACACCGCCGTTGCCGCCAAGGATATCAGTGCTGCCGCGTCTGAGGCTGATGCGATCGCCGTCAGCGCCGATTGCGGCCAGTTCCAGGTGAATGCCCAGCGCCGCGTCGCGGCCCTCAGGCTTTCGGCTGCCCAGGAGATGATGGCCGCCAACCAGCCGGTCGCCGATTACGAGCCGTTGCTTGTCGCCGCCGACAGCCCGCAGGTGCTCTGGCAGGCCTCCGCCACACTCGGCGAAATCTATTTCTCCTCACGCCGCTTCGCCGATGCCGCCGCCGATTACCAGCAGGCGATCGAGATCATCAAGAACGAGACCCGCACGCCGAAGGCGCCACCGGCCGAGACGATCTCCGATCTCATCCAGCGCGCCGCCCAGGCCCGCATCCTTGCCGCCAACCCGACGAGCGACAATCCGCAAGGCAGTTTCGTGCCGGCCGAGAAGGATCACCGCAGCGGCGTGCTCGGCGGCATCTATTCCGAGAATGTGCGCGGCATCGTGCCGGTCTCCATTCCGGTTCCGATCACCTTCGACTTCAACAAGTCGAGCTTCACCTCGATCGGCACCGAAGCCGCCGAGGAGCTGCTGGAGGCGCTGAAAGAGCAGAAGCCCGGCCGCATCATCCTCATCGGCCATACCGACCGGCGCGGCGGTGACGACTATAATCAGAAGCTTTCCGAACGCCGCGCCCAGGCCGTCGCCGACTTCCTGAAGAGCAATGGCCTCGACGCGACAATCGACGCCGAAGGCCGCGGTGCATCCGAGCCGGTGGACGTCACCGCAACCGCAAACCTCACCGAAGACGATGTCGATGCGCTGAACCGCCGCGTCGAATGGCGCCGCGAGTAGCTGAGGCGGGGAGGAGCTTGGCCATGACCGCATTCGTTTCCATGGCCGCAGCACTTGCCCTCCTCACCATGGCGGCCACCGATAGCCTGGCAAGGGTCATCGAGGCGCCCGAGCGTGGTGCAGTCAGGGCCGTGCTGATCGGCATCGACCTCTACCGCAACGTTCCGCCGCTGCACGGGGCCGTCGCCGATGCCGAGGATCTTTCGCTTTCGCTGCGTTCGGTCGGCGTCGAGGACATGACGCTCTTGAAGAATGGTGCTGCCGACCGCGAGGGCATCTTCCACGCGATCGAGGCCGTGACCGAAAGGGCAGGGCCTGGCGATCTCGTCGTGCTCGGCATCGCCGGTCACGGGTCGAGCGAGCCGGAACGAGTCAAGGGTTCCAAACCGAGCGGCCGCGACGAGGTCTATGTGCTTGCCGGCTTCGACACCCGGCTACCGGGTTCGCGCGAGCGCATCTTCGGCGACGAATTCAAGGCGCTGATCCGCAATCTAGAGACCAAAGGCGCCGATGTCGTCTTCATCGCCGATACCTGCCATGCCGGCGGGATGACCCGCGACGTCGATCCGCGCGGCGCCGAGATCACCTGGCGTCAGGCGCCTTCCTATACGATCGAGGAGGACGACCTCGCGCCGATTTCGACCACGGCGGATGCGCTGTCCACCGGCTTCGATTTCAAGCGGCTGACCTTTCTCGCCGCCGTCGACGAAAACACCAAGTCGCCCGAGATATCAATTCCCGGCATTCCGCAAAAACGCGGCGCGCTGAGCTATGCCACCGCCCGCGCCTTCGAAGGGGCGGCCGACCGCAACGGCGACGGCGCCGTCAGCCGCCGCGAACTGTTCGAATATGTGCGCCAGGCGGTCTACCAGTTCACCAACCAGCGGCAGAACATCTTTACCGAAAGCCCGCCCGGAACCGATCTCGATCGCGCGGTCGTCTATCATTACGAAGGGGCGGGGGCCCAGGCGGCGGCGGAGAAATCAAACACTCCGCTGCCCGCCGAGCCCGCACCGATCAGCGTTGCCGCCCTCGGCTCCGATCCGGTGCTGCAGGGGATCGACGCCGCCGTCACGCCGTTCAAGCTGACGGAAGGTGCCGATGCCGAACTTGTCTTCGATCCCGCAAAACACGAGGCGATTGCCGGCGGCGATGTCGTCGCCTCCGCCATCGGCGCCGGCGACATGCCTTTCGTCGTCGACCGGATGGCCGCGCTCGATGCGCTGAAGCGGCTCTCCGAGACCAACCCGCAGACCGTGCGCGTGATGCCTTCCGATACCGTCCATCGTGAGGGTGAACGCGTCGGCGTCACCGTTTCGGATCTATCAGGCCGCAAGCTCGTGCTCTTCGACGTCACCGGCGATGGGACCGTACAGTTCCTGTATCCGGGCGAGAAGGAGGTCGATGCCGAGATGTCTGCCACCTTCGATCTCGACCTGTCCGTCGTCGCACCATTCGGCACGGACCTGCTCGTCGCCGTTACCTCTGAAACGCCGATGCCCGAACTTCTGGAGTTCCTGAAGCAGAACGACAGGCGCCGCACCGCCGGCAATATCGCCAAGCGCCTCGGCGAATTCCTGCCCGAGGGCGCGCGCGTCGGATTTACGGTCCTCTATACCTCCGCTGGAGCCAAGCTATGAGCACGTCGATCAGCAGGGTCCTCAATATTGCGTCCGTCATGCTGCTTCTGGCTACTCCCGTGCTGGCGCAGCAGGATACCGATTTCGCCGGCGAGGATGGCGGGCGGGTCATCGGCGGCCAGGCGGCCAAGAAGGGCGAATGGCCCTGGCAGGTGAAGATCCTGGCGCCCGATCCCGAACAGCGCGGCCGCTTCGGCGGCCATTGCGGCGGCTCGCTGATTTCGCCGCGCTGGATATTGACGGCCGCCCATTGCGTCACCAGCGGCCGCTCCGGCAAGCAGGATCTCTTCGCCCGCGACCTGCTGATCGTCGAGGGTAAATCGAAGATCGATAAGGTGATCGCCGTCGATGGGCCCGATAAGCCGGGACTGGCCGTGGAAGACGTGATCATTCACGAGGACTTCGACCGCAAGGTCTTCGCCAACGACATCGCCCTCATCAAGCTGAGCGAGCCCGCCAAATCGAAGCCGGCGATCCTTGCCTCGGCCTCGGACGACGAAGTGGAGGCAGCCGGCCACCCCGCCGTCGTCACCGGCTGGGGCTACACCAAGGCCGATCACGGCTGGGACGACAAATACCTGCCGACCGAGCTGCAGGAAGTGGAACTGCCGATCGTCCCGCGCGAGGACTGCCGCGCCGCCTATCGCGACAGTTCGATGCGCATGAACCCGATCGACGAGCGCAATGTCTGCGCCGGTTATGCCGAAGGCGGCAAGGACGCCTGCCAGGGCGACAGCGGCGGGCCGCTGGTCGCCCAGCGTCCCGACAAGCGCTGGATCCAGCTCGGCATCGTCAGCTGGGGCGCCGGCTGCGCTGAGGCCGAGCACTACGGCGTCTATACACGTGTTGCCGCGTTCCGCGACTGGATCGCCGCCAAGACCGACGGCGACGTGCCTGATGTTGAAGGGCCTGCTGCCAATGATCAGGTCGCGTCCACCACCACCAGTAGCGGGATGAAGCAGAGGAAGTCCGGACAGGAAGAGGCCAACCTCGCCATCACCACCCCACCCGCCGGCGATACCGCCCCGGCTGGGACGACCGAAACGCCAGACGCGCCGGCCAACGATACCGCGCCAGTTGACAAGCCCGTCGCCGACGAACCCGCCGTGCGGCCAGCAGTCGTCCAGACGCCGGTGATCGAAAGCAAGCCCGGTGACCGCGCGCTGTTGATCGGCATCGACGACTACGAGATGCGCGAGGCGAAGCTGACCGGTTCTGCGACTGACGTAAAAGCGATGCAGGTCTTCCTCGCCAAGACGCTCGCCTACCGCCCGGAGCAGATCCACACGCTGACCAACCGCAAGGCGACCCGCGAGGCGATCCTTGCCGAAATCGACGACTGGCTGGTGCGCCAGTCGACGCCCGGAAGCCGCGTCTTCCTCTATTTCAGCGGCCAGGGCTCTGAAGAAATGGGCGCCGAGGAAACGACGAGCCCGACGCTGGTGGCCGTCGATGCCAAGCTGGTGCGCGAGGGCGGCAAGGTGACGGTCACCAACCAGATCCGCGAAACCGAGATCGCCGCAAGGCTGAACAGCCTCAAGGATCGCCGCGTCACGCTGCTGATCGATGCCTGCCATGTCGGGCCCGGCAGCCGCAGCGCGGTGGCCGCACCATCCGGCACCGTGCGTTGCCTCGGCCCGGCGCTGGCAGGGCTCGAACCGCCGAACAAATCAGGCAAGGAAGCGAAATTCTCCTTCGGCGGCGAAAACGCCATGGTCTGGTCGGCTGTCAACGCAGGGCAGTGGGCGCTGGTCGATAGCGAGGCCAAGCCACCGCTTGGCGTCTTCACCCGCCGCTTCATCGAAGGCGTGCAGGATGGCGTGGCGCGCGCAGCCGACAAGCCGAATGTCAGCAATGCCGCTTTGCTCGATTATGTCCGGCGTAAATCCGACGAATATTGCCGGACGCATGCGGGAGATTGCCGCTTCACGCCGGTGCCGCAATTTTATGGCCAGCCGGATGCGCTCGGCCGGGATGTCATCACCGGCGACGAGGCGAAGACGGCGGTCGCCGCCGTCGAGAATACGCTGAAGAGCGACAATGAGGCGGGCGTCGCCGTCGACGTGCTGCCCGGCACTGCGGTCAGCATCGGCGACAAGGTGGCGATGCGTGTGTCCACCAAGAAGTCCGGTTACCTGATCCTGGTCGATATCGATGCCTCCGGCAAGCTGACACAGCTTTTTCCTAACAAGCGCTCGATGGGGCTGAAACCATCAGCCAAAAGCGGCGACAACCGGCTCGATCCGGCTCGGCCGGTCGTCGTGCCCGATGCGCGCAATCCCTATACCGGCTTCGAATATGTGGTGGAGGGACCGGCCGGCGTCGGCATGGTCGTTGCCATCCTCAGCGACAAGCCGATCGAAGTGCTCGACCTGCCCGATGTGCCGACGCCGCTCGTCGGCCAGCGCGCCGCCTTCAACTATGTCTATGATCTCGCCCGAAGCCTCAGGATCGTCGGCGACGACGAAACCGGCGCCCAAGGCAAATGGTCGTTCGATTCCAAATTCTATCGCATCCGCTGAACAGGAGCGAACCATGCCGAAATCCACTCTGTTAGCGGGTCTTGCCGCTTTTCTGATGGCGCTTGCCCCGGCCGCTCATGCCGGCAACTCCGGTGACAGCAAGGCGATGCTTGCAGCACAAGCAGGGCTTGCCGCCGAACTCATCGATCGCACCTGGCAAAGGAGGGTGCTGCCAATATCATGGTGTCGCCGGCAAGCCTTGCCGCGGCACTCGGTCTTGCAAGCCTCGGCGCTTCCGACGAGGGCAAAGCCTCGATCGCCAAGGGCCTCGGCTTCGGTGGCGAGGTCAAGGGACCGGAGACGGCGCTTGACGCAATGACCCCCGAGAAGCCGGCGGCTGCGGATGCGCCATTGACTGCGGCGGTCGCGATCGTCTTCGACGACAAGCTGGTGCTCGTCCCCGATGCGCTTCCCATGCTCGCCGGCCACCGCATCAAGCCCTCGATCGAGGATCTCGACGGACCGAAATCGGTCGAGCACATCAACGGCTGGGTAAGCCAGGCAACGCGGGGCGCCATTCCTGTCATCCTGGACTCTCCACCCGGCGGCGGCTTCGTCAGTCTTGGCGCGCTCTCCTTCAAGGCGCGCTGGAAGACGTCTTTCGAGAAGGAAAGCCCGGCAAGCCCCTTTCAGAGGCCGGATGGATCGACGATTTCGGTGCCGATGATGCATCTTGCCGGCGATGGTCAGAAATTCCGCGTCGACGAGAAATTCACTGCCGTCGATCTTGCCTATGCCGGCGAGAGCTACAGCATGGTCGTGGTGGCGGCGCGCTCCGGCAAGGGTGTGGGCGGCGCGGACCTGAAGACGCTCACTTCCTGGCTGGAGGGAGAAAAATTCGAAGCCGCCAAGGGCGAAATCTTCCTGCCCCGCTTTTCCCTGAACGACGGGCGTGATTTGATGCCGATACTCAATGCGATGGGCGTGACGCCCGAGAAGGCCAAGGATGCGGGTTTCCCGGGTTTCACCAAAGAAAACATCCGCTTGTCGCGCGTCCTTCAGAAGACGATGATCAAGGTTGACGAAAACGGCACGGAGGCGGCGGCAGCCACGGCTGTAATCACGGAACGCAGCATCGATCCGAAGCTTGTCCGCGTCGTGGCCGATGCCCGTTTTGCCTTCGCGCTTCGCGATACAAAGACCGGCCTGCTGCTCGCCGCAGGCCTTATCGGCGATCCATTGCTGGCAGGCGAATAGAGTTCGGTTTCATGAATGTAATGAATGCAGGGGGACACGTGCATGAGAAGTGATCTGATCGCCCGCTACACGATCGGCGAGCCGGTCTACGAGAACGAGTTCATCGTCTATCCGGCCCAGGACAAGCGGATGGACCATGCGGTCTTCATCGTCGCGCCCGATATGGCGCTGAAACTGGACAAGGCTCGTTTCGAGCGGGTCTGGACCTCCATCAACGAGGCCAAATCGCTGACGGCACGGCGCTTCGTCGAGATCGAGGACCTCATCCCGCCGTCGCCGGAAGACGACAATTTCTACATCGTCGAGAAGCGGCCGTCGAAAACGCTACACCAATATCTCGATGAAACGGAAATGGTAGCTTACGAGCGCGCCGTTGAGATCGGCCGCCACATCCTCGAGGGGCTGGCAACGCTGCACGGCGCCGGCTACGCCCACAATGCGCTGACGGACCAGTGCATCTACGTCTCCGAGGATTATTCCGGCCTGTCGGTGCGGATCGGCAACCTGCATCTGATCTCGAAGATCGGCGAACACATCATCCCGCCCTATGTGCCGGAATTCGGGGCGCCGGAAATCTATGCAAGCGGCACCTTCTCCGCCTCGTCGGCACTCGATATCTACGCAATGGGCATGATCGCCTACAAGCTCTTCCTGCCGCGGCAGACCTATGCCAGCGTCTTCGACAGCGTCATGGTCTGGGAAGACGAGCATCAGCGCGAGCAGAGCTGGAAGAACATCCATCTCGACCCTTCCAATATCTTTCCCCGCCTCGACGTGCTGATCCCAGGCTTTCCCGAGGGTCTTGCAAGTCTGGTGGAAAGGATGCTGAGCCGCGATCCAAGCGCGCGACCGCGCACGGGCGCCGATGCGTTGGGCGAATTCGCCCGGGTGACGACAGGCATCCAGCCGATGTCATGGGATCCGCGCGGCGGCATGCAACAGCAGCAGGACGCCCCGAAGCCGAAAAAATGGACGCCTCTCAAGATCTCCATGATCGCCGCACTGCTCTTGATCTGCATCGGCGTCGGCGTCTTCACCATCCCGAAGCTGCTCGCCCCGGATCCGAAACTCGTCGCCGATGTCGGCACCTGGAAGAAGGAGGCAGAAAGCCGCAAGCAGAAGGCGATCGCCGCCAAGGCGCCGGAGCGTCCTTCCGGCGATCAGGCAAAGCTCGCCTATGATACCGGCGCCGCGGCGCTGACATCGGCCGATGCCCTGCTCAAGGATGAAGATTACGAAAAGGCGCTTCCGGGCTTCCAGACGGCAGCCATCAATCTCGGCAATGCGCTGATCGGCATCTCGAAGGAGAACGCCGAGAAGGCGAAAGCTGCCGCTTCGGCCGCCGGCGGCGACAAGGCGCCAGGTTTTGCCGAGGCTGACGCCAAGATGAAGACTGCCGCCGATGCCGCCACCGCAAAGCAGATGCATGCCGCCGTCGACGCCTATGACGCGTCGAAAACGACGTTTGACGAGCTCGCCAAGGCGCTAAGCGCGCTGACGGCGGCCGAAAAGGACGCGGCGGGAAAACGCGAAACCGTCAATCGCATCGGCGCTGGCGATAGTCCCGATGTCGCCAAGGCGACCGGGCTGATGACGGATGCCAAGACCAAGGCAGAGCAATGGCAGATGCCGGCCGCGACATCTGGCTACGGCGACGCTGCCAAGCTTTTGGATGCCGTCATCGCCGATGTCATGGCGGCAAAGGACGAGGCGACTGCGCTGAAGCAGAAAGTGACCGATCTCAGCGCCTCGATCGCGACCCGCGCAGGTGCTGCCGATCCGGCGCTTGCCGCACTCGCTCCGAAGATCGGCGAGGCCGACGGCCGCTACACCGCCGAGGCTTATAAGCTCGCGGTCGTCGCCTATCAGCCGATCCTTGCCGATCTCGAGGCGCTGTCGGCGCGCGGCTTCTGCCCGGTTTCGCAGACGCTTGCCTTCGAGACCGTCCCGGCCGGAAGTTATTCGCTGGAGAACGTCCGGCTGATGACCTCGTCGATGAAGGAAATCGGCGGCATGCTCGGCGTTGCCAACGACGCCGTGAAGATCGACAAGTCCTTCTGCATGCAGACGAAGGCGGTCACCCGTGCCGAGATGGCGGAATTTTACACCGCCAATTCCGATCCCGCCGCCGCACAGGCCTATGGCGACAATCCGCAGCAGCCGGCCGACGACGTGCCGCTTGCCGTGGCGCAGAACTATACGGCCTGGCTGTCGAAGCAGCTGAACGCCCCCGTCCACCTGCCGTCGGCGACGGAGTGGATGGCAAGTGCGGCGAAGATCACCCAGGAAAAGCTGCCCGATAACGGTGATATCATCCTGCAGTGGAGCGCCACCCCCTGCGAAGCCGGCGGCAATGTCGCCTTCATGGCGCAGGAAGGTTCGACCTTCGTCGTCTGCTCCGATGCGTCGGCCGGCGGCATTTTCCGCGTTACCGCCGAATTGCGGTGAGCGGTCGGAAGCGTGGAGACTGATAGGGGGAGCGGTGTGCCGCTGACACGGGGCAGGGTAATCTGTTGCAAACCCAGAATGCGTCCATCAAGGCGACACTTGTCGACGCAGCGCGGGGCGGATCAACATAAGGTCGTAGGCGCCCTTTCTTCATCATCCGACAGCTCGCGCTCAAGGGGTGCCACTCGCAAGTTTTCAATTCCACATTTCAGAATACGCGCGTATATTGAAATTGGGACTGCAATATCCGTGCCTTGAGGGGTCGAGGACAATGTGCTGGAACACATCATCAGCATTCACGCCGGTAGGGTTTGCTTTGCGAGGCCCGGCATCTCGCAAGATCGTATGGACGCTGGGCGACGCGGCGCGTCTCCTGATCAACGACTGGCCTTGCGATGACGGCGAGGAATATGTGGCTGCAGTCAAAGCCTGCGTCGACGCATTGAGCGGCAAGATTGCCCCGGAACAATTCCGGGAAGCGCTTCTGCGTGCGGCCGATGAGGCCGGTATCGCTGCCCTATCGCTCGTGCGGCAGGGAGTGGGAGAGCGACGACCGGACCTTCCCTCAAGCGCGCAAAGATAGTCCGAGCTTCGAGGGCCAACCGCCTTTCGCCGTCACGTTTGCGCCAGTTGCAAACATCGTGGCGTCTCCGACGATTTGATCGACCCTCGTTGCTTTATTGCCCGCCTCGAAATTTCTTGGCAGGGGTGTCTGGCGGTGGCAATAATTCCTACCATAAGTGTATGGAGGTGAGTTATGGCCAATGTTGAGAAGATCAGCGTCTCAGTGACGCCGCAACATGCCGACTTGCTGCGTGACGCTGTTGGAAGCGGTGCCTACGCCAGCGCCAGCGAGGTCATCCGCGAAGCGATGCGCGATTGGTCCGCCAAATGGCAGCAACGCAGCGGCGATATCGAAAAGCTGCGCGAAATGTGGGCCGAGGGCAAGGCGAGCGGAACTGCCTCGCCAGTCGATTTCGATGAGATGCTTGCGGAAGCGCGGCAGGAACTGAAGGCTGCCCGCGGACATGGCGGTTAAGCTTCTCTGGACGCCGAGGGCGAGAGTCGACGTCAAGCAAGTCTTCGTCGACATAGGCAAAGAGCAGCCCCAGGCGGCCGAGCGGTATTTCCAGCAGTTCCGCTACAAGGCCGGCTTGCTTATCGATCATCCGCGTCTTGGCGAGCGCCACCCCGAGATCTTCCGCACCGCGCGGATGCCAGTCGAAGCGCCGTATGTGATCCTGTACGAGACGCACCCCGACACGGACGAGGGCGAGGTTGATGCGGTCGAGATCATTCGCGTGGTGGATGGCCGGCGCGATCTGGCGGCGCTTTTCTAGGAATTTAAGGTGGACGAGGATAGAGGCTGTCGCACACCCTCAAAGGCGGCTTAATCTCCGTTCACACGCACGCACAGGTCTACACACACCGGGAAATCTTTATGCAATAACTAAATAAATTCAATATGATATCGCATGATGCAACTGACTTTGAGATAAAGGTCATCGCCAGTATTCCGGCAAGTCCTTGACATCGCTACCCGGCTCGCGCGGCATCGATGGTGAACAAGCCACATTTGTATGTCAGCGAGCAGCCGCAAGACTGGCGGTCAGCGGCGCGCCGGAGGCTTCACCGCGGCCCGCCGCTGCAGCGCGAAGCGCGCTGCCGAGCAGTTGACATCGGGAACGAGATCGTAGGTCTGTTGGTAGAGGGTCAGCGCCAGCGTTTTGTTGCCGCGGTTTTCCGAGGCAAGGGCTGCGAGTGCCGTGCGCTTGTAGGCCTCGACGATCGGCTCGGCGGCCTTCGCCAGCGCGGCGTCATCAGACGGTTCGGCGGCAAGCGAAAGGGCGGCATAGGTTGCGTCGCCATCCCTGCCGACACGGCCGCCGACTGCCCCGTTGAAGCTCGCCTCCGAAACCTGGCGCATGCGCCGGGCATTCTTGATGCATGTCGGAATGCGGCCGGCTTCCGCATTGATGCGTTCTGCCGTTGGGCCACCCTCCGCGCTGCCGCTGTCGGAGAGGATCACGTAACCGATGATGCCGACGATGGCGAGATAGGCGACACCCATGCCGGCGAGGAAGGCCGGCTGCTTGAGGAGCGATTTTTTCGGCTTGTCGTCACCTGCCTTGGAAGCCTCCTTCTTCGGCGCCTCCTTGGCGGCGGCCTTGACGACGAACTGGAATTCGACGTCCTTGCCGAGGCGGAAGCTGTCGCCGGCTTTCAGCGAGGCCGTCTGCAGCAGGGCTTCGCCGCGCAGCATGATCGGGTTCAGCCCCATGCGGCGAATGATGAAGCCGCCGTCGCTCTGCCGCTCGATGCGCGCATGGATCGGCGCAAGGAACGGATCGTCGACGACGATATCGGCATTAGCAGCCCTGCCGATCGACATTTCCGGCCGGTCGAGCACATGGCTGCGGCTCTGGCCACCGGGACCGGTCTGCAGAAGGCTTGGTTTGTTTCCGCGAAAGAAGGAAAAAAAGGCCATGATCAGAACATCCCACTCGACATCATCTCGACAATTGCAGGCGCCAGTACCAGAAGCAGGATCGACACGACGATCATCATCGCCGGCATGACGATCTTGGCCTTCAGCTTTTCACTGGCCCTGTCGGCCTTTTCCCAGCGCCGGAAGCGTAGGTCGCGCGCATGTTCGCGCAACAGCTCGACGCGGTTGCTGCCCTCGACTTCGCCCTGGATCACGGCGCGGATGACGCGGATGACCTCCTCGGCGGTCATGCGGCGCTCCAGACGCTGCAACGCCTCGATCATGCCGGTGCCGAGCGCCACGTCCTTCAGCGTCTGTTCGATCTCCTCGCTCATGACAGTGCCGGGTGCGGCTTCGGCATAAAGCCTCAGGCTTTCCGGCAGCGTCGCCTGCGCCTGCTGCGTCATGACGACCAGATCGAGGAAATAGGGAAATTCGCGCGAAATGCGTTCCTTGCGGTCCTGCGCCTTGTCGTCGGCGACGACCCAGAAATAGATCGCGGGGATCAGGCCAAGGATCAGCCCGGCCACGAGCCCGCCGATCACGCTGCCGCTGGCAATACCGAACAGCAGGCCGAGCACGACGAAACCGAAAAGGCTTAAGACCACGAGAAGCGCGATATATTCCCGCCCCGTGACGCCGCCGAAGGGCCGGCCGCCATAGATCAATTTCTGCTCCAGCTGCGCGCCGTAATCAGCCAGGAGGGTCTCAAAATGCGTCAGCACGAATTCGACCGGCGTGCGCATGCCGATGCTATCGACGATATTCGGCGGCGGACCATCGCCGCCTGCGGACCGGCGCACCACCTGAATGCTGCCGAGCATATCGCCTATCCACCAGACGAACAGCGCAGCGGTGATCCCGGCAAAGACGATGGCGATCGGGGCGAGGGGTATCTGAGACATCAGACCGACACCTTCATCATCGAGCGCATCCAGAAGAAACCGGTCGCGTAGAGAATGGCGCCGACGATCGCGATGACGATGCCGATGGCGTTGCCGAACACCTTGTCGATCAGTTCCGGCTGGCCGAAGAAGATCATCAGCATCATGAACAGCGCGCCGCCATTGACGACGCGAAAGTTCATGCGCGCCTGCGACGACGAGGTCGTGATCTTCTGATCGAGCTTCCAGATTTCCTTGAAGGATTTCGACATTTCGGTCAGCGGCTCGGAGATGTCACCGCCCTGGCGGGCAAAGAGACCGAGGGCTGCATCGACCATCTTGAAGTGCAGGCTCGGCACGTCGCGGCCGTGGCGGTCGAGCGCCTCGACCAGGCCGATGCCGAGTTTCTGTTCGCGGGCGATGCGCTCGAACTCGCGCGAGGCCGGCATCTGGCCGGTATCGGCCACCGCATTGACGGCGATGGCGAGCGGCTTGCCGGTGCGCACCGCCGAGACGATCTGGTCGACGGCATAGGGAAGCTGCGATTCGATCTGCAGCCAGCGACGCTGCAGAAAATAACGGATCATGCCCTTGGGGAGGAAGATGGCGACCGGGATGGCGATGACGATGCCGAAGATCGGCCCGAAGATCAGCGAAATCACGATGAAGACGACGATCGCCGTGATGCCGTAGGCAAGGATCATCGTATAGGGTGGAACGGCATCGCGCCCGAAGACCTGCGCCGCCTCGCTGGCCAGCGCAATGTCGCGTTCGGTGGCGCGCAGCAGCGGCGCCGGCCATCGCACCGGCGCGCCCCAGACGAGCAGCCCCGCCGTCACAGCGCCGAGGGCGACCGTAAAAATCTGCAGAATGCTGATATTCATCGTTTCCCCCTCAGAGCAATTCCAGAAAAAGTGCGAAGCGGTTTTTCCGTCCGGAATTGCGTAAAAACAAAAGCTTAGAGCGGTTCTGCGTTTCCGCGAAACCTGAACCGCTCTAGACGAACATGTCCAGTTTTTCGATCTCGCCGTCGTCGTTGAACTCGACGAGCTCGGCGACGAAGCTTGGCAGGTAGCCGGTGAAGGCATGCACGGCCTGGCCGCCGGCGCGGCCGACGAGATTGAAGATCGGCTCGACGATGATGAGGCCGGTATCCGGATCGATACCGATCACCTCCGATATTTCGGTGACGGCGCGCCGACCATTTGCCAGGCGGTTCAGCTGCACGACAAGTTCGACCGCGGCAACGATCTGCTGGCGGATCGCCATGACAGGCAGCGAGCTCTGCCCCTGCAGCACCATCACCTCCAGGCGGGTCATCATGTCCTGCGGCGTATTGGCATGCGCCGTCGTCATCGAGCCGGCATGCCCGGTGTTCATCGCCTGCAGCATGTCGATCGCCTCGGCGCCGCGGCACTCGCCGACGATGATGCGGTCGGGACGCATGCGCAGCGCGTTGCGCACGAGGTCGCGGATGGTGACGCTGGTCTCCGACTCCGCCGTCTTCGGCCGCGATTGAAGATAGACGACATGAATGCCGTCGAGCTGCAGTTCCGACGTGTCTTCGACGGCAACGACGCGCTCGCCCACCGGAATGAACTGCGACAGGCTGTTCAAGAGCGTCGTCTTGCCGGAGCCGGTGCCGCCTGAGACGACGATGTTCTTGCGGGAGCGGACGGCCGCCTCGAGGAAGGCGCGCATCGGCTCGCTGAGCGCGCCGGCGGTCACCAGTTTGCTGATATCGAGCCGCGACTTGCCGCCGAACTTGCGGATGGTGAGGCAGGCGCCCTTGACCGCCAGCGGCGGAATGACGGCGTTGACGCGAGAGCCATCCGGCATGCGGAAGTCGGCCATCGCCTCGCTCTCGTTGATCGAGCGGTTGGAATCGACGGCGATGCGCTCGATCACCTTCATCAGCTGCCGCTCATTGGCGAAGGCGAAGGGATAGCGCTCCAGCAGGCCGAATTTTTCGACGTAGATCTCGTCGTAGCGCGTCACCATGATTTCCGAGATCACGTCGAGATCCATCAGCTCGGAGATCGTTCCCCAGCGATACATCAGCTCCTCGATGCTGGAGCGCAGGTGCATATGGGCGATCTCATAGCGGTCACCGGCGTTAAAAAGCGCTTGCCGAGACTGGAAAGCTGCGCTGAAACGGGTGTCGAGCTGGGCAAAGTCCGCGCGGGTGGATTCGAAGTTGAGCTTGAGCTGCAGCGCCGAAATCAGCGCCTTGCCGACGTCGAAGAGGCGGCGATTGTCCTGCTCCTCGCGCGACAGGCTTGCGGCATTCGACGATGCGTCGCGCCGCCCCGTTCGGGCAATGCGTTTGGCCAGCCACCGATAGACGGCGTTCTTGATGACAAGGATGACGAGATCCTGCTGTGCTGCGTCGAGCGCCTCCTTGATGAACATGTCGAGGCGTTCGCGGATGCGGTTTCGCGTGTCCTCGCGGCCGAAATCGGCGGATTTCACCAGCCGGTCATATTGCGTGTCCTTCAGCAGACGTTCGTGGATTTCCATCTGCAGGGCGAGCACGCGTTCCTGATCGGGAAATTGCGTCACCACCTCGGCGGCCGCGGCCGGCTCGACGAGCTCGATCGTGACATTCGGCACCCAGATCGACATGCCGGCCGAGACTGCAACCGGGGTGCCGGCCCGAAGCGGCTGATCGTCGACCCGCGTCGGGTTGCGTCCGTGATGCTGCACCGACCATCCCTGGCCGGACTTCCGCAGCACGAATTGCGGCGAAGAGACGTGGCTGCCCCGCAACCGCACGACCCCCGCGCCGGCGGGCAGCGTCAGCGTGCTGCTCTCGCCGACGAAATAGGTTTCGTTCGCCGAGAGCGGGATGACCTCTCGACCGCTGCCGTCCTCATAGGAAATCTTCAACAGCATGGCTTATTCCCCCGCGACGGTCACATGCGCGTCCAGTTGATGCTCGGCAGGTCCTCGACGGTATTGTCGGCCGGATTGCGCAGCACGAGGTTTAGGCTGCCGTTCGACTGGCCCATGGCAAAAATCAGCATTTCGGCTTCCGACGGCGTCACTTCGACGGTCACATTGTTGTAGGTGCTGTTCGCCTTGGTGACCGCACCCTCCGCCGTCGTCGCCGCGCCGACGGCCAGAACCTTGACATTCTGCAGGAAGGTGCGGGTGACGACGCGGGTACGCGAGCTGATGCCGAGTTTATAATCCTGCGCCTGCTTGCGGTAGGCGTTGACGTCGTTCTCGTCGGCACCGGGATACTGGGTGAGATAGTTCTTCAGCATCTGCTCGACCGGCGACTGCGGCTGGGCTGGAGCCTGCGGCTGTGCGGCTGTGGCCGGCGCCTGGCCCGGCACGGCAGGCTGACCTGGCAAGGCAGCGGGCTGGCCGGGAGCTCCCGGCTGGTTCGCGGCGGCCGGCGCCACGGGCTCGACCGGTTCGTCGACCGTGCCGAGGATATCGACATAGCTGCCCGGCTCGACGAAATGGCCGACGGCCGCGGCCGCGTTGACAGGGAGGGTCAGCGCCCGCTTGCCGGGCGCGATCATCGTCGTCAGGCGTCCGCCGTCGGTATCGTCGAAATACTGAAAGAGCAACACGGAGCCGGCCGGAATATCGCTCGCGGCCGTCCTGTCCTTCAGCCATTCCTGATAGGCGCTGGCGGCGGGAACCGCGAGTTTGGCCAGCGCCCCGAAGCTTTCCGGCAGCATCACCGGTTCGGCGAGCATGTCGGGCGTGATCGCCTGTCCTCGCGTGACCTTCCTGTCGGGCTGGAGCCGCATGAAGGCATAGGCCACCTGCTCGTTCTTGACGCTCTCGGTCCAGAAGTAGAGCAGAACGCCGGTGATGAGCCCGACGATGACAGCCGCGATGAGCTTCCAGTTCATGGTGTTATTCCTTCGACGAAGGGTTGCCTGATTTGAATGACTTCGACGGTCCGGCCGTCGGTTTTGCTGCGAGTGTACAAGACATTGGCCTCGACGCTGCCGCGCCGGCCATAAAGTGCTGTGACCCCGCCGCGCTGTGCCGGCGGCGTCTCGATGGTAAAACCGTCGCGGGCAAGCAGATCGGCGCGTTGATCGGACCAGCGCACGGCCGACAGCGTGCCTTTCGACACGACCGTGCGCGACGTGTGGCTTTGGTCGCGATCGCCGATATCGCTCAGCACCTCGACACCGGCCGGCGGACGCAGCGACATCGGCAGCTTGCTGACATCGGCGGGGGCCGCAAAGGCCGGCAGCGTCGAGGCAACATCCTCGAAGCGGCTCATCAGCACCTCGGTCCTCGGCGCATCGGCGGGACGGCGGATCATGATCGAGACGCCCGGGATCGGCGCTCTTGCCGAAGGATTTTTAGGATCCTGCCGGCGGAGATAGTCGAGGGCCGCCTCGCCGTCGCCGTCGAAGAACCGCACCACCACGGCGAGATCGTCGCGGATGCGGCTCGTCTTCGGGACGATCAGCATGTTGGCGGCAATGACCGCGGTCAGTTCTTCCTTGTTATCGCTCCTGGGCAAGGCCGGCCTTGTATTGGCGGCCAGCACCCGCAGCCATTCGTCGGTGATATCGGAAATGCTGCGATCGCTCTGGTAGGGCGTGAATTCAAGCGGCTGGCCGTTGATGACGAGATCGCGCGGCGCCCGCTCCGGCGCGCCGAGGATGCCGGCCAGCATCGAGTTCAGCGTCACTTTGAAATCCTTGTAGATTTCGGCACGGACCGGTGTGGCCACGGCGACGGCGAGCCCGATCACCAGCACCAAACCAGTGAGATGGCCGGCAAGGTGACCGGCGAGACGAAAGGAGATGCGCGCGCCCTGCATCATCTTATTTCGCTCCCGGGAAGACGCCGTCGAACAGATCGCCGGAATCGTCGGCCACATCGCGGATTTCCCGACGCAGCGTCGGATCGTAGCCACGGCGCGTGGTATCGTTGTTGTGGGAGGCAAACAGCGTCGAGTCATCAACCGTGAACGCGTCCTTCCAGCGGAGGCTTCTGATCGTATCGAGATCATCGGAATCCCTGAACTTGTAGACCCGGTCGGCCGTAGCGGTGACGAGCTGCGGCTTCTCATTGGCGAGGTCGCCGACCATGTCGCCGAAATCGCGCCCGTCGCTCTTCAAGGTATTTTGCACGTCGTCCCAGACAAAGGTGCGTTGCGGGTCGCCGTCGCCTTCATGCGATGGCGTGCGCGCGCAGCTCATGGCGTCGCCCCCGGGCAGTGCCGGCAAGGCCGGGATCGGGAAGACGTTCGAGAAATCCGACGTGCAGTCCAGCCCATTCGCCTCGGCGAAGGCGGCGTTGCGCATCGCAAGCATGGTTCCCACCTTCTTGGTGGAAATCTTGTTGGCGTGGATGACGAAAATCACGATCAGCAGGATAACTGGCGCGGCAAGTACGAATTCGATCGAGGCGAGACCGCGCCTGTCGCGGTGCAGCCGCATCAGCAGCCCGCGGCCTGGAAGACCGCCCGTAGGCTCAGTGTGTGTTGACGGCAGCCCAGGCATTGGCTCCTCCTCGGTCGAAGACGCGGGTCAGACCGGTAAAACTGTCGGCCGCCGGGCTCTGCTTGATGGTGTTCGAAACCTCGCCGATATCGTCGGCTAGCGTGGCGGGCGCAAGCGATGCCAGCCAGTCCTGTGTGTAGAGGTCGAAGGCCGTGTAATTGTGGACCCAGCTCTGCGCGAGCGCATAGGCCGACGGTGTCTTGTCCTTGAAGATGCGGATCTGCAGCCTGGCGCGCGGGGCGCGCGAAACGATCGCCAGCGTCTGGTAGTCGTCGAGTTGCTCGCCGCCGAAAGGCGTGAAGTTGAAAGGTGTGCGTCCCTTCAGCCAGTAAGGCTTCGGGAAGGAAACGACAGGCAGTGCGCCTGCCATCGAAATCGCAGCACCCGCCGGGCTGCAGACCCCATCCCAGATCGTGTCGAACTTGCGGGTGAAATCATTCTCGTCCTTTGTCTGCGCGTCGGAATAACGCGGCGGCACGTCGATCGGCAGCTGGAAGGGATTGGTGACGCCAAAGCCGACGCCGAAGACCTTGTCCGCGAGCCAGAAGCTGACGTCGAGCGCTGCTTCTTCCAGCCAGCTCAGATCACCGGCATATTGCTCGACGATCGCCTTGAACGGTACCTTGCTCAGGTAAGCTGGGCCGAAGGCTTCATAGAAGATGTAGAAGTTCACCAGCGCATCGTCGATGCCGCTTTCGTGGTTCACCCAGTCGCGAATATGGCTGCCATCGACGCCGCCTGCGGTCAACGGACCCTTGCCGTTGGGGAAGCCGCGGTTGGCAAACTCGCCGCGCATGAGGAACGGGTCCTGCCCTTGGGTGCCATAGGTCATGGCAATGCACATTTCAGCGTAGGCCGAGGCGGGATTGATGCCGTCGCGATCGACCGGCAGATTACCGCCCGCACCCTCTCCGGCGTTGTTGCAGGACTCGCAGGGCGGATGGAAGACGACATGATCCGACTTGTTCAGGCGCACCAAATGCAGGGCCTCGTTGCCAACGCGCTGCGGGAAGCTTTCGACGAGATAGTCGTTGAGGTCGTTCATGGCGTCGATAATGTCGCTGGACTTCACGATGAGGCCCCAGGGATCATAATCGAGCTGTGCTTTTACCGTATAGCCAATCGCCAGGCCGGCTTCCGTCGCCCGGAACCCCTGGAAAGCCAGGCAAGCGCCGTAGATGATGCCACCGACGATCGGCACCTTCTGCCAGCCCGGGCAGTAGGGCATCGGCGGAAGCGGCGGCAGGAGCGACGCCGGCCCGAAGCCTTCGGTGAACGAATATTCGGCGAGTTTCGCCAGAATGGCGGCCGAGCGCACGGCCAGTTCCGCCGTCGTCAGCTGGAAGGCGACCGAGGTCGCCATGACGACGGTTGCCTGCGAGGAGGCGACGTTGTTCATCGCCATGATGTTGAGATAGCGGGCTTCCCAGTCGGCATGGACGAGTGCGGCGGCATCGGCCGTGTCCTGCGTGCGCTGCTTGTCGTAGATCATCTGTCCCGTATTCAGGATCCAGACGATCATCAGGGCGAGCGCGATCGTCATGTAGAGGATGATCGGTGACAGGAAGCCGCGTTCGTCGCGATGCAGGCGCTTGATGAGGGTCGGTGTCATAGCAGGTTCACCTCCGCCGTCGAGATCGTGTAGTAGCGGCCGTCCTTCCTCTGGCCGCGGGCAAAGACCCAGCCGGCATATTCGAGCAGCAGGAAGCGCGCTTCCACCTTGGCGGTGACCGGCACATGCGGCGAGCGGTTGATGGCCGCATAGAGCGCCATCGGCGCGCGGTCGACGGTCACGGTGACGTTTTGCGGGTCGAACATGTAGCGGGCCTGGTTGCGCATCGCGCGCCAGTTCTTCGAAAGCCCGGAGGCATCGGCAAGGTTTTTCAGCGCATCTTCCGGCGGCTGGCAGGCGCCGACGCATTTCAGCTGGTCGTAGGGTGCGGCCGGGATCAGCGCCAGGCGGGCGGCAAGATCGGCTTTGCCGGCAGCAGCGTCGTCATCGCAGGTCTTGACGTCGATTAGGCTTCGCAGCGTGATCGGCAGGGCCGGGCAGAAATAGACGCGGGCGCTGCGGGCCGCCGCATAGGCAGCATAGTGGGTGAAGAGGTGGTTTTTTGCCAGGATGGTGAATTGGAAGACCACGAACATGAAGAAGACGAAGACCGGTGTCACGAGGACGAAATCCATCATTGTCGTGCTGCCGGAGGTATCGCCGTGCAACTCCGATATCCGGCGCCGGCGGGCGGAAAGCCGCGGCAGCAGCAGCATAGAGGCAAGCAGCAGCATGGCGATCGCAAAGGTACCGAGGAGCGCGCCGTGATCCTGAGGGACCCAGAAGGTCCGCGAGTGCAGGATCGAACTCCAGAAGGCACCGTCGAAGATGGGGCGTTCGAGTTCAGCGCGCATTGCCGTTACCTCACGAATGAAAGAGGGGTGAAATCGGGCATGAAAAGGCACCAGAGAAGTCCGAGAGCAGCGGCAACGCCGAAGCGAACGGTATGATGGGTTTCGCGCGGCTTCAGCACGGAAGCGGCATCGCGGAAACCGGCAGGCAGGAGAAGCGCAAACAATCCGACCGTTCGGGCCAGCACGCTCCACTGAACACGCCGCGCCATGGAGAAAACGGCAATCACGCCGCCGACCATCAGCGATGCAAGGGTTACGTCGATGGCGGGCCCGAGGCCAAGAATGGCGCCGAGCGCCGCCATCAGCTTGACGTCGCCGCCGCCGCAGCTTCCGGCTGCGAAGGCGATGATGAAGATCAGGCCGGCTGCAAAGAGGCCTGCGAAAGCAAGCCCTATCCCCGCGAGACCGCCGCTGACTGCCGCCAACATGAACCCGCCAAGCAGGCAAGGATAAGTGACGGCGTTCGGGATATGACCGTGGCGATGGTCGAGCACCGCCGCGGTCATGGTGCAGGCGACGGCAAGAGCCGCCGCCGCAGGCATCAGGGTCAGATCATAGGTCGTATCCATGATCCCGACCCGCTTATTGACCCGGCTCAGGAATTCTCTCGGCATCCGAGAGCGCCGTGTTCTTTTCGTTGAACCATTCGCCGATCTGTTTGCCGAATGCGAGCAGGATCAGCATCAGCGGAATGACGATCAGGGCGACGGCCAGGACGATCTGGGCCATGTCGCCGCGTTCGTCCTTGTGAAGTGCAATTGCGAGAGTCTTGAGTTTACCAAACATGTGAGTACTCCTCATTCCCAGGTTTGTTTCGGTTCGAAGCCTTGGTGAAGATGAACCAAGCATACGCTATCGATCCGAACGAGCATGTTGCTCGATCCAATGATATTTTCTGCTTCAGCTTATCTTCCCCGGCGGCCAACGTTTGTTGAGCAACACCATTAAGACCCAAGAGTGCGCCCAAGGCCAGCCCTCCGTCAAGCAAACGAAACGAAGGGTTCCAATTGTCTTGGAGGCATCGGCGACAAAGTCGCAGTTGACGCCGGGTTTTTTTAACTAACCTTTTGAACAGGCTGAAGTTTTACCTGTGGAGAAGAAATTTTTGATGGTCCTTCGCGGCTTCGTCTACTGCTCCATAATTGGCCAATTCTTTCAAAGCGATAGAAGAGAAGGCGTACCGCGGGTAGAATCACCGCCCGCACGGCACCCGACCATGGCGTTGTTTGATGATCTGGATTAAGCTCCTGAAATGGTGGGTATCGCCCGCCAGTCGATCCGGAGAGAGAACGATGGAAACGATGAGCAGCATCTTAATACTTGGATTGGTCCTCATTCCATTGATGATGTTCTTTCCGACCGCGGTTCAGATGATGGCGACGCTGTTCGGCATGAGCACGGTCCTGGTCGGGATGCCGCTCTGATGAAGGCCGTATCCGACGACGCTGCCGAACAGGCCACCTTCCAGGTCCTGACCCGGGCGCTGGACAAGCTGCTTGGGCCGATCCGTTTTCTCCTCGATGATCCGAGCGTGTCCGAAATCCTGATCAACGGCACATCCGACATTTTCGTCGAAAGGCGAGGCAAGCTCGAACGCGCCGATACGCGTTTCGCCAGTCGTGAGGATCTGGAATCGGCCGCGCGCAGCATCGCGCAGTTCTCAGGCAAGCGGCTGACGCCGGAGGAACCGAGCGTCGAGGCCCGTCTGCCGGATGGTTCGCGCGTGCAGATGATCCAGCCGCCCGCGTCGCGCACCGGGCTCTGCATCTCCATCCGCCGTTTTTTGAAAGAACATCGCAGCATCCATGATCTCGTCACCCAGGGCAGCCTGACCGACGAGTCGCTGACGCTGCTGCAGGCGGCCGTTGGGCTGCAAAAGAACGTCATCATCTCGGGCGGCACCGGCACCGGCAAGACGACCATGCTGAACGCACTGTCGGAAGCCTTTGCCGACCACGAGCGCATCATCGTCATTGAAGACACGTCCGAACTGCAGATCCGTAAGGAACACGTGGTCTATCTCGAAGTGACGAAGCCCGATCGGTTCGGCCGCGGCGGCGCCAGCATCCGCGACCTGTTCCGCTCGTCGCTGCGCATGCGGCCCGACCGGGTCATCGTCGGCGAGTGCCGCGGCGGCGAGGCGCTCGATATGATCCAGGCAATGACATCAGGTCACAGCGGCAGCCTTTCGACGGTGCATGCGAATACGCCCTATGACTCCCTGCACCGGCTGGAAACGCTGGCGCTGATGTCTGATATCGACATGCCGCTTCGGCCGCTGCGCGCCCAGATCGCCTCGGCGGTCGACGTCGTCGTGCAGATCGCCCGCTTCAAGCGCACAGGAAGGCGCCGGGTGGTCGAGATTTCCGAGATCAAGGGCCTGAACAATGACGGCCAGTATATCGTCGAAAGCATCTACAAGCTCGAGGGCGACGGCCATTCCAATCCCGACGGCGCACTGCTGTGGACCGGTGTAGTACCGAGCTTTGCCGCCGATGCGCTGGAGGAGCTGCAAGGCGCGGCGCGCCCCGAATGGGTCGGCGCCGCCTCGCTGCATACAGCTTGAAAACGATCGAAACCCGCCTCTAGACCAGGGTGATTTTGGGCCGGATCGGCCTAAAATCATCCTGGTCTACGTTATATAGTGAGAGCATGATGTCATCGGAAAACCTCACACTTTTCGGCATAATGCTCTGTCAGACGTCGTCCTTTTCAGCGCTCGCCGCCATATGCACGAGATCGTCCCAGAGGCTTTCGGCAAAACTGCGCAGGACCGTGAGTTCGAAGCTGTCATCGCCGGTGCGGACGATCTGCACGGAGAGATGACCGACCATCGTCATGGCCGAATGGCCTTCCGGAAAGACGGAAGGATCGAGATCGACGGCGGCCCCCCTTGAGAGAAGTGCGCGCGAAGAACGGCCGGAAACGCCGATACGCACGCGCCCGTGGCTCTGGTCCATGACGAAAGCCTTTCCCGCAAGTGCTGCCGCGAGAGCATGGAGGCTGGCGGGCACGAGCGGCTCGTCGCCGGCGACGAACCATTGCCAAAAGCCTGCCTTACGGATCGAACTTTTCGCAAAGCCTGCTTTCACCAATTCTGCGGCGAGCGCGGTGGGCTCGATTGCGCCGAGCACATGCAGGAGATGGCCCTCCGGCAAGGCTTCCAGCCGGACGCCCGCCCCTGAGATGCCTTTATATGCTGCCCCGGCCAGAACCGGCTTGTGTTGCGGAAGATCACGCATGGAGCTTCTCGTTTTCGGGATCGATGAAGACGGGATGGCAGAGCACCGCATCGGTGAATTCGTTGCGCAGGCCGTTCCAGACCGTCACCTTTTCACCGATGCGCTCCGGCCCACGCCTGACGAGCGCCAGGCCGATCGTATGGCCGAGCCCTGGCGAAAAGGCGCTTGAAGTGACGTAGCCTTGGTCGTTTTCGAGGGTCGCCGCAACGCCGTCGGCGAGAATATGCGAGCCGGTGCGGAAACCGGTCGCCGGATTAAGCGGCTTGACGCCGACAAGGCGCTGCCGCTCGGGATCTTGCAGCCCTTCGCGGGCAAGCAATGCCTTGCCGATGAAATCCGGCTTGGTTGATGAAACCATGCGGCCGAAACCGAGGTCGCCAGGCGTCACCGTGCCGTTGATTTCGGCATGGGTGACATGGCCCTTTTCGATGCGCATGACGCCGAGCGCTTCGGCGCCATAGGCGCAGATGCCATGTTTCTCGCCCGCCGCCATGATCGCATCCGCAACGCCTTCGCCGTAGCCGGCGGGCACCGCCAGCTCGTAGGCGAGTTCGCCCGAGAAGGAAATCCGGAAGAGCCGCCCTTCAAGTTGGCCGCCGAACAGGGAGACCTTGCGCGCGCTCATGAAGGGGAAGGCTGCATCCGACAAATCCTCGTCGACGATCTCCTGAAGAATGGCGCGCGACTTCGGCCCGGCAACGGCCATCTGCGCCCATTGATCGGTCGAGGAGGCGAAGCAGACGTCGAGTTCCGGCCAGAGCGTCTGGGCGCAGAATTCGAGATGGGTCAACACGCCGGCGGCAAGTGCGGTCGTCGTCGTCATGAAGAAATGCTCGTCACTGAACCGGCTGGTGGTGCCGTCATCATAGATGAAGCCGTCCTCACGCAGCATGATGCCGTAACGCGCCTTGCCGACAGCGAGCTTGGCGAAGCCGTTGCAATAGATGCGATCGAGGAAGGTCGCGGCATCCCTCCCTGATATTTCGATCTTGCCGAGGGTCGAGACGTCGCAGAGGCCGGCATTCTTCCGGATGTTCAGCACCTCGCGGTCGACGCTTTCACGCCATGTCGTCTCTCCGGCGCGCGGAAACCAGGCGGACCGGTACCAGAGGCCGGTTTCGACGAAGATCGCGCCATTCTTCTTAGCCCAGCCATGCAGCGGCGATTTGCGCGCCGGCTGGAAATGTTTGCCGCGCGACGCCCCGGTCAAGGCGCCGAAGGAAACCGGCGTGTAGAAGGGCCGGAAGGTCGTCGTTCCCACCTCGGCGGGTGACACGCCGCGTGCCTCGGCAAGGATGCCGATGGCGTTGATGTTGGAAAGCTTGCCCTGATCGGTCGCCATGCCTGATGTGGTGTAACGCTTGGCGAGCTCGACGTGGCCGTAGCCTTCGCGGACGGCGAGGCCGAGATCCTTGAGATGCACGTCGTTCTGGTAATCGACGAAGGCCTTGCCCTTCGAGCCCTTGACCGACCAGAGCGGCTTTGCCTGTGCAGCCGCCTCGGACGCCAAGGCAAAGGCCGGTTCCGCCGCCGCGAAACCGATCGTCTTCAACGCGGCAACTGCCTTTGCGGCGCCATCACCGAGGCAGGTCGCGGTTTGCGCAAGGCCGGCAGCCGAGCCGGCAACGGTCAGACCTTCCTGCTGGACAGGCGCCAGAAACGCCGAGGCCTCGTCCGACCATTGCGGTTTCGCACCGCGATGGCAGGCAAGATGAATGATCGGGCTCCAGCCGCCCGACATGGCTAGCGCATCGGCTTCGATCCGGCGGGTGCCGGTTGCGGTTTCGACGCTGACGCCGCGCAGGCGCTTGCCGCCAAGCGCATCGATGACCCTGGCGCCCTTCAGCACTTCGGCGCGGCCCTGCCAGCTCGCGGCCGCATCCGCGCGGCTGTCGACGATCGCCGCGACGGTGAGGCCGGCGGCCTCCAGATCGGCTGCGGTTCGATATCCGGCATCGTTGGTGGTGAAGATGACCGTGCTTCTGCCGGGCGCGACCGCCTGCCGATTGAGATAGCTGCGCATCGCGCCTGCCATCATCACACCGGGAATATCGTTGCCGCCGAAGACCAGCGGACGCTCCTCGACGCCGGTTGCAAGGATCGCCTGGCGGGCGACGATGCGCCACAAGCGTTCCACGGGGCGTTCCGGATCCGGCATCGCCACATGCTTCTGCACCCGTTCGACGGCGCCAAAGACATTGTCGTCATACCAGCCGAACACCGTCATGCGCGGCAGGCGGCGCACGTTCTCCAGGCTCGCCAGTTCGGCAAGCAGCGCGCCGAGAAGCGCATCCGCCGGCTTGCCGTCAATGGTGGCGCTGTCGGAAAGCAGGCTGCCGCCAAGTTCGGACCCCTCGTCGGCGAGGATGACGCGCGCACCGGCGCGGCCGGCGGTCAGCGCTGCGGCAAGACCGGTCGGGCCGGCACCGATCACCAGCAGATCGCAATGCGCCCAGCATTTCTCGTAGCTATCGGGATCGGCCTCGTAGGAAGCCCTGCCGAGGCCCGCCGCCTTGCGGATCACCGGCTCGTAGAGCTTTTCCCAGAGGGCCGCCGGCCACATGAAGGTCTTGTAGTAGAAGCCGGCACTGAGGAAGGGCGACAGCAGCCCGTTGACCGCGCCGACATCGAAGCCGAGCGAAGGCCAGCGGTTCTGGCTCTTTGCCGTCAGCCCCTGGTAGAGCTCGATCATCGTGGCCCGCGTATTCGGCTCGGTGCGCCCGCCGCTGCCCGTCGTTACCAGCGCGTTCGGTTCGGCAGCGCCCGCCGTCAGGATGCCGCGCGGGCGGTGATATTTGAAGCTGCGGCCGACGAGCTGGACGCCGTTGGCAAGCAGCGCCGAGGCGAGTGTATCGCCCGGATGGCCTTCGAGTGGCCTGCCGTCGAAAGTAAAACCGAGCGTCGTGGCGCGGTCGATGCGGCCGCCGGAGGAAAGACGGAAGCTCGTCATGCCGGTTCTCCGCCGAGCTTGGAAAGAGCGGCATCCCTGACGCCGTGGACCACATGGGTGACGGTATCGCGTTCGACGATCAGCCAGCGGCGGCATCCGGAAGAGTGGTGCCAATATTCGCTGTGCCGGCCTCTCGGATTGTCGCGCAGATAGACATAATCGAACCAGGCCGCCGCACCGGCATCCGGCGCCGGCCTGATAAGGCCGGCATCGCCGCGGATCGAGAACTCCTCCTTCGGTCGGGCGCCGCAATGGGGACAGGAAATCAAGCTCGCCATCTTAAATGTCCTCAGTGCAGATTGGGCTGGGCGCCGACGCCCTTTTCGTCGATCGGATAGCCGCGCGCGAAGCGGTCGAGCCGGAAGGCGCGGGCGGTCTGATGCGGCGCGTTGCGGGCGATCAGATGGGCGTAGCAGAAGCCGGAGGCGGGTGTGGCCTTGAAGCCGCCGTAACACCAGCCGGTGTTGAGATAGAGATTGTCGATATGGGTGCGGTCGATGATCGGCGAGCCGTCCATGCTCATATCCATGACGCCACCCCAGGAGCGCAGATAACGCACGCGCGACAGCGACGGAATCAGCGCCAGCCCGGCTTCGGCGACATGCTCGACCGAGGCGAGATTGCCGCGCTGGGCATAGGAATTGTAGCCGTCGATGTCACCGCCGAAGACCAGGCCGCCCTTGTCCGACTGGGACGCGTAGAAATGCCCGGCGCCGAAGGTGACGACCGTGTCGATGAACGGTTTCAGCCCTTCGGAGACGAAGGCCTGCAGCACATGGCTTTCGATCGGCAGGCGAAGGCCGGCCATATCGGCGACGACGGTGGAGTTGCCGGCGGCAGCAAGCGCCAGCTTGCCGCAGCCGATGAAGCCCTTGTTGGTCTCGACGCCGGTAATCCGACCGTTTTCGCTGCGGATGCCGGTCACCTCGCACTGGGTGATGATGTCGACGCCGCGCTGATCGGCGCCTCGCGCATAACCCCAGGCGACCGCATCGTGGCGCACCGTGCCGCCGCGCGGCTGGAACAGGCCGCCCATAATGGGGAAACGGGCATTGTCGAAATCGAGGAAGGGCAATTTCCTGCGTACCGCCTGCCGGTCGAGAAGCTCGGCGTCGACGCCATGCAGCCGCATGGCGTTGCCGCGGCGCGTATAGGCGTCGCGCTGCGCGTCGGAATGGAAGAGGTTGAGAACGCCGCGCTGCGAGACCATGGCGTTGAAGTTGAAGTCCTGCTCCAGCCCCTCCCAAAGTTTCATCGACAGCTCGTAGAACGGATTATTACCCGGCAGCAGATAGTTCGAGCGGATGATCGTCGTGTTCCTGCCGATATTGCCGGAGCCGAGATAGCCCTTTTCGAGGACAGCGACATTGGTGACGCCGAACTCCTTGGCAAGGTAGTAGGCGGTGGCAAGACCATGCCCGCCGCCGCCGACGATGATGACGTCGTAATGCGGCTTCGGCGCCGGCTCGCGCCAGGCCGGCGCCCAGCCTTTGTTGCCGCGAAGGCCGTTCAGGAAAATCGAAAGAGCGGAATAGCGCATGGTCACTCCGGAAAGAACAGCTGCATGATGCCAGAAAGAGAAGGGCTGACTTGCACAGAAGGGACACAAATCGCTAAGAAAGAGACATGCCCTCTGTTGATAGTAGAAATGTCCAGAAAATCGGCTTCATCCTTATCCCGGGATTTGCGCTGATGTCCTATGCTTCGGCGACCGAACCGCTCAGGGCGGCAAATCTTTTGGCCGGACGCGAGATCTATCGACTGCAGATCTTCTCGCCCGATGGCGCGCCGGCGCTCTCCTCCTCGGGCACAAGCGTCCCCGCCGAGCCTCTCCCGGTCAGGGGCTCGGGGCTCGGAACGGCCTTCGTCTGCGCCGGCGGCTTGCCCCGCGACTGGCGATATCCTAGCGTACTTGCCTGCTTGCGGCAGCTGTCGCGCGAAGGGGTGAGGATCGGCGGCATCTCGGGCGGCCCCTATCTGATGGCCGCCGCCGGACTGCTTGGCGGCCGCGACTTCACCATCCACTGGGAGCATGCGGCCGCCCTTCTCGAAGCCTTCCCGGACCTGACGCCGCGCCAGGCGCGCTTCGTGATCGACGGCAACCGGATCACCTGCGGCGGCGGCATCGCACCGCTCGACATGATGCATGTGCTGATCGCCGAGCGCATGGGGCCGGATTTCGCCCGCCGGGTCAGCGACTGGTATCTGCACACCGAGGTCAACGAGCCCGCTGCACCCCAGCGCGCCTCGCTGGCGCAGCGTTACGGCGTCCATCATTCCGGCCTGCTCAACGTTCTCGAACGGATGGAAGAGACGATCGAGATGCCGCTCGAGCGTGCCGCCATGGCGCGCATCGCCGGCGTCACCACCCGCCATCTCGACCGGCTCTTTTCGGCCCATCTCGGCACCACCTTCCTCGATCAGTACCGCAGGATCAGGCTGCAGCATGCCCATCGCCTGCTGAAGCAGAGCCCGCTTTCCGTCTCGGAAATCGCGGTGGCCACCGGTTTTTCCAGTCTGAGCCATTTTTCCCGGATGTTCCGTGCCGTCTACGGCATCGCTCCGCGCGCGGCGCGGCGGGAATAGGTTTTCTTCACGGTTGAGGAATTTTCACTATGACGATAGGGTTGCCTTGGACAAAAGAGAAGGCGGCGGTGGAAAACCCATGAAAACCAAGCGTGAAGCGGCAGAGCAACCGGAACAGGCGCAGAGTGGACGCGCTCCCTTTTCCCAGGATCCGCACGCCGTCCGCGAGCCGAAGGAAAACAACCTCGAAATGGCGATCGGCCATGAGGTGCGCGCCTACCGCAAGAAACTCGGCATCACGGTCACCGATCTGGCGGCCGCGACCGGCATTTCACTCGGCATGCTGTCGAAGATCGAGAACGGCAACATCTCGCCGTCGCTGACGACCCTGCAATCGCTGTCGCGGGCGCTCGGCGTGCCGCTGACCGCCTTCTTCCGCCGTTTCGAGGAACCGCGCAATGCCGTCTTCGTCAAAGCGGGGCAGGGCATCGAACTCGAACGGCGCGGCACGCGCGCCGGCCATCAATATAATCTGCTCGGCCATATCGACAACAATACCAGCGGCGTCATCGTCGAGCCTTACCTCATCACATTGACGGCCGATTCCGACACCTTCCCGACCTTCCAGCACGAGGGCATGGAATTTCTCTACATGCTCGAAGGCGAAGTCGTTTACCGCCATGGCGACCAGCTTTTCCAGATGGAGCCGGGCGACAGCCTGTTCTTCGATGCCGATGCACCACATGGGCCGGAGCAGTTGGTCAAACTCCCGAGCAAATACCTCTCGATCATCACCTATCCTCAGCGGAGCTCGAAAGGCTGACTTGCCTTAAAAGAAAAAATCTTTCTTCCGAGTTGAAAAACGAAAACAGACCTGCTAGTCCTTTCTCAACACGAACGGAGGTCTGGTCATGTGCGGAATTGTGGGGCTCTTCCTCAAGGATAAAAGTCTCGAACCGGAGCTCGGGGCACTGCTGTCCTCGATGCTGATAACGATGACGGATCGGGGGCCGGACAGCGCCGGTATCGCGATCTATGGCGACGCCAGCGGCAGCAATGCCAAGATCACCATCCAGTCGGCCAATCCGAAGAAGGATTTCGCCGACCTCGAGGCCGAGCTCGGCCAGGCGGTCGGCGCACCGGTCGCCATCCAGGTTAAGAGCACCCATGCCGTCATCACGCTTGCGAAGGATCTGCTCGATGCGGGCAAGGCAGCCGTTTCTGAATTGCGTCCCAACATCCGCATCATGAGCAGCGGCGACGCCATCGAGATCTACAAGGAAACCGGCCTGCCGAAGGATGTGGTCTCCCGCTTCGCGGTCAATTCAATGGCCGGCACCCACGGCATCGGCCATACCCGCATGGCGACGGAATCAGCCGTCACGACGCTCGGGGCCCATCCTTTTTCCACCGGCTCCGACCAATGCCTGGTGCATAATGGCTCTCTGTCCAACCACAACAATCTGCGCCGCGAGCTGAAGCGCGAAGGCATGACCTTCGAAACCGAAAACGACACCGAGGTCGCCGCCGCCTATCTGACGGCAGAGATGGCCAAGGGCAAGAATCTCGGCCAAGCGCTGGAAGGCGCGGTGGATGACCTCGACGGCTTCTTTACCTTCGTCGTCGGCACGAAGTCCGGCTTCGGCGTCGTGCGCGACGCGATCGCCTGCAAGCCCGCCGTCATGGCCGAAACGGACCAGTATGTCGCATTCGGTTCGGAATACCGGGCGCTCGTCAATCTGCCCGGCATCGAGAATGCCCGGGTCTGGGAGCCGGAGCCTGCAACCGTCTATTTCTGGGATCACCAGAAGGTCGCTTGACCGGCACCTCATGCGCATTCTCCAAGGGTTATCGAAACATGCCTGTGATTGATCTTGCCACTACGCCGTTACGTGAACTCAACAGCGCCCTGCACAACATCCAGAACGGTTCGAACGATCTTTCCTTCGAAGTCGTCAATCCGCGCGGCAGCCATTCGGTTGCCGTCGGCATCGATGCGCCCGTCACGGTCGATGTGAAGGGGTCGGTCGGCTATTACTGCGCCGGGATGAACGACGGCGGGACCGTCACGGTTCACGGTTCGGCAGGTCCGGGTGTTGCAGAAAACATGATGTCTGGAACCGTCGTCATCGAGGGTGATGCCAGCCAGTATGCCGGCGCAACCGGCCGCGGCGGCCTCCTTGTCATCAAGGGCAATGCGGCATCGCGCTGCGGCATCTCGATGAAGGGCATCGACATCGTCGTTCATGGCAATATCGGCCATATGTCGGCCTTCATGGGCCAGTCCGGCCACCTCGTGGTGCTGGGCAATGCTGGCGATGCGCTTGGGGATTCGCTCTACGAGGCGAAGCTCTTCGTGCGCGGTTCGGTCAAGAGCCTGGGTGCCGATTGCATCGAAAAGGAGCTGCGTCCCGAGCATCTGACGAAGCTGGCCGAACTTCTCGAAAAGGCGGGTGTGACCGAAGTGAGGCCCGAGGAATTCAAGCGTTACGGCTCGGCCCGCAAGCTCTATAATTTCAATATCGACAACGCCGACGCGTATTAAGGCGAGGGACCATCATGAGCTATCACAACCCCTATACCCCGCCGCGCAAGTCCGCGACCTTCGACGATTACACGCTGGCGGAAATCCGCCGTGCGGCGGCGACCGGCATTTACGACATCCGTGGCGCCGGCACCAAACGCAAGGTTCCGCATTTCGATGACCTGCTTTTTCTCGGCGCATCGATCTCGCGCTATCCGCTCGAAGGTTACCGCGAAAAGTGCGACACGTCGGTCGTCCTCGGCGCGCGCTTCGCCAAAAAGCCCATTCACCTGAAGACGCCGATCACCATTGCCGGCATGAGCTTCGGCGCGCTCTCCGGCAATGCCAAGGAAGCGCTCGGACGCGGCGCGACGATTGCCGGAACCTCCACCACGACAGGCGACGGCGGGATGACCGATGAAGAGCGCGGCCATTCGCAGACGCTGGTCTACCAGTATCTGCCGTCGCGATACGGCATGAATCCCAAGGACCTGCGTCGCGCCGATGCGATCGAAGTGGTTGTCGGTCAAGGCGCAAAGCCCGGCGGCGGTGGCATGCTGCTCGGCCAGAAGATCTCCGATCGTGTCGCCAACATGCGCAATCTGCCGAAGGGCATCGACCAGCGCTCGGCCTGCCGCCACCCGGATTGGACCGGCCCGGACGACCTCGAAATCAAGATCCTGGAACTGCGTGAGATCACCGACTGGGAAAAGCCGATCTATGTGAAGGTCGGTGGCGCGCGTCCCTATTACGATACCGCACTTGCGGTGAAGGCTGGGGCCGACGTGGTGGTGCTCGATGGCATGCAGGGCGGAACCGCCGCGACGCAGGATGTCTTCATCGAAAATGTCGGCATGCCGACGCTCGCCTGCATCCGCCCCGCCGTCCAGGCGCTGCAGGATCTCGGCATGCATCGCAAGGTGCAACTGATCATCTCGGGCGGCATCCGATCGGGCGCCGACGTGGCCAAGGCACTGGCGCTGGGTGCCGATGCCGTTGCCATCGGCACGGCGGCACTCGTTGCGATCGGCGACAACGATCCGCATTGGGAAGAAGAATACCAGAAGCTCGGCACGACGGCCGGCGCCTATGACGACTGGCACGAAGGCAAAGACCCGGCCGGCATCACGACGCAGGACCCGGAACTGATGAAGCGCCTTGATCCAATCGCCGCCGGCCGCCGTCTCGCGAACTATCTGAAGGTTATGACGCTGGAAGCCCAGACCATCGCGCGCGCCTGCGGCAAGAACCACCTGCACAACCTGGAACCGGAAGATCTTTGCGCGCTGACGATGGAGGCGGCCGCCATGGCCCAGATCCCGCTCGCCGGCACAAACTGGTATCCCGGCAAGGGAGGCTACTGATTTCTACTACCGGCCGGGCAAACGTCCCGGCCGTCTCGCATCCATAAGCAAAGTGTCTCCAAGAAATCCAAAGGGGAACGAGAATGACACTGGACCTTGCTGCTTTTGCCAAAGACAAAGGCATCAAATATTTCATGATCAGCTATACCGACCTGTTCGGTGGCCAACGCGCCAAGCTGGTCCCCGCGGAAGCCATCGCCGATATGCAGAAGGATGGCGCCGGCTTTGCGGGCTTCGCAACCTGGCTCGATTTGACGCCAGCCCATCCCGACCTGTTCGCGCTTCCCGATGCGTCCTCGGTCATCCAGTTGCCCTGGAAGAAAGACGTCGCATGGGTTGCAGCCGACTGCGTCATGAACGATCAGCCTGTCGAACAGGCACCGCGCGTGGTGCTGAAAAGACTGGTCGCTGAAGCTGCGAAAGAAGGGCTCCGGGTGAAAACCGGCGTGGAGCCCGAGTTCTTTCTGATTTCTGCGGACGGCTCGGTGATTTCGGACCAGTTCGATACCGCCGAGAAGCCTTGCTACGATCAGCAGGCCGTGATGCGTCGCTATGATGTCATCGCCGAGATCTGCGACTACATGCTCGAGCTTGGCTGGAAGCCCTATCAGAACGATCACGAGGACGCGAACGGCCAGTTCGAGATGAACTGGGAATATGACGACGCGCTTCAGACGGCAGACAAGCACTCCTTCTTCAAGTTCATGGTCAAGTCGGTCGCCGAAAAACACGGCCTTCGCGCCACCTTCATGCCGAAGCCCTTCAAAGCCCTGACCGGAAACGGCTGCCATGCCCATATTTCGGTCTGGGACATCGATGGCAAGGTCAACGCCTTTGCCGACAAGGAAATGGCCTTTGGGCTCTCCGCTCAGGGTAAAACCTTCCTCGGCGGCATCATGAAGCACGCCTCCGCGCTGGCCGCGATCACCAATCCGACGGTCAATTCCTATAAGCGCATCAACGCGCCGCGCACGACATCGGGCGCGACCTGGGCGCCGAACACCGTGACCTGGACGGGCAACAACCGCACCCACATGGTGCGCGTGCCGGGACCTGGACGTTTCGAGCTGCGCCTGCCTGATGGTGCGGTCAATCCGTACCTGCTGCAGGCGATCATCATCGCGGCCGGCCTCGACGGCATCCGCAGCCAGGCAGACCCCGGCCGGCATTACGATATCGACATGTATGCCGAAGGGTATCTGGTGAAGGACGCGCCGCGCCTACCGCTCAACCTGCTCGACGCGCTGCGCGCCTATGATGCAGACGAGGGCTTGAAGCAGGCGATCGGGGCCGAGTTTTCCGCCGCCTATCTCAAGCTCAAGCATCAGGAATGGAATGCTTTCTGCTCGCATTTCACCCAGTGGGAACGCGACAGCACGCTCGACATCTGAACGGACGGGCGTTCTGAAGACACGCTGATGCGCCGGAGCAGACAAGCTCCGGCGTGGTTGCAGTGCCGCGTGTATTTCAGACGCCAATACGACGCTAACACTTTGGATTGCTGCGTAATTATCAAGTCGATCCCGATTTAAGGAATTATGCAGTAGGCCATCTGCGCTCGGGATAGCGAAGGAAGAAACAGCATGAAGAGTTTCGTACTCACCGTATCCTGCAAGTCGACGCGCGGCATCGTCGCGGCGATTTCGAGCTATCTGGCCGACAAGGGCTGCAACATCATCGACAGTTCGCAGTTCGACGATCTCGACACCGGCAAGTTCTTCATGCGCGTCAGCTTCATTTCGGAGGAGGGGCTTTCGGGCGCCGATATCGACACCGGTTTTGCGACCGTCGCCGCTCCTTTCGAAATGGATTACGATTTTCACGACAGCGAGAAGCGCATGAAGGTGCTCTTGATGGTGTCGCGCTTCGGCCATTGTCTGAACGACCTGCTCTACCGCTGGAAGATCGGCGCCCTGCCAATCGATATCGTTGGCGTGGTCTCCAACCATTTCGACTACCAGAAGGTCGTGGTCAACCATGACATCCCCTTCCACCATATTCCGGTCACCAAGGCCAACAAGGTGCAGGCCGAGGGCCATATCATGGACGTGGTCGAGCAGACCGGCACCGAGCTGATCGTGCTCGCCCGCTACATGCAGATCCTGTCGGACGAGATGTGCCAGAAGATGTCCGGGAAGATCATCAATATCCACCACTCCTTCCTGCCAAGCTTCAAGGGCGCCAACCCTTACAAACAGGCCTATCAACGCGGCGTGAAGCTGATCGGGGCGACGGCGCATTACGTCACCGCCGATCTCGACGAAGGCCCGATCATCGAGCAGGACACGGCGCGCATCACCCATGCGCAGTCGCCCGACGACTATGTCTCGATCGGCCGCGACGTCGAAAGCCAGGTGCTGGCGCGCGCCATCCACGCCCATATCCATCACCGCACCTTCATCAACGGCAACCGCACCGTGGTCTTCCCGGCAAGCCCGGGAAGTTACGCGTCGGAGCGGATGGGCTGAGAGATGATTGGCGTCATCGCACCCATCGCGCCACAGCGCCTATGCCATCAAAGTTTGGGGAATGCATGCCGGGCGGGCTTGCCACGACGCGAAAGACTTATATAGTCAGGAAATAAATATTCCGTAGAGGAAATAAGAGGGAACGGACAATGGCTTTATCATGGCGTTTCTCCGTCTTGGCGGATCGGCATCGCGCACTGGGATCGAAGCTCGAGGACTGGAGCGGTATGGGCACCGCCTGGACCTATGACAAGGATATGTCGGAGGAGCATGTCGCCGTCCGTACCAAGGCCGGCATCATGGATGTTTCGGGCCTGAAGAAGGTGCATCTGGTCGGCCCGCACGCCATCGCCGTGCTCGACTCCATCACCAGCCGCGACCTGACGAAGATCTACCCCGGCCGGTCGGTCTATGCGACGATGCTGAACGAGCGCGGCCACTTCACCGACGACTGCATCGTCTATCGCACCGGCCCGAATTCCTGGATGCTGGTGCATGGCTCCGGCTCCGGCCACGAGGAACTCGTCAAGCAGGCCGCGGGCCGCAATTGCGCCGTGCTCTTCGATGACGACCTGCACGACCTGTCGCTGCAGGGACCGCTCGCGGTCGACTATCTGGCCAAATATGTGCCCGGCATTCGCGATCTCAAATACTTCCACCACATGCAGACGACGCTGTTCGGCGCGCCGGTGATGATCTCGCGCACCGGTTATACCGGCGAGCGCGGCTACGAGATCTTCGTGCGCGGCCAGGACGCCGTCATGGTCTGGGACCGGATCGTCGAGGAAGGCAAGCCGATGGGCATCATCCCCTGCTGCTTCTCCGTTCTCGACATGCTGCGGGTCGAAAGCTACCTGCTCTTCTACCCTTACGACAATTCGCAAATGTATCCCTTCGCCGATCAGCCGCCCGGCGATAGCCTCTGGGAACTCGGCCTCGACTTCACCGTCAGCCCCGGCAAGACGGGCTTCCGTGGCGCCGAGGAGCATGCCCGCCTCAAGGGCAAGGAACGCTTCAAGATCTTCGGCATGCTGATCGATGCCGACGGACCGGCCGATCTCGGTGACGAAGTCTTTGCCGACGGCAAAAAGGTCGGTGTCATTACCTGCCCGAGCTATTCCTCCCTGACGAAGAAATCCATGGCGATTGCCCGCTTGGACGTTGACAAGGCGGTGCATGGGACGAAACTCGAAGTCCGCGGCAAGACAGTAAAGGCAAGCGCCACCGCCCATACACTTCCCTTCGACGATCCGGAGAAGAAAAAGAGGATTGCCGTAGGTTAAGGAGCAGGCGAATGCTCGTTGCAGGCATCAAGAGCCGACCCGTCTACACGGGCCTGACCATCCAGCCCAATGCCCGGCGGCACATTTTCGCGCTCGAAGGGGAGGGCGCCAGGGCTCTGCTCGATCAGCAGCCGGCGCTTGACGAAACGGCTCTTGCCCGCAGCGAGATCCTCTATGTCGCCCGCGGTTCGCAAGGATCCGGCCTGGACGAGACGCTGCGCCACCTCGGCGCCGACATGTTCTTCACGGCTCCGACCATCGCAACGCTGCTCTTCCGATTGAAGGGTTCGCTTGCCACTGCTCACATGGGCACGCGGCTTTATCTGTCGGGCACGGAAGGCTTCATCGGCCAGGCAATGCTCGTGGCGCTCGATTACGGCATGGACCATGCCTCCGTCATCACCGAGCATCGCGGCTCGCTGGCACGGCGGGTGCAATGCGTCCATTGCAAGGGCATTACCGACGACGTCACCACCAGCCCGTTTGCCTGCAGCCATTGCGGGCTGCCGCTTCTGGTGCGCGATCACTATTCGCGCCGGCTCGCCGCCTTCCAGGGCGTCAATATCGATGCGGAAGAACCGGGCAGCGCGCCTGACCCCGAGGAGTTGTTCCTTTGAGCGGTGGTACTGAAATTCCTGTCCGCGTGGTGCGGATCACGCCGATTGCCGAGCGCGTCAAGCGCTTCCGTTTCGAGCGCCTTGACGGCAAGCCGATGCCTTATTTCTCCGGCGGCGCCCACGTCATCGTCTTGATGAACGATGGCGGCCATATGCGCCGCAACGCCTATTCGCTGATGTCGCCGCCGCATGATTGCGCAGCCTACGAGATCAGCGTGCTGCACGTCGAGAATTCGCGCGGCGGCTCTACCTTCATGCATGAGAAGGTCAGCGAAGGCGACGAGCTCAAGGTCAGTTATCCTGTCAACCTCTTCCAGCCGGACTGGCGCGGGCGCAAGCATCTTCTGATCGCCGGTGGCATCGGCATTACCCCCTTCATCGCAATGATGGAGCAGTTTTCCCGCGAGGGCGCCAATTTCGAGCTGCATTATGCCATCCGCACGCGCGACCGCGGCGCCTATTGGCAGCATCTCGTCGAGCGCTATGGCGGACATCGCATCAAGATCTATTGCGATGCCGAAGGCGGCGCCATGCCGCTGACGCGCCTGCTCGGCACCCAGCCGCTCGGCACGCATCTTTATGTCTGCGGCCCGTCAGGGATGATCGACGGCGTGCTGAAGTCGGGACTGGACGCCGGCTGGCCGGAACAGAACCTGCATTCGGAACGGTTCCTGTCGTCTCTACCAGGCAAGCCCTTCGCGATCGAGCTCCTGCGGTCCGGCAAGACCGTGAAGGTCGGCCATCACGAAAGCATGCTGGAGGCAATCGAGGCGGCGGGCGTCGACGCGCCCTTCCTCTGTCGCGGCGGCGCCTGCGGTCAATGCGAGACCGGCGTCGTCACCTGCGACGGCAAGCTGCTGCACCATGACGTCTATTTGACGAGCGAAGAAAAAGCATCCGGCCGCAAGGTGATGATCTGCGTTTCCCGCTTCGAGGGAAACACGCTGCATCTTGATCTCTAGCGGCATTGGAAGCGGAACAAGGAGACCGGACATGGCAATCGTCTTCAAGCAGGAAACCTTCCGGAACGATTTCAGTTATCGGAATAGCCCCGAGAATATCCGGCGTTTCCCGTTTCCCTTTGACCGCGACGAATACATGTATTCGGTCAATATGGAGCCGCATGTCCACGGCCGGGCGGGAACCGTCTACGAAAGCTTGATCGACGTCGACGAGCATTATGTCGCCGAGATGCACGACCGGGCGCTGGTCCTGAAGGAAGATCCGCTGCGCTATCAGGCGCTGCCGCACATGATGAGCGCGCAATGGGATACGCTCGAACTTTTGATGGAAGAGCAGGCGGCAGGGTACCCCGACCATTTCACGCTGATCCGCAACGGTGACCAGTGGCGTTGGATCAACCGCCCGCTCGGCATCGACGACAGCTTCACCTTTGGCGATGCCTCGACGCTGCCCTATGAGCCCTTCGAATATATCACCCGCCAGGCCCAGGGCGATTTCTGCATCGTCGACCAGCGCGACAGCAATCTCTGGATGGACGCCGGCATGGTGACGACGCAGGCCGACTGGTCGCTCGATTTCGACATCGGCATGAACTTCATGGAATGGCATGGGCCGGTGCCGCTCGCCCACCAGATCGGCGTCTTCGACCGAGCGCTGAAATTCCTGTTGAACCTGCAGCAGGGCAAGCCGACACGGCGCTTCAACTGGACGATGACGATCAATCCGCGGCTCGACACCAGCCCGGAGAATTATCACAAATGGGGTCCTGACCGCACCACGGTGACACCTGATAATGTCGGCGAGAAGGTGCATCTGCGCGTCGAGCTGCAGAGCCTTTGGCGCCTGCCACGCTCGAACGCCATCCTTTTCGTCATCCGCTGCTACCTGATGAACATGGAAGAGCTCGTGACCGTGCCGAAATGGGCGCGACGCTTTCCGCGCGTGCTGAAGACACTGCCGCCGGAGCTCATCGACTACAAAGGCCTCACCCGCTTCCGCGAGACGACGATCGACTGGTTTTCCAAGTATGACGATGGGGCGCCGACCAGCCCCGGCATCTATCCGGACTGACACGCAGGACAATGCGATATAATCAAGAGGGGAATGCTTCATGACAAGAGTAGCCGTCATTGGTGCCGGTCCTTCCGGACTGGCGCAGCTGCGCGCCTTTCAATCGGCCGCCCAAAAGGGCGCCGAGATCCCGGAGATCGTCTGCTTCGAAAAACAGTCGGACTGGGGCGGGCTCTGGAACTATACCTGGCGCACCGGCCTCGACGAATATGGCGAGCCGGTCCACGGCAGCATGTATCGTTACCTCTGGTCGAACGGACCGAAGGAATGCCTTGAATTCGCTGACTATTCCTTCGAGGAGCATTTCGGCAAGCCGATCGCCTCCTATCCGCCGCGCGCTGTGCTCTGGGATTACATCAAGGGACGCGTCGAGAAGGCGAACGTCCGCCACTGGGTGCGCTTCAGCACGCCGGTACGCATGGTCCGCTTCGACGATCAGACGAAGAAGTTCACGGTGACGGCGCATAACCGCGTCGAGGACCGGATGTATGACGAGGAATTCGACTATGTCGTCGTGGCATCAGGTCATTTCTCGACGCCGAACGTGCCCTATTTCGAAGGCGTGAAGACCTTCAACGGCCGCGTGCTGCATGCCCACGACTTCCGTGACGCGCTGGAGTTCAAGGGCAAGGACATCCTGCTCGTCGGACGCAGCTATTCGGCCGAGGACATCGGCTCGCAATGCTGGAAATACGGCGCGAAATCGGTGACGACGAGCTATCGCTCGAAGCCGATGGGCTTCAAATGGCCGGAGAATTTCGAGGAGCGGCCGTTGCTGATCAAGCTCGAAAACCGCACCGCACATTTCCTCGACGGCTCGACCAAGGAGGTCGATGCGGTGATCCTCTGCACCGGATACCAGCACCACTTCCCATTCCTGCCCGACGAACTCCGGCTGAAGACCGCCAACCGCCTCTGGGCTGACAGCCTCTACAAGGGGGTGATCTTCGACAAGAACCCGCAGCTTTTCTATATCGGCATGCAGGACCAGTTCTATACCTTCAACATGTTCGACGTGCAGGCCTGGTGGGCACGCGACGTGATGATGGGCCGCATCACGCTGCCGCCGGAAGAGGAGCTGAAAGCCAATTTCGACATGTGGCGCGCCCGCGAGGAAACACTCGAGGATGCCGAGCAGATGATCTGGTATCAGGGCGACTATGTGAAGGAACTGCTTGCCGAAACCGATTATCCCTCCTTCGACATCGAGGGCACCAACCAGACCTTCATGGAGTGGGAACATCACAAGGCTCACAACATCATGGGCTTTCGCGATCATGCCTACCGATCGCTGATGACCGGCAACATGTCGCCGACGCACCACACCCCCTGGGTCGAGGCGCTCGACGATTCCATGGAGGAATATCTACGCAACTGATGAGGCGGGCCTGCATTGCCGGAGGAGGGTGTTCGTGCACTCTCCTCCGGCATATTGTGAGCCGCGCCTTTGAGCGAGACGATTGCAACTCTTCTCTTCGGATGTGGCCTTCATGGATTTTCAAACGAGCATTCTCGGGCGCATGAGCGGTTTTCTCTACCGCTGCCGAGCCGATGAAAACTACACGATGCTTGAGATGACCAACGGCATCGAGCGCATCTTCGGTTATCCCGTCGATGAAATCGTCGGCAACCGCACGCGAACCTTCACCTCGATCATGTACGAGGAAGACGTGCCTTTGATGGATGAGATCGTCGGACGGGCGCTGGAGAAGCGCACGGACTGGACGATGGAATATCGTATCCGCCACGCCATGGGGCATCTCATCTGGGTCACCGAGACAGGCGGCGGTATCTGGGACGAGAAGGGCGAGCTTCTCTATCTCGAAGGCAGCATCATCAACATCGAATCGCTCTATCAGCGAATCGATGAACAAACCTCCGGCATGCGCGTCACCGCCTCGAAGACCAATGAGATCCTGCAATCGCTGCGTTACCTGAAGCTGCTCGCCGTCAATGCCGGCATCGAGGCCGCCCGCGCCGGCACGGCCGGATCGGGCTTTGCCGTGCTGGCCGCAGAAATGCGCACGCTCGCCAACTCCTCGGAAGAGGCCGCACGCGCCATTTCCAACGCACAACGCAAGGCCGAGGGCTGAGCTTTACCCAAGCAGCGGCAGATTTGCGGCTCAAGTCGAAAGCCGCAATATTAACCGGGCAGCGCTTCCGCAGATTGCAACGCTTTTCCAATGGCTTGCGGTAATTCTGCGCTTAAAGAATCTCAGGTGATTGTCGGTGAAATTAAGGCCGCGTTAACTTTTTGTTAACCATAGCAGCGGTAGACATGGTCAACGATTTCTTCACATAGATGACCAAAGTGCTAACAGACGCTCGCTCTATCCGCATCAAGGGCCGCTCTTTCCTCGCGGTCATGCTGTCTCCGGATCTTCCCATCGATGATTGGTTGATCCGGCTGGACGATTTGGCCGCGCGTTCGGCCGGCTTCTTCCTCGGACGGCCTGTCGTGCTCGATCTGACGGACCTGCAAATCGACCGGCCACAGCTGAAGGACCTGATTGCCGAACTTGCCAAGCGCAATGTCAGCATCATGGGCATCGAGGGCGCGCGGCCTTCGATCCTCGGATCCGGCATGCCGCCGGCACTCAAAGGCGGTCGGTCGGTCTCCGACATCGAAGTTCAGGCAAAGGAGCCTGCCGATCTACCCGGCAAACCGGCAGCGGCGGAGGCCCGCCCGGCCATGCAATCGATCGTCATCCGGGAACCGGTGCGCTCGGGGCAATCGGTGATCTTTCCGGAAGGCGACGTCACCGTCATCGGATCGGTCGCCTCGGGTGCCGAGGTCATCGCCGGCGGGTCCGTCCATATCTATGGCGCCTTGCGTGGCCGAGCCATGGCGGGATCCATCGGAAACGCATCGGCGCGGATCTTTTGCCGCAAGCTCGAGGCCGAGCTGGTTGCAATCGACGGCATCTACAAAATGGCGGAAGACATGGCCGCCAATCTTCGCGGACAGGCTGTTCAGCTCTGGCTCGAAGACGACGCGATCATGGCAGAGAAACTGATCTGACGGCAGCGCCGCGCCTCTCTTCGAGAGCCGCACAGCACGCTTTAACACTTTGAATTACTGGGGCCACGGCAAAGGAGAGACAATGATGGGGAAAGTGATCGTCGTCACGTCAGGCAAGGGCGGGGTTGGCAAGACAACCTCGACCGCCGCATTGGGAGCGGCGCTGGCGCAACGCAATGAGAAGGTCGTCGTCGTCGATTTCGACGTGGGCTTACGCAATCTCGACCTCGTCATGGGCGCCGAGCGCCGGGTCGTCTATGACCTGATCAATGTCATCCAGGGCGACGCCAAGCTTACCCAGGCGCTGATCCGCGACAAGCGGCTGGAAACGCTGTTCCTGCTGCCGGCCTCGCAGACGCGTGACAAGGACAATCTGACGGCCGAGGGCGTCGAGCGCGTCATCAACGACCTGAAGCGCTATTTCGACTGGATCATCTGCGACAGCCCCGCCGGCATCGAGCGCGGCGCAACGCTTGCCATGCGCCACGCCGATGTGGCCGTGGTCGTCACCAATCCTGAGGTCTCTTCGGTGCGCGATTCGGATCGTATCATCGGCCTGCTCGATGCCAAGACCGCCAAGGCCGAACGCGGCGAGCGGATGGAAAAGCACCTGCTGCTCACCCGCTATGACGCCAACCGCGCCGAACGCGGCGACATGCTCAAGGTCGACGACGTCCTGGAGATCCTGTCCATCCCGCTGCTCGGCATCATACCCGAAAGCATGGATGTTCTGCGGGCATCCAATATCGGGGCGCCGGTCACGCTGGCAGACAGCCGCAGCGCGGCTGCGATGGCCTATTTCGATGCCGCTCGTCGGCTCGCCGGCGAAGTTGTGCCGATCGCCATCCCAGAGGAAAAGAGGAACATTTTCGGCAAGATCTTCGGACGGAGGGCAGCATGAATATTTTCCGTCTATTCAACAAGCAGAGAACCGCACCGGCCGCCCGCGAACGGCTGCAGGTCCTTCTCGCTCATGAACGTTCCTCGGCGGGGTCGGACCTGGTCTCCCTGCTGCGCGAGGAAATCCTGGCGGTGATCGCAAAGCATGTGCAGCTCGACCACGACAAGGTGCAGGTGACGATCGATCGCAACGAATACGTCTCGACCCTTGAGATCGACGTCGAAATCCCGCTGAACGCAGCCGTTCAGGCTGCTTGAAAGAGAGCGCTGCCTGTTGCGACAACAGGCGGCGCTGACGATCAGGACTTCCTGGCTTTGCGATTGGCGTAACGCAGGTCGCGTTCGGCCTTTCGGGCGGCTTCGTCGGCAATCACGCGGGCGATCCGCTCTTTATCAGCTGCTTCGCGCGCGTCGGCATCGGCGCGTGCTGCGGCCTCGGCGGCAGCCTGACGTTCGGCCTCGGCGGCCTGAGCCCGCTCCAGTTCCTCGAGCTTGACCCGTTCTCGCTGAGCGCGACGTTCTTCCCTGGCCGCGGCAATGGCTTGACGCTCCGCCTGCTTTGCCAGCCTTGTCGGTTCGGCTGAATCCTTGGCGCTACGATACGCATTGAGGAGAGCCGCCTTGGCTTCGGCAGCGGCGCTGCGGCGATCGGAAAGCTCGTTGTTTTTGGCGTTTTTCAAATCTGTTTCCTGACTGTTTGACTTCGACCCTACGGCGCCGCACGTCTTAAGACGCGCAAAGGGCGCTGTAATACCTTGAACTGCTGCATCGCTTTATCCTGAAATCGGACCGATTTAAGGAATTATGCCGTTGGGTCAGATTTTCTTTTTTCGCTTCGCGCTGGGAGCAGTACCCCCTGTCAAGCGATCCTGCAATTCCTTGGCTTCACGCGCTTCGCGTAACCGCAAGGTTTTTTCCTCGCGGGCACGTATGGTCGAATCGATCTCTTCGACCGCGCGGCTTCGCGCCAGGAACTGCGATTGCGCGTTTCCGAAGGCAATCTCCGCCTGCTTGCGTGATTTGCTGTGTGACTCTGTCATATCAATCCTGGATTTATCAGCCCGCTGGCGGAACGCAGCAAAAAGGCCAGGCAACTTGCCTGACCTTGATAGTATCATACTTTCAACTGTGCCGGTACATCCGCGGTCAAAGGAAAGCAGATTTCAGTTTAAGCGGCTTGGAGATTGCAAGCGGACATTTTGCCCGACTTGTTATCGCGCTCAAGCTCGTAGCCGATCTTCTGGCCTTCGACGATTTCGCGCATTCCAGCACGCTCGACGGCAGAGATGTGGACGAAGGCGTCAGCGCCGCCGTCATCAGGCTGAATGAAGCCGAAGCCCTTGGTGGAATTGAACCATTTAACTGTGCCAGTGGTCATAACAAACCCTTTCATAGCAATTGACGACCGCACGTGCGAAAGCACGACGGATGATGATCTCGATTTTGAAGAGGGAAGTTCGTCCAGGGCACGTTGCCAGCGTGCGATAACAAAAGTCAAACAAGCAATATCGACCACCGAGATATAAACATCGAAGCCGGATATGTCAACTTTTAGTTTTTTTGAGCCGCCAAATCGCCATAAGATTGCATCTCGCCGGTCGTGCGCGTCAACGACAGTATCAACAACCGATCGCCGTTTCCCGACCTCCAAAGCAGGCGTTACGAGCGCGGCAGCGTCTTCTGCGGATCGTAATGCGAAAGCGGCACGATCGTCGCCGGCAGGCGCTTCTGGTGGCCGTCGAGCTTGCCGACCTCGACCTCGGTGCCCGGGTTTGCATGCATCACATCGATGCGGGCGAGCGCGATCGTCTTGCCGAGGACCGGCGAGCGCGTGGCGCTGGTGACGACGCCCACCTGCGCCCGGCCGATATGAATGCAATCGCCATGGCCGACGGCCTCGTTGGACTTGATGTCGAGGCCGACGAGCAGATGGCGCGGATGCTCCTTGCGCCGGATCAGCGCCTCGCGGCCGATGAAATCGTCCTGTTTGGATTTCAGCGGCACCGTGAAGCCGATCCCGGCCTCGAACGGATCGGTCTGGTCGGTGAATTCGTGATGGGCGAAGATCAGGCCCGCCTCGATGCGGACCATGTCCAGCGCTTCCAATCCCATCGGCTTCAACCCGTGCGGCTGGCCGGCCTCCCAGACGGCGTCGAACACCGTCAGCGCATCCTTCGGATGGCAGAAGATCTCGTAGCCGAGTTCTCCGGTGTAACCGGTGCGCGAGACGACGATCGGCGCACCCTCGAAGCCGCCGATGCGGCCGACGGTGAAGCGGAACCATTCGAGTTCGCCGATCGTCGGCTGGCGCGGCGCCGTCCAGATGATCTCCTTCAGGATATCGCGGCTCTTCGGCCCCTGCAGGGCGATATTGTGCATCTGGTCGGTCGAAGAGCGGACCCAGGCCTTGAAGCCCTTCTTCTCCGCCTGCTGGCGCAGCCATATGCCGCTGAAATCATCGCCGCCTATCCAGCGGAAGTTCTTGTCGCCGAGCCGGAACAGGGTGCCGTCATCGATCATGCCGCCGTTTTCGTAGCACATGGCGGAATAGACGACCTGGCCGGTCGACAGTTTGCGCACGTCACGCGTCAGGCAATATTGCAGCAGTTCCTCGGCATCCGGCCCCGTCACCTCGAATTTCCGCAAGGGCGAGAGATCGATGACGGCGGCGCGCTCGCGGCAGGCCCAGTATTCCTCGACCGGCCCTTCGCTGGAAAAGCGGTTCGGCAGCCAGTAGCCGCGATATTCGGTGTAGTCACGTGTCAAGGCGGAGAGGCGGGGATGGAAGGCGGTTTCGCGCGTCAGTTCGGCGTCGGCATCTGGGGTCATGCGATAGGCCACCGCTCGTGAGAATTTCTCTTTTCCGGAAAAGGTGCGGACGTGGATATCCGTCGGATCCCAGCCGTTCGCAGCGTCGATATCGTCAGGGCAGGACGAGGAGACGCAGACGAGATCGGTCAGCGCCCGCATCAGCACATAATCGCCGGGACGCGACCAGGGCTCGTCGAGATAGAGCTGGTTATTGTGGTCGATATTGGTGTTGTAGAAATAGTTCAGCGCTTCCCAGCCCTTGCGGCCGGCAATGCCGTAAGGCGCCAGCACCGCATTGAAATTGTCCGTGCAGTTGACGTGGCCGGGATAACCCATGTCGTCGTAGTAGCGCGAATTGCAGGCGGTCGCGAAAGCGTCGTGACGGCCGACCGTATCCTGGACGATTTCGACCAGCGGCTCGAAGTCGCGGTCGAAGGCCTTCGAAGGGAGACCCGGCATCGGATAGCTGCGGCCGAGCAGCGTGCGGGTGACGGTGGAATCGAGCGCGAGGTCGAGACCCTTGTCGACCTTGCGGGCGGCAAACGCCTGGAAATCGGTGCACTGGCGTCCATAGACGTCGATGATCTGGATGAATTCGCCGGCACGCACGAAATAGGCCGCCGCGGTCGCCGCCCGGATGCGAATATCCTCGACCGGATCGGCGGCCGGTTCCGGCAAAGCGGAGGCATAATCGCGGATCAGCAGGCTGCGCTTGATCCTGATCTCGATCGGCGTCGCTGTATCCTGCGCCTCCGGCGACATGGCGCTGGCCGGTGCTGCGACGATCAGCAGGCCCTTCATGGAAATCGTGAATTCCGCCCTGCTGCCCGGGGTCGATCCCGACCCGAAAATGCTGAGCGCGCCGGCCTTTGCAAGATCGGCGCCGCGACGCTGAAGCGCTGCACGCGTGCGGGCAGCACCCTCATCCTCCGCTTGAAGAATGGCCTTCAAACCATCGGCTGAATTGCTGAATGCCGTTCCGAGACCGGCCGCCAGGAACCGCCCTTTCTCGTCGAGGAAGGAGATTTCGCAGACCTGTCCGCCCTCGCTGTCGATGACGATGACGCCATCGCCCGGCTCGACGCGCACAACGACCGATCCGCCGCCCTTTGCCCTGTAGCGCTCGGTTCCTTCCGGCAAGGTGGAAATGCCGGGATAGTGCACGAGGCTCGGAGCGGCCGGCCGCAGGCCCGTCATAGCAGGATGAAGTTCTCGCATACTGCCCTCATGGGAGGATCGGGCGTCCTCGGACACCCACCCATGCAGGTTACAAAATGCCCCGGGAAAGTAAAGTGATGTTGACTAAAAAGAAAATATCTTCACTATGCATAAAGAGTTGAGACTCGGGGAATCCGTCGGGAACACGGATCGTCAAAATCATCCGAGCGGGCTTGAGACCGTCAGGGAGACACGTTCAGGGAGACGTACAAAGATACGTCCGGAACAAATAGAATGGGGAATTTCACCGATGACAGACGTTGTGGAGGCCGGGATTGTATCCGGCACCGAAGGTAAGCTTGTACGTGCGCTCGACTGGAAGGGCGCATTCTGGGTGGCTGCGGGTGTGCCGCCGCTCGTTCTTTTCTCCATTGGCGGCATCGCTGGCACGACGGGCAAGCTCGCCTTCGTCGTCTGGATCATCTCGATGGTGATGGGTTTTCTGCAATCCTTCACCTATGCCGAAATCGCCGGCATGTTCGCCAACAAATCCGGCGGCGCTTCGGTCTATGGCGCCACCGCCTGGCTGCGTTATTCGAAATTCATCGCGCCGCTCTCCGTCTGGTGCAACTGGTTTGCCTGGTCGCCGGTGCTGTCGCTCGGCTGCGCCATCGCCGCCGGTTACATCCTCAACGCATTCTACCCGATTCCTGCAGCGGATTCGCAAATGGTCCTCGACTGGATCTCAGCGCATGCCGCTTCCATCACGGCCGACAGCCCCCGCGTCGCCGAATATATCGCAGCCCATACCGGCACCACGCCGGATGACGCCGTCAAGGCATTGCTCGGCACCGACGGTATCGCAGCGCTGACGCCGGCGATCCGCAGCTGGTCGCTCTTGAGCTTCAACATTCCCTTCCTCGCCACCGCCAATATCAACGCCACCTTCTTCATCGGCGGCATGCTGATGCTGATCATCTTCGCGATTCAGCATCGCGGCATTTCGGAAACGGCAAGCGTGCAGAAGTGGCTGGCAATCATCGTGCTGGTGCCGCTGCTCATCATCGGCCTCTATCCGATCGTCAGCGGTCAGATCCTCGCCACCAACGTCACCGGCCTCGTGCCGCCGACGGCGGCCTATGCCGCTGCCGACGGCACCTGGAGCAATGGTGGCTGGACGCTGTTCCTCGGCGGCCTCTATATCGCCGCCTGGTCGACCTACGGCTTCGAGACGGCCGTCTGCTACACCCGCGAACTCAAGAACCCGAAGACCGACACCTTCAAGGCGATCTTCTATTCCGGCCTTGCCTGCTGCCTGTTTTTCTTCCTCGTGCCCTTCGCCTTCCAGGGCGTTCTCGGCCATGCAGGCATGCTGGCCCCCGGCATCGTCGACGGCACAGGTGTTGCCGAAGCGCTCGGCGGCCTGATCGGCGCCGGCCGGATCGTCACTCAATTGCTCGTCGTACTGATGATCATGGCACTCTTCCTCGCCATCATGACCGCGATGGCCGGCTCCTCGCGCACGCTCTACCAGGGTTCGAAGGACGGCTGGCTGCCGAAATATCTCGACCACGTCAACGAGCACGGCGCGCCGACCAGGGCGATGTGGACCGATTTCGCCTTCAATCTCTTCCTGCTGGCAATCGCCTCGGATGTCGGCGGCTACTTCTTCGTGCTCGCCGTCTCGAATGTCGGCTACATCATCTTCAACTTCCTGAACCTCAATTCCGGCTGGATTCACCGGATGGATTCCGGCCATATCGAACGCCCCTGGAAGGCTCCGACCTGGCTGATCGGCCTTAACACCGTGCTGGCCTTCGTCAACGCGCTGTTTCTCGGCGCCGGCGCCAAGGTCTGGGGTTATTCCAATGCGCTCTGGGTTGGCTTCATCTTCGCCGCCCTGATCCTGCCGGTCTTCGCCTATCGCCACTATGTGCGCGACGGCGGCAAGTTCCCGGCAGGCGCGATGGAGGATCTCGGCCTGGTCGGCCAGGATCTCGGCGTCAAGAAAGCCGGCATGCTGCCCTATCTCGCACTCGCCGGCGGCCTGGCGATCGTCCTGATCGCCAATGTGATCTTCCAGCTTCCGGCCTAAAATCGCCTCCCAAGCAGACAGGCCCTCAAGCCGCCATGGAAACATGGCGGCTTTTTCATGGAAGCGGGCGTCGCCTGATCGTCTCGCCGCCATCGACTGGCATCCTGTCCGCCTCGACGAGAAGCGGACAGGGTTCGTTCGGAGGCGGAAGGAGGGCTCAGCGCCCACCCTCGATCTTGCGATGGCGCTGGTTAATGCCGCCCTTGCCGTAGGGATAGTCGAACGGCTGAGGCGCGCTCACATCGTTCAGTCTCGCCATCTCGTCGTCGGAGAGTTTGAGCTTCATGGCGCCGAGATTGTCGGCGAGCTGTTCCGGTGTGCGGGCGCCGAGGATCACGGAGGTGATCGCCGGCTGCGCCGCTGTCCAGGCGAGCGCCACCTGCGCCATGCTGACGCCATGCACCTTGGCGATCTCTTCGACGACGCCGATGATCGCCCAGGTTCTCTCCAGCGCATTGCGCGGCGCATAGGATTCGCCGCCGCGATTGGGGTTTTCACCGAGGCGGGTGGCGCCGGTCGGCATCTCGTCGCGCTTGTACTTGCCGGTCAGCCAGCCGCCGCCGAGCGGTGACCACGGCAACAGACCCATGCCGGCATCCTGGCAGGCCGCGACGATCTCGAGTTCGATGTCGCGCACCAGCAGGTTATATTGCGGCTGCAGCGTCACCGGACGGGTATAGCCGCGCGCCTTGGCGATCTCCGAGGCCTTGGCGATATGCCAGCCGACATAATTGGAGAAGCCGTAATAGCCGATCTTGCCGGAGGATACCGCATCATCGAGGAAACGCAGCGTCTCTTCGATCGGGGTCAGCGCGTCCCAGGCATGCATCTGGTAGAGGTCGATCTGCTCGAGGTCGAGGCGGCGGAGCGAATCGTCGAGCGCCTGGCTAAGATGCCGACGCGACAGGCCGATATCGTTGGGCCCGTTGCCCATCGGAAAGCGTCCCTTGGTGGCGACGATCGCCTGGCGGGCCTCGGTCGGTCGGGCCTTCAGCCAGCGTCCGATGATCTCTTCCGACTTGCCGGCGCTGTAGACATCGGCGGTATCGATGAAATTGCCGCCCCAGGCGAAATAATCGTCGAGCAGCTTGTGCGACGCGGCCTCGTCGGCCTCCGCGCCAAAGGTCATGGTTCCGAGGCAATAGGCGGTGACGACGGTCCCGCTGGGACCGAGCTTGCGATAATCCATTTCTTCCTCCTCATGCGGATACCCGCAGCCGACGTGCAAACGTCGGGGTAGAAGCCGGGGCTCCTGCAATCAATGACAATGACAATATTGTGCTTGAGGCGGCCGCTTGCCGCCGGATGACGTATAGCGCCCTGGGCTGGGAACTCAGGGGCGAGGGCAGCATAACCAATCCCGCCCGCGCGACCAAGTGAGAAAAAAATATTCCTGCCTGCCGTCGTGCCCGGCGAGGATCACGGATTTTGCCAAAACGAACCGGCGATCCGATCGGCTGCGGCGACACCGGTCTCGTAGGCGCCGTGCGCCGTCGAATAACGCGACGTCGAACAGGCCTCTCCGGCAAAAAAGATCCGCTCGTCATGCGGCGCGGCGAGACGGCCGCGTTGATCGGAGGCGCCGGGTTCGGCGTAGGAATAGGAGCCGCCGATATGGGGCGTTGCGGCCCAGGCCGACATCGCGGCGACCGACAGCTCCTCGCGGATATCCGCGCCGAAATGTGCCGACAGTTCGTCTCCAGCGAAGGAGAAGGCGGCCTCTCTGCCTTGCCCCTCAAGATCATGCGCGAGGTCGCCGGCAAAATAGGCTTCGACGACGGGGGCGCCGAACGGCCGGAGCTGATAGGTGCCGGTCGCGCCGCGACTGTTGGAGCCCAACATATGCGTGTCCGCCGGCAACGCCTCCCGATTTGCGAGCCTCAAGAACAGCTTGTCGGCGAGCCCGAGCGGTAAACGGGCTGCTGCCTCGATCTTGTCAGGCAAAGGCGGGTCGAAGGCGATCTTGCCGGCGGCAAGCACATTCGTCGAAACCGTCACCAGCACCGCGCGGGCACTGAGCACACCCTGGTTCGTCTCGATGCCGATACGGCCGGCATGACGATGGTCGATGCGCGTGACTTCGGTGCCGAGCCTTGCCCGAACCGGCTTGCCGTAAAGCGAGACCAGCGTCCCATAGCCCTCGCGCACCCGCCAGTCAGGGCCGGGGCCGGGATCATATCTGTTGTAATCGACGACCGACGACCGCTCCAGTTCGGCGCCGGTGATGTAGGTACCGACCGCCCGGATCTGGCCGTTCCAGGGATTGCCGGGCTCGAGCATATCGGCCATGGCTGCATCATTGCCCGCGTGGCTCTCCAGCCGCTCGAAATAGGCGCCGATCGCCTGCCTTGCGGCGCGCGCCTCCGCGTCATCGCGCTGAAGCCGCCGTCCGCCATCGTTCCAGGGCGCAGGTGTGTGGTCGACCGTCAGTCCGACCTCGCCGGCGATCGCAGTCCAGGCATTGGTCCGAGCGCCATGCAGCCAGCCGCAGCCGAGATCGAGCCCGATATCGGCGGCCTCAGGCAGTCCAACCGTCCAGGCGCGACCGCCGAGACGATCGCCAGCGTCAAGCAGGAGGATGGAAAGATCCGGGCGGATTGCCTGTAGGCGACGGGCGGCGGCAATGCCGGCGGCACCGGCGCCGATGATGACGACGTCCTCGTCGGCACCTTTGTTGTTGTCACCAGGCATGTATTTTCCTTCGGTCGTGCGACGGTTAAGTGGAAAGGGTCGTCTCAAGCCAGCCCCGCTTCGCTATTGCAGCTGCTCCAGCAGCCGCTGGAGTGCTGTCCGCAAATCGTCCATCTGCTGCTGGCTGGCCAGGGCGGCCCAGCTTTCATCGACGCGCCGGCCCGCCGCCATCGCTATCGGCCTGACCCCCTGGCCTTTTTCCGTCAGAAACACCAGCCGGCCACGCCGGTCAGTCGGATCGGGCCGGCGCTCGACATAACCCAAGCGCTCGAGTTCTTCCACGGCCTGCGTCATCGTCTGCTTGCGAACACGGGCGAGCCTGGTCAGCTCGCTGACCTGGATGCCCTCCGGCCGCGCGAAGGTAAAGACATTGGCGTGCGGCGGGCGGATATCGCCGTAACCGGCCTCATCGAGTGCCGCTTCCACGGCCTGTGTCCAATGCTGATGGACCAGACGCAACAACAGGCCAAGGGAAGAAGACGACATGAAACCCCGCGCAGCGATATAGACAGTTACCTGTCTATATGATAGATGGACAGTCGCCTGCCTATATAGCACGAAAGCGTGGAGCTCCATATGCCGACCATCGATATCCTCAACTCGTTCATCTCCTACGAGGAGCTGGGGGAGGGCGACCCGATCGTCTTCCTTCACGGCAATCCCACCTCATCGCATCTCTGGCGGAACATCATGCCCGGTATCGGGCCTGGCCGCTACCTAGCGCCCGATCTCATCGGCATGGGACGCTCCGGCAAACCCGATATCGGCTATCGCTATGGCGATCACATCGCCTATCTCGACGCCTGGTTCGATGCGCTTGACCTCGACGACGTCGTGCTCGTCGGCCACGACTGGGGCGGCGCGCTGGCATTCGACTGGGCTTCGCGCCACGTCGAGCGGGTGCGCGGCATCGCCTTCATGGAAACCATCCTGCGGCCGATGGGCTGGTATGATCTGCCGGGCGGCGGAAAGGCGCGTTATGAACTGTTGCGGGGCGCGGGAACCGGCGAGACCAAGGTCCTCGACGAAAATTTCTTCATCGAACAGGCCTTGCGCGCGACCACGCTGAAAGGGCTGAGCGATGCCGACTGGGATGTCTACCGAGCACCCTATCCGGACCGTAACAGCCGGCGCCCGCTGCTGGAATGGCCGCGCGCCATGCCGATCAACGGCGAGCCGGCCGACGTGGTCGCCAGGATCGAGGCCTATGACCGCTGGCTTTGCGCCAGTCCTCAGACTCCCAAGCTGTTGCTGACCTTCGACGGTCCCTCCGAAACGCTGTTGATCGGCAGCGAGATGATATCGTGGTGCCGCGACAATATCGCCGGCCTGGAGATCAGGGGGTGCGGGCCGGCGCGCCACATTGCCCCCGAGGACCAGCCCGAGGCGATTGCCGCCGAAATCAAAAGCTGGATCGACAGGAAGGGGCTCAGAACAGCGCAGCGGAAGGTCGCGTCTCAGACATAAAATCTGCGTCTGCGTCACCGTGACTGCGACATGACAGACTGCTGCAATGTTGAGCCGGTTCATGGGTGGAATCAATCAGCCACTGTGAAGGTCCAATGCCACGTTTCGATCGACGACGCTTTCTTCTTGCTTGGCTTCGTGCGCCGCTGTGCATCGCTTCGATCACGCCATCAGGCCCGCGCCTTGCGGGCCTGACCTTTGGCCCAAAATGCTCGGTGCCCATCGAAATCCTCGACTCCCTCGGTCTTGTCTCAAAGAGGATCGACTGGACCTTGCGCAATATCCCGCCGGCCGCAGTCTACCGCATCAGCCGCAGGTACCAACCGATGGCTTTGATCGAGCAGCGCCGTGCATCATGATGGATAGGATCCTTTGCTACGAGGCGGCGATCTTCCATTCGATGCTCTGAAGGCACCGCCGCCTTGCTTGATGGTGATATGGTTTCCACCTGAGGACCGGCAGTCCCCGATAGGCACCCCCGATAGGAATATGAGATGCGCATACTACTGATCGAGGATGAACCTCAAATGGCCGTGGCGCTCCGAGGCGCCCTGACCAGGCACGACATGGTGATGGATCACGTTTCGACGCTGTGCGACGCCGAGATGGTGATCGGCGACGGCGCCTACGACGCCGTGCTTCTGGATCGGCAATTGCCCGACGGCGATGGTCTCGAACTCATTCCGAAGATCCGCAAGAAGGGGCTGACGCTGCCGATCATCGTCATTACCGCCAAGGGAGAGGTTCCAGACAGGATCACCGGCCTCGAGACCGGGGCCGACGATTACCTTGCCAAGCCCTTCGTCTTTGACGAACTTCTGGCGCGGCTGCGTGCCGTGATGCGCCGCTCCGAAACCTTGCGCCCGGCGCTGATCTCGATCGGGCGGCTTTCGTTCGATCCGACCTATTGCGACATCATCGTCTCCGGCCTGCGTTTGGAAATGCCGCGCCGGGAGGCGTTGGTGCTCGAATGCCTCATGCGCCGTGCCGGTCGTATGGTGCCGCGACCGGCCTTGATGGAAGCGGTCTTCGGCTTCGACGACGAGATCCAGTCGAACGCGCTCGATTCCCACATATCGCGGTTGCGGCGCAAGCTGGCGGCATCGCAAGCAGGTGTCGTCATCAACGTTATCCGGGGCGTGGGTTATCTCCTGCGTGAAGCATCATGAGCAAACGATGCTCCTATTCGCTGCGCAAGCGCCTGTTCTGGCGGCTCCTTGCCGTCCAATCGGTCGTCCTCATCCTGGTGATGATCGTGCTGATTTCGGTTGGCAAGATATCCGAATTCAGGTCGACGGAAGGCACGATCGAGGTCCTGCGCCAGGCCGTGTTCCGCCAGCCCACCGGAGAATTGAGCCTGAGGGAGACCGAGGATCTGCGACAGCTGCGCAAGGACGCGCCCGATCTCTGGTACACCATACGCGACCTGCAGGGTCATGTTTTGACCGAGGGCCCGGTTCCGGAAGAATACGCCGCAATCGGCAACACGCTCGATCATGTCGGCCAGGCCAAATTCGGCTCGAATCTCGACGACCACGACCGTCCGGCTGCCCGAATGAAGTGGATTGCCACGGATGGGGGACAGGTGCAGTTTCTGACGGGCACCGACGGCCCAAACTCGTCCACCTTCATCCTGCTCAAGCTTTCGCTGGTCCTTGCGAAAATTGTTATTCCGATCGTCGCAGTGATGGCGTTGGGTGCGTTGATCGCGACGCCGCTGGTCGTGCGAAGGTCGCTGGTCGGGATCGACCAGGCCGCGCTCCAGGCCGATACGATCGATATCGACCAGCGTGGCGGGCGGCTGTCGGAAAACGATACTCCCGAAGAGATCGCGCCGCTGGTGCATGCCGTCAACCGCGCGCTCGGCCGTCTCGACGAGGGTTATGAGCGGCAGGAACGGTTTCTGACCGATGCCGCCCATGAACTGCGCACACCGATCGCCATTCTGAATACGAGAATTGGATCCTTGCCGCACAGTTCGATCAAGACCGACCTGTTGGAAGATGCCGCAAGGCTTGCCGTTCTCACCGAGCAGATGCTCGATCTTCAGCGACTGAAACAGGGCAAGGTCCAGTTCATCAAGGTCGATCTCGGCCAACTGGCGAGGAAGGTCATCATCGAGATGGCGCCACTGGCCTTTGCCGCCGGTTACACGGTGCAGTTCGATGTCGACGGCGCCGGCGAGATCGAGGGCGATCCCCTGGCGCTGCAGCGCGCCCTGATGAACATCCTGCAGAACGCGATCAACCACGGCGGCAGGAAAGGCATCATCTCGCTGACATCAGGCTGCAACTGGATCGAAGTCAGCGACGAGGGACCGGGCATCCCCGCCGATATGGAGGATCGGATATTCGAGCCGTTCTTCAAGCGCCATCACGACGGACGCGGTGCCGGCCTCGGCCTCAACCTTGTTCGCGACATCCTGCGCATGCACGGCGGCGAGGTGACGATCGACAACCGCAGTCCCGGCGCGGTCTGCCGGCTGCGCTTCCCGCCGGACAAATCGGCAGGCGTTTATACCCCATCGCATCTGGCTACTGCATAATTCCACGCGCTAAAGCGCGTCGCGATCTTTCAGATTCGCTTGCCACGCTTTAGGTCTTTGTTTTGCGCATGTCGTTGTCGCAAAACCGCTCCACACTTTTGCGCGACATGCTTTGTTGCGTCCTTTGCGCCTCTCGAAAAGAGGCGCAGCGCTGTCCGTGCGATGGATTAAATCGCGTCTGCGTGACATATAGATTCGATGAGCGTGCACAGAGATTCGCAACTCGACATGTTTGCCAAGGCATCGCCCGTGACGGCTAAGGCGCGCGGTCCAGCGCGCCGGCGGCCGTCGCAGCCGGTCGTCCACTCCGATGAGAACATGGCGCGGGCGCTCGAAGAGAGCGGCAACTATCGCATCTTGAGAAAGCTGGTCGCCCGCCCGATTGCGTCAGTCAAGCGGCCCGGATTTTCGCGCCTTGGCGTCATTCTCGATACGGAGACCACCGGTCTCAACCACCGCAGCGACGAGATCATCGAAATCGGCGCCGTCGCCTTCACCTTCAACGATGATGGGGCGATCGGCGATATCGTCGGCATTTACGGCGGCCTGCAACAGCCGTCCCGGCCGATCCCGCCCGAGATCACCCGGCTGACGGGTATCACCGATGCGATGGTCGAAGGGCAGCTCATCGATATCCAGTCGCTGAGAACTCTGATCGAGCCGGCGGATCTGATCATCGCCCATAATGCCGGATTCGACCGGCCGTTCTGCGAGGCCTTCTCGAAGGTTTTCACCGGCAAGGCCTGGGCATGCTCGGTTTCGGAGATCGACTGGAGCGCCCGCGGCTTCGAAGGCACGAAGCTCGGCTATCTCGTCGGCCAGGCCGGATATTTCCATGAAGGCCATCGTGCCGTGGACGACTGCCATGCGCTGCTGGAAATCCTCGATCGAGAGCAACACGACGGTGAAAGCCCGTTCACCGAGCTTTACCGCGCCAGCCAGCGCTCGCGCATCCGCGTCTTTGCCGAACACAGCCCGTTCGAGATGAAGGATCATCTGAAGGCGAGGGGTTATCGCTGGTCGGACGGCAGCGACGGCCGCCTGAAGTCCTGGTGGATCGAAGTCGGCGAAGAGGATCTCAACGACGAGCTCTCCTATCTGCGCTCGGATATTTACCGATGGGCCGAAGCGGAGCCGCCGATGGTGCGGCTGACGGCCTTCGATCGTTTCAAACTCTGACCGCGAAGCGGTTCGGATCCTGATTGGCTGCTAGATATGGCGACCCATGCAACTGCCGCATAGGTGCAGTGATGCATTGGCGCTGCAATAACCGGATGCCCCATACTATATACAACTCATCGAAGCGAACAAAGCGCCAAGGACTGGCAGCTAAGCTTCGAAAGCCCACGAAAGGGGATCATCATGAACGTAGCACGCTCTTTCAATAACTGGCGCAAGTACCGTCAGACGGTCGCCGAACTGGGTCGTATGTCCGCACGCGAACTGGACGACCTCGGCATCGGCCGCGGCGACATCCGCAACGTCGCGCGCGCAGCCATCGCCCGCTAACGGCAGCTTAGACCAAGCATCTTCAAGACCATGCCAGCGCCTGCTTCTTCCCGAGCGGGCGCTTTGCTTTTGTGCTTCCGGCAAGGTGGAATCAAGGCGATCGAGCCTCCCGCTTTTCGCATAACGCATAGCTGCCCTGCAAAGAAATGCCTATCAACTGAGCAAGAAATAAGTATGATTATTTCTATCGAAGCGATGCACCTCCTCCCGCATCCCTTCGATATACAGGCGCCCCATCCTCCTCCCAGGGTCGTCTGTGGAATGACAGCACTCCTCCTCCCAGCTGTCGTTCGGTTTTTTACGAAAGCCTGCCGCACCTCCTCCCGCGGCAGGCTTTTTCGTTTTGGGCGATAGCATTGCCGGATCTCGCCAAGAGCGACCGCCAGCGATCGATCCATCGCATGACGATGGTGTCATCACCTCCGGCGTTTTGCTCTTATCCCAATTTTGCTTTCGTGCTCTTGCCGGCCCGTGCATCTCCTAAAGCGCGCACCGACAAAGCTGTTGACACCAAACTTGTCGTACAACTATGTAACCGGATGGATACCGCCGCAGCGGAATACGCCGGACAAGACCGGCTTGCGCAATAGCGACGACCCCTGGCGACAATGAAGCGGAAGGAAAATTGACATGCAGATCGACGTGAGGCACGCCTCCCATCCGGAGGCCGTGCGTGATTTCGACACGGAGACGCTGAGGCGTCACTTTCTGGTGGAAACCGTCTTCGCGAGCGGCGAGATCCGGCTCACCTATTCGCATTACGACCGGATGGTCATCGGCGGCGCGACGCCGATCGGCCCCGGGCTGACGCTGACGGCGCCGACAGCGATCGGACAGGAAACCTTCCTTGCCGAACGTGAACTGGGCGCTCTGAACATCGGCGGTGCCGGCCGCATCATCGTCGACGGCACGAATTACGATCTTGCCAAATATGATTGCCTCTACGTCGGCAAGGGTGCCAAGGACATCAGATTCGAGAGCACGGATACCGCCAATCCGGCAAAGTTCTATCTGGTCTCGACGCCAGCCCATCAAACGCACCCGACCGTGTTGCTCACCCGCGAAAAGGCCCGTCACCTGACGCCGGGCGAAGCCGCGACGGCCAACAAGCGGTCGATCTACCAGTTCATCCATCCTGAGGTCTGCCAGTCCTGCCAACTCACTCTGGGCTTCACCATGATCGAGCCGGGCAGCGTCTGGAACACAATGCCGGCCCACACGCATGACCGCCGCATGGAAGCCTATCTCTATTTCGATCTCGAAGCAGAGCAGCGCGTCTTCCACTTCATGGGCGAGCCGCAGCAGACCCGGCATATGCTTGTCGCCAACGAACAGGCGGTCATCTCGCCGCCCTGGTCGATCCATTCGGGCGCCGGCACCAAGAACTACAGCTTCATCTGGGCGATGGCCGGCGACAATAAGAGCTTCACCGACATGGACCATATCGCCATTGCGGATCTGAGGTGAGCGTCGTGGCAAATCCCTTCGACCTTTCCGGCAGGACTGCCGTCGTCACCGGCGCCAATACTGGCCTCGGCCAGGCCATCGCGGCCGCACTGGCAGGAGCCGGTGCGTCGATCGTCGCCGTCGGGCGCTCCTCGATGGACGAAACCGAGGCGCTGGTGAAGGAAGCGGGAAGCCGCTTCCATGTCGTCAAGGCCGATCTTGCCAGCATCGAACCGGTCAAGGGGATCGTCACTGAGGCCATCCAGACCTTCGGCGGCCTCGACATCCTCGTCAACAATGCCGGCATCATCCGCCGCGCCGATGCGCTCGATTTCACCGAGGAAGACTGGGACGCGGTGATCGACGTCAATCTGAAGACCGCCTTCTTCCTGTCGCAGGCAGCCGGCCGCCATATGGTCGACAAGGGCAGGGGCAAGATCATCAACATCGCCTCGCTGCTCTCCTTCCAGGGCGGCATCCGGATTCCGTCCTATACCGCATCGAAAAGCGGCCTCGCCGGTCTGACCAAGCTGCTTGCCTGCGAATGGGCCGGGAAGGGCGTCAACGTCAACGCCATCGCCCCTGGCTACTTCGTCACCAACAACACCACGGCGCTGCGCGAGGATGCCGACCGCAATGCCGCCATCCTTTCCCGCATCCCGGCCGGGCGCTGGGGAACGCCGTCCGAACTCGGCGGTGCGGCGGTATTCCTGGCATCGTCGGCATCCGACTACGTGCATGGAACGGTGCTGCCCGTCGATGGCGGCTGGCTGGCGCGCTGATCGGTCTCACCAACCGATCACACCGAGAGCGCCTCGCGTCTTTTCAGACGTGCCAGGACGCTCTATCGCTTCGATCTGCGCATAACCCCGAAAATCGATTCGGATTTTCGGGATTGTGAGCGAGGGCCGCTGCCGACGCTCTCGACTTATATGTGGAATGCGAACAGGAAACGGGTCGGCGCGGCCGCCTCGACACCAGGATCTCGAAACAGGATGGCAGACAAGGACAACGCGGTCTTCAACACCATTCAGCAGGCGCCGAACCTGCGTAGCAACCTTGCCGATATGTTGACGGCGCAAATCGAGTCCGGCGACCTGAAGCCCGGCCAGCGCCTGCCGACCGAACAGGCGATCATGATAGCGACAGGCGTCAGCCGGACGATCGTTCGCGAAGCGCTCGCAGCGCTGCGCGCGAAGGGGCTGATCACCACGCGGCAAGGCCTTGGGGCTTTCGTCTCGAACGATCCGACGCCCCGATCCTTCTCCATCATTCCCAACGACCTGCAGTCGATCGACGAGGTTCTGCGCGTGCTGGAGCTGCGCATGGGGGTCGAATACGAAGCCGCCGGTCTTGCCGCGTTGCGGCGCACCCAGGAGGATATCGACCGCATGCAGGATCGTCTCGATGCCCTCGACAAGGCGCTTGAGGAGGGTGGATACGGCGCGCAAGAAGACTACGCCTTCCACAGGTCCATTCTGGTCGCGACGCAGAACTCCTATTACGGCCGTCTCTTCGATACGTTCGGCAACATCATGGTGCCACGGCAATGGGCGCGCCTGGACAAGATGACATCAGCCGAGCGCAAGCGCCATGCGGCGCGCATGCGCAGGGAACACCATGCCATATTCGCGGCGATCCGCGACCGTGACGAGCCCGCCGCGCGCCGCGCCATCCGAAGCCACCTGTCGAAGAGCGCCGCGCGCTTCGAGGAGTTGCGTGACGCTACCGCATAATGCCGCGGTGCATGAGGCGCGCCCGCTTCACGCCTCAGGCTTCGGCTTCATCAGCCGCCGCCAGACGGCGTGGTCGGTTTGCAGATCGGCAGAGGCGTGGACCGCGGGAAGAAGCGGTTTGCGTTTGCGGCGGCCGAAGCGCCGTTTGAAGCCGAGGATATTTTCGACGAAGCTTCGGGTGTAAAGCCCGGGGCCGCTTGAATAGATCCGCCATCCGCCGTCGACGGCGATCTTTCCCGCCTTGACGCGCTCCCATTCGGCCGCTGCCTGATAACGGTCATGGAAAGCCGCATCGCTGCTGCTGAAGTAGGTGTTGCGCTGGCGCAGCGATGCATGCGGCAGCGCCGATGTGACCGAAATCGGGTTGACGAGGGCGATCGCCTTCCAGAGCTCTTCCGCTTCGGCATCGAGCGCCAGCGTTTCGCAGTAGCGCAGATGCGCATGCACATACATCAGCCCGATCTCGCGGCCGAAGAAGGAGGAGGATTCGGCGCGGCGAAACAGCGTCTCGGGTCCGCCGGCATAGGTCGCGGGCTTCTCCATCAGTCGTACGCCGTCGGGAAAGAGCAGATGCTCTTCGATCAGCTTCATATGACCCTGTCTTTGAGCCGGTGTGAAGAGGCCGCCGAGCATCGCCTGCGTCATCGAGATCAGCGAAAAATGCAGGCCGGTGCGCCGGTCGCTCGGGTGCAGCAGCAATTCGACGCCGTCATGGCTGGGATCGAAGATACCGTAGCCGGCCACGACGCCGTCGCGCACGAGATGGCGGTTGAAATCCCGGCGCATCGCCGTTGCGATCTTCCTCAAGCCTTTGGCCTTGCCGCCATGGCCGAGGCGGCGCAGGATCGCCGAATAACGCACGATCTGCTCGTAGAGCAGGGCAACGGTCCAGCTGCTGACCATCCAGTCGCGCAGATGCGGATCGGCCGGCTGCAGAGAATCGTTCCAGTCTCCCTCGCCATAGCGGATCAGATGCGTTCCGGGGATGAAAGCTTCGCGAACGGTATCGAGCAGCTTCTCGACATGGATTGCGATAGTGTCGAGCTCCGCCCTGGCCATTGTCTTTTCATCGCGCCAGGAGACTTTCTCGTCGAGGATGGCGAGATCGCCGGTCGCTTCGATGTAGTCGCAGAGCGCCTTCAGCGGCCAGACGACGATATCGCCGTGACTATCGCCCGCCCGGATGTTGGCATAGGGCTCCAGCATGAACCATTGCGGCCAGTCGCCTTTTCCCAGGTATTGTTCGCTGAAGACGGTTTTCAGCACCTGCTTGGCTTCGCGGTCATGCTCGTAGGCGAGCAGGAATTCTATCGGCCCCTGGCAGGCGTCGCGTGTGCCCCAGGCCGCACCCGTATATTGCTCGAGGCCGTGCGGCACGCTTAGATGCACGATTGCATCATGGGCGAGCCAGGGCAGCAGGGTCGTCTGCGCGGCAAGGTCGGGCGACGTGCTGCCGACCGTCAGGCCGCGCACGGTGTTCCGCCAGAATTTCGATGCCGGGGCAAGCATGGCTTCATCGGTGACGCCGGCCTGATAACGCTGCGCCAGGCGCTCGGCTTCCGCCGCATCTGTCATCGAGCCGACGACAGCGAACGACAGCGCCTGCGTCATCAGTGATCGTAGTGCCACGAAAGCGCCGTTGCGTGTTACCCCATCGCTGTAGAGCAGTTCGTCGCCGCCGATCTCTTCGATGGCATCGGGCGTCGAACTCACCAGCCAGTAGCCGGCGTCGGGATAACGCTCGCCCCAGAGCCAAGCCGGGTCCGGCCGGAAAAGAATGCGTTTGCCCGACGTATCGAATTCGATCTGCCCGCCCGCATCATATTCGCGCTCGCCGAGCACGACATGACCAAACACCAGGAAGCGGCACGGCTCGCCCTCGACGGAGACGGTCCACTGCATCGCCGCATCCTCGCCGGAGGCGACCGCCGACACGATGATCGTGCGTTCAGCGAGGCGATAGATCCAGCGGCAATCGCTGAGCCCCATTTCGAAAGCCGACGGCACCGCCAGAAGCTGCCAGCCGGCGCCGACATCGGCCATGATGCGCAGCCCGCTGGCGCGGGTCAGATTGTAGGGGTCGCGGGAGACCGAAAAGAGCTTGTGAAAGGACGTATTGCCGATCGTCAGCTGGGCCGCGAAAATACCCTGCATCCAGCAGGTCGCGGCAAGCGTCCTATCGTCGAGCAGCATATTCTCACCGCTTCTGACGATCGCCCCGTGACGGCGCGCTACCAAGAGCTCCTTGTCGCGCAGGACCACATGGCGGTTCAAAACGCCGTCGGAGACGAAAAACGAAAGAAGCTTTCCGTCGACGCGCTCTTCCAGGCTCCGTTGCGGATAGAGCTGGCTGATCATTTTTTTATCCAGCGCCTCGGCCTTCAGCAAAGCAGCATCCTGGAGCAGGCTGCGGACCGGCGCGGCCTCGGCAATATCGGCCGCCGTCCCCTCTGTCGCCGCAAGCTCGTCAAGCCGTGAAAGGTCGGCATCGCTCGATGCCTCGGGATGATCCGCGGCGAAGACGGCAAAGAAGGTCGCGGTCGCACCGCTTGCCGGGACGGAAAGCGATTTTGACTGGATGGCGGGGCATGCCGTCTCCTGCTGGCGCCGTTTGCTCGGCAGGTTGGTGCCGAAGGGGCCGACCAGCAAGTCGCCGAGACGGTCACTCGCCTGTACCAATTGGATCGCATCGGTGGCATAGGCAGCCGCCCCATAAAGGCAGCCCTGCACGAGCCAGGGGTTGCGAGCACCCGACTGCTTGAGATTTTGCCGGTTCATTACGACAGAACCGAATGTCTCGTGATCGGCGATATGGTGATCGACATATTGCGAGGCATAGGCTTCGCTGTTCATCAGGAAGCCGCGATCGCCAAGACCGACGTCCTGGATCAGCACCAGATCGACCGGCAGCGTGCCATCCTTCAGATGCCGGATGGAAACACGCCAGAACCAGGCCGTTTCGGAGGGATGAAGCTCGAGGCGGACATTGTAGCCGATATCGCCTCTCTTGCCGCTCCAGGAGAGACTTGTCGCATCGTGCCCAAAGCTGCCATCGGCGAAAGACCCGACAAGCTCGACGACATCGGGTGCCGCACCACCGATACGCAGATAAAGGCGACTGACGCCGCCGGTCAGCGGCGAGCCCTGGATCTGGTTGATCTGCACCGATCCCTTGTCGTCGGCATATTCGATGGCAAACAGGGTGCCGTTCGGCAGCGCCGATATCGACAGGCCGGAACCGTTGCTGATCGTGAAGAGGCCAAGCTCGTCGCGTCGGGGCATTTGAAAACTGCGGTCAAGGTCCGTGGCCATTGAGATCTCGTCGATTGGCTTCAGAGGGGAATTGGAGGATGACGCAAAATGGTTGAGAGAAATCTTACCAACATCGCCGGTTCTCGATTTGGTCCTTGAAAGCCAGGCCAGTCGATATCACTTGATGTTCTAATTCGATAGTTGCAGCGATAGGTCATTGCCAAGGCCTCAAAGGAACAGTGGTCGCCGGTGACGAGGCGTCAGGTTGCCCGATGGCGCCATACCGGCGGGAACGGAGTTCCCTATCGTTTAAGTTCAAGGCAAACTGGGACGGAAACCGCTGATTCCGTCTGTGCGTGCTTCTTGATGCAACTCGCAGCTCCTATTCAACGAGGTGACTATTGACGCAGTTCTTCGAAACCACTCAAGGGATCATGGCAATGGGAGCGTTGATCGGCGCTGGCGGTTTAGCCGCTGGCTCCTTGCTTCCCATCGTCATTCGACTTGCGAAGTCTGGGATCAACCGGCGCCCGAAAGCCGAGGTTAGAAATCTGGCGATGCTGACGGTGCTGGCCCTAGACGATTTTGTCGGAGCCAGCTATGCGGCCGTTCACGACATGCCAGAATTCAATCCTATGGATGAAGGCCAATTCGCGTTTCACGTTCCCGATCCAACCCTTGCTCTTCCGCGTGAGGCAAACTGGGGGCTTTTTAATACCGAGCTTTCAGAAGAAATTTTGTGGTTGTCGAACCGAGTGAAGACGCTTTCTTATGCGTTGGATAGCCTCGACCTTTCCAGGCCCGGATACGATGGCTTCTTTGAACGACGCCAAGAAGGTTATGCTGGTCTGGCCGCTGAAGCGATGGACATTATTGAGCGCATGCTTGAAGAGTTTGACCTCACCCTGCCTCGCAAGCCAGATTATTATCGCCAGCGGGAAGGTCTCGTTTCAGCTGTCCAAAAGGCTGGGGAAAACAACTCGCAGCGCCCAAAGGCTCGCACTGTCGCGCACCCGAGCGGGTCAAATGTGCTCCAACTGTTCCCAAAGGCGAACGACGACGCCGAGTAAAATCAAGCGAAATCGTCGAACCCGATCAAAGGCATCGCATCCTCACGCATGGCCTCTTCTCCAGTGGATGGCTCGTTCCATTGCGGCGTAGTCCGGCGCCAGATCGACGCCTTCTAAAAAGTTCAAGATCCAGGCGCGGTAGCAGCCTTCAAACACGGACTACTTTCGGCTAGATGGTCCGCCATTGCATAGCTGCGTTGCACAAAAAATGTTTTCCAACTGGTCAAAAAAGGAGCATAACGATCATGACTGATGCAACACGACGGCTTTCCTCCCAGTTCCGTCGTTTCAGCTGTTCCCCTCTGGAGGTTTATATCTCCACAATTAATGGGCCACGGTTTACCGTCGGCCCTCTTTTTTTGTCTCCGAAAATCACGCGTTGCCGCCGGGTTTGATCGACCGGCCTCCCAATTCCCAGGCGCTGGCTTCGGTCCGCGATTGCAATGGAGAAAAACTTATAGGGCGCTCAACCCGTGTCCGGGGAGCGCCCTTTTTGTTGCTCAAAGCGCGAAAACCAACGAGTCGGCAGGCGATTTGAAGTGGCGCTGCAATACAGGCGTGACGCCGTCGCGTAAAGTCCCGATCTCTCAGGCCTGGTAAGTGGTCCCGGTTATTTTCCGGAACATTGGGCACAGTGACCTGCCGCTCGGAACATTCTCCAAATTGATCAGTGCTGGTGGCGGAGCAGGCCTCTTTTAGCCATGTCGCTCAGGTTAAGCACGTCGACCTTGTCGACAATCGTTAGCAAGCCCGTCGCATCGTGTCCGAGCGATATCTGGACTTTTACGGCATTCGGCCGAAATAGATAATTATGTTGATCGAGAGCAGTGGGATCCTATCAAAACCGGTAGATCATAAGTCTCGCATCCGGGTCGTTGACCTCGAAACAGCCGGGAATGGCCTGAATGATGTTTGCGAGGTCGGATGGCAGGACGTCGTGCTTGGCCATGACGGGGGATGGCAGGTTGACGAAGAGCGCGGATCATTGCTTATAAATCCAGGGCGACCGATCTCTCCTGAGACGATGGCAATACATCACATCGTGGACGCGGAGGTCGCGACGGCACCTTTTTGGAAAGAAATCGCCTCCAGCGTCTTACGGCCGGAAGGTGGAGTGATCGCGCTGGCTGCACATCGGGCAAGTTTCGAGCAGCGCTACTGCACCCCCAGATTTACCGGCGGAGCGGCCTGGATATGTACGTGGAAATGCGCACTTCGGCTGTGGCCTGAACTGCCGAGGTTCTCCAACCAGATGCTCCGGTATCTGCGTATGCCCGAGGGACTGGTGCACGCGATTGGCCTTCCCGCCCATCGCGCAATGCCCGATGCATACGTAACCGCACACCATTTGCGGGACATGTTGAATGAATCCACCTTCGAGCAACTGGTGAAATGGAGCAGCGAGCCCGGTCTTTTGCCACGAGTGCCTTCTGGCCCAGAGCGTGGCAAAAGCTGGGATCGGCTGGATATTGCGGCATTGCAGGCGTTTGCTCGCGATCGGGATGCCGACCTCCGCTTCAGCGCGGAGACGGAACTTCGCCGGCGAGGCGACGCGGACATGAAAGTAGCTGACGAAGCCGAGCAGGGAACACTGTTTTAGGAGTTCTTCGGCTCCTGCAGGGAAAAGGGACACAGCGGTGAGGGTTTGATGGCAGAACGAATGTCTGAACGCGCCAAGGGTGACATCGACGCCATTTTGGAACGGCTCTATCGGGTTTCCCCGGAGCTGGATAGAATTGCCGCCGATTGCGAGAGAGCTTTGCGGCTCAATGCTGAAGCAAGAGGCGATTACATTTCGCCACGAACCATGCAGGCATTTGCCGAAATGCGCGATGCCGTAAGCGCGCTGTATGGCTCGGCGCAGAACGCGATGAAGGAAGCCGACAGGTTCTTTAAGCCGAAATCGTAGGTCAGTTTTCGCTCCAAATGCGCGATCGGGCCATGGGGCTCGGCACGGCTGATGATTTCAACCCATTCGCCAAGTTAACCGTTCATCTACAGGAGCTTAGACAACCAAGAGCGACAACGGTTCCCAAAGGCCGATAGCTCTTGAGCGTCAGCTTTTAGCCTCACGCAGGAACAAACAGCACCCCGGCGGCTTTCACATGGGCTCGAACGGAGGAGTTTGAAAATGGACCACAGCAAGCACGTGAGACTTGGCACCGACGAACTAACGCCCGCAGTCCTTGAAGGCGCTACTGTCTACGGCGCAGATGACGACAAGGTTGGAAGCGTGGACCACGTGCACGGTTCAGGCAGCAGCGCAAATGTCGTCATCGACGTCGGTGGGTTTCTCGGCATTGGCGCGAAACCTGTTTCCGTGCCGATCAGCGATCTGGACTTCATGCGCGATGAAGATGGTGACGTTCACGCAGTTACGTCCTGGACAAAAGATCAGCTGAAAGACATGCCTGAGCATCGAGACTAACTCGCGGCGAGGAAGTTGAAAGCCCGATCTCAGCATCAGTCTCGGCTCCAGGTTTTTCAACAACTTGGTTGATTCTGTTCAGAGCGGCCTCGTCAACCCCAGTTTTCACGTTGGCGTTGGCCGCCTGGCAAAGGGCACTGAGAGCAGGGCGCAGCCGGTCAGGACGGCAATCACCATCCAGGCTTCGTTGATGGCCTGGACGCTTGCCGCGGTCTGGACCAGCGGATCGAGCAGTGCCGTGGTATCCGCGTCGAAGCTGCCATTATGCCCCGCTATCGTCTGAAGAGGCGCGCCGACGAATGACGCAGCCTCGACGTCGCCGGCTTGAAGGCGGGTCCACAGGCCTTGTCCCAGCGGCTCCGAGCGCGTGTAGATGATCGTATCGATCAGAGCGATGCCGATGGCCCCGCCGAGATTGCGCATCAGGTTGAAAAGTCCGCTGGCATCGGGGATGCGCTCTGGCGGCAGTGTACCGAGCGCCAGCCGCGTCGGCGGCAGCAGGCAGAACATGATAGCGACGCCGCGCACCACCTGCGGCCAGAACATCGCGTCATAGTCCGAACGAGGATCCTGAAAAGCGCTCATCCCGACACCGATCGCAAAGAGAGCGAAACCGGCCGCCGACAGCAATCGCGCGTCCATCCGCTTCTCCAGCGCCACCGCGATCGGCGCCGTGATCAATTGCGCGATGCCGGTGACCAGCATCGTCATGCCAATTTCGAGGGCGTCGTGTCCCCTGATGAAAGCGAGATAAACCGGCATGAGATAGACCGAGCCGAACAGGCCGATGCCGAGCATAAAGCTCAAAACCGAGCCGACCAGAAAGTTCCGGTCGCCGAAATTGCCGAGATCGACGATCGGACGGCGTCGGCGCAGCGTTCGCCATATGAACGCGCCTCCCGATGTGAGGCAGATCGTCAGCAGACTGAGCACATAGGCCGAGGTCCAGCCGCTCGTCGGCGCCTCTTTCAGGCTGAGTTCCAGGGTCGTCAATGCGGTTGCCATCAGCAGAAGCGAGAGCGTGTCGAGATGCCCGAGTTCAGACGGATCGGGCGCCTGCCGCGGCAGGAACCACGCAGCGACGATTGCCGAAACGATGCCCGGAATAACGTTGATCAGGAACAGCCAGTGCCAGGAGTAGGTCTCAGTCAGCCATCCGCCGACGATCGGTCCGACGGTCGGGGCCAACACCGCGAGAACGCCGGCGATCGTCGTCGCAAGCGCCTGGCGCTCGTTCGGGAAGAGAATGAACACGGCTGAAAACACCGAGGGGATCAGGGTTCCGCCGGAAAAGCCCTGCAGCACCCGCCAGGCTACCAGCTCGCCGAAGCTGCCGCTCGCCGCACAGCCGGCCGAGGCGGCGACGAACAGGCTGATGGCGGTAACGAACAGCCATCGCATCGTCAGCAGTCGGGTCAAGAGGCCGGTGAGCGGAATCGCCACCACTTCGGCGATGAGATAAGCGGTCTGTATCCAGCTCATCTGATCGGGATCGATACCCAGCGCCGACTGAATGGTCGGCAGCGATGTCGCCACCACCTGAACGTCGAGGATCGCCATGAACATGCCGACGCACATCGCCATGAAGCCGAGCCAGACGATGGCGGGGGTTTCATCAGGGCGGGCAGATTCAAGTCGTTCCGACATGCGATGATCCGGCGCGCTGCATTCTCAGCCGAGGGTGCGAAGACTACTGCATAATTTCTTAAATCGGAATCAATCGAGAGTAAAATATGCGGCAATTCAAAGTGCTACAGCGCCGCGTTTGCAAGACCGCGGCGCTGTTGGCATTTCCATCCCCAATTGCGATCGAGCCTGACCAGGTGGGTCAGGCTCGATCGTCTTTTCAACGGATTTGGTTCAGGCGTAATATATGTCAGGCGCTTAACTGCGGAAGAGCGACAGAATATTCTGCGACGACGAATTCGCGATCGATAGCGATTGGATCGCAAGCTGCTGTTGCGTTTGCAAGGCAGACAGCCTGCTCGACTCCTTATCGACCCGTGTTCGGAAAGGTCAATTCGCCATCGTTGAGTTAATTATGGTACTTAAAAGTACCTTAATAGTTAACGCGAAGGACGAGTCGACACTTTTTGCATGAATACGCCGCGAAGGCTCGGCTGCTTGATTTGACGGTCGTTTTTCGGTGAGGGTCATGCCCAGACAATGTCTGCCGGGAGCCGGTCCGAAAGGCGCTTCAGAAATTTCCAACCGGCAATTGACGTCTCGGCGGGAAACTGACTATCAATCTTAAATCAATTTGATTGACTTCAAAACACCGGGCTCGCGGGGCATGAGGTTGAGCAAGGCTGCACCGCGCCACTTCCATCGGAGCCAGCTTCGCGGCAGCAACCGCCTCCGACCGGCTGGGCCTACGCGATCGTCGGCAACGTCACACCCTCGGCCTTCCACGAAAAGGCCGCTTGCCCCATGCCGATCACCAATTCCGCTCCGGTAGTGTGCCGGAATACTCATGATCCGATCTCCAAGAAGAAAGAGCGACCATGTCCACATCTCGACCGAAAGCCCTGCGGCTTGAAACCCTTTGGAACCCGCCTGCTGACGGTAAGGAATTCTCCTACGTCCTGCGTCTCAAGAACCTCGGCACCGAGCCGCTTTCGAATTTCTCCCTCTGCGTGAGCGGCCCAGGCCGTGTCGATCCGGCCGGTCGTGTCGAAGGCGCCACGGTTTCGCAGCGGCTCTCGAATTTCACCGAATTCCAGCCACCGGCCAATTTCGTTCTCGGCGCCGGCGAGACGTGGACGATATCGGTCTATGCACTGAGCTGGCAGTTCCGTCACTGGACGGACGGCGCGACAAGCGGTTATCTCGCGCTTTCCGATGGAAGCACGATCGTGCTCAGCATAGAGCCGACGCGATCTTCGGTCAGCAATGCGCCGCTGAAGCGTGGCGCCGAGATCTATCCGGTTCCCATCAATGCGCCCGTTCAGGTGTCGATCATCCCCTGGCCGAACCATGTGGCGGTCACTTCCCGCCGGCCGCTGCCGGCCGGTTTTGCGCCGCAGTCGCAGAGCGCTGCAGGGGAGGCGGCATCAAGAAGTTTCGCAGCGCTGGTCGAGCATCTCTTTGCCGTCGAAGGCATTATGCGGAGCGAGGCGGAAGGCGCGGTTCCGGTTGCCCTGAAGGATGCCGCCGGGCTCGGGCCGGAGGCCTATCGGCTGAGCTTCGAGGGTGAGGCGATCACGATCGAGGCAAGCAGCCAGACCGGCTTTCTCTACGGCCTCGTCACGCTCGGCCAGATCTGGCGCGGTGCAAGGCTGCATCCCGAGGTCTTCCAGTTTCCGGCTTCCGGCGAGATCGTCGATGAGCCGTCAATGGGCTGGCGCGGCCTGCATCTCGACGTCGCCCGCCAGTTCTACGGCGCGGCTGAGGTCAAGAAACTGCTGGCGGTGCTTGCCTGGAACAAGCTCAACCGTTTCCACTGGCACCTTTCCGACGACGAAGCATGGCGCGTCGAGATCGACGCCTATCCTGATTTGACCGCGGTCGGTGCCTGGCGCGGCCACGGTCTTGCCGTTCCGCCGCTGCTCGGTTCGAGCCCGGCCCGCACCGGCGGTTATTACACCAAGGCTTCGATCCGCGAGATCGTCGCCCATGCCAAGAGCTTCGGCGTGGAGATCGTGCCGGAGATCGATGTCCCCGGCCATTGCTACGCCATGCTGCAGGCGATACCGGAGCTGCGCGATCCGGCCGAGGCCGGCAGCTAAAATTCGGTTCAGGGCTTTCCCGACAATTGCATCAATCCGGCCCGCGAGAAGACCTATGAGATCGTCGAGACGATCCTCTTAGAACTCATCGAGCTCTTTCCGTTCAAGACCATCCATCTCGGCGCCGACGAAGTTCCGCTTGGCGCGTGGTCCGGCTCGCCGGAAGCGCTCGAGCGCCTGCGCACGGTGGCGGGCGACGAGGTTGCCGATGCGCATGCCAAGCGGCTGAACGTCGTGACCAATACCCACGGTGCCGACGACATCCACGGCTCGGGCGCCGCCATCCTGCAGGCGGAGTTCCTGAACCGCGTCCAGCGCTTCCTTGCGAGCAAGGGCTGCATCACCGGCGGCTGGGAAGAGGCGGCCCACGGCGATGTCATCGACAAATCGAAGAGTTATCTCTGCAGCTGGCGCAATGTCGAGGTCTCTGCCGAACTTGCCGAGCGCGGCTACGAAATGGTCGTCTGCCCCGGACAGGTCTACTACCTCGACATGGCGCTCAGGCCCGACTGGGATGAGCCCGGCGCCAGTTGGGCGGGGACTTCGGACGCCGAGAAGCTCTACAATTTTGATCCCATCGGCGGCTGGACGGCGAGCCAGAAACAGAAACTCCTCGGCATCCAGGCCTGCATCTGGTCCGAGCCGATGACGGATCGCGCCGTTTTCGACCGCCTCGTCTTCCCCCGCCTTTCCGCACTTGCCGAAACGGGCTGGACGAAGCCGTCATCCAAGTCGTGGGAGCGCTTCAGGGCGCTCGCAGGACTGATGCCGCTGCTCTACGGGCTGCAACAGTCGTAGCGCTCCGTTTGGGCCGCCGGTTTTGATTTAAGGATCACCCTTGCCATTGCCGGAGGCGGTGATGGCAAGGATACTGACATCGCTTTCAAAGGGCGTTGTCAGGTGCCGCTCCATCTGCCGCGGGCAGCTCGCATTCGGGTGCGGCGATACGAATAGGACGGGTTCCAATCTCCGCGCCGGTCGCGCGGTCGATTGTGAGGGGATCGATCTCCGTTCCGGTTGCAGCGTCAAAGAAACGGGTGACTGCACCGCCGCTGCGATGCTTGCGGCCCCAGGCGCCGATCGCAAACAGCACCGGCAGAAAGTCGCGGCCGGCTTCGGTCAGCACATATTCATCGCGCGGCGGACGCTCGGAATAGCGACGCTTTTCCAGCAATCCTTCCTCGGTCAGCGATGACAGCCGCCCCGTCAGCATTGTCGGGACGATGCCGAGGCTTTTGCGAAATTCATCGAAGCGGGTCAGTCCCGCATGGGCGTCGCGCATGATCAGCATGCTCCACGCATCGCCGACGAGCGCCAGGCTGCGGGCGATCAGGCAGGGCTGTTCGGAAAGATTCTTCATGTCGATATCTTTTTAGTAGTGACTTGCTATCTTTTTGATAGTAACAGAATGCGCATGGATGTTCCACGACAAAACGAAGGCAGACGTCAATGAGCAAGAGAGAACGCGGCATTGCCCTGGTCACCGGGGCTTCCTCCGGCATCGGGCTGGTGACGGCGAAGGCGCTGAAGCGCGACGGTTACCGTGTGTTCGGCACCAGCCGAAAGCCGATGGCCGACATCGCCGACGGCATCACCATGCTGGTCTGCGACGTCATCGACGATCAATCCGTGCAGAACGTCGTCGACGAGGTTCTGAAATGCACGGGACGGATCGATCTTCTCGTCAATAATGCCGGGATCGGCCTGCTCGGCGGCGCCGAGGAATCGACGACGGCGCAGGCCAAAGCCGTGTTCGACGTCAACGTCTTCGGCACGATGCGCATGACCAATGCAGTGCTGCCGGTGATGCGGCGGCAGCGCAGCGGCCGGATCGTCAACCTGAGCTCGATCCTCGGGCTGATCCCGGCGCCCTTCAACGCGCTTTACGCAGCGACCAAACACGCGATCGAAGGTTATTCGGAATCCCTCGACCATGAAGTGCGCACACAGGGCATCCGCGTCGTGCTCGTCGAACCAGGCGTCACCCGCACCTCCTTCGAGGAGAACATCACGCGCCCCGACCGGCCGCTTGCGGTCTATGATGCAGTGCGCACCGATGCGGAGAAGCTGATGCGCGAAATTGTTTCGAAAGGCGATGCGCCCGAGGTGGTCGCCGCAACCGTCGTCAAGGCCGCCAATACGCCATCGCCCAAGAGACGCTACACAGCCGGGAAGGCCGCAGGACAGGTGCGTTTCATCCGCCGCTTCTTGCCCGAGTCCTTCGTCGACAAGAACCTCCGGAAATTCAACAAACTTCCCGATTGATCCTGGCTTGCCGCATTGTCGGCTCATCACAAAAACGAAAGTTCGCCACCATGAAAGCATTCCTGATCGATCGCTACAAGAAAGGCGGCGCCCTCAGGCTCGGCCAGAGCCCTGAACCGCAGCTGCGCGAGAACGACGTCATGGTCGAGATCCATGCCGCAAGCGTGAACCCGCTGGATGCCAAGATCCGGGACGGAGAGTTCAAGCTGATCCTGCCTTACCGGCTTCCCTTGGTGCTCGGCAACGATGTCGCTGGTGTCGTGGTCCGGGTGGGCGCCAATGTCCGGCAATTCAAACCCGGCGACGCGGTCTATGCGCGCCCCGGCAAGGATCGCATCGGCACCTTCGCCGAGTATATCGCCATCGACGCTGCCGATGTTGCGCTGAAACCCGCCAATCTCAGCATGGAAGAAGCCGCATCCATTCCGCTTGTGGCACTGACCGCATGGCAGGCGCTGGTCGAGCGCGCCAAGCTGCAGAAGGGCCAAAGGGTGCTGATCCATGCGGGCTCCGGCGGCGTCGGCACCATCGCCATCCAGCTTGCCAAACATCTCGGCGCCCATGTGGCGACGACCGTGAGCACGGCAAATATCGATCTGGTGAAAAGCCTCGGCGCCGATGTGGTGGTCGATTACAGGAAGGACGACTTCGAAAAGGTGCTGAAGGGCTATGACGTGGTGCTGAACAGCCTCGGCAAGGAGACGCTGGAGAAATCGCTCGCCGTCCTGAAGCCCGGCGGCAAGCTGATCTCGATATCAGGTCCGCCCGATCCCGATTTCGCCCGGCAAAACGGTTTCGGCTTTCCGCTGCAGCAGGTCATGCGCTTCTTGAGCTTCGGCATCCGGCGGAAATCGAAAAGCCGGGGGATCGGCTATTCCTTCCTCTTCATGACGGCAAACGGCGCGCAACTCGGCAAGATCACCGCGCTCATCGAGGCGGGCGCCATCCGCCCCGTCATCGACCGGGCCTTCCCGTTCGAGAAGACCAACGAGGCGCTGGATTATGTGGAAACCGGACGCGTCAAGGGAAAGGTCGTCATCGCGGTGAAGTGAGGTTTGGGAAGGCCGAAGAGCGCTCGGTTTAGCCGAGCGGCTTTTGCAGGACGTCGAAGCGCGGATTGATTTCGGAAAAGAAAAGTGCGCTCGAGCGAAGCGGCTTCACGGTCGTTGCCGGTAGGCTGAGGGTGTAACACCTGTGCCCGACTTGAATGCCCGCGTCATGTGGCTCTGGCTGCTGAAGCCGCAGGCCGAAGCGATCTGCGCGATCGGGTCCATGCCTGATAACATCGATTTGGCGCGCTCGATACGCCGGTGAGCCACCCAGCCATGCGGGGACACACCATAGCTTGCCCGGAACATCCGCTGAAAATGAAAGGCGCTGAGCTGCCCGATCGTCGCCAGATCCTGCAAGCGGATCGTCTCACCGAGATGGGCCTCGATATACTCCAGACTCCGGCGCCGCACATGAGGAGCGAGCCCGCCGCTGATCGCGCAGGGACGCATCCCTCCATAACGCGGATCAACGAAGAAATCGTTGATCGCCTGCGTCATCGCTTCCTCAGCCAGCAGATGACCGCCCGTCACCATCGCTTTCGTCATCTGCCGAAGCGTGTGCGCCAAGACGGGCGCATCTGCGAAGGTTAATTCGGGAAGAGCCATGAGCCGAGCATCGCGGTCAAACGTCTCGGCAAACATCCGGCGCATCTGGTCGTCGGGAACATACAGATGGACGAATTGGGAGAAATCGGTGATTTCCCATTCGGAAGAGTGCTCCTGTGGCATGATGCACAGCACTCCCGGACGGCCGCGAGCGGCGGGGCTGCCATCCAGACGACGCGTTCCGGCGCCGCCTCTCAGATAAAGACTGAACGTATGATCGTTCGGCCGCTGATAGCTCATCCTGTCGTGTGCATTGCTCCAGATGGCAGCTGATCGCCCGAACCCCAGATCGATGGACTGTGACATCTGCGCAGTGGGAGATGCGGATAGAAACCTGAAAACCGAGGGGTGACTATATTTCACCAATTCTTCCCCACACCTGATCATGCCGCGCGAACAATACCGGCGGACGACCAGCATGGCGAGCCGGAAGTCCGGGCAAATCGATTTCGTAGCAAGAATCTGCAAGAGGCCTGCTCATGGTTCGCCTATTGGTCGGGAAAACGAGGATCACGCCATGGCAAATGCCGCTCTTTTCATCGCCACCGTCCTGATATGGGGCACGACCTGGATCGCCATTGCGATGCAGGTCGGTCCCGTGCCGGTCTTGGTCTCGGTCTTCTACAGATTTGCGGTTGCAGCAGCTATCCTCGTCGCCATCCTGGTTGTCATGCGGCGGCTCAAGCTGCCTGCCTTGCGCGATCAACCTTTCATCCTTGCGCAAGCGCTCTGCCTGTTCAGCCTCAATTTCATCTGTTTCTACAACGCCGCCGCCTCTATCCCGTCCGGGCTGATCTCGGTGATCTTCTCGCTCGCAACGATCTACAACGCCGTCAATGCGCGCCTCTTCTTCGGCGACCGCATTACCGGCCGCACGCTTCTCGCAGCCGCGCTCGGAGCAACCGGGCTTCTGCTTCTTTTCGGACAGGACGTTGTCGTCGATTTCGATATGGCCACGTTGAAAGGGATCGGACTCGCAGCGCTTGGCACGCTGTTCTTCTCGCTGGGCAATATGGCATCGCGTCGAAACAGCGCGGTCGGAATCTCACCGCTGACCGCCAACGCCTGGGGCATGACCTATGGCGCGATTATCCTGCTCTTCCTGATTGCCGTGACGCGAACGCCGATCGTGGCACCGCCTAACATCACCTATCTTGCCGCCATGCTCTATCTTGCGGCAATCGGATCGGTGATCGGCTTCACCACCTACCTCATGCTGGTGTCGCGCATCGGCTCCTCGCGCGCCGCCTATGCCACCGTCCTGTTCCCGATCGTCGCCCTGTCGTTGTCGACGGTTTTCGAGGGCTACCACTGGAGCGGTCTGGGCCTGTTCGGCCTGGCGCTGACGCTTCTCGGCAACGTGGTCATCTTTGCGCCACCTCTAGCCCGTCGCCCGCAGTCAGATGCGAGGCTGCCCGCTGGCGGATGAGGGGCCGGCCTCGGCAATCTCCGGGGCGGAGGTAGCTAACCGAGCGGCTTTTGCAGGACGTCGAAGCGCGGATTGGTTTCGGAAAAGATCGGCAGGGCGGCGGCGCCGAGGATTGCCGTATCCTTGCCGGTCATGCCGATCATCACCCGAGGTACCGCCCGCTTCTGGTTGGGATCGATGGGGGTGTGCAGCGGCTCCAGCCGCTCTGCAAGCCGAAGCATCAGCGAGGTCGATATGCTGCCGCCGAGCACGATGGTCTGCGGATCGAAGGCAAGCTCCAGAAAATCGACGGTCTGTCGCAGCGGCTGGACGGCTTGATCCAGCCAAACATCGAGGCCTTCGCCGCCCTTGGCGATCAGCGCATCGAGATCGTCGGACGACAGCTCCTCGGCATTGGCAATGCCCATGAATTCGTATGCAACGGCCGGCGAGACGTAGCGATCCAGACAGCCGCGCTTGCCACAGCTGCAGAGCTTGCCATGCGGTTCGACGATGATATGGCCGATCTCGCCGGCATTGTTGCGGCTGCCCTTGTAGAGGTGGCCGTCGAGGAACATTCCGGCGCCGATGCCACCGCCGCCCGCAAGAAACAGATAGACGAAGCTGCCCAAACCGCGGGCGACACCATGAAGACGCTCGCCGATCGCTGCTGCCGTCGCATCATTCTCGACCAGCACCGGCACTTTTATCCGCTGTTCCAGCTCATGCCGGACAGGAAAATCCTGCCAGCCGGGCAGGTTCAGCGGACTGAGCGACGTGGTGCCGCCATCGGCATAACGGCCGGGCAGGGCCATCCCGACGCCCAGCAGCCGGTTCCGGTCGAATGCGAAGGCCTCCTGAAGATCCTCGACTATTGCTTGGAGCGCCGGCATGGCCCTTTGCGGATCGGGATGTTCGACGTGGCGCTCGATGCGCGCGCAGACAGCGCCGGAGAGATCCGTCAGAACCCCGCTGGCGCGCTGGCGGCCAAGTTCGAGACCGATCGAATAAGCGCCGCGCGGATTGATGGAGTAGGGGATGATCGGCTGGCCGCGCGATAGCTTCTGTGCCTGGGATGGGACGAGAAGGTGCGACCTCTCCAGTTCCTCGACGATATTCGACACGGTCTGGGCAGTCAGCGCCGTCATCCGGGCGATCGCCGCGCGCGACAAGGGACCGTTCGTGCGGACAGCCTCGATCACCACACGCCGGTTGTGAGACTTGGCCTGCTCGAGATTCGTGCCGGAGATCGCCTTCATGTCGCCTTCAAAGGAAATGGTGCGTCACCCTTGTCACAAGACGAACACCGATGAAAGCCGCATTCTTCGTCTGGTCCCATTTGCCAATGGTGTCGACTAGCGGGCTTTGCCTCTATACAGGAGGCCGATGATCGCTATCCCCGCCAATCCGGTGACAGCGCTGAGGATTGCGGTTCCCGAATATCCGGTCACATAGGTGCCGGCGGCAAAGACCAGCGCGCCGATCCCGGCACTGGCAAAGATATTGACGGAGATCAGTGCGCTGCCGAGGCCCGGCCGGTCGGCGATCAGATCCTGCAGATAGGTGATCGGAATGGTGATGATCGCCGACGCTCCGATGCCGGCAAGCAAGGTGAGCGCATAGAGGTGCCACGGCTCGGAGGCAAAGCCGAGCAGACTGAGGAAGACGGCATAGATGATGGTACCGGCGGCAAGCGCCGTCATCTGTCCGGTCTTCCGCGCGATCCGCGACCAGACGATGATGAAGACGACTTCCAGCAATGCGACGATGCCGACGAGAATGCCGACGTCGCTCAGCTTGCCATGCGCAGCACCAGTGGCGATCAATGGCAGCAGGGCGTCATTCAGATGCAGCGTACTGGTGATCAGCGCGACCCCGCAAATATGCGCCGAAATCCGCGGAGAAACCACTTGGCCAAGCGCGCCGAGGTAAGTGAGATGATGAACTGCTGCCATTTCCGTTGCCGCTCGCTTCGGCAAGGCGAAGACGATGATCCCCTGGCACAACAGACATGAGATGCTGGCAAAGAGGTAGGCCGGCAGCATGCTCGATGCGCCAGACAGCAGCAGGCCAGTTATCCCTGGGATCAGTACCCACGACAGCGAGATCATGGCGCGCACGCCGGAGTTGGCCGTCACCATGTCGCTTCGGTTCATGCCGTGCATAGCCGCGCGCGCATTGGCAAACAGCAGCGAGTTCAGCGCCCCGTAGATCGGCAGGGGCAGCAACCCGCTGATGACGAAGACGGCGGCGCTGGGAAAGGCGTAGACCACGCCGTAGCCGACGATGCCGAACAGGCAGGCGCCGATCATCGTCGAACGGTATTCACCAAGCCGGTCGGCGAGATTGCCGAGCAGGATGCTGATGACGACATTCACCGCCGCCGAGACGAAACTCAGGAAGGAATAGAGGCCGTCGCTCAGCCCCAATTCGCGGATGCCGATGATCGAACGGTAGGGTGCGGTCATCGCTCCCGCCATGCCGAAGGTGAAAATGGCGATCATGCTGGCGCGGATCGCCGGATTGCGGAAGACGTCAGGGAAAAGTCGGCTCATGCGGTGATCGATCAGAAGTAAGCCGGCTTCACAACCTGCTCCTCTCGTCTTCCTCTAGGTTTCAGTAATGTTCCGATTGCGAGAAGGTCCGCGCGAGCTCGGCCTGGCCTGCCGTGAGGCCGCAATCGACAGGCAGGCAGACGCCGGTGATGGCTGCGGCCAGGGGACCGGCAAGGAAGGCCACCGCATTGGCAACATCTTTCGGATCGACGACGCGCTGCAGCGGATACCAGCGGCGTGCTTCCTCGAAAACATTCGGATTGGCCGCCGCGCGCGCTTCCCAGGCCTGCGTCTTTACCGTCCCGGGTGCGACGGCGTTGGACCGGATGCCGAACTTGCCGTATTCCACCGCAACCAGCCGGGTGAAATGCAAAAGGCCTGCCTTGGCGACGCTATAGGCAGGGTGCCCGAAGACATGCAAGCCATTGACCGAGGCAATATTGACGACGGAACCCTTCGAAATCGTCAGCATGGGCTCGAACGCGCGGAAACATAAGAATGCCGCTTCGAGATTGAGCGCATTGTCCGCCCGCCAGATCTCGGGCGTCGTGTCGTGCAGGCTGGTCGCGCGGGCAGCACCCGCATTGTTGACCAGGGTTCGACACACGCCGACGTCGGCGGCGCGTCTTGCCAATTCCGCAATGCTCGTCTCGCTGGTTACATCACATTGGACGGCGACGAAGCGATTGTCCGGCCCGAGCTTCAATGCCACGGCAGCAGCGGCCTCCGCATCGATATCGGCGAGCAACACGACGTCGTGGTCATCGGCGAGCCGTGCGGCGATCGCCGCGCCGATATCGCCTGCAGCGCCGGTAACGATGGCTATCGACTGCGTCATTTTCCGTCGCTCCCGTTCATGAACTTCAATCTCCAAGCAATTGCCGGTCGTCGCCGTCACGGTGAATGACAAGCTGCTGCTTGATACGCCGAAGCGTGGTCGTCGCCTTCGGCTGAACGGCATAAGCGACCAGGCTCGACAAGATATCGATCGTCGCGATGTAGGCGATGCGCGTCGAGGTCGGGCGATAGATATTGTGGCCCTCGGGAAGGTCGATCGGCACGACGATTTCGGCGGCCTTGGCAACCGGGCTGTCCGTCTGGGTGAGCGCGATCGTCTTCACCTTGGTCTGGCGGGCAAGCTCGAAGGCGCGCACCAGCTCCATATTGCGCCCTGAGAAGGACGAGCCGATCAACACGTCGCCGGGCCTTGCCGCGGCAGCCATCATCAGCTGCATGCTGTGGTCGGAACTTGCCGTGATGCGAAGCCCGAGACGAAAGAGCCGGTTCTGGAGCTCGTCGGCGATCATCGATGAATTGCCGCCCGACCCGAACGCATAGATCATATCGGCCTTGGCGATATGCGATACGGCGGCTTCGATCGCGGCAAGATCGAGCGACCGATGCAGGAGAAAGAGCGCGTTCTGGGCTTTGGTGATGATATCCTGGGCGACATCGGCCGGATCGGTGCTTTTCGATTCCGGTTTCAGGTAGCGAACGCCGATATGGGCGGTGCGGGCAAGCTGCACCTTGAAGTCGGAAAAGCTCTCGCAACCAAGCCGCCGGCAAAAGCGTGTGACGGTTGGCGGCGATACCTTCGCCCGTTCCGCCAGCTCGATGATCGAGGCATTCACGGCAAATTCGAAGTCGTTGACGATGATCTCCGCAATGCGGCTCTCGGAGGGAGAGAGCCGACCCTTGTCTTCCTGCAGCGTTGAAAAGATATCCAAGCCCGTCCCCCCGATGGTTCTCTATCCATCCCTCTTCTTATAAGCCACGCAGTCGATCTCAACCTTGCAATCAACCATCATCGACGATTGCACACAGGCGCGTGCCGGCGGGTGTTCGCCGAAATACTCCTGATAGATTTTATTGAAGGTCCAGAAATCGCGCGGATCATCGAGCCAGACGCCGACGCGCACGACGTCCTCGACGCCATATCCGGCCTCATCGAGGATCGAAAGGACATTGGCAATCGTCTTGTGGGTCTGAGCAATGATGTTGCCGTCGATGATTTCGCCATCTTCCATCGCAACCTGGCCGGAAACATATAGCCATCCGTCGGCTTCGACCGCACGTGCGAAAGGCAGCGCCTTGCCGCCGGCGCCCGTTTGAACAGTGCCATAGCGCTTGATCGGCATGCTGAAGTCCTTGCAAATTATTTTCTTGATAAGTTGACAAGTGACCATAGAAAGCAGAATTTGACCAGTGAAAAACACTATTTATGAAAAGAATTTCAATCCGGGGCTGATATGCGCGATCCTTTCCAGAATCCTTTCCCGTCAGACAGCGCCCGGCATGCCATCTGGGAAATGCTCGTTCCGCGCGATATCGATGCGTTTCTGGCCGCCGATTGGTCGATGGTGGAGCATGACTTCGTGGAGGAGGGCTTCATCGGTATCGATGCCCAGAAGCAGGTCAACCCCGACAGGTGGCGTCTCGCATTTCCGACGCTGTCGGCCTATCGCCAGGAATGGCTGAGGCAGGCAAAGGATTTCGCCGAGCAGAGTTTCGCAGAAGACGCGCGCACGGCGATCTTCACCACGACGACGCTTGAGGATATCGAAATCGAGGGCGACATGGCGCTTGTTCGCAAGAAATTCGATGGCGGCATTACCAAGAGCGACGATTCCCGGGACGTCCTGCAATGGCAGACGCTCTATTACTGCAGGCTTCACCAAGGACGCTGGAAGATCTCAGGTTTCACCGGCTACCTGCCGAACCCGATGGGTTGACGCGGGGCCGACAACACGAAGGCCACTTTCTTGCGCATTTTCACCGCAGCACTGGCGACCGAGACCAACACCTTTTCCCCGATCTGCGTCGATCGTCGCGCATTCGAAGCCTCTCTTTATGCTCCGCCCGGCCAGCATCCCGAAACACCGACGCTCTGCACCGCGCCGATCACCGTTGGCAGGCGCGTCACCCGAGAAAAGGGTTGGGAACTGATTGAGGGAACTGCCACCTGGGCCGACCCCGCAGGCCTCGTCAACCGGACAACCTACGAGGAATTGCGTGACGAAATCATAGACCAACTCCGCGCAGCAATGCCTGTCGACGCTGTCGTCATGGGCCTGCACGGCGCCATGGTGGCCGCCGGATACGAGGATACCGAAGGCGATCTTCTGTCGCGCATCCGCGAGATCGTCGGGCCTGATGTCCTCATCTGCGCCGAGCTCGATCCGCACAGCCATCTCACCGCAAAACGTGTCGCCGCTCTCGATTTCGCCGTCTATTTCAAAGAGTTTCCGCACACGGACTTCGTCGACCGCGCCGAGGACCTTTGGCGCATTGCGGTCGCGACGCTCGAGGGCCGGATCAAGCCTGATATGTCGGTGTTCGACTGCAAGATGATCGACGTCTTCCCGACATCGCGCGAGCCCATGCGTTCCTTCGTCGACAAGATCATGCAGATCGAGAAGGATGATCCGGACGTCCTGTCGATCTCGGTGATCCACGGCTTCATGGTCGGCGACGTTCCCGAAATGGGAACGAAGCTGCTTGTCGTGACTGATAATAAGCCGGAGAAGGGCGCGGCGTTGGCCCGCGAACTCGGCCTTGAGCTATTTTCGAAGCGCGGCACCTTCATGGTCCCGCAGATCGACGAGAAGGAAGCCGTCTCACGCGCGATGACTGCCACCGCATGGCCGGTTGTCATCGCCGATGTCTGGGATAATCCGGGTGGCGGCACGGCAGGGGACGCGACCGTCATCCTCGGGGAGCTGATCGCCCGCGGCGTCACCAGTGCTGCGATCGGCACCATCTGGGATCCGGTGGCCGTCCAGATTTGTTTTGCGGCGGGCGAGGGGGCGGAAATTCCACTGCGCTTCGGCGCCAAGTCGGCGCCCGGCACCGGCAATCCCGTCGATGGCACCGTCAAGATCGTCAAGCTGGTGAAGAATGCCGAGATGCAGTTCGGCGAGAGCCTCGCACCTTTCGGCGATGCCGTACATATCGTGCTTGACGGCCTCGACATCATCCTCAATTCGACGCGCGCCCAAAGCTTCGATCCGAGCCTCTTTTCGGTGATGGGCATCGATCCCGCCCGGCAGAAGATCCTGGTGATCAAATCCACCAACCACTTCTTCGCGTCCTTCTCGAAGATCGCGGCGGAGATCTTTTACTGCTCCGCCGGAACGCCCTATCCCAATAATCCGGCAACGACGCCGTACAAGCGGGCACCGAAGACCATATGGCCGATCGTCGCCGATCCACACGGACCAGAACGCGGAGCCGCCTAGATGCATGACAACAGGTTTGCCGTCGTCGCCAAGGCAGGCGACAGGATCGCCGATCTCTCGACGCCGCGTCCTGTGATCGACGAAGACAGGCTGGCTGCAAACATAGGCCGCGTTCAATCCTATATGGATCAGCACGGGCTGAACTTCCGCCCGCATATCAAGACGCACAAGATCCCGGCTCTCGCTGTCGCGCAGGTTGCCGCCGGCGCCAAGGGCATCAATTGCCAGAAGGTGACGGAAGCCGAAGTCTTTGCCGAAGCCGGCTTCGAGGACATCCTCATCACCTTCAATATCCTCGGACCGCAGAAACTCGAGCGCCTGGCCAAGTTGAACGAGAAGATTTCGGCCCTCAAGGTCGTCGCCGACAGCGAAGTGACGGTCGACGGGCTCGCGGCACATTTCTCCGGCCACAAGCCGCTGAACGTGCTGGTCGAATGCGATACCGGCGGCGGCCGCTGCGGCGTGCAGACGCCGGGGGAGGCGGCCTCGCTCGCCAAGCGCATCGCCGCTGCCGACGGCCTCATCTTCGGCGGCATCGTAACCTACCCGAAGCCGCAATCGGCCCCCGCCGTCGAAGCCTTCATCACAGAGGCGCTCGAACAGCTGACATCGGAAGGCATAACCTGCCCGATCATCAGCAATGGAGGAACGCCAAGCCTCTTCGAGGCGCATCTCGTCAAATCGGCCACGGAACACCGCGCCGGCACCTATATTTACAATGATCGCCAGATGGTGCGCATGGGCCATTGCACCGAGGACGATTGCGCCATGCATGTGCTGGCAACCGTCGTGTCGCGGCCAAACGCCGACCGCGCCGTCATCGATGCCGGGTCGAAGGCTCTGACATCGGATCTTCAGGGTTTTAGCGATTACGGCCTGGTGGTCGGCTATCCCGAGGCGCGGATCAGCAGCCTCTCGGAAGAACACGGCGTGATCGACCTGTCGAATTGTACCGGCCCCCGGCCGCAGATCGGCCAGAAGCTGTTCATCATCCCGAACCACACCTGCGTCGTGTCGAACCTGTTCGACACCATGGTCTTCCATCGGGGCGGCGTCGTCACCCGCGTCGAGCAGGTCGCCGCCCGCGGTCTCGTCTGGTAGGGGGCGGTTCCGGTTGGAGCGAAATGATACCGATTGCCGAAGGTTGCGGTTATCGGTGGATCGCTCGCGATCTCGGTATCAGCAAAATACAGTAGCCGATGTTGCGAGACGTGCGCGCAAGGGATGACCTGGTTGCGCCAAGAGCTGACATTTGGCGAGATTGAGTGAGTGACCGATTTGGGGCCGGAAGGAGACTGGCCGCATCTGGAGAGTTAGCCAGAAATGCAGACTTAGCGCAGTTGCAGTTCGGGCTCCCCGGGACAGAACTGGGCACTTCCGCCGAGGCCCCCGCTCGCCGCCCATAACCAGACGTTCAAGAACCGTCCGCTTTCCGTGGATACTCATTTCCGTGTCGTCCACCTCGACGCCGTCGGTCACAAAGAAGGATGACGGCTCGATGGAGGTGGAGATCGCCTGGGCATTACCTCTTTACCACTTGTTGACTCACCCGCGGTTGAACAATAACTTGCTAATTCGGTCGTTAGGCTTGTCCTCACATGACGGATCAATCTATTCAGCGTCGCCTTGCCGCCATCGTCGTTGCCGATGTGGTGGGATACTCACGCCTGATGGAGGCTGATGAGGTCGCAACGCTGGCGACCCTCAGGGAACTCCGTTCCGGCGTTATCGAGCCGGCTGTGATGCGCAACCACGGTCGCATCTTCAAGGTCATGGGCGACGGGTTCCTAATCGAATTCGGTAGCGCAGTGGACGCGGTCGCAGCAGCGTTGGAAATGCAACGGGCCACCACTGCTGTTGAAGCTTCCGGAGACCGGCGCCTGCTTTTGCGTGTAGGCGTCAATCTGGGAGATGTCATTGACGACGGTTCAGACGTCCTCGGCGACGACGTCAATGTCGCGGCGCGCCTCCAGACGCAGGCCGCACCGGGAGGTATCTGCATTTCAGCCAATGTTCACGGCGAGATCGTCGGCAAGATTAGCGACCGGTTCTTTGATGCAGGCGAACGCTACCTGAAGAACCTGACTCGCCCGGTCCACGTGTGGCATTGGCCGGATGCGCTGCAGAGCATATTGCCGCTGCCCGAATGTCCCTCGATTGCTGTATTGCCGTTCACGAATATGAGTGGGGATGATGCGGACGCGCCTTTCGTCGACGGCTTGACTGAAGACCTGATCACCGACCTTTCCCGTACGGCTGGTCTGTTCGTCATCGCGCGCAATTCCGTGTACGTCTACAAGGGCAAACCGGTCGACGTACGGCTGGTCGCCCAGGAACTCGGCGTCCGCTATGTCCTCGAGGGGAGCGCCAGACGCGCAATGGGCCGTGTCCGCATCAATGCCCAATTGGTCGACACGCTTGCCGGCCAGCACTTGTGGGCCGACCGGTTTGACAGGACGGTGGAAGATGTTTTCGAACTACAGGATGAAGTTAACGCCAAGATTGTTGAAGCCCTCGTCGGCCGGCTGACCATCCCGACGCCGCGTAATCGGCCGAAGAACTTTGAGGCGTACGATCTGTGTGTGCGCGCCCGCCTCCTGACGGAAGAGTCGCCGCAAACTGAGCGTGAGGCCTATATGCTGCTCCAACGCGCGGTTGAGCTCGAGCCATCATATGCCGAGGCGCTCGGTCTGCTCGCCTATAACCGTTGGCTTGCCTGGACTCATTTCGGCGAGCCCGAAGATCCTAATCGTCGGATGGCGGCGACGTTCGCGCAGAAGGCGGTCGACCTGGATCCCAACGATGCAGGCTGCCGTTACGTTCTGGGGACCATTTTGGCTTATGAGCGGCGATGGGAGGAATCGGAGGCCGCCTTCGCCAAGGCCCTGGAGCTGGACCCCAACCACGCCGACACCTGGGCCGCCATGTCGGACATGTCCGTGCTGGACGGCAGGGTTGCCGACGGACTGGCGCAGATTGAAAAAGCTCTGCGGCTCAATCCCTACCCAGCCTGCTGGTATCTTTGTCATCTTGGGCAGGCGCAATACGCCGCGCATGACTATGAGGCGGCAGCCGCTACGCTCCGCAGGAAAGACACGTATCGTACCAACTCACGCAAATTCCTGGCTGCTACGCTTGTGCAGTTGGGCCACCGCGAGGAGGCGCGGCGAGAAGCAGAATTGTTCCTGATCGCCCACCCTCATTTCACGATCGGCCACTGGCTCAGCTCCCAGCCGCTGCGCGATGCATCTGTACGAGACCACTTTGTTGACGGCTTCCGAAAGGCCGGCCTGCCGGAGATGTGACAGCGGGTGGGCACAATCCCGACGCGTTCGAGGACTTGATCAACGGATATGCGCTGTGCGAGAACGGCGGTCTGGATCGCAGTGCCCGGCTTCTTCAGACGCTCCACAAAACGCGTCAATCAGCCCGAGTCTTGCATGACTTCAAATAGGCCGGCCTCTGCCATCTGCAGGAGATTGTCCAACGACGTTCGTGGGGTGAAAATCACCCCGAACCCTACCGGCGAGCAGCCAAAATTGCTTAGGGCGTCGTTTAGCCCCTATCCGGTGCCGCCCCCGGTAGGAAAAACGCCGACCTGGCCGCCGGTTCACGCCGCCGTCGGGTTGATCACGTTCATATCGATTTCGGTCAGTTCAACCCGCCGCTCAAAGGCTATGCCCGCCTCGTCGAAGAGATGGCAATCTGCGGCATTGATGCCGGTTGCAACCGGCGCGTCCGCACGGATGCCGACGCTTCCTGGCAGCATGGCACAGAAATTCTCGGACTCTCCATTGAGCGAAGCGTAAGCGACCGTATTTGCTCCAAGGCGCTCGATGACCGTCGGCGTCACGGTAAAGACGATATCGCCGCCGCCAAGCTGGATATGTTCCGGCCGGATGCCGAGCGTCAAAGCCTTGCCGACCATACCGTCACGCGGCGTCACGGGCAGAACGGCTGTCTGACCCTGATAATCAACTTCGACACCATTGGCGCTGACGCCCTTGCAGATTACGGGCAGAAAATTCATTTTCGGATTGCCGATGAAGCCGGCGACAAACTGATTTGCGGGCTTGTGATAGAGCTCCAGCGGCGCCCCCGTCTGGGAGATATCGCCGGAATCCAGCACGACGATACGATCGGCCATCGTCATGGCCTCGACCTGGTCGTGCGTCACATAGATCATCGTCGCCTTCAACTGCCTATGCAGCTTGGCAAGCTCGATGCGCATGTCGGCGCGAAGTGCTGCGTCGAGGTTGGACAGCGGCTCGTCGAACAGGAATATCTTCGGTTCGCGCACGATCGCGCGGCCGATCGCGACGCGTTGGCGCTGGCCGCCGGATAACATGCCGGGTTTCTGCTGCAGCCGCTGTTCGAGGTGAAGGATGCGCGCCGCGTTTTCCACCTTGGCCTTGAGCTTTTCCTCCTCCATCCTTTCGACGCGAAGCGGGAAAGCGATGTTCTCGAAAACAGTCATGTGCGGATAAAGCGCGTAGGACTGGAACACCATGGCAATGCCGCGCTTGACCGGCGGCAGATCATTGACCCTGATACCATCGATGACGATGTCGCCCGCGCTCGTCGCGTCGAGACCGGCGATCATGCGCAGCAAGGTGGATTTGCCGCAGCCGGACGGACCGACGAAGACGACGAACTCGCCGTTCTTCACATCGAGCTGCACGCCCTTCAGAACTTCGTAGTCGCCATAGAACTTCTGAACTTTGTTGAGAAGGAGCTGTCCCAAAAATCTGTCTCCGCTGGCGGCCGTCGCACATTCGATCATCAGAGAAGGGATCGCGGATGGTCTCCCGCGATCCCGAAGAGCCCAATGGGCTTACTTGAACGCCTCGACTTCGCCGGCAGCCTTCTTGAGAGCAGCCTCCGGCTCGGCCTTGCCCGTCACCACGGACTGTACCATCTCGATCATCGAGTTCTGGAAGCCCTTGTAGTCGGTGAAGAGCGGCTCGGGACCACCGTAGCTGATGCCGTCGATGAGCGGCTTCCAATGGGGATCCTTGGCGACGAATTCATCGACCTTTGCAGACGGCCGCAGCGGGGTGAGGCCGGCGCCGCCCTGCAATTCGTATTCGGACTGCACATCGGGCGAGGTGATGAACTTGGCGAATTCCGTCGCCTTGTCCTCGACCCCCGAACCCTTGAAGATCGCCAGGCTGTCGGTGATCAGCAGCGTGCCGGGGCCCTTGGCGTCGGGACCGAGCGGCAGCGTCGTGATGCCCCAGCTGATCTTCGTCGCCTTCAGGCGGTCGGCTGCACCCGATCCTGCCTGGATCATCGCCACCTTGCCGTCGAGGAAGATGGCGCGGACTTCGTTCTGCTCGTAGGCCGTCGGGCCTTCTTCGGAGTAGGGGACGATATCCTTGTAGGCCTTTAGCGCGGCGAGTATCTGCGGGCTGTCGAGCGTAACTTTGCCGTCGGCATCGATCACCGTGCCGTTGTTGGTGTAAACCCAATGCATGAACTGGTGCATCGTGTTGTCGAAGGTCTTGGCGGAGAGACCGAAGCCCGGAATGCCGGTCTTTTCCTTGATGGTCTTTGCCATCTCGATTTCTTCAGCCCAGGTCTTCGGCGGCGTCTCGGGATCGAGGCCGGCCTGCTTGAAGAGATCCTTGTTCCAATAGAGCGCCTTGGTAGAGAAGGCGATCGGAACGCCCCACTGTGAGCCCTCGAAGGTCACGGTGTTGACGATGTTCGGATAGTAGGTCTTCTTCTCGTCGTCCGTCATCGGCACAGGAACGATAAGGTCGTTCTGCGCGAATTCCTTCAGCGTGCGCGAGCCGACATAGGCCATCGCCACCGGCGTGCCGGCGGCAGCGAGCGTCGTTGCCTTGTCCTGGCACTGTGCCCATCCGACGACCTCAGGGGCAATCTTCCAGCCCGTGTTCTTTTCTTCCCACTGCTTGATGTATTTGGTGTGGACCGGGTCGATCGTGTCGCCGCAATAGATCCAGCTGATTTCCTTGTCGGCGGCCTGGGCAGTGACGGCCGTCAGTGCCGTCGAACCGAGCAGGGCGAGCGCCATAAGGCCTGTCTTGATTGATATGCTCACGTCGTGACTCCCATTCTTGTGTTAGCTGTTCACTCGTTTTTTGGTCTTATTGTTTCACCGCACCGGCGGTCAGCCCGCCGACAAGGTAGCGCTGAAGGAAGAAGATGACGACCATCGCCGGCGCAATACCGACGAAGGAAGCCGCCATCAGTTCGTTCCAGATGACCTCCTGCTTGCCGAAGTAAGCAAAGAGCCCCACCGGCAAGGGCATGTATTCGGTCTTCGAGTTGAACGTCAGCGCGAAGATGAATTGCTGGGCGTAGGCGCCGATGAAGGTGGTGATGGCGACGACGATGATCCCCGGCATCGCAATGGGCAGGATGACCCGGCGCAGCGTGTAGAAGTGGCTGGCGCCATCCATGTAGGCCGCTTCGTTGAGTTCCTGCGGAATACGGATCATGTAGGTTCGCAGCAGCCAGATCGCCGAGGGGATCAGGAAGGCGACGCCCGGCACGATCATGGCGAGATAGGTGTTGAGCACGCCGATGCTGCGCATCAGCCGGAAGAGCGGGATCAACAGCACGGCGCCGGAGAACATGTTTACCGTCAGGAAGGCGCCGAGCAGAATGCCCATGCCCCTGAATTCGAACTTCGCAAAGGCATAAGCCGCCGGAATGACGAGGCAGAGCACGATCAGCGTGACGATGATCGAGATGAAGAACGAGTTGAAGATATAACGTCCGAAGCCCGGCACGCTGATCCACATCGTCCGATAGGCTTCAAACGAGCCGTTCTCCGGCCAGAAACGGTAGGGCGAAGAGAAAAGCTGGCTGAGCGGCTTCAGCGAAACCAGGAAACCTTCGACGAAGGGCGACAGCACGAAGAAAAGAAACAGCGCGATGCCGCAATAGATCAGGATGATTTCCCACCAACGGTAACGGTCGATCATGGCTGCATTGCTCATGCGCGCTTCTCCGGGTTGAGGCGGCGGGTGACGCGGAAATAGGCGAAGCAGAACAGCGACAGGAAGATGCAGATCAAAACGGCGCGCGCTGCACCTTCACCGTATTTCTTCGAGCCGATCGCGGTCTGATAGGTATCGATGATCATCGTCGTCGTCTCGCCGCTCGGTCCGCCCTGCGTCAGGATCCAGATGATGTCGAACGAGTTGAAGGTGGCGATCAGCGACAGCATCGACATGGTGATGATCGCCGGCACCATCAGCGGCAGCGTGATGCGGCGGAAGCGGTACCAGCGGCCGGCGCCGTCGGTCCAGGCGGCCTCGTAGAGATCCTTCGGAATGGATTGGATCGCCGCCAGGAAGTAGATCGTCACCAGCGGCACGCCGATCCATACGTCGGTGATGATCGTTGCCCAGAAGGCGGTGTTTCCATAGGCGAGGAAGGCGACGGGGCCGTCGACGAGACCGAAGCGCTGCAGCATGCCCGATATCATCCCGAACTGGCCATTATACATCCAGCCCCACATAAAGATGCCGATGGCCATCGGCACGATCCATGGCGGCATGGTCAAAAGCCGGAACAATGAGCGGCCGGGGACCGCGGCATTCAGCATGGTCGCACCGAAGGTGCCGATCACCATTTTCAGGGCGACCGAGAAGAAGGTCCAGATGAAGGTGCGGATGATGACTTCGGCAAACCGCTCGTTGAAGATCTTCTCGTAATTGGCCCAGCCGACCCAATTGGTGGTCTTCCTGAGGGACGCGTCGGTGAAGGAGAGAATGAAGGTATCGACCAGCGGATAGGCGACGATCGCCAGAACATAGAGCACAGCCGGAAGAAGAAGGACGCAAGCGAAGATGAAGGTGCTTCTTTGAACACTCATCTTGCCGCCCTCCTCAAGCCGCTCTCGCGTGAAGGGCTTCGTCGAAGCGGTCCCAGACGGGTCTGAGATCGACGACCGCTTTCTTCATCCTCGCTTCGTCCATCGCCAAGGCGAGGATGCCGGCTTCGAGCGCATTCAGGGTGGAAACAGGAAGTTCGAGCCCGGTGCGCACGCTTTCAAGCAGGTCGCTCGCCATCTGCTCATCGGCGCCGTAGTGCTGAGAGAGCTCGGTGGCGGCATATTTGTTTTCGAGCACCTTGTTGCCGGTCAGCTGTTCGTGAACGTCGAGATAGCCGCGAACGAAATCGCCTTCGGCCATGCCGCGCGAACCCATGATGGCAAAACGGCGGAATTGGTCGGGCACATTGAGATTGGTGTGAAAGTTCATGCCGACGCCATTGGCATATTCGACGATCGCGACCTGATAGTCGATGATATCGGCATCGCTGTCGAACACCTTGTCCGATCCCATCCATCCGCTCGGCTTGCGGTGGAAGAGCTCGAGGTCGTTGATGCCCTCGCGCGCCGGGTCGTTTGCCGGAATGAAGCTCTTGCGGCCGCCGAAACTTGCGACGCGCTCCGGCCGTGCGCCGGCGACGCCATTATAAAGATCGAGGTCGTGGCAGCATTTCTCCAGCATGAAGCTGCCGGAATAGCGCTCATAGCGGCGCCAGTCGCGCATGAAGAAGGCGCCGTGATAAGGCTCGATATGTTCGGAAGCCTCGATCGACACGATCTGACCAAGCTTGCCCTCGGCCTGGATGGCGCGAAGATCCTTATAAAGAGGAGAATAGCGCAAGACGAGACCGACCATCAGTCGCTCATGTCCGAATTTTGCCATCAGATGGGCAAGTTCGATGCTTTCGGCGATCGTCGTGACGATCGGCTTTTCGCAGAAGACCTTGAGGCCGGCTTGAAGTCCGAGCCTGATATGGTCGAGATGCAGGTGGTTGGGGGAGCCGATCATCAGCAGATCGAGCTTTTCAGAGGCAAGGAGGTCCTCCGGCGAACCATAGGCCTTGCCGACCGAAATTCCCTTTTCCGTCAATCCCGGAAGTCCGGCGGGTTCCGGATCCACATAGCCGACAATGTCGAAGCTGCTATCGATTGCCTTGAAAACATAGCCGAGATAGCCGAGCCGGAATCCTAGCCCGATGATTCCCACTTTCATGCCGATCAAGTTCCCATTTAGTAATTTATTTTCTTTAAGTTGGGACAAAAATCGGGGGGCGTCAATAGAAAACGGGCATCGAAGCGCAAGCATGAAATTAATTTTCATAGATCGATAGCCGGCGGTCGATTGCTGGCTGTCACCGGCCGGACGCAGATTGCACAAGGGACGTGTGCGCATCACTTAACGCCGGGGCAGCGAATTCAGCGACTGTTGGCACAGCCAGCGATCGCCCCGGCAAGCTCACGCGGAACTCGCGAAATGTTGAAAAGAGCCGCGAGTTTACGTGTGTAGGATGGGCGCGACAACCCGGAGGCAAGGAGGAGCCATCATGACACGTATGACAGCCAAGGATTTCCCTCAGGAACTTCTCGAACTCTACGATTATTACGCGCACGGGAGAATTACCAAGCGCGAGTTTCTCGACCGGGCCGGCAAATTCGCTGTCGGCGGACTGACCGCAGCTGCCATTCTTTCATCGCTGAGCCCTGACTATGCGCTGGCGACCCAGGTCGAGTTCACCGATCCCGATATCTCAGCCGAATACATCACCTATCCCTCGCCAAAGGGAAATGGCGATGTCCGTGGCTATCTCGTCCGCCCTAAAAACGCGACCGGCAAAGTCGCGGCCGTGGTGGTCGTTCACGAGAATAGGGGCCTGAACCCCTATATCGAGGATGTGGCGCGTCGCGTGGCGAAGGCAGGTTTCATTGCACTTGCGCCGGATGGCCTCACCTCGGTCGGAGGCTATCCCGGCAACGACGAAAAGGGACGGGAACTGCAGCAGAAGGTCGACCCGGAGAAGCTGATGAACGACTTCTTCGCGGCGGTCGAATTTTTGATGCACAGCGATCTCACCACCGGCAAGGTCGGTATCACCGGCTTCTGCTATGGCGGCGGCGTTGCCAACGCTGCGGCGGTCGCCTATCCGGAGCTTGCCGCAGCCGTGCCCTTCTACGGCAGGCAGCCGCGCGCCGAAGACGTGCCGAAGATCAAGGTCCCGTTGCTTCTCCATTATGCCGGACTGGACAAGGGCATCAACGAGGGCTGGCCGGCCTACGAAGCTGCGCTGAAGTCATCGGGAAAAACATTCGAGGCCTACGTCTATCCTGACGTCAACCACGGCTTTCACAATGATTCCACGCCGCGCTACGATGAGGCGGCAGCCAAGCTCGCCTGGCAGCGAACGGTCGACTGGTTTACGAAATACCTCGCCTGAGAAACCGGACTTGAACGAGCCGCGGCGGGGAGCCATTCCCCGCCGCTTTTCCGTCCCGCGGCTTGTCAAGGCGACTGACGGTCTGTGATCAGGCTCCAGAAGGGATCGTCGCCGGACAGGTTTTCCAAATCGGCAAGCCGGCGAAGCCGCAGGAAAGCGGCGCCGGACACATTCCGATTTCCCCAGCGCAAGCAGTCCATGAATTTGACTTCGCGTTCATGGACGCTCATCGGCGCTTCGAGCGATCCCTTCGCATGCAAGCGGGACTTGTTCAAAATGCGCCCGTCGCGCATCGTCACCGTGACGACATGCGGGAGGCGCTCCACGCCTTTTTCCTCATCAGCCGAATAGGACTGCATGTCGACCCGCGGCATGAATTCCCGGATTTCCGCTCGCCCAATCTCCTGCCGTGTAAAGTCCGAAAGGCTAAGGGAGCCTCTGAGGAAAGCTGTCGCCAGGCAATATTGCATCGAGAAGCGTGCCTGCATCTCGTCGGTGGGCTCGGGATAGGCGAGGTTACGGGCAGCGGATATGCCGACTTTCGTCTCGATCCTGGCAATGTTGTCCGCCAAAAGCCCATGCTCCTGCTTCAGATCCAGAAGCGCGTCGATGGCGCGATGAGTGGAGGCGCAGCAGGGATGGCGCTTGGTCACCACGCCCCGGCTTTCGATGATGTGCTCCGCCTCGAATGTCAGGCCGTCCCAGCCCTTGGCGTCATCGCCGCCGAAAAGATCGAGGAAGCCTTGCGGCCGTTCGAGGATATCCGGCCGCCCGCTCATGCCCGCCAGCGCCATTCGCGCCGCGTCCACGGCATTGCGCGCGGCAATGCCGGCGTGAAGCGGTTTGGCGGTCGTGCCGAATTGCCCTTTCGGGCCGCAGGCAAAGCTCGTCGCCAGGCTCATCGCCGCGACTAAGCCGTTTTCGTCGGCGCCGAGAAGCCGTGCTACGCCAGCCGCGGCCCCGATGCCGCCGACCGTCGCCGTTGCGTGCCAGCCCCTGTTGTAGTGGGAGGGATTGACGCCAAAGCCAACCGCCGCTTGCGCTTCCAGCCCGGCCAGGTAGGCCTCGAGAAACCGTCTTCCGCTGGTGGCCTTGCCGCGCGTCAGAACGGCCAGCAGCGCCGGCACCAGAACCGCGGAAGCATGCGCCCTTGCCGGATGGAAATTGTCATCGAAATCGAGCGCATGCGCCGCCGTTGCGTTGATGAGTGCGGCCAAAGAGGGCGAGGCGGAGCCGCCGGTGACGAGCCGCGCTTGCCCGCCTCCGGCGATTTCCCCGTCGAAGGCACGGGTGAGTGCGGCAACGCTGTCATCGCCCCTGCCTGCAATCATGCAGCCGATGGTGTCCACCGCAGCATCTCTTGCCCGGTCCATCGCGAGGTTTGAGAACGTCGTTCGCGACAGGAGCTGTTCCGCGATCTTCCGGAGAATGGTGGCCATTGACGAAAGTCTTTCCGTGAGTTTGGTTCTCAGCGGAAAATGTTCAACTTTCCGCAGCTCCGCAATCTTATGCGGTTTGCGGGTAGGGCTATCGACGTTGGAGATAGAATGGCGCGACACACGAGTGCGGCGATCAGCCTGAAGCATATCGAGGCCTATGACGCGATCGCCGCGACGGGCTCGACGATCGCCGCTTCCGTCGAGCTTGGGATCTCGCAATCGAACGCCAGTCGCCTGTTGCAGCAACTGGAAGACTATCTCGGCGTCCGGCTTTTCGACCGGGAAAAGAACCGGCTTCAACCAACCCGCGAGGGCCTGCAGCTCGGCCCGGAAATCCGGGCCATTTCCGACCGGCTACGCGCCTTGAAAACGGCGGCGATGGAACTCGAGAGCGGTCGATCGCGCGAGATCATGCTGCGGCTAGCCTTTCCCTCCAGTCTTTCCTCGACGCGCATTCCGAAGCTGGTGAAGAACTTTCTCGCAGCGAATGGACCGATGCGCGTCGAAGTCGCATCCGGCAGCTATCTGGCAATTGAACGGATGGTGGCTGACGGCGAGGCCGATCTCGGCTTCGCGCGTCTGCCGCTGATGAGCCCGGGATTGAAACAGGAGAAGATCCTGTCGTCGCGGGTCATTTGCGCCCTGCACAACGATCATCCCAAGGCCGGCAGCCGCCAATTGTCGGTCGGCGACCTGAAGGGGCAGGATCTGATCATGCTGAACAGGGAGCGACCGGTTCGCCATGAGCTTGAGGCATTGTTCTACAAATCCGGCATCCGTCAACGCCCCCTGCTCGAGGCGCATTCGGTGGCGAGTGCCTGCGCGCTGGCCGCGCAGGGGCTCGGCATTGCACTGGTCGGCGAGATCATCGCCCGCGAATATGCGACGCTGCCGCTGCAGTTCATTCCGCTCGAACCGGAACTGCCGGTTGCTTACGCGCTGATCAGCGGAGAGAAATTTCCGATACCCAAGGCCGCCAGCCTCTTCCTTCAAAGCATTTCGGACTGGGTATGATGACGGCGCCTGAACCGTACCGGGGGGTCGCAAACGCATGAATATCAAGCAACTGGAAGTCCTGCGCACGCTTTTGGCGACAGGGTCGACGATTGCCACGGCAAAGACGATGGGCCTCAGTCAGTCCGGCGTCAGCCGCCTTCTCCAGCAGCTCGAGGCGGACCTTTCGATGTCGCTTTTCGTGCGCGACAAAGGCCGTCTCATCCCCACCCCCGAGGCCCTGCTTCTCGCCCGCGATGCCGAGAACATCTTGCTCGCAGTCGATCGGATGTCGGGCCACGCGGAGGACTTGAGAAGCGGCGCTGCCGGCCCGGAGATCGTCCGCGTCGGCTTGCCGAGCAGCATGTGGGAGCATTTCGCGCCGGCAATGCTGGCCGATTACTTCAGCGATTTCCCCGGTGTGCGGATCGAAACCTTCTTCGAGACGACGACCGCGATCAACAAGCTCGTCGAGCAGAGGGTGATCGATTTCGGCTTTCTGCGCATGGAGGGCGAGAGCGGACCGGGCATCGAGGTCGAGCGGGTCGCAACCGGCGAAAGCGTCTGCGTCGTTCCGAAGGATCATCCTCTAGCGAAACTGGAGGAAATCACAGTCAGAAATTTGCGCGACGTGCCCCTCATTCTGATCGGCCGCCAACGGCCGAACCGCATGGCGCTCGACCAGACCTTCCGGCGGGCCGGCATCAAGCAGATCGTCAAGATCGAGACGCATACCAACAGTTCCGCCTGTTCCTATGTCGCGCATGGCCTTGGGGTCACGATCATCAGCAGCTTTTATGCGAATCTCTATCGCCACCTGCCGGTGGTGCACCGTCCTTTCGTGCCACGCGCGACCCAGGAGTTCGGATTGGCGAGGGCGGTCGGAACGCCACTCTCGATTGCCGCCCATGCTCTCAGCGACGCCTTAAAGCGACAGATCAAGCTATCGCAAAAAGACATTTGAAATTAAATATTTAGCCTGCATTCCTATTCCAGCGCAGCCGCTTTGGTTGCGGTCGTATTCCGCATAGACTTATGACAGAATCGCATAATATTGCGGATATTTCCTCATTCGATCATAGTCTGCGGCAACGAAACCGATGGCGCCGGGCACTATCCGTTACCCATCGCGGGGAACAAAAATGCTGAAATTCGTTCTAAACCGCCTGTTGATGGCATTGCCGACGATCGTCCTCGTTTCGGTGACGGTCTTCACGCTGATCCGCTTCATACCCGGCGATCCGGCGGCATTGATGCTGGGTGATATGGCTGAGCCGGGTCAGATCGCGGCGATGCGCTCCGAACTCGGCCTCGACAAATCGCTGCCGGAACAGTTCCTGATCTGGACCGCCAATGTCGTCCAGGGTGATTTCGGCCGCTCGATCGTCAATGACGAGCCGGTTCTGCCGCTCGTTGCATCACGTTTTCTGGTCAGCGCCGAAGTCGTCGTCATCGCCGTCCTTCTGGCGAGCCTCATCGCCGTGCCGGCCGGTGTCATCGCCGCCTGGCGGCAGAACAGTCTGACGGACCTGGCGCTCGTCGGCACGGCCACGATCCTGCTGTCGATCCCGACATTCTGGCTCGGCCTCCTGCTCCTGCTTTTCTTCGGCCTGAAACTCAGCTGGCTACCGGTCCTCGGCTATGTCTCGATCGGCAGTAATCTCACCGGCGGCCTGCTTTACCTCGTGCTGCCGATCATGACCCTGGTCATTCACGAGATGGGTGTGTTGATCCGCATGGCACGCGCCTCGACGCTGGAAGTGCTGCGTCTCGACTATATCACCCACGCCCGGGCCAAGGGGCTTTCCGAGAGCGCCGTCCTCTGGCGGCACGCCTTCAAGAATGCCTTCGGCCCGACCTGGACAGTCATCGGTCTGATCCTCGGCAATCTGCTCGGCGGCATTGCCGTCATCGAAACTGTCTTCACCATACCGGGGCTCGGGCGACTGATGGTCGACAGTATTTTTGCCCGCGATTACCCCGTGATCCAGGGGTGTCTGCTGTTCGTCTCGCTTTCCTATGTGCTGGTCAATTTGGTCGTCGACCTGCTCTATCCCCTGTTCGATCCGCGGGTAGTCGCCGAATGAAAAACGTCACCTTCAACGGCTTCATCGGCAGCATTCTGATTGCCGCACTGCTCATCTCCGCTGCGATCGGCCTCTTCTGGACCCCCTATGATCCGATGAAGCTCGGCTTCACCGCACGGCTGGCGGCACCAAGCAGCGCCCACTGGCTCGGAACCGACGAATTCGGCCGCGACGTGCTCAGCCGCCTGATCGTCGGCGCCCGGGCGAGCGTCTGGATCGGCACCTTGACGGTCACATTCGCAACGGTCTGCGGCACTCTGATCGGTCTCGTCAGCGGCTACGCCCGCGGTTGGATCGATGCCGCCATCATGGCCGTCAACAATGCGCTTCTCGCCTTTCCGGGCATCCTTCTGGCGCTTGGATTGCTCGCCGTCTTCGGCGCCAACCAATATGGCATCATCTTCGCGCTGGGCATTGCCTATTCTCCCTCCATGGCCCGCGTTGTCCGGGGTGCCGTCCTGTCGCTGCGCGAGCGGGAATTCATCGAGGCCTCCAAGGTGATGGGTAATGGCGAGCTCTACACCATGTTCCGCCATATCCTCCCCAATTGCATCGCCCCGATCACCGTGCTGGCGACCTCGATGTTCGGTTGGGCGATCCTTTCGGAAAGCGCGCTCAGCTTTCTCGGTCTCGGCGTCCCGCCACCAGCGCCAACCTGGGGCAACATGCTGGCTGCCGGGCGACCATTCATCGAGCAGGCTGTCTGGCTGGGCCTGTTCCCGGGCCTGGCGATCGCCCTGACGCTTCTCGGCATCAATCTTCTGGGCGACGCTCTACGGGACAAGCTTGATCCGCGGATGAGGGGGCTGAAATGACCAATAGAACGCTTTTGAATGTCCGCAACCTGTCGCTTCAGGTCACTGGGACCGGTGTGCAGGTCGTCAAGGACGTCAGCTTCGACATCGCGCCGGGCGAAATCTTCGGCATCGTCGGAGAAAGCGGATCGGGCAAGACGCTGGCAACACGCGCCCTGATCTCGCTGCTGCCGGCACCCATCAGGGTGATCGGCGGCTCCATTGCCTACAAGGGACGCGACGTGCTTTCCATGAACGGCGCGCAATTGCGCCAGTTGCGTGGTGCGGAAATCGGTGTCGTCTTCCAGGAGCCGATGACCTCGCTCAACCCCTCGATGACCGTCGGCCGCCAACTCGAAGAAGGGTTGCAGCTGCATACGAAACTTTCGAAGGAGGAACGACGCAAACGGATCCTCGACATGCTGAACCGGGTCGGGATCCGCGACCCCGCCGGGGCGCTCACGTCCTATCCGCATGAATTCTCAGGCGGCATGCGCCAGCGCATCATGCTGGCATCGGTGATGCTGCTGAAACCGGCGCTCTTGATCGCCGACGAGCCGACGACCGCGCTCGATGCCGTGATCCAGCGCGATGTCATGGAATTGATGGTGGAACTGACGCAGGCGGAAGGCACCGCCGTGCTGCTGATCAGTCACGATCTGCCGATGGTTGCCCGCTACACGAACCGCATCGTCGTGATGGAAAAGGGCGTGATCGTCGAAGAAGGACGCACCGCCGATCTGCTCGACGCACCGCAGCGTGCCTATACGAAGAAACTGCTTTCCTCCCTGCCGTTTCGCGGAGAGACGCGGACGATCGACAAGACTAGGGCGCCGATGGTCTCTGCGCGCGATATCGTCGTCGACTATCCGGGCCGGCGGTCGCTGATGAAGAAGGCAACGCCGAAACGGGCGCTGCATGGCGTCAGCATCGATATCCACGAGGGCGAAGTCGTGGCGCTGGTCGGCGGTTCGGGTTCCGGCAAGACCACGCTCGGCCGCACCATTGCCGGACTGGTCCGCGAGAGCGAAGGCGATATCCGGTTCAAGGGACGCAGCCGCGACGCCGACTGGATGGACTATCGGCTGAATTGCCAGATGGTGTTTCAAGATCCTTATTCCTCGCTCGATCCGCGCATGACCATCCTCGCGCTCGTGGAAGAAGCGCTGCGGCTCGTTCCCGATCTCGACGCCATGACTAAGCGCAAGCGCGCCCTGGAGACGCTGGAGGAAGTCGGTCTTGGGTCCGACTATGCCGGGCGCTACCCGCATGAGCTTTCGGGCGGCCAGCGGCAGCGCGTGGCGATTGCCCGCGCCATTGCGCGCCGGCCGAAATTCCTGATCGCCGACGAACCGGTATCGGCGCTCGACGTGACGGTCAGGGCGCAGGTGCTCGAACTCCTGTCCGATCTGCAAAAACGCTACGGCTTTTCCTGCCTGTTCATCAGCCATGATCTCGGCGTGGTCGAACAGGTGGCCGATCGCGTCGTCGTCATGCAGGACGGCCGGATCATCGAGGAGGGCGACCGCGATACGGTTTTCGACCGCCCGAAGGAGGCCTATACGCAAAGGCTTCTCTCGGCCATCCCCGCTCTGGACCACAATGCTCAGGGCGGCGTGATCCTCAAATGGCGCCTGGAGAACTGACATGACGACGATGATTGAATCCGCAAAGCTCGGCGAGCGATTGAACGCGATCTGCGATGCCCAACCTTTCGTCACGCGTTTCATGGTGCGTGCGCTTGGCACAGGTGAAACGATCGGCAGAGGCGCGGACGAGGAAACCCCTTCCGCCAGCACCCGAAAGACCTCGATCATGATGGCAGCCTTGAAGGCCGCCCATGAAGGCCGCCTGGACCTGGACGAACGGATCACCTACGAAAAGCGTTTCGCCGAGGAAGTGGCGAGCGGGATGTTCCGCTATCTGACGCCCGGTATCGTCATATCGCTGCGCGATGCCATCACCGGCATGATGGTGCTGAGCGACAATGTCTGCACCAAGATGGTCTTCGAAAGGCTGACGCTCGATGAGGTCGACAGCTATTGCAAGTCGATCGGCATGACGGGCACCAACCATCGCTTCCTCATCCCTCCCTTGGCGCTGTCGCCCGATCACTCATTGAAAGCCGTCACCACGACGACGGCGCGGGATCAGGTCTATCTGCTGCAGACCATCCTGGATGCGCAGGATTCGCGGGAAGCCGCGGACCGGCTCGGCTGCTCGCAGGCGCTCAGCGCTTACGCGCTTCAGACCCTGAAGAACCAGATCCTGCGTTATGCCATTCCCTCCAGGCTGCCCTTCGGTGTGCTCGTCGCCCACAAGGGCGGCACGGGAAAGCGCGGCCGCATGAATGCCGGTATCGTCTATCGCGACGGTTCCCCCTTCTACATCATCGCCGCCTATACCGACGACGTGCCGCAGGAGATGCCGGACGGCACCCCCGGCTACACCGTCGCGCTTGAAACCATCGGCAGGCTTTCACGCGCCTGCTGGGATGAATTCCAATCCTGACGATCATAAAAAGAGGGTAGAACGATGCACAAGCTTCTTCTTGCAGGCACCATGTTGATGGCGATGACCGGCGTGATCCACGCCCGCGACATCGTCGTGGCTCAAAGTTCCGATCTGCGCAGCAACAATCCGGGCGTCAATCGCGACGGCAATACCGATGGCGTCATCCTGCATATCGTCGAAGGGCTCGTCGGCTATGCCAACAACGGCGAGGTCAAGCCGCTGCTGGCAAAGAGCTTCGAAGTCTCGGCCGATGGGCTGACCTACAGCTTCAAACTGCGTGACGACGTCAAATTCCACAACGGCAAGACATTGACCGCCGATGACGTCGTTTGGAACTGGAACCGCTATCTCAAGCCCGAAACGAAATGGACCTGCCTTCCTGACTTCGACGGCAGCGGCAGCGTGCATGTTACGGGGGTCAAGGCAGTCGATGCGTCGACCGTCACCATCGCGCTGGAAAAGCCATCCGCGGTTTTCCTTGGCCTGATGTCGCGCCCCGAATGCGGTTACACCGGGATCATTTCCCCGGAATCGGTCGGCGCAGACGGAAATTTCGTCAAGCCGATCGGCACTGGTCCCTTCAAATGGGATGAATGGAAAAAGGGCGAGTATATCCATCTCGCCAAGTTCGACGATTATGTCTCGCCAGAGAATGACGGCAAGCCCGACGGCATGGTCGGCTCCAAACGCCCTCTCGTCGATGGCATCAAGTTCATGGTGATTCCCGATGCTTCGACCGTAAAGGCCGGCCTTCAGTCCGGGGTGCTCGATACCGCGGAGATTTCGCCGGATCTCATTCCCGAATTCAAGACGAGCGACACGATGCAATTGATCGTGGCGCGCAACAACGGCAAAAACCTCTTCTACATCCAGACGCGCGACAAGGTTCTGAGCAATCCCGGCGTGCGCCGCGCCATGGCAATGGCGCTCGATCTCGACCAACTCGTCGAGGCCGCCTCCAATGGCACCGGCGCAGCCAACGGTTCGATGGTTTCGCAAGACTCGCTCTATTTCGACGATGTCCAGAAGGAGCGTCTGCCCTACGACGTCGAGGCCGCGAAGAAAGAACTTGCGACGGCCGGCTATAAGGGCGAGCCGATTACCATCATCGCCAACAAGCGCAGCAACGTGCCAAGCTTCCCGGCCGCGGTGATGGCGCAGGCCATGATGCAGCAGGCAGGTCTCAATGTGCAGATCGAGGTGCTCGACTATGCAACGCAGGTCGATCGCCGCCGGTCCGGCAACTACCAGATCATCTCGCAATCGGTCGCGCCGCGGCTCGATCCGGCGCTGATGTACGGCTTCTATGTCGGCAACAAGGATAAGAATGCGTCGTTGATGTGGGATGATCCAAAGGCCGTCGAGTTGATGAAGGCCGCCTATGCGGAACCCGACCAGACGAAGCGTCAAGCGATCTTCGACGAGTTTCACACGCTGATGCTCAAGGAAATGCCGGGCATCTTCCTCTATGACATGGTCGATGTCTGGGGCGCGACCAAGAAGCTGAAGGGCCAGCCCGTCTGGCAATCGAATGCCCGTCTTTGGGAAGTTTCGCTCGACAACTGATCCTGAACTCCGCGCCCGATGGTCGGGCGCCACCATCCCACTCAACAGTCAACAGGAGATCCGGCAGGCAGTCCTGCCGGGTCCGGTGCAACACATCCCTGTGGCGGCAGGGCAGACAGCGAGGAATACCATGAATCTTGACGCGATCAGCTCCATTGCCGCGACGATCGAAAAGATCAAGCCGGACTATACTGCCCTCAGCGACAGCATCTGGGACTTCGCAGAGTTGAAGTTCGAGGAGCGGCGCTCGTCGCAATTGCTGGCAAGGACACTCGAGGAAAACGGCTTTGCCGTGCGCCGCGGCGTCGCAGGCATGGAAACGGCCTTCATCGGCGAATCCGGCAGCGGCAAGCCGGTGATTGCTTTCCTCGGAGAATTCGATGCCCTGGCCGGAATGAGCCAGACCGCCGACCTAGCCGAGCCTCTTCCCGAGGCGGCGGGAGCAACCGGTCACGGCTGCGGGCACAATCTGCTTGGCGTCGGATCGCTGATGGCGGCGGTTGCGCTTGCCCGCCACCTCAAGGAGAACAACCTGCCCGGGACGGTGCGCTATTATGGCTGCCCGGGAGAGGAGGGCGGTTCCGGCAAGACCTTCATGGTTCGCGCCGGCGCGTTCGATGACGTCGATGCCGCACTGACCTGGCATCCGGCTCCGTTCAACGGTGTTCGCTCGACGAACAATCTTGCCGTTCTCGAATATTACTATCGCTTCAGGGGTGTCGCAGCACATGCGGCCAACAGCGCCCATCTCGGCCGCTCGGCGCTCGATGCGGTCGAACTGATGAATGTCGGCGTCAATTTCCTGCGTGAACACATGCCGCAGGATTGTCGCGTTCACTACGCGATCACCGACACCGGCGGCAGGGCCGCCAATGTGGTGCAGGCCAGCGCCGAGGTTCTCTATCTGATCAGGGCGCCTGACATGCCGCAGGCGCTTGAGCTTGCCGGGCGGGTCGAGAAGGTTGCACGAGGTGCGGCGATGATGACCGAAACAGAGGTCGAGATCGTGTTCGACACCGCCTCGACGAACCTTCTTCCCAACATCACACTTGAAACGGCGATGCACGAGAACATGGTCGCCCTCGGGCCGATAGCCTTTGACGAGGCCGACATCGCCTTCGCGAGCAAAATCCAGGATACCTTCACACCCGAAGCGATCAGGAGCAGCATCCGCCTCTATCAGATCAAGGGCGATGTGTTCTCCAACGCCAAGGTCGATGGCTCGGCGCCCCTGCACACCGGCCTGCGCGATTTCGAGGGACAATCGCATTTCCGGGCCGGATCGACCGATGTCGGCGATGTCAGCTGGGTGACGCCGACCGCGCAATGCTGGGCACCAGCCTGGGCGATCGGCACCAATCCCCATACCTGGCAGGTCGTCGCGCAGGGAAAAAGCCCGGCCGCGCACAAAGCCATGGCGCATGCGGCCAAGACGCTTGCGACAACGGGGCTCGCATTGATGTCGTCATCCGACCTTCTGGCAGCCGCGACGGCCGAGTGGCGGGAAAAGACCAGCGGCAAAGCCTATGTGTGCCCGATACCCGACGATGTGATGCCTGCATCGGTTCATAGCCGGTAACCTGTCTCCATCGTTGGGTGATACGCGGGTGACCTGCATTGTACCCGCTTGCAGCACTGCATGAAAAAGCACTAAGGGTATGGAAGTCGAAAGCGCGGAACTCAGGCATTCACCGCTTTCGAACCTCCAACATCTCGGAAAAGGCAAAGATGACAAGCTCCGAATGGCGGGTGGGAGTGCTGTTTTCCAGAAGCGGAATTAGCGAAATTACGGAAACCGAGCACTTTCTTGGCACCGCACTTGCGATCGAGGAAGTCAATGCGGCGGGCGGCGTGCTTGGCAAGCCCATCGTTCCGATCGCCTATGATCCGGGCGGGGATCAAACCGCCTATCGCAATCTGGCGCGGCGACTTCTGGCCGATGACGACGTCAACATCATTTTCGGTGCGTCGATGTCAGCCAGCCGAAAGGCGGTGCTGCCGATCGTCGAGCGGCACAACGGACTGCTGTTTTATCCGTCGATGTATGAAGGTTTCGAATATTCGGAGAATGTGGTCTATACCGGCGCCACCCTCAATCAGAATACTTTCGCGCTCGCGGAATACCTTCTCCGCCACCATGGACGCCGGATCCTCTTCGTCGGTGCAGATTATATTTATCCGCGCGAATCCAATCGGGTCATGCGCGATGTGGTGGAGGCAAAGGGCGGTGAAGTCGTCAGCGAACGATATCTTCCTCTTCATGCCGACGAACAAACCTTGCGTTCGGTTATTTCCGATATCGTTCGTCTCAAGCCCGATGCCATTTTCTCGACGATCATCGGCCGGCCGGCGCAGCGTTTTTACCGCATGTATGCCGAGACCGGGATCGATCGCAGGCGGGTCCCGATTGCCAGTCTGACCATGGCCGAGAGCGAGATTCGCGAGATCGGAGCCGACGCTTGCACCGGCCATATTCTGTCTGCGACCTATTTCCAGACGGTCGAAAACGAGGCGAATGAGCGCTTCGTAGGGGCATTCAAAGCCCGCTTCGGCCAGGATTTCACCACGAGCGTATGGTCGCAGCCGGCCTATGCGCAGGTTCACCTTTTCGCCCGAGCGCTTGCTCGGGCCGGCTCGCTTGAAACCCATCGCATTTCCGAGGAAATTCTCCTGGAAGACTTTCTTGCTCCGGAAGGCCGGATCAATTTCGACGCCGATACCCGCCACCTCTGGCTGCATCCCCGCATTGGCGTGGCGCGCGCCGATGGACTTTTCGACATTGCCTGGCAGGCGCCTGGCCCGATCCGGCCGGATCCCTACCTGACGGCTTCGCGGTTCGAAGACGTTTGGCTGGAGGCCTGAGATGGCGGGACCGAGCAGGATCGTTCAGGATCTGCGGCGCGCACGCGTTCTGGTCGTCCATCCTCGCGACGAGGACGGCGACGTTCTGATCGCCCACCTCAAGCGCCTTGGCTGTGAGGTTCGGGCCACCTGGCCGCTTCCGCCAGCCTTGCCTCCTGACGTAGACACCGTCTTTCTGCACGTCGAGGATGTGCATGTCGAGCACGCGCTGCAGATTATCGACCTCCAGCAGACGGCGATCATCGCCATCGTAACCTATGAGAGCCCGACCGCCCTCCAAGCGATCATCGATCTCAACGCTCACGGCGTGATCAGTAAACCGCTGCGGCCACTCGGCATTCTGACGCAATTTGCGCTTGCACGTTATCGGCATAGCTACGAAAAACGGCTCGCCGGCAAAGTGCAAAAACTCGAGGAAACCTTGAAAAGTCGCCGGCTGGTCGAAAAGGCCGTTTCGGCGCTGCGGGTCATGAACGGTCTCGACGAGGAGGCGGCCTATAAGCTGTTGCGCGATCAGGCGACGTCAAAGCGCGTTCCGATGGCGACGATTGCCGAATCCATCATCGCCGCGCAAGACACCATGAAAAGCCTCGGACTTTCCATAAGCGCAAAAACTCAACCTTAAGTCGCCGAACCTATGCGCCCTGAAGATGCCTGCTAAAGCCGCTTGACGGTCACATTCTTTCGTGCAAGCCTAAAGACAACGAGCAGGTTTGCTCGGCGGCAGGGCTGCCGCATTCACATCATGGCTATGTAGCCTCTGGTTCACGGATTGAATTCCGTGCCAGAGGTTTTTTGCGTTTGGAGACAAGATTGACCGTCAAGACCTCAGCCGCACGGACGGTAACCGTCGCAACCGTCCAATTCGAACCGATCGTCGGTGATCGCGCCGGTAATCTTGCGGCTATCGAGCGGCTGGTGAGGTCGGCAAAGACCAGGGGCGCGGAGATCGTCGTTCTGCCGGAACTCGCCGATAGCGGCTATAACTTCCGTGACGGCGATGAGGTTGCCACATTGGCCGGCCCGGTACCCGGCGGCCCGAGTGCCGAGACGCTCTGCCGTCTTGCCGAGGAGCTTGGCCTTTACATCGTCAGCGGCGTTGCCGAGCAGGATGGCGACCGGTTTTACAACAGCGCTCTTCTCTGCGGTCCCGAGGGATATATCGGCAAATACCGCAAGCTTCATCTGTGGAACAACGAAAACCGTTTTTTCAGAAAAGGCGATCTCGGGCTGCCGGTATTCGACCTGCCATTCGGCCGTATCGGCATCGCTATCTGCTACGACGGCTGGTTTCCGGAAACGTTTCGTCAGTTGGCGCTGGCCGGCGCCGAGCTGGTCTGCGTCCCCACCAACTGGGTCCCGATGGCCGGTGCGGAAAGCGTTCCCGAGCCGATGGCCAATATCCTCCACAAGGCGGCTGCCCACACCAATGGTCTCTACATTGCCTGCGCCGACAGGATCGGCATCGAGCGCGGCCAGTCCTTCATCGGCCGAAGCCTTATCGTCGGCCCGCAAGGCTGGCCCGTATCTGGTCCGGCCAGCGCCGATCGCGAGGAAATCCTCCTTGCGCATATCGCTCTGTCGAGCGTGACGGAAACCCGCACGCTCAACAGTTTCAATCATCTGCTCGGCGACCGCCGAGCCGATGTCTACGGGTAACATCGACCCACTCAAGAAAGGGGAACAAAATGCAAATGAAAACCATAATCCTGACGCTGGCATCTGCGGCATTCGCCACCGCAGCTTTCGCCGAGGACCCGATCAAGATCGGCGTGCCGGTCGGGCTGTCTGGCGCAAACAGCGTGGTCGCGCCATCCGTCGTCCAAGCTGCGGAGCTTGCCGTCGAAGAGATCAATGTCAAAGGCGGCGTGCTCGGGCGGCCATTGGAGCTTGAGATCGCCGACGACGCATCAGGGGCGGCCGGCGCGCAAAAGGCCTTCGATTCCCTGGTTTTCCAAAAGGAGGTGAACGTGATCATCTCCATGGAGACGAGTGCTGCGCGCAATGCCGGACTGCCGATTATTTCCAAGGGTGACGTGCCATACATCTACACGTCGTTCTACGAAGGCAAATCCTGCAACGCCAATCTTTTCGTCGATGCCTGGGTTCCAGAACAGCAGGTGCCGCCTGTCGTTGACAATTTCATCAGCAAACAGGGCGCAAAGAAATTCTTCCTGATCGGTTCGGATTATGCCTTCGGACGCGGCATGCTGACCTTCGCCAAGGGCTATATCGAAAAAGCCGGGGCTCAGGTCGTCGGCGAGGAATATCTGCCGATGGACGGCAGCGACTGGACGGCCATCATCTCCAAGGTCCGCTCCTCGGGCGCCGACGCCATCATCACCTCGACAGCCGGCGGCGCACCGAACGTGACCTTGACCAAGCAGTTGCGCTCGTCTGGCGTCACCCTGCCTTACGGCAATCTCGCCGTTGACGAAGGCACCGCCAAGAGCATGGGCGCGGATGCCAAGGACATCTTCCTCTCGGCATCCTACGTCACCGGCATCGATAGCCCGGAAAACAAGGCTTTTCTCTCGGCCATGGATAAGAAGTTCGGCAAGGAACTGCGCACGCCGAACGATCTTTCCGTGCCACAATATGAAGCGATCTACCTTTACAAGGCAGCCGTCGAAAAGGCCGGCAGCACGGATACGGCGGACGTGCTCAAAGCCCTCCCGGACGCATCCTTCACCGGTCCGCGCGGCAAGATCTCCATGAACAAACAGCACCACGCGCCGCTGACGATGTATCTTGGCCAGGTAAAGGACGATGGCAGCGTTGCAGTCGTCGATAGCTTCAAGGACGTCGATCCCGGCGATCAGTGCCCGAATCTCTGAAACCAGCGTGGCGGGGCAGGGTGCCCCGCCTCCAGCATCGGAGTTCTAGAAATGACGCTCTTTCTCGATATTGTCAGCACTGCGGCCATTCTCTTCATCGTTGCCGCCGGGCTGCTTGCGATCTTCGGCGTGCTGAAGATCATCAATTTCGCCCATGGCGCATGGCTGACCATCGGGGCCTACTGCGCTGTCGTCGTAAGCCGGATCGGCCTCAATCCGTGGCTTGCCATTCCCTTCGCGTTTCTGGTCGGAGCGATCCTCGGCGGTGTTGCCGAACGGTTCATCGTGCGGCCTCTCTATCGTCGGCCGCTCGATGCCATTCTTGCAACCTGGGGCCTTGGCATCGTCATCGGCCAGTTGATCACGCTCTGGTTTGGCCGTGATGTCCAGTTCACGCCGGCGCTGCTGCCCGGCACTTTCGATCTCTTTGGCGCCGGCTACTCGGCCTACCGTCTTTTCGCCATTGTCGCGGCTGTCGGTCTGGGGCTCGGCTTCACCTTGCTGCTCGATGGGACAAGGCTTGGTCTTTCCGCCCGGGCGGTCATCATGAATGAAACGCTGGCGCGCGGACTTGGTATCGATACCGAAAAGGTGCGGCTGGCGACCTTCATGATCGGCACCGGCCTTGCCGCCCTTGCCGGCGTGCTGCTCGCGCCGCTGACCAGCGTCGATCCCAATATGGGTGTCGCCTGGCTGACGGGCGCCTTCATGCTGGTGATGGTCGCAGGCTCTTCCTTCGGCGCGCTTGCCGCCGCCTGCCTCATCTTCGGGGCCGCTCAGGTGCTTGTCAGCATCTATTTCAGTCCAATCCTCGGCGGCATCACCGTCGCCGTCCTCTGCGCAATCACACTGCGCATCCGTCCGAAGGGATTTGCCCGTGCGTGACAGACAAAGACTCCGGCTTTTCCTTCTTCTGGCGCTGGCGCTCACAGCTCTGCTGTTGATCGTCTTCGGACCGATGTTTCTCGGCCGCTTCAGCCTCAACGTACTGACGCGTTCGATGATCTACGCCATGCTGGCGGTCACCGTCGACTTGCTCTGGGGCTACACGGGTGTCCTCACTTTCGGGCAGGCGGCGTTCTTTGGCGTGGGCGCCTATGCCACCGCCATGGTTCTTACCCATATCGGCGCAAGCCCGGCGCTTTTCGTCGTCGCGCTTGTCGCCGCCGTGCTCGTTCCACTCGTGCTTGGCCTCGCCGTTGGCTGGCTGTCGTTCTATCACGGCTCGACACCGCTCTATGCCACCGTGATCTCGCTCGTGGTGCCGATCGTCGTCACACAGCTCGTCTTTTCGGGCGGCACGTGGACTGGTTCCTCGAGTGGCCTCGTCGGTTACGAAACCCTCCCGCTCGGGCTTCCTGGCTATTTCCGCCTGTCAGGCGCGTGCCTGCTGGTCTTGGCCGTTCTTGCCATCGTCTTCGTCCGGTCGGACGCCGGCCGCCTGCTCGTCGCAATCCGCGACAATGAAGCCCGCGTTGCCTATCTGGGCATGAACCCCGCCCGGCTGAAGATCGTCCTGACGGGCGTTCTGGCTGGCGTATGCGGCCTGGCGGGCTTCCTTTTTGCCAACGCTTCCGGTGTCGTCGCTCCTGAAAACACCGGTTTCGTTTTTGGAACCGAACTCGTCGTCTGGACGGCGCTTGGCGGCCGGGGAACGATTATCGGACCGCTGTTTGGCGCAATCGGCATCGATTATCTGAGCGCCAGTCTTTCGGGCGATCTGCCCTTCCTGTGGCAACTGATCATCGGTGCGCTCTTCGTCGCCATGATCATCCTTTTGCCGGGCGGCCTCGCTTCCCTGGTGACGCGGTTCCTGCAGTCGGCGAACTCCAGCAGCACTCTAAAGTCCTTGCCGACCCGCATCGTCGCCAAGGATGGTGCGTTGGCGGGCAAAAGCCTTCTGTCGATCCGCGGTCTCGGCAAGTCCTATGGCAGCTTCTCCGTCCTCAAGGGCATCGACCTTGAAATCGGCGCTGGAGAACTCGTCAGCCTGGTCGGCCCCAACGGCGCCGGCAAGACCACGCTGATGCGTTGTCTGTCGGACGGTACCCAGCAGATCGAAGGTCAGGTAGACATCATCGGTACAAATATCGCCGGTCGTGCACCCGAACGGATCGTCGCCCTCGGCGTCGGCCGAAAATTTCAGGTTGCCAGCATCTTCGACAGCATGACCATCGGTGAATGCCTCAAGATGGCGCGTTTCAGCCGCGAGAGACCCAACGCGATGCGGTCGCTTGGCGAGATCATGCTGCCGGCAGCGGCAGCCGAGATCCTGACGCTCACCGGCATGGCTGATATGCTGGACAAGCCGGTCTTGCTGCTGTCGCATGGTCAAAGACAGGCTCTCGAACTGGCGATGGTCGTCGCTCTGGAACCACGCATCATTCTTCTCGACGAGCCGACTGCGGGTCTTACCAAGACTGAGCGCATGACCATCGGAACCATCCTCAAGAAACTGACGGACGAAATGGGTTTCGCCGCCATCCTGGTCGAACACGATCTGGATTTCGTGCGCAACATATCGAGCCGCATCGTGGTTCTCCACCAGGGCAAGCTCGTTCTCGACGGCACGGTGAATGACGTGGTCAATTCCGAAACGGTTCGCACCATCTACGCAGGAGGCGCCCATGGCTGATACGTTCAAACTCAAGCTCGGCGAGGTCTCGAGCGGATATGGCGCGGTCGATGTCGTCAATGGCGTGTCGCTCGCCATCCGGCCGGGGGAGATCTTCGCGCTCATGGGCAAGAACGGCATGGGCAAGACGACGCTGCTGAAGACGATCCTCGGCTTCCTGCGTGCCGGCAAGGGCACGATCGAGGTGGACGGTGCTAGTATCACCGACAGGAAGCCCGCGGAGCTGATCGCTTCCGGCATCGGCTACGCCCCTCAGGAATTGCCGTTGTTCCAGGATCTCTCCATCCGCGACAATCTCCGCCTGGCGCTCAAGGGCGATCTGGATCTGCCATCCGCCCTGGAGCGGGTCTATGGCTATTTCCCGTTCCTGAAGGACCGGCTGGCGCAGAAGGCCGGCACCCTGTCGGGCGGGGAGCAGAAAATGCTGATCCTCGCACGGGCACTGATGCTGCGTCCAAAACTGCTGCTGATCGACGAAATCTCCGAAGGCCTGCAACCCTCCGTCGTTCAGAACATCGCCAAAGCATTAAGGGACGATCGCGAGAAACGTGGCACGACCATTCTGCTCGTCGAACAGAACCTGGATTTTGCCCTTTCGGTGGCCGACCGCTGGGCCATTCTCAAACTTGGGGCGATCGAAGACGAAAGCCCCAATGGTCCAGACAGCCGCGACCACGTCCTGCAACACCTTAAGATCTAGGGAGCCGGGGCAAGTGCGAGACCCATGGAACGCATTCATGCCCTATCTGGATGCGGATGTCGGGAGCGCGGCTATCGGTCCGCTTTCCGGCCTTCGCCTGGCGGTCAAGGACCTTTTCGACGTTGCCGGCTATCCGACCGCGGCCGGCAACGCCGCGGTACTCGCTGCCTCCGGCATCAAGACATCGACGGCGCCTCTGGTCCAGACGCTGCTGGATGCCGGCGCCTGTTTCGTCGGCAAAACCAATACGGATGAGCTCGCCTATTCCCTGATCGGCGGCAACATCCACTTCGGCATGCCGATCAATCCGCGCGATCCCCACCTCGTTCCCGGCGGATCGTCGTCGGGCTCGGCCGTCGCGGTTGCCGCTGGTCTCGCCGATATCGGCCTTGGAACAGACACATCCGGCTCCATCCGTCTGCCCGCCGCCGTCAACGGCCTCATCGGCTGGCGGCCGACACATGGAAGCCTCGACAACAGAGCGCTGCGTCCGCTGGCGCCAAGCTTCGACGTGCCGGGCTTCATGACGAGAAGCCTGGAACCAATGGCCGCGGTGATGAGCGCCGTCGGCATGCCCGCGGTAAATGACCAACCATCATCTATTCTCATTCCCAAGGATATCTTCGCAACCATTGACGACGCGGTCGCCGACGAGATGATCGCCCGCCTTCGATCAGCGGGCATGCCTATTCGCATGACCAATGCTATCGCCTCGTTCAGCCTCGCCGATCTTGCTTTGACGTTCATCACCATCCTGCAAAGGGAAGCCTGGGAAAGCAACAGAACACTCTTCGAGCGGAGCCCTGAAGCCATTGCGCCCGATATTGCGGCGCGTCTTCTGTCAGGATCTCACCTGGTCGACGAGGAGGTGCGCGAGGCAGGCAGGATCCGCAAACTTTTTTCCGCGGAGATCGACCGATTGCTCCGCGAAAATGTGGTTGTCGCTCTTCCGACCTTGGCCACGAGCCCGCCAAGGCGCGACGCAGAACCGGAAAGCTTTGCCGCATTTCGTTCCGCCTGCATCAAGCTTCTGTGTCTTTCAGGCCTTAGCGGCTGCCCGCAACTGGCTTTTCCCATTGTCAATTGCGCGGGGAGCGGTTCGCTTTCCTTGTTCGGCGCAAGGGGCGCCGACAGGATGCTCATTGATCTGGCCAGGCGACTAGGAGCTGGGTGAAAGAGCAAATGCGGCGCGGAGCCATGTCTCCGCCGTCCATCAATCCCCACTGCTTGCGACCGGCCGATAAAATTGTTCGTGCTGCAATGGCACCGGAATCGCAGCACTGCGCTTGGCTATTGCGAGCCGCCGGCTTTGCGTCGTCCCCGACTGACCATCATTCCGCCGACGATGAGAACAATTCCGGTCGCGTTCGCCCAAAACGACGCGGGCACGGCGCTGATATAATCAAACGCCACCCCTGTCACCATCTGACCACCGATGATCAGCAGAGCCGAATTGACCGCGCCTATTCGAGCAATGACCCAGCTGCCCGCCGCCACGAAGATGACGCCGATGGGACCACCCAGATAGGCATACCAAGGCGCCTCGGCCGCACCCGCAGGAAGCAAACCTCCCACAAAAAGACCGAGGCAGGTGAGGGCGGCAAAGCCTATCGCATGGTTCCAGAAGGATGCGATCAGCGGCGTCGTCGATACGCTCAACCGTCCATTGAGCTGACGACTGAGGCCGACGAGCACACCGCCCAGGCACGCCAGGAGAATGAACATTGTCACGCCGCACCTCGCCCAAACAGTATAATGAGTGCAGCCCCCGTGACGACCAAGCCGAGTGCTACGATGTCTCGTCTGTCTGGGCGCCGCTTTGGCAGACCGAACAGTCCCCAACTGTCGGCCGCGACGCTGAAGGCGACCTGGCCTGCCAAACCCAAAGCCAAGGTGCCGGAGAGCCCGAGCGGTGAGTTGACCGCAGTAGAGGTCAGAATTACCGTTGCAGCGCCGGATATCCCTCCGAGATAAGCCCACCAAGGTGCATCGGGAGCTTTTTCTACCCTGGGCGTGCGCCGGCGGTGGACCATCAGGAGAAGAAGGACGGCGGCGATGATGCCTGTGCCGTGTGCGGTCCAAGATGAGAACAGAGGATTGCCATAACGGGCCAACTCGCCGTTGAGGTGCACCATGAAAGTCAGGAGCCCGCCCGTGGCGAAAGCGCCGACGAAGTAGATGGGATGCGAACTACGTGCTTCGATGGTCATTGCAGATCCTGTCAAAGAATCGATTGCGCCGATATTTTTCAAATTGCCACTAAGGCCATTCATCGGCATTTTCAGCAAGATGATAAGCATCGTCCGATCGACACATGGTTGGTGTATTTGACAGGCTTAATTCGAGCGATGTGCCATAATGCAAGATGATGCCAGGTCCGCGGATCTCGATAGTCCAGACGCCTCCACAATACCGGGAGCCGGATTGTCGGAGATCCTCGCTCCTGGCCTTTCCGTGGTTTTCTGCGGATTGAATCCGGCTCTGTCCGCGGTTCGCGACGGCCATAATTTCTCGAACCCGAGCAACCGTTTTTGGCGGGTCTTGCATCTAGCCGGATTTACACCGCGTCTGCTGCGGGCGGATCAAGAGCGCGAGCTGCTGCAATATGGCTGCGGTCTGACATCCGCGGTGTCACGTCCTACGAAAAGCGCAAGCGAGCTCAAGACGCAGGACTATCGCAGCGCCGCGCCCGTCCTGGAAAACAAGATACGAAAGATTGCGCCAGCCAATTTGGCCTTTCTCGGAAAGGCGGCATACGCGGCGATCAGTCTTCGAGCCGATGTTGAATGGGGTCGGCAGCCTGAGGTATTTGCCGGCGCAGACGTCTGGCTGTTGCCAAATCCGAGCGGCCTCAACAGAGCCTTCACCTTGACGACATTGACCGAACACTATCTCGACCTGAGATTGACGCTGTAGCCGTCCTTCGTCGATCTCGAAATTGCGGTGATCATCATTCGGGAGAAATGTCATGGGACGCTTGCTTTCGGTCAATGTGGGCCTGCCGCGCGAGATCAACTGGCAAGGCAAGATCGTCAACACTGCCATTTGGAAGACGCCGGTCGACGGCCCGCGCATGGCGCGGCGCCTGAACGTTGACGGCGATGGACAAGGCGATCTGGCCGGCCACGGCGGCGAACGCCGCGCAGTCTTTGTCTATCAGACCGATTCCTATGGGTACTGGCAGGAGCACTTGCGCCGAGACGACTTCGTCTACGGGCAGTTCGGCGAGAATTTCACCGTCGATGGCTTGCCGGACGTAGAGGTATGCATAGGAGACCGTTACCGGATCGGCGGTGCCCTGTTCGAAGTGACGCAACCGCGCGTCACCTGTTACCGGCTCGGCATACGCATGGAGGAGCCGGAGATGGCCGCGCTGGTGGTCAAGCACGGCCGACCTGGTTTCTATTTCCGTGTGCTGGAGGAAGGCGAAGTGCAGGCCGGCGACGAGATCACCAAGGTCGGGTCCGGACCGGAGGGCATGAGCGTTTTCGAGATCAACGCGCTACTTTATATGCCGGGTCACCCTCACGATCAGTTGGAGCGCGCCCTGCGCATCCCGGCACTAAGCGCAGGATGGCGCGGTTCATTCGAGGCGCTGCTCAAGCAGGAGCGAAAGGAGGGCGCGACGACAGGGAATGCCGGGCTGGCAGCCGGGTCCGGGCCGCCTCCGGCATGGCGCGGATTCCGCCCATTGCGTGTGTCGCGCAAGGTGCGCGAAAGCGGTAGCGTCGTTTCCCTCGTGCTCGAACCGGCAGATGGCCAACCTGTTGCCGCAGCACTCCCCGGGCAGTTCGTGGTGCTGCGGTTCGGCCCGGCTTCGGCGCCTGCGCTGACGCGCAGCTATTCGCTGTCGGGCGAGCCCGGCGGCACGCATTACCGCGTCAGCGTCAAGCGGGAAGCCCATGGCGCTGCCAGCGGTTACATCGACGAGGAATTGCGGGTCGGCGACATCGTGCAGGCAAGTGCGGCACGCGGCAGTTTCACGTTGCGACCGGGCGATACGCCGGTTGTTCTGTTGAGCGCCGGGATCGGGGTGACGCCCGTGCTCGCGATGCTTCATGTTTTGGCCGCCGAAGCATCGTCCCGGGAAGTCTGGTGGCTATATGGAACCCGCAACGGCCGCGAACATCCCTTTGCCGAGGAGGCGCGCGGGCTGCTTAAGAGGCTTCCTCACCACCACAGCCATGTTTGCTACAGCACTCCCGACCCCAAGGATCGGCCCGATATAGATTTCGACGCTCGCGGCCATTTGAATGCGCAGGCGCTCAAGTCGCTCAACCTGCCGCGCGATTGTGACGTCTATGTCTGCGGGCCGTCGAGCTTCATGAGCGATCTGAGCGCCGGCCTTGCAGCCTTGGGCATCGCGCCGAACCGGATCCACACCGAGATGTTCAGCGCGGGTCCCGCGATGACCCCGGGCATAGCTGCCTCGCCGCGCCGGCCACCACATTTGCCGAAAGGGCTTGCAGGTTCCGGGCCACTGGTCTCGTTTGCCCGCACCGGCCTCAATGTGCGCTGGGAGCCGACATTCCAGAGCTTGCTCGAGTTGGCCGAGGCCTGCGACGTGCCAGTGCGATGGTCGTGCCGCACCGGCGTCTGTCATACTTGCGAGACCGGACTTGTCGAGGGAAGGGTCCGCTACCGCCCGGACCCCATCGATGCGGCGGCGGACGGCAATGTGCTGATCTGCTGCTCGAAGCCTGACGGCGACATCGTGATCGATTTGTAAAGCGGGACGACGCGCGCCCTGGTTCTTGATCACAACAGACGCGGTCGTAGCCCGGGCTCATCACTGCCTTGCAAGCATGGAGGTTGCGATGCTGCTCAAGGGCGAACGAACATTCGTGGTGCGGGATATGGGAGGCTTCGTCACGCACCTCAACATGCCGGGGTGGTTGAAGCCCAATTCGACTGATCACGGCCACGGCCCTCTCGCCATGGTCGTTGAATCCATCCTCGATCCTGGCCGCCTGATCGCCATGCATGAGCACAGGAACGAGGAGATTATTTCCTGGGTGCCGGAAGGCGTCATGCGTCACGACGACAAGGCTGCCGGCCGGTTGGTTATCGACCGTGACCATCTGATGGTGATGAATGCCGGAGCAAGCTTTTGGCATTCCGAAGAGACGCTGGCATCCGATCCACCTTTGCGAATGCTGCAGATCCTCGTTCGCCCTTACGCGGTCGATCTGGAGCCGAAGATCCAGCACGGGCCGATGGCAGCTGCCGCGGCAAACGTCTGGCGACACCTGGTCGGGCCCGAAGGAGAGGGCGCGCCCTTCTATGTCCGCAGTGCGATCGACGTCTTTGATATCCGGCTAGACGCAGGCATACGGGTGGAATTCCCGCAGAAACATGGCCGAGACCTCTATTTCTATGTCTTTAGCGGTTTCGTTGTCGTCGGTACGCGACCGTTCGCCGAAGGCGAGCAGGGGCTGCATTTATCGGGTGACAAGCTCGAAGTAGAGGCGCAGAGTGCAAGTACGTTGGTCGCGTTTCTGCTCGACCCGAACGCAACTATCACCAAGCAGGGGACTGTCGGCGACCACAAGAAGATCCCGCCGGCGATCATCATTCGCGCGTTCCTGCGATGGAGAAAATTTCGCCATATGTGGCGTCGTCATCTTTCGCATCGCCGCTCGAAGACCGAAAAGGCGATATGAATGGAACAAGGATGCCCCTAACGGGTTTCGAACCTTAGCGTTCAATAGGAGGAGCATTTCATGCCTACGGTTGCCGCCACACCCATCACCCCACCGGACCAGCACGTTGTAACGGCGCGCGAAGCCATCGAGCCGCTTTATGAGAAGCTCGAGCTTCAAACGGAATCGCTGGTTCTGTCTGCGGCGCTGGAAGCGGGATGGTCTTCGGACGAGGCAACCAAGGCTCTGGCGACGCTCAGACTTCAGGACGCACTTTCCACCCTTGGACGAACGGCCTGACCAATAGAACTCCGGGAATAATCGACGCTCTTGTCGGAATGCCGACTATCCGAACGGTCTCGCGCGGCGTGCTGACTACACGGCGGCTGCGTGATTAGTGGCATGGAGCGCGCCCTCGCATATTCAGTTTGACCAGGCATCCCAATGAACCTCAATCAATCTCTGCGCCATGCGCGAACCAAGTATCCATCGGCGCCCTCGATAGGGTCGCTGCTCGGGATCGAGAGTTCGGCAATGGTCAAAAGTTGCTCTTCAGACGGAGCTGATGTCAGTATGTCTGCATGCTGTCCGGGCGGATAGCCTCCTACCACAGAAAAATCCGCACTCGCCCCAAGGTTCCGATGGCCGGTCCCGGCTGGCAAGATCAGACAATCGCCCGCTGCGACATCGATTTCTTTGCCCTCTGGCCCGCCGAGCAACAGCTTCGCCGTGCCCCTGGCAATACCAAGCACCTCATGGGCACCAGAATGATAATGGTCGTAGGTGAAGATGCCATTCCGCCATATCCCGGTCCATCCGTTGCTCGCGAACAGGTCTTCGAAACTCTTGCTGCCTGCTGCGGCTGAAAGCGCACGTCGATAGATTAGAACTGACAGTTTCGGGTTGTTTGGCACCCAGCTGCTTCGCTGTAGCTGCAGCTCGTGTACGACAACCGGGTCAGTGGCATCCTCGGTCATAAAAATGTCTCCCAAGCATATATCCGATCTTCGTTGAGCTAATCAGCCTGGCACGGTTGGGGAGGCGCTGGTCTCGCAAGAAATCCCAACTCGACTATGGCTCATCAAATGAGGACGCTCTGACCGTCAACGTCTTCCCGGCGGGGTCTTGCTGGAATATCAGCCCACCTTTGGCCTTCGAGTGTCCCGGGACATAATCCAAGACGGTCTCGACGTTTTCAAGGACCGAATCTTGTTCTCGTATCTCGCCCTGGACGGTTACCTGCGACGCGGTCGCGCTTGAATCGTTTCGGATTTCGAAGAGAACTTGAAAACCATCGCCGCGTTTTTCGGTTTGCAGCACGACCCCGACCAGGTTCGGCGAAGAGTCACGGTCAACCAATGCATCCTTGCCAATCCAAGCAATCACGCCAAGGACAATTACGGCCGAGACGACACCCGTCACCCATTCAATCCAATGCGGTTCGCCTGCTTCCAGATTTTTGCCGTTGGAGATTTTTGTCATCGTGCCTCACAGGATCAGGCGAGCTGCTGCCGCGCCAATGGCACCGGGAAAGCTCAGAACGACAACGGCCATAAGGATTTGGGTAGACCCGATGTCATCGGTTCTATGGAACGTCCAGAGGCAATAGGCACTGATCAGACCGGCAATTACGTAGCCCGGCAGGGTGAAGCGAACGAAAGCGTGCCAGCTTGGCGTACCCTCGGCGAGATCGTGGCTCCCCTTGAAAGAAAGGGCGTAAACGAACCCATGCATGACTGCCAGCGAGGCGGCGATCATGAGCAAGGCATGCCACGGCGTCATCTTGTAGGAGAGCAAGATCATTTCCTCGGTGGGCGCGACGTTGAGGTTGAGGAACTGGGCGCCGACCGCCATCAGGAATAGTTCACCGGCGTAGCTCGTTTCCCGTTCGTGGATTGGGTCATCACTATCGCCTTCCTTGGCATCGTCGCCATCGTCCGATTGTCCGCCGAGCTGGCTCCGACCTAGCATCGCGCCGATGCTGGCAGGTATGGACTGGATCGCGATCATTCCGATAATCTCGTGCGGAGATTGGTCGTATTTCAGAACCCCCATGGCGAAGAGGATAAGTGCGCTGCCCAGAACCCCAAGGCCATAGGCAATGCTTGCATCACGGATCGCTTGTCGCCAGGTTGACGTCCGCTCAAATCCGATCCGGTCCGAGAGAATAACGAGAAGGGGAATATTGACGATCAGCAAGAGAAACAGGCGGCTGCGGTCCATGTAGAAGCCGAGCTCCCACATTTCCATGGTCATGAACATGGGCAGCGCGAAAAGCAATGCTCCCGCAATACCGCGTGCGATCCCTGCAAAAAATTTGCTTCTATCGAAATCCTCGCGCGTGATCGCGACACTCAAGTTTGATCTCCCCCTAAATGAAAAACTCCCACCACCCGTAAACCGAGGCAGCGGCATTCAAAGCGCAGGCGCTCGCTGCAGAAGCGCGGGTTGGACGCATGAGCACCAGCGCCGCCGAAGTCAAAGCCGTCATGGACATCAAGGTTGACATGACTTTTCTCGAATGCTTCTCAGGTGTGAGATAGTGGCAGCTCCGACCGTACCTGCGAGAGATTTGGGGTCGACACGGTTCGATATCGTGCCTCGACCAAATTATAGATTCCGAACGCAGCCAAGCCGATAGCCACGACGAGGTAGAGAACAGCTCCGAACGGAAGCTGTCTCACGAAGGTCAAGGCATCACTTATGCTCCCTGCCTGGCCCGGATCGACGGTAAAGGCCGCATAGCAAAAGAAGATGCCGACGATCACGAAAACGACCCCACGGGAAACGAGCCCATAGATGCAAACCAATAACAGAGGTCGGCTTTGACCGAGCGTGAGATATCGCTCAAACCGCCTCGTGATACCTTTCAGCGCGGTAACGGCGCCACCAATGACAAACCCGAGACCAATCGCACCAGCTAGGAATCGACCAAACGGTTGCGACATGACCCAGGCTGCCAAGCCCTTTTCTCCGCCGTCGCCACCGGATCCAAAGCCAAGTGCGTCCTGAAAGGCGTATATCGCCAACCCCAAGTACGTCACCGCGCTCCCGAGAAGGGCGGCACGGATCAGGTAGCTTTTCACACTGTGGTCATGGTTGTCCGCGTTCGCGATGGACTGGGCAAGCCGCCATGCTACGAAGCCGAGTAGCCCGAGCCCTATCAAGCCCAGCCACACCCGGCCCAATGGCTGTTCCAAGACAGCGTCGAGCGCCGATTTGGTATCGGCCTTTCCGCCGCCGAAGCTCGAAAATACTGCCAGCGCAGCAACGAGCAAAAACACAATGCCTCGGGCGCTATATCCAGCCCGCGCAAGCCATTCAAATTTCGACCTGGTCATCTCTGGTTCCCCCGCCGCGGATTTAACGAGCGCCCAGCAAAACAGTTCCGACTTCTCCGCGATGAATGTCTTCAACGAGGCAAGGTCCTCGAACTTTTATCGCAAATTTGACTGTCGGACGCCAACAGGGGTTCCCAATGAAACGAGATTGCGAGCAGCGCGAAACGCGGCTCAATATATTTCAGTTCCATAAGATAGATTATGCCACTTTTACAATTATAGATTGCATCAATTCACTACATGCACTCCAGTTTCCTGGGAAACTCAGCCGGGCCCCCCCTGAGATCCGGCTTTCAAATATCGTTTGGTGATCGCAGTTCATAGAGCACGTGACGGCGCAACGGATGCCCCTCGGCCAGATTGGGGTGATCGAATTCACCGATCCGGTTCATCCCTAGCCGTCTCATCAAACCCCAGGAATTGCTGTTTGCGGGCACCGTGAAGCTGACGATGCGGTCAAGCTTCAGCTCGTTGAATGCAAAGTCGAGAGACCGTTCCGCGGCCTCGCGCGCATAGCCGGCGCCGTGCCGAGACGCTGAAAGCCGCCAACCGATTTCGACTGCCGGAGCAAATGGCAAAGCAGGTGAAACCTTAGCGAGGCCGCACATGCCGATCAACGCGCCGCTTGCCTTTTCTTCCAGCGCCCAGAACCCCCAGCCATGATCCTCGAAGTGAAGGTCGATGCGGTCGAGCATCGCATTCGACTGTTCGTCGGTCAGAGGATTGAGATATCGGACGACGTCGGGCTCGGCATTGATCGCAGCGAAGGGCTTGCGATCCTGTTGTTGCCAGGGTCTCAAAATCAGGCGTTCAGTTTCGAGCTGCATCGTCCCTCACCATAGCTCCTACCAGAGCGTCATGTGACGGTTGACGTCTTTGTAGAGCAGGTAGCGGAACCGGCCGGGGCCGCCGGCGTAACATGCCTGCGGGCAGAAGGAGCGCAGCCACATGAAGTCGCCGGCCTCGACCTCGACCCAATCCTGGTTCAGCCGATAGACGGCTTTGCCCTCCAGCACATAGAGACCATGCTCCATGACATGGGTTTCCATGAAGGGGATCACGGCGCCCGGCTCCAGAGTCACGATATTCACGTGCATGTCGTAGCGGACATCGGCCGCATCGATGAACCGGGTCGTCCCCCAGCGTCCATCGGTATCGGGCATTGCCGAGATTGGGTGCTGGTCCTCATGCGTGACAATCGCCGGCGGCGGCTCCAGCCCCTCGACCTCCTGAAATGCCTTTCGAATCCAGTGGAATTTTGCCGCAGTCGAGCCGCCGTTTTTCAGGCGCCAGACCGAACCCGCCGGAATATAGGCGAAGGAACCGGCGCGAAGCGCATGGCTGACGCCTTCGAGTTCCACGGTCATCTCGCCTTCGACGACGAACAGGACCGCTTCCGCCCGCTTGTCGGGCTCCGGCCGGTCGCTTCCGCCGCCCGGCTGAACTTCCATGACATATTGCGAGAAGGTCTCGGAGAAGCCGGAGAGCGGCCGGGAGAGAACCCATGCCCGTGTCCCCGTCCAATGCGGAAGGACGCTGGTGACAATATCCGTCATGACGCTGCGTGGGATAACCGCATAGGCTGTGGTGAAGACGGCCTTGCTGGAAAGCAGCTCGGTTTGCGGCGGCAATCCGCCGAGTTTGGAATAATAATCTCTGTTCATCGGTCCAGGCTTCGCGGCATTTGGTTATGCATCTGCTTTATGCGCCGTTTGCACGTTAGGCAACTCCCAATGGGCCGAGCGGAGCCAACTGACGGACTGCATAATTCCTGAAATCGGACCAGGCCTCAGGATAAACTAGACAGCAATTCAGGATGTTACAGCGCGATCTTCAGGCGTCACGAAAAAACGGGCTGCGTTATGGCTTACCGATCGGCCATGACCAGATGGCCCGGCCCGACTTCGCGATAAGACGTGCTCGCGGGCTGATAATCGACCGGGCGCATCGGGCTCTTGATCTCGTCATTCGCCACCATCCGCTTTTCGTGGCGACGGTCCGGATCCGGCACGGGCACTGCCGCAATGAGTTTCTTCGTATAGGGATGCTGCGGATTTTCGAAGACCGCGGCCCGCGGGCCGATCTCGACGATCTCGCCGAGATACATCACCGCCACCCGGTGGCTGACGCGCTCGACTACCGCCATATCGTGCGAGACGAACAGGAAGGCAAGGTTGAGGCTCTGCTGCAGGTCGAGCATCAGGTTGATGACTTGCGCCTTGATCGAGACGTCGAGCGCCGAGACGCTTTCGTCGGCGACGATGACCTTCGGCTGCAAGGCAAGCGCGCGCGCGATGCAGATGCGCTGGCGCTGGCCGCCGGAAAATTCATGCGGGTAGCGCGCTGCCATATCCGCCGACAGACCGACCTTCACCAGCAGATCGGCGACGACGTCTTTTGCCTGTTTCGAATTGCCCATCCTGTGTTCGAGATAGGGTTCGGCGATCGCAGCACCGACCGTCATGCGCGGATTGAGGCTGGCAAAGGGATCCTGGAAGATCATCTGCACGGATTTGCGCATCTCGCGCAGATCCTTCCTGTCGAGGCCGAGCACCTCCCTGCCCTCGACGAGAACGGAACCGGCCTGCGGCTCAATGAGCCGCATGATGGCGCGGCCGGTCGTCGATTTGCCGCAGCCGGATTCGCCGACGAGCGACAGCGTCTCGCCGGCATGAAGGTCGAAGGAAACGTTTTCCACTGCGTGCACCCGGCTGGTCAGCCGGCCGAACAGACCGGAATGAATATCGAAACGCTTGGTGAGGTTCTTCACCTGCAGGACCGGCGTCGCTGCCACCGTATCGGTGACCTCGACGGGAATGTCGGATTCACCCGTTGCGGTGTTGACCACGGGAAAGCGCAGCGGCCTTTGCCTGCCCTGCATCGAGCCGAGCACCGGCACGGCGGATAGTAGCGCTCTGGTATAGGGATGTTTGCCGCGGTGGAAGATATCGGCGGTGGCGCCGCTTTCCACCTGTTCGCCGCGATACATCACCACCGTCCTGTCGGCGATCTCGGCGACGACACCCATGTCATGGGTGATGAACAGAACGGAGGTCCCCTCCTCGTCCTGCAGCATCTTGATGAGATCGAGGATCTGGCCCTGGATGGTGACGTCGAGCGCCGTCGTCGGCTCGTCGGCGATCAGCAATTTCGGCCGGCTGGCGAGCGCCATGGCGATCATCACCCGCTGGCGCATGCCGCCGGAAAAACGGTGCGGATATTCGCCGAAGCGCGAGGCGGCCGAGGGGATGCGGACCTTTTCCAAGAGCCGGATCGTCTCCGCCTTCGCATCGGTTTTGCTCATGTCGGAATGGCAGAGCAGCGCTTCGGAAATCTGGTCGCCGATGGTGAAGAGCGGATTGAGCGATGTCATCGGCTCCTGGAAGATCATCGCCACCTCGTTGCCGCGAACCTGCCGCATGGCATTTTCCGGCAAGGCCAGAAGGTCGCGTCCGCCGAGCATGACGCGGCCCTCGACACGGCTCGTGTCCGCCTGCAGCAGCCGCATGATCGAGAGCGAGGTGACGCTCTTGCCCGAGCCGGATTCGCCGACAATCGCCACTGTCTCGGCTGGCACCACCGTGAAAGACACATCGCGCACGACCGGTTTCCAGACACCGTCCACCAGGAAGGATGTCGTCAGACCTTCGACGGAAAGAACGTCGGTCGTCGCCGGGATCGGTTGGGTTTGGGCACTGGCCATGGTGGTTCCTCTTGCGACAGGTAAGCGGCGGATCAATCCGGCCAGCGCAGCGCACCGTCGAAGCGGTGCCTGCTACGGTTCTCGATGGGCGTTGCGATGATCTCATTGGACGCGCGCGCCTTGTCGAGCTCCTGCGCCAGGCGCTCCGCGACGACCGTCTCCTCGCCCGGGTGCAGGTTGCAGGGGTCGAGATAAAAATAGCGGTGCTCCACCTCATGATCGCGCACGATGATCGGCGGGCTGCCCTTGGCAAGCGCATCGGCCAGATCCCAGGCGGTGATATGGGCTTGCTCGGGATCGACGATCAGGCGCAGCCGCTCGAGCGGATTGTGGGTCGGATCGGGCTCGATCAGCGCGGTAAGGCCAGGGCGGCCGTCGAGCGTGCGCTTCCACAGGTTGAGATAGCCGGTCTCGCGTTCCCGGATGCCGGCATGGTCACGATTTTCCCAGGCTTCTAGCGCTGCCATGACGCCGAAGATGCTCTCCTTGCCGACCTTCATGCCGCGGCCGATGCCCATGTTCTGCAGGAAGGCATGACGCACCAGCTCCTTGCTGCCGGCAACGATGCCCGAAGTCGGACCGCCGAGGAATTTGTGGCCGGAGTAAAGGGCGATATCGGCCCCCTGCTCCAGGAAAATCCTGAGATCATATTCCGAGGCGGCATCGACGATGACGGGCACGCCCTTGGCATGGGCAATCTCGACGAATTCCTTGAGGTTCAAAAGGCCGTAATCGACGACATGGTGGGAGACGACATAGACGGCAGCCGCGGTCTTGTCGGTGATGGCGTTTTCCATGTGGAAGCGATGCGTCGAGGTCGCCTGCCCGACAAGCACGACCTTGCCGCCGGCAAGCCGGATCGCCTGGTCGACCGGGGCGCCGTAGCTGACCACATGGCCCATCTGCACCAGCACTTCGTTCTTCTCCGGCACGACATCCGGCAACCTCTCGATCGCCAGCAGATTGTTGCCGGTGATCGCGCCGGCAACAGCCAGCGAAATGCCGGCCGAGCAGGAGGCGGTGACGAAGCCCGCCTCGCCGCCGGTCAGCCGGCCGATGACGCCGCTTGCCTTGCGCTGCAGGTCGTTGATCTCGACGAAATGCGGCAGGATCGATGCCATCGCGCTGATCGCTTCTGGAACGACGATCGAGGCGCCGAGGCTGGTCATGGTGCCCGATACATTGATGACAGGGCGAAGGCCGAGCGACGGGCGGATATCAGTGGACATGGAGATCTCCAGGATTCTGGGTCGAAAAACGAAACATGGGGCGGTCGATCAAGTGTGTCGAGTTCCCGTCAGCCGTGCAAGGCGACGATTGCCTCGATCTCGACGGTGATGTTGCCGGGCAGCGAGCCGAAGCCGACGGCCGAGCGGGCATGTTCGCCGGCCGGCCCGAAGACTTCAATCAGCAGATCCGAGCAGCCGTTAATGACGCTCGGATGATCCTCGAACTCAGGCACGGCATTGACCATGCCGAGCAATTTCACCACCCGCTTGACCCGGGCGAGATCGCCAAGCGCATCCTGCATGACGGCAAGCAGGTTGATGCCCGTCAGCCGCGCATGGCCGTAGGCCTCGTCGATACTGACTCCACCGCCGACCTTGCCGGCATGCATGAAACCGTCGGCCTCACGCGGTCCCTGGCCGGAGAGATAGAGCATATTGCCTTCGATTACGTGCGTGACGAAATTGGCGATCGGCGGCGGCGGCGGCGGCAGCGCAATGCCGAGGGCGGCAAGCCGTTCGTAAGGCGAGTTCTCGACCTTGCCGGCGGCGGTGGGAAACTGATTCACGCAAACTCCTGTCATGCAATTTTCGATTTGGCGAATTTCGATTGGGCCGACGCTTGGTCGGCGGATTAAAGATCCTTGCGCAGTCTTGGATCGAGCATGTCCCTAAGGCCATCGCCGACCATCTGCAGCGACAGCACGGAGAGGATGATGGCGACACCCGGAAAAAGCGTCATCCAGTCGGCCTGGCCGATATACTGCCGGCCGGCGGCGATCATCGTTCCCCAGGTGGGGATTTCGGGGCTGACGCCAAGGCCGAGGAAAGATAGGCCGGCTTCGGCAAGCATGGCGCTGGCGAATAGGAACGTCGCCTGCACGAGGATCGGCGACAGCAGATTGCGCAGCACATGCCGTGTCATGATGTGGAAGGTCGAAATGCCGAGCGCCCTCGCCGCCTCGACATAGGGCAGTTCGCGAATGACAAGCGTCGAAGCGCGAACGATGCGGGCAAGGCGCGGCGCATAGACGATCGACAGCGCGATGATAACAGTCGTCAGCGAGGGACCGAGGGCAGCAACGAGCGCAATCGCCAGCAGAATATCCGGAAACGCCATCATCGCGTCGATCAGCCGGGCGATCGGCGTATCGAGCTTCTGGAAGAAGCCGGCAAGCAGGCCGAGCGTCACGCCGATCACAGCCGAGAGCGTCACGACCGCAACACCGACGAGCAGCGACAAGCGGCCGGCGAAGATCGTACGCGAAAAGACGTCGCGGCCGAACTCGTCGGTGCCGAAGAAGAACATGCCGCTCGGCGGCTTCAGCCGGTTGACGATGGAAAGTTTCGACGGCGAATAGGGCGCGACAACAGGTGCAAAGACTGCCAGAAGCACGAAGATCGTCAGGATCAGCAGACCCAAGGCGACCGTCTTGCGCTTCAGCAGGCGCCTGGTGAATTTGCTGCCCTCGCCTTCGGCGGGCTTGATTGCGATATCGGCCATCAGTAGCGCACCCTCGGATCGATCAACAGATAGAGCATGTCGATCGCAAAATTGATCAGCACGTAGAGAGCGGCGATGACGAGCAGCGCCCCCTGGATGACGGGATAGTCGCGGCGCAGAACCGCGGAGACGACGAGATTGCCGACACCCGGCAGGCCGAAGACGGTCTCGGTGACGACGGCGCCTGAAATCAGCACCGCTGCCGTCAGGCCGATCACCGTCAGGATCGGGATCAGCGCATTCTTCAGCGCGTGCTTGAGGATCACCCGTCGCTCGATCAATCCCTTGGCGCGGGCGGTACGGATATAATCGTCGCCGAGCACATCGAGCATCGACGCGCGGGTGAAACGCAGGATCAGCGCCGAGGAGACGATGCCGAGCGCAAAGGCAGGCAGCGTCAGATGATACATGCGCTCGAAGAAGGTCGAGCCCGGACCGCCATAACCCGAGACCGGGAAGAGATTGAGCCTGACGGCGAAGAACTGCATCAGGATCAGGCCGAGCCAAAAGCTCGGAATGCTGGCGGCAAACATCGCGAGCGTCGTTGCCGCCTGGTCGATGAAGGAGCCGCGCCGATAAGCGGCATAAATGCCGATCGGCAGGGCGATGATGCTGGCGATTGCGAGCGAAAACAAAGTCAGGAAGAAGGTCGGCTCGGCCCGGTCGAGCAAGGCCGAGGTGACCGGCATGTTGAGGAAGATCGACTGGCCGAGATCACCTCTCAGCATCTGGCCGATATAATAGACATATTGCAGGCCTAGCGACTGATCGAGGCCGAGGCGAGCCCTGAGGTCGGCAATATCCTGCGGCGTCGCATCCGGCCCGAGCATGACGGCGGCCGGATCTCCCGGGGTCACGCGCACGATGACGAAGACGATCGTGACGACGAGAAACATCACGACGATCATGCCGAACAGGCGCTGGAGGATGTAGCGTATCATGAATACCTGGCAAACCCTTGCAGATGCTACGAAAAAGAAGACCGATACCGACCAGGGATAGCCGGTATCGGTGGCGATGCTTACTTCTTGATCGAAGCATTCCAGAAATACGGCCACGGAGCCGGATCGACGCCTTCGAGCTTGGTCGATTCCGCCGAAACGGCGTTGAAGTCGCCGATCTTCATGAAGGGTGCGTCGGCATAGATCGCCTTCTGAACATCGGCCCAGAGCGCCACGCGCTTCTTCGGATCGACTTCCGAGGTGAAGGCATCGACGGCAGCCTTGCGGGCCGGCGTATCCCACCAGCCCGGCGAGCTGGTCGAGAGCGAGCCGATCAGGGCAGGCTCCGGCAGGAAGGGGCTATGGGTGATGTAGATATCCCAGAGCTTCGGATCGGTGCGGCGCTGCGTCAGCGTCGCCCAGTCCACAACCTGCATATCGACGGTGAAGCCGGCAAGCTTCAGATATTCGGCGGCGACCTGCGCCATCTTATAGTGGAACTCATACTGGCGGCTGGTCAGGATACGGATCGGTTCGCCGTTGTAGCCGGCCTTCTTGGCGGCGGCGGCAGCCCCTTCCGGATCGGCGGCGTTATAGGCGCCCTCGACGCCGGCATCCGTCGACCAGGCAAAGGTCTTTGGATAGATGGCGCCGTCGAGCGCGTAGAAATCCGTGCTGCCGAAAGCCGCGGCCAGCATGTCTTCCATGCTGAGCGCCTGGCGGATCGCCTTGCGGACCTCGACATTCCCAGCAATACCTTCCTTCGTATTGAAGACGAAGACGGGATAACCGAAGGGCTTCAGGATGATCGGCTGCGAGGCGGTGGAGGCCTTCAGCTTGTCGTAGGATTCGACCGGGATCGAGTCGACGTAGTCGTACTGGCCGGAAACGGCAGCCTCGACGCGGGTGTTCGGATCCGGCACCGGCACGAAGCGGATCTCATCGAGATACTGGTGGCGGGCGCCGCCATAGCCATCGCTGTCGCCTTCACGTGACTTGTAGCCATCGAAGCGGACAAGCTGGATATACTGGTCGGCCTTGCGCTCCTTCAGCATGTAGGGACCGGTGCCGATGAAGTCCTTCATCGGCTCGTCCTGCTTCTCGGATGGGATGATGATGGCGGCCGAATTGTTGAAGGCGAGCAGCGAGGTCAGCGGCGCATAGGGCTGCTTCAGCGTGATCGTGACGGTTGAGGGATCGACGGCGGTGACCTTATCGATGAAGCCGGCCACCTGCTTGCCGCGCGAGGCGATCTTCATCCAGCGGCCAAGCGAGGCGACGACATCTTCCGAGGTCATATCGGTATTGTCGTGGAACTTGATGCCGGTCCTGAGCTTGATCGTATAGGTTTTGCCGTCGGCGCTGATCTCTGGCAGGCTTTCGGCGAGAAGCGGCGTAACGTTCCAGCTCTTGTCGAAGGTGTAGAGCGTTTCGAAAATGTGCTGCGTGACGATGCCGACCAGATCGGCCGTCGACGACATCGGATCGAGCGTCGGCGGCTCGCCGATCGTCGCGACATTGATGACGCCGCCTTTTTCCTGGGCAAGAAGTGTCGAAGGCAGGGCGACGAGCGCAGTGCCAAGAAGGAATGCGACCAGTGTTTTCATGTGAGGTCTCCCGTTTAGTTCCACAATTATGTAACTCATCTTTTTGTAACAGAATAGGAGATGGATCGATCCTGTCAAGCACGAGCGACGGATTATGCCCTCGGCGGATATCGGGACGCCGGAAAAACACACAATCTTCGGCTGCGCCAGCCTGCAACAAGACCGGGCATTATGCCAAGATGAGCCAATCGCCCTGCGGTGAGACTTTCAACGGAACGGGAGAACAGGATGAGCATCGATTTCAACGACGGCAAATGGCTGAACGAGCCGGCTCAATGGCAGGCGACCGACGCCGGCCTCACCCTGACGACCGACGAAAAAACCGATTTCTGGCGGGAGACCCATTACGGCTTCACCCGCGACAGCGGCCATTTCCTCGCCTTTCCCACGGCCGACGGCTTCACTGCGCAAATCCGCGTTCAGGGCGAATTCCGCACGCTCTACGACCAGGCAGGCCTGATGGTGCGCATCGACGAAAAACGCTGGGTGAAGACGGGCGTCGAGTTCACCGACGGCGAACCCTTCCTCAGCACCGTCGTCACCGATGGCAGGTCCGACTGGTCCGTGGCCCAGCTTTTCAAGGAACTCGAGGATTTCTATATCCGCGTCACCGTCGCCAATGGCGCGATGCGCATCCAGGCTTCGCGCGATGGCAGTTTCTGGCCGCTGCTGCGGCTCGCCCCCTTCCCGGCTGCCGATCACTACGAGGTCGGACCCACGGCCTGCACGCCGGAGCGCAGCGGATTGGCAGTCCGCTTCTCCGAATTCTCGATTGGGCCGGCGATTACTAGGGATCTGCATGATTTGAGCTAGAAGAGCGTTCTTTGCGGCTCTACAGAGAGAACAAGATCAAATGACCGCGAGTGCGGCGCAGCACACTTGACAAAGACAAGCTGCCTGTATTTTACTCAAGCCTGCGGATTAGGCAGAAGGCCTGCCGCATTGACATGACTCCGATGTCTCTGGGCAGTTTCGCCCCATGACGCCTCATCGCTCGATGGGACCAGCGTCGTGGGGTTTTTGATGTGGTCACCTCATGAATGACGCGCTGAAAATCGGCATCCTCTATTCGACCACCGGGCCTTACGGCTCGATGGGCCGCGACGCGCGCGATGGCGCCGATTTCGCGATGGCCGAATATGGCGGCGTCGAAGGGCTGGCGATCGAACCCGTCTTCTTCGATCCGCATGCCGATCTTGCCGCCTATCTCGATGGCGCGCGCCATCTTCTGCGCGCCGGCTGCCGCCATATCGTCGGAACGATCACCTCTGCGGCACGCAAGGAAGTCATCCCGCTCGTCGAGAAACATGACGGCCTGCTCTGGTACATGTGCCCCTATGAAGGTTTCGAGGCCAACGAGAACGTCATCTATGTCGGCGGCTGCCCGAACCAGCATCTGCTGCCGCTTTTCGAGCACCTGATCCCGCGTTTCGGCGCAAGGCCTTATCTCGTCGGCGCCAACTATGTCTGGGGCTGGGAGATGAACCGGCTCGCCCGCGAACTGATTACCAATGCCGGCGGCGAAATACTTGGCGAACGCTATCTTCCGCTTGAGGAGACCGCCGTCGAGCGCATTGTCGCCGAGATCGCACAACGCCGCCCGAGCTTCATCCTCAACAATCTGATCGGCCCCTCGAGCTACGCCTTCCTGGAGGCGATCAAGGCCCTCGGTGATCGCGACCCGGCCTTCCGCGCGGAAAACTGCCCGGTCGTGAGCTGCGACCTGATGGAATGCGAGCTCGACGATATCGCCGCCGGCGCTGCTGCCGGCCAGCTTTGCGCCGCTTCCTATTTCGACAGTATCGCGACTCCCGAAAATGCCGCCTTCAAGGCCCGTGTCACTGAGCGTCACGGCGCCGAGCGGCGTGTCTCCAGCGTCTTTGCCAGCGCCTATACGGCCGTCCGGCTCTGCGTCGACGCGATCGTCGCTGCCGAAGGTGACGAGCCCGACGCCGTCCGGCGCGAGCTCTACAATCGATCCTGGCCGACCCCGTTCGGCACGCTTTCGATCGACCGCGAGACCAATCATGCCGCCCTGCCCTTCCATCTCGGCCGGATCAACGCCGACAACGGCTTCGATGTCGTCGCCTCACGGCCGCCGCTCGCCGCCGACCCCTATCTGACCGGCCGCAACCGCCAGGCCTTGCCACGGCTAAGGGTGGTGTCATGAGAGAGACACCCAATTTCACCGGTTGGCAGGCGATGGTCCTGCACCGCGAGGACGGCAACACCGAAAAGCTGATCCGCCAACTTCGCCTGCTCGGCATCCATGCAACGCTGCAATGGGCGCCGCTCTCGGCCGCGGCACTGCCCGATCTCGTCATCGTCGATGCCGATCAGGGCTGGGACGATCTGCTGCCCTGGAACGGCGAAACACCTGCCTGCCCCGTCGTCGCCTTGCTTGGTTCGGAAGCCCCCGGCCGCATCGCCTGGGCGCTCGGACAGGGTGCCGGCGCGATCATCGCCAAGCCGATCGCCACATCGGCCGTCTATCCGGCGCTTGTCATGGCCGTCTCCATTCATCAGGAACGCAAGGCGACGGCGGAAAAACTGCAATATCTCGAAGAGCGCGTCCGGCTGCGGCCGCTCGTTCACGCCGCCGTCGAGAAGCTTCAGGCCGCACACGGCATCGACGAGGAGAGCGCTTACGCAATCCTGCGCAATTGCGCCATGCGCCGCCGCCTGCCGATGGAGCAGATATCAGCCTTCATCCTGGCGGGTGCCGAACCCCTGCCGGAGGCCGGCTGATGCATGTCTTGAAACAGATGATCCGCCAGCCGACGGCTCTCTTCGGCCTGATCGTCGTCACCCTCGTCATCGCGCTCGCCATCGCAGCGCCGTGGATCGCGCCGTTCAGCCCCGACGAGCAGATGTTTGACGGCCTCTCGCTCGAAGGCGCGCCGCTACCGCCGGGCGGGCCCTATCTGCTGGGCACCGACACGCTCGGCCGCGACCTCTTCTCCCGCCTGCTCTTTGGCGCCCGCACCTCGCTGATCATCGGCCTTGTCGCCAACGGCATCGCGGTGGCGATTGGCCTCCTCGTCGGCATCGTTGCCGGTTATCTCCGCGGGCTGCTGGGCAACATCCTGATGCGCTTCACCGATCTGATGATGGCCTTTCCGGCGCTGCTGCTCGCCATCGTGCTCGCCGCATTGCTGAAGCCGAGTCTCTGGATCGTCGCCATGGTGATCGCGCTGGTCAACTGGGTGCAGGTCGCCCGCATCGTCTATACCGAGACTCGCGGCCTGGTGGAGCGCGATTTCATCATGGCCGAACGCTCGCTCGGCGCCGGCCACATGCGTGTGCTCTTCATGCATATCCTGCCGCACCTCATGCCGACGGCAATCGTCTGGGGGACGCTCGGCATCGCCACGACGGTGCTGCTCGAGGCCACACTCTCCTTCCTCGGCGTCGGCGTCCAGCCACCGCAGCCCTCCTGGGGCAACATCATCTTCGAGAGCCAAAGCTATTTTCAGGCCGCCCCCTGGCTGGTCTTCATTCCCGGCGCGATCATCCTTCTGACGGCACTTTCCTTCAATCTGGTGGGCGACGCGCTGCGCGACATTCTCGACCCGACCCAGCGCGGGAGGGGCTGATGGGTTTCGTGATGCTCCGCCGGCTGGCGCAGGCGGCTCTGATCCTGCTCGGTGTCGCGGCGATCACCTTCGTGCTGCTCTACGCCCTTCCGGCCGACCCGGCCCGCATGATCGCCGGCCGCAGCGCCACGGCCCAGACGGTCGCCAACATCCGCCATGAGCTCGGCCTCGACCAGCCGCTGCTGGTCCAGTTCGGCACCTATCTCGGCAATCTGCTGCACGGCAATCTCGGCCGCTCCTATGCGCAGAAGACCGATGTCTGGACGCTGATCGCCGCGCGCCTGCCGGCAACACTGACGCTGATGCTTGCCGGCATCTTCGTCGAGGTGGTGCTCGGCCTGACGCTCGGCACCATCGCCGCCGTGCGCCGCGGCGGCTTCATCGACCGACTGGTGATGATGGCCTCCTTTGTCGGCACCTCGGCGCCGCAGTTCCTCGTCGCGCTTCTGCTGCTCTACCTGCTGGCGGCAACGCTCGGCTGGTTTCCGATGAGTGGCTATGGCAGCTTCTCGCATCTCGTCCTGCCTGCCGTAACACTCGGCATCTGCGGCGCCGGCTGGTACGCCCGCATGGTCCGCTCGTCGATGATCGACGTGCTAAACCAGGATTATGTCCGCACGGCGCGCGCCAAGGGCCTTTCCTCGAAGCGAGTCATCCTGCGCCACGCATTGCCCAACGCCGTACTGCCCATCATCGCCATGATCGGCATCGATATCGGTCAGTTCATGGGCGGCGTGGTCGTGGTCGAGGCGGTCTATGGCTGGCCCGGCATCGGCCAGCTCGCCTGGCAGGCGATCCAGCAAGTCGACATCCCGATCATCATGGGCGTCACGCTGACCTCGGCACTTGCCATCATCATCGGCAACCTGCTTGCCGATCTCGTCGCGCCGGTCATCGATCCGCGCATCCGCACACGCTGACAGCAACCAAAGAAGGGGAACCAAGATGTTCAAACGCTGGCTGCAACAGACGACCATGGCAACGATGGTGGCGCTCGCTCCATTGTCCGTCATGGCTGATGAAACGCCCAAGCAGGGCGGCGATATCGTCGTCACCTACAAGGACGACATCACCACGCTCGACCCGGCGATCGGCTACGACTGGGTCAACTGGTCGATGATCAAGAGCCTCTATTCCCGCCTGATGGACTATACGCCCGGCACGCCGAACCCGGTTCCCTCGCTTGCCGAAAGCTTCACCGTTTCGCCCGACGGCATGACCTATACCTTCAAGCTGCACAAGGGCGTGAAGTTCTCGAACGGCCGCGAACTCGTCGCCTCCGACGTGAAATATTCGATCGAACGCGCCGTCGACCCGAAGACTCAAGGCCCCGGCGCCGGCTTCTTCGGCGCGATCAAGGGCTTCGAGGATGAAACCGCCGGCAAGACGACGACGCTCTCCGGCATCGAGACGCCCGATGACAGCACCGTCATCTTCAACCTCTCGCGCCCCGACGCCACCTTCCTGCACGTGCTTGCGATCAACTTCGCCTCGGTCGTGCCGAAGGAAGCCGTCGAGGCCGCCGCCGGCGACTTCGGCAAGAAGCCGGTCGGCTCCGGCACCTTCATCCTGAAGGACTGGACGATCGGCCAGCAGCTCGTTTTCGAGCGCAACAAGGATTATTTCGTCAAGGGCGTTCCCTATATCGACAGCTTCAAGGTCGAGGTCGGCCAGGAGCCGCTGGTGGCGCTCTTGCGCCTGCAGAAGGGCGAGGTCGATATTGCCGGCGACGGCATTCCGCCGGCAAAGTTCCTCGAAATCAAGAATTCGGCAGACGGCGCGCAGATGATCGTCGACGGCGAACAGCTGCACACCGGCTACATCACGCTGAACACCAAGGTAAAGCCCTTCGACAATGTCAAGGTTCGCCAGGCGTTGAACATGGTGATCAACAAGGATCGCATCACCCGCATCCTCAACGGCCGCGCAACGCCGGCCAACCAGCCGCTGCCGCCGCTGATGCCGGGCTACGACAAGGCCTTCACCGGCTATGCCTATGACGTGGCGAAAGCCAAGGCGCTGCTTGCCGAAGCCGGCTATCCCGACGGCTTCGAGACCGTGCTCTACTCCACCAATACCGACCCGCAGCCGCGCATCGCCCAGGCGATCCAGCAGGATCTGGCCGCCGTCGGTGTCAAGGCCGAAGTCCGGGCGCTGGCCCAGGCAAACGTCATCTCGGCGGGCGGCACGGAAGGCGAAGCGCCGATGATCTGGTCGGGCGGCATGGCCTGGATCGCCGACTTCCCGGACCCGTCCAACTTCTACGGCCCGATCCTCGGCTGCGCCGGCGCGGTTCCGGGCGGCTGGAACTGGTCATGGTACTGCAACGCCGATCTCGACAAGCGCGCCGTTGCCGCCGACTCGATGTCCGATCCGGCAAAGGCAGCCGAGCGCACCGCCGCCTGGGGCAAGATCTTCACCGACATCATGGCCGATGCGCCGTGGATCCCCGTCATCAACGAACGCCGCGTCGTCGCCAAGTCGCTGCGCATGGGCGGTGCTGACAACATCTACATCGATCCGACCCGCGTCATCAATTACGACGCGATCTACGTCAAGCAGTAAGCCCTGAAGAAACAAAGCCTTCCCGGTCCCGGCCGGGAAGGCGTCATAAATTCGAGGGAGACATGACATGTGCATCGCCTGCACCCACACGATCCACCGCGCCCAGCATAATTTCGGCTGGAACAAGGATTTCACCCCCGCCGTCGTCGCCAAGCCCGGCGAGACGATCCACTTCGAATGCATGGATTCATCGGGTGGCCAGCTCGGAAGCGACGCGACGCTCGAAACGCTGAACGCGCTTGATTTCGGCAAGATCAACCCGGTCTCCGGCCCGGTCTATATCGAAGGCGCAGAGCCCGGCGATGCGCTGAAGGTGACGCTACGCAAGTTCATTCCGTCGGGCATCGGCTGGACCGCCAATATTCCAGGCTTCGGCCTGCTTGCCGACCAGTTCAAGGATCCGGCGCTGCACGTCTGGTCTTATGACGCCAACAGCATGGTGCCCGCCCTTTACGGCCCGGGCGGTCGCGTGCCGCTGAAGCCCTTCGCCGGCACGATCGGCGTCGCGCCTGCCGAGCCCGGCACCCACTCCGTCGTTCCCCCACGTCGCGTCGGCGGCAACATGGACATCCGCGACTTGACGGCCGGGGTGACGCTCTACCTGCCTGTCGAGGTCGACGGCGCGCTGTTTTCGATCGGTGATACCCATGCCGCCCAGGGCGATGGCGAAGTCTGCGGCACGGCGATCGAAAGCCAGATGAACGTCGAAGCGACGATCGAGCTCGTCAAGGACGCCAAGCTCCAGACACCGCGCTTCACTACGACCGAACCGGTCACCCGCCATCTCGACGGCGCCGGCTACGAGGTCACGACAGGCATCGGCCCTGACCTGATGACCGGGGCGCGCGAAAGCGTCATGCGCATGATCGATCTTCTCGGCGCCGAACATGGCATGAGCGCCATCGATGCCTATCTGCTCTGCTCGGTCTGCGGCGATCTGCGCATCAGCGAGATCGTCGACCAGCCGAACTGGGTGGTTTCCTTCTACTTCCCGAGGATCGTGTTCGCGTGAACGACGCCATGCCCGCCGCGGCACCGGTGCTCAGCCTTCGCAATCTGAGCGTCGATGCCCGCACACCCGAAGGCCGCAAGCCGGTGCTGCAGGATGTCAGCTTCGCGCTTGCAAGCGGCGAAACGCTCTGCATCGCCGGCGAATCCGGCTCCGGGAAGTCGGTCACCTCGCTGTCGATCATGGGGCTCTTGCCGAAAGCCTCGCTGCGGGTCGCCTCCGGCAGCGTGCTGCTTGGCGAGCGCGACCTGCTCACGCTTTCCGACCGGGCGATGCGCAGCGTCCGTGGCGGCGATATCGCCATGGTGTTCCAGGAACCGATGACCTCGCTCAACCCGGTCATGTCGGTCGGCAACCAGCTGACCGAGGCAATCCGCGCGCACCAGGGCAGCGACAATGCCGAGGCGGTGGCGCTGAAGATGCTCGATGCCGTGCAGATCACCGAGCCGGCCCGGCGGCTGAAGCAATATCCGCACGAGCTTTCCGGCGGCATGCGCCAGCGGGTGATGATCGCCATGGCGCTCTCCTGCCGGCCGAAGGTGCTGATCGCCGACGAGCCGACGACGGCGCTCGACGTCACCGTGCAGGCGCAAATCCTCAAGCTGATGCGTCAGTTGAAGCGCGAATTCGGCGCCTCGATCATCCTCATCACTCACGACATGGGCGTCGTCGCCGAAATGGCCGACCGCGTCGTCATCATGCAGAACGGCAGGATCGTCGAGCAGGGAACGGCGCTCGCCATCTTCCAGCGGCCGAAGGAGGCTTATACGCAGCAATTGCTGGCCGCCGTCCCGCGGCTCGGCGCGCTTGCCGGCACCGACCGTCCGCCGCGCATCACCCAGCGCGCCGTCGAGACACTGCATCCGGACCGCACGCCGGTGCTGAACGTGCGCGACCTCACCGTCACCTATGGCAATGCCGCAAGCCGGTTTTTCAAGGGCAAGCCGCCGGTCGCAGCCGTCGATGGCGTCTCCTTCGATATCCTGCCGGGTGAAACGCTCGGTCTCGTCGGCGAAAGCGGCTCCGGCAAATCGACGACCGGCAAGGCCGTGCTCGGTCTCATCCCCTTCCAGGGCAACGTCCTGATCGACGGCCGCAATATCGCCGGCCTCAGCCAGCGCGAGATGCGGCCCGTGCGCCGCTCGGCGCAGATGATCTTCCAGGATCCCTATGCCTCGCTCGACCCGCGCATGGCCGTCGGCAAGGCGATCGGCGAACCGATGCTCATCCACGGTATCGGCAACCACAGCGATCGGCAGGACCGCGTCGCCGAACTGCTGCGGCGGGTCGGCCTGACACCCGATGCGGCGACGCGCTATCCGCACGAGTTCTCAGGCGGCCAGCGCCAGCGCATCTGCATTGCCCGGGCCCTGGCACTGGAGCCGAAGCTGATCGTCGCCGACGAGAGCGTCGCAGCGCTTGACGTCTCCGTTCGCGCCCGCGTGCTCGACCTGCTGCTCGAACTGCAGGAGACGATGGGGCTCGCCTATCTCTTCATCTCCCACGACATGGCGGTGGTCGAGCGCCTGTCGCACAACGTCGCCGTCATGCGCGCCGGCCACATCATCGAAACCGGCACACGACGGGATATCTTCGAGAACCCGAGAGATGACTACACCCGCGCACTGATCGCCGCAGTTCCGATCCCCGATCCCGAGGTCTATCGCGGTAGGGAAGCGCATGCGTGATTGAGGGCTTGAGACATGACTAGAGTATCGACGAGGAGCGCTTTGCTGTCGAAGCTCGTGCTGCAGCAGCCGATCCGCCGGCATCTCGTCGGCTGACCCCTTTCGTAAGAGAGACACGCCGCTGCGTCGGTCGCAGGATTGTCATTTTCGGGGTGACATCAGCCCCGTTCTCTGCGAAAAAGAGCGCGATGAGAGACAGGGGCGCCCGTCGACAGACGGGCTGAGAAGCACCCTTCGAACCTGAACCGGATAATGCCGGCGGAGGGAGTCGCTCGGGGTCGCGGCTTAGCCCGCACGAACCGCCCCGTGCCCGCCCCCGCCTGAAAGGGGCCATATGCAGACCAAGACCACACCCGGAGCGATGCTGAAGGCGATGCGCGAGAAGCCGCCGCTCGTTCAGTGCATCACCAATTACGTCGCCATGAACATTGCCGCAAATGTTCTGCTTGCATCAGGCGCCTCGCCCGCCATGGTGCACGCCGCTGAAGAAGCCGGCGAGTTCGCCGGGATCGCCAGTGCGCTGACCATCAATATCGGCACGCTGTCGACGCAATGGATCGACGGCATGCAGGCAGCGGCGAAGGCGGCGACATCCGCCGGCAAACCCTGGGTGCTCGATCCGGTCGCGCATTATGCGACGGCTTTCCGCCGTAACGCCGTCGCCGACCTCCTGGCGCTGCGTCCGACCATCATCCGCGGCAACGCTTCCGAAATTATAGCGCTGGCCGGCGGAGAGAGCCGCGGCCAGGGCGTCGACAGCCGCGACCCGGTCGAACAGGCGGAAGGTTCGGCGCGATGGCTCGCTGAGCGGCAGCGGGCGGTCGTTGCCGTTACCGGCGCGGTTGATTTCGTCACCGACGGCGAGCGGGCCGTGCGCATCGAAGGCGGATCGGCCTTGATGCCGCAAGTCACAGCACTCGGCTGCTCGCTCACCTGCCTCGTCGGCGCCTTTGCCGCGACGGCACCTGAGGATATCTTCGGCGCGACGATCGCGGCACTTGCGACCTTCGCCATCGCCGGCGAGGAGGCCGCACTTGGAGCGGCCGGGCCCGGCTCCTTCTCCTGGCGCTTCCTCGATGCGCTGGCCGCGCTCGACGCCGAAACGCTTGACGCCAGGGCAAGGATATCAGCGGCATGAAGGCTTTCGACCTTTCGCTCTATCTCGTCCTCGACCCCGATCTTTGCGCCGGGATCGGCATGGTCGAAACTGCGCGCCTTGCCATTGCCGGCGGCGCCACCATGGTGCAACTGCGCGACAAACATGCCGGCACCATCGGGATGATCGAGACCGGCCGCGCCCTGAAACAGGCATTGGATGGAACCGGCGCCCTGCTCATCGTCAACGACGATGTCGAGGCGGCCATCGCCATCGGCGCCGACGGGTTGCATATCGGCCAGGAGGACATGGATGCGATGAGAGCGCGGACGATGATCGGCCCCGACATGATCCTTGGCCTGTCGGTCGAGAGCGAGGCGCTTGCGAACGCGGTCGACCCTGATCTCGTCGACTACACGGGCGTCGGGCCAGTGTTTGCGACGCCGACCAAGGCCGACCACAAGCAGCCGATCGGCTTTGACGGCCTTGCAAGGCTGGTGAAGGCCTCGCCGGTGCCGTCCGTCGCTATCGGCGGGCTCAAGGCGGATCATGTCGCCCAAGTGTTCGCCGCCGGCGCCAAGGGGCTTGCCGTCGTTTCCGCCATCTGCGGCACGCCCGACCCCGAAGCGGCCACGCGCCGCATCGCCGCAGAAATCCGAAAGGTGCGCGCATGATCCGCAACGTTCTCTCGATCGCCGGCTCCGATCCCTCCGGCGGCGCCGGCATCCAGGCCGATCTCAAGGCTTTTTCCGCCCGCGGCGTCTACGGCATGGCGGTGCTGACCGCGCTGACGGCGCAGAACACGCAAGGCGTCAGCGGCGTGCACCTGGTGCCGCCGCAATTCGTCGCCGACCAGATCAATGCCGTCTTTGCCGATGTCCGCGTCGACGCCGTCAAGATCGGCATGATCGCCAATGCTGGCATCGCCGAAGCCGTTGCCGGTGCGCTGACTGACCACCGCGACATTCCAATCGTCATCGACCCGGTCATGATCGCCAAGGGTGGAGCCGCTCTGCTCGCGCCCGAAGCGGTCGACGTACTGACCCGCCGGCTGCTGCCGCTTGCCACGCTGCTGACCCCGAACCTGCCCGAAGCCGCCGCCCTACTGCACCAGCCGGTAGCGACAAACCGGGCGGAGATGGCGGCGCAGGCCGAGCGCTTGCGGGCGCTTGGACCGGCCGCGGTGCTGGTCAAGGGCGGCCATCTCGACAGCGACGAGAGCCCTGACGTGCTTGCCACGGCCGCCGGCCTGCACTGGTTCGAAGCCAGGCGCGTGCCGACCAAGAACACCCATGGCACCGGCTGTACGCTCTCCAGCGCCCTGGCGGCCGAGCTCGTGGGCGCCTCGGCGCAAGAGGCCGTCGCCATCGCCAAGGAGTATCTCGCCGGCGCGGTCGCGGCATCAGGACACCTCACCGTCGGCTCCGGCCACGGCCCGGTGCAGCATTTTCATGCGCTTTGGGAAGACGGCGAATAGGCGCTCGTTCCACCAATATTCCGCCAATCGACAACGGCCCGGCCTTCCCGGGCCGTTTTTGTGTCCGGCACCTACTTTGCGTCGAAACCGCGGAGGGCGGCGGCGGGTCGCGCCTTTGGCCGTTTGAAAAACCTTGTTGACAAGCCCGGCCAGATAGCCAAGTCTATGACACTAAAAGGGGATATGTTCCGCAATAACGGAATAACTGGAGGAGTGACGGGTGCCAGACCTGCTTGTGAGCCTATATTCCACTCAGCTCGCCGACCTGAAGCGCAAAGCCGGCGATGTCGGCGTCTCCATCCGTCCGGCCCTCCCCCCGGAACTGCATCTTATCGTCAGCTGGGTTCGCGAACGGTTCAGCGAGAACTGGGCAAGCGAAGTCGCGGTCGCCTTCTCCCGCCAGCCCGTTGCCTGCCTGATATCAGTCGAAAACGGCAAGCTCCTGGGCTTTGCCTGCTATGACACGACGGCGCGCGGCTTCTTCGGCCCGACCGGCGTCGATCCCGACGCCCGCGGCAAGGGCATCGGGCTCGCCCTCTTTTCCGCCTGCCTTCAGACCATGAAGACGCTCGGCCACGCCTATGCCTTCATCGGCGATGCCGGCCCGGTCGATTTCTACGCCAGGAACGCAGGTGCAACCATCATCCCCGCCCCCGACAAGGGCATCTACGAAGGCATGCTGAGAAGCACGCCGAAATGACCATCTGATCCCGGAGTTACAGAATTGTCCTCGACCCCGCTCGCCCTTTTCGTCGGCCTTCCGAATCCCACTATTTCGGATGATGAATTCGCCCTCTTTCGCGAAACCAATCCGCTCGGCCTCTTCGTCGGCCGGCGCAATCAGCGCGAGCCGGAGCAGACGAGGCGCCTGATCGACCGCTTCCGCGAAGCCGTCGGCCGCGACGACGCGCCTGTCTTCACCGACCAGGAAGGCGGCCGCGTTCAGCATCTCGATGCCGGCCCCTGGCCGCTCTTCCGCAGTTTCGGCCAGTTTGCCGAACTTGCGCGCCGCGATTTCGATCTCGGCAAAAAAGCACTGCGCCTTTCCTCCCAGGCCATGGGCGCGATGATGACGGAACTCGGCCTTTCCAGCGGCTGCTCGCCCGTTCTCGACCTCGTCTTCGAGACGACGAGTGCGGTCATCGGCGCCCGCTCTTTCGGCCCCGATCCTGACTTCATCGCTGCCCTCGGCCGCGAGGTGGTCGATGGCCTGCTCGAGACCGGCAACATGCCTGTCATCAAACATATTCCCGGCCATGGCCGCGCAACGCTCGATTCCCACAAGGAGCGTCCGGTCGTCGACGCCAGCCGCGAGACGCTCACCGCCACCGATTTCAAGCCATTCGTGGCGCTGAAGGATACGCCCTGGGCCATGGTCGCCCATGTCGTCTACTCGGCCTATGACGCGGAGCTGCCGGCGTCCGTCTCGCCTGTTATGCACGACGTGATCCGCAACGACATGGGCTATGAGGGCGTGCTGATTTCCGACTGCATCTTCATGCAGTCGCTCTCCGGCACCCTGCCGGAACGCGTCAAACAGGTGCTCGACGCAGGTTACGACATCGCGCTCCACAGCCACGGCGACATTCCGGAAAGCGAAGCCGCCGCCAAGGCCGCCCGCCCGCTGACGGAAGCCGCCCTCAAGCGCATCGCCGCCGGCAAGGCCCGCCTCGGCAATCTCAAGATCGATGTCCGCGCCGCCCATGCGGAAGTCGAAGACATGTTTGCAAGCGCGTTGGTCTCCTGACCAGCACCTCATCTCTCACCGGATAAGAAAAGGGGAATAAGACATGAAAAAATATCTTCTTGCCGCCGCACTAACGCTGCTTTCGGGATCTGCCATGGCGCAAACGATCCTCACAGTGAATATCGAACCGGCGACGACCTGGGTCCGCAACTTCAATCCGTTCAACCAGACCTCGTCGCGCCAGTCCACGCTCGACTTCATCTACGAGCCGCTGGTCGTCTTCAATCGCTTCGACAGCAACAAGCCGGTCTATCGCCTGGCTGAAAGCTTCAAGCTCTCCGACGACCTGAAGAGCATCGATTTCAAGCTGCGCCCGAACCTGAAATGGTCGGACGGTAAGCCGCTGACCGCAGCCGACGTCAAGTTCACCTGTGATTACCTGAAGAAATTTCCGGCGCTCGACTTCGTCAGCATCTGGACCTTCATCACCGATGTGCAGGCCGTCGACGGCCAGACGGTGCGCTTCTCCCTCGCCAATCCGAGCTCGCTTGCGGCCGAGCAGATCTCGCAATTGCCGATCGTTCCCGAACATGTCTGGAAGGATGTCGCTGATCCCGTCACCTTCGCCAACGAAACCCCTGTTGGCAGCGGCCCGCTGACGGAAGTGCCGCGCTTCACCGGCCAGACCTACGACCAGTGTCGCAACCCGAATTACTGGGACAACGAGCACCTGAAGGTCGATTGCATGCGCTTCCCGCAGCTTGCCGACAACAATCAGATGCTGACGGCAACGGCCGACGGCACGCTCGACTGGGGCGTCTCCTTCATTCCCGATATCGACAATGTCTATGTTTCCAAGGATCCGGCGCATTTCCACTACTGGTATTCGCCAAGCAGCATGGTCGCCTTCCTGTTCAACCTGGAAACGGCGAACGAGAACAACAAGAAGGCCTTCAACGACCTGAAGTTCCGCCGTGCCGTCTCGATGGCACTCGACCGCAAGACGATGATCGACGTCGCAGGCTACGGCTATCCGACGCTGAACGAAGACCCCGGCCTGATGGGCGAGCTTTACAAGAGCTGGGCGGACCCGTCCGTCAAGGCCGACTTCGGCAAGTTCGCGACCTATGATGCCGATGCTGCCAAGGCCTTGCTCGACGAGGCGGGCTACAACGACAAGGACGGCGACGGCTTCCGCGACAATCCCGACGGCACCAAGATCTCCTTCTCGATCATCGTCCCCAGCGCCTGGACGGACTGGATCGACACCGTCAACCTCGCGGTCGAGGGCATGCAGGCGGTCGGCATCGACGCCAAGATCGAAACGCCGGAGGAAGCAGTCTGGACCGGCAACCTCATCAACGGCACCTTCGATGCGGCGATCAACAGCCTGCCGGCATCGGCCTCGCCCTATTACCCCTACAAGCGCGCTTTCAGTGCTTCGGATAAGGGCAAGACCCGCTTCACCGCGCAGCGCTGGTTCAACCCGGAGGTCGAGAAACTCGTCACCGAGTTCACCCATACCGCCGACCTTGCCAAGCAGAAGGACGCGATGAACAAGGCGCAACGCATCGTCGCCGAAAACATGCCTGTCATTCCGGTGTTCAACAATCCGAACTGGTATCAGTACAACACCAAGCGCTTCACCGGCTGGTCGACCAAGGAAAACCCCTTCGTCAATCCGTCGATCTCGCGGACCAATCCGGCACGCCTGCTGAACCTGCTGGCCCTCGAGCCGGTGAAGTAAGCATCGCAATCCTCGGGAGCGGCGTAAAGCGCCGCTTCCGTCACGACGGAGTTCCCATGGCTTTCCTGCTTCGCCGCCTCGTCTTCTACATGGCAGCCTTCATCGCGGCAGCGACAATCAATTTCTTCCTGCCGCGGCTGATGCCGGGCGATCCCGTGCAGATCATGTTTTCCAGCGCCGGCACCGAATTGCCGCCGGAAAGCCTGCAGGCGCTGAAGCTTACCTTCGGCTTCGTCGACGGTCCGCTCTGGCAACAATACCTCACCTATCTCGGCAGCATCTTCACCGGCGATCTCGGCCGCTCGATCAAGTATTTTCCGCTGCCGGTCACCTCGGTGCTCGGCCATGCACTCGTCTGGACCGTCGGCCTGATGGGCACGGCGACGATCGTCAGCTTCGCGCTCGGCACCTTTCTCGGCATCGTCGCCGCCTGGCGCCGCGGCAGCACGTTCGATGTCATCGTCTCCGTCGGCGCGATCTTCGCCACCTCGGTGCCGGCCGTCGTCACCTCGCTGATCGTGCTCTTCATCTTCGGCTTCACGCTCGGCTGGTTTCCGAACGGTTATGCCGCCGACCCATCGCTCGATCCGGCCTTCAGCCTGCAATATATCGGCAGCCTCGCCTATCACGGCATCCTGCCGATGGTGACGCTCTGCACCGTGCTGATCGGCGGCTTCACCGTCACCATGCGCAACAACATGATCAACCTGCTCGGCGAGGATTATATCGTCATGGCCCGCGCCAAGGGCCTTTCCGACCGGCATGTGATGCTCTGGTACGCTGCGCGCAACGCCCTGCTGCCGACCGTCTCCAGCCTTGCCATCGCCATCGGCACCATCCTCGGCGGCTCGCTGGTGACGGAGGTCGTCTATAACTACCCCGGCCTCGGCAACATTCTCTACCAGGCGATCCTCGCCCGCGATTACCCCGTCATTCAGGGCCAGCTCCTCATCATGACCGCGACCATGCTGATCGCCAATTTTATCGTCGACGTCAGCTATGTGGTGCTTGACCCGCGGCTGAAGGGAGCGTGAGATGAAGACCCTGCTTCGAAACCGCAAGGCGCTGATCGGTCTCGTCATCATCGCTTTCATCGTCCTCGTCGCGATCGCAGCGCCCCTGCTGACACAATACGATCCCGCCGCCCGCACCGGGCGGCCGCACCAGCCGCCATCGCTCGACCACATCCTCGGCACGACCCGCATCGGCCAGGATGTCTTTGCCCGGCTGATCTACGGCGCCCGCACTTCGCTTGCCGTCGGCTTCGGCGCCGGCCTGCTGATCACGCTGGTCGGCACCGCACTCGGCATCATCTCCGGCTATCGCGGCGGCAAGACCGACGAGATCATCAGCTTCTTCACCAATATGGTGCTGGTCGTTCCGAACCTACCGCTGCTGCTCGTGCTCGCCGCTTTCATCGGCCAGGCAAGCCCCCTCGTCATCGCCCTCATCCTCGGCGCCACCTCCTGGGCCTGGGGCGCACGCGTCACCCGCGCCGAAACGCTCTCCGTCAAGCAGAAGGATTTCGTCAAATCCGCCGAGATGATGGGCGAGCCGCAATGGCGCATCATGACATTCGAGATCTTTCCCAACGTGATTTCAATCGTCGGCATCAATTTCATCGGCAGCGTCATCTTCGCGATCATCACCGAGGCGACGCTCGAGTTCCTCGGCCTCGGCGATCCCCGAGCAATCTCCTGGGGCACGATGCTCTACAATGCGCAGAAGGCTTCGGCCCTTTCGGTCGGCGCCTGGTGGGATATTCTCACCCCGTGCTTCGCGCTCGCCTTCCTCGGTATCGGCATGTCGCTCTTGAACTTCGCCGTCGACGAGATCGCCAATCCGCGGCTGCGCACCGGCAATCACCTGAAGCGCTGGTCCCTGCTCGTTCGAACAGGGGAGGGCCGCCTGTGACGCAGCCGCTGCTTTCGGTGAGGAACCTCACCATCGATTATATCGGCGAGGAGAAGGATTTCCGCGCCGTCGACGACGTCAGCTTCGATGTCGCGCCCGGCGAGGTCTTCGGCCTTGCCGGCGAATCCGGCTGCGGCAAGAGCACCATCGCTTTTGCCATAAGCCGCCTGCACAAGCCGCCGGCGCTGATCCGCAAAGAGAGCCGCATCCTGCTCGACGGCCGCGACGTGCTCGGCCTCGACCGCCAGGCGCTCAGCGCGTTTCGCTGGCGCGAGGTTGCGATGGTGTTCCAGAGCGCCATGAACTCGCTGAACCCGGTGCTGCGCATCGAGACGCAGTTCTACGACATGCTGCGCACCCACAAGGGCATGAGCCGTGCTGCAGCCCGCGAGCGCACCGCCGAGATGCTGACGCTCGTCGATATCGCGCCGGATCGCATGCGCGACTATCCGCACCAATTTTCCGGCGGCATGCGCCAACGTATCGTCATCGCCATCTGCATGGCGCTCGATCCGAAGCTCGTCGTCATGGACGAACCGACGACAGCGCTCGACGTCGTCGTCCAGCGCGAAATCCTGCAGCGCATCAACGAACTGCGCCGCAGCTTCGGCTTTTCCGTGCTGTTCATCACCCATGATCTCGGGCTGATGGTGCAATTCTGCGACCGTATCGGCATCATGCTCGCAGGCCAACTGGTGGAGCAGAACACGGCCGAGGCGATCTACAGGACGCCCAGGCATGACTACACGAAGAAGCTCTGGGCCTCCTTCCCCTCGCTGCATGGAGGAGTGCTGTTATGACGGACGCCATTCTCGTACTCGACCAGGTGACGAAGACCTTCGGTCACGGCTCCGCGGCCGTGCATGCGGCGCGCGCCATCTCGTTTTCGCTGCATGCCGGCCGGGCACTGGCGCTGGTCGGTGAATCCGGCAGCGGCAAGACCACCTGCGCCCGCATGGCGATGCGCGAATATCTGCCGACATCGGGCCAGGTTCTCTACAAGGGCCGCCCTGTCGAGGCCGCCAAATCCGCCGAGATCGCCCGCTACCGCCGCTCGGTGCAGATGATCTTCCAGGACCCCTTCGCCTCGCTGAACCCCGCCCACACCATCGCCCATCATCTCCGGCGGCCGCTGAAGCTGCACCGCCCGGAGATCAAGGGGGCCGAGATCGACGTTGCGGTCCGCGAACTGCTTCAACGCGTCAGGCTCGATCCCGATCTCGTCGCGCCGAAATATCCGCACGAGCTCTCCGGCGGTCAGCGCCAGCGCGTCAACATCGCTCGTGCCTTGGCCGTCAAGCCGGAGGTGATCGTCGCCGACGAGCCGACCTCGATGCTTGACGTCTCGGTGCGCCTCGGTGTGCTGAACCTGTTGAACGAGATGAAGCAGGAGATGAATCTCGGCCTGCTCTACATCACCCATGATATCGCCACCGCCCGTTATGTCGCCGAGGACATCGCCGTGATGTATGCCGGCCAGATCGTCGAATGGGGCAACGTCGCCAAGGTGATCGACAATCCGCTGCATCCCTATACCCGTCTGCTGCTCTCGGCCGTACCCGATCCCGAGGTCCGCTTCGACGACCCGAAGGCCCGGCTGAGGCCCGACGAGGTAGAGGACATCCGCCGCCGTTCGGCCGTGCCGCAGGACGACATCGTCGAATTCGAGCAGGATCATTTCATGCGGATGATCTGAGGCCGGCTTGCTGGCCTCGTCGCCTGCCCTATGCTAGGGGACGCTTCCTTTCATGCGAGGCGAAGCCGTCATGCTGCCCTGGATCCAGCTCGATTCCGCGACCATTCCCGGTGAGAACGGCGAATTGCGGCTGAAGCAGCGCGGCAGCGAGTTCTCGATCATGCTCGGCGCCAACGAGCTGACGAACAGCCGCCTCAGCGGCTCGGAGGAGGCGCTGGCGACCCTTTCCTGGGATCGGATCAAGTCGCACCCGAAGCCGCGGATCCTGATCGGCGGGCTCGGCATGGGTTTCACCCTGCGCGCCGCTCTCGCCGTCCTTCCCGAAGCTGCCGGCGTCACCGTCGCCGAACTGGTGCCGGCCGTGATCGCCTGGGCCCGCGGGCCGATGGCCGAGGTCTTCAAAGGCTGTCTCGACGATCGGCGCGTCGGCATCCACCAGGGCGATGTCGGCGAGGCGATCCGCGCCGGCAAGGCTGCCTATGACGCCATTCTGCTCGATGTCGATAACGGCCCTGACGGCCTGACCCGCGAATCCAACGACCGGCTCTACGATTTTGCCGGCCTTCGCGCCGCCAGCGATGCGCTGCGCCCCGGCGGCGTGCTCGCCGTCTGGTCGTCCGGTCCGGACCCCGATTTCACGCGGCGTCTGAAGGGCAGCGGGTTTGCCGTCGATGCGGTCAACACGCGCGCCAACGGCAAACGCGGCGGCGCCCGCCACGTCATCTGGCTGGCCGTCAAGCCGGTGAAATGACGTTCAAGCCGAAGCGATCCTGCGGGCGGCATTGATGGCGCGCCGGGCGCCGGAGCGCAGCTGCGCTGTCTCGGCACCGGCAATGACCAGATCGAAACCGAACTTCAGCAGTTCACCGGCCCGCTCGCCGTCGCCGGCGAAGGCGCAGGAGAATTTGCCATGGGCGCGGCAGCGTGAAACCGCATGCTGCATGGCGCTGTCGATCTCGGCGGCGTTCGGCGCCACCTGGTCGCCGTTCGAGAGTGCGATCGAAAGGTCGGAAGGACCGATGAAAATGCCATCGATACCGGCAACGCCAAGGATGTCGTCAATCGCCTCAAGGGCTGCCCGGGTCTCGATCATGGCAATGGCGACGGTAAGCGCATTGGCGTTCTTCAGATAATCATCGGCCGACAGGCCGGTATGGTTCAGCGCCAGGGACGGTCCCCAGCTGCGTTCCCCGAGAGGCGGGTATTTGGTGGCCTTGACGAAGGCTTGCGCGTCTTCGGCCGAATTGATCATCGGCGCGATGATGCCGGAGGCGCCGGCATCGAGCAGGCGCGAGGCGGACGCGAAATCACCGACCGGTATGCGCGCCAGCGCCGGCTTGCCGGCAAGCCGAACCTGGGCAACGGCGTTCGCGGCCGAGGGCATGTCCCACATGCCGTGCTGCATATCCAGCACGATGGCGTCGAAGGCCTCCTGCGCCAGGTGATTGGCGAGCGTGGCGTCGGGAATACCGATCCAGGCGGAGATCATGCCGCCTCGGTGGTGCCTGATCCGGTCCGCAAAGCCGTCGATTTCAGCTGCGCTCATGCCATTCTCCTCAATTCGACAGGCCGCCAGCGGCCAGATATTTCACCTCGAGGAACTCTTCAATGTCGAATTCCCTCAAAGCTATGCACGGTTGCCGGCTTATCCTCTCCGGCGCAGCCGTGAAATAATGACCGTCACGGCAATCCCCGCAGCAGCCATGATGCCACCCCAGAGAACCCAGATGCTTTGGTTGATCATGAAACTGGACGCGGGATAGGGAAAATAACCGCTTCCCTGGGCGATCCAGATCAGTCCCAAGAGGATCATGAGCAGTCCAACGACGTATCCGAGGGTTCGCGACATGCTTCGGCCCTTCCCTATGAATCGATGCCACAATGTCGATCGGCGTCGGTCATGACAAGGCTTCTCTCCCGAGCGCGAACATATTCCGGAGGCAACGACGCGCCGGCTCGGTCTGAATGTCAGGTCTTGCCGACTTCATCCACCAGCCAGGTGCTGAGCCTCTCGCTATCAATATTTGCCGATCGCGGCGGTATCAGCCAGTAACCGCGGTCCCAGGCCTCGAGCGGCGGCCCGGCTTCCACCAGCATATGCGTGGAGAGAAGCGTATCGACCAGCCCCATCCAGCCGATCGCCACGCCCTGTTCGCTGAGAGCGGCCTGGACGACCAGCGAGTAGGTGTTGAAACTGACATCACCGCGGCCGGCATGGAGATCGCGAGTAACGGAGAATTCGGCAAGATAACTTCGCCAATCGAACCAGGGCGATGGCATCGGCGAGTCGAGATGAATCAGGATCGCCTTGGCAAGCTGCTGCGGATCGTCGAACGGGCCGTTGCGATCGAGAAAGCCTCGCGTGCAGACGGGCACGACCTTTTCCTGCAGCAGAAGCGATCCGATGGCGCCGAATTCCGCCTTTGTGCCGAAAACCACCACCACATCCGCGTCGTCACGAAAGCCAGGCTCCAGCCTTTGGGTCGCGACGATCTGTATATCCGTTTCGGGGTGAAGCAGGCGAAAGCCATGCATGCGCGGGATCAGCCAAAGCGCTGAAAAGGCATAGTCGGTTCTCAGCCTGACCACCGGCCTTTGAGCCTCAGCGCGGAAACTGCGCGCCAGGGCATCGATGTCACCAACCGTCTTGGCGGCGACGTGGAAAAGCCGCTCTCCCTCCGCGGTCAACTCGACGCCGCGGTGCTGGCGGCGCAGCAGGGCGACGCCGAACTGCTCTTCCAGCCGCCGAATCTGATAACTGACAGCAGGCTGCGTAAGACCGAGAACTGCCGCCGCGGCCGAAAAGCTGCCGAGCCTTGCGACCTCCGCGAAGATGCGCATCCATCCCAGCTCAGGCCGGCGATCTGGCATAAAAATTCCTTTTGGCAGCCATCGAAAAAAGCCAGCTTTACAGGCACTATGATACTGGCTTTGATAAGATCTGCAAATAGCAGTCGGCGATGTCCCTCATCGGACCTTCCCCGGCATCTGAGACCACAGGAAATTTCACATGGCGCATCCGAATATCCTCATCCTGATGGTCGATCAGTTGAATGGCACTTTCTTTCCCGATGGCCCCGCCGATTTTCTGCATGCGCCGCATCTGAAATCATTGGCGGAGCGCTCCGTACGTTTCACCAACGCCTATACGGCAAGCCCGCTCTGCGCACCGGCGCGGGCCTCCTTCATGTCAGGGCAGTTGCCGAGCCGAACCCGCGTCTATGACAATGCGGCGGAATTTGCCTCCGACATTCCGACCTATGCGCATCATCTGCGCGCCGCCGGATACCAGACGGCGCTGTCCGGCAAGATGCATTTCGTCGGCCCCGACCAGTTGCATGGCTTCGAGGAGCGCCTGACGACGGACATCTACCCGGCCGACTTCGGCTGGACGCCCGATTATGGCAAGCCCGGCGAGCGCATAGACTGGTGGTATCACAATCTGGGTTCGGTCACCGGCGCCGGCATTGCCGAGATCACCAACCAGATGGAGTATGACGACGAGGTCGCCTACCATGCCACCCGCAAGCTGTTCGATCTCTCGCGCGGCCATGACGAGCGCCCCTGGTGCCTGACCGTCAGTTTCACCCATCCGCACGATCCCTATGTTGCGCGCCACAAATTCTGGGACCTCTATGAGGATTGCCCGGCACTCGACCCTTTGGTTGCGCCGATTGCCTTCGAGCGGCAGGACCCGCATTCGCAGCGTCTGATGAAAGCCTGCGATCACGACGCCTTCGACATCAGCGATGAGCAGATCAGGCGGGCAAGGCGGGGCTATTTCGCCAATATTTCCTATGTCGACGACAAGATCGGCGACATTCTCGGCGTCCTCGAACGGAGCCGCATGGCTGAAAACACGATCATCCTCTTTGCCTCCGACCATGGCGACATGCTCGGTGATCGCGGCCTCTGGTTCAAGATGAACTTCTTCGAAGGATCGGCCCGCGTTCCACTGATGATCGCAGCACCCGGCTGGAAGCCCAGACGGATCGACCAGCCTGTCTCCACACTCGACGTGACGCCGACGCTGGCGGGTCTTGCCGGGATCGATATCGCCTCGCTGAAGCCGTGGACCGAGGGCGAGGATCTCGCAGCACTTGCCGAAGGCACCGGCAGCCGCAGCCCGGTGCCGATGGAATATGCAGCAGAGGGTTCCGAGGCGCCGCTCGTCTGCATCCGAGACGGACGATACAAACTCTCGCTCTGCGAGAAGGATCCGCCGATGCTGTTTAATCTCGAGGCCGATCCGCAAGAACTCGACAATCTGGCGGCCGACCCGGCCCATGCCGAGATCTTGGCAAGGCTTGTCGAACAGGCCGGCCGGCGCTGGAACCTTTCCGATTTCGATGCAGCCGTGCGCGAAAGCCAGGCACGCCGCTGGGTGGTCTATGCGGCGCTGCGCAACGGGGCCTATTATCCATGGGACTACCAGCCGCTGCAGAAAGCCTCGGAACGCTACATGCGCAATCACATGGATCTGAACGTGCTGGAGGAAAACCAAAGGTTCCCGCGCTAGAACAGGATGATTTTAGGCCGGGTCGGCCCAAAATTCTGAATCCTGTTCTACATTATCTAGTTAGAGCATGATGGCGTCCGAAAACCGCTCACACTTTTCGCCATCATGCTCTGGGAATGAGAAAGAAGTGCTTCTGATTTAAGCCGTCTTGCGCGCCGGCGCCTCGCGCAGGAAATCCTCGATGAACGTCTTTTGCAGCAGGATGCCGTCCCATTCATCGGGGAAGAAGGGCGAATCGTAGATCAGCGTGAAGGGGCCGGCATAACCGGCCTTCTCGCACATCTCCAGGCAGGTGCGGTAATCCTCGGCATCGAGACCGGCAACGCCGTAGTCGGCCTTGGCATGGCAGATTTCCGCCCGGCCCATGATATCGGCAAGGCCCTGATATTTCGCTGGCGCCGCCCAGTTGCCGAGGTCGCCGTTAAGGCCGACCTTGCCGTCCAACCGGTCTAGCAGCCAGTTCATTTCGACCGGCGACGGCAGAAGGTCGAACCAGTTCTCGACGACGACGCGCACACCGCTGCCTTCCGCCTTTTCCGCCAACCAGTTCAGATGATGGGCCGCGCGGGTAAGATTTTCCTCCGTCGGCTTCTGCTTGCCGGCAATGACGCGCATCCTCTCAGCCCCGAGCGCTGCGGCGATGTCGATCCACTCCGCCATCCACTTGACGTCGCGTTCGGCGGTCTCCGGATGGCTCGGATCACCGTCCTCGACGAGCAGCGTCTGGAACAGCACGTTCGAGGTCGCCATCGCATCGCGAAATTCGCTTATATAGGCGGCGTCGAGGCTCGGCAGATGGAAGGAACAGACCTCCAGCCGGTTGACGCCGCGTGCCGCAAGCGCCGCCGGAACATCGATCAACGCCGCAGCACCGGGACCATAGGGTTCCTTAGGCGCGGCACTTTTGTCGGGATCGGGGCTATAGGCATAAACGGCGCCAAGCAGCCGATGCAGCGACCATGTCGAAACCGCGAAACGTCCGTTTTGCAAAACCTGCACTTGCTTTCCTCCAGCATCTCCTCATGCCATCAATGGCAACTAAATCCCGGCGGTTCAATTGCCAATTCAGGCAAAATCGTCGCGGATGATCGGCTCGGCGGCAAGGGCAATCCCCAGCAGCGCCTCATCGCGATGGGTGGTGGCCGAAAGCAGCAATCCAACAGGCATGCCAGCCTCGCCGGTGCCGCAGGGAATGGAAACGCCGCACCAGTCGAGGAAATTGCCAAGTGCTGTGTTGCGCAACGTCTTGTTGTTCGTCGCGAAGAACAGCTCGTCATCCTGCTCCAGCGGCCCGATCGGCGGCGCGACATGGGCGACAGTCGGAAAGGCGAGCAGCCGGTCGCCGACCAGGCGCTCGACATCGGCGATCAGGCGGCTGCGCGCATCGAGGATCGCCAGGTAATCGGGCAGCGTCGTCTTGCTTCCGAGACGGGTGCGCATGACGACACGGTGGTCCATCCTGTCCGCATCCGGTCCTGCCAAGCGTTCGCGGTGAAGCGCGAAAGCCTCCGCCGTCACCAGCGGACCATATCTCGTCATCAGCTCGAATATCTCGTCGAAGGCGGGAATGACCGTACGGGCAACCTTGGCGCCGGCCTTTTGAAGACGTTCCAAAGCTGCCTCGAATGCAGCGACGACGCCGGGTTCCGCTCCGTCGAAGACGATATTTTCAGGCACGATGAGTTCCAGCCCTTGCAGGGGAAGCTCAACGACATCAGGCGCCGTCAGGCCGCGCATTGCCACATCGATCCAGACCGCGTCCCTGACGCTGCGGCAGAGCGGCCCCAGCGAATCCAGGCTCTTTGCCAGCGGATAGACGCCTGCCATCGCGTGGCGACCGCGCGTCGCCTTATAGCCGACGATACCGTTGAAGGCGGCAGGAATACGCACCGAGCCGCCGGTATCGGTGCCCATGGCGACCGGAACCAGTCCGGCGGCGACGACGACACCGGCGCCAGAGGACGAGCCGCCCGGAATGCGTGGAAGATCAGTGCCGCGCGGATTTACCGGCGTGCCGTAATGCGGATTGATGCCGAGGCCGGAAAAGGCGAACTCGCTCATATTTGTGCGTCCGACGGCGACCATGCCCGCCTGCCTGAGCAAAGCGACAACAGCCGCATCGCGCTTGGCCGGCATATCCTTTGCCAGAACGACGGAACCCGCCGTCGTCGGCAGGCCTTCCATGTCGAAAAGATCCTTCCAGGCAATCGGAATGCCATCCAGCAATCCAAGCGAGCGCCCTTCCCGCAGACGCCGCGAAGAGGCGCGCGCCTCCTCCATCGCCCGGCTTTCGAGCAATGTGGTGAAAACCGCCTTGTCGGCATAATGCGCGATGGAATCGAAAACCGCCTCGGTCACCTCGACCGGATCGACCGCGCCACCTTGAATGAGGACGGAAAGCTGCGCGACCGACATCGCGCCGTAGGATTTGCTCATGGGACTATCCAAAAGAGAGATGTTCCTCTCTGGACTACCCCGGATCATTCCGGTCAACCAGAGCTTCACGATGTTTTGCATTTATTGGTACGATTTTTTGAACACTGCGTTTGAAGATCGCCCCTTCAATTGCCACGATCGAAGACACACATGCTGCTCGCATGCGGAAGCGGTTCGGCACGAGGGTGGGAGTTTGCCCTAAAGAGACCGGCGCCGCATGTGTTGCAGGAGTAATTGAAATGACAGATTGTGAAACTTTAAGCCGTCGCCAGGATATGGTGACACTTCATGCGAAAGAGGACGAAACCGCCGGTTTAGGCGAGCGCGATTATGTAGATCATGTCAGCGCCCAGAAACTCTCAGCCTTCGAGCGCATTGTCGTGGTCGGAGCGCTGGTTCTCTTGAGCTTTGCGGGGTTTGCCGCATATTCTTCCGGCAATACGGACCCGATGACGACATCGGCCATTGCCGCCCCGGCCGGCGATAACATGCCGCCGCACCCGGCCTACGGCCATTGCCGCGACAGCAGCCCTTACGCTGAGAGGGTTTGCTGATAGCAAAACATATTGCCGGGCGTGGAAACCTTGGCCCAGGCTGCATCGACAGCAGGAAAAGGGAAAAGGACCATGGCCGGCGACATCGACTACAAGCTTCACCGCTTCATAGACGCCCAGAACGGCGTCTACGAACAAGCGCTCTTAGAGCTGAAAGCCGGGCGCAAGACCTCCCACTGGATGTGGTTCATCTTCCCGCAGGTCGCCGGTCTCGGTACGTCGGCGATGGCCGAAAAATATGCGATCCGCTCGGCGGAGGAAGCCGCCGCCTATCTCGCCGATCCTATTCTCTCAAGCCGGCTGCTGCGTTGCGTCGAGGCGATCCTGTCCGTGAACGGCCGATCGGCGCACGAAATCCTGGGTTCACCCGACGACGTCAAGCTGCGCTCGTCGATGACCTTATTTGCCGCGATCAGCGATCACGGTTCGCCCTTCCACCAGGTGATCGAGCATTTTTATCAGGGAAAATTCGACGATCGAACGATGAAAATCCTCAGTGCCAGCACCGACTGATTTTAGGCCGGTCGGCTTAAAATCTGAATGCTGTCGCAAATTAAATAGTTATGTTATCGGCCCGGCCTGCTCTCCAGCGTAGCAATTTCCTCGGAAATTTCGCTCAGCCGCTGACGCAGATCGCTGTCAGTGCCGTCATCGACCTCTTCCTCGCCGAAACAATAGCGCGCATCATGGAGCTCCAGCTTGGCCTCAAGCTCGGCGCGTTTGGCATACAGGCGTTTGAGATAGACGTAGTTCATCTCCCTGCCTCCACATCGCTCTCGGGTTAGTGTGAAAACGGCATGGAAGCGGTAAGGTTCCCCTCCCACACACTTGTGGTCGTCAGGCGAAAGAAGCGATTGCCGCCTGGCAGGCCTTGGCGAAATGACCGCAGCAACCGGCAGCGCCCATGGCCTGGCGGCTGACGCGCGCGCCTTCGAGCAGCAGCGTCAACGTATCGGCAAGAAGCTGGGGTTCGCGCGCGCCGGCCGCCGAACAGAGCGCAGCCAGGCGATCACGCTGTTCGGCCTTGTGCCGCTCGATCATTTCGTGGGCGGGATGGCCCTCGCCCTTCAGCTCGATGGCGGCATTGGCGAGATCGCAGCCGGCGGGCTCACCGTTCAGACATTGCGCCCGCAGTTCCACCCAGGCATCCAGCTGGGCACGCGGATTGTCGGGATAGGCCGCTTCCAGATCTCGCCAGATGGTACCCGCCTTTTCGGAGGCGCGGCGCAGCGTTTCGCAGACGAGTTCGTCCTTCGAGCCGAAATGCCGGTAGAGCGTCATCTTGTTGGTCAGAGCCGCGTCGGCAATGGCATCGACGCCGATGCCGCGAATGCCGCGCTCGCGGAAAAGCTCCGAGGCGGTCGAGACGATACGCTCCCGCGGCGGGATGCGATCTTCTAAAACGGCTGCGGAGATTTCATTCGAAGTTTCTGATTTTTTTGAGGACGTAGTCCTTGACATCAATGTGACCGATCGGTAACAAATGCATTGTTACTTACCGGTAACACCACAAAACGCGAAAGTCAATGCCGAGGGCATGGCAGCGGAAAGTGGAACACGGGCGACCGCCCACGAAAGGAGGACAACCATGACAAAGACCAGAGATGACCTGACGATATCCGAAGCCCTTCGCGACCCCCTGATCGCCATGGTGTTGCGCGCCGACGGCGTAAAGCTTGAAGACTTCAAGCAACTCCTGGAGACGGCCGCCCGCAAACGCGAGCCGCGCTCGCCATCGGTGGGCAATATGATCGGAGCACTCGCAAGCCGCGCCAATCTGCCGGCAATGCCCTGCTTCGGCTAAGGAAGCCGCCTAAACAGCTTGGGGATCTCTCCCTGCCCCCGTCAAGGGCTGCCGTCATAACCAGACGGCGGCCCTTGCCGCTTTAAAGGATCGGCTTGCCGCCGGTGACCGCGATTGTCGTGCCGGAGACGTAGCTCGACAAGGGATCGGCCAGCATCACATAGGCTGTGGCAAGCTCGGCCGGCTGTCCCGGCCGTTTCATCGGCACCTGCTTGCCGAAGTTGCTGACGCTTTCTTCAGGCAGTGTCGATGGGATGAGCGGCGTCCAGATGGGCCCTGGCGCCACCGCATTGGCGCGAATGCCTTTCTCGGCCAGAAGCTGAGCAAGGCCGGCGGTGAAATTCTGGATCGCGCCCTTGGTCGTCGCATAGGCAAGCAGCGTCGGGTTCGGATTGTCCGAATTGATCGAAGCCGTGTTGATGATGGCGCTGCCGGGCTTCATATGGGCGACGGCCGCCTTGGTCAGGTAGAACATCGAATGGATATTGACCTTGAAGGTCAGTTCCCACTCTTCATCACTGATCTCGTCGATGCTCTTGAAGCTTGCCTGATGTGCGGCATTGTTGACGAGAATGTCGATACCGCCGAGCTCCTTGACCGCCGTCTCGACGATCTGTCTGCAGTGGGCGGGATCCTGGATGTCACCGCTGACGAGGATAGCCTTGCGTCCGGCCTGCTCGACCAGCCGTTTCGTCTCATCGGCATCCTCATCCTCGTCGAGATAGGACAGCAGCAGATCGGCACCCTCCCTGGCATAGGCGATCGCCACTGCCCGGCCAATGCCGCTATCGCCGCCGGTGATGATCGCCCGCTTGCCCTTCAGCCGCTCGGAACCGCGATAGCTCTTTTCGCCATGGTCGGGAACCGGGTCCATCTGTGCCGTGAAACCCGGCATCGGCTGCTTCTGGGACGGGAAAGGCGGTGTGGGATAATTTGGCATCGTGACCTCCTGAGTTTCAGAGATCAAACTCGGCCTGATGCTTGTTGTTCCAAGTCTCGCGGCGGAATGACCTTCTCGAGCAACCGCTGGCGCTGTGCGCGCTCACGGCCGTCGCCGCATCCTAAATTTCCGGTGATGATTGAAAACGGAGCCTCATCTGATCGGCCCAATCCGACTGGCAACCGGCGAAATGTTGCCATTTGCCACGGCGACAGCTATGCCATAGTAATGTAACATAGTCGCGTTTTCATGAGGGGCGTTGAATTGGACGGAAAGACATCAGCAGCAGTTTATTCCGAAGATGAGGGTGTTGCCGGCGAGACCGGTGGCAAGACCGCGCGTCGCGCGCGCGTCAGCGGCATCGACCGGGCGCTTCAGGTAATCGACCATCTTTACGAGACCGGATCGCCCGCCGGCGTCTATGCTATCGCCAAGGCGGTGAAGGCGCCGCTGTCGACCGTTTACGTCATCGTCGACGATCTCGTCGAGAAGAACATGCTGACGCGCCAGGCCGACGGCTCGATCTGGCTCGGCGCGCGGCTTTACCATTACGGCCTTGCCTATGCCAGGTCGCTGGATTTCATGAGCATCGCCACCCACGAAATGCACGATCTCTGCCGCCAGGCCGGCGAAACCGTGCAGGTCTGCGGCCGCGACGGCGACTATATGCTGGTGCTCGCCATGGCCGACGGTCCGAGCCATTTTCAGGTGGCGTCCCGCGTCGGCACAAGGGTGCCGCTGAACTGGACGGCCTCCGGCCGCCTGCTCGTCGGCCACCTGGCCGAAGACGAGCGCATCGAACTGTTCAAGCGCTGCGCCCGCTCTTCACCGACCGGCCGCGCCGAGATCGATCCGGGCACGCTGTCGGAAGCCGCCGGCAAGGCCTTCGAATCGCGCCTGTCGATCCAGGCGGGAGAATCCGACTACGCGGTTGCCTGCATCGCCTCGCCGATCTGCGATCGCGATGGCCAATGCGTCGCCACCATTTCCATCGTGCTGCCGGAACAGAAGGCGTTTTCCGACGAGAACCACTATACGGCCCATGTGCGCAGTTCAGCGGAACGGATCGAAAAGCTGATGGGCTGGCGCAACCGCTAAGCATTTGCGCCCTTCAGCGGATCCTACCTGTAGGAATAGCCGTGGCTATGGCGCACCAGCTTGCGCGCCCGCGGCACATAGCGGCTGGCGGCAAAGGCATCGGCGCCCATCACCGCATAGCGCGGCTCGAACAGCTTATTGAGGACCGAAACGTCGCCGTTGGAATCCGTCGCCTCGAGATCGGAATCGACCAGGTCGAAAATAGTAAGTTCCGCTTGCGAACCGACCGCAAGCCGGTTCTCCATCGACAGCTTGATGACGGATGCCGGCGCATGGGTGACGGCTTCCACCACCTTGTCGAAAGGCATGCCGACGCTGAGCAGCTTCGACATCGTCGTCGCCAGGTCCCAGACCGGGAAGTTCATCGAATGGCCGTGCAGGTCGGTCGAGATCGAGAACGGCAGAAGCCCGCGCGCGATCGCCGCCTCGGCGACCTTGAAGGAGAAGGAGGCGCCGCCATGGCCGATGTCGAGACGGATGCCTTCTGAGGCGCAGCGCTCGGCGAGATTGAAGAGGTCCTCGTCTTCCATGATGCTCGACCCGGCCTTGCCGTTGAAGCAGTGGGTGACGACGTCGCCGGGGCCGAGGATCTCCAGCACCTCGTCATAGAGCGCCGGCGGCTCGCCGACATGCACCATCATCGGCACTTTCAAGATCTTGGCGATCTTCTTGCCGAGCTTGACCGGGGTGACGCCCCAGGATCCGGTGATGACATGGCTGGCGCGCACCTTGATGCCGACGATGTGCTCGCTGTTTGCGGCATAGACTTCGAGGATGCGGTCGAGATCGATATCGCGGATATCCCGCAATTCCGCGACGCGGTTGCAGGCCACGAGGCCGATCGAGCCGAGATTGAGGAAGGCCTTGATGCGTTCGCGCGAGGGCTCGATGATATATTCGCGGAAGCCATGGAAATTCGCCTCACCAGCCGAACCGGCATCGACGAGCGTAGTGACGCCGCGCTCGAGGCCGCATTCGGACGGGCGGATGGAAATATCTGTGCCGCCGTGCCAGATATGCACGTGCAGATCGACCCAGCCCGGCGAAATGAAGGCGCCTTTGCCGTCAATGCGCGTCACATCCTGCGAGACGGAAAGCGACGGACCGATCTCGGCGATCCTGCCGTCGGCATTGACGAGGATGTCGGTCGCCCCCTCGGATGGGCCAGAACCGAAAGCCATCGGTTTGACATTGGTGAGGAGAAGCGGCTTCTTCGCCTGGTCGCCGGGCATGACATGCATTCCTTTCGAAGTCTTGGGCCGGGATTACTCCTCGGTCCTCCATCTAAAATTCCATAGTTATGCTATATAAATCTTTATAATAGAATAAAGCCGCGGATGCCGCTGTCAAGAACAATGACGTGGCCGACACCGCTGAGAAAATGGCAGCGGCGCGCTCCTTGCGAAGCGCGCCTATCTCGAAGATCCGATAAATTCGCGTTTATTTTCAATCCCCAAGGATCGAATAGTCGAGCCTTTGCAGGTGCTTCGGATCAGCGATGGCGTCGATCGCGGCGATCCTGCCATCGGCGATCGTCAGCGCCACGACGACGCGGAGCTGGCCCTGGATCTCCACGACGAACCCAAGCTCACCGCCGACGATGGCGATTTCGGCTGCCTGCGCCCGACCCTTGAAGGCTTCGGCCACGTCAGTTGCGCCGCGCATTTCGCCAATGGTGCCGAAGCGGGCGGCCGTCGCATCCGGCCGGAAGACGACGTCGGGGGCAAGCACCGCGATCAATCCCTCCAGATCGCCGTTGCGCGAGGCCGTCAGAAAGGCCTCGGCGATCGTCCGCTTACGGCCGAAATCGACATCTGGCGCTTCGTCCACCCCCTGCACCCGGCGGCGGGCGCGGCTTGCAAGCTGGCGGGTAGCGGCGGACGAACGGCCGATGATCGGCGCGATCTCGTCGAAGGGCAGATCGAACATGTCGTGAAGCACGAAGGCGACACGTTCGGCGGGCGCCAGCGTCTGCAGCACGACGAGCAGCGCCAGACCGACCGAATCGGCGAAGGCGGCTTCGCGCTCGGGATCGTTCGCCGGATCGGCGATCCCGCCATGGTCGGGCACCTCCAGCGGCTCCTCGCGCCGGGTCTTGCGGGCGCGCAGCATGTCGAGGCAGATGCGCGCCACCACCGTCGTCAGCCAGCCGCCGAGATTGCCGACCCCTGTCGTATCGGTGCGGCTAAGCCGCAGCCAAGCCTCCTGAACGGCATCCTCCGCCTCGCCGCGCGAGCCGAGCATGCGAAAGGCTGCGGCCCTCAGATGCGCTCTGTTCGCCTCGAATTCTTCAGTCAGCCATTTTTTCTCGTCCATTTGTCACATTCCTCCGCTGCGTTCCGTCAAGGCCATGACGCATAAAACCCGGCCGATGTGACAGCGCCGGCGGATCGTCGAACACGAAACGTATAAGGAGACATATCATGCAGGAAAAATTGGTCATGCAGGAGAGAATGGGAAATCCCGCCCTCGTCCTTCCCGCGGCCATGCAGGCGCTCAATGCACTCAGCAAGGTGCCGACCGAAACCGGCCTCTCGCCAAAGCTGCTCGAACTCGTCAATCTGCGCGCCAGCCAGATCAACGGCTGCAGCGTCTGCATCGATGGTCACTGGCGCATTGCCCGCAAACACGGCGAGACCGATGAGCGGCTCTTTGCCGTCGCTGGCTGGCGCGACGCCCCCTATTATAGCGATGCTGAACGCGCCGCGCTTGGGCTGGCGGAGGCGATCACCCGCCTTAGCGATCGGGCGGATCCGGTGCCGGACGATATCTGGGATGAGGCGACCCGGCATTATGACGGAAAGAGCCTTGCGGCACTGGTCATCGCCATCGCCAACATCAATGTCTGGAACCGGCTGAACGTCGCCACCCGACAGGTCGCGGGGCAATGGAAGCCGTAAACGGCGAGGTTGCCGGCAGCGCGTCACGCCTGCGCTGCCGGCAACCATCATCCCGCTCAGCATGGCTTCAGGCCATGCGAGACAATCGGTCGTTCAGATGATGCCGCCGCCGCCGGCAGCGGATGCCGGGCGCTCGGCCGCCACTTGTCTGCGATAACCGCTGGCGCGGTAGACGGCGATCGGGTCGATTGCGCCGCCGGCCCTGCGGCGGGCTTCGGCCAGAATCGGCTCGACATCGGCGCGATAGGCGCGCTTCAGCGTTTCCGACGCCATCAGCGCGTCGTTATCGTCCTGGTAGCCGGAGAGCGCCTTGCGGTCGACGAGCAGTGCCTGCGCATAGGCACGGCGGATTTCGTTGGCGCTGTTGATCAGGCTTTCGATCGGGTCGGTGACATTGTGCGACTGGTCGATCATATGGGCCGGGTTGAAATCGTTGACGCCGCGCTGCTCGGCGTCGACCAGTTCGTTGAAGACGAGGAACAGCCGGTAGGGATCGATCGCGCCGGCGTCGAGATCATCATCGCCATATTTGGAATCGTTGAAGTGGAAGCCGCCGAGCTTGCCGAACTGGATCAGCCGAGCGACGATCATCTCGATATTGGTATTCGGCGCGTGGTGGCCGAGATCGACGAGGCAATAGGCCTTGGGGCCGAGCGTCTGGGCGATCAGGTAGTTGCTGCCCCAATCCTGCACGATGGTGGAATAGAAAGCCGGCTCGTACATCTTGTGCTCGGAAAACAGCTTCCAATCGTCGGGCAGCGCCTTGTAGATATCCGCCATCGAGGCAAGGTAACGCTCGAAAGCCTTGGTGAAATGGCTCTGGCCGGGGAAGTTCGAGCCGTCGCCGATCCAGACCGTCAATGCCTTGGAGCCGAGCGCCTTGCCGATCTCGATGCATTCGAGATTGTGCTCGACCGCTTGCGCCCGTGTTGCCGCATCGGTGTGGCTAAGCGAGCCGTATTTATAGGAATGGGCCTGGCCGGGCGCATCGGAAAATGTGTTCGAATTCATCGCATCGAAGCCGAGGCCAAGCGCGTTGCCCTTGGCCTTCAATTCGCTGGCATCCGCCTTGTCCCAGGGAATATGCAGCGAGACGTTCGGGGTCGCCTGCGTCAGCTGATTGATGACGGCGCAATCGTCGAGTTTGTCGAAGATGCCGCGCGGCTCGCCGGTGCCGGGGAAACGCGCAAAACGCGTGCCGCCGGTGCCGACGCCCCAGGAGGGAACGGCAACGAAGAATTCCGCAACCTTGCGGGTGACCGCCTCGATATCGACGCCGCGACGGGCAAGCGTCGCGCCCAGTGCCTCGTAGTCGGCTTTCAGAGCGGTTGCCCGCTTGTCGTTGTCAGTCGCGACCAGATCTGGCGCAATCCTGGAATCTGTCATCTATTCCTCCCTGGTCGCGAACCATAGGGGCACGGTTCGCGTTCAAACGCTTACATGTCTTCAAACGAAGGAGCTACGATGGACGTTGTCCGCATTCTTCTTGCGATCATCCTGCCGCCCCTTGGCGTATTCTTGCAGGTCGGGATCGGCCTGCATTTCTGGCTCAATATATTGCTGACACTCTGCGGCTATGTGCCGGGGATGATCCACGCAATATGGGTGATCCTCCGGAAATAGCTCTATCCGTTTGCTTACGCGTCCGGACGCAAAACCGAATCGCTCTAACGCGTAAAACTCTGCACGTTGCCGGCATCGACGTTGATGATGTTGCCGGTCGATTTCGCCGAAAGGTCCGAGGCGAGGAAATAGATCGCCTCGGCGATATCTTCCGGAAACACGTTGAGTTTCAGCATCGAACGCTTGCGGTAATGTTCCTCGAGATCGTCCACCTCGATCTTGGACGAGGCGGCGCGCTGCTCGCGCCATTCACCGCTCCAGATCTTCGAACCGCGCAGGACCGCGTCCGGATTGACCGTGTTGACGCGGATGCCGGCATCCGCGCCTTCCAGCGCCAGGCAGCGGGCCAGATGGATTTCGGCAGCCTTTGCCGTGCAATAGGCAGATGCATTCGGCGAGGCGGCAAGACCGTTTTTCGAAGCGACGAAGATGACGTTGCCGCCGAGCGCCTGACGGCGAAACAGGCGGAAGGCTTCGCGCGAGACGAGGAAATAACCGGTCGCCAGAATATCGATATTGCGGTTCCACGTCGCAAGCTCGGTCAATTCGATCGGCGCGGAGGAGGCAATGCCGGCATTCGAGACGAGGATATCGATGCCGCCGAATTCGACGCAGGCTTCCGCGAAGGAGGCGATTACCGCATCTTCCTTGGTGACGTCGAGCCGGACGCTGCGCACGGCGTCAGCGCCGAACTTCTTGACGAAATCGGCTTCGGTGCCTTCGAGCGCTGTCTGGTCGATATCGGCAAGCACCACGCAGGCGCCTTCGCCGACGAGGCGCGCGGCCGTCGCCCGGCCGATGCCGCCGGCGCCGCCGGTGACGAAGGCGACGCGACCGGCAAGGCTCTTTGGCTTCGGCATGCGCTGCAGCTTGGCCTCTTCAAGCAGCCAATATTCGATATCGAAGGCTTCCTGCTCGGGCAGGCCCTGATATTCGGAGACCGTCGAGGCGCCGCGCATGACGTTGATGGCGTTGACGTAGAATTCGCTGGCGATGCGGGCCGTCGCCTTGTCGCGGGCAAAGGACAGCATGCCGACGCCGGGCACCAGGAAAATGACGGGATTGGCGTCGCGGATGGCGGGCGAATTGTCATGCTTGCAGTCGATATAATAGCGGGCGTAGTCGGCGCGGTAATCCTCTAGCGCCTTGTCGAGACCGGCAACGATCGCGTCGACATCCGGCTTGGCCGGGTCGAAATCGACGATCAGCGGACGGATCTTGGTGCGCAGGAAATGGTCAGGGCAGCTGGTGCCGAGCGCGCCGAGCGGGCGCAGATCGCTGGAATTGACGAATTCGAGCACGGCATCCTGATCGTCGAAATGCCCGAGCTTGCGCTCCTGCTTGCCGATGCGGCCGCGAATCTCCGGCATCAGCCGGGCGGCGATGGCGCGGCGTTCGGCGACAGGCAGGCTTTGTGTCAGCGCGCCACCGAAAATCGTCTTGCCTTCGGTCTTTTCGGCAAACCAGACGATCGCCTTGTTGATGATATCGAGCGTCAGTTCGTAGCAGGCCTTGGCATCGTTTGCCCAGGTGAAGAGGCCGTGGCTCTCGAGCACGACACCCTTGGCATTCGGGTTTGCGGCAACGAATGCGCCGAGGTCGAGGCCGAGCTGGAAGCCCGGACGGCGCCAGGGCAGCCAGCCGATCTCGTCGCCGAAGATCTGCTGCGTCAATTCCTTCGAATTCTTAGACGCGGCGATCGCGATGATCGCGTCGGGATGCATGTGGTCGACATGGGTGAAAGGCACGAAACCATGCAGCGGCGTGTCGATCGAGGCAGCACGGGCGTTCAGGTTGAAGGTGCAGTGCGGCAGGAAGCCGACCATGCGGTCCTCGTCCTCGACGCCCTTGTAGATGCTCTTCAGCGATTCCAGCTTGTCCTGGTAGAGCGTCGCGAAACCGTCGAGCTTGATCGTGCCGACATCGCCGCCCGATCCCTTGACCCAGAGTACCTTCACCTTGCCGCCGGTCAGCGGATCGGTTTCCAGCACCTTCGCCGAGGTGTTGCCGCCGCCGTAATTGGTGATGCGCTTGTCGGCGCCGAGCAGGTTGGAACGATAGAGCAGCTTGCCAGGCTCATCGAGGCCCGCCGCGTAAGCATCATCCCACCGGTTTTCCAAAAGCCGGACGTTCGCCGCCATGTCATCCTCCCATATGAAATCATCATCGGAGCGCAAAGTTCGCGCCCCTTTTCGCAGACGGTATCGCTCATCAAAACGGAGGTTGTCAATCGAAAACGATCAAATTCGATTATTGTGCAGCGCAATATGAAAATTTATGATCGTTTTTGATTGACACATTGTCATATGTGCGAAATAAACGATCGAAGGAGGAGCCCCATGCACGAACGCGAACGCCATCGCATCATTCTCAGCGCCGTTCAGGAAAAGTCCGTCGTCACGGTTCAGGATATTTCCGAACTGACCGAGGCTTCCGAGGCGACGATCCGGCGCGACATCGCGGCTCTCCATGTCCAGGGCAAGATCCGGCGTGTGCGCGGCGGCGCCGAGGCGGTACATCCGCCGCAGCTCGGCAATCTCGCGGGGCGTCCCTTCCGCGTTTCGGAATCCGTCAATATCGATAAGAAGCGCGCAATCGCACGCCAGGCCGTCGAGCTTTGCGATCCGGGCGATGCGATCATCATCAATGGCGGCACGACCACCTTCCAGATGGTGCATTTCATGGCGGCGCACCGCCTGCAGGTGATGACCAATTCTTTCGCGATCGCCGAACATCTGGTCAAACATTCGAAGAACACGGTGACGGTGCCAGGTGGCGCGATCTATCGCGAGCAGAGCCTGATCCTCTCTCCCTTCGACAATGACGCGATTCGCAATTTCTACGCCCGCCGATTCTTCATCGGCGCGCAGGGCATCGGCCCGCTCGGCATCATGGAAGCCGACGCGCTGATTATTCAAAGCGAACAGAAGCTGATGCATCAGGCCGACGAACTGGTCGTCATGGCCGATTCCAGCAAGTTCCATCGCCGGTCGAGCCTCATTTTATGCCCGCTCGAGCGTGTGTCTACGATCATCACCGATGACGGCATTCCAGAGGAAGCCGTCAGGATGATCGAGAATGCCGGCATCAGGCTCATTGTCGCGAGCCCGGTCGCCCAGGCAATCAAGGAGGATTCCTCGTCGGTCGCATAAGGCGCCGGGGAGGTGTGAAGAGTGTCAATCAAGTGGGAGGATGAAAGCATGAAACTCGCAAAGAAACTCGCAATCGGCGTGGCATTTGCCGTCGCCATGATGGCCGGCACGGCAAGTGCTGCCGACATCAAGATCGGTCTCGTCGTCAAGTCGCTCGGCAACGGCTTCTTCGATGCTGCCAACAAGGGCGCGCAGGAAGCTGCCAAGGAGCTCGGCGGCGTCGAGGTCATCTATACCGGTCCGACGACGACGACGGCCGAAGGCCAGATCGAAGTCATCAACTCGCTGATCGCTCAGGGCGTCAGCGCCATCGCCGTTTCGGCCAACGATCCCGACGCGCTCGTTCCGGCGCTGAAGAAGGCTGCACAGCGCGGCATCAAGGTCATCTCCTGGGATTCCGGCGTCGCACCTGAAGGCCGTATTCTGCAGCTCAACCCGTCGTCCAACGAACTGATCGGCAAGATGTGCCTGACGCTCGTCAAGGACCATCTTGACGGCGGCAAGGGTGACTTCGCCATCTTGTCGGCGACGACCACCTCGACCAACCAGAACATCTGGATCGACCAGATGAAGAAGCAGCTCAAGGATTTCCCGGGCCTCAACCTCGTCACCACGGTCTATGGCGACGATCTCTCGGACAAGTCCTATCGTGAAGCCGAAGGCCTCTTGAAGGCGAACCCGAACATCAAGGTCATCGTCGCTCCGACGACCGTCGGCGTTCTCGCCGCTTCCAAGGTCGTCGAAGACAAGGGTCTTGTCGGCAAGGTCTACGTCACCGGTCTCGGCCTGCCGTCCGAAATGGCCGGCGCGATCAAGTCGGGCGCCACGAAGGAATTCGCCATCTGGAACCCGATCGATCTCGGCTACTCCGCAACGCAGATCGCCTATCGCCTCGTCAAGGGCGAGACCGACGGCAAGCCGGGCAGCGAGATCGAAGTCGGCCGCATGGGCAAGATCAAGGTCGGCGACAATGGTGAAGCCGCCATGGCCGATCCCTTCGTCTACAATGCTTCGAATATCGACCAGTTCTCCAAGGTCTTCTGATCCGGAACCACCGCATTAAAGCCCGGCGGCCTGATGGCCGCCGGGATTCTCATTCGACACTGGTAGAAGCTTGATGAACGCTGCCTTTCAACAAACCGCCACGGACAGCAAAACCGGTGATGCGCCCGCCATTCTGGAAATGCGCGGCATCTCCCAGATCTTTCCGGGCGTGAAGGCGCTCGACAATGTCAGCATCGCGCTGCATCCCGGCACGGTGACCGCGCTGATCGGCGAAAACGGCGCCGGCAAATCGACGCTGGTCAAGATCCTGACCGGCATTTACAGGCCGAACGAAGGCGAGATCCTGGTCGACGGCCAGCCGGTGACCTTTGCCAGCGCCCAGGCCGCAATCGATGCCGGCGTCACCGCCATCCATCAGGAAACCGTGCTGTTCGACGAGCTGACGGTTGCCGAGAATATCTTCCTTGGCCACGCGCCGCGCACGCGTCTGCGCACCATCGACTGGCAGGCGATGAACAGCCGCGCCAAGGCGCTGCTGGCTGCGCTCGAAAGCAATATCGATCCGACGATCCGGCTGAAGGACCTCTCGATCGCGCAGCGCCACCTGGTGGCGATTGCGCGCGCGCTGTCGATCGAGGCCCGCATCGTCATCATGGACGAACCGACGGCAGCCCTTTCCCGCAAGGAGATCGATGATCTCTTCCGCATCGTCCGGGGCCTGAGGGAAAAGGGCAAGGCGATCCTCTTCATCAGCCACAAGTTCGACGAGGTCTACGAGATCGCCGATGATTTCGTCGTCTTCCGCGACGGCCGCGCCGTCGGCCAGGGCCGGCTCAAGGAAACGCCGCAGGACGAGATCGTCCGCATGATGGTCGGCCGCGACGTCGAGAATGCTTTTCCGAAGGTCGATGTCGCCATCGGCGGCCCGGTTCTGGAGATCCGCAACTACAGCCACCGCACCGAATTCCGCGACATCTCCTTCACCCTGCGCCAGGGCGAAATTCTCGGCATTTACGGTCTGATCGGCGCCGGGCGTTCGGAACTGTCCCAATCGCTCTTCGGCATCACCAGGCCGGCCTCCGGCACCATGATGCTCGAAGGCCGCGAGATCACCATCCATTCGCCGCAGGACGCGATCCGCGCCGGCATCGTCTATGTGCCGGAGGAACGCGGCCGCCACGGGCTGGCGCTGCCGATGCCGATCTTCCAGAACATGACGCTGCCTTCGCTTACCCGCACCTCGCGCCGGGGCTTCCTCAGGGCGGCAGAAGAATTCGCGCTTGCCCGCAAATATGCCGAGCGGCTGGACCTACGCGCCGCCGCCCTTTCCGTCCCGGTCGGCACGCTGTCGGGCGGCAACCAGCAGAAGGTCGTCATCGGCAAATGGCTGGCGACGGCACCGAAGGTCATCATCCTCGATGAACCGACAAAGGGCATCGACATCGGTTCGAAGGCGGCCGTGCACGGCTTCATCAGCGAACTCGCCGCCGAGGGCCTGTCGATCATCATGGTCTCGTCCGAACTGCCTGAAATCATCGGCATGTCGGACCGCGTCCTGGTGATGAAGGAGGGTCTCGCCGCCGGGATTTTCGACCGCGCCGAGCTGTCGCCGGAAGCGCTGGTGCGCGCTGCCACCGGCAATGCATGAGGCCCGCAATGCATAAGGCCCAGCAATTCATAAGGCCCAGGAATTCCTAAGGTATGAGCATGGCAAGACTGATCAGAAAACGCGAAACCCTGCTGTTCCTCATCATCGTCGTGATGATCGCGATCTTTTCGACGCGCGCTGCCGATTTCGCAACGCCGGAGAACCTCGCCGGCATTTTCAACGATACCTCGATCCTGATCATCCTGGCGCTGGCGCAGATGACGGTTATCTTGACGAAATCGATCGACCTGTCGGTCGCCGCCAACCTCGCCTTCACCGGCATGGCGGTCGCGATGATGAATGCCGCCTATCCCGACCTGCCGCTCGTCGTGCTGATCCTTGCCGCGATCGTCATCGGCGCCTGCCTTGGCGCCATCAACGGCTTTCTCGTCTGGGCGCTCGAAATCCCGCCGATCGTCGTCACACTCGGCACGCTCACCATCTATCGCGGCATGGCCTTCGTGCTTTCGGGTGGGGCGTGGGTCAATGCTCACCAGATGACGCCGGTCTTCCTGTCGGTGCCGCGCACGCCGATCCTCGGCCTGCCGGTTCTTGGCTGGGTGGGCATCGTCATCGTGCTGCTGATGTATGTCCTGCTCAGATACACCCAGTTCGGCCGCTCGGCCTATGCCACCGGCGGCAATCCGACCGCGGCCGTCTATGCCGGCATCGATACGGGCTGGACGAAATTCCTGGCCTTCGTTCTGTCGGGCGCGCTTGCCGGCCTTGCGAGCTATCTCTGGGTGTCGCGTTATGCTGTTGCCTATGTCGATATCGCCAACGGCTTCGAACTCGATAGCGTTGCGGCCTGCGTCATCGGCGGCATTTCGATTGCCGGCGGCGTCGGCTCGGTCGCCGGCACCGTGCTCGGCGCGCTTTTCCTCGGCGTCATCAAGAATGCGCTGCCGGTGATCGGCATTTCGCCCTTCACGCAGATGGCGATCTCCGGAACCGTCATCATTCTCGCCGTCGCCTTCAACGCCAGGCGCGAGCGCAACCGCGGCCGCATCATCCTGCGCGACCGCGCCGCAGCCGATATCAGAACGGAGGCCGCAGCATGAGCACCGTGTCCACCCACGAAAAGCGGGTCATCCCCGACCGCCTCGGCACACCCTTTCGCCGCATCGCCGCAAGCTGGGAAGTGCTGCTCTTTGCCGTCGCCGTGCTGATCTTCATCTTCAATTCGCTGGCTTCGCCCTATTTCCTCGATGCCTGGAACCTCTCGGACGCCACCTTCAATTTCACCGAAAAGGCAATGATCGCCTTCGCCATGGCGCTGCTCGTCATATCAGGCGAGATCGACCTCTCGGTCGCCGCGATCATCGCGCTCGCCTCGACGGCAATGGGCGCGGCAGCGCAGGTCGGCATCGGCACACCAGGCCTCGTCGCGATCGGCATCGGCACCGGCCTTGCCTGCGGCATCTTCAACGGCGTTCTGGTCTCGGTGCTGAAACTGCCGTCGATCGTCGTCACCATCGGCACGATGAGCCTTTTCCGCGGCATTTCCTATATCGTGCTCGGCGACCAGGCCTATGGCAAATACCCGGCTGATTTCGCCTATTTCGGCCAGGGCTATGTCGTCTGGGTATTCTCCTTCGAATTCGTGCTCTTCATCGTGCTGGCGATCCTCTTCGCCATCCTGCTGCATGCGACGAATTTCGGCCGGCAGGTCTATGCGATCGGCAACAACGACTTCGCCGCCCGCTTCTCCGGCATTCCGGTCGAGCGCGTCAAATTCATCCTCTTCCTGCTGACCGGCGTCATGAGCGGCGTTGCCGCCGTCTGCCTGACCTCACGCCTCGGCTCGACCCGGCCGTCGATCGCCCAGGGCTGGGAACTCGAGGTCGTCACCATGGTCGTGCTCGGCGGCATCTCGATCCTCGGCGGCTCCGGCACCATCGTCGGCGTCGTCATCGCCGCCTTCGTCATGGGTCTCGTCACCTTCGGCCTCGGCCTACTGAACGTGCCCGGCATCGTCATGTCGATCTTCATCGGCCTGCTTCTGATCATCACCATCGCCATCCCGATCATCGCCCGTCGCATCAAGGTCATGAGCTCCCGATGACTTTAGAAAAACACGCCTTCAAAATGCAGCTCAATCCCGGCATGGAAGCCGAATACCGCAGGCGGCATGACGAGATCTGGCCGGAACTGGTCGATCTCCTTCATAAATCAGGGGCCAGCGACTATTCCATCCATCTCGACCGCGAAACCAACACCCTGTTCGGCGTGTTGACGCGGCCGGCCGACCACACGATGGCGAGCCTGCCGGACCATCCGGTCGTGAAAAAATGGTGGGCGCACATGGCCGATATCATGGCGACCAATCCCGATAATTCACCGGTCCAGAGCGACCTGGTCACCGTCTTCCATATGCCATGAACGCCATCTCCTATCGCCGCATCGCAGTCCTCGATATCGGCAAGACCAATGCCAAGGTCGTCGTGCTCGACAGCGAGACGGGCGCCGAGATCGCCGTGTTGAAACGGCCGAATATCGCGATCAAAACCGGTCTCTATCCGCATTACGACGTGGAGGCTCTGTGGTCTTTTGCGCTCGATGCGCTGAAGAGCCTTGCGCGCGAACCTGGCTTCGACGCCATTTCGATCACAACCCATGGCGCCTCCGCAGCACTGCTTGGCCGGGACGGCACGCTTGCCATGCCTGTCATCGACTATGAACACGAATATCCGCAGGACATCCGCGACGCCTATACGCGGCTGCGCCCCTCCTTCGACGAAACCTTCTCGCCGCACCTGGCGATGGGACTCAATGTCGGCGCACAGCTGCACTACCAGAAGAGCGCCTTTCCCGAGGAATTCGCTAAGGTGGCGACCATCCTCACCTATGCGCAATATTGGACGGCGCGGCTGACGGGTGTTGCCGCCAATGAGCTGACCTCGCTCGGCTGTCATTCCGACCTCTGGAACCCCAAGGCCGGCCGCTATTCCTCGCTCGTCGACAGGCTCGCCATTCGCGACCTCATGGCGCCGATCCGTTCCGCCTTCGATGCACTCGGCCCGGTCCTGCCGGATATCGCCACGGAGCTCGGCCTCAACTCCCCCGTGCCGGTCTATTGCGGCATTCACGATTCCAATGCCTCGCTGCTGCCTCATCTGGTCCATCGCGAAGCGCCCTTCGCCGTCGTCTCCACCGGCACATGGGTGATCAATTTCGGCGTCGGCGGCGATCTCGATCATCTCGATCCGAAACGCGATGCGCTCGCCAATGTCGATGCCTATGGCCGTGCCGTCCCCTCCTCGCGTTTCATGGGTGGGCGGGAATTCGAGATCCTGTCGGCCGAGATCGGCCCTGCCGACGAAAATGACACTCAGGCGGCAATCGGCCCGATCATCGACAAGGGCATGATGCTGCTGCCGAATATCGCCCCGGGTTCAGGGCCTTTCCCGGGAAAGACAAGCCGCTGGATCGCTGCAGAGGAGGCAAGCCCCGAGGAGCGCTCTGCCGCTGCCTGCCTCTATCTCGCTTTGATGACCGATGCCTGCCTCGGACTGATTGGCGCCAAGGGCCCGGTTATCGTCGAAGGGCCTTTTGCGCTGAATAGGAGCTATCTCAAGCTGCTTGCCGCCCTGACCGGCCGCGAGGTCATGGCCCTTCCGGGTTCGACCGGCACCAGCCAGGGTGCGGCCCTTCTTACCGGCATCCGGCCAGTGTCGGGTGCCGAGACGCATGTTCCGCCGACCGATATCCCCGGACTGACCGCCTATCGCACCCGCTGGCATGCGGCGATGGAATAGGAGTCTTTCCAAAAGCGGCCTTGTTCGTCCCAACCTTCTCGCTACTGTGGCACCTCGAAAATCATGTCGAGGAGATAGCATGACAGAGACATTCGATCCCCGCGCCCTTGCCACCCGGCTTCACAGCCTGCGCCAGGCCGGCCGACAGGAAGCAACGAGCGCTTTCGCGCTGCCAACCGATCTCCATCAGGCGATGGAGGCGCAGGATTTGCTTGCCGCTGCGGGCGGCATTTCCAGCAATGCCTGGAAGGTGACGGTCTCGCCGCAGGACCAGGCGGTCACCGGCCCGCTGCATCCCTATGCCGAAGCCGTCTCGGGCGCGGACATTCCATGGTATCCGGGCCTGAAATTCGAGACCGAGATCGCCGTCCGCCTCGGCAGCGACCTGCCCGTCCGCGCCGGCATTCCTTACAGCCGCACTGAGGTGGTCGAGGCGATTTCCGCTGTCTATCTCGGCGCCGAGCTGCTGGTCAGCGCCGTCAAGGAAAGCGGCAACGTTTCGTTTCTGCTGTTCGTCGCCGACCGTCTCGGCAATAGCGGCTATGTGCTCGGCCCGAAGCTCGAAAAAAGCGTCGTCGATACCGCCGGTAGCACGCCGCTCAAGGTCACCCATGCCGGCCGCACGATCTATGATGGTCCGGCACAGCATCCGAAGGGCGACGTTCTCACCTGGCTCGTCGATTATGCCAATGACGGCTTGCGCCCGCAGACATCGCTGAAATCAGGTGCGCTCATCACGACGGGCACGTTGAGCGGCGCGATCGAACTGACCGAACCCGGCGAGATCGACATCCTGCTCGGCAATAGCAGCCTCAGCTTCTCTGTATCGAAGGTCTGATTGACCCCGATTTTCCCTGGATTGGTGCCGGAATTGGCAATTGCCATCCGGTTCGGCCTGCGGTAATAAACTTGAGTACAAATTGAAGGTTTACTTCCGGCGCGTCGCCGGAGGCGGAAGTGGAAATGACGTTTCAACCGCGGATGCAAAACAAGATCCAGGGCTTTTCCGTCGTCGGCGGCGTGCATCGCCGCCTGTGGAACGGCATCGTCGCCGATGTCTGGGACGTGGAATGCGCCTCTTATGCCGGCGGCTATTACGTCTCGCGCGATCCGCGGCTGTTCATCATGCTCGACAAGCGGGGACCGGGCAATTCGCATATCAAGCTCTCGCCGAAGGAGCAGGGCACCGTCCAGGACACCGAGAAACGGCCGATCTCCTATGTGCCGGCCGGCATGGAAGTCTGGGCCGATCTGACCGACGTGCATTCGGTGCGCCACCTCGACATCCATTTCGACACCGAGACCGTCAGTCGCCGGCTGATGGAGGATATCGATCCGCGCCGTCTCGAAAGCCCGCAGCTTCTGTTTTCCGATGAGCGGCTGCTGTCGCTGGCACAGCTGGTCGCCGCCGAATGCCTCAATCCGGAGCCGTTGCACGATCTCTATGGCGACGGCCTGGCATTGGCGCTGATCATCGATGTCCTGAAAATTGCCAAGGCAATGCCGCGCAAACGCAGCAAGTTGGCCTCCTGGCAGCTTCGCCGCGCCACCGAATTCATCGAGGAAAACTGCCTGCGCAATATCCGCCTCGAGGAACTCGCCGGCCTGACAGGCCTGTCGCAATCGCATTTCAGCCATGCCTTCAAGGCCTCGACCGGCATCGCTCCGCATCAATGGCAGACCAATGTCCGGCTCGACAGGGCAAAGCGGCTGCTTGTCGAAAGCGAAAATGCGTTGACCGCAGTCGCCGCCGAAACCGGCTTTGCCGATCAGGCGCATTTTACCCGCGTCTTCCGCAAGCATATCGGCATCACGCCGGCGAGCTGGAAGAAGGCACAAGTTGCCTGATTGCAACGCTTGGCGGGCAATTGTTTGCAACGCGGAGAATTGCCCAAAAACGTTCAATTTTCCCCGATCGCGACAATCCACCCCGGTAAAACTGAGTTCACTCATCTTATTCAGGGCTTCGCCGCACGCGGGTATCGCGCGGCACGAGTGGGGTAGGACATATGCGCGGGCAGACCAGGGGTCTCAATTTCAAGGTAATTCTATTGGCAGGAGTGGCGATCGCCGGCCTGATCGCGGGCTCCGCCGCGGCGCAGGAAGCGAATTCGACTGAGCTCGCGCCGATCGTCATCCGGGGCGGCGGCGACACCGCCACCAGTCCGGTCAAGGGCTATGTCGCCAAGAACTCCTCCGCCGGCTCGAAGAGCGACACTCCGCTCAACGAAATCCCGCAATCCGTCTCCGTCATCGGCACCCGTGAAATGGACGATCGCGGCATTACCAACAAGATCGACGAGGCGCTGCTTTATACGCCCGGCGTCACCTCGCAGCCCTTTGGCAACGACGGCGATACCGACTGGTTCTATATCCGCGGCTTCGACGCGACGCAGACCGGCGTCTACTTCGATAATCTGACGCTGTTCAGCTATGGCTTCGGCGGCTTCCAGCTCGATCCCTTCATGCTGGAGCGCGTCGAGGTGCTGAAGGGTCCGGCCTCCGTGCTATACGGCGGAGCAAACCCCGGCGGCATCGTCAATCTCGTCCGCAAGCGCCCGCTCGACGAGCCGCTGTTCTATACCGAGATCGGCATCAACAGCAACGGCAACGCCTTCACCGGCTTCGATGTCTCCGACAAGGTCGGCTCCAGCGGAACGATGAGCTACCGCATCACCGGCAAGATTGCCGGCGGCGACAATTATTCGGATTTTTCCGAGGATCTGCGCGGCTTCATCATGCCGCAGCTCACCATTTCGCCGGATGACAGCACGAGCCTGACGGTCTGGGGTTACCTCGCCGGGCTCGACCAGGTGCATACCGGCAACGGCTTCTTCCCTTATGTCGGCACTGTCGAGGATGCGCCTTTCGGCAAGATCGACCGCGACGCCTTCTATGGCGAGCCCGACATCGACAACGGCAGCTATGTGCAGAAAATGATCGGCTACGAATTCGAGCATGAATTCGACAATGGCATCAAGTTCTCGCAAAATGCGCGCTACGGCCATCTCGACAAGCATGAGATCGGCCCCTACCTGAACGGCTGGGTCGGCGGCGTGCCGACGGGTCCGGACTACCAGCTGGCGCGCATCGGCTTCGAAGGCCGCTCGGGGGTCGATAGCGTCTCGATCGACAACCGGCTCGAAGGCGAGACCGAAATCGGCGGCGCCACGCATAATCTTCTCGTCGGGCTCGACTACACCTATTACCGCCTCGAAAATTGGCAGGCCTGCTGCGGCTCCAATTCGATCAGCGCAACCGATCCCATCTATGGCACGACACAGGGCGCCAATTTCGTCTATGCGGACGGCGTCGTCACCAAGAACCAGATCGGCGTCTACGCCCAGGATCGGATCCATTTCGGCGATGGCTGGCTGCTGACGCTCAACGGCCGCTACGACTATGTCGATATCGACCAGGACGCCGTAATCGGCACGACCTACAGCACCAACGACAGCGCGCTCAGCGGCCGCATCGGCCTTGCCTATGAGTTCGACAATGGCTTGACGCCCTATGTCAGTGCTGCGACTTTCTTCAACCCGCTCGTCGGCACCGGTGTTTCCGGCGCGTTGAAGCCGGAAGAGGGCGAGCAGTTCGAAGGCGGCATCAAGTATGAGCCGGCCTTCATCGACGGCTCGCTGACCGCCTCGGTCTTTCACATCAACAAGCGCAACAACACGGTGACCAACCCGCTGACCTTCGCCCAGAGCCAGCTCGGCGAGGTGGTTTCGCGCGGCGCCGAACTCGAGGGCAAGGTCAATATCAACGAGAACTGGAAGGTTCTCGCATCGCTTGCCTATACCGACATGGAGGTGATGGAGAACGACGCCAATCCGGCGCTGGTCGGAAATTCACCCTATATCGTCCCGAAGGTGACCGCCTCTCTCTGGGTCGACTACACGCTGACGACAGGGGCTTTCGAGGGCATGAGCCTTGGCGCCGGCGTCCGCCATCAGGGCTGGTCCTGGGCCGATGAGGCCAATACCGAGAAGGTGCCGGCCGCCACCCTCGTCGACGCTGCGATCCGATATGAGAAGGAAAACTGGGGCGCCTCGCTCAACGTCGCGAACCTCTTCGACAAGGAATATGTCAAGGGTTGCGGCGGGCTGACCGTCTGCGGTTACGGCGATGCCCGCACCATCACCTTCAAGCTCAGCAGGAAGTGGTAAGTTGACAATCTGAGTTTAGTTTTGCAGGAACCTGTGGGGAAAGGGAGGGCCTGCCCTCCCCAACCCGTTGCAGCGCCGAACCTGGAGCAGACCATGCCTTCGCCTTTCCTTGCCCTGTCGGCGATAGATTATGCCATCGGGCCGAAATCCATCCTGTCCGGCATCGACCTGACGCTTGAGCGCGGCCGCATTTACGGACTGGTGGGGCCGAACGGTTCCGGCAAGAGCACGCTTTTGAAGATCATCGCCCGCCAGGTCGGGCCGAAATCCGGCGCCATCTCCTTCGACGGCAAGCCGGCGGGTGACTGGGGCAGCCGGGCCTTTGCCCGGCACGTCGCCTACATGCCGCAATTCACGCCGGCGACCGACGGGATGACCGTGCGGGAACTCGTGGCGCTCGGCCGTTTTCCCTGGCACGGCACGCTTGGCCGCTTCACCGCGACGGATCGCAACATGGTCGAGGAGGCGATCGTCCGCACCGAGCTCGAGGATTTTGCCGATCGTCTCGTCGCCAGCATGTCCGGCGGCGAACGCCAGCGCGCCTGGATCGCCATGATGCTCGCCCAGGACGCCCGCTGCCTGCTGCTCGACGAGCCGACGTCGGCGCTCGACCTCGCCCATCAGGCCAGCGTTCTCTCGCTGGTCAAGGAACTCAGCCATGAACGCGGGCTGACCGTCATCATCGTGCTGCACGATATCAACCTCGCCGCGCGCTATTGCGACGCGATCATCGCGCTCAACCGCGGCCGGATCACTGCCGAGGGCACGCCCTCCGAAATCATGCAGGCCGACACGCTGCAGTCGATCTTCGGTGTCGGCATGGGCGTCTTCCCGCATCCGGTTCGAAACGAGCCGGTCAGCTATCTGTTGTAGACCATGGCTGTTTTCTCCCGCAGGCAGTTTCTGGCCGGTGCGGCGGCCTTGCTCTCCGCCCCCGCGCGTTTGCGGGCGGCGGAGGGCTTGCGCGTTGCGACACTCGATTGGGCGCTGCTTGAAACGCTGCTGGCAATCGGCGCGAATGTCGTTGCGGCGACGGAACTGCGGCAATTCCGCGAGGTGGCGGTCACGCCTGACGTGCCGGCCACGACTGCCGATCTTGGCCTGCGCGGCACGCCGAATTTCGAGGTGCTGCGGTTTGTACGGCCGGACCTGATCTTCAACTCGAACTTCTATGCCTGGGCAGACCAACGCATGCGCGGAGTCGCGCCTGTGGAAAGCCATGCGATCTACAAACCCGGCGAAAGCCCCTTTTCGCTTGCCGAACAGGCCACACTTGCAATCGGCGAGCGCCTGCAGCTTGCCACCGCCAGACAGTTGACCGAAGAGCTTGCAGCCAGGCTCGATCGCCACCGGGCCCTCCTTGCCGCCGGTGACGGGCGGCCGGTGATCCCGATCAATCTCGGCGATGCCAGGCATTTCCGCGTCTTCGGCTCCGACAGCATGTTCGGCGAGGTGCTGAAACGCGTCGGCCTCACCAATGCCTGGCAGGCTCAGACCAGCTACTCGGCCGCCGCTCCCGTCGGCATTGAGATATTGGCATCGCTGCCCGACGCCTGGATCGTGATGATCCCGCCACACCCGGCCGATGCGCTCGCCACGCTGGCGACCAGCAGCTTCTGGAATGCGTTGCCGGCCGTGCGCGAAAAACGCGTGCTGATGCTCGGTTCGATCAATCCCTATGGCGCACTGCCGGCGGCCGGCCGCTTTGCCGATTTTCTGGCGGAGGGGCTTCAACATGCATGGAATGGTTAGCCGCGCCAAGCCCGCAGGAAGCGCGGGCACACCCGTCTTGGCGATATTACTGCCCGTACTCTGCATCACGGCCTTCGCACTCCTCATCGTAACGCGTCCTGAGGTTCCGAAGGGCGATGCCGATGCAGCCATGCTGAACAGCGTGCTGCTCTGGAACAGCATCATGCCCCGCGCCATGCTGGCACTGATCGCCGGTGCGGCACTCGGCCTTTCCGGCACATTGTTGCAGCGTGTCCTGCGCAATCCGATCGCCGATGCCTCCACGCTCGGCATCGCCTCCGGGGCGGAACTGGCAATGACCGCGGCCATGGGCTTCTCGCCCCTGCTCATCGGATTTTCGCGCGAGATGGCCGCCTTCGGCGGCGGGCTCGCGGCTGTCGCCATCGTGCTGGCTTTGAGCTGGCGGCGCGGGCTCGAGCCGGTGACCGTGGCACTCTCCGGCCTGATCGTCAGCCTGATCGCCTCCGCCCTCAGCGTCACGCTGATCCTTTCGCGCGGCGAATATGCCATGTCGATCTATATCTGGGGCGCCGGTTCGCTCAGTCAGCAGGATTGGAACGGCGCACTCTCGCTCGGGCCCCGGCTTATCCTCGGCTTTGCCGCCGCTCTTCTCCTGGTGCGGCCGCTCCGCATCCTTGCCCTCGACGACAGCGGCGCCAGGAGCCTCGGCCTTGCCCTGCATTCGACCCGCCTGGCGATCATCGCACTTGCCGTCTGGCTTGCCGCCTCGGTGATATCAGAGGTCGGCGTCATCGGCTTCGTCGGGCTCGCAGCCCCGGCCATCGCAAGGCTCGCCGGCGCACGCAGCACCGGCAAACTGATGCTGACCGCACCGCTGATGGGCGCCGGCCTGCTGTTCCTGACCGATTGCCTCACCCAGATCCTCGGCCCCGGCTTTACCGACCTTGCGCCGACAGGAGCCGCAACCGCCCTGCTCGGCGGTCCCTTATTGCTTTGCCTGCTGCCCAGCGTGCATTCCGTTTCGGCCGTTGCCACCCAGTCGAACGCAGCGCTGAACAGGCTCGCTAAGCCGCTTCTGGCCCTTGGCGCGCTTTTTACTGCCCTCGCCCTGATCTTCGCCGTCGTCCTCACCCTCGGCCCTGCCGAGGACGGCTGGCATGTCGCGACCGGCTCGCTCTTGACCGATCTCCTGCCCTTCCGACTGCCGCGAACGATCGTGGCGGCCGGGGCTGGCGCCATGCTGGCAGTAGCCGGCTTCATTATGCAGCGCGTCACCGGCAATCCGATCGCCAGCCCCGAGGTCCTGGGCGTCAGCAGCGGAGCCGGTGCAGGTCTGACCGTGGCGCTCTTCCTCTTCGGCTTCCCCTCGCCCATCATCATGCTGCTTGCCATGGCGCTCGGCGCGCTGGCAGCCTTCCTTGCAATGATCGCCATAGCAGCCCGCGCCCAATTCTCGCCGGAACGCATGCTGCTTGCCGGCGTCGGCATCGGCTCCTTCGCCATGGCGATCGTGACCATGGTGCTCGCAAAGGGCGATATGCGCGGCTATATCCTGCTGACATGGCTTTCCGGCTCGACCAACCGCGCCGGCGCCTTCGAAGCCTGGACGGCCATCATCTCGCTCGTCGTGCTGACAGCGCCCTTGCCCTTCCTCAGCCGCTGGCTGACGATCCTGCCGCTTGGCGCCGGCCCCAGCCGCGCTGCCGGCCATCATGTCGGGGCAAGCCGACTGGCGCTTGCCATCCTCGCCGCGCTGATGACGGCGATCGCCTCATTCCTTGTCGGGCCGCTCAGCCTCACCGGCCTGATTGCGCCGCATCTTGCCCGCCTTGCCGGCTTCCGCGCCCCGGGCCACCAGCTGACGGCGAGCCTTCTCCTCGGCGCCGGCGTGCTGATGGCGGCGGACTGGCTGTCGCGCGTCGTCATCTACCCCTACCAGGTGCCGGTCGGCCTCTTCGCCGCCCTGATTGGCGGCCCCTATCTCATCTGGCTGCTTTCGCGAAAGGAGGTTCAGCAATGATGGCTGAACGATTTACAGTATCCGGCATCGCGATCACCGCCGATCCCGGCAGAATGCTCGACGAGATCTGCACACATTTCGTCGAGCACGGCACCGTCACCCGAAACGGCGACGCCGTGACAGTCGAGACGATGATCGGCAAGGCCGATATAAGTCGAGACGGCCAGGCACTCGCGATCGAGCTCTCCTGCCGGAGTGCGCGAGCGCTGCAGAATGTGCGGGCCATCCTTGCCGAACACCTGTTCGACTTTGCCGGCGAGGCGACGCTGGAGCTCACCTGGTCCGATGCTCCAAAGGCGGACCACCTGCCCGATCTGCGCGAAATCCGCGTCATCGGCGCCAAAAACATCACCCCGCATATGCGCCGGGTTACCGTCGCCTGCGACGACACCAGGCATTTTGCCGATGGCGGTCTGCATTTTCGCCTGCTCATTCCGCCGAAGGGGCGCCCACCCGTGTGGCCGCAATTGCGCCCCGATGGCCGCATCCACTGGGCGAGCGGCGAAGACGCACTGACCGTGCGCATCTATACGATCCGCAGCGTCTATGTGGAGCGGGGCGAGATGGAGATCGATTTCGTCCTGCATGAGGGCGACAACATGCCCGGCGCCGAATGGGCGATCAACGCCAAGCCGGGCGACATCGCCGGCGCCCTCGGGCCGGGCGGCGGCGGAGTTCCCGACGCAACGTCGATCATCCTTGCCGGTGACGAGACGGCGCTGCCCGCCATCTCCCGCATCACCGCCGATATCCCCGAGGGAAGGCGGCTCACGATCTTCCTCGAAGTCGACAGCGCGGCGGAAGAACAGCCGTTACCCTCGGCAGGCATTCTCGATGTCACCTGGATGCACCGAAACGGCAAACCGGCCGGCACGCTTGATATGATCGAGAAATCAATCAAGAACGCGCTCACCGGTGCGGATGCCGACACCTTCGTATGGGCCGGCTGCGAAAGGGCGGAAGCCAAGCGCATTCGCGACTTCCTGAAGACCGAGCGCGGCCACGACCGCCAGAGGATGAGCATCGGCGCCTATTGGGAGCGCTGATCAGCGCTTACGCCTTCTCGCGGAACATCTCGATGATGGCGGAAAAGTCCCTTCCGCCATGTCCTAGTTTGTCGAAGAGCGCATAAAGCTGCGCTGCTTCCGCGCCGAGTGGCGTGGAGGCGCCGCTTGTCAGCGCCGCTTCCTGGGAGAGCCTGAGATCCTTCAGCATCAGAGCCGCGGCAAAACCCGGCTTGTAGTCATTGTTCGCCGGCGAGGTCGGCACCGGTCCGGGCACCGGACAATAGGTATTGATCGACCAGCACTGGCCCGACGAGGTCGAGGCGACGTCGAACAGCGCCTGATGCGAGAGACCAAGTTTCTCGGCGAGCACGAAGGCCTCGCAGACGCCCACCATCGAAATGCCCAATATCATGTTGTTGCAGATCTTCGCCGCCTGGCCGGCGCCGGCCTCGCCGCAATGGACGATCTTCTTTCCCATCGCCTCCAGGATCGGCTTCGCCCTGGCGAAGGCGTCTTCCGTGCCGCCGGCCATGAAGGTCAGCGTGCCCGCGGTCGCCCCGCCCGTGCCGCCGGAGACCGGGGCGTCGAGCGACAGGCAGCTTGCGGCCTTGGCCATCTCATGCGCCTTGCGGCTGCTGTCGACATCGATGGTCGAGCAATCGATGACCAGCATCCCTTGCGCGGCGGACTGCAGGATATCGGTCCAGGCGGTCAGCACGTGTTTGCCCTGCGGCAGCATGGTGATGATGATCTCCGCGTCCTTGACCGCCTGGCTGGCATGGCTTGCCGGCTTGACGCCGCTCTCCTCGGCCGCCTTCAGCACCGAAGCCGCGAGATCGAAACCGAGCACCTCGTGACCTGATTTGACCAGATTGGCCGCCATCGGCCCACCCATGTTGCCAAGCCCGATGAATGCGATCCTTGCCATGCTCTTCTCCTATCGATTGTCTTCGAGGATCATTGCTGCCGCCTTTTCGGCGATCATGATGGTCGGCGAATTGGTGTTGCCCGAGGTGATCGACGGCATCACCGAGGCGTCGGCGATCCTCAGCTTGCCGAGCGCCCGGAATCTCAGCCTAGGATCGACGACGCTGTCCCTGTCGGCGCCCATGCGGCAGGTGCCGACGGGATGGAAGATCGTCGTGCCGATCTCGCCCGCCGCCCGCTCCAGATCAGCCTCCGTCTGATAGGCGGGGCCCGGCTTGAATTCCTCCGGCCTGAAACGGGCAAATGAAGGCTGCGCGACGATCCTGCGGGTCAACCGTATTGAACGGACAGCTATGTCACGATCGCGCTGCGTCGAGAGGTATTTCGGGCTGATCGTCGGCTGGGCGGCAAAATCCGGGCTGGACAGGTGCACCGAACCCCGGCTTTCCGGCCTCAGATTGCAGACACTCGCGGTGATTGCCGGGAAAGGGTGGACGGGATCGCCGAACTTCTCCAGCGAGACCGGCTGCACATGATATTGCAGGTCGGGCGTTTCCCGGTCCGGGCCTGATCGGGTGAAGATGCCAAGCTGGCTCGGTGCCATCGCCATCGGCCCTGAGCGGCGGACGAGATATTCGAGCCCGATCGCCGCCTTGCCGATCAGCTTCGTCGCCTTCTCGTTCAGCGTCGGAACGCCTGTCACCTTGTAGGCCAGACGCAGTTGCAGATGGTCCTGCAGGTTCTCACCGACACCCTTGACCTCGGTGACGACATCGACGCCGGCACGCTGGAGAACCTCGCCCCGGCCGATGCCTGACAGTTCCAGGATATGCGGAGAACCGATCGATCCGGCGGACAGGACGGTTTCTTTCACCGCGTAGGCGCGTTTCGCTACGCCCCGATGCTGGAATTCGACGCCGGCAACGGCGCCTTCCTCCACCAGCAGCCGCCGAACCTGCGCCTTGGTCAGCACGGTCAGGTTGGAGCGCCTCATTACCGGGCGCAGGAAGGCCTTCGAGGTGTTCCAGCGAATGCCGGAACGCTGGTTGACGTCGAAATAACCCGAGCCTTCGTTGCTGCCGCGGTTGAAATCCGCGGTCTCCGGGATGCCCGCCTCCCTGGCCGCCTGCTGAAAGGCATCGAGCACGGCCCAGCGCACACGCGCCTTCTCGATGCGCCACTCGCCGCCGGCACCATGCATCTCGTCTTCGCCGCGATAAAAATCCTCGGACTTGCGGAAGAAGGGCAAAACATCGTCCCAACCCCAGCCGCTGCAGCCCATCTGCCGCCAGAGGTCGTAATCGCGCGCCTGGCCGCGCATGTAGATCATGCCGTTGATCGACGAACAGCCGCCGAGAACCTTGCCGCGCGGATAGCTCAGCGCCCGGCCGTTCAGTCCCGCTTCCGGCGCCGTGGTGAAGCACCAGTCGGTACGCGGATTGTTGATGCAATAGAGATAACCGACCGGAATATGGATCCAGTGATAGTTGTCGCTGCCGCCGGCTTCGAGCAGCAGCACCCGGCTCCGGCCATCGGCAGACAGCCGGTTGGCGAGCACGCAGCCGGCGCTGCCTGCCCCGACGATGATATAGTCGTAACGATCCATGCCCCGACGAGACTCCAGATGCTTGCCGCTTCCCTCTCCCCGCAGCACGGGGAGAGGGAGAGTCGCAGCGCCGCCGCCCGTCTCTTTTCCCGGGAAAAGTAATTCTTTCCGGAAAGAGAGAGGTCCGCCCGTTCAGCGGCGATAGACGAAGCCCAGTTTCCGCCCCAGCCGCGAGGCGTAGAATTCGCCGATGATGCCGCGGCGGAAGATCAGCACGCAGACCATGAAGACGATGCCAGTGATGATCGTCACCGGGAATTCCGAGGTGGCGAGGTAGTTTTCCAGCGCCACCACCAGCCCGGCGCCGAAGAGCGGGCCGATCAGCGTGCCGATGCCGCCGAGCAGCGTCATTAGGATCACCTCGCCCGACATCTGCCAGGCGACGTCGGTCAGCGTCGCAAACTGGAAGACGATCGATTTCACAGCACCCGCGAGCCCGGCAAGCGCTGCCGACATGACGAAGGCGCCGAGCTTGTAGCGCGCTACGGAGTAACCGAGCGAGATCGCCCGTTGCTCGTTTTCGCGGATCGATTTCAGGATCATGCCGAAAGGCGAGTTGATGAAGCGCCAGATGATCAAGACGCCGATGATGAAAACAGCCAGCACGAAATAATACATGTTGGTCGAGCTGTTCAGATCGATGAAGCCGAAGAGATGGCCGCGCGGCACCGACTGGATGCCGTCCTCGCCCTCGGTGAACTCCGCCTGCAGGCAGAAGAAGAAGAACATCTGCGACAGCGCCAGCGTGATCATCGCGAAATAGATGCCCTGGCGGCGGATGGCGAAGAAACCCATGACGAGACCGAGAAACGCCGCACCCGCCACGCCGATCAGGATGCCGAGTTCCGGCGGCAGGCCCCATGCCTTCACTGTATATGCGGTGAAATAGGCCGCGCCCCCGAAAAAGGTGGCGTGGCCGAAGGACAGCAGGCCGGTATAGCCGAGCAGCAGGTTGAAGGCGCAGGCAAAGAGCGCGAAGCAGAGCAGCTTCATCAGGAAGATCGGATAGAAAAAGAACGGCGCCAGCAGCAGGATCAGCAGCCCCGCCAGCAGAAAACCCGCCTGCACTGAAAGAGCGGTACGGCTTTTTTCCGTTTCGATGGTTTCGGTGACGTCAGCCATGTCAAGCATCCCGTCCGAAGAGGCCCGCGGGCCTGATGAGAAGCACGATCGCCATGATGACGAAGATCACGATGTTGGACGCCTCGGGATAGAAGACCTTGGTCAGGCCCTCGGCGATGCCGAGCACATAACCGGTGATGATCGCGCCCATGATCGATCCCATTCCGCCGACGACGACCACGGCGAAGACGACGATGATCATGTTCGAGCCCATCAGCGGCGAGACCTGGTAGATCGGCGCCGCCAGCACGCCGGCAAAGGCGGCAAGACCCGCGCCAAGCGCGTAGGTGAGCGTCAGGAGCACCGGCACGTTGACGCCGAAGACCTGGACCAGCACGGCGTTTTCGGTAGCGGCACGCAGGTAAGCCCCGAGTTTGGTCTTCTCGATCAGCAGCCAGGTGCCGAGGCAAACGACGAGCGAAACGACCACCACCCAGCCGCGATAGATCGGCAGGAACATGAAGCCGAGATTGGCGCCGCCGGCGAGCGCTGCCGGCGTCGCATAGGGCTGGCCGGAGGAGCCATAGAGATAGCGGAAGGTGCCCTCGACCGCGAGCGCCAGCCCGAAGGTGAAGAGCAGGCCGTAGAGCGGATCGAGATCATAGAGCCGGCGCAGGAAGAGCCGCTCGATGATTGCACCGGCAAGGCCGACGATAACGGGTGCCAGGATCAGCGAGGGCCAGTAGCCGATGCCGGCATAGGTCAGCAGCAAGTAGGCGACGAAGGCGCCGAGCATATATTGCGCGCCGTGGGCGAAGTTGATCACTCTCAGAAGGCCGAAGATGATGGCGAGGCCGAGGCTGAGCAGCGCGTAGAACGAGCCGTTGATCAGGCCGATCAGCAGCTGGCCGAGCAGCGCCTGCAGGGGAATGCCGAAGATCATCGTCATCTGGTCACACTCCCAGAACCTTGTGCAGCGTATCCATGCGCTGCGGTAGTTCACCGACCGGGAATTCCGACACCATCTGCCCATGATCCATCAGATAGAAGCGATCGGCAATACGGCTGGCGAAACGGAAATTCTGCTCGACGAGCAGGATCGTCATGCCGCGCTCCTTCAGGGTCTTTAGCACCTCGCCGATGCGCTGGACGATCACGGGGGCAAGCCCCTCCGTCGGTTCGTCGAGAATGAGCAGCCTGACGCCGGTGCGCAGGATTCGGGCGATCGCCAGCATCTGCTGCTCGCCGCCTGATAGTTTGGTGCCCGGGCTGCCGCGGCGCTCGTAGAGATTGGGAAAGAGCTCGTAGATTTCGTCGAGCGTCATCCCCCCTTCTGCCACGACAGGCGGCAGCAGCAGGTTTTCCGAAACGGTGAGCGTCGAGAAGATGCCGCGCTCCTCCGGCACGAATCCGATGCCCCGATGAGCCGTCTTGTGCAGCGGCACCTGCATCATGTCGCTGCCGGCAAAGCTGATCTTGCCCTTCCGGGCACGCACAATGCCGGTGATGGTACGCAGCGTCGTCGTCTTGCCGACGCCGTTTCGGCCGAGAATGGTGATCATCTCGCCTTCGGCCACACGCATGTCGACGCCGTGCAGGACGTGGCTTTCGCCGTACCAGGCATTGAGCCCCTGGACTTCGAGGAGAGTGGCCATCAATGCTCCTCCGTGCCCATATAGGCCACGCGTACGCGCTCATCCTGGCTGACGGTGGCATAATCGCCCGCGGCGAGGATCTCGCCGCGCTGCAGCACGGTGACGTGCTGGCAGATATTGGCGACGACGGAGAGATTGTGTTCGACCATCAGCACCGCCCGGTCGCGGGCGACCTCGCGGATGATCGACGAAACGACGCCGACATCCTCCTGGCCCATGCCGGCCATCGGCTCGTCGAGCAGCAGCACCTTCGGATCCAGCGCCAGCGTTGTCGCGATCTCCAGCACGCGCTTGCGGCCATAGGAAAGATCGGCGGCGATATGGTCACGCTCCTTGGAAAGCCCGACGCTGGCCAGCAATTGCTCGGCGCGCCCATTCAGCCGGTCGAGCGCCGAAATCGGCCGCCAGAACTGCGTGGAAAGATGGTTCGGTCGCTGCAGCGCCACGCGCACATTGTCGAGAACGGTCAGATGCGGGAAGACCGCCGAGATCTGGAAAGAGCGGACCAGCCCCATGCGCGCCACCTTGTCGGGCGGCGTCTTGGTGATATCGGTGCCCATCAGCGTGATCGTGCCTGAGGTCGGCTGCAGGAACTTCGTCAGCAGATTGAAGACCGTCGTCTTGCCGGCGCCATTCGGGCCGATCAGCGCATGCACACTTGCGTCATGCACGTCGAGATCGACATTCTTGACGGCGGTGAAGCCGCCGAAATCACGGCGCAGGCCGCGGGCGGACAAGACCACCCGCGGCTTTTCCTGAGTTTCAATTGCGGAAACCGCCATCGTGCCTACTTCACCAGATCGCAGCCGCTCTTGGCGGGATCGATATAGGCTTCCTTGCCGGGAATGGTGGCGAGCACGTTGAAATAATCCCACGGCTCCTTGCTTTCGGAAGGCTTCTTGACCTGCAGCAGGTACATGTCATGGATCATCCGGCCATTGGCGCCGACCGTGCCGCCGCGGCCGAAGACGTCATCGACCGGCAGTTCATGCAACTGCTTGGCGACGGCTTCCGTCTCGTCGGTGCCGGCCTTCTGCACCGCCTTCAGATATTGCGTCACTGCCGAATAGGTGCCCGTATGGATCATGTTCGGCATCTTGCCTGTGCGGGCGAAGAATTTTTTGGCGAAGGCGCGGCTTTCGTCGTCGCGATTCCAGTAAAACCCTTCCGTCAGCGTCAACCCTTGAGCCGCTTCGAGGCCGAGGCCATGGACTTCGGCGAGCGTGAAGAGCAGCGCCGCCAGATGCTGGCCGCCCTGGGTGATGCCGAATTCGGCCGCTTGCTTGATGGCGTTCGAGGTGTCGAGGCCGGCATTGGCAAGGCCGATCACCTTGGCGCCGGACGATTGCGCCTGCAACAGGAAGGACGAGAAGTCCTGGGTCGAGAGCGGATGGCGGACGGCGCCGACCACCTTGCCGCCGCTTGCCTTGACATAATCGCTGGTCTGCTGTTCCAGCGAATAGCCGAAGGCATAGTCGGCAGTCAGGAAGAACCAGCTATCGCCGCCCTGCTTGACGAGCGCGCCACCGGTGCCGACGGCCAGTGCATGGGTGTCATAGGCCCAGTGGAAGCCATAAGGCGAGCAGGCCTTGCCGGTCAGATCCGTCGTCGCAGCACCCGTGACGATGTCGATCTTCTTTTTCTCCTTGGCGATTGCCTGCACGGCGAGCGCCACGGACGAGGTCGTCAGTTCCATGATCGCATCCACCTGCTCGGTATCGTACCATTGGCGGGCGATATTGGAGGCGATATCAGGCTTGTTCTGGTGGTCGGCATCGACGATCTCGACCGGAACATCCAGCACCTTGCCGCCGAAATCCTCGACCGCCATCTTGGCGGCTTCGACGGAGGACTTGCCGCCGAAATCGGCATAGACACCCGACTGGTCGTTCAGGATGCCGATCTTGACCTTGCCGTCGGTCGCGCTCTGCGCGAGCACCGCTGTGCTGCTTGCAAGCAGAAATGCAACTGATGCAATGAGATTCTTTCGCATATGATCTCCTCCCAGAGATTGGCCAGATTGCGGATCTGTTCAAATTTGGCCAGCCGCACTCCTCAGAACGACGGACCCTTTCCCTACGATCACGGAAATTCCGCCCTGAGGCAACGGGTGATTTACAACTAATTCCAAACAGTATCTGTTCGTTTTTGAACAGAGGGGACCGCGATGAACAATCCACCGCAGTTTACTTGGGACGATCTGCAGTTTTTTCTAGCCGTCGCCCGCACGGGACAGCTGTCGACGGCGGCCCGCCAGCTGCGCTCCAGCCATGCCACCGTCTCGCGCCGCATCGACCGACTGGAGTTCACCCTCAAGGTCAAGCTGTTCGAGCGCAATCCGCGCGGTTACGTGTTGACCGCCATGGGCACCCGCTTCGTCGAGACGGCCGAGAGGATGGAACAGGAGACCGAGCGGCTGCGCGCCGACCTCGCCGACGGCTCGATGGCGCAGCGCGGCCTGGTGCGGCTCAGCGCGCCGGAGGGTTTTGCCAACTTCTTCTTCGCAACCGTGCTGCCGCAGTTTGCCGCCCAGCATCCGCATCTATCGCTCGAACTGGTGACGATCCAGCAGATCATGTCGCTGTCGCGCAAGGAGGCCGATCTTTCCGTCGTGCTCGATGAGCCGAAGGGCGGGCCGTATTTTGCCGAGAAGCTGACCGACTATCATCTGCAGATCTATGGCTCGCGCGACTATCTGGCGAAGGCCGCACCGATCAGCTGCCGTGAAGACCTGCTCGGCCATCCCTTCGTCAGCTATATCGAGGAGATGATTTTCGCGCCGGGCCTGGATTATCTGGGCGATGTGCACCCGCGCATCAAGCCGCAGTTCCAGAGCTCCAGCATCTTCGCACAGCTTACTGCAACCAGAAACGGTCTCGGCCTTTGCATCCTGCCTTATTTCTTCGCCAGCCGTTATCCCGAACTCGTGCGCGTGCTGCCAGACGAGATCGACCTCAAGCGCCATTACTGGATCACCTGTCATCGCGACCTCAAACAGGCGCCGCGCGTGCGCGCCGTCATCGACTTCCTGCGCGAGGCGGTGCGCGGCGAGGATGCGCGCTTCGTGCCGCCCTATGTCACCGCTGCCGGCCCGGCGCGCCGGGCAAAGGTGGAAACCTGACTACTTCAGGAATTCAGTCCGATGCGGGGTGAAAGCATCGATCAGCCGGCCCTTTTCCAGCGCCTTGACGCCGTGGACCAGATTGGGGGGCACGATGAAGCTGCCGCCCTGTTTCAGCACTTCGGTCCGGTCGTCGATCGTCACTTCGAAACTGCCTTCGGCGACGTAGCTGGCCTGGATGTGCGGATGAGAATGGGCCGCACCCACGGCGCCGCTTTCGAAGACCACTTCCACCAGCATCATCTCGGGCAGATAGGTCATGATGCGCCTGACGACGCCGGGCTCGGGATTGACCCATTCGGCGCCTTCGGCCGATACGAACAGATCGCTTGACGACATTTCCGCCTCCTCGTTCCAGAATCGATCGTGGGCAAAGTGGATCATGCCGACGCTTTTGAAAAGATGGCCGGGCCTGTCTTTTCGACGCGACCGCCGTCTGTTGACGCGGTCGGCTGGCGGGTCTATGGCCAACTTGAGCGAGGCAAGCTGAGGAGACACCGCCATGCAGCATACGCGCGAAGTTTTCGACTGGGCCGATCCGTTCCGCCTGGTAGAGCAACTGACCAGCGAAGAGCGCATGGTGCAGGACACCGCCCATGCCTATGCGCAGGAAAAGCTTGCTCCCCGCGTTCTCGACGCCTTCCGCAATGAAAAGACCGATCCTGAGATCTTCCGCGAAATGGGTGAACTCGGGCTGCTCGGCCCGACCATCTCGCCGGATTATGGCGGCGCCGGTCTCGGTTACGTCGCCTACGGCCTGATCGCCCGCGAGGTCGAAAAGGTCGACAGCGGTTACCGCTCGATGATGAGCGTCCAGTCCTCACTGGTGATGGTGCCGATCGAAACCTTCGGGTCTGAGGCGCAGAAGCTGAAATACCTGCCGAAACTCGCCACCGGCGAATGGATCGGCTGCTTCGGCCTGACCGAACCCGATCATGGCTCCGACCCCGGCTCGATGGCGACACGCGCCAAGAAGGTCGACGGCGGCTACAGCCTCACCGGCTCGAAGACCTGGATCTCCAACGCGCCGATCGCCGATGTCTTCGTCGTCTGGGCAAAGACCGAGGACGGCCTCATCCGTGGCTTCATCCTCGAAAAGGGCTGGAAAGGGCTTTCGGCTCCCGCCATCCACGGCAAGGTGGGCTTGCGCGCCTCGATAACAGGCGAAGTGGTGATGGACGGGGTCTTCGTGCCGGAGGAAAACCTTCTGCCTGATGTCACCGGCCTCAAGGGACCATTCACCTGCCTCAACTCGGCCCGTTTCGGCATCGCCTGGGGCGCACTTGGTGCTGCCGAGGATTGTTATGCCAGAGCCCGGCAATATACGCTCGAGCGCAAGCAGTTCGGCCGGCCGCTTGCCGCCAACCAGCTGATCCAGAAGAAGCTCGCCGACATGGCGGCGGAGATCTCGCTCGGCCTTCAAGGCTGCCTGCGGCTTGGCCGCATGAAGGAGGAAGGCCATCCGCCGGTGGAGCTGACCTCGATCTTGAAGCGCAACAGCTGCGGCAAGGCGCTGGAGATTGCGCGGGCGGCCCGCGACATGCTCGGCGGCAACGGCATCTCCGACGAATTCGGCATCGCCCGTCATCTCGTCAACCTCGAAGTGGTCAACACCTATGAGGGCACGCACGACATCCACGCGCTGATCATCGGCCGGGCGATCACCGGCATTGCCGCCTTTGCGAACTAATACATGCCGCCCAAAAGTGTGCAGCGGTTTTGGGACAACGGTGTGCATAAAACAGAGACCTAAGCGCGTCGCATGATTCCGGTTTGACGCGACGCGCTTAGCCTTTGACGCGAAAGGGCGAATTGCCACGCGCCTGACAATGTGCAACCTTCCCTGACGACGGCAAGAGCCGGCAAAAAGGGGATCATGCATGTTTCTGCTTCTTGCATTACTGATTGGTGTCATTGCCGGGCTTCGCACGATGACCGCGCCTGCCGCCGTTGCCTGGGGCGCGGCGCTTGGATGGTTTGATGTCTCGCAGACGCCGCTTGCCTTCATGGGTTACCAGTGGACGCCGTGGATCTTCACGCTTCTCGCCATCGTCGAACTGATCGCTGACCAGTTGCCGACCACGCCGTCGCGCAAGGTGCCGATGCAGTTCGGCGCCCGCATCGTCTCCGGCGCGCTGGCCGGCGCCACGATCGGCGCCGCCAGCAGCCTGCTTTTCGGCGGGCTGATTGCCGGCGTGATCGGCGCCGTCATCGGCACATATGGTGGCGCCGCCGTCCGCGGCAGACTTGCCGCGTCCTTCGGCAAGGATCTGCCGGCCGCTCTCATCGAGGATGCCGTCGCCGTCATCGGCGCGGTGCTGATCGTGGGGGCCGTCGCATGAAAAGCTTCGACGCCATCGTTATCGGCGCCGGCCAGGCCGGCCCGTTTCTTGCCGCAAGGATGGTCGAAAAGGGCATGAAGGTGGCGCTGATCGAGCGCAAGTTCCTCGGCGGCACCTGCGTCAACGCCGGCTGCATGCCGACGAAAACGCTGGTCGCCAGCGCCCGCGCCGCCCATGTCGCAAGAAACGGCGCCACCTACGGCGTCAATATCCCAGGCCAGATCGCCATCGACATGAAGGTGGTCAGGGCGCGCGCCGAAACCGTGACCATGAACGCCCGCAACGGCCTGATCGGCTGGTTCGCCGGCATGGACGGCATGACCGTTATCTATGGCCACGCCCGTTTCGAGGACCCGAAGACCGTCAGCGTCAACGGCGAAACACTGACCGCACCGCGCATCTTTCTCAATGTCGGAGCACGGCCAGTCATCCCCGATCTGCCCGGGATCAACGATATCGATTACCTCACCAGCACTTCGATCATCGATCTCGACTCCCTGCCACGGCATCTGGCCGTCATCGGCGGCAGTTATATCGGGCTGGAATTCGCGCAGATGTATCGCCGTTTCGGCGCCGAAGTCAGCGTTATCGAGCATGGTCCGAAGCTCGCATCGCGCGAGGACGAGGATATATCCGACGCGATCGCCGACGTCCTGCGCTCGGAGGGCATCGACATTCATACCGGCGCCAGCGAGATCGCCTTTTCCAAGAGCAGCGACGGAATAACGGTCGCCACCGATTCAGCGAGGATCGATGCGAGCCATGTGCTGATTGCCACCGGCCGCAAACCGAACACCGACGATCTCGGCCTCGATGCCGCCGGCGTCATCACCGACGGACGCGGCTTCATTACCGTCGACGACAAGCTTGCCACCAATGTCGACGGCATCTGGGCGCTCGGCGACTGTAACGGCCACGGCGCCTTCACTCACACCTCCTACAATGATTTCGAGATCGCCGCCGCCAATCTGCTCGACAGCGACGACCGCAAACTCTCGAGCCGCATCCTGGCCTATGCGCTCTATATCGACCCGCCGCTTGGCCGTGTCGGCATGACGGAGAAGCAGGCGCGCGCCTCGGGACACAAGATCCTGATCTCGACCCGGCCGATGAGCCGCGTCGGCCGCGCCAACGAGCGCGGCGAGACCAAGGGATTCATGAAGGTGATCGCCGACGCCGAGACCAAAAAAATCCTCGGCGCGGCGATACTCGGCATCGAGGGCGACGAGGTGATCCACGGCATCATCGATGCGATGAATGCAGGAACGACCTATCCCGCATTGCAATGGTCGGTGCCTATCCATCCGACGGTGTCGGAGCTGATCCCGACGCTGCTTGGGGATTTGAAGCCGGTTTAGCGATGAATTGATGCTTCGAAATCGACAGCTGGAGGCGGGCTGAGTGTCTATCGAACTGCTGATCGAGCACTACGGCCTGTTGGCGATATTTCTGGGCGCGGCCTTCGAAGGCGAAACAGCCGCCTTCCTCGGCGGCGTCATTTCCCACCGCGGACTGCTGACCTATTGGTCGGCGTCGCTCGCGGCAACGGCAGGATCCTTCGCCGGCGATCAGTTCTGGTTCTTCGCCGGCCGTTATGCGGCTCGATGGGGTCTCGTGCGCCGGCTGATGGAAAGGCCGGCGCTGGCGCGCGCCACCCGCCTTCTGGAAAGATATCCGACCGGCTTCATCCTTGCGTTTCGTTTCCTGGTGGGATTGCGGACGATCAGCCCGATCGTCATCGGGACAACGCGAATAGCGACCGGAAAATTCATCATCCTGAATGCCGTGGCCGCGTTTGCGTGGGGGCAGCTTTTCACGGCGCTCGGCTATCTCTTCGGGCACGGCATCCAACAGACATTGGGCCACCTTCCGCTGCACCGTCATCTGCTGATTGCAATCGGAGCCGCGGCTGTCGTCGCAGCCGCGGCCCTTGTCTTTCGCAAGATGAAACTGAGCGCCAGGCACTCATAGCGGTATGACGTCCTAGAACAGGATGATTTTAGGCCGGGTCGGCCTAAAACCCGAATCTTGTTCTAAATTATATAGTTGGAGCATGTTGTTGTCCGAAAACCGATCACACTTTTCGGCATCATCATGCTCTAGTCCATCACGATCTGCAGCTTCACGTCGCTTGGCCGGGCCTCGACGGCGCGATCAAACGCCTTGATCGAATCTTCGAACTTAAAGGTCTCTGATATCAGCGGCTTCAGATCCACGCGTCCCGAGCCGAGCAGCGCGATCGAGCGCTCATACTGATGCGCGTAGCGGAACACTGTCTCGATGCGGATTTCCTTGGTGGATGCCGTCGAGACGTCGAAGCCGATCGGGTTGACCGGCAGGCCGACGACGACGATGACGCCGCCTGGGCGCGGCAGCGCCATGATCGTCTCCCAGGCCTTCGGCGAGCCGGAGCATTCGAAGACGACATCGGCGCCCCAGCCGTCGGTCAGCCGGGCAACCTCTTCGGCCAGGTTCTTCTCGCGGATATTGACCGGAATGACGCCCTGGTACTGCGCGGCGATATCGAGCTTCGGCTGGGCAAGATCGGCGACGATCGCGCGGGCGCAGCCGCCGGCAAGCGCCGCGATCGCCACCATCGTGCCGATCGGCCCGGCGCCGAGGACGACGGCAGTATCACCAGGCGTAATCTTCGCCTTGGTGGCCGCCTGCATGCCGACGGCGAAGGGCTCGACCATGGCGCCTTCGGCGAAGCTGACATTGTCGGGCAGCTTGAAGGTGTAGTTGGCGGGATGCACGACCTCCGGCGTCAGCACGCCGTGGATCGGCGGGGTCGCCCAGAAGGTCACGGCCGGGTCGATATTGTACATGCCGAGCCGGCTTGCCTTGGAATTCGGATCGGGAATGCCGGGCTCCATGCAGACGCGGTCGCCGACTTTCAGATGCGTGACGCCGGCGCCGACCTCGACCACCGTGCCCGCCGCCTCATGGCCGAGCACCATCGGCGCGTTGACGATGAAGGGGCCGATCTTGCCGTGCGTGTAATAATGCACGTCTGAACCGCAGACGCCGACCGTGTGGATCCTGATCTTTACCTCGCCGGGGCCGGTTTCGAGCGGCAGATCGATATCGCGGAGCGCAAGCTCATGCTGGCGCTCGAGGACAAGCGCACGGACTTTGGTCATCGTCGGTTTCCTTCCCTAGTGGCTTGCCCATGGTTTCATCGGGCAGCGTTGAAGCCGACTATAAAGCCCGAAGCCTTCCCAATTCAACCAGATTGAGAAGGCTTTTGCTCAACAAATGAAAAACTGCTCACGCAGATCTGCCGCGGCTCGGCACCGGCAGCGGCCCGTCCGAAAACCGCACCAGGCTGGTCCGATGGCGAGCGGCCCCGTAAGGGCATTTATAAGATTTTTATATTGATGGCCCGTCGTCCGTCTCGAACCCTTATGCGCTTCGGCTCCATATTGATGTGCGAGAGGTCGGAAGATCATCTCCACGCCAGAAAGCATGAAAGGCAGCCTCCCAGCGCCCTTTGTCTTGTCTGACTCCAAGAAGAACAACAGGAGTCACGATCATGATGGATATCACTTTACTTAGCACCGCGATCATATTCTTCGCGCTGTGCTTTGCCTACACCCGAGCCTGCGACAGGCTTTGACCGGAGAAACGACGATGACCCTCGATTATGTCTTGAGCGGTGCCGTGACCGTGTTTCTCACCGTCTACCTCACCTACGCTCTCCTTCGCCCAGAACGCTTTTGAAGAGAACTGGCACTTCTGCGGTCGCGCATGCGCGACCGAGAGGCAGCCGGGTATTGAAAGTTTACCTCCATGACCCTCAACGGATGGCTTCAGATCCTGCTTTACTGCGGGATCGTCCTCGTGCTCGTCAAACCGCTCGGCGGTTACATGACGCGTGTCTTCAGCGGCGAGCGCACTTTCCTGTCACCGGTCCTCGTTCCGATCGAACGGGGGCTTTACCGCCTTGCCGGCACCAGCGAAGGCGAGGAACAGCATTGGACCTCTTATGCCTTCGCCGTGCTGCTCTTCAGCCTGCTTGGTGTCATCATACTTTACGCGCTGCAACGCCTGCAGGCCGGCCTTCCCTATAATCCGGCCGGCATGGCAGCCGTCCCGCCCGAGCTTTCCTTCAACACCGCCGTCAGCTTCGTCAGCAACACCAACTGGCAGAACTACGGCGGCGAAAGCACGATGTCCTATCTGACCCAGATGGCCGGCTTCACCGTCCAGAACTTCGTCTCTGCGGCGACGGGCATCGCCATCGCGCTCGCCTTCATCCGCGCCTTCTCGCGCGCTTCGGGCAAGGTCGTCGGCAATTTCTGGGTCGATATGACGAGGGCAACCTTCTATGTGCTGCTGCCGATCTGCATCGTGCTGACACTGGTCTACGTCTACCTCGGCGTGCCGCAGACGCTTGGCGCTTATGTCAATGCCACCACGCTCGAAGGTGCGCAGCAGACGATTGCGGTAGGGCCTGTCGCCTCGCAGCTTGCGATCAAGATGCTCGGCACCAATGGCGGCGGCTTCTTCAATGCCAATTCCGCCCATCCGTTCGAAAATCCCGACGCGATCTCCAATCTCATCCAGATGGTCTCGATCTTCGCGATCGGCGCGGCTTTGACCAACGTCTTCGGCCGCATGGTCGGCAACCAGCGCCAGGGCTGGGCGATCCTTGCCACGATGGGCATCCTGTTCATCGCCGGTGTCGGTGTCACCTATTGGGCGGAAGCTGCCGGCAACCCGCTTATGCATGCTTTCGGTCTTGGCGGCGGCAACATGGAAGGCAAGGAAGTCCGCTTCGGCGTCGCCCTGTCCTCGCTCTTTGCGGTCATCACCACCGCGGCCTCGTGCGGCGCCGTCAATGCGATGCATGGCAGCTTCACCGCACTCGGCGGCCTCATCCCACTGATCAACATGCAGCTCGGCGAAGTCATCGTCGGCGGTGTCGGCGCGGGTTTCTACGGCATCCTGCTCTTCATCATCGTCGCAGTCTTCGTCGCCGGCCTGATGGTTGGCCGCACGCCGGAATATCTCGGCAAGAAAATCGAGGCGAAAGAAATGAAAATGGCCGTTCTCGCCATCCTCTGCCTGCCCCTCGCCATGCTGGTCTTCACCGCAATCGCAAGCGTCCTTCCGAGTGCGGTTGCATCGGTCGGGACCGCCGGTCCGCACGGCTTCTCCGAAATCCTCTATGCCTATAGCTCGGCTGCGGCCAATAACGGCTCGGCTTTCGGCGGCCTCACCGGCAATACGCCCTGGTACAACATCACCCTTGGCCTCGGCATGCTGATGGGCCGCTTCCTGGTCATCATCCCGGCGCTTGCCATTGCCGGTTCGCTGATCGCCAAGAAGTCGGTTCCAGCCTCGGCAGGCACCTTCCCGACGGATGGTCCGCTGTTCGTCGGCCTGCTCGTCGGCACGATCCTGATCGTCGGCGGCCTGACCTTCTTCCCGGCGCTGGCGCTTGGCCCTGTCGTCGAGCACCTGGTCATGATCGCCGGCCAGACCTTCTGAGGTGGTGCCATGATCCTCCGTCACAGGCTTCGCAACGCCTTCCACCCTCGTCCCGGTGCGCCGGGACGAGGGAATGGCCCGAGACCCCAAGCCTCCGACATCATCCTGGTGATGATGGCAGGCCTCCTCGTCATCGCCGCCATCTTCAAAATCTTACAGGGCTGACCGGCTTCCGGTTCGCCATCCTCGTTTCAAAGCTGGAGTCTCTTATGAGCCAGGCAAAATCCGCGAGCGTCATGGACTCTCGCATCCTCATTCCCGCCGTGGGGGCCGCTTTCAAGAAGCTCAACCCGCGGGCGCTTGCCAGAAACCCGGTCATGTTTGTCGTGGCAACGGTCTCGGTACTGACCACCGTTCTTTTCCTGCGCGATCTGGTGGCGGGCAACGGCAATCTCGGCTTCTCGTTCCAGATCAATATCTGGCTCTGGTTCACCGTGCTGTTTGCCAATTTCGCCGAAGCCGTCGCCGAAGGCCGCGGCAAGGCGCAGGCAGATTCGCTGCGCAAGGCGCGCACCGAAACCCAGGCCAAACTGCTCACCGCCAACAATGGCAGCGGCTACCGCATGGTGCCGGGCACCAGCCTCAAGGTCGGCGACCTCGTGCTCGTCGAGGCCGGCGACATCATCCCCTCGGACGGCGAAGTCATCGAAGGTGTCGCCTCCGTCAACGAAGCGGCGATAACAGGCGAATCCGCCCCTGTCATCCGTGAATCCGGCGGCGATCGCTCGGCCGTCACCGGTGGCACGCAGGTGCTTTCCGACTGGATCCGCGTGCGCATCACCGCGGCGGCCGGCTCGACCTTCCTCGACCGGATGATCGCGCTCGTCGAAGGTGCCGAACGCCAGAAGACCCCGAACGAGATCGCGCTCAACATCCTGCTTGCCGGCATGACGCTGATCTTCGTGCTTGCCACCGCGACGATCCCGAGCTTTGCCATCTATGCCGGTGGCTCGATCCCGATCATCGTGCTCGTCGCCCTCTTCGTCACGCTGATCCCGACGACGATCGGCGCGCTGCTGTCGGCAATCGGCATTGCCGGCATGGACCGCCTCGTCCGCTTCAACGTGCTCGCCATGTCCGGCCGCGCGGTCGAAGCCGCCGGCGACGTCGATACACTCCTGCTCGACAAGACCGGCACGATCACCCTCGGCAATCGCCAGGCGACGACCTTCCGTCCGGTCCGCGGCGTGTCCGAACAAGATCTCGCCGATGCCGCCCAGCTCGCCTCGCTTGCCGACGAAACGCCGGAAGGCCGCTCCATCGTCGTGCTCGCCAAGGAGAAATACGCGATCCGCGGCCGCGACATGGCAAGCCTGAAGGCAACCTTCGTGCCCTTCACCGCCCAGACCCGCATGAGCGGTGTCGATCTCGACGGTTCCTCGATCCGCAAGGGTGCGGTCGATGCGGTGCTGGCTCATGTCAACGGCGATGCATCCTCGAAAAACGGCAGCGAGATCGTCCGCGAACTGCAATCGATCTCCGACGAGGTCGCCAAATCCGGCGGCACGCCGCTCGCCGTTGCCCGCGACGGCAGGCTGCTCGGCGTCATCCAGCTGAAGGATATCGTCAAGGGCGGCATCCGCGAGCGTTTCACCGAGCTTCGCCGCATGGGCATCCGCACCGTGATGATAACAGGCGACAACCCGCTGACGGCAGCGGCCATCGCCGCCGAGGCCGGCGTCGACGACTTCCTCGCCCAAGCCACGCCAGAGATGAAGCTGGCGCTGATGCGCAAGGAACAGTCGAAGGGCAAGCTCGTCGCCATGTGCGGCGACGGCACCAACGATGCGCCGGCGCTCGCCCAGGCCGATGTCGGCGTCGCCATGAACACCGGCACGGTCGCCGCCCGCGAGGCCGGAAACATGGTCGATCTCGACTCAGACCCGACGAAGCTCATCGAGATCGTCGAGATCGGCAAGCAACTGTTGATGACGCGCGGCGCGCTGACGACGTTTTCGATCGCCAACGACATCGCCAAGTACTTCGCCATCATCCCGGCGATGTTCCTGACCTTCTACCCGCAGCTCGGCGTCTTGAACATCATGGGATTGTCGACGCCGCAAAGCGCCATACTCTCGGCAATCATCTTCAATGCACTGATCATCATCGCGCTGATCCCGCTGTCGTTGAAGGGTGTCCGCTACCGTCCGATCGGCGCCGGTGCGCTGTTGTCGCGCAACCTGCTGATCTACGGCGCCGGCGGCATCATCGTCCCCTTCATCGGCATCAAGGCGATCGACATGGCTGTCGCAGCCCTCGGCCTTGCGTAACGGAAGCCTGAAAGCACTCCAAGGAGTAAGACAATGTTGAAAGAACTTCGTCCGGCGGTCGTCATGATCGTCGCCACCACCGCCATTACCGGCCTGCTTTATCCGCTCGCCATGACGGGTGCCGCCCAGGCCCTCTTCCCGGCCCAGGCGAACGGCAGCCTGATCGAGAACAACGGCCAGGTGATCGGCTCGACGCTGATCGGCCAGGCCTTCACCAGCGACAAGTATTTCCACGGCCGTCCCTCGGCCGCCGGCGACGGCTACAATGCGGCCGCCTCCAGCGGCTCGAACCTCGGCCCGACCAGCCAGAAGCTGATCGACCGCGTCAAGGGCGACTATAACACCGCCAAGGCGGCAAACCCGACGGCTGACGTGCCTGCCGACCTTGTCACCGCTTCGGGCAGCGGCCTCGATCCCGATATCTCGCCGGAGGCTGCCTATTTCCAGGTGGCGCGTGTTGCCAAGGCGCGAAGCCTTGATGAGGCCAAGGTCAAGGCGCTGGTCGACGGCGCCGTCCAAGGCCGCGAACTCGGCATTCTCGGCGAACCCACAGTCAATGTTCTGGCGTTGAATCAGAGCCTTGATGCTTCTATGACTCAGTGACCCTGGCAGGCTGGGCGCCCTTTCCATCCCTCCTCCCTGTGCCCGTCACAGGGAGGAGGGACAGGGAGATGTCGCCCGTCCTCGGCAGTCATCTGCAGAAAGACCATACGCATGCCAGACGACAATCGCGACCAGGCCGGCAGGCCCTCGCCCGATGCGCTTCTCGAAAAAGCCCGGGCTGAAACGCGCGGCCGTCTGAAGATCTTTCTCGGAGCCGCCCCCGGCGTCGGCAAGACCTACGAGATGCTCGTCTCCGGCCGTGCCAAGATCGCCGACGGTCTCGATGTCGTCATCGGCGTCGTCGAGACCCACGGCCGCAAGGAGACCGAAGCGCTTATCGCCGGCTTCGAAATCATCCCTCGCGTCGAAATCAGCTACAAGGGCCGGCCGCTCGAGGAAATGGACCTCGACGGTATCCTCGCCCGCCGGCCTGATCTCGTGCTGGTCGACGAACTCGCCCATACCAATGCCGAGGGCAGCCGCCATCCGAAGCGCTATCTCGACGTCAAGGAATTGCTCGATCGCGGCATCGATGTCTATACGACGCTGAACATCCAGCATGTCGAAAGCCTGAACGACGTCGTCTCGCAGATCACCCGCATCCGTGTGCGCGAGACGGTGCCGGACTCGATCATCGATCTTGCCGACGACATCGAGATCATCGACCTGACGCCGGATGATCTGATTAAGCGCCTGCATGACGGCAAGGTCTACATGCCGCGCACCGCCGAGCGGGCGCTGACCAACTATTTCACGCCAGGCAACCTGACGGCGCTCAGAGAACTTGCGCTGCGCAAGACCGCCCAGCGCGTCGACGACCAGTTGCTTTCCCATATGCAGGCCCATGCAATTTCCGGCCCATGGGCGGCGGGCGAGCGGGTGCTCGTCTCGGTCGACCACCATTCACGTTCCGCTTCGCTGGTGCGTTACGCCGCCCGCATGGCCTCGCGGCTGCGTGCGCCATGGGCCGCCGTCTATATCGAGACCAACCGCTCGATCAATCTGACCGAAGCCGAACGCGATACCGTCGCCGCGACGCTGCGCCTCGCCGAGCAGCTCGGTGGCGAGGCGATTACCCTTCCCGGTCGCGAGGTGGCTGAAGAGCTCGTCGGCCACGCCACTGCCAACAACGTCACCCATATCGTCATCGGCGCCCCGAAGAAGCCGACATGGCGGGACTGGTGGGGCCGCTCGATCACCGACGAGCTGATCCGCAGGGCCGGCGAGATCAGCGTCCATGTCATTTCCGGCAATGAGAAGGACGGCACCACCGCGCGCGGCGTGAGGGCGGCGGCCACCCCGCCGCCACTGGATCTCAGGGCCTATCTGCTGGCGACCGGTTATGTCGCCATCGCGCTCGCCGTCGGCGTCGTGCTCGACCAGGTGCTCGACGTGCGCAACCTCGCCCTCGTCTTTCTGATGGCCGTGCTGACCTCAGCCGTCCTCCACGGCCTGCGGCCGGCCCTTTACAGTTGCATCCTCAGCGCGCTGTCCTTCAACTTCTTCTTCCTGCCGCCGCGCTACACGCTGACGATCAGCGATCCGGAAAGCGTGCTTGCGCTCTTCTTCTTCCTGGGCGTCGCCATCATCGCCAGCAACCTGACGGCGACCGTGCAGCGCCAGGCCGCCGCCGCCCGCCAGCGGGCGCGCACGACCGAAGATCTCTATCTCTTCTCGAAAAAGCTCGCCGGCACCGGCACGCTCGATGACGTGCTCTGGGCAACCGCCTTCCAGCTTGCCTCGATGCTGAAGGTCCGCGTCGTGCTGCTGCTGCCGGAAGAGGGCAGCATCGCCGTCAAGGCCGGTTATCCGCCTGATGATACGCTCGATGACGCGGATATTGCCGCCGCCCGCTGGGCCTGGGAGCACAACCACGCCGCCGGCCGCGGCGCCGATACCCTGCCCGGCGCCAAGCGCCTCTATGTGCCGCTGAGAACCGGGCGCACCGCCGTCGGCGTCATCGGCCTCGACAGCGACCGCCGCGACGGGCCGCTGCTGACGCCGGAGCAACAGCGGCTGCTCGATGCGCTCGACGACCAGGCGGCCCTTGCCATCGAACGTGTGCAGCTCGTCGCCGATGTCGACCGGGCAAGACTTGGGGCCGAAGCCGATCGGTTGCGCTCTGCGCTGCTGACATCGATCTCGCACGACCTGAAGACACCGCTTGCCGCCATCCTCGGCGCCGCCGGCACGCTGCGCGACTATTTCGCCTCGATGCCGGAGGAGGATCGCAGCGATCTGCTGTCGACCGTCGTCGACGAATCCGAACGCCTCAACCGCTTCATCGCCAATCTGCTCGACATGACCAAGATCGAATCCGGCGCGATGGAACCGAACTCGGCACTGCATTATGCCGGCGATATCGTCGGCAGCGCACTTCGCCGTGCCGCAAAGATCCTCGACGGCCACAAGACAGAGATGAGTATTCCCGCCGACTTGCCGATGGTGCGCGTCGACCCCGTCCTGTTTGAGCAGGTGATCTTCAACCTGCTCGACAATGCCGCGAAATATGCGCCCGAGCAATCGGTGATCCATATCGAGGGCTGGGCCGATGCCGACAACGTCGTCGTGCAGATTTCGGACGAAGGCCCAGGCATTCCGCCGACCGATCTCACCCGCGTCTTTGACACCTTCTACCGCGTGCGCAAGGGCGATCAGGTGCGCGCCGGCACCGGGCTTGGCCTTTCCATCTGCCGCGGCTTCATCGAGGCGATGGGCGGCACGATCACCGCCGGCAACCGGACGGGCCGTCCGGGCGCCGTCTTCACCATCCGCCTGCCGAAACCCAACGACATTCCGAAAGTGGATGAACTCCGATGACCGGTTCAGCCGTCAAGATCCTCGTCGTCGACGACGAGCCTCCGATCCGCAAGCTGCTCCGCGTCGGCCTGACCGCGCAGGGCTACGAGGTGCGCGAGGCGCCGAACGCCGCCGCCGCCCGTCAGTCGGTCGCCGACGACATGCCCGACCTCATCGTGCTCGACCTCGGCCTGCCCGACACATCAGGCCACGACTTGCTGCAGGTGTGGCGCGACGAAGGGCTTTCCATGCCCGTCGTCATTCTGTCCAGCCGCACCGACGAGGCCGGTATCGTCAAGGCGCTGGAAAGCGGCGCCGACGATTACGTCACCAAGCCCTTCGGCATCAACGAACTCGGCGCCCGCATCCGCGTGGCGCTGCGCCACCGCCTGCAGCAACAGGGCGAAAAGGCGATCTTCCAGACCGGCGGGCTGTCGATCGATCTCGTCAAGCGCATCGTCAAGGTCGAAGGCGCGGAAATAAAGCTGTCGCCGAAGGAATACGACATCCTGCGCGTGCTCGCCCAGCATGCCGGCAAGGTGCTGACACACCAGTTTCTTCTAAAGCAGGTATGGGGGCCGGCGGCGGATGTGCAGTATCTGCGCGTCTATGTCCGGCAGCTGCGGCAAAAGGTCGAGCAGATTCCCGACCAGCCGCACTATATCACCACCGAGACCGGCGTTGGCTACCGGCTCAGGGAACCGGATTGAACTCCCTTCCCTCCCGCTGCCGGAACACTATCGAGCCGAACAGTATCGAGCCGAACAGTATCGAGAATGACATGAACCTTCCCAACATCATCCGCCCGGAACACACCTTCATCGGCGTGTCGGCGCCGACGAAATGGCGCGCGCTGCAGACCATCGCCGACAAGGCCGCCAAGGCTTTCTCCGTCGACGGCCAGACCATCCTGAAGGCGCTCGAAGCGCGTGAGAAGCTCGGCTCGACGGGGATCGGCAACGGCATCGCCATCCCGCATGCGGCAATCGACGGCATGACCAGCCCGCGCGGCCTTCTCCTCCGCTTTGCCCATCCGCTGGATTTCGAGGCGATCGACGATATCCCGACGGATATCGCCTTCGTGCTGCTCTTCGGGGAAAACAATCGCGGCGAATATCTGAACGTGCTTTCTGCGATCGCCAGGCGGCTGCAATCGGACGGCACGCTTGTCGCCATGCGCAAGGCACGAACGGTCGACGAATACTATTCCGATTTCATCGCCGATTCACGGGTATGACGTCCAAATTGAATAGCGGGAGCATGATGTCGTCCGAAAACCGCTCACACGTTTCGGCATCATAAAAAAGGCGCGGCCCGAAGGCCGCGCCCGCTCGTCTGCAATCAGACTATCTTAGAAATCGCGCTGGAAGCGCAGGAAGCCGAACACTTCGTCGTCGCCTTCGTCCTCATCGTGATATTGCACGCTGAGCTTCGAACGCAGGTCTTCGACGATCTGGTAGTCGATGGTGACACCGGTCGTGTAGGCGCTGCCGCCGGTGAAACCGTTGCCGTCAGCCTCGAGAGCGATGTTCTCGAAGTACTGGAAGCCCGGGGTGACCGACCACTTGTCGTTGATCTTCAAGGCATACTCTGCTGCGATCGTCCATTCGGACTCTTCGTAGTAGTAGTTGGCGCCGCTTGCCCATACGCCGGCAATGCCGAGCGTGCCCGGGCCGATGTCGGCATAAACGATACCGCGGACAGCGACTTCGCTGGTGTCGGTGTCGTAACCGGCAAGCAGGTAAGCGCTGATGGCGCCGGCCTTGTAGGAGACCTGGCCTGCGACACCAAAGTTGTTCGGGCCGTCGCCCGGCTTGGTGGCGTAGACTTCGACCGAGATGCCGGCCGCGAAAGCGCCATTCTCGTACTGATAACGGATCGAGTTGTGGGTCGTCTCGTTGCTGGCGAGCGTATCGGTCTCGCCGCTCATGTCGTCATCCCACCAGCTGTACAGCTTACCGGCGCGGAAACCGGCAATGTCGAGATAGCCTTCATCGAGCAATGCTTCCTGATCGGAGGCATCGTCGGCATTGTAACGCAGTGTGATGACGCCGGTGAGCGTACCGTACTCGGTGTCGTTCTTGGTCTGGAAGGTGACCTGACCACGAGTCCAGAAGTCTACGTCGGAATCGCCGGATATCTGCTGACCGAAGCGCACTTCGGTACGGATATAACCGCCGATCGAAAGGCATGTTTCCGTCCCCGGAATATAAAAATAGCCGGTACCGTAGGCGTCGCAAACGCGAACATATTCCACGGGCTCGGGTTCCGCCGCCACGATGGCGTCGGCTGCGCGGGCTCCGGAGGCCGCGGCAAGGGCGGCAACGGAGGCAAAAAGGATAGTTCTGATATTCATTTTGAATGGCCCTAACAGGTTTGGAATGCGAGGCGCACTTCAAGGGTACCCCCGCGTAGCAGTCGGCGAATACGACCGCACGGGAGCCATATAGGAATCCGCAAGTGTCATCGCGGCAAAATCTTGGCAAAAATCTGCATCACCATGTCGTTTTCGTGGAGGAACTGTGGCCAAAAAAACACGGCCCTGCGGCAGGCAGCGCCCGGTGACCAATTGGCCGCGGCCAACTTCGGCACGTCCATTTCCAAATTGCCGCTTAAATGGAATGGCATTCTAACAGCCATGCCGGAACCGGAAGAACCTTTGTTTCATTATACGACCGAGTTGATAGAGTTAAGGCAGAAAACAGGAGGGTTCCCCATGCAGACACAACGGCTCACCCGGCTCATCGCAGCTGCGGTCATGGCAGGCAGCTTCGCGATCGGAAGCATTGCTCCGGCATTCGCAGATCAGACGCTTCTTAACGTTTCCTACGATCCGACCCGCGAATTGTACAAGGATTTCAATGCCGCCTTTGCCGCCAAGTGGCAAAAGGACAATGGTGAAACCCTGACGATCCAGGCTTCGCATGGCGGTTCCGGCGCCCAGGCCCGCTCGGTCATCGACGGTCTCGACGCCGATGTCGTGACACTTGCCCTCGAAGGCGATATCGACGCCATCGCCAAGGCGACCGGCAAGATCCCGGCCGACTGGAAGACCAAGTTCCCCAACAATTCGACGCCTTATACGTCGACGATCGTCTTCCTCGTGCGCAAGGGCAACCCGAAAGGCATCAAGGATTGGGGAGACCTGGTCAAGGACGACGTGCAGGTGATCACCCCGAATCCTAAGACATCGGGCGGCGCGCGCTGGAACTTCCTTGCCGCATGGGCATGGGCCAAGCAGTCAAATGGCGGCGACGAAGCCAAGGCGCAGGAATACGTTGCGAAACTGCTGCAGCACGTCCCGGTTCTCGACACCGGCGCTCGCGGCGCCACGACCACCTTTGTCCAGCGCGGCCTCGGCGATGTGCTGCTCGCCTGGGAAAACGAAGCCTATCTTTCGCTCGAAGAGCTCGGTCCCGACCAGTTCGAGATCGTAACACCGACCTTCTCCATCCGCGCCGATCCGCCGGTCGCCGTCGTCGACGGCAATGTCGACAAGAAGGGCACGCGCAAGGTCGCCGAAGCCTATCTCAACTACCTCTATTCGGACGAAGGCCAGAAGATCGCCGCCAAGCACTACTATCGGCCGACCAAGCCGGAAGCCGCCGATCCGGCTGACATCGCCCGCTTCCCGAAGCTGACGCTGGCGACCATCGACGACTTCGGCGGCTGGAAGGACGCACAGCCTAAATTCTTCGGCGACGGCGGCGTATTTGACCAAATCTACAAGCCGGCCCAATAATAGACTTCATGAAAGCACATAGCCCCACGCGGTGGCGGTTCAAACGGCCGAGCGTCATTCCGGGTTTCGGAATGGCGCTCGGCTTTACCTTGACCTGGCTCACCCTTCTGATCCTCATCCCGCTCTCGGGCCTTGCCGTCCGCTCGAGCGCGCTCGGCTGGGAGAAATTCTGGTCGATCGCGCTCGATCCGCGCACGCTGAACGCGTTGCGCATAAGCTTCGGCAGCGCCTTCATCGCCGCGATCGTCAATGCCGTCTTCGGCATCATTCTCGCCTGGGTGCTGGTGCGTTACCGCTTCCCCGGCAAGCGCATCATCGATGCCATGGTCGACCTGCCCTTCGCGCTGCCGACCGCCGTTGCCGGCATCGCACTGACGACGCTCTATGCGCCGAACGGCTGGATCGGCCAGTTCCTGACGCCGCTCGGCATCAAGATCGCCTTTACGCCTACCGGCATCGTCGTGGCGCTGATCTTCGTCGGCCTGCCCTTCGTGGTGCGTACCGTGCAGCCGGTCATGGAGGAGATCGACAAGGAAGTGGAGGAGGCCGCGGCAACGCTCGGCGCCAATCGCTTCCAGACGATTTTCCGCGTGTTGCTGCCGGGGCTGGCGCCCGCCGTGCTCACCGGCTTTGCGCTGGCCTTTGCCCGCGGCGTCGGCGAATACGGCTCGGTCATCTTCATCGCCGGCAACCTGCCGTTCAAATCGGAGATCGCGCCGCTGCTGATCATCATCAAGCTCGAAGAGTATAATTATGCGGCAGCGACCGGCATTGCGGCGATCATGCTGATCATCTCGTTCGCCATGCTGCTCGTCATCAATCTCATCCAGAGCTGGAGCAGGCGGAGGTACGGCTATGGCGCTTGATGCGACCGCTCAACCAACGAAGCTGCGTTCGGTGACCACCGAAAACAGGATCGCGCGCTTCAGCCTGATCATCCTCTCGCTCGTCTTCCTGCTGCTGATCCTGCTTCTGCCGCTCGCAGCCGTCTTCGTCGAGGCCTTCCGCAAGGGGGCCGGCCCGTTCCTCCAGGCGCTCGCGGACGCCGAGACCTTCTCGGCGATCCGCCTGACACTGATCGTTGCCGGCGTCAGCGTGCCGCTCAACCTCGTCTTCGGGGTTGCTGCCGCCTGGGCGATCGCCAAGTTCGAGTTCAAGGGCAAGGCGTTCCTGACGACGCTGATCGACCTGCCCTTCTCGGTCTCGCCCGTCATATCGGGCCTGGTCTTCGTTCTGCTGTTCGGCGCCAATACCTGGCTCGGCCAGTGGTTCAGCGCTCACGACATCAAGATCCTATTCGCCGTGCCGGGGTTGATCCTCGCCACCATGTTCGTCACCTTCCCCTTCGTCGCCCGCGAGCTGATCCCGCTGATGCAGGAACAGGGAACGGCCGACGAGGAGGCAGCGCTTTCGCTCGGCGCCAGCGGCTGGCAGACCTTCTGGCACGTGACGCTGCCGAACATTAAATGGGGACTGCTCTACGGCGTGCTTCTCTGCAACGCCCGCGCCATGGGCGAATTCGGCGCCGTCTCGGTGGTATCCGGCCACATCCGCGGCCAGACGAACACCATGCCGCTGCAGGTAGAAATTCTCTACAACGAGTATAATTTCACCGGCGCTTTTGCGGTCGCCACGCTTTTGGCCTTGCTCGCGCTCGTAACTCTTGTTTTGAAGACGCTGCTGGAAATGCGCTATAGCGCAGAAATCGCCGCCAGCCGGCGGCACTGAAGGATTTGGAATGGAAGTACGCGTTCAAAACATTCGCAAGGAATTCGATCGTTTTCCGGCGCTGCACGATGTCTCGCTCGACATCCGCTCCGGCGAGCTGATCGCACTGCTCGGTCCATCGGGCTCCGGCAAGACGACATTGCTGCGGCTGATCGCCGGCCTCGAAAGCCCGACGGAGGGGCTGATCTTCTTCGGCGACGAGGATGCCTCGAAGAAATCAGTGCAGCAGCGCAATATCGGCTTCGTCTTCCAGCACTATGCTCTCTTCCGCTACATGACGGTGCTCGAAAACGTCTCCTTCGGCCTGAAGGTCAGAAACAGTGCGCGGCGGCCGCCGAAGGCCGATATCCGCAGGCGGGCGCTGGAACTGCTCGACCTTGTCCAGCTTTCGGGTCTCGAAAAACGCTACCCAGCCCAGCTTTCCGGCGGCCAGCGCCAGCGTGTGGCGCTCGCCCGCGCCATGGCCGTCGAGCCGAACGTGCTGCTGCTCGACGAACCCTTCGGCGCGCTCGACGCCCAGGTGCGCAAGGACCTGCGCAAATGGCTGCGCGATATCCACGATCGCACCGGACATACCACAGTCTTCGTCACCCACGACCAGGATGAGGCGCTGGAGCTTGCCGACCGCGTCGTCGTCATGAGCCAGGGCGCGATCGAACAAGTGGGCACGCCGGACCAGGTTTACGACAATCCCAATTCTCCCTTCGTCTTCGGCTTCATCGGCCAGTCGAACTGCCTGCAGGTCGAGATATCAGACGGCGACATTCGCTTCGAAGGTCGCTCGCTCGGCCTCAATGCCGAAGGCGAGCCGGATGGCACGGCGCAGCTCTATTTCCGCCCGCACGACGTCAGGCTTTGCGAATCAGCTGAAAACTGTATCGCCGGCCAGCCGGTCTCCAGCCGCCGCGTGGCAGGCACCCGCCATATCGAATTGGATATCGGCAATGATCGCCCGCATATCGAGATCGAATTGCCACCGAGCGAGGCCGACAGGCTTGACCGCAACCGGGTAGCCTTCAAGCCGACCCGCTGGAAACTGTTCCGCAGCTGATGGGGATTGGTGACGCTAACACCTTGAATTCCTGAACCATTTATCCCTAAATCGATTCCGATTTAGGGGATTATGCAGAAGGCCATCGCCGGAATCGTATTTGGCGAGAGTCCCTTAAGGTTTTTGTTATCTAAGGTTGTTTGTATTTCAGTCATATGACGAGTAAAACGTTTACGCTTAACCATTAAGGGCTGGACTAATCCCATAGGAGGCACCTGGCGTTGAGGGCGGAGATTTCCTTTGGAAAATCCCTGATCGGGATTTTGTTCGTGGGACTGGCAGCTGCAAGCTGCACAACGACATCGAAACCGGCGGCAACGGCGGCGAACACCAAGACGAAGCCGGGCCAAGCGGCGAAAGTCACGTTCAATTATACGGCCAAAGACCGCGAGTGCCTGCAGCGCGCGATGTATTTCGAATCGCTGCATTCGGACAAGGACGGCTACATGGCTGTCGGGACCGTGGTCATGAACAGGCTCACCTCCGGCGCCTATCCGACGTCGATCTGCGGCGTGGTGGCCCAGAAACGGCAGTTCGCGCCCGGCGTGATGACGCGCGAAGTCAAGCCGCAGGCGGAAACCGAGCTTGCCAGCGCGGCCGATGCAATCCTTGTTAAAGGCGCACGCCATCCTGCGGTGAAGGACGCGATGTTCTTCCACACCGATGGGCTGAAATTCCCGTACGACAACATGCACTATGTGACGGTTGCCGGCGGCAACGCCTTCTACGAGAAGCGCGACTCCAACGGCATGCTTGAAACGCCGCCGCCGCTGCCCTCCTACGAGGTGGCGATGAACTATGTGCCCGGCGAAAGCATGCTGCCGCCGCAATTCGAGGCCCTGATACCCTCGGCGGTTCCCGTTCCTCTCCCGGCTCCAGACCCCATGGCGACGGCGAGCACGGGGCAGATGCGGATCACGGCGCCGGTGACCGCGCCGGAAATATCCCCGGTAACATCGGTCGAGCCCGAGCCGGGAATGCCCATTGCGATCCCTATCCCCCGGCCCGCCTATGACAGCGTGATGCTGCGTGAAAGCCTTCCAGCGAACGGCGGTTAAACCAGCCGCCGTTCCGGTATGAGTTAGATGGAAGCGCGCTTTTGCTGGACTTGTTTTAGGCGCGCTCTTCCCAAACCCTCGCCAGTTCCACGATCGTCTTCACCGCCTTTTCCATGTCCTGGCGGCTCACCCATTCGAGCGGCGAGTGGAAGGCGTGGCCGCCGGCGAAGATGTTCGGGCACGGCAGCCCCATGAAGGAAAGACGCGACCCATCGGTGCCGCCGCGGATGCTGCCGCGCACCGGCGTCATGCCGGCCCGGCGCACCGCTTCGATCGCGTTGTCGACGATCTCCGGGTGACGATCGAGCACCACCTTCATGTTGCGATACTGCTCCTTCACCTCAAAATGATAGGTCGAGCCGGGATAGACAGCCATCACGTCCTTGACGATGCCTTCGAGCATCGATTCCTTTTCCGTGAGACCCTTGTCGGTGAAATCACGGATGATAAAGCTCAGCGACGCCTTCTCCATCGAACCGGTCACGCCTGTGGGATGGATGAAGCCCTGCTGGCCTTCCGTGGTCTCGGGGGCAATATCCCTCGGCAGCCGATCGATGATGGCGCCAGCGATTTTGATGGCGTTTTCCATGCGGTCCTTGGCAAAGCCGGGATGGATCGCCACACCTGATATGCTGATCTCGACGCCGTCGGCCGAAAACGTCTCATCCTCGATATGGCCGGCCGTCTCGCCGTCCATCGTATAGGCGAAGTCGGCACCGAGTTTCTTCAGGTCGACCTTGTTGACGCCGCGCCCGACTTCCTCGTCGGGCGTGAACAGGATCTTGATCGTCCCGTGCCTGATATCTGGATTGCCGACGAGTATCTGAGCCGCGGTCATGATTTCGGCCAGTCCGGCCTTGTCGTCGGCGCCGAGCAATGTCGTTCCATCGGTCGTGACGATATCATTGCCAATCTGGTTCTGCAGTTCGGGATGATCGCTGACGCGGATCACCCGGCCGGTGTCGCCGGCAAGCTTGATATCGCCGCCGGCAAAATTCCTGATGATCTGCGGCTTGACATCAGTGCCGCTGAAATCGGGTGCCGTATCCATGTGCGAGCAGAAACAGATGACCGGCACCGTCTTGTCGCTATTGGCCGGAATGGTCGCGTAGACATAGCCGTGTTCATCGAGATGCGCGTCCGCAAGGCCGATCTTCAGCAGTTCATCGACCAGAACGCGGCCGAGATCCTTCTGCTTGCCGGTGGTCGGCTGCGTCGACGAGGCGGGGTCCGATTGCGTGTCGATAACGACATAACGGAGAAAGCGGTCGAGAACAGTGTCGGTCATGGCATCCAATCCAGCAAGATCACACGGACGATATAGCCCTCATGGGCGATGCGGAAAAAGATTTTTCCGCTCGCAGCACGTGAGGAATGATCGTGCAATCCCTTTCATGCGCCCCTGTCTAATATCGGAACCGAGACCACGTGTGAAACCAGCCTGCCGTCGCTGACCTCATGCATGAGGAAGGACGGAGCGTCGATCACCGAAAGATCGGCACGGCCGTCCAGCAGAAGCGGATTGGGCGGGCAAAGGGAGCCGCAGGTCTGGACAGTCATCGATCCCAGCCGGCCAAAAGCGGATCGGTGAACATGGCCGCAGAGAATCGCCAGTGGTAGCCTGTCGATCGTCTCCAGGGTGCTGAGAAGCGCACTGCCGTTTCTGCATCCGACCTGGTCACAGCACCTCGATGCCGATCCGCAACGGCGGCTGATGCATGAAGAGAAGGGAGGGCGTCGTCACATCCGCAAGCGCGCTCGCCAGCCACGGCAGGTGCGGCAGGACGTCGCCGTAACTCTGACCGGCAACGGTCACATCGACACCGAAGAGGGTCAGCCCATCGACGGCTGTCCGGAAATGCATCGGTCCCGTCGCATTGATCCACGTGCCGACAGCGACAAGTTCGGAGCGCATCAATTGCACATCGTCACCGTTGCCCGGCAACAGATGGACGGGGCAGTCCAGCGACCGCAGGTTTTCGGCGACAAGGCGATAGCCGTGCCGCCATCGGTCGTTTACCAGATCTCCGGTGACAACAAGCACATCCGGGCGGAACGATTTCAGCCAGCCTATCGCTCGCTCCAGCGTCCGCAGCGACGAAAGGTCTGGCCCCGCATGGATATCGGAAATCTGCGCAACGAGCATGTTCTGCCTCCCCGCCCCTGCCGGAGACACTATGCCGAAACCGACAGCATCGGGCTACCGGCCTAACCGTTCAATCGACGCGTTTTCCCTCGCCGTCGAACACATGCAGATATTGAGCCGGGAAGGCCACATTGACCTTGGGACCTGCCTTCAGCGCTTCGCGGTTCAGCGTGAAGATCTTGAACGGCAGACCATGCAGGGCAAGGTGCAGGATGATGCCGAAGCCTGTCGGTTCGACGAGTTCCACATCCGCGGCAAGCCCCGCCCCGCCGTCACTCATCAGCACATGCTCCGGCCGGATGCCGAGCGTCACCTTTGCGCCGTCTGAAAGCGGCAAAGGCTTTGCAAGCGGCACGATCGTGCCGTCCTTCAGCTTCACGCCGCCGGCATCGTAGGTGGCCTCGAGGAAATTCATCCCAGGCGAGCCGATGAAGCCGGCAACGAAGAGATTGGCGGGGCGGTCGTAGAGTTCCAGGGGACCGCCGACCTGCTGGACCACTCCGCCATGCATGGCGACAATCCGGTCCGCCAGCGTCATTGCCTCGATCTGGTCGTGGGTCACGTAGATCGAGGTCGCCTTCAGGTCGCCATGCAGTTTCTTGATTTCGGCGCGCATCTGTTCGCGCAGGCGCGCATCGAGGTTGGACAGCGGTTCATCGAACAGGAAGGCCTTGGGCTGGCGCACGATGGCGCGGCCCATGGCGACGCGCTGTCGCTGGCCACCGGAAAGCGCCTTCGGCCTGCGTTCGAGCAACGGATCGAGGCCGAGCTTTGCGGCAGCCGCGGCGACCGCGCCTGCAATCTTCTCCTTCGCCACCTTCCGCAGCCTGAGGCTGTAGCTCATATTGCCGGCGACATTCATATGCGGGTAAAGCGCGTAGGACTGGAACACCATGGCGATGTCGCGGTCCTTGGGATGCAACTCGTTGACCCTATTGCCGGCGATGCGGATCTCGCCTGATGTGACCTCCTCAAGCCCGGCGATCATCCGCAGCAGCGTGGACTTGCCGCAGCCGGACGGACCGACGAGCACGACGAATTCGCCGTCCTGGATTTCCAGGTTGACGCCGTGCAGCACCTGCACATGGCCATAGGCTTTGCGGATATTCCGGATATCGATCGATGCCATTTGTTTAACCCTTGACCGCGCCGGCCGTCAGGCCCTGGACGAGATAGCGCTGGATGAGCAGGAAGAAGAGGCCGGCCGGAATGAGCGCCATGACGCCCGCCGCCATCATCTGCCCGAAATCCACCGAGAATTTCGAAACGAAGGTAAGAAGGCCGACGGGGAAGGTCGCCGCGTCATTACCGTTGATCAGCATCAGCGCGAAGAGCAGCTCGCTCCAGGCGGCGGTGAAGACGAAACCGAGTGTGGCGGCGATCCCCGGCAGCGTCAGCGGCAGGATGATCTGGCGAAATGCCGTGAACTGCGTCGCGCCGTCGATCTTCGCCGCCTCTTCGAGATCCCTTGGGATGCCGTCGAAGAAAGACTGCATCAGGAACGTGGCGAAAGGCACGTTGAAGGCGGTGTAGACGATGACGAGCCCGGTCAGGCTGTTGGTCAGATGCAGCGGCGACAGGATCTTGAAGATCGGCGCGACCAGCATGACCAGCGGGAACATCTGGGTCAGCAGCATCAGAGCGACAATCCAGTATTTTGCCCGGAAATTGAAGCGGGAAAGCGCATACCCCGACAGCGAGGCGCAGATGGTCACGGTGATGGCCGTCGAGGCCGAGACGATCAGGCTGTTCTTGAAGAAGGTCGGAAAGGCGCTGTGCCGCAGGACAAAGGCATAATGATCCCAAGTCGTGCGCGACGGCCACATGCGCACGCCCTCGCTATAGAGGAGGTCGTTCGGCGTCACCGAGACCTTGAGCAGCCAGAACAGCGGAAAGAGCGCGAAGGCGATGTAGCAGAGGATCGCCAGACGGTGTGCGATGGTGGGAATGACGGATCGTCTCATGATCTCAATCCTTGTTCAGCAGCGTCTGCCGGAGCAGGATGATCAGCATCGAATAGGCAAGCAGCAGTACGAGCAGCACCAGCGCGATCGCCGAGGCATAACCGAAATCGAGCCGCCTGAAGGCTGTCGTGAAGATATAGCTGGCGACGATCTGCGTTCGGTCTGCCGGCCCGCCATTGGTCATGACGACGATGAGATCGGCGAAATTGGAAATCCACACGGTGCGCAGCAGCACGGTGATGGCGATCGTTGGCGCCAGAAACGGCAGGGTGATCGAGCGGAACCGCTGGAACCAGCCGGCGCCGTCGATCGACGCCGCCTCATAGAGATCGCGCGGGATCGCCTGCAAGGCGGCGAGCAGGGTAATGGCGAAGAAGGGAATGCCCCACCAGACATTGGCGACGATCGGCCCCCACATCGCATAATTGGGATCGGAGAGGATATTGCCCGGCTCATGCATCAGCCCAAGGGCGAAGAGCCAGTGCGGGATCGGCCCGATGACGGGATTGAACAGCCAGGCCCAGTTGAGGCCGGCAAGAAAGGACGGCACGGCCCAGGGCAGGAAGACCAGCGCCTGGGCGATTGCCCGGCCCTTGAACGGCTTGTCAAGCAGCAGCGCCAGGATCAGCCCGAAAACGAACTGCAGGACGACGGAGGCGCCGGTCCACCATAGCGTGTTTCGCAGCGCCCCGTAGAAGGCGGCGTCGCCTGAAAGCTCGCGGAAATGATCGAGCCCGACGAAGCCGCCGGAAAACGGATTGAGCAGCTGGATATCGCGGAAGGCGTAGGAAATGCCCACCGTCAGCGGCACCAGCATCACCGCAATGATCAGGATCAGCGACGGCGCGCTGTAGAGATAGGGCTCCGAAGCATCGGCAACGCGACGCAGCCATGGTCTGCGGTCGCGACGCATGTCGAGCGTATCGGCGGAAATGGTCATCAGCCAAAAGGTCCCGTTCGCGGCGTTCTGCGCCGTCTGTGTCATCAAAAAAGCGGCGGCGGCCTGTTTCGAGGCCGCCGCCGTCAGTCCGTCGCTTATTTCTTGGCGAGGAACTTCTGCTGCGCCTTGGTGAGGTATTCCGCCCACTGGTCGGCCAGATCCTTCGCCGAGATATCGCCGAGCATCGCCTGTTGCGAGGTCTTGATCGCCAGCGAATCCTTGAAGAAGGCGAATTCCTCGAGATAGGTCGGCATGACTGTTGGTACCGTGTTCGGGTCGGCCAGTTCCTCGAACCAGCCCTTGAACTGGTCACCGGAGTAGAAGGGATCCTTCTCGGCCGCCGTATAGGCCGGCAGGGCGCCGATGCGCTTGTTCCACTCGATATTGCCTTCCGGCCCTTCGAGCGTGGCGATCAGCTTCCAGGAGAGATCCTTGTTGCCGCTGGTGGTGAACATCGACCAGCCGCCATAGCCGATCGTCGGGAAGGACTTGCCGTCAGGCCCCTTCGGCAGCGGCATGACGCCGAAATCCTCCTTCTTCATGCGTTCGGCAATGGCGATCAACGCATCCGGATCCTGATCGAGGAATGCGCAGGTGCCAGAATAGAAGCCGGCGACGACCTCGTTGAAGCCCCAGTTGACGCTGTCCTTGGGCGCATAGCCCTTCTTGTAGAGATCGACCATCCATTCGATGCCCTTGGCCCAGCCGGGGCTGTTCATCGTCGAGGTGCCGTCGTCGTTGAAATACTTGTTCGAGCCGGCCATCGAGGCGGCGAAGATCATCCAGCCGTTTAGGCCGCCCGCTCCGCCGCGCATGCAGTAGCCGTATTTGCCGGACAGTTTGGAAACCTTCTCCGAAGCGGCGGTGAATTCTTCCATCGTCTTCGGCGGCGCGGCGACGCCGGCTTCCGCAAGCAGCTTCTTGTTGTAGAACATCGCCCTGAGATAGAATCCGTAGGGCAGCATATAGGCGGTGTTCTTGACGTCGCGGCCGAGTTCGAGCGCGCGCGGCGTCAGCTCCTTGGTGTGCTCCCACTTTGCAAGGTAGGGCTCCAGGCTCTCGAGCATGCCGTTATTGGCATAGAGCGACAGCCAGGTATCGGGCATTTCCATCACATCGGGCACGTCGCCGGCAGACACCATGGTCGCGAACTTCTGGAACGCTTCGTTCCAGGGCAGCGAGATGATGTCGACCTTGGTGCCGGGATTGGCGGCTTCGAACTTGCCGACGATCGATTTCAGCGTTTCGGTGCGCTCCGGGCTGGTGATGACTTCGACAAGCTTGAGCGTCGTATCGGCAAAGGCCGTGCCCGCCATCATCGAAGCAAAGATCGTCGAGATTATTAGTTTTTTCATGGCTCAGTTCCCCCTTATTAGGTTTCTCTCGGGTTTCAGGATTGTGAGGCGGCGGCGAGCGCCTCCTCGATGTCTCTCCACAAAGCCTCGGTTCCTTCGAGGCCGACATGGAGACGTACGGATCGCGCATGGATGCCGAAGGCATGTGCGGAATTCGGCTGTGCTTTCTGCTGGAGCACCACCTCGCCCGGTACGATCAGGCTTTCATGTCCACCCCAGCTTACGCCCAGTTTGAAGAGCTTGAGGTGATCGGCGAAGGCACGGATATCCACGCCGTCGCGGAATATGAAGGAAAACAGGCCCGAGGTGCCGATGAGGCCAGTGGGCAGACGGTTGGCGAGCCCCGGATGGCAGACCGTCTCCACCACGCCGAGCTTCTGAAGGCGCCTGGCGATTTCAAGCGCCGATGCCTCGTGGGCTTTCATGCGCAGCGGCAGCGTGCGCAACCCGCGGATCAGCAGCCAGGCGTCGAACGGCGAAAGCTTGCCGCCGAGATAGGGATAGGCCTCGGCCTTGACACGCGCGATCATCGCCTTCGAGCCGGCGATGACGCCGGCCACCACATCGCTGTGGCCGCCGAGATATTTCGAGGCTGAATGGATGACGAGATCGACGCCGAGCGTCAGCGGCCGCTGGAAGAACGGGCTTGCCCAGCTGTTGTCGATCATCGAGACGGCGCCATGTTGTCTGGCGAGTGCTGCGAGCGCGCCGACGTCATGCGCCTCCATCACCCAGCTCGTCGGGCTTTCCATGTAGAAGAGTTTGGCGCCGGGCAGCGCCTTGGCGACCGCCTCCTCGTCGCGTCCGTCGACATAGGTCACCTCGATCTTCATCCGCTTCAGGATGGTGCCGAACAGGCGAAAGGCATCGGGATAGACATGCTTGACGGCAACGATGCGGTCGCCCGGCTCGACGAAGCTTAGGACCGCCGATGAGATCGCCGCCATGCCGCTTGCAAAACCCAGCGCATCCTCGGCACCTTCGAGCTTGGCGAGCATTTCTTCGAAGGCACGCACCGTCGGGTTCAGGCCGCGCGTATAGATCGGCCGCACCCTCTCGCCGCGATAAGAGGCGATCATGTCGTCATAATCGGAAAAGGTGAAAAGCGAGGTCTGGAAAATCGGCGGCACGACGGCGTCGGCGAAGTTGCCTTCGTCGTGCGCCGTGATGAGGGAAGCAAGATCGAACGGTTCAGAGCCGTTGCTCATTTGGACATTTCCTTGATGTCTTCCTCGACGATATCGAGAATTTTCAACGTTTCGGCGCGCGCCGCCTCGGGATCCCCGGCAGCGATCGCATCGAAAAGGGTGCGGTGAAAGGGAAAGGACCGGCGCGCGAAATCCTGGCGGTCGAACGGATGCTCCCAGAAGCGCTCGAAGGTCTCGCGCATCTGCTCGAGAAGCTGGCGAAACAGCGGATTGTGGGTGGCGTCGTAGACGGCGAGATGGAAGGCCAGATCCTCCGGCCCGGAGGTACCCTTCTCCAAGTGCACCCGCTCCATCGCGTCCAGCTTTTCCTCGATGACGACGAGGTCTGTGTTCGTGCGCCGCCGGGCCGCGACCATGCCCGCCTCGCATTCGATGCCGCGTCGAACCTCCAGCGTCTGCAGCAGCACGTCGCGCAGATGAACCGTGTCGAAAGACAGCGGCATGTGGATCGTCGCCCTGGAAACCGGTTTCAGCAGATAGGTACCGCTGCCCTTGCGCGTCTCGATGACGCCGAGCGCCTGGAAGTGGCGTATCGCCTCGCGAATGGTCGAGCGGCCGACGGCAAGGGCTGCCATCAACTCGCGCTCGGCCGGAAGCCTATCGCCCGCCTTCAACCTGGCTTCCTCGACATAATCCGCTAGCGCATCGGTCACCTGACGCGCGCGGTCCATGACTGGAAGCGGCCGGATCACCGGCCTGTCGCTGCTATTTGCCTTCATGGTTCCCCATTTTCTTGTCAGGCAGCCGACCTCTGTAATTGGTCTGACATCTTAGCATTTCTCAAAGATGGAAAGACGTCAAGGGGCGTTTGTTGGTCGGCCGGCCGCTCCACAATTCCCTTTGCACCTCCGAAATGGTTTCAGCGCGGCGCTTACCGCGGGCACGCAGTGGAACCGCCTCTCTCTTCAGGTGTTCCTGTCGATCAGCAGGGAGCTTTCAAATGACCTACGTCGCATCGCCAAGCTACGACCGTAACGACGCCAGCCGCGCTTCGAACCTTCGTCAGTGTCTCGAGACCGCCAGACGCCGCCTCGATGAGATATCGCACAACTCGGAAACCGAGAAAATTGAAACGCTCGTGGCTTCCGCCGTCGAGGCGGGTTGGGAAGAGGATGAAGTGCGCGAGGCCCTGAGCGCCGGCGACGAGCAAGGAAACAAGATGCCGGAGCACAAACCACCCGTCCCAACGATCGGCGTGGTCCCTTCGTCATCTTTTTGACAAGTGGCGGATGCTAGCGCGGTCCTGGCAAGCGGCGGGATCTCGGCTTATCTCGCCGTGTGATCACCTGTGCGGATAATGTTGCCCAATCGCCACCACCCAGGCGCCGATGGTGTTCCGTCAGGCATGCTCGAGACGCTCGACGTCCGGCGGGACCAAACCGCGTGGAAGCGGCCCGCCCGGCGTCAGATCTCCTGTTCATTGGTGGCCGGTCGGCAAGAAAGACTCGTCCAACCCTCCGGCATGATCCTCTCTCCGGCAAACAGTCTGACCGTGGCGTGAAAAAGCGTCGGCGCCGACCTAGTTAGTCACCGACGGCCGGGGATGGCGGCCGTCGGACTTTTGAACTTACAATCAACGACAAGAGGATAAGTTGATGAAAAGGACGTTTCTATATTATTGCACTTTGATATCCGCGCTATCGGCGATGACGGCTTCTATTGTCGGCGCGCCCGCTCTCGCCGAAGAGTTTGTTGCTTCGCAGAGCAAGACGGTCGTCGAAACCAACAAGGGCAGTCTCGTCGGCGCACTCGACGATGGCATCTTTAGCTATCTTGGCGTCCCCTATGCACATGCCGACCGCTTCATGCCGGCGGAAGAGGTCGCGCCCTGGAAAGGCATCCGCCCCGCGGTCACCTATGGCGAGAACTGCTTTATCCCCCGCATGAAGGAAGTGGCCGGCGACGAACTCTTCAATCCGCACCGCTATCTGCCGATGAGCGAAGCCTGCCAGTTCCTGAACATCTGGACGCCGGCGATCAACGACGGAAAGAAACGGCCGGTCATGGTCTGGATCCATGGGGGCGGCTTCACCAATGGTTCAGGCATCGAACTGACCTCGTATGACGGCCACAATCTGAGCAAGGACGGTGATGTCGTCGTCGTCACCCTCAACCACCGGCTCAACGTGCTCGGCTTCCTCGATCTTTCCGCTTACGGAGAGAAATACAAACGGACGGGCAATGCCAGCGTCACCGATCTCGTCGCCGCGCTGAAGTGGGTCCACGACAATGCCGCGGCCTTCGGCGGCGATCCCGGCAACGTGACGATTTTCGGCCAGTCCGGCGGCGGCTACAAGGTGCGCGCCTTGATGGGGACGCCTTCGGCGAAGGGCCTCTTCCAGAAGGCCATCGTTCAGAGCGGCTCCCGGAGCGATTCCGTCGTCGATCAGGCATCCTCGCGGAAGGTGGCCGAACTGACGCTTGCCAACCTCGGTCTCAAGGCTGAGGAAATCGACAAGCTTGCCGACGTCGACTACTACGATCTCCTTGCCGCGGCCGACAAGGCCATCAAGGACGCGACCGCCCAAGGCGCAAAAGACGCCCGCTACGCACCTGTTCAGGACGGGGACTACATTCCGGTGAACCCCGTCGGGACAGAGTGGGTTGACCAGGCCAAGGACATTCCGCTGATGGTCGGAAACACCCTCAACGAGTTCGAGACGGTGATCAATCACAAGGCGGGCGAGCTTCTTGCCGACAACAAGAACAACTGGGACGAAGACAAGTCCGAGGCCAAGCTGAAGGAGCGCTTCGCCGACAAATCCGACGCGGTCGGCAAGGCATTCATGGCGGCCTACCCCGAGAAAAAGATCGCCGACGCCTATTTCCTGGATCTGCGCTTCCGGCCGGGAGCCATCCGTGATCTCGACCTGAAGGCGAAGCAGAACGGGGCTCCGGTCTACTCCTACATGTTCGCCTACGAGTCACCGGTCCTGGATGGGATTGCCATGGCCTGGCATTGCTCGGAACTGCCCTACGTGTTTGCGAACGCCGCTCTGGTCAAGACGTCGACCGGTGGTGGGAGCGACGCCCTGGCGCTTTCCAGGAAGGTGAGCCAGGCCTGGGTCAACTTCGCGCGCAACGGCAAGCCGAGCGCCGAGGGCTTGCCCGACTGGCCGGCCTACACAACCGACAAGCCGGCGACCATGGTTCTCGACAAGCAGTCCCGCGTGTCAGTCGATCTCGATCGCAAGCTGCTGCAGGCGGCGGGCGCTCTCTAACGAGATTTGCAGGATGGGACATACGGCGCCTGACGACATCGACCAACCGGCACCGGCGGCGCATTTGCTGGTCCCGATCAGGCATCGACATCGGCTGAAATCGTCACCTCCTTGAAGGCGTCGAGTTCAGCCAACCGCTCGACCAGCGCCTTGCGGATCGAGGCATAGCTGCCGGCGCCAAGCGCCAGCCGCTTCGGAGCCAAGTGTTGTTCGGCAGCCTCGATCATCGCCTGCGCCATCTTGACGGGGTCACCCTTGGCCTCGAACCTGCCGTCGGCGATAGCGCGGCGGATGTCGCCGGCCGGCGTCGCGTCATAGGCTTTCATCGGCCGCGGCGCGACCAGCCCGCGGCCAAAATCGGTCCGCGCCGGACCTGGCTCGGCGATGATGAATTCGATGCCGAAGGGGGCGACCTCCTGCGAAACGGCTTCGATGAAGCCTTCGATGCCCCACTTGGTCGCGTGATAGAGGCTGAAATTCGGATAGGCGATTTGCCCGCCTTCCGAAGACACCTGCAGGATGCGGCCGCCGCCCTGCGCCCGCATATGCGGCAGTGCTGCCCGGATCACCTGGATCGAGCCGACCAGGTTGGTATCGATCTGATGGCGGATCTGTTCGTCGCTGACCTCTTCGGCAGCACCGAACAGGCCGTAGCCGGCATTGCTGACGACGACGTCGATCCGGCCCATCGCTCCAAAAGCGGCGTCGACGACCGAGCGCACCGTCCCATCATTGCTGACGTCAAGCGTCGCGATCCAGAGGTTGTCGCCGTAATGCGACTTCAAATCATCGAGCGCTGCCGGCTTGCGCACTGTCGCCGCGACGCGATCGCCGCGCGCCAGCAATTTTTCGGTCATGATGCGCCCGAAACCGGAGGAGGCGCCAGTAATCATCCATGTCTTTCCCATTGTCTTTACCTTTCATGCCGCGGCATTGCGGCTGCTCTTGAAGGTAAAGATAGATAAGCCTATTCCTGCTTCCATCCGTCGAATGCTGCATGAGTTGGTGAATTCTAGCCATGAATTACAAGCCGGGCCTTGCCGATCTGAGAGCCTTGTCTGCTATCGTCAACCATCGCAGCTTCCGCAAGGCTGCCGACGAGTTGGGCCTGTCGCCTTCGACGCTCAGCCATATGATGCGTTCGCTCGAAGCCAATATGGGCGTTCGGCTTCTCCACCGGACGACCCGCAGCGTGGCGGCGACGGAGGCCGGCGAGCGCCTCGTTACCCGTCTGACGCCACTGTTCAGGGATTTCGATCTGGCGCTCGAGGAGGTCAACGAATTCCGCGGCCATCCCAGCGGCACGTTGCGGGTCAATACCAGCGAGATCGCCGCGCGGGTGCTGCTCGATGCCGCCGTCCCGACCTTTCTCACCCGCTATCCCGACATGTCGCTCGATCTCGTCACCGACAATCGGCTCGTCGATGTCGTTGCCGACGGTTTCGATGCCGGCATAAGACTTCGCGAGGCGGTGCCGCTCGATATGATCGCGGTGGAATTCGGCGGAGATACCCGCTTTGTTGCCGTCGCTTCGCCGGCCTATCTGGCAGCGCATCCGGCGCCGCAGACACCGGACGCATTAAAGACCCACGCCTGCATCCGCTTCCGGCTGCCAAGCGGCAAGCTCTTCCGCTGGGAGTTCGAAAAACACGGCCACGAGCTTGCCGTCGACGTTCCGGGCGTGCTGACGCTCGACCATGTCGAGCTGATGGCGCAGGCGGCGGCAAAGGGGCTCGGCATCGCCTATGTCTCGGATCGCACCGCCCGGCCGTTTCTCGAAAGCGGCGCGCTCGTCACGGTGCTGGACGACTGGTGTCCTGCCATTCCGGGCCTCTGTCTCTATTATCCCGGCCACCGTCACGTGCCGCGGGGTTTGCGGGCCTTCATCACGGTGCTGACCGAGGTCGAGCGTCACGGCAGATAGGCCGCCTTCAGAAGGTTTCGATCCGGGAGTTGATCCAGCGGACAAAGAACGAGGCAGGCGGAGCGAGACGTTCAAAACTGCGCGCGACCAGCCAGTAGGCGCCGTGGGCAACGGCAAGGTCGGACAGGCGAAGCAACCGGCCCGCCCTGATCTCTTCCTCGGCGAAGATATCGTCCATCAGTGCTATGCCCTGCCCGCGCAGGACCGCCTGCATGACCAGCCCGCCATCGGCATAGACCGGCCCCCGCGCGATTTCCGGCATGGCGATGCCTGCCGTCTCGAACCAGCGGAACCACACGTCGCGGGTCTCCTCATGCAACAGCGTATGACAGAGCATGTCTTCCGGGCGGTCGATCGCAGGCCCTCCCTTGAGCAGCGCAGGTGCCGCGACCGGCACCATCCTGACATCGGCGAGATGCCCGCTCTCCGTCCTCGGCCAGGCGGTCACGCTGGCGCTGTGGCGGATGGCGATCTCGGCCTGTCCGCCTCGGAACTCGACCAGGCGTGAATCGGCGTCGATCGTCACGTCGATCTCAGGATGCCGTTCGCGAAACTCCGGCAGGCGGGGAACGAGCCAGCACGCCGCGAAGGAAGGTTCCACGCTGATCGTCAGCGCTGCCCTCGCCGGTCGGCTGCGGATTTCTTCCAGGGATTCGTCGATCCGGTCGAAGGATGACGTCAGGATCGCCAGCAGCTTGTTGCCCGAGGCGGTCAGATGGACGCCGCGATGGCGGCGCTCGAAGAGCGCTTCGCCCAGCAACGTCTCCAGCTCGCGGATCTGCCGGCTGACCGCCGCCTGCGAGATGAACAGCTCCTGCGCCGCCCGCGTGAAGCTCTCGAGGCGGCCGGCGACCTCGAAACTCCGCAAAGCGGTCAATGGCAGGCGTCCGCGCTTCATCCATAACCTCAAGTCATTCGAGGCCGACGATAAGCTCGTTTGAAGGCGCGAGGCAAGGGGCGGCATATGATTGCGAAGGAGAGATATCGATGCGCAAGCGGATATTCGAGATCATGTTGAACGCCATCCGGCTTGTGACGTTTCAGCCATGGCTGAGTGAAAGCGCCGGCCGAAGTGACAACGGCGACAGCACCCGCTGTCGCCATGACATCAACCCGCAACCGGTTCCAGATCGATCAGCGCCTTGATCGGCAGGTGGTCGGAGGCGATACGCGCGAGCGGCGTATCATGTGCTTCCACCTCCGAGATGATCCCCTTGCGGTTGGCGATGATGCGGTCGAGCGCCAGAAGCGGCAGGCCGGCGGGGAAACTCGGGACGGCGGGCGGCAGCGGTCCGAAGGCGGATTGAAAGGTGTTGAGCGAAGACCGGTCGCCGAGCCGCCATTCGTTGAGGTCGCCGAGCAGGATGGTCGGCATCTCGTGCCTGTCGTTGATCAGTTCGACCAGCATGCGCGCCTGCTGGGCTCTGCTATGGCGCAGCAGCCCGAAATGCGCGGCGATGATGCGCAGCACCCCGCCCTTCTCGAGTTCGATCTCGGCAACCAGCGCGCCGCGCGGTTCCAGCCCCGGCAGCTTGACCTGATGCACGTCATGCACCAGCCCCTTCTTGAAGAGCACGACATTGCCGTGCCAGCCATGCGCCTTCGCCATGCCGGCAATCGGGACCGCGATCAGTCCCGTTTCCCGCTCCAGCCGCCCGAGATCGAGAATGCCGGTGCGCTCGCCAAAGCGCGTATCGGCCTCCTGCAATGCTATCACGTCGGCGCCGATTTCGTGGATGACGCGGCTGGTGCGCTCCGGATCGAAGCGGCGGTCGGTGCCGATGCACTTGTGCACGTTGTAGGAGGCGATCAGCGTCCCCGCACTGGGCGGCCTTGCCTCCGTATAGGCTGCATCGAGCCGCTTTTTCCTGCTCCTGATCGAGGCGAGAATGCTGGCGGGAAGGCTGTCTTTTCTGGCGTGCATCGGCAGGCGCACTTGTTCCGTTGATCGAAAAGGCTTGTCTCAACAGTATAGGCGGGCAAGCCGGACTTGCCACGTCCGATCACAAAAAATCCTTCAGAGATAGGGCGACCCTAGCCACAGCACCTTCTCAAGCAGCCGCACCGGGAAGGGTCGCGCCTGCAGCCCCTCAAGCGTCACGGGCGTCGCGGTTTTCAAGGTTTCCTCGATGTGCTCGTCGATCTCGGCGGCGAAGCCCTCGTTCAGCACTTCGAGATCGACCTCGAAATTCAGCCGCAGCGACCGCGGATCGAGATTGGAAGAGCCGACATAGGCCCAGGTACCGTCGATCGTCAGCAGTTTCGAATGGCTGAAGCTGCCGGTGGAGCGCCAGATGCGGCAGTAATTCTTGAGGATCTGATCGAACTGCGCCGTCATCGCCCGGTCGACCAGCACGAGGTTGTTGAGCGCGGGCACGACGATATCGACTTCGACGCCGCGCCGCGCCGCCGTCACCAGGGCGCTGATGAGTTCGCGGTCCGGCAGGAAATAGGGCGACATGATGCGGATCGACTGGCGCGCCACGGAAAAGGCGCCCATCAGCATCTTGTGGTTGGTCTCGACGCTGCGATCCGGGCCGGAGGCGACGACGCGCATCAGGATGGGATCGCCAGGACTGCGCTCCGGCGGTTCGATGCGCCAGGGCTCGTCGTTCAACAACTCCTGCGTCGAGAAGCGCCAGTCTTCGGCGGCGAGGTCGAAAAGGTCGGCCACGACGGGGCCGGTGACGCTGAAGTGCGTGTCGTGGGCAAAGCTCTCGCCTGTTGCCTCCTCGCTGAAGCCCGCCCTGATGTTCATCCCGCCCGTCAGCGCGATTTTCCCGTCGACGATCAGGATCTTGCGGTGGGTGCGCAGATTGGCATAGGGCAGCCGTAAACCCATGATGACATTGCCGTTGAAGACGGCAACGGTGACGCCGCCTTCCCTCAGATGGCCGAGAATGCTCGGCACCGAATAACGCGCGCCGACCGCGTCGATCAGCACCCGGACTTCCACACCACGGCTGGCCGCCGCAATCAGCGCATCGGCGATGCGAAGGCCGACCGCATCGCGGTCGAAAATATAGGTTTCGAGCAGGATGCTGCGCGCCGCCTCGTCGATGGCGGTCTTCATCGCCGCATAGGCCTCGTCGCCGGTTTCCAGCACATCGATCGTATTGCCTGAAGTCAGCGGATTGCGCGTCACCCGGTCGCCGAGCGTCTGCAGCGCCGCGAAGCGGCGGCCGAACTGGCTGATCACCGTCTCGGCCTCGGCATCGAAGGTCTCGAGTTCGTCGAATTCGGCCGCAAGCAGCAGCGCGTCGCGCCGCACGCTCAACGATTTGCGGCGGATGCGGTTGATGCCGGCAATCGCATAGAGCACCGCGCCGATGATCGGAGACAGAATGATGACGCCGACCCAGCCAATCGCGGCGCGCACCTCCTCCTTGGTCATCGCGGCATGGATCGCCGCGGCAGCCCCCATGGCGATCGAAACGACAAAGAGGATATGCGGCCAGTAGGTCGACAGGAGATAGAACATCGCTGGCGAATATAGCCGCGAAACGCCGGCGATCAATCACAACGCTGTTCTCTCATGACGCGAAATTTTTTGCCGTGACCATTTTACCGCCGCCGCCCGCTTCACCGCGGGAACAATGCCGGCACAGATCGATTGATCCCGAGGAGATGAGGGTCGCCATCATGACCATAGCCGCAAATGTCGGTCCCGCCTGGGCGCTTGAAGTGGCGAATGCCGACAGCATTGCCGAACTTTGGCATCAGGCCGAAGACTGCACCCGTTGTGATCTCTACAGGAATGCCACGCAAATCGTCTTCGGCGAAGGCTCCGGGAAAGCCGAGATCGTCCTCATTGGCGAGCAGCCGGGGGACCAGGAGGATTTGACCGGCAGGCCCTTTGTCGGCCCCGCCGGGCGGCTGCTCGATCGCTGCCTCGAAGAGGCCGGTCTCGATCGTCAACGCTGTTATGTCACCAATGCGGTCAAGCACTTCAAGTTCACGCCGCGCGGCAAACGGCGGCTGCATGCAAAACCGAATGCCGGCGAGATCAGGCGGTGCGCCTGGTGGCTCGGCGCAGAGCTCAACATCCTGCAGCCGAAGCTCGTCGTGACGCTCGGTGCAAGTGCGCTGTATGCGTTGCTTGGCCCGAAAGCAAAGCTGACGCCGGAGCGCGGCCATATCCTGCATCCGACAAACCATCCGCCTGTTCTGGTCACCATCCACCCCTCCTATCTCTTGCGCATCCGTAACGAGGCGGACCGAGACCAGCAGCGCCGGGATTTCGTGTCAGATCTGCACAAGGCCGCGGAGTTTCGGCCCCGGTAAACGTCGATTCTCAACCCTAATATGCTGCGATGCGAAATATTTCCGGTTGCGGCGCGATTTCGCTTGAAAGAGCTCCCCTCCTCTGGAACCATCCGAGCAGTATCGCGTTCGAACGACGGCATCATGTGACTGGAGATCAGCGATGGCAGAAACTCGGGAAGAGTGGATCAAAAAACGTGCATACACCCTCTGGGAAGAAGAGGGATATCCGACAGGGCGAGATTCCATTCATTGGGAACAGGCACGAGACGAGCGCGACGCGCTCGAGGGCTCTGCTGCGTCTTCCAACGGCAAGGAAGCCAAACCCAAGGCGAAGCGCAGCGTGACGGGCAGCAAGGCCAACGGCGTCGTGACACCGGCACCGAAGCGGGCTGCAAGCCGCAAGACGGCGTCCTGAACACTGGATTACCGAGCAAGTCTATTAAAAAGGGCGTCGTCGCGACGCCCTTTGATCTCGTTTTGTCATATGCCTGAATTAGTTTTGCTTTAGGGATTCCACGATGGGCTTCCATGCGGGGGTGAACAGAGGCCGAATGACGCTGCAAGCTTTGAGGCTTCCGAAAAAAGTTGAATCTTCGTCCGATAACCGGGAACAAGAAGGTGCGATGATTGTTTATGGCGCAACGAGGAAGTTGCCATGAAGGACAGTCATACCGAAATCCTCTTTTTAGCCAGCAGCCGCGCTTCGACCGCGATCGTGTGAGGGATGGAGATGTCGCTCCTCATCGTCGCCGCGCTGCTCTACCTCGGTCTCGCCCTTGGCTTCATCCTTGTCGTCGATAACCTCGTCGGACTGGTTTTCCGCGATCCCCGTGCGCCCGCGCAGTTGCCCTTCTTCCACATCGGCCGCGCTTTGGTCGCTTCACAAAAGCTCAATCAAAAATAACCTCCCGGGCACCGCCGCAAACCGCGAAAAGCGTTGAACACCCGGCAGTCAGGGATATTTCGATCGCGCCCTTTTCCTCCCATCGTTAGCCTCTATGTTGAAGCTTTGGAAGGGCTGGACCCCGAGCCGACCGATCACATCGGTGCGGCAGACGACAAGGAAGCGATTTTGAATGAGAAGCGTCGGGGACGGCTGGCCGAGAGGTGGAGGCGAAATCGGCGAATTGTTACGGCATCCGGATTTCCACGCCGTCGGTCTCGGTCCGGTCGAAAGCTGGCCTGCCTCTCTCAAGCACGTCGCCGAAATGGTGTTGAATTCCCGCCAGCCCAAATTCGTCGCCTGGGGTCCGGATCTCGCTTTTCTCTACAATGAAGCCTATGTGCCCGTTTTCCCCGAGCGGCATCCCGATGCCCTCGGACGACCCTTCCGCGAGGTCTGGGCAGATATCTGGGAACAGTTCTCGCCGATCGTCACCAGCACGCTCGAAGGCAGTTCGCAGCTCTTCAAAGAGCTGCTTATCCCGATGCGCCGCGACGGCCGTACCGAAGACACCTGGTTCACCTTCTCATACACGCCGCTGCGCGACGATGACGGCAGGGTCGCCGGCATCCTCTGCGCGGCCCTTGATGTTACCGACCAGGTGTCGGCCAAGCGCGGCGAACAAAGCGCGCTGGAAGAACTGCGTGCAAAATCGGAGGCACTTGCGGTTGTCAACCGGGCGGGTGCGGCGATCACCGCCGAGCCCAGTGTCGAACGCCTCACCCAGATTGTCGTCGATGCCGGCGTGACGCTGACCGGCGCGGAATTCGGCGCCTTTTTCTACAATGTCGATGATGGCGAGGGTGGCAGCTACATGCTCTATGCCCTCTCCGGTGTCGATCGGAAGAACTTCGAGAAATTCCCGATGCCGCGCAATACCAAGGTCTTCGCGCCGACCTTCAACGGCGAAGGCATTATGCGCTCCGACGACATCCTGCTCGACCCGCGCTACGGGCAGAATGCGCCGCATGCTGGCATGCCGAAGGGCCATCTTCCCGTCAGGAGCTATCTTGCCGTGCCGGTGAAATCACGCGACGGCGGCGTCATCGGCGGCTTGTTCTTCGGCCACGGCCAGCCCGGCCGTTTTTCCCAAGCGGCCGAGGCGAGCCTCGTCAGTCTCGCCGGCCAATCGGCCGTCGCGATCGACAATATCCGGCTTTTCCGTGCCGCCAAAATCGAAATCGACCAGCGCCGCAATATGGAAGATCAGCTGCGGAAACTTAATGAAATGCTCGAGGTCCGCGTCGCGGCCGAGATTGCCGAGCGCCAGCAGGCCGAAGCAGCGCTCCAGCAGTCGCAGAAGATGGAATCGATCGGCAAGCTCACCGGCGGCGTTGCCCATGATTTCAACAATCTGCTGCAGGTGATCTCAGGCAACCTGCAGCTTCTGGGCAAGGACGTGGCAGAGAGCGGTCGGGCCAAGGAACGCATTTCCAACGCGCTTGCCGCCGTCGAACGCGGCTCGCGGCTGGCAAGCCAGTTGCTCGCCTTCGGCCGCCGGCAACCGTTGGAGCCGAAGGTCGTCAATATTGGCCGTCTCGTCACCGGCATGGACGACATGCTGCGCCGCGCGCTCGGCGAGGAGATCGAAGTCGAGACCATGGTCTCCGGTGGGCTCTGGAACAGCTTTGCCGATCCGACCCAGATCGAGAACGCACTGCTCAACCTTGCGATCAACTCCCGAGACGCGATGGCTGGCCCCGGTAAGCTGACGATCGAGGTCGGCAACGCCTTCCTCGACGACACCTACAGCCGCACCCATCCTGAAGTCACCGCCGGCCAATATGTCGTGCTGGCGGTTACCGATACCGGATCCGGCATGATGCAGGAGGTCATAGAACAGGCCTTCGAGCCTTTCTTCTCGACCAAGCCGGAAGGCAAGGGTACCGGTCTTGGCCTGTCGATGGTCTATGGCTTCGTCAAGCAGTCCGGTGGCCACGTGAAGATCTACAGCGAGATCGGCGAAGGCACGACCGTCAAGCTCTATCTGCCCCGCTCGTTCCAGAGCGAGGATCGCATCACCAATGTCGACAGCGTGCCGGCGACCGGGGGCACGGAAACCATCCTCGTCGCCGAGGATGACGAGGGTGTGCGCACGACTGTCGTCGAGATGCTGACGGATCTCGGCTACTACGTGTTGAAGGCCAAGGATGCGCAAAGCGCGCTCACCGTGATCGAAAGCGGCGCCCATATCGACCTGCTCTTTACCGATGTCGTCATGCCCGGGCCGTTGCGGAGCCCGGAGCTTGCGCGCATGGCACGCGAGCGTCTGCCTGACATCGCCGTGCTCTACACCTCGGGCTATACCGAAAATTCGATCGTCCATGGCGGCAGGCTCGATCCCGGCCTCGAACTGCTCTCCAAACCCTATACGCGCGAGGAACTCGCCCGCAAGATCCGCCACGTGCTTACCATCAGGACGCAACGCCGCCAAGGGGCGAGCGATGCCGCGGTGGCCGCTCCCAAACATCCCGAGGTCGCCCGTGAAAAGCTGAAGCTGTTGCTGGTGGAAGACGACGCCTTCATCCGCATGGATACCGCCGAGCTTTTGCAGGATCTCGGCTATGACGTCATCGAGGCTGATAGTGGCGAACGGGGCGTGGAAATCCTCCGACATACCATCGTCGACATCATCGTCGCCGATGTCGGCCTGCCCGGCATGTCGGGTCAGGCCTTTGCCGCGAAGGCGCGTGAGGCCTTTCCTTCGGTCGGACTGGTCTTTGCCACCGGCAACAGCAGCCTGCCGGATGCAAATCATCTCCCCGGCTCGGTGCTGCTGTCGAAACCTTTCAGCAGCATAGCGCTCGACCAGGCGGTCAAGAACGCCGTCCAACAACGGCCTGGCGTGTAGGCCAGTCACGATATGCTACAACTTTTGCTTTATGCGTCGGCGCCGTCGAGCTCAGGATATTTCCGCATCAGATCCACCTCGCTGGTGCAACTTTCGTCGCGCGCCATCAGCTCGATCGAGATCGTGTCGGCAGGGTCGAGACGGCCATCATCGTGATGGCTGCCGCCATCGTGAAAACTGCCATCGTCGTGATAGACGGGAATGCGCGCACCGCTCTGACTGACCAGCACGGCATCACGCTCGAAGCCCCTCCGTAGCAGCCAGTCACGCGGCGCCATCAAACGGATGTCGACCTCATAGGCACGCCCCTTCCCGTGCTTGAGGCTGACGGTATAGATGACCGGTGATACCTGGCCGTTCACGTCAATCGCACCGTTTCCATCGGCTTTGACGATGTGTTTTTCCATGTTCTCGGCTGCTTCTTATGCACATCGGAAACCTGACAAACCCGGCTTTTGTTCCGAATTCGGCCCAATGACCTGGGCGGGAACTTTTGGGCTCCGTACCGGTTCAGTCCCTTTGCAAACCACAGGAGGCCGAGATGCCGAGAGGTGATAAATCCGACTATACCGACAAGCAGAAGCGCAAAGCCGAGCACATCGAGGAGGGCTACGAGGATCGCGGCGTCTCCGAGAAGGAAGCCGAACGGCGTGCTTGGGCGACCGTCAACAAGGAAAGCGGCGGCGGCAACAAATCCGGTTCCGGCCGCGGCAAGAAGGATACGCATGAATCCTCCGAAAAGGGCGGCCGCGTCGGCGGTGCGGCATCCGCCGCACGCTCGAAGGAGGAACGTTCCGCTTCCGCGAAGAAGGCCGCGGCGACGCGCAAGCGTAACGAACACCACAGCCACCATTGACTAGGATGCGGCAGCGGAGGCTTTCCGCCAGCCACACGGGGAGTTTTAGACCCATGGCCAAATCGAAAAAGAAATGGTCTCAGGACGTCACCGAACGCAGCGATGCGATGGACCTGAAGGAAGGCGTGTTCAAATCGGACGATCCGAGGAAGATTGCCCGTTCCGTCAAGCACTCCGCCGAGGAGAGTGATCGCCGCAAGTCGAGCCCTTATCGCGCTGCCATGTCGATGCTGACCTTCTACATTAACCGCGCGGGCGACCAACTGACGAAAAAGCGGCGCGGAACCCTTGAAAAGGCCAAGGACGAACTGCGAAAAGACTTTGGTCGTAAACCGAAGGATTGAGCAGCCATGGCATACGAGCTTTATTATTGGGACGGCATTCAAGGCCGTGGCGAATTCGTGCGGTTGGCGCTGGAAGAAGTCGGCGCCGCATATATCGACGTTACCCGCCAGCCCGGGCGCGGCACCGGCGCCATGATGGACGTGATGGAGAGCGAAAGCGAAACGCACATTCCCTTTGCGCCACCGTTCCTGAAGGACGGCGACCTTATTATACCGCATGTCGCCAACATCCTGTTTTATCTCGGACCGAAACTCGGCCTTGCGCCTGAGGATGACGGCCTTCGCCATGTCGTCAACGGCCTGCAGCTGACCGTCACCGATTTCGTCGCCGAAGCGCATGATACGCATCACCCGATCGACATGTCGCTTTATTACGAGGACCAGAAGCCAGAGGCAAAAGCCCGCTCGGCCGCCTTCATCCGCGACCGCATTCCGAAATTCCTCGGTTATTTCGAGCGGGTGCTGCGACAGAACCCGAAAGGCCCCAACCATCTGGTCGGCGATGCGCTGACCTATGTCGACCTCTCGCTCTTCCAGGTAATCGAGGGCCTGAATTACGCCTTTCCGAAAGCCATGACGAAGCGCAAGGCGGAATATCCCTGCCTCTTGGCTCTGCATGACGCGGTCGCGAAGCGTCCGAACATCGCCAGCTATCTCGCCTCCGCCCGCCGCCTCGCCTTCAACGAGGAAGGGATTTTCAGGCATTATCCTGAGCTGGACGGTGCCGGCTGAGACAAGAGAAATTTCAGGAAAAGTGCGAAGCGGTTTTCGCCAGGCAAAGCGCGAAGCGGTTTTGCCGGGACTGCGTAAAAGTAAAAGGATAGAGCGGCTTCTGCGCTTCCGTTAAAGCCGAACTAAAAGCCGTTCATTCCAGCGGAACGGCCGCATCGAAGAAATTTCCCCATGGATCCTTCGGCCGGGTCTCCAACCGTTGCGGCACGTTGGCGAGCGTGAAAGCGGCCGGACCGCTCACCTCGTTCAATTCTGACCAATCCAGCGGCATGGAAACCGGCGCGCCCGATCGTGCCCGCGTCGAATAGGCCGCGACCGCCGTGTTGCCGCGGCCGTTGCGGAGATAATCGATGTAGATATGTCCACCGCGTTTTGCCTTTGTCGCGGTTGCCAGATATTTGTCCGGCGCATCGGCCGACATGCTTTCGGCCAGTGAATGGGCGAAATCCTTCACCTCGGCCCAGCCGGCCTTCGGCGAAAGCGGCGTCACCACATGCAGCCCCTTGCCGCCCGACGTCTTGACGAAGGCAGCCAGGCCGCGGGCTTCCAGCCGCGACTTCAATTCAAGCGCTGCTGCTATCACCGCGCTCCAGGTCACGTCTTCGCCGGGATCGAGGTCCATGGTGACCATATCGGGTCTTTCCCAATTGTCGGCCGTTGCCCCCCAGGGATGAATTTCGAGCACGGCCGACTGCACCAGCGCCACGAGACCGTTGAAATCGCCGATGCGCAGCAAATTTTCGCCGTCCGCATCCTGCGGGTCGGCGATCTCCTCGATGTGCGGATTCATGCCCTTCCAGGCATGTTTCTGGAAAAATCGCTGTTGGCCCTTTATGCCGTCCGGCAAACGCAACAATGCCAAGGGCCGGTTGACGACATAAGGCGCCATGAATGGCCAGACCGCCGCGTAGTAATCCGCCAGCGCCTGCTTGGTCACGCCCTCGTCCGGCCAGTAGAGCCGGTCGGGATGCGTCAAGGATACGTCCGATGCCGGCGTATGTCTGGGGCTCATTCTTCGATCTCGCTTGTGAGGAAATCAAGTAGCCTGTTTTCCTCGGCCCGCAAGCCCCGCAGCGGCTCGTTGCCAGTCTCGATCAGCGGATGATCGTTGCCGGCGAGCGCGATGATCGCGGGATGGATATAGCTCGAGCGCGAGATCGCCGGTGTGTTGTGTAGCGCCTCGGCCGCGGCCTCCGACATCTGCTTCACGGTCGGCCGGCCGCCACCGAGGATCGTCTCGCGCGCCGCTCCGAAAGCCGCCAGCGATCCGGCCCAGGTGCGAAAGGTCTTCGCCGAAATCGGAATGCCCGATATCTCGGCCAGATAGGCGTTCAATCGCCCGGAATCGATTGGCTTCAGCGTCCCGCTTTCGTCCTTCCAGACGAAGAGTTGGCGGCCTGGCAGGTCGGCTATCTCCTCCAGGATCTTCTGCAGCCTGGGATGCTTGAGACTGCGCTGGACGCGCTTGCCACCTTTCGCACGGAATTTCAGTTCGATCTGCCCGTCGACGATCTTCAGGTGGCGTTTTAGCAGCGTCGTTGCGCCATAGGTGCCGTTCTCCCTGACATAGGCCTGATTGCCGACGCGTAGGTGCGCCTCGTCGAGCAGCGTCGTCAAGGCCGCAAGCACGCCATTGACATCCTCTGCACCGGTATCGAGATGGCGCAGCACGGTGCGGCGTATTCGAGGCAGCGCCCGGCCGAACTCGATCAATTGATGGAATTTTCCCGCACTTCGGAAGGATTGCCATTCCTTATGGTAGCGGTATTGCTTGCGCCCGCGCGCATCGAAGCCTGTCGCCTGCAAATGGCCGTTGTCGTAGAGGCAGATCCAGACATTCTCATAGGCTGGGGGCAGACCGAGCGCGCCTATGCGCGCCCGCTGCAATTCGTCGGCAAGCGTCGTACCGTCGGGCATCACATAGCTGAAGCCCTTACCCTTCCTTCGCCTGCGGATGCCTGGTTCGGTGTCGCTGACATAGACAAGACCAAGGTCGGTGATGGCTTCGGCATTCATGTTCTCTGCGACCCGTTACTTGCTCCTGCGGCCGAACTGGAACCAGCGGCGACGCTCGGCTTTTGTCGCGCCTTTCGGCGGCTCGGTTTGTCCCTTCGGCGCGAAGACCGCCACGCTCTGGGCATAGACGATGACCGGATTCTCTGGTTCGCGCACCTCGAAAGAACCCGTCTCCGAGCCCGTGTCGAGAACCCTCGACCACTGTTTCAGCCCATTCACCACGGGTAGGTGAACCTCGCAGTCGCCACCTGCATTGAAGACGAGGAACAGGTCGTCCATCTCCTCGGTGTCCGGTGCATGCACGCTCCTCGAGACGTAGACGCCGAGTACCTGCAAACCGTCGTCGTTCCAGGCCCCATCGTCCATGAAACCGCCATCTGGCTTGTACCAGGCGATCTCGATGCGTCCGTCGTCGGCTGTCTCTCCGGTCAGGAACCGCTCCTGCCGCAAGACGGGATGGGCCTTGCGGAAGGCGACGGCCTGCCGGCAGAAATCGAGGAAGGGGTCGTCGAGCCCCGACCAATCCGTCCAGCCGATCTCGTTGTCCTGGCAATAGGCGTTGTTGTTGCCGCCTTGGCTGTTGCCCAGCTCGTCGCCGGCAAGGATCATCGGAACGCCCTGGGAGAGCATCAGCGTCGCCATCAGATTGCGGCGCCGCCGCGCCCGAAGGCTGTTGATGTCCCCGTTATCCGTCACGCCTTCGGCACCCATATTGTCCGAATGATTGTCCGAATGTCCGTCCCTGTTCTCCTCGCCGTTCGCGTCATTGTGCTTGTCGTCGAAGGAAACCGTGTCCATCAACGTGAAGCCGTCATGGGCCGACAGCAGATTGATCGATGACGTCGCGCCCCGGTCCGAGTGGTTGAACTGTACCGCCGAGCCGGTGATGCGTTGCGAGATCTCCGAGACCATGCCGCCATCGCCCTTCCAAAAGCGACGCACGTCGTCACGAAACTTGTCGTTCCACTCACGGAAGGGATGTGGAAAGCCGCCAACCTGATAACCGCCATCGCCCACGTCCCAGGGCTCGGCGATCAGCTTGACACCGGCAAGGATCGGATCCTGGCGGATTGCGCCGAAGAACAGGCCCTGCCGATCGAATTCCATATCCTGGCGGCCGAGCGTGCTGGCAAGGTCGAAACGGAAGCCGTCGATATGCATGACGCCGACCCAGTAGCGCAGGCTGTCGAGCACCATGCGCATCACCATGGGATTGGCGGCATTCAGGGTGTTTCCGGTCCCCGTGGTATCGAAGGTGTGGCGCGGATCGTCGGGGGAGAGAATGTAATAGCTCGCATTGTCGAGCCCGCGGAAGGACAGCGTCGGCCCTTTCTCGCTGCCTTCGGCGGTATGGTTATAGACCACGTCCATGATGACTTCGATGCCGGCGGCATGGAACTTCTTCACCATGGTCTTGATTTCGGTGATCTTGTCGCCGGACAAGTAGCGCGATTGCGGCGCGAAGAAGCCGAGTGTCTGATAGCCCCAATAATTGCGTAGGTTTTTTTCCAGGAGATAACGATCGTCGAGGAAATACTGGATCGGCAGTAGCTCGATCGCCGAGATGCCGAGCTTGACGAGATGGTCGATGATCGGATCGCTGCACATGCCGAGAAAGGTGCCGCGTAGCCGGTCTGGCACCTTCGGATGGATCATCGTCAGGCCGCGCACATGCGCCTCGTAGATGATGGTGTCGGGCCAGGGACGGCGGATCGCCTCTTCACCCGCCCAATCGAAGTCCGGATCCTGCACCACGCCCTTGACCATGAAGGGGGCGCTGTCACGCTCGTCGAAGGAAAGGTCGTCCTCGCCGATCTGGTAACCGAACAGCGCGTCATCCCATTTAAGCTCGCCCGTCACTTGTTTGGCATAGGGGTCGAGCAGGAGCTTGTTCGGATTGAAGCGATGGCCGGCTTGTGGGTCATAGGGGCCGTGGGCGCGATAACCGTAGACCGTGCCCGGGCCGACGCCGGCGATATAGCCCGACCAGATGTCGCCTTCGCGCTTCGGCAACGGCAGCCGGGCAATCTCGTTCTTTCCGTCAGGCGAGAAGAGGCAGAGCTCCATCTGTTCCGCATGGGCGGAGAATACCGCGAAATGGGTGCCAGAACCCGTATACTCCGCTCCCAGCTCCGGCTTGAGGAAGTCGAGTTCCGAAAATGAAAAGCTCATGGTGCCCCGCTTGGTGAAAAGAACAAGCGGGAAACGTCACGGCGGTTCGAAAGTTCCCTTTTTTAAAAAGGGAAAGCGAGGATCTTGCCCGCCGATCGAGGCGTTCACGGCATCAGCTGGCCGCCATTGACCTCGATGATCTGGCCGGTGATGTAGCCCGACAGCGTCGGCGAGGCGAGGAAGAGATAGGCGCCGACGCAATCTTCCGACGTGCCGACGAAGCCCATCGGGATCGACTTGCGCTGCAGCTCCATCTGCTCGTCATTGGTATAACGCTCGTGGAAGGGCGTGGCGATAACGCCCGGCGCCACTGCGTTGACTCGGATCCGGTCGGGGACGAATTCCTTGGCATGGCCGCGCGTGATCGTCGAAACGAAGCCCTTGGACGCCGCATAGAGGATCGCACCATTGCCGCCGCCATTGCGCGCAGCGATCGAGGTGGTGTTGATGATGAATCCACCCTGCTTCTTCAGCCAAGGATGCGCCGCACGTGTTGCCGCCAGCACCGAGCGGGCGTTGAGGTCCATGACCGCGGCATAATGGGCGTCGGTATATTCCGAGGTCGGCTTGCGCCCCAGCATGCCGCCGGCATTGTTGATGAGCCCGTCGAGATGACCGAAGGTCTTCGCCGTCTCCTCGACGACACGCTCGGTCTCGCCTTCCCTCGACACGTCGCCCTGGATCAGGTGCACGGTGCCGCCGGCAGACCGGATCTCGTCTGCAAGCTTCTCCGCCGGTTCGCGGCTGGCATTGTAATGCACGCCGACCTTGGCCCCTTGAGCCGCAAAGGCGCGGGCCAGCGCCGCGCCGATCCCGGTCGAGGCGCCGGTGATCAGCACGGCCTTGCCGGACAGGTCCGGCAGCTTGATGGATGCGAGCGATTGCGCAAGTTCGACCATGGCGACGATTGCCTCCCGAATAACCAAGGACATAGGTGATGAAACGACTAGGAGAAGTCTTATCAGGGGAAATCGGCGAAGGGCAATGCACGAAAGGGAGAGATTCGCAGGGTGCCTAGTCCCGACCAGCGGGATTGAGTTCCCGAGAGAGATCGACAAGTGTCGCGCCCCGGCCTGGCAATGTTTCCTTGCTGCTTTCGATATAAGGACCATAGGCATCGAGGAAAGACTGCACGGTATCATTGAAGAAGACCGCGGTTGTCTCCTTGGAGCAGAGCGACGCACTCACGCAAAGACCAAGCCGGTTGAAGAAATAGACGACCTCCCTGACCTGCTCCTGGCGTGCGGGCTCCTGCGCGATCCGACGGTTGAAGGACTGCAGCAGGTTGTCCCTGGCGTGTCCGCTCGTCTCAGCCGTCTTCCTGTCGGCGGGCGGGACCGTCGCGATGAACGCCGTGTAGAACTCACGAAGTTCACCATAGGCTTGCCGATAGCCCTGCGTTTCCCAGGTCTCAATGAGGGTGAGCGTATATTTCGTCCGTTCGGTCTCCTGGTTCTCGCGGTACTCGAAGACTGCCCAAAAGATTCCCCCCACCGCGCCGACGAAGGTCACAACGGTGATAATGCTGCTCAGAAGCGACCAGCCGGCATCGGAAACGTAGAAGAAAGAGAGGCCGGCCGGCCGCCTGGATGATGGCTGGCTCATGGCTTGCAGTTCTCGACCAGATCGAACCGCACCGACGGATCGATCGTGCCTTCGTGACCATCCAGCAACCGCTTCAGGCAAACAAGGCCTGCCTCATCGAAGATGTAGACGGAGCGTAGCTCGCGCTGGTTCCGTGCTGTGGATTCACCTCCGGGCGGTAATAGCCCGGGCATCCGATCAAGACCGCGGCGTTCGCGTCCGTCGTCCCCGGCGCAGGCGGAGAGATCGACCTCCGCATTGCTCGTTTCCGCGCTCCGGGCGGTTGAAAGAAACTTTTCATAGTCCTGACGGAAGCATTTTGCCCTTACCTCATCCAGCTCGACGACCTCGTCACAAATGAGGCACGCGGCGCCGGCGGCGGCAGGTGCGAGAAGCAGCATGGCGGCGGCAGGTGCGAGAAGCAGCATGGCAGCTGCCAGGGCCGCAACCGTTTTATACGCGTCGCGAAATCTAAAAGAGGGCATAGTCTCCCACCAGTCGGCTGTTGATGATCCAGGGTGTCTGCTTGCCGTCGCTCGCCGCGAAAACCAGCGTCTTGACGCCGCGATACAGTTCGGAGGCCTCGATGCGACCATTGTGATTGTGGTCATAACGATCGCGTTCCTTTCCAAGGACGGTAACGATCGCGTTGGTGAACAGGCCGCCGACCTCCCGCCGCCCAAGCGACTCCTGTCGCCCCTTCGCAGCGGCGAGAATGGTGAGATTGGATTTAAGGGCGACGAGGCTGTTGGCGAGATCGTCGTTGGTGGTGAAAGCCCCGGTCCCCGCGGCGCCGGAGTGGCAGGCGTCAAGAAGGATGGTGATGCGCGCCTCGGTCCTTTCGAACAGCGCGGCCAGCCGGTCGAAAGGCAAGGCTGTGTGTTCGAGATCCGTTGGATCGGTGGCAGACGTCGCGAAATAGAAACGCCCATTGCGATCCTGCATGCCATGGCCGGCCAGAAACAGGACCGCGTGGTCCCCACGGACCAGCCCGTCCAGCAGTCGCGCCGTCGCCTCCAGTATGGCCTCGGGTGTGGCACGCCTGTCCTTCGGCCCTGCCTCGCCGCGGAACGGTGGCTCTTTACCAAGCGGCTCGGTCAGCGTTTCGAGCACCGTGCCTGCATCGCGCAGAGGGTAATTGAGCGAACGGAGGCGCTCATCCTCGTAAGTGTTCACGCCGATGACGAGCGCGCGGGTGACCGCACGGCGCGCAAGCGGCTCGCCGAGATCAGCCGATACCGGGAGGCTCGCCAGGCCCGCAGAATTGAATCCGATGACCGACACCCAACGCGCGTCCTTGAGCCTCTCGATCGACACTGCATTTCCGATGGTGGCTGCATCAACCGTTCCGGTCAGAACACCGTCCTGAAAAACGGACATATGCACCGTCTCAGCCGGGTCGAAGTGCAATACGGCTCTTACGCGACTGCCGTTTTCCTCGAGCGCAATCTCGCCTGTCAACGACGGCGGTACGCCCACCTCGGCGACGGCCTGCGGCGTCTGCCCTCGATCAAGAACGGCGCGCGCCAGATCTGGGACCTGGCGCGCTATGCCGAACCGGTCGAGACTATACTGTCCAACCCTACCGGGAAACTTCAGATCGATGAGGGCGGCGGCCTCGGCTGTCGCGTCGTAAAAGTAGTCCCTGGTCCAGACCGCGATCTCGTCGTCGGCGATGCGCCCGGACAGAAGCGACTGCCTATCGTCCAGAATGGCGTGAATATAGAAGTTGCCGTCAGAATTAAGTTGCACCGCATGGCGACGGTCTTTCGTCAACCAGGCGTCGACGAGGAGGTCGCCATTCGGAAGATTCTCGCCGATCCAGAGGAACTTCTGTGTTGCGCGGTCACGCACGGTAATGACGCCGTTGCCGGGCGCATAGGTCAGCAGCAGGTCGTCATTGGCTTTGATACGAAAAGCGTGCTGGTACCACAGACGATGGGCATTGTTTTCGAAGAAAAATGCGCCTTCCGCCTGAAGTGCCGCACTCGCCGCCGGCGCGGGGCGCGCGATATCCATGACGTAAAGGGCAGCATAGGGCCTGAGGCTCCCGAACGTCGCCCCCGCGACACACTCCGCACGCGCCACCCATACCGCCCCGCGAGACGTGCGGACGGTCGAGACCTCGACAACATCGCGAGGCGCCGACAGCGAGCCCATGCCCCCCGAGCTTGAGGATTCTCCGAGCAGAAGATGTTCACAGTCGGAGATGGGACCCTCCTCCCCGACGGGCAGAGCCCAGTCGAATCGCCAGCCCGCACGCTCCGCCTCGCGGCGGAAGCGCCCCATCGCCTCTGCGGATCGTTTCAGCCGCTGGTCGCGATCAAGCGCGTGAAGGGCGTTGTTTTCACCCGCGGCGTAGGACGCGAGGAGGCGTTCACCGTCGACCATTGGATCGAGCGCGACGCCGAGGCGCAAGAGTTGTTCGGGCAAGGCAGCGGCGAGAGGCGTGTCGTTGCCGGCTCTGGTGGAGCCTTGGTCGTTCGATGCCACAGCGGTATCGATCATGACTGCCTGAAGCTCAATTTTGGCCAACGTGCGCGACAGGCTCTCCGTAAAATCGCGGGGGCGGCGGCTGTCGGCTTCCGCGACCTCCCAGTCTTCCCAGGTACTGGTCGTCTTGAAGCCGCCGGCAACATCGAATTCCCGAGCGACACTGACGGGCGACACCATGCCAAGCGACCAGAACATATGAAAATGAAGGGGAATTGTCTCGCCACCTTCGGAACTGTAAGCGCCCGAAGAATTCGCGATCGAGGCGTAATCCGGGTTCTGGAGCGCACCAACGCGGTAGCCGGCGCCACCCCAGATGGCGTAGGCAGCATTCTCCAGATCGATCGCCACGCGGGTTTGACCGCGTTCTGCGGTGCAGCAAGACGGCCCGGTAATCTGTTCCCGTATGCGCAAGTGATCGCCGAAGGTGGAGGTAAAATTCACCTCCGCCCAAGGCGCGAGTGTGGTGAAGACGACACTGTCGCCGAGCGCCCAGCGAAGGTCGCCGGCGTCCGCTGTCGCGGCCGTATGCCCATCGACCATGTCGACGATGTCGAGCCGGCCATTATGCTCGACGCCGATGAAGCGGTGGGTTGGCGAGATCTGCAGGTGTGTGCCTGCCCGCTCGACGATTTCCGTCCCGCTTGCCGCATCCAGCAGAAGAAAGCGGGTATCGTTGAGGAGGATGCGGCGGGAGAATTTAGGGATATCGATGCTATGTGTGAACGCCGCGCGGCCCTCGGCGGTGTTGAGGACGATCTCGGCGGGCGCCGGTGCGATGTCGAGCCGCTCGGACCCTTCCTTCAGAACGATCTCCTCCTCGCAGGCGCGCAGATAACCCACCAATGAGACGGATAGGTTCAAAGGCCCGGCTTGCAGCGGAATGGCTGAAACTGAACCACTCGCCGCGGCGCCGCGCGTCGCCAGAGCGACCATGGCGCGTGTCTTGCCGAGACCGGTTTTGATCGCGAACGGATTGGGTGCATCAGGACCCAACGCGACATGCCCCTTGCCTTTAAAACGGACGGGCTGTTCTGCTTTGACCATGAACCAAACCGGTATGCGATCTTCGAGCGTGTTGCCCGACCACTCGATCGCAAAGCTGTTTCCGGCGCGGAGCGGTCCCTGATGCGGCAGTGTCCATTGGAATTTTTCGGCCAGGCGCCGGAGCGTCTCCTTCTCCTCGTCGCATGACCCGCCGAGCCTGCGAGCAGCTTGCTTCACGCGGGCCTGGAAGCCTTCCAGCGGCTCGCCCTCGTGCCACCCGACCGCTCCATCCACGATCGGTCCCGGACCGCGGGTGGGTGGAGGTGCTAAACCCGCTTTCCGGCCATCGAAAACGCCGCTCTTTGCGGCTGCGTAGGGTTTCGGCGAGCCCTTTGCGGACTTCAGGAAACATACCCCGCCGCTCGGGTTGAACGTATAGGCTCGGCACATGTCGGTTTCGGAGCAGATCGCGATACATTCGCCTTCCTTCAGGCCACGCAGAAGCGGATCGGTCAGCCCATGTCGAATGTCATCGCCGCCAAGATCCGTATTCGGCTGCGAGGTCCAGGTTCCTTCGGACACGGTGGCCTCGGCCAGTTCGTCGGCAAGACGGGAGAACTGGCCAGGGAAGGGATCCTGGCCGCTACGAAGCCTGGCGAGGAGGGTAGCACATGCCTTTCCAACCCGGTCGTACTCGGGGCCGAATTGCGCGAGACCGAAGGACATCGACCATGTCCCCAACTTGAGGTTCAGCGACCGCCCGGAGGAAAGGCGGGCGATGAGCGCTGCATCGCGACCGGCATCGAGGACCGGTCTCTTGCGGATGCCATCGAGGGGAAGCGTTGCCTCAGGGCCCCGATCCACCGTCAGTCCCGCGCTCGAGACCGACGGTGTCGAGTAGCCCGCTACCTCTTCGAAATCAAGGACCACACCGGCTTCGGCATCGCAGGCAAGACGAAGGCAGACTTTGCTGTAGCCGGTGGAGGCGCAGATTTTGCTGCCTATCCCCGTGTCGTCCGGCTGCCACGGTGGCAAGGCCGCATCGCCGACAACCGGGCCTGTCCCATGGGAAAGCTCCTCCTCCATGTTGACGGCATGTGCCTCGCGGATCGATGCCGGCGCCTCCCAGCTCCGATCGGCTGCCCAGGCCGCCATGGCAGCCATGGTCGCTTGGTCTGTCTGGCCATTCACCGGCCCCGAATAGTAGCCGAGCCGTGAGAGGGCCGATTGAACGCGACGAACAGTCCCATCTTCTGGACCAGAGCCTGGACGATCCTGTTCTGCGACCTGTCCCTGCGCGCGTTCAGCTTCAAGAGAATTGAGATGCGCGACACGGAGGGTTGTTGGAGCCTCCCATCCCCGGTCGCGTGCCCACGCTACCACCGAACTCCACGTCTCGACCCCGGCATTTCCGTCGATCGGACCATGATAGTAACCGAGCGCTTCCAGGGCACGCTGCAGGCGTTGCACTTGCGATCTTGTCAGCTGTGATTGAAGAGTCGGTATCGGTTTAGACGGTGGGCTACCAGCATCTGGCGGCGCGGCATCACGTGTGACGCCGTCGGTCAAGCTCCTGATGATGTCGAGTGGAGACTGCGCCAGAGCCGGCTGCGACAGCAACATGATACATGCCAGAGCAATCCCTATTACCCTCATTGATGCAGCATGGCCCCCAGCCAAAAGTTAATAAAGAGTATACTGCCGAAGAACTGAGGGTTCCTCAAGTGAATATTTAAGGATTGGTGCGTCTTACCCGTTACCGCCCTAGCAGAGCGCGTCGCCGTATCGTCCGCTACTACACCAATACGAACTCGACTTTTGCGTGAATCAAGTATATTCCTTGCCTTGCAACGCTTTGTTCTTTCGCAATCCAGAATGGCACACAAGCCAGCGGATGTGAATGATCGCGGTCCGGCTGGTCCTCGTCCATTTTTTACGGTGGAGGCGAATGTGCCGCCTGCGGTGTTGGCGATCTGGCGGCAAAAGTCGCGACGATGCGAAAACCTTGAGTGGGCGTTCACCGACGTCCACTCTCGATACTGCTCGTGAGGGCTTTAAGGCGCCGGTTACGGCGCCATGCCGAAGGCAGGTTGTGGTTTCTGGCGGGCGAGAGGCGGGAACGCGAGCGCTATCGCCGCGGCCCCCAGCCCGACCATCGCGGAGCCGATGAACAGCCAGGAATAATTGGCGAAGGTGTCGAATATCCAGCCGCCGATGAGAGGGCCGAAGGCCATGCCGAGGCTGGAGAGCATCGTCGCCGCGCCGAAGACCGTGCCGATGATGCGCGGCCCGAAATATTCCCGCGCCAGCACGGCATAAAGCGGCATCACACCCCCATAGGCGCTGCCGAAGACGATGGCGAGCGCGTAGAATTCACCGAGCTGGCTGACGAGGAGATAGGTCGCAAGGGCCGCCGCCTGCACGAGCAGGCCGGCGACCAGCACCGGCTTCACCCCGATCCTGTCGGCAAGGCTGCCATAGAGCAGCCGGCCGCCCAATCCCGCCAGACCCTCGACGCTGTAGATGCTGACGGCCGCCATCGGTGCGACGCCGCAGATCGTCGCATAGTTCACCATGTGGAAGATCGGCCCGGAATGTGCCGCACAGCAGGCAAAAAAGGTCAGGCCAAGCACGATGAATTGCGGCGATCGAAAGACCTTCGACAGTTGCGGCCGGGCGCCGTCGGCCGCGAACTCGGTTCCGGTGTCAGTAGTCTCGGCGGGCGGACGCCTGACGAGAAACGCAGCCGGCACGAGCAGCACCCAGGCCGCAACGCCGATGATCAGCATGGCCGGCCGCCATTCATAGGTTGAGATCAACCAACGCGCGAAAGGTGAGATCGTCATCGGCGCGACGCCCATGCCAGCCGAGACCAGCGACACCGCAAGCCCGCGGTTTTCGTCGAACCAGGCGGTCGTCGCCGCGATCATCGGCGCGAAGAACGTGCTGGCGGCCAGCCCGACGAGGATGCCGTAGGTTAGCTGGAACTGCAGCAGCGTTTCGGCCCGGCTCGCCAGGACCAGCGCCAAGCCGAGCAGCACGGACCCGATCATCACGACGATGCGCGGGCCGAAGCGGTCGCTTGCCGCCCCCCAGAAGAAGCCGCCGAAACCCATGACGATGAAGTTCAGCGTCATCGCGCTTGCTATGCCGACATGCGACCAGCCGGTCGCCGTTGCAATCGGCTCCTGAAAGATCGCCAACGAGAACATCGCGCCGAGCGCAACGCATGTCATCAATGCGCCCGCAGCGACGATGACCCAACGATAGGAAACACTCATGGCTACATAACCTCCATGCCGACAGAGTGATCGCGGCGCATGCGGCAAGCCTACCGCATTTCGCGCCTGCGATCTCAAGACGTTTGAACCGCCGCGATTTCGACAGCGCACTCACATCTTTTTTAAGTGTCGAACCGGCAATGGCCCTATCGGCAATGCGCTCTGATCCTCGAAACTAGTCCAATCCCAGTCTCTGAAACAGTTCGGTCGGCGCGCCATACTGCTCGACGACTTGCCGCATAAGATGCAGCATTCGTTCTCGCTCTTCGCGCCGATCCTGCCAGAGGTCGCGCTTTTGGCCTGGATCATTGCGTCGATCAAATAGCAGCGGCTGGCTGTCCAGGTTCCGCCGGTCTCCGGGGCCGTCGGGGGTGATGGGAATTTTCCATTGCGGCATGTCGATACCGGGAATGTAATAGCCATGATCGACCGGCCTGTCCTGCGGCTCGATGGTGGTGGGCACCATGGTCGAGTAGGCGTAAAGCGGCTTTTCGCGATCCGGCGGCTGGATCAGCGTCCATTCGCCATCGGTGCAGCAGATGCCTTGCCCGAATGTCCCGTATATGACGGCGTTCCGCGCGTTGCTGGTCTCGCCTTTGAGAAGCGGCAGAAATGAATGCGAATGCGTCTGTCGTGGCGGCTCGACGCCGGCCATAGCCAGGATCGACGCGAAGAGGTCGACGGTCGACGTCAGATTTTTTATCGCGCCACCATTGGCTTGGAAGCCGGGGTGCCAGACGAGCAGCGGGATGTTTGCGTGGCTGTCGAAATGCGGGAATTGTTTGCCATAGCCGCCGCGTTCGCCGAGGTCGTGTCCGTGATCGGTGGTGACGATAACAGCCGTGTCGTCCCAGAGCTCAAGTTCGTCCAGGGTTGTGAACAGCTTGCCCAGCCACCGGTCCGTCATCGTCAGCTTGGCGCCATACTGGGAGCGAACGAAAGCCAGTTCCTCGGGGCTCGCCTGGCTCATGAACTCCGCCTGACGCGCCGCATCCTGATAGGGCGGCCACAGCGTGAAGCGGTCGCGCGCCGCACCGTCACCGTACATCGATGCATAGGGCTCCGGCACATCGAAGGGTTCATGCACGTCGAAGGACTCGACCTGCAGAAAAAACGGCTTTCCGGTTTTCGGTTTGGCCAGCCATTCGCTGGCTGATGTCATCACCTTGGCGGGAAAGAAATCGGCCTCATCGTTGAAGTTCGCGACATTGGAGAAGTAGCGATGGCCATAGCCCGGACGCCATTTCTCGATATTGTGCGCCCATCGCGGCAGATCCGCCTCCGGCACAAGCGGTTCCCAGAAATCCAGCTCGTGCCCTCGAATGAATTCCGCGCCTTGGAAGCTCTGGATGTAGCCGTTCGCCGACTCCTCCCAGTAGTGATAGTGATCGGTGACGATCGCGGTGGTGTAGCCCGCACTCTCCAGCAGTTTCGGCAGACGAAGGTCGAAGGGTTCGAGCGGGCCCCAAGGACGCCATTGCATGCCGCTGAAGCCGGCAAAAATCTCACGCCGCGCCGGCATGCAGGGCAGGCTGCCGACGAAGTGATTGTCAAAACGCCAGGCCTTTTGCGCAAATGACTGAAGGTTCGGTGTCGCAAACTCAGTTCCGCCATAGGCCGAAAGAGCATTGCGGTTAACGCTGTCGATAAGCACGAGGATGATGTTCATGGAAGGACCTTCGATGTTCGTTCGAGGCTTTCACGCCGCTACAGCTTCACCGCACCGGCCGCGAGATCGGAGACCAGCTTTCGTTGAAGCAGCATGAAAAGGACAAGCGTGGGCAGCGTCGAAATCACCGATGCCGTCATCACCAGATTCCATTGGGTGGTGTATTCGCCGAAGAAGCCGGCCAGCCCGACCGGCACGGTCTTGTTTTCGTCCGCTGTCATCAGTGTCAGGGCAAACAGAAATTCATCCCACCCCGACACGAAGGCGTTGACCGCGACCGTCACCACACCCGGCCAGGCGATCGGCAAAATGACCTTGAAGATGATCTGGATCGTGGAGGCGCCGTCGAGCTTGGCTGCCTCGTCGAGATCCTGGGGAATTGTGTCGAGGTAGCCGAGAAGCAGATAGATGGCGAATGGCAGGTTCATGGCCGTATAGGACAGAACCAGGCTCAGCGGATTGTTGATCAGCCCGACGGCGAAAAACATCGAATAAAGCGGCGTGATCAGGATCACGTAGGGAAATAGCTGCGTGCAGATCACCAGGATCAGCAACAGGCCGCGGCCGCGGAAATCGCGGTTGCGCGAAAAACCATAGGCGGTGATCAGCGCGATGGTCACGGCCGCGACAGTCGAGATTGTGCAGACGACGAGGCTGTTTCTGAGGTAGTTCGGGAACGGCGAATTCTGAAGGAGGGTGTAGTAGTTTTCCAGGGTGACGCTGGTGAATAGCTGAAACGTCCGGGTGAAGATTTCCTTGTCCGGGCGGAAGGAAATCAGAACCACCCAAATGAAGGGGAACGCCAAAATCAGCAGCAGGCCGATACCCAGAATGACGGTGATCAGGTCCCTGGCGAACCTGATATGCCGCGCTTTATGCGTCATCGAAACATTCATGACGACGCTCCCCGTTTCCCGCGGGAGAGAATCCCGAGATAGACGAGCGCGAAGGCGAACATCATCAGGCTCATGAGAACGCCGATGGCGGCACCCTCGCCGACGCGATAGTCGACAAACGAGACCGTATACATTTTCGTTGCCAGAACCTGGGTGTAGTCGCCCGGTCCTCCTCGGGTGGCGAGCCAGACGTAGACGAAATTGTTGAAGGTCCAGATCGTCGTCAGCAGCGCGACGACCGCGATCACGGGCTTCAGCATCGGCAGGATGATGCGCAAATGGATCTGAAACTCGGACGCGCCGTCGATGCGGGCCGCTTCCCTGAGTTCCCTCGGAATCGACTGCAGCGCCGCGAGAAAGGTGATGATGACGAAAGGAAGCTCGCGCCAGATCAACATCGTTTCGACCGCGCCCCAGACCGTCGACGTCCTGGAAAGGAACGGAATTCCCCTGTCGATGAGCCCCGTCGACAGGAGAAACTGGTTGACCGCGCCATAGCGGGGATCGAGCAGCCACTTCCAGGCGGCGACGGCGACGACCGGCGGCGTTACGAAGGGGACAAGCACCAGCGACCGGACGAGCCAGCCGATGCGCCATCTGGCGAAGACCTCGGCGTTGAGAAGGATCGCCAGCGCAAGTCCGAGTGCCAATCGAATGACGACCGTCACGAATGTCAGCAGGAAAGCGGTGTTGAATAAGGCGCCGCCAATTCCATCATCCTTGAGGACGGCGGCGAAGTTGGCAAAGCCGACCCACCGACCCTCCTTTCCCAGATCGAAAAGGCTAAGATCCTGAAAGCTGAGCGCGATATTATAGAATGCCGGGCCGGCAAAAAAGATTGCCAGGATGAGCATCGCCGGCATGACCAGGCCATAAGGCTCGAAATGCCAACTCCGGAATGATCCTCGTCTTTCGGCGCGCTTGGCCAGCGCGCCGTCCGGGTTTGCGGAAACAGACATCATCAGCCCTTGCCGCGGGCAAGCAAGTCGTTGAGCTCCTTGATGATGACATCCGCAGCCTCATCAGGATTGCGCTGCCCGGAGAATACGGCGCCGAACTCACGATTGATGAGCGCTGTCATGCTCGACACCTTGATCGGGGACGAGATGTAGCGCTCGAAGGTCTGCGCCAACGGAAGCATCGTTACATAGCCCTGTTCGGCCGGCGGAAACTGGAGCTGTGAAAGCAGCGACTTCTGCGAGGGATATTGGTTGTAGGTTTTGAAGGTCTCGGGGCCGACCAGATATTTGACGAACTCCCAGGCCTCCTTCTGATGCTTGGTGTTGGGATTGATGCCCAGCGCACGTCCGCCAAGATGGGAGATGCGCTTTTCCGTCCCTTTCGGGATCGGTGCGGTCAGCAGCGGCTTTTCAGATTGTTTCTCGGCGGCCCTGAAGGTTTGCGGCGGAAAGAAAGTGATCGCGCAGTCGCCTCGGCCGAGCCCGCCGATCAGCTCGGGATCGCCCCAGGCATTCACGGTGATGAGGTTTTCGGGCGCCGTTCCGTCCACGAAAAACTGGTTGAAATAGTTCATCGCCGCCGCCAGTTGCTCCGGCGTCACCGCCACCTTCCATTTCCCCGGGCTTTCCTCCGTGACCAAGGTCGAGCCGTTGCTCCAGAGGTAATAATTTACCAGCGTCCACATGCCGCTGTCGGGTGCGCTGCCTGCGGGGAAGCAGAAACCGTATTGTTCGGTCCCACTACCTTCGGTGGTCAACTTCTTGGCAGCTGCCGCAAGATCGTCCCAGCTATCGGGAAAGTTCGAGACACCTGCTGCCTGCAGGAGATCCGGGCGATAGGCCATCGAGAATGTATCCGCCGTCCATGGCAGGCCGAAGATTTTGCCATCGAGGGTGGCGAGGTCGAGAGCCAGAAAATCGTCGGTGCCGGCTCCCGGCGCATTCGATTGGATGAGAGGGCTAAGATCGAGGAGCAGCTTTGATCGCGCGAGATCACGCGTCCACACGAAAGCCAGCTGCTGAACATCCGGTCCCGCACCGGCGGGAATTTCGCGCGCCAACTGGGCAAGCGTGTCGCCGCCCGACATCGTCTCCAATTTGACCTGGACATCGGGATGACTAGAGTTCCAGGCCTCGACGGCGGCAATCAGGCCTTGAATTTCGGTCGGGGGATCGAATTGACGAAACGTCAGCTGGACCTTGTCCTGCGCCGCCGATGGAGCGATTGCAAAAATCATCGACGCCGCCGTCGTCGCGGCGAAAATCAACTGCCGGCCTATGCCATTTTTAAACATCGGTTCCTCCTCCTTCTATCCCCATCCCGCGCCCCGATTTCCTTGTCGAAGGCTTATTCTTCTGTGTAGAGCGTCCGTCGAGAACGTGCTCATCGGCGCGAAATTCCCTTTCATGAGGGGCTTTCGCAGCTCTTGGCACGCTCGAATTAGTCTACTATTGTTGTGTACAATGTGGCGCAGATGGTGCTGAGGTCAAATGCAAACATGCTATATGTTATGCATAAGTCGCATAGGGAGGGAGACGGATGCGGGAGCTACGCCAATTCGTCGAAGTGGCAAACCAGCGATCGATCTCGCGTGCCGCCAAGAAGCTGAATATTTCGCAGCCGGCGCTTTCCCGGGCTATCCGGCAACTCGAAGACAGCTACGGCGTACCGCTGTTCAATAGGACCGGCGCCGGCGTCGAATTGAGCGTTTACGGTTCAGCCCTTTATAGCCGGGCGGTGCGGATATTGCCGGCGCTCGATGAAGCGAAAGAAGAGATCGAACATCTTCAGGGCCGCGCCAAGGCCGTTATTCGCATAGCCACCGGCGATCTTTGGGGGCTCGTCATATTGCCGGGGATCATAAAAGCCTTCAGCCGGACGCATCCGGGTGTCGTCGTCCACGTCGAGATCGCCGATGACGGTACACGTTTCGAAGGGATGCGGCACGGCGTCTACGATCTCGTCTTCGGAACGCTCTCCTACAAATATGAAGCCGTCATGCAAGTCGAGTTCGAAACGCTGGCAAGACAGGCGACCTACATCTACTGCCACAAGGATCATCACCTGGCCAAAGCGGCGACCGTCACCCTCGATGATCTTCTGCGTCAGCGCTGGATCAGCCCCGGTTACGGAGATGATGAAGGGCCTGGTCAACTCGAGCGTCAGACCCGGGATTTTGCGGTTCGTGTGGACTCCATGTTGCAGGCTCTGTTGATCATGCAGGGTTCGCCGCTGGTGATGGCCGCCTCCAGCGGCTTTGCGAAATTGTTCGATGGGTTCGGGATCAGACCGGTGATGTTCCAGGACCACGGCCGCGTACAGGAATCGGGCGCAATCTACTTTCCGCGCGCGCTCGAAAAATCTCCGGTCCGCGATTTCCTGCGTTTGGTGCGTGGTTCGATGCCGTTGTTGGCGTTGCCCGAATTCTCGCTTCCTGAAACTGCGTGATCAAAGCGTGCGAAACATCACCAATGCGTCGACATAGCCCTGCGTCGGATGAAGAAAGACGCCCGGGAGCCGGCCGACGATATCGAACCCGAGAGATTGCCACAGCGCGACCGCGCGTTCGTTGCTGCTGACGACGAAATTGAACTGCATGGCGCGAAAGCCACGCAAGCGGGCATGGTCCAGGGAATGCTCATGCATCAGCCGGGCGACGCCACGGCCGCTTGCTGCAGCATCGGTCATGTAACCGCAGTTGCAGACATGCCGGCCGCCACCTGCCTGATTGGCCTTGATGTAATAGGTGCCGAGGATCACGCCATCCGCTTCGGCGACGAAGGTCTCGCGGTCCGGTCCCATCCAGTAGGCCAGCGCATCAGCTTCGCTCAAATCGCGATCGAGCGCATAGGTTTCGCCGGCGCGGATCGTCGGACCGATGATCCTCCAGATGGCGCTTCGATCGTTCTTGTCCGCGGGTCGGATCAGCATGCCCGATCTCTAACGAAACCGGGCACGCCGCGCAACGGGTCGGCAGCCTCCGGCAAAAGCTGGAAGCGTCCCGGCCTCAAACCCTTTCAAGTGCTATCGCAATCCCCTGCCCGACGCCGATGCACATGGTCGACAGCGAATATTGTCCGCCGGTCTGCAAAAGCTCGAGGGCAGCCGTGCCGGTGATGCGTGCACCCGACATGCCAAGCGGATGGCCGAGCGCGATCGCGCCGCCATTGCGGTTCACCCGCGCATCATCATCGGCAATGCCGAGCGCGCGCAGCACCGCCAGCCCCTGGCTGGCAAAGGCCTCGTTGAGTTCGATCACGTCGAACTGATCCGCGGTCATGCCGAGCCGTGCCATCAGCTTGCGCGAGGCCGGGATCGGCCCGACGCCCATCACCCTTGGCGGAACGGCGGCAGCCGCGCCGCCGAGGATGCGGGCGATCGGCGTCAGGCCGTATTTCCGCGCCGCCGCTTCCGAAGCGACGATCAGCGCCGCCGCCCCGTCATTGACGCCGGAGGCATTGCCCGCCGTCACCGTGCCGCCTTCTTTTTTGAAAGGTGTCGCGAGTTTCGCCAGCGTTTCGATCGTGGTTGCGCGCGGATGCTCGTCCTTGTCGACGATAACAGGATCGCCCTTGCGCTGCGAGATGGTCACCGGGGTGATCTCCTTCGCCAACCGTCCGTTCGCCTGGGCGGCGGCGGCCTTCGCCTGGCTTCGCACCGCGAAGGCATCCTGATCCTCGCGGCTGACATGATAGTCCTCGGCGACATTCTCGCCAGTCTCCGGCATGGAATCGACGCCGTACTGCTTCTTCATCAGCGGGTTGACGAAGCGCCAGCCGATCGTCGTGTCATGGATTTCGGCGGCCCGTGAAAAGGCCGTCTCGGCCTTCGGCATGACGAACGGCGCGCGTGACATGCTCTCGACGCCACCAGCGATCATCAGCTCGGCTTCGCCCGCGCGGATGGCGCGTGCGGCCGTGATCACCGCATCCATGCCGGAGCCGCAGAGCCGGTTGATCGTCGTGCCGGGGACGGCGATCGGCAGGCCGGCGAGCAGAGCCGACATGCGCGCGACATTGCGGTTGTCCTCACCCGCCTGGTTGGCGCAGCCGAAGATCACATCGTCGACGGCTTCCCAATCGACGGCGGCATTTCGTTGCATCAGCGCCTTCAGCGGGATGGCACCTAGATCGTCGGCCCGCACCTGGGAGAGCGAGCCGGCGAAACGGCCGATCGGCGTTCTGATATAGTCGCAGATAAAGGCTTCGGTCATGGCTTTTCCTCAGAGTTTCGGGACGACAAGGTCGGCAACCGGCCCTTCGACGTGCAGCGGCGCACCGGTCATCGCCTGCAATTCCTCCTGCGACATCGCGGCCAGTTTCTCGCGCAGGACGAAACGTCCGTTGACGATGTCGACGACGGCGTGGCTGGTATAGACGCGGGTGATGCAGGCAACGCCGGTCAGCGGGAAGGTGCATGTCTCCACCAGTTTCGGCTCGCCTGTCTTAGTGACGTGCTCGGTAATGACGCAGACCTGCTTGGCGCCGTGCACCAGGTCCATGGCGCCGCCGACGGCCGGCACGCCTTTGCTGCCCACCCGCCAGTTGGCAAGGTCGCCGCTCTGGGCAACCTGATAGGCGCCGAGGATCGCGACGTCGAGATGGCCGCCGCGCACCATGGCGAAGCTGTCGGCGTGATGGAAGAAGGCGGCACCCGGCTTCAGCGTTACCGCCTTCTTGCCAGCATTGATCAGGTCCCAATCCTCCTCGCCTGCCGCCGGCGGCTCGCCGAAGTTCAGGATGCCGTTTTCGGTGTGGAAGATCGCCTGACGGCCGGGGGGCTGATAGCGGGCGACCATTTCGGGAAAGCCGATGCCGAGGTTCACATAGGCGCCGTCAGCAATATCCTGCGCGGCGCGCCAGGCGATCTGCGCATTGGAAAGCTTGATGTCTTCGCGGGTGTTGATGGGGCGGGTGTTGATGGTCATACGTAGGCCACTCCGGCTCGAATGAGCTCTTCTTCCTGCTGGGGATTGGAAACAGTGACGACGCGGTCGACGAAGATGCCTGGTGTCACCACCTGCTCGGGATCGATGCCGCCGGCCGGCACGATCGATGACACCTGGACGATGGTCTTCGCAGCTGCCATGCACATCAGCGGATTGAAGTTGCGGCCGGCCTTGTTGTAGGTGAGGTTGCCCTGGATATCGCCGATCGCAGCCTTGACGATCGCGAAGTCGGCCTTCAGCCAGCGCTCCTGCACATAGTAGCGGCCATCGAATTCGGCGATGACCTTGCCGTTGGCCAGTTCGGTGCCGTAGGCGGTCGGCGTATAGAAAGCCGGGATGCCGGCTCCGCCGGCGCGGATGCGCTCGGCAAGCGTTCCCTGCGGCACCAGCTCGAGCTCAATTTCGCCGGCTAGATATTTATCCGTGAAGGCGCGCGGATCCGACGAACGCGGGAATGAGCAGATCATCTTTCTGACCATGCCGGCATCGATCATCGCTGCAATGCCGATGCGCCCGTTGCCGGCATTGTTGTTGATCACGGTGAGGTTCTTGGAGCCCTTGTCGATCAAGGCATGAATGAGCTCGATCGGGGCGCCCGAGCCACCAAAACCACCGATCATGACGGTCGCGCCATCACCGATCTCAGAGACGGCTTCCGCCGTGCTCCCGACTGTCTTGTCCATGCGTGACCTCTCCTTGGCTACTCGGTCGGGGAACTCCCATCCCGTCCTCTGGCGTAGACATAAAGTGCCGCGGGCCAAGCGGCAACGTATTTGTGCGATATTTGACATTTGTTCATATATCGCACAAATTGAGATGAATCCATTGGAGACTGGACCCATGCGCGAAACGGATTTCGTCAGTGGCTTTGCCCGCGGCCTGAAGGTGATCGAAGCTTTCGGCGAAACGCGACAGCGGCTTTCCATCGCCGAGGCCGCCAAGCTGACGGAGCTCGACCGCGCCACTGTGCGCCGCTCGCTGCTGACGCTCGCCGAGCTCGGATATGCCGATTATGACGGCAAGTTCTTCACGCTGACGCCGAAGATCCTGCGGCTTGGCCATGCCTATCTCGCAGCGACGCCGCTGCCGGCGCTGCTGCAGCCGCATCTCGATCTTCTCTCGGAAAAGGCCGGCCAGAGCGCCTCGGCCTCGGTTCTCGATGGCACCGACATCGTCTATATCGCCCGCGCCTCGCAACGCCGCGTCATGTCGATCAACCTCACCCCCGGCAGCCGCCTGCCCGCCTACTGCGCCTCGATGGGGCGCGTGCTGCTCGCAGCCCTTAGCGAGAGCGAGGCGCGCGCCATCCTCGCCCGCAGCGAGCTGAAGCAAAACACGCCGAATACGAAGACCGATCCGGAGGACCTCATCACCGAATTCCGCCGGGTCCGCACTGACGGTTACGCCATCATCGATCAGGAGCTGGAGATCGGCCTCTGCTCTATCGCGGTGCCTGTCGACAACGACCGCGGCGAAACGGTCGCGGCGATCAATATCGGCGCGCCGGCCGCCCTCGTCCCGGCGGCCGAGATGAAGGAGCGCTATCTGCCGCTGCTGAAGGAAACACAGGCCGCGTTGCGGCCGCTGCTGCGCCGGTGAGCCACCGCAATCTCGGCTTCCCTCGGGCTCCCCGCACCCCGCAACGCCAGTTCGATGCGCGGAACGCAGCCGTCGCCGTCTCGCGCGGCGCACTCACAACGCGCAATGCGTCTGATTTCGAGGGACTCGGCTTGCAGATCATCAATCCGTGGAAGGATCTCTAAGTCCCTCGCATCGCAGAATTCTGAACCATCTAAAATCAGCCGAGACCCAAGCACTCCCACTTGATGTATCATAATTTCCGATATACATCACTTCAGCGGAAATAGTGGAGGAATGATGGAACGCTCGTTTTTGACGATTGCCGCTGGCGAGAATAATGATGCGATACGCGCGCTTTCGGCACCGGCGCGACTCGAGATGCTCAAGTTGCTTTGCGCCAAAGGGCCGATGAATATCAACGATATCGCACGTGCCCTTTCTCTTCCTCAATCGACTGTCGCCACCGGGATCCAGATTTTGGAAGACGCCCGGCTTGTCGATTCGCAGTTGACGAAGGCCCGCAAGGGAAACCAGAAGATCTGCTCGGCGATCTACAGCGAAATTCTGATCAGTTTCGAGGAAAGCGCGGCCCAAAGGGCCAACAATATCATCGAAGTCGAGATGCCGGTCGGGCTCTACACCAGCTGTGACGTCCATGCGCCGTGTGGTCTTTGCTCCACCGAGAGCGTCATCGGCCCGCTCGATGTTCCCGACTATTTTCTCGACCCGCAGCGCATGCAGGCCGGGCTCGTCTGGTTCGGCCGGGGTTATGTGGAATATAAATTCCCCAACAATGCTAAGGTGTTAAACAAGGATATCCGCGCCATCGAGTTTTCGCTGGAGTTGTCGTCTGAGGTGCCTGGCACCAATCCGGACTGGCCGTCCGACATAACGCTCTGGGTCAACGGCATGGCCATCGGCACCTGGACGTCGCCCGGCGACTACGGCGACAAGCGCGGCGCCTTCACGCCGGCATGGTGGAAGCTCGAAGGCTCGCAATATGGGATGATGAAGACCTGGCGGATTTCCACCCGCGGGACCTTCATCGACGGTATCGCCGCCTCGAATGTCACGCTCAGCGACCTCGCGCTTGCCCAGCACTCCTCGATCCGGCTGCGGGTCGGCATCGCCGAAAATGCCGGTCATACTGGCGGCGTGAATATTTTCGGGCGTAGCTTCGGAAATCACGGGCGCGATATCATCATGCGACTGCATGTCTGAAAAATAAAAATCGGAAATCTTGATTTAAATATTACGATTCTTTCCGGTTCCGGTGGCCGATAAAGGCGCCCAAATAGCTGTAATTAAACAATTTTTTCTGAACTCCATATTAGTATGATTAAAGTCGCAACTTGGTTGACACAACAACATTCCTGATATCAAGTTAGAGGCAAGAAAACAAAATATCTGATACATAAACGGGAGGATCCGTTGAAGACGAACGTTGTGGTTCACCGCGATTTCCGCATCGCGACCATTGATTCCAGGCTCTACAGTTCATTTCTCGAGCATCTCGGCAGGGCGATCTACGGGGGCATTTATGAGCCCGGACACCCGACCGCTGATGAGGACGGATTCCGCCAGGATGTCCTCGATCTGGTGCGTGATCTCGACACGCCCTATTGCCGCTATCCTGGCGGCAACTTCGTCTCGGCCTATAATTGGGAAGACGGCGTCGGCCCGCGTGCCGAGCGCCCGGTGCGCCTCGACCTTGCCTGGCGCACCCGCGAAGCCAACCAGATCGGCGTCAATGAATTCGTCGACTGGTGCAAGAAGGCAAATACCAAGCCGATGCTCGCCGTCAATCTCGGATCACGCGGCCTGGATGCGGCTCGCAATTTCCTCGAATATTGCAATCATCCCGGCGGCACCTACTGGTCGGATCTGCGCCGCAAGCACGGCTGGTCTAATCCGCACGATGTCAAATTGTGGTGCCTCGGCAACGAGATGGATGGCCCCTGGCAGGTCGGCCACAAGTCGGCCTATGAATATGGCCGGCTGGCGGATGAGACGGCCAAAGCCATGCGCGGCTTCGACAAGTCGCTTGAGCTCGTGGTCTGCGGCTCGTCCAATTCCGACATGAAGACTTATCCCGAGTGGGAAGCCCAGGTCCTCGAGCAGTGCTATGACAGCGCCGACCATATCTCGCTGCATATGTATTTTGCCAACCGCGAGAAAAATACCCTCAACTATCTTGCCCGCGCGACGAAGCTCGACCGCTACATCACCACGATCGGCGGCGTGATCGACTACATCAAGGCGAAAAAACGCTCGAAGAAGACGATCGGCATTTCCTTCGACGAATGGAATGTCTGGTATCATTCCAACCAGCAGGACAAGGAGATCCTGGCGCGCGACGAATGGCCGGATGCGCCGCATCTCTTGGAAGACATCTATAATTTCGAAGACGTGCTGCAGGTCGGCGGCATCCTCAACACCTTCATCCGCCGTTCCGACCGGGTGCGCATCGCCTGCATCGCGCAGCTCGTCAACGTCATTGCCCCGATCATGACCGAGGACGGCGGTGCGGCGTGGCGCCAGACCATCTATTACCCGTTCTATTACGCCTCCAGATATGGCCGTGGAACGGCACTGCAGCTGGTCGTCGATGGCCCGACCTATGACAGCGACGAGGAGAACGACGTCCCCTATCTCGACGTATCGGCAGTCCATTCCGAAGACGGCAAGACGCTGACCTTCTTTGCCGTCAACCGCCATCCGAGCACGGCGCTCGATCTCGATGTGCGGCTGGAAGGCTTCGGAAATGCCCGGGTGGTCGAGCAGGTGGAGATGACCCACGGCGACCTGGAAGCCGTCAATACGGCGGTGCGGCCGAAGACGGTCGCCCCCGTCAACGTCGAGAGTGGAAAGATCGAGGATGGACGCCTGCGGGCGGCGCTGAAACCGTTCTCCTACAACGTCATCCGGCTGTCGGTGTGACAGCTACCGCCGGGTAGCCCATTGGGGGCACGCCCCGGCTGAAAATATTCGGCTCGCTGCGAGGAGGCAGGGAGCCGGAGAGATGGTTCACTGAGGTCCCGGACCTGATTGTTCAAGTCCTGACGCTTCTGCGAACCGACAACCGCGACGTGCCCATGCGTGCCTTTTCGGCCGCCGTATCGTCGCTTTCTAGGGAGGAGTTCATGCAACAGTGGAAGAGGCTCGCATTTGGCGTCGCGCTGGCCGCACTCGGCCTGACAGCGACGGCCAAGGCCGATGACTACACCTCCTTGCCGCGCAAGGAGACGCTCATCGTCGAAAATCCGGAAGGGACGATCAAAAATCCCGGCTGGTTCAACATCTGGGTCAATGGCGGCGGCGGCGTATCGACCGGCCTGCAGCAGCTGACCATGGATACGCTCTGGTATATCGACCCCGAACAAGGGCTTGGCGGCGCGACCTGGGACAATTCTCTGGCTGCCGACAAGCCGCAATACAATGCCGACTTTACCGAGATGACCGTGAAACTGCGCAAGGGGCTCTTCTGGAGCGACGGCGTGGAGTTCACGGCAGACGACGTGGTCTATACCGTGAAGACGCAGATGGATCACCCCGGCATGGTCTGGAGTGCTGCCTTCTCGGTGCAGGTGGCAAGCGTCGAGGCGACCGACCCCTCGACTGTGGTGTTCAAGCTAAAGAAGCCCAATTCGCGCTTCCATGCCATCTTCACCGTTCGCTGGAACGGCGCCTGGATCATGCCCAAGCATGTTTTCGAGAAAGTCGAAGATCCGCTTCGTTATGATTTCGCCAATCCCGTTTCGCTCGGCGCCTACAAGCTCAAGTCCTACGACCCCCAGGGCAAGTGGTATACCTGGGAGAAGCGCGACGACTGGCAGCGGACATCGCTTGCCCGCTTCGGCGAGCCGGCTCCGAAATATGTGACCTATGCCGATCCCGGCCCGCCGGATAAACGCACCATCGCTCAGCTCGAGCACAATCTCGATATCATTCACGACAACACGCCCGAGGGCATGTTCACGCTGAAGGAAAAATCCAAGACGATCGAAACCTGGTTCCCGGGTTTCCCCTTCGCCCATCCGGACCCGACGCTTCCGGCCGTGATCTTCAACACCCAGAATCCGCCCTTCGACAATGCCGATGTACGCTGGGCGCTTGCCCTGCTGATCGACATCAAGGCGGTGGATATGGCGAGCTATCGCGGTGCAGCGACGCTTTCGGCGCTCGGCGTGCCGCCGACGGCGGCCACGATGAAGGACTATCAGGCGCCGATGCAGGATTGGCTGAAGAATTTCGAGATCGATACCGGCAAGAGCAAGATCAAGCCTTATGACCCGACGGTCGGGCAACAGATCGCCGATATCCTGCGCAAGCAGCCGAAGTTCAAGGACCAGATCCCGACCGACCCGGAGGCGATCAGCGGTGCCTTCGGCTATGGCTGGTGGAAACCGGATCCGAAGGCTGCCGGCGAACTGCTGGAGAAGGCAGGCTTCAAGAAATCCGGCGGCAAATGGCTGACCCCTGATGGACAGCCCTTCAAGATCCGGATGACGGTGGAAGGCGACACACGCTCGGTCTTCACCCGCGCCGGGACGTTGATCGCACAGCAATGGGCCGCATTCGGCATCGACGCCAAAGCCGTGCCGGCCGCGAAACTTTGGCAGACGGCGCTACAGCCCGGCGATTTCCAGGTTGCGATCGCCTGGAGCGTCGAGACCTGGGGCGGCGATCCCGACCTGTCGTTCTTCCTGGACAGCTGGCATTCGCAGTTCGTGGCCAAGAAGGGTGACAATCAGCCGCCGCGCAACTGGCAGCGCTGGAGCAATCCGGAGCTCGACAAGATCATCGAAAGCATTCGCGGCATCAGCGCCGACGATCCGAAGGGCGTCGAGCTCGGCAAGGATTATCTGAAGCTGGTCGCCCGCGAAATGCCGACGATCCCGCTGATGTCGTATAACGTCTTCACCTCGATGGATACGACCTATTGGACCGGTTATCCGACGATCGCTGATCCCTATACCGATCCGGTGCCGAATTGGGCCAACTCCAGGCTGATGATGGTCAAGCTGAAGCCGGCACAACCGAAATAATCCTCCCAACGCCGGCGCGAGTGTTGCGCGCCGGCCCCCTAATCGACGGGCATGTGGCATGTCCGTCGATCCTTTCCACTTGATGAAGGGAACCAGAGAGGAATCACCGCCCTATGACGTCCTATCTGATCTTTGTGCTGAAGCGGTTCGGTCAGTTTCTGCTCGTTGTATTTCTTGGCGTGACCATCACATTCTTCGTCACCCACCTGACCCCGATCGATCCGGTCGAAGAAAGCATAGGCGCCATCACCCAGATGGGGCAGTCCGATCCGAATGCGATCGAACTGATGCGCCAGTCGCTTCGCGAGCTTTACGGCATGGAGGGCTCGATCTGGCAGCAATACCTGCATTTCTGGCTGCGGCTTGCGACCGGTGATCTCGGTCCCTCGCTATCGGCTTTCCCCACGCCCGTTTCCACCATCATCCTGCGATCCCTGCCCTGGACAATCGGACTGATGACGGTATCGACGCTGATCACCTTCGTGCTCGGCAATGCGATCGGCGCGCTCGCCGGCTATTACCGCAAGGACATGGTGCTGAAGGCGGTCAGCCTCGTCTTCATCGCCCTGCTTCCCATTCCCTATTACATCCTCGCCTTCGTGCTTCTGATTGTGTTCGGCTATCTCTGGCCGGTGCTGCCGATCAATGGCGGCTACGAGATGAACGCCAATCTGGACCTCTCCTTTGCCCTGGTCTTCGATATCCTGAAACACTCGATCCTGCCGGCCTTGTCGCTGATCATGGTCGGTGCCGGCAGCTGGCTGATCGGGATGCGCGCGCTCGTTTCCAACATCATCACCGAGGATTACGTCGTCTTCGCCGAGCTTGGCGGCGTTCCGAAGCGAAAGATCCTGCGCTCCTACATCGCCCGCAATGCCATGGTGCCGCAGTTCACCGGGCTTGCCATGTCGCTCGGCGCGATCTTCAACGGCACGGTCATCACCGAAATCGTCTTCGGCTATCCGGGCATTGGCAACCTGCTGATCGAAGCGGTGCATGCCGGCGACTATAGCCTGGTGCTCGGCCTCAGCGCATTGTCGATCGTCGGCGTCGCCGCCGCCGTCTTCATCATCGACATTCTGAGCCCGCTGATCGACCCGCGCATCAAGGTGGAATAGAGCATGTTTACGATCGTCCGCGACCTCGCGCGCCAGAATATGGAATTCCTCTGCGGCCTGCTGCTCTTTGCCGTCATCGTCGCATTGATAGTGGTGTCCTATTTCTCGCCTTACGGCGCGACCGACATCTATCTTCTGCCGCCCGATATGCCGCCCGATGGAGAATATTGGCTCGGCACGACGTCGCGCGGCCAGGACGTTTTCTGGCAGCTGACAACCGCGCTCAGGAACACCCTGTTTTTTGGCATCGGCGTCGCCTTCATTTCACGCATCATCTCGCTGGTCGTCGGCCTCGTCGCCGGCTATGCCGGCGGCGCGGTCGACCGGGTGCTGATGGCCATCAACGACAGCGTCATGGTCATCCCGCAATTTCCGCTGCTGATCCTGTTCTACTTCGTGCTGAAGGACAGCATGACCTGGACGGCGCTGATCCTCATCATGGCCGCGCTCGGCTGGTCCTATGATGCACGCCTCATCCGTTCGGTGGCGATCAGCCTGAAGACGAGATCCTTCACCACCCAGAGCGTCTATTCCGGCATGAGCATGCGCAAGATCCTCGTCGAGGAGCACCTGCCCTATGTTCTGCCGATCGTCTTTGCCACCACGATGAACAACATGATCTGGTCGATCGGCATGGAGATCACCCTGTCGGTGCTCGGCTTCACCGATATCGAGACGCCGACCATGGGCATGATGATCTATTGGGCCAATGCGCATTCGGCGCTGATATCAGGCATTTGGTGGTGGGTGGCCGCCCCCGTCGCCGTCATCGTCGTCCTCTTCCTGGCGCTCTTCCTGCTGTCCATGTCGATGAACGAATACAACGATCCGCGCAGCCGGCTGAACCGGATGGGAAGTTAGTATGGATCCTTTGGTCGAAATTGAGAATCTGAAAGCCTATTACCGTGCCTTCCTCTACGGCGTCGATCGCGAGGTGCGCGCCGTCGACGATATCAGCCTGACCATCGCCCGCGGCGAGGTCTATGGCGTCGCCGGTGAATCGAGCAGCGGCAAGACGACCTTGATCAAGACCATTGCCGGCGCGATCCGGCCGCCGCTGAGGGTCGTGTCCGGGAAAGTGACATTCCATTTCGACGGCGGCACCCAGGATATCTATGCGATGAAGCCGGAGGATCGGCTGGCGCTGCGCTGGAAGCATCTGTCCTATATCATGCAGGGCTCAATGAATGTGCTCAATCCGGTGCGCCGGATCCGTCATTCCTTCACCGATTTCGCCTTTCGCCACATGAAGGTCAGCGGCCCGGTCTTTCTCGAAAGGGTCGCCACCCATCTGCAGCGGCTGAAGCTGGATCCGCATCTGCTCGATGCCTATCCCCACGAACTCTCCGGCGGCATGCGCCAGCGCATGACCATTGCGCTGGCCACCATCCTGACGCCGGAATTTATCATCGCCGACGAACCGACGACCGCGCTCGACGTCATCGTTCAGCGCGACGTGCTGTCGATGATCCGCGAGATCCAGCGCGAGATGGGCTCGTCCTTCCTGTTCGTCACCCATGATATGGGGGTTCACGCGACGGTCTCCGACCGCATCGGCATTGTCTATGCCGGGCGTCTTGTCGAGGAAGCGCCGACCGCCAAACTCTTCAACAAACCGCTCCACCCCTATACGCAGCACCTCGTCGGCAGCCTGCCGCGCATCGGCGATGCGACGGCCCGCCCTTCGCTGGAGGGGCGTCCGCCTAACCTCGCCATGCCGCCGGAAGGCTGCCGGTTTCATCCGCGCTGTCCCAAGCGCATGGAGATCTGCTCGCAGAAGGTTCCGCCGCTCGTCACTGTCGAGCCGCAGCGGCGCGTGGCGTGTTTTGCCGTTACGGGAGATCAGGTTTGAGCGCTCTTCTTAGCCTATCGCACGTCACGAAGGTCTACCGGCAGGGCGGCATGCTCGGCCGGCGGCTGATCACGGCGGTCAAGGACGTCAGCTTCGAATTGGGAGCGGAGCCGGAGATCCTGTCGATCGTTGGAGAATCCGGCTCGGGAAAATCGACGATCGCGGCGATGATCCTCGGCCAGACCGAACCAACGGAAGGCGAGCTTCAATTCAGCGGCAGGACCGTCGCCATCCATAGCCGATCCGAACGCAAGGCTTTCATGAAAGAGGTCCAGCCGGTTCTGCAAAACCCCTTCGAAGCCTTCAATCCGCTGAAACGTGTCGACCGTTATCTCTTCGAGACCGCCCGCAATTTTTCATTCTCGGGAAATCGGCCGGACCGAGAGCAGGCGGAGAAGATGGCGGATGCAGCCCTCGTCCATGTCGGCCTGACCCTTGAAGAAGTGAAAGGCCGGTTCCCCCACGAATTGTCGGGCGGCCAGCTTCAGCGCGTCGCCATCGCCCGGGCGCTGATCCCGCAACCCCGGCTGCTGGTGGCCGATGAACCGGTATCGATGGTCGACGCATCGCTGCGCATGGCGATCGTCAATCTCTTTGGCCGTCTGAAAAACGAGCTCGGTCTTTCGATCGTCTACATCACCCACGACCTCGCCACCGCCTATTACATCAGCGACAACATCATCATCATGCGCAAAGGCGAAATCGTCGAACGCGGACAGGCGCGGGCCGTGCTGGATGATCCCCAGCATGAGTATTCGCGGGCGCTGAAGGACGCGGTCCTTGCCGCCGATTTCAGCCCGGCACAGTGAGCGGCGCGGGGAGATGCGGGCAATGCTACGTCTGTTAACCGGATCCAGCACGAATAGGCAGCTTCCCTCTATAGGACGCTGGCAAGTTTAGCGTTGCCTTAAAGAAACCGTGCAAGGATGAGGGTCTGTCATCCACGCCGGCAACCCGATGAAGTTTCGAAGAAATCTCGCTCGCTCTGCAGTAAGTCATACCAGCGCATTCGCTCCCGCAATATTTGCCGCAATTATTGCAGCAATCGTCGTTTGGGTAGCAACGAACTGGCGGCTGGAGCGATCGCTTGCCGATGAGCGCTCGATCGTTGCCGGCGAGCTTGCTACCATATCCTCCCGGCTTCAGACGAACCTCAATAGCAATGTGAAGCTGTTGCAGGGGCTGGCGGCCGGCATCGCAGTCAATCCAGAGATGGGCCAAAACGGATTTTCCAAACTTGCCGCGCAGATCCTGCAACCCGACTCGCAATTGCGAAGCTTCGCTGCCGCGCCCGACATGGTGGTCAGCTGGGTTTATCCGGAGAACGGAAACGAAAAGGCCATCGGGCTCGACTACCGAAACAATGAGAAGCAACGGGCTGCCGCGATGCTGGCGCGCAACACCCACAATATCGTTCTGACAGGCCCAGTGGAGCTTGTCCAAGGTGGAACCGCTTTTGTCGTCAGGTGCCCGGTCTACATCAATAACGGAACAAGCCAGGTCTTTTGGGGCCTGCTTTCCGGAATAGTCGACATACCGAAGCTTTACCAGGAAAGTGGCCTTGCTTCGACCGAGCTTGAGATCGCCATCAGCACCGTACCGGAGCCGAATTCGCCCAAACAGGTTTTTTTCGGCAGCCTGGCAACTTTTTCAAGCAAACCGGTTCAGACATCCGTTGACATGGTTTATGGCCGATGGACCCTCGCCGCACTCCCAAGACCGCGATGGGGCCAAAATAATGGGATCGGTATTTTTGAGTTCTACGCCAGCCTGTTGGCATTATGTGTCGTTGCACCGATTGTCTGGATCGGCTTTCTGACCGGATCACGCCAAAGAACGATCGAAAAGCTTCGCCTTCACAAGAAAAAGCTCGTTCGAGCACGACAGAGGCTGGAGCATCTCTCATTGCATGACGCATTGACGGGGCTTCCCAATCGACGATTTGTCGACCGGATGATCTCGCAACCGCCGAGACCCCGTCCACAAGATTGTCTGATATTCATTCACATCGACCTGGATCGATTTAAGGAGATCAACGATACGAGAGGGCATGCTGGCGGTGACGCGGTCTTGCAAGCAACGGCTTCTCGCCTTGCCGATTTGGTTGGTCCAAACGACGTGGCGGCTCGGATCGGTGGAGATGAGTTCATCTTCGCCAGTTGGAGTGCCGATCCGGAGCCGAAGGCAACCGCATTGGCACGACAAATTGTCGATACGCTCGATCAGCCCCTCATCATCGACGATGCGGCGTGTGTTGTCGGTGCAAGCGTCGGCGTCGCCTGGGAGACTGAACGTGCTCTCGGTCCGGACCTCGGCCAATTGCTTCTCAATGCCGATTTGGCTTTGTACGAGGCAAAGAAGGCGGGTCGCGGCCGCGCGGCGGTTTTTACGGAAGAGCTTCGCAGCGCCGCGATCCACTCGAAAGAATTGGCGGACGAATTCAAGCAAGCGCTAGATCGCGATGAACTCGTTGCGTTCTTTCAACCGCAGTTCGATGCAAATACGTTGGACCTTGCCGGCGTCGAGACACTTGCCCGTTGGGATCACCCGCAAAAAGGTCTGCTCGCCCCGGACAAATTTCTGGACGTTGCGGAAAAACTGGGGCGCACCGGCGACATGGATAGGCTGATCCTGCAAAAGGCCCTATTCGAGCTGACAAGATGGGACAGTCTGGGAATGCAAATTCCACGTGTCTCTGTCAACATTTCAGCGCGTCGATTGGCGCAGCCAAATCTGCTTGCCGAGCTGTCCGAACTTCCCATAGCGAAAGGTCGCCTGTGTTTCGAGCTGCTCGAGACAATCTCCTTCAATGATCTTCAACCTGTTCTCAAAGAGATCATTCCAGCCGTCAAAAAGCTTGGCATCGAAATCGAGATCGATGACTTCGGCACCGAACATGCCAGCATTGTCAGTTTGCTTCGATTTGAGCCGCGACGACTGAAGATCGATCGCGAAATTATCAAGCCGATTGTCGCGTCTCCATCTCAGCGCCGCCTGGTCTCCTCCATTATCGAAATCGGCCGATCGCAGAACATCGACATCGTTGCAGAGGGCGTGGAGACAATGGACCATGCGAAGATCCTGAAGGATCTCGGTTGCCATATATTGCAAGGTTACGCTCTGGCACGGCCAATGACCTCGGAGCAGTTGATTGAATTTTATTGTGTGAAGGACAAAGGAATGACAGAGGCAGGCCGATAGCCAAGCCCCGCATTCCGTGCATGATTATCTTCCGTCGATCCTCGACTTATTGCAGCCAATCGCCTGTGGTCCGACCCAAACATCTACATCCCAAGCCCCAAGGACTTGCCCCGCTTCAGCGACCGCTTCAACTCCATCTGCTGGGTGAGCTCCGCACGATGACTACGATCGGCAAGGCGAGCAACCTGGCGGATACGCTCGACGTCACCATCCCGATCCGGTCCCACTCGCTTCAGCTGATCCGCGAGATCTGAGGGATCGGCGCGACCGAAGCGCGTTTCGATCGCAGTAACGATGTCCTTTGCCTCGGCAAGCGCTCGACGGCCCTCCGGTGTCCCGGCCAGTCGTTCGACGAACTTTGCCTTGTCGCTATAGGGGAGATCGTCGAGATTGCGCAGCAGCGCCTCACTCCGGCGGCTCAGGCCCAGAACCTCGACCACGTCCTGCTTTTCCCGCTTCCAGCGTTCGGAGCCGCATTCAGCCGCAAGGCGACGCTGCCAGGTGTTGGCGGATTGGCGAACATGTGAAGCCAGCGCATCGATCCGCAAAAGCGCGTGTTTGCGTTCAGCGTTGTCTCCGAACAGGCCGGTCTTGCCGGCGAGCGCACCGATCGTCTCGGGCAAAGTGCTGAGTTGGTTGGCGAGCGCGACCGGATCTGCGTTCTCATCCAGGATCCGGCCGCGCAACACGTCCATTGCCGCTGGCGCGTCCTTGAACACCTGCGGCGCGAGCTGCTTTGCCGCGGCCCAATCTCGTTCGAATGCCGGCATCGCCCTTGACCGTCCGACCTCTTCGACGCTCATCGCATAGGTCTTAACCGCCGCAACGAGCACGCGGCGTTCATCCTCGCGTTCATCGCGACGTTCATCGCCAGTGGGATCCTGGTGCGAAGAGCCGCCATCGGCGATGCTGCGGGCCGCGAGCGGTGTAGGCGGCCGCGGCTCTTGCAGTGGCTTGGGAACCGCCGTGTCCGGGATGGGCTGTATCCCTTTGCTGATTTCGTGAGATGCGACCTCGCTCTCGCCCTGCCCCCGGCGATCCTCCATGCCGCGCCGATTGGCAAAGTCATGCGTATAGTCGAGCGTCGTCTCCTTCACGCCTGACCGGCTCAGTGTCTCTGTCAGGGAGCGCTCCGTCTTGAACGCATCGAGCCCCGCATAAAGCTGCACCTCTTCACGATGACGGGTCATCGCCACATAGGTCAGATGCCGGTCCATCGTCGTCGACGCCAGGACAAAACTCCGGTCGACGGTGGCACCTTGCGTCTTGTGGATCGTCGTCGCGTAGCCGTGATCAAAGGCCTGGTAACTGTTCACCGGAATGATCACCTGGCGTTGCCCATCTTGCGTCTGCGCCTTGCCGTCAAGCCGAACCTGTATTGCGTCCGGTTGGACGGCGATCACCTCGCCCAGCATGCCATTCTTGACGCCGAGATCACGATCGTTCTCCAGGAAGACGATGCGGTCGCCGCGCGCAAAAGATCGCTTCCCATTGCTGGTCTGGTAGGTGAGTTCCTCACCACGATCATCCGAGGTGCCGGTGCTTCTTGAGAGCTCACCGCGCTCCTGCAACCGAGAGCGAATGCCGGCATTGATGGCACGGACGTCGTCGCGCCGATGGGCCATCGCAATGCGCGTGTCGTTGGGATTGGCCGATCGGTCAGCGACGTAATCGGCAATGATCGCCTTCAGCACGTCGTCGCGGTTTGCTTTCAGCTGGATGTTGCCATGTGCTTGGTAGGCAGCAAGCCCGTCGGCAGTCCGATGCGAGGCAAAGTCGATCGATGCCTGCTTTTGCCAATCGGCCTTTTGCCGGCGCACTTCCGACAGTTGCGCATGGCCGACGGCTTCGGCGATCGCCCGAAACGGCGCGCCCGCTCCGATCGCCTGAAGCTGTTCATGGTCACCGACCAGGACGAGCTTGGCGCCGGCCCGTTTGACCTCGTCGACGAAGCGGGCGAGCTGACGACTGCCGACCATGCCACCCTCGTCGATAACGAAGACGTCACGAGCATTGAGCCGACCGCGATCAGCTTGCCAGGAGTACTCCCAGGACGCCAAGGTGCGGCTCGATATGCCGGACGATTGCTCCAGGCCTTCCGCGGCCTTGCCGGCCAACGCCGCGCCATGAACGCGATAACCTTGCGCTTCCCAGGCCTGCCGGGCAGCCGCCAGCATCGTGCTCTTGCCGGCACCGGCAAAACCGATCACCACAGCGATCTGCGAGGCGCCGGTGACATGCTCGATCGCCTGGCGCTGTTCAGCCGACAGCCCCTGCCCCGGTGAAGGATTTCCCGCCTGGATCGATCTGTCCTGTTCGGCGATTGCCGCATCGACATTGCGCTTCGCCACAGCGTGGTTTTGGCGCGTCTTCATCGCAACAGTGGCTGTTGCCATCGCCCCTTCGATTGCCACCATCTCGACCGTCGAATAACGTGCCTCGCCGTCACGGCCGCGAAGGCTTGAACTGTCGGGCCTCAACTCGACAAGTGCCTTCGACGCCATCACCGCGGCAAAAGCATTCTGGAATGTCTGCGCATCGTCATTGATGGTGCGATGCAGAGCCCTGGCGATATCATAACGGTTGAAGACGCTCTTCTCGTTGGTGATGAGCTTCAATATCTCTTCAGGGCGCCGGCGGATGATCTCGGCATTGCGATCGGCCGATTGCGGTGAGATGCGGACGCGCGAGACTGCCCCACCCTGCCGATTGATCTGAGTGGCATGCACACCGACATGTTCGCTCGGCTCGATCGTGATCCCGGCCTCCAGATGCGAGCGGTTGTCGATACGGATATCGAGGCCGGCCCTCTCAAGGTGCGTGTTGGCAAGATGCTCCCAGGCCTGTCTGAGATCCTTCAGCTGCAGTTGCGATGGCGGCAGGTGATTGGCGAGAAGCCATCTGTTCTCCCGCTCAAGCAACGTCTTGTCGCCAAGACCGGTTTCCCTCATCTCACGCGTCGTCATCATCAGATGCGCATGGCTGTTTCTGATGTCACTTCCCTCACCCGGCCGATGGATCGCGAAGTCGACGGCAGCGCCATAACGATTGGCCAGATCTTCGGCAAAGGCCCGCGTCAGCACCAGGCGTTGATCCGGCGTCAGTTCATGCGGCAGGGCGACTTCGAATTCCCGGGCAATACGGGCGTCGCTGCGTTTCTCGGCACGCTCGGCGGCATTCCACAAGGCGGATCGCTTCATCGCCCAATAGGCGGAAGACCCAGTCGGCAAGACGATCTCGGCATGCTCGACACCTTTCCTGTTGCTAAAATCATGGGTCAGCCCATCACGCTCGTTCGTCAGCCGCTCGGCCGCACGATAGGCGGCGGACGCGACAGCGCTGCGGCCAGCGCTGCGGGCGATCGGCTTCATGCTGAGATGATAGATCGCCATCGCCATCCCTTTGTTAGCGGGCTGCCGGCCCGCGCTTTGAGTTGCCCGGCAACTCGTAAGTGCGCCCTTGTGCCTTCGTCGCTTCGCGCCTTCGGGCACTGGTGGGAGCACGCGGCAATCTCCCAATGACCTCGTAAGCCGTTCACCCGGTCGCTTCCACGCGCAGATTTGCGGGTTTCGAAGCGCCGCTCTTCGAGACAACTTCGATCGAGGCACGCCGGCGGCTCTGATCATCCGTTCATCGCCGCGGCCAATGGCTGAACAGGAACAAGGGAGAAGATCATCATGGCGCGCAAAACCATCGGCGAGCGGCTCGCCCAGTTGGAAGCGCAGCGCAAGACATTGCAGATCCGGCTCGGCAAACAGGAGCGCGCCATCGACACGCGCCGCAAGGTGCTGATCGGCGCACTGGCGCTGCATCGGCTGGCGAATGACCGCGATGTGCAGATCGGCGGCGGACTGGCAGCCTGGCTCAGATCGGAACTGCCAAAATTCCTCACCCGCGATGGCGATCGGGATCTGTTCGAAGATCTGCTCGAACCACGGCCGCACGACCCGTCGCTCGGCAATATCGGCAACGGGAGCGCGGCATCATGATCCATGCTAACCAGATCAAAATCGCTCTCCGGAACATGATGCGCATGGAGGCCCGCGATCCGCTCTGGGCGATCGTCGCGTTCATCACCTTTCCGCTGCGATATGCCAAGTCGTTTGTCATGGGTGCATTTGGCTATTTGCTTGTCGTGTTCACCGTCTACTTCGGGATCGACTACCTCAGACGCGTGATGCTCGGCGGCCACAGGGGTGACGTCATCTGGCATATCGGCGATTGGGTGGTGATGGCCTTTGCCATCGTGCTGCTCATTCGGCTGTTGTCGGTTCCGTTGATCACGCATTTTGGATCGGCGGCGGACGACACGCATGGGTCTGCGCGCTTTGCCGGCCGAAGAGAGATTGCGCCGCTCACCAAGGCGGGCAGTGGCCTGCCGGCCAGCGGCCGATCGTTGCGACGAAGTTGCGCTATTATGCCGATCCGGAATTCGTCGGATTGTTTGGCAAGCAGGACAGATAAGGCAGGAGAGATGAACCAGGCGGTTCACATCACCCCGATGAACCGATCGGCGCGCGTCTTGGACGCATTCGCAGTCGCGGCAGCGGAAGATCCGTCATGACAGCGTGCTTGTGATTCCAGCCTTATTGATTGGCGCAACTGCTGAGTACCGGCGTCATCACCTTCACGTGCTCATCGATCCGCTCGAGCACTTTTTCCGGGACGACGGCCCGTTCCGGAAGGCTCCACCAATGCCTGTTGACGCGTTCAACGACATCGATGACCGCCTTGAGCACAGCCGGCTCCGGCAGCCTCGCGCGGTTGGCGAAGATCTTCCATCGCTGCGCGACGAGCGCCTTGAAGGAGCGCTCGCCGCCGAGCGACAGCGCCATCGCGTCGGCGGGAATATAGGGCACGGTCGACAGGACATCGTAGATCGGCGCGAGCTCCGGCTTGTCGCCATTGCCACGATAGATCAGCGACCAGTTTTTGAGGTGCATGTCGCCATTGCCGGTTATTGCCGTCAGGGCCAGACGGCGTACGAACTCGAGGGCGGCCGTCGGCGAGATGGCGACACCGAGGGCGGAGGCTATATCGTGGTATGCCGCGGCCTCGTATTTGCGCGAGGGATAAATGCCGAAGACCTGGGCGAAATCCTCGATATGGATGCGTTCAGCGCCGGCGCCCCGATCGAAGCGTTTGACCAGGAGGACCTTTCCGTCCGACAGCGTGTCGAACTCCTCGGGGATCCCTTCGAAATCGGACTTCTCGACAAGCTCGCGTTCTGGCACTTCCATGCCGATCGCTGCAGCCAATGCAAGGTTGGCGTACTCGTTTTCAGAGACACCAGGAAACGATGTCGAAGGAAGCTTTGCGATGTAATGGCCCTGCTCGTCACCCATCGGCAAGGTTAGGCCACCACCCCTGCCAGTGTTCTTCATCACCGAGAGTTTCATCTGCACACCCGCGAGTGAAAACCGGGCTTTCGGCTTGCCCCTCGACGCGTCCTCGATCACCGCCGTCGTGCCACCGCTCGGTACAACGCGGACAGCGCCCGGCAGGTCCTGACCGAGTGCGGCCAGTAGATCAAAATCGTTGCCCGCGCGCACATGACCTGCGTGGTGCTTTTCCATCGCCTCGCGCAATTTGTCTTCAGGAAGAAGATTGGCGAAGAACGCCGGCAAGGCGCCGGCAATTGGCTTGGGATCCTTGCGCAACCCTCCCGTCGCCGCCCGGAATGACAGGCTAAGGACTGGGAACCCACCCGTCGCGCGATAAGCTTCATCGAAGCTGAACGCATTGAAATCTCCAGGCGTCCTGACGAGTGTGCCGACCTTCAGATCGTTCAGCAGCACCTCAAGCGAAGGAATGGCGTTGGGAGCCTGAAACATCTTAGCCATGATCGTTATCGTCGGGGCGGGAGATGAAAGCCGGGAGATCATCGTCGTCATGTGGGCGCAGCAAGGCCTCGACCGCGGGAACCATTGCTTGGGGGATCATCATCATTTCCAGGCCGAGCGCGCGGGCGACATTCAGCAAAGTCGTCGCGCGAGCCGCGGCGACCCCCGTCTCGATGTCGCGATAACGAGGGCGCGAAATGCCAGCCAAATCGGCGACCCGTTCCTGGGTCATTGCCGAGGCCTGTCGTGCCTTCTTCAATAACCGCCCGATTTCGAGCAAAGCCGCCGAATCTGGGATCATGATGATACCTGCGCGTTTCATTCGACATTGGACTGATACGTATAGATATCTTCTTGTCTCCGTTGTCAACGAAAATAGATCTGTTTACGGATCATATTAGAGCTAACGATATGTTTAGAGATCATCGTCAGGCGCCTTAGCCTCAACGGATAGGGCCGCCTCCAATTTGCCTGGCCAGGAGACCGTGGTGTTCAACACGCGGCGGCACTGTGTCGGAAATTGCCGAGCAGCGTGTCGCCCGCCCGCTGCTGACGCTCGCCGATCGTTGCGATGAAGTCGCGCTATTATGCCGATCCGGAATTTTCCGGATTGTTTGTCAACCAGGAGAGATGAGCCAGGCGGTCCCATCACCCCGATGAATCGATCGGGCCTCATCGATTCACAAATGTCGTTGAACGCGAGCAACTGGTGTTTGCGATTCTGCCGGCATGACAGTTCAGCCCTATCGTCTCTACATCGAACGCATCGATCCATCGAAGAACATGGCCCGCTTTTATGCGCTGTCGATCGAGCCGAACCTCTTCGGCGAGACCTCGCTGGTGCGCAGCTGGGGACGCATCGGCAGCCGCGGGCAGCAGAAGATCCATGTCTTCGACAGCGAGGCAAAAGCCGTCGATCTCCTGCTCAGCCTTTTGCGCAGGAAGCGATCGAGAGGCTACCTTCCGCTGCAGTGATCGACATCCGCGTCTCGCATGCCTGAGCGAAGGAAGAGACAGTTGAGTGAAGAAGAGACGGCTTACGCCGCCTCCTCCTCGTTGCGCTCCGGCTGCAGGGAATGCAGATAGTCGACGGCGCGCTGCGCATGTGCTGCCGCCGAGAAGATGGCGCGCTTGTCGTGGTCGAGAACCTTCAGCCAGCCATCGAGATAGCGTGCGTGGTCGGGGCGCGGTTCGAGCTCTGGGACGATGCCGAGATCGGCGCAGAGAAACGCGCTGCCGAGTTCGGCAATCAGCTCCTCGCGGGCACGTTCGCTCCTGTCTTTCGCGTAGCGGCTGAGATCGCGATCCAGCCGTCGCGGTGCGGCGGTCCAGTGCGTGATCTCGTGGCTGAGGACGGCGACATAGGAAGCATCGTCCCGGAAGGCATCCAGGCATGGCATCTGGATGTAATCACGCTGAGCGGCATAATAGGCAGCCGATCCTCCGTGCCGGATCAGCGCGCCGGTATTGGCAAAGAAGCGGCCGGCATCGCCGATGCGGCTCATCGGATCCTGGTGAGGTGCGATCTCATCAAAGCGGCCGTTAAGACCGGCGATCTGATCGGTGTTGAACACCGTGTAGGCCTTGAGGAATGGAACATCCTGTTCGATCTCGCTGCCCGTGTCTGTCGTCTCGGTGCGGACGAACGAACTGGCAAAGACGACGGTTGTGCCGGTTTCGCCCTTGCGCACGGCGCCGCCGAGCTCGATTGCCTGGCGAAACGTCATCCAGCGTGATGAGGCAAAGCCGCGGGCGAAGGCTTGCGACCAGAGCAGCAAGACGTTGATCCCGGTGTAGGGTTGGCCGTTGTGGCGCAGTGGCCGGCCGACCTCACTTGCCGCATGTCCCGTCGTCCAGGGTTTGGTCCATGGCCGCACGCCCCGTTCGAGATCGGCGATGATCGTGTTGGTGATGCGGCTGTGGATATCGGTTCGTTGGTTGGATTGCTGCCTGCTCATGTTGGAACCTCCGTTTCGAGGTCGCGGCCATCGCGACCTGCTACGGCGGTCCGAAAGCCGGGCTGCAAGCGCTGCCTGCACCCCGCAGGGCCGCAACGAAGTGGAGGACGGCAAAGCCGTTGCCGGCGGCGCGAGCCTGGCAGGACCAAAAGCCGGGGCAGGACGCGATGGCCGCAATCGAAAGGGGGAGGTTTAGCCGGAGGCAGACATGGCAGATCCGCGATCCGGGATCATGTCGCTCACGTCACGGCTGCACGCGACGGCGATGGCTTGCCCGGCCGGCCCGACGATCGCCATTGCCCCGGCCGAGCGACTGACGTGCAAGACAGGCCAAACAGAGCTTCAAGCGTAGCCCATGTCCCTACGCCGCGCGCACCCTGTCGCGTCCGCTCAACTTGGCAGCGTAGAGCGCTTGATCGGCGCGTCGATAAAGCTCCGAAGCGCTGTCTGACGAGGCGCAAGCGGCGATACCGGCGGAGCAGGTGTAGCTGAAGTCGGGTGATTCAGGCAGAGGCCGGGAGAAGCGGATCACCGTCAGCATGCACTCGACCATGGCAATGGCGTCTTCCGGCCCGGTTGCCGGCATCACGAGAAGGAACTCTTCTCCGCCGATCCGTCCAAAACAATCGTTGCGGCGAACATTCTGATGAATGCGATGAGCAAAATCGCGCAGGACGACATCTCCGGCATGGTGACCAAGCCTATCGTTGATGTGCTTGAAATTGTCGATGTCGAATACGGCAAGGCATCCGTTGTTTCCGTGCCGGGCGGCTGTCAGCATGTCGTCGACGCGTGCCATCACAAAGCGGCGGTTGGCGACACCCGTGAGTTCGTCGGTGTAAGAAGCCTTGATCGCCTGGTCCCGATCCTGCCGGACAGTCCTGCCATGTACTCGTAAACTGGTGATGTCGCTCGCAATGCACAACATCCAACCGTTCTTCTGGACCGCCTCGGTCATCCAAAACCACCGGCCATCGCACAGGTCCGTCTCGAAAGCTCGATAGCCGATCTTGCCGCGGCGTGACTGCGTCGAGCGCAGCCACTCGTCGAAATTGCTCGTCCGAATGACAGTGCCTCGCGCGAGCTCGAAATTGCGCCGCATGAGATCAGGCCAGAGTGGAGTTTCATCGGGCTCGATGAAATAGACAGAACGAAAGGCTCTGTTGGCGTACCGCAGCCGGTCATGACCATCGTAGACGGCAATGAGCGTCTCTGTGCGTCCAGAAAGGTGCAGAAGCTGCTCGAAAATTTCGTCCATACCGAACACTGCCTGGTTGCCTTGGCATGACATGGCGCGGAAACCCTATGAGAAAAGAGCCGCCCCGCAAGTAAAGGCGCCTCCAGTGATTACGGAAACGTCAACGACATGTCCGTTTTCAATCGTGATTGGACATCGGCCGCGACCTGAGCGACGCTGTTTTCGGGAGGCGGACCATCTATTTTTCCGGAGATAGGAGGCCGAAATGGAACAGTACGCACTCGATCAGTTGAAAACCATCGCAACGGTCAGCCCGACCTGCAAGCGCCTCGAAATAACGCGGCGCGAACGGCTTGAACGGTGGGCCGAAAGTCTCGAACGCAGCCCCAGACCGTTTCTCAAGACACTTCACGAAACCGAATATCAGCCGATTTCAGATCGGCTTGCCCTGCGCGATGACGGCACGCCCATCTCCGTCGCGTTCGCTGATCCCATTCTGCGGGCGGCGGGAATGGAAAATGACAGCTATGGAGAAGCCAAACGGTTCTTCGAACTCAGCGACGAGCAATTGCATGATCTCGTGTGCTTCTGCCATTTCGGTGAACGCGTCAGCGCGGCAGTCGTCGCTCGCCGTTTGCGGAAGATGTCAGGTTCCAAACCAAGTGGGTTTTTCGCTCAACTGCGCGCGTTCTTTGGCTAAGCACGGTTAAGGCGGCTGCTGTTGCTTGCCTCGGAAGAAAGGGCCGCCGGGTCATCGGCTGGTCCTCGTTTCGACGCGTGCCGACGTCGTCAGCTCAAACCGACCACACTCGCACCCGTGGGCTGACGACGTGTCGCCAACATCGCTCGCGCGGCATCCGATCCAAGGATGCCGCGGCGATGGTGAAGCGCGACAGCAGCTTATCCGTGGAACGGGGAACAATGTCGCCGCGACAGCGGTGAGCATGAAAACGGCAATCCGATGCGTTCTCCAAAATCGCGTCGCCGAACCCTCCAGCGATGTCACCTTGCTCCGGCCTCGGCAATGCCCGTTTCCGCGACGGGATCGGCCGCTGTTTTCCATACAGGTCAATGGCTCGCTTCGGCAAAGTTTCAGTTGACCGTTTTCGATGGGGAGGTGACATTCTCCTGTAGCGAGGCAGGAGGAAGAAACGATGGACGAGGCAGACCGTTGGCGCCATATGGCAAGCGCACCGAAAGACGGTAGTCGGATCCTGGTCACGATCCGGCCATCCGAGCAGGGGCCGGCGGAGGTCGATCTCGCGTACTGGTCGAATGGCGATCAGTTCGCGGGAGAAGGCTGGCGGGCATCCGACTCCTCGCCGGGGCAGATCATCGAATACGCCGATCCGGAACTGAAATGTTGGATGCCAATGCCTTCGGCCAACCTTGGTCGCACGTCGATACCCCCACCCTGGGAGGGCGACGATGACCGGAACCTCGACGGGTCGGGGATCTGAAAAAATCGCGCTCAAGGACAATGTGACAAGCGGGTGTGGATTTGCCCTTCACGGGCTTCCTCGGATAACGAGCCCGTTCTCACGTTGTCGCGCCGCGAGTTGAAGCGGGATGGGCGATGTCTCGCATTGCGTAAATATCGGCCACGCTCGGAGAATTCCTGATCTTTCCCGGGAAGGCAAACCCGCGTTAAGCCGGCATGAGGGTTTCGCGTGCGAATTAGGAAGTGGGCGCCTCGCGACGCGTTTTTGAAGAACAGAGAAGGCAACTCCTTATTGGCGAACACGAAGTTCAGACACACGGGCTGGATGATCGTCATCATCCTATTCGCGATCGGGGCATTCCCACTGGAATCGACGGCGGCCACGGTGCGGGTCATAGACGGGGACACCATCCTTGTTGACCAAATCACGGTTCGGCTCGACGGAATCGACGCACCCGAGGCCGGACAGAAATGCGCTTCTCTCTCCGGACGGGATTGGCCCTGCGGCAAGGTCGCCATCGCGGCGATGGAGGAACTGGTGGCATCGGGAGACGTCGTCTGCGATGATCGCGGAGTGGACATCTATCAACGACAGCTGGGTGTATGTCGTGTCGGAAAGCGTGAGATCAATGCCGAAATGGTCGCGTCGGGCAACGCCTGGGCATTCCGAAAATACTCCACCGACTACGTCACACTCGAGGAAAAGGCCCACAGCGAACACCTGGGGATTTGGCAGGCTTCCACGATCCCCGCGTGGGAATATCGCGCCGACAGATGGAACGTGGCCGAGCAACAAGCGCCTAAGGGCTGCCCGATCAAAGGCAACATCTCCGAAAACGGCCATATCTACCATGCGCCTTGGTCTCCTTGGTACGACCGCACCAAGGTCGATACCAAGAAAGGCGAGCGCTGGTTTTGTGATGAAGCCCAGGCGCTGAAAGCCGGATGGCGGGCGCCGCAATGGGGCCATTGATCACGGAGACAGGGACTGAGCCCGTCTCCGGATCCTGATTTCGATGCGTCGCCGGGCCTCGACATTTCCTGCCTGCCCTACGGTGACGGTATCGCCCGGAAGTATCAATTGCGCCGCCGACATGGGAAGCACCGTTGCTTGCCCCAGTTTTGGATTCGCCTTGAGGATATTCGCGACGGCGATCGCCCGGGCCAGTCCCAGACCGGCGTTGTCGGCCGGCTCAAGGGCAGTGATTGGCAATTTACTGTCCAGGACATCGATGAAGGTTTTGTCGAGATTGGAATTTGTCCGGGCCAGCGGCTGCTCGTCGGTATGGCCAATGACCTCGATGACGTCGACCTGATAGCGAGACAGGTTATCCGCGATCTGGTCGGAGATGGACGTGCCCAGTTTCTGCTGAAATTCGTTTGTCAGCTCGGCGCTGCCTGACCTGAAATAATAGCCGCCCGCTTCGCTGAGATTGATGATGGGCGGCCACTCGTGTGGGCTTTTCGCCGCCGCGTTGGCGGTGACAAGCCTTTTGATCTCCGCGGGAGCGGCGTCGACATCTATGCCGTTGTCGTTCAGGACTTTCCGCAACGCGGCCAGTTTTTCGAGCTCCGACATCTCGACCCCGCTTTTCTGCAAGCGATCAACGGCCTGGCGGGCCGAAATCAGTTCGCGCCATTCCTTCTCGAACTTCTCCCGATCGACGGGTGAGAGGTTGCCGGCTCCAAGCCTGGCCTGAAGTTCGACCACCCGGGCGGTCGCGTAGAAATTGTCCTTCTTGAGCTCCGCCAGCTTTTGCTCGGTGACCCGCAGCACCCGTTCGGCCTCATATCGCTTTTTCCTTTCGGCGGTCACTAGCGCGGCGGCCACCAGCAGGAGACAAAAGACGAGCAGCAGCATGGATTCGGCCATGGTCAGGCCCAGAATGAGGCCGCGATTGTAGCCCTTATGCTCGAGCTTCGGGGTCTCGGCTATGTGCGCTGCCAATTGAACCACCTCTTACGCTCGATCGCTGATGCAGGTCGCGGCTTATCATCGACTTCAACCGGTTTGGCTGGCGAGGCTTCAAGACTGGCCAAGTCGATCGCGGTTTCCTCAGAGACCGAACCAGCCCCCGTCGGAACGGCCGGCTCAGGACGGTCAGCGTACGTGCTCGGGCTCGGGCCTGCTTCAGGCGGCAACGGTGTCGGGGGCTTCTCAAGAGCGTTGGCGATACGGTCGAGCTTTTCTTCAAGGGTCTGCAGCGGCTGCAGCGCTTCCTTGGTCTGCTCGATATAGGAACGCCCTCGCTCGGTATCCGCCTCCATGCGCTTCAAATGGGCCTCGGTCATCTCCCTGATGGACTCGATGACCGGCGTGAGTTCGATCTTGATGACATCTTCCGGGGCACGTATCTCCCCAAGCCGTGTCCCGACGCTTTCCACCGCGCCGCCGAACTTATCGATGATCGTCGAAAGCTGGCCGGTGGTTTCGGTCAGTTTCGCCGCCGCGTTGTTGTTGCTGTCATTGATGGTCTTATTGTGGGATTCGATAATGGCCGAAAGCTGCTGCGCCGCCTCCTGAATGGGCTTGATCGCCTCTTTCGACAGGGATTCGATCGCCTTGCGAATATCTTCGCCGTTCTTCTCGGCCTGGCGGGCGATCTCGTCGAACCCCTCCGACAGCATCTGGTTGCTGACCCTGCGGTAGTTCGAAAACTCCCGGGCCGAGGAATCGAGCTCGGTTCTGACGCGCCTGGTCATCTCGGCAAGCTCGTGCCTGGCACTGCGCTCGATGTCCAACGGATCGCGACGCATCTGGTTGAACAGGATCCGGAGCGTCACCCCGGCAATCGTCGACGTCACCGCGATACCGAAGTTTCGCACGATCGTGTCGATGGAGGTCTCACCGGCAAATAGATAGAGCGACACCCCGAGGCTCGAGAGCGTGAACAGAAAGCCCATGTAGTAGAGATTGTCGCCGGCCTGCTCGTTATGCAGCCGGAAGCCCGCCAATAGCAGGGAAGCTAGAAAGTAGGTCGCCATCAGCAGCAACGGGACGACGGTGACGACCGCCGTCGACCATCCCCATAGCTTGGCCGTCCAGATGAACACCATGCCGCCGATGGTTGTGAGCGCAAACAGCACCAGCGGCCCGTAGTCGCGGATCGCGGATCTTGTCACCTCTCTCGAGGCCATCAGCGTTTTCCTTCCAGACGGATGAAACCGTCGAAGTAGCCGTTATTCTTTGTGATCCACTCTTTCCAGAATTCGGCCAGTTCCTCGGCGGAGAATTTCAGGTTAGGACGCTGAAACGCGAGGATCTTCACCGACACCCCGTCGAGAGATGTCCTGAACTTATCACGCGCCTCGCTTTTCTGAAATTTCGAATAGGCGACACCGTCGCGGTAGTTCGAAAACGCCGGCGTGTGTTCGATCATGTCGGAGGCGACGAACAGGGCCCTGGGCGTTCCGGCGGGGAGGCTCGAGAACACCTCGAGGTTGATCCGCTGGATTCCGGCCATGATCGGCGAGGCATCGCCCGCCTTGCCGGACGCCAGCCTGCCAGCTATTTCCTCGAGGGGCTTTTGAAAGCCCTTTTCCCAACGGTCCTGGATCAGTCGTGGATTGCTGGTCCATTCATCGGCGAGGTCGCCGCTGCCCGGATTGCAGCCGTGGAACGTACGCTCCGGCTCGCCTTCCTTCTCGGTCAGCGAATAGATATCGATGGCACCGCCGACTGGAACTCTGGCCACGATTTGCTGAAACTGGTTCTTGAGATCAAGCGCCGTCGTGTCGGAAATGGGATCGGTGACGTCAAGCAGGATGGCGGTTTCGGACGTCGCGCCGGTGACCGGGCAAAGGGAGGCCTTGTCGACCGCCACGGTGCTGCTTGCCCTGTATTTGAGCCACCCGAACGCGCCGATAATGGCGACAGACACCAAGCCAAGGGCGATGGCGCCGACAATCAGTCCGACGGAATTGCCACCCCGCCTACGGCTACGCCTGCTGGATCGCGCCAAGGCCGGCCTCCGGGAATATGTTGTCCAGCTTGTGATAATTTTCGACAGCGGCTTCGAACTCGGCACCGATCCTGCGAATCTGCTCCGACAGTTCCGCCTGAGCCGCCTGAATTCGACCGCTCAAGACCGCGTCATCCCAATCCTCGCTGGTGCGCAGCACCGGTGCCAGGCGCTCGAGCTTGTAGGGATGGGAAAAATAACCGGGCTCGGGTTCCGTCCGTCCCGCGCGGTTCGCGTCGCGATAGATCGTCAGCAGCGCGTTGGCGGCGCGCTCGAGATTGCTCTGATGCTCCGCAAACAGTCCCACGGTCCGCGTCCGGTGAGCGATGATGGCCGCGCATTCCTGGCGCCGCCCGCTGAGATCGCGCACGATCTCCTCGATCTTGGCGTTGTGATCGTCTCTTATGTCACGGAGGTTGTCGATGAGCTCGAGCTTCCGGTCGATGTAGTTCGCACGCGCGCTGTCCAACCGCTTCCTCACGCCGGCAAAACCCGGATAGGGATCCGTGAGGTAGCAGCCGTCGATGAAGGCCAGGATCGAAAAAAGCAGTCCGACGGCGAAGAGCATCCAGGAATTCAGTTCGGCAAGCTCCAGCGGCGCGTTTCCGAGCCGCGATATGACTTCCGCGCCGGCTCCGGAAAGAACGGTCGATGACACCTCGCGATAATGCGCCAGGGCTAAATTGATGCCCAGGGCGATGCAGATATAGGCGACCAGCCCACAGAACCCGAGCAGCTTGAAAAACAGGGATCGATGGACGAGGAAGCGAACGCAATAAACCGAGAACAGCAGAGCCGATCCGATGTTGAGGACGGCGAACGCGATCGCCTCCGTCACGCCGCCGACGATCCCCTGCTCGCTTCCCTTGGCGAGAAAGCTTCCATTCATGATCATCTCGAAGAGCACGAGGAAAACGATCAGGGCGATCTTGAACGCCTGCGCGGCGGCGGTCGAAACCTTCGCGGCGCGGTCGAGATTGTGTTTCGCCTTGAAGGATGACATCTCGTCCTCGGCGGCCTTCAGGTCGCGGCGCAGCCCGTGCAGTTCGTCGACGCCACTTGCCACCTCGGCCTTGAAGTCGGATACGCTCGACGCGTTGGCTTGCCGGATCAGTCCGAACTGCCCCTCGAAGTCGAGATTGCGCAGGCGACCCTCGAAGGTCTGAAATTGATCCTCGAGGACCTGATAGGAGGCGGCCTTCTCCTCCTCGATCCGAGAGACTATCCGCTGCTCGACCTCGTCCGGCGACGCGGCGCTTGGCGCGGGCCGATTAAGCTTGCCGTTCTCGGCACCCTTTGCCCGCAGATCGAGCGTGGAACTGGTCTTGTCAATATCGAGCGAAGGGAAGATGTCGGTCGAGGCACGAAAGTCGTGGCTGGATTCCCGAACGCCCTCCCAGAGCCTGTTCAATGCTTCAAAGCGCACGCGAAACCTTTAGTGGTTTGTTTACCAAATGATGCTGCTGAACTGGATATCGCAGCGGTTGTACGTGGTCCAGCGTCCGTTTCCTTCGCCGATACTAATCGAGCCATACGGTTAATCGAGATCTTTTCCAAACATACACGAAATGCTCGCGCCCACGGCAGATCGCGGCCAATCTGCGGTCCTTTTCAAAGCCGCGCCGGTGATGGTCGATCGTTGTTGGTCCGAAAACACTTGTCCGGCGACCGAGCGAAATGGCTCGCGATCGGCCACGTGGCGCCAAAAATCCGTAACAGCATCGTGGCGGGCGGTCGCTGCCGCAGGCCCAAGCTTAACGCGCGGCCGTGCCGGCCACGGCAAGGCGCCCCTCCAAACAATGAGCATACCAGGCGAAGGCGCGTCCGCGCCGGCGCCAGTTCGCGCACGGCTTGACCGGTTAAAAGGGTAGCCGCAAGAGGGTTAGCGGAGCGCCGCTCGCAACGAGGACCGACTGCCCCCGGCAAGCCGTTCCGCTTGGGGCGCACCCGTGGAGCGACCTCTCAGCGCCCCCAGCAGGGTGACGACAATTCACATGCTCGGCCAGGCATTCAAGAGCTCGTCCAAACTCGTGCGCTGGCGACCAACAGGCGCAACGCAACAGGCCGGCCGCGCATTTCTCAAAACCAAAGCCGGCCACCTTGTCAGAAACCTGAATTGGCCGTTCCACTTGTTCCTCCACGAGCCCACAAAGAGGCCGCAGATACACCATCTGGCGACCTCTTTTTCGCTTACCGATGATCAGCCTAGGCGACGACGGCGCCGGCTTTCAAACTGGTGAGAAGCTTGATGAGGGCCTGCGCCCCCGCGGTGGAAGATGCCGGGTTCTGCCCAGTGATCAACATGCCGTCGGTGATAGCGAAGCTCTCCCAGTTCGCCTTCTTCTCATAGAGACCGCCGAGACGTTTGAGCTCGTCCTCAACAAGGAAAGGAACGACCTTCGTCAGTTGCACTTCCTCCTCCTCGCCATTGGTAAAGCCTGTCACCCGCTTTCCCTTGACGATCGGAGCGCCTCTATAGGTGACGCGGTGAAGCACGGCCGGCGCGTGGCAGACTGCCGCCACCGGCTTGCTGGAGTTGTAAAAGGACTCGATTAGCTTGATGGACTCCGGGTTGTCCACGAGATCCCACATGGGACCGTGCCCACCGGGATAAAAGACGGCGTCGAAATCTTCGGAACGGGCTTCGCTCAGCTTCTTGGTGCTCGCAAAAACCTTCTGCGCGGCCTCGTCGGCCTTGAACCGCGTCATGGCGGGCGTCTGATTTTCCGGCAGATCGCTCTTCGGATCGATCGGAGGTTGACCGCCTTTGGGGGACACGAGTGTCAAGTCGACGCCTGCATCGCGGAAGACGTAATACGGTGCGGCGCCCTCCTCCAGCCAAAAACCAGTCTTGCGCCCTGTACTTCCGAGGGTGTCGTGCGAGGTGAATACCATGAGGATCTTCATGCTTAGGCTCCTTCCACTTTTCTGAATTTGCAGCCGATCGGCTGCACGACTGGAAGCATGTCTTGGATCAGCCGGATTTGCATGTGCACGTTAGTATCGCCGATACCTTGGTATTGGTGGGCCTACCAGACCGAGACGTGTGTGCCTATCAGAGCTCGCCCGTCAGGAACTGCGCGCTGCCCATGCCGAACGACCAGTCCTCGTCCGAGTTGATATGCAGAGAGACCATCACGTCAGATGGCGCCACGTCGCAGCGAGCCTGGAGCGCACGCGTGAGGCTTGAATAGAAGGCCACCTTGGCATCTCGAGACCTCGGGCGGCTGGTTATTTCGAGCAGTAGGAACTTCTCGGTCCGGGTGATGTCGAGCCCAGTGTCAAGCGCGCGAATATTCGACGCCTCGTGCTCTTGAAGGATCTGGTATCTGTCTCTCCGCGGAACTCCGAAAGTCTCCACGACGACGTCGTGAATGGTATCAAGCAGCACGTCGACCTCCTGTGGCGAACGACCTTTCAGGATATGGATTTTGACGAGAGGCATTGGTGTCTCCAAAATTGCCGAAAACAGTGTCGCTGAGAACTGTCCTCCTGCTAGGGGGCCAAGGCTATTGCACGATGGTATTTCCGACGCCTCGACGGCACGGAGAAGCGATGGCGGATCCTTGCCGCAGCACCAGGCACGCCGGCTGGCTGGGATGAACCCACTTCGCTCGCAGCATGCTCCGCATCCTGTTTGCCGAGCTGAGAGCTTCGGCTCCTTGCGTTCAGTTAGATCCGGCCGGCAGCGAAAAACGCACACGCCGCCGGTGATCACCGGCGGCGTGCATATTCTTCCTCTGGAATACCGTGAGGTCAGGCTTTGCCTTCAGCCTTCTTCTTCCGATATTGGACGGTTGGAAGGCCGCCCCAGCCCCAGTTGTCCAAGTCGACTTCCTCGATCACCACGTAAGTCGACTCCAGCGGCTTGTTGAGGACGTCGAGCATGACCTGGCTGACGCCAGCGATGATTGCGGCTTTCTCCTCGGGAGTTACCGACGCGCGATCTGGGGTCGTGCCCTCACGGGTTACTTGCACGGTGACTATGGGCATTTGCTATTCTCCTTGTTCGATGACTTCGTCGATCTGCTAGGCGGCCATTGCAGCGAGGTGCTTCTCAAGTTCGTCGACATGCGCATACCCAGCGCCGACCTTGCTGAGAGTTCCAGCCTTGTTCAAGAACAAGGTCGGGAAGCTTGAAACACCCATTCCTCGCACCGTCGCGAAGTCCGTTGCGGCTTCTTCGATCGTGCTACGCTTATTCCATTCTGCCAGGAATTCCTCCGAGCTGACGGGATGACCGAGTTCAGCGAGCGCGCGAGAACCGGTCTCAGCCAATGTGGCTCCGTCCGTCGTGTCGAGCGCGTCGACGTAGAAGGCATGCTGGAATGCCCGGAAGACGCTCAGAAGATCGGCTTCCGGCCTAATAATGCGGGCGGCCACCACCGCACGGCACACGGGTTCGGTGTCGTAGACGAAGCCCTGTCTGGCAAGAAGGCCTTCTCGGTTGAACGGTACGCCGCTGGCTTCCTCGACCTTGGCCCAGTGGTGCAGTCTGAACTGTTTGCCCGCGTCATCGAGAACGTCGGTCGCGCCCGCGCGCAATCCACCGAGGAGGATCTTCAGGGATAGGTCCGGACGCCGCTCAAGCAGCAGCCCCATCTGTTTGCCGAATCCATAGCACCACGAGCACATCGGATCGGCGGCTAGTACAAGTTCCATTGTCTTTCCTTTCACTCGCATGCAGAACGCGCGGCGTATCCACGCCACGCGCCCGCGTGATATTCGAGACCTACCAGCGGCCGGCGTTCTGGCCACCGTCGACATGGAGGATCTCTCCAGTGACGAAGCTTGCGTCTTCGAGGTAGATCACAGCGTCGACAATGTCGCTGATCTCGCCCATGTGGCCGACGGGATGCAGCGCGGAGAGGAATTCGTGGGTCTCCGGAGCATGCATCGGGGTCTTGATGATGCCAGGAGACACGGCATTCACCCGGACGCCCGTCTTGGCGAACTCGATCGCCAGTTCCTTCGTGACGGCGTTAAGACCGCCCTTCGTGAGCGAAGCAAGGGCCGTGGGGACGCTCGACACCGGCTGGTTTACGAGGCTGGTCGTGATGCTGACAATGTGGCCGGAGCCCTGCTTGAGCATCTCCCTCGCAGCCCGCTGCGTAATGTGGAAGAAGCCCGAAACGTTCACGCCGAAGTTCAGATCATAATCTTCCTGAGTGAAGTCGACGAACGGCTTGGCAGTGAAGACGCCGGCATTGTTCACCAACGTGTCGATCCGACCGAAACGGTCAATCGCCTCGCGGATGACGCGCTCTGCGGTCTCGGAGTTGGAGATGTCGCCCGCCACGGCATGTACGCCATCGTCGGACCCTTGTTTGATTGAACGAGAGGTAGCGACGACGTGGTAGTTCCGCGCGCGGTAGGCGCGGACCAGACCTTCACCAATGCCCTGCGATGCACCGGTGATGACGGCGACCTTCTGCTGATTGCTCATGATATACATCCTTTCAATTGCATCGGTCCTTGTCGGGCCGCCCGTCGCCCTCGGCGTCGGTGCTATTGATTTAGATGCTGTCGACCATCGGGAGAATTGCCAGGCAGCGGCAGTCACTGAACCGTTTTTCGGCATAATTGTTAGCGCGCTCGTCGGCGGCCGTGGACCAGCTCGCTATCCCCACACCGCCTTAGTTAGCTCCTTCGTAAATGCGGTATCTCCCTTGCGCCCCGGCAGGCGGGTCGTGATCTCCTGAACAGTCCACTCGTTTCCATCCGGGTCATGAAAAATGAAATACGATGCGTAGCTTTTCCGCTCCGGATTTAGTCCAGCCGTGATGCCCACGCCGTTGGAATGATGAAAAATTCCGCCGACGTCATGAAATGGCTCGCTCGTTTCGACGCCTCGAGATAGGAGATCGCTACGTGCTGCCGGCAGATCCGAAACGACCAGGTGCAATCCCCGCGATGAACCAGAGGGGGCCGTAATTATATTCTGCCCGAACATCACGGAGCATCCAGATCCAGGCGGAGTGAACTGCACGATGCGGTAGTCGTCGCCTTGAAAATCAATATCGAAACGCCATCCGAGAGCTGCATAAAAAAGTTTGCTTCGGTCGACGTCGGAGACGGCGATCACCGCAAGCTCGAGTGTCATCGCAACTCCCGAGAGGGACTGCGGGGCTTCCTTGCTGGATGGTCTCAGTTCGCTATCCATATCAGTGCTCCTTTGAGATGGTCGCCGACGGATCCTAAAGGTGGCGACACGCGTCCCAAGCTTATGAACTCGCACCACGCCTGCCATTGCACTTAGGTATCGACGGCTTGGAAGCGGCCAGGACGCCGTAGGTTGGATGTACGACACCATCGTACCGTAGCCCCGTCGAGCCGAGGGATTCATCATAAGCCTCCCTGCGTAGCGCCAAAGGGCTGCGACGAAACCCAACGCGGCACCGCAAGAACAGGCGAGACAAATGTCAAACACGAAAATAATAGCCGAACCGTCCGAGCCTCCACTCAGCACCGCAGGAGAACTGCACGAACGAGGCAGACACCTCGGCCTCGCGATCGAGGCTCTTCGCACCAAGGTCAGAAACAGGGAAGCCACAGGCTGGTTTGCTTACCAGCACGAAATGGCACGTGACCCAGAGCAACGTCCCTCGTAAAGCTGTCCGAGCATTCACGACCGTCGCTTGAGGCAGCGAACGTCCAATACCAAAGTGCACTTATGCGGGCTGCGTGAACGAGTTAGCTTTACTCATCGCCCCACCCCTCCAGGGCGAGAAGCTCTCAGGAGCACAGCGCTCCAGCACTCCTCCCCTCTGTTGGAGCGCGCGGATCCTCCAAGGCTCCGCCAAGGCCGTCTCCACCCGCCCGGAGACGGCCTTTTTTTGAAGTCGAACTTCCTAAGCAGGCGTCGCGTGCGCTCACGCGGATCTGGCGACCAATATCTATCAGACAAACCACCAGCGATGAAGGAACTGTCATGAAGAACAACCGTCCGGATGGAATCGAACGTTACGACCACCCGGCTGGCGGCTGGGACGCGCTTAAGGCCGTCGTGAAGACGCTGGCCCACCAGCAGATCGTCGCGCAAGGCAGCAAAACTCTACTCAAGGCCAACCAGCCGGAGGGATTCGACTGCCCAGGCTGCGCATGGCCCGACCCCAAGCACACGTCGTCGTTCGAATTCTGCGAAAACGGCGCCAAGGCGATTACGTGGGAATCCACCGCGAAGCGAACCGACGCCGAGTTCTTCAGGCAGCATAGCCGGTCCGAGCTTTGGACGTGGACGGATCATGAGCTCGAAGACGCCGGCCGCCTGACTCTGCCGTTGTGGTACGACCAAGGCACCGATCACTTCGAACAGATCGCGTGGGATGCGGCATTTGCGCTGATCGCAGCCGAGTTGAACAAGCTCGACGATCCGGACCAGGCCGAGTTCTACACCTCCGGCCGTGCCTCGAACGAAGCAGCGTTCCTCTATCAGCTATTCGTCCGCGCCTATGGCACCAACAATTTTCCCGACTGCTCAAACATGTGTCACGAAGCCACCAGCGTGGGGCTTCCGAAATCCATCGGCGTCGGCAAGGGAACCGTCACGCTCGAAGACTTCGATCATGCGGACGCGATCTTCAGCTTTGGGCACAATCCGGGCACGAACCATCCGCGCATGATGACGACATTGCATGAGGCGGCGCGCCGAGGCGTTCCAATCATCGTCTTCAACCCCTTGAAGGAGCGCGCGCTTGAGCGGTTCGCCGCGCCTCAAGATCCGGTAGAGATGGTCACCATGTCCTCAACGCCGATCGCTTCGGCCTACCACCAAGTCCGTGTCGGCGGGGATTTGGCCGTTTTGAAAGGTATGATGAAGGCGGTGCTCGAACGCGACGCGGCAAGTCTCGCTGCAGGCGGCATTGGCATACTTGATCGGCCCTTCATCGAAGAACATACCTCTGGCTTCGACATCCTACGTGCCGATATCGATGCGACCAGTTGGCAAGAGATAGTCGCGATCAGTGGCCTAACCCGGCAGGCCATCGAGAGCGCTGCCGACGTCTACGCGAACGCGAGGAACGTAATTGTCTGTTATGGCATGGGCATCACACAGCACGCCAAGGGCACGTACAACGTCCAGCACATCGCGAACCTCCTGATGCTGCGAGGAAACATTGGTCGAGAGGGTGCGGGAATCGCGCCCATCCGAGGCCACTCCAATGTTCAAGGAGATCGGACGGTAGGAATAACCGAAATTCCCAACAAGGCGCTACTCGATGGCATGGAACGCGCCTTTGGTTTTCGCCCTCCGAGCGACAAAGGTCACAACGCGATCGAGGCCGTTGAGGCCGCCATCGATGGCCGAGCGAAGGCCATGATCTGTCTTGGCGGCAACCTCGCGGTCGCGATGTCCGATTCCGGGGCCACATTTTCGGGAATGCGGAACCTCGATCTGGCCGTCCATATCGCAACGAAGCTCAACCGTTCCCATCTGCTGACCGCGAAGACCACTCTCGTTCTGCCGTGTCTAGGACGGACGGACCTCGATATCCAGGCATCCGGCCGCCAGGCGGTCACTGTCGAGGATTCGATGTCCATGGTTCACGCTTCGCGAGGGTTTCTTCACCCACCTGGCGAACTTGTCCGATCCGAGCCGGCAATCATCGGAGGGATTGCAAGAGCTACGCTTGGTGACCGATATGGCATAGACTGGGAGGGCATGGTAGCGGACTACGACCACATCCGCGACAAGATCGAGGAGGTGTTTCCCGACTTCTACGAATTCAATACTCGCGTGCGCAAACCGGGCGGCTTTAGACTTGACGTCGCTGCTTCATTTCGCCGGTGGAACACGCCTGAGCGAAAGGCGAAGTTCCTCCCGTCTCCCGGTCTCTCCGAGGATACGCCCGCCGAGAGCGAAGGCGCCTTGATGCTGACGACTATTCGAAGTCACGATCAATATAACACCACCATCTACGGATTGGACGATCGTTATCGCGGCGTATTCGGTCGGCGCGACGTGGTTTTTATGAATGCGGAAGATCTCGCGGGTCGAGGCCTTAAGGACGGCGATCGCATCGAGGTCCGAGGGCTCATTGGCGAGGTTGATGACAACCATCTCGTTAGCGGTTTCACGGCGGTAGCCTACGACATTCCGAAGGGTTCCATCGCGGGCTACTATCCAGAGATGAACGTCGTCATCTCGCTCCGACACTTCGATCGCCAGTCCGGTACGCCGTCCTACAAGGGAGTGCCAGTCAGGGTGAAACTCGCAGATTGACAAACACCGAGACGGCTGGAGGCGTCAGTTTGTAGGCTGCCTCAAGACCCGCGAACCACGCTGATCGCGAGTAGGTGCCTGAGCCTCTCTTGCTCGGTCACTCCGTTCTGGTACCACCAAAGAAGGCCCCTCGCCGCATCCTCGGCTTCGGGGCTTTGTCTATCGTACTGTCGGTTCTCGCAATGCTCCTTGAGCAGACCACGCATCATGGACACGTGCTCCGAGCTTAGCACTGCCCCGCACATGCTGTAATGCAGCTTCATCATATCGGCGCCCTTGATACTATAGGTTATACAGGATTCGACGGATTGCAGCCGGCCCACACTGGTGAGCTCGTAGAGAGCGATTTTTCCCCGCCTAAACGGGATTCACCGGACTGGGCAGGTACCCAGACGCGGATCGGAGCCGCTGGCCGCTGTATCGACACCAGGGCGCCAACCAGAGCTGCCATTGCGAATAAGATTGCGACGCCTGGGAAGATACTGCCCGACGGCTTGCGGTTCCTGTGAGACATAGTGTTCTCCTGACACCCGCCGACAAACGGCCTGGCTAGGAGCCCACTATGGCAACCAGCAGAGAGGGAAGCTGTTGCACATAGGTATTGCCAATACTTTCGTATTCCCAGGCTTCGTCAGCGAGCGGGCAACAACGTGGCCGTGCAGTTTCGAAGCCGCGTCGAAGCATCAGTCAAAGATCTACGAAGCTCATTGCTTCGCGCCGAGCAACCTCTTCGCCTGCAAAAGTCGAGGGGTAGACAGTCCTTCGCGGAACCGCTCGTAGACGGGACGAAGGATTTCTTGTGCCGCTCGAAGATCACCGCGGCTGGCCAGATATTCCGCGTAGCTCATGCCCGCTGTAAGTTCCCAATACAAACCGCCTTGAGCGGATGCTCTTAGGCCAGCCTCCCGAAAGAGGTCTACGGCTAAGCTCTCGTTCGCACCTTGTGCTGCGATGATCTCGCCTTTCTTTCGTAGAAGTTCGGGCATTATCCAGCGGTAGCTTTTTTCCACTGAAAATTTCTGTGCTCTGTCGATCTCCAAGAGCGCCTCGTCCAGACGTCCGGCCGCCTGCAACGCGGCTGCGAGTTCACACATGAAAAACGGATAGAACAGTAGATACGAGGATTCTTGCATGTCTCGAATGCCGGCTTGAAGAGCGTCGATCCCCTCCGCGGGCGAGCCTGAACGCGACGCCAGGCTGCCTCGGACGCATATGCCAACTGCGTAGAACGGTTTCAGACCATGCTGTAGTGCATGTGCAGTGAGTTCTTCGCCCCAGTGGCGTGCTCGCGCTTCGTTGTCCAGACTGAGTGACACGAAGGCGGACGCCCAGGCCAACGCGACGCAAAATACGAATGGTTGCTTGGTTGCACGGGCTTCATCGACTGAGTCTTCGGATGCTTGAGAAGCCACCTCCAATCGGCCCAACGAGATCAAGTTGACGGTGTCATGAGCCATTGAGGACGTCCGAATGTCCGCCCCGAGCCTAAGCATATCGGTACGACGATTGTTGGGCGGCGAATTCCTCGCCGCCCAATCAAGCCGGTCATGAGCTTCCACGTGGTGAGCCTGATAGGTCTGCGGGATGCCCGACAGCCAAGCTGCCGTGGCGCGTGACCTCGCATCGCCTCCGCCAGCGCCTTTCCCGTATTCTTGCGCGTAAACAAGCGCATCATCCAACTCCACCGATCGAGCGCTAAAAAGCCAGAGGGCGCAAGTAACGCGTTGCCGGTAGTCCTGGTCATCCAACGTTTCAGCGAGTGTTAGGGCGCGTGCGAGCACCGCTCTACCTTGCTCGCTCATACCCTGCGTATAAATCATCGCGAAGCCCAGGGCGCACTGTAGGACCAGTTCCGTACGCCCCCCCTCCTCTCCTTCGAGGCAGGAGAGCGCCTTTTTAGCCCATTCGCCTGACTCGGACACGAGCGAGGTCGCGGTCCAGAAATCGGAGGCAATTGCGGCGAGGCCTGCTCCGAGCTTTCCATCGCCCTCTGGAGAAAGCGCCCAGGTCAAAGCGGCTCGGAGATTATCGATCTCTCGGCGATACGGCCCCAGACCATCGATTGCCAACTGCAGCGAGTCTTCACTCGAAAATGGCTGAAATAACGAATGGAAGAAGGCCGTGGTCCGCCTCATCGTCATTCGATAGTCGGTGCCCCCTCCAAGCTTTTCCAGCGAATAGACCCGCACCGTCTCCAGAAGACGCCACCGCGGGGCTGCCTCCGTTCCGTCGAAGGTCACCAACGATTTCGTGACGAGGTTCGAGAGCCCGAGTGCGGTCTCTTCCTCGTCCTCCCCGCTGGCGGCCATCGCGGCCTCCAAGGTAAACCCTGCGGGATATACGGAGAGACTGTGCAGAAGGCGACGCTCTCCTTCGGGCAATAGTTCATAGCTCCAATCGAGCGCGGCCCGAAGCGTGCGGTGTCGAGGCAAGGCAGTACGGCGTCCGCCGGTCAGAAGAACGAAACGGTCATCCAATCGGCCGGCGATCTGTTGAAGCCCCAACGTGGCAGCACGCGCGGCGGCGAACTCTATGGCCAGGGGAATTCCATCCAGATGCCGGCAAATACCCGCGATAATCGAGACCCTGTCCCTGCTCGTCGTAAAGTCGGACTGCAACGCCCTCGTTCGGGCGACAAACAACTGAACCGCACTGTGCGTTAACGGATCACCAACCTTTTCGTTCGCGGGCACATCAAGCGGGGGAACACGATATGTAAACTCCCCCTCGATCCTGAGAAGTTCCCGACTCGTTGCGAGAACCGAAACGTTCGGGCAGGCGCGCAGCATCGCCTCGACCATCTCGGCAGCTGCATCGACAACATGTTCGCAATTGTCGATTAGAAGCAACATTTTCCGGTTACCAATTGCCCGCGCAACGAGCTCGGCAGAGACGTCGTCGCCTTGAAGGCGCAGATCGAGAGCCTGTGCAAGTGTAGTGGGAACAAGATTTGGATCCGAGAGGGAAACCAGCTCCACAAAAAATGCATCCCCATCGATCGTCGGCTGCAGGCGGCGGGCGACTTCGGACGCGAGCACGGTTTTCCCTATCCCACCGGGTCCCGTCAGGGTTACAATTCGATAGGCCGACATGAGCGTCACGATATGAGAAATTGCAGCCTGACGGCCGATCAGCTCGGACGCTGCCGAGGGGATGTTAGTAACAAAATCCTCTCGTTCGCTCGACCGCACGAGCGTGGCGGACGTCGGATCGGCAAACCGCTTTTCGGGTTCCGTCCACTCGCCGAGTAGTCGATATCCGCGACCGGACACGGTACGCAGCAAGTCTCGGTCCTTTCCAAGCGCGCGCCTTATTGCAGAGATATGAACCTGGAGGGTGTTGTCCTCGACGACCATTCCAGGCCAGACGCGCTTCATCAGCTCGTCTTTCGTGACGATCCTACCCGAAGAAACTGCAAGTGTTTCGAGGATTTCGAACGCGCGACTGCCGAGCGGTACCGGAGCGCCCATCGCACGCAGCTCTCGCTTTTCGAGATCAAGCTCCCATCCGGAGTGCTCGAAGAGGCCTATCTCAATCTGTCCCAAAGCGACCCGAATCTATCTGGTTCAACCGCATCGATAAAATCACAGAGGGGCAGATTGCGCCAAGGGCACTTCAACAACTGATAAGGGAATACTTCAGCTTTTTTCAGGATCTCTCACACCACTTAAGTCGCGAACGCATGCGTGCTGGTTTAAAAATCGCGGAGCACCTTCATTACGAGGCAGCGTGAAGCATTCATAACAATCTCCCAGCCGCAGCACGTCGCGTGCACGATCGATGAGGACGAATGGCATGTTCCCCACAAAAAAACCGACTGATCTCTCGACAATGGCGACAACACTCTACAGCGATGCTTTGGTCGCCGTATTGGATAACGGCACCGAATTCGATCCCAATTTGCATCTACATATTTCGAGCATGGGCCGGCGACTACAACGGTTCACCTCAGCGCACGACTTGCTCAGCGGTGCCCAATCTGGACGCTTCAACTGCATCCTTGTTGACGCAAGCATGGCCGATCTGCCGGTTGCAGATCTAGCGCGATTGATTTGTTCTTACGCCGTGCACTGCCCAATCATCGTCGTCACCCCTAGCGGCAGTCCGGCCACGTCTGTTGCCACAACCAGATTCCGGGTGACCTTCCTCCCCAAGCAGGATGATCCCGCCGTAATTGCGGAGGAGGTAAACGCATCTATTCGTGCGTTCAACGAGGCGAACCGTTTGGAAGCCTATTTTCTCACGCTGACACCGCGAGAACGGCAAGTCATGAAGTTCGTGGTGGAAGGCTTGCTGAACAAGCAGGTGGCCTTCAAGTTGAACATTAGCGAGATCACCGTCAAAGCTCATCGTGGCCGGCTAATGAGAAAGATGAACGCCAGAACACTTCCTGACCTTTTGTATATGGCCGCAAGGCTCGGCCCCGCGTCAGGCTCCGTCGCGAACGAACTTTCGGCGTTCTGAGGCGCCGCAGCGCCTCCGTGTTTAAGCACGAGCCGTAGCTGACCCGACACCATTGGACAGTAGCGCATTTCTGCCACCTGTCTGAAATGGACTCGCAAGGGCCTGTCGTGCGGCAGGCATTCAACAAGCGATCTTTGGAGACACAGCCATGAGCAACTCAAACAACGCGACCTGGACACGCCGCTCCTTTGGCGGAGTGGCACTCGGGCTGACGGCCGCAGGAATCCTCGCAGGGCGCGTCGAAGGTGCCGAACAGATCAAAGGGCCGGTACGGCACAAGGGTATGTGCCTGGTTGCCGACAAGCGTATCGACGCGGGAGACCTGAATGTCGGATACGCCGAGCTCGGTCCTGAAGACGGCTCGCCCGTTATGCTGTTCCACGGCTGGCCCTACGACATCAACGCCTTCGCCGGGGTGGCGCCTTTGCTCGCGGAGCGTGGTCATCGTGTGATCGTGCCGCATCTGCGCGGATACGGCAGCACTAGATTCCTGTCCGATGACACTATGCGGAACGGCCAACAGTCGGCGCTTGCTGTCGACGCCCTCAAGCTGATGGACGCCTTGAAGATTGAAAAGGCGACGGTCGCCGGGTTCGACTGGGGTGCGCGGACCGCCGACATCGTCGCAGCGCTCTGGCCAGAACGATGCAGGGGTTTGGTATCCGTCAGCGGCTATCTCATAGGGAACCAAGCTGCTGGAAAGGCGCCCCTGCCCCCAGCCGCGGAGGTTCAGTGGTGGTATCAGTTCTACTTCGCCACGGACCGCGGTCGCGACGGCTATGAAAAATATACGAACGACTTCGCCAAGCTGATCTGGCGTCTCGCCTCGCCGCAGTGGAAGTTCGACGACACGACCTTCGATCGGAGTGCAGAAGCATTTACCAATCCCGATCACGTCTCGATCGTCGTTCATAACTACCGCTGGCGGCTGGGCCTGACGGAAGGTGAAAAACGGTTCGACGAATTCGAGACCAGGCTTGCGGCCGGTCCCGAGATCCATGTGCCGACGATCACGATGGAGGGCGACGCCAACGGAGCGCCTCATCCGGATCCCAACGCCTACGCCGCAAAGTTCAAGGCGAAATACGAACACCGTCTCGCGGCGGGCGGGATCGGCCACAATTTGCCGCAGGAGGCGCCCGAGGCGTTCGCCAAGGCGGTAAGAGATGTCGATTCCTGGGCGTGAGCAACCGGGGTCCCGACGCGCTCAATTATCGAAAAAATCGATGATCTCCATCCGAAAAACCACACTGGCGAGGCATCGCCTAGTCGTGAGATGGGAAGCGCTTCCGCCGGGAAGGCGTCAGAACGCCGTGGCTCCGGGTGCGAGCTCCTTGAAAGGATTCAACTTTGGAAATCGGTATTGATAGTTTTGCGATGCTCCTGCCCGACTCTGACACGGGTCGCCTGCAGTCGGCCGTCGATCGAATGGAGAGCGTACTTTCCGAGGTGGAGCTGGCGGACCAGGTCGGTCTGGACGTCTTCGGAATGGGCGAACACCACAGGAAAAACGCGCTTGATTCCGCGCCCGCCGTGATACTTGCCGCAGCGGCGGCGCGCACCAAGTCGATAAGGCTGACGAGCGCCGTCGCCGTCCTTAGCGCCTCCGATCCCGTCCGGCTTTTCCAGGAGTTCGCAACGCTGGACCTGATATCCCGCGGACGAGCGGAGATCGTGGTCGGTCGTGGCTCTTCCGTGGAGGCCTATCCCCTGTTTGGCTTCGACCTGAGGGACTACGATGCGCTGTTTGCGGAAAAGCTGGACCTACTGCTCAAGATCAGGGAGCAGCCCAACATCAAGTGGCAGGGCCGGTTTCGTCCTGCGATGAATGGCGAGGGTGTCTTCCCTCGTCCGCATCAGCCCAAATTGCCAATCTGGCTTGGCGCTGGCGGCACGCCCGAATCCTTCGTCCGCGCAGGGACTCTCGGCCTCCCGCTGATGGTGGCCATCATCGGAGGGAGCTTCGAGCGCTTTCTGCCCCTGGTCGAGCTCTATCGTCGAGCATGGCTCGTCGCCGGGCATCCCGCTGAAAACCAGCGGATAGGCGTCCACGCTCTTGGCTTTGTCGGAGAGACCGACGTGGCCGCAAAGAAAGCGTTTTTCCCCGGCTGGTTCCAAATGTTCACGGACGCCGGAAGAGAGCGCGGCTGGCCGCCGCCGACGCAGGCTCAGTTCGAGCATATGTGCGGGCCGGGTGGCGCGTTCCTCGTCGGCAGCCCCCAGACGGTGGCTGCCAAGATATCCCATGTTAACAGAACGTTGGGAGGAATTGCTCGCATCACCTTTCAGATGAGCACCGCCGCGCTCGACGCGGAAGCGATGCGTCGTTCGATCGAGCTGCTGGGAACCGACGTCGCGCCTTTGGTGCGTGGACAGCTTCGCGACTAGCGGGTGCGCGTCGCGCGGAGCGCCGACGTTTGCCGGCGCCCCATCTCTTCAACCGAAGATCAGTTTCCGATAGGCAGCCAGCATCTGCGGATCCTCGACGGACCCATGATGGTGAAGCTGTCGCCAACCGCCGTCCTTGCGTACAAACCACCGGGTCGTCCGGAAGGCGACATCAAGCGTCTCTGTCGCCGTCTGACATACTCCGCGTTCGCGGCCGACGAACAGGTGCCACTCGTCGCCGCCCTGGCTCGTAAAGTCGTGGAAGGTCACCTGAACCTTCGTTTTTCCCTTGAAGAGCTTTGAATACCCGTCGGCGATCTGGTCCCAACCGCGGCGGATGCCGCCGATCGGATTGTCCATGCTGGGATCCGAGCCGCCGAGCCAGACCTGTTCCAGCCCTTTGAGATCGCCAGCGTTGAAGGCTCGATAGAATCGTATCAAAGCATCCAAGGCGGTTCCATCGTCCTGCGCCGTCTCGCCGCCGTTAACTTCTGTGAGATGCCGGTCCATTGATTTTCTCCGTACTTCCTCAAAGGTGGCTGACGCACTTGGAAAGCATGTAACTCTCCTCGTACTGGCCAACTTGGTTTACCCGTCTCTACGTCAGGGCAGCATGCGCAATCGATACCAACCCTTCTATTGTACGATGGTGTCGAGCATAAATTTGGAGATACGCGACGATCGCATCGGAGAAGATAGAAGCGCGTGATTTTCAAGTGGGACGGACCGAGCGCCCTGCGGTCCTCGCATTCCGCTCGCTTGGAAACAGCAGGATCATCGCAACATAGATCGCGGCGCCGACTACGAGCGCGATGCTGGCGCCGGCAAGCGCGAGATCGAACCCGGCGTCTACGTTCACCACATGCCTCATGATCACTCCTACGGCAGGCGGCCCCATGATCTGTCCGATCGCGAACACCGCCGTCAGCAGTCCCATGTAACGCGCGTGGTGGCTCGATCTGATCCGCCTAACTTCGTTCATGGCGAAGAAGCTGATCGCAGTGAACGGCAGGCCTACGAGAACGCTGCTGAGTGCAAGACCGAAAGCGTCCTGCCAGATAACCGACAGCCCCACCCCGACCGCCTGCACGAGGTATGCGGCAATCAGATGGAGCCGCACGTCGGCGCTATGCGGAACGCGCGCCGCCAGCAGCGATCCGACGACTGCCGCGACCCCGAAAAGCGGCCAGAAGACGGTGAGCAAGGGTGAACCAGGAATGCTGTTCTTCGCGATCACCGGAAGATAGGTCGCCGTGACGATGTAGCCGAAGCCGGCCAGCCCGTATGCGATCGCAAATAGAGGCATTTCCGATTTCGGCACCTTGCCGGAGGCGCGCGTCGGCGCCCCCACCGAATAGGCGTCGGATGGCTTCGCGCTCTCGCCGAAGGTCTTCCAGATGATCCCGCTGATCGTGGCGGAGATCGCGGCGAATATCAGCCAGGCGGTGTGGCCGGACAGCCCGAGAATGGTCATCCCGCTGGCGGCCAGCCCGGACACGGCGATGCCTGCGCCGGGTCCCGTGAATATGGCGCTTCCGATCGAGCTGCCGGTTCCCGAAAGCTGGGCGAGACACCAGCCGGAGGTGAAGACGAATCCGATCGCCGAAGCGACGCCCGCCAAGAACCGAAGAGCGACCCAGGCCTCGGCATAGGGCACTGACATCAGAGCCGTAAGCAGAACCGTGGCCACCAGTGTCAGGCGTATGACGAAGGTATGGTCCCACCTCTTGGGTACTGCCATCGCTGCCAATGCACCGACCAGGTAGCCGACGTAGTTGGCAGTCGCGAGTCCTCCGGCTCGCGAAAGATCAACGACGCCGTCGTGTAGCATCATCGGCAGAATTGGAGTGAATGCGAACCGACCGACGCCCATGGCGATGGCGAGGGACGCCGATCCCGCGAGCACGACCACATATGGGCTGGGGCTGTGTTTAGACATGACGCTGTCCTTTGTTCGATTGGAGATATGTCGCCACGAATTCGCGCGACGGCTGCTCCCCTTCAGGTAGATTGGTCGAGGTCTGCGTGAACCGTCAGTCTGCGGCAGGCTGTCTGCCGGGATCCGGAAGGATCTGCGGGATGCCGTCAGGTAGGACTGCGGCGTGCGATAACGTCCAACGCGGATTGGTAGAGCTCTCGCGTCAATTCCTCGGCACCAACTTTCAAAGCAAGACGGGAGGCCTGCCCCGACCAGAGGTTCGTAAAATCGTTCCTCGACTCCGCCTCGGCTTTTGCTCTGATGGGAACGAGAGCTCCTCCGGCAGTTGGAAATGCGGGCACGGCATCTGAGATTGGACCTAGATCGCGCATCAGACGGTTTACGATGCCTCTCGCTGGACGGCCGGTAAAAACGTTCGTTATCGCGGTGCTGTCGTCTCGGGCCGAAGCCAGCGCCTCTGCCTGAACTGCGGGAATCCTCGCCTCAGGGCAGAACAGGTAGGCTGTCCCGACCTGGACGGCGGAAGCTCCTAGCATCAGGGCGGCGGCGACACCTCTCCCGTCGGCGATCCCGCCGGCGGCGATGACCGGCACCCGCACCGCGTCGACCACCTGGGGCAGGAGCGCCATGATTCCAACCTGTGTCGTCATGTCCTGGCTCAAAAAATTCCCGCGATGTCCGCCGGCCTCGAAACCCATGGCGATGACCGCGTCGACGCCGTTTTTTTCGAGCCAGACGGCCTCGGCCACGGTCGTGGCGGATGATATGATCTTCGCGCCTGTCGCCTTCACACGCTGCACCAGTGACTTTTCGGGCAACCCGAAATGAAAGCTCACGACCTCCGGTTTCAACTCCTCGACCACCTCGCAAAACGAAGAGTCGAATGGTGCACGGCCCGCCGCGGCGATCGGCGCGGCGGGGTCAAGTCCTGCGTCTACGAAGTAGGGCGCGAGCAGGGCTCTCCATCGCATCTGCGCTGCCACATCTTCGGCGGGGGAAACATGTGAGAAGAAGTTCACGTTCACAGGCGCGTGGGTAGCGCCGCGGATCTCATGGAGGGCCTGACGCAGCCCCTCGACGTTTAACTGAGCGCTTGGGAGAGACCCCAGACCGCCGGCCTTGGCCGCGGCGACGACCATTTCGACCGTCGTGGCTCCGGCCATCGGCGCCTGGATGATGGGAAGCTCGATTCCAAACAGGTCGAGAATTCGGCGATCCGGCCAGCGGGTCATGTGGACTCCTTGTCATGCGTGACGTTGCAACGCTGATACCTCCGGCCACGACCCGCGTCTATTGGACCTTGGTGTCCTGAAGAGCGACCCAATCCGAAGGTATCGGGAACACCTTGGTACAATATCGGGGCCCGATTTTCGGCGCGATTGTCGTGGCAGAGCGGACGACGGCGCGACCGCCGGGAAGCTCCCGGCCGATGGCTGGATCAACGCATCACACGAGGAACAAAGCGACCGACCGCCACCTGGCGGACGAAGGGTACCCGCGTCGCCACAACGGAGGCAGGCATGAGCGTGCATAAGACTGTTATCATCACAGGCGCGTCGCAAGGGATCGGAGCCGGACTCGTCAAGACGTTCCTGGACAAGGGCTGGAACGTCGTCGGAACGTCTCGGAACATCAGCGAGAGCACGCTTTTCGACCGTGCGGGGCGATTGGAACTGATCAGCGGCGACGTCGCGGATCCGAAAACCGCCGAGCGGGCGGCGGCGGCGGCGATTGAGCAGTTCGGCTCGATCGACGCACTCGTGAACAATGCCGGAGTGTTCTTCACCAAACCGTTCCTCGAATACACCATCGACGATTTCCGGCGCCTGTGCGCGACGAACGTCGAGGGATTCCTCCATTTCACGCAGCGCGCGATCGGACAAATGCTGCGCCAGAAGTCCGGCGGGAGCGTCGTGACGATCACGTCGTCGCTGACGGACCATCCGATTGCCGGCGTGACCGCATCGCTTCCAATGGTCACCAAGGGCGGCCTCAACGCCGTCACCAAGAGCCTGGCGCTGGAGTTCGCCAAGGACAACATCCGCGTCAACGCCCTGTCTCCGGGGGTGGTCGACACTCCTCTCCATGCGAAAAACCCGCGGTCCTTCCTCGAATCCTTGTCGCCGATGGGGACTATCACGGCGGTTCAGGAAATCGTCGACGGCGTCGTCTATCTGACGGAATCCTCCAACATCACCGGGGAGGTGCTGCACGTCGACAACGGCGCACATCTGGGCAAATGGTAGTCGCGAGCGCTGAGGCGCGCATCAAGGAACTGGCGATATGCCTCCCGAAGGCGCCCACGCCATTCGGCGCGTATGTCGAAGCGTTCCAAAGCGGCTCGCTGCTTTTCCTAAGCGGCATGCTACCGGTCGCCGGACATTTGCCACTCTATACGGGCCTCGTCGGCCGCGAGCTGTCCGTCGCCGAAGGCTACGACGCGGCGCGGGCGGCCTGCCTTAGTGGTCTAGCCGCCGCGCAGTCGCAGCTAGGAACGCTGGACAGGATCCGATCGGTCGCCAAGCTGGGAGTCTACATCGCCTGCCCCGCCGATTTCCATGAACACCCCAAAGTCGCCGATGGAGCGTCAGAGCTGTTGCTCGATGTGTTCGGTCCCGCCCGGCTCCCTCCCCGTGTCGTCCTCGGCGTTTCCAGCATACCGGTTGGAATGCCCGTCGAGGTCGAACTGGTCTTCGAGATCGGGCCAGCATTCGTCTCACAAACTCAAGAACGGAGCCAACCATGAAGGTCAGACAACCAACCAGGACAAGCGCCATCGCGATGTCGTCGAAAGCCCTTACCGCCGCGGCGCTACTGCTGCTTCCAGCGCTCGCCCTTTCCGGTCAGACGAAGGTCGCCGAGAAAGTGGATCGTGCTGCAGAGGTCAAGGCCGACCCAGGTCGGGAACATGCACAGATCAAGGTGGATAAGCGGACGCCCGCCTACTGGCGCGTCACCTTCGACAACCCGCCCTTCAACATCTTCGGACCGGAGACGATCCCCCAGATGGAGAAAGTGGTGGCCGAAATCGAGAGCGATCCTAATCTTCGAGTCGTCGTCTTCGACAGCGCTGTGCCGGGGTTCTTCCTCACCCACTACAACTTTACGCCGCCTCTCGCCGAATCCACCAGCCTCCCTTCTGGCCCGACCGGTTTGCACCCCCTGCCCGACATGCTGGTCCGTATCAGCAAGTCGCCAGTCGTCTCGATCGCGCTGATCCGCGGCCGCGCGACGGGGGTCGGAAGCGAGCTTGCTCTCGCCAGCGACATGCGCTTCGCGAGCCGTCAGAAAGCAATTCTCTCTCAGTGGGAGGTCGGCGCGGCACTCGTCCCCGGCGGTGGCCCGATGGCGCGGCTACCGCGGCTGATGGGGCGCGGTCGAGCGCTGGAGGTCCTGCTTGGCTCCGACGACATCAATGGCGATCTCGCTGAGAAGTACGGATACGTTAATCGCGCCTTCGACGACGACAAGCTCGATCCGTTCGTCGACGCTCTCGCTACCCGGATCTCTGGCTTTGATCGCCAGGCGATCGCCGACACCAAACGCCTGGTCGACTTCGCGAGCCTTCCGAGCGACCCCGAGATCGCCGCAGGCTGGGACGCCTTCATTACGTCGGTCCAGCGTCCGGCGGCGCAGAAGAACATCGGACGCCTGATGGACATGGGCCTGCAGAAGGACCCGGACATCGAGGCCAGGCTCGGACACTACACGCAAACTCTGGCCGACGAGTAGGCCGAGGCGGTGCCCGCGCAAGGACTCGGCAGGTCGCGCGGGCATCAACGTCCTTCAACGCACTCAACCACAAAGGAGAAGTCTCATGCACAGCCTTGAAAACCAGATCGTCGATTCCAGCTTTTCGGCCATCATCAACGCCCCGATCGAGACGATCGATATTCCGACATGGTGTTTTAACCTGCCGGAAGAGGAATACCAGGGATGCTCGCCTGCCCACATCGCAGCGGGCTTCACGACAGCGGACGACGGCACGCGGATGTCGATAAATGTCGAGACAATCGGCGGCAGTCTGATGGTCCAGCATTACCACGAAACACTCGGCGAAAAGGATCATCTCATCCTCGACTCCGATTCCGACGTCTTTACGCCGAACGGCCGGGTCACCATCCACGTCACCTGGGAACTGAGTGTGAAGAAGCTCGATGCGAACCGCTGCGAATTCACCAACCGCGTCCAATCCTACGCGACCGACGAGATGATGGCCTTCCTTGATCGCCAGGGCATCCCGTTCGAACTCTTCCGCACGCAGCGACAGCCGATGTCGATTGCTCACAACAAGGGCGAGACGCCGCTGTTCGCGGCGAGCATTGAGCGCGCGGCCCTGAAGAATTCGGCCACGAAAGCGGCTTGAGCCGAAGGAAAACATCATGACAGAACTTTCCTTTGATCGGAATAACACTGGCCTGCTGGTGGTCGACCCCTACAACGACTTCATCTCGGAGGGCGGCAAGATCTGGCCCCGGATCAAGGAGGTCGCCGAGGCGAACAACTGCGTGCCGCACATGCTCGAAGTGCTAACCGCCGCCCGCGAAGCCAAGCTCCGGGTCTTTTTCGCGATGCATCATCGCTATCGGGCCGGAGACTACGAGAATTGGAAGTATGTGGCGCCGATCCAGCGTGCGGCCTGGCACCGCAAGAGCTTCGAGTTCGGCACGTGGGGCGGTGAGTTTAGAGCCGAGTTCGTGCCCGTGGCCGGCGAGGTCGTCGCATCCGAGCATTGGTGCTCGAGCGGCTTTGCCAACACCGATCTCGATCTCGAGCTGAAGCGGCATGGCATCCAGCGTGTCATCGTGATCGGATTGGTGGCCCACACCTGCATCGAAGCAACCGTCCGGTACGCCGCCGAACTTGGCTACGACGTGACCGTCGTTAAGGATGCGGTCGCCGACTATTCGCCGGAAATGATGCATGCGGCACTGGAGGTCAATCTGCCCAGCTATGCCAGCGCCATCATCGACACCAAGGAAACCGTGGCGGCGATCGCCCTCACCCAGGAGGCGTAGGCAGCCATTTTACGGGCTACTTGCATTCGGGGGGCATCAAGCTTGCCGGATGCAGCTCCATTTGAAAAGTAATACTATTTGCATGCCGAGGGTTGGCAGGCCTCGCGTCGACGCCTATTTGAGGTCAAAGCCAACTGCCAACGGTTAGCGTCGAGCCTCCCACATGAGTGGAGGACAGTATCGGCTCTTCGTTTCGAAAGGATCCACGATGACACTCTCCGGCGACCTCCTCATCGGCGGCGCGAGCATGCGCGGCGCGGCCGCGACATTCTCCGCGATCAACCCAGCCAGCGGCAGCTCCATGGAGCCGAGCTTTGCGGGCGCGACCAGGGAGCAGGTCGAGCAAGCCGCGTCTTTGGCTTGGGACGCCTTCCCGGTCTACAAGGAAACATCGCTCGAGGATCGGGCCCGCTTCCTGGAAGCGATCGCGGAAGGAATTCTGGCCATCGGGGACGAACTCGTCCTGCGAGCAATCGACGAGACGGGACTGCCGCGCGGCCGCATCGAAGGAGAGCGCGCCCGAACGGTCGGACAGCTTCGGCTCTTCGCCAAGGAAGTCCGCGACGGCGTTTTCCAGGAACTGCGTTTCGATCCCGCCGACGCCGACCGCAAGCCGGTGGCGAAGCCTGATCTTCGGCTCCGCAACATCGCTCTCGGACCGGTCGTAGTGTTCGGGGCGTCGAACTTCCCCCTAGCCTTTTCCGTCGCTGGCGGCGACACTGCCTCCGCCCTCGCGGCCGGCTGTCCGGTGATCGTCAAGGCGCACTCCGCCCATCCCGGAACCTCTGCACTGGTTGGCAAGGCCGTCGTCGACGCCGTCGCTGCATGCGGGCTCCCGTCGGGGACTTTCGCGCTGTTGTTCGACGCAGGCTTCGAGGTCGGCCAGACCCTGGTCGCCGACCACCGGGTACGCGCAGTTGGCTTCACCGGCTCGCGCCGCGGCGGCACCGCGTTGATGAAGATCGCGTCGGAGCGGAAGCAGCCGATACCCGTCTACGCCGAAATGAGCAGCATCAACCCCGTAATCCTCTATCCAAACGCACTGCTGGGCCGGGGCGCGGAAATCGGGAGATCGTTCGCGGCTTCGCTGACCCTCGGCGCCGGTCAATTCTGCACGAATCCTGGTTTGATCATCGCCATCGAGGGAGCGGGCCTCGACGCTTTCATCGAGAGCGCAGCGGCGGCGTTGGCCGAAGCGCCGGCTCAGACCATGCTGACAGGCGGCATCTGCGAGGCGTATCGAAAGGGCGTGGCAAGGCTGTCGTCTTCACCGCCCGTCTCGCAGGTCTCTGCGGGGAAAAACGGAACGGCTCATCAAGCGTCTGCCGCGCTTTTCGAGACGACGGCGGCTGACTTTCTCGCCAATCCAGAGCTCCAGGAAGAGGTGTTCGGCGCGGCGGGGCTGATCGTTCGTTGCCACGACGACGACGACCTCCGTAAAGTGGTCGAATCCTTGGAAGGACAGTTGACGATCGCGCTACACGTGGATGCCAAGGACGTCGATGCGGCCTCGCAGATGATCCCGCAGTTGGAACTTCTCGCCGGCCGGCTCCTCGTCAACGGCTTCGGGACGGGCGTCGAAGTCTCCCCGGCGATGGTCCATGGCGGACCTTATCCGGCGACGTCGGACGGAAGATCGACGTCGGTCGGCACATTGGCGATCTATCGTTTCCTGCGCCCAGTCTCCTACCAGGACTTTCCGGTCGGCCTGCTTCCAGCCCCACTCAAGGATGTTAAGGCCGCCCCTCGCGCGTAGAAGATAAAAACTGGAGGGGGGCGGCTCACGCCCCCGCTCCTTGTCTTGCAGAGGTTAGACCTCTGAAGCCTTCGCAGCCATCGTGGCCTTCGCCCACCAGACCAGCTCGTCCAGCGCAGTCTTCGCCGATGGCAGGAGGTTTGCTTCGATCTCTTCGATCGGCTTGTTGCCGCCCATCGAGAAAACGGTGAAGAAGTCGCTGCCGCCGATATGAACGGCCGCATGCGTGGAAACCATCTGCAGCTCGACGCCGATTCCGCGAAGATGCTCAAGTGCGCGCGACCCGCCCGCGGTGCCGTAGGCGATCGCAGTGAACGGCTTGCGCGCCCATTCCACATAGGACTGGTCGAGGGCGTTCTTCAGCACGCCGGTGATCGAGCGATTGTATTCCGCGACAACGAAGATGTACCCGTCGTAGCGGGCGACGGTGTGCTGCCAACGAACGGCTTCGGCACTCTGGCTGGGTGCGTAGGCGTTCGACGCCACCTCGTCGAAGAACGGCAGGGGATGGTCACGCAGATCGACGATTTCGACGTCGATGTCGTCGCGGGCCTGAGCCTGCTTCAGTATCCACTGTGCGGGCTTGTCGGCGAAACGGGTCGGTCGGGTGGAGCCGATGATGATGGCGATCTTAGGTTTCGTAGGCATGGCATTCCTAATTTTATGTCGGGTTGATGATAATGACCCTCTGGGAGAGGATCAGTCGCTACTCAGGGCGTCTGCATAGGCATAAAGCCCAGGAGAACCTCCCGTCATGACGAACAGGACGTTCGATCCTGGCGCGATGACTTCGTTTTCGATATCGGACAGCAGGCCGGCAAAGGCTTTCCCTCCGTAGACGGGATCCAGAAGCAGGCCTTCAGAGCGGCCGACGAGCCTGATCGCTTCAATCATTTCGCACGTCGGCACGCCGTAGCCGCCACCGAGCTTCGCGCCGTCTATCGCCAGCTCCTCAGCTCGAATTCGGTCCTTCTTCCCGAGGAGGTCGAAGACCGCATTGACCTTCTCCACCGTCGCGGCGACGCATGTCTCCGCTGGCGAGAGCACGGTGTATGCTCTGATCCTGGAAGGATTTTTTCCGACCAGGGCATCTCCCACGGCCAGACCGGCGTGCATGCCGCCACTACCGTTCGGGATGACGACGTGGTCGAACGCGATGCCGATCTCAGTCGATTGCGCTGCGATTTCGAATGCGCAGTCGACGTAGCCCAGAGCTCCGACCGGCGTCGAACCGCCAAGCGTGCCCACGAAAGCCTTCCCTCCGGCCGCGGCGATCTCCGACGCGCGGGCCGTGGCGAACGCGCTCGCATCGTCGCCGGTGCCGAGGAGGTGGACGCGGGCGCCAAAGACCCGGTCCAACAAGACGTTGCCGTTGGCCTGGTAGATCTCGGTCCCGCGGGGCACCATTTGAGTCAGAACGACCTCGCATGCCAGTCCGGTTCTGGCGCAGGCGGCCGCGGCCAGACGGGCGAAATTTGACTGCACGCCGCCGGTTACGACGAGGGTATCGCAGCCTTTCGACCGGGCGTGGCCGATGAGGAATTCAAGCTTGCGGAGCTTGTTGCCCCCGCCCCCGAGTTCCATCAGATCGTCTCTCTTCGCCCAGATCGAGACGCCTCGTCGGCTCTCGCCGAGCACTTGCTCCAGACGATCCAGCCGCTGGATCGGCGTCGGTCCGTTCACCAGGCGTACGCGCGGAAACCGGTTCAAAAGATCCCAGTCGGACATCTCTGCCTCGCTTCTTGAGTGTTGTCGTACCGGTGTCAGGACGCTAGCGCCGGCGTCCGGTAGCGCGGGGCAGGAACGTTGCGAGAAAGGTTCGGCATCAGCTTCTGACGAGCCGCCTCGTATGCGTTCCAGTCGTCGATGTTGGGTACCGAAGGAAGGGTCATCAGTTCGCCCATGTCGAGACCGGCGAGTGCAGCATCGACCGCATCTTCGGCCTTCATGACGATCTGGTCGGGCAGGCGGTCGAGCGAGCCGCCCGATGCCTCCCAGAAAGGCGTCTCCACCGCGCCGGGAAGTACGGCCTGAATCCGGATGTTCTTTTCCGCCAGCTCCTTCTGCAGAGAGAACGTCAAAGCGATGACGAACGCCTTCGTTGCGCCGTAGACCCCGTTGAGGATTTCGGGGGCCACGCCCAACGCGGAGGCCATGTTGACGATCGTGCCGTGCTCACGTGCGACGAAGGACGGCGCGACGGCATAGACGAGACGAGTCAGAGCCGTCACGTTGATCGCAATCATTTTTTCCATCGCCTCGACGTCGGACATGAGCAACGGTTCGACCGCGCCGACCCCGGCATTGTTGACGAGCATGGTGATCGACGGGTCGCTCCGAAGGATTCCTTCAACCTTCAGCAGGTCGTCCCGTTGGCCAAGGTCGGCCCGGACGGTCTTTACGTTCCGACCGGTCGAACTTGCGATATCCTTGCTGATCCGGGCGAGCGCATCCTGGCTGCGCGCCACCAGTATCAGGTCGTAGCCGCGGCGGGCTAGCCTGTCGGCGTAGAGCGCGCCGATACCCGACGATCCACCGGTGATCAGCGCAGTGCCTCTTGGAAAGTTTGTCATTGTGGTTCTCCTTGATTGAGGTGAATTCGGAATGCTTGTCAGCGAAGCGTTCTGAACGCCGCACGCAGCTCCGATGCGAAAAGCTCCGGTTGCTCCCAGGCGGCGAAGTGCCCGCCCTTGTCGACTTTGCTGTAGTAGATGAGGTTGTGGTACGCCTTCTCGGCCCAGCTTTTCGGCGCCTGGTAGATCTCGCCGGGAAAGACGGTGATCGCGGCCGGAATCTTGATGTCGACGGCGTTGAAGTTGTTGGCGTTGTTCTCCCAGTAGAGCCGCGCGCCAGACGTGGCCGTCCCGGTGAACCAGTAGAGAGAGATGTCGTCGAGCATCTCGTCCTTGCTCAGCGACTTCTCCGGATCGCCGCCGCTATAGGTCCAGTCGGCGAACTTGTCGTAGTACCAGGCGGCGAGACCGACCGGTGAATCGGTCAACGCATAGCCCAGCGTCTGCGGCCGCGTGACCATCATCAAAGCGTAGCCCGCGCCCTTCGTGTACAGCGCGTTCATCTGCTCGTAGGCGGCCTTCTCGTCTTCGGAAAGCCCGGCCGGCGCGGGTTCGCCATCGGCGAGCGCCTTTGCAATGTCGGGCGGAACGGTCGCCGGCATGTTCGTGTGAATGCCGAGCAGTCCGTCCGGTGCCTGCGCCGCCATCTTGTCGGATACGACAGCGCCCCAGTCCCCGCCCTGCGACACATAACGGTCGTAGCCGAGCCGCTTCATCAGCACGTGCCACGCCCGCCCGATGCGGTCCGGGCCCCATCCGGTTTCGCTTGGGACTTCCGAGAAGCCGTAGCCGGGCATCGACGGTATGACGACGTGGAAGGCGTCCTCCGCGGCGCCGCCGTGCGCGGTCGGATCGGTGAGCGGCCCGATCGTCTTGACGAGTTCGAGCACCGATCCAGGCCAGCCGTGCGTCATGATCAGCGGCAGGGCGTCCGCGTGCTTGGACTTGACGTGAATGAAGTGAATGTCGAGGCCGTCGATCCTGGTCATGAACTGCGTATGCGCGTTTAGCTTCTTCTCGCCGCGCCGCCAGTCGTATTCCTTGCCCCAGTACTCCACGAGCGGCTTTAGCTTTTGAAGCTGCGCGCCTTGCGAACGGTCGGAAACCGTCTCCTTGCCAGGCCAACGTGTCGCACGGACACGGCGGCGCAGCTCATCGACCTCCTCCTGCGGGATTGCGCACTTGAAGGGGCGGATAGCATCGCCCTCCGTCGCCGCCCTGACGGGCTTGGGGAGAATGCTGAGTGCGGCGGTCGCGGCTGTGACTGCAAGCAGTTGGCGCCGCGTCGTCGATAGTGCGGTTCTCGTTTCTACTCTTGCTGACATGACGTCCTCCGTTGAAACTGAATGGTTGGAATGCGTCTTAGGGATCGTCCGGCAGGGCTGGCGAGGATATTGTTCGAAGGTATCGGCGATACCAATGGATCGGTTACCGACGTTGCTCGACGCATCGACACCTTGGGACAATGGACATCGGGGACAGCGACGGCGCATCGTGCCGATCGCGGTGAAAGTGACCGCGATTAACAGGGAGATCGAGATGGCTATCCAAGAACCCACCCCAACCAAATCCGCGCGCGCGGATCACATCGACATGAAGCTCGAAGTCGTCGTCATTCCCGTGTCCGACGTCGATCGCGCCAAGTCCTTCTACACCGGCCTTGGCTGGAGGCTCGACGCCGACGTCTCTGGCAAGGACGGTTTTCGCGTCGTGCAGGTGACCCCTCCAGGATCGCCTTGCTCCATGATTTTCGGATCGAATGTGGCGGCCGCCTCACCCGGTTCCGCTCAAGGCCTCCACTTGGTCGTTACCGACATCGAGATGGCGCACGCGGCTCTTGCCTCCCGCGGCGCCGAGATGAGCGGCGTCTTTCACGACGCCGGCGGCGTCTTCCATCACAAGGGTGCCGACCAGCGGCTGCCAGGACCACATCCCTCCCGGTCGAGCTACGGTTCTTTCGCCTCCTTCTCCGACCCGGACGGAAACGGCTGGCTCCTACAGGAAGTCACGGCGAGACTTCCTGGTCGCATCGACACCAAAGGTGCAGCGTTCACATCCGCGGGCGACCTCGCAGAGGCGCTGCGCAGGGCCGCGGCCGCCCATGGCGAGCATGAGAAGCGCGACGGCGGCAAGCACGACGAGGCGTGGCCAGAATGGTACGCCGACTATCTGGTCAAAGAGCAGTCTGGCCAAACCCTGCCGACGTGACCTCCTGAACGAAAGCCTGCGCCCCAGGCAACCATCTCCGCCCCGACCATTGCGCAAGAACGCCGGTCCTCTCGTGCCGGCGTTCCCGCTGGCTACCGGCGACACTCGTCCGTCGGCCTCGGTTGACGAGCACCGAGCCGGTACCGAGCTCATCACCGTGACTGGGAGGTTAGCTGGGAAGCGCGTCGCGGAGAACCGTCGCTTGCCTGCAGACAGCCAACCGCGTTTCGGCACAATTATTCGAGGCTTCCGGATTCGGCGGCGATGCGTCCAAGTTCCGAACGTAGACGCGGCACTGCAAAGTCGATGAAGGTTCGAACTTTCGGAACGGCTGCGCGTCCTTGAGGGGCCAGGATGTGAACTGGCAGCGCAGGTGGCTCCGCCTGATGAAGAACGACCCTGAGGCGACCGTCGCGGACATATTCTGCGACGTGATACGAATAGAGCCGGGTCACGCCCATTCCTTCGGCGGCCGATGCCGCAGCCGCTCGGACGCTGTTGACCAGATAGCGTGGGGTGAAGTGAACGGTTCTTGGGACGGAAGTGCCTTTGGCCGGCGCGAAGCTCCAGGATTCGAGGCCGAAGTTCGAGAAGGCGATCAAGTCGTGGCGGGAGAGATCGGACGGCTCAGTGATTGCGGCTCGACTGTCGAGATATTGCGGCGCGGCGACCACGACGCGGCGAACATCTCCGCCAATGCGCGTGGACATGTGGGTCGAGTCGGCGAGATTTCCGATCCTCAGGGCGACGTCCACTCCCTCGTCGACCAGGTTCACGAAGCGATCGAGCATCAAAAGCCGAACGGAGACGTTGGCGTTCTCAAGAAGGAAGCTGTCGAGGATCGGCCGGAGCACCTCTTCGCCCAGGATGGGCGGCGCCGAAATTGTCAGCGTTCCTCGCGGAGAGGATCGCTCTGAGCCGGCGATCATGTCCGCCTCCTCGAGATCGACAAGCACCCTGCGACATGCTTCGACATATCTCTGGCCCGCTTCGCTGAGCTTTAGACTCCTTGTCGTTCGGTGAAGGAGTTCCACGCCAACATGTTGCTCAAGCAGACCCAATGCCCGACTGATCGCAGTCGGGGACCGCTTCAGCCTACGAGCGGCGCCCGCCAGGCTTCCTTCTTCAACCGCAGTGACGAAGACCTTCATTGCATCGATACGATCCATTATCTGCTCCTGACCGCTTTAGGCGCCGGCGAGCCGCGCGAAGTTGCCGGTGACGGGCCATCTACCCAACAAGCAGGTGACGCGCGACCCTTCAGGCCCGATACCATCGTACAATGGACTTCCCCGCTGGACCGATCATTCTGTCCAGGCTTGCTAAGCGAGTTGATGATTTTATCGCCAAGCGCACATTTTGTGATACCATTTTTCGGGAAGTTGGCGACGACCTGGACAGCTCTTTGGGAGAGCACATGTACCGGATGACCTCCACGGTGACGACTTCGAACCTAGGCGATCAGGATCGACCGACAGTCTTCGTCGTTGATGACGACATCTCAGTGCGAGAATCGCTGGAGCTGCTGATTGGCTCCGCCGGGTGGCGACCCCTGCTTTTTGACTCCGCGCATAGTTTTCTCGAAGCACCGGTTCTGGCCTCTCCCTGCTGCCTGGTTCTTGACGTGAATATGCCAGGACTGAACGGCCTCGATCTCCAGAGCATGATTACGATAAGCCGGAGCAGGATGCCGATCATATTCGTGTCCGGTTTCGGCGACGTCCCGACGACCGTGAAAGCTCTCAAAGGAGGCGCGTTGGATTTCCTTACCAAACCGATCGAGACGGTTGCGTTCCTGGAGGCCGTGAGCTCGGCGTTGGAACAGAGCGCGGCCATGTTGCGTGACGAGAGCAACCTGCTTGCGCTGCAAGGGTGTTACGAGGCGCTTACCAAGCGCGAACGAGAGGTCATGGTGCGCGTGGTCAAAGGACTTCTCAACAAGCAAGTGGCATACGAGTTGGATATCAGCGAGATCACCGTCAAGGCGCATCGCGGCCAAGTCATGCGGAAGATGTGCGCCCGAACTCTTCCCGACCTCGTGAACATGGCCGCGCGCCTTCGGCTGGAGGAGCCACCCGAAATTCACTGAAGCGTAAAGCCTCGATCGGCGCGCGGCACAACTTGCTAGAACCCGGCGACAACGGCACAACCGATACCATAGGATAATATACGGCAGGTTGATTAAAACGCACGATATCCTGAGGGTGCAATCCCGCGAAAAGGATAGATATGAGCGTGGAACTCGTTCGGGTTCTGGAAGCGTTGCCAGGAATGGCTTTTACCGCCCTACCGGACGGCAGCATCGATTTCATGAACGCCAATTTGGTTGATTTCCTCGGGCTTGGCGAAGCGGTGACGGTTTGGCCATTAGCCGGCTCTCCCGCAGACCTGCGGAACACGAGACAGCAGTGGGACGCGCTGCTGTCCGGACGCGAGCCTTTCGAAATCACATTGCCTATAGGTCACCCCACCGCCGCGTTGCAGGAATTGCATGTTCGCTGCAAGCCATTGATCGAAAACGACCGGGTGGAGAGGTGGTACGGCTTGGCGACCGAGGGGGCGCACATTGCATCGCGACCAGAGATACGAGAGGGCGCCGCCGCGAAGGCATTGGATAATCAGACTATCTTGGAAAGTATTCCGGCCGGCATAGGAGTTCTCGATTCGAACGGAAACGTCGAGGCGATCAACGGCCACCTCCTGCAATACTATGGTCGGTCGCTTGATGAACTACGCTCCTGGGGTCGAAGTGATGTCGTCCATCCCGATGACATGCAGGGGTTAACCAAAGCCATTCAACAGGCGGTCGACAAAGGCACGGCCTACGAGGCCGAGGTACGGCTCCGGCGCGCCGACGGCGAATATCGATGGTTCCAAATCGTCGGTTATCCCCTCGCGGATGAAAACGGCGGCATCGCCCGCTGGTACGCGCTCCATATAGATGTCGATGATCGGCGGAAGGCCGAGGACGCGCTACGATCCAACGAACTGGAGCTTCGGAACATCGTCAACGCGATGCCACTCACCGTGTGGACGAGCCGCCCCGATGGCTACTGCGACTTCGTCAACGATAGATGGCTGGAGTATGCAGGATTGAATGCCGAACAAGCAGAAGGTTCCGGTTGGGAATCCGTCGTTCACCCGGAGGATGCGAGCCATCTCGCAAAGTCCTGGAACGCTTCTCTCGCTTCGGGTCGTCCTGCTGATTTCGAAGCAAGAATGCGTGGAGCCGATGGCGGATACAGGTGGTTTCTCTTTCGCGCGACGCCGCTCCTGGGTGAAGACGGCAAGATCATCAAGTGGTACGGCACCCACATCGACATCGAAGACCGGAAGCGCGCGGAACGAGCGCTGGCCGAACGAGAGCGTGAGTCTCGTTTGATCGTCGACGGCATCGCAGGAATGATAGCAATCTTCTCGCCAGACGCCCAGTTGATCGACGGCAATCAGCAGATCCTCGACTATTTCGAGCGTCCGCTGTCGGAATTGAATGACTGGTCGAGCAACGGTATCACGCACCCCGACGATCTGCAGACCTGCATCGATAGCTTCATGGGCTCCATCGCCACGGGAGAACCATACGATTACGAAACCCGCTTTCTCCGGCACGACGGCACGTGGAGATGGTTCCAGCTTCGGGGGCTCCCCCTTCGCGACGCCGAAGGCGAGATCGTCCGGTGGTATGGACTATTGACGGATATTGACCACCGAAAGCGAGCCGAGGAGAAGCTGCGCAGAAGCGAGGCGTTTCTAGCGGACGCCCAACGCCTCAGCAAGACAGGGAGCTTCTTGCTTAATCTTGGCACAAGCGAAGTCACCTGGTCAGCGGAAACCTATCGTATCTTCGAAGTCGATCCGACGACGCCGGTGACGCTCGACATCGTCCTGTCCCGTCTGGATCCTGATAGTCTAGCTACCGTGGAGCAGGTTATCGATCAAGCCAACAGAGGGGCCGGCGACTTCGACTACGACATAACCCTGATAACGCCGAGCCACTCGCCAAAATACGTACGGGTGCTTGCGCATAGTGAGCGGAACAGGGATGGGGATCAGGAATTGATCGGCGCCGTGCAGGACGTTACCGAGAGCCGGAAGGCGGAAGATGCGCTCAATCGGGCGCGATCAGAACTGTCCTACGTAACTCGCGTTACGAGCCTCGGCGTGTTGACCGCGTCAATTGCTCACGAGGTGAATCAACCGCTAGCTGGCCTGGTGACCAATGCGGAGACTTGTCTGCGAGTTCTGGCTTCGAATCCTCCAAATCTCGATATCGCGAAGGACACGGCACGGCGAACGATCCGCGACGCCAACCGCGCTGCCGACGTGATCGCCCGTCTTTGGGAATTGTTTAGCCGCAAACCGCCGAACCTCGAGGCAGTCGACGTTAATGAGATTGCCGAGGAAGTCATCGCACTGATATCGAGCGATCTGCAGCATGCGAAAACGTCATTGACGGCCGACTTCGCAAACGATTTGCCGCGCGTGACCGGCGCTCGGGTGCAGCTTCAGCAAGTTATCATGAACCTCCTTCGAAATTCGATCGAGGCGATGCCGGCCGCGGGAGATCGGCCGCGACGAATTCGTTTGAAGACAGAGGGAGGCCTTCGAGAAATCCGGCTCTACATCGAGGATACCGGCGTAGGCTTTGACCCCCAGGGGGTGGACCGAATTTACGACGCTTTTTACACGACGAAGCCAGACGGCATGGGAATCGGCCTCTCTGTCAGTCGTTCGATTATTGAGAATCATCATGGCCGGCTGTGGGCCGAACCAAACGCTGACCATGGTGCTACCGTAGGATTTTCGGTCCCGACGTCTGCGAGCGGCGATGGGGAAAGTATCGGTCCGTCAGCGGTCCAGACGGCAAGTGACATGCAGAGGAATTTATGACTAGCCGCAAAAGACATGTCTCGGTCGTCGACGACGACGAATCCGTCCGAGAAGCCCTCCCAGATCTTCTCCGCTCGTTCGGTTTGTCCGTGGAAGCTTTTTCGTCCGCTGAGGCGTTTTTGAATTCTAAGTCGTTACAAACCAGCGACGGCATGATTCTTGACGTGGCAATGCCTGGCATGACCGGGCCGGAGCTTCAGCAGGAACTCGACCGGAGAGGCCGACGGATTTCAATCATTTTCATAACGGCGATCAAGGATGAGGACGTGCGGTCGAGGTTGATACGTGAGGGGGCTTGCGACTGTCTGTTCAAGCCCTTCAGCGCCGACGACCTTCAGGATGCGTTGCGGCTCGCATCATTGATAGACTGATATAGAGGGGCTGGCGCGGACGTAGGATGCCCCGCAATCCGGCATACGCGTAGGTACTAAAGTGTCTAGTGCCGCGCAGTAGCCGTCAAAGGATCGATATTGTAGGCTCTCGCCCGGAAAGTGGGCTTTGAGTGGGCGATGGGGATAAACGTCTTTCGATTCTTCGATGCGCTGCCCGGCATGGCATGGACCATGCTGGAGGATGGCCAAGTCGATTTCGTCAACCGAAGCTGGGTAGAGTTCACGGGGCTGCGACCGGCGTCCGGAGAGTCTTGGCGCTGGGAGGATGCGGTGCACCCGGCCGACGTTGGCGCGGTCACCGCCCATCTGCAGAGCGTTAGGCACGCAGAGACACAGGGAACGATCGAAGCGCGGCTTCGGAACGCTGCAGGCGAATTTCACCATTTCCTTATCCAGTGGGCACCTTTGGAAGACGTTCCCCACGGCGTAGTGAAGTGGTGCGGGGTAGCGACCGATATTGAACCCGTCGTTCAAAAACGGGAAAGGTCACAGGCCGCACTCGATTTCCAGCTCGTCGTCGATAGCATCCCGATACCCGTGGCCGTGACAACACCTGCTGGGGAAGTCGAAGGCCTCAACCAACTGACCCTCTCCTATTTTGGGCTAAGCCTCTCGGATCTAAAGGACTGGAAGGCTTCGGAGGTCGTGCACCCGGATGACTTGAAGGAAACCATCGAAGCCCAGATCGCCGCTCACATGGCGGGCACGTCTTATAACGTTGAGAGCCGCCATCTTCGCGCCGACGGCATGTATCGGTGGCACAATGTACTTGGTCTACCGCTGCGGGACCAGTCGGGTGCGATTCAGCGGTGGCTGCATCTTTTGATAGACATCGATGACCGAAAACGTGCCGAGGTAGCTCTTGCAAACAGTGAACGAGAGTCTCGCTTGATTGTCGGCACTATCGCAGGAATGGTCGCGCTCTTTACGCCCGAAGGTCAGTTGAATGGCGCAAATCAACAGCTTCTTGACTACTTTCAACTGCCCCTCGAGGATGTTGCGAACTGGGCGACCAACGGCATTACACATCCCGACGACCTGCAGCACTGTGTCGAGACATTTACGGCGTCGCTTAAAACGGGAGAGCCGTATGACTACGAGACGCGCTTCCGTCGCCATGATGGCGAATTTCGCTGGTTCCAGCTCCGCGGTCACCCGGTCAAAGATGATAGTGGCACGGTCGTTCGCTGGTATGGCCTACTGACTGATATCGATGATCGACGCAAGGCGGTGGAGGCATTGCGCGAGCGCGAAATTGAGCTGCAATTGATCGTAAACTCGATTCCAGGCCTGATCATTGTGCTCCGGCCCGACGGGGCTGTGGAGAGCGTGAACGATCAGTCCTTGCGATATTTCGGCTATGATTTCAACGAGCATCAAAAGTGGCAGACCAACGATATCATTCATCCTGACGATCGTGACCGGGGCGTGGCCAGGTTCGCCGAGGCGGTCGTCTCTGGTCAATCGTACGAGGTAGTGGAAAGGCTCCGTCGGCACGACGGGGTATATCGCTGGTTCCAAGTGCGGGGCACTCCCGTGCGCGACCACGAGGGCCTCGTTGTCCGATGGTACTTCCTGCTGAATGATATCGACGACCGCAAGCACGCCGAAGTGGCGCTTGCAAACAGCGAGAGGGAATTCCGCCATATCGTCAACATGGTTCCGGGCATGATCATACTTTCGCAGCCTGATGGAACCCTCGACGGGAGCAACCAACAGCTACTGGACTACTTCGGAATCTCTCTCGACGAGGTGCAAGACTGGTCAACGAACGGCATAACTCACCCCGATGACGTGCAAGTCAATATCGATACCTTCCTGGGCGCACTCAAGAGCGGCAATCCTTACGACTACCAAAGCCGTTATCGAAGACACGACGGTGTGTTCCGATGGTTCCAGGTACGAGGACAGCCACTCCGTGACGCAGAGGGCAAGATCGTCCGATGGTATGGACTACTGACTGACATCGACGATCGCAAGCAGGCCGAGGATGAACTGCGTAGAAGTCAGGCCCTGCTCGTTGCAGGCCAACGCTTGATCAGGACGGGCACGTTCTCCTGGCATGTCGAAACCGACGAGCTGATATTGTCTGACGAATGGCTTCGAATCCTTGAATTCGAAAAGGACGAAGTCGTGACGTTTGACCGGATAACGGAGCGGATCCACCCGGACGACGTTGCGCTCTTTGCCGGGAAGATCGGCGCCGTACGCGAAGGCGACGAGGACTCGGAATACGAGGTCCGCGTTCTCGCCCGCAACGGCGACATAAAGTACGTTCGCGTCATCGGCGAGGTTATAATTCACCGGAATGGAAATCGGGAATGCCTTGGAGCGATCCAGGACGTGACACAAAGGCGCTTGACGGAGGAAGCGCGCGATCGGTTGCGCACAGAGCTTGCGCGAGTGACCAGCATCCTCAGCCTCGGCCAGATGTCGGCGGCGATCGCGCACGAGGTGAACCAGCCACTGTCAGGCATCATCACGAACGCGAACACCTGTCTGCGGATGCTTGCAGCCACACCGCCCGACATAGAAACGGCCCTTCAGACGGCGCGGCGCACGATCAGGGACGGCAATCGTGCCACCGAGGTAATCGCCAGACTGCGGGCGTTATTCAGTAAGCGCAACATCGAATTCGAAGACGTCGATATAAACGAGGCGGTGAGTGAGGTAGTCGCCTTGTCTGCAGGTGATCAGAGACGCAACGGCGTCGCTATTCGAACGCACTTCGCCACCTCCCTTCCCCCCGTCAACGGCGACCGAGTCCAACTTCAACAAGTGATCAACAACTTGCTTCGCAACGCCATTGACGCGGTATCTGGCGTGAAGGATCGGCTGAGATTAGTCGAGATCCGAACCCAGCTCGGCGGTGATGGGCAGATAAGCGTCGCGGTTAGCGACAATGGAATTGGTCTCGACCCAGACGGAGGGACGCGGATCTTCGAAGCCTTCTACACGACGAAGAACAATGGGATGGGGATCGGTCTTTCAGTCTGTCGTTCCATCATCGAGAGTCATGGTGGTCGCCTTTGGGCTGAGCCTAACCAGGGGCCGGGCGTCACCATGCACTTCTCCGTACCGTCGGCCGAAGAGGCAAGCATCACGGCAGCCTCGCACTGAAAACCTGGCCCGTTGCTCAGCTCAGGCACTAGCTGTGATCCTGTCCATCGCCGCACGGCAGTCGAGCGGTCGGAGGAACCACCCGATACCAAGGTGTCGGCCATACCTTGGTCCAATTGTTGCAGAACTCCTTCACTGCGAATTTCCTCCTCGTCAAATAACAGCTCACGAGCAAGGAGGACGCCATGTCCCGAGTAGAGCCAAAAGTCACCCGTCGAACACTGCTTACGATCGCCGCGTCCGCCAGCGCCATCGGAGTCTTTCCCAAAGCGTTCGCAGCGACCGGTACCGAATCCGGGCTGCGACCCTTCAAGTTCACCGCGTCCAAGGATCAGCTCGCCGATCTCAATCGACGCGTTGCCGCCACCCGCTGGCCGGACGAGGAAAACGTCACAGACGACGGCCAGGGCGTCAGGCTCGACACGATTAAGTGTGATTAGGCATGGAATAAGGACCCCGCATTTGGGGTGATCGGCGTCCAAACGGGACCCCCATCTGCGATGGGGTTACAACAGCCTCCGGTTTCATCGGAGGCTTTTTATTTGGATGCTTGTTGTGGAGACAATTCTAAAGATACGTCGACTTTCCCGTGTGCAGGGCAAGTCGATCAAGGCGATCTGCCGGGAGCTTGGCATATCGCGGAAAGTGGTGCGGAAGGTTCTGCGCAGCGATGAGACGGAGTTCAAATATGAGCGGACCCGTCAACCTCAGCCGAAGCTCGGCCCCTGGCGCGATCAGCTCGATGGAATGCTGCTCGCCAATGAGGCCAAATCCTCTCGCGAACGGCTGACACTGATCCGGATATTCGAGGACTTGCGCGACCTCGGCTACGAGGGCGGTTACGACACAGTCCGGCGCTACGCCCGAACCTGGGCGAAGGAACGCGGCTCCGTAACGGCGGAAGCCTACGTGCCGCTCTATTATGCGCCGGGCGAGGCTTACCAGTTTGACTGGAGCCACGAGATCGTCGTGCTGAACGGCGTGACGACGACGGTAAAGGTGGCGCATGTCCGGCTCTGTCACAGCCGGATGATGTATGTGAGAGCCTATCCGCGCGAGACGCAGGAGATGGTCTTCGATGCCCATGACCGGGCATTCGCGTTCTTCGGCGGGGCCTGCACGCGCGGCATCTACGATAACATGAAGACCGCGGTGGAGACGGTCTTCGTCGGCAAGGAACGGCAGTACAATCGCCGCTTCCTGCAGATGTGCAGCCATTACCTGATCGAGCCGGTGGCCTGCACGCCGGCGTCGGGGTGGGAGAAGGGCCAGGTCGAGAACCAGGTCAATCTGGTGCGGGAACGCTTCTTCACGCCGCGGCTGCGCTTCAAATCCTACGATGAGCTGAATGGCTGGTTGCTGGACAAGTGCATCAGCTATGCCCGCGCCCATAAGCATGTCGATCAAACGGAGCGCACGATCTGGGAGGTGTTCGATGCGGAACGGCCGCACCTGGTCGGCTATCCCGGCAAGTTCGACGGCTTCCACGCAGTGCAGGCCTCGATCGGCAAGACCTGCCTCGTGCGTTTCGACAACAACAAATACTCGGTGCTGTCCACGGCAGTCGGCCGCCCGGCCGAGATACATGCCTATGCCGATCGCATCGTCATCCGGCAGGATGGCGTGGAGATCGGCCAACACGATCGCTGCTTCGGCCGTGGCGAGACGATCTATAATCCCTGGCATTACGTGCCGGTCCTGACCCGCAAACCGGGAGCGCTGCGCAACGGTGCGCCATTCCACGACTGGGTTTTGCCCGCCGCCATGGAGAAGGTGCGCCGCCGGCTGAAGGCCATGCATGACGGCGACCGGCAGATGGTGTCGATCCTCGAATGTGTGGGCCTGGACGGACTCCCCGCCGTCGAAGCGGCCTGCCAGGAGGCGCTCGATCAGGGCGTATTCTCGGCTGCCGTCATCATCAACATCCTGGCCCGCAAGCGTGATCCGCAGCCGGCCGCCATCCTTTCCATTCCCGACGCGCTTCGCCTGACCCACGAGCCTCTGGCCGATTGCGCCCGTTACGACAGCCTTAGGAGGGCAAGCTGATATGGAACGATCCCAAATCCTTAACATGATGGGCACGCTGAAGCTGTTCGGCATGCGCAGCGCCTATGACGAGATCATGGCCTCCGGCATCAAGCGGCAGCACGAACCGCCACGCATCGTCGGCGACCTACTTCAGTCGGAGATCGCCGAGAAGCAGGCGCGCTCCATCAAATACCAGATCACCGTCGCCAAGCTGCCGCTGGCCAAGGACATCGACGACTTCGACTTCACCGACACGCCGGTCAACGAAGGGCTCGTGCGCCAGCTTGCGACAGGAGCCTTCCTCGCCGAGCAGCACAATATCGTTCTGGTCGGCGGAACCGGCACGGGGAAGTCCCATTTGTCCATCGCGCTCGCACGCGCCCTAATCCGCAACGGCGCACGCGGCCGCTTCTTCAACGTCGTCGACCTCGTCAATCGGCTCGAGACGGAGGCACGTAGCGGAAAGCAGGGGCGGCTGGCCGACTTCATCACCAGGCTCGACTTCGTCATCATGGACGAACTCGGCTACCTCCCATTCGCTCAGGCCGGCGGCCAGCTCCTCTTCCATCTGATCAGCAGGCTCTACGAGCGGACCTCGATCATCGTCACGACGAACCTGGCGTTCGGCGAGTGGCCGGCCGTCTTCGGCGACGCCAAGATGACCGCCGCCCTCCTCGACAGGCTAACCCACCATTGCGAAATCGTTGAGACCGGGAATGAATCCTGGCGCTTCAAAAACCGCTCTCAAAGCTAAAGCCGAAAAGACAAACAACCCGCGCCCGCAGGCCCCTGCGCTAAATGGAGAGCTCCGGGCCTACGCGCGCTGACCCTATGCAACCAGAGGCAGGGGTCCCTTTTGGGAGCCGATAAGGGGTCCCGTTACGATGCCGATTGACAATTAAGAAGCTCGCCAACCATTGGAAGACCCACGACTGGCGAAAGGTCGAGGATCGGATCAATTCCCTCCCGCAGTTCCTCACGGAGATCGACGGCCTCGACATCCACTTCATCCATGTCAGATCGAAGCACGACAATGCGCTGCCGATCATCATCACCCATGGCTGGCCCGGATCAGTTATCGAACAGATGAAAATCATAAAACCCCTCACCGATCCGACCGCCTTCGGTGGCACCGAAGCTGACGCCTTTCATGTGGTCATTCCTTCCCTGCCGGGCTATGGATTCTCCGCCAAACCTAGGGATGCCAAGTGGACGCCGCCCCGAATTGCCAAAGCATGGGCTGTACTGATGCAGCGCCTCGGTTATGCCAAGTATGTGGCCCAAGGTGGCGATTGGGGGAATGCCGTCACAGAACTGATGGCGGTGCAGGAGCCCGCGGGGCTCCTCGGTATCCATACCAACATGGCGGCTACCGTCCCTGCCGAAATAACCAAGGCGCTTGCCGCCGGCACTCCACCTTCCACTCTCACAGCAGACGAGAAGCGGGCCTACGACCAGCTCGACGATTTCAACAAGAATGGGCTTGGCTACGCGATTGAGATGAACAACCGCCCACAGACCCTCTACGGAATCGTAGACTCGCCGATTGGGCTCGCGGCTTGGATGCTGGATCATGATATCCGGAGCTACCGAATGATCGCAAGGTCTTTCGATGGCGAACATGAAGGCCTTACGCCGGACGACGTCCTCGACAATATCACCCTTTATTGGCTTACCAACACTGCGATTTCGTCAGCGCGCCTCTATTGGGCCAACGCGCATTTCCCGTCTGGCGGTTTCTTTGATCCGCGTGGCATCAAAATTCCGGTCGCCGTGAGTGCTTTTCCGGACGAGATCTACCAGGCGCCGCAAAGCTGGGCCGAAAAAGCATATCCAAAGCTGATCCACTACAATCGACTGCCTAAGGGTGGGCACTTCGCAGCCTGGGAACAGCCGGAGCTGTTTACCTCGGAGCTGCGGGCAGCTTTCAAGCCTTTGCGCGACCAAATCTAGGTCGAGCGGTCAAATAGTCGAACCCACACCTCGCGCCATCTTAATCTGCGGCGCCCAATCATCGGGCGCCGTGCGGAAAATATCCGCCGGTGTGTTCTGGAAAGTCATTATGTTTCAGCTTCCTGCACTTCTGCTCCGGGGCATGACCATCGTCGTCAGTCCATTGAAGACACTAATGAGCGACCAGGTTTTCGGTCTTCTCCGAAAGAAAATGCCAGCGACCTTCGTCAAACAGCGCCCTCGCCCCGCAGGAAAAGGATATCCAATGCCGCGGGCTAGCACGTGCATTGCTCGATGCCGTATTCAGTTCGAAGCCACCGGTCCGGCGGTTCCGCTACTGCTGTGACGAGTTTACAAGTGTGAACCATCGGTTCAAAAGCTTGTCGGAGCACGTCAACACGGTGTTCGCGAAGCGTCGTTGACGTCCCCTTCCTCCCCCGATCCACCGTGACGTTTTTCGCCGAACTGGAGAATATCCGCAGCGGCAGCGCGGAAATGCGGTGGCTCGGACCTCTCCATCGTGGTTCCTCTAAGCTTCTCACACAGAAGCTGCTCCAGCCGAAGGGCGACGTGGCGTCGGTCGACGCCGCTCGGGTGATATCGGTCAATCTCATGCTCGGTCATCGTCATTCCCCAGATCCATCCCATGTTGGGGCGGGACAGCTTTCAACCGCAAGCGGCCGAGTGTACCGCCGACAGGGTGATATTCGTGGAATCGGCCAACGACCTCGGCGTCCAGGAATCTTTCGAGGAAGCGCTTCGCTATGCATCACTTTTCGCAAAGCCGTCGGCCTCCGGAATATGGCTGGTAGGTACAATCGGACGGCCGAAAGGAGCGGTAGGCGCGCGAGCAGGCGGTGATGTTGCAGGACGGCGGCGCACCTTGACCATTGTTTGCGTCTTCCGTCGATTGCACTCCACTCAGCGCGGATTCGGCCGTCGCCTCGCGCATGAAGTCCCGCCAAACATGCGCTGGCAGGGTGCCGCCCGTCACGCCCTTCATCGGCGTGTCATCATCATTGCCAACCCAGACCCCAACGACCAGCGCTTGCGTGAAGCCGACGAACCAGGCATCACGGTTGTTCTGGCTCGTGCCGGTCTTGCCGGCCGCGAACGTGCCAGGATCCGCTCCACGTCCAGTACCGCGCTCGACCACCAACTGCAGGAGGCCGATGAGATCCGACTGGTAGGGCGAAAGATCGACATTCGGCTTTGCTTGTGAGCCAACTCGAAACGCCTTGGGCTGCCCTGCCGCTTGAAAGTCGATGATGCCCCAGGGCCTGACAGGTGCCCTGCCGAGTTGGACGGACGCATAGGCGCTGGTGAGGTTGAGCAGATTGACCTCGGACGTGCCAAGCGCCAGAGACGGTGTGTTGGGCAGCGGCGCATCGATGCCGAGTTCGCGCGCCGCGGCAATCACATTGTCCAGACCGACCTCTTCGGCAAGCGCCACCGACGCGGCATTGAGCGATCGCGCGAACGCCTCGGCAAGCGTTACCCAGCCGCGATAGTTGCCACCGGAATTTTCCGGTGCCCAGCCGTCGATGTCGATTGGCGCGTCAAGAACCCGGTCGGACAAGGTGAGCCCGGCCTTCAATGCCGCGTAATAGACGAATAGCTTGAAGGTGGAACCCGGCTGGCGCATCGCGGTGACGGCGCGGTTGAACTGACTCGCCTTGTAGTCGTGGCCGCCAACCATCGCGACGACCGCGCCGTCGGGCGTCATCGCGACCAAAGCGGCCTGCGATGCTCCGACCGTCTTTCCTTCACTGTCGAGGGCTCGTTTCACGACCTTTTCGGCGATTTGCTGCAACCGGGGCACCAGCGTTGTGCGCACCGCAGTCGAACCGGGCGAGGAGCCGGCGATTTCGCTTGCTTGGGGTGAGATCCAATCGGCAAACCAGCTTCCGGAGCGTGGCGTGGGCGTCGTGGGTTGCAGCCTGGCGAAGCTCGTCTTGGCCTCCTCCAATTGTGGCGTGGTGATCTTGCCATTGGCCGCCATCGCGTCGAGAACGACCATGCTGCGTTGCCGGGCGCCTTCGAAATTGTCGATGGGATTCCATTGGCTCGGCGCCCGCAGCAAGCCAGCCAGCATGGCCGACTCCGACAGGGTGAGGCCCCCAATATCCTTGTTGAAATAGATGCGCGCGGCGGCGGGCATTCCGGTGGCGCCGGCGCCAAGATAGACGCTGTTGAGATAGCGCGTCAGGATTTCCCGCTTGCCGAGCTTCCACTCCAGCCAGACCGCGATCACAACCTCCTGTACCTTGCGCTTTATTGTTCGATCACTGTCGAGGTATTGCAGCTTGATGAGTTGCTGGGTGATCGTGCTGCCCCCCTCCACCACCGAGCCAGCCTCCAGGTTGCGCAGAAGCGCCCTCCCGATGCCCATGGGATCGATGCCAAAATGATCCATGAATCGGCGATCCTCGATGGAAAGGACCGCATCGATCAGATTGGGCGGAAACTGGTCGTATCGAGCATAGGGCCCTTGGTAAGGCCCCTGCCTCACCAACGGCGCGCCGTCGGCGGTTTCCAGCACCACGATCGGCTTCAACGTTCCATCCCGGATTTCGCTCCAGGGCACGTCCTTGAGGGCCCACAACAGCACGCTGCATACGAGGAGGCAGACAAGCAAGGCCGACCCCATAGCGAATTTCCACCAGTTCGCCGGAAGCCATCGGCGTCGGCGACTTTCGCGCGGCTTGGAACCCCGATCGCGAATGCCGCGCCCGGCTTTGGCCAGAGCAGTCGTCATCCATTTGGCGGGAGCTGATATGGTTTCCAGCCGCATCGACCGCCTTAGCTTCGTTGTCAAAAACGAAGCCATCGTCTTGGTCTTCGCCAAAGCAGAACTTGCCGCCAAATCGTGGCGTAGCGCGCGTAATAGATTGCTCGCAGCCTGTCGAGTTTGCACGAAGGTTCCGTGGGGGAATTGCGGGTTGTCGCCTTGGGTGGTTCCTGGCGGATCCGGGGCGGCCGCTTGCGTCGCTGAATCTGCTGGCTGAATGCGACCCGTGCTGGAGTTGCCAAGGCTTTCGCCGGAAGATTCGGGAGGATTTGGCATCGGTTACCGCTAAAAGGCCAACGTGGCTTGAACCTTATAGCCGGGCGATGCCGAGTGTTCTACCGTAAAAGGTCCCAATGGCTCGGAGCGGGATTGCAGGAATGGTGCTGCGCCCATTGCCTGCAGCGGTAGAAGCGCACGCAACAGCACGAGTGGCTAAAAGGAACTGGCCCGCAGCAAGGTGCGATCAGCAACATAGCCCAACGACGCGGGGCTGTTTTTCGGAGCGTATGCCCTAAAGACCGTCGAAGGAGGTCCGTCACACCATTGCCGAGGCCGATCTGCGCCCTAATTTCCAAAGTCTTGGCGAGAGCGACCGACACATCGATGTCTTCGAGCGACGCCAAGATCACGGAGGCGGAATTGGAAAATGACCTCGGTCCCCGCCGCGTCTATTCGACCTCGCCATCCGCCCCTTCACGCATGCCTGCCTTCGCGAGTGTACTCGCTGTTATTGCCATTCTGTATTTCGGCAAGGAAGTACTTCTTCCTCTAGCAATCGCAGTCCTGTTGACGTTCGCGTTGGCTCCCATCTCCTCTCGTCTTCGAAAACTTGGGATGCCGCGTATTCCGGCGGTAATCGTCACCGTCGTGATCGCTTTTCTTGTTCTCGTCCTGTTCGGGCTTGTCGTAGCGGGACACGTAGCCGAAGTCGCCCAGAACCTTCCTGCCTACCAAGGCAACATCATAGCAAAAATTCGGTCTCTCCAGGAAAGTGGAACGGATAGCGGTATTGTGCGGCGCCTGACATCAGTCGTTGAGAGCGTCGGTCGTGAGCTCAGCAACGCTGAGCAGCGCCCAGGTGCTCCAGGTACCGGATCAAGACCAAGGGAGCCCGTGCTCGTTGAGATATTCGCGCCTAGTAGACCAATTGAAACGCTTACTAGCCTGATTGGTCCTCTGCTTGGCCCCATCGCTTCATTGGGCTTGATCATCGTCGTCGTAATATTCATGCTTTTAGAGCGGGAAGAGCTTCGCGATCGCTTTATCCGGCTCGTTGGCTATGGCGATCTGCATCGCACAACAGAAGCCATCCAGGAGGCAGGTAGCCGCGTCGCGCAGTATCTTCTTATGCAGCTGGTGGTCAACTGCGCCTACGGTGTCCCATTGGCGCTCGGACTATGGGCGGTTGGCATTCCAAATCCAGCGCTCTGGGGGATGCTAGCCATCGTCCTTCGATTTGTCCCTTATATCGGGCCTGTAATCGCGACGGTTCTGCCGCTGTTCCTGGCCTTTGCAGTTGACCCTGGCTGGAGCCTTGTTCTCTGGGTTGGGGCCATCTTCCTTGTGCTGGAATTGACCAGCAACAACGTCATCGAGCCCTGGCTCTATGGTTCTCGTACCGGCCTCTCTCCGCTGGCAATCATCGTCGCGGCGATTTTTTGGGCGTGGCTGTGGGGACCAGTCGGTCTTGTGCTGTCCACGCCGCTGACCGTGTGTCTCGCAGTGTTGGGCCGGTATGTCCCGCAGTTCGAGTTCCTTGAGGTCGTTTTTGGTAGTGACCCTGTGCTCGATCCCAAGGAGCGGCTATACCAGCGGCTTCTTGCCGGCGATCCCGATGAGGCGACCGATTACGCTGAGGAATTCCTCGAGGAGGACTATCTGGAGGATTACTATGGCAAGGTTGCCATTCCCGCCCTTCTACTCGCGGAGAAGGATAGGCGTCGAGGCGTCTTGACCGCGGAGCAGATGGAACAGGTGTTCGGGACCGCCATCACGCTGGTCTCGAATCTCGCGGAAATCGCGCAGGAAGAAGAGCAGGAAGAGGAAGAGGAAGAGGAACAGAAGGAAGCGGCAGGTCGGCCCAGCCCCCCCAAGGAAGGGAATGGCGATGAAAGCGAACTACCTGACGGACGGGGCAAGACCGTCTTTTGCGTCGGAGGCAGGGGCCCGCTCGACGACGCGTCGGCTGCGATGCTTGCCCAGATACTTCAGGTACAGGGAGCCGAGGTGGTCGCAGCGAGGCATTCCGACATCCCCAATCGCCGCGCCATGAGCCTCGTTCCGAAACAATCGAACGCCATCGTAGTTTGTTTCCTCAATGAGGACTCGACAAGGCACGCCACCATACTTGTTCGTCGGTTCAAGCGCATATACCCAGCCATTCGCGTCGGCGCGGTCCTTTGGGCGGAAAACCAGAAGGAAAGGCAACCGCCCGCGCTTGGGGAGGCAGATTTCGTTGCCACAACCTTGACCTCGGCTGCCCGCGAGGCACTCGCCGATGCACCACCATCATTGGTGACGACCGCGCGCAAGATTCGTACCCGGCGGTCCTCGAACAAGACAGGCATAGCCGCCGCGCGCTCCGGGATTTAGCGGCAAACGGTGTTCAGGGGCCGGTCAGAGCCATGGAGCATCACATGAATTGCTCATTCGCGGGTTGGAGCCTCCAACCGTCACCGAGGATGTTCTTGTCGTCCGCCGTAAAGATCAGAGGAGTTCCACCCGGACGCTGACGTCGATGCTGTCGATCGCGAATTAGACGGTCTTGGCAGAGCGGCCCAGGACGCGCTATCGTGCTCAAACGATAGTTCGTCGCCGTCGCCTGAAACGCACCGAAGCGGCATCTTGTTCTTGTGGCGTCGTTATCAGCTCAAGATAGCGATGCGATCACTCGACTTGCAAGCTGGGACACCTGACGCGGGATCGCTATGGCACTATGCTTCGCCACATACGACAGCCTCGCGTTCCTAGGCAAAAGGATCCGGTCCATCTGCCTCGCGAAAAGTGTCTTGAGCTCCGACGGCACCTTGGTGTGCGAAACGAGGATCCGATAGTCGTCGGTCAGCGAAATCAGATGCCTATCGAAGAGCCGGTGCACGGCGGCGGAAAGCGCGACGTTCGTTCTGGACGACATCCGGGCCGCCTTCTTTAACCGGCATATGTGTGCAGCCTGCGCTTCGGACTTGCCGCCGCCATTGACGATCCGCAGTCCGGTGATCGCGCATCGGCTGTCGTAGGCGTCGCAGACCTTCCGCCGGAAGCTGGCCTCCCGGATTTTGCGGTTCATAAGGATCTGTTCAATAGGCGACCTGCTCCTCCCCTTCGATCCGCGGCCGCGCCCTGCGTCTCCGGCCCACCGCTGATGTCGATCTTGCAGGGAGACGCTTGAAGAGGCAGTGACGCTACTTACCGCCAGTTCACCAGCGCGCTTGCCATTGTAGATGATTTAAAGGAGAGTTCTCGGCGTGGCCCTCGAGGCCTGGGCAGCCTGCCATGATCGGAGAACGCCGTGCCTCTGAAAAATATTTTGGCCGCAGCAGCAATCGTCTTCATGACACTCTCGGGATGCGCGACGAGTGGATCAGACAACACGACCTATGCACAGCCGCAGGGGATTGGCCCAATTCGCGGCGATATTGGCGGTTACTAGCCCATCGGCGCCACTGAGCTCCGCACTTTTCCCGACAAAATCAGTTCATCGTGTTCAACGCGAATTGCACTCGCCGCGCATCTACGATCCGAGGTGGCGTTCGGCCGATACTGGAACCGCACCGGTGAGTCGGGCGATCCTCGCGGTCATCGCTCTCGCCCCTCGGTGCGATCGCCGCCTGGATCGGTGGTGCCGTCGGCACGACGCACATCGTCCGCGACGAGGACGCCCTCAGTTGTTATGTGGCGCTTCGTCAACGGGCGTGCGTGGGGCGTCAAGCCCCGAGAGCTCGAGGTCCCCACCGAATATTCTAGGCTGGAACAAATGGGTCTGGAGGGCATTGTTTCGTGACTCTGCAACCGAGGGCGGCACTACCGCCGTGCCGGAGAATTCACGCGACCGCCATCAGCACCCAAGTCGCGCTCATTCTAAGATGCCAAGGATGAAGGTTAGTCTTGAAAGCTGCAAAATCAGCACGTGCGCCGGCAAAACCCGCCTTACCCGAGGGCGTACAGGATCACGGTCCTTTTCAGCGCCGCTTTTGGGCGGCGCAAAGGATCGCCTGGTTGGTCTTCGCGTTGATATTGCTCGCCTGCCTCCTCGGCCTGCTTGGCCGAGGAGGCCCCTTCTCAAGGCATCGGATCGCGCTTCCAGCCGGGACGCTGGAACTCCCGGCGATCTCCAGGTGGAACGCTCCTGACGAAATGCGGGTGACGCTCGCTCCTTCGCCGGGAGACCAGACGCTCTTCGTCGATGCACGCTTTCTCGAGGTCTTTTCGATTGAGGGCGTTGACCCGCCGCAAAAGGCCACAGTGCAGCGGAATGGCCGTATCGGCTACGTTTTCGCGGCCGATCCGTCGGCGCCCGCGAAAATCGTCTTCCGCCTACACACCGAGCAGGTCGGACTGCGGTCCTACTTCGCTGGTATCGGCAACGATGTGTCCGAGCGGACAAGTTTAATTCTGCCTTAGGGAGGCTTCATGGACGCCGTCTTTCGCGGGCTCGCGATTTACTTCACGCTGCTGATCATTATCCGGCTGTCAGGACGCCGCACGCTCGCGCAGATGACGCCGTTCGACCTGGTGATCGTCCTTGTCATATCCGAGACCACGCAGCAGGCGATGCTCGGCGACGACTTTTCCATCACTAACGCCGTCCTGCTGATCCTTACTCTGTTCACCACCGACATCGGCCTGTCCTACGTCAAACGTTGGTGGAAACAAGCGGGCCATGTGATCGACGGCGTGCCTACCATCCTCGTGACGGATGGCGTTTACGATCGCGAAGCGCTTGGGGGATGCCGTCTTGACAGCGAGGACGTGATGGAGGCGGCCCGCAGCCAGGGCATCGAGTCCGTGAAGGACATCAAGTTCGCAATCCTCGAAGTCAGCGGCAACATCAGCATCGTGAAGAAGAACTGACGACTACGACGCCATCCGTCGCAGGGTCTGTGATCCGCCGCGCGTTGTAAGGCTTCGGATAGGAGACGCCCTTTCGGGCAGTCACCGAGGTCAGGATCCTTCACCCCGGAAACAACGACGAATTCGATCGGAGGCCAGCGATCGCGCACCGCGGGTGCAAGCTTCAGTCCGTCCATCGAGCCTGGCGTGTGATGTCCGTCGACATGATCCTGATATCAGGGACTTCCCGAGGAAGACGAATTGCCTCGTCCGCGCTTCAAGCCTCAACCGTCGGACCAGCGTCTTCGACCATATCGATCACCATCATCAGCGGAAGCGGCTCGTCCTCCACGATTGGTGCTCTTCTGTTCATGCCGACGCTCTCGCGACTCCACTAATCGCGAATGATGACTTCCTTGCCTTCCCAAGTCCAATATTGAAAAGGACAACTCGAAGCTAACCCCGTCATGGCGATAATCTGGCCTGCGTCGAGCCCCCTCTTGTTCCTGCTGCGGGCGGACAATGGCGGCGAAGGCGGCACTTTATCGCTATTGGGGCTCCTAATTAAGTAGACGGAAGTTACATGCTGGCTCTGTTTGGCGCTGGCCTTACTCCGGCTTGCGTTAGCGCGCTTCGACGCGGAGGTAGGCACCTTCCCGCGCTGATGCCATGGTTCGACGCGCCCCGGAACGCGCGGCGGCTTAAATAACCAAACCAGGTGCGCAAGGCAACGACCACGACGAGATATGGATATTGCTTGGGCTTGCTGTCGTGTCGGTTGCCTTTTGTCGGTCGCAACTCAACATCGATCAGCCTATTTCCCTGAAGGTGATCGAATAGCGAAGTGTGTCGACCGGCGGAATGGAGTGCTCCCACTCGTTTCGGGCCGGCCCCGACAGGAGATATGCCGACCCGGGCTCTACCCTGAGCGAGAAGCGCTCCCACTTGGCGCCAGCCCGCCGTCTCAATCTGAAGGTGCATGGGGCCAACAGCGACACACCGACAACTCTGCCAAATACCTTTTTGTCCCTATGCCATCCAATCGGCGCGCCTTGGGCATATTCGGTGATCAAGGCTTGCTGCAGCTGGTTGGCCTCGATCCCGGCGAAACCGGCGGCGAGCGCACGGACAGGAAGAAGGAAATCTGGGATATCCTCGGCCGGCCTCATCCGTTCCGTCTCGAAGTCGTACTTCCAGCCGAAGGAGACGACCCTTCTTTTGCCCTCGAAGCCGTGGAAATCGAAAGGCTTAAGCGGCAGCGAAGAGACATACTCGACGAGGCGAGACTGTTCGAAGTCCGGAACAACGGCGGCTTCGTAGCGGAAGCCTTCAGGAAGCTCCACTTCCGATGCGGCAAACAGGTCTCCTTGCTGCAATGGTTTCATGAAAGACTTCGGTAATTCGTACAGAAAGGGAATTGAACTCGTGGAGCGCGGAGGAAATCTCCTCGCGCCCTCATCTCAATATAGAGCCCACGGTAGTACATGGCGTTGCTGGTCGTGGCACCGGTTTTCATCGCGCTGAAGCTTTGCCGGGTCACAACGCCTTCGCGGTCGTGTCCATCCAGGCACGATGCCGTTCCTCGTCCTGGTGCGCCTTCATGAAAAACGCTTTCGAGGCGGGGATGGCGTCTTCGTGACGTGATGCTCGCTCGTAGGCGGTCACGGTATCATCTTCATTCGTTTTCATCGCCTTGAGAATGGCGGCATCCCCCATCAGATCGGCGAGGGCGATCTTGCCGGTCGTCAGCATCTCCTTCATGTCGCCCCGCGTCGGTGCCTGGATCCCAAGTTCGCGCGCCATCTCGTTTAGCACTTCGAGATGCTGCAGGTGGTCCTGCTTGAAGCTGGTGATCTTTGTCGCGAACTGCTTGTCATCGAGACGCTCTATGCAGGAATCATACGCGGCGATCGCATCATACTCGAGATAGATTAGATCCTTAACCAGACCCTTGATGTCGGATTCGTTGCCTACCATCGTTACCATGTCGTCCTCCATTTGCTGGTTGAGAAGGCCAAACCCTCCGCGCGGACTGTTGTTCCCTTGACGCGATTGTAAGGGTGAGCCGCGTTCTTGCCATTTCGCCCTGGCAAGTCGAGTGCCGAAGCGCATTCGGCCCCAATCGGCGAACGGGGGGCGCCATTTGATTCCGAGCCGCATGAGCAAGGTTCTCCCGAATGCGATCGGCGACCTGACGCCCTGGCCTCTGCTCTTGAAACGGGCGGGATCCGCGGATCGGTCATGATGTGGAGAGCGTCTGGTCGTCTGAGGCTTTAGAAGTGACAGAATGGCAGACACAGGCATCCTCATTAGCCGCTCTTGGTGAATGCACGCATTCCCGCCCGCGAACGGCCTGTACGTTACCGCACTGTTCCCGGGAGCGTCGGAACGCGTAGCTGCCATGCACATTCTTCCTGAGCCCCAAGGAGAGAGAACATGAGCGGACTGACTGGAACAGGTGCCACCCTCGAACAGGATATTGTCGCGTTGATGCCGGCTGTGCGCCGGTTCGCGATGAGGTTGGAGCGGTCCGCGACAGATGCGGACGATCTGACGCAGGATACGATGGTCAAGGCGCTGGCCCATGTCGATCAATTTCAGCCCGGGACCAACCTAAAATCCTGGTTGTTCACGATTGCCCGCAACACCTACTGCACGAAATACAGGATGCGCCGGAGATATACGCTCCATGCCGACATGGAAGTAGCTGGTTCCGGACAGGCAGTACAGTCCACTCAGGAATGGTCTTTACGAAGGGCGAGGTCGACAAAGCCATTTCAGCTCTCGACGTTGACAAGCGCCGGGTGTCGCTGATGGCGATAAGTGGCGAAAGCTATAAGGACATCGCCGGGGCATGCGGATGTGGACTCGGAACGATCAAGAGCCGCATTGCGCGTGGACGGGCCGCGGTGATCGCGACTTTGGGGGAAACTACAGCCGCGGGAGCCGTCGCGGCGAGGTGATCTGCCATCGCGATTTAAGGGACCAAAAGCCGCCGGGCCCAAAGGCCCGCTTCTTCAGAAACGGGAACCAACGCCTCGTGTTAAAGCTTTGCAAAGGCCAGAGAGGGATACGGGAGGGAAGTCATGCGCTTCATACCGACGATGCTCAAGGCAACCGCCGACCACGACATCGGCCTAAAGGTCGTATTGGCCGCATTAGATCATGGACGCTGATGCCGCAACTCTCAAGGACGCATGCCACGATTTCGAAGCCAAATATGGCATCGAAGCCTTCCTCTATACTAGGCCGCGATCATGCACGATCGTCTCGGCGCCCTTGGCCTGAACGTCACGTTCGATGATGAAGAAGGTGGAGATCCAAATGAAGACCCAAAAGAAAGTGGTGGTGATCACCGGAGCCTCCAGCGGCATCGGGCAAGCGACTGCTGAGGCTTTCGCGCGAGAGGGCGCCAATCTCGTGATTGCCGCCCGAAACGCAGTAGCACTTCAGGCCGTGGCCAACACCTGTCGTGAACTGGGCGCCGATGTTATCGTCGTTCCCACAGATGTCACCGATGCCCAACAGGTAAAGGCGCTCGCCGAAGCAGCGCTTGGCGTTGGCCCAATCGACGTGTGGGTGAGCAACGTCGGCGTCGGCGCCGTCGGCAAGTTCCAGGACACCCCGATCGAGGCGCACGAGCAGGTGATCCGTGCCAATCTGATCGGTCACATGAACGACGCCCACGCCGTGCTGCCGATTTTTCTCGACCAGGACCACGGCGTGTTCATCAACATGATCTCGCTGGGCGGTTTCGCAGGAGCCCCTTACGCCACCGCCTACAGTGCCAGTAAATTCGGTTTGAAAGGATTTTCAGAGGCGCTCAGGGGCGAACTGGCGAACCATCCCAATATACATATTTGCGATATCTATCCGGCTTTCATGGATACACCTGGGATCAGCCATGGCGCCAACTACACGGGTCGGAAGTTATCGGCGCCGCCGCCGGTCTACGACGCACGCAAGGTCGCCGAGGCGGTCGTCAGGGTTTCCCGGCATCCAAAAGTGACAACGACGGTCGGTGCAACCGCTGACCTGATACGCGTCGGACATTTTTTCGCTCCACGCTTGAGCGCACGGCTCATGAACTGGTTCATGACGACCTACTTCAGACAGGCTGACTCCGGGCCTATGACGGATGGCAACCTCTTCGCTCCATCAACGCGACCAGGCGGTATCGATGGCGGTTTGCGATCACGCACGCAACGGGTGGCGTTGGGAGCGGTGGCGGCGACGGTAGCGGTCGGGCTCGGCCTTCTCGCTGTTGCGAATACCTACAACCGAAACAGCCGTCGCATACAAAGGCGATATCGACGCGGAATTTAATCGCGTTCGTTTTTATGACCGTCCGAGGATCGCATGACGACTTACCCGCCTCTCGATATCCTGAAGCCTATCGGCCAGGGCATCTGGATCGTTGACAGCGGCCCCCTTCACGCTGGTGGCGTCATCCCCTTGCCGGTCCGAATGACGATCATGCAGCTGTCCGACGGCAGCACGCTCCTCCACTCGCCCACCCGCTTCGACCAAGCCCTCCGACTGGAGATCGAACGAGTTGGCCCCATCCGGCATATCGTCGCGCCAAACAGCGCGCACTGGAGTTTCGTGAAGGACTGGAAGGGACGCGTCCCTGAAGCCCTTGTCTGGGCAGCGCCCGGCTTGAGGCAACGTCGCCAGGTCAAGAAGGCGCGTATTCCATGGCACGGCGATCTTGGCGACGCATCCCAAGCTCACTGGACCGCGGATATCGATCAAATCGAGGTGCCGGGCATCGGTGGGTTCAGCGAGGTCTGCCTCTTTCACCGGAACAGCCAGGCCCTGGTGGTTACCGACCTGATCCAAAACCTCGATGATCACCAGCAATCCCCATGGATGCGGCTCTTCTCATCGCTTGTCGGCGCGCGGGAGAGAGCGCCAATCTACCTTCGAGCCGTGGTCCAGTTGAGAGGCGAGCCCGCGAAGGCGGCGGCCCGGCGGCTGGTGGCGCTGGAGCCGAAGCTGGTGATCTTCAGCCATGGACGATACATCGATCAAGACGCTCCTGCGCGACTGCGAAAGTCCCTTGATTGGCTGGTCTAGCCAGCCTTGGCGCCGGCCAATGACACACCTGCGCGCGACCAGCTACTGGCGAATTCCTCGAGCTTCCGGAATGGCAGTGTCTGTGGTAGCCTCTGATGGGTACGATCAAATCGGTACGCTTGGCCGGCAAGGAAAGATCCTCGCCAAGCCCGGCATTCGATCGGTTTCGATCCGTCAGCTGTCTGACAAACCACCCGCTCGGCCAGCTGTTAGTCGAACAGGAAATTCGGCGCTGCGCGGAGGCTTCGTCGCTTCCACGGCAATTGGCGAGAACAGAGCGGCGTTCCTTCCACATGTGCAGCGACGTCGGCCAGCGCGAAGAACTTGCGGCGCGGGTGTGCCCAGCAAAGTGCCTTCGCAAGAGGACCGGGACTACGATCAACTCACGTGGATGCCCCCGCGGGGCATAGCGTTCGCTCTGGCGGTTGAGCGGCTGGTGTTCGGCGAACCTGCCCGGGGAACCGCGCGGCGTTACACTGACACGGGATAACCTCCAGGGTCTGGATGCGCGCATCCCGCCGGCGTGTTAGCGTTGGCCTGCCGACCAGTGCCATTCCCATATCGATCATCGTAGGGATGGAATTGAATAGCCGAAGCTCGCGAGAGTCACGGCAACCAAACAGGACATGACTTTTGACCTCCACCCAGATGCGATCCGAGGATCCGGAACTCGGAGAGGAAACCAGAGGCGGCCTACCTTCGCTCGTCCTCGCCGCGCTGGGCGTCGTCTATGGCGACATCGGGACGAGCCCGCTCTACGCGTTCAGGGAGGCTCTCCACGCCACGGGCGGGTCGGGAGCCCACCAAGAGAACGTCCTCGGCATCCTTTCATTGATCATCTGGGCTCTCACCATCGTCGTCACCCTGAAATACGTGACCTTCGTGCTGAAGGCGGATAACCGGGGCGAAGGCGGAACGCTGTCTTTGATGAGCCTCGCGCGGGAGAGCCTAAGAGGACGACCCAAATGGGTGCTTGTCCTCGGCGTGACGGGCGCGTCGCTGTTTCTCGGCGACGCCATCATCACGCCGGCGATTTCCGTTCTCTCGGCGGTCGAGGGCATTCAGGTGGTGGCGCCCGCGCTTACGAACTGGGTGGTGCCGATCACGCTGACGATCATCGCCGCGCTGTTCTTCGTCCAGCGCTTCGGCACGGGTGGCGTGGCGGCCGTCTTCGGGCCGATAACGGCGCTGTGGTTCGTCGTCCTGGGCGTCAGCGGGGCGATCCACATCCTCGACGATCCATCGGTCCTCGGCGCGATCAACCCGGTCCACGCCGTTTGGTACGTCGCCTACAACATCGCATCCGCCGTCGCGGTCTTCGGCGCGGTCTTCCTCGCGGTGACGGGCGCCGAGGCGCTTTATGTCGACCTTGGACACTTTGGCCGGCGGCCGATCGTCGTGGCGTGGTTCGCGCTCGTCTTCCCGAGCCTGCTCCTGAACTACTTCGGACAGGGAGCCTTCGTGCTCGCAAATCCCACGATGGCCGCCCATCCGTTCTTCAACATGCATCCAGAATGGGCCAGGATCCCCATGGTCTGCCTCGCGACGGCGGCGACGGTCATCGCCAGCCAGGCGGTGATATCGGGAGCATACTCGCTCGTGCGCCAGGCGATCCATCTCAACCTGCTTCCCCGCCTGCAGATACTGCACACGTCCGAGACCCATTCGGGGCAGATCTACATGCCGCGGGTGAACACGCTGCTCTTCGTCTTCGTGGCGGCCCTGGTCCTGTTTTTCCGCAGTTCCAGCGGACTGTCGGCCGCCTATGGCATCGCCGTCACCGGCGAGATGCTGATCACGTCCGTACTGCTGTTCGTCGTCATGCGGCGGATCTGGAGTTGGAAACTGGCAACGACCCTCGCCGTCATCATCCCGATATCCCTGATCGACGCCGGTTTCCTCGCGGCCAACATCGCCAAGTTCGCCGACGGCGGCTGGGTCCCGGTGGCCGTCGCCGCCACCATGGCGCTCATCATGCAGACCTGGACGGCAGGGCGACGGCTCCTCATCAGTCGCACCAAGGCCGACGAAATTCCGCTCGCGACGATCATCGACAACCTGGCCCGCAAGAAGCCACCGACGGTGCCAGGAACCGCTATCTTCCTGACAAGCGACGTCGAGGGCGCGCCGACGGCGCTCCTTCACAGTCTGAAGCACTACAAGGTGCTTCACGAGCGGAACGTCATCCTGAGCGTCGTCACCGCCACCACGCCGTTCGTTCCCGACACCGAGAAGATCTTTCTCGAAAGTTTCAATCCGCTGTTCAGCCGGATCGTCGTCACCTTCGGCTACATGGAGACGCCCAACATCCCGCGCGCGCTTGTCCTGGCGCGAAAGCTCGGCCTGAAATTCGACATCATGTCGACCTCGTTCTTCCTCTCCCGCCGGACGATACTTCCATCAAGGAAGGGCGGCCTGCCCTTCTGGCAGGACCGGCTGTTCATCGCCCTTTCGCGCAACGCCAGCAACGCCACGGATTATTTCGGGCTGCCCACCGGGCGGGTGGTGGAACTCGGCCTGCAAACCACCATCTAGCCGGCCGCTTCCGAAACCAGTTCTCCGACGTCGCGCCATGAGGAATGATTGAAAGCGCTCGGCAACCAGGAATCTAGGCTTCGCGAAAACTCGCCACGCGACGCGTGTGGAATAGACGTCCATGAATGACAGCTCGATGTTTATAGCGTGTACGTCGTGAACCAAATTCGAACTTGCGACCGTCAGCCCTTCTTGTTCTCGAGATCGTGCCTGCCACGGCAGGCACGCCTCCTCCAAACAATGAGCATACCAGGCAAAGGCGCGTCCGCGCCGGCGCCAGTTCGCGCAGGGCTTGACCGGTTAAAAGGGCAGCCGCAGGAGGGTTAGCGGAGCGCCGCTCGCAACGAGCGGAACCCGGGACCGACTGCCCCCGGCAAGCCGTTCTGCTTTGGGTGTACCCGTGGTGCCCCTCCCTCGACTCGCCTGCCCGGTCGCGCCAACGATCTCGCGATATCGACGATGTCGTCACGCGAGGCAGTCGGATCCTCTTTGTTCCAGGCGACGCCAGCCCAATCCGGAAATCGATGCCCCTGACCACCTTCAGCTCGAAAAGGCCCGGTTCGGCAGTCCCTCGGTCCATTCCGGCGCAAAGCCGATGCCAAGGCCTGCCGAGACGCCGCTAACTCCGTTGGGCGAATTTACACGGGGGCAAAATGGGCGCAGTTTTCAATCACAAGCAAGGAGGATCAGCCGTGAAAAAGTTCGCTACTGCCGTTGTGATCTCAATGGCGTTGGTCTTTTCAGCGCCGGCTTTTGCGAAGAATGAAGGGAAATTGCCGAAGAGCGCGGTCGAATTGTCCGAGCAGGAAGTCAAGGATCTATACCTCGGCCATACCGTCAAGTACGACGTCGGCGACGGCTTGGTCTATTACACCTGGTTTGCCGATGGGACGCTCAAAGGCGTCAAAGTTGGCAAAAAGAAAGGTGAGTATGGCTATGCGGAAGGCACGTGGACAGGCACCGGCAACACCTTTTGCTTTACTTCGAATTGGAAAGGCAAGAGTGGCGAGACCAAATTCGTCTACAGCCCGTGCAAGGGTTGGTGGCGGGTCGGCAAGCAGATTTGGACTAAGAACATTTCCGGCGATGACCAGTACGACGGAGACATCTACAACGGCGAAGTGAAAAAGATGTCAAAAGGTGACAAGGTCACGCCGATGTTCGACAAGGCCAAAGCCGCAGCGAAATGATAGGGAATGGTTCTCCTCGACGGCTTGGAGAATCTCCTGTCTCTATCGCGGCACTGTCCTTTGCAACTGCACCGGGGCAGATTTATCCGCGACGGCTGGGGCTCTAGGTCTCAATATTGTCGAGCATCGAATTCTTCAATCGTTTCGGGGTCCTGCTTATATTCCCATTGCACACCGTTCAGCCGGCGCCATATTTGTCCCGACGGGTTTCGGGAGGCGGCGTCGACGAGTGGCACCGGCAGGAGTGTCTCGTGCTTGTGCCAGAGTGTGACGTCTGTGACGTTGGCCTGCCTGGCCTTCCGGAACATGTTGAAAAGGAGTGCGAAGTCCATTGGCCGATTTTCTCCATGGACTCAACTATAGGGACATTTTAAGTACTTTCAAGTACCATAATTTGCAGAACCCGACGCGCGGATAATGTCGGCGCCACTGGCTTACGCTTCGGGCTCAAGACGTTGGGGAAAGTGCATTCTGGAATGCAGCAGAAGCCTGACAAACGAATGACCCGTTAACGCCTGATCCCACGAAAAAGCCCCGCGGTTGTTGCGACCGCGGGGCTTCTTGACGCCTCACCCGGGAGAGGGGCTCAGGCGGCCTGTACCTTGCGGGCGGTGCGTGCCCATTCGGGCAGCCAGTCGCCGTGGGTGGCGAGCAGATCGTCGACCAGCGACCAGATCTGGTCGAGGTCGAGTTCGGCTGCCGTATGCGGGTCCATCATCGCGGCGTGATAGATATGCTCGCGATTTTCCGTCATCAGCGCCTGCACCGTCAGTTCCTGCACGTTGATATTGGTGCGGATCAGCGCCGTCAGCTGCGGCGGCAGGTCGCCGATGAAGGTCGGCTGGATGCCGGAGGCATCGACGAGGCAGGGCACCTCGGCGGCGCAATTGGCGGGCAGCGAGGTGATGCAGCCATTGTTGCGGACATTGCCGTAGATCACCGAGGGCTCGCCGGTCCAGACCGAGTTGATGATCGAGGAGGCATATTCCTTCGACGGCTTGACCTCGATCTTGTCGGCCGAACGATAGGCCTCCGCCTGGCCTTTCCAGCGCTCGATCTGCTCGATGCAGCGTTTCGGATATTCATCGAGCGGAATGCCGAATTTCTCGATCAGGTCGTCGCGGCCCTCCTTGATGAAATAGGGCGTGTATTCGGCGAAATGCTCCGAGCTCTCGGTGACGAAATAGCCGAGCCGCGTCAGCATCTCGTAGCGCACCTTGTTCGGGCAGCGCGGGTTCCAGCCAGGCTTCGGCGCCCTGCCCTCGCGATAGGCGCGCACGAGATCGGGATAGAGGTCGCGGTAAGAACCGTCGGCCTGGCGATGCTCGAATTTGAGATAGAAGGCCATGTGGTTGATGCCGGCCGCCCGGTAACGGATTTCCTCGTAGGGAATATCGAGGTCGTGGGCCAGTTCCATCGCCGTGCCCTGCACCGAATGGCAAAGGCCGACTTGGCGAATGGTCGGATACTTCTCCGATATCGCCCAGGTGTTGATCGCCATCGGGTTGACATATTGCAACATGATCGCCTCGGGGCAGACGGCGAGCATGTCCTCGCAGACCTTCCAGAGATGCGGCACGGTGCGAAGCCCGCGCATGATGCCGCCGACGCCGAGCGTATCGGCGATCGTCTGGCGAAGGCCATATTTCTTCGGCACTTCGAAATCGGTGACCGTGCAGGGTTCATAGCCGCCGATCTGGAAGGCGACGACGACGAAATCGGCGCCCGAAAGCGCCTTGCGCTGGTCAGAATAGGTCTCGGCCTTCGCCTTGACGCCGAGCGTCGAGATCAGCTTGTTGACGACGATGGCGCTTTCTTCCAGCCGCTGCGGGTTGAGATCCATCAAGGCGATCGTCGCGCCTGACAGGGCCGGACGCTGCAGCACGTCACCGACGATGTTCTTCATGAAGACGGTGGAGCCAGCTCCGATGAAAGTGATTTTGGGATTTCTTGCCATTATAACCTCCGGCATTCGGCAATCATGCTACCTCGAAAGCGGCCTTGACGAGCCGTTCGGTGTAAGCGGTCTTGGGATGGGACAAAACTTCGTTGACGGGACCCTCTTCGACGATCTTGCCATGCTGCATGACGATGACGCGATGGCAGAGCGCGCGCACGACCTTGAGGTCGTGGGAGATGAAGAGGTAGCTCAGGCCACGTTCGTCCTGCAGCTTGCGCAAGAGTTCGATGATCTGCGCCTGGACGGAAAGATCGAGCGCCGATGTCGGCTCGTCGAGCAGGATAAATTCCGGCTCCAGCGCAATGGCGCGGGCAATGGCGATGCGCTGGCGCTGGCCGCCGGAAAATTCGTGCGGGAATCGCGACAGGATATTGCCGGGCATGCCGGCGGCGACAAGCGCTTCGCGCACCCGGTCCTGCCGTTCGGCCTTGGTCGCGCCCAGCCGGTTGACGACCAGCCCCTCCTCGATGATCTGGCCGATCGTCATGCGCGGATTGAGCGATGAGAACGGGTCCTGGAACACCACCTGCATGCGGGCGCGCAAGGGCCGCATCTCGGCCCGGGATAGGCCATGGATCGGCTGATTGTCGAAGCGGATCTCGCCGCTGTCGGGCGTGTTCAGTCGCAGGATCGCCTGGCCGAACGTCGTCTTGCCAGAACCGGATTCGCCCACCAGCCCCAGCGTCTCGTGACGGCGCAGCGTCAGGTCGAGGCTGTCGACGGCGACAAGCTCACGCATCGCCGGCTTAAGAAAGGTACCGTGACGCATCATGAAGGAGACGCGCACGCCCTTGGCATCGAGGATGACATCCGACCCTTCGGGCAGTGGATTGGCCTCGCCCCGCGGCTCGGAGGCAAGCAGATGCTTGGTATAGGCGTCCTTCGGATTGGCAAACAGGGCTTCGGTGGTGTTGTGCTCGCGCACTTCGCCGTACTGCATCACATAGACGTAATCGGAAAACTGTCGCACCACGGTCAGGTCGTGGGTGATGAGGATGACGGCCATCCCCAGTTCCTTCTGCAGGTTGCGGATCAGGTTCAGGATCTGCGCCTGCACGGTGACGTCGAGCGCCGTCGTCGGCTCGTCGGCGATCAGCACGTCGGGATCGTTGGCAAGCGCCATGGCGATCATCACGCGCTGGCGCTGGCCGCCCGAAAGCTGATGCGGATATTGCATCAGCCGCGCGGCGGGATCGGGGATCTGCACATGCTCCAGCAGTTCGAGCGCGCGCTTTTGCGCATCCCGCTTGCTGATCCGGCGATGCACGCGGATCGCTTCGACGATCTGGCTGCCGATCGTATAGATCGGGTTCAGCGAGCTCATCGGTTCCTGGAAGATCATCGAAATGCGGTCGCCGCGCAGCTTGCGGCGCTCCCGCTCGGAAAATTTCAGGATGTTGCTGCCGTCATAGGCGACCGTCGATTTCTCGGAGACGACGGCGCGCTTCGACAACAGCCCCATCACCGTTCGCGCCGTCACCGATTTGCCGGAACCGGATTCGCCGACGATCGCAATAGTCTCGCCGCGATAGAGCTGGAAGGAGACGTCCTTGACGGCTTCGACCATGCCGTCTTCGACCTTGAAATTCACCGCGACGTTGCGGGCGTCGATAACAGGCGTGTCCGAACGGCCATCATGATCGTGGCGGACGGGCGGGGCGAAGGAATTGACCAGTGCAAGCGCCATATCAATCTCCTCAATAAGGATCGACCGCGTCGCGCAATCCGTCGCCGAGCGCGTTGAACGCGAAGACGGTGACGAGCACGAAGCCGACAGGAGCGAGAATCCAGGGATAGGAGCCGATGACCGAATAGGTCGCCGTATCCTGCAGCATCAGCCCCCAGGAGATCAGCGGCGGCTTGACGGCGAAACCGAGGAAACCGAGGAAGGATTCCAAGAGCACGACGCTCGGTATATGCAGCGTCACCGCGACGATGACGTGGCTCATCACATTCGGGAAGATGTGCTGCATGATGATGCGCGTGTCGGTGGCGCCAACGGCCATGGCTGCCCGGACATAATCGATGCGGGCAAGTGCCAAGGTCTTGCCGCGCACCTCGCGCGACATCTGCGCCCAGCCGAGCGCCGACATCACGACGATGACGAAGGCAAGGAAGACGTTGGTCGGCGCCGTCACCGGGATCAACGAGGTCAGCGCCAGATAGAGCGGCAATTGCGGGAAGGCGAGCACCAGGTCGACGAAACGCTGCAGCCAGACATCGAAGGTGCCGCCGAAGTAACCCGACACCATGCCGACGGTCGTGCCGATGATGGTGACGATGAAGACAACCGTCAGGGCAATCGTCAGCGAAATGCGCGAGCCGATGATGGCGCGCGACAGCACGTCGCGGCCGAACTTGTCGGTGCCGAGGAAATGCACCGGCTGGCCGTCGGTCGAGCCGAAGAAGTGCCGGCTGGCCGGGATCAGGCCGAAAAGCCGGTATTCGGCGCCCTTGACGAAGAAGCTGAGCAGCCGCGGATTGTCGTAGTCGATGCCGACGATCGGCTGGAAGGTGACCGGATCGAGCTCTTCGGAATCCGACAGAGCGTAGACGCGCGGCTGGAAGACGAAATTGCCGTCCTTGTCGTGGAAGCTCATCACCTGTGGCGGCGCGAAGCCGACATCAGTCGCCTTCGGATCCATCGGCGCGAAGAAATCGGCAAAGATCGCCATGAGGATCAAGAGCACGACGAGCACGAGCCCGGCCATGCCGGTCCAGGAGCGCCTCAACCGACGCCAGACAAGGGCGATATAGCTTTCATGCCCACGCGATGGCTTGGTCACGATGTCGGTTGTCGGTGGCGTCGCGGAAGAGTCGAAAGCAAGCATCTCAGGCTCCTCCATATTGGCGGACACGCGGATCGAGAAGCGCGAGCAGCATGTCGGCGATGATATTGCCGATGATCAGGGTGGCCGACAGCACCATCATGAAAGTGGCGGTGACATAGACGTCGCCGACCGCCATCGAGCCGACGATGGCCGGACCGACAGTCGGCAATGCGAAGATGATGGCGGTCTCGATCTCGCCGGTCAGCATGTAAGGCAGCACGACGCCCTGATACATCACCAGCGGGTGCAGCGCGTTCGGCACCGCATGGCGCATCACCACGGCTGCGCCGGAAAGCCCCTTGGCCTTTGCCGTCTCGACATATTGGGCGTTCAGCGTATCGAGCAGATTACCGCGCATGACACGCATATTGTAGGCGAGCCCGCCGAAGGTGGCGATAGCGACGACTGGCCAGACGTGGTGGACGAGATCGACGAATTTCGCCCAGGACCATGGCGCGCCGCCATACTGCGGCGAAAAGAAGCTACCGATCTCGGAAACATTGAGCTGGAAGACCAGGAGATAGACGATGATCAGCGCCATCAGGAAGCGCGGCACCGTCATGCCGAGGAAGGAAATCCCCGATAGTAGGCTGTCGATCCAGCTGTACTGTCGCGTTGCCGCCCAGATGCCGAAACCGATGCCGAGCACCGAGGCGAAGATGTGGCAGACGAGCGCCAGGAGCAGGGTCCTCGGCAGGCGTTCGCCAACGACATCGGCGACCGGCTTGTTATAGAACATGCTGTATCCGAAATCGCCGCGCGTCACGATGCCGCCGATCCAGTTGACGTATTGGACGACCAGCGGCTTATCGAGGCCGTGTTCGACGCGGTAAGCCTGCGCCTGCTCTTCGGCCTGCGCATAGGACGCGCCGCCCTGGTTGATCAGCTGGGAGCGGATGTAGTCGGCGTAGTCGCCAGGCGGGGCCTGGATGATCGCGAAAGTCACCACGCTCAGAATGAAGAGAACGGGGATCGCGGAGGCTATGCGCACGAGCAGGAATCGTAACATTAGACGGTTCGCTTCTCCTTGCCGCCAGTCGCTCCTCGTCAGCGCGGCCGGCTTGTTGGTCTTGCCCGGCCGCGCGCTGCACGCGCGGCCGGAAGCTCACTTCAGCTGGGAGGGAGCTCTAGTTTATGGGACCCTTGTCGCCGGGCTTGCCAGGCAGCTGTTCGGGGAACAGCTCGTATTTGCCCTGCTTGTCGGCGGCCACCCACAGGCGTTCGCGGATAACCGAATCTTCAGCCCAGTTGAACATCATGATCGGGGTACCCTGGGGCACGTTAGAGAACCGCTTGTTGACGATCAGGGCGCCCGGATATTCCGTCAGGCCAACGGTGTTGACGTGCTCCGTCGAGATCTTCTGATACTGCTTCATCAGATCGACGCGCTCGTCGTTGCTTTGGCTCGTCCTGAACTTGTTGACGACATCGACAAGCTCCTTCTCGAACGGCATCAGATCAAGCTGATCATCCTTGCCGGCGCGATGGTGCCAGCTGGTGCGCGGACCGACAGGGGCAAGCTGTTCGGTGTTCTGCACCACCGACGACAGTTCCGTCGTGTTGCGCTGGATCAGCCAGTCGAAGCGGCCGGCATAGTGGGCGTCGTCACGCTTGGCGCCGTCGAGCGCGTTGATGACGATCTTCAGACCAAGCTTCTCCATCTGGCCGACGACACCTTCGGCGAGGCTCTTGTCGGTCGTGTACTGATTGTTGATCAGCATGACGATTTCGACATCCTTGCCGCCGAGCGTCCCGGCCGGGAAGTTCACGACGCCGTTGCCGTCGGTGTCCTTGAGGCCGGCCTTGGCGAGTTCCTCCTTGGCGCCCTTAAGATCGAAGGGATAGTAGACGGTCGAGTTGCGGTCGTAGAAGCTGGTGCCGGAGGAGAGCCCGCCGGGATAGATCGCGGTGAACGGCCCCTTGACCAGCGAGTCGCCGATCGCCTTGCGGTCGAGCGCCATGGTGACGGCCTTGCGGAAATCTTCGTTGCGGTTGAGCTCGCGGATCGCCTCACCGCGCTCGTCCGGGTTGCCCCAGCCGTTGGCGGAGAAGTTCATGCGAAGATTGTAGCCGATGAGGCGCGGGCCGAAGGCAAGACGGGCGGGTGCGGTCTTTTCCGCGGCACGCTTCAGCGAGGCAACGAAATTCTCGGGCTGCTCGAGGTTGGAGAAATCGGCGGATCCCGCCACGGCCTGAACGTCGCGGTCGGCCCAGGTCGAGAGCTTGTAGTGCAGCTCATTCAGATAGGGCAACTGATCGCCCTTCTCGTCCACCTTCCAGTAGTAAGGGTTGCGGCGCATGACGATGATATCGTCGGAGCGATATTCCACCGGCACCCAGGCGCCCATGACCGGCATGTTCATGAACTCCGGCGGGAAAGCGTTCTTGAACTGGTCGTAGGTGTTCTTCGAATATTTCGGATGCTTCGGCTTCAGGATATGCGACGGACCCGGGCAGAAGTTCGGGTAGGACATCGTATAGAGATATTGCTTCGGGAACGCCTCCTTGAAGGTCCATTCGACGGTGTAATCGTCGACCTTCTTCAGCGTCGTTCCCACACCGAAAGCTTCCGGCGAGGCGCCGCCGCCGAGTGGCGAGACGTTCGGGTCGACGACTTCGTCGTCCCAGTAGAACATGATGTCGTCGGCGTTGAACGGCGCGCCGTCGGACCATTTGGCGCCTTCGACCAGGTGCATGGTCAGCTTATGGCCGTCTTGCGACCAATCCCAGCTCTTGGCGAGGTTGGGCAGCGGCTCGGTGTCGGAGGCCTGCACCTGGAACAGCGGCGCGGTGCGCGTCAGGCATTCGGAGAGACCGATATCGATGCCGCCCCAGCCCTGCGTCTGGCCGGCGCCATAGTTCCAGCCTTCCGGCCGGCCGCCAATGACGTGACGCATCGTATCGCCGTAGACGCCGATGCCGTCGGGCATATTGCCTGTCTTGAAGACCATCGGCTCCTTCGGCAGGCGATCCTTGACCGGCGGCAGCTTGCCGGTGGCGACGAAATTCTTCGTGACCCAGTCGGGCTCGTGATATTCGGGCAGCGCCTTGAACTCCAGAATGGAGTCACGCGCCACATAGTTGATCTTGCCTTCGGCCGGAAAGTCCGCCGGCGCCGGCGGAACGGTTGGCTCGGAGGCATATGCATTCAGCGCCGCGGCTGAGACGCCGAGCGCCAGTCCGGCCAGAATGCCTGCGTTACGGAAATTCATCATCGTTTCTCCCTCTTGTTCCGGAGCACGGCTCACGCGGCTCCTTTTTCCTCGAACGACATGAAAGCGGGCCTGACGTCATGGATTTCCCTCCCGGAAACCCATGACGACCCATCTTTCACGAAAATCAGACGGCCTGTTTCAGCGCCGCCTTTTCCGCGCGCAGCTCCTCGATCGAGCGAACGTTGCGGCGTGCGGCCCCCGCCCAGTCGCGGGTCTGCACCTTCGATTTCGACAGCCGCTCCTTGGCGGCCGGCACGGCATGCGCATATTGCGGCAGCCAGCGCGCCTGGGCAACGACCATCTCGTCGACCATCTGCCAGACCTCTTCCGGCGTCGAGACGGCGCCGACCAGCGGGTCGTGCAGCACGGCAAGCTTCAGAAGGTCGATGTCGCCCGATATCGCCGCGTGCACCGACATGCGCTGGACGTTGATCGAGGCGATGCAGGTGGCCGCGCAAGCTTCCGGCAGGGTGACGCCCGAGACCATGTTGATGCCGAAGCGATCAACGAAGCCCGGCGATTCGATGATCGCATCGGACGGCAGGTTGGTGATGACGCCATTGTTCTTGACGTTGAAATGACCGCGATAGACCCGGTTCGTCTCCAGCGCCTCGAGGATATGGCTTGCATGTTCGTTCGAGCGCTTGGCGGGATCGATCGGCTTTGCGGCGGATTCCAGGAATTGCGGATATTCCGTCTCGAACCAGTTGCGCGTTTCGGTCGAATGACGAAGGTAGCCGCCGGTCTCGCCGTGGATCCAGTCGGACATGTCGATCCAGCGGGTGATTTCGTCCGGCCGCTTGCGGTACCAGGGCAGGTATTCCGAGAGATGGCCGTTGCTTTCCGTCGAATAGACGCCGAAACGCTTCAGCACGTCGATGCGCAATTTCTCCTGCTGCGAATAGACCGGATGCGCCTCGAAGGCGGCGATCAGTTCGTCCTTGCCGATCCTGCGACCGTTGAGGCGCAGGTCGATGAACCAGGTCTGGTGGTTGATGCCGGAGCAGATATAGTCGAGCTCGCTCAGCGACTTGGCGCCGAGCACCTCGGCGATCTGTTCGGCGCCATGCTGGACGCCGTGGCAGAGACCGACGGTATCGACCTGGCCGTATTCGATCGCCGCCCAGGTGTTCATCGCCATCGGGTTGGCATAGTTCAGGAATTTCGCGCCGGGCTCGGCGACCTCGCGGATATCCTTGCAGAAGTCGAGAATGACCGGGATGTTGCGCTGGCCATAGAGGATGCCGCCGGCACAGATCGTATCGCCGACACACTGGTCGATGCCGTATTTCAGCGGGATTCTGATATCGTCGGCGTAGGCTTCGAGCCCACCGACCCGCACGCAGCTGATAATATAACGCGCGCCTTCCAGCGCCTGGCGCCGGTTGGTGGTCGCCGTCACCTTCGTCGGCAGCCCGTTCGCCTCGACGACGCGGTCGAGGATCGCCTTGATCATTTCCAGATTATGTTCGCTGAGATCTGTCAGCGCGAATTCGACGTCGCGAAACTCGGGAACGCACAAGATATCGGTAAACAGCTTCTTGGTGAAACCGACGCTGCCCGCACCGATGATAGCGATTTTGAAACTCATGATCTTCACCTCGATCCAATCGAATGCTAAGGAAAAGAAGGTTATGGAGGATCAGGCCGCATGCTGACGCATGTGGCTGAAAACACCGTAAAATCTGCCTTTTTCCTCCCGGCCGCTCTGTCGGCCGTGGTCTCTTCCTCTTGTCGGCCGGGATTATGCCCGAAATCGACAGGGCGACCAGAGAAGGATTATGCTTTCAGGGGTAATTTTGTGCTGCAGGATTTGATCGCCAACGGACAGTCGATGAGGACGGTTTCGCTACCCCGGGGCCGCCAGCGATTGCACGCCATGCCGACCAGCGCCGGCTACGAAGTGCGCGAGAACGAGAGCTATGACTGGGACGGCCGCCGGCGCGGTCAAACCCCCTTCACCGTGCTGCAGCACACGATCAGCGGTAGCGGCCAGCTACGCTACCAGCACCGCAACTATCGCCTTCAAGGCGGCGACACGCTGCTCGTTCTCGTGCCGCACAATCATCGCTACTGGCTGGAGAAGGGCGACCGATGGGAATATTTCTGGATCTCGATGAATGGCGAGGAAACGCTGCGCATCCACCAGATGGTGCTGTCGACCGCCGGGCCGGTGCTGAAGCTCCAGCCCTCGACCATCGATCATCTCGCCGATTGCAGCCTGCGCCTGGTCAAGGGCGCAACGTCGCCGGGTGCCGCCTCGGCGATTGCCTATGAAGCGGCGATGGCGCTTTACGACGACGTCTTCGGTTCGCCGGCCTTCGCCGCCGAGCTCAGCCTGATGCAGCCGGTGATCGACCATATCAACACCAATCTCGAAAAGCCGCTGCCGGTCAGCGAGCTTGCCGGCATCGTCGGCCTCAGCCGCGCCCATTTCTCGCGCAGCTTTGCCGAGAGCGAGGGCATGCCGCCGGCCGAATTCGTGCTGCAGCAACGCCTGCAGCGCGCCGTCAAGCTTCTGACCAAGGCCGACTTTCTGCCGGTCAAGGAAGTCGCCATCATGTGCGGCTTCGAGGACCCCAACTATTTTTCCAAGGTCTTCCGCCGCGTCTACGGCACAAACCCGACCGAATTCCGCACGACCGGCATGTATGCCAGCATCGGAAAACTGAGATAGCTGCTCGTCCCGATCGGCGGGACCTGGCTTCAGGCCCGGACTTCGAACACCATGTTGAACGGCGTTTCCGTGGCGCGACGGAAATGCGTGAACCCGGCGTCGAGCGCGACCTTTCGAAGCTTCATTTCTCCCGCCTGGGCGCCGAGCCCGAGCCCGACCTCCTGGGAAAGCGATGCCGGCGTGCAGATCATCGTCGACGCGCCGTAATAGACGCGGCCGACCGGATTGAGATTGTCCTTGAGATGGTCATGGGCAAAGGGCTCGACGATGAGCCACGTGCCGTTCGGCCCAAGCGTGTCTTTGACATGCCGGCCGGCGCCGACCGGATCGCCCATGTCGTGAAGGCAATCGAACATGGCGACCATGTCGTAGCCGCGCCCCGGAAATTCCGCCGCCGAGCCCTGCTCGAAGGTCACACGGTCGGAAACACCCGCTTCCTTGGCGGCGGCGTTTGCCCTTTCGATCGACGGGCCGTGATAGTCGAAGCCGGTGAAGCGGGAGGCGGGATAGGCCTGCGCCATCAGGATGGTCGATGCCCCATGACCGCAGCCGACATCGGCGACACTGGCGCCGGCCTTGAGCTTTTCTTCGACCCCGCCAAGGGCCGGAATCCATTCATTGACGAGATGGCTGTTATAGCCCGGACGAAAGAACCGCTCGGTTCCCCGAAACAGGCAGGTGCTGTGCTCATGCCAGCCGAGACCCTTCCCCGTGCGGAAGGCGTCGGCGACCTTGGGCTCGTCCATCCACATGGATTGCACGACCTCGAAGGCGCCGACGAAGAAGGCCGGGCTGTTTTCCTCGCCAAAGACCATCGCCTGCTCCGGCGTCAGGCTGAAACGATCGGTCTTTTCATCGTAAGCGACATAGTCGGCCGCCGCCTGGGCGCTCAGCCATTCCCTGAGATAGCGCTCCTTGATCCCCGTCTTCTTGGCAAGATCCTGGACGCTCATCGGCGTTCCGTCGGCCATCGCCTTGTAGATTCCGACCTGGTCGCCAAGCACGACCAAGGCACCTGACATGGCGGCGCCGACGTCGCCAACAAGACGACCGACAAGCGCATCGAGTTTTTGCATATCCGGCTCACGCATTGTTACCTCCCGGGTGCGTGATAAAGGTAAGCTAAATTAGACTTTAATAATATTCAGTCAATCAACCTTGTCGTTCGCGAGAACGAGCGTGGAGGATTTACGGTCAAAAGAATGGCACAGGGATCTATTTCCAGACGCGGAATACGCCCGCCATGGACCTGGCACTCATCATCGCTTGTGTCGAGATTGCGTGTTTAATATAATCTGCCCGAGGCAGAATCACACTTTTGATGCAAGGTTATCGTTTTGTGCCTATCGTCCGCTCAATGTCGCGCTGCTCGTGCCCTTTTGGCGTGGTCTCAGGACGATCTCTCGTCGGCGTCGAAAGTCGCCAAGGCGACGATCGCTAATTTCGAGGCGGCAAAGCGCTCTCCCTACGAACGAACGCTTCAGGATATGAAGCACGCCCTGGAAGGCGCGGGTGTAATTTTCATCCCCGAAAATGGCGGGGGTGCAGGCGTTCGCCTGGCAAAACGCGCTGATGCCTCGATCGACACGAATGAGACCGAGACGGTTCAATATGAAGAATATCTCGAAAACGACGCACCGCCCGGTGCGGGTGGCTGAATGATGGCAAAAAAAGAAAAGCTCGAACACTCCGAACTGGCGGGAGAATTCACCGACGACGGGATCACCGTGCTCGTCGATATCTTCCGCACATCGGGCAGCAATGAAGACTGGACGATGGAAGTGGTCACGCAAGGGGAAGATCTGATCCGCTGGGACGAGCCATTTCCGACCGACAGGGATGCCTTCGACGAATTCCTGGCCGTCGTCGCCCGCGACGGCATTCGATCGTTTCTCGAGGATGAAGAGCCGTCCGTGCATTGAGGGATATTCCGTGAAGAGCATCAACGATCTGGTCGCATCGGCGAAAACCGTCTGCGATCGATACCGGGCCGGGCGGATGGAGCGCGAGACCGTACGGGAATGGGTTCTCGGACTTGGCGCCTATCCGTCGCCGCATGGAGATCGGGTGCGGGAAGCTGCCGAATGGTTCCGGCTGCACAATCGCGAGCCTGTTTCCGAGGACATCGTGCTGGTCGACATCGACCGGCTTGCAGCTATTTCAGCGCCGTGACCCCGGGGCGTGCGAGCGGATAGGCTGTCTGCAATGGCCAGCCATATCCGATGCTCACCAGTCTTTTTCAGATCGTTCGATGCGGGACGGATCGCCGGGGCGCCGGCGCTGTTTGGCGGTTGCCTCGCCGCCTCGATGCGCACTGGCGCAATTACGCCGTTACTAGGCGGCGTAGGACCACTGACGATCATGAGCCTTATGCATAATACCCTCATCGCAGCTTCCATGCTGAGCGGTCAGGGGGTTCCGCTGCTTCGGCAAATGTGACACCTCTTACGAGGCTGGCATGGCTCCTGCATCTCACGCGCGAAGCGTACGTCAAGCGCGGGTAGGGTATTTTGATTCGTGCGATAAATAGAAGGAACAGCACGTGGCAGCATTTCCGGAAAAGGCAAAGGTCGTCATCATCGGTCTCGGCGGCATCGTCGGCGCCTCCATCGCCCATCATCTCGTCGAGCGGGGATGGGACGATATTGTCGGCATCGATAAGTCGGGCATACCGACCGATATCGGCTCGACAGCCCATGCCTCGGACTTCTGTTACACCACGAGCCACGACTATCTGTCGGTCTGGACGACGCAATATTCGATCGATTTCTACGAGAAGATGGGCCATTACGCCCGCATTGGCGGCCTCGAAGTGGCCCGCACCGGCGACGATGCCTGGATGGAGGAAATCAAGCGCAAGCTATCCTCGGCACGCGCTTTCGGCACCCGCGCTCATTATGTCAGCCCTTCCGAGATCAAGGAGAAGTTCCCGCTGATCGAGGAAGATCAGGTGATGGGCGGCCTTTACGATCCGGATGCCGGCCTCGTCATTCCGCGCTCGCAAACCGTTGCCGGCAAGCTGGTCGATGCCGCCGAAAAGGCCGGCAAGCTTAAGGTGTTCGGCAACACGCCGGCCAAGTCGCTGATCGTCGAAGGCGGTCGCATCAAGGGTGTGGTCACCCATCGCGGCACGATCATGGCCGACCACGTCATCGTCTGTGCCGGCCTCTGGGGGCGCCTGATCGCGGAGATGGTCGGCGAAGACCTGCCGGTCATGCCGGTCGACCACCCGCTCACCTTTTTCGGTCCGTATAACGAATTCGAAGGCACCGGTAAGGAAATCGGCTTCCCGCTGCTGCGCGATCAGGGCAACTCCGCCTATATGCGCGATACCGGCGACCCGGCGACGACGGAGGGCGGCCAGATCGAGTGGGGCTATTACGAAGCCACCAATCCGCGCATGTGCCACCCGCGCGACATTCTCGAAAAACACGAGGCGCGCCTGTCGCCTTCGCAGCGCGACCTCGAGATGGAACAGATCATCGAGCCGCTCGAGCGCGCCATGGAACTGACGCCGATCCTCGGCGAGCTCGGCTATAACGAAGGTCACTCCTTCAACGGCCTGCTGCAAGTATCGGCAGGCGGCGGCGCATCCTGCGGCGAGAGCCAGAAGGTGCGCGGTCTCTGGTACTGCGTTGCCATCTGGGTCAAGGACGGCCCGGGCTACGGCAAGCTGATCGCCGACTGGATGACCGATGGCCGGACTGAAATCGATCACAACAGCATCGACTATGCCCGCTTCTATCCGCATCAGCTGACGGAAGAGTTCATCGAGGGCCGCTGCTACGAAGCCGCCCAGAAGATCTATTTCCCGGCTGTTCACACCCGCGAACCCTATGCATCCGGCCGCAACGCCAAGCGCTCGCCCTTCTACGAGCGCGAAAAGGAGCTCGGCGGCTACTTCATGGAACTCGGCGGCTGGGAGCGTGCGCACGGCTACGCCGCCAACGAGCACCTTCTGGAGAAATACGCCGACCGCGTCCCGGTCCGCGAGAACGAATGGGACAGTCGCCATTTCTGGCGCGTGTCGAATGCCGAGCACCTGGCGATGAGCGAGGATTGCGGCATCGTCAATCTCAGCCACTTCCACATGGTCGATATCGAGGGACCTGACCATGTCGAACTGATGGAATGGCTGTGCGCCGCCAAGATCGGCGGCGATGCAAACATCGGCAAGGGCATTTACACCCACTTTCTCGACGACGAAGGCATGGTGCGCGCTGACTTCACCGTCTTCCGCATGGCCGACCGGTGCCGCCTCGTCAACGGCGCCGATGCCGGCCCGCGCGACCTTCACTACATGAAGCGGGTCGCCGAAGACCGCGGCCTCGACGTGATCATCACCGACGTCTCGGAAAAATTCGTGACGATCGGCATCTGGGGTCCGAACGCGCGCGACACGCTGAAGAAGACTGTCGCCGATCCGGCCGGGCTCGATCAGGAAAACTTCGCCTTCGCGGCGATCAAGCCGATCGAAATCGCCGGCAAGCCCGTCACCGCCTTCCGCATCTCCTATGTCGGCGAGCAGGGCTGGGAACTGCACATGAAGTACGAAGACGGCCTCGCCGTCTGGGACGCGCTGCGCGCGACCGGCGTGATGGCCTTCGGCGTAGAGACCTATGCGAACTCGCGCCGCATGGAAAAGAGCCTGCGCCTGCAGAACGGCGACCTCCTGACCCAGTACAACCTGATCGAAGCCGATCTCGCCCGTCCGAAAGTCAAAGAAGCCGATTTCCGCGGCAAGGCAAAGCACCTGGAATACAAGGCGCGCGAACACCAGCCGGCCATGCTCTGCACGCTTGTGATGACCGAGAATACCGACAAGTCGGGCGTGAAGCGTTATCCCGTCGGCAACATGCCGGTTGTCGATCCCGCCACGGGCGAGGTCCTGGTCGACGAGCTTGGCCGTCGGTCCTACACGACCTCGGTCGCCTACGGCCCGACGGTCGGAAAGAACATTGCGCTAGCCTATCTGCCCTGGTCGCATTGCCAGGTCGGACGCAGGCTAAATGTCGAGTATTTCGCCGAGACTTATCCGGTCGAGGTCGTCGGCGTCGGATACAAGCCGATCTATGACCCAGAAAATCTGAAGCCGCGCACTTAGCAGGCAAGCGCTTGTGGCGCCCCAAGCAATGGGGCGCCATCATCCGATTGCCTTATGCCTTCGGCGTCTAGAGAAGCTTTACCGCCATGTCCGCGGGCAAGCCTCCAGTTCCTGCCGAGTGCCTCGTCGAAATCGACTGGCGAGGCAGTTCGCTTGCCTTGCCCTCGGCCCACATCCCACGCAGCTCGATGTCTCCACTGCGCTTCTACCATTTGGCGGACCAGTCGCGCATCGCTTCGCGGATGACTTGGCTGGCACCGCCTGCGACCGCGTCGCGCAGCAGGTTGGCATGTTGGAGCTACGCTTGTCGGAAGAATTATTGCCCGCCTGACACTCTGCGAAGAATATTTCGACGCAATTTCGCCGACGCTTATCTTCTTGCGCGACGCCAGCCTGCAGCGCGGGCTTCAGCCTCCGAGCAAAACCACCTCTCCCCATACCGAGGGGAAATGTTGGTTTTCTCGTAGTACTCTTGGCCTGGCAGATGGTAGATGCGCTCGTGGCTGCCGATGCTCACATTGCCTTTGATCGTACAGCCGACGCCATGGTTGGCGAATGAAGCACCCGCTGCTTCGACGCCAAGGTATCCGGCGACCCCTGCTCCGATAATCGCGAGATAGAATGCCTCCATCGTGAACCGTGGGCGGGCCCGTTCTTGGTTGTATATCTGGGCGAAAATGAGCGGTGGGTCGGCATAGGCCATCAAGTGCGAATCCTGCGCACCATCGCAAGCCCTGGTTGAATAGCTGGTTAATCCCTCTCCGCGCAGATCGTTAAAAATGCACCGGTATGGATTGCTTCAAGCAGCCAGTCGAGAGGCAGGCGGTGCCGCTCCCGGCTTCAGCTCGTTAATGGATACACGCATCATCACAGATGTTACATCTTACGAAATCGGTCCCGACGTCACAGGGATGTCACCCAACCGCCGCGTACCCGGCGTTTCGTCAATAAGCGAATCTGATAGATCATGACGCGTGTAGAATTCGATAGTGAGGCATGATGTCGTCCGAAATTCGCTCACCCTTTTCGGCATCATGCTCTGGCAAGTGGACAATCGATGCTTGAAACTCTCACATGGTCCGGAGTGCTTGCCGATCCTGTCGTCCAGGCCGGGACGCTGGCCGTGGTCGGCGCGATCGTCACGCGCATAGCGCTTCGGCCCTTCCCGAGCTGGAGGCTCGCCGGCCAGGTGTTCTTCTTCGCGGCGCTGACCGTCCTGCTACTCTATCATGACATCGTGCCCTATCAGGTCGGGCCGACAACGGCATCGACCTTCGAACGAGTCTTCATCGCCCTTGCCAAGGTTGTCTGGTGGATCAACGCGGCCTGGGCGTTGATCGCCTTCGTCCGCGTCTTCCTGATCTTCGAGCGCCAACCGCGCGAAGGCCGCCTCGTTCAGGATCTGGTCATCGGCCTGATCTATCTCGGCGCGATCCTCTCGGTGGTCGCCTATGTCTTCAGCTTTCCCGTCGGCACGCTGATCGCCACGTCTGGCGTCCTTGCCGTCATTCTCGGTCTGGCGATGCAGAGCACCCTGAGCGACGTCTTTTCCGGCATAGCGCTCAATCTCGGCCGGCCCTACGCGATCGGCGACTGGATCGTGCTGAATGACGGCGTCGAAGGCCGTGTCGTCGAAACCAACTGGCGCTCCACCCATCTGCTGAACGGCTCGAACGACCTCGTCGTCCTGCCCAACAGTTTTCTGGCCAAGGTCGGGCTGACCAATCTCAGTAGTCCTGACCGCAGTCACGGCGCGACGCTGACGGTCCGCGTCGTGCCGACAATCGGGCCGTCGGCGATCATCGACGTCATGCGCGCCGTGCTCTTGAGCAGCGACTCGATCCTGACTGAGCCGAAACCCGGCGTGCAGATCAAATCACTGACGTCGGACGCAATCGAGGTGGAGCTCTCCTTCCGCGTCCGGGATATCGGCCAGGCGGGGCCGGCGAAAAACGAAATATTCGACCTGATCTACCGCCATGTCAAAGCCGCGGGTCTCACCTTGGCGCGACCGCTCGACGCCGCCGGCCCACCGCCCGAGCAATTGCAGCCCGAGGAGATGGCAAAGCCGCACCGGCCGACGCCGCTCAAGCTTCTCGACGCCATCCCGCTGTTTTCCTCACTGACCGAGGACGAGAAGGAAACGCTCGCAGCCTCGATGACGCGGCGGACCTACAAGAAGGATACCATCCTCATCGAGCAGGGCGATACGGTCGCATCGCTGATGATCGTGCGCAGCGGCGCCCTCGTCGCCACACGGAGGGAAGGCCACAAGGAAATCGAACTCGGCCGGCTGGCGCCGGGCGATTATTTCGGCGAAAGCGGGCTGCTGATTGGCGTCGGCGAGGCCGGCCAGCCTGCGGGCGTTGACCTTCGTCGTCGTCTACGAGATTGCCCAGGCAAGCCTGACGCCGCTGCTGCACGACCGGCCCGGCATCGCCGAAGAGCTTGCCGCCACTTTGTCGCGCCGCATCGAAACCGGCCAGCATTCCTTCGCGGCCGACGGCGCCACGCTGAACGGCGGCTCGGTTGGCTCGCTGGTGACGCGCATCCGTCATCTGTTCCAGGTGCCGCAGTAGCGTTCCAGGGCAATGGTCGCGCGAGGCCTTTTACAGCTGGGATCATATCCGCTTCAATGCGAACCCCGAGAATGAGGTACGCTCCGTCCCGGCGAACGAGGAGCTGATGGCTTGCTACGTTTCGCCCAGAGCGGCCCGGCAGGAGGTTGGCAAGGCGCTAGGCGCCTCACTGAGAAAAAGCGGGGACCCCTTCGGTTGGACTCATCTTGAGCGCTCACCCCTTTTAGAAGCCATGGACTATCGGGCTGGTAGTTGACAGGACGTCTATCGCGCAACGCGCTTGTAGAAACAATCAACTCATCATATATGACATTATAAGTAACTTTATCGGCCATATCTGGGATGACTGCCATGGGATCGCCCAAATCGAAACCTGCCCTCCAAAGGCTCGGACACGACGTCCGCGGCGCTCGTTTGCGGCGCAGCATGGCCGTGGTCGATCTGGCGGTGCGGGCGGGCACGTCGCCGAGCACCGTCGCGCGCTTGGAAAAGGGAGATCCTGGTGTCGGGATAGGCACGCTCGCCGATGTTCTCGTTGTGCTTGGCCTCGTCGACCGGTTGGCCGACCTGGTCGACATCCGGAAAGACGATCTGGGTCTGGCGTTGACCGCCGAACGCCAGCCACGTCGCGGACGGTCTTTTGCGACTACGCTGCGCAGGCAGAGGGCCAAGGGTAAGACGGCACAGGAGGATCCGGATGTCGTTGATCCAGACGGCGCTTCATTCTGATGCCTGAGTTCAACGCCCATGTCGTTCTCGGCGAGAGCCTGACACCCGTTGGCCAGTTGCGTATCCGATCCAAGCTCTTGAGGAGGCGCTCCCGCGAGAGAACGACGCGGAAGGCGGACGGCTGAATAGAGGAAAATTGAGGGTCGCCGTGCGACGTTGCTCCGCCGATCGAGGTCCAAAAGGCCTTCTTGAGAGCGCCCGCCAAACTCCGTTCTCACAGTTCGGTGCGGGGTTTGGTCCCGTCACCATTCTGTGGCACACTGACGCCGGCGACAATTGACGGGCTCATCATGACCTCAGAACGTTTCTCCGAGTGCCTGCTGCATATCCGGTGGACGCCAATCAACATTGCCTCGGCACTGCAATGCGAGCTGTCGTGGATTGAATCAATGGAGGCCGGCAACGAAGAAATTCCGAATGTTCTGGCAACGTGGCTCGAAACACTGGCTCAAGCCCACGAAGCGCTTCCGCCTCCAACGACCTATCGCGGTCGAAGAGCATAGGAGTGACCGGCGAGACTGCCTAATGAACCTTAGCTTGCGCACCTCCTCGGCTGGTGACGCGCATCAGCCACCTGTTCAAGGTGCCGCAATAGCGTTCCGAGGCTATTTCCGCTGAAACCTCTTCCGCGCCGCGCGTGCCACGCTCTCGGCGAGGACCATCAGACAGCCGACGAGAAGCAGAGCAGCGCCGAGCAGCGCGTCGACATGCGCGAATTTCACCAGCACGCCGACGGCGGCGATCAATAGCAGCGCCAACAGCGCCAGCGCGCCGTCGTCGATGAACATGCCGAAGAACTCCCTGAAGACGACTTTAAGAATATTCATCATGCGGCGACCTCGGCATGGGTGTTGGAATAGCGGCGCAGCATCCGGACTGCGGCGAAGGAAAAGACGGCGAGCACGGCAAGGATCGCCAGAAGCGAAAGATCGGCGCCCGGCCAGTCGGCGCCAACGCCCTCGCCAATCCAGAATATGCCGAAGGCGCTGAGCAGCAGCCCGACGACGAATTTGAGGCTGTTCTCTGGAACCGCCGAGAGCGGTTTGTGCACGAAGATGCCGATGATCAGCACTAGCAGGAAGGCGGCGGCGGCCCCAAGGCTGGCATAACCCATCATGCCGTGTCCGGCGCCGGTGGCGATGACGATGAACACCACTTCGATCCCCTCGAGCAGAACCGCCTTGAAAGCCGCGATCCCTGCCAGGAAATTGGCACGGCGCTCGGCGGATTGGCGCCGCAGGCTGTCGGTCTCGGCCGCAAAGGCCTTCTCTTCGTCGTGCAGCGCGATGAAGCCCGAGGCCCGCAAGATCGCCTTGCGCAACCAGCGCAGGCCGAAAAGAACGAGCAACGTTCCGATGACGAACTGCATCAGCTCGATCGGAATGAGGCCGAGCAGCGGACCTAGAGCCAGCACGAGAAGAGCGAGAAGGGCGAGTGCAAGACCGGTGCCGATGAAGGCCGGACGCCAGCTCTGCGTGACGCCGACGGCGAGGATGATGGTGAAGGCTTCAACGACCTCGACGAAGGAGCCGAGAAACGCGGCCGTGACCGTCGAGGTGATCGTTGTCAAAGTTGTCATGGTTCTTGTCCGTTATGTCGGCGGAAATCACGTATCAGCCTGAACTGCTGTCCCCTCTTACATTTTCCGGCTTCGCCAACATCATCTGGAGCGCGGCTCGGAACGAATCGCTTCGAAATCAGCCAGCAGCCGAGCGCCCAGAGTGCACCGGCGCACCATCCAGCCAAGACGTCCGTGGGATAGTGGACGCCGAGGTAGATCCGGCTCAAACCGATGATGACGGCGAGGAAGACGCCGACGCCCATGACGAAGATCCGCGTCGACCGGTAGCGCTGTGTCCGGGCCAGCAGCGCCCCAAGCGTCAGATAGGTCACCGCCGAGACCATCGCGTGTCCGGAGGGAAAGCTGAGATCGCTCACCTCGACCAGGTGCGGCACGATATCGGGGCGCGGCCGGGCGACGAGGATCTTCAAGAGCGTGCTCGCCAGCCAGCCGGTCAGCACCGAGGAAAAGACGAAGATCGCGATCGGCCAGCGCCGGTCGAGCAGAAGATAGACGGTCACGAGAACCGTCATCAGCGAGAGAACGGTAATGCCGCCGAGGCTGGTTATGTCGCCGATGGCATGCGTCAGCCAGCCGGGCCCGATCGGCACGGCAAGTTCGCCAGGCCGTCGCAACGCCAGCAGGATCGCGTCATCGAAGCGGAACGTCTCGCCCTCAAGAACCTCGCTCGTCAATCGCTGCAGCACGAACAAGCCTCCCGCGATGGATGCCAGCATAATCAGCGTCAGCGGCTCATAGGCCGTTAGCCTCGTCAGAAAACCTCGTCGTTGAACCTCGGTCATGCCACCGTCGAGCTCCCATTGCATCATGTCGGTCCTCGCGCAAATCGGCAACGCGACCTCGGGATTCAAGACACCGCTGCATTCGAAACGTCCCTGAAGCACGTTTTTACGCCCGGCGTCGCCGCCGTCCATGATTCATCGACGCTGGCTCGGCCCGCGGCCTAGAAGGCGTCGACGCCTTGGAATGGCGTGAGCGGCACGCTCAACGCGGTGACCGACCTTATCAAGGCGTCATCCCGGTACGCCCATGGACGTGTCCCCGCCTTCGCTACCTATGACGATCCTAGTTTGATGGCTATCGGCGGTCTGAAAGAGGCAAAATGTTTCCATCATTAATCCTTTCGCAATGAGCGCGCATGCCGAGGCGAAATGTGCTATGGTCTGTTGGTCGGCACCAAACATCGTTGCCGGCCTATCGCCACTGCACATCAAGGATTTCAGTGGCTTATGTGCGGTTTTGTCATAAACGCACACTTCCTCGGGACCTCTGGTCAAACCGACGGCCGTCCCGTAGTTTTTCACCACACCCACAGGCGTTTGGCTTGACATCCAAGCTCCCTATGCGGAGCTGCCATGCCCCACTTCGACCAATCGACCGTTGGAAATACCCTGCTGAAAAAGTTGAGCGCGGACCGCTTCGCACGCCTGTCGGGAGCGATGGAGCGCATCGACCTGCCATTACGGCATGCTCTTGTCGCCAGCGACGTGCCGACCACGCATGTTTGTTTCCTGGAAAGGGGCCTGGCATCCATGGTTGTCAGCAGCATCGACGAAGAAGTTGTGGAAATTGGCCACATCGGGCGCGAAGGCGCATCCGGCATGCACGTCGTCCTGGCGGTAGAGACCACCCCCACGCGCACGTTCATGCAAGTCGCGGGGTCCGGAATTATGGTGCCGATGGAGACATTTCAGCGCGCGCTCGCCGATGATCCCGAGATGAAGGATTTCTTCCTTCGCTATGTTCACACAACCGTGCTGCAGCTCGCCCATTCGGCGCTCGCCAACGCCCGCTACAATGTGCATGAGCGGCTGGCTCGATGGATCCTGATGTGTCACGACCGCCTCGAAGGCAATGACCTGGCCATTACCCATGAATTTCTGGCATTGATGCTCGGCGTCCGCCGTTCGGGCGTCACCAACGAACTACACGTCCTTGAGGGCGTCCACGCCATCCGATCGACCCGCGGAAACGTTAGAATTCTGGACAGGGAAAAATTGATCGAAATTGCCGGTGGCTGTTATGGAGTGCCGGAGCGCGAATATGAGAGGTTGCTGGGTCTTCCGCTCCGCCCCAGATAGATTTAGCCCATTGGCTTCACCGCTTCCGCAAAGGGCAACACGAGCAGGATATCGCCTGTTTCGTTTCTGATCTCGACGCTTCTTGACGAAATGTCATATCCAAGCAGCACGGCACTGCTCATCAATGCGCGCGCATCACGCACCGCTTCAACGCGAGCGGCATCCAAATCGGCAAGCTCGGTTCCTTCCCAGTCGTCGAGCGATCCTGCTTCAGACAGAATGTTGAAGTAAAAGCGTGGCATTCGAAATCCTTCAAAGCCTGGAAGGACAAGTCGCCTATCTTGCCGGTCCGCGGCGTTCAGATCAACAGCATTGGGCCCGCCTTCGTCATCGGCGCCGATGTCCTTACGGCCACTGTGCGCAACCGCACTGATGGTTGGCGGCGAGGTACCAATGGATTAAGTTTTCAACGCGAGCTTCAACTCAAGATTAATCTGGAGCGGCGACGCGTAGGAGGATGATATGATCGATCTCAATCTCTCGCTCCAGACGAAAGACGTGAACGTGCTTACGGAGGCGGTTCGAACCTGGTACCGGCATAACCGCGTCACGCCGACGGAACGAGCAACGGAATTGCTCTGCAGCGCGGCTGTCGATCTCTTTAGCCAAGGGCACAGGACGCCGGAGGAACTGGTCACGCTGCTGATCATGAAGTTTGACAGCCCTCTTTCGCTGAAGATCAACGCGGCGACGTCCACTGCTCATCACTAGCGAATTCGATTTCATCCCTTGGCATGACCGCAGGGCTGCTCCTATCGGATTTTGGAGGCATCGAAATGCTTCAGTCCCTCATTACCTTGTCCGATCAAGACATTGATATCGTCATCACCGCGGTTCGGCGGTGGTGCACGAAGAACCACTGTGAGATCGATAGCAACGAGGGCCGCCGCGCCCTGACCCTTGCCATCGATCTCGTTCAGCACTCCGCTCGAGACACGCTCCTCCAGAACCTAATCGAGCGCCTTGGGCCGCACCCGCCATCGGGGATCGACGCGGAAAGCTCCGGCGCTCACTCGTGGAGGTCAAGCTGAGGGCGGATTTGAAAGGCGAGGATTGAACCTTTCGAGGTTCGGCCGCCATCTCATTTTGGCCTGGCTTCTGTTGCCACTTGAATCTCGCGCGGCCTGCCTCGACGATACCCCGTCCCGCTTCGGCTGAGAGCCTGGATGCGCTACTTGGACATCATCCGGCAGAATGTTTATGAATCATCCGCGGGCAATACATCGGAAGCCCAGATGGCAAGTTGCTGTGTCGACGGGTTGCGCCATGCGCGCGGCCGGCCGGTAGCGGCGGCAATAATTGGGTGCGCAAAGATGTGAACCGCCTTTCATGACCTTGCGTGGAATGCTGATTTGCGGTTGGCGCGGATCATGGCTGTTGGAGAGTTCAGCGCCGACGGGATTCGAGATTGTGCAGCACGGGCTGTCGATCATGCCATGCTCTTGATACCAGTCGGTCGTCCATTCCCAGACATTGCCGGCCATATCGAACAAACCATAGCCGTTGGCCGGAAAACTTCCCACGGGAGATGTCCCCTCGAAACCGTCTTCCCGACTGTTCTGGAGGGGAAACTCGCCCTGCCAGGTGTTGGCCATATGCCGGCCGCCGGGTAACATTTCCCCGCCCCAGACATAGTCCGCCGCCTCAAGCCCGCCGCGTGCGGCGAACTCCCATTCCGCTTCGGTCGGCAGTTCCTTGCCGGCCCAGGCCGCATAGGCTTTCGCGTCCTCGAACGCGACGTGGACAACCGGGTGCTCCAATAGCCCCTTGATCGTGCTTGCCGGTCCCCGCGGATGGCGCCAGTTCGCTCCGCGCACATATTTCCACCAGTTGTAGTGGTTCGTGAGATCAACGGGCGACTTCGGCTTGATGAAAACGACCGATGCTGGTGCCAGCATCTCCATGATCGCACCCGGATAATCCGCCGGGTTGGCCGGCCGCTCCGCCGTGGTGACATAGCCGGTCGCCTCGACAAAGGCGGAAAACGCCCAGTTCGTCACCGGGCATGTGTCCATCCAGAAACCGTCGACGCGAACCCTGTGTGCCGGGGCTTCCTCCGCATAGTGGCGATCCGAGCCCATCAGGAAATCGCCGCCGGGGATCCATGACATACCGCCGCTCGGAGGAGCTTTCGCAATCCGTGGTTCCACCATGGCGTCGCCTTGCGTTCGACCTTCACTTATCATTCATTCGCGGAGACCTTCACTCGATCGCCGCCGTGCTGTGTGCCTTCATCAACACGGACGAGAATTCGTCTTCGCCAATCGTTGTTTGCACCTACCGCACCTCGCGATGCTCAAAGAACAGACCCCAAAGCCTTCCTTTGCCGAGCGCCACTCCGAGTTCCCTCGAAGCCAGATAAGGGATCAAGATCAGTAGCATGATCGCGCTCATGGCCAGGAGTTCGGGTAACCTGCCGGCCATACCTGTGATCACAACCGAGAGCGTCCGGCCATGGAGGAACCCAACGACGCACTCTTCGGCGAGCGACATGACGAGGATCAGCGAAAGATAGAGTGCCGCCTTATATGCCACGACGCCGACGAGTCTCGAACCGCCGGACCTCTCTCCCAGCCGGATCGTATGACCGAGCAGGATGAACTTTCCGAGAATGAGGGCCTTGAGCGCGGGTATACCGAACACAAGAAATTCCACACCCTGACCACCGAGCACTGCCATTTTGTAGAGGAGGATAGCCGCGAAACAGACATAGAGATAGGCGCAGAGGAAGGCATACTCCTTTATCTCGTGCCTCGCTCGCTGGAGAATGGTCGTTGTTTGCCTGTTCTCATTCGCGATCATTGATCTTTTCCGATCCGAAAATTAACGGCGCATCCTTGCCTTTCGTCAAAGCGTGATCACTGTCCGCCACCCCGCTGGAGTTTCTCAAGCACATGGTCCATCGAGAAGCTTCCCGGCGCCTGGCGGGGCGGATATTTTACATAGGTTTGAAGATGTTTGGCCACATATGCCTGGGCCGGAACCAGCGCGAAGGCATGTTCTACACGCCATCTTGCATAGTCTCCCGCTGCATGCTGGGCAATTTCGAACGGATCGGCGCGCAGGTCGATTAACTTCGGAAATCTCAGTGTGATCAGAGGATCCTGCCACACGTCCAACCCCTCTGCTCGTTGTTCCATGAACACCAGCTTCCAGCGGTCGTAGCGCAATCCGGCCAGGCTTCCGTCATCAGTCCAGTAAAAATACTCCTTGCGCGCCCCAGGCCCTGTGCCATCAAGCAGTTTGCGTTGATTGTAGCCGTCAAGATGCACGTTGAATGTCTTGCCGGCCGCTTCATAGCCGTTCAGAAGCTTGGCTGCGATGTCCGGCTCGCCGGCTGCCGCAACCAAGGTCGGAAGCCAGTCTTCGTGGGAGACAATCTCGTTGATCTCGGTTCCCGGTTTGACAACGCCCGGCCAGCGCACCATCCCGGGCACGCGGTAGCCCCCCTCCCAATTTGTATTCTTTTCGCCATGGAACGGCGTTGTGCCCCCGTCAGGCCAGGAGAACACCTCTGCACCGTTATCGGTCGTCCAGACAACAATGGTGTTTTCGGCGATTCCAAGATCATCGAGCTGGTCGAGCAGCTGGCCAACCATACCGTCAAATTCGGCCATGCCGTCGGCAACGATCCCCAACCCCGTTTTGCCTTCCGACTCAGCCTTAAGATGCGTGTAGATATGCATCCGGGTCGAGTTGAACCAGCAAAAGAACGGTTTGTCGGCTTTGGCGCTGCGGTCGATGAAGTCCTTGGCAGCGCCTAGGAATTCCTCATCAACGGTTTCCATGCGTTTTCTATTGAGCGGTCCCGTATCCTCAATCGTCTGCTTGCCCACTCTTCCGAAACGCGGATCCTCGGTCGGATCGTCTGTCTCGCTTGCTTTGCATTTCAGCACGCCACGCGGTCCGAATTTTGCGAGAAACTGTGGATCCTTCGGGTAATCGGGGTTCTCCGGTTCTTCTTCGGCATTGAGGTGATAGAGGTTGCCAAAGAATTCATCGAAGCCATGGACCGTTGGCAGAAATTCGTTGCGATCGCCGAGATGGTTCTTGCCGAACTGGCCGGTAACGTACCCTTGTGGCTTGAGCAGTTCGGCGATTGTCGGATCCTTCTCAGACAGACCCTCCTTGGCTCCGGGAAGCCCGACTTTTAGCAGCCCCGTGCGAAAACAGCTTTGGCCTGTGATGAAGGCCGCCCGCCCCGCCGTGCAGGATTGCTGAGCGTAGAGATCGGTGAACATCGCACCTTCGTCGGCGATACGGTCGATATTTGGCGTCTGGTATCCCATCTGCCCGCGATTGTAAGCGCTGGTGTTCCACCAGCCGATGTCATCGCCGAAGATCACAAGGATGTTCGGTTTCTTTGCTCCTGCCTGGGCAAGCGCCGGGATGCTGGCGATCGGACAGAATGCCGTTAAAGCGATTGCCGAACCGCCGGCCAGCAGGATTTGGCGACGGGTGGCGTTGTAACCTTGCCGGTTGCTCTTGCTGCTCATCGTGGCGCTCCCGTTCACGTTATCGGCTGTTTGGCTGCTTCCAAAAATTTAGCGCAAATACGGTCCCGCGCTATTGCACTTAAGGGAGGGTCGGTGTGCTTTGCCCTGAGCAGGGCACTTTAGGCGCCAAGCTGTCAGCCCGCTCAATGGCCGCCTGTAAATTCACGGGCGGCTGCATCATAGATGTCTAAAGATTCAAATTGCAAATTACAAAGATCGGCAATCAACATCGGCAATTTTCTTGATTTTAGCATGTTAACTTATTGATTATAATCGTATTTTATAAATTATAAGGTCGGCAAAGCTGCCGCCGATGCGACGCCGACCGCCGTGCTGGGGAGCGCATGGTCTCCGGCTCTCAGGTCACAATCCCAATGCTTTGTTGATGGCCGCAATCAGCGCGGCTCCGGAAAACTGCTTCTGCAGATAAGCAACGCATCCCACCTTTTCCGCCTCTGCCTTCACGGAGGCGGTTTCCAGTGCCGTGATGAAAATCACTGGAAGGGTCGTCCCGTCGGCCTTCAGCCTGCGTTGCAGATCGATGCCGGACATGCCACCGAGGTCGATATCAAGGACAAGACAGTCTATCGCCGCTTTGGGATCGCGAGCGAGAAAGGCCTCGGCGGATGCAAACTCCATGGCCAGAAAACCGTAGGCGTTGAGCAGCCGCCCCAGGCTGCGCCGCAGGCTTGCGTCATCGTCGACGACAGCGACCGTGCGGCGAAGGTTCTCCACCTCATGCCCCCTCTTTCGAACCTATGAGAGACTAACGGTTGCCGGTCAAATTAGGCCGCTTAGAGGTCGATTGATATTGTCCTAAGGGGAAGGATATCGGATCAACCCGCTGACGATGCCGTATCCTGATCGATGAGACCGATATTCGCGGCGATCGACACGGCCTCGGCCAGCGAACGTACCCCAAGCTTTTCCATGACCTGATGGCGATGCACCTTCACCGTTCGCTCCGAGATGCCGAGCGCATGAGCGATCTGCTTGTTGAGACGGCCGCGAATGAGGAACCGGAACACTTCGGCCTCGCGCGGGCTAAGCCCCGCCACCAGCGACCGCTGGCCCTGGAGACGGTCGTGTTCGGCCCGCTGTCTTTCATATTGGATAAGAGCGCGATCGATCGCCCCCATCAATGTCGCTGCGGTAGAACTTTTCTCCAGAAAATCCTTGGCGCCCGCCTTCATCGCCTCGACGCTTGCCTTGATGTCTCCTTCCCCCGTCAGGAACACGACCGGAAATAGCGGCGCCAGCTCGCACAGCCGGCGTTGGATCTGCAGGCCGGATTGGCCAGGCATCTGGAGGTCGAGAAGAACGCAGCCCGGCTCGCAAGCGGAAAGTCGGGAAAGAAACTGATCCCCGGATTCATAAGCTTCGACCCTAAGGCCGTTTGCGGAAAGCAGCCTTGCGGTCGCCGTCCGGTAGGATTTGTCGTCATCGACGATATGGACAACCGGTTTCATCTCGATTGCTCCTCCCTGTGGGCGAGAGGCAGGGCCACGCGAAAGACCGCGCCTCCCTCGGGGCGGTTGTCGGCACGGATGGTACCGCCATAGGTCTCGAGAATGGCGCGGGCTATGGACAGACCCAGCCCCGTCCCCGCCTGCTTGGTGGTATAGAACGGTTCGAATATGCGGATCAGCCTCTCTTCCGGAATGCCGTCTCCGGTGTCGGAGACCCGCAGCTCCGCCTTTTCGTTCGCCAGTCCCGTCGCGAAGGTAAGAGTTCTCCCGGCCGGAACGGCGTCCAGCATGGCGTCCATCGCGTTGGTCGCCAGATTGAGAATGACCTGCTGCACGTGAACCTTGTCGGCACGCACCGGCAGTTCACCGGGCGGCTGGGTTGAGGTCAGCGTAATTCCGCGCCGTTCCGCCTCGCCGTGAATGATGTGGATTGCGCTCGATGTGACATCGTTCAGATCGAACTCCTGCCAATCGATCTCGCTTCTCTTCTTGAGCAACCCTCTCATCCGGCTGATAATATCGCCTGCGCGTTGATCGTCCTCCTGGATGTCGAGAAGAATCTGCTGGATCAGCCCGTGATCCGGGTTTGCACTCCGCAGCAGCACCGAGGCAGCCTCAGCGTTGTTTCGGATGGCCGATAGCGGCTGGTTCAGTTCGTGAGCGATCGACGAGGATAGTGCGCCGGCCGTCGCGGACTGGTTGAGATGGACAGCTTCAAGCAGGTGAAGCTGCGAGCTGCGCTCGGCGTCGCGGCGGCGCCTCCTCTCGAGCAGAAGCACCGAGATGATGCTGGCCTGCGCCAGCACGAGGCCGCCCCCCGCCACCAACACGATCCAATGTTCCTCCCAGAGACTCCTCTCCTTGTGCATCTGGATCGTGCCCGGCGGCAGATCCTTTTCGGCGAGCCCCCAGCGCTTGAGCTGCCGGGCATCGGCGACATAGGTCTGTGGCGCTTCGAGATCGGATACCGGCTTGCCGGCAATCGCATCGATGACGAGGTCACCGACGGTCCGGCCGAGCGCTTCGAATGTGACGGTATTGCCGCCGACGACGCCATGATCGATGTAGGTCTGATAAGGGCCGTAGACAGGCGCGCTGGCCGTCGACGCGATCTGTCTGATCGCGTCGCGCGGAATGAAGTTGCGCCCTGCCCGATCCTTAAAGACCGTCAATGCCAGGATGATGCTGTCGGGCGGTACGCGGGAAGCACGTTCGACCAATTCGTCGATCGTCAGATCTTCCAGATAGGTCGTCGTATCATAGGATTTGGAGAACTGTTTCAAATCCACGCGGGCCGTCGTCAGCCAGCTCCGGTCGAAGTCGGACGAGCCACCGACGACGTAGAGGTGGCGGGCATCGGGCTGCAGGCCGCGGGCCATCTCAGCCGTCTTCAGAATGTCGAAGGTCGAGAAGGCTCCGATAACGTCATCGGGCAAGTCGATCTTCTCGGCGGTGGCGGTGCCGAAACCGGCGGCGACGATTTTTGCGCCTGGAGCGATCGTGCCGCGGTTCGCGACGAAGAAGCTCGTCGATTCCCGGCCGAGGGCCACGACCACGTCGGGGCGGCGCGCCGCGTATTTCTCGCCCAGATAGCGTGCCATGCGCGCGACGTGGTCACCTTCCGGAAACCGCGAGAGATCCAGGAACTCGGAAAACAGGTCGATCTTGCCGTTTGTCGCCTCCAGCAAACGGGTCCGCAGCGCCTCTCCAGCAGCGGTCGTCGCCGCGATCCTCTCGTCATAGGGATAGAGGACGAGGACGCGGGGAACCCGGTCAATGATGGCAATAGAGGTGTCGGAGGCTGCGGCCTGGCGACTGGGCACACTCATGGCGACGACCGCCAACAAAAAGGCAGCGCAGCATAATCGACCTGACCATTCGCCCAAGCCCATCCGCTTTCCCCCCAAAGCCGGGCGACAATAACAGCTTCCCGCTGCGTCGTCATCTGCGCATCACTACTGTCGATTGCCACACATGAAGATTCCCTAAAGTACAATATCGAGCGAAGGCAGCATTCGCTAGGGTTCAGCACGCCGGGGCAGAGATGCGCCGGCTTCGCAACCCGCCGGAGACAGTTCCGGCAGGATCTTCGTTTTCAAAGCAGTCTAGTTGAATCGACGATGCAATCGCAGGCCTTTGCCGCGCGGCTTCGTCATTCAAGAACGTCAACGGAGGGATTTGAAATGAACAGCAGAATCCTTATCCGCTGCATCGGAGCACTGGCTTCATCCACCATTCTTTGGTGTGCGGCCTCGCCCCTGCAAGCGCAGGACTCCCAACGAAAACCCAACATCCTGTTCATCGTTTCGGATGATACCGGCTACGGTGATCTCGGCCCCTATGGCGGAGGTGAAGGTCGCGGGATGCCGACCCCGAACATCGACAAGCTTGCTGAAGACGGCATGACCTTCTTCTCCTTCTACGCCCAGCCGAGTTGCACGCCCGGCCGTGCGGCCATGCAGACGGGGCGAATACCAAACCGCAGCGGCATGACGACTGTCGCCTTTCAAGGTCAGGGCGGTGGCTTGCCCGCGGCCGAATGGACACTTGCATCCGTGCTGAAACGTGGCGGCTATCACACCTATTTCACCGGCAAATGGCATCTCGGCGAAGCGGACTACGCCCTACCGACTGCGCAGGGTTATGATGAGATGCGGTACGCCGGCCTCTACCATCTGAATGCCTATACGTATGCCGATCCCACCTGGTTCCCGGACATGGATCCGAAGCTGCGGGAGATGTTCCAGAAGGTGACCAAGGGGGCTTTGTCCGCCAAGGCAGGAGGACCAGTGACCGAAGAATTCAAGGTCAATGGCCAATACGTCGACACACCCATGATCGACGGTAAGGAGGGCGTTGTCGGCATTCCGTTCTTCGACGGCTACGTAGAGAAAGCGGCACTGGGCTTTCTGGACGAGGCTGCCAAAGCACCGGACGAACCCTTCTTCATCAACGTGAACTTCATGAAGGTCCACCAGCCGAACATGCCGGCCCCGGAGTTCGAGCACAAGTCCATGTCGAAGTCGAAGTATGCGGACTCGATCGTGGAACTCGACACCCGCATTGGCCGAATCATGGACAAGTTGCGGGAAACCGGGATGGACCGCAACACGCTGGTTTTCTACACCACCGATAATGGGGCGTGGCAGGACGTCTATCCGGACGCCGGATACACCCCGTTCCGCGGAACCAAAGGCACCTTGCGAGAGGGTGGCAACCGTGTTCCTGCGATTGCGGTGTGGCCCGGAAAGATCAAACCCCGCACCAAGAACCACGACATCGTCGGTGGTCTCGATCTAATGGCGACATTCGCCGCCGTCGGCGCGGTTCCGCTACCCGACAAGGATCGCGAAGATAAACCGATCATATTCGATAGCTACGACATGTCGCCGATCTTGCTCGGCACCGGTAAATCGGAACGCAAGTCATGGTTCTACTTTACCGAAAACGAGCTCTCGCCCGGTGCGATACGCGTCAACAACTACAAGTTCGCGTTTAATATCCGCGGGGATAACGGAGCCTCGACGGGCGGGCTGGCGGTCGACACCAACCTCGGCTGGAAGGGTGAGGAGAAGTATGTCGCCACCGTGCCCCAGGTGTTCGATCTGTGGCAGGACCCGCAGGAACGCTACGACATTTTCATGAACAACTTCACCGAGCGGACCTGGATGGGCGTCGTCATGGGCGAAGAATTGAAGAAGATCATGGCCACCTACGTGGAGTACCCACCTCGCAAACCCCAGAGCCTGACCTACAATGGTCCCATCACGCTATCGGACTACAGTCGTTTTCAGTGGATCCGAGAATCGTTGGCAAAGGAAGGCGTGAGCATTCCTATGCCGACCGGAAACTAAGTCTTTGGCAGCCCCGGAGCGATCCGGGGCTGCCGTATAGTTCCGAGTTTTAGATTGCTGCAAGCTAGTCGTGGAGGATTTGCGATGATTTCGGCACGTAATTTCCGGTATTTTTCCCGCGGCGTCGCGCTCGCCGCTGCAGTATGGCTTTTTGCCGCGGCGGCGGCGGTCGCTCAGACGGACGCACTGCCTTCGTGGAATGATACTGCGCCGAAGCAAGCGATTATCTCCTTCGTTGAGAAGGTGACAAAACCGGGTTCAGCCGAGTTCGTCCCGGAAGCGGCGCGTATCGCCGTTTTCGACAATGATGGAACCCTGTGGGTCGAGCATCCGATGTATACGCAGCTGGCGTTCGCCCTGGACCGAGTGAAGGGGCTTGCTCCGCAGCATCCGGAATGGAAGCAAACGCAGCCGTTCAAGGCCGTGCTCGAAGGCGATATGAAGACGCTCGCGGCATCCGGCGAAAAGGGCCTCGTCGAGCTTATCATGGCCACGCATGCCGGAATGACCAGCGACGATTTCCAGAAGGTCGTCACTGATTGGCTCGCTTCGGCGCGCGACCCTAAATTCAAGCGGCCATACACCGAACTCGTCTATCAGCCGATGGTCGAGCTTCTCGCCTATCTCCGCGCCAACGGCTTCAAGACCTTCATCGTGTCAGGCGGAGGCATCGAGTTCATGCGGCCATGGGTGGAGAAGGTCTACGGTGTCCCGCCGGAGCAGGTTATCGGCTCGTCGATCAAGACCGAATTCAGGATGCAGGACGACACGCCGACCCTCTTTCGCCTCCCCGAAGTCAATTTCATCGACGACAAGGCCGGTAAACCCGTCGGAATCAACCAGCAGATCGGCCGGCGGCCGATTGCCGCCTTCGGCAATTCCGACGGAGATCTCCAAATGCTGCAATGGACGACCATGGCGGGCGCACCTGCTAGGCTGGGCGTGCTGATCCATCATACCGATGCGGAGCGTGAATACGCCTACGACCGAGATACAGAGTTCGGCCGCCTCGACAAGGCGCTCGATGCAGCCGCGATCACCGGCTGGACCGTCGTCGATATGAAGGCCGACTGGAAGCAGGTCTTCAAGGACTAGGACTGCGCCCTCACGCCAGAGAGTTCAACCTGCGGCGGGACCTTGCAAAACGTCATATGGGAGTGATTGAGTGGCAGCGTCTGTTCGATCAGCAGCGGTGAGAGGAACACACCTCCTGTTCTTCCTGTTGCTCGCCTTTGCCGGGCGCAGCCTTGCGAGTGACGACATTTCGATACCCGCCTCCGATCCGCAGATATCTATCCACGAAGGTTTCGTGGACGAAAGGACGTGCGCATCCTGCCACGCCGATCAGGCGGCGGCTTTTTCGAAATCCCACCATGCAAAGGCCATGGCACTGGCCGACAACGGAACGGTGCGTGGCGATTTCGACAATAGCAGGTTCGAACATGACGGCGTCGTCACGACCTTCACCCGCCGCGCCGGCCGCTTCTTCGTTAACACCGAGGGAGCGGACGGCGGCCAGGCCGAGTTCGAAGTCAAATATACCTTTGCCTACGAACCACTGCAGCAATACCTCGTCGACATTGGAGGAGGGCGGCTGCAGGCTCTCGACATCGCCTGGGATACAGCCAGACGGCAGTGGTTCTGGCTCGGAAACGGCACCCCGGCCAAACCCGGATCGACCTATCATTGGACAGGTCCTTTCTACCGCTGGAACCGCACCTGTATCGATTGCCATTCGACCGATCCCCAAGCGGGGTTTCAACCGCAGACGAACGAATACAAGTCGACCTACGTCGCCACCAGCATCGGCTGTCAATCCTGTCACGGCCCGGGCGCAAAACACGTGGCTTTGGCGCGATCGGGCAACGCATCATCCTCGGTCAAGCCGGATACAGGTCTGCCGAAAGTCGATGCGGGCATCTGTTTGGCCTGCCATGCCAGGCGCACCAAACTGCTGGACGGCTATCAACCGGGAAAGCCCTTTCTTGATTATTTCTCCCCTGCCCTGCTCCGGCAGGATCTTTATTTCCCGGACGGACAGATACTCGACGAGGTCTTCGAATATGGCTCGTTTCAGCAAAGCAAGATGGCAAGGGCGGGCGTGACCTGTCTCGATTGTCATCGGCCGCACGAGGCCGGCCTCAAGGCGGAGGGCAATGCCCTGTGCACGCAATGCCATACCGAGACGAAGCCGGAGCGCTTCGTCAACCAGGATCCGAGCGGGCTGTTCGACACTCCCGCGCACACCCGCCATCAGGCCGGTTCGACTGGAGCACAATGCGCCAACTGCCACATGACCGAACGCACCTACATGAAGGTCGACCCGCGCCGCGACCACTCCTTCGTCATCCCACGGCCCGACCTGTCGGCAACGCTTGGAACGCCGAATGCATGCACGACCTGCCATGTCGGCAAAACCGATGATTGGGCAGCCGATACGATGGACAAATGGTACGGAACGCAATGGCGCAAACGCGCGTCGATCGCCCATGCCTTCGCCGGAGCTGCGAACCGTGATCAAGCCGCGGCGGAGGCTCTGCGCGCCCTTGTCATTGACCAAAACCAAGCAGGAATTGTCAGGGGCAGCGCCATCGCCGCAATGAGCCGAACTGGCGGCATCGACGTCACCGCCGACATTCGAACAGCCGCAACCGATGCAGATCCGCTTGTCAGGCTCGGTGCAGCGGAAGCGGCAGGCAATATTCCGCCGGAGCAGAGGCTGGATGCGATCGGCACCCTGCTCGGCGATGAAACGCGTGCGGTGCGCGTTGCTGCCGCCAATGCACTCGCCGGCACTCCTCCGCACCTCTTCGGCAATCAGCAAGGCAATTTCGAAGCCGCTGTCGCGGACCTGCGCGCCTATGTCGAAACGAACGCCGACGTCGCGGAAACACAAAGCAATTATGGCTTCTTCCTGTTCGCCCGGCAGGCGACGGCCGAGGCCGAAGCCGCCTTCCGGCGGGCGATCTCGCTCGACCCGACGCTGGTAACAATGCGCATCAATCTCGCCGAGTTCTACCGCGCCACCGGCCGAAACGAGAGGTCGGAGCAGACTTATGCCGAAGCGATCCAGATGGCGCCCGACCGCGCGGATCTGCGCTACGGACATGCGCTGTCCCTGGTACGCAAGCAGGCATTGCCCGAGGCGATAGCCGAACTCGAAGAAGCGGTGCGGCTCGATCCGCCAAACTCTCGGTACAAAACGACCTTTGCCGTCGCCCTCGATTCCGCTGGCCGAACGGGAGACGCCCTGGACAGGCTTGGCGGCTGGGCCACGGGCGGAGATCCCGACATCATTGGCCTGGCGCTCCAATACAGTCTCAAGCTTCGACGGCTGCCGGAGGCGCTGAAACACGCGGAGGATCTGGCGCGATTGAGGCCTCAGGACCCGCAGATTTCAGGCCTCATCGGGCAGCTGAAGCAGGCGATCAACGGGAAATAGGTATTTTAGCTTGTCCAAATCTACTTCTCGCTGCACAGTGCCGACTCGGGACAGCAGTGCCGAGGCGACAAACGGGATCGGGGGATTCTCATGAAGGCCATATACTTGCGTGCCATTCTGTTACTGGCGGGCATTTCTGCAGCGTCGGGCGGCAACGCCGCCGATATCACGCCGCTCACGCCGGAAGCAAAAATAGTCGAGAGCCAGAGCGGCTGGGAATTCACCTTCGCTCCATATTTCTGGGCTGCCGGCTTATCCGGCGACATTGGGCAGTTCGGGCTTCCGGAAGTTCATGTCGACGCGGACTTCGGCGATATCCTCCAGAACCTCGACTTCGCTTTCATGGCGGCAGGCGAAGCAAGATATGATCGCTTCAGCATCGTCGGTGACGTGATCTACACCAAGCTCGGTGCCGACGCCGACACACCTGCCGGCATCCTTGCCGAGAGCGTCGATGTGACGTCGAAGACCTTCGCGGGATTTCTTGGCGTCGGTTACGCCGTGCTCGAAGACCAAAATGGCCATCTCGACGTGGTCGGCGGCATGAAGGTCTGGTCGGCCAAAACCGAGATTTCCTTCAATGGCGGCATTCTGGCCGGAGTGGATGTCGAAGACAGCGCCACATGGGTTGATGCCGTCGCCGGCGTCAGAGGAAACTACTTCTTCACGCCGGAAATCTATCTCACCGGATGGGGTCTGGTGGGTGCCGGCGGCGCCGACCTCGACTGGGACGTGGCATTGGGCCTCGGCTACAAGTTCAACGACAGCATCTCGGCGGTCGCCGGATATCGCGCACTCGGCGTCAATTACGACAATGACGGGTTCGTCTTCGACGTCGTCCAGCAGGGGCCGATCTTCGGGGTCGCCATTCGGTTCTAACGCCCGGACTGGCGAACTTCGTGCTGTTGGCGATTATCCATCCGATATGCTCGCCATTAAAGACCTGATGTTCTCCAGGAGCCGGAACAACGACGTCCCCCAGGAAGCAGAGAGCTGCCGTGAAAAGACAGCGGCTCACAGTTCGGTCTCCAGCAAGGCTCGATCCTGGGGATATCGTTTCACTTCGCAGAACGCAGGGCTGAATTCAATCGGATCATGGAGGCATTGATGACGAACGTCGCTTCTCGGATGGCACTGGTTGTCGCGGCACTCAGTCTCTGGGCAGGTACGGCAAGCGCTCAGTCGAGCGAAGAGCTTGCGAAGAAGTTGTCGAATCCAATCGCCTCGCTGATCAGCGTGCCGTTCCAGTTCAACTACGACCACGGCTATGGTCCCGAAGACGGCGACAAGGCAACGATGAACATCCAGCCTGTCATTCCGTTTTCTCTGAACGAGGACTGGAATCTCATTTCGAGGACCATCCTGCCGGTCACATGGCAGAACGACATCGCCGGACCCTCCGGCACGCAATTCGGCCTCGGCGACACAGTGCAGAGCTTCTTCCTCTCTCCTTCAAAGCCGACCGAGAGTGGCGTGGTCTGGGGTGCAGGACCCGTGTTCCTTCTTCCTACGGGCACGGATGAGCTTCTCGGAAGCGGTAAATGGGGAGCGGGTCCGACCGCGGTCGTCCTCAAGCAGGACGGTCCCTGGACCTACGGCATGCTCGGCAACCATATCTGGTCATTTGCCGGTCAGAGTGATCGTCGGGACGTGAGTTCGACGTTCATGCAACCCTTCATCTCCTACACCACCAAGGACGCCTGGACTTTCTCGCTCAATACCGAGTCCACCTATGACTGGGAAGCAAACGACTGGTCGGTGCCGATCAACTTCGCAGTCGCCAAGCTGATCACCATCGACAAACAGCCAATCAGCCTGACGGCGGGCATACGATATTGGGCGGCTGCTCCAGACAATGGCCCGGAAGGACTGGGCTTCCGCGTCGCGGTCACGTCCCTCTTTCCTAAGTGAATCCGCAGCCGACGACGCGCTCCGCCCAAACGTCTTGGAGCTCGGATCTACCAATCTTCGTGAATATAGGCTTGTCTGGCGTCCATCGCGAAATTTGCTCTGGGGTCAGGACCTATTAATCTGGCATCAACTGCCAACAGCCATTGATTGCGGGATAGGCGACGAACGGCAACTTCCCGCCATTATGAGATTTAGACCAAAGTCTCAAAGCCGCCATAAGCTGCCGTTTGCCAATGATGCTGCGAAGGCTCGACCCCGCCCTAAGCTACGGCCGCTATTTAAGGCGGACACTCGCTCCTTATGTGATGTAATTTATAATAATCTAATGTACAGTAGCGTACCTATCTCGGGCTGTGGTTTAGAGAATTCAACCGAACGTCGCCCCGCAACTGACACGCTAGTGCATGGTTTCTTAAATCGGAATCGATTTAAGAACAAAATTCTACAGAAATTCAAAGCGTTAAAACCATATTTGCGCGTCTGAAAAGATGTGCGCAGTTGTAGGCTATCTCAACAGATGGAGGATGTCATGCAGCTGACCAGACGCGACTTCACGAGGGCTTCATTGTTAGCGGCAGGTCTTTTGGGACTTCGCTCCACTGGTGCCGCAGCCGACGATGTAACGGCAGAGGAGGCTCGCGCAATCGCCAAGGAGGCTTATATCTACGGCTTCCCAGCGGTGGACAGCTACCGGATCCAATACGCCTATTTCGTCGACGACAAGAACCCGGAATACAAGGCTCCGTGGAACCACCTCAAGAACATCCCCCGCGTCTACACGCCCGCAGATACGGCAATCCAGACGCCCAATTCCGACACGCCCTATTCCATGATTGGCCTGGACCTGCGCGCTGAACCGATGGTCCTTACCGTGCCAGTGATCGAGAAGGACCGGTATTTCAGCATTCAGCTCATCGACGCTTATACGTTTAACTTCGACTATGCCGGCAGCCGCACGACCGGCAACGACGGCGGCAGCTTCCTGGTCGCGGGCCCAGAGTGGAAAGGCGAGATGCCTGCGGGCATCAAGAATGTGTTTCGCGCGGAGACCGATCTCGTTATTGGGGCTTATCGCACGCAGTTGTTCAACACCGACGACTTGGACAATGTGAAAAAGATCCAGGATGGCTACAAGGCTGAGCCGCTTTCGTCGTTTCTCGGCAAGCCCGCACCTGCGGCCGCTCCCGCAATCGACTTTATCAAGCCGGTTTCGCCGGACGACGAGCGCAAGTCGCTCGAGTTTTTCAACATCCTGAATTTCGTCCTGCGGTTCTGCTCGCTCAATCCATCCGAGACCGAGTTGATGGCGCGTTTTGCCAAGATCGGGATCGGTGCAGGCAAGACAATAGACGTTGCTGCGCTCTCGCCCGGGATGAAGACCGCCATGGAACAGGGCATGGCCGACGCCTGGGCCGATCTTGGGATATTGAATAAGCAGATCGACGCCGGCACGGTGACCTCGGGCGATATGTTCGGCACGCGCGAATACCTCAAGAACAACTATCTGTATCGCATGGCGGCGGCCGTTCTCGGAATTTACGGAAATTCAAAGCAGGAGGCGATGTACCCGGTCTACGCCATTGACACTGAGGGGCAGAAGCTCGACGGCGCCAACCGCTACACCGTCCACTTCGCAGCCGACAAGATGCCGCCGGTTCACGCCTTCTGGTCGCTGACGATGTATGATCTCCCGGCGAGCCTGCTGGTCGCCAATCCGATCGACCGATACCTGCTCAACAAGCCGATGCTGCCGCAATTCGTGAAGGATTCCGATGGAGGCTACACCTTCTATGTGCAGAATGGGTCGCCGGGCAAGGACAAGGAGCCGAATTGGCTGCCAGCGCCCAAAGGCCCCTTCTTCGTCGCGATGCGCCTCTACTGGCCAAAAAACGAGGCGCTCGACGGCACGTGGAAACATCCGCCCATGGCCAAGACATCATAGCCAGTTCGGTTCAGTTCAGTTCGCCGCGGCGTTCAGCCGAATCCTATCCGACTCACAGCAAGACGCGGCAAGCAGGAACAGCAGTTGAAACTGCTACAGCGTCCTTGCGTGTCTGAAAAGACCCGCGGCGCTGTAGTAGCAAAAGCTCAACCTTCTTTTGCTATTGCTGGAGCCGATTGCGTTGGAGATGGTTCGGCGATGAAAATTCCGACAGTGATGGTTCTGATGGCGGCCCTGTTGCAGCCGGTCTCTGCCTTCGGCGAGACCGAATGGATGGGCGGCGCAAGACAATGGTCGGTCGGCTTTTCCAACGAGAGCCCGCATCCCTATTGCCGCCTGCTGTGGGACAGCGAGATCGGCAAGACCATGGAATTCCGCCAGAGCGCGACCGAGACATTCTGGCTGGTCGCAAAGACCACATGGGACATTCCGGCCGGCACGAAGACCGAGGTGACGCTGACCGATCGTACGGTGACGAAAGTAATCGCTGCCGATTTCTTCGACAAGAACACGCTTCGCCTCTGGGGCCCGGCCAGCAAGGGGAGCGCCGGGCTGAAGAAGATCATCAAGAATTCCTTTGCCGGAATGCCTGACGTGCAGATCACATTCGCCGGCGACGAAGGCGACTGGATGCTGCCGCTCTCGCGGGTGGAGCAGCTTTACCCGACTTATCTCCAGTGCCTCAAGCGTCTCGAGGCCGGCGAAAAGCCAAAGAAGAATTCCGAAACTCAGCCGTTCTGACAGCCAACTATAGCGGCGGCGCAGTCTCGCGGATCAGGCTGCGGACAGCCTCGATATCGCCGTTGAGTGGCCGTTCGTCACCATAATGGGAAACACGTTCCCGCACGGCTTGATAGACGAGATCCGTGCCTGCGGCTCGCGGCGCCGTCGTCGCCAGGAAATCATGCGCCTGGGCGGCCGCCATCAGCTCGATCGCCAGGATATATTCGGCGTTGTCGATGACCGCGAGCAGCTTGCCGGCGGCAGCTGTCGGATGCGCGAGAAAATCTTCCTGCAGGCCGGAGGTCAGCCCGCCGTCCATGGCCGCCGGTGCGGCAAGGCGGCGGTTCTCGTTGCTGAGGGCGGCGGCGGTATACTGAGCAATCATGAAGCCGGAATGGCTGCCGGCATCGCTCGCCAAAAAGGGCGGCAGGCCGCTCACCAGCGGATTGACCAGCCGGTCCATGCGCCGCTCGCTGATCGCGCCGATCTGCGCGAGCGCAATCGCCAGGCTATCGGCCGCCTGCCCGAGCGCCGGGGCAACCGCATGGGCCTCGGAGGAGACGATCGGCTGCTCCGGCGTGCCTGAGACAGCCGGATTATCCGTCACCGAGGCAAGCTCCTGGTCGACGACCCGGGCGGAATTGTCGAAGACATCGCGGGCGGCGCCATGGGCATGCGGCACCGAACGAAGGCTGAGCGCATCCTGCGTGCGCCGGCCGAGGCCGGCGGCGACAAGACCGCTGCCCTGAAGCCGCGCGCGCAGGCTCGCTCCGACTTTTTTTATTCCCGCCGATGGGCGCAGCGCCAGCACGGCTTCGTCGAAGGCGCCGATCTGACAGCCCGCCGCTTCCAGCGTCAGGGCCGCGATCGCATCGGCCCAGTCGAGCAGCCGTTCGGCGCGCGATAGCGCGACAGTGGTCAGGCCGGTGGCGCAGGCTGTGCCGTTGACAAGGCTCAAGCCCTCCTTGGCGCCGAGCACCAAGGGCTCGAGGCCGATCGCGGCAAGCGTCTCTCGGCCGCTCATGCGCCGACCGTCCAGGTGAGCGCTGCCTTCGCCGATCAGAACAAGGGCAATATGGGCATTGTGGACGAGATAACCGGCAGAGCCCTTGGACGGCACATCCGGTATGCAATCATGTTCCAACAGGGCTGTGAGATGCTCGACGATCTCGCGCCGCACCCCGGAATGGCCATGAGCGAAATTGGCGATCTCAGCGCCGATGATGGCGCGCACCTCGCGGGCGGCAAGCAACGGCCCAACGCCGCAGGCATGGCTGAGCACGATGCTGCGCGACAACAGGCTCTGCGAGGCGCGATCAACCACCGTATCGGCCAGCGCCCCGACGCCGGTGTTGATGCCATAGGCGCGCACACCGGTCTCGACGATGCGCGCAACGATGCGGCTTGCCTGCTCGACACGTGCAAAGGCGGCGGGCGACAGCGCAAGCTCTTCCCCGGCCGCAACGCGCGCGACTTCGCGCCAGGTGAGCCCTGCATCGATGGTGACCGTCATTGACCGCTTCCGAAATGGCCGATGAACTGGCGGAAGGCGGGGGTCGCGCCGCCGGTGAACATTTCCTCCGGCTTGCCGCTGCTTTCGATCAGCCCTTCGCGCATGAAGACGACACGGTTCGAGACGTTGCGGGCAAAGCTCATCTCGTGGGTGACGACGAGCATGGTCATGCCCTCCTCGGCAAGCGCGCGCATGACGCGCAGCACCTCGCCGACAAGCTCCGGATCGAGCGCCGAAGTCGGCTCGTCGAAGAGCATCACCTTCGGCTTCATTGCCAACGCCCGGGCAATCGCCGCACGCTGCTGCTGGCCGCCGGAGAGGTGGGCCGGATAGGCGTGGCGCTTATCGGCGATACCGACCTTTTCGAGCAGCGCTTCGGCCTCGGCGATGCAGTCGGCCCGCGGCCGCTTCAGCACATGGATCGGGCCCTCGATGACGTTCTGCAGGATCGTCATGTGGGACCAGAGATTGAAGGACTGGAACACCATGCCGAGTTCAGAGCGGATATGGTCCACCTGCTTCTGGCTGGCCGGCTTGCTCCGGCCGTTCTTGTGCACCATGCGGATCTCCTCGCCGTCGACCCAGATTTCGCCGTCGCTTGCGGTTTCGAGCATGTTGATGCAGCGCAGAAAGGTCGACTTGCCGGAACCGGAGGCGCCGAGCAGCGAAATCACATCGCCGTCTTCAGCATCGAGGGAAATGCCGCGCAGCACCTCGTGCGTACCGAAGCTCTTGCGGATATTGCGGACCGATAGTCGGGTTACGCCTGGCATGGGTGCTCCAATCGGGTCAAAATGCTTACGCCTTCAGCGCCTGCGGGGCCGCGCGGCGATGTCGCGAGAGCGAATATTCGAGCAGAGCCATGCCCTGCAGGATGATGAAGTTGAGGACGAGATAGATGATCGCCGCACACAGAAAGACTTCCATCGTGCGGTAGGTCTGTGAGATCAGCCGCTGGGCGACGCCGGTGACCTCCCAGACGGTGACGAGGCTTGCGAGCGCCGTCGACTTCATCATCAGCACGATCTCGGTGGAATAGGCCGGCAGCGCGTGGCGAAAAGCGATCGGCGCCAGGATACGGCGGACCAGCAGGAAGCCGGACATGCCGATCGAGCGCGCCGCCTCGATCTCTTTCGGCGAGACGGCGCGAATGCCGCCGCGGAAGATCTCCGCCGTGTAGCCGGCGGTGCAGAGCGCCAGCGACAGCACGGCGCAGACCATCGGCTCGCGCAGGAATGGCCAGAGGAAGGAATAACGGATGAAGCCGAACTGGCCGAGGCCGTAGAATACCAGGAACATCTGGATCAGCAGCGGCGAGCCGCGGAAGATGAAGATGTAACCCTTGGCGAAGCTTGACAGCACCGGGTTGCCGCTGGTCCGCATCCAGACGATGACGAGCGCCAGCAGGCCACCGGTGATAATCGACAACGAAAACAGGATGAGCGTCGTCGGTACGGCCTTGAGCAGGGTGACCAAGGTCGAGGCGATGAAGGTGAAATCCATTGTCGCCTCCTTACGCCTGGCCCATGGCGGATGCCGGCATGCTGCGATTGGCGCGGCGCTCCGCCCCGTTGAAGATGCGGTCAGAAAGGCTGGTCAGGAGCAAATAGAGGCAGCCGCCGGCGATGAAGAACAGGAAATATTGCCGCGTTGAACCCGCCGCCACCTGGCTGGTGCGCATCAGTTCGGCAAGGCCGGTGACGGAGATCAGCGCCGAATCCTTGAGACTGAGCTGCCAGACATTGCCTAAGCCGGGAATGGCGAGGCGAAACACCTGCGGCATGATGATGCGGCGAAGGCGCATGCCGCGATGCATGCCGATCGCCGAGGCTGCCTCAAGCTCGCCCTTGGAGATCGCGAGAAAAGCGCCGCGGAACACCTCCGCCTGATAGGCGCCGGAGATGATGCCGACGGCAAGCGCGCCGGCGATAAAGGAGGGCAGGCCGAGGAAACCTTCGTAACCCATCGCCTGGCCGATCGAGGTGACCGCCGAGGAGCCGCCGAAATAGATGAGATAGATGATCAGCAGCTCGGGCACGCCGCGAAACACGGTCGTATAGACATTGCCGAGCGTGACGAGGACAAGATTACCGGAGAGTTTTGCCGCAGCGACGATCGCGCCGAGCACCGCGCCGATTGCCAGCGCTGTGGCCGTGACGGCCAGCGTCATCAAGGCGGCGGCAATGAGCAGCGCGCCCCATCCGGTCGAGCCGAAGCCGAGCAGTTCCAAGCTTGCCATATCGTCCGTTCCCCGTCCGTGGCAGTGTTTTGCGGATTGACACCAGAGCATGATGCCGAAAAGTGTGAGCGGCTTTCGGACGACATCATGCTCTAACTCTTTTCTTTAGAAGAGGATTCAGATTTTGGCCGACCCAGCCTAAACATCCTGTTCGAGCATGCTGTCTCCGGCGATAAAGCCGGAGACAGGTTTATGCGGCCGAAACGCTTATTCCTGCGGGCTGACGTCGACCTTGAACCACTTCATCGACAGGTTCTTGACGGTTCCGTCGGCAAGCGTCGACTTGATCGCCTCGTTGAACTTGTCGCGCAGGTCGGTATCGGCCTTGCGGACGCCAAGGCCTTCGCCCTCGCCCCAGATCGAGCCGACGATCTCGGGGCCGGTGAAGTCGAGCGTGTCGTTGGCCGCCTTAAACGCGTTGGCGAAATAGACGGCGTCGTCGAAGCCGAGGTCGATGCGACCGTTCTGCAGGTCGAGGTCGCGGTCGGCGCCGGTCTTGTATTCGCGGATCTCGGCAATATCGCCGAAATTATCATAGACGAACTTGGCGTAGACGGTCGCAGCCTGGATGCCGATGGTCTTGCCCTTGAAGGCGGTCTTCAGCGCGTCGATCTCCTTCACGCCGGTCTGGCCGGGCGTCATCTTGATCGTGGCGCCGGTGCCGGCGGCCTTTGCCAGCGGGCTGTCCTTGGCGGTGGCGAAGGCAGCAGGAGTAGCGGCATAAGGAATGGTGAAGCCGATCACCTGCTTGCGCTCCTCGGTGATCGACAGCGCATCCATGATGACGTCGAATTTGCCGGCGTTAAGCGCCGGGATCATGCCATCCCAATCGGAGGCGACCAGCGTGCACTCGATCTTGGCGCGCTCGCAGAGCACCTTTGCGAGTTCGGGTTCGAAGCCGCCAAGCGTGCCGTCGGCATTGGTGAGGTTCCAGGGCGCGTAAGCACCTTCAAGTGTAATGGTCGCCTTTGTCCAGTCCTTGGAAAAGGCAGGGGCGGTGAAGGCGGAAAAAGCCGCCACGCCGCAAAACAGGATTGCGCTGAATTTCATTGATCAATTCTCCTCTGGAGTTGAAACAGACCTTGCGGCACCACGGCCGATCTTCGCCGGCTTGCCCTTTCCCGTCCTATTTCTGTTTCAAGGACCGATTGGGAGGTTGTATATGGTACCATATGAGATATTTTGTGTTATGCAAGAGGGAAAGTCGCTTTATGTGGCGAATTGCATTCGTGCAAAAGGAATAGGCAATGAAACGTCCCGGCGAGATGAAGCGCGAACTGGCGGAAAATGATAGCACCCCGCTCTATGCCGGCGTCAAGCAGGTGATCCTCGACCGCATCCAGAGCGGCGAGTGGCCGCCGAAATACCGGGTGCCGTCGGAAAACGAGCTGGTCGTCGAGCTCGGCGTCAGCAAGATGACCGCCAATCGGGCGCTGCGCGAACTTGCAAATGAGGGCGAACTCGTCCGCATCCAGGGCGTCGGCTCCTTCGTCGCCGAACGCAAGGGCTATTCGGCACTGTTCGAGGTCCGCAACATCGCCGAGGAAATCGCCGAACGCGGTCATGTCCACGAGGCCTCCGTCGTTGTTCTCGCCCAGGAAGCCGCCTCTCCCGAGGTTGCCGACGCGCTCGAACTTGCGATAGGCGCGGCCGTTTTCCACTCGCTGATCGTCCACAGCGAAAACGGCGTTCCCGTGCAGATCGAGGACCGTTTCGTCCATCCGGAGGCCGCGCCTGAATATCTCGACCAGGATTTTTCGACGCTGACGCCGAACGCCTATCTTACGGCCGCAGCCCCGCTCAGCGGCTCCGAGCACGTTGTCGAGGCGGCGATGCCGCAGGCCTGGGAATGCAAGCTCCTGACCATCATGAAGACTGAACCTTGCCTGACGATCCGCCGGCGCACATGGTCGGCAAAACAGGTGGTCTCGACCGCCCGCCTCGTCTATCCCGGCCACCGTTATCGGCTGGAAGCGCGCAGCGGCAAGATGTCCGAGGAATGAAGAACGCCCAGCATCTTGTATATGGAAGTTGCGACAATAAAGAAATTAGGATCAGCAGCGGCCGCATCCATTCCTTAAAGGATCGGGCTGGCCTTCTCGTTCACCATGACCGCGGCGCGTGGTAAGCCCGTGCCATTCGGCGACGGGATATAACCCTTAAGGGTCGAGTTTTCCGTCGGTGCGCACCTGGCCATCCAGCCACGTGTGAACGGCGACAATGCGGTGTTCTTGAGTTACCTCATGCTGATCCTTGGTGGCCCGCATCCCGGGCTTCTTGTCACCTCTATAAGTGTCGCCGGATGAAAAGAGCTCCCGCCGCGTGGTCTAAAGAGCTTTTCGGCCCTGCTCGAAACCCATGCATACCATTGGCTTGGCTATGTGGCCGATCGACGGCTTGCCGCGGACGATGGGGAGGTCCGGGTGCTCCGAACCCCCGAGCCGGAGTTCGGCCGGCATGCGGGCATTCACCGCGTCAAGAAGGTGCCGTCATGAACATTGGAGAAGTACCGCGCCATGTCTGATGTCCCCGTGCAGGCAGGAGCGAGACAGTGGTCTCTCAAGAACACCTTGTCGCAGGTAATCAGGTTTTCCAGTGAAGGGATATTCGCCCGAGCCGGCTACGCGAAGGGGTTGCACGCCCATGGAGCCCGGCGAAACGATTGGTGCGGAATGGTACGGGAACCGCTATCGCGCGCGCGCGGTTTGGAAGTCGGAGCGCGAGAGAAGGAGACTCATTCGCGAGTCTCAGCCGCCCTAATACTCTTGCGATCTACCCCTCCCAGGGGTTGGCCGCGCCGAGACAAGGTATTTGGTGTTCCTCTGACCTAACGCCTTGGGTGACGCTCTGCGCGGCCTCCTGAGTCGAAATTCTATCGGCGAGGGAGCAAGCGTCGCCGCTATCGACAAAGCGAGCAACCGTTCCCTTGTTCGCGCGACCCACTCCCGCACACCTCCTTGGCCCGCTGACGCGGTTCGGGAGGAACAACTTCCCGCTTGAGAGGCTAGGGGGTCCTTCTTGATGGAGCAAACGATGCCGAAGTATTTTTTCCACGTCCGCAGGAACGATGTCTTCAATGAAGATCTGGAAGGCATTGACCTAGCCACGCCCGAGCTGGCGTTCGAGGAAGCAACGGCCGCCGCCCGCGAAATCGTCGCGGAAAGGATCCGCATGGGCGATCCCACGGACGGAGACACTTTCGAGATCAGGACCGAAGACGGCTCGTTGGTCGCAACCGTTCCTTTCCGGTCGGCGGTTCAGTTGAACTAGGTCCATCGGCGTCGATGCTGAAAAGCCGCCTTATTGTCAAAATCAGACAGAGCGTGAACTCTCTGAACCATAGGAGTGGCGTCGCGTTGGTCACCAAAGCGGTGCTATCATGACAATAATCAGGCAGAGCGGGACTAAGAATAGGTTGCTGCGCCGGTTTCCGGAGGAAGCCTTCGGGCGTCTGGCGCCGTTCCTGGAACCCGTCGATCTTCCGGTCAAGCACGCGCTCGTGCTGCCGCGCAAGCCGATCGAGCATGTCTGCTTTCTTGAAAGCGGCCTCGCCTCGATGGTTGCGGAAAGCTCGGACGGCAAAAGCGTTGAAATCCGCCACATCGGGCGCGAGGGGATTGCCGGTTATCCCATTGTGCTGGGCGTCGACCGAACCCCGAACAGTACCTTCATGCAGGTGCCGGGCCACGGGCTTCAGGTGGCCACGGAGCATTTTGTTCCGATCCTTGAACGCCCAGAGGTGCGGCAACTGTTGCTGCGTTATGTCCACACTTGCGAATTGCAGCTTGCCCACAGCGCGCTGGCCGCCGCCAAATTCAACGTGCATCAGCGGCTGGCGCGCTGGCTGCTCATGTGTCACGACCGCATCGACGGCAATGATCTGCCACTGACGCACGAATTCCTGGCGCTGATGCTTGGCGTCAGGCGGGCGGGCGTCACCGATGAGCTGCACATCCTTGAGGGCATCTACGCCATCAAATCGACACGCGGCAACGTCCGCATCCTGGATCGCGACAAGCTGATTGAGATCGCCCACGGCTGCTACGGGGTGCCGGAGCAGGAGTACGAGCGGCTGATCGAGACGACGACGCGGTCGTCGGTACTTCCCGTCCATCCAAACGGAAATCCCCTTCACGGTATGCTTTGAGCAGTCTCCCGCGCTGTGCTCGACCATTCGCCTCGATACCGCCGCCGCGGTCAGCTAATCCCGGCAAATTATCACCCAGCCCAGCCAGAGCTTGAGGCGCAAGCCACCCAACAGCGGCCGATCGCGTTCCCGGCGGAAGGAACGCATGACTTTGGCCGCCTCCGCGACGTACCACTGATTTTAAGGGGTCTTGCTGATCACATGGCGGACGGTGACGCTGCCGGCGGGCCTCATGCCCAGCAGTTCCGACAGCCGGCCATGGGCGGATCCAGCTGGTTCGTCACCGGGCACCAGCCGGTTGGATCGCGCTCTCTATCACGATGCCGGCGTGAAACGCGCCACCAACGCGTGGCGATCGCCCGGATAGGTGAACCGCACATGCGTTACCGGGCCAGCATTGCTCCAGGTGCGGCGTTCGACGACGAGACAGGCGGTATTGCGCGCGATGTCCAGGACTGCGGCCACTTCGGCATTGGCCGAGACGGCATGGATCCGATGTTCGGCCGTGCTCCACGGCACTTGGTTCAGCAGCCAGGGGCCTGGCGCCGTCGTCAGGAAATCGGCATTGGCAGCTTCTGGAACCGTCGCAAGACTGATCAGCCGCTCCTCCAGGCAAAAGGGCCGCGCGCCGGCATTGTGGATGCAGACGACTTCGACGACGGAGGACGCCACAGGCAGTTCCAGCCTTCGACTGTCGTCCACCTTGGCCTTGCGGCTCGTCTTCTTCGAAACCGCATAGGAATAGGGCAGGTTCAGCGACCGCACCTCGGCCTTGATATCGTGGATTTCAAGAATGGCCGATTGCGCCTGCGGCTGGGTGACGAAGCTGCCGGACTTCTTGCGGCGCTCGATCAGGCCGGCCTTGGCAAGCTGGGTCAGCACCTTGTTCACCGTCATGCGCGAGCAGTCATACTGCGTGGCGAGATCGATCTCGAAGGGAATGCGGTGCCCCGGCGGCCAATCGCCTGAGACGATACGGCCCTCGATGTCGCTAAGGATGCGCTGGTGCAAGGTGGGATCCTTGCTTTGGTTCATCGCCACGTTCCGTTTGGTCTCCCGCTATCTCTTTGTTTTCACGCAATCCCGGACGCGAACCGCTCCACACTTGCTGGAATTGCTCTAATTCGAATGCCTGGACAGGAAAAGCTCTTTTTCAAACGGCCAGCAGTTCACCCATGACAGCCACGAAGCGCCGGTCGATGGCATTACGCTTGAGATGGCGACCACCTTCCACCTGCTTGCGGCCATGCGCCCAGACGCAATCGACGGAAACGCCGCCTGCGAACACCCAATGGTCGAGGATCTGGTCGCCTGCGAGATAGGGAACGGCCGTGGCATCGAGCGAAACGATATCGGCGTGATGGCCCTCAACGAGACCTGCCGGTGTTTTCAATGCGGCACCGCCGCCGGCAAGCGCATGTGTGAACAGCGAAAGCGCCGTCGAACCGCGGGGTGCCGCGACGACGTTGCGAGCGCGAAGCGCCAGGCGCTGCGAATATTCGAGCTGGCGCAGTTCCTCCGGCACGGAGATCAGCACGTTGGAATCCGAACCGATGCCGTAACGCCCGCCCTCTTCGAGGAAAAGCGGCGCGGCGAAGGCGCCGTCGCCGAGATTGGCTTCGGTGATCGGGCAAAGGCCGGCGATCGCGCCGCTTTTCGCCATCCGCCGCGTTTCGTCCTCGGTCATGTGCGTCGCATGGATCAGGCACCAGCGCTCATCCATAGGCGCATGATCGAGCAGCCATTGCACAGGCCGCGCGCCGGACCAGGCAATACAGTCCTCGACCTCCTTCACCTGCTCGGCGACATGGATATGGATGGGACCGTCGCCGGCCATCGGCACCAGCCTTGTGAGCTCCTCCGGTGTCGCCGCCCGCAGGCTGTGCGGTGCGAGCCCAAGCTCGGCGCCGTCGAGCCGGCCGGTGACTGCCCGGCATCCCTCCATCAGCCTTTCGAAGCTTTCGAGCGAATTGATGAAACGCCGCTGGCCGTCGATCGGGGCAGCGCCGCCGAAGCCGGAATGGGCATAGAAGACCGGCAGCAGTGTCAGGCCGATACCGGTCTCTTGACTTGCCGCGCCAATGCGTTCGGCAAGCTCGGCGATATTGGCGTAAGTGCCCCCATCCCTGTCGTGGTGGAGATAGTGGAACTCGCCGACACGGGAAAAACCGGCCTCCAGCATTTCCGCATAAAGCTTGGCCGCGACCGCCTCGACATGATCAGGCGTCATCGCCAGGGCAAACTTGTACATGACGGTGCGCCAGCTCCAGAAGCTGTCATTGGCCGGGCCGCGCACTTCGGCAAGGCCGGCCATCGCCCGCTGGAAGGCGTGGCTATGCAGGTTTGCCATGGCGGGAACGAGGAGAGCATGGCACTCGTCGCCGGGCTCGGGAGAAGTGCCGATTTCGACCCGCGCGATGCGCCCGGCCTTAAGCGTCAGCCGCACATCCTTCTGCCAACCCTGCGGCGTCAGCGCCGTGTCTGCGTGAAGTATGGTCATGACCTTCCCTCTCCTCTTGCCGTGCCGCCGATCTTTCTTTTCCAGAAAAGCGCGCAAAATTTCTCTTGTCACCTGTCGATTATGTATATACATGTTTTGGCATAAGGAAAGGCGCAAAGCTGATGACCGGGAACATTTTTTCAGACGAAGCCCCATCCGCCGACACCCGCCCAGTGCTTTGGCGCAATGCGCGGCTGGCCACGCTGGCGCCTGGCAAGGAAGGGCTCGGCATCGTTGAAAAGGGCGCCGTGCTGATCGAAAACGGCCGCATCGCCTTTGCAGGCGCCGAAAGCGACCTGCCGGCATCGGCCATCGAACATTCCGAAATCGTCGATCTCGAAGGCCGCTGGGTAACGCCCGGTCTCGTCGACTGCCACACCCATATCGTCCACGGCGGCAATCGCGCCCGCGAGTTCGAAATGCGCCTGGCAGGCGCGACTTATGAGGAGATCGCACGCGCTGGCGGCGGCATCGTTTCCTCGGTGAAGGCAACCAATGCGCTATCGGTCGAGGAGCTCGTCGCGCAGGCTCTGCCGCGGCTCGACACGCTGCTTGCCGAAGGCGTCACGACGATCGAGATCAAGTCCGGCTACGGGCTGAACCGGACCGGTGAAGTGAAGATGCTGCAGAGCGCTCGCCTGCTCGGCCATGTCCGTCCGGTCCGCGTCGCCACCAGCTATCTCGGCGCCCATGCGACGCCTGTGGAATATAAGGGTCGCAACGGCGATTATCTCGATGATGTCGTCCTGCCCGGTCTCGACGACATGCATGGCCTCGGTCTTGCCGATGCCGTCGACGGCTTCTGCGAGGGCATCGCTTTTTCGACCACCGAGATCGCCCGCGTCTTCGACAGGGCCAAAGCGCTCGGCCTGCCGGTCAAGCTGCATGCCGAGCAGCTCTCCAATCTTGGCGGCGCCAGGCTCGCCGCCTCCTATGGCGCATTGTCAGCCGATCACCTCGAATATCTCGACGAAGATGGCGTTGCGGCGATGGCCGCGGCCGGCACCGTTGCCGTGCTGCTCCCCGGCGCCTTCTACGCCATCCATGAAAAGCAGAAGCCGCCGGTGGAGGCGCTGCGGCGGGCAGGCGTGCCGATTGCGATCGCCACCGATTGCAATCCCGGCACCTCGCCGCTCACCTCGATGTTGCTCACCATGAACATGTCGGCCACGCTTTTCGGCCTCACCGTCGAGGAATGCATCGCCGGCGCCACCCGCGAAGGCGCCCGCGCCCTTGGCCTGCTCGACCAGACGGGAACACTCGAACCCGGCAAATCCGCCGATCTCGCCGTCTGGAATATCGAAAGCCTCGCCGAGCTCGTCTACCGCATCGGCTTCAATCCGCTTCACGCACGCGTCTTCAAGGGCGAAAGGAACGGTCGATGACCATCACGCTCCACCCGGGCTCCGTCTCGCTCAAGGATCTCGAAACCATCTACTGGACCGGTGCGCCGGCAAGGCTCGATCCCGCCTTCGATGCCGGGATCGCCAAGGCCGCTGCCCGCATCGCCGAGATCGCCGCCGGTAACGCGCCGGTCTACGGCATCAATACCGGCTTCGGCAAACTCGCCTCGATCAAGATCGACAGCGCCGATGTGACCACCTTGCAGCGCAATCTCATCCTGTCGCATTGCTGCGGCGTCGGCGCGCCACTGCCCGACAACATCGTGCGGCTGATCATGGCGCTCAAGCTGGTCTCGCTCGGGCGCGGCGCCTCCGGCGTGCGGCTGGAGCTGGTGCGGCTGATCGAAGGCATGCTGGAAAAGGGCGTCACTCCACTGATCCCGGAAAAGGGCTCGGTCGGTGCCTCCGGCGATCTTGCGCCCCTTGCCCATATGGCGGCGGTGATGATGGGCGAGGCCGAAGCCTTCTTCGCCGGCGAACGGCTTTCAGGGGCGCAAGCCCTCGAAAAGGCCGGGCTGAAACCGGTTGTGCTCGCCGCCAAGGAGGGCCTGGCGCTCATCAACGGCACCCAGACCTCGACGGCGCTGGCGCTTGCCGGCCTCTTTCGCGCCCATCGCGCCGCGCAGGCCGCGCTGATTACCGGCGCCATGTCCACCGATGCCGCCATGGGCTCGTCGGCGCCCTTCCATCCGGATATTCATACATTACGTGGCCATAAGGGCCAGATCGACACGGCGGCCGCACTTCGCGCGTTGCTCGAAAACTCCATCATTCGCCAGAGCCACATCGAGGGCGACGAGCGCGTGCAGGATCCTTATTGCATCCGCTGCCAGCCGCAGGTCGACGGCGCCTGCCTCGATCTGTTGCGTTCGGTTGCCCGCACGCTTGAGATCGAAGCCAATGCGGTCACCGACAATCCGCTGGTGCTCTCGGACAATTCCGTCGTCTCCGGCGGCAATTTCCACGCCGAACCCGTCGCCTTCGCCGCCGACCAGATCGCGATCGCCGTCTGCGAGATCGGCGCGATTTCGCAGCGCCGCATCGCGCTGCTCGTCGATCCGACTCTCTCCTACGGCCTGCCGGCCTTTCTCGCCAAGAAGCCGGGCCTGAACTCCGGCCTGATGATCGCCGAGGTGACGTCAGCGGCGCTGATGTCCGAGAACAAGCAGATGTCGCACCCGGCCTCGGTCGACTCGACCCCGACTTCGGCCAATCAGGAAGACCATGTCTCCATGGCCTGCCACGGCGCCCGCCGCCTGCTCGCCATGACAGAGAACCTGTTCGGCATCATCGGCATCGAGGCGCTGACCGCCGCCCAAGGCGTCGAACTGCGCGCGCCGCTGTCGACCAGCCCGGAGCTTGGCAAGGCGATCACGGCCATCCGCACCAAGGTGGCGAGCCTCGACGTCGATCGCTACATGGCAAACGACCTCGCCGCCGCCGCCGAACTGGTGGCGACGGGTGCGCTGAACGCCTCGGTTTCCTCTGGGATATTGCCGGTTCTGGAGAGCTGAGATGATGATGAAGGAAAAAGTCTCCGCCCCATGCGAAAGTCGCCAAGGCACCTCCCCCGTCATCCTCGGCTTCCCCCATACCGGCACCGAGGTGCCGCCCGAGATCGCCGACCGGCTCAACGACAATGGCAGGATGCTGGCCGACACCGACTGGCACATTGACCAGCTCTATGACGGCCTGCTCGACAATGTCACCACCGTGCGCGCCACCTTCCACCGCTACGTGATCGACGCCAACCGCGATCCGGCCGGCGTCAGTCTCTACCCCGGCCAGAACACCACCGGCCTCGTGCCGGAAACGGATTTCGACGGCAAGGCGATCTGGAAGGAAGGCGCCGCTCCCGACGAGGCCGATATCGCGGCGCGGCTGCGCGACTTTCATGCTCCCTATCATGCCGCCCTTGCCGCCGAGATCGAGCGCGTGAGAGCAATCCATGGTGTCGCGATCCTCTACGACTGCCACTCGATCCGCTCCCACATTCCCTTCCTCTTCGAAGGCAAGCTGCCGGATTTCAATATCGGCACCGATATGGGCAAGTCGTGCGACAGCGCCATCGAGCAGGCGACGCTTACCGTCGTCGAAGCCGCTGAGGGTTACGACAGCGTGCTCAACGGTCGTTTCAAGGGCGGCTGGACGACACGCCACTATGGTCGCCCCGAAACCGGCGTGCACGCGATCCAGATGGAGCTCGCGCAATCGACGCATCTGCAGAGCGAGGCGGCGCCCTTTGCCTATGACGCCGCCAAGGCGGACAGACTTCGCGTCCATCTCAAGAACATTCTGGTGCGCATCGAACAGATTGCGCCAGGCCTGAAACGATAACGATCTCTCGACAGGGGAACCGCCATGAGCAATCCACGCCACAATATCCGCGAAATCCGCGCGCCCCGCGGCAACGATCTCAATGCCAAGAGCTGGATGACCGAAGCGCCACTGCGCATGCTGATGAACAATCTCGACCCCGACGTCGCCGAAAATCCGAACGAGCTCGTCGTCTATGGCGGTATCGGCCGCGCCGCCCGCACCTGGGAGGATTTCGACCGCATCGTCGCGACGCTGAAGACGCTGACGGAAGAAGAAACGCTGGTCGTGCAATCCGGCAAGCCGGTCGGCGTGTTCCGCACCCACAAGGATGCGCCGCGGGTGCTGATCGCCAATTCCAACCTCGTGCCGCATTGGGCGACCTGGGATCATTTCAACGAGTTGGATAAGAAGGGCCTTGCCATGTACGGCCAGATGACGGCCGGCTCATGGATCTATATCGGCACCCAGGGCATCGTGCAGGGCACCTACGAGACATTCGTCGAGGCCGGCCGCCAGCACTACGGCGGCAATCTCAAGGGCAAATGGATCCTGACCGGCGGGCTCGGCGGCATGGGCGGCGCCCAGCCGCTCGCCGCCGTCATGGCCGGCGCCTGCTGCCTTGCCGTCGAATGCAATCCCGATTCGATCGATTTCCGCCTGCGCACCCGCTATGTCGACGCCAAGGCCGAGACGCTCGATGAAGCGCTTGAGATGATCGACCGCTGGACCAAGGCCGGCGAGGCGAAATCCGTCGGCCTGCTCGGCAACGCCGCCGAAATCCTGCCGGAGATGGTCCGCCGCGGCATCCGCCCCGATATCGTCACCGACCAGACCTCGGCGCACGACCCGATCAACGGCTACCTGCCGAAGGGCTGGACGATGGGCGAATGGAAGGCAAAGCGCGAAACCGATCCGAAGGCCGTGGAAAAAGCGGCGCGCGCCTCGATGCGCGAGCATGTCGAAGCGATGATCGCCTTCTGGAACGCCGGCGTGCCGACCCTCGATTATGGCAACAATATCCGCCAGGTCGCCAAGGATGAAGGCCTCGAAAACGCCTTTGCCTTCCCTGGCTTCGTGCCGGCCTATATCCGGCCGCTGTTTTGCCGCGGCATCGGCCCCTTCCGCTGGGCGGCCCTTTCGGGCGATCCGGAGGATATCTACAAGACCGATGCCAAGGTGAAGGAGCTGCTGCCTGACAACAAGCACCTGCATCATTGGCTCGACATGGCCAGGGAGCGCATCGCCTTCCAGGGCCTGCCGGCGCGCATCTGCTGGGTGGGCTTGGGCGACCGCCACAAGCTCGGCCTCGCCTTCAACGAGATGGTGAGAACAGGCGAGCTCTCCGCCCCGATCGTCATCGGTCGCGATCATCTGGACTCCGGCTCCGTCGCTTCGCCGAACCGCGAGACCGAAGCGATGAAGGACGGTTCCGACGCCGTCTCCGATTGGCCGCTGCTCAACGCCCTGCTCAACACGGCGTCGGGCGCCACCTGGGTGTCGCTGCATCACGGCGGCGGCGTCGGCATGGGCTTCTCGCAGCATTCCGGCATGGTCATTTGCGCCGATGGCACGGACGATGCCGCAAGACGCCTCGAGCGCGTGCTCTGGAACGACCCGGCGACCGGTGTCATGCGCCACGCCGATGCCGGTTACGAGATCGCCATCGACTGCGCCAAGGAAAAGGGCCTGCGCCTGCCCGGCATTCTCGGGAACTGAGCCCGGTGAGGATCCTGCGCGCCGGCGATCACAAACGCATGCCCTGGAAAAACGGCAAGGGAGAGACGGTGGAGATCGCCGTCTTTCCGCCCGGCGCGTCGATCAATGACTTCGACTGGCGCATCAGCATGGCAACGGTCGCAGAGGATGGCCCGTTTTCGATCTTTCCTGGCATCGACCGCACGCTGGCAATCCTTGATGGCAACGGCATGGTGCTCGATGTCGCAGGCAGCAAGCCCGTGGTTCTGACAATGGCAAGCGATCCGCTGGCCTTCACGGCGGATATCCCGGTCGCGGCCAGGCTCGAGGACGGAGCCATCACCGATCTCAACGTGATGACGCGCCGCAACGGGCTTACCCATACGCTGATCCGCATCGACGTCGATGGCGGCAAGTCCGTGCCGCTTTCGCCCTCGACATGCCTGTTGCTTTGCCATTTCGGCGCACTCTCATTCCGCCGGGGCGGCGAGACCGGCGCGCTCGCGGCCGGCGATGCGCTGCTGATCGAGGACGCGACTGCCACCGTGCTAAAAATCGATGGCAAAGCCACATGTTATCTCGCTTCGATCACCGCAGGCTGATCTTCGAACAACGAGTTGAAAACATTAAATAATCTAGGATTTGGCGAAGCATTGGCATAAACCATCGCCATCTCGGGCCATGGACGTCATTCCTCGTTTCGGTCTAAACTTCGCCCTTGTGATGCGGAAGAAGACCTAGACTGCCCGCAACGTGGCGGGGAGCAAGGGAGCAGGCGTGACGGATCCATACGATATTCTCGGCGTTGAACGCGATGCGGACGAGGCGCAGTTGAAGGCCGCCTATCGGCGCCTGGCAAAAGTTGCCCATCCCGATTCGGGCGGTGATTCGGACGCCTTCGCCCATCTGCAGAAAGCCTACGGGCTGCTTCTCGATCCGGTACGGCGCAAGGTCTACGACGACACCGGCTACGACGTCGAATTCGCCGACGCGGCCGAATTGCAGGCGCTGGTGATGATCGAGAAGCTCGTCACCGACGCGGTGCTCGACGAGCGCGCGCCCGGAAGTTTCGATCCCGTCGCCGTCATGCAGGACAGCCTTTCCGAAGAACTGCGCAAGGCGCGTTTCAGCAAGAGCGAGCTCGAGCGCCACGCCTCGCGAATCGGCCTGCATCTGGAACGGCTCGAAAAACAGTCAGGCCGCGATGTGCTTGCCCACATGTTCCGCGCCCGCATCGAAGCGATCTCCAAGGCGGTCGCCGAAACCGAGGCGAAGATCAAGGCGACGGAACGCGCCGCCGACATGATCTCCGGCTATGTCTACGACATCGATCCGCCGCCGCTGCCGGATGACACGGTCACCAGCATCGAATGGGCCGAGCCCTCCAGAAACCGCTCCACCGGCTGACGGGCGGCGTAGGACGCGGCTGATCTTAATAAGACAGCTTGGGATACCAGTCGGCCGGCCGGCCTTCGGGCGTCGAATCGATGACGGTCCAGAGCGGCATCAGGTCGGGCGCCCCGCGCGGATCCTCACCGGGATCGGCCGTCACCCCGCCCATCTCCTGGCTCCAGAAATGGCGGATGGTGCCGTCGCGCCGCGTGAAAACGTTGAAGGCCGCGTCGTCGCCGCCATCCTGGCCGATTGCGTGATAGTCGCGGCTGTAATCGTCCGTCATGTCGGAATAAAGCGGCAGGTGATGCCAGCCACGCTCCTTCTTGAAGGCGAGCAGCTTTTCAATCGGCGAGCGGGCGACGACGGCCAAGGCTGCGCGCTGCTGAATGTCGGGCACCTCGCCGTCCCAGGACGATAGCAGCGAAGTGCACATCGGGCACGGGCGCTCGCGTTGCGGACCGAACATGTAGCTGTAGACGATCAGCGTCTCCTTGTCGGCGAAGAGTTCGCTAAAGGAGATCGGCCCGTCGCTGCCTTCGAAGCGGTAGTCTTTCGTCACCTCGCCGCCCGGCGGCAGCGCCCGGCGCTGTCTTGCCACGCGCTCGATGTGCCGGCGCAATTCGATCTCTTCGGCCAGCAGCGCGTCGCGGGCGCTGCGATACGCCTCGCTCTCATTGGGGAACCGGACGCCGTTCTTGGCCGCAAGCACGGCGGCAGGTACGAGATGCTGATTATCCATGACAATTGCTCCTTCTGTTGCCCGACGACGTGCTGAAGCCACGACCGCGGTGCCAGCACATTGTGATAAGGACGATCGGCCAAGGCGAAAATCGACAGTGCCGACGGAAAATATTCACGGAATGTAGCAAATGCCACAGGTTTCGAAGGCAGAAATAGTTACCTCCAACGCTGTCGAGGGAGTTGGGTTGCACGCAAGCGGCGTTATGGCCCCACCTTCTGGAACAGCGTGTGATTGTTGATGTTGTTGCCGAACGGGGCTTCGACATATGACGATTACATGATTTACACATAGCACCAGTTCAGACGTGCCGGCGCAGCGGTTTAAGGTTTTCACGGAAACTGGACGTCGGCGCGATTGGAGCGCTGTTTCAACGTCCTGTGGAACTGATATGCGCATGTAATTCCGCTTCAGGATTTCGACAAAAGCATCGGACATACCGTTCGAATGGAAGCGCAACTCTGTTGCGGCTGCGGATCAAAGCGGAGGGGTCAATGCCTCATCATCGAACTTCCGGATTTCAATTACTCCTAGTCCGGACTTAAGCTTGACTCCCCACGGCCCAATTCGCATTTTTACAATTCGTCCATCGTCATGCGTAATCCAAAAATCCACTTTAGAGACATGCGGTGCCTCATGACGGATAACTGAATAGTGCTTTGCCGCGAGATCCAGGTGACTTTCATCACCCTTCAATACACAGTGAGTTATTTTTGGACCAAATCGGTCCGCTGGAACCCACTTTGTCTGTGGGTAACGGATCCATTGCTTTCGCGTTGAATCTTTCAGATAATTAGTACCTAACTGGGTTCGCAAATCGGCAATAAACACTAAAGATCCATCGTCCTGCTCGGCATAAGCCGTCACGCTCGACCGGGTAGCGTTCATGGTTGCCGCGTATGCAAGGTTGACGATTTCACAAGATGGGTCTTCGCCATTGTCACTGTTAGCTTCCGCCGGTTGAACTGCGCTAATGACGACCAAGGTCGCTCCCGCCAATCCCATCAAAAGTTCAGAGATGCACTTCATGAGTCGCCCCTATCTTGACGGCTTCATCATGTACTCAGATGACTCTGATGCAAAGCTAGATGAAGTGCAACGAAGCGGTGTGCCACTCGCGCGTTGTCGGGTGGACTTTCGATTTGGTGGCAGCAACTCTGCGCCGTTAGGCGTCGTTCAAGCGGTTTGGGATGAGTTCCGCCTTCACCCCATGGGTCTCTGTCTGGACATATCCTTCCCTGACATATTTCCCCACGCATTCAGGCATGGCATTCTCCGCGAAATCGCCCGCGGTCCTTGCCACAAAGCCCTGTTGCCTGTTCAGGTCCAGCGTTTTTGCCAGATCATCGAATAAACCTGGCCGGCAAGGACCACGATAAATAGTCGGAACGGGCTGGATGCTTGATTCCTCGAAGCGCGCCAGCGTCGGTATTGGCAGTTCGGCAGTCGCGAGAATGACGCCGCCCCTTAAACCCTATGGTCTACTTCACAAGATGATGTGCCAGTGGATTGCTGAGCACGACGCTCGGTCTCGCGCGCAAATGCGAAAAGACACCGGCAAGCCGTCGCCTCCGTCATGTGAGATGAGATCACCGACCTGTCGAACTGGCGGGGACTCAAACTCGTGCCGGCGGCTGATGGCCTGAAGACAGAACCAGGCCGCCGATAAGGGCGACAATGGCAACCAGGATGACGACTATGGGAAAGGTGGTCCCGATCCCTTGTCTTCATGGTGGATCATTGATCCCTCCTGCGGCCCCCGGCGGCGCAAGGACGCCGCCGGGAAGCGCGTGTTAGGCCTCGATGATGTAGACGATCGTGAGAGCATCGGGATCGACAATAACGATCCGGCCATCCGCAAGGATGAAGAAGCGGTAGCTTTCGTATTGCGGAACGATCTTCACGATGCGGGGCGGCAGCGGTTCGAGACGAACCTTCTTCGGGATCGTCGTTCCAACGGAAACCGTGAAGTTCGCTTCCTTCACTGGTTCGACATGAACCTCTTTCACCACCTGGCGAATTTCGGTCTGCTGTTCAACGGAAATGTTGACGTTGGTCTTGGTGTTGGACGTCTGATTGTTCGTCGTGGCGTTGTTGTTGACGTTGGTTTCGGAAGAGCTTTTGTTGGTCGTCGACGTGTTCTGGTCGGTCGACTGCTTGGACGCATCGCCGCTTTGCGTGGTGGCGCCCTTGCCGGTGCCCTCCGCGGGCTTGGTTTCGGCGCTGCTCTTCGTGCCTGCTTTAGCCGAGCCGCTGGTATCGGTGCTGCCGGACTTGGCGGCCGGGGTCTGTTCGGTCGTGGTGCCACCGCTGGCGTCTTGGGATCCGGGCTTGGCTTCCGTCGAAGACTTGCCGGAGGAACTTCCGCTCGTCGAACTATCGGTCGAAGGCTGCTCGGCGCTCTTTTTCATGTCCGAACCCTGGTCCGATTTCTGCTGCGAAGATTGGCCCTTGCCTTGCGGGCAGGCACCCGACGCGTCGGGCGTGCAGTCGGTGCCAGTTCCGGTGGCCTTGGAGCCGGCCTGCGAAGTGGCGTCCGTGCCCGTCTGAGAACCGGACTGAGCCTGGCTGCCGCTCTTGGTGTCCTGCTGGGCTGCTGCTGGCAACGTGGCCAGTGGCGACACGCTGAGGGACAGCGCTGCCACGAGCATGGCGAGATGGTTGCTTTTCATGATCAATCTCCAAAGTTTGGGCACGCGATGCCGCCCCGCATTCTCATGCGTCGCATGCTTGCCCTGATTGTTAAGCGGCGGCCAAAGCCGCCCGGAAGGTCACTGAATGACCTGGATGACCTTCCGAGAGGAAGGTTCGACGATCACACGCTGATCGTTAACGATAGCGTATGCGTACTTCGGGTCATCGGGAATGGGCGTGACGACCACGGTTTCCGGCAGAGGCTGTCCGACGACGACTTTCTCCTTCACCACGACGCGCTCGGTCGGGGCGGGAGCCTGTTGAACATAGGTCACCACCTTCTGCGGCGGCGGATCGATGACGCTACCCGCCACACCGCCAACGATGCCGCCGACAGCAGCACCCACCGGGCCGCCGACGACGGCACCCGTTGCGGCACCACCTGCTGCACCTGTCACCGTCGAAGACTGCGCAAAGGCAGAAGTCGATGCCAACAGGATGCTCGCGGCAATTCCTAGTGCCTTGATCTTCATCTGTTTTCCTCCTTGTATGTTTGATTCCGCTGGGGACCAAACCGCAGGATGGAGGAAGTGTTCCAGAAGTAGGACTTCAGACCGGGCCTCCTCAGACCTTGGTCCTAGCCCGCAGAACTCGGCAGCCTGTTGGGTTGGAAAGCGAAGCAGCATCCGGTCCTTGATTGGGGTTCGCTATGTTCTCGGGCGGCATGCCATGGCAGGTGGCAAAAGAGAAGATTCGAGAGGCCCACTCCAAAGACAGTTCGCAGCGCTTTTGCGGGAACAGCAGTTCGAGGTCATTGTCCCTGCCCCAAATTCGACCCCTGCGCGCGAAGCTGCCGATTGCGCCCGGTCGGGATCTGAAGGCGGCGTGAAGCCCGAGGCGCGATACGCGCCAGTCCCAGTCAACGGCAACCGGGACCCCTGGCCACCGGACGCCCGTTTTTAAGCAGAGGCAGCAACCTCGTGATCGGTGTCTGCCCATTCCACATCCAGAGGCGCGCTGATCAGGCAACGCAGGCCACCGTCGTCGTAAGCAAGTTCTGCACGGCCCTTGAGCTGTCCCGAGGACATCGCCTCGATCAAGCGCGACCCGAACCCCCGCCTTGAGGGAGGCTTAACTGGGGGGCCGCCGCTTTCACTCCACAGCAGTATGAGCGACGGGTCGGGTGAACCTTCCAACTTCCATGACACTGCGATTTTTCCCGACTCGGCTGATAAGGCACCGTATTTCGCGGCATTGGTGGCCAGCTCATGTACAATGAGCGCCAGCGCGACCACTGCTTTGGGCGAGATATTGAGATCCGGCCCGCTAATGTCGAGACGCTCCGCCGGATACGCTGACAGCGCCTCGGAAACCACATTTCCAAGGCTTGCCGCCTCCCAATTGCCATGGGTGAGCAAATCATGCGCTCTCGCCAGGCTTTGGAGCCTGGCGTCGAAAGCTGCCCTCGCCGCCTCGGCATCCGGCGCTCCCGCGAATGTCTGACGAGCGATCGCCGCAACCGTCGCCAAGATATTCTTGACCCTATGGTTCAACTCGGCGATCAGAACCTCCTGCACCCGCTCCGCTTCCTTGCGCGCCGTAATATCTCTCGCGATTTTCGAGGCGCCAACGATGCGTCCCTCTACGTCATAGATCGGAGATACCGTAAGGGAGACGTCCAAGAGTTTTCCGCTCCTATGGCGCCTGATCGTCTCATGGGTCTCGATACGCTCCCCGGCCTTGATGCGCGCGATGATGCGCGCCTCCTCGTCCACGCGATTATCTGGAATAAGAACCGTCACCGACCGGCCGAGAATTTCGCTGGATGAATAGCCGTAGAGCTTTTCGGCTCCATCGTTCCAGTCGGTCACCATCATGGCGAGATCGATACCGAGGATTGCGTCTTCAGAGGAGGAAATGATCGATGCCAGGCGTTTGAGCTTAGCCTCGTAGCCGACCCGACCCGTCGTTTCGCTGACGATGCAAAAGACCGCCAGGACCCTGCCGTTTTCATCGAATACCGGCGAATAGGAAATATCGAAATAAACCGTTTCCGGCTTGTGATGCCTCTCGATATAGAAAGGCCTGTCCTTGGCGAAGACAGTCTCGCCGGTCTCCAAAACCTTGCGCAGCAGCGGCTCCAGATCATCCCACAGCTCGGCCCAGTTTTCCTTTGCCGGCTTTCCCAGCGCCGCCGGATGCTTTGCTCCAATCGTCGGTGCATAGGCGTCATTGTATATGGCGATGAGTTCTGGGCCGCAGAACATGACGATCTGGGCACGCGAGGGAAGCGCTATATCAACCGCGCATCTGAGCTGGATCGGCCACGACGAAACCGGCCCGAGGCTGGTGTTTGCCCAATCATAGCGGAGGATGAGCGCGGCCAATTCGCCCTGATGGGGCACAGCGGGATTACTTTCGTGCATGAAACGGGCCTCGGTCTTTTCGTCATTCTTGAAAGTTCGCGGGCGGCAAGTCAACGGTGGAAAGGGAGCAAGACCGGCCAGGAGACATGTCGCTTGACGCGATCGCGGATTGAGATCGACTTAAAAAAAATCGAGGCGAATCCACTAGACTCCGTGGGGGAAAGCGCTAGGTCAAGTCTCCCAAACCTAGATCAACATCGCATGCAGGATACCGATCGATATCACAAAGAGGCTCGCCGCGCCGGCGACCGGCTGATTGCTAGGCACGTGAAGGAAGACCCCTTCGCGGCGGCATTCAAGGCGACGCGCATGCCGATGATCGTCACTGATCCCGCTCAGCATGATAATCCCATCATCTTCTGCAACGCGGCTTTCGAAAAAATGACGGGCTACTCGAATGATGAGCTCATCGGCCGCAACTGCCGCCTGCTCCAGGGGCCGGAGACAGACAGGCGGAGGGTAGGTTACATTCGCGACAGCGTCGCGCGAGGCCAAGACATCTCCGTCGACATCCTCAATTACCGAAAAGACGGCAGCACCTTTTGGAACGCGCTTTTCATCAGTCCGGTGCGCGATGACGAGGGAAGGATCATCTATTTTTTCGCCTCGCAGCTGGATTTCACAACCGTCAAAAGCCGTGAAGCGGAACTTGCATTGGCCCGACATCAAGCGGAAGAGGCAGTTGCAAGGAATATGGCGGAACTGAAATCAGCCCTTTTGGCAAAGACCCTTCTCATCCACGAAGTCGACCATCGGGTCAAAAACAATCTCCTGACCATGGCGTCGATCGTCAAACTGCAGGCGCGGTTCACGCAGGACACGGTCAAGAAGCAGACGCTGATGTCGGTGCTCAACAGGGTAGAAGCACTGAGTACCGTGCAGCGAAAACTTTTCACCCTCGACGACATTGCCCGATTCGACGTCGCGGACTTCATCCGCGAGCTGGTCACCGACCTTGTCAGCGGCGTCGGACGGAATGACATCCGGCTGACGCTCGACCTAGCGCCGCTCCTCGTTCCGGCCGTCAAGGCGACACCCCTGTCGCTGATCGTCAACGAGCTCGTGGTGGACGCGGTCAACAGGGGTCTCAGCGACGGCGGCGGCGCGATCCACGTCGTCGTAAAACGGATGCACGGCCACTTTGTGATCCGGGTCGAGGACACGACGACTCCCGTCGAGCCGGACGCGGAAGCCGCCGAGTTCGGGCGGCTTCTCCTGGAAGCATCGGCCCGTCAACTCGCAGCCAGTGTCGAACGCAAGATCGAAGGCGACAAGACAGTGGTCGAGGTCATGCTGCTGATCGACGAACATCAGGAGAACGAGAATTGAAAGTCATGATCGTCGAGGACGAGATGCTGCTCGCCATGGAGCTTGAAATCGAGGTGGAAGCAGCCGGACACGAGGTCGCGGGCATCGCGATGAATAGCAGACAAGCGCACGATCTGCTGGCTGCGCAAAAACCGGATTTCGCTTTCGTCGACGTTCAACTGATGGACGGACCGACGGGAATCGAAGTCGGCCGCTCTTTAGCCGCTGCAGGCATTCCCTACGTCTTCGTTACAGGCAACATCAAGCGATTGCCGCCCGATTTCGTGGATGCGCTTGGCGCGATCGAAAAGCCCTACACGATGAACGGCATGAAAAACGCGTTAAATTACATCTCCGCCATCCTATCGGGAAACGAGGGGCCGGACATACCGCCAAATCTCGTGCTGGCCAACGATAGCCAGCCCCAGCCTGTCAACAAGTAAACGAGGACCTACCTGGATTCCCGGGGCCCGACATTTGTGCATTGCCGCTGTCTAGGAGGTTAAGCTGCGGGGCAAGACCCCCTCTTTGGCCAGGGGGAGTTCGTCAATGTTTGCGAGAGCCCGTTCCTTGATGAGATACCGCCGAACATTTTCACGAAGGGAGTTCAACGGGAAAATCCCTTGTGCTGCCAGTCGGCAGGCTTTCACCAGCACCTCGTAGGTCATGCCTCGTCTTTCCGCCGGCCATTCATCAAGCAGGTCGAATAAGTCTTCCAGGCTTGCCACTTCCTGAATGTGGTGGCCCCGCTTAACGAAGAGCGGTCTGTCAAACAATGTGCTTGTCATCGCTGTCTCCTTTCTAAGCTTTTTGATCCCGACAATCTGGGAACGGTAAGTTGGATCTTCAAGCCTGAGCCTGGTGTGCCTTGAAGGCAATAAGTTCGCGGCGGCAGCGGGGCGAATCTCCAGAGATGAACCGAATTTCAAGCACAGTCATAGACGAGACGGCGGGGCTTGTGTTCCTCGATGGCAGCCTCTCATTCAGCCTGAGATCGGAAGTCATGAAGATGCTCCGCTCATCAGCCTCATCGACCGAGCCAGGCCTCGCGAGTTCTTCGACACGAATGCCATCAAGCGTCCAGCCATGGGACAAGGCGATGGCGTTGAGTTCGGCGGCCGTCTGCGACAGCGCCACGTAGACGCAGCTTTCGGCCACTTCGACACCGGCGCGCAAAAACCGCGGTGCAGCAGTCGTCTTGCCGGATCCCCGAGCGCCCTGAAGCATATATAATTGGACGCGGGAAGGCCGCTGCGGAGGATTTCATTCAATCCTTATAATCCGGTGTTGACAACAGAGGGAGTTTTTCGTTTGGGCGTGGCCACCTTCCGTAGAATATCCGGGCGGCGCCCGCCGGTGCGGCCACCGACGCGTCAGGGATATGGAACACGCTATGTGGGCTCAGCACTGGTCTCGTTATTAGGCACGGCGCCGAACATCGCGTTCGCCGCATCAGGCTTTCAGTGCAGCGCCAAGGGTCCGGCATCGCGGCTGCGTATTCGAAGAGCGTTTGAGGGTTATCGGCGATTTTCAGCGGAGGATGGATCCTTCCCGCCGCCCAAGTGTTACCGTGCTCGAGGCCATGCCAGAGATGCTGGCGGCCGGAACGGAGAGCGTTGAGGTGTCTGATATCGGCGCGGCGGTTCTTGTTGTTGAGGACGAGGTTCTCGTCCGCCTGGCCATTGTGATATCGCTCGAGGATGAGGGGTTCACGGTCTTCGAGGCCTCTGACGCGGACGCTGCGATAGAAATACTGAATGTCCACGCAGAGATCCGGCTGATGTTCACCGATATAGACATGCCAGGATCGATGGATGGTCTTAAACTCGCCGCGGCGGTACGGGACCGATGGCCCCCTGTCAAGATCATCGTGACATCAGGGCACCATGACCTAAATGACGAGGTCCTGCCAGTCGAAGGCCGGTTCTTCAGCAAGCCATATGATCATAGTCGGGTTGTCGGCACCGTGAGAGAGATGGTCGCCGCCGTCTAAATGCGCGCGAAAACTCAATTGACCCAGATTGATTATTGACTCGCAGGGAGATGAGAACATAATAAGAACATAAGGCGCCGCGGCAGCCCTTCTGAAAACCGAAGTACGGAGCACGGATATGCGAGAGCGGCCGATCGGCGAAGCCGTGGAAGACGATGAGCGTGCAAAGGTGATTGCCTACCACAGAGGCGATACGCACGCGGCCATAGACACCCTTCTGGAAGATATCCGTCACCTTCGCCGGCAGTTGGCATTGACCGAAGGCGCCATGAGCCGGGGCATGGCCCGCGGCTGGCGACCGAGCTACCATCGAGACTGATATGCCCAAGATCACCCATGAGCGAAAGCGACTGCGATGGCCGATCCGCGGTGTCGAACCCGAGACCAGGGCTGACACCTATGCTTGACCGTCCCCAACCAACGTCCGTGTCATTCGAAACCGCTCTGCGGGACTGGTGGTCGTCGCAGCCGCGGGCTTTCCGCGAGAGCGTTGGTCTGTCGGCCGCGCGCGCTTGCTTTCGCGCGGGATACACGGCAGGCAAGCAAACGACCGAACGGCGCTTCGTATTCAAAGCCGGCCGCATGCGCATCACTGTCTGGGCAGCGGGCATCATGGAAGCAAAGAAGAAAGCCGAAGCCGAGGCTGATTTCCGCGCGGCCCAGAAGGGGTGGCCGGTCCCGAAAGCCGGCTGGCAACTCCAGGAGGAAAGATGAGCGACACCGACAGACGGCCACTGACGGAAGCGCCGCGAATGCATGTCCACTATTGCGAGGAAAAGGGATGCGCCGAGTGGGGTGGCTGGGGCAACAGTCCTTCTCCGGCCGGGGCGACCCGCTGGTGGTGCTTCGAGCATTTCCCGCACAAGTCATACGAGCAGGAACAGGCACTCGGGCGGAAGCGGGAGGCGGCCGAGCGTGGAGATAGCGTTCAATGGTTGCTGGGCGGATCATCCGCGCATCTTTGACCATCGGCGACGGCGACACGGTAAAATGCGGCGGGCACAACATGCGGTTGCGGGAAAGGCGCTCCCTTCGTTTCTGCCATCGACCCGGCGGAATGTACGCGGAATACTGAAGGAACGGAAGCCGGCACTTGTCACCAAGGAGAGGCCAAAAGAGCTGCTGGCCGAGCGCGGGCTGAAAGTGATGTTCAGCGGCATGGACCCCGCGCATGCAGCGAACGGAGAGGGTTGTGTCACGAAAGGCGCCCGTGAACTCATTTCATTCGGCAGCGAAGCTCAGTGAACGACGGTGATCACCGGAATGCCAGCTTCGTCGGCGGCACGGATCAGCGCTTCTCGTGCGTCCTCGGCCGAGACGTCCCCATGAAGTGCATCCCGGCACGCCCTAATTGCCGTGAGATACTCTTCACCATCGTCGATGGGCCAGCAGGCCGTCAGCATATTGGCGGCCTCCCAAAGGGTTGCGACAAGTTTGTACTTTTCCGGCCCATTCACAACGAGCATCAAGGGACTAAACTCTCCGGATCTGTGCCATTTCATGACGTTAGGTCTCCCCACGATAAACATATTAGTAACCGTGCAAGAACCGTTCCGTGATCCCCTGGCATGCCAAAGCTCGTTTCGCGGGCCGCATAAGTGAGAGGACATAAACGCGCTTCGGGCGCCTTGGCATCGCCAGCGTCAGCTTGGGCCTTGGCAGGGTAAAACTCGCCAGCCTCCTCGCCCGCCATGCTGAAGCCAACAAGGCCGCCGACATGTTCGCGATGAAGTCGAACGCCCCGAATCATTCCGGAACGCCGACATCATCGAAATACCCCTTCATCCAAGAATGACCACGATTGCCCTTCGGACCAGCCCCTGCGCTGCTGCGTCGCCATGTTCACTCACCGATATCTCGATTGGCGAGCCATGGAGCCGCGGATACCATACTGCGTGCAGGATCCTCGGATCGTCTTATTCGTCTCTCCGCAAGAGCGCTGGTTTTTTTGACCTCGGACCCTTGCCGTTCCCTATCGAGGACTCGGTCATTTCCCGAGCCCGTCGGCGGCGATCGGTTCGCTGCTCGAGAAAAGCATCTCTTCACGCCACCACCTCTTGAATAAATCGAGGGACACGCGAGTTCTCCCGGTTAGCAAGGAGGAAACCATGTCCGTACCCAACGAGCCCATCGTTCCGCCGCCAGCGCCGCCGATCGGCAATCCCGAACCTGAGCGAGACCCTGGGGAGACTCCGCCGCCTGTCGGCCCCGAGCCAGACGACGGCAACGATCCGATGACGCAAGCTCATGCCCAGGAGGCCCAACGACGCCCGACTTGGGGACTGCTCTGCCGCGGCGTTCAGGTGCATGCTGCTGACTGAGATCGTGGACGTGGGAGTGAGTTTCCCGGCCTTGGGTAGATCCGCTTGATCATTGCAGGCATAAGCGGGCGACGCTGCAAATCCAAAATGCTCTTAGAACGCGTTGGCTTCATCGAAGATTGCGTGAACCAGAAGGCCGCGATACCTCATGATACGGGCTGCCTATCCGGTACGCTGCACGCCTCCTGCAACAGCGCGGCTCCAATTCCTTTTCCCAGCCAGTTGCGATCGATAGCCAGACGGCCAGGACTGCCATGGGAACCGGGGTGGGGCATGTTGCGCCGGATCGCTGCCGGCGCGTCCGCGACCGTCAGCGCTCCCGATGGGCAGTAGTATCCGACGACGCGCTCGCCCTCGCAAACCACATAAGTTCGCGATGCGCTGCTGACCTGATTGGCCCGCGACCGGCGCGCGGCCATTCATCGGGGCGGGTATGGGTATCAGTGGCGTTTTTGCTGGTCATGGCCTTCTCCTTCAAGCATTACACCACAAACGCATACGACAATCTGTATCCACTTCTTGCCGTATTGCGGGGTGCCCAAAGGCTCCCTTTCAGCTTCCTTTGGACACGGGCGCTGATCCGAAGTCTGCCCATAGCCATAAAACGCGCCCCCAATGATGTGAAATGAAACGGCTACCAGACGACGTTTTAAACGTTCACGGAAGCAAACTGAGTGCAAGCCTCCATTCAAGATTTCACGATAGCGCCATTCATGGCTGACGATGGCGATCATGATCTGCAAGTCAATTCTGCTTGTCGCGTCTATAGGGCTCATACGCGAGGCGGCAACTATGCGCGTCTTAGGCTTGCATCGGCTACTTATTCTGCGGGCTTAAGAGTAGGCCGCTTTTGGTGGTGTCGACAGACCGGATTTCCGCAAGCTTTTTCGTCACTCGCCGAACAATAGATCTTCGTCGTCGTTAAGCTCCCGAAAGGAGTTTCCGATGTCAAAGACCACAAACGGCCTCAATGACCGCCCGAAGGATTCCACAATCGCCCAGAGCGGTCCCGGCCTTCCGGACGATTCAGGCCAACCCATCGAAGCGACCAACCAGGAAGTGGAACGTGTCCGCGCGAAGTTCGAAGGCGACGCCCGAAAGAAGCTGCAGGCGGAAATCGACGAGCAGGTCGAGAAGCCCCAACGCGGCACCGCGTGAGTTCGCCGATGCCCGGAGCGTTCACTTCGATCAGCATATTCGCATTCGATCTCGATGATAGTGGGCAGCCGGTCCGGGCATGGGAAACGGTTTTCCACGGGGAAGAGGCAGGGGCTGTCGAAGAAGCTAGGGAGGCTGCGAGGACGCACGCTGGCGCCCTCGTCGTGAAACGGGAGGGACATCCTGCGGTGGGCGAGGTAGGCGATCCCGTCATACTCTTCCAGACCGGGAAGATCGGCGATTTCAACTAAGCAGGCGTCAAGTCCCGTCGTCACCCGGCCAATCGTTTGCGGGCTCCTGGAGCGGCGTCGTCGTCGGGCGGGTCAGGATCGCGTTCGAGCGCCTCGCGCAGGAGGCCCACCTGCTCAACGATCGCATTGAAGACGTCAAGCCTGCCTCGCGCCGTTCACCACGAAGCTGTCGACGACTCCGGCAGCTTCAGCGGATCCTTCCCTTACCAATCTTCATGGCTCACTTCGTCTTCCTCTTCTTCTTGACCAGCTCGTCCTGAAGCTCGATCCATACTGGGGCGTGATCACTGCTGTGTCCCAGCCGCGAACGTGCTTGTCGACCTCCGCCTTCGTCAGCCGTCTGGCTGCCTCCGAACTTAGGATAAAGTGGTCGATGCGAAGGCCGGCGTCGCGCGCGAATGCGTTTCGGAAGTAGTCCCAGAACGTGTAGATGCGCTCGCCTGGATGCAGATGGCGAAGCGCCTCCGTCCAACCCTGCCCGACAAGCTTCTTGTAGGCCTCCCGGACCTTGACGCGGAAGAGGGCGTCGTTCGTCCAGCGTTCGGGTTTGTAGACGTCCAACTCGGTGGGCATGACGTTGTAGTCGCCGACGAGCACGACAGGCACCCCGAGCTCGAGCAGTTCGGCCGCGTAGTCGTGGAGACGGCGGAACCAGCGGAGCTTGTAGTCGAATTTCGGGCCTGGATAGGGGTTTCCGTTCGGCAAGTACAGGCAACCGACTACGATGCCATCGACGATCGCTTCAATATAGCGGCTGTGCTCGTCCTCCGGCTCGCCGGGCAGCCCCTTTCTAGTGAGATGCGGCTCCTTCCCCATGTGAGGATGGCGACGCCGTTCCAGGACTTCTGGCCCTGCCAACCGCCCCATAGCCGGCTGCCTCGATCGCTTTGATCGGGAACTTCTCTTGCGGGGCCTTCAGCTCCTGTAGGCAGACGACGTCCGGCTTGGCTTCATCAAGCCACCTCAGCAAGACTTCGAGGCGGCCGTTGACACCATTGACGTTGTAAGTCGCAAGCTTCACGGCTCAGTGCCGGCCGATTTCCGCCTCGACCTTTTTGCGAGAGTTCCCAGCCTTCTTCACGGCCCTATTGACCGTTTCCTTTGGAACGCCTTCCTTTTTCGCCTCGTAGCGAACCTCGTGATCCTGTCCGCCAGCGACCTTCGCGCGATCCTGAGCACGGCCCCTCGAAGTGGTTGCCATTTTCGTATCTCCTGATGATAACGGTCACCGGGAAACGGACACCGATTCAGGAAGTTCCGGCGTTCAGGCTGGTCTCGCCAATGAGCTGCACATTCTCGAGGCATGTATGCCGTTAAATCGCACGCGGCAACGTCCACATCCTGGGACCGCGACAAGCTGATCGAGACCGCCGGCGGCTGCCGCCCTCAAATTCTCCGGCAGCTTTGGTCGCCGCGATCCTCTCGTCATGGGGATAAAGAACGCGGAAGCAGGGGACGTCGACGATGGCGATCGAAGTGTCGGAGGCTGCTGCCTTATCGGCCGATATCAGGCAGAACCCCTACAAGGATTCGACCATCGGTGAAGTACGGATCGCCGCCACCGTTGCGACCATCTTTCGTCGCACCGACGCCTGCGCGCTCGTAGGTCATGGAGATCTGCCCAGCGCCCTTGAGGTCGCCGATCACCAGCTCGCGCTCGGCGTCGAGATCGGGTCCGATATGGTGGGTGATCTGCCCGGTGTCGTGGCTGACGCCGACGCCGCGGTCGAAGCTGGCGGAGCCCAGCCACAGCGGCTGGCCGTCGGCGCCGACCGTCGCCGTTTGCCAGAGACGTATGTGGTGGCGCTCGTCCGCGCTTCGCCCGACAGGCTTTTCGAATGCCAGATCCTGTTTCCGACCGTCGAAGAACAGCGGACTGACGGGCGCATCGAGATCCGGACGATCGAGCACCACGCTCAGGCCGATTTCGACCGAAGAGAGTAATGTTACTCTGTCGGCCGGATCCCAGCCCGAGGCGGCGAAGGCCCTGATCACCTGCTGCTTCGGGCCGACGAGCCCGACGTTGATTGGATCGCCCGGAATGTCGTCGCCGGTGGTCGTGACCATCCGGCTGAAATCGGCAACCGTACTCCGGTCACGGAAGATCCAAAGCTCCGGCATCACCAGGTAGCAGACGAGCAGATAGGCCAGGAGGACGGCGGCGAGAACGCCCGCAGCCGACCTCCATCCGCCTCGGCTGTTTCTCCCCAGCCTCATTGCGATATGCCGCTCCGATTTCAGTAGCAGGGCGGATACGGATAGTAGCCGCACGGGGGGTGATAGTAGTATGGCGCGGAGGCCGCCGCGGCACCGATGGCCGCGCCCGTCGCGACCGCGGCGCCGTAGCGGGCCGCCGGGTGCGCATACCAGCCGCCATGGAAGCCGACCGCACCCACGCCAACCACGCCGACGCGCCCCATTCCGGCGCGCGCCACGAACATGTCGATGAAAAGCGAAGCCGGGCCATTGGCCTTTGCGAGTTCGCCCTCGAGAACCTGGACGTCAAAGGTCAGCGTGCCGCCGTCCAGCTTCGGCTTGGTCAGGACCACGACCGCATCTTCGACAGCCGTCCCATCGCTGCTCATGACAGAGATCGTCGCGTTCGGCGGGTCGACGGCGAAGCTGTCCTTGCCCTCGTCCCATTCCTTGATGAACTCGGTCGTGAGCACATGTCCGGCCGATCGTACTGGACGGTCGGCGAACACGATGGAGTTCGGAGTGACCCCCGTCATCGTCAGCTTGCCGTCGGCCAGCGTCGCCCCGCCGGAATTGAGGACGGCGAGCGACGGCACCATCTTCCCGGCCGCGGTCGCTCCAATGGTCTTGGAAGCGGGTGCCGTGATCGCGTCTTCGGCCAACGCCGCTCCTGCGCACGACACCAGGCAGGCTACGGCGACTGTGCCGATCCGAATATGGCGTTTCATGGAGAATCCTCCTGGTTGCTACTTCACGAGACCGAGGTTGACGAGCTGGACGCGTCGATTGTCGGCGGCCTGCGGATTCGACGGATCTCCGGGCCACTCCTCGCCGACGCCGATCGCGAACAGACGATCCGGGGCGATGGAAAATGTCGTCGACAGCGCCTCCGTGATCGCGTTCGCCCGCTTCTGGCTGAGGTCCAGATTGTGCTTGGCGTCGCCCGTCGAGCTCGTGTGTCCGACGACAAGGAACTTGTAGCGCCGCAGGTTCGGATGATGCAGGGCGTCGGCGATCATGCCGACGGTGCGATAGGATTTCGGTTCGATGGCGATGGAGTCGTTCTCGAAGTCGATCTCGACGATGAGCTGCGACAGCTTCGAAAGCTTCTGCCAGTCGGGAAGCCCGGCGAGGCCCTTGCCTGCACTCGCCGCCGCTTCTTCCATAAGCAATGCGAGGTCAATGGCCGGAGCTCCGCCCTGCAATCTGTCGAGCGTGCGCACCACCTGCGGGCCGCTCAGTTCCTGGGCGAATGGGTGGCCGGCTGCCAGCAGCAGCCCGGCGGCGAACATCGTTGCGAGTCGAAAGCTCTTCATGATCCTGTGTCCCTTCAACATCGTTCACCGCCAGCCGGCGTCGGTGATGGCCTGGCCGCACTGGCCTTCGTTCACGCGCGTCGCCTTGTTCAGGCAGGAAAGAATGTTGCCCTCCCCCACCACGCCGCTGCAGAACTGCGCGACATAGTGCTTGCAGATTGTGGTGAACGACGACTGGGCGGCAAGGCGCTGCCCGATGGACGAGGTGACGCTCGCCAGTGTCGCCGTACAGGTCGGCGAAACTTTCGCGGCATGGGTCTCGAGGCAGTTCTGGATACGGCCGCTTCCAAGGTTCAGGCCCTTGCAGAACTTCTTGATGTCGGATCCGCAGTCGTTGGCGAGCGTGCTCACCGCGTCGGCGAAGCTGATGGTGTCGGCACGGGCCGCACCGCTGAGCGCCAGGAACGCGACCAGCGCCCCTCCTAACAGTCTGGTTCTGGTCGACATGCTTCCCCCATCGTGAACAATTGATCGTCGGAGAAACTCCCCCGCACGCATCTGGTGCGCTTTCGGGGGTGAGAAGGGAAGTATGTTACGGTTACACGGACCGTAGGAGACGGCTTTCAACGTGTCGCCGCAACGACGGATGTGGAAGCTACCGGCCCCGTTCTGGCGGTCCATCCTCTACGGCCTGTCCGAAGCGAGCCAGTTCGAGCGAGTAGCAGAATAGTCCGAACAGCGTCGCCGCCACATACACGCTCTTCACGCACGCCTGAGCGAATGGCGGTAAGGCGTCGAGTTCCGGCAGATGCCTGAAGAAGATGGCCGAGAAGAGCGCGCCGCCGAAGAAGAAGCTGACCCGGCTGGCGAAGAAGAGCAGATGCGCCACGAAGACGTTGTGAAACGGCGACGTGACCGGCACCCATTTCAACCGTATCCAGTAGAAGCAATGGAGCAGCGCGGCGCTGACAACAACCCCACCTGGTCCGAGAGAGCGAGCGTCCGCCGTTCGCCGAGGTGGGTGACCAAGCCATGAAAGATGGGGAACACGATCCAGAACAGGGTCAGGGCCGCGGCGGTCTGAGCGGCGAGGAGACCCGCGTATATCCATGGTGCCGATGGCGCTGATCTTGACATCAAGCTCCGTCTTCCCGCAGTCCTGTTGATCCTTGCTATGCGCACGAGCCAGAAGGCTCAAGGCGGCGCGGCTGATGCCGGCGGCGCACTCATGTTTTCCGGCCGCGCCGATCCGACACACCAGTCGGACCGGCATTGGAGTTCATGGCGTATTTGAGCGTCACTCGACAGGTTCGAACTCGCCTGGCTTCCAGGTCTTGTCGAACCATGGCTCCAAAGGCCCGTAGAGGCGAAGAAGGACGTTCCAACCCTTGCCCGGCACTGTCTGGACCCAGTTGGCCTCATGGCCTTTCGGCGCCGTCGGACCGAACCAGACGTCAACCGACGAGTCCGCGTTGATCACGATGTCCTTCTTGTCGCTGCCGATGCTGGGGAATTGCCGGTCCGTCTGCAACATCGAACGCGTCTGGTTGTCATACGCCACGAACGACCAGAATTCCTTTGCGGGAATGTTTGGCGGCATGTGAATCTTATAAGTCTTGCCGCCGTCGAACGGCTTGCCGTCCTTGTCGGTCGTTGCGCCGGCATATTGCGAACCAATGCCGACGCGCTTTATCGCCATGGCCGGCGTGATGCCCGTCGCGTAGTAGTGGAACAGGACGCGGGCATCCAGATAGCGAACGCCAGGCTGCAGCAGAAACTCGTAGCTCCCGCCGACAAAGCCGGTGAACCAGGCACTGTTCGGATAATAATAGGCATCCTTCATGCGCGTCTTGAAGGTGATGGTGCGCGCCGTCGCATTGCCGACGGCCACGGCTTCGGTGAGGATCTTCTTCATCCGCGCATCCGGCGCGAAGGGCTTGCCCTTTACGATGCCGATGGACGCGAGCTGTCCCAGCACTTCCGGATGATAGGCTTCGTTCGGCTCGTACTGGACGATGTCGTTTACTTCCTCGTAGAAATGGAAATTATTGGCATGGATCGTGTTGAACTCCTTGCCGGAGACGTTGACGATCTTCATCGGCGGCGGATCGCCGGCCTCCGAAAGCGGATAGACCTTGGCGAATTTCCTGGTGTTTTCGACGGCCGTCGTCGTGCTGCCGTTTTCGAGGAAGCCGCGCCAGAAGAACAGGTTCCCATAGGTCGAGGACCGCAATACGTCATAACCTTCGGGAACCACGCCCTCGTAGCCCGGCGGCAACAGCAGGTATTTTCCACCCTTGCCCTTGTCCGGACCGGCATTGCCGACATCGCCGACATATTCGAACCAGTGGTTATCGATCATGCCCAGGATGTTGGGCGGCGTCTCGATGACCAGCGGACCGGCCTTGGTATCCAGCCACATGAGATTGTAGATGCTTTCGGTGTTCCCGGTCAGGAACAGCGAATGCGAATCCATGAGATTTTCGAAGATCAGGATGGTCTGATTGTTGTCGGCGCCCTGGCCGGCCAGTCCAACCCGTAGGGCTTCGACGGAGGCACCCGGCATGGCGTTGAGAAAAGCGTCGACGCCGCGCATGAAATCGAGGTTGTCATAGATCTTTTCCGAAGTGGCGTCGTCCGGAAAGCCGTCGAAGAAATTCAGCTTGCCAATCCTGGTGTCGACGCTCTCCGGCGTGACGATCGAATCGGGTATCGGCGTCGCCATCTTGGTTTTCGGTGCTTCGGCGTACGCCGCCCCCCAGCCCATCAGCAGCACCGCGGCAGTAGCGTAAAACTGTCTCGTCGCGCGTTTCATTTCACTCTCCTTGTCGACCGCCCGTCGGCCGTTCTTCATGAGGTCGCCAATCTGTGTGCATTCGGGCGCGCGCGGCATGACGCGCAGCGAACTCGACCAGGCGATGAAGTCGTTCCGGCAGCGATTGCCGGAAATGATTGCCGCCGCAGTGATAGCCGATCACGGGGGAAACACCCGTATGTTACCGTATCCGCTTGTTCCCCCGGACTATTGGCGTGACCACTTCTGCGACTCGCAGACGACCTTCATCACACAGCCTTTGAGGGTAACCGTGTCGCCGGAGACGCTGATGGTGCCGTCGTAGGTCTTGTTCGCGTCGGGGTCGGTGATCCTGCCGGAATAGCTGCCGCCGTTGCCTTCGAACGCGCCGATCTTCTTGCCGGTATGCTTGCCGCTCTTCAGCGTGATGCAGAAACCGCCGCCGCACGGCTCGATCGCGGCGGTGTCTCCGAGCGTCGTCTTCCAGTTTCCGACGATCGGCTCGGCTGCGCTCGCCAGTCCGGTCGACATCAGCAGCGCTGCGACGGAGACTAGAATGGGCTTCATGGTAAGGTCCTCGCATGGCTGGCCCGCCGCCGGGCCGGTGACCGAATGGACCACACATGCGCTGCCGACCGCAAGAAACTCGCGGTGTGTTACTGTAACCTACATGGTGTCGGCCGGGTTCTGTGCCATCTTCACGGCGACTACGCGGATGTGCGGGAGCCTTCGCCTCGCCTGGGCGGGAGCGATGCAATGCAATATGACACGGAGTTCGCCAAGCGCAGGTTTCCCGAGCAGGCGCTGGAGATCGAAGCGCTCGCCTCCCGCAATGAAAGCTTCCGGGAACTGTGCCACGACTTTTCCATCGCGGACCAGCTCGTGCGGGACTGGGAGTCGTCGACGGCCCCGGGGCAACATGAACGTTACGCCGAGGCGCTCGAACTCATGGATTGGCTCGGCAAGGAAATTCACACCATGCTGGATCTTGCCAAGGTCGTGCCATTCCCTGCAGCCCGATGAAGTCGCGATCTCCCCGTCGTGGTGGCACGGCGGCTACAGGAAAGGAACAACATGCCTCGACTGATGGCGATCATCTTGATCTTCGCGGTCGCCCTGATCGTGGCGGCTTTGACAGCCTGGGGCTCCTTGGCGTTCTGGTATCGCCTGCCCCTGCCCGATGCCGGCCGGGCGATCGGCGCCTGCGTCTTCCTCGCCTTCGGTCTCCTCACAGTAGCGGCGCTTGCCAGCCGGCTGCGCAGGAGAGCCATCCTTTCATTTGCGGTCGCCTTCGCGCTGGTTCTCTTCTGGTGGAGCTCGATCAAGCCGGAAGCCAACGCCGCATGGGCTCCTGACGTCGCCCGCCAGGTCACGGGTCGCATCGACGGAAATTCGCTGACCTTGACCGATGTCCGGGACTTCGAGTGGCGAAGCAACTCCGACTTTACCGAGCGCTGGACGACGCGAACCTACGATGTGAGCAAGGTGAGGACGGTCGACCTGTTCATGTCATACTGGGCGGGGCCGAAGATCGCGCATGTCATCTTCAGCTTCGGCTTCGAAGGCGGCGAACAGCTCGCCTGGTCGATCGAGGTGCGCCACAAGGTCGGCGGCGGGTTTTCTCCCCTTGCCGACCTCTTCAAGAACGACCCGCTGGTGGTTGTTGCCGCGGACGAACGCGACGTCGTCGGCGTCCGTTCCAACGTGCGTGGCGAGGACGTCCAGATCTACCGGCTGAGAGCCAGTCCCGAGCAGGCGCGCAACCTGCTGCTCGAGTACGTCGCCGAGGCCAACGCGCTCGCCCGGACGCCGCGGTTCTACAACTCGATCACGACGAACTGCACGACAACCGTCGCCAAGCTGATGCGGGTCGCTGGAGACAAGGTACCGTTCGACTGGCGACTGATCGTCAATGGTTATCTTCCCGACTACGCCTATGACCGGGGAGCCGCGCGACACCTCGATGCCGCTCGACCGCTTGCGGGAGATTGCCAAGATCGATGTGCGGGCGCGGGCGGATGGTTTGTCGCCCGACTTCTCGAAGGCGATCCGTCTCGGCGTGCCCTTCCCGGTCGTCGTCGCTGGGCCGTAGCGTACAGTAACATACGACGGGATACGCACGGGTTGAGGCATGGTCCGTCCTGTCAGGATGTAGCCGGAATGCGGATGGGGGACTGGGCTTGTTTCGTTTGATGACTGCTGGTCCTATCCGGCGACTTCTTCCATGCCTCGCGCTGGTCGTGCTCGCGGGCTGCGGCGGACATCCGAAGAACGTGCTGTTCCCCGTTGCGGACACCGTGCCGGATACCAGTCGCGTCGACATGCTTGTCGCGACCACGCGTGCCCGATCGACTGTTTCCGGCGAGATGTTCACGGGCGAGCGCGCCCGCACGCCGTCCTTCGCACAGATGAGAGTTTCGCTGCCCAAGGTCCGCAACGAGGGCGACGTCGCCTGGCCCAAGAGGCTGCCTTCAAATCCGAAGACCGACTTCGCCACGCTGAAGGCCGACGCGCTTAGTCTCGAAGCGGCGAAAGGCTGGCTGAACGCCTCGGTCAGAAGGAACCGCGACCACAGCGTCCTGGTCTTCATCCACGGCTTCAACAACCGCTTCGAGGACAGTGTCTACCGCTTCGCTCAGATCGTCCACGATTCCAATGTCCGCAGCACGCCGGTCCTTGTGACCTGGCCATCGCGCGGCAGCCTGCTCGCCTATGGTTATGACCGCGAGAGCACCAACTACACGCGCAACGCGCTCGAGACCCTGTTTCAGTATCTCGCCAAAGACGGCACCGTGAAGGAAGTCAACGTGCTGGCCCACTCGATGGGCAACTGGCTGGCGCTGGAAGCGCTCCGGCAGATGGCGATCCGCAACGGCGGTCTCCCGGCAAAGTTCAAGAACGTCATGCTGGCCGCTCCGGACGTCGACGTGGACGTCTTCCGGTCGCAGATCGAGGATATGGGCGACCCCCATCCGCAATTCACGCTTTTCGTCTCGCGCGACGACAAGGCGCTTGCCTTCTCGCGGCGGGTCTGGGGCAACATCCCGCGCCTCGGTTCGATCGATCCGGAAACCGCGCCGTACAAGACCGAACTCGCCGACTACAAGGTATCGGTGATCGATCTGACCAAGATCAAGGTCAGCGACGACCTCAATCACAGCAAGTTCGCGGAATCACCGCAAGTCGTCCAGCTCATCGGCCAGCGGTTGTCCGAAGGGCAGACCCTGACCGACAGCCGGGTCGGCCTTGGCGACACGATCCTTGCGGGGACAACGAACGTGGCGGCGGCGGCCGGAAGCGCCGCGGGCCTCGTACTGACCGCCCCGGTCGCGGTGCTCGACGCCGATACTCGCAGCAACTACGCCAATCATGTCGGCGGTCTGACCGGACAAGACGGCGGGACGCAGAAGATCGCGGTCAAGAACTGCGCGGCGACGCCGGCCGACCCGGCATGCCGGAAGCAGCGATAGGGGTAGGCGCCCGCTTGAGTTCGCCACGCCTGGCACGCTCGTCTTCATATGCCCCTCCAGGCCCTTGTTCATCGCCATCATCGTCCGGTACCGGTTGCCCGGCCCATACGTGATCCGCCTTGAAACTTCTTTCAGGTAGACGAAGGGCTATTGGGGGAATAGGTTGCATAAGGGGATTTGAATACAAGCTTTAACTGTCGCGCATATGTGTGACGAGGGGGAGGATGCAATGCAAACCTCGGTGCCTTTGCCCGACGATCGGGCCGAGCGCCCCTGTCCGACCCATGAGGAGGTCAGGGCGCAGCTTGAACGCATTCTGTCCAGCGGCGAGTTTCCGAGCGCCGGACGTGGCGCTGCCTTCTTGAAATATGTCACCGAGGAGACGCTTGCAGGCCGGGCACCGCGCCTCAAGGCGTATTCGATCGCCATCGAAGTGTTCAACCGAAGCGCGGGCTTCTCTCAGGAAGATCCCGTCGTTCGCATCGAGGCCGGACGTCTGCGCCGGGTCATCGAACGCTACTATCTCGTCGCAGGCCAGCGCGATCCGATCCGCATCGACATCCCCAAGGGCGGTTATGTGCCGACCTTTACGTGGAATGGGGCGCCGATGGAAGCGGCCGGGGATGCGCTGAAGGAAGACGTCTCCGAGCGCCGGGCTTTCGCGTGGCGGCGTCTCGCCTGGCCCGTGCTGGCCGTGCTCGTGGCATTCGTCTTCGCGGGGCTTGGCTTTTACGCCGGCGTTCTGAAGGGGCCGGCACCCGGTCGTTCCGCCGAGCAACTTCCGGGCGAGCCGACCCTTGTGATCGCACCTTTCGCGGACCTCGGCGACGGCCCGCAGGCTGCACGTTATGCAGCCGGACTGACCGAGGAGCTTCTAACCGCCCTTCCCCGCTTCAAGGAGATTACCGTCTTCGGCCGCGAGACATCAAAGGCACTGCCCCCAGGCGTCGAGGCGTCGCAGGTGCGCGAAGGACTTGGCGCCCGTTACCTGGTCGCAGGCGGGGTTCGCGTCGCGGGCGACAAGGTCCGTGTGACCGTGCGCCTCGTCGACACCTCCGACGGATCCATCCTGTGGTCGCAGGACTACGACGAGAACCTGGACACGCACGAGCTCTTCTTCATTCAGGCGGATGTCGCAAGCAAGGTGGCGACGGCGATCGCTCAGCCTTACGGCATCATCGCGAAATCGATAGCGGCCAACCCGCCGCCGGACGATATGAGCGTCCATGACTGCACCCTGCGCTACTACGCATACCGCGAGGAGCTCAATCCGGAAAAGCATCAGGTCGCGCGCGACTGCCTGCAGAACGCCGTGGCGCTTTTCCCCGCCTACGCGACGGCTTGGTCGATGCTCTCGATCATCCAACTCGACGAGGGTCGGTTCGAGTTCAATCCGCAGAGTGACAAGGGTCCCGCGATGGAGCGCGCGCTCAGTTCGGCGCGGCGGGCAGTCTCGCTCGAGCCCGACAACACGCGCGCCCTGCAGGCGCTCATGACGGCCCTGTTCTTCAACAACGAGACGAAAGAGGCGTTCGATGTCGGCGAAGCGGCGCTCGCCGCCAACCCGAACGACACGGAGTTCCTGGGGGAGCTCGGAACGCGTGTCGCATTCTCGGGGCAATGGAAGCGCGGCGGCGAATTGCTGGATCGTGCGATCAAGCTCAATCCGGGCGGCTCTGGATATTACTTCGGGACGCGCGCCCTGATCGCCTGCATGCTCGACGATCACGAGATGGCGGTGCGGCTGATCCGTAAAGCCGACCTGCAGAAATTTCCGCTCTTCCATGGCGTTGCGGCGGTCATCTACTCCGAGGCCGGGCTGTTGGCAGAAGCGAAGCACGAGGGCGAGGTGTTTATGAAAATGCGCCCCGATTATCTGCCCAACATCGTGGCCGAGAATCGGAAGAGAAACCTGCCGCCGAAGGACAGCATGCGCATGATCGCAGCGCTACGACGCGCTGGACTGCCAGTGCCCAGCACGACTGATATCGAAGCCGAATTCAGGGTCTCCGACGCCTCATATCGCCCGTGAAGGCTGTACGCTACAGTAACATACGTTTCTTCCTCCGGCCCGTTCCGTCATTCTTGCGGCGCATGACCCAGACTGCCTCGCCGCCAGCCTGAGCATCGGATGGAGAGAGAAATGGCAAATGCCGCATCGACCCGCGCCCTGCCGGCGAAGAGGTCCCTGACGCTCGCCGTCGCCGCGGCCCTCGGCGTGGGGGCGCCGGTCTACGGCCAGGGTTCGTGCACCGATCTCGCCAAGAATCTGTCGAATCCCATCGCCTCCCTCGTCAGAAAGCTGGTCAAGGTCAACGAACAGCCGATCAGCCTGACGGGCGAGCTTCGAAACTGGGCAGCGTCTCCAGACGACGGCCCCGAAGGGCACGGCGTCCAAGTCGGGCTGACCGTTCCTGTTTCCGAAGTAGGCGCATACCTCCTCATGGTCAGGACTAGGTCGGCTCTGTTCGCTCGATGTCCGCGGCCGCATGACGCTACCCTGTCACCTCAGCGTGCCTGATCGCACGCCGCGAACCGAAAGGACGTTCACATGCTTACGAAACGCGATCTGCTCCGCTCCGCTGCGATGGCCGCACTCGTTGCCGCAACGGCCAAGTCTACCCCGGTGCTTGCGCAGAACAAAGAAGAATGGCCCAGCCTGCTGGAGGCGAAGGATATCGCCGAGGAAGGCTTCATCTACGGCCTGCCGCTCGTGATGAACTATGCGGTCATGAACGAGTTCGCCGTGGCCAGGAACTCCGGACAGTTCAAGGCGCCGTTTAACGACATCAACAACATGCATCAGGTCGCCAGCCCGGCGGACACGGCAATCATCACGCCGAACAGTGACACGCCCTACTCGATCCTCTGGCTGGACTTGCGTGCTGAACCGATGGTGATCTCGGTGCCGACGGTCGAAAAGGAACGCTACTACTCGGTCCAGCTTATCGACGGCAACACCTACAATTTCGGTTATATTGGCTCGCGCACCACGGGAACCGAGCCGGGTTCCTATCTCGTCGTCGGACCCGACTGGAAAGGCGCGAAGCCCGACGGCGTCAAGCAGGTCTTCACCTCGAGCACCCCGTTCGTATTCGCCAACTTCCGGACACAGCTTATCGACGCCGACGATATGGCGAATGTGGAAAAGGTGCAGACCGGCTATAAGGCGCAACCGCTTTCGGCCTTCCTCAAGCAACCCGCCCCGCCCGCCGCACCGACGATCGAGTTCCTTCCCGCCACCACCGCCGGCATCAAGAAAAACTTCTTCGAATATCTCGACGTGGCTCTGCAATTCGTCCCGGAGACGTCAAGGGACAAGGTCATCCGTGCGAAGCTTGCAAGGATCGGCATCGGGCCCGGAAAGACCCTCGAATTCAAGGATCTGCCGCTCGAGCATAAGGCCGAGTTGTTGGTCGGCATGAAGCAGGGTGACGACAAGATCGACAAGTGGCTGGCCAGCGGAAACAAGCCCATCAACGGCTGGAACGTCAGCTCGCTGCTTGGTGACGAGGCCTTCTACAACGGCGATTGGTTGCTGCGCTCAGGCGCTGCCAAGGCAGGCCTCTATGGCAACGATGCAGCAGAGGCCATGTACCCCTTCACCCGAACAGATGCGAGCGGAAAGCCGCTCGACGGCAGCAAGCACAAGTACACGATTACCTTCCCGCCGGGCCAGTTGCCGCCAGTGCATTCGTTCTGGTCAGTGACCATGTACGACGGCAAGAGCCAGTTGCTGGTCAAGAACCCGATCAATCGCTACCTCGTCAACTCTCCGATGTTGCCGGGAATGAAGAAGGATGCGGACGGTTCGCTGACGCTGCACATCCAGAAGGACAGCCCCGGAGCGGACAAGGAAGCCAATTGGCTTCCGGCCCCGGACGGCACGATCTATCTCGTGATGCGCCTGTACTGGCCAAAGACGGAGGCGCCTTCGATCCTGCCTGCGGGGAAAGGTACGTGGCAGCCGCCCGGCGTGAAGCGGGTCTCGTAGAAAGCGCTGAACGTCGACTGGAATCTTTCCGCGATCGGCCAGGGTCGACAGGGCGCTCCGCGAGCCGGAGCGCCTTGACCGGCTGGACATCGACATGAAATTGGGCTGTAGACCAGTCCTCGCTTTCGAAAACTAGCCGGAAGGACAAGAGTTTGAAATAGATCGCCGGGCTTTCTGGCCCTAACGATGTTGCCTTTGCTCACGCTCAGGAGGCTCCGCGACCGCAGAAGATCGACGATCTCGTGCGGCTGCCGCAGGAACCGGAGGCTCAACGGTGGTGCGACGTCATGGAATTTGGAAAGGCGAACACCGGGCACCAGCTCATCGGCGTGCCTTCAATGTTCGGCGGCAATGACGATCGTTCGTGCGTTTTCAATCACATCCGCTGGATCGACGCTTTCCCGCGATCCAATTCGTCCAACTCCTTGAGCATTTTGGAGGAATTCGGCTCCTTCAACTGCAATTTATCGACTGAGAGCCTGAGGGGTACGGGACCTTCGCTCAAAGGTAAGCTCGCGAAAAGAACACTGCGGTCGTTAAAAAGGCGACCGCGAGGGTTAGCATCCGGACGACGGGTGATGGCAGCCTTCGTCCGATATGCGCTCCGATCCACCCGCCGATAACGGCTCCAATCGTCATGGGAATGCACTCCTGCCATACGATTGCCCCGGCAAGTACGAAGACGACGACGGCGACGGCGTTGGCGGCAGTGACCATCACCATTCTTGTCGGATTCAGGCTCTTGATGTCCCCGCCCCCGAGCGCGCTCCATGCCGCAAGCATCATGAGACCCACGGCGCCACCAAAATAGCCGCCATAAAGACCGAGAAAGAATTGAACCGCTGCGAATGCCAGAATACTCGGACGTGCCCGCGTCTGCAAATGGGCGCTGAGCCTCGGACCTGCAGCGAGCATCAATGTCGCCACCAGCAAAAGCCATGGCAGGATCCCATCGAAAATCCTCGATGGTGTTAGCAGCAATAGAATGCTGCCGGCCACGCCACCCATCACCGTCACGATGGCAATGGGCATCACCTTGACGCCGCACACACTCCTAACCCCGTCACGATAGACCCACGAGCTCGCCATGCCGCCGGGAAACAAGGCCAGGGTACTTGTCGCGTTTGCGGATACCGACGGCACTCCGACCGATATCAGCGCAGGCAGGGATACGAATGACCCGCCGCCCGCCAACGCATTCATGCTGCCTGCTAACAGGCCAGCAAGGAAAAGAAGCATTGCATCGTACATGTTCAGGTCGCCCTAGCACCCAAGCCTGAGTTCGGCCGAGCCCGTTGTCCAAATACCGCCGTCAAATCGCTGCACGCCGTTGCGCGTCCGGAAGAGCCCACCCCACGACTGCCATTAGCCGTAGTCAAGGAAACGCAATTGAGAGCCATTCATCCGATCACCATAAGCGTAACCGATGCTATCCCGAGGAGGACGCCAACCGCCTGATGCCAGCCGAGCCGCTCGTCGAAAACCAACACGGCGATCGCGTTGATGGCGATGAGCTGCGCAACCGACGACAACGAAATAGCAAGGGAAAGACCGCTTGTCCGCATGAGAGCGATCATCGAAAGATTGCCTAATGTATAGAGGACAAGCGCGGTTGCGAGCAGCCAAAAGTTAGAGTTGCCCACGTATGCGCGCGAAGCAGTCGCTCCCGCCAGGAATAGGCACACGGCTATGAAGAGGATGACGGCAACACGCATCGGTAAACTCCTGCTGACGCGCTTGTCTAACGCCGGGCGAACCATCAGTCCATCAGAGACTATCCCCCGTCCTTGATCTCGGCGTACACCCTGGTTGGTGATCAGTCGACTTACGCCCAACTCGACGCGTTTCGAAGCTCGGGCTTTCCGAGGGTTGCCCTTCAACCGCCACTCTGGCTTTCAAAACATGCCAAAAAACGCGTGGCACGAATTGGCCGGACATATCGTGAAGCAGTGGAGATAGTACTCGGACGATCCCGAGCAGCTTTTGAAATCGGACTTTATGGCGTCAGTCGCCTTGTCGGAGGATTGGGGACGATAGCATCACCGTTCGGATCAGCGAAAACGAATTGCTCAATGGCTTAGAGCCGAAGACGGAGCGTTGACCCTCATGGCCATCAGACCTGAAAACGTCCGGATGAGGTCACCTTCTATGTAACGCTGGCCTCGCCCCTCTGCGTAGAGCAACATCGCCCGTTCGCACAAGACATCGGCTGTCCGTTCATCGAAGGGGACACCATAAAACCGAAACCACATGAGAACGGCATTGAGCAGGATCGCCTCTCCGTCCTGAAGGGCTTCGCTATGGTCTTCATGCGGCGCTGACATGCACATCTCCCCCGTAGTTTCGGAACGAAAGGCCGAACGACAAGTTAATTGGAAAGTTCCGCCCGGAGGGAAAATCATGGCAGCGCATAGGGCTCAATGGAAAGGCCACATCAAGGTCGGGGAAATCACCTGCGGCGTCGGGCTTTATACTGCTGCGTCGACCTCGGATCGCATCTCCTTCCGGACGATCAACAAGGCAACCGGGAACCCCGTACGCCGCGAGTTCGTGGACAGCGAGACGGAGGAGACTGTCGAGCGGGAAAACCAGGTGAAGGGGTTCGAGGTTGAGAACGGCGAATACATCATGATCGACCCGGAAGAGGTGACCGCCGTCATCCCGGATTCCGATAAGATGCTCGAGATCGAAGCGTTCCTTTCCTGCTCCGAGGTCGACGATGTCTATTTCGACAAGCCGTACTATCTTGTACCGACAGACGAAGTCTCAGAAGACGCATTTGCAGGCCTTCGCGATGCCCTAAGCAAGGCCAGCGTCACCGCGATAGCGAGAACGGTTCTCTTTCGACGGATGCGCACCGTTCTTATCCGCGCCCACGGGCGCGGCCTGATCGCGACGACACTCAATTTCGATTACGAGGTGCGGCCGTCCAAGGAGGCATTCAAGGAGGTCCCGGAGATCAAGGTAGAGGGAGAAATGCTCGACCTCGCCAAGCACATCATCGGCACGAAGAAGGGTGATTTCGATCCGGCGACGTTCGATGACCGCTATGAGGCCGCCCTCGCCGATCTGGTGAAAGCGAAGTCGGAGGGCCGCTCACTACCCAAGCCGAAGCCAGTTCAGGTGTCAAAGCCCAACGACCTTCTGAAGGCCCTGCGCGAAAGCGCTGGAATGGGGAACGCCAAGCCCGCTGCCAAATCCAAGACTAAGGCTGCAAACGCGAACGCGAAGAAAAAGACCAAGGCGGCCGCTCCCAAAACAGCTGCCAAGACCACTCACAAAAAAGCCAGCTAGGAAACAACAATGGCACCCCGTCCATACTGGAAAGGCTACCTCAAGCTTTCGCTTGTCACGTGTCCCGTGGCAATGAGCCCGGCGACATCGGAGAGCGAGAAGGTCCGTTTCCACACGCTCAACAAAGAGACCGGCAATCGCGTCCTGTCCCGTTACGTCGATTCCGTGACTGGAAAGCCCGTCAAGGATGAAAACGAAGCCAAAGGCTACGAGCGCGGTGAAAACGACTACGTTCTGCTGACCGACGAAGACCTCGAGTCCATTGATCTGGAGACCGTGCGGACGATCGATATCGAAAAGTTCGTTCCGCGCGAAAGTATCGAGTGGATCTACCTTGAAACACCCCACTACCTCGTTCCTAACGACAAGATCGGCAACGAGGCGTTTGCCGTCATAAGGGATGCGATGAAGGCAGAAAAGGTCCTTGGCGTCTCGAGGGTAGTAATCGGCCGGCGAGAACGTGCGGTGGTCCTAGAACCGCGCGATGAGGGCATCGTTGTCTGGACCCTGCGCTTCGGTGACGAGGTTCGCCCTGAGGAGGAGTACTTCCAGGGGATCGAGAAGAAGGCTGACACCTCGACGGTCGCTGCCATCACCCAAACGATCAAGCGGCGCATGGATAAATGGTCGCCTTCGATGGTCAGCGATCCGATCCAGGAGAGCTTGCTGAAGCTGATAGCGACCAAGAAGAAGGCTCTAAAGCCCTCCAAATCGTCCAAGGCGGCCAACAGTAAAAAAGACGACGACGCGAAGCCATCAAACGTCATCAGCATCATGGACGCCCTCAAGAAGAGCGTCGAAGCCGACCTTAAAGGTCGAAAGAAGGCGGGCCGATAATCCTCCCTGGCTGACGAGCGGTCCCGCTATGTGCAATGACTATGAACAACATATTCGCTGGAAAGAGTACTGCGAGATGATGCAGTCTCTCGCCCTGCGCATTCCGGCGCACCAGTCTGAACTCGATCTACCCACGGCCGATGACATCAAAATCGGTGATATCGCCCCGGTGGTCCGGACATCTGGCGATGAGTTCGAACTCTTCGCCGCCAAGTTCGGGTTTCCGCCGTCTGCCGGACGCAAAGGCGGACCGGTTTTTAATTTCGTCTCGGAAAACCGGGATTTCTCTGAGAGCAAACGCTGCCTCATCCCCGGCGTCGGCCTTCTTCGAGTTTACCGGAACGAAATACCCGAAGGCCAAGCACAGGTTTACGCTCGCCGACCGTGCGATATTCGCTATTGCCGGGCTGTGGCGCGAAGGCGAAGGCAACCAGCCGGCGTCGATGACGATGCTCACGACGAAGCCGAGCCCGGATGTCGCGCCAATCCATAATCGACAGGTTGTTATCCTGAAACCTGAAGATTGGAGACACTGGCTGGCGCTGTCGAAACCCCAGGATCAGCTACTCAAGCCGCTGCCTGCGGGAAGTCTCTCGGTGGAGCAGGTGCGAGCTGGAAGCGACTGACGCTCGCCTCACCGAGATGCAGGTGCGCAGCATTGCAATCTCCGAGGCCATCCAGAATGTCGATCCATCGCCAAGCCATTCGCCGATGGTGGCGTGGACGACGGCCTCGCGAACTCCTGGGCCGAGAGTTGACCACTCGATGACGCGGCGAGGCACACCGCAAGTGCGACCCTTCCCAACCCCTTACTCGCAAGGCTCAACCCTTCATCTCGACGGTTTTCGTAAAGCTCTTGATCTCCTCGCGACGGGCCGCATCAACGCCGCCAAAAGAGAAGCCCGAGCACCATGAGGCGGATGCTCCAGGCGCGCTTCAGGACCTTGCGCCAGTTATGGACGAACACGGAGTGGCTCCGGGTTGTGAATTTTCAGCAGAAGTTCGTTGCCAAAATCCGAGGAAGGCCTACTTCCCCGCTTTTGTGGAGGGCAAAATTGCTACAGAGTGAAACACGTAAAGCGCTTATGCTCGCCTTCTTAATTGGCGGCTCCTTTTTGATTGCAATTCGCTATGGCATACATCACGGCTATCTTTCGCCCTGACCGTCAGAGAGAAGCCGCCGCCTTAAACCCGTCGCTCTGTTGCGACGGGAAGCCCATGGCAACAAATCCAGCCATCATCGTCGGACTCTTCCCCCAAATCGGTTGCGACTCGCATAGTTCCCACGCTTCCGCCTGCCTCATTGGCCGCCAGATGGTGCTCGGCTTCTGATCTACTGGATAGGTGGTGATGAAGTTGGACTGCGACACCTTGGCGGCGCTACCCAGTATCCCGATCTCATTCAGCGAGACGTTGTTGCCGTTCTCCATCAGCATAATGCAATGATGTTGGAGGCCGCGATCCCGGTCAGCGCCAAGATGGCGGCGTGAACCGGCTGGATCGTTCCGGCGGGCACGCTCTTGAAGATGACAGGGTCATGTCTCGACGCGGCGCGATAGCAATATCGCCGGCCGTGCCATATAGCGGGCCCGCGCACCGACGATGGCAGTATCGCCCGGCAGCCCGAGAGGCCGGAGCAATCGAGGGATCCAACTAATACTGCCTACTCGGTGCATGCGACGCAGCTTTTGGAAGCATTCACATCTCGCCTTCCCCACCTGGATATGGTTGGAACCGACCCTAGATTTTCTGGTTCGGTTCGGGAGTGCCACCTTTGGGAGGATGGGATGTTCGTGAAGTTGACCGACGGCACGATTACTCGCTGGATTAACATGGACGCCGTGATCCAGATGCGGTTCGATGAGGACAAACATCAAACGGAACTATTTTTGGTCAGAGAGAACGCCAGACTGGTTTTCGTCGATCAGTCTCCGGAAGAAATCCGAACGCTACTGGACGTCGAACTCGAACGGCTATCCCAAATCACAAACTGGACCACGGGCGGCCCAATAGGAAAGTCAAATGGTTGCAGATGACGGGCCATTACCACATACACTTGTAGTTGAAACGCCCTAACCCATTGCAAGGGTACGCGCTACTGCGAGTAAAGGGATGGGAACTCAACCGCTAAAATCATTAGAATCGCTCTCGCAGCGACCGTATTCGCTATGTCAGCAATCGGCGCTTTCGCTCATGGCGGTGAGCCATACGAACCACGAGGCCGGTGACTATCATTGTCACTGAAGCGCTTCACGGTGGCCGAATCACGAGGAGAAAAGTCTTTCAGAAAGCTCAATGGCAACGATGCCGAGCTCGACAGCCACATCGTTATCGTGATCCTCAACAACGGCGTGCGGTGCATCTTCGTGGCCATTCTCCTTCGAAGCGAGCCGGCGCGCTACGATAAGTCGATTGGTTTCAGGAGGCTTGCTGTCGCGTTGCGATTGAAAGCTTCCACTGCGCTCTCCTGGTGAAGCCAAAGGCGAAGTTCTTTATCGCTGTGCCCATTGCGTTGGCGGTAAGCTCCTTTTTGACAATGGTTTTTGCCTTGGGTCTGATGGGAATTGTCAAACATTGTGCCGATTGCGGAGGGTAGCTCTTGAACGTCACCCCAAGTTATTAACCGCCGCGTTATTCCTGCTCCTCCCGCAGCCTCTTATAGGACGCGTGCCGCAGCTTTCCGTCATCCGTCCACGCCCGGTGTTCGATCTCGGCGACCAGCTTCGGCTTCACGAATATCGCTCCCTTGCGCTCGACGGGCGGGCTCCAGCAGGTTTGAATGTCGAGATAAGCATTTTGGATGGATATTCCCGGTGCTCTATAGCGGCTACAATATTCGCTTAAGGAGAAGGGAGTGCACGATGAAAGCGATCACGGTTTCTGGCCTCATTATGCTAGCCTTCGCATCCGGTGCATATGCCGCAACCATGACGGCGGAGCAGTTGAAAAGCGAGTTGGTAGGCCACCCAATTCACTGGAAGTCAAAGACGCAATCGGGCGTCACAACTTATAAACCAGACGGGACGATTGAAGCGACTGTCGACGGGGACAAGGCCACCTACAAGGGGACATGGAGCATCAAAGATAATAAGATGTGCGAGAAGTTCGGTAAGGAAAAATGTGCAACGATCAATTCGCTTGGAGGTAAGAAATACTCCAAGAGGGGCGGGACATTTACTGTGGAATAGCGCCTGTTTTGGTTTCGTCACCAGGCGGCTTATGTGCCGGCTGGCTTGTCGCGCAACGGGAAAGAGCCTGAGCTCAACCAGCGGCGCCTCGATGCTCGCGTGGCCGAGGCTCCAATAGCCGACGCCCTTCTGGATCCACTTCAGCTCGCCGAGCGTGCCGGCGTCCTTGGCGGATGGTGGGAGGTCTGCAGGCGGGCTTATCGGCCGTCTCGCTAGAATATTTCTTATCGATCTCCCTCGGAAACTTGACGCACTTCGGCGCTGCGGTCGTCGGCTTTGCCGATTCCATCTCGCTTGTGGCGGTGACGCTGCTTCGTCAGCCTTGTCAGCAGCAGCAGCGTCGGCGCCACAGAACTTTGCGCGGATTTCGTTGCGCTTCACGTCTTTGGCAGAGCCGTCGGCCTTGGCGGCTTGGTACTTGGTGCTGCACTCCTTCATCGTCAACGTATGCGCCGGCGACGACATGAGGAAAGCAGCGACCACCGAGCCGGCGGCGGAGAGAAGCAGTTTGTGCATAGTGCTTAAATTACTTGGTCGATGCAACGAAACCCATGACACCCTCCCTTGTTCATCTACGGCGCGAACGGTGAAACCCACCGAATGAAGGGATGAACAAAGGCGACACTCGTTTCAGGGCCCCTGCGAAGCGCATGAAAGACGTTGCTTCGGGAGGGATTCGCCACGACCTGGAACCAGAAGGGGCGCAACGACTGGTGTGTTTGAGCGTCCCTCCCTTTCCCCGTTGCCTTTCATCTGAGGTTCAGGATGGATGGCCGAAACTAGTCCACCAGTATTTGTTGATTGGCATCCGGAAAGAGGAGTCCAAGGCATGAAGCTCATGACACTGGCTGCCGCAGCAAGCGTGGCTGCTACCGCGCCGCGCGGCCAGCCTATGGCTATCACAGGGACTGAACATTGTGTGTCGCCGTATTTTTGTAGATTCATCCTTAGATGAGCTGATCGGCCATTTCACCTTTGCTGATCGCGGCGAAGTTGATGGCTTGGATGACCGCTTCCCTCGCTACAACGGCTATCCCAAGGAAGTTTATCCAATCATCATCAGCGGCAGCGCGCAGAAGCCGGGAGCCTCGGCGTCGACTTTTGTGATGGCCGTTTGGGATTTCACACCGTCTTGGATGAAGCCATCCCAACGTAGGCCATCGGCTAATCTGCCGTGCGAAGGCATTGCTGTGAATGCAAAGTTTGGTCTCGCCTATCAGGCGCGCCGATGCCTGATACCTGTCAACGGGTTTCGAGTGGGAGACGTTGGAGACTGGTCGTCGGTCGCAGCCATACGCCATCGCCATGAAGGATGGCTTGCCCTTCGCTCTGGCCGGTATTTCGGAGATCTGGAGCCACCCATCAGGCATCGATATCCTCAACTTCGCCGTCTTGACCTGCGCACCGAACGAGATGATGGCGACGATCCATGATCGTATGCCGGTTATCCTGCATCGGAACGACTATGCCCGCTGGCTATCGACAGAACCAGACCCTGCAGACCTCATGAAGCCCTTTCCGGCCGCACTGATGAGCCAGTGGCCGGTGGCGCGACGGCTGAACAATGACAAAAGAGGCGGGCCAGAGACGATTGCTGCGATAGAGGTTGTCTAAAACGAAAAGGATCACCAAGATGTTTCAAGCGCTAACCTCCCTTTCCGATCACGATATCGAAACTGTGGTCGATGCGGTGACCGAATGGTGTTCGCAACATCATTGCGACATTCAGAGCTGTCGCGGGCAATTCGCCCTCGCTGCGGCTGTCGATGCGCTCCAGAGCTCACCGAATCATGACGCCTTGGTGCATCATCTTTCCGAGAAATTGATGGATAATAAAGAATAGCGTCATTCGAATATGTGAGGTCGGACGACCGCCCGGCGCACAGGAGTTCGATTGCTTGGGGTTAGGCAACATCGCCGAGCGGCCGGGCGCACAATACCAAAGACAACTCCAGTGTAAATTCACAAATACTGCCAAAGACGTACACTTAGTTATTACCTCTTCTGCAGCACGCATGTCGAAATAGTAGCGGGTCATGCATCCTCTGCGCAGCCTTAACCTCCTCGAGGCTGAAGGGATTCTGCGTCGACGCCATTCCAAATTGCCGCTTCGGCGGCGCTTGATCGATTCCGCGGAAGCGATGGCGGTATCGTTCGGGGTCACCGCGGCGGCCCGCGAGGCCGGAGCAATCGAAGGGTCCATTGCAGTTTTCCTTGCGAGATCCGTATATAGAACCAGTTTCCGTATATGCAGGAACCTATTGTAAAATTAGGTCTGTTTCCGTATATACAATATCCATGAAGATCACCTACGACGAAGCAAAGCGCCGGACCAATATCGAAAAGCACGGGCTCGACTTTGCCGATCTCGATCTGCCTTTCTTTGCAGGCTCCGTTGTCGTCCCGGCCAAAGGCGAACGCCTCATGGCCATCGGTGTCTTTCGTGATGGCGTGATTGCCGTCGTGTTCGTCACCCTCGGCTCTGAAGCCATTTCGGTAATCTCCATGCGCAAAGCCAGCCGTAAGGAAAGGAGCATCCTATGACCCGCATCGCAGATAGTGTTCTGAAAATCTCCGACGCTGAAGAAGCGAAGATCCAGAGGCAAATCGCCAGCGATCCCGACGCCCCAGAGGCGACGGATGAACAGTTGGCCAAGGCCAAACCTTTTGCCGAAGCCCTTCCCGAGTTGGCCGAGTCCATCAGGAAGAACCTGGGCGGCCGGCCTAAGTCCAATAATCCTAAGGTCGCCGTGAGCATTCGGCTCGATCCAGAAGTCGTCGATGCTTTCAAGGCCAAAGGCGAAGGCTGGCAAAGCCGGATAAATGAGACACTGCGGAAGGCGGTAGGGCTATAGCACTCCGCGGCCGTTTATCATTGCCCCGCAAATGCAGGCTTGAGCTCGGCGCGAAGGGTGGTAATAACCCGTCCTGCTTCTTCCTGGGTGAGGCCACACGGCAAAAGCGATTGATCATCGAGCGCAAGACCGGCTGCGAGATTTTCAGGGAAGGCGACTTCCGCGCCGGCTCTGACAAGAGCCCTGAATCCCAATCATAGGACGTACTGACCAGACAGGGGATGGTCATCTGCTGATCGCTCGCAAACTTCACGATTCGTTCGACGGCGAAGTGCCGATCAAAAGTGATGACGATAAGCCTGGGTTCATGGGGTGGCGTGGCTGGCAACGACCGCGTCAACTTCATCGATACTCCGATTTCGCCGATGCCGCGCGTGCCGCTCTTCAAATGAGCACATTCATTGGCAGCTATCATCTGACTGGCCCCGGCACGGTATTCGCCGCCGCGGCCATCATAGTCACTTCGCTAGCCGGGCTCCTGCTGAGTCGCGGGAAGTTCAATCAGGAATGATGGACTATCATTTTCGTGCGAGCATCGAGTATCTTCCGGCCACTGCTGACCTCATTAGCCGATTTCCTCTTGCTCTTGCCCAGCCAGCAGATCGATGAGCACGGCTGTGCTCGTTATAGGAACATGTCGAGGATGGGCAAGTAGAAGGAACCTGTTCGCAGGTGCGGCCGCTGGGTGCGGCCTGAGAAGGATCCAGCCCGCCAAGGCGATCAGGAGGATCGCGGCGACGGCGAGCGTAGACTCCGACCTTGCGACGGAGCCCTGCGGTTCGCGATCGTGCTCGCCTTCATTTGCCCCACTCTCGATCGATCCGACCCTCTTCAGCTTTGTGGAAGTACTGCGAGCAGACCAGCCATCCTTTCAGAGGCCTCAACAACAATATGCATGCCAGCCCGGTCAGTGGAACCGTCAGGACCAGATGGACCCAGAGGTGAACGTCGAAGGTGAACTGAAGCCATAGAGCAAAGGCAAGCGCGGGAACCGCGACGATGCTCATGGCGAAGAATGCCGGCCCGTCCGCCGGGTCCGCGAAGGAGTAGTCCAAGCCGCAGACTTCACAGGCCGGAGCGAGGGATAGAAGGCCATTGAACAGATGTCCCCGCTGGCAACGTGGGCAACGCCCTTTGATACCAGTTAAAGCGGGGACTGTCGTTTCGTCGTATTCCGTTTTCATCTCCGGATTCCCTCGATCGCGCGGTCAAAGGCGGTTAGTGCCCCCTACTTAGGCGGTAATGTAGAAGCGAACTCTTGGCGGGACGTCGGGTTCCAATCGATCATTTCGTAGAAGGTCTTCGATCCGCCGAGGGTTGCCGGAGAGCTTGCATGGGAACGAACAGCGGAGTCCGCTCGTCTCACTGTGTCGATTGGTTTTGCCAGCGCGCCCTTAATTTTGAGCAATTGGCTAAGCCCACCAACGCTTGAACATCTCCAGGGCATGACCTGTATGTATTTTAGGCACGCTGATTATTTCATCAGCAAACCGCAAAAAGCGGCTTTTTTTGGCAGCTTTTGCGATTCCTTTGGCCGAAATTGAAACCCTCGCCGCATTGCGCAATTTCGCAAGTTTACCTGTAATGCCGGTCAAGCGATCGGGACAATTCACCCTTCGTAACACCGAAAACTTGCATAGCGACCCCTCTGCCGGCCTGCAATCGCGGGAGTGGCGAAGCTGTGCCAGACGCGGAGACGGCAGCCATGTCGAAGTTGAAAACCACCATACTCACGGGCTTCCTCGGAGCCGGTAAGACGACGCTACTCAATCGGATTCTTTCGTTCGAGAGCAGCGAGCGCGTCGCCGTCATCGTCAACGAATACGGAGAAGTGGGCATCGACGGCCAACTTGTCGTGCAGACCAACGATCAGATCGTGGAACTGAACAACGGATGCATTTGCTGCACCGTCCGCGACGACCTCATCGCGGCGATTAGAGCCCTGCTTCAGTCGGGCCGCCAGATCGATCGTTTCATCATCGAGACGTCGGGACTAGCCGATCCGGCGCCCGTCATCCAGTCCTTCATCCTCGACGACGTCCTGTCCGCCCGATTGGAACTGGACGCGATCGTCACCGTAGTCGACGCCCGACACATAGAAGGACAACTCGCGCAAGAAGAAGCAGTCGAACAGATCAGCTTTGCCGACGTCCTGCTGCTGAATAAGGTTGATCTCGTCGACGAGGATCATCTTCTACAAGTCGAGCGGGATCTAAGGCGACGAAATCCCCTGGCCCGGATCATCCCGACCAAGGATTGCGGCGTCGCATTTGAAGATGTCGTGGGCATCGGCGCGTTCGACTTGAAGAACGTGCTCGAAATCGATCCGCAGATCCTGGAAGAACAGGAGCACGAGCACGATCAAACTATCGGGTGCGTAGCTTTCCGCGAGCCAGAGCCTCTCGATCCGGTGGCGCTCAATAGCTGGCTGACCCGCCTGGTGCAGGACATCGGAGCCGACCTGTTTCGGATGAAAGGCGTGCTCAGCTTCGCTGGGGAAGCCAGGCGATATGTCTTGCATGGCATCCACATGACCTTGGAAGGCCGGCCGGGAAAGGTCTGGCAACCGTCCGAGATTCGCTCAAGCGACATCGTCTTCATCGGTCGCAACCTTGACGAGGAGATGCTGCGAGCGGGGTTCGAGCGCTGCATCGTACCACGCCAAGCCCTGGCGTCCTGACCCATTCCCCGCTTTCACACAAGGAGACACGACATGCCCCCTCTCGTAGCAGCAATGATCAGCCTTGGCGTCCTGGGCGCCATAGACACCTATATCACCGCTACCGTCTTTCCTGTTCCGGTGTGGGTGACGTTCATTGCATGGGCGTCTTTTTATGCCTGCGGCGGCGGGCAGCATGGCCTCGTCAAGAGCATCGTGTCCAACTGGACCGGTATCATCATCGCGTCGCTAACGCTGCTGGTGATCCAATACGGACCGCAGCATCCGATCTTTGTCGCCTTACTCGTCGGCCTCGGCACCTCGGCCATGGTGATGGTGTCCTCCATCAAGATACTGAACTTCCCGCCGGCCATCGTATTTGGCTTCGCGTCGTTGGTCGGCACGACGGCCGCCACCAATACATCTGTCGTCACGTCAGGAATGAACCATCCAACCCTCGTCGCCATGGCCGCAATGCTGCTCGGCGGCGCCTTTGGCCTTCTGTCGGAAATCGGCACGTCGCTACTCTCCACCAAGCCCGCCACCGCGTAGCCACACCAATCGCTCAAGAGGAAATTTCGATGAAGCTCCAACACTATCTCGGCGGCCTTGAAGGCCTTGGCCCGGTCAGCACGGAAACACGTGTCTTCGTGGAGACATGGGAGACCCGCATCTTCGGTATCCACACCGCAATGATGGCCCTGTCCTCTCAGCTCTCGCTTCCGGCGACGCCGTCCGCATTCTCAAGCATCTGGACCTGGGCGGACCTGCGCAAGGGTGCGGAATCTCTCAACCCCTTCGACTACTTCAAATACCGATACTACGAGAAATGGCTCGGCGGCATTTCCGGCTACTTCATCGACAAGGGCTACATCACCGCCGAGGAACTCGATGCCCTGACGGAGGAATACTACGCTGATCCCTCGATACCCGTGCCGACGGCCGGCGACCAGGCGATCGACGATCGGGTCGTTCAATATCTCGTCGAAGGCGACAGCCCCAAGCGCGAGGCGGAGGTATCCTTCGATTTCACCGTTGGCGACCTCGTCTCGATCAGGAATGTCCCATCGGTCGAGCACACCAGGCTGCCTGGCTTTCTTCGGGGTAAGACGGGAACCGTCGAGACTGTCTACGACGGCGCCTACGTCTACCTCTGTGACACGGGAACGGACGGGATCGGCGCGGCGATGCCGGTCTACTGCATCCGTTTCGAGCCCGAGGAACTCTGGCCCACCAACGCCGAGACGAACTTCAGCCTCTACGCGGATCTCTACGCCCATTACGTGGAATCCCCACGCGCCGTCGCCGCCCAAGCCGCCTGACGCGCAAAGCAATAGGAGAACACTCAGATGATCGACCGCTTCAAATACCGCGAAGATCGCGAAGCCTACAGTGCCGCGCGCGTTAAAGCTCTCGAGGCCCTCCTGATCAAGAAAGGCATCATCACGGACAAGACCGTCGATACCATCCTGGATTTCTTCGAAACGAAGATGGGACCGTTCAACGGCGCCAAGATCGTCGCCCGCGCATGGCTCGACCCCGCCTTCAAGGACCGCCTGGTGGCCAATACCCCCGCAGCGATCGCCGAACTCGAGCTTCCCGAAGGGATGGCGGGCGCGGAGGGCGAACATATGCGCGCAGTCGCCAATTCTGCAGACGTCCACAACCTCATCATATGCACGCTCTGCTCCTGCTACCCTTGGCCAGTCCTGGGGCTGCCGCCGTACTGGTATAAGGATCCGACATTCCGCAGCCGCGCAGCTCGCGAGCCGCGCGCGGTCTTAAACGAGTTCGGTCTGCCCGTGCCGGAGACCATCGAGATCAAAGTCTGGGATTCCAGCGCGCAGATCCGCTGGTTCGTTATCCCGGAACGCCCGCCAGGCACCGAAGGGCTGACGGAGACGGAGCTTGAGGCTCTCGTAACCCCCGAAGCCATGATGGGCGTCGCCATCGCCAAGGCCGCTTGAGGCGGATGCGATGTTGACCCAGTTCGAACATTTCGCGGTTACGGAAATGATGGGGGAGCCCGACAACCCTCCCCGCGCCAACGGTTCCCTCTGCTTCGGTTCTCAATGGGAACGGTCCTCGTTCGGAATGGCGCTTGCCCTCGCAAAGAGCGGCGCCTTCGAATGGGACGATTTCCGAGACGAACTGATCGCGACGATCAAGGATTGGGAAGATGCGCATCCCATCGATCGCTCGAGCTGGAATTACTACGACCAGTTCCTGACAGCCCTTGAGAAGGCCATCGTGAAAGCTGGTGTCGTCGACCCTGAAGAGATCGTGGCCGCTCTGGCGGCCTGATCCCAGTCAAAACTTGCCAAATTGGCGCTCTACTCAAACACTTGAAAGGTATCAGGATGTCAATCTCAGCCTCCACTGCCATCGCGGCGCCAAACCTCACGACGTCGGCCGCGAAAATCCTCCAGGCTGCGACGGCGGTCTTCTTCGGTCTGGTGATCGTGGGATTCGTCGGGTTCTCGCACATCGAAATCGTTCACAACGCAGCGCATGACACCCGTCACGCCAATGCGTTTCCCTGCCACTGAGGTTTAATCTCATGTCGCTGTTTCGCTCGATCGTATTCACGGCGGCCCTTACGGGCGTCATCGTCGGCGGCGCCGTCAGCGCCGCCCAATTCGCTGGAACCAGCCAGTTGATCGCCAAGGCCGAGGTCTATGAAAAGGCGGGCGAAGCCACGGAAACGCCGGAAGTCGTTTCGCCCATGACGACACCGCACCCCCACGAAGCCGATCACGATCACAACGAAGCAGGCTGGGAGCCGTCAGACGGACTGGAGCGGATGACCTTCACGGTTGCAGCAAACATGCTGACCGCGATCGGCTACGCCCTGGTCCTGTGCGGACTTATCGCAATGCGTGGGAAGCCCGTCACCTGGCGCGACGGCTTGCTGTGGGGATTGGCCGGTTTCGCCTGCGTCATGCTCGCGCCTTTGATAGGTCTGCCGCCTGAGTTACCCGGAACGCCTTCCGCGCCCCTGGCCGACCGTCAGCTCTGGTGGATTGGAACCGCGTTGGCTACAGCAGTCGGTATCGGTCTAATTGCTTTCCAGCGAAAGCCATGGGCGGCAGCCGTCGCCATTGCGACCATCGCGGCCCCTCACCTGATCGGCGCTCCGGTCGCACCGGAAGGAATGCACCCGCTGGCCCCGGAGTCCCTCGAGCATCAGTTCGTAGCTGCCGCGGTGATGACGAGCCTCGTCTTCTGGGCTCTGCTTGGGTCCGTGAGCGGGGCGCTTTTCCGTCGATTTGAACGTACCGCATGAGCTCCGGCACGTTTTGGAACGCGGACCTCGACGCGTTGCAGTTCACCGCCTGTAACGGCGGGAACTGCCTCGTTCATCGAAGGGCGTTTCGCGCCGTGCTCCGGAAGTCTCCGCTCATGGAGGACTGTATCGCTTTCTACGCGGTGAACCAGGCGACCCTCCAAGCGGCTGCGACGGAGAAGATCGAAGAACATCGCATAGGCGACGGTCAGAGTTTCCACCTCAACAGCAGGCAGATCAGGCGCTGGCTAGTCATGACGAGACTGGCAGAAATCTTGCATGACCAGACATTGGACGGGCAACTAGGAGCGGAGTAGTCATGCGGATTGTCATCCTCGCGCCGCCAGGCGTGCAGTCGCTGGACATCGTCGGCCCTGCTGAAGTTTTCTGGGAGGCTGCGCGAAGGCTGGGCGACATGAGCGCCTACGATATACAGGTCATGTCAACCGGAGCGCGCTCGATCGCCGGAACCGGTCAGCTGAGGTTCATGGCGGATCGCACCATCTTCGACGAAGATGAGGAGATCGACACGTTGCTGGTCGCCGGAGATCCTGCTTTTCTCGAGATCGATCCAGAAGTCACTGCATGGCTTCGGCGCCGGGTTCCAGGCGTGCGGCGGTTCGGCTCGATCTGCACCGGAGTTTTCCTGCTTGCCGAAGCCGGGCTTCTCGATGGAAAGCGGGTGACGACACACTGGGAATGCGCGGCGAAGTTTAGCCGCGAGTATCCGGCGATCGATCTCGACGCCGATGCCATCTACGTACGGGACGGGTCGCTTATCACCGCCGCCGGTGTCACCGCCGGCATCGATCTCGCCCTTTCGCTTGTTGAAGAGGATCACGGCAAGGACGTAGCAATGATCGTCGCCCGTTACATGGTCATGTTCATGAAAAGACCTGGCGGCCAATCGCAGTTCAGCGCGCACCTTGTCGGGCAGATGTCCGAGACGACGTTGATACAGAAGGCTCAGGAGTTCGTGCTCGCAAATCTGAACGGCAACCTCGACGTCGAGAGTTTGGCGCAAGAGATTGGAATGAGCATCCGTAATTTTGCACGCGTCTTTCGCAAGGAGCTTGGAATCACGCCGGCCGATTTCGTCGCGGCCGCTCGGACGGACGCCGCACGGCGGCTGCTCGAGGACACCGTCCATCCGCTACAGAGGATCGCCACCATCTGCGGGTTCGCAGACGTCAACGCGATGAGGCGGGTCTTTACCAAGACGATCGGCGTGAGCCCGAACGATTATCGAAGCCGTTTCCAGGTATCATCCAAAACCATTTCCCAGCCGGCCTCCGACCGGCGCCCTGCTCGACAAACGATAGCCATGGACCTCGCACTAGCAATCTCGCATCCTCAAGAGGCATCAACGAGCGCAAGCCGACACACTTGAGGCGAGCTCGCCTTCGTCCGGTTCCGTCCGGGCCGATCGAGCTCAAATCCAGGCTGATATTCACGCCGCCGTTGAACATCGACAGGAACCCTTCTGCTTAAGGAGGTTAAGCCCGCAGGCGGCTGCCAGCTTCATCGCGATGAATTCGGCCTTCACCACGCTGTAGGTGTCGTTGATTGCCGGGAGTTTAGCGATGAATTTCTTCGTCCCGTCATTAATCAGCGGAAATTGAGCAGAAAGAGCTCGCAGAGAAGACCGGCTTGAACGTCAACACTATTCGGAACATGGAGAGTTTGGGAAACGGACCGATCGCCGGTCGTGCAGCAAACGTTCAGGTCGTTCAACGCGTCCTCGAAGCAGAGGGGATCGAATTCCTCAACCACGGTCGCCCGGGCGTCCGCGTGGTTGGTAAGGAATCGCATTGTCCTGCACATCGCGGAGCCCCTTGTACGACGCATGCCGCAGCTTCCCGTCATGGGTCCAGGCTCGATATTCAATCTCGGCAACAATCTTCGGATCGACGAAGACTGCATTTCGCTTCCGTCCTGTATCCACAGTAGCCTTGCCAATAATCAGCTTGTCCATCTGCTCCCGGAGCTCGGCGGCGGATCGTTCATTGAAGCCGGTCCCCACTCCTCCGACATAGACGAGGTCGTCTCCTTTGCGCGCGGCGAGCAGCAGCCGGCCGATCCCGGCGCGCGCTACTGTGGATCGCTCATAACCGACGATCACAAAACTGTCGCTCTGGATGCATTTGATCTTCAGCCAGTCTCCAAGCCGCCCGGAACGATAAGGCGCGTCCCGGCGCTTGGCTATGATCCCTTCCAACCCGTGTTCGCAGGCGCTTGCCAGCAGCTGATCGCCGTCGGCCTCGATCTCCTCTGAGAGCCGGATATCTCCCTGCTCGCCGGTTGGCACCAAATCCGCGAGCAGGTGCCGGCGCATGTCGAGTTCGGAATTCCTGAGGTCGTGACCGTCGAAATAGAGCAGATCAAAAGCCATGAAGATGGCGTCGCTTGACCTCTTCTTGCCGCCCCTGCCGCCGAGCGACTGTTGCAGCAGGCCGAAATCCGACCGGCCTTTCTCGTCGAGAACCACAGCCTCGCCGTCGAGGATTGCCGAGCCAACAGGAAGCCATAGGGCCGTTTGTTGGATTGCGGGGAAGCGATGCGTCCAGTCGTGGCCGCCACGCGTCAGGATGCGAATGCCCGTCGGCTCGACATGAACCGAAAGGCGATAGCCATCCCATTTCACTTCGAACGCCCATTGCGGCCCTTTGGGCGGCTTCGGCTTCAGGAGAGCGAGGCATGGATCGATGCGATCCGGCATGGGGTCGAGGGGACGGTTCGGCTGTGCGGGATTTCGTGGCTTGCTCGGCCGGGATCGAACCGACTTGTCAACATCCTGCAGGAGCGGCTTTGGTTTCGGCGGCTTTGTCATGCCGCCATCCCATCAGCAATGCCTTAAAAAGCAATTGCCCAATTCGTGTTATTGACTCCGCCTAAGTCGAGAACATTTTGCGACACGCTCGACGGTCGGAGGCTACCCGGTGCCAGATCAGTATCAACCAAAATACAAATGGCGCGAGACCTGGCCGGGAGAAGGACACCAAGACTTCAGCGGGTTCGACGGCGAGCAGTCCTTCGGCCGAATCCAGTTGGACCAAATGAGCCACGGCAAGATGGGGATGTGGAAGTGGAACATCACCCACATCCCTTGGGTGCGAGAGCATATCGCGTCTCATAGCGGATGGGAGGCAATGTCACGGGAGGCATGCCGGAGGGTCGAGGAGCACTACGAGAAATTGTTGGAATTGCATGGTCGGCCGAAAGGCTGATAAAAATTTTTCGGCATGGGAACTATTGGCTCCGCCGATCGTAAGGAGTCGGGCTGTGCAGAGATTGTTATGGCAGCCACCATACACTTCAATATGCGGTCCGCCGAACCCAAACTAGCCCCGTCCTACCTAAGGCGGGGCTTTTTTGGCCTTCGGCCCATTGGCTTCGACGTTCCAGGAGATGGGCTGAGCGACACCGGCAAGCCGGCGTTCCGCATTCACGGCCGATATTACCTTCAATGATGAGACGTGGACGTTGGCGCGTTTACCTGCAGCGAGTGAGGGCTATCAAACTTCGTGATCAGAAGCGTGACCAACTCCTCGCGCGTCCTGTGTCCTTGATTATAGAGGTCGACCGCCGCGCTGCAAAGCAGCTGCATTGATTGTTCCGTTGGCGAGGCGCGATTGTGCCGGCACCAAATCCGAATGGCATCCGAAAGCACGTTCACGTCGTCCATCTGGAGTGAGAGATTGAAGTCAGCCATATCATTCTCCTTGAGCGTCGCAACAGCTCGCCCGGATCGCGATAAGGAAACGGTAGTGCATTAACCTCCCAAGGCCAACCATCAGTACGGTTGCGGACGGTTGCCGCGAACCTCCGCCAAGTCACCGGCGATCCGCTTCTCTAACTCTTGTACGGAACCGCGCGCGGCGTCGACCTACTGGGGCTTCCACGCGGGACGGTGCTGAAGCTGGGTGCGGACGTCGAACTTGAGGTTACGGGTCTGCGCAACCCGTGCTCCCAGATCGACACGTTCCAGCCGGGGCTGCTCAAAACCGTTGTCAGCAAAGGGCCGAACGGCGAACTCGTCAGGAAGACGGGTGTGATGACGATAGTTCTCAAGGGGGGCGTGGTCGCGCCCGGCGACGCCGTTGTCGTCGAGCTGCCCGTCCCGCCGCTGATTCCGCTTGGGGTCGTTTAACGCCGGGTCTTCGTGTCGTCCCCGACCTCGCGCTCATCCGGCATCCTCGCCTACCGCGTCTGACCTTCGTTCATGTCACCGGGATCGTAGTTCAGATCCCATTCTTTCACCGGCTTCTTACCTGGCGGCGTCTTGTGCTCCGTCGCATCTTCCGATCCGGTGAGGACTGTCGGCTTGGCACTGGCCACGCCCGTCGCTTTTCTGTCGCCGATCGACTTGGCGAACTGGCCTTTGGCATCCTTCTCGACGTCGGACATCTCACTCGCCTTTCTGCTTCAGCCCGTCCGAGATCTTCTTGACCTCGGGGTCGGCATTGGTCTCGCCATTGGCGTCTTCCGCACGGTCGGGATCGTCCTTGGCGGGCAGATATCCTCGCGGCGTGTTTTCCTGGGGACCTTCCCATCGCGGCGACTGGTCCGTGGTGCCCGGTGCACCGTCCTTCGGCTTGTTCATTCCCATGATGCTTACTCCTTCTGCTAGGTAACCTTCGTCGTCAATGGATGTTCCCTTCTCCTCGTCGCCACGCCGGAACTTTGAGCGCCCACCCAAGGTTCGGTGTCGCGTTCAAACGAGGAGACCATCACCCTCCCTCCACCCGACGGCGAGCCGCGGTAGGTCTCGACGAGAAGGGGCTTCCGATCGCCTCGGTCAACCTGTCGTCGAGGTGACACCGGCGGCCTTATCAAACTTCAGTCGCATCTCCGACGCTGGTTGGGCGCACGGGGCGCCGGATCTCGGGGGCATCGAACGGCTACGACATCCTACGCGAAAAAGCACTTGACCGCATGCAAATCCGGCGCGTCGGGTGCAGTCCATGCTAGCTGAGAAACTCGTCGTTCCAGACCGGCACCGCAACCGTGCGAATCCGCTTCAGCCTGCGGACCTTCAGCGTTCCGTACTCGCTCCCGTGCGGGAAATGTAGCTTCATTTGCAGGTAGTTCTTCTTGCCACAGCCGTCGCACCTGAACTTCTGAAGCAGTCTGTCGAGGGAAAGGTTGCCGCAAAGCTCTTCGATATCCCTAGGGATATAGTTGTGGGTCACCCGGCAGAGATTGCATGTCACCACAAGTATCTGCCCCTGATCCGCGGCGGCCCTCACCGTCCAGAGCCGCAGCCGCTTGACCGGATGGATCTCAGGCATGGTCGGCGACGGGCGTCAACTTCCACCCCGAACCCGGCGGCCGCTTGCCCGCTTTTGCGACCCGGTAATCCAGCTCGATGGCCGCTTCCCTCGCCGCGTCCCTACTGTTGGTCGCCCAGACGGACACGACCAACCTGCCCGCTCGAAGCTTATACTTGTTTTTGGCGGGTCGGGAGCCTACGGCTTGGCCGGCGCGGAAACATCGCCGTGCAAACGCCTCGTCGTTGCTCTCGCGAATAGTCAGCGGAAGCGCAGACCACCAGGCGTCGAAGGCCGATTTCTTTTTTGCGGGTTTCTTGACATTGTCCAACATGGCATCGCTCCGACAAAGAAATGTTCCTTATTTGTTCCAATTCACTCCGGAGTCAATATCTGCACCGTAGCGGTCTACCAAGGAGGGGGGACGAGGAGGTCGGGAAGCGGCAGTCCTTGTCGCCGCCATCATAGAACCGATCGGTCGGCCTGTCAGCGGGCGTCTCAATTCCTCAGGCGCGGGAGAGACCGCTTTTGCGGCTCGACATAAGGAAGAATCATCGCATAGCCGCACATTGCCCGCCCTAGTCTGGCCGTGCCTGCGGATACTGGGCGTTCTGTAGCTCCTGCTTGACGTTCCATGCCGATGACGCCGATTGGCACGCCGCTAACAGATCCGCAACTATTGGGCCGTTGGCCGGAACCATCGAGAGCACGGCGGATTTCCTCCTACCGAGGCATGGAGTACAAGCATGGACAAGGACAAGACGGCCCAGGAGGCGATCGAGGAGACAGGGAAGAAGCAGGTCGATGGGCAGGGGCTACCGGCTGCCGGTCCACACGCGACTAAGGAACAGACGGACGAAAGCAAGACGCCTGGCACGGGCGCACTTCCCGACCGTGAAGACGAAAGCGTTTCTCCCGGCGGCGGCTGACCATCGCGCGATGGCGCCGGTGATCCTCCGGAGCCGCCTAGCCTTTCGAAACCCGCATCGCGCCGACACCCCCGTGACGCGCTGCAGACGTCTGCGTTGAGGTTTTGCACCGCTGGCATCGAGCGGACGGAGATCAACAGGGAGTGAAGTCCTTCGACGATCCTGGAGCGAGAACTGGGAGGATTTGCGGCCGATCACCGAAAAGGCAATGTCGGGCGAAACCGTCTACCACGAAGACTTTCCGCTCGAAACCACGCGACACGGGCAGGCTGAAACTGCGTATTTCACCTTCTGCTACAGTCCGATCCGTGATGAGAACGCCAAGGTTCTCGGCATGATCGACACCGTGATGGAGACGACGGAAATCGTGCGAGCGCGCCAGCGCCTTGTGTCGGAGTCCGAGCGCTATCGCCAGATGTTCGAGAACGCGCCGGGTTTCATGGCGATGTTGAGCGGACCGGAACACGTTTTCCAATACGTCAACCTGGCTTACTCGGAGCTGATCGGTTTCCGGGAGGCGGTAGGAAGGACTGTCGCAGAGGTTCTGCCGGAAGCGGTGGAACAGGGCTTCGCCGCGGCTCTGACCGAGATCGGGCAGACCGGAGAACCACATTCCGCACTCGGTGCGCTTCTAACGATCAAAGGGCCGGGCGGCGCCTCTTTCGACAGATATGTCGACTTCGTCTACCAGCCCATAAAAAACGCCTGCGGGGAAGTGACGGACATCTTCGTTTCACAGCCAACGTCTTTGAGCGTGGTGCTTCGTCGTGTGATGATCACACGAGTAACCGCGTAAAAACGCGTTACGCCGCTCAGCCGGCCTTAGTCGATGGATTGCCCCAGGCATGGCGCGGCATTGCCGGACATTGCGGTTTCGGGCGAAACTTCACCAGCACCTCGCGGCCATCAACTGAAGCCTGCGTGCGCTCGAGCGCGTCGCGTTCGGCAACCGCCTGGCGCCAGTGCTCGGCGTCGCGGCCATCAGGCCGGCCCTGTTCCTCCCAAATCGCGTAAGCTCTTTTGCTGATCCATTCGTGGCGTCTGTCGCTCATTTATCCATTCCATTCGATGCTTCGGCAATGCTATCCTGCGGGACCAGTCGGTCCTGCCGAACCCGTAGGCGGCGCTTGGCTGCCATCAGCAAGTCAAGTTCGATCGAGGACGGCCCGAATCGGGCGAACAGGGTTTTTGCCTGCTCGTCCTTCAAGCCATATTTGGTAGCGAATTCATCAAGGGTATAGGGGCGGCCGCGCAGCATTCTGCTCCGGCGCTCCGGTTCACGGATTTGCGTCATTGGTAGTAACCCCAGTGTGTTTTGCAAATGCAAGAACAAATAATGGGGGCGGAAGTTCCGCCAGTTTTCAGCGTTTTTTCGTCCGGTTATGTCGTCATTTGGCTGCTATGTCACAAACGAAAAAAGCGCCCTCCCGATCAAGGAGAGGGCGTTTAGAAGTGGCGTGTGTTGCTATACAGCGAACAGCAATATTGTATCGGCGACGAAATTCGCGATGCTTGCTTAGGGGCTGTTGAGAATCATCTTGAGTTTATGACGGCTGCAGCGAGGTGAATGATTGCGCTGAAACTTTGGTCGGTTTTGTCCGCTCGCATTGCAATGCGTTTGAACTCTTTGAGTTTGCAGAAGAAATTCTCGATGAGGTGCCGCCATTTGTAGATTTCGCTGTCGAGTGGAAGAGGTGCTTTTCGTCGTGGATGCTGGGAGATGACGACCTTAGCTCCACGCTCGTTTAAATCAGCGACGATTTGGTTGCTGTCGAAGGCCTTGTCAGCGATCAGCCCGTCAAAACCAATGCCATCGATGAGCGGAGCAATGCCCACCGTGTCGAAGCGATGACCGGGCAGAAGAACAAAGCGTACGAGATTTCCAAGTGCATCAGTCAACGCAAGGATCTTAGTCGTCATGCCGCCCTTCGAACGACCTATAGCCTGGCTCTGAGTCCCCCTTTTGAGCCCTGTCCGTGGCGGTGGACCTTGTCGATGGTGGCGTCAACCATGGCATATTCCATGTCAGGCTCATCTGAGCAGACCTCAAAAAGCCTTGTGAAAACATCGGCTTTGACCCAATCGCGATACCGTTTGTAGATCGTGTTCCAGTTTCCAAAAACCGTGGGGAGATCCCGCCATGGGCTTCCTGTACGCACAATCCAAAGAATTGCCTCGATGAAGCCCGGTTGTTGCTGCCACTTCGGCCGGGATCAGACGGCTTGCCGTGGCAATGTGGTTCCATTTTCGCCCATTGGGCGTCCGTCAGCACAAATCGTTCCATCTGCAGCTTGAATCACAAACAAGCCCCAGAAGAAACCCTGAACCTCAACAGCCCGTAGCCGGCGGTGTTTGGATGGCGCGAATTAAACAATCCCTGCGACACCATATTCAGGTAATCGCCGTAATGGTCACGAAGTCGATCATGGGAGGATCATTTAACAATACCAAGTCCCTCACCGCCAGACGGATAGTTGCTGCTTCACGTCCGTATCATCGGCAAGGCTACAGGGATCTCCGGTTTGCAACAGGACGTCGCCCCCTCCGGCTTTGGCCGACCGACCAAAGCAGAGTGGTTGAGTGTACCCACTCGAAAGCGGCATACTGCACGGGTGTCGTGGGTTCAAATCCCACCCTCTGCGCCATTAACCTCATCCAACTATATGCATTTTTTGCGAGTGGATGACGCCTGTTGCTGGCTTCGATCCTGAGAATTGCGCTTAACGCTAACCTAGCCGTCTGAACCGCCGAGATCCTGAGCGAACCGTTCCAGGTCTCGGCACAGCGTGTCCGCGAAAGCGATCGACTGCGACGTATCCGTTGACCGCCGCACGAGCTCTACGACCTCAAGCACAAGGACCTGGGCTTCCCGGCTTGTGATCAGGCCTTTCTTGAGCATGACCTTCGTGTTGGCTATGAAGATCGCGTTAGCAAGGGACAAGGCTGTCACTGCTGTCGCAGTGATCACAGATGCACCGCCATTTGGCGTATTATGGCTCATTGGTAGTCTCCTGGATGCCAGGGAATATAGCCATGGCGTTGCTCGGATGAACAGTAGACGCGTTCGGTAGTGTTTCCTGTCGGCCCGGCCGGAGGCGCGGAGCGCAGCGAAGAGTGCGTGCTGCGCTTCATGAGAGCTCAGAAGTGGAATGCCACCGACGCCGTGCAGAGATTGTTATGGCAGCCTACCATACACTTCAATATGCGGCCCGCCGAAACCGCAGCCCAGTGCGAGGGCAACCGGTTGAGAGCGCTCACCTGCTTTTCGACTTTCGTTAGGTGCCAGAGATCGTCCGCATCAAGGAATGCCACGAATCGACCTGATGACGCCTCGATCCCAGTGTTCCTCGCGGCGGCAACACCGCAGTTGGGGGTAGACAGAAGGCGGATTCGTGAGTCCGACATCGCCATCTGCTCGAGGAGTTTTGCCGTGTGGTCCGTGGAACCGCCGTTGACAACGATAATCTCCAGGGCGTCGTAGGTCTGGCGCACGGCGGACCGAAGCGTGCGCTCAATATAGGTGGAAGCATTGAAGGCTGGGATAACTACTGAGACCAGAGGCCGGTCAGAATGAAACGTGTCGCGTCGATCCTCATCTGAAAGCATTGCAGATCTCTCGCCACGTCATCCAGAAAGCTACTTTCGTACAGGTGAAGGGACTGCTTTTTGATTTCTCCCGTTTCGTACATTCAATTCGGAGCTCGCGACTCCCCGCCGCCGACATTGTTGGAACGCCGTCTGCCAGCCTACGCTCTAACTTTGTTCTGCGGGCGCAAACGGACTTTGATCCGACGTAGACCCTCTACTTTCGTAGAAGAGGGTAGATCTGTCAGCCGCACGTTGGTGAAAAACTGAAGCGTTCGGGCCTGGCGTCAAGATCTGGTCCTTCGACACTTCGTTCACGCTGGTCGCTGCCGGGGAGCGGGCGCGCGATCTCGGTGAGGCATCCGGATCTCGGACCTTAGTTGGGCATGCTTGAGACTGAAGTCCTACACATGGAACGGCTTGTAGCGGGGAGTGTTTTCGATTTGCGACGCCAGAGAGCGCCGCGCCGATTGTAGCCGCCCTGGAGACGAAACATGCGTCTGCTCATCGTTGAAGACGAACCGGGAATCGCTCTGGTGATCGAGGATGTCGCGATCGACGCCGGATTCGAAATCACTGGCATAGCGGGGAACATGTCAGAGGCTCTGGAGCTCGGTTCCGAAGCAGACATCGCCATCATCGACATCCGGCTTGGGGATGGACTGACCGGGCCGTCCATTGCCCGCGCCCTCTTTTCCGGGTTCGGACTTGGTGTGGTGTATTTCACCCTGAACCCCGGCCTTGTCGAAAACCCGGAGGGCCGAGCTGTCGTCACCAAACGGGCGAGCCCCGAAAGAATAGTGGACGCGTTGTCTATGGCAGCCAAGAATGCAAGAAAGCATTGCGTCGCGAGCAGGCCCACCTTCCGCTGAACGCTTGAGGCGCGGTTGATCGGTTTCCTCCACCCGAACCCAATGCTGCCGACACTATTCCTTCGTCGGTCAAAGATGCACCTCCCCACTCCGCAATCATATGAAGCGGCTATGCTCGAATTTTTCAACGAAGGCTCCCCTCGGGGAACTCCCCACGACGCCCAACATGGATCGACATTCACCAGGGAGGTTCTGACCGGATACAGCAACAAACTCCCTGGTGTCCTCTCAACAAGGGTGAGGAAAATTTAAGCGAGATAGCGCCGAGGGAAGAGGGAACGCTCCGATCAGCCCGTCATGAATGGCGGCCACCAAGAAGTTGATGCCCGCGGCAGTCTGCTCCGCAGCCCATGACACATGGCCAAGAGAGCGGAGAAAGGCCCTGCCAATCGCCTCTCTTGAGCTGCTGTCGCGCTGTCATCGTCAAGCGCCTCCGGCCGCGATCAGCGCATCCCGTGCGGCGCGAAAGGCATCCTTCAGCGCTTTTTGACCTTCGAGCCCCTCAAAGGCATAGCTATTGAGAAACTGACGTCCGGCGAACAGGTTGCGGTCCACGGGGCTCAGCTCGGCTTCCGCGCAGACCGCTGGCCAGTTTGCGGCAATCATCGTGACCTGGTTTTCAATCAGCGCGGCAGCTTCCGCCTCTTTCAAGTGATAATCCGGCGCGCTAGCTAGCAAGGTGGCGAGGGTGCTGGCGCGGCCATCGCCCTTGATCAGCATGGCCTGCGTGGCCTCGTTACCCGTGCGTCTCTGGGGGCAGATATCATAGGCCGGCGTCAGAGTGAGCATTCGGCCGTCCCAGAAGGCGGCATGATTGCGGGCATGGTCGTCGGTGTTGCCGCACAGCACGTTGAAGCAAATCCGCCCGTAGAGTTCCTTGAGGGTATCCTTGGGTGCCGTGAAGCGGCGACGGATCAGCTCGGCCAAGTCTTCGTAAGAGGCATAGCGCGCCATCATCTCATCAAGGCCCAGCATGGTCAGGGCCGAGACCATGGCGTGCCTCCTCCAGCCATCCGTTGTGTGCGTGCGGTCAAAGCGCTCGATCAGCAGCAAGTCCTTTTGCGCGGCGCGGGTCATCGCCACGGACGCCGCGTTTAGCCCGCAGGCGGCTGCCAGCTTCATCGCGATGAATTCGGCCTTCACCACGCTGTAGGTGTCGTTGGTTGCCGAGAATTTAGCGATGAATTTCTTCGCCCCGTCATTGATCAGCACCTTGGGGCGCGCGCCGCCGATCGAGGTGCCATGGTTGAGGGCTATTTCGAGCGCCGATGGCAGGGGGACGCCTTTTTCGATGAGGGCGGCAGCTTCCATGAGTTCGCCGAGCGATGCCTGTGCGGCATGGCGGGGGACATACTCAGTTGCCGAGGCCTGAAAATCGAGAGCACCAATCCGGTCGGAGCCGGACTGGAGCAGATAGGTAAGTTCGCTGATCTCAGGCACGCCGGCAGCGTCGGGCTTCTTGCCCGTCAGTCTGTTGATGATAACCCGGCGGCCCCAGGCATCGGGCGAGCAGTCGCGAATGCAGCTCGCCATCGACAGGCCGTTGATCGGCGCGATAATGCCTTCCTGGAGCGGTAACTCCGGCTCATAGACGGAAATGGCGTTTTCGCGGCGGCGGTAACTGGCGCCATAGGTGAAGAGCAGGCGCTCGCCATTCTGGTCGAGGCGGCCCGCCACCACCGGTTCCGTTGCCCCCGGCAGCCACATCCAGACAAAGGCTTCCGTGGCGTCCGCCTTAGAAGTCATCATCGACCTCCTTCACCGTGTGGCGGACACTCTTGGGCAGCAGGGCCAGTTTTTCATCGAGACGGGTATTGTGCATCTGGAGACTGCGCTCGTCATAGTCGAACAGGCGCATGCCCACGAGGGACGCTACTTCAAAGACGATGCCGATCTCAGGACCGGGCGCACCTTTTTCGATGCTGGACAATGTCGTCCGGCTGATGCCGGCACGGTCGGCCAGTTCCTGCGCGGTCAGGCCGCGCTCGGCGCGCCCGACGCGGATCAGCTTGCCGAGCATGGCGAGCGCCTGATGCGTCACTCTGGAGTAGCTTCTCTGACGGGGCACTGTTATGACCCATGTTGTTCATCTGAGTGGACAAGAGTTGCTCCCGTCCTTGCGGACATCATGCCATGGCGCTTGGTGTGAAGTCAAGTTTTGTTCATTTAAATGGCCATATCGCCAGTTTGTGTCCAGAATTTTGCGCATGGACGGGTATTAAGCAAGGAGTCTCCCGTGACTCGCAAATACATGCTCACCGAGGCTGGGCTCGATGCTTGGCAGCAACAAGCGGCAAGATGACGTGGCTGGAGGCGCACATGAAAACACCTGATACCGCTGCTCTGCTTGAGGACGCCGCCGACCGGATTGCGGACATCTCCCGGCCGGACTTACAAATCCTGCTTCGTCGCGCCGCGCTCCTATTGCGCAATGCAGGATCGATCACCTTCGAAGATGATACGGACGCAGCTTTGCGAGACCTATCCGGCGAACTCGGCATGACGCGCAACGACACGATCAGGTTTATCGTTCGGGAGTGGATGGAGAAGAACACCTATCTGCCGGTGCGCAGCCTCGACGAGGACGGCGATGTTGATGGGAATGGTTGACGGGCGTTATACTTGACAGAATCCGCCCACCCCCACTACGAAGTGCCCGCCCCCGATCGAGTTTTTCAGGCATTGTTTCGGGGCAAAAGGCTGAACGTAAATGATGTTTAAAAGTTTTGCCGGGGTTGATCTTTTCTTTCGCCTTCAAAATCAGAACTTTATCAAACGATATGAGAGCCATATTAGCGGTCCGCCCCTCGATATGGCTATTTGTCTATGTCGATCTTGTTTCTTTGGCTGACCAGAGGATCCGTACTGGATTACATCGCCCCGCAACTAAGATACATGTTGGTTATTCTACCCAAATACTACTATGAACTGCCATGGCTGGCCGAAAACCATCCAGAACAGGTCGCCCTTTACACATGTCTTTCGTTTTCTCTGATCACCTTTACGGTCGTGAAGACACTATTGTTTTCGGTTTATATAATTTCCTCGCAATTGAGCCGAGAGATTATAGTTGCCGATCTAAAAAACTTTTTTAAAACGGACTTGGTATATTTGCTCACCTTCGTTGTTTTAATTATTCTCATCCCTTTGCCGATCTACGGTGCAGGCGCTTCGACAACAGTTGTCGGAAATGCGTATTCCCTCACCTTTTTCAATATACTTTTTCTAAAGATGCTGAGCGGTGGGATCTCGTCGACCGTTTTGCTAGCCAAGAGAATCAAAAGGCCGAACAGAAGCGATCAAGTGGAAGTTACTAGCAACGACTGAGGGGCTGTTTGCCGAGCGACGAGACGCATTCGACTGGCCGGTGTTGGACCTTAGCGTATGTCGTCCAACTCATAAATCGCCAGTTGATCAGCGGCTTCGCGCAACCCCTTATAAGACGCGTGCCGTAGCTTCCCGTCATGCGTCCAGGCCCGATATTCGATCTCGGCAACCAGCTCCGGACGGACGAAGACGGCATTTCGCTTCCTCCCGGTATCGACAGCGGGCTTGTTGATGATCAGCTTGTCCATCTGCTCCCGGAGCTCCGCGGCGGAACGTTCGTTGAAGCCGGTTCCAACGCCCCCAACGTAGACGAGCTCGTTTCCCTTGCGCGCGGCGAGCAGCAGCCGCCCGATCCCAGCTCGCGCAACTGTGGATCGCTCATAGCCGACGATCACAAAACTGTCGCTCTGGACGCATTTGATTTTCAGCCAGTCGCCGAGCCGGCCGGAGCGATAAGGCACGTTCCGGCGCTTGGCGATGATACCTTCCAATCCGTGTTCGCAGGCGCTTGCCAGCAGCTGATCACCGTCGGCCTCGATCTCCTCCGAGAGCCGGATATTGCCCAGCTCGCAGGCCGGCACTAGATCCTCGAGCAGATGCCGGCGCATGTCGAGTTCGGAAGTTCTGAGGTCGTGACCGTCGAAATAGAGCAGATCGAAGGCCATGAAGATGGCGTCGCTTGACCTCTTCTTGCCGCCCCGCCCGCCCAGCGATTGTTGCAGCAAGCCGAAATCCGACCGGCCCTGCTCGTCGAGAACCACGGCCTCGCCATCTAGGATTGCCGTGCCAACCGGAAGCCACAGGGCCGCTTGTTGAATTGCCGGGAAGCGATCCGTCCAGTCGTGGCCGCCGCGCGTCAGGATGCGAATGCCCGTCGGCTCGATATGCACTGCCAGGCGATAGCCATCCCATTTCACTTCGAAGGCCCATTGCGGCCCTTTGGGCGGCTTCGGCTTCAGGAGAGCAAGGCATGGATCGATGCGATCCGGCATGGGGTCGAGGAGGAGGTTCGGCTGGGCAGGATTTCGCGGCTTGCGCGGCCGCGATCGAACCGGCTTGTCAGCATCCTCCAGGAGCGGCTTTGGTTTTGGCGGCTTTGTCATGCCGCCATCAAATCAGCAATGCCTTAAAAAGCAATTGCCTAATAAGTGTTATTGACATTCGGCTAAGACGAGAAGGGGTCTGAGTAGCAACGGAGCAGATACCTGCATAAGATTTCACGCGCCATGCCCATCGGGGATTGACGGATCGCGCAGCGGTCGGAGTTCCCCACGTGCGACAAATCCGGCAGTGTGGTGCGTATCTACCGACCATGTTGATATGTTTGAGCCCGAGGGCCGACAGTTTATCGGCTATAGGTTTCTGCACGGGTATTTATTATGCGGGCCCTTCTAACGGCTTTGCGATCGGCTCCACATCAACGCATTAAACCCGGGTTCGTTGGAGCGGAAGCGGCGGCTGGAATCGACCCATTTCTGTCATTCGGAGCCAGTTCGTGGATTCCCGAAAGCTGCCGCTTATCACAACAGAGCGATGCCAACTTCGCGCTACCGGCGCTCTTCCGTGCCCGACAGCCCCTGCGGCGAGGCAGCTTTTCCGCTTATGAGGCTTATGCCGCACTTGGCCTTGACCGCTTGCCCCGCGCGTTGGAAGAAACGGATTTCCGTGGCGATGCTTTCGCGGAACGGATCGGTTTGGTTGAAGTAGTCGCGGTCCAGACCGAGCTTTGCACCGTCTGCATCGCCCTCGTAATAGGTGCCGAACAAATGATCCCAGATCGGGAAATAATTGGCGAAATTCTTGTCGTGATGTTCCCGCACTCGAGAGTGATGGATGAAGTGGTCGCGTGGTGACTGGATCACGTATTTGCCAAACCAGCCATGCCAGGGAATGGCACTGTGCTTGACCAGACCAATGGCGCCAAAGGTGATGGTCACGAAGGCAAATTCGGCCGTTGGCAGGCCGATAAGCAGCGCCGGAACGACCATGATGGCCATGTTTATGGCCTTCTCCAGCGGATGCTCCCGCGACGAAGTCAGCGCGTTGAATTCTTCGGCTGCGTGGTGAAATTCGTGCAGCCGCCATAGTACGGGCAGCCGGTGCATCAACCGATGCTGCCAGTAGCTCAAGAAGTCCGACAGGACTAGGAACAAGAGAACATGTGCCCAGCTTGGCAGCCTCCCGGCAAGGTCCAGGTGGGGGGCATCCTGAGCCGCGCGGGTGATGGCATAGGACAGACCAAATGACGCAAGCGCCGCAAATAGCGTAATCATTCCCGTCGCCTGAAGGACGAAATAGACGATATCGGTGATTGTGGATTTGCTGCGTTCGAAGAAAACCCGACGGAAACCGGAATTGCCGAACCCCACATAGGTGAGTTCCACCGCGAAAACCGTCAGAACCAGGCCAATGGAAATGGCGAAGCTGAGCGCCATTGCCTCACCATTCAGATAGTAAGTTTTGTAAAAAAAGCCTCCAAGCTTGTGCAGGCAGTATTCGACGACCAGCTCCATGGCGCTGCTCCAAAACACGAACTCGTACAGCTTAGTCCTGACGATGCGCGTTTGCCAGATTGCTCAAAGGACGATCAGGGGGCGTCCTTTTGATGTATTGCCAGCGGTGGAAGTGCAGTCCCGGGAGGTATGCCGGAGGGTCGAGGAGCATTATGAAAACTGCTGGAATCACATCGCCGGCCGCAAGGCCGATAAAAAATCTACGGGAGGGAACAATTCGGCTCCGCCGATCGTAAGGAGTCGGGTCGTGCAGAGATTTGATATGGCAGCCACCCTACACTTCAATGCGCGGCCCACCGCAACCCAAACTCGCCCCGTCCTACCTAAGGCGGGGCTTTTTTTGGCGTTTCGGCCCATCGGCTTCGACATTCCAGGAGGTTGGATGAGCGACACCGACAATCCCGCCCCCTTCTGTGCCGAGTCGCTGGTGGTGCTTAGAGCACTTCCCTCATAATCTTACGAACAGGAACAGGTGCTCAGGTGGAGCTAGAGGCGGCCGAGCTTTGATCGCGCCTTTGCTCGACACTACTTCCAGGAGTTCTTGCCGATATTCTCTTTTCCGTTCAACACGGTAACCGACTTAGGACCTGTTTTATTCCAGGTCTCACATACCTCTTTCCCAGCGTCCGTTCCGCCCTTCCACGTGCGGCAGAACTTGTTGCCAGTAATCTGCCACACGCCGTCAATGGTGATCACATCTCCGGAATCGAGTTTGACCGAACCATGTGCGGTACCGTCCTTGAGAACCGAAAGCTCGCCGTTGTAGCCTTCTTTTGGCCCGCCCAGCACAATCACCTTGCCGTCCGAAAGCAGAGCTTGAAGCTCTTTTCCAGTCATCGCGGTAGCAGCAATAGCTTGCGCTCCGAGAAACAATACGGATAGTCCAGTTAATAGAATTCTACGCATGCGCCATTCTCTCCGAGTTTTGACAAGCAACATTGTCATCCAATTCATATGAACCACAAGTTGGCGGCTGTCACGTCCCAGTTTTGTGGCCGCTACATCTATAACAAGACGGCGGCGTACTTCTGAGAGAGATATCAAATCGAGGCATTGCGAACTTCGGGAAATGTTTATCGCTGAACTATCTGCTATGGCTGATGTCAGCTCGTCCCCGTCCCGCGGGTCCAAATCGCAATCCCACCTAACCAGTCGCAGCGACGCATGAGAGAAGCTGCAGCTTTTTCTGAGCTCAAGCCTGCCTGATGGGAAATCCGACGAGCCGTTCGTATTCGCGCTCAGGAACACCATAGGAGCCACCGGCTATGTCCTCCAGCTTCGGCCTGTCCAGGATCCGAATATTCCCGCGCGTGGCCTTGATGGCGTGCACGCCCTCGAGGATGTGAATTTCATTGGTGACCCCCGCACGCCGGACGCCGAGCATAAGCGAGAGGAACTCGTGGGTGAGAGGCAGATTCTTGTCCCGCAGCCGGTCGTGGCACATCAGCAGCCATCGCGCCAGCCGTTCAGGCATGTTGTAGCGGGCATTGGCAAGGGCGGAATGGGCAAGCTGCAAATCGCAGCAATGCGCATATCTCAGAAGCAGGTCGTTGGCCGACGGAACCCGTTCCGCCATGGAAAGAAGCGCGGATACCGGCACCGAAATTCCGTGCCCCTCGGCCTGCATGAAGGTCCTGTTCGGAGTTTGGTTGACCTTCAGCAGCACATGAGCCCCAGCCATGCCCTCATATCCGACATGCCCGACCTCCACGGATTCGTCATCAGCGTTGGTGGCAACAACTGATGCCAAGCCGCTTTCCAGGAAGTAGGCAGCCTCGCTTGGCACATCCGGCGCGATAACTTCCAATTTCGCCGGAAGCGCTACCGGCTGCATCGCGGCCCGCAGCAGATCGAACGCTTCGGGCTCGAGCGCTCTCAGAAGTAGGTTTCGAACATCAGACTGCGAAAAGTCGGACATGGCCCAGCCTCCGGCGGGATTGAGCCCGATCTCATGTCGACGTCACGGGGACGCGTCAGCAATGTTAAGCTTATGGGTCAAAGCACTAGTACAGGCCAAGAGGGGCTGAGCCGTCTGTGCGGTTTTGACATTTCTACAATGCGCCGGGCACTTGCCCAGCGACATTCACATGATCCACGATTTGGACGGCTGCCGTGAAGGATAGAACAATGACGGTAAAGCCGCGCTCATCGGTGACGTTCATAAGCCACGCAGAAACGTCACCCTTCGTCAACAGAGCGCCCCGCAGCCGCTCGGCTATGGTCTCCACAGCCTCGGTACGGGCGCTCTGCAGGTCCGGGTGCTCCGAGCCCAGAGTGTCCGGAATCGAGATACCGTCATGAACGTTGAAAAAGTAGCGAGCCATCCAACCATTGCTCCTGTACAGGCAAGAGCAATCGGGTTCTCTTAGCCATCCGCGCCTGGGTCGATGGCGGATGATGTCCCATCATCGCATGTAATCACGTTCTAAAGAAGGCGCATTGCGCGCGGTCATCGGCGTCACTGCGAGCGAATGATGAAGAGATCCGTCAGAAGCTACTCAAGGAAGGCCAGGTCAAGGCATGGATTTCGCGACAGCGGAACCAATCGAGAGGTTGGAGGCCGCCCAACGCACAGGAGACATTATGCTTGGGGTTAGCAAGTAATCGCTGAGCGGCCTACCGAATAATACTCAGTGCGCGTGTAATTTGAAGAGACTTTGTCCTTCTGAGCGAAATCGTACGATATTTGATTAATTTCTGAGCGAACCTGTGGAAAGTAATATTATTCATTGCTCACGTAGGAGGGCCATGTAAAGTAGTTGTAGCAACGCCACGATGCGTTCCTGCCTAGAAACCACCCCCCTATCTAAGCCCCGCTCTTGCGGGGATTTTTCTTGCTCTGGGCAGTTAAGCTCTGGAGGATCGGTACAAAAGTGGACCGGGAACCGGCCTGCCCCTTGGTTGTTGGCCTGGAAGGAACGCAATGGTGTGTTCCTCTAAGGCCCGTCAACTGCCCCGCCCAGGCGGGGCTTTTTTTATTACAGAGATCCCCTTCGCGTCACGGCCAGCTGATATCTGTGGGCTTTTCTGGCCAGCCCTGCAGTCCATACTGCCGGCCGCCGCTCTCATGCCGAAAGTCTGGGGATCATGAGGCGGCAGGATTTCAAGCGCTCGCCCCGGTGCCCGGCCCATCGCGCGTCAAATTGTCCCCTTCGATCTTCGCATGGAACTGGGATTCATGTGCCCATTCCGTCTCTGCCGCTTCCAACTCCTCCGGCGAAAGATGGTAGATAACGAGCTTTTCAAGCACTTCGTCCACGTCCCGGGCCATGCCGAGAAGGTCCATGGACTTGCCCATATGGCCGCGCTCTCCGAACGTATCGAAGCACATGCCAGAGACCATATCTCGAAGGGCGAGAACCTTCTTCGTCGCCTCCGCCAAGAAGTGTGGTTCATCTCCAAAATCGAGTGAATCAGACACGGCCTGCGCTCGACGGGAAAGAGCTTCTGATCGAGACATCGACCCGTCTTCCTCGAAAACGTCATAGCACTGTCTGCTGACGTGCTCCGCGTAGACCGCGAATCTCATGACATCGCGTGGCGAGATTTTCTGATCGTTTCTGTACACAATGGTGGGCATGCCAAATCACTCCACGCTGGAATAGGAATATCAGGTTGCCGCAGGAATGTTGCTATTTTGTTCTTTTTGGTGAAGGAGTCAAGGGCGCTTTTTCTTCAGGACCGTCAGCCCGCTGTCGAAGTCGGCGTTGGCGGCAAGCATGAGCGCGTGGTTGTCAGCCAATTCGCGATTGTCGTTGACCTTGCCCCCAAGTTTTATCCAGTTTTGAGTTCGCTCCAGCGGTTTTTGGTTGCTGTTGTTGGTTCGCTAGCGGCGGGTTGCGGTGCGGAGCCATTTCGACTGCGCGGCACCGCATCACGTCGCGGGTTGAAACGAGACCCTGCTGGACCGGCGATTTAACGTTCAAACAGCCGATTCACCTTTTGGTGGTGGAGCCAATCCCTTTTGCCAGATGTGCGCATCGGGAATTTTGCATCAATCTTGCCATTTCACCGGAGGGACAAAATGGCGAGCAACTATCGTTTGAACGCGAGTGATACCAGTTGGGCCATAATCGATAATGCAACTGATGCACCGGCACGACTGGATGGCATACCGCTCGTAACAATGGAGGCTGCGGAAGCCCGGCACATGCTTCGTATACTTGATGGCATTGATCAGATCCGGACCACCTCGAAGTGGTGGGCGAATCTCGCCCAAAAGCGGGCGAAGATGATGACCTCGTCGGGCGCTGTGCAGGCGGTGGAATTCAAGCCGCTGCGGCCGTTTGCCTCGAGCAATTGGACTTGAGACAATGAAATCACATCGCTACGCATAAATGCGCTTGGCCATACTCCCCAGCCTCTGGATGTGGCCATTAACGTCCTATTGCTCCGGCAATCCACATTTGCTTTCACCGAATTTTTTTTCGTAATCTCCACAAAGTGCCCGATAACGCCATTGGAGGATGGCAGCGGGGAATCGGGACAAGGAGGATTATCAATTTAGGTCAATCGCCGTTCATTCCTGATTGGTTCAGCCGGTGCGGCCGCCGGTCTCGCCCTTGGTGCCGGAAGCGCCATTCCCGCTTTTGCCGAAGACGCACGGCTCCGCGCCATGTGGTGGGGGTAAAGATTGTTCCCTCGTGATCCCACGGCGCAGCCCATCGAATCGCCCTGCTTCACATCTTATTCGATCTCATAAACGGCCGCATAATCCTGCTCGTTGCGCAGCCGCTTGTATGACGCATGTCAGAGCTTGCCGTCGTGGGTCCAGGCTCGATATTCAATCTCGGCAACAAGCTCCGGCCGGACGAAGACTGCGTTTCGCTTCCTGCCGGTATCGACCGCGGGCTTGCCAATGATCAGCTTGTCCATTTGCTCGCGGATCTCGGCGGCGGATCGTTTCGTTAAAGCCGGTCCCCACTCCCCCGAAATAGACGAGCTCGTTTCCCTGGCGCGCGGCGAGCAGCAATCGGCCGATGCCTCCGAACGATCCCGTTGACTTCTCGTATCCGACGATTGCGAAGCCGTCGCTCTGCATGCATTTGATCTTCAGCCAGTCACCGAGCCGGCCGGAGCGATAGGGTGCGTCCCGCCGCTTGGCGATGATCCCTTCCAACCCGTGTTCGCAAGCGTTGCCAGCAGCTGATCGCCATCGGCCACGATCTCCTCCGAGAGCCGGATATTGCCCTGCTCGCCGGCGGGCACCAGATCCTCAAGCAGATGCCGGCGCACGTCGAGTTCGGAATTTCTGAGATCATGGCCGTCGAAATAGAGCAGATCGAAGGCCATGAAGATGGCGTCGCTTGAGCTCTTCTTGCCGCCCCGCCCGCCGAGCGATTGTTGCAGCAGGCCAAAATCCGACCGGCCTTTCTCAAACCACAGCCTCCCCGTCGAGGATTGCAGAACCGACGGGAAGCCACAATGCCGCCTGTTTGATTGCCGGGAAGCGATCCGTCCAGTCGTGGCCGCCGCGCGTCAAGATGCGAATGCCCGTCGGCTCGATGTGCACTGCCAGGCGATAGCCATCCCATTTCACTTCGAAGGCCCATTGCGGCCCTTTGGGCGGCTTCGGCTTCAGGAGAGCAAGGCATGGATCGATGCGATCCGGCATGGGGTCGAGGGGAAGGTTCGGCTGTGCGGGATTTCGTGGCTTGCGAGGCCGGGATCGAACCGGCTTGTCAGCATGCTGCAGGAGCGGCTTTGGTTTCGGCGGCTTTGTCATGCCGCCATCCCATCAGCAATGCCTTAAAAAGCAATTGCCCAATTCGTGTTATTGACTCCGCCTAAGTCGAGAACATTTAGCGACACGCTCGACGGTCGGAGGCTACCCGGTGCCAGATCAGTATCAACCAAAATACAAATGGCGCGAGACCTGGCCGGGAGAAGGACACCAAGACTTCAGCGGGTTCGACGGCGAGCAGTCCTTCGGCCGCATCCAGCTAGACCAAACGAGCCACGGCGAGATGGGGATGTGGAAGTGGAACGCCACTCACGTCCCTTGGGTGCGAGAGCATATCGTGCCTCACAGCGGATGGGAGACAACATCCCGGGAGGCATGCCGGAGGGTCGAGGAGCACTACGAAAAATTGTTGGAATTGCATGGTCGGCCAAAAGGCCGATAAAAATCGTCGGGGCGGGAACAAATGGCAGGTGTTGATCGTAGGAGCGTAGGCCGTGCGGAGATTTGTTATAACTCCAGCCACCGACACTTCGCCGTGCGGCCGGTCGTAAACCTCAACCTTAGCCCCGCTCTAAAGCGGGGCTTTTTTGAACGGTAGAATTGCATGGTCGGCGAAAACATGGTCGATAAGGGACCGCACGGAGCCCGAGGCGATGTAGGAGGCCGCCCAACGCACAGGAGACATTATGCTTGGGGTTAGCAAGTAATCGCTGAGGGGCCTACCGAATAATACTCAGCATAACTGTAATTTGAAGTTACTTTTTCCTTCAGCGCGCAACCGCACATATTATGCTTAATTTCAGCGAAGAGCTGGGGAATCGAAGTATTATTAATTGCTAAAATACCCCGATCATGCAATGTAGTTGTAGCAACGCCACGATGCGTTTCTGCCTAGAAACCACACCCCTACCTAAGCCCCGTTCTTTCGGGGATTTTCTTTCTCTGGGCAGTTAAGCCCTGGAGGATCGGTACAAAAGCGTACCGGGAACCGGGCGTGCCCCTTGGTTGTTAGACTGGAAGGAACGCAATGGTGTGTTCCTCTAAGGCCACCGAACTTGCCCCGCCTCGGCGGGGCATTTTTTGATCAACGAGATCAAACTCGTTTACCGAGCCATGGCTCCTCCGCGCTGATGTAACCCCCTTTAGGCATAAGGGTTCTCCCCCCGTGCGGCCTGGCATTCGCAAGAGCATCAGGCGGTCGGGCGTCCCAATGAGCTGCACCGCCGGGACAGCCGTCGGTTCTTCCCGTGCATTTAAACAAAAATCACCACAACCGTATGATTTGAACAGCGCCCCGGGAATAAACCTCAGCCACGCCAGGTCGGGGGTGATCCGCTCTCTAACTCTTGTACGGAACCGCACCGGAACATTTCCGGCAATTTATTGTTAGGCCACAGGATCGCACAGGTGGCCCCAATCCCGGGGCCGGCCGCCATCCCTTCCTTCAGCCTGTGCGATCCGCCCTTTCCCAAACTGCCCCGTTTCGACGGAGCTTCTTTTTGATCCGCCGAGCAAATCGCGAGCAATCAGTTAATCTTCAACCAATGCCGAAGCGCCGCCACTGCCCCATCGCTGGCATAGGAAATGATGCCGCCAATGGTCAGGCCCGCGAACGCGATCAGCCCCTGGAATGCCATAGCCGAGGGTCTTCATTTTTTTCCACTCCTCAAGAGTGGGGGCGACAGCCTCGTGGTTCTTCTCGACGGTGTCCTTTAGGGTTTTGATTTCCTCGCGGATCTGCCCATCGACGTTGCTGCTGACTGTTACAGTCATGTCGAGCAGATGGATCTGCTTTGCCTGCTCGTCGAGCCGCCTATGGTCACCGCCCTCCTTTCGGTTGGTCTGCCTGTCATGAGCCCCTGCCCTCTGATCGGCGGGATGGTTGGTGATGAAGATGGATCGCGACACCTTCGCGGCGCTACCCAGTATCCCGATCTCGTTCAGCGGGACGTTCTTGCCGTTCTCCATCAGAATAACGCGATGATGTTGGATGCCGTAGTCCCGGTCAGCGCCACGATGGCAGCGTGAACCGGCAGGATCGTCCCGGCCGGCACGCTCTTGAAGATGACAGGATCCATGTCCCGACGCGGCGCAATGGCTACGTCACCCGCCGTACCGATGTAGAGGGCGCGCGCACCGACCATGGCGGTATCGTTCGGCGTCACCACTGCGGCCCGCGAGGCCGGAGCAATCGAAGGGTCCATCATTTTTGTCCTTCTAAAATTCAGATGCGCAGCAACAAACAGTGCATTTGGTCGTTCAGTGCGGATGGGGCTAACCTGGGGAGGACAAGATGAGACTTGTGCCGTTCCACTACGCGGGCACTAACGATCCGATTATCTTCATCAATCCGGAGCATGTGGTCGCCATCAGGGCGTTCACCAGCAGCACCCACATTTACGTCAGTGTGCTGGGGAAAGATGCCTCGCCGAGCTATTATCCCGTCAGGGAGTCGATCGATGACGTCGTTAAGCAGCTAACCAGCTAGCATGTCGAACGGCCGGAACTTCTATACTGCGGCTATGTTGTAGTCGCATGAGCAACACAGATAAAAAAGCCACGCACGGCATGATCAAATTCGTGCTGACTATCTTCGTTGTCGCGATGATCATAGCGGTGGCGTACATGGCTTTCTTTACGCCGGGGCAAGTCGAGCCAGGACCGCCGAGATCACCAACCGAAAGTGAGGGCGGCCAATAACCGCAACGAACGATGGCTTTAGGTATTGGTATAGGCGTCGGTCTAGGTGTGGTTCTCGGAACAACTTTATTCGGCACTAGTCGGATCGGCCTTGCGATGGGAATAGCTGTTGGTGCGGCGTGCGGGTGGGCAGCTTTCAGGCAGATGAGATAGCGGGGCATCTTCTCCGCCGACCGTTTACCATCCATCAACACACCGTGTATCAGCGGTTGATATCGATTCGACTTCTAGTCGAGCGCGTGCTTCACTGAAGGTGTAACTGGGTGGGGAACTCAACCGATGAAAACGTTAAAAATCGCTCTCGCGGCGACCGCAATCACTTTGTCTTCAGTCAGCGCTTTTGCGCACGGCGGCGGCCTCGATAAGAACGGGTGCCATACCAACCACAAGACAGGCGACTATCACTGCCATTGATGTGGCAAGCGTCCAGCGCCTGAATTTGCCGGCAGTCTGAATCCGACCCGCGATTCGGAACTGCCGTGATACCTTACATCTTCACCCTGCCGCCATGCCGACCCCGTCCTGATCGACCAGGTGGATACTCGATTTGGACACCACCGCAGGGGCCGTTTGGTCCGATGTAGCAGCTCCCTTGGGCGGTGCCCGACAGCCAAGTGAAACCGTGCCAGGTCGAACGCGGCCCATCTGAGACGGTCTGCAGTCGTCTACGATGGACCGATGCTGCCGTGAAAGCCGGGTACAAGTCTTTCGACGGTGCTTAACCGCAACCCTCATGGGCTGCGCCGGCGTGGTCCAGAAAGGGCTTTCCCATGTGGAAACGCACCTCTGTGACTGTGAAGGTCAACGTGAACGTAGCAGCCTGCCTGTTCGGTATAGCAGCTATCCTTCACGTTTTCTGGTAACCGGAGGGTGCCCAGCAATGGGCACCCTTTGCAATTCGCCCGTTCCGGGCAGCTAAGTTCAGCAGGGGGCGGACATGGACATTAACGACGAACAGCTCGCCGCTGTTGCACGGTGGGCCGAACGGAATCCACTCGTAGAAGCCGTCCACCTCTTCGATAGTCGAGTGAGGCACCGCACGGGAGGACAGTGATCTTGATCTAGCCGTCGATCTTGGGTTTTCCGAAAGCGTCCTACAAACGCTGATAATTCATAAGTCGGGATGGGAGGAAGAACTGCGAGAAGCCAGGGGCCCGATGGTCAACCTCTACCTGTATCATCCCGAATGGCATCACCTTGCCGCATAGTTCCTCGATATCCGCCGGCAGATAGTTATGTGTCACCCTGCATAAGTTGCAGGTCACGACGAGAACCTGTCCCTGATCGGCCGCGGCTTTTACCGTCCAGAGCCGTAAGCGTTTGAAGGGATGGATTTCAGGCGTTGTCAGCGACGGGCGTCAACTTCCAACCGGTCGCTGGCGGCCGCTTGCCAGCCTTTGCCATCCGGTAGTCAAGTTCGATGGCGGCGTCCCTCGCCGCGTCTTTGCTGTTCGTCGCCCACACGGAGACGACCAGCCGGCCCGCAAGAAAAGTAAATTTACTTTTGCCTGGCTTCGCTCCTGCGACGTGACCGGCGCGGAAGCAACGTCTTGCAAATGCCAAGTCGTTGATCTGCCGGACCTCCAACGGAAGCGCCGACCACCACATGTCGAAAGCCGTTTTCGTTTTGCGGGTTCCTTGACTTTGTCCAACATGATGTCGCACCAACAATGATAGTGTTGTGGCCCGTGGAAACCAAGCAAGGTGGGGCAAGGGGAAGAAACGTTCAATCGCGAGCAAACTTCCCGGCGTCAACTCGGGGCGTCCTCAGTCAGGGCCTTCCGTTTCGCCGGGAATTAGACAGTTCGGCCGGCGAGGCTGTGTCCTCCGACGCGGTCCGCGCATCTCGTTCATATCGGATACGCTCAGATCAGAGTGAATTCGGGTATTCGTCAAGAAGGTTGAAGCGCGAGCCTTCAACCGCCGACCGCGTGACTGAAGCGGCGTCCGGCGGGAACGTCCCACCTCCCCGAACCGGCGGGCGTCAAGGCGCCGATCCGCGTTCATTTAACCGTCGATACGCGCGCTTTTGCTTGTCGACAGGAACTCTCTCTGGCGCGGCGGGTTTTCTCTAACCACGGCAAGGAGAGCGAGATGGACAAGGACACGAAAGCCCAGCAGGCGATCGAGGAGACCGGCGAGAACCAGTCGACGGTCAGGATCAACCGGCTGCGGGTCCTCATGACAAGGAGCACTTGCAAGACGAGAGCAAGACGCCCGGCGCCGGAGCATTGCCCGACAAGTGCGACGAGAGCGTGTCACCAGGAAGCGGTTAAAAAAAGGGGCGCTCGACCCGATGGGGAGCGCCCTAACCATCCCGGCGACGTTTGCGGCGGAGGCCAGAGATTGGTTGAGGAGAACTTCGTCCGAGTCGGAGTGGTCGAGCAAGCGCGTCATGAACGGAGCCGGAACGACGGGTTCATTCATCTTTCTATGCACACAGGATATCCACAGCCCGCCCACAGCCTAACCGCCCGGACCGTCTCGCTTTTCACCCGATCAAACGAACTTTGGGTGCGGCCGTACTGCAACTCTTCATACGAGTTTCATCACCCCGATACAGTGATGTGCTGTTGAGGCGTATCGTGACGAACTCCTTGAGCGCCAGGCGACGGGACGCTCGGAGTCGGGAAGCGGCCGGCGGACCTCGAAGGTCGCTTCCCGAAAGGCCTGGGAAAGATACGTTACTCAGGACCTGTGGACGCTTCCTCGCCAGGTCTCAGGGAAACGGACTTTCGTCGCTCGCGGGATTTCGCTGTTCTTCTGGCATCCCGCAGTTCGTCTAGCGTCGGCTGCCACCAGCCACGGATCTTCTCATATTCTCCCGGTGGATCTCGTAGCGGCCAGGTGTGCACCAGTTCCTCGAGCGTGGCGGCGCGCCATTCGGCCCAGACGTGTTCATCGCTCGCATCGGGGTGGTGTTCAACGACTTCTTCCGGATCGACGATCTCGCCCGTCACTTCGGTGATGACAACGATTCCGAATGCCGAGGTCGCGACGGGCCTGCTGATGGGAGGAAGGTCGTCGCTCGACACCGGCAACCGACGCTTCTTTCGCTCCTGAGTGCGACGCCGTGCCTTCGCCTCCTCTTCGGTGCCCTTACGCGCTTCGGCACGCTTGCGCCGCTCCTCGGGCTCTGCCCTCCTGGCCGCCTCTTCGATCGCCTCCCACCGGTGCTGAAGATCGTCGTACGATGCGAACGGAATTTCCCAAACCTTGTCGTCGCCGTTCCAGCGAGCGAAAGGTATCTGACGGAGCTCGTCAACGACCGTCCGGGAGAACGGCGTCTTGATTCGGAAGCCGCGGTCGTAGACCTGCAGGTATGAACTGAGGATCGGTTCGAACTGATAGGCGTCGCGCCCCCTTTCTTGTTCGAAGGGCGAGTGCCGAGCATCTTCCGAGGCAAGCCAGCGATCGATGCGGCGGCGCGCCGTCTTGCCGGGCACCGTCCATGCCTGGAGTGTGTCGCTCCACCGCGCGTTCGGGAAGACTTCCCGGAACCTGGCGACGGTCATACGGTCGAACGCGAAGGCCACCGTTTCCTGTAACGGTTCGTCTGCTCCAGATTGCTGGCGTTGCTCGTCGGTCATCAAAGGAAAACGGTCAAGTTGGCATGCGGTTCGCTCAAGGAAGGTTCTTCTTCAAGAAAGACAGGGCTTTCTGTGCGCCAGCGCTGGAGATCGTGTGTCCCGTTCCGCGCTCGACGTCCAGCTCGACCTTGAAGCCGGCCGTTCCGAGCTGCGCGGCGGCGAGCCTCGAAGCGATAGGCGGTATGGTCGTATCGTTCTCTCCATGAACGAGCAGGATCGGCGTGCTCTTTTCTGAGGGCGAAATCGGCTGCGGCGGAAGGAGACCTGAGAACGCGACGAGCGCGCCGGCATGCCAGCGGCCGGAGGCAACCGCGTCGAGCGCGACGATGGCACCTTGCGAGACGCCGACGAAGGCAACCCTGTCATGAGCCTCGGCAAAACCTTCCCTGCGGACGACGTCGCTTATGAGAACGTCGAAGGCCTCGCGCGCGGTTCGGATACGTGCTGCATCGAGAGGGTTTCCCTCGGTCGAAAACCACTGGTGCCCATATCGATGATGCATCGGGGCGTCTGGAGCGACGAAGCGGGTGTTCGGAAGCTTTGGTCGCCATGATGACGCTAATGGCATGAGCTGAGCGCCAGACGCCCCGATGCCGTGCAAGAATATGACGAGGTGATCGTGAGAGGCCATGGTTTTCCGTGGATTGCTGAAATGGACCGAGGGGGCTCACCCGAAGAAGGGGAGCCGCCCTCTCACCCGACGCTCGAGCATCGACGCGGACGCCGGCGGACATCTGCGGAGCTTCGCGATTATGGGGTGGCCCGACATAGATGGGTGCCGATCGCGCCCTTCGCAAGCGCCCGCTCAAGGGCGGTACGCTACCAGACACTTCGCTCAAGGTGTTGAAGCGGCTTGGCAATCCACCCATATATGGGAAAACCCTCAAGGAACATTCCAATGGTAAGCAGGACAGACGCACTCTGACCGTGCAGGAACGCGCGGAAGCATTCGAGCGAACAAACAAGGCCGCGGCCGAAGCCGCTGAAGAGGAACGCAGACGACGCGAGGAGAAGAACGAACGCCTCCGACAGCTACGTGTCGCCTCTGAAAACTGAAGACCATTTACAACGGAAACGACGAGATATGGAGCAGATCTCCACTCCCAAGACCGCGGCATCTCATCGCCGCGAGGCGCGGCTCGCCAAAGGCTACAGTCTGGAAGACCTTGCTGTAGCAACTGGCCTCACTCTGGCGGAAATCGCGGCTGCGGAGGAACCTGGCGCGGAGGTTCCTCAAAACCACCTCGCACGTATTGACCACGCTCTCGCGTGAGACGCGCTCGGTTGTGTCGGGCCGCGACGCCGGACCCGCGTATCGCAAAAATGCCTAATCACGAAACCAAGCATTACCTCGAAATGGAGCGGTTTCAGCCACTCCTCGCTTGCAAATAGCCGATCGCAGAAATGGGAACGCCGCCGCCTATCAGAGCGACTTGGCGAATTCTTCTGAAGCTTCCAGGCTTGCCGACGTCCTCGAGCTTGTCGAGCACCGGGAGCCGATTTGCGTCCAATTCGTAAAGTTCGCCATGGTCTCGCATGCCTCGCCGGCTTTGTCCAACATAGGTAGAAAACCCCCGATCAGCATTGGGTAAAGACTCGAACTTGATTTCGAACTTGAGCACGCAGTGAAGCTTTCCTGGACGCGCTTGCCGCGATCATGCAGTCGCGCATGGTGTGCCAAAGCGTCGACCTGGCCTTCTTCGAAGACGACCGTTCGACAGCGTCGAGGGTTGACAACAGCAACGGCGGATCAATTCCGACCCGTTCCTATGAGGCGAGCTCATGGACGAGGCCTCGCTCCGCCGGTCCGTATGCGGGTCCCGCAAATTCTTCGAGCGCTGCCCTGTCGCGGACTGTCACCAAACTCCGGTTGGAGTATATCAAGCGCTTTCCCTCGAGTACATGCAGCGCGTCCGTGACGCCCGAGCGACGGGACGCTATCATGACAGCCAGAAACTCATGCGTGACGTCGATGTGGTTGCCATCGACACGGTCGTCGATCAACAAGATCCACCGAGCGAGTCGCGCATCGACGTGGTGCACTGCATTTGACAGCGCCGTATATGCGGTCTGCGTGAAGAGACGCGCGGTGAAGGACTCGAGCGTCTCTCTCGATGACCGGCTTTCTTCAACCAAGCGCCGGAGAGCGTCCCGGCCGATACGATGGCCGTGACCCGAAACCTGCATCATGAACTCGAAGGGCTGCCGGCTGGCGTCGGCCATCGTTGCCAAGGGGGTGACGCCCTCACGGCCGACAAGGCCGACTTCCGCTCGTTCGCCGAGGACACCGCCACCATTGAGGCGACGCCGGCCTCCGGGAAGTAGTCATAGGCGATCGCGCTGTCCTTGTGACCGATCTGAAAGTCCCGAGGTAGATCGATCGGCTGGAGGTGGAACCAGCGCCCAGGCATCGACGGAAAGAGAAGCGAGAAGATCATCTCGAATTTCGGACTGAGGCATGACGATGCCCCCAACGATGTGGCAAGAGAAAAGCGTCTCCCAGTCGCGCGCGCCGGTAAAGTTACACACGATGCCCGGACTATGGACCCTGCTTCCCGCGACCGCGAGGACGTTCCGACCCCTCTTCGTCCGGCGTCGTACGGAAACCCTCTCGTCTCTCCGACGTTCCCATGGAATGTCACCGGGAGGTTCCCATGCTATCAAGACTCTCCGTTATCGGCGCTATCGCAGGGCTGCTGTTCCTATTCGCGGGACTCGTCCAGTCTGGAACATATGTAGCGGCAACCGCTATCGGCATGGCGGCGCTCCTCGCTCTGGCCTGCGTCCTCATCCGACTGAAGCAATGTCAACCCGATATTCTCGGAGCCGGTCGGAAGCTGCCATGACTGAACCCGCTTCTGGCCGCGTCGGTCCCGCCTCGCCTTCCTATTTCTGCCTGGTGTCCGCCCTTACTCCTGGCGTTTGCCCTGCCGGCCTCTGGACGGCCTTGAAGCGAGCATGGTGCGCTCCCAGGGTGCGGTCGGAACGAACCGCGGACGTGGAGGTTAATCGGTGCATCAGCAACCGCGTCAAGCAGGGAGAATCCGATGAACCGCCGTAACATGCTGAAGATCGCAGCCGTCGCACCGTCGCGAAGTGGGAGGTTGCCGAGCAGGAGACGATTGCCGACATCCTGAAGTCCATGGAGATGGGCGGCAAGGCCGAAGGTACATTGAAGCCACCGTCGAACTCGAGAAGATGCTCGACGCCGAAGGCAAGGCGTCTCTCGACGAGTTGAAGAACGCTTCCGGCCGGGAGTTCGACGCCGCTACCTTACCGCGCAGCTCGACGGACACAAGAAGCTGCTGACGATCCAGGAGGCTACTTGAAAGTTAGTCAGGACAGAGAGCACCTCAGCGTCACCAAGCTGGCCCGCGGTCAGATCAAGGAGCATATCGATCATCTCGACACGCTGAAGCCGAAGGCGGGCTGAATTCTTCGCGAGTTGACAATCCAACTGTCATGAGCGTCGGTGACCACGGATGTACTGGCACCACGCGCCAAGGCCGGGACCAGTTCCCGGCCTTTCGGTATCTAGTTTTCGGCGACGGCGGCAGCGAGCGCCCTTTGCGACTGTGCCTGTCCGAACGGTTTGGCGAGCCTCGGCAGCGTCGATTCCTCATCGCTTGGAAGATCGCCGTAGCCTGTCGCCAGGATCAGCGGAATTCCGGGGTAGCGGTCGATGATTATGCGGGCGAGATCGGATCCCGAGGGTCGCGGAGACCGATTAGTGGCGCAAATGCAGGCGCTTGTCTCCGGTTGTTTGGGCGCATCGATCCACTACATGTGTCTCCAAGCACAAAGACTTCGACGAGGTACTCGAGCTAGGTCCGTTGCCGGACGTCGTCATCACGGATCACGCGATGCCTCATACGACGTCAATCCCAGCAATTGCGAACGCCAGGCGCGTCAGGCAGACGCCTTGTTGCGCTGCGCCTTTTCGTCCGCGAGTCCTCGACGCATTCCGCCTTTTCGGCGAGCGTCCTGCTCATCTCGCGCAAGGACTCCTCGTCGAGCCTTTCGATGCCTACAAACTTGTTTTGAGCCTGCGACGTCAGGATCAGTTCGTCCAGCTTGGCCTGTAGCGCCTTGCCGTCTCTGTTCTGCGAATTCTGAAGGACGAACACCATCAGGAAGGTAATGATCGTCGTCGAGGTGTTGATGACGAGCTGCCAGGTCTCGGAATAGCCGAAGAAAGGGCCTGAGACCGCCCAGGCAAGGACGAGCGCGGCCGCCAGCACGAAGGTGCCAGGCTTGCCGGAGAGATCTGCGATGGCAGTGGCGAATTTTGAAAAGAACTTCGACATGGTATCTCCTGTGCTCCCTGCTCAGGAAAACGTGGTCAAGCGTAAAGGAGTTCCGCACCAGGGACTTAGGTCCGGGAAAGAGGTCTCATCTAGCGGACCTGAAACAAAAAAGCAGCCGTCTTCATGATTTCTAACTGGACGGAGAACCGCTCTCCCAGCAGTTTCTTGGATGCGTCGCGAGTCTCGTCGGCGCCGCTGCAGACGGCGTCTTTCAGCAGGATGACTTGGTAGCCCAGGTCGATGGCTCCGTAGATCGCGGCGCTTACGCAGACGTCGGTTTCACCGCCGGTCACAACCAGCTTTCGGACGCGCTCGCTTTGAAGCTGGCCGTCCAGCCTTCCGTCCACCCAGGGCGAGTATGCCGATTTGTCGAAGACGCGCGCGGGCGGAACGAGACTGCGCAATTCGGGCAGGAGGTCGACAAGCTCCGAGTGCAGGTGCTCGCCCGTCATCATCCACCACTTCTCATAGTAGGCCCTCCACGTTCCACGTGCCGCCGCCGGGTTCGGCGGCGGCACGAACCGCGTGAAGATCGTCCTCTCCGGTTAGCGCGTGGAGAGTTCGATAACCGCGGTGACGTCCAAGTTCTAACGCAAGCTGCTCGGTCATCGCGACCTGAGCGGCCTTGGTGGCGCTGTAGGCTGTCGCACCGGGATTGGTGAACGTCCTGACACCATTGATGGACGACACAACGACGATCGCCCCGCCGCCGTTCGCCTTGAGGAGAGGAACAGTCTTGTTGAGCGCCAGGTACGTGCCGCGCAGGTTGACCCGGATAGTGGTATCCCACTCGTCAGGCGTCAGATCGTCGACAGGCGCCCACTCGCCGTTAATGCCGGCGTTGGCCACGACCGCATCCAGCCGGCCAAACCGCGTAGCGATATCCTCGGCTGCGCGGCCCATGTCAGCTTCGGACGAGACGTCGCCACCTATGCAAAGCACGCGTTCACCGTCCACGAGAGTTGTCGCTATCGAAGGCTTCGAGGTCTTGGTCGAACAGAGCGAGGTCATGTCCGTGCGACGCGAGGAGCCGTGCAGTTCCCAGCCCTATACCTGAACCCGCGCCAGTTATGATGAAGTGGACGGGAACCCGCTCGGCATCTGTGCATTTCAACGTTTTCGAACAGGAGACATAGAATGCAGATCTTAGACACTCGCGTAGGCAATGTTCACGAAGGCACGATCACCGTTGAATTCACCGGGGAAGGTAATGAAGCGGTCTCCGTTCGCATGGCCACCGACGGCAGCGTCGACGGCGACGGTGCCGTGCGTCGGGCGAAGGCCTTGATGGTTCAGATCGCGACGTTCGGCGACGACGATGCTTCTGAGACCGATGAACCGCCCGCCATGACCGGACCTGAGGATGACGTCCTTGTCACTTCTCCCTCGGCGGCCAGCGACGCACCGGTGATGAACATGCCGCGGAACTGATTCATTGAGCTGTCCTGTCCCTTTCGCAACAGCTTTCCGCTTGGCCGCGGGCGTCACCACTTCTTTCCCAAAAGGTCTTTCAAGGCAGCATTGTCGAGCATCGCATCCGCCAGAAGCCGCTTCAGCTTCGTGTTCTCGTCCTCAAGCGTCTTCAGCCGCTTGGCCACGGACACCTCCATGCCGCCGAACTTCTTCCATTTATAGATGCTGGCATCGCTGACGCCATGCTTGCGGCAAAGCTCCGAGACCGGCGTGCCTGCCTCGTGCTCCTTCAATATGCCGATGATCTGTTCGTCTGTGAAACGATTGCGCTTCATCCTCTGGTCCTCTCAAGGGCCAGAGCTTACTTCAAAATGGATTATTTCAACGGGGCAAGGTCACGTCTCCAGGATGAACTCAGCAAACTCATCGCTATTCAGCTCAGCCCAACGTCGGCATTCCAGAGCGGAGCCCACTAAAAACTGGGAGGAACCACCAGCACATCACTCTCGATCTCATTCACAATTCGAGATGACACGCTGCCCAGGAGGAAATTCATCACGTCTGTGCGGCCATAAGTCCCAACAATGACAAGGTCGAGGTCCCCCTGGTCTACCACTGGGCGCAGGACGTCCACCACGTCACCATGTCTCACAGTGATATCGAACCTGTTCGGCGCGGCCGCGCCAGCGGCCTCGACGGCGAACCGCGCGCACTCATCGATCGCGAACTGTTCAACTTGGCGTAGGTAAGCCGCCTTATCCTCCGCCCACATCCGGTAAGGCGGATCGATTACGTGAAAAAGTCCATGCCGGCCATTGGGGAACCAATTCAGGGCAACCTGCAAAGCGGTGCTAGAGGACGCCGTTAGGTCGGTGGCCACCAACATTCGTGACCTTGTGTCGAGGAGCTTCTTCTTCACCACGAGCACCGGAACAATTGATGACCGCGCCAGAGCCATGACGGTGCTGCCCATCGGCAGTACGCCCAGTATCATGCTTCTTGCCAGGCCGGTGACGATCAGATCAGCCCGCTCTCTCGTCGCCAGTGCCTGAACCACTGTTGCCGGTCTTCCGCTTTTGACGAGAACGGACGAACGAAGACCCTCGATCCCCGCCAGATCCTCGCGCAGGCGCTTGGCTTTTCGGCGCGCAGCGATCTGATGAGCATGGCGGATCGAGGCGTTGGCAGCTATGCCGGCATCGTCGATTGCGTGAACAGCTGTGAGACTGGCACTCCATTCGATGGCAAGCTGCACCGCGCGATCCTGCGCGCGATCACATCGCGCCGTGAAGTCGGTGGCGAAAACAATATGACTTGGTATCTGGTTGACGACTGCATCGCCCGACACATCCAGTGAAGGATTGAACATGTTTCTATTCCCATGATCTGAGACGCGTCGGTCGCTTGATGCGGTCCGGCACGTCGGCGGCAGGCTTTGCCGACCGCATGGCTACGTTCTTCGCGACCGCAGATCGCTGAATCTTCCAGCACAGTTGCGGTTTCGCAAACTCGTCGCGTACAAAAGCAGGAGCTATATAGATTGAACCCAAGACGCGGGAGCGACAGAACCCGGTCCGGGTCTAGTGCTCCGCGATAGAGCAGATCCGGATGCAAGAGCAGGAGTATATCTCTCGGGTCTTCATAACTCCATCTTCGCCCGCGAGCATCAACGAGTCAAGTCGAGGGGACTGGGACGCATAAGCGAAACGGCGGGAACCCCGGTGATCCCCATGACGGCGGCGATGCTGCGCGACCAGAAGATGACGCTACCCGACGTCGGCAGCGAAGGCTTGTTTCCGACCCCATCCCCCGCGACGCTTGCGGCGAGAGCTACACTGTCGTGCAGGTGCCCGGTACAGATCCATCGTCGGCTCGAATTAACTCGTATAATTTTATTGGAAATCCTACCGCAACCATAACTTGTCCCATCTTCTTGTGGTGTATGTTTTGTTCCCTGCCGTCGCGAGATCTCGGCTCGGCGTCAATCCTGGTTTGGTAACGGCTTCCCCTCGTAGCGCACGCGAAAATTCCTTCTGTGAAAATCCTGCTCGAAGCAGACGAAGATGAGCTCCAGGTCATTGGCGCTGTCGCGCTTCCCAAGGAGGCTTAGCGTGACAACGATAACGCCGCTGTATCCGCGCGTTAGGCGGAAAGCCGCGTTGCGGATGTCAGTCCCTACCGGATCCTTCCGGTCTTCGCGGCGCTCATAGATGACCCAGAAGCGGGCAGCATCCCAAGTCTGCCGTAGGATTTGACTGACCTCTGCCTTGAACTCTTCGGCATGCATTGCCGGACCCCAAGACAATGCCGTCTCGCCCGCATCGCTCGCGACATTGAGGTAACCGTCATATTGGTAAACGCCTGACAGTGACCGCTCGATCATCTCGAATGCGGTGTTTTCGCTGATTGTTGTTTTGAAGAGAATTGCCATGAAATCGCTGCCTGCCACTGCCGATATGTCGATGAGATGGCGAGATTACTGGGTGTCGCTTGGGTCAGCAACGAAGACTTGGTCATCACGATAATCGTAACGAACGGCTGACGCGTAGAGATCGTTGTAAGGCCGTGCTCATTAACGTTCGCGCCATCTCAAAGCGACCGTCTTCTTCAGACCTCGCAAACATCGTGAACAACCACCGAGCGCCGCAGTTCCCCCAGTCATGCCAGATGCCCGCCAGCAGCCTGCTCGCAGAGGCCTGCTTGGCTGGCTGTTTGGCAAGTGATACGCATGGCTCAGACCACCAAACGCTGCCATTGGGTGCCGCAAAGCGTTCGCCGACCTGTGCCTCGGCGGTCTCCCCGTTGGCCTTGCCGGCAGCGATTAGGCTCGGAATGTCGGCTCGCGCGGCGTCAGGGGATTCAATGTCATGATTGCCCGGCAGCTTCCAGAATGAGCTCGGTGATCTCATTCGGATGTGAAATGAGCGACAGATGGCTGGATTCGAGTTCGATGGCTTTAGCGCCCATGCGTCTGGCGATGAAACGCTGCAGGTCTGGATTAATCGTTCCATCTTGTGTCGAAACGGCGTAGTGGCTTGGCTTGGAACGCCAAGCAGCGTTTGAGGTTTTGCCGGTGAGCAACGCCTTTTGGAATGGTTGTTGAACGGCATAGAGAACCCTCGCCCTGGCCTCGGGAAGTTCGCCCCCGAAATCGCGCAGGAACGCTTCCTCCGTCAGCCGTCCTTCGTCGCCGTCGAAAACAATGCCCGCGGTTGCGGGTGGTGTCGGGTAGGTTTTTGCCAAAGCTGCATAGTCCTCACCTGCATCCGGTGCTCGGGCAGCGACATAAACCAGTGAAGAGACGTTCGGATGTACGCCTGCTTCGGTGAGGATCATTCCCGAAAAGGAGTGGCCGACAAAGACGGTCGGACCGTCCTGCCGGTCGAGAATGCGCCGGGCGGCCGCCACGGCATCGGGCAGCGTAGTGAGCGGGTTCTGGACCGCCGTGCAGTTTAGGCCCCTCGCTTGCAGCAGGGCGATAACCTCGGTCCAGCACGATCCGTCGGCGAAAAGTCCATGTACGAGAACGACATTGCGCGCCTTTGGAGGCGTGGTGGCGGCCAGGCCGGCATGTGTCGCAACAAGTGACGTGGCAGCACCGACGAGCAAAGTTTTCGAAAATGTGCGTCTGTTCATCATCCACCGGCCGGCGCTCTGCACCGTGGTGCAGGGCGCGAAATGGACGACGTTCGGCGAACGAAGGCTCCATTATCGCACCAGCCAGGCCATGGTCGTCAGCGTCGAGATGCCGGGTGCAAGCCAGGTGGTGCACAGCGCACCGGATGCGCCCTATCTCAGCGCCGTCATCGTACTCGACCAGGCGATCCTACGCGAAGTTTATGAAAGCATGGAGGCACCGCCCACTCCGGCCTCCGACGAGCATGCCGCCGCCTTCGTTATGGAACTCAACGAGGCGATCCTCGGCTGCGCCGCGCGCGCCGTCAGCCTGCTTGGCGAGCCGCAGGCAATCCCGCTGCTCTATCCCGGCGTCAAGCGCGAACTCTGCTACCGCCTGCTGGCCGGGCCACATGGCGGTGTCTTCGCCCGCATGGTCGTCGGCGCGGAGCGAAACCGGCGTCTGAAGTACCTCCAGACCGGAGGAATCGCTCATGCGAGCGAGCGTGCGAAAATTAGCTGCATCCACGATAAAGTCGGTCATCTCTACGCCTCGGATGAAATAATAATTTTATGTATTCCTGCATATAGGCGCGACAAATACACAGGATCTCTTCCCTTGTACGCATCGTTTATGAAATTTCGCAGATTTATGTAATCATCAGGCACAATTATGCTAGCTGCTCTTTCTTCGTCACTTAAGCTGTAATCTTTCGGCGCCTTAGAAAGCTGCAGGGCTGCGATTCTGTAATTTTCAATCAATTTTGGTGCGTTTTGTTTTATGTATGAAAACGCTTCATTGATTTCATTTGGTGTGGGAAGTACAATCTTGGAGTTGCGCATATTTCCGCTCAAATTCGAAGAAGCAATTATATTGTTGCAGATACTTCGCGATCAGATCACAGGCATATGATTTCAGCACGACATCCTAAGCTAGGCATCAGGACTGAATGCTACTCCGCTCGCCATTAGGCGCAACAGCCACACTATATCGACATGCCTGTCTAACGCCAAAAGGATCGGAGATACTGACGCCCTACGGGCGTCAGTTCAAAGTATTCGCGTGTTGCTCGCCGTGGGCCGACGCTTGGGGGATTTTGGAGAGTTTCGCAAGAACCTCAGGATCAACGAGGTGCGCGACCATCGGGTGGATCTTGATGTTGTCTTGCTTCGCAACCTGGTGGAAATTCGTTAGCACCATCGTTGCCAGTTCGCGCGTTGGCGCGATCACGTCGAGCAGCCAAACGGTGTCACCACTCTTCCAGTCTTCCGGCTTCAGCCGGACCGGGAACCCACCCGCTTTATTGCGGTGATCGTAACGAACGGCTGAAAACGCGTAGAGATCATTGTCCGGCCGTTCTCATTGAAGGTCTCTTGACCCCTTTGGAGAACACGTTCGCGCCGTCTCAAAGCGACCGCGCCCCTTCTTCAGACCTCGCAACATTGTGAACCATTAGTAACTTGAAACACGACAAGCAAACCTCATTATCCTAATCTGAAGCACTCCATCTCGGCAATCAGTATCGTGGCTTTGGCGGCATGCTCGCATATCGAGCCGCTTGAGACGCCCCTCGCCCAGTCAGCAATCCCGCACCAGTCGCCTTTGACCGATCAAGCGGTGATCGCAGATACGGTGGGTCACAGTGCCGTAGGAGCAACTGCGCTTGCTTGGGCCAACCCATCGACGGGCAGCGCGGGTGTTATCGAGCAGATCGATGCCAGTAACGATGGGCCTGACGGATGTCGCGGTTTTGTGACCAGTCGGCAATCTCTCGACGGCATCACCCGCTTCAACGGCGTGGCCTGTCCGTCTGGGGACAGTTGGAAGCTGGGCGGGCAATAGGGGAGCGCTCGACGTCCGGTCTCGCGTTAACGGCATCTTCGCCGTGCTCTCTTCGGACAGCGATCAGACGCACCCATGTCGATCGCAACGGTCGGCCCCAGACCCGCGGCAGCGACGCGGCCCATGCAACGGCGCGACAGCGCGAGCACCGAAAAGCTAAGACACCAAGAGTCGCAGCAAGGACTCGTTGAACGGCTAGCAGGTCGTATTCGTCGAGTCCGGTCCGATCTGATCTGGCCTGTCAATGGACTGAGTTCGAAGATGGCGCGTTTACGCGCGTGGCGGCCAGCCCGACGTAAGTGCCGATCAGAACGGTCGCCATCTCCTCTAGCGAGCGACAGCCCTCGTTGTAGAGTTCGATGGCGGCATCACACAAAAACGAGGAGGCTTGATCGTCCCACTCCACCTCGTAGTACCGATACCATTCACGGACCGCCTTCGACATCAGCAGGTGGTCGTTCTCTATGCACTTGGACATGCTTTACCCCAGACATGGAGGCGGCAGGCTTGCGTGGCTATGACTGCTTCTCGTTACGAGACACCGGCGTCGCCATTATCCCGGATTAGGAAAGCCAGGAACACCCACGGGACCTGCCTCCTCCGTGGACGAAGCAACTTCGTTCGGGTCGCCTAACGGCGGTCAATTTCGGCCTCGACCTTCCTCCTTGAGTTTCCAGCGCTCTTCACGGCCTTCTTGACGGCATCTTTCGAGACGCCCTCCTTCTTTGCTTCGTACTTGACCTCGTGATCCTGGCCGCCGGCCACGCGGGCTCGATCCTGCGCGCGGCCTCGGGATGTCGGTGTCTGTGCCATCGGGTTTCTCCTTCAAATGAACGTCCGAAGTAGAAACTCATAACGATTCCGGTGGTTCCCGGGAGATAGTGGATGATGCCGCGCTTGAAGCGGCCGCGGAATTCCCTAAGCTCCCCGGCATGGCGCTGGAGGAATCAGGTTGCTGTGGCTCTCGAACTAAACAATCTCCACCGCTTTCCACTACTGCCGGGCGCAATTCGACCAGCGGAGACGGCGGAATCAATTTGGGAGAGAATTTCCGTAAAGTATTGAAAAATGATTCGTTTTGAGTCGGAACGAATCACCCTGACACGTCTTTGAGTCGCGTATCAGTGATTCGGAGTATTTGTCATGCCGTCAGGACAGCGTGCGCAGTGGAAAGGCTTTTTGAAGTTCGGCGAGGTAAGCTGCGGCGTCGCTCTCTATACGGCAGCCTCGACCAGCGAGCGCATCACCTTCAACACCATCAACAAGGCCACGGGCAACCGCGTCAACCGCATCTTCATAGACAGCGAGACCGAGGATCCGGTGCCGAAGGAAGCCCAGACCAAGGGCTTCGAGATCGAGAACGGCCAGTACCTCATCATCGATCCCGAGGAAATTTCCGCCGCGATCCCTGAGAGCAACAAGACGCTCGAGGTCGAGGCGTTCATCCCCTGCTCCGACGTCGACGACGTCTACTTCGACAAGCCGTACTACCTTACGCCCGACAAGATGGGCGGAGACGCGTTCGCTGCTCTGCGCGATGCGATGAAGAAGTCGATGGTCGCGGCCATCGCCCGCACCGTCCTGTTCCGTCGAATGCGTACGGTGCTGATACGGCCGCATGGCAAGGGGCTGATCGCCAGCACGCTCAACTACGACTACGAGGTTCGTTCCTCCGAAAAGGCTTTCGAGGAGATGCCCAAGCTCAAGATCGAGGGCGAAATGCTCGATCTGGCCAAGCACATCATCAGCACCAAGAAGGGCGAGTTCGACCCGGCGACCTTCGACGACCGCTACGAAGCCGCCCTCGCGGATCTGGTGAAGGCGAAGCTGGAAGGCAAGTCGCTTCCGAAGCCGAAGAAGGTGCAGGTCTCGAAGCCAAACGATCTTCTGGCCGCGCTCCGCGAGAGTGCTGGGATGATCAAGGCCGCTGACGATAAACCGAAACGCACTGCGGCCAATGCCAATCAAGGCACTGGCAGGCAGCGCGCCGCGCGCGGAGTGGCTTCGAAAGCCGCCTCTTCCGGGGCCGCTCCGCGGCGCAAGGCCAGCTAGGGGGATAGGTCATGGCTCCGAAATATTACTGGAAAGGCTATCTCAAACTATCCCTGGTCACCTGTCCCGTGGCCATGACCCCGGCCACGAGCGAAAGCGAGAAGGTTCGATTCCATACACTCAACAAGGAGACGGGGAACCGCGTCGTCTCCCGGTACATCGATTCCGTCACGGGCAAGCCCGTCAAGGACGAGAACGAAGCCAAGGGCTACGCTCGCGGGGAGAACGACTACGTAATCCTCACGGAGGACGATCTGGATGCCGTCGCGCTCGACACGGTGAAGACGATCGACATCGACAAGTTCGTGCCGGCCGACAGCATCGAGTGGGTCTATCTCGAGAAGCCGCATTACCTCATGCCGGACGACGCCGTCGGCAACGAGGCATTCGCGGTGATCAGGGATGCCATGAAAGCCGACAAGGTCTTCGGCGTGTCGAAGCTCGTGATGGGCCGCCGAGAGCGGGCGGTCGTCCTGGAACCGCGCGGCGAAGGCATCGTCCTCTGGACGCTGCGTTTCGGCGACGAGGTTCGACCGGAAGAGAACTATTTCGAAGACATCGACGAGCAGGCCGATCCGGATCTCATTCCCCTTGTGCAGCAGCTTATCAAGCAGAAGACCGCGCGGTGGTCTCCGGACATGGTGAGTGATCCAATCCAGGAGAGCCTGCTCAAGCTCATCGCTGAGAAAAAGAAGGCGCTGAAGCCGAAAAAGGCGGCGAAGGGTAAGGCGGCCGAAGCCGCTCCGAAGTCCAATGTGGTCAGCATCATGGACGCGCTCCGGAAGAGCGTCGAGGCAGATCTCAAAGGTAGGAAGTCAGGGTAGTCACATGCACTTGCTGGAAACGAAGATTGTTCACGAGACAACAGGATGGCGGGTAGACTTTCTCGGCGACGACGGGGAATTGGTGTCGATCAAGGTCGCGGACGGTCATGCTGCAAGCGAAGACGAGGCCATCGAGCGTGCGAAAGAGGTCATGGTGCAGTTGACGGCATATGGCACGCGTGGCGGCGGCCGGAGCATCAACTCGTACGATGCCGCCAGCAATGGAAACTTTGACGACGACGAGCCGTTGCTGGATACGTGGCACTGATCCGCCCTGAGGGAACCCCAGCCCCTCAGCAACAGAAAGGGCCGGGGGCTAAACCGCACACCCTCCTCATCATCGCCTTCTTACCAGTGCCAATACATCCGTGGTCAAAAGCATTTCAGCAGCCTTGCGAGCAAAGAAATTCAGTGCTCATGGATCCTGAACAAGGAACCAATCTGACCCCACGGCGTGGTCAGTCTTGGGCAGCGGGCCGGCCATTCGAAGGTTCGTCGACCTCGTCGCCGGGATCGTCAGTGGGATCCGGGTCGCGGTCGTACACAGCGCTCAGAGAGTCGAGTTCCCGGCGAGTTCTGGTCCCACGCCCTCAATCGCACCAAAGAACGTCCCGATCAGCCTTACGCCTCCGAGTCCCGAACGTGGTGCTAATGTCACAGCACCCACACGCTCGACAACCTCACCTTCCCCGTCGCTATCGGAAACCCAGCTCCCAACCCTGCGGCGTGACGTCTTGCATCTTCGCAACCAATCCCCTCGAAGCGACCGGGCGCGCTATGATAAGTCGATCGGTTTAGGCAGGCTTGCTGTTGCGCGGCGATTAAAGGCTTTCACTGCGATCGAAGGGTACTAGATCGAGGAGTCGATCTATCTGGCAGCAGATGACGCAGGGGCATGATCAGCGAGGCAGTTGCGCCAGAACCGCCTGACTCCCATTACTCGCCTGATCCCCCGTCCCTGCAAGCCGTTCCGCTTTGGGCGGACCCGTGGGCTCCCTCGCCTCACCTGGCCGGCCGAGCCAGTGACCTTGCGATATCGACGATGTCATCGCGCGAGGCGGTTGGGTCGTCCTTGCTCCAGGCGACACCGAGCCCGATCCGGAAGTCGATGCCCCTGACCGCCTTCAGCTCGAAGGCCCGGTTCGGCAGGCCCTCGGTCCATTCCGGCGCAAAGCCGATGCCAAGGCCGGCAGAAACCAGCGACACCAGCGAATAGGTGTCGTCGCAACTATAAGCGATGTTGCGGGTCAGATCGTATTCCTCGAACTTCTCGTTGAAGTACCGCTCGGTGTAGGAGAGGTTCTTGCGGTTGAAGGCAATGATCTTCTCCCCGCGCAGATCATCGATGGCGATCTCCGCCTGTTCCGCCAGCCGGTTGGTACGGGAAACCGCCAGCAGATACCGCTCATGGGCGATCGAGGAGAAGCGCAAGGAGCCGATGTTTTCCACCGGCCGGATGAAGCCGAGATTGATCTGGCCGTTTTCCAGGCCGCGGATGATGTCGCCGGTATTGCCGCTTGATATATGGATGCGGATATCCGGGTGCTTGCGGGCGATCTTGGCCAGAAACGCCGGCAGCACGCCGGTGGTCGCCGGATAGACGGTACCGATCCTGATCTGCCGGATTGTCTTGCCGGCCACCGCCCTGGTGATCTCGGCACTCAGATCGACCTCGCTCAGGATCCCGACGCAGCGTTCGTGGAAGATCTCCCCTGCCCTCGTCAGCTCCACCCGCCGGGTCGAGCGGATGAACAGCGCACAGCCGAGTTCGCGCTCCAGCGCCTGCACGTGATTGGAGAGCGCCGGCTGGGCGATGCGCACCTTGGCGGCCGCCCGGCCGAAATGCAGTTCCTCGGCCACCGCGACGAAGTAGGAGAGCTGCCGTAGTTCCATGAACGAGCTCCGCCGCACGTCGCATTTGTTGCAACGATGCTTCGTAAAAGGTAAGTTGCGCCAGAATAGCAGTCTGAAGTTTTGTTTTCAATACCCAACTTTCTAAAAACGAAAGTTTTATGCTGAAGCACTCGCAATGTCGCGCTGCAAGAGCGCTTTTGGATTGGACCCAAGGGGACCTGGCTGAGCGAACATCGATAAGCGCGGTTTCGATACGCGCCTTTGAAAAAGGTGGAGATATGCGTGAAAGCAATCTTCGCCTTCTGACGCTCACCTTCGAAGCCGCAGGAATCATCTTTCAGGCTGATGGCGAAGTCACCGGAGGAGGAATCGGGGTGCGGCTTCGTTCTTCTATTGATGACGCTTGATATTGAGCCGAGTAAACCTCGTTTATTCGCAACTTAGCTTCCGGAAATCAATTTCAAAGGTCATAGGTTCGAATCCTGTCGGGTGCACCATCTACGTCCATATCTATGAACCGCTGGCATAGCTTGGTTTTCAATGACTTCCGCGTCCATTTTCGCGATATGCCGCTTTAAATCTGTTACAGATCCCGTAATCGTTATTTGGTCGGCAGCGACGAGAACCTCCGACAACATGATGTTAAGAAATCCCTTGGCGAGTCGACGATCGTCCGACCTCAATCGTTCCGCCATTACCGTAGAGAACTGATCAATTTGATCAGACGTGGGGTCGGCCGAAACGTCGATGAGAGAGACTTGGCTTTCTAGCGCGCGTTCCAGTCATGGCGTTGCCCTGTGCTTCTGCGATTCGTTCGATGAGGACGAGATCGGATTGCAGATCATCCGTGAGTGAAGCGACGTTCAGCAGGTTGTTAAAGACTGATCGCGCCTTCGCGGTTTCCTGTCGAAGGTTTGCGAGCCTGAGGTTGCTCTGTTCTTTCTCCTTACTCATTTCGCTTTTCAGGCGACCAAGCACATTTGCGAGGCGACCACTGCCCAGGAGGTGCGCCTCAACTTCTGTGAGTACCATGTCGTCTAACAGCGCTTCCGTATCGGCTTGCCGTGAAAAACGGTAGGGAATTGATGATGTTAGAGGGCAACTCGGACCCGTAAAGGGAAGGACTCAGTCCTGTTATGCGCCAATCGAATCCTTAAAATGCCTATTTTTTGTGCGAAATTTTGCGATTATTTAATTAGTTAATGCTTAAATAAAATAGAAGATAATTTCGCTTTTGTTGCGTTTTTTTGGTTGCCTGAAAAGAGAATATTTTTTTAGGGCTGTATAGCAGCAAGGACACACGGCCGAGTCCTTGAAGGACGGCCCGCACAACGAAGTAATAGAGCCATCTGAAGATGGACTGTGAATCCTTCGCCTACTGGCCACGACGAATGGTAACATCAATGCGATCGGGCATCTGCAGAACCGTCGGATCCCTTATGTGTGCACAGCGCGTCCGCTGCGTGCTCGTACATAGCGCGGTTTCTGTCCAGTCCTGTTGAACCCAGTCCCCAGGTTGGGCGGATCTGGAATTACCTTTGTCTTGGCTTCGGGACGAAGTTTACTTTTCGTTCGCTCTATGAATTAGAAAATCAACACTGCGCCCACGTGCAGATAGGCGCCGTAAGGTCCCAGCATCTTGGTGCAAACAAAGGTAGCCCCTTGTGAGCACAACTTGTCTGCGACTGCAGTATGTCGGCGAAAATGCTCCTGTTTCACAAAAACCGTCGCATCGACCAATTCGCGAACATGACCACTATCGATTGATTATAGGAAATGATCCGGTCCATAAAGCGGCGTCCGGAGAAATGAACTGGTGAAGAGAAAATCGAAATGAGTCCGACGGGACAACTAGCACCCACTGATGGGCCCCTTACCTGGTACGGTCCAACGCGAAAAGACGAGCGTCTTATCACCTTTGGTTTCCGCCTTTCCGGTGGCGGGGCTCACCAGTCAAAAACTCTTATGCTTGCCGAAATAGCTGAACTGATGCGAGCAGGCGCCACGGACGCGACTGATTTTCGATCAAGAGTATTGGATGAGAATATCTTAGGAAAGGCAACATCAAGCGGCCGCGAATCGGTGTTCAAAAATCTTTCTTCTCTCTACGGCCTGTCCACCGCTCCTCTTTTGACTAGAGTTTTTCTGCGATTGGCGAAGGACGACAACGCAGGCCTAAAATTGCTTGCGGTTTTGATCGCCTTAGCACGCGATCCCTTGTTAAGAGACACTGCATCCCCTGTTGCGGGCACAGCAGTGGGGGTGTCCATTCAGTGGCCGAGCTTTGCAGCGAAGTTTAACGCCATCTATCCGGGACGATTCAGCGAGAAGATGGTTCGATCCCTGTCACAGAATTGCGCGTCCACTTGGACACAGAGCGGCCACCTCGAGGGCAGCGGAAAGGTACGAAAAAGAGTACATCCCTCTGCCTCAGCCGCTGCTCTGGCGGCGTTAATCTCGACGGTATGTGGATTTAGCGGCCCTGCAATTCTTTCATCTGGATGGTTTCGTATCCTCGACCTTAACCCTGATACCGCCATGGATGCGTTGCGATCGGCAGAAGTCCAGGGACTCGCTCGGCTCAGGTCGGCAGGCGACGTCATAGAGATTTCGGTCAGGCAGCAGCTTGCGACAACTTTGGGGATTCCTGAGCTTGAATACGTTTGACGACATACTCGGCGCCTATGACCGGCAAGTTCAGTTGCCTTGGCTAGATGACGTTCCCCCTGCGGGGCGGGTCTGGCTGTTGTGGTACGACAAGTCGATGCAACGGAAAATCTCGGGAAGGATCGGCGAGTTCGAATACGCTACGATGAAGGCGGGTCGCGGATGGCATCACATCGATCTTGCTCCGTGGTTTGGACGATGGATTGCGAAGCATGAATTTTTCGAAGCGCTTGTCGAGCATCCGCAAGAGATACGAGGATTGTTGACCGACGCCGAGAGGGCGCTTGTTGGCGAGTTGAGGGGCGCTCTGGGTCAGTGCACGTCTAATGATGTGTTGGCCTTGGACGGCTTCGGATCTTTGTTCGGCCTCGTCCGAGTCTCTACCCTAATCGGCAAGATCGCGGATGCGATACCAGGGCGGATGATGGTGACATTCCCTGGCAAACAGGCCGGGGGCGTCTATCGGCTGCTGGATGCACGGGATGGTTGGAATTATCACGCTATTCCTATACCACCGGACGACGCGCTATGAGGGTGAGATTAAATGCTTAACAAGGATACGTTCTACAAGGATCCGGCCGACTATCGTCTCGCAAATCAGGGTGTCGCAAAGATTCAGTTTCCACCAGCGCCCGAAGGCCTGGACACGTTGCGTGGAGAACTGGAAACTTTTGTCTGCGATGGGGCTTATGCGGAAGGGTTGGCTCGGATCCTGGAAGCGTTTCTGGGCTCGGTCAGCAAAGGGGGCTCCTCTCCGGCTGTCTGGATTTCCGGTTTTTACGGGTCTGGAAAATCGCACCTGGCAAGCATGCTCGCGGCTCTTTGGACAAATCCAAAATTTGCGGACGGCGCCACAGCCGAGGGGTTAACCGATCTCCCGCCACAAGTCGCTGCTCCGTTGAAGGAACTGCGCATCGCCGCACAACGTGCGGGCGGCGTTGTCGCAGCAGGCGACACCCTCGGAACAGGAGCTGAGGATCCCGCTGAAGCTACCCTCGGCATCATCCTCCGCGCCGTGGGCCTGCCGAGCGATCTGCGAGCCGCTCAAGTGGCGTTCTGGCTCGACGATACCGGTATCCTGGACGAGGTTCGCGCCGAGCTCGGCGATGGATTCGACACCCATATCCGCAACTTCATCCTTTCGCCGAAATTCGGGACCGCTGTTCTTAAAGCGAAACCGGAACTTGCCGAGTCCCCGCGGGAGTTGGGATCGAAACTCCAGGCACTATTCCCTGAGCCCCCGCCCGTAACAGTCGATCTACTGGAGAGCATGGCGCGTAAGGCGCTGCTTCTCGGCCGAAATGAATTGCCGCTGACGTTGATCGTTCTCGACGAGGTGCAACAATTCATCCGCCAGGACCCTAGCCTTACCTTGAAGATTCAGACTCTGGTCGAGCGTCTGTCGAGTCGGTTCAATGGTCGGATCCTCATAGTCGGAACCGGGCAGCAGGCTCTTAGCGACGTCCCGAACCTGCAGAAGCTACTCGACCGTTTCCCAGTCCAAGTCGCACTCGGCGAGGCCGACATCGATACCGTCATTCGCAAAACTGTGCTTCGCAAGAAGCCGGGCGCGGAAACCGACATCAAGGGGATGCTTGGCAAACACGCAGGCGAAATCAGTCGTCAGTTGCATGGCAGTAAGCTGGCGCACACCGTCAATGATACCGACGAAGCCGTTCTCGATTGGCCCCTACTTCCCTCACGACGGCGGGTCTGGGAACACATCCTACGCGAACTTGACCGTACAGGATTGGGGGGTACCCTCCGTGGACAGTTGAGGACAACGCTCGACGCCGCAAAGTCCTATGGCGGCAAGCCCCTGGGGCATGCAGTTGCAGTGGATTTCCTGTACGGCCGCTTCTCGAATGAGGCGTACAATGCCGGGCTACTTCCGGGGGAAACCCGGAATAGAATCGAAGCTCTCAGGGGTGGTGACGCGAAGGATCAAAGCAAGGCCCGGATCCTCATGTTGGTGTACATGCTCGGTCGCATCTCCGGTGAAGCGGACCGGCATGGCGTGCGTTCAACGCCGGAAACGATAGCGGACTTGATGATTGTCGATCTCGGAGGCGATGCCGAGCTCCGGAAACAGGTTCCCCAGCTCCTTCAGGAACTGTTCGAAGACGGTGCCGCGATCGAGGTGCAAGGCGAGTGGCGGCTTCAGACCAAGGAAAGCGCGGATTGGGAGAATGCTTACCGAACCGAGGTGAAGTCAGTCCTAGCGGATCAAGCAGGCCTATCCGGGAAACGCCGTCAGCTTCTGGGCGGGGCGATAGACACTGCTCTTGCCGGCGCGGGTAGCGTAGCGCATGGCATAAGCAAGCAGCAGCGGAAAATCCATCGCCTCGAGGTGGGTGATAAAGCCCCGACGGACGGTGTGCCGCTGCGGCTCCGCATCGGCTGGGATGAGGATTTGTCCACGGTCGAAAAGGAAATCGCTGGCGCGTCTCCCAACGATCCGACAATCCATCTCTTGGTGCCTCGACATAGGCCAGAGGATCTGACGCGGGAGATCGCCGCATGGCGAGCCGCCGATAGTGTTTTGCAGTTGAAGGGTGTGCCCGGCACAGATGCGGGTGTGGAAGCGCAAAAGGCTATGCAATCCCGCTCGTCCAAAGCGCTATCCCAGGCCAACGAACTCATTCGTGAAGCGCTTCGCCAGGCAAAAGTCGTACAGGCAGGCGGCAAGGCCGTGAATGGCGCTCTTGCTGATGCCGCAAAAGAAGCAGCTACAAACGCGCTAGCACGCCTTTATCCAAGATTTGCGGAGGGCGACCACGCAGGATGGAGCAAGGTCTTCGATCGCGGGATGAAGAAGGACCCCGATGCCATGAAGGCAGTGGACCATTCTGGCGCGCCCGAAACCCATCCCATCTGCAAGGCACTTCTGGCCGAGCTTGGTCCCGGGCGCAAAGGATCGTACCTGCGGACGAAGTTCACCGAACTAGAATACGGTTGGCCCCAAGATGCCATCGACGGGGCCCTGGTCGTTCTCGCAAATGCAGGCGTGATCAAGGTCACGGGAGAGGATGGAAAGCAGGTTTCACTGCCGGACCTTCCGCGCTCCAAAATTGGTGTCTGCACCTATCGCGCGGAAACGATCGTCATCACTATTGGTCAGCGAATGGCCGCCCGTGGGCTGCTAACCGAAGCTGGCGTGCACTTCGAAAACGGGCAGGAAGCCTACGCGCTCTCAGCTCTCCTCCAAAAGCTAGAAACCGCTGCAACGGATTCAGGCAGCAACGCCCCTGCGCCGGTGGCCGATACGGTACCGAACCTTTCTAGCTTCAAGTTGCTATCCGGCAACGACCTCCTGGCTGCAGTGGCGGAGGACGCGTCGTCGCTTAGGGACAAGTTGAAAGGATGGAAGGCGGCATCGGCCAAGATCGGCCAGCGCCTGCCTGCATTCAGGACCGCCGAGCGCTTGGTACAATTAGGTGCGGAGGACCAGAAGGCGGAACTCGATACTATTCGAGGCAATCGCCAGCTACTGGCAGACCCCGATCCTGTTCCTCCGGTCATATCCGCGGCAGCCGATGCGCTCCGCGGACGGCTTAACACAGCCTATGAATCCTGGAAGAAGGCTTGGGACGACGGGGAAGCTCGCCTGTTAAACAGCGAGACCTGGAACAAGTTGACTCCCGAGCAGAAGCACGCCATTCGCAACGAAGCTGGTCTCTTGCTCCTAGACAAGCCTCAGGTTGATACGCCCGTCTCGATTTTGGACGCACTCGGTCAGCGTTCATTCATGGGGTGGGAGAATGCGACGAAGGCGCTTCCAACTAGGATTGATGAAGCCTTGGCGAGTGCGGCAATCCTGCTTGAGCCGACGGCGCAGACCGTCACCCTTGCGGGCAGCTTACTGAAGAACGACCAGGACCTCGAAGCGTGGCTTCAATCCGCGCGCGAGGCGCTGAAAAATGCTCTGGTGGCCGGCCCCGTAATCCCGAAGGTGTGACAACATGATCCAGCACTACCTGGCGACATCCCTCCGGCGTGCGCTTGAGAAAACTATCAAGGAAGCCCGCGTTGTCGCCGAGTCGGGGGCATCCGACGCCATTCGTCGCCTTGGGATCGCAGAGGCTAAGGCTCCGACTTATCTGTCGGAGGAGGAAAAGGAGTTGCGGCGCCGTCTGCGGGCGCATGCGCGCACGCTGGGCGACAAGCTACACAATGATTCTGACGAACAGGAGGTTAAGCGGCTGATTGAGGCGGCTGCTTATGCCCATTGGCACCGGATGCTGTTTGCGCGCTTCCTCGCGGAGCGTGGCCTGTTGCGACACCCGGAGCATAATGTGCCAGTAACGCTGGAAGACTGCCGGGAGATCGCACAAGAGGAATGTGCAGCCGATGCCTGGGTGGTCGCCGAACGCTACGCGGCGTCCATGCTTCCGGCCGTTTTTCGCATTGACGATCCCGTCCTGTCGTTAAAGGTAGACGCTGCACAGAACCAAGCTTTGCACCGCCTAGTGACAGATCTCGACGATGATATCTTTCAGGCAGAGGATAGCCTTGGCTGGACCTACCAATTTTGGCGGGCGGCTGAGAAGGACGCTGTCAATAAGAAGGGCGACAAGATCGGTGCGGATGAAATTTCCGCCGTCACGCAACTCTTTACCGAGCCATACATGGTTCGTTTTCTCCTGCACAACACACTGGGGGCCTGGTGGGCGGGCAAGATCCTCGCCGCAAATCCTGAGCTGGCAAAGAGCGCGGCGGACGAAGATGCACTCAGAGCCGCATGCAGCTTACCCGGTTATGCCTTCGACGTATTGCGTTTCGTAAAGCAAGGTGTAGGTGAAGAGGCACTCTGGCAACCGGCTGCGGGCACGTTTCCAGGCTGGCCGATAGAAGCTAGCGAGATCACCATGCTCGACCCGTGTTGTGGGTCCGGGCATTTTCTAACAGAATCACTAACTATACTCTCCGCTCTGCGCCAAGCTGAGGAAGGTCTTACGTCGGCCGATGCAGTCGCCGCCGCCCTGCGTGATAACCTGCATGGATTGGAAATCGATGGCCGTTGCGTCCAGATAGCGGCGTTTGCAGTCGCCCTGACCGCCTGGCGGATCGGGGGGTGGCAGACACTTCCGTTGCCCCATATTGCTTGGGTTGGCGCGCCCCCGCCACTGCCGAAGTTGGAATTCGCTTCCCTTGCCAATGGTGACACAGAACTGCGCAAGGGGTTGGAGATGCTTTTTGATATCTTTTCTCAAGCTTCGCTCCTGGGAAGCTTGATCGATCCAAGGGGAGGCGATTTGATGTCACCTCAGAGGCTTGGAAAGGTGGGTTCACTTCTTGATGAATTGGTGCAGCGAACCCGTTCCGCCGAGCCCGAACACTCAGAAGGTGTCGTCGCGGCGCGAGGAATGGCGGATGGGGCAGCGATGCTAAGTCGGCACTATACCCTCGTCGCTACTAACGTGCCTTTTCTTGGACGCGGCAAACAGGACGAGAGGTTGGCGAAATTCGTCGAGCGGCATTTTGCCAATGCGAAAGCCGACCTTGCATCAACTATGATAAGTCGAATATCTCGGCTTCTTTCTCCGTCGGGGACACTCTCCTGTGTTTCGCCCCAGCATTGCTTTTTTCAAGGCAGCTATAGAGAATATCGTCGAGAACTGTTGGACAACCTCGGCATCGACTTCTTCGTTCCACTCGGTGAAGAAGCATGGGAGCAATTCGGAGATCGCGGACCTCAAACTGTTCTCATGGCATTCAGCAATATCCAAGATCCACTCTCCGCCACACACGCAATTTTGGATGTGTCTGAAATAAAAGACCGCAATAGCAAGAAGAAAGGCCTGAGGGAAAACAACGTCGCGATATGGAGCCAAACAGCCCAACGCCAGAATGTTGATCAAGTCATCTCTTCACATCCTCGCCCTAGGGCGAAATTGCTATCTGAAGTCGCGCAATCAGTCGAGGGAATGTCAACTGGCGACTCCGGGCGATATCTATTTATGTTTTGGGAGCAGGCGGACCTCGGGCAGAAGTTTGAGTATTTTATAGGTTCTCCGAACGAGGGGAGACCGTTTTCTGGTCGCAACCAAATTGTACGATGGGAGAAAGGCCGCGGAGCCTTGGCACGAGAATCGGGAGCACGCATCCAGGGTCACGGCGCATGGGGAAAACGTGGGCTGATAGTAAGCGGCATGAGAGACTTGAACTGGAACTTCTACTTCGGTGAACGTCACGACAAGGCCACTGCTGTGCTTATCGTTGATGAAGATAATTTATCTGCGGTGGCGGCGTATCTAGGATCTGGTGAATATCTCAAAGAAGTACGAAAGATCGACCGTGCAGTTCATGTCACGACCGGCACCTTGGTGAAGGTTCCATACGATCGTGCACACTGGGCTCAGGTCGCCACTGAACTTTATCCTGATGGGCTACCTGAGCCATTTACAGGTGATCCAATACAGTGGCTCTTTCATGGACATCCAGCGAAGACCGACTCGGGCGCTGTCCTACATGTTGCCCTCGCCCGTCTTTGTGGTCACCGCTGGCCTGCCGAGACCGAGCAGGCAATTAGGCTTTCCGCTGAGGCACGTGAATGGGTGCAAAAGGCGGGGATACTCCCAGAAGGAGATGGAGACGGTCTTCTCTCAGTCGCGGGAGTGGCTGGAGAAAAGCCGCTCGCCGACCGCCTCCGCACCTTCCTTTCCACAGCCTTCGGCGCGGAATGGTCTGATGCGCTGGAGAGGAGACTGGTCGCTGAGTCCGACGAGGTCTTGGACAAGAAGCAGGGAAAGGACGGTTCCCTGGAAGCTTGGCTGCGCGACCGCGCCTTCCGTCAGCATTGCGCACTATTCCAGCAGCGTCCTTTCCTTTGGCACATCTGGGACGGGCTGAAAGATGGCTTTTCCGTCTTCGTCCACTATCACCGCTTTACCCAGGCGAACTTACGCAAGCTGACCTACACAATGCTTGGCGATTGGCTACGCCGCGCCAAGGATGAGGACAACGACCTGCGCTACGAAAAGGGTCGCGAGCTTCAGCAGAAGTTGGAGTTGGTGTTAGAGGGCGAAGCGCCGTATGACATCTTCGTGCGCTGGAAGCCGCTGGCGGAGCAGCCGTTCGGATGGGATCCAGACCTTGATGATGGGGTCCGCATGAACATTCGGCCATTCATGGAGGCGGGAATCCTGCGCGAGCAACCCAAGGGGATCAAGTGGACCAAGGACCGCGGCAACGACGTGCCGTCGGCTCCCTGGTATCCGGTCTTCAAAGGTGAGCGGATCAACGATCATCATACTACGATTGAGGAGAAGCGCGCGGCGCGGGCAGGCAATCCGGAGACGGTGGCAAAGAAGTGACGACGCCTCTCGACTCATTGGTCGTCGCGCTGCGCGAGACTGCGAACTTCAATCCAGGCGCGGAATCAGCCCCGGAGGCCATCGTTTGGTGCGATCCGAACGGGGAGTTCTTGACGCTCATTCCCACCTTAAGCGAGCGCCTTCCGGAACTCGTGACCTATGGCGCTCACGACCCGGTCACCCGCACCGGACCCGCAGTCTGGCTGCGGGCAGTGGTAGCCAGGGCTGTTCCGTCAGTCTCAATCCCAGACGAGGCAACACCGATCCTTTATCTCCCTGGCGTAGGCCGGGAAGTGTTGAAGGGTGCCGAGGATTGCCCGACGCTGCTGCAGCCGTTGGTCTGGTTCACTGTGGCGGGAAACCTCTTCGGCCATGTGAACGGCAAGGACTGGACACTGCGCGCCTTCCTGACCTCGGATCGAGGGCCACTGAAGCTCAATATCGCCGACGATGCCTCCACCCGGATGGCGCTCTCCCATGCGGCCCTGCGCTTCGGCGCCAAGCCGCTTGAGGAATTAAAAGGAAAGCGGTGGGATGCTGACGCACTGAACGCCCTCTTGGCGCCGGATCTTGCGGCGGACATGTTGGATTGGATGGACGGCGTGTTCGACGCCGCAGCAGATCCGGCTCGGTTCACTGCGTTCGCCAGCATCGCCGAAAAGCAGCTCAAGTTCGATCCCCGCAAGCTATCTGTCCAGGACGCGGCCAGGCGCTTGGCCCAACGCGAGGGAAACTGGGCGGATGTCTGGTCACGCTTCGCCTCAGGCATGGGGCATGGTGGCGTCGTCGGTCTGCTAGGGGCAGAGGAACCAGCTACGCTCTTCGAGAACGCAGAAGCCTATCCCAAGCAGAACCTCAAAGGTGAAAAAGAGCTGAGGGACAGCCTGTCGAAGCTGGAGAGCTTCTCGGCTCCTGATGCTCGCTCGCGAATCCTGGAACTGGAGGGCCAGCATGGCTGGCGGCGGGAGACGGTATGGGCGAAACGTGGAGAAGCGCCCTTGGCGCAGGCGCTATCCTTTCTGGTCGAGGTAGCTAAGGCCAAACCGCTCCAGGCTCATGACGGCAACACCTTGGCGGAAGCCTATATCGAGAGCGGCGCCGCCGTAGATTTCGCAGCCATGCGGGCCTTGGCAGCGGCATCCCGTGACGTCGATCGCAATGCAGTCTCAGTGGCTTTGCGAGCGGTCTACCTACCGTGGCTTGAGGACGGAGCCAACGCCCTTCAGGAACTGATCCGGTCAGGCGGATTGAAGCTACAGAAACCAGAGGATGCGAAATCGGCGGCGACCACTATCCTTTTTGTCGATGGCTTGCGCATGGACCTGGCGCAAGAGTTGGCTCGCATTCTCGAATCCGAAAACTTGAACGTCGTTCAGTCCTGGAAATGGTCTGGTTTCCCCACGGTGACCGCCACCTGTAAGGCGCTCGTCTCGCCCGTCGCTTCGCTTCTCTCCGGACCGCCCATCACATCAGACATGCTACCCGTGACCTCAGAGGGCAAGGCGGCTACAAAGCCGGTGCTGTACAAACTTCTGGAAGAACAAGGTTGGGAAACTGGCAATGCCTTGCTCGCTGACACCAAGCTTTGGGCAGAGGCCGGACGGTTTGACGAGGACGGCCACGCACTAGGCGCCAGGCTCGCTGGCCAGCTTGCAGCAGGGATTCGCGATGTAGCCGATTCTGTGGTGCAGTTGATACGTAGTGGACGGACTGTCCGCATCGTTACAGACCATGGCTGGTTGTTGATGCCGGGTGGGCTTCCTAAGGCTGCCCTCGAGACCGGTCTCGTCGAACCGCAAGGCAAGCGATCGCGATGCGCGATGGTGAAGGCGAAGGCCCACACCACCTATCTTCAAATCCCGTGGACATGGAACCCGGAGGTGTTTGTCGCAACAGCTACAGGCGCGCATTCATTCTTTGCTGGGCAGGAATATGCTCACGGCGGGGTGAGCCCACAGGAATGCATATTGCCCATCCTGGACATCACGGCGAGTGGGGTTCCGCAACAAGATATTGGTGACGTGAAGACAAAGTGGGAAGGCTTGAGGCTTCGGGTCGAGGTATCTGGCGCAACTGACCTCCGCGTTGATCTTCGATTAGGATCGGAGACAAGCGGTCCGAGCATGATCAAAGGTGGCCGAGTGCTGGATGACAAGGGAAAAACATCCTTCTTGGTTAGCGACGAGAACGTTGGCCACACGGCCTGCCTGGTGTTAGTGGACGACAACGGTACCATTCTGGCCCATCGCGTCCTGAAGGTCGGGGGAGAATAAATGCTGGAACTCGACGCACTTGACAGAAAGGCCGCAGAAGCCTTCCCGGGGTACATCGTGCGAAAGGACCTGGTGCGTCGTTTTCGCGGCCAGTTCCCGGTACCGACTTACGTCGTTGAGTTCATGCTGGGGCGATACGCCGCCAGCACCGATCCAGTTGAGATCGAAGAAGGTCTGGAGATGGTGCAGTCGCAGCTCTCCGATCGCACGGTTCGTGCCGGCGAGGAAGAGCTGTTTAAGGCCCGGGCGAGAGAGCGTGGTTCGGTCAAGATTATTGATATTGTCACCGCACGCCTGGACGCCAAGACGGACAGCTATCTCGCAGCATTGCCCAGCCTGCGGCTGACGGATGTACGCATTGACGACAAGCTGGTGCAGGCGCACGAGCGCATGCTCACAGGCGGTTTCTACGCCGAAGTCGAACTTGGCTATGACGCGAGCATTGCGCAGGAGACTGGCGGTCGACCTTTCCAAATCATGAGTCTGCGGGAAATCCAGCTATCCAGCCGTGACATCCTGGAAAAGATTGCACATGGACGCGCGCAGCTCTCAACGAAGGAGTGGAGAGATTTCCTTCTTCGGAGCGTTGGCCTTGAGGCTGACAAGCTGTCGCCGAGAGCGCAAGACGGTATGCTTTTACGAATGGTGCCCTTCGTTGAGAGCAATTACAACATGGTCGAGCTCGGGCCTCGCGGTACGGGGAAAAGTCACCTATTCCAGCAGGTTTCGCCCTATGCACACCTTGTTTCGGGCGGCAAGGCAACCGTAGCCCGGATGTTCGTGAATATGTCGAACGGGCAACGTGGCTTGGTGTGTCAATACGATGTTGTCTGTTTCGATGAGGTGTCAGGCATCTCCTTCGACCAGAAGGACGGCGTAAACATCATGAAAGGCTACATGGAGTCGGGCGAATTCTCGCGTGGTCGCGAAAGTATTCGAGCCGAGGGCAGCATCGTCATGGTGGGTAATTTTGACATAGACGTACAGCATCAACAGCGCGTCGGCCACTTGTTCGGGCCGATGCCTCCGGAGATGCGCAATGATACCGCCTTTATGGATCGAATCCATTGCTACCTCCCAGGATGGGATATTCCGAAGGTAAGCAAGGATCTATTCACTAGCCGGTTCGGCATGGTGAGCGACGTGCTGGCGGAATGCTTCTCAAGGCTGCGAGCGCAAACACGAGTGAACGCACTTCCCGGGCGTGTCCATTTCGGCGGCGCGCTTTCCGGACGAGACCAAAATGCGGTCAACAAAACCGTGTCCGGTCTGCTAAAGCTTTTGTATCCAGATTCATCAATGAAAGTAACTGACGAGGACCTCGAATGGGCGGTTCGCCTGGCGCTTGAGGTGCGTCGCAGAGTGAAAGAGCAGCAGAAGCGAATCGGCTCCGCAGAGTTTCGCAACACGCAGTTCAGTTACATGTTTGGAATGGATGGCGTTGAGAAGTTCGTCGCGACGCCCGAACTTCAAAGCGAGGATAGTATTGGTTCTGATCCTCTTCCCGCGGGGCAGGTTTGGGTAATAAGTCCTGGCGGGGCAGACGAAGCGACCGGCTTGTTTCGGATCGAGGTGACCGAAGGCTCAGGCAGCGGAGTGCGCATCCTCAACCAATCACCGCCTCCTTCTTTCCGAGAGAGCGTAAAGTTTGCCGAGCAAAACCTATATTCAAGGGCGATGGAGTTAGTCGGTGACAGAAATCCCCGCGCGCACGAATTCTCGGTTCAAATCCGCTCGTTCGACGCGGCGAAAAGCGGTTCTCAAACGGGTGTTGGAGTGCTGATCGCTCTAAGTTCCGCACTCATTGGCAAGCCGCTGAAGGGTGGCCTGATTATTGTTGGAGGGATCAATCTAGGGGGCTCGATCGACCCAATTCACAATCCCGTTGATGTCGTTGAGCTGGCACTTGAAAAGGGGGCCACAACGGTGATGATGCCTGTGTCCTGCCGAAGAACTCTCGTTGACCTTTCAGATGAGGTGGCGACGAAGATTCAAGTCCTTTTTTACGCGGATGCGCAGGATGCACTCAAGAAGTCGCTGCACGATTAGCGACGACATTCGGCGCCGTGGTCGATGGTCGAACGCACGCAGCATATCTAAAACTGCAGTAAAGTCGCATTGACCTAGTCTGCTGCTGGCAAGGATTCAGGTCGCGGCCAGTGAACTCATGAATTGTTGACAACCGCCGAGCCTTTTGGCCATGTGAGCCGATGGATTCGTTGCCGGAAATAATGATTGCTCTCCGCGCTGCGCGGTCACTTCTAGGACTCAGTCAGGAAGAGCTGGCTGACGTCGCCGGGGTGAGCCGACAAATTGTCGTGCGGATCGAGAAAGCGTAACCGCCCGATTGCTACCGCGGCGATTTTGCTTTGATGCGAGCGACGAGCAGCTCGTCGTCAACAAAGCTGTCGAGGAAGTCGTTCCATTCTTGGGGTGAGCGGCGGGCATCTTTGAGCATCTGCTCCAATTCGTCCATGCCGTCGTCCGTCAGTGCGGTCACCGATTCGTCGTCTCCGGTGTACACGGAGATGATGCTGCCGTAGCTCAGATTATCATCGTTGGAGACAATTGCCTGAAGAAGCTCCGGGTCCTCTTCGAGGATTTCGGCAACAAATTTGATCGTACGGACGTAGGTGACTGTCGCCATCAGGCTGCCTTCGCGTCGATTGTGGTGATCGCCGACCAGTTCCACGGAAGCAATTCGTCTAACCGATTGATCTTGTGATCGTGGATGCGATCGAGCACGTCTGCCAGATAGGCCTGCGGATCAAGACCATTCATCTTTGCCGTCTCGATGATCGTCATGGCGCGTGCCAAGGTCTCCGCTCCCGTATCGGCTCCCGCGAAGAGCCAGTTTCGTCTTCCCACGCCTATCGGACGCAGTGCCCGCTCGGCGGCATTGTTGTCGATCGCAACGCGACCGTCTTCGAGGAACAGACAGAGCGAAGACCATCGGCTCAATCCGTAGCGGAAAGCTGTCGCCAGATCGCTTTTGCCCGGAATGCGCGTGAGTTGAGCTTCAGCCCAGTGGCGGAATGCATCGGCCTTAGGCTTGCTCTGCTTTTGACGCGCAGCAAGACGGATCTCAGGAGGCTGCCCATTGATGCCACGCTCGATGTCGTAAAGCGCTCCGATGCGATGAAGAGCCTCTCGCGCGATCTCGGACTTGTTTGATGTCCAGATATCGTGGAAGTCTCGTCGCCAATGAGCCCAGCAGGCGGCTTCCTTGAAGCGAGATTCTCCCTTTTCTCCAGGCGAGTATAGCTTGCCATATCCTTTGTAGCCGTCAGCCTGAAGGATGCCGCTTGATTGCTTGAGGTGGCGGTGGACGTGCTCTTCTTTCCAGTCAGGAGCAAAATAGTAGACTGCACCGGGCGGGGAACTGCCTGCCCATGGACGCTGATCGCGGACATACGTCCAGATCCTGCCCTTCTTCACACCCTTGCCCAACCCCTTGTCTCGCAGCGAGCGATCCAGCACCCTGATCGGGGTGTCGTCCGCATGAAGCAGGTCACTTGCCATGACCGCCGTTTCGATCCGCTCGATGAGAGGCTGCAGAACCTGCATGGCGCGACCACACCAATCAACCATCGTGCTGTCGGGAATGTCGGCGCCCATGCGGGCGAAGATCTCGTTCAGACGGTACAGTGGCAAATGGTCGTCGAACTTCGAGACCAGAATGTACGCCAAGAGGCCAGCGCCGGCCATGCTGCCCGGTATCGGGCGGCTGGGTGCTGCCACCTGCACCATTTTCTCGCAGCAGCGGCAGGACTTCTTCAGTCGAGCAACTTCGATGACTTTCATCTGCGCGGCGATCATGTCGAGGATTTCGCTGACGTCCTCACCGACAAGACGCAATTCACCTCCGCATTCCGGGCAGCAGGAGCCAGGATCGAGCTCTCGGCGCTCGCGAACCGCCTTGTCCGAGACGCGTGGGCGCCGGCGCATGATCTTTTCAGACGTATCCGCCAAGGGAACCACAGACGCCGCCTCATCAGGTTCATCGATTGGCGCCGTACTGCCTTCAGCGGCGGCGATCAACAGATCCTCAAGCGCCAGTTCCAACTGCTCGATTTCACGCTCAATCTTTTCAGACGACTTGCCGAAGACCTGTTTCTTCAGCTTGGCAATGCGCAGCCGCAGCGTTTGGATTAACTGATCATGCGCCTGCAATGTGGCCGACATCTTCGCGTTTTCCGCCTGCAAAGCGGCAATCATTGCCTTGAGAAAGGCTGGATCGTCCGGAAGATTTGTCGTCGCGCTAGACATGATCCTGACTACCACGAGACAGGATAAATTTCCATAAAAACCAGTGGTTTCAGTGGGATAAAATCACCCGACACGGGCCGGTGGCGCACCCCAATCAGGACGACGCCAATCGATCCCTTCCCACAACATCGCCAGTTGGGCCGACGTCAGCCGGGCAGTCCCGTCGGATGCCGAAGGCCAAGGAAACCGCCCCTTCTGCAAGATCTTGTAATACAGGCAGAAGCCCTGGCCATCAAAATACAGCAGCTTCAAACGATCGCCACGCTTGCCGCGAAAGGCGAAGACCGCGCCGCCAGTCGGCTTCTGACGCAAAACATCCTGCGCAAGCGCGGCAAGGCCTTCTACTCCCTTGCGCATATCCGTGATCCCGCACGCAAGATACACCCGAACGCCGGTCCCAGGCCCAATCATGCTGCTTCCACTGCCCGGATAATCTGCGTCAGGACATCGGGAGCCATAGAACTCTCGAAACGAAGCGTGCGGCCGCAGATCAATCGTAGCTCAATCATCCCGGAGCAGCTCTCCCTCAATTTAGGGGCATCGTTCTGCACGGCATTCAGATCGACGGGAATGAACAATGCATTCGAAGACACCGGGAGCAGCCCCTTCTTCTTGAGCTCGCTACGCCAGGCGTATATCTGCTGCCGCGTTACATCATGACGATGAGCAATCTCTGTGATCGTGGCTCCAGAAACCCCAACCGACATGACAATCGCAAGCTTGTCTTCTTCGCGCCACCGCCGTCGACGTTCCTGCCCAAGAATTTCAACGCGCATCGCAATCCTCGCCTAAGACACGTCGCTAACGACGTCGTTAAACACGTGTCTTAGGCCATCAGGGCGCTAGGCGGCAGGCGGTTCCAATCGGGCGGTTACGAGAAAGCGGATGGCAGCGTCCTGGTGGATGCTGTGACGAAGGTACGTGTCGCACTGGAAACGCAGGGCATCATATTTCTTGACGGCAGCCGTGATCATGGGCCCGGAGTGACTCTGTCGAGAAAATTAACGGAAGAAAGCAGTGCGGCGCTTTCCGTCGCCACATAAACGCGACCGCCTATCAGGCAATGCGTACTGTGACAGCATCAGTAACCGATCTCAAGGCACCATGTTGGCGTCAAGATTCAAAATAGTTATCACGCCCTCACCCGGTATCCGAAAGGACTGTTCGAATATCTCGTATCGCTCGGCAGCCCAGTTGTCGAACCACGCATCCGCGCCGATGCGCCGAGGAAAGCCTTCATCCTTCGACAGCGGATCATGCAGTAGCTCGAAGGCGAAGCTTTCGGGGTCGAGATCGTCTTTCGGCTTCCAGTATCCTGGTACTCCCGCCGCTGGCTTGTGCCAGCTCTTCCCCATGACGCCGTGGTTCACCATGATCGCCGTGGGATAGTTTCCGCTGTCGATCATCCTGATCAAGGTGGCAGTCAGGCTGGTGTTGAATGCGCCGGCCACGGCTTTCAATGCCTTCAGGTCAAGCTTCCGATGCTGCTTGCACTCGTTCTTGAACATAGGCCAAGGCATCAGCAGGTCGGCGGCATACTGATCCGCGGCACGCTCGACCGGATTGGCTCGAGAAAACTTCCCGATATCCGTCGCCCGGCACGCAACTGTCTCGCCGCGATGGTAGGCCCAGTGTCCAAGCTCGTGCGCGATCGAGAACCGTTCCCGCTGAGGCATACCGCCCGGATTTACCGAAATAATGCCCTTGTTGCCCAGCCCCGTGATCATCGCTTCGCAGCATTTCAGGCAGCGGCGTTTTACGCGTAGCCCCACGTAAAAGGCTATGGCTTCAACATCGATGTCTCGTGGCTGGATGATCCCGAGTGACCGGAGAAGCGAATCCGGTGACAGGTTTACGGGTATCGGGTCAATCCTTGGCATCGTCTGCGTCTTCTTCGAGCTCGGCAAGATCTTCCAGGATCGCATCGAGGTCACCATCCATGGAGCCGTCGCCGAACCTTGCGGCCAGAGTGAGGCCCGCTGTCGCATCGCCTTGCTTGGCGCGCTCGTAGAGTTTCCTCGCCCGTTCGACGCTCAAGTCACTCGCGATGCCTTTCATGTTGCTGGCGAACGCCCCTGTCCGGGCGCGCTCGAAGCGGGCTCTCGCGAGTTTAATCGCTGCATCTGCGAGAGCATCCTTGACCATCTGAACATTCGCCTCATCCTCCGGACTAACCGGGTTGTCATCGGATAAAATGAAGTCGATGAAGCTATCTATCGCGTCCTTCTTTTTGTCGGTCATCAGGGCCGTCCTTCTTTCGCCGAGCATCCGCTGGCGAGCTTTTCAATGTGACGGTTCATCCGGGTGCGCAGCGCCTCGAGGCGCTTGGCGTCCACGCCGACGGCATCCTGCAGGTCCTTCCCACGCAGGCCGTCTTCGATGCCCATCAGTAGCATTTCCATTTCCTCGTCACCCGCGAAGTGCGCCTGCAGCTTCGACATGGCGTCTTCCAGCTCTTCCTTCCGCGCAAGCTCTTCGCTGTCGTCGTTCGCGGCCACCATCGGGAGCTCTTCGGTCTTGACGACGGCGAAGCCCTGCTTCAGCCGAACAATCTTCCTCTTCTCGGATATCAGGTAGTTATCGCCCCTCAGGCTCTTCATAACCCCGCCGACGAAAACGAGAAACGGTAGCGACCGGGGCCACTGCCTTCTACCGTCGGCGATCCTGATGAAGGATTCGTTGATGAGTTCCTGCGGCGGAGCGTATCCGTCCGAGCTTGCTAAGAAGTTCGCTATCCTGCCGAGCTTGTTCAGATCGGTATCAGATAGCGCCCGGAACGCGGCAATCGCCTCGTCCGCCGAGTAGTACTGTTCTCCAGGCTGATCCACCTGTTCCTCCGCATCTTCTGCCACATGTGTCGACCTCCTCCATGATCTCCACTCTGTTTGCGCACTGACATGCGGATTCCGACAAAACTTTTTCCATGTCGGAATCGAGAGGCTCCTCCGCAAACAGAGTGGACATCCCAGTCCACCCTTCAACAGTGAGGAATCACAGACCATGACTATCGAACACCACGAACCGCCCGGCGACAAGCATGCGACCATCGAAATCGCGGGTATTGATCTCAACTTCCAGGGTTTTGATCCCGAGACCCGCACGCCCACCGGTGGTAAGCTTGCCAAGCTCGCAGGATTCAACTCCGACCAGCGTCCGTATGTCTTCCAGTGGCGCAATGACGGCGATCTCGAGGAACTCCGCGATCAGGAGGAAGCCGACCTGCGTAGCGGCACGAGGTTCATCGTTGCGGTCGCCGACGGCACCAACCGCATCGCAATCGAAGGCGAATCCTTCGACTGGCCCGCGGATGAAATCTCCGGTGCCGTCGTCCGCAAGCTGGGCCGCATCCCTTCCGAGCGTGGCCTGTATCTTGAGCGCACTGACGAACCCGATCGCCTGCTTGGCGACGATGACGTCGTCAAGATCAGGAAGAACGGTATCGAGCAGTTCCGCAGCGGCAAGCCGCAGACCTGGGAACTGAACGTGCAGGGCAAGAAGATCGTCTCGATCACTCCTGTGATCTCGGTGGTGGACGCGCTCACCCGTGCAGGATTCGATCCGAATGCTTGGATCATCATCCTCAAGATCGCGGGTCAGCCCAAGCGCCAGCTCTCCGTCGGTGATGAGATCGATCTCCGCGCGCCGGGCATCGAGAAGGTTCGCCTGACCGCGAAGGACGTGAGCAACGGGGAGGCGCGCGTTGCGCCTTCCCGTGACTTCGCTCTCCTTGAAGTCGACGAAGCCTACCTCGACGGTCTCGGCTATGCTTGGGAGACCCGCAGCAGCGACGGGCACCGCTGGCTGATCATCCGCGACTACCCCGTTCCCGACGGCTACACTGCCAAGGCCACCACGATGGCTTTGATGATCCCGCCGACGTATCCCCAGACCGAAATCGACATGTTCTACGTCTACCCGCCTCTCCAGCGGGTGACTGGTGGTGCGATCCCCGCAACGGAGGCCACCCAGACCATTGGCAGCCGGCCGTTTCAGCGCTGGTCGCGCCACCGCGGCAGCGTTGTTCCGTGGAATCCTCAGCACGACAACGTCGTGACCCATCTGGCGCTTGTAGAGTCCTCGCTCATCAAGGAGGTCGGCGAATGATGCCCGCTATCACCCTGGCACTGGCCGGGATCACACATTCGAATCTCAAGGGGCATCTTCTGTCCGACGGGAACGAAGCTGCAGCGATCCTTATCTGCGCTCCCTCGCCCGGACCTCGTGATCGACTGGTTGTTCGGCAGGCCATCCTTGTTCCGCACGACGCCTGTCCCCTTCGCAAGCCGGATGCACTTGTCTGGCCCGGTTCCTATATCGAGGACGCTATCGATATCGCCGACCCGGAAGCACTCGTAATCATCCTGCTGCACTCGCATCCGGGTGGGTGGTTGCAGTTTTCAGATGTCGATGATGAAAGCGACCGCCGGGTCATCCCGGGCCTTTTCCAGGCATTCGGCGACCGCCATGGCTCGGCGATCATGACCCCCGAAGGCGCAATCCGTGCCCGTCTCTATTCGTGCGACATGGGAATGCGCGCTGTCGATCTCGTGACGATAGCTGGCGATGACATCGTTTACTGGTGGAACGACGGCATCGAGAACGCTGTTCCACAGGGTCGAGTTCTTCCCTTCACCGGATCGATGACCCAGGAGCTCGGTCGACTATCCGCCGCAGTGATAGGTGTGTCCGGCACCGGTTCCATCGGTGCGGAGGTAGTGGCACGGCTTGGATTCGCCTCGGTGACACTCGTCGACCCCGACAAGATTGAGAAGAAGAACCTCAACCGCATTCTCAATTCGACTTCAGTGGATGCAGCGCGCAGCCGGCTCAAGGTCGAAATGTTCTCGCAGGCAATTGCGGGCCACCGCGGTGACGGGGTCGCGGTTTCTGTCGCGGATACACTTGGAACGCGTGAAGCGATCGAGGCTGTCGGGCAGTGCGACGTCATCTTCTGCTGCGTCGACAGCAAGGAGGGTCGTCAGTACGCCGATCTGATCGCCTCCGCGTTCGTCATTCCGCTGTTCGACGTGGGAGTCACGATCCCGACGTCTCTCGACGGCGGCAATGTCGCCATTGCCGATGTCAGCGGCCGCATCGACTACGTGCAGCCTGGCGGCTCCACCCTTGCCGACCGTAGTGTGTACACGCAGGAAAGCCTGCGCGCCGAATACCTACAGCGCACCGACCCCAACGCTTTCCGTGCCGAACTTGAGGCAGGCTACATCAAGGGAATCCTTGAGGAGGCGCCGTCGGTGATCACGCTGAACATGCGGGCGGCATCTGCCATGATGAACGAGTTCATCGCTCGAGCCTATCCGTTCCGACAGGAAGCCAACCGCAACTATGCGCGCGTCGCGTTCAGCCTGGCGGCCTGCGACGAGGATCATTTCTCGGAAGACGATTTCGAACGTGGCGACAACGCGCTTCTCGGTCGCGGCGCCGCCGAGCCGCTGCTTGGGCTGCCGCTCTTCCGCAGACCACGGAAGGACGCGGCATGAATATCATGAGATGGTTTCGCCGCATCTGGGACAAGTACGGACCTGCCCGCCGCCTGGTGATCGTCGACGGAGACGCGCTGCCTGACGTTCTTCCTGCCCGTGATCTTTTTTTGACCCGCGATGACGGTGATGACTGGAGTGTCGGCATGCGGTGCCCCTGTGGCTGTGGCGAACGGATCGAAATGATGATCCTTGAGGGCACCCTCCCGCGGTGGGACATCAGCATCAACGAAGTCGGGCGGCCTTCGCTACATCCGTCGGTTTGGCGGAAATCCGGGTGCAGGTCTCACTTCTGGGTTCGCGAGGGGCGTATCCTTTGGTGCGAATAAGCGCGTAAGGCGCGCCCGGACTTACCAAACGGGGAGGAAACAATGTCAGACAGAAATTCCGCCGCTCGACACCATCTACCTTAAGGAAGCGTTGCGCCGAATGATCAACCCCACATCGACGCTGTTGCCGTGGTTCGAGAAAGTTGCATTTTGGATGTAAAAGGGCGAAGCCCGGCCCGATGGCGGATCGCTGGCTTCTTGAGCTTCTCAAAGCTATGGACGAAGTGAACCGGACTTCGCGCTTATGTGACGACCTAAAGAAGCCACTGCTTTTTTCCACCTACGAGCGAACCAAAATCAGGATTGATCGAACCAAAATTTGGACTGATAACTCTTGAGAACCGGGGCGTGAGAGCCTCGCTGTACCGCGCCACGGGCACCATTAAGCTGCGTTTCCCCGTACGTCTCGCTCGATCCTTAGGCTACCATGGGCGGCGGCGTCACCAGCCACAGCAATAAGTCGATGTCGTTGATCGACCAGAATGCCAAGGACACGTTCATATTGGATGCGCAATATCTTGACGACTTCATTCTCCAGAGCAGCGGGTAACGTCGTACCGGCTACTTCCTCGACCGCAGCAAAGAAGATCGGTGTTTTGCCCAGGCCGTAAGATGCAACCAGTCGCCGAGCAATTGCAGTTGCGCGTTCCACGTCACTACCAATAAGTCCTCCTGATCCCAACGACCGGTCAGCGAAAACGGTAGCTTCCGCTGCCATTCCAGCGATTGCGACCGCAATTCTGTTAAGAAGGGTGGTGTCGGTGGGAAGGTGGTCGTCGACAAGGTCGTAGGACGTTTGTCCGCCGGCATATGAGGTTGCAGTTGGGTCGAACGATTCCTTGATTTCGATTGTGGCAGATGTCGCATAGCCGAGTGCCAGCGAAATCAATGCATGTCCGGCCTCGTGCACGCCGAGGCGGAACAACTGTTGCGGCGTGTACTTTCGCTTTTCCGGTATTTGCGCTTGCAGGTCGCGTAGATCAAGTTCGCGACCCTCGTCCCTTGCTTCTTTCCGCGCCGTTCCCACCAACTCTTCCAGTGCAGCAGGCGACCTGCCTTCGAGACCGTTGCAATCTCGATCAAGGATTCAGGTGGCATGCTTACCCCGGTATGGCACCGAAGAATCTCCGCCCTGGTGGCAGCATCGGGAGGCGTCAGTGTTAAGGCTTCGACATCGCCCGCTGCACTGTCGCTCGGCTTATGAGGGTGATGGGGCTGCAGGGCATCATTCGCGGCAAGCCGATCCGCACGACGATCAGTGACAAGACCGGCCCATGCCCACTCGACCGGGTGAACCGACACTTCTGTGCGCCAGCGCCAAACATGTTGTGGCTTTCAGACTTCACCTATGTGGCGACGTGGCAGGGCTTCGTCTACGTGGCTTTCGTCATTGACGCCTTCGCTCGCCGCATCGTCGGTTGGCGGGCGAGCCGGACTGCCCATGCGGGCTTTGTGCTCGATGCCCTCGATCAGGCACTTCATGATCGGCGGCCCATTCACCGCGGCGGCCTGGTTCATCATTCCGACCGCGGCTCGCAGTATGTGTCCATTCGCTATTCTGAGCGGTTAGCGGAGGCAGGCATCGAGCCGTCTGTCGGAAGCGTTGGCGACAGTTACGACAACGCTCTCGCCGAAACGATCAACGGTCTTTACAAGGCCGAGGTCATCCACCGGCGAGGACCGTGGCGAAACTTCGAAGCCGTGGAATTCGCCACGCTGGAATGGGTAGATTGGTTCAACAACCGCCGCCTTCTGGAGCCCATCGGCAACATACCGCCAGCCGAGGCCGAAGAACGATACTATGCCATGCTGGACGCACCGGCCGTGGCCGCATAACTTAAACGAAATGGCCTCCGGCAAACCCGGTGCGGTTCAAATGCGTTTGCGTGACATGCTCAGGGGACCGAGGCTGGGTTCGTTGTCGTTGTCAGGTTCCAGGTTCTCGTCGCCGTCCATGAAGTCGAGAATGCCGATCAGATCCTCAATACAGGCTTCAATATTCGCACGATGGTTGACTCTGGCGACGATGCCGAGTTTTTCGGCTTCGCTCATTGAGCCAAGTATATGCACCAACCGCGAGATGCGCATGGTCACACCTCCTGACGAGGTGAAACGGCCGGCCGTTCGTCGCCCACGACGAGAACGAACTGAACCTTGTGGTCGATCACATGACGCCATGACAGCCCGGGGTGCAGCTTGGCCATTGCCTCGGTGAGGGCTTTTGCGTGAAAGCTGGCAAGTTGGGCCGGAGTTGCCTCCGCGAAGAAAGCATCCCAGTCGAAAGCCTTCATTTTAGCAGGAGTTGCGGCCGCCGGGATGATGGCGGTCACGGCTCCAAGAAGCGTTCGCCTGCTCAGTTTCGGCAACCCTTCGGCGGCTGCCAGAATCGTTTCGTTCGGCATTATCGTTTCCTCTGCTCAGGTAATTTCTATGTGCATATTAACTACCGACCAGGCGCGCTTAAGCACCTCGCGCCAGTTATGGACGAGCATGGAGAGTTCTCCGATTTTGGATGTGAAAATGCCGCTCGGAGGCGGCTTGGCTTTTTAGCGCGGCAGCGCATCAAATGATGTCAGGGAGGTGGGGTAGCCAAGACTCGACATCTTCGCCCTTCGCCATATTTCCTTAACACCATCAAGGAGGGAAATATGTTTCGAGCACTAGCCGTTTCTCTATCTGTCAGTGCCACAGCTATCCTGTGCCAGCCGGTTTTTGCAGCTGACATGATCGAGGGTTATCGCCCACCACCGGCTACGCGCCACGTCGTTTACCACCCTAAAAAGGTGTATGTCAGGAAGACCTTTCACGAGTGCGGTCAGCTATTGGTGGAGTACCGCCCGCCGTACCGTCCTCACACGGAGATTGTTACCATCTGCCATCCACGCAAGTATGTCCTTACCCGATACTGACGGCCTGGAAGGCCTACTTCATAGTTTTTTTTTGTGAGGAGTTAAAATTGCTGAAGGACGAAACACGTATGACAGTTCTCCTCGCCGTCGGCATCGGGGGCGCTTTTTTGATAGCCATTCGATACGGTATACACGCCGGCTATTTGACCCCCTGACGGTTAGAGAGAAGCCGCGGCCGCAAAAATCTGATCGATCTGCTGCGACGCGAAGCCCATGGCCGCGAAGCCGGCCGCCAACATTGGGTTGTCCTTGACGAAGGTGCCGCTGTATTCGAAGGCGTCCTGGGTCTCGCCATCCTGCTGCGCCACCCATGCCTTGACCTGGTCGAGGAGGCCGGAGCGCCGAAGCATCAGGCGGAATTGTCGCGCCGATACCGACGACACGATGGGCGGGGCATTCCGAAACGCGACAACTGCCGGATCGTCATCAGACAGAAATTCCTCCGCCCTGCCCTCCTGCAGTTGTTCGAACACGCTATCGATTGCGCCGTCGTCCGATCGAGACACATAAGCCATTATGAAATCCTCCCGCATGGGAAATAGAACCCGTCGTTCCAAACCCAGATGCCACCAGCACCTGCCACGTATCGAACCTGCCTGCTGGTGTTCGTCCAGACATCGCCTCCCCCGACCGCAAAGCCGCTTGCGACCTGCATAGTGCCCACGTTTCCACCCGAGTCATTGCCACCAGCGACAAGCACACCTTTGGCCGGGTCATGGACGAGAGCGGAGTTGGTCGTGGCGCTAGATGAAAACATCAGTCGGATTTTCGCCTCGACTTTCGCACCATTGGGTACCGAAATCGCCAAGAGTGCCGAGGTCGTCGAGATGGCGACGTTTGTCGCTTCCCGTATCGAAGCCTTCCGCGAGATTGTTCGCAAGCCGCTCGCCCTGCCCTGCCTGCCGCGCCATCAAAGCTTCAGCAAGCGGCTGCCGGTTATCATGCGGAACACGCGCGGAAGTCGACATCAGCCGCTCACCGGTGAATGCGTCGATATCCGAAGCGGCGACGTTCATGCGCCAACGCCTTCATTCGCTCGCGAAGCTCATGATCATCGTCGCGCCTGGTCTCGTAACGGACCGTCATTCGGCAAAAACCAATGGCTTTACACGCCCGCCGTTCGCTCATCTCATGATGGCTCATCAGATGCGCAACAGCTTTCCGCTTGGCCGCGGGCGTCACCACTTCTTTCCCAAAAGGTCTTTCAAGGCAGCATTGTCGAGCATCGCATCCGCCAGAAGCCGCTTCAGCTTCGTGTTCTCGTCCTCAAGCGTCTTCAGCCGCTTGGCCACGGACACCTCCATGCCGCCGAACTTCTTCCATTTATAGATGCTGGCATCGCTGACGCCATGCTTGCGGCAAAGCTCCGAGACCGGCGTGCCTGCCTCGTGCTCCTTCAATATGCCGATGATCTGTTCGTCTGTGAAACGATTGCGCTTCATCCTCTGGTCCTCTCAAGGGCCAGAGCTTACTTCAAAATGGATTATTTCAACGGGGCAAGGTCAGGTGAATTACTATCCCAGCCGTTATACTAAATGCCCTGGTTGCTCCTGTTGGTTTTTGCTGGCGTCCGCATCCTCGTTTCCCAACGTCGGGCAAGCCTCGAAGTGCCTCCTACCAGCTTTTCGCGCCCGGTTTCATAGCCGGCAACAGCAACGCGAATGCCGGTTTGTTGTCGTCTGCGTTCTATTTTCCTGAAATCTTCAACGGTGTAAATCCGATCTGCATTCGCTGCGGGTTTTCCTGTCTCAGCGTTCGAAGCATTTCCTCGTATTCTCGCTCGACCTCGGGTGTTACGGACGGTCGAACTTCTTCGAGTGCTTTAGCGAAGTTCGCGCTTGTCACGATCTCGGCGTCGATGGACTGACGAAGCGCGATCAGGCCGGCCCTACGTGTCAAGTCTTCCAGATCAGCGCCAGTAAAGCGTTCAGTCTTCGCCGCAAGGTCATCCAGGTCCACGTCAGCGGCGAGAGGCATCTTCTTGGTGTGAATTCCAAGGATTTTCAATCTCGCCTTGGTATCAGGCACGGGGACATACACAAGCTCATCGAACCGGCCTGGCCGCAGCAGGGCTGGATCCAATAGGTTGGGACGGTTGGTGGCCGCCATGACAACGACCCCCTGCATGTCTTCCAAGCCGTCCATTTCCGCCAATAGCGTATTGACCACACGCTCTGTGACCGCAGGCTCTCCGAGGCCACCTCCTCTTGCAGGGGCTAGGGAATCGATCTCGTCAATGAAAATTACCGTCGGAGCGACCTGACGTGCTCGTTCGAAGAGGCGCGACACCTGCTGCTCGGACTCGCCGTACCACTTTGACAGCAAATCCGAGGATTTGGTCGCGACAAAATTTGCCTCGGCCTCGCGGGCAACCGCCTTTGCGAGCAGCGTCTTGCCCGTGCCCGGAGGACCAAACAGCAGAAAGCCCTTGGCGGGTCGAATACCCATCCGTTTGAATGACTGTGGGGCGCGGAGGGGAAGCTCCACCCCTTCCCGCAACTTCATTTGTGCGTCATCTAGACCGCCGACATCCTCCCAGCGCACATTGGGTGCCTGGATCATGATCTCGCGCAACGCAGACGGCTGAATTCGCTTCATTGCAGACATGAAGTCGTCGTGCGAGACGATAAGCTTTTCAAGGATCTCAGGCGGGATGCCTTCCTTGAGATTTATATCGGGCAAGACCCGCCGTAGGGCATCCATTGCGGCCTCTCGCACGAGAGCACCGAGATCTGCGCCGACGAAACCATATGTCGTCCGTGCTATTTCATCAAGATCCGCATCTTCGGTGAGCGGCATGCCGCGTGTGTGGATTGCGAGGACTTCCCTCCTGCCATTTTGGTCCGGCACACCGATGACGATTTCCCGGTCGAAGCGACCCGGCCTGCGTAGAGCCTCGTCAATGGCGTCGCGCCGGTTCGTTGCACCAATGACAACGATATTCTGACGCGGTTCCAGGCCGTCCATCAACGTCAGCAATTGCGCAACGATCCGTCGCTCGACCTCTCCTGTGACCTGTTCCCTCTTCGGAGCAATGGAGTCGATTTCGTCGATAAAGATGATTGATGGTGCGTTTTGTGATGCTTCCTGAAAGACCTGCCGAAGACGTTCTTCGGATTCCCCGTATTTGCTCCCCATAATCTCAGGGCCGGCGATGTGAAAGAAATTCGCCTCAGTTTCATTGGCGACCGCGCGAGCGAGCAGCGTCTTTCCGGTGCCGGGCGGCCCGTAAAGCAGGACACCCTTCGGCGGATCGATGCCAAGGCGTTGAAAGAGCTCGGGGTGGCGCAATGGAAGCTCCACCATCTCGCGGACTTGCTCAACCGAGGAGCCTAGCCCGCCAATATCGTCGTATGTTACATCCGCCCGCCGCGCCTCCTTGGGCTCCTCGTACTGTGGTCGCAGTTCCACAACGGTCTGCTCGTTGACTTGCACAACGCCGCGGGGATGTGTCGAGACAACCACCAGCCGGATTTCCTGGAGGCCATAGGCTTGAAGCATTCGGGGGTCTCGGCTCCTCTGCTGGACCGAGGTCGAGACCACATCCCCCGCGACCATCGGCTGACGCAAAAAGACGCGCTGCAGAGCATCGCCCGATCCTTGAAGCACAAGGTTCTTCTGAGCTGGTGCCAGTACAATCCTTGCGGCTGGTCGGGCCTCAGCTTTTCGAACTTCAATGTGGTCTCCACTCGTGGCACCAGCGTTCACCCGCTGGAGACCGTCGAGACGGATGATGTTCAGTCCCTCGTCTTCGGGGTATGGTCGCACGGCCACAGCAGCCGTGTGACGCTTGCCAACCAACTCGATTAATTCCCCTTCGCTCACTCCGATTTTGTTCATCGCTGCCGCTGAGAGCCTGGCTATCCCCGTTCCCGCATCTTGGGGCCGAGTATTTGCAACTTGTAGCGTGAGATCGTCGGAAACAGACATTTGGGGTCCAATCAGCGTTTGATATCCAAGCCAAACCTAGTGCACGGAAAAGAAAGGCAAGCCTTAAGCCACGGTCGTCAGGAACGGACACAACGAGAAGACCTTCCGACGAAAATCAGCTGTTTGTGAAGGGAGAGGAACTACTTCTTGCCCGAAACGGCTCATGAATAAGGTTGCCACAGCGGCTTTAGGAGATTGGTGCATGCACCTGTCACGATGGAACGGGAATGTTGATCATCGCCCTGAAGATTACCAGGGCCGACCACGCGAAGCATCTTCGGACCTGCCAGGTCAGCTCGAACCCGTTCACGCAGGAGTTCGTCTGGGTCTCCGACTTCGCGAATGGTGGTGCTTGGGTCGTATCATCCCAGCCCGAAGATCCATGCGGTGTCGTCCAACTCTCTCGTATCGAGAAGGACCGGTCCGATACCTCGGGCATATTATGGCGGTACATCGCTCGGAAAGCGGCGACCAATCCATCCGGTACCGTGTTGCCTGGAATGATCTGCTCGGCAATCGACCAGGGGGATTACGACTGGATGAAGACGCGGTCGGATCACATGCAGTGCGAATTCGTCGAGTTCAGCCCGATCTGAATTGGCCTGTCAATGCACTGAGCTCGAAGATGGCGCGTTTACGCGCGTGGCGGCAAGCCCGACGTAAGTGCCGATCAGAACGGTCGCCATCTCCTCTACCGAGCGACAGTCCTCGTTGTAGAGCTCGATGGCGGCATCACGCAAGAACAAGAAGGCTGGATGACATGCATCTGGCGGATACGAGGATCGAGCACGAAGCTGGCGGTTGGAAGATCGATTTCATCGGAGATGACGGCGACGCCGTCTCTGACAAGGTCGTCGACGAACACGCAGTCAGCGCTGATGAAGCCCTTGAAAGAGCGAAGGCCGTGATGGTGCAGTTGACCGCATACGGAACCGGAGGTGGGGGCCGTAGCTTCAACACTCATGCGAAGCCGTCAGCAACGGCAATTTCGACGACGACGAACCGCTTCTGGACACCCGGCATTAGCTGGCGAAGGCTTCTCCCCTCCGATCCGACGCAGAACGGAAATCTTGTCGCGTTGCTCTAGCGGCACGTGATACCCCACTCAACTTAATGAGATTATTCGCCACAGCCGGAATCGTAAAAGGCTAGATAGTCCCGTTTGCCGGAAACGACTCCAGAGTTCTCGAAACAAAAGCGTTTCGGCAAGATGCGAAAAAGGTAGCGTTTCCCACAAACATCCGGGATGGCAATCGAGTAGCGGCGCGTTTCACTCGTTGCTGGAGCATCGGTCCATCTGCGGTGCCCCTCAAACGACACGTTGCGTATCAACAGGTAATTTTCTGCTGTGCGACTGACAACTACGCCAGGGCCTAAAGCAATGGCGGATTTGGATTCGTCCACGCCCGGGTAGTCGCTGATGTCGGGCGAAACTCTCGAATACGGTATGTCTTCCAGCTTCAGCGCAACGTCGAACCGTACATCGTCCCTTTCGGGGACCGCTCCGTATCCGTTCAAATATCTCCAAGTCAGCCTAATTGCGCTATGCTCGTTGCCGTTCACCGTCGGCTGGGAAGCGACAGAGAAGTCGAAGGGTACGAACGTGTCGATGCTCTCGCCTGGTATCGGGCAGCTTGTGAACAGGGGGCGGAAGCCGCAGATATCGCCGCCGCTTCCCCATGCGCATGCACTGAGCTGTTCCCATTCCGAAGCACTTAGTTGCCCCGACCCCTCTGAGAGTCTTCCGCCGTGATTTGGTAACATCCACGGCATGATCCCTCCCTCACCGAACTCGGATGCCCATTTTGTCCGGTGATCTCGGACCATTTGAAGAGCCGCCTTTTCCTGTGCGATCGCTACGGTCTGCCCTATTGTCGGGTCTCTGACCTTGGGGGACATCCCTGTTGCATCCGCGGCGAAACGCCTTCCGGACTCCAGCGTGGTCAGACTATGACAGGCAAAGCACGGGTGACCCTTTATCGCGAAGGCATTCGCGTTTCGCATCGCTCCCCTATGGGCGAAGGCATAGCCCGAGCCGATCACGCGAAACGGCGCGTCAACGTTGGCTACTCTGCCCGGGAAAAAACTTCCGAGACTGAACGCGGTGGTCCGCGCATCATGCCTGTCGCCCGAGAACCCCACTCGTGCCTGTTGCATATGCGGGTCGATGATCGCGGGTTTCTTGTTGTCATGGCAGGATACGCAGTTAACCTCAAACGTCTTGTCGTAAAGCTCTTTTGCCTCCCGCCTTCCCATTTCGTCCTGATACGATTGTCCGCCGGGCGGCGGAAAGCGCTCTGACCAATCGAAGACGCTGCGGTCCTTGCGCCCGTCGATAAAGGCTATCTCGCCTGTTATCTCGTTGTAGCCGATCGCGCTGTAGCGCGAGAAACGCGGATCGGTCTGCGTCCAGTAGGGTTGCGCATGGACTTCGAGATCGTCGGAGGACTTCCTGCAAAGGAACAGCCATTCTACACGGTTCCGTTTTACTCTGGCGATGCGGGAGTTCAGCCCACAGAATGTCACGCCGCCAGCGAGGGAGGGTTTGTCGCACTTGGCCACAGCGCTTGTCCATTTAACTATCTGGCCACCCGCTTCCCGGTGGGCGAACTCAAGCGGGGATCCGGGCTTGGCGACATTTGGTTCCACTCCGACCGAGTTTCCGTCGACCTCGAGGCCGAGTGATCTCGATTGCGGTCCCGCGCAGGCACCGTCGGGTATGGGTCCGAACACGGATCTCGCCTCATCTCCGAACCTGGTCACGGGATCGCTGCCGCCCGTCGCCGGGGCCCAAGAATAGTCACCATTCCACTTGAGCACGAGGTCATCGAAGAGCGCCGCGTCGCCGGGCAACGTCAATCTTGCCGACAATGATCCCGAGGTGACGGCGAAGACGTTTGTTTGCGACGTATACGCATCCTGGAACCCCAGTCTTACTGAGCCGACCTGGACCGCCAGTCCGATCAACGGAATTGCGAACAGTCGCCCCAAGTGCGTCATGGACGCGGCCTTTTCGAATTAGGTATCAAGGTTCAGCGAGCTCTGATACTAATTCCGTTCTGATCCGTCAGAACGACCAGGGACCCGAACTTCAAGGTGTTGCCAAAAGAGTCCCTGACGATGGTCGCGTAGAGACTCGCCAGGTAATCGACTTTTGGTGGCTCCGTACTGGTTGACGGACCCTGGGTGAATACGACAGACGAAATCAGCGCTTCGTACGTTTGATTTGCGGTGTTCTTTCGGATGAGAATGTTGCTGAACAAACGGCGCGCGCGTTTGTCACCTAACCCGGTGAATGACATCCTGAGCAAGTCTTCGAGTGTTTCGTCTTTCCCAGAATCTTTTTCATCGCTCGATCCCGTCTGACACAGCAAATAGGTGGCTCCCGGCTCGAAAAGCTCCCGCACCCCAACCGCATTTTTGTTGTCCATCAGCCATGCGTAATGCGATATGAAATCCTCCACTTCATGCCGTTCTTCTGGGGTCGGGACGGCATAGCTTCTGGATTTTTTGAAGAATTCGTCTCCGTCTCCCGCTATGTCTGCGGGGCATTGCGGAGTTTGGGCGAACGCGCTTACTGAAAAGCCGATACTTATGGCAAATGCCAACGTCGCAATTTTAACAAGCGCAGTCATAGGTCCCTCCTTGATGATTACAGGGGGTTCGGACCGTTGGCATAGGCTTTCATCATTTGCGGACCAAACCGAAGCCTCGTCTATAAAGACGTCCTTGTCCGCCGAAGCTGACAATACAGTGAAAATCGTTCGATTGTTGAATATCGCCCTGTGCTATTGTAGCTTCAACTAAAATAATGCGCAAGTTCTAGTAGCAGCCGGCGGTTAAACATTATACGGGGCGGCGATGAGTGATGTCGGGCATTGGCTGGCGGAAATCGGACTAGAGCATCTTGCGGAACAGTTCGCCTATGCCCAAATCGATCTGAACAATCTGCCATTGATCACCGAACATGATTTAATCGAAATGGGCGTGCGCGTGGGTCCGCGACGCACGCTACTTGCCGCGATTGCGGCAATGAAGACGCCCATGGCGAGGGAAGAGAAAAATCCTGTCGAGCGACGTCAGCTGACCATCCTTTTTTGTGACATGGTCGGATCCACGGAATTCGCGGCGCGTCTCGATCCGGAGGATTTCAGTCAGTTAACCCAGCTTTACCTCGCGCGTTGCAGCGCCATTGCCCGTTCCCATGGAGGATACGTAGCAAATTATGTGGGTGATGCGTTTCAAGTTCTGTTTGGCTATCCGACCTCGGAAGAAAACAACGCCGAGCGCGCGTTGCAGCTAGCATTCGATGTTCAGGCCGCCGTCGCGCAGTTGGAGTCTCCTGATGGAACACCCCTGCACGTGCGGATAGGAATTGCCACGGGCCTCGTTGTTGTTGGTGATATCGAAGGAGCTCCGGCTGGCGTTTCCACGGTTGCGTTCGGTCCCGTTCCGAACCTTGCACAAAGGCTGGAGACGCTAGCAGAGCCAGACACCATACTCGTTGATCAGAATACGTACGAAGCAACGGCTACCAATTTCGAGTTCGTGGATCTCGGGCCGAAAAGCCTGAAGGGTTTCACTCGCGCGATCCACGTCCGCCGTGCGATCAAGGAGTTGTCTGGTACGTACCGATTTAGCGCGCAATCACGACTGACTCCTCTGGTAGGCCGGGACTCCGAACTGCAACGGCTGCTGACTAGCTGGCGATCAGTCGAACTCGCCGAAACCGGCGGCGTGACCGCCATCAGCGGCGAGCCCGGTATTGGCAAGTCCAGGCTCGTTTTCGAATTGCGAAGAGGGCTTCAACAGAGAAAGACTTTGATAGCGCAATGTTCTCCGGCTTTTTCGAACAGCGCCCTTTATCCGTTCCTCCGGCTGCTCAAGCAGGAGGCCGGCCTCGCTGATGGCGAACCCCCGAACTTGGCGTCCGAGAAACTGACCTCGTTCCTTTCTTTGACGGGAGTACCACTGTCGGTCAGCTACCCAATCTTCGCGCGATTGCTAGCCCTGGAGCATCCCTCGTTCCCGCCGTCCGAACTCGACTCCGCCCAACAGGAGCAGACGATCACGGCTGCTTTTGTCGGCTGGCTCAAGCATCTGGCGAGCGAGGAACCGATACTATGCGTCGTCGAGGATGAACAATGGATCGACCCGTCTTCACGAAGGCTCTTGCAGGCGCTCGTGGGAGCCTCGTCGGAAGCTCGTATCCTCTTTCTCGTGACATCTCGCAATATTCCGGTGCTTAACGGGAAATTCGACCACCTAAAGCTGACAAGGCTTTCCCGGGAAGAAGCCGGAAACGTGATTGGAAGCCTGACATGCGAGACCGAGCTTGATCCAGAGGTTGTCAACAGGCTCCTGGCAAAGGCCGAAGGTGTTCCCTTGTTTCTCGAGGAACTCGCGCGTTCGACACTCGAAGACGCGGCGGAAGCGCGCGAGGACAGCTTTCAAAATGGCGACAGGCGGGCAACCATTCCAGCTTCGCTGCAGTCCGCCCTGCTTTCCCGACTTGACAAGCTCGGGGGAGTAAAGGTCGTCGCCCAGACGGCGGCCGTGATCGGACGGGAGTTCGACTTGAACACGCTTGCCCATGTTGTCGGAGTGTCGACGGATGTCCTCCGGCCCCAGATCGAGCAGCTGGTAGACGTAGGCTTGGTTGCGCCGCAGCCCTTCAGCAATTGGCCACGTTATACTTTTTCACACAGTCTGCTCCAGGAGGCGGCGCGCAGCGCGCTGCTGCGCGACAGACGACGGCAGCTTCATGCCCTGGTGGCGCAAGCGATCGAACTTACTGAACCGCGCACAGTGGTCGAGCATCCGGAGGTGCTTGCACAACACTACGACGAGGCCAGCCTGTTCGAGCGCGCCGCCGACTATTGGCTCAGCGCGGCTAGGAAGCTTGCAGCGACATGGGCCAAGGTGGAAGCCGCAAATATGTTCCTCAAGGGCGTTGAGTGCGTTCGACGGATGCCTGCCTCGACCACTCGTGATAGAAAGGGACTCGCCTTAGAATTGGAAAGAGGCGATGTCCTCTACGCCGCGTACGGCTACCTAACAGCGGACAGCAACTCCGCCTACCGCAACGTCATGCGCCTGAGCGAAACCGTCGGCGATCCAGAAGCGGCGATCAACGCGTTGGACGGCCTCTTCGGAATAGCCTTCAATTCGGCGCGCTTTCCCGACGCGGAATGGGCGAGCGACCAGTTGAAGGAAATCGGCGTTCGCGAAAACAATCTCAAGGCGCTGGTGCTTGGGCTGCAATTTGCGGGCATGTGTGCGTTTGTCCGTGGTCGATTCTCGCAGGCTCGGGAGGCGTTGGAACGAGCCCTATCACACAATTCCAGCGCCAACAGGATCGGCAGCGACTTTCCGAGCATGACGATGGTGTATCTGTCGTGGACGCTCGAGATGCTCGGCGAAGATAAACGTGCTTTTGAGCTCTTCCTTGCGGCAGAGGAAGATGCTCGAAGCCAGAGCGACTATCGAGTTGCCGCGTGTCTCGGCAATGGCTGCATTCTGATGTCCCTTAGACAGGATACCGCGACGCTTAACCGATTGGTAGACGAACTTGTCCCGCTTGCTACCCGCAACGGGTTTCAGCTCTGGCTCAAGATGGCAATTTTCTTTTCGGGCTGGCTGAAGGTGACGGAATCACATGACCCCTCCGGCATCGCACAGATGCAAAACATCTGCGACGATATGGGCGATCAGGAGGTCGATAAGACCTGTTACCTCGGCGTATTGGCGGACAGTCTGCTTCAAGTCGGCGATCTCGCCGAAGCAACTGGCGCAGTCGGAAAGGGCATGACACTAGGTACCCGCACCGGGGAGCATTACTACACGGCCGAGCTGATGCGCCTCCGCGGTGAGGTTCTTGCCAGAGCCGGCCTTCGCTTTGAAGCCGGAAAGATGATGCGAGAAGCTCTCGAATACGCCGCTTTCCAAGGAGCGGTAGTGTGGGAAACAAGAGCAAAGCGATCGCTTGCAGCCCTGCAATAAATCGCGTCACGATGCGAGTAAGCCGCGTCAAGTCTGAAAGTTGCACTTCATCAGTCACCCGGCATTGGAAATGCATTGCGCTTGGCTGCTAAACCGTCGGCGGGCTCCAACGCGGCTTTAACTCGACGGGCAACGCCATCCACGGCGGCCGGATATCGCTTTCGCTCGACGATCAAGCATGCGGAGGAACTTGGTGGCCGACCGCATTGCCTGAGCGAAGTCCCGCTTACGCTGGAACTAGCGGAGTGGCGGGCCAATCACCTTAGATAGGAACGGAGCCATTTTCGCGAGCATGGCGCGAACAAGCTCTTATACTTGGACGGCTGCGACCGAAGATATTGGTTCGGTGCGGTGACCTGCCCGCCAAGTTCCGCCGCTGCATGCCATGGCCAGCGCGGATCGTAGAGTATATCGCACGGGCGAGAGCGACGAGATCGGCGTCGCCCGTGGCAACAATAGCTTCCGCCTGCGTTGGCCCTGTTATAAGCCCAACCGCCACGACAGGAATGTTGACGGCAGCTTTGATAGTCCGTGCGAGCGGTACCTGGTAACTCGGGCTTATCGGAATGGACTGCGCGGGTGAAAGACCGCCACTTGATACGTGGATTGCATCGCACCCCTTGCCTTCCATCGCCTGGGCAAAGGCGACCGACTGTTCGATATCCAGACCTCCGTCCACTCAATCGGTCGCGCAGACCCTCATCGTTACCGCGCGATCACCAGGAAAAGAAGCTCGGACGGGTCGCCGTGAGCATTCGGCTCGATCCACAAGTGGTCGATGCTTTCACGGCCAAAGACGAAGGCTGGCAAAGCCGGATAAATGAGACACTGCGGAAGGCGGTAGGGCTATAGCACTCCGCGGCTCCGTTTGTCATTGCCCCGCAAATGCAGACTTTTAGTTTAAAACTGCTCGCGCAATGCTCTGTTGCGCGTCTCCCGCTCAGCGCCCCGCCACCCCTGGGTGCCCCTCGCCTTACTTGGAGGCGCGTGCCAGTGACCGGGCGATATCGACGATGTCATCGCGCGAGGCGGTTGGGTCCTCCTTGTTCCAGGCGACACCAAGTCCGATCCTGAAGTCGATGCCCCTGACCGCCTTCAGCTCGAAGGCCCGGTTCGGCAGGCCCTCGGTCCATTCCGGCGCAAAGCCGATGCCAAGCCCGGCCGAGACCAGCGACACCAGCGAATAGGTGTCGTCGCAGCTATAGGCGATGTTGCGGGTCAGATCGTATTCCTCGAACTTCTCGTTGAAGTACCGCTCGGTGTAGGAGAGGTTCTTGCGATTGAAGGCGATGATCCTTTCCGAGCGCAGGTCGTCGATGCCAATCTCCGTCCGCTCCGCCAGTGGGTTCGTCCTCGCCACCGCCAGCATATAGCGCTCATGGGCGATCGAGGAGAAGCGCAACGAGCCGATGTTTTCCACCGGTCGGATGAAGCCGAGATTGATCTGGCCGTTTTCCAGGCCGCGGATGATGTCGCCGGTATTGCCGCTTGAGATATGGATGCGGATATCCGGGTACTTGCGGGCGATCTTTCCAAGGAACGCCGGCAGCACGCCGGTGGTCGCCGGATAGACGGTGCCGATCCTGATCTGCCTTATCGTCTTGCCGGCCACCGCCCTGGTGATCTCGGCGGAAAGGTCGACCTCGCTCAGGATCCCGACGCAGCGCTCGTGGAAGATCTCCCCCGCCCTGGTCAGTTCCACCCGCCTGGTCGAGCGGATGAACAGCGCGCAGCCGAGTTCGCGCTCCAGTGCCTGCACATGGTTGGAAAGCGCCGGCTGGGCGATGCGCACCTTGGCGGCCGCCCGGCCGAAATGCAGTTCCTCGGCCACCGCGACGAAGTAGGAGAGCTGGCGTAGTTCCATGTGGAGGAGCTCCCCGTATTTGATGCGCGCGCAACCGTATGCCGGGCGCGATTGCTCCCAGCATGCCTTGCACGTTGATGGCACTATGAATACGGTGTATCTATAACATCATCGTCGATACGTCAATACCCTGTATCGAAATAAATACGAGGTCTTCGTGAATCCATCTCAAGCTCGAGCCGCCCGCGCGATGTTGAAGCTTGGCGTCCGGGAAGTTGCCGAATTGGCAAGGGTGACAGCGAACACAGTGAGCCGCGTCGAACAGGATGATGCAGGCCCGCGCGGACCGCAACCGGTTACAATAGACGCCATAAAGCGCGTATATGAAGAGCGTGGAATCATCTTTTTTGAAGAAGGAAACGCGCCCACCGGGGGCAAAGGCGTCCGGCTCACGAGATAGACCTGACTGAGCGGTCTTAGAGGCAACGAACTAGGCATCCAGATCAAATAGCTAACCTCGCAAAACGCCAGACCTATGGCCAAGACGAACTCTATCCAGCCCTCCCCTCGATCATCAGGAGGCGACCACGTTCACTAACGAGCATCGCGTCATTTTACGTTGATGATGGAGCAGGCCAAGGCACCCGCCGAAGCATCCAACCTACGATTTGGTGGACGCTGCGTTGCGATCCCACAATGATCATGTGTGTACACCGGCCGGTTCTCAAGATCGGAGCGGTGATCGGTGCCTGGCAACGACAAAGGTGGGATAAAACCTCGGCGTGCGGGTTCACTGCCTTGCACTCACTGGCGTTATCTCGCTAGTTCGGCAGGTAAAATTTGAAGACCGATTTTGAACCGGCAAGCAGATGAGAGTGGCCGTCGCATGGACAGCCTGACACCAGAAGAACGCAGTATACGAATGGGATTGGTGCGTAGCCGGGACACCAAGCCGGAGATGGTGGTCCGACGCCTCCTCCACCGGATGGGCTATCGATATCGCTTGCATGGCAAGGGATTGCCCGGAAAGCCCGATATTGTCTTTGGAAAACGCCGCAAGGTCATTTTCATTCATGGCTGCTTTTGGCATCGTCACGACGATCCCACCTGCCGCCTCGCGCGACTGCCGAAGTCGCGGTTGGAGTTTTGGGAACCGAAATTCGAGACGACCGTGGCGCGAGATGCCAGGGCGGAAGCCAATCTTCAGGGCCGGGGTTGGCAGGTTTTAGTTGTCTGGGAATGTGAATTGCGGAATAGTGAACCATTAGAGAACAAATTAAGGCAATTCCTGGAGGGATAATGCGGGCAATCGAACTTTTCGCCGGGGCGGGCGGCCTAGGCATGGGGGTGAGCCGCGCTGGTTTCACCCCGCAAGCCGTCGTTGAATGGGATCGCTGGTGCTGCGACACGATCCGCGAGAATCGCGAGAAAGGGATCGCTTCTCTCGCAGGCTGGCCCATGCCGATCGAGGGCGACGTCCGTGGCGTCGACTTTCGCGGGTTCGAGGGCAAGCTTGATCTTGTGACTGGCGGTCCGCCATGTCAGCCGTTTTCCCTGGGGGGAAAGCACCAGGCTCACGCCGATCGCCGCGATATGTGGCCAGAGGCCGTCCGCGCGGTCCGGGAGACCCGGCCGCGCGCCTTCATCTTCGAGAATGTCAAGGGCCTGACCCGCGAGAGTTTCGCGACCTACGTCTCTCACATCCTGCTGCAAATGACCTATCCGGACATAGTCGCGAAATCCGAGGAGGGCTGGGAAGGTCACCTTCAGCGGCTAGAGCGCCACCATACCAGCCGCCGGCGGGTCGCCGGGCTAGAATACCGCGTCGTGTATCGCGTGCTCAACGCCGCCAACCATGGTGTGCCGCAGCGTCGGGAGCGCGTCGTCTTCGTGGGCTTCCGGTCGGACGTTGATATCAAGTGGGCATTTCCCGCGGAAACTCATTCCCTGGACGCCCTTCTGTGGGACCAGGTTCACGGTGATTATTGGGATCGGCATCGAGTTCGAGAGGCCGATCGGGATATAGGGGACCGCTATCGTCAACGCGTGGCGCGATTGGGTCGGCAGCCGGATACCCTGCCGTGGCGGACCACGCGCGACGCGATCGCCGACCTGCCGGATCCGGAGCGCGAGCCAAAGCAATCCATGACCTACCTCAATCACCGTTTCCAGCCCGGAGCCAGATCATATCCGGGGCATACGGGCAGTCCGCTCGACGAGCCGGCGAAGACGCTCAAGGCGGGCGTCCATGGCGTGCCTGGTGGCGAAAACATGCTGCTGCGTCCCGATGGCAGCGTCCGATATTTCACCGTGCGCGAAAGCGCGCGGCTTCAAACTTTCCCCGACGACTTCCGTTTGCATGGATCATGGTCCGAGGCCATGCGTCAGCTTGGTAATGCCGTGCCGGTTGAGCTAGCGCATGTCGTGGCGTCGAGCGTAAACGCGCATTTGCAGTTCAAGGCTTCCGGAATCGCCGCATGACAGGTTATGTCGAATTTGAGTTCGATCTTCCTGGAGCCCTGCTTGTTCGACTGATCGAAGTTTTGGACGGCTTGGGTGCCGTGCCCTTGAACACCACCAACCTCGCCGCCATTCCGGAAGAACAAGGCGTTTATCAGCTTTTTCTGGACGATCAGCTTGTTTACATCGGCAAAACCGATGCCGACGCCGGCCTTCACAAGCGCCTGTCGCGCCATGCACGCAAGGTGATGCATCGCGTCGGCCTCGACCCTGCTCGTGTAAGCTTCAAGGCGGTGCGCGTGTTCGTGTTTACCGCCGTGGATCTGGAATCTGACCTGATCCGTCATTACGGCGGCGTCAAGGCTATTGATTGGAATGGTAGTGGCTTCGGATCGAACGATCCGGGCCGCGAGCGAGACACAACCAGGGTCGATCCAAGGAACTTCGACGCAAAGTTCCCAATCGACATCGATAGGGAGATGGCGTTCGCCATCGATCAGAATGAGACCGCGGCGAGCGCGCTCGCACGGCTGAAGGATGCCCTGCCTTACACTTTCCGATATCAAGGAAAGGGCGGTGGGAGCCGAAAACCCCATATGGACCTAGCATCCGTGTCCCTCCCCGCCAAGGGCGGGCCGATGACACCACGAGAGGCGATCAAAAGCATCGTGAGCCACCTGCCCGGTGGGTGGCAAGCCACGGCCTTGCCCGGCTACATTATTCTTTACAAGGAAGAGCGGGAATACCCCCAGGCGGAAGTAATCATTTCACGATAGTGTTCATGGCGGCGCCAGGGGAGGAGTTTGTCGCCCAATGCTCGGCTCCCGCGTCGGAGCCTGCGAATACCGCGTTTGCATTTTGTTGTCATCGATGAAGCGGATTGCCATTAAGAACTGGACGCAGAGCTACGTCACCAGCATTCTCACACCAAGGGAATGGCGATCGAGGAAAACATCCGCCTCATCAGGTCTCTCTCTGAAAGCCTAAAAGCTCTCCGTCGAGAACGTTGATTGAGAAAATTGCGCGCCTTCAGGCAAAACTCAATCGGTATGACGGAAATCGGTCGAAGAAAGCGCACTGAGGTCGCGCGAGGCGGGCTGACGCCTTAAACACCGTGCCCTCTAGACTGGGCGGACAAGGCGAATGCAAGTAGCGGCCATGAGCACAATGGCTGTAGAGCAAAAAGGGCGCTCGACCCTTGCGGGGAGCGCCCTTATCCTGTCGGACACGAGCAGCTCGACGACGTCGATACCACGCGCATCCATTTTTCAGGCAGGACGGGTATATGGACCCTTTCCTCCGAGGTTTCAAGAGGCGGTTCAGCGGTTCCACACGATAATCGACCGCGGTCGATCAGGAGGCGACACCAGTGATCGGATTGACCACGGGTCGTTCGCTTTTGTCCCTGACCCCGGCCGGCTGCACCACCGGCGGCGCCATCGATTCCGCGTCGGCCGGCTCCGGTTTCTCGGGAACGGCCCCGACATCCTTGGGTCGCCGCTGCTCGGGCTTTACGTTTTGATCATTCGTCGACATTGTCTGTCTCCTTTCCAGGAGGAAGTCATGACCATCGACATGGTTCCGGTGATGGGATGGAGGATTACTGATGCTTGACAGGTTTTTGCTGCTGGGGCCCGAGGACGCGCGCTTCACGATCCTTCTCGCGCATGGCGCCGGCGCGCCGATGGATTCGGCATCGATGACATCGGCGGCAAATGCGCTCGCCGGCGTCGGCTTCCGTGTCGCCCGTTTCGAATTCGCCTACATGGCGGCCCGCCGTACCTCGGAAGGTCGTAAACCACCGCCGCGCGCCGAAACACTCAATCCCGAATACGAGGGGGCGATTGCCGAGCTCGGCGCTAGCGGCCCGCTGATCATCGGCGGCAAGTCGATGGGTGGCCGGGTCGCCAGCATGGTGGCCGACGATCTCCATCGTCGAGGAAAGATCGCCGGCCTGCTCTGCCTCGGCTATCCCTTCCATCCGCCCGGCCAGCCTGGGAAGCTGCGCACCGGCCATCTCAGGAGACTGACGACGCCGGCGCTGATCTGCCAGGGAACCCGCGACGAATTCGGTACGCGGGATGAAGTGCCGGGCTACGATCTGTCCGATAGGATCGAGATCCTCTGGCTCGAGGATGGCGACCACGATCTCAAGCCGCGCAAGACGATCTCCGGCTTCTCCACTGCCGACCACCTCGCCACGATGGCGAAGGCGGTGAAGGCATGGGCCGAGCGTCTCCCAGTCTAGGCGTTGCCTCTTGGTCGCCGCCTACTTGCAAGCTTCCTCACATCGATGCGCCGGTCGGTGGCGGAGACCGTGATTTCGAAGTGGTCGACCTGCACCACGTCGCGGATATTGCGCGGCCGGTGAGCGACAATGTTGACGCCGCCTCTCAGCCGGACACTGTCATAGAGGATACCGGCGCCGCCGCTCGAGCGCACCTCTTCTCCCAGCACTTGCGAGGCCGCATAGCTGGTGCCGTCATAGACATCGGGCCTTAGCGTCTGCTCTCCGCGAATATCGAGGTAATCACCAGCCAGATTGGCCGAATAGCTTCGATAGGTGCGCGCCATCGTCGTAACTCCGCGCGCGACGGCTTCGCGCCTCAGGTGATGGCCGACCTCCGCGGCGGCTGCTTTCAGATTGTCGGCGGCATACCAGGCGCCGAGATCCGGGCCATTGAAGCGCATTCCGCCGGGTGCGACATGCAGGAACGCCGCCATCACTATGCTGGAGTTGGGTGTGCCATAAACCCACTCTGCCTCGGGAAGCCGCCGGATGCGGTCGGCGACAAGACGGTCGTTGGTCCAGCCGACCAACTCCATCACGGCTTCGAGATCGGCCGCCCTTGTCACCGTCTCAAAAAGTCCGATCGGCGGAAATTGCGACGGAATCAGCCGGAACGACGGACGCGGCGCCTCGGCAAAACGATCCCTCACCGGAAGACGATGTCCGCATCTTCGTAAGGCGTGAACGCGTCGTCGAGGATATTTGGCTGCATGTAGAGACCACCTCGCGCGCCATCGAGAAACCGACGGACGGTCATCAACCCGTCCTGGGTCCCGTTGCTCACGATATCAAGCGGCGGGTGGCCGCCGAAAACCGCCGCCTGATGCGGTGTGCGCAGCCAGGCGACGCCGGCGCGTTCATCGGAAAACAGCACGCCGAGCGCCTGATGGATGCCGAGCACGGCCGAGATCCGGGTCAGCGTATCGACATCGAGCGTGAAGGAGCCGTGCTCGCGCGCCTGCTTGGCCCAATTGTGGTAAGTCGACCGCGAGGGATAACCGAGCACGAGCAGACGCTGCTCCTCGGTCAGCCCCCACAGATCGGCGATCGCCAGAAAGGTTCGCAGTGCCGGGGCGCTCAGCCTCTTGCGGTTGATCGGAGCGAACCGCTCGGGTTCCAACCGCTGTTCTTCCCGGCCATCTCGTTGCACCCTTGGCGCATGCCGCATGATAAGTCTCCCGTCTTGAACTAGACTTAGTCCAGATCTGGTCTTTTTTCAAGCGCATCTGATCAAACGCACCTGCTGATGGCTCCGATGGCTCGTATAGTCCAAGCAGCAGCCCGTGGGGAATATAAGTTGGAAATCACCACGCCTTTTCCGCAAAACGTCTTTGCCAACCGTAGCGCCAATGTTACCTCTTCCTTATTCCCGCCCGACGCGAATCAAAGGACAACAAATGAGGGTCGACTTCGGAACGGTCGCGTTGCGTTTTTTGGGTATGGCATCATTGGCAGCAGCCGCCATCTCGGTTGCGGGCTCGGCGACCGCCGGCGAGCAGATATTCGATGAACTACGCTTCGGCGTCTCGGCCTCCGTACAATCGGGCCATTCCAGGGAAGACGGCGTCTTTCCGGAGATTACCGCTCTCTTCGATCCCTTCGGCTACAACACTGCGGTCGGCTGGCAGCAACAGCTGCTGCATCCTCGTGTTCATCTCGGCACCTCGATCGGCACGTCAGGCGAGGCCACCCAGTTCTTCACCGGATTCACCTGGACGGTCGATTTCAACGAGAAGCTTTTTGCCGAAGCCGGCTTCGGCGGCGTCATTCATACCGGCGAGCTCGACGGCGATGACGACGGCCCGGAACTCGGCTGTCGCGTCCTTTTCCACGAATATCTGGGCGCCGGCTATCGTTTCAATCCGCACTGGAATGTGATGGCCCAGATCGCCCATTCATCGCACGCCAATCTCTGCGGCGGGCCAAACGACGGCATGACGCGCGCCGGCTTGCAGGTCGGCTACAAGTTCTAAGCACAGCTGCTTTTCCCGAGCTGAGTAGTTGCCGGCCCGCAGTTGATGGCGAGCATTTTCCTGCCGCGCGCCGCCCCGACAAAGGCTAAAAGAGCGGAACCCGCGCTCAGGGCTTTCGAGAGCTGATGACCATGCAGGCCATCCCGATCGAGCCGGACCTCATCGCACGCTGGCCTGAAAGCGGACGAGTACCAATTGCGGCCGCGAACCGACCTTCCGGAGCCGGGTGATCTTCTCGCCCGGTGGAACGATCTTCCGGCGTCATTCACCATGACGGCTCGGAAGCTTGTTTTGGCAGCATGCGCTTATTCACCCAGACCGAAAGCGTCACGACGAATTTCGCCGTCGCGTCCGTTGCGCGCCGGCCCAGATCCTTCTTCGATCCGACCTTCGCTGCTTCAGGCAACCTCGCCTGCCGCCTCGCGGATCGTCTGCATCAGGATCGATTGCGGCAGGGACGGCACGGCATCGGCGCGCATCGTCAAGCCGACCGGCCCCTTGGTCTCGCCGGTATCGATCGGCAGAAGCGCCAGCCGCCCGTCGGCGACATCGCCGGCCACGACGCCGTTGGAAATGATCCAGATCGCATCACTTGCCCTGAGGAATGCGCGGCCGAAGGAATCCGACACCGTCTCGATCTGGTTCGGCAGGCTGGAAACGCCGTTGGCGATGAGGAAATTTTCGACCACCGGCCGGATGATCGAACCGCGCGTCGGCATCAGCACCGCATAGTTGCCGAAGCTGGCAAACGGCGATTGCCGGCCGTCGAGCAGCGGATGGCCGGCGCGCACGGCAAACACCACCTGCTCGGAATAAAGATGCTCGAAGGAAAAGCCCGCCATCTTCTCGGCCCCGGCCAGACGTCCGACGACGAGGTCGAGATCACCGACGCGAAGCTGCTCCAGGAGCACCGCGTTCTCGCCGGTGACGATCTTCACCCGGCTCCAGGTCTTTTCCTTGAGGAAGAGGTCCATCGCCCGCGGCATGATGCGCGATGACACCGTCGGTAGGGCGCCGATCCGGATCGGCGGCGCATCGGAAAACTGCTCCTGCGAGACGGAATCGAGACCCTGACGCAGCGCCGTCAGTGCCGCGCCAGCGTGGCGCAGGAAGACCTCGCCGTAGCGGGTGATCTTGATGCCGCGGCCGTCGCGCTCGAAGACATCGACACCCAGGACCTGTTCCAGTTCGCGGATCGTCTTGGTGACCGCCGGCTGGCTGACATGGAGCAATTCGGCGGCCTTCATGACGCTCTTCTGCCGCGCCACCTCGACAAAGGTTTGCAGATGGCGGAACTTGACCCGGCTGTCGATCATCGCTCGCATAACTCCACGGTTATCGAAACCCCAATAAATATCATTTTACTTAACCGGATCAACCAGTCAATTTGACCAACAGGAGGAGAGTGACGTGCAATTCGCCCGCATAAACGACGTGACGATCCATTATCAGATTATTGGTGCCCCCGCCGACAGGCCGGTAATCGTCTTCGCCAATTCGCTGGGCACGGATTTCCGCATCTGGCGTGATGTCGTGGTGCGGCTTGCCGGTGAATTCGCGATCGTGCTTTACGACAAGCGCGGCCACGGCCTTTCCGATGTCGGCCAGCTTCCCTCGTCGATCGAGGACCACGCGACGGATCTCGCCGGACTTCTCGATCTGCTATCGGTCAAGGATGCCGTCATCTGCGGCCTCTCCGTTGGCGGTCTCATCGCCCAGTCGCTCTATCACCGCCGGCCGGACCTGGTCCGCGCGCTGATCCTCTGCGACACCGCCCACAAGATCGGCACGGCCGACAGCTGGAACGCCCGCATCGCCGCCGTCGAAAAAAACGGCATCGCCAGCATCGTCGACGCGGTCATGGAGCGTTGGTTCACGCCCGCCTTCCGCCGGCCCGAGAGTACCGCCTATGCCGGCTATTGCAACATGCTGACGCGCCAGCCAGTCGAAGGCTATCTCGCCGCCTGCGCCGCGATCCGCGATGCCGACTTCACCGAGGTCACGAAGACGATCACCGTCCCGACGATCTGCATCGTCGGCGACCAGGATGGCTCGACGCCGCCCGATCTCGTGCTTTCGACCGCGAAGCTGATCTCCGACGCCCGCTACGAGGTCATCCCCAATTGCGCGCACATTCCCTGCGTCGAGCAGCCGGAGGCACTGACGGCGATCATCCGCGCCTTCCTCACATCCATTCCGCCTGGAGAAGTCAGCCCATGAATGAGACCGCGTCCTCCTCCGAGCGCTATCGCCAGGGCATGGCGACCCGCCGCGCCGTGCTCGGCGACGCCCATGTCGATCGCGCCGCCACGACTGCGACGGAGTTCGACCGTCCCTTCCAGGAGCTGATCACCGAAGCCGCCTGGGGCCATGTCTGGTCGCGCCCGGCGCTGACGAAGCGCGAGCGCTCGATGATCACGATCGCTCTGCTTGCCGCGCTTGGCCAGGACGACGAGGTCGCCATGCATGTGCGCGCCACCGCCAATACGGGGGCGACCCGCGAGGATATCCGCGAGGCGCTGCTGCATGTGGCGATCTACGCCGGCGTTCCCGCCGCCAATCACGCGATCAAGATCGCGAAGCAGGCTTTTGAACAGATGGACGCCGAAAAGGCGGCCTGAGGGAGGAACATGTCCGAACGACCGAACCGCAAGCCCGAGACCGGCGGCTTCTTCGCCCGCGACCGCGCCTGGCATGCGCCGGCGCTGACGCCGGGCTACAAGACCTCGGTGCTGCGCGCGCCGCAGCGCGCGCTGCTATCGCTCGACGGCACGATTTCAGAAACGACCGGTCCGGTCTTCGGCCATTCGATGATCGGCGAACTCGACAACGACCTGATCCTGAACTACGCGCAGCCCGGCGAAAGCGCGATCGGCGAGCGCATCATCGTCCATGGCCGCGTGCTCGACGAGCGGGCAAAGCCGGTTCCAGGCGCCTTGGTCGAGTTCTGGCAGGCCAATGCCGGCGGCCGCTACCGCCACAAGAAAGAAACCTATCTGGCGGCGATCGACCCGAATTTCGGCGGCTGCGGCCGCGCCATCACCGACGAGGATGGCCGTTATCACTTCCGCACCGTCCGCCCCGGCGCCTATCCCTGGCCGAACGGCATCAACGACTGGCGTCCCGCCCATATCCATTTCTCGATCTTCGGCCATGGCTTTGCCCAGCGCCTGATCACCCAGATGTATTTCGAAGGCGATCCGATGATCTGGAAATGTCCGATCGTCGGCACCATCCCCGACAAGGCGGCGATCGAGCAGTTGATCGCGCCGCTCGACTGGGGCAACACCATCCCGATGGATTCACGCGCCTATAAATTCGATATCGTCCTGCGCGGCCGCCGCTCGACGATGTTCGAAAACAGACCGGAGGGCAACTGACCATGCAGCAGCTCGGCTATCTCAAGGAAACCCCGTCGCAGACGGCGGGCCCCTATGTCCATATCGGCCTGACGCCGAATTTCTGCGACATCTCGGGCGTCTACGACACCGATCTCGGCGTCGCGATGGTCAACGACAAGACCCTCGGCGAACGCATCACCGTCACCGGCCGGATCTTCGATGGCGCAGGCGCATTGGTGCGCGATGCGGTCATCGAGATCTGGCAGGCCGACAGCGCCGGCCTCTACAACAGCCCGTCGGAGATGCGCGGTGCCGCCGATCCCAATTTCACCGGCTGGGGCCGCTGCCCGACCCGCGCCGAGGACGGCGTCTACAGCTTCGAGACCGTCAAGCCCGGCCGCGTCCCCTTCAAGGACGGCCGCGGACAAGCCCCGCACGTCACCTTCTGGATCGTCGCCCGCGGCATCAATATCGGCCTGCACACGCGCATGTATTTCCCGGAAGAGACGGAGGCCAACGCCGCCGACCCATTGCTTTCCCGTATCGAACATCGCGAGCGCGTCGCAACGATGATCGCCACCCGCGACGGCGCGACCTGTCATTTCGACATCCATCTGCAGGGTCCGAAGGAGACGGTGTTTCTCGATATCTGAGGGCGGGCCGCGCAAGTCGCTTGTTCGCAGGGCTCCGGGCAAGTAGCCTCCAGCTCACCCTACCCTCTCCCCGCGGCGGGAGGGGACGTGCCACGATATCACCTGCCCATAAAGCGCGGACGCCGCCTCGAGCCTCTTCTCCCCCGTGGGGAGAGGTGGCGGCAGCCGGATGAAGTGGCCACCACCACAAACCGAGACGATCATGACCGCATCGCCCTTCGACCATCCTTTCCTTTCCGGCCTGCTCGGCGACGACGAAATCGCGCCCTATTTCTCCGCCGAGGCCGATATACGGGCCATGCTCTCCTTCGAGGCCGCCCTCGCCAAGGCTGAAGCGGCTCATGGCCTCATTCCCGCCGAAGCCGCAAGGCGCATCGCCGACACCTGCGCTGCCTTCTCACCCGAGATCTCCAGTCTTCGATCGGCAACGGCAAGGGATGGTGTCGTCGTTCCCGACCTCGTCAAGCAGCTGCGCGCTGACGTCGGCGAGGAAGCGGCCAAGAGCCTGCATCTCGGCGCGACCAGCCAGGACGTCATCGATACCAGCCTGATGATCCGCCTGAAGGCGGTCGTCTTCCTGTTTGCCGGCCGGCTTTCCACCATCGCCGCGGGGCTCGATGCGCTGGACGGCCAGTTCGGCCGGAACCAGTTGATGGGTCATACCCGCATGCAGGCGGCGATCCCGATCACCGTCTCTGATCGCCTCAACGCGTGGCGGGAGCCGCTGACGACCTATCGCGACCGCCTGACCGAACAGAGCTTTCCCGTTCAGTTCGGTGGTGCGGCCGGCACGCTGGACAAGGTCGGATCGCAGGCTGCCGCCATCCGTGCCTCGCTCGCCCAGGAACTCGGCCTCACAGACGCGCCGCAATGGCAGAGCGGGCGTCTGCCGATCGCCGATATTGCCGGCCTGTTCGCATCGATATCGGGCAGTCTCGGCAAGATGGGCCAGGATATCGCGCTGCTTGCCCAGGCCGGCGATGAAATCGAAATCTCGGGCGGCGGCACTTCGTCGGCGATGGCGCACAAGCAGAACCCCGTTTCCGCCGAAGTCCTCGTCTCGCTCGCCCGCTTCAACGCCACTCTCCTATCGGGCATCCACCAGTCCTTGGTCCACGAACAGGAACGCTCGGGCGCCGCCTGGACGCTCGAATGGCTGTTGCTGCCGCAAATGACGATGGCAACCGCCGCCAGCCTGCGGCTGGCCAAGGAGCTGACGGGAAATATCAAGAGGCTTGGAACGGCCTAGCTCAGAACCTGAAGTCCGTGCTTCTGCACGATCGAGAGCAGCTTCAACGCCATCCCGCTTGGCCTTTTGGCTCCGCTTTCCCACTTCTGCACGGTGGATTCGCTGGTATTTAGATATCGGGCGAAAACCGGCTGGCTGACGCGATTGCTTTCCCGCAATGCCTTGATGGCCTTGGGACCAAATGCGTGCGGCGAAACCAGGCAGCTCTCATCGAAGGAGCGCATGGTTTCCTTGTCGATCGTTCCTATTTTATGCATAGCCTTCGCGGACGCGTGAATCGCCTCGAACGCATCGCTCTTGTACTGAATGCTTTTTGCCATGTTCGATCTCCAGACGCCGCCCAGATCATCGGCCTTGCCTTCCGCAACCTGCCTGATAGCTTTCAATAGTTCGGAATCCGATATCCGCGCTTTGCGAGCTGCCTTGGTAACCCAGCCGGTTTTAAAAGCCGTTCCACCATGTCTTCAAGTAGCACCGGGTGCTATGTCCTTCAAGTAGATGAGAGCAGCCTCTTGACCTTCCCCCTCTTCGATCTCTCCGGCCGCCGCGCCCTCGTCACCGGCTCCAGCCAGGGCATCGGCCGCGCATTGGCGGTCGGGCTTGCCGAGCACGGCGCCTCGATCATCATCAACGGCCGCAATGCGCAGAAGGCCGAGGCCGCCGCTGAAGATATCCGTCGCAGCCATCGCCACGCCGTCAGTGCCGCCTTCGACGTCACCGATGCGGAGGCGAGCCGAACCGCCATCGCCTATATCGAGGCGGAGATCGGCCCGATCGACATCCTCGTCAACAATGCCGGCATGCAATTCCGCGCACCGCTGGAGAACTTCCCGGTCGACAAATGGGACGAGATCTTCAAGACCAACGTCTCCAGCCTGTTCTACGTCAGTCAGCCGGTCGCCCAGGCGATGATATCGCGGGGCCGCGGCAAGATCATCAACATCGCCTCCGTCCAGGCCGAACTCGCCCGTCCCGGCATCGCGCCCTATACCGCGACCAAGGGCGCGGTGAAGAACCTCACGCGCGGCATGGCGACCGACTGGGCGAAATACGGCCTGCAGGTCAATGCGATCGCGCCCGGCTATTTCCGCACGCCGCTCAACCAGGCGCTCGTCGACGATCCGAAGTTTTCCGGCTGGCTGGAAACCCGCACGCCGGCCGGCCGCTGGGGCGAGGTCAAGGAGCTCGTCGGCGCCGCCGTCTTCCTGGCCTCGGATGCCTCCTCCTTCGTCAACGGCCATATGCTGACCGTCGACGGCGGCATCACAGCCTCGCTCTAGCTCCTACGTCCGCGCTTGTCTCCGCGCGGTGGGGAGCGAGGGCCTCCTGGCTGGCCCGCAAGTGGGTTCAGCGATACAGCGGACAGGCCTACTCCGTGGTCAGGACCGCCCTTGATGAGGGGGATCGGGTATCGATCGACTATGATTTCGCCGCCGGCGGCGGCAGCCTCTTCGCGATCTCTATGACGGTAGTAAGCTGACCTTCCCGACGAACTCCGGTGCCATCTTCGTTGCAATCGGGAGCACGAACGACGCGCTGCGCGATGAAATCGCTCATGCATCCTCGGTCTGCAAATAGACAACAAAAAAGGGGAGGCCGTAACCTCCCCTTTTCATTTCTGGGACCTAAACGAGGATGATCCCCGCGATCAACCACTGCAGCAAGCCAGCAGTTTCGACCTGGCTCCCGGAAGTCGAAGTGACCGAAGCCAGCTCGAACTTGCCGCCGATTTTTTCGGCAGGCAGGGCGACGAGCCTCTGATCGATATCCTCGGTCGGTTCGAGGGAAACGAACAGAGACGCCACACGCGACGACCCATTCAAAAAGAACAGGAGGATCGCCTCCTCGTAGGACTTCTGTTCGTCGGCCTTCGTGAGGTCGATATTGTAGGGGCCGCAGCCCATGGGCATGGGCATCATCATCTGCGTAACGCAGCGATCGATGTAGCGAAGCTGGGACATGTCGGCGGGCACCGCCGAGAGAACCCCGATCAGCCCGGCGAAGCCGGCGACCGTTCCAATGACAGCCTTGAATACCATGTTAGTCTCCTTCGTTTAAGCTCCGACAACACCCCGTCGTCGTTTCGATGGAGAAAACATACGACATTGCTAATTCGTCGTAAAGTATTGATTTTATTGCTCTTTTCTAAGACTTTTTATCATGGATTTCAAATCGTAGGTAAAACATCTACTATCGCCGGGGATTGAAAAAAGGGGGGTCAATGTCAGTTGCTCGTCCGATCATGCCGCTCCATCTCAGCACCGTGAAAGCTGAGGAGGCAGCCGAGCTAGTAACCCAATTCAAGGAGTGGTTTGGCCAGCAGGAAATCCGCGACTTGGTGAAGAGCAGCGCAAGTCGAACGCACGACTTCTTGCTCGAATACGATCACACCCCCACTCCCCAGGGAGGAATCGGAAAGCCGGAGCCGTGGGTCCAGATAGAAGACGCTCCATTGCCACAACTTCAAGAAACGGCCGACAACATCCGCTTGGACCTTCGGCTTTCGGGTCTTCGGCTGAAAACCTTTGGCGAGGGGGCTTGCCGCATGATTGGCATCCTGAACGAGACCGATGCGCTGCCGAAGTTTGCAAACAGCTATAATGACGCCTCAACAAATCTGGCCGAGTGGTTTCTGCACGAGCGGCTGATGAGATCGTATCTCAAGGCCAAGGCATCGGGAGAAGACCCCAACACGATAGGAAGCGTCAATCTCGGCGACCTTCTGGATTTATACCTGTATGAGCCAGGGGCCCAGCAGGGGGCCGTGCGGGCGAAAATCGTTCAGATGGTATCCGTCGGTCTATGGGATGCGGACCCGCCCGTTGGCGCTCGGCAATGGAAGATCAGAGCTGGCCCGGTTGCTACCGAATTCCATTTCGAAGTCTTCGCGCCCGTGGTCGAGCATTTCAAGCAATACCTGAGAGGAGTGAGTTCGAAGGCACCATCTATGAAGGAGGAAGACAAATAATGTCACCGTTACCAAAAGACGAAAACTCGGAAATGGATTGCTATGACCAGAATAAAAAGCGCCCGAGGCTCGAACGAGAACGCGAGCGGTTGCGCAGTCGGCTAGCAAGTATCACGGGTGACGACAGAGCTGCCGTGGAAAAGTCGCTAGCTGTGATAGAGGCCGAACTGGGGCGCCTCACCAGGCGATAACGGTCACATCACCGCATAAAAGCGAGCGCCTGTATGTGAGGGCAAGGAAAGGGAGTATTCTAGTTCCCCTAGTGGAGGTATGGACATGAAGTGTTCACTGACCAAATTTGCGGCCGCCTGTGCAATTTTTGGCTTCAGCTATCCCTCAATTCCCAACGCCGAGCCAGTGACCACGGGGATTGCCATCTACGAATTCTACGACCATTTCATCAGTGAAGGGAGGAAGTGGCAGAACAAACAAAGTTGGGGAAGAATGTATACGTGGAAGCGGGGCTCACCTGTAATTATTGGCAACGTCACGAACCAGGTGATCCCGTTTAATTTCGAGGACGAGGCTCAGGGTTGCGACGAAACGGAGGTCAAGCTCCCCGCGATGTCTTCACAAGGGTTGCGCTGCGAGGACGGAAATGCACCGACCGAGTATACTATCATCTGGAAAGGCACTCATTACGCTGCCCAAGCTCAACACTACTACCTCTTTGAGCCAGGCCAGAACGGTGAGCCAAATCTGGCGGAGGTTACGGAAGAAGACTTGAAAATCCGCTTGGATGCTGCGGGGGCCAACGTACGGGAAGAAGCAGCTCGACAGAAGACTGCCTCGGCAAACCTCGGCGGTGATGACCTCAATGGAATTTATTGTCGTAACAAGCTGCCGTATGTCCGCGTTAGCGTGTTGAACGACAGAACATTGAGCGCATCCTTCGCAAGTACGCCTGGTGCGACAAGAATGAGATACGTTCTTTTATCAAGGGGGGAAATCGTGGCTTGGCCAGATTCGACCGGGAGCGGCCAGTATATGCTGTATTATATTAGGCGTGATGGGCAACGAATCGTCTTCGGGATGACGGGCGCGGGACTTGATCGGTCTAGCGGTATGGACGAATCAGTCAAGAAACTTATGTCTGGGCGGCAGGGGTTTGAAGGACTTGGGGGACTTGGTTATTCGCTGTCGCGGTGCTGATTAAACTCGAAAATAAAGGCGATATCGCACGGAAGATGAGGGCACATTTTCTGGCCATTTCCCTTACTCCGAACATCCGGTGTAATCTCACGGTCGGCCAACGCCGCGCTCGACTGCCCAACGTGAAGCCAGAAGTTTGCGCCTTGCTCGTCATCGAGAGCTGGTTCAAGTTTAGAGCGCATCCAGGTTTTGGCTGAAGCGAGTTTGGCGAGAGCAAGGTCCTTCGAAACCCCTCACACCTTTTGGCATCATGCGTTAAAATCGCATCATCCGAGTTTGGCGATTGCCCGCAGATTGTCGGCCGTCGTCGTCGGGAATTCGAAGAATTCGAGATAGGCGGGGATCTGTTCGAACAACATGTCCGTCCCAACCTGAAATGCACAGCCGCGCGCCCGCACGGCCTCGAGAAAAGGGGTTATCTCCTTGGTCATCACGACTTCGCCGACGAAGGTCGAGGGCGAGATGCGGTCGATATCGATCGGCAGCGGGTCACCGCGCCGCATGCCGAGGGGTGTCGCGTTGACGACGATATCGAAACCTTCAGGATCGGCGGAGCCGACCGTCACTTCAAGCTGCGGATAGTATTTCCTCAGCCTGTCCAGCAGCGCGGTCGCGGTCGTCTCATTGGCGTCGAAGATCGCCAGATGCTCCACCCCCGCCTGTGCCAAGGACGCCGCAATCGCCGAGCCGACGCCGCCGGCACCGGCAATGAGCGCACGCGCTCCTTCAACCTTTTTACCCTTGCGCAAGACGCCCCGAACGAAGCCCTCGCCATCGAACATGTCACCGACCAGCCTGCCGTCCGAACCGAGACGCACTGCATTGCACGAACCGGCGACTTTGGCGTTGGTCGACGTTTCGTCGAGCAGCGCCATCGTCGAAATCTTGTGCGGCATGGTGATCAGAGCACCGTGGATATTGGATAGTCGGAACAGAAGTTTCAAAAATACTGGATAGTCCGCCGGCCTGCAGCCCATCGGCACGACGACGGCATCAATTCCGTTCTTCTCGAAGTACGGATTGTAGATCAGCGGGGCCTTGAAGGACTCCGTCGGATAGCCGAGGTGCGCGATGAGTTTGGTCGTCCCGGTGATCATGTGGTCAGACTTTCTGGGGATCGGAAGAGGCGCTGGCGTTGGAGAGGTGGATCATCTGTCCCGCGCCCGCCGATCTCTTGATCGCCTCGACGACCCTGAGCGTGGCAAGGCCCTCGCGGCCACTCACCAGAGGCGGGGCATCGCCACGAATGACGTCGCAAAAATGTCTGAGCTGAACGCAAAGGGGATCGGCAGCTGCGTAGGGCACGCGCTCCTCGGCAAGCGGCTCCAGCCAATCGGGCCTCGAAAGGCTTGTCCACAGCGTCAGATCTGGAATTCCGAGAGAACCCTTGGTGCCGCCGATCTGGTAGCAGAATTGATCGTAATGGGGAAAAGCGGGGTTTTCGCCGGTGGTCGTCTCCCAGCTCCAGGGCGCGGCCGCGGCATCACTGCCGTTGAGGGTTGCAAGCACTCCGTTTGCGAAACGCAGCGTGACGACAGCCGTATCCTCGACGGCATGGTTCCGCACGGCGTGGGATTCCATCGCATGGACGGCTTCGACCTCGCCGAAGAAATATCGGAAGAGATCGACATCGTGGATCAGGTTGACGAAGACCGGGCCGGCGCCCCCTTCGCGCCGCCAGGGGATATCGAAATAGTCGTCGGGCTTGGCGACCCAGAACGTGCCGTGCACCGTGACGATCCGGCCAAGCCTTCCGCCGTCGACGATCTGTTTGACCGCCTGGATCATCGGATTGTGGCGCCTGTGATGGCCAACCAGCAGCGGTATGCCCGCCTTCTCGCCGGCGGCAACCAGTCCTGCGGCAGCATCGACATCGTCGGCGATCGGTTTCTCGATCAGGACAGGGATGCCGGCAGCGACGATCTCCATTCCATTCTCGACGTGAAGCTGGTTCGGCGTTGCGACGATCACGCCGTGAGGCCTGTCCTCAACGCGGATGTCTAAGAAGCTCCGGTACCACCGGGCGCCGACAGTCTCGGCAAAGTCGCGACCGGCGGCGGAAGGATCGATCACCGCCGAGAGAACGGTTCCGGGCTCGGAGATGACACGCTCGACGTGGCGCCTGCCGATCAGGCCGGCTCCCATGACTGCAATCTCCAGTGGCTTCATTGCCGGCTCCTGGAATCTGCCAGAGGTATATTTGTCAGACGCATCGACCTTGAGCCCCTTATTTCCGCAGGATTTCTCCAAGGAATTTCCTGGTTCGCTCATGCTGTGGGTTTGTGAAGAACTCGGCAGGCGGGGCTTCCTCGACGATCGCGCCGCTGGCCATGAAGATCACGCGATCGGCGACCTGGCGGGCAAAGCCCATTTCGTGGGTGACGCAGATCATCGTCATGCCCTCATCGGCCAGCCCGATCATCGTATCCAGCACCTCCTTGACCATCTCGGGGTCAAGCGCCGACGTCGGCTCGTCGAACAGCATGACTTTCGGCCGCATGCAAAGCGCGCGGGCGATGGCGACGCGCTGCTGCTGGCCGCCCGAAAGCTGCACCGGATATTTGTCGGCCTGCTCCAGGATCTTGACCCGCTCGAGCAGCCCGCGTGCCCGTTCCTCGGCCTCCGCCCTGCTGATCCCGGCTGCCTTCATCGGCGCCAGCATGCAGTTCTGCAGCACGGTCAGATGCGGAAACAGATTGAACTGCTGGAAGACCATGCCGACCTCACGACGGATCGCATCGATGGTCTTGGCCTGATTGCCGAGAAGAATTCCGCCGACGCGGATTTCACCTTTCTCGTAGGTCTCGAGATGGTTGATGCAGCGAATGAGCGTCGACTTGCCGCTGCCGGAGGGCCCGCACAGGACGATCCTCTCGCCGCTGCGAACCGATATGTTGATGTCGCGCAGGGCTTGAAAAGCGCCATACCACTTCTCCACCCGCTCCATGGTGATCATGGTTTCCGCGCCTTGAGCGGGACTGGGACTGGTCATCGGTAGAACTCCATATTGGTGGGCTGGACCGCGTCGAAGACGAGGGATGCGGATCAGCGCGCGGAGGCGGCGAACCTTCGTTCGAGGCGAGCACCAAGAATCGTCAGTGGGCAGCACATTAGGAAATAGAGAATGCCGACGACGCCGAAGACCGTCAGCGGTTGGAAGATCTGGTTGGAGATGATGTTGCCGGCCCGCGTCAGCTCGGTGAAGCCGACGATCGACGCAAGCGAGGTGCCCTTGATCAGTTGCACCAGGAAGCCGATCGTGGCGGGCAGCGAAATGCGCAGCGCCTGCGGCAGGATGACATCCTTCATGCGCGAGATGTATCTGAGGCTGAGAGCCTTTGCCGCTTCCGTCTGGCCGCGCGGAACCGCTTCGATCGATCCGCGCCAGATCTCGCCGAGATAGGCACTGGCATGCAGCGTCAGGCCGATGGCAACGGCCACCCAGGAATCGAGCATCAGCCCCACCAGGGCCAGGCCGTAATAGACGACGAAAAGCTGCATCAGCAGCGGGGTTCCCTGGAAGACGGCGATATAGCCGGCCGTCAGACGTTCCAGCAGCGGTATGCCCGAGGCGCGCGCAAGAGCGACGCCGAGCCCTGCAACGCCGCCGCAGACAAAGCCGACGGCCGACAGGAGCACGGTCCATTTCAGGCCGATCAGGAGGAAGACGAATTCTTCTTGACCCATGGAATTCCTCCTACTTGACCGGATATTTGAAGTAGCGCGCCGAAAACAGCGCGAAGATGCGCATCATCAGCCAGGAGATCACGAAATAGAAAACCGTGACGGTGAAGTAGACCTCGAAGCTGCGGAAGCTCTCCGATTCGATGCGCTGCGAAACGGACGTCAGCTCGTAGGCCGAGATCGCCGATGCAATGCTGGTGGTCAGCGTCAACAGGACGAACTGGCTGGTCAAAGACGGATAGATCGCCCGCAATGCCGGCTTGAGAATGATCAGCCGGAAGACCTGAGCCTTGTGCAGACCAAGGGCCAAACCCGCTTCCATCTGACCCTTCGGGATCGACTGGACGCCGCCGCGAATGATCTCGATTGCGTAGGCGCCGCCGTTGATGCCAAGCGCGATAATCGCCGTCGGCGTCGGATCCAGCCTGATGCCCGTCAGCGGAAGCGCGAAGTAGATGAAGAAGATCTGCACCAGAAAAGGCGTGTTGCGGATCAATTCGACGAAGGCGATGACCAGCCATCGTGCTGGCTTCAGGGCAGAGTCGCGCAGCGCAACGCCGCCAATTCCGATGACGATCGCCAGCAGCATCCCACAAATGGCAAGCAGGAATGTCCCGAGGCAGCCGAGCAGAAGGTTCGGCAGGCCATCTATGACCGGGGTGAAATCCAACTTATAATTCATGGCGATCCTTCCGGTCCGTCTTCCTGAAAATTCAGTCCCGCTTGACCATTCCAGCCATCGCCTGGATAGCCAGTTCGTAGCCATCGGCCCCAAAGCCGATCATGATCGCCGTGGCAACGCGCGAGATCAGCGAATTGTGGTAGATGCTCTCGCGCGCATGGACATTGGAGATGTGCAGTTCGATCTTCGGCGGATCGAACATTTTCAAGGCATCGAGAAGAGCGATCGATGTGAAGGTATAACCGGCGGGATTGATGATGATGCCACAAGCATCGGTCCGGGCCTGGTGCACGCTCTCAACCAGTTCGCCCTCGAAATTGGTCTGCCGAAACTCGACGTCGAACCCCAAAGACCGTGCCTTGGCGACGCATCTTTTGTTGATGTCGGCCAGCGTCGTGATCCCGTAGATTGCCGGCTCGCGCTGACCCAGAAGATTGAGATTGGGTCCATTCAGCACAAAAATTGGTCGCGCTCCCGGACGCGGGCCGAAGCCGGTCTCGAAACATGATGGTAGCGTTGGCGGGCATCCCCAGGGATGCCCACCTCCTCGACTAAACGCTCGATCTATGAGCTTTCACTTCGCCGCGAACGGAATGCCTTCCAGCGTTTCCGGGAATTCCGGAACCGGAACCTTCATCCACTTGTCGTAGACGGCCTTGAGCTCGCCGTTGGCCTTGATCTTGTCGATGAACGTATTGAGCGCCGCATTGATTTCCTTTTCGCCGAGACGCGTGCAAGCACCGTTGTAGAGCTTCTGGAATTCAAGCTTGTTTTCGAATTCGCCCGGACGGGCCTTCTCCAGCCGGTCCATGTAGAAGATGTTGCCGCCGAGCGTTTCGACCTGGCCGGACACCAGGGCCTGGACGCTCGCGGCGTCTCCGTCATAGCGGCGGATGGTGGTGCTGGGCGGCGCGTTCTTGGTGACCTGCGTGTCCTGAGCAGCTCCCTTGGCGACGCCGACCGTGAACTTGGCCATGTCGGCATTGGTTTTGATCTCAGCCTTTTTCGGACCGATCAGGACGATGGCATTGGCAACATAGGGCTTGCTGAACTGCACGGCTTTTGCGCGATCCGGCAACATCGCCATCGTTGCGAATAGAACGTCGACTCGGCCGGCCGTCAGTGCCGGAATGCGGTTGTTGACTTCAAGCGGCACGAACTCGACGGAAACGCCGAGTTCCTTGGCAAACAGCGTTGCGATGTCGGCGTCGAGGCCGTCCTGCTTGCCGCCGCTGGTCACAAAGCCCCAAGGCGGATTGTCGCCCTGAATTCCGACGATGATCTTGCCACGAGCCTTGATTTCATCGGGCGTGACGGCGGCGGCCGGCTGCGCCAGGGTGACGGCTGCCACGAGGGCGGCGGCTCCGAGCATCGCGTTTCGACGCGTTAGCATAGACTTGAACATGTAATTTCTCCTCCTTGGAACGGTCCATGGACCGGACAGTCAACCTCACCTTTTGACTGTGAGAGGCATGATTGCCAGAGACGGACGCGCAAATCAACAGAGTTTTTCAAAATCATATGAGAATTTATAATAAGACACGCTATTTGAATTCCTCACGACATTTGCCATAATAGTAGCGAGCGGTTTTCTGGAACGCATCATCGTGTTCGGCGCTCGTTTTATCTCGCACCGATATCGGAAGGGCTTTGACATGAGGACCTCGATTGCGACTGTAACGATCAGCGGCGAACTTCCCGAGAAGCTCGAGGCGATCGCCCGAGCGGGCTTCGACGGCGTCGAGATCTTCGAAAATGATTTCCTCGCCTTTGACGGAAGCCCGGCTGATGTCGGAAAACTCGTCCGCGATCATGGCCTGGAGATCACCCTGTTTCAGCCGTTTCGTGATTTCGAGGGCATGCCGGAGCCGCTGCGAAGCCGAACGTTTGATCGCGCGGAACGGAAGTTCGACGTGATGCAGCAGCTCGGAACGGATCTGGTGCTGGTCTGCTCCAACGTCTCGCCGGCAGCCATCGGCGGCATCGACCGGGCGGCGGCGGACTTTCACGAACTCGGCGAGCGTGCCGCCCGGCGGGGACTGAGGGTGGGCTACGAGGCGCTTGCCTGGGGCCGGCATATCAGCGACCACCGCGACGCCTGGGAGATCGTCCGTCGCGCCGATCATCCGAATATCGGTCTTATCCTCGACAGCTTCCACACTTTGTCGCGCAAGATCGACGTCAATTCGATCCGCTCAATTCCCAAAGAGAAAATCTTCATCGTCCAGCTTGCCGATGCCCCGCTGATCGACATGGACCTGCTCTATTGGAGCCGCCACTTCCGAAACATGCCAGGGGAAGGCGATCTTCCCGTCACGGCGTTTACCGAAGCCGTCGCGGCGACAGGTTATGATGGCTATTTCTCCCTGGAGATCTTCAACGACCAGTTTCGAGGCGGTCTGTCGCGGGCGATTGCCGCCGATGGCCACCGCTCGCTGATCTATCTTGGCGATCAGGTCCGACGCCATCTCGGCATCGGCAGCATGACCGGAGCGGCGATGCCGGAAAGGCCTTCCGTCAAGGGCGTCGGATTCGTCGAGTTCGCCACGGACGAGGAAGACGAAGTCGAGCTGGTCGCATTGCTGCGCACCCTCGGTTTCAAAAGGACGGCAATCCACCGCACGAAGAAAGTCTCTCTTTTCGAGCAGGGCGAGATACGGATCCTCGTCAATGTCGATCAGGCGGGATTCGCCAACGCCGCTTACGCCGTTCACGGTACTTTTGCATATGCCATGGCGCTAGTCGTCGACGATGCCGCCAAGGCCTATGAGCGCGCGCTCGCCTTGGATGCCGAGCCATTCACCCAGCCTGTCGCGGACGGTGAACTCGAGCTGCCTGCCATTCGGGGTGTCGGGGGCGGGATCATCTATCTCATCGACGACAAGAGCGCATTGGGTCGCTTCTCCGAAATCGACTTTCAGCCGGTCACGGACGATACCGACGCGCCGTCCGCGGGGCTGTTGCGCATTGATCACGTCGCCCAGACGGTGGGTTACGATGAAATGCTCACCTGGCTTCTATTCTACACGTCGATTTTCGAGACGCGGAAGACCCCGATGGTCGATATCATCGATCCGGCCGGAGTGGTGCGCAGTCAAGTCGTCGAGAACGACACCGGGGCGCTGCGCATCACCATGAACGGCGCCGAAAATCGTCGCACCCTGGCGGGACATTTCATCGCCGAAAAATTCGGGGCCGGCATCCAGCACCTGGCGTTTTTGACCGACGACATCTTCGCGACCGCGGGAAGCCTTCGTGTTTGCGGTTTCAGATCGCTGCACATTTCGCCGAACTACTACGACGACGTCGAAGCCCGCTTCGGTCTCGATCCTGCATTGACCGAGCGGCTGAAGGCGGAAAACATCCTCTATGACCGCGATGAGCATGGCGAATATTTCCAGCTCTACAGCGGAACCTATGGAGAGGGGTTCTTCTTCGAGATCGTCGAACGCCGCGGCTACCGCGGCTATGGCGCCCCGAACGCGATTTTCCGGATCGCCGCCCTGAAGAAACAGATGCGTCCGGAAGGAATTCCGAAAGACGCCTTTTGAGCCATGGGTTAGGGGCGGCGCAGCTTTTCATGAAAGCGCAGAGCCGCGCTCTAACCTTTTCTTTTGCGCATTCCGGACGGAAAACCGCGTCGCACTTTTTGCTGGAATTTCTCTATGTAATCCGGCCGCTCTTGAGCACATGGTCCACGCCGCTTTGAACGTGCCGTCTGACGACGTCGGTCGCGCCAGCGACGTCGCGCCGAATGGAAAGTTCAAACAAAACCCTGTGGTCATCGACGACGGGCTTTCCGCGAAAACTTTCGGCCAGCATATGGTAGCGGAGAAAGCGGTCGAAGACGGACGACAATGTCGCCATCAACGTCGCTGAATTGCAGGCCGAGACGATCGCCTGATGGAACTCCCAGTCGTATCGAACCCAGTCGACCGTCCGCGAGACGTCGCCGGCAAGGAGCTTGCGTTCCGCGGCAGCCAGCCGGTGATGGGCGGCGACGATGCGCCCCTCCCATTCAAGATTTCCCGCAGCGAAGGCAAGGCCGATCGCATGTGTTTCCAGAACAATCCTGAGGTCGGCGAGCTCCAGAAGTTCGCGGCGCGAAGCAGGGCTGACTTCAAAACCGCGCTGCCCCTCGGCAACGACGAGGTTTTCCGTGGTCAGACGGCTCAGGATTTCGCGCAGCGATGAAATGCCGATGGAGTAACGCTCCTTGGCCTGCTCCAGCTTGATCTTGGCCCCCGGCGGCAATGTCCCCGATATGATATCCTCGCGGATCTGCCGGAAGACGACATCGCTTACTGTTTCAGCCGGGTCGTGGACTTGCTTGAGCATGGCTTTTCCTGGTTTGGCCGAAATGCAATTTACGTGGTGGACCTAAAGCTCGAGTTGGAACCTCCGGACAATTTCTATCTCAGCGTCCCTCTCGCCAGCGCATGTTCGACCCCGCCTTGAATATGCAGGGCAAGCACCCGCTTGGCCGTCTCCGCGTCCCGTCGCAATGCCGCATCCAAAAGCTGCTGATGTTCATTGGCTGCGACATCGCCTCGATAGGACAAGGCAACCATCTGATATCTGAGATATCTGTCGAAGATCACCGAATGCGTCTCCATCAGCAGTTTCGACCCGCAGGCAGATATCAGGGCTTGGTGGAACTCCCAGTCGTAGCGCTTCCAGTCCTCAGCCCTGCTGGTGTCGCCGGTTGCCATCACCTGTTCCATCCGCGCCAATTTGTAATGCGCCGATACCAGCGGAGCTTCCCACTCCACGTCGCCATGCACGAACGACTGCTCCAGCGCATGTGTTTCCAAGAGAAGCCTCAGCGCCGCCGTCTCCTTGAGGTCTGAAACCGACACCGGAGACACTTCGAAACCTTTCTGTCCCTCGGCGAGGACAAGCCCCTCGGAGGAGAGCCGGTTCAGCACTTCCCGAAGTGTGCTGATGCTGGTCTCGTAGGTCTCCTTCAGGCTTTCCAGTTTCAACTTTTGCCCGGGAGGCAGCCGGCCAAAAATGATGTCGGCCCGAATGCGCCTGTAGCTGCTCTCGGCGATGGTCTCGTTGATAATCGGCGGCAACATCGCTAGTCTCTTATATTTCCCGTATCGTCGGATATATCGCTTTCTGGCATCCTAAAGCAAGGAAACATTCCCACAAATCGGATGCACAATTTTCTCATATGATGGTGGTTTTCCCGGAGATGCAGGCGAACGGGGGTAAACGCAATACACGCGCCATAAGTCGTTTCGGCTAGGCTCTTCGCGTAACCCGCAAGATCACATGGCACTAACCGGGAATTCTGGGAATTACCGCGTCACTTTTGTTGATGAAATCGGAATTGTTTTTGGCGATTCGCATCCAAGTTCGGTAATTGAACTGCCCCGGCCCTCAGCGAAGGCGGCCCGCTCAGACGATGTGCAGGCTCCGAAATGCCATTTCGTTCCGAGGAATAATCATTCGGCGACATAGGCCTGCGATTCTAATCGTTTGGCGACTTCAGTAATAATACTGCGACATTTCATTCAATATCGCCCGAATAACTGTTTGGTGACATAGTTGGCGCATTCTAATCGTATCGCGACATCGGCAATTGAACTATGCAGGATGACGGCGCATATAACCGTTTCGCGACGGTTACGCGGGGATGATCAAATGCCTAGCAATCCGGCCAATCCAAGGGTCTTCAAGGAGTGGATTATCCCAGTCGGCTCAGAGCTGGCTGGATATTCCGCGCTGATCGCCATGTACGGGGTCGACGCGCCTGTCCGCGCGCCTTCCGCCGTTGCGAACGCTTCGGTCAGGGGAGGAAGGAAGCATCAGGACGGCTGGACGATCTTCGACAAGCGGTTCATGCCGGAAAATTCCCTGGCAGGCCAGCTCGCGTTTGCGTTCAGGAACGAGCAGACCGATCTCCTTGTTTTGAAGCGGCTGTTCCAGAAGGTCTCCGCTCACGATATAGCGCCCATAGTTGAGGCTGCGCCGACTGGCGCGACCACACGCAGGATCTGGTTTTTCTACGAGTGGCTCACGAACGAGAGGGTTCCCCTTCCTGACCTGGATCAAGGCAACTACGTGGAGGCTCTGGATTCAAGAGAGTACTTTACCTCGCAGCCTGTCAATTCGCCACGCCACCGGGTGCGCGACAACCTTCTTGGAACACCGTCGTTCTGTCCAGTGCTCCGCCGGAGCAACTTCCTTTCGGAAACCGTCGACCACCGCTGGAACGAGGCTGCGAAGGAACTGATCGGCAAGATAGACAGGCAGGTGATCGCCAGAGCTGCGAATTTCCTTCTGCTGGCCGACAGCCAAGCCACCTACCAGATCGAAGGGGAACGCCCTCCACGCAACCGACTTGAATTGTGGATGCGCGCGGTCGCTCAAGCAGGGCGCAGACCGCTGTCAATAGACGAACTGGTGCGTCTACAGCACATCGTCATCGAGGAAGACCGGTTCATAAAGCGCGGACTACGCGACGCCGGCGGGTTCATCGGCGGCCGCGACTGGAATAACGATCCCAGCCCTGAGCACGTGCCCGCCCGGCACGAGGATGTCGCCGATCTTCTCCAAGGGGTGATCGCCTGCGGCGAGCGGATGGCAAAGAGCGACGTCGACGCAGTCTTGCAGGCGTCGGTCATGGCATTCGCCTTCGTCTTCATCCATCCGTTCGAGGATGGCAACGGGCGACTTCACCGGTATATGATCCACCACGTACTCTCCGAGCGCGGCTACACTCCGACGGGCATGATCTTTCCTGTATCGTCAGTGCTTCTGAAGCGTCAGGCCGAATACGGCGAGGAACTTCGAGCCTTCACTGGACCACTGCTCCAGTTCGTTGAATGGGTGCCTACCGACAAGCAGAACGTCCGCGTGATCAACGACACCGCCGATCTCTACCGCTTCGGAGACTATACCGAGATCACCGAGTTCCTGTACGAATGCGTCGTGACTACGATCGAGCACGACCTGCCAAGGGAGATCGAGTATCTCGCCCGTTTTGATGAAGCAAAGGGGCGGATACAGAGCTTCATCGAGATGCCTGATGGGATGATCTCCTCGCTGATCAATTTCGTGCGGCAGAACGACGGCGTCCTGGCGAAGAAGCGCCGCCGGCGGGAGTTCGAAAAGATGACAGACCTCGAAATCGAGGCGGCGGAAGCGGTCGTGCGCGACGTGTTCGAGATGAACGTTCCGGAAGACGGCCCCGAACTGCTGGAACAAGTCGATCCACCGGCCGCACCGGGCCGGCGTTGAGAAGCTGTACTGCCCGTCAGGAAAAAGACGGGGCAGCGCACAGCTCCACCGGTGCATCGTCCCCGCCCTCCTGAAACGCCTGGCGGAGTTCGCTCCACACAGGATTCGGAAACGACCACTTCCCCGCATACGGCCGCCATCCAAAGAAGATTCGAGCCTCCTCCGACATATCCGCCCGTATGGATTCAATCTCTTCGACAACGGCCGTATCCTTACGGAGGAACGGCAGGTTTCGCGACATCCGGTGCAGGTCGTCCTGCGCCATCGACAAGTCTTCGTCCGCGTCGATGGAGTCCTGATCGAGGAACTAGAAGACCTGCGCCGCGGCGACGCCGTTCCGGTAAGGGACATGCCGGAGGTCGTCGAGGATCCCGTCGGCCGCCGCCCGATCGAAGCGGGTTCGTCCCCTAGTCCGGAACAAGGCGGTCTTCAGCCGTTCGAAGGGGGCGGCGTCGCTGGCATCTCGGCATGAACGGTGTTCTCAACGCTTGGCCAGCCGGCACGCCCGACGTTTCGTCCCGGACGGCGATCGCCCGCTTCATGTCGTCGTCGAGCCGCAGGAAGATCTCCGCCTGCTTGTCGGTGATCGCCACCTTCCCGCCATTGGAAGGCGCCCTTCTAAACTTGCGAGTAGCATCCGCAAGCCCGGCTGCGCCGCTTGCCGCAGCGCGCTCTCCAAGGGGAACCATCGCGTCTTTCGGACATCCTTCTCCGGAAACTTGTCCGCTATCCTCGAGACCTGAAGAAGGTGGACGGCCACGTGGTATTGGTTGGGACTCGTGTCCTTCCGGTACGAAAACGTACCGAACACGGTCTTGTCGACGACGCCTTCGACCCCGGCCTCCTCGAACGCCTCTCTCAGCGCCGCGGCGCTGCTAGTCTCACCCTCGTCGAGGTGCCCCTTCGGAATTCCCCATCGACCGTTCCGTCGGCTGCCCACAAAAAGGATCTCAACTCGACCGTTTTCGTTCCGACGGTAGCACAGAGCACCAGCCTGCGCGACATCGCGACCAGACTCGGTTTTCGTAAGTTCCATCTGGGGGTTTTCGTTGAGCATCGTCCGCCTCCGGTTTCGAAGCCCGCGCAAGCTAGCTGGGCAACGTTGAAGAGTCCAGTTTGCTTCATCACGTCGTGACGCGACCGAACTATGACAGGACCTCCAGCGTTGATGAGCGTCCAATCAGAATGGAGCCCGCCTTGCCATCGGAAATCGAAATCAAGCTCGACCTCTCCAACGAAGCCCTTGAGCGCCTTTTGGGTTCCGATCTTCTCGGAGGGCCTGACGAGGCACTGCAACAGTCATCGACCTACTTCGAGACAGACGATCGTCGGCTGTCGCAGAAAGGGTTCTCTCTGCGTATCCGCTCTACCGGCGCTTCCAACGTCCAGACTGTGAAGGCATCCGGGCCGGCGAAATCACTGTTTGTCCGTTCAGAATGGGAGACTCCCATTGAAGGCAATGAACCCGTCCTCGACCATACGAGCCCGCTCATAAGCGAGTTCGGACCGGAACTTGAGGTGGAGGCCGCTTTCACCGTGTTCATTGAGCGCCGCGTCTGGAAGTTCGAATTGAATGGCTCTCGGCTGGAGGTGGTCGTCGACCGGGGAGACCTTGTGTCTGGCAACAGGCGCTCGCCTGTTCAGGAAATCGAGGTCGAACTCGAGGACGGCGATCCGAAGAACCTCTTCGTATTCATTCGCAAGATCGACGCGATCGCACCTTTCCGGTTCGGAATTCAGTCCAAGTCCGAACGGGGTCTCGCGCTTCTGGACAGGCAGCAATTCATGTTCAAGGCAGAGCGCCTCGATCTCGAGCGAAACATCAAGGCATCTGCCGCCTTTCGAGAAATCGCCGCATCCTGCTTTCGGCAATTCCGTCTCAACGAAGATATCCTTCTCCAGCGACGAAATTCGGAAGCCCTTCATCAGGCGCGGGTAGCTCTGCGGCGTCTCCGCTCCGCGTTCTCGCTGTTCAAGCCGCTCTTGGAGGGCGACGAGCCGAGTGGGCTGCAGAGGGAGTTTCGGTGGCTCGCCGGCGTCCTCGGCGAAGCGCGTAATCTCGACGTCCTGCTGACGAAGGCGAAGGACCCCGACCTTCGGGCCCAGCTCAAGGATGCCCGCAACAAGGCGTACGGTGACGCCGTCGAGGCGCTGGAGTCGGCGAGAGCGCGCGCGCTGATGCTCGATTTCAACGAGTGGCTTCACTGTCACCTCGATCGCGCTGGTGGCAGCGCAACTTCCGAGGACGCGTCGGTTCCGGAGTTTGCCGCGAGGGCCCTCGACAAGATGCGGAAGAAGCTGAAAAAGCATGGCAGTGCGCTGGCCGAGACCGACGACGAGCATCGTCACCAGGTTCGCAAGGATGCTAAAAAGCTTCGCTACGCGGCCGAGTTCTTCGGATCGCTGTTCGACGACAAGCGCGGCGCCCGTCGGCACCGGAAATTTATCGCTGCGATGGGGGATCTGCAGGACCATCTTGGAGCATTGAACGATCTGGCAACGGGACCGGGCGTGCTCGAGCAGCATGGACTGGCCGACCACCCTGCTCGCGATTCTGTCGTTTTCCACGATGACAAGAATGCGTTGATCCGCATGGCCCAGTCCTTAGTAGACGAGGTCATCGACACCAAGCGTTTCTGGCGCTGACATGAGGATACCGTGAACCTCACGCGAAGATCTGGTGAACAGCATCCCCGCGGTACCAGAAGGCGTATGGGTAGGTCCTCCGCTGGCGGGGTAGGATCATAGCCACGTCGTTGGTGAGCCCGATCGTTGCGAAAGGCAAATTCTCATGGAACCATACATCTCCGCCCTGATGGGCCTTGCCGGCGTCGTTATCGGCGGTCTCGCCTCGTTCGCCACCGCCTGGATGACGCACCGTTCACAAGTGAGGGAAAAACAGCGAGAGCTCGAGGCCGCCAAGCGGGAAAAGCTTTTTTCCGACTTCATAGCTGAAGCGACGCGACTTTACGCCGATGCGATAAGCCACCAGAAGGACGATGTTTCCGATCTCGTGCTACTTTACGCACTGGTCGCCCAGATGCGTCTGATCTCGTCGAGACGGCTCGTGGATGCAGCCGAACTGGCGATGGCAAGGATCGTCAAAACCTACCTGACCCCAATCGCTCGCTTTCGGAAATGCGGGACCTTGCGCATTCCGGCGCGATGAACTTTCTCCTGGATTTCGGTGAGGCTTGCCGCGCGGAACTGGCGACGGGGCGAGCAGCCTCGGGAATGATGTTCCATGCACCTCGCGGACTAAAACACGCTCAACATCCCACGCCTTCACTTTCATAACCCAACAAATCACCTGTCGCCGTCATTGCGGAACCTAACACTGGCGCCCTCGTTGTGACATCATGTCTGAAACATATAAAACAACCACAGCAGGAATCTTCCAGCGCGATACCTTGAAGCGCTTGGGACCACGTTTGCGTGGGCTGCCAGAATTCTCATTGCCCACCGACTGCGAAGATGTTTTCGGGGACTTACTGAAAAAGCTGGACGCTGCGGCGAGAGAAAACCAGGCACCAAGACATTCAGGTTTGACCGGCTGACGCCTTGATCAATCTCATAAGACAGCCGAGTTGATGTCGTCCAGCGTCATTCCACCGCATGTTCGCCGATGGCGGCGCTCGATTCACACTTTCAGGATGGATCGCCGACGGCGCCGGCAACCAGGAACTTCCGGTCGCGACGCCGGTTAACCAGGATGCCGTATCTCGTCGAAATCCTCCTTCCAGTTTCACACCCTCGTGGGAGCCGGCCGAACGTCAACCTTGTCCGGGACGAACTCATGGCGAAGTTCGGCGGGGTCACCCTTCACGTCGACTCACCCGCCGAAGGACTGTGGCGCGACGACGGCGAAATCGAGCAGGACCGCATCGTTGTCGCCGAGTTAATGACCCCTGATCTCGACCGCGCCTGGTGGTCGTCCTACCGCAAGAAACTGGAGGCGCGGTTCCGTCAGGAGGAGATCGTCATTCGCGTGATTGAAATCGAACGCCTTTGATTTTCTTCGCAACCATAACCATCGTGACTCGGCCTCGTTTGCCGATCGTAAGGTGGAAACGCATGCGCGAATATTGCCGCCCATGATAGTCCCCGCAATCGTTAAACAGAACAGCACGGTAGGTAAGCCGGGCCCCCGCTATACTCTACAGATCACCTGAGCGTTCAACCGCCGCTTTGACATCGCCCTGGCCGCCGGTCCCTACTGTCCGAGCCACTGATACTCGGCAATGGACGCCTTGCCCGACTTCTTGTCGTACAGACAGATGAGGTTCACTAGCTTCTTCGACTTCGAGCTCTTCTCGCGGAGAAGAACTGCTACCTTGCCAGTCGCATCGTCGAAGACCACCGGCGCGGTCGCTTCCGGTGACACCATTCGCGACTGACCGATGCAGGTCCCGTTCGCCTTCGCGAACAGTGCGTTCCATGCGCTGTCGCTGGAAGCACTGGCGAACTGGGTAAGGGCAAGCAACGTTGTCGTCGCGACCAATGTGGTCTTCAGCATATCAAACTCCTCATTTCATTCAGAATCACGCCTCGGCGTGGCGGGTGTTGATCGCGAAAAAGGATGGCAGGATCACGACGGCGGCGGGTGGAACCGCGTCGGCGTCTGCGAGTTCCTTCTCCAGAAGGAGAACCAACATGACGACGAACTCAATCCCCAGTTCCGCCAAGCTTCCTCCAAAGTCGCTGAACGAAGACACGCAGGACGACGAGCTTCCAGAGATCAACGTCGACGAACAGCGCGCCCCGCCCGTGAACATGGGCAACAGCCGCGAGGCCGGTGACGGCGTCGCCGACGCCGAACCAGAGACTGGTCGGTCCGATGCGAAGACGCGCATCCCCGCGCCGCAGACGGCAAACCGCGAGTGACGATGTCGAAGGTCAGCACCGGCCTAGACGACCGCCCGAAGGATTCCACGATAGCGCAGAGCGGCCCGCCCTATAGTTGAACTTAGACCAGACGTTCCAGACAAAGCCGCGAGATGCAAAATGAAAGAAGGCTGATTGTCAGAGCCCAGTCAGCCGTCGTCGGATATAGCGGTCCCCCCAACCTTCGGAACTGGATTTTCGGCTCGACAGGGCGGCAATTGTTTTTTCAATCGCGCGCAACCATCTAATAGGCATGACTTACGGGAAAATGTCCCCGCCCTGAGCAGCGCGTATACCGAAAACCAACCATACTGGCTTGCTTTCCGAACCGAAAGCCGATTGCTTAGGAAAATCTACTTCTTCTTCCGCTATCGGTTGGGAGAATACAAAGGGGAACAGACAAACCCGTGGAATTCTGCTGCTTCGCATCGGGACGAACTATGACTACGATGGCGATGCGGGAAGGCCGGTTTGAAGAACGATGACGACAGAACTGTTTCAGGTAAAATTTTGGGGCGTCCGCGGCAGTATTCCCGTGTCTGGCCCCGAGTTCGATCGCTACGGCGGTAACACTTCCTGCATCGAGATTCGCTGCGGAGAACATCGGATGATCTTCGACGCTGGCTCCGGCCTGCGCGAGGCGGGGCTGTCGTTGCTCGCCGACAGCGTCACCGACGTCGACCTGTTCTTCAGCCACTGCCATTACGACCACATCATCGGCCTGCCCTTCTTCAAGGCGATCTATTATCCCTCGATCAACGTCAACATCTGGTCCGGCCATCTCGATGGCAAGATGAGCACGCGGGAAATGGTCGAGCAGTTCATCAGCCCGCCCTGGTTTCCCGTCAAGACCGACATCTGTCAGGCGACGATGAATTTCAGCGATTTTCATGCCGGCCAGGTGCTGAACCCGCGCCCGGGCGTCACGATCAAGACCTTCATGCTGAACCATCCGGGCGGCGCCATAGGCTACCGCATCGAATGGCAGGGCCGTTCGGTCGCTCTCATCTACGATATCGAACATGATCCCGGCAACTACGATCCGGTCTCGCTCGAAATGATGCAGGACGCCGATCTCGTCGTCTACGACTGCACCTACAACGAAGACGAGATGCAGCGTTTCAAGGGCTTCGGCCATTCGACCTGGCAGCACGGCACCGAGCTCGCGAAGATCGCGGGCGCCAAGCGCTTCGCGCTGTTCCACCACGCTCCCTCCCGCACCGACGAACAGCTGGCGCAGATGGAAACGCAGGCGCAGGCGGCCTTCCCCGAATCCTTTGCCGCGCGCGACAATCAGATCGTGATGATCTAGCAGGCCGCTGAAGCCGCCTTCATCTTGTCCAGTCTGACGCTCTTCGACAGAGTATCCTATTCGTGGAGCCGAGCAGGCCTGCGACGTCACGACGGAACAGATGCCCGGCCGGACCGTTTTCCCGGCAGCGAAAAATCAACGAAACAGGGATCCGTCATGACCGTGCTTTCCGGAAAGTGTCTTTGCGGGCAGGTGCATGTTTCTGTCCGGGGCGAACCCTTGCGCGTTGGAATCTGTCATTGCACCGACTGCCGGCAAGAAAGCGGTTCGGCCTTTACCTTCTATGGGATCTGGCCCGCCGGCCAGTTCGAACATTCAGGGAAAACCGGCGAGTTCCAGGGTCGACATTTCTGCACCGGTTGCGGCTCGCGGCTGTTTTCCGCCGATGACCAGGAGGCCGAAATCAAGCTCGGCATCCTTTCCGAGGCCCCGACGCCTCTTGTGCCGAGCTACGAACTCTGGATCAAACGCCGCGAGCCGTGGCTGCGACCGGTGGAAGGCGCAAAGCAGTATGACGAAGACCGAACGTGAAGAACGGTTCCGAGGAGCTTGTCCATGACCACTCTCGTCCGACATCGCTGGATGACGGTTGCAGGCGTCGAGACTTTTTACCGCGAGGCCGGCCGGGAAGATGCTCCGGTCTTGTTGCTGCCGCACGGATATCCCTGCTCGTCCCATGAATTTCGCAATCTCATGCCGCGCCTTGCCGACCAGTGGCGCCTGATCGCGCCGGATTTCCCGGGCGCGGGCTATAGTGGCACGCCTGAAGATTTCGACTACAGTTTCGATGGATACGCTGCCTGGCTGGAGGCCTTCGTCGACGCCCTAGGTGTCGACCGGTTCGTCCCCTACCTCCACGACTTCGGCTCGCCAATCGGTACCCGCTTGGCGATCAGAGCCCCTCAACGCATCGTGGCGCTGATCATCCAGAATGGCGACATTCCCTATGAAGATGCCCTCGGACCAAAATATGCGGATATCGAGGCGACCTGGACGCTTCCGAGATCGGAGATGAGGAAGGTGCTGGCGGAGGCGGTCAGCGAGGAGACTTTCAAGGAGGAATTCCTCAACGATCTGCCGCCTCCTCTGGCCGATGCGATCCCGCCAGACCTCTGGAAGCTGCATTGGTCGCTGATCACGCCACGGCGCAAGGACATCGCCAGAGACCTGATCGTTGGACTGAAGGAGAACCGGGCCTGGTTCCCGGAACACCGGAAATACCTCCAGGAATACCAGCCTCCGACCTTGATCGTCTGGGGTCCGAACGACCACTACATGCCGGAAAAATCGGCGCGAGCCTACCTACGGGATCTGCCGGATGCCGAACTGCATCTGCTCGGCGGCGGCCACTGGCTGCTCGAGACACATCTCGAAGAGGTCGTCGCAATCATGCCAGACTTCCTCGGGCGCGTTCATGCCACCTGATCGACAATGTCTAATGCCCTATATCGTGTCGCGATCTTTGAGATTCGCTCCTCGCGCTTCAGGTCTTGCTTTTGCGCATGCGCTATCGCAACACCGCGGCACAGTTTCACGCGATGTGCTCTAGCAGTTCCGACGCCGATGACCAGCGGACGGCCGGATGTCGGGTCGTCACCGCGAACAAGGCCGACAGGAAATCCCATGCCGCTACGTCATGCACCAGATGGTGGGTGAGCACGCCGAGAGGCTCGTCGCCGCCGGCAAACCGGTCGTCAAGCTCGGCCACCAGTTCGGCCACCAATTCCGCCTCGCCCCGTCCGCCGCGCGTGCCATGCCAGTCGATGATGTCGACATGGGTGTTGAGGAGCGGCATCGGGCCGTCCTGCTTGGCTCGCCCATAGACCGAAAGGGCTGCAAATCCGAGCGCCGGAAGCGCCGGGATGAGGGCGGCGTCGATCCGGTTCCACGGCGGCACCAGCACCGGCAGGAAGCGGGCCGGATGCAGCCGCCGCAGCAGCCGGAACCCCTCACCCAACTCGCCGAGCACGGCCTCCGCCGGCCGCTCGCCGCCGAGTTCCTGCTTCTTGCCTTGCGGCCCGGCATGGTTGGTATGAGACCAGCCATGCACGGCGACAGCGACGGATGTTTCCTCCGCCAAGCGCGCGGCCAACGTTTCGCCGGTCAGGCCGGGAATGATGGCGAGCATCAGCGGAACCCCGCTTTCGCCCGTCAGCGCCAACAGCGTCTCCAGCGGCTGCGTCGGCTCGACGGCGTCGTCATCTCGCAGCCAGAACCGCGCCACGCGGCCGGCGGCCTGCCAGCGGTCAAGCTCGCGGCGCAGGGGGTCCCAGGCTATTCCGTCGGTCATCACGTCACTCCTGTTGCTGCGCTGTCGCGCAAAATTCCGTCCAATACCTGCGCCGCCATCGCAAGCGAGCGCTCGCCAAGCACCAGGCGCCGCGCCGCCTGCCCCATGGCGTCGCGCCTTTGCCTCTCGTCAAGCAGGGCGGCCACGGCCTCGGCATAGGCGGCAACATCGCCCTCTGGCGTCAACAGCCCGGTCACGCCAGCCTCGACCACCGCTGGCACGCCTGCCGTTTCCTGCGCGACGACAGGCAGGCCAGCGGCCTGGGCTTCCAGATAGGCGAGACCGTAGGCCTCGCCGCAGCCGGGCCAGACATAGAGGCCGCCGCGTCCGAGCAGTTCGGCGATCTCGATGGCATTGCGCTCGCCCAGCCATTCGATGCGGCCGGGAAAGTCGGCAAACAGCGCCCGCACCTCTTGCCGCATCGGACCATCGCCGATGACGGCCAGCGTCCAGGGCCGGTCTTCGATCAGCCTCAACGCATTTGCAAGCATGACATAACTGTCCATCTTGTCGCCGGCTCGCATCATCGCGACCGTCATCAGCCGGCGCGGATCAGGCGCCGGCGACACCTTCTCGAACAGCGCCGTGTCGATGAAGGGGTTAAGCCTGGCGAGGCGCGCCTGCGCGAAGGCGGCGGCAAGCCCGTCCTGGTCGCGCCCGGTGAAGCTGATATTGACCGCCGCCCGAATGATCGCATCGCCCACCAGCTTCTGCGAAGCTGCCCAGCCGGTTCGATCGCGTTTTGCCGCATAGGAGGCTTCGGCGGTGACGTAGGGAATGGCGAATTCGGCGGATATCGCCGGCCCGAAGGGATCGGGCGATTTATAATAAGGGTGGTAGCAGAACCAGAGGTCCGGCCGCGGCGCGAATTTCCATCTTAGCCGCAGCCGCTCCAGCTCGGCGCCGATGGCGGGTTCGAGCGCCCGTGCCGCGTCCGGTGTCGAGGCATAGGCGCGGAATTCGGAGGCGACGTCGACCTGATGCCCGCCAAGCTCCAGTGCCCGGATCAGCAGTCGCGCCATCAGCCGGTCGCCCGACGGTACCGGATGGTTCGGCGATTTCATCGGCGCGTAGAAAGCCACCCGCATCGGGACACCTCAGGTAAGACACACTGTTTACAACTTTCACGCCTGTCGGGAAAATTCCGCTATTGTCCCTTTGCCGAAAACTTGCGCATAAGCATATGGAATGTGATCGCGATCGAAGCAATTCCGCCTCTTTCTCAATCTCTATGGGCCTGCGGTTACATCGACAAGAACGGGAATGAATGACGACGGTCTCGGCCACAGGGATTTTTTCGGAACGTACGATCAGAAGGGCGAGGCTCGGTTCCGGCCTCGTCATTTTCATCTTCGTCCTCTTGCATTTGTCGAACCATGCGATTGGCCTGATTTCAGTCGCCGCCGCCGATAAAGCCGCCCACCTCTTTCTGGCGATCTGGCGCAATCCTCTGGGGACCGCCATCTTCTATTCGTCGGTGCTCATCCACATCGCGCTGGTGCTGCGCGCCATCTACATGCGCCGCAGCCTCGTCATGCCGAAAGGGGAAATGGCCCAGATCGTGCTCGGCCTGATGATCCCGCTGTTGCTTATGGATCATGTCATCGGCACACGCATTGCTCACGAATTCTACGGCTACATCGATGACTACGAGACGGTTGTCGGCATGCTCTGGATCAAGAACCCGGCGAACGGATTGCGGCAGGCGCTCGCCGTCGTCGCCGTCTGGATCCACGGCTGCATCGGCATCCATTTCTGGTTGCGCTACCGCTCCTGGTACCCGGACTTCGCTCCGCTGCTGCTGGCGATTGCGATCCTCGTGCCGGTGCTTTCGCTACTCGGCTTCGTCGAAATGGGCCGAACGCTCGCCGACCCTTCCTACCAGCAGTCAATGACGGTCAGCGCCTACAAGGAGGGCATCAACACCCGTTACGCCTCGAACCCGCAAGTTCACCGTGAGGTCGCCATGATCCGCGCCGGGCTCTACGGCGCCTTCTCGGCTTCGCTGCTCATCGTCGTCATCGCGCGTGCCCGGCGCAAGCTGAAGGAGCGGCTTGACCAAGTCGCCGTGAACTATCCGGGCGGCGAGGTGATCCGCGTGCCGCGCGGCTTCTCGGTTCTGGAAGCGAGCCGGCTTGGCGGCCTGCCGCATTATGCCGTCTGCGGCGGCAAGGGCCAGTGCTCCACCTGCCGCGTGCAGATCCTTGGCGACTACGACAGCCTGCCGATCCCCGACAAGATGGAGCAGACGACGCTGAAGCGCATCAATGCCGGCCCGGATGTCCGGCTCGCCTGCCAGCTTCGTCCGAACCGCGACGTTGCCGTCGCGCCACTTCTCGTGCCGGCGATCGAGACGGCCCTTCCCGCCAACAGCCAGGAGACGAGCCCGGGCCGCGAGCGCGAGATCGCCGTGCTCTTCGTCGATATCCGCCATTTCACCACACTGACGGAAACCCGCCTGCCCTTCGACGTCGTCTTCCTGCTGAACCGCTATTTCGCCATCATCGGCAAGGCGGTGGAGCAGTCGGGCGGACGGCTCGACAAGTTCATCGGCGACGGCGCCATGGCGCTCTTCGGGCTCAACACCGCGCCGGAGGAAGCCTGCCGCCAGGCGCTCAACGCTGCAGCAGCGATCGTCGCCGAGATCGAGAAACTCGCGGCGGAACTCGCCGACGAACTGGCGCTGCCGCTGCGGATCGCGATCGGTATTCACACCGGCCCGGCCGTCGTCGGCACGATGGGATACGGCCGGGTGCGCAGCATGACGGCGATCGGCGATACCGTGAATGTCGCGAGCCGTTTGGAAACAGCCGCCAAGGAATTCGAAGCGGCGATCGTCATCTCCGAACCGGTGGCGAGCCTTTCGGGTGCTAACCTTTCCGGCATCGAAAGCCGTGAAATCAGCGTGCGCGGCCGGGCCCTGCCCTTGAAAGTCTACGTCATTCCAAGAGAGAAAGCGGCAGAGCCGCTCGAAGGAAAAACCTGATGCCCGGCAAGCCCTGGCTGACCGCCAAATACTGGAGCCGCCTGTTTCGCAAGGCCCGCAACGCCGCCGCTTCGCGCTTCTTCGACACCCGCTTTGGCCGCCGACTGCTGATCGAGAATATCGGCCCGCGCGTGGTCTCGGTGACGGTCGACGCCGGCGACCATCTGATGACTTTCTCGCCTTCGGACTATATCGGCCGCAAGGTCTTCCGGAAGGGCCATTTCGAACGCGAGGCCGTCGACCGGCTGATCGTCATCCTGCGCGAGCGCGGCCTCGTGAGAAAGGACGCAACGCTGCTCGAGATCGGCGGCAATATCGGCACCCAGACCGTCTATTTCGCCCTCAGCGACACCTATGCCCATATCGTCAGCGTCGAGCCCGATCCGCGCAATTTCCCGCTGCTTGCCCTCAACATCCGCCAGAATCGGCTGGAGGCGAAGGTCCGCCTCGTCAACTGCGCCGCCGGCGAGCACGAAGGCGAGATCGATTTCTTTCTCAACCTCAGCAATCACGGCAAGAGCAGCGCCATCCGTCAAAGCCCGACAGACAAGAAGATCAGCGTGCCGGTGAAGCCGGTTTCCGAGATCCTCGCCGGACTTTCGATCGACCCGGCCGCGATCGGCCTCGTCTGGATGGATATCGAAGGCTACGAGCCGGTCGCCTGCCGCTCGATGCGGCCGCTGCTTACCCGCCGCGTGCCGCTCTACATGGAATTCACCCCGCTCTTTTACGGAGTAGAAGGAACGAAGGCCTTCATATCAATGCTATCCGGCTTCTACGAGAATTGTCTCGTCATCTTCGAGGATCGCGAAGAGGAGATGAAGGTCCGCGACCTGCCGGGCGAATTCGATCAGTACAACGTGCTGTTTTTGCCTTAGAGGCTGCTTGTTACCGGCATTCGGGGCAGTATCTGTTAACGTGTCATTCTGTATGGCATCTAGGTCAAATCGAACGACACCCATTCCAGACGACTTTCCTCGTAGACGCTTTGCGTTGGCGCGAGCGACGAGGGATCGGCGAAGCGTCCCAATGCGACGGCTACCAGCTCTTTCCTGGATTCCAGTATCCAGAAAACTGTCGACCCGCATGCCGGGCAGAAGCTGAATTCGACCGATTTGCCGCTGTCGCCCCACCGCACGTAGCTGGTCGAGACCCCGGACGTCTCTATTTGATCGGCGTGGAAGAAGACGCCTGCTCCGAACGCGCTGCCGGTGCGACGTTGGCAGGCCCGGCAATGGCAGGCGGAGATTTTGACAGGTTCTCCGTCGGCGGTGATCGAAAGCTGGCCGCATGAACAACTGGCTGCTCGTTTCATTCCGTGCTCCGCTAAAATAATGTCCGCGAAAGCAAACGCACGCACCTGGTAGCTGTTTTAATTGCCGCCGCCAGGCCGCCGGACAGATCGAACAGTGCCATCAGGTGTCAGGTCCATGTTCGTAGCAAACTACTCGGCAGATGATCGCGCATATTCGCCGGTCGTCTGTGCAGAACTAAAGTTGCTCCGACTCCCGTTCGACCGCACGCCGCGCCCGGATCGCCGCCGCAACGAAGACCCGCGAAAGGCCATGATAAAGCGGTTCGCGCGAAAGAATGCGCGAAGTCACGTAACCGATCATGGACACTGCCATGATCGGGATGACTGCCTGATGATCGCCTGTCATTTCGAGGATAATGACGAAGGCCGTCATCGGCGCCTGCACGACGCCCGCGAAATAGCCGGCCATGCCGAGGATGGCCGCCAGCGCGACGCTGGTGCCGAGCAGGGAGCCGACGGTGCTGCCGAAACCGGCGCCGACGGCGAGCGACGGCGCAAAGATGCCGCCCGGAATACCTGACAGCATCGACAGGAAGCTTGCGGCGAACTTCTCGACGAAGAAGAGCAGAGGCAGGGCGTTGCCTTCGACCGCAGTTCGTGCCTGCTCATAGCCGGTACCGAAGGTCGTGCCACCTGATGCCACTCCGATAACTGCGATCGTCAGTCCGCAGGTGCCTGCAAGAGCCAGCATGCGCTTCAGCGGCTGTGGCTGCGCCCAGCGGCGGATCTTCTGGCCAAAGTGCAGCGCGAAACCGCTGAAGGCTGCCCCGAGCGCGCCGCCGCCGACGCCGCAGATCAGAACCAGTCCCCAGTCGCCAAGCTCCGTGGGTGCAGCCGATGCCATGCCAAAATAATTGTAGCTTCCGGAAATCCCGAGCGCGGCAAGGCCGGAGAGGATGACTGCCGTGAGCACCAGCCCGTTCGCCCGAGACTCGTAGGTCCGACTCATTTCCTCGATCGCGAAGACGATGCCGGCGAGCGGCGTGTTGAAGGCGGCCGCAATGCCCGCCGCCGATCCGGCAAGGATCAGCCCGCGCGCCTGCGCCATGCCACTGAACCGGGCAACAGCGAGCATGATCGACGCGCCGACCTGGACAGTCGGACCCTCGCGGCCGATCGAGGCGCCGGAGAAGAGCCCGAGCACCGTCAGTACGATCTTACCGCAGGCGATCTTCAGCGACAGCAGCCGGGTTCGGTCTTCGTCGTCCCTCAGGTGCCTGGCGGCAATCGCCTGCGGAATGCCGCTCCCCTGCGAGTTCGGAAACAGCCTCGCCGCCAGATAGGCCGAGAGCATGAAGCCAAGCGGGGTCAGCGCAAGTGGCAGCAGGAAGGCCCATTCACCGGAGGAGGTGAGAGACCCGAAGCCCTTCTGCGCCAGATCCGCAAGCTTCGCAAAGCCGACGCTGATCACCCCGATTGCCAAGGCCCCGCACCAAAACACCAGTCTTGGCCGCCAAATTGAGAAAGAGCCCCATAAGACGCGGGAGCGGCGAAAGAGCTTGGAATATCGATAGGATGGCGGCATGTCGGGCTCGGCGATGCGGGGCGGGGTTGTCCTTTACTAGCGCTATCGCGCCCGAAGATCACCCCCTTTGCAGCAGGTCGATCGCGGGCACGACCGCGGGCGCGCGCGCCGAGCACGGAGGCTCACGTTCAACCGTTCCGTCCAGGCTTCCCTAGGTCTAAATTCGTCGCATGGGAGCAGGCAGTCAGCCTACGTTTTCGTCGGCGGATCCAATGAAGATCGCGGCGAACCATGGTTCATCTCTCGAGCGGGCTATCGAACCTATCAGAGCCGCCGATAATTTTACTTCGCATGACCGTGGGTGTAATCTGAGGATGCTCTCCTGAGGCGTTTGAACGCCAAGGGCACCTGGCTCGCTCCGTGGTTCCCCCGCTGGAGCGGGTTTTTTTCTGCCGATCATCTCGGAAGAACTGACGATATAAGGCAGTGATAGACGCGGCATCCCAAGCTCCATCGCCTATTATGACAAGCGCTGATCGACACTGGATGTCCATCATCGTCGAACGTTACGACACGGGAACGATGTCGGGGGGCCCCCTGGAAATCCCTGCTGCTTTTAGGTATCCCTTTCCGGATGGCGTGTGCTGCGTGCGCCGCGGGCTTCCCCGAAATCGACGGAGACGAAGATCAACCTTCCAGAAGGGAGCGCGAAACCATGTCCTTGCCGATCACGACCGGTCGCATTCAATCCACTCTCCGCGGATATCTTGACAACGAGGCCTCCGGCGGCGTCGTCTTGATGGCAGCCGCGGCCATGGCCCTTGCGGTGGCGAACTCGTCGCTGGCGGAAGCCTATTTTCATGCCCTCCATCTTTACCTCGGGCCACTGAGCTTGCAGCACTGGATCAATGACGCCCTGATGGCCGTGTTCTTCCTGCTCGTCGGTCTGGAGATCAAGCGCGAAATGCTCGATGGCCAGCTCTCGACCTGGAGCAGGCGAATTCTTCCCGGTGCCGCCGCGGCCGGAGGAATGCTCGCCCCAGCCCTCGTCTATCTGGCTTTCAATGCCGGGACGCCAGCAAGCCTCCGCGGTTGGGCGATACCGACGGCCACCGACATTGCCTTCGCGCTCGGAGTGCTGTCGCTCTTTGGCAACCGGGTTCCGGCGTCCCTGAAAATCTTTCTGGCGGCGCTTGCCATTATCGACGACCTCGGCGCCGTCCTGGTCATCGCACTCTTCTATACAAACGGTGTCAACCTCCTGGCCCTTGCCGGAGCCGCCGCGGTTCTTGCCCTGCTGTTTTTCATGAACCGAGCCGGCGTGAAGACGCTGACGCTTTATCTCGGCCTTGGCGTCGCCTTGTGGGTGTTGATGTTCACCTCCGGGATCCACGCCACGCTTGCGGGCGTGCTGTTGGCCTTGACGATACCGATTAAGCTTTCTCCCGGCGCTCCGGAGGCTAGCGACGAAGAATCTCCGCTGCACCGGCTCGAACACCTGCTTCATCGACCAGTGGCATTCATCATCGTCCCACTCTTTGGCTTGGCCAACGCCGGCGTTTCCCTTCGCGGCACGTCCATCTCGAGTTTGGGAGACCCTCATACAATTGGCGTCGCCGCCGGACTGTTTGCTGGCAAGTTGCTTGGGGTTCTCTCCGTCGTTGGTCTCCTGGTGAAGCTACGTTTTGCGCAGCTTCCGGCAATGGCGAACTGGACGCAGATGACCGGTGTCGCGCTTCTTTGCGGCATCGGCTTCACAATGAGTCTCTTTATCGGTCTTCTCGCTTTCGATGACCCAGCCGTACAGGACAAGGTCAAGATCGGCATTCTGCTCGGTTCGGCGATCTCTGGCGTGGCCGGATCCGCGGTTCTGATGGCGAGCCGGCGGAAAAGCAGCCGGTCGTAGTCATCCACGAGTTCGCGGCGACGGCACTCGTGGACATCAAGTTCTTCGGAGGGTCTGCGCGCCGCGCCTCTTTGGATCCCACCTTCTCCGCCGCTTTCCTCGCTGCTGGAACAGGCGAACGCTTGCCATGTCAATGCATAAAAGACTGCACGCGAGCGGAAGGCGGGCCAGCATGTCTTTCGCGTACGCACATTGCGGCATTGCTGCGGTTTATCGCCCTCTCCCGAACTTGCCGGCTTGGCACGAATGGCCTCTCGACCGGCCAACTGCCCCAGCGGCCCGCCTAACGTGATGTTTGCGCCCTATGCGACCGACTGCATGACAAGCGATTGATGGCAATGCACGCCAGCGAGCACGCCTGAGGCGGAGGCGAGTGTGGCATTGTGCATGGCGCTTGCCGCATCGCCGGCGGCGAAGACACCCTTGATGGTGGTTTCCTTGTTCTCACCGGTGCGAATGACCGGCCCAAACGGGCCGTCGTCGAAGGCGCAGCCAAGCTGTTCGGCAACCGGGCTCGCCATCGAGGTTTTAGGCGCGACGAAGACGGCGTCGAGCGGCAGGATGCGGCCATCGGCGAGGCGAACGGCCTCAAGCTTCGGATCGTCGCCCAACAGTTCCACGATTGGGCTGCGCTCGATCCGGACGCCACGGCCAGTCAACTTCACCAACTGCTCTTCATCGGGCTCGAACAGCCCTTGAGTGAAAAAGGTCGTCGCACCCCAGTCCGGGATCATTACGGCCGAATGGGCCGAATGCGGATGGTTTGCGAGAACGCCGAGCTTGCCGCCGCTGACCTCAAAACCGTGGCAATAGGGGCAATGCAGCGCGGAGCGGCCCCATCGCTCCCGCAGGCCGGGGATTTCGGGCAGCGTGTCGCTGACGCCGGTTGCAAGCACGATGCGCGCGGCTCGTTCTTCGCCGCCGTCTTCGGTGCCGACAATGAAGGCGTCACCATCGCCCCGCGCGCGGACGACTTTCCCCTCGCGGATGGTGATCGTCGGATAAAGCGAAAGCTGCCGTTTGCCCTCCCGCATGATGGCCGCTGGCGTTTGTCCATCCTGGCCCAAGAACCCGTGCGAGGCTTCAGAAAACCGATTGCGCGGCGCGCCGGCATCGACGAGCAGAACCCGCCGCCGCGCCCGGGCGAGCTGCATCGCGGCCGAAAGGCCGGCGAAGTTTCCGCCGATGATGATGGCGTCGAACGGCATGGGGCTCTCCTTGGATATTGAACTCATGACTCAACATAAGTTACATGAACTGGCGCCGTCAAGCATCATGTTACTTGTCTTGTTACGATCGGGTTGCGATAATGAGCCGCCCGATCGACAGGAAGAAAACCATGCGCAATGACAGCCGCCTTTCACGCATGCTGCACGTGCTGATCCACATGGATAAGCACCAGCATTCGGCGACCTCCGACATGATTGCCAAGATGCTGAACACCAATCCCGTCGTCGTCCGCCGCACCATGGCCGGCCTTCGCGAAAAGGGCTACGTCCGCTCCGAAAAGGGCCATGGCGGCGGCTGGACGCTGGTGCGTCCGCTGTCCGAGATCACCCTGCTCGACGTCTACCGCGCCATCGGCGAACCACACCTCTTCGCCATCGGCCCGGCCGACGACCAGCCGGAATGCCTGGTGGAACAGGCGGTGAATGTCGTTCTCGGCGACGCGATGAAGGAGGCCCAGGCCCTGCTGCTGCAGCGATTGGACAGCGTCACGCTGGACAAGATCGCCGCCGACTTCGAGGCAAAACTGACCGCGCGCCCGGCCACATCCTATTCTTGCGCTTCCTGAGCGGGGATTACGTCCTGCGGTAGTGGAATAACGGTCTTTGTCGATGCCGCTTTGGGCGAACGAGCCGGCCGAACCGTCACCTTGCAAGCGCACAAGCTGTGTCGTTTCCGCATCACTTTCTGTAAGGTTGCAAATATCCGCTTGGCAATGGCGAAATGCTTCGGTACAAAACGCTCACCGCTTTAGTTCAAACATAGGGAGGCGTTGCATGCCAGCAATCATCGAAACCTTCCCTTGCGAAATGTCCCGACACTAGGTCATTTCCACTCGCGGCCCGCCGCAAGCGCGCCCGACACGCGGTTTTCCCTTAATTCATAGCCCGATTGATCTGAGGGGGTTATTTCGTCTCCCGCTTGGGCCGTGCCATCCAACTCTCTATCCTGAGGACCGGCTGCCGACACGGCGCCGAGCGATTAAAATGACTCGCAAGAAGCTCGATTTCCGCGCCGATGCCTATCGCCATGTGCTCGGCTTTGTTTTCCATCATTGGCGCCATCGGCCTTTACTGGTGGGCATTATTGTCGTGCTGGTCATTGCCAGCACCCTGGCCGAAGTCATGGTGCCGGTGTTTTCCGGCCAGATCGTCGATGCCATCGCCGGCGGCAACGCGGCTGAGCGGGCGCTGCGCGCCTTCGTCGTTGTCGTGGCGCTCGGCCTGACCAGCGTGGCACTGCGCTGGTTCATCTTCAACGGCATCATCCGGCTGACGCTGCGCACCATGGCGGATGTGACGAATAACGGTTTCCACAAGGTGCAGCGGTTTTCGACCGACTGGCACGCCAACAGCTTTGCCGGTTCGACAGTGCGCAAGATCACCCGCGGCATGTGGGCGCTCGACCAGCTCAACGACCTGCTGCTGGTCGCACTGCTGCCCTCCATCGTCATGCTGGTCGGCGCCAGCATCGTGCTCGGCAGCTACTGGCCGATCATGGGCCTGATCGTGGCCGCGGGCTCGCTGATCTATATCGGCGTGACCGTGGCGCTTTCCATGGGCTTCGTGTCGCCGGCGGCACGGCTTGCCAATGCCTGGGATACCAAGCTTGGTGGCGCGCTGGCGGATGCGATCAGCTGCAACTCGGTGGTCAAGGCCTTCGGCGCCGAAGGCCGTGAAGAGGTGCGCCTGCGCCAGGTGATGGCCAGATGGGACAGCCGCACGCGACGGACGTGGAAGCGCGGCACGTTGAGCGGCACGATCCAGGGTTTCCTGATGGTTTCCATGCAGGCCGGTATTCTGGGAACGGGCCTGATCATGTGGCGGCAGGGGCTGGCGACGCCTGGCGACATCACCTTCGTGCTGGCGATGTTCTTCGTCCTACAAGGTTATCTGCGCAATGTCGGCCAGGATATCCGCAATCTGCAGCGTGCCGTCAACGACATGGAGGAACTGGTGCTGCTCGACAAGATGCCGCTCGGCATCGAGGACAAGCCCAACGCCCCGCCGATCGAGATTGGCGAGGGCGAGATCGTCTTCGATCGCATCACCTTCCAGTATGGCGCCCATCCCACGCCGCTTTATGACGACTTTTCGGTCACCATCAAGCCGGGTGAGCGCGTCGGCCTGGTGGGACATTCGGGTTCCGGCAAGACGACCTTCGTCAAGCTCATCCAGCGCCTCTATGACGTCAACTCGGGCCAAATCCGCATCGACGGACAGGATATCGCAGCGGTCAGGCAATCAAGCCTGCGCGGCCAGATCGCCATCGTGCAGCAGGAGCCCATCCTGTTTCACCGTACGCTGGCGGAAAACATCGCCTATTCCAGGCCGAACGCCTCGCGGCGCGAGATCGAACAGGCGGCGAAACAGGCGAGCGCCCACGACTTCATCATGGACCTTCCCAAGGGCTATGAGACGATGGTGGGCGAACGCGGCGTCAAGCTGTCGGGCGGCGAGCGGCAGCGTGTCGCCATTGCCCGTGCCTTCCTGGCCGACGCACCGGTGCTGATCCTCGACGAGGCGACGTCGAGCCTCGACAGCGAAAGCGAAGTGCAGATCCAGCAGGCCATGGAACGCCTGATGAACGGCCGCACGACGCTGGTGATCGCCCATCGGCTGTCCACGGTGCGGGCGCTCGACCGGCTGCTGGTCTTCGACAAGGGAAAGATTGTCGAGGAAGGCGACCACCAGGCGCTGATCCGGCTCAATAACGGTATCTATCGCCGGCTGTTCGAGCGCCAGGCGCTGGAACTGACCAAGGGTCTGGTGGCGTGAACCAAAACGCGAGAGCGCCGCGTCTTTTCGAGAGCCGCGGCGCTGTAGCACTTTGAATGGCTGCATGATTTTAGCCCTAAATCGATGGCGATTTCAGGAATCACGCAAGTCAGGCCGATGCTGTCCTTTACGTCTTCCGGTAAAGGAAATAACGGCCTTCCTTGATGCCGTCAGGCAGCGGCAGCCCCACCAGCTCCGGATGCTCCAGCGGCAGCCCGCTGACGGCGATGCCGTTATGGGCAAGCACGCCGGCCATCAGTTGCGGCAGCCAGGTCAGCGTCACCGCGTCGATCTCGTCATGGCCGGTGCCGATATCGGCATGGGCAAGGGCCGCGCCGATGCCGACGAAGGCCTGGCCGGACTCGCGGATATTGCCGGTCACCATGTCTTCTGCCGCTGGTGTCGAGGCCGAATAGGAACGGACTTCCCAGTCGAAAGCGACGATGCGCCGGCCGGGAAAGTTCTCGCGCAGATGATCATAGGTGCGGCCGTTGCCAAGGCCTAACTCCAGCACCGGGCCTGGCGTTTCCCCCACCAGATCGATGATCGAGTTCAAAATGTCTCGCTGGGCCGTCAACCGGCGAATGAAGCTGTCGAGGCGGCTCATCTAATCTATATCCGTCATGAAATCGTCGGCGGTCCTGGTGGAACTCCAGCAAAAGTGCGAGAGCGGTTTTGCGTCCGGAATTGCGTAAAAACAAAAAGATAGAGCGTTTCCGTGGGTCCGAAAAAGCACGAAATGCTCTAGCACATGAAACCTTGCCACGTCGATTGCCGTAAATGGGAATTGGCGTTGCAGTGGCGACATGGGTCTGTGCTAAGCTGGACGATATGAAAACCGTGACCGACGAAGATTTCTTTGCCGAAGTGCCGCTCTTCAACAAATTCGAGGGCGTGACCGACGCCGCCAACTACCGGCCGCTGCCGGATGGTTGGGTGCTGGCGCTGGCCGACATCGTCGGCTCGACGGCGGCGATCGCCGCCGGCCGTTACAAGGACGTCAACATGGCGGGCGCCAGTGTGATTTCAGCGGTGTTGAATTCCGTCGGCAAGGGCGATTATCCCTTCGTCTTCGGCGGCGACGGCGCGCTGATTGCGCTTCCGGGATCGTTGGAAAAGCCGGCGCGCGACGCCCTTGCCGCCGTGCAGGTCTGGGTCGAGGAGGATCTGGGCCTGACGCTGCGCATCGCCATCGTGCCGGTCGCCGACACCCGCGCCGAGGGCCTCGACGTCCGCGTCGCCCGTTACTCCGTAAGCCCTCATGTCACCTATGCGATGTTCTGGGGCGGCGGCACCAGCTGGGCCGAAAGACAGATGAAGCTCGACCGCTACGGTATCGATCGCGCGGCCCCGGGAACACGCCCGGATCTGACCGGCCTTTCCTGCCGTTGGAGCCCGATCGACGCCAGGCACGGCGAGATCGTCTCGATCATCGCGGTGCCCGGCGAAGGCCGGCCGGGACAGGAATTTCGGGACCTCGTCAACGGCATCGTCGCCATCACCACCGAGCAGAACCGGGACAGCCACCCGGTGCCGGCGGATGGTCCGGACCTTGCCTTCTCGCTGCACGGCATCAACCGCGAGGCCAAGGCCACCGCGCCGGCTGGTCGGCGATTGCGGCAGAAGCTCATCATCTTCCTGCAGCTCGCCATCACGGTCGTGTTCTACAGGCTCGGCATTCCACTCGGCCGCTTCGACGCCCGCCGCTACAAGCGCGACGTCGCCGGCAATTCCGATTTCCGCAAGTTCGATGACGGGCTGAAGATGACGATCGACGTCGACGCCGAACATCTGAAACGGATCGAGACGCTGTTGGAAGCGGCACGCGCCAAGGGCATTGCCCGCTACGGCCTGCATCGTCAGGCCTCGGCGCTGATGACCTGCTTCGTGCCGACGCCGATCTCGCGCGACCACATGCATTTCATCGACGGCGCGGCCGGCGGTTACGCGGTGGCCGCAAGCCGGATGACCGGCAAGGTGCTTGCGACGGCGCCGCATCAAACGTGATCGCCCGAAGAAAAATAAACCCATCGCTTTGACGGCGACGGGCTGATCTCGCGTTGGTTCAAGCAAAGACTTTATCGTGAACGGCAGCGACCGGTCCGCGTGGTTTCCTTGTCGCCGTCATCATAGGCAATACCGATCTTCTCGCCGCCAAGCGAGGTGATCTTGCCCGCATACCAATCGCCAGCACCCTTGTAGTTGCACTCTACCTTCATCCCGATGACCCAGTCGTAAGGACGCACATCGCTCAAGGAAACAGTTTCCTTATCGCCGTCATCATATCGGATCGTGACCTTCCCGCCCGAGGCGCTGTCGATTACGCCAGGGAACCAATAACCGGCCCCCTTGTAGTTTCCGAGAACCCAGTCGCCTTTGGTCTGCGCGGATGCGACAGAAGCGCAGGAGCACATGACACCGATTGCGATAGCCGCGGCAACAAAACTCTTCAAGATAGTCCTCCCTCGAACTCATCCAATCCGCCCCCGAAATGGTTGTGGCAAGATCAGCAGCTTAAAGCGCGGTGATGAAATCTGCCTTAACAAAAGAAAGGGAGTAAGTCCGCTCACCATCGGAGAAGATTGCGGTTGGCGTCGTAGCTATAGGCTTGCCAGAAAGCTTCTTGATTTGATTAAGGTGGTGGCTGGTCGAAAGGCCGGTGTTGACGATACCGGACAGACGGGGGTCGTGCGTGTTGTCAAGGTAGCATGTCGCCCGCAAACCATTGATCGGGCGCCGAAGAGCGAACCGCGGCCAACGCCTTTCGCGTTTACGCCGGATGACACCTGCCACGTCTTCTAACTCGACGACTCGCCGCGGATCGAGTGGTGCCAAGACATCGTCGAAAAATGAAACCATTGTCTCAAGGTCGCGAGCGCCGATCATGATGTGACTGAACATGGTGAGTTCCCGTGTCAAAAAGTCCGCGACGCGCCGCGAATCTACGGTCCTTGTAGGGATGGGAGATCTGACTTCGCTGTCCGGCAAGAGAAGGTAGCTGCGCGCCGGAAGATTCCAGCGCTAGTTCATAACTGGCGGAGAACGTCCTCCGTCGACGAGATTTCCAACTGCACCGAGAACCTATCCCCCAACAATTCGAGCGAGGCGTCATGAGTATCATCGGCACCGCTACAAACGGCGTCCTTCAGAAGGATGACACGATAGCCAAGGTCAATAGCTCCAAGGGCTGCAGCCAGCACACATACGTCCGTCTCCCCGCCCGAGATCGCGAGGGTCTGAACCCCTTCCCCTGCCAGGACGCGGTGAAGCTCGCCGGTGGTCCACGGAGAATAGGTCATCTTGTCGAAGATCCGGGCGGGTGGAACCAACGCCTTGAGTGACGGGACGAGATCGACCATGTCTGGTCCCAGTCGTTCGAGGGTCATGGTGTCCCATTTCTCGTAGTAGCTCCGCCACATGCCATGCATGTCCTCTGCCCGCTTGGGCGGCACGAAGCGCGTGAACACCGTGCGCTGCGGATAGCGCCGCGAAATTTCCTGGATCTGAGGCGAGACCTCCTTCATCCACGGCACATGCCAGGGCGTGTTTTCCGCGAACATCCGCTGCATGTCGATGCACAAGTGAATCCAGTGGCTGTCGTTCATCGTCTCCTCCCTCCAACACGAACCAACATCACAGACTGCGGTTCCCAACGGCGGCCGACGCTTTTCACCCCGCTCTTTCGTCGATCGGCGCCACGGGCAGCGCGCGTTTGTGCGCACTTGCCCAGTAAGTTTTGAGAATACGCTTCCTTGCTGGCTCGGCGATCGCCTTCCCCTCGAGAAAATCATCAATGTTGTCGTAGGTGACGCCATAGACATCTTCATCGGGACGAAGAGGCGCGTCAGATTCAAGGTCCGCAGTCGGCACCTTGAATACCAGTTCCCGCGGAGCGCCCATATGCTCGGCCATGGCCCTCACCCGTCGCTTGGTCAGGCCGGCAAGCGGCAATATGTCAGCTGCTCCATCGCCGAACTTTGTGAAGAACCCCATGAGAGCTTCGGCCGCTTGATCAGTCCCGATCACCAATCCTCTGGTTAACCCAGCCAGCGCGTACTGCGCGACCATTCGCTGGCGTGCTTTGATGTTGCCGAGATGGAAATGTTTGCGAGCCGGCTCCACCAGATCTTCTCCCTCGGCCATGACCGCGTCGAGCATGGCGTCTGCTGCTGGCTGTATATCGACCGTGACGACACGATCCGGGCCAATGACGTCTAGCGACTTTTGCGCGTCTGTCTCGTCGGCCTGGATACCATACGGCAGTCGAACTGCAATGAACTGCGCATCGCATCCATCCGCTCGAACTTCCGAGACTGCGGCTTGCGCGAGTAGACCGGCGACAAGCGAGTCGACGCCACCGCTTATCCCAAGAACGAAAGTTCGGCAGGAAGCCTGGCGCAGATAACGGCCCAGGAAATCGATGCGACGCCGAACCTCAAGCGCCGCATCGAAATCGGCGGTGACCCCGAGTGTCCGAGATATTGACAGCTGGTCTTGGTCCATTTGATCCGTAGCCTGTTTGGCTTATCGTTATCTGCCGAGGTAACTCAGGACAGCAGAGGCTGCTCTTTCTTCCAGTCCCGGTAAGGGGTCAGCATTTGCCCAGGAAAGCGCCGCTCGATCTCTTCTTCCACGAGCGTAATCCGTGACAGGGTTTCCTCCCTATCCCTGATGTCATGCTCGCTATGCTTTTCCAGCGAGCTCATGGCAGCAAAAACCTCATCGCTCGTCATCGCCTCAAGCCGGGTCGCGAAATCCGAAACGTCCTCGTTCAAAATGTCATTGGCTACCATTACTGCTCTCCCTGCTTGCGCTGCAAACCATGGGGATATGAAATTGTTCCTTCTCTCGGAACTCGATTGCGTCGCGAAAGTTTATGGGGCGATCGACAACGGGAGCATCCTGCATGAAAAAAACCCTCATTCTGGCATCTATCCTCATGGCAACCGCCGGATCCGCTACCTTCGCCCAGTCCACGGCCGAGAAAACCGGCGTCAACTCCGTGATGGGTGTCGCACCGAAGACCGAAGATTTCGTCGTCGAGGCGGCCAGCAGCGACATGTTCGAGATTGAATCCAGCAAGCTCGCCCTGGAACGGTCGGACGACAAGACCAAGGCATTTGCACAGCAGATGCTGACCGACCACCAGAAGACGTCGGACGAGTTGAAGGCTATGGTCACATCCGGAAAGGTGAAGGGGACGATCCCCGCAGCCATGTCCTCTTCTCATCAGGGAATGCTAGACGATCTGGCGAAACTTCAGGGCGATGACTTCACCAAGCAGTATCATTCTGACCAGGAAGACGTGCATGAGGACGCGGTCGATCTATTCAAGCGTTACGGCGACGAGGGTGAAAATGCCGAGCTGAAGGCTTGGGCGGCAAAAACCCGGCCGGCTTTGGAGCATCATCTTCAGATGGCAACGGAGCTGAACAAGTAATCGTGTACCCGCCCCCGCTAGTATGGCGGGGGCTTTTTCTTGGTCAAGCTATGCTGATCGGCTACCACGCTTCGCACGAGCAATTCTCTCCTAGGCAGCTCCTGGAGCGCGTCCAGGCAGCGGAGGGGCCGGATTTCAGGCTGTGATAACCTCGGATCACCTTGCGCCGTGGAGCTCGAGGCAGGGGAATTCCGGGAATAACTGGGCCCCGCTCGGCGCAGTCATGGCGAAAACAACAGTCCCGTTCGGGAGCCTCGCCATACCGGGAAGCTGGTGCTGGCTCACCCCATCGCAATCCTGTCCGAAATGTTCCCGGATCGATTGCGCTGGGTCGCCATGGGCAGTGGCGAAGCGTTGAATGAGACGGCCGTCGGCCGCGGATGGCAGAGAAGGCGGAACGGAACCTCAGCACAGAGGCTGGCGCCGAGATGATCAGACGCCTGCTAACGGGAGACGTTTTGAATTGCGATGCCTTGGCTGCGTAAACACATCGGCTCTTGCGAAAACTCGCCGCGCCTTCGCTGTCAAATCCCGAAGGTGGCTGCCAGCCGAATTGATGTGGCCCGCCCGTTCGTGGATGCAGGCGATTGCGTTCGCCGCCCCGACTTGCCCGAGGGCTTCACAGGCCTCCTCGTAGGCCGATGGGCTGACCCCAACATTTGCCGGATGGTGACGGCAGCCGCCATCATGTCCCGCCCGCTACTGATCGAGCCGCCTGGCCCATATGCGGTTATCTCGGGGCAGGCCCCGCAAAACTATCGACAACGGAAAGACTTCCGGTTCGCCCTTTCCGCTCTGCTCGCTTGTTTGGCTCGGATCTTTCGCCCTTGAATTGATTCCGAGCAAAGGCGTTTCCATCATGCCTTGATGACGTGATCGGCCGAAAGTCCGAGCCGGTTGAAGACGTTGCGCGTGTCGATGATCAGCGGGGCGCTATTTGCGAGCGCCGTATAATCCACCCTGTCGTGATCGGTCGAGACCAGCACCGCATCATAGCCGGCAATGGTATCAGGCGTCAGCGTCACCGACTTGCGGCCTTTCAGCGCCTGGTATTCGCGCGTCGGCGGTATCTCGGCGACGAAGGGATCATGGTAGTCCGCGTGTCCGCCACGCTCCTCGATGATCTCGATCAGCCGCAGCGACGGGCTCTCGCGGATATCGGCGACGTTCTTCTTATAGGCGAGCCCGAGCACCAGCACCCGGCTGCGGCTCAGCGCCTTGCCGGCGCGGATGTCGAGTGCTTCGGCGAGTTTGCCGACGATATAACGCGGCATTGCCGAATTGATCTCGCCGGCGAGCTCGATGAAGCGGGTCGGCAGCTCGTATTCGCGCGATTTCCAGGTGAGGTAGAAGGGATCGATCGGGATGCAATGACCGCCAAGGCCGGGGCCGGGATAAAACGGCATGTAGCCGAAGGGCTTGGTCTTGGCGGCGTCGATGACTTCCCAGACGTCGATGCCCATGGCCGCGTAGACGGTCTTCAGTTCGTTGACGAGAGCGATATTGACCGAGCGGAAGATGTTTTCGGTGAGCTTCACGGCCTCGGCCGTCGCATTCGAAGAGACGGGAACGACCGAGGATACCGCCGCACCATAGAATGCCTTCATCAGCGCCAGCGCCTCGGGCCCGTCGCCGGCGACGACCTTCGGGATCGTGGCGGTATGATAATGCTGGTTGCCGGGATCCTCGCGCTCCGGCGAGAAGCCGACGAAGAAGTCCGAGCCGGATTTCAGCCCGGTGCCTTCGAGAATGACCTTCACCACGTCATCGGTCGTGCCGGGATAGGTGGTCGATTCCAGCACGACGAGCTGACCGGGGCGCAAATGCGCGGCGATCGAGCGCGACGTCGCCTCGACGAAGGAAAGGTCGGGATCGCGATGCTTGGTGAGCGGCGTCGGCACGCAGATGATGACAACGTCGCACTCGGCAAGTCCGGCGAAATCGTTCGTCGCCTTGAAGCGGCCGGCATCGATCTCGGCCGAAAGTGCTGCGTCGGTCACCGAGTCGATATAGGAGCGGCGGGCATCGAGCGCCACCATCTTGCCCGGGTCGATGTCGAAGCCGGTGACAGCAAAGCCGCTGCGCGCCACCGCCATCGCCAGCGGCAGGCCGACATAGCCAAGCCCGATGATGCCGGCGCGAGCCGTGCGAGTTTCGATCTTCTGCAAAAGCGTATCGAAGGAGGAGCTGGCCAAGGCGGGATCTTTCAAACGGGGAAGAGAAGGTTGATCTAATGCATGATCCAGGCAAATTAAACCCAGGCGCGGATCTTCCTCTTGCGCTGGCGGTGCTGCTGTCCTGTTCGCGTCGATGACTGCCCCTCGTCAGCCGATCTCCTAACAGCACAAGGCCCTTGGTCGGGTGTTGCGGAAATGACTCAGGCCATGCTGTTTGCTGCAACTTCAGCGCACAAAAAAATATAGATCCCATTGTTTCGCACTTGCAGCATCCCTATTTTGACTTTCGATATTGAACCACCTGGAAAGGATTACCCGTCCGATCCCGCCATGGGGAGTCGAGGGGCGCCGCCGCCGGGCTTTCGGCGGATCCGTTGACACAATAATACCGCTCGTACATCCTGATTTCCTTGTGACCTGCGCATGAAAATGGGCCGGCCGGGGGGACTTTTGGCTCTTGGGGATGGCGTGCCTTATGAGGATCATACCGAGAATGAGCACGATCGAATCCAGCGTGTCGTCCATCCTGTTGGACCGGGTCGCTGAATGGCTGACGAACTCTTCGCTGGCCGGAGACGAGCTTGAAAACATTGTCCGCGGTTTTTGCGAAAGGCTGACTGCCGCGGGCCTGCCGCTCGCGCGCGTGCATCTTTCCTTTTCGATGCTGCACCCGCTCTACGATGCGCTGAGCTTCACCTGGCGGCGCGCCAGCGGCGTCACCATCGAGGGCTTTCGCATGCCCGCGGGGCAAAAGCCGGACCGCTTCCTGCAGAGCCCGTATTATTACCTGCTCGACAACAATCTGCAGCACATCCGCCGCCGGCTGATCCAGGATGGGCCGAACGAATTTCCGATTTTCGAGGACCTGCGCAAGGACGGCATCACCGATTACCTCGCCTTCGTGCAGCCCTTCGGCGACGGCTCGGTGCAGGGCATGATGGGTTCCTGGTCGACGGACCACAACACCGGCTTTTCCGACGACATGATCGATGCGCTGCTCAGGATGCAGAACCATCTGGCGGTCGCCGCCAAGATGGCGGTGCTCGGCAAGCTCGCCAACAACATGCTGACCACCTATCTCGGCGGCGACGCCGGCAAGCGGGTGCTGAACGGCCAGATCCGCCGCGGCGACGGTGAGACGATCCGCGCCGCCCTCGTCATGGGCGACATGCGCGAATCCACCGTCTATGCCGAAAAGGAAGGCCGCCAGGCCTATATCGACACGCTGAACCAGTTCTTCGACGCGATCGCCGCCCCCTTCAACCGCAATGGCGGCGAGATCCTGAGTTTCCTCGGCGACGGCTTTCTCGCCGTCTATCCTTGCGGACGCCACAAGGACCCATCGAAAATTGCCTGCGAGGCGGCGCTTTCGGCCGTGCATCAGGCGCAGGCGCGGGTCGCCGAACTCAACAGGGACCGCGAGCAGAAGGGCCTGACCAGGGTCGGCTACGGCATCGGCCTGCATGTCGGCAACGTCATGTTCGGCAATGTCGGCCTCAAGGACCGCCTGACCTTCTCGGCCTTCGGCTCGGCGGTCAACGAGGTCCAGCGTCTGCAGATCCTGACCAAGAAATATGGCCGCGAGGTCGTGGCCAGCCAAGCCTTCGCCGGCTATTGCGGCGGCGAGTGGACGACGCTCGGCGAAGAGAAGCTGCGCGGCATCCGCCAGAAGGTGACGGTGCTGCAGCCGCGCGCGCCGGCGCCGGCGATCAACGTCGACGAGAGCTTCCGCGAGGCCGTGCAGAACGGACTTTCGGAAGCCGAGCAGGTCATTCTCCTGCATCGCGACGCCAAGAAACATGTCGAGCGCACCAGCATGGAGAAATTCATCCAGTAACGGCCTAGAACCCTTGTCATAATCCGCGCGCCTCGCCTTGGGAACTTCGGCGGGACGTGGGGGTTTTTCTATGATTGTCATCAGCTAGACACCCCGTTTGCGGTACGATAGTGTGACTTAACGGGAACATAGAAGACTGGGGAATTTCATTGGTATGGCGTCTGCAGCCGATCTGTTGCGTATTGAAAATCTCGACGTCTCCTTCTCGGTTTTCGGTGACCGGTTACGCGTCGTAAAACAAGCCAATCTTCGCATTCTTCCGGGTAAGGTCACCGCTCTCGTCGGTGAATCCGGCTCGGGAAAATCGGTGATCAGCCAGTCGATCATGGGCATCTTGCCCAATCCGGCCAAGGCCACGGGCAGCATCCTGTTCACTGATCCGCTCGACGGCAGCACGACCGATATTCTGTCCTTTCCGCGCGACAGCGAGGAAATGCGCGACCTGCGTGGCCGGCGCATGGCGACGATCTTCCAGGAGCCGATGACCTCGCTCTCGCCGCTGCACACGATCGGCAACCAGATCAGCGAAGTGCTGCTGATCCACACCGAAGCCGACAAGCGGGAAGCCCGTGAAAAGACCGAGGAGATGCTCGGCCTGGTCGGCTTTTCCAACCCTCATCGCACCTACGACATGTATCCGTTCGAACTGTCCGGCGGCATGCGCCAGCGCGCGATGATCGCCATGGCGCTGATCTGCAAGCCGGCGCTGTTGATCGCCGACGAGCCGACGACGGCGCTCGACGTGACGATCCAGGCGCAGATCCTGGAATTGCTCCGCGAGCTGCAGGCCAAGCTCGGCATGGCGATGCTGCTCATCACCCACGATCTCGGCATCGTCGCCAACATGGCAGACGAGGTGGTCGTCATCTATCACGGCGAGATCATGGAAGCAGGACCGGTCGAAGCGATCTTCCGCAATCCGCAGCATCCCTATCTCAAGGGCCTGATGGCCGCCGTTCCGCATTTCGACATGAAACCCGGCGAGCGGCTGAAAGCGCTGCGCGATGTAACGGTGAATCTCGAAGCCCTGGTCGGCAAGAAGAAGCCGCTGCAGGCGGAGGCGCCGGGCATCCTGCTATCCGTCGCCAACCTCTCGAAGACCTACAAGACGCGCAAGCGCGGTTTCTTCGGCAAGCATGAAGCCACCGTCCTGCGGGCCGTCGACGACGTCAGCTTCGACATCCGGCGCGGCGAATGTCTTGGTCTGGTCGGCGAGTCCGGTTGCGGCAAGACGACGCTCAGCAAGATCCTGATGCGCGCCATCACGCCGGACAGCGGCGCGGTGGTGTTTAACGACGGCAAGGAGGTCGTCGACGTCCTCTCCGTCAAGGGCGCCGAACTGCAGGACATGCGCACCAAGATCCAGATGGTGTTCCAGGATCCGGTCTCCTCGCTCTCGCCGCGCATGACGGTGCGCAACATCCTGAGTGAACCGCTCGAGATCCATGACCGCGGCGACAGCGACGAGCGCAAGCGCAAGGTCGAGGGGCTGATGGCGGCGATCGGCCTCGACAAGCGTTATCTCAGCCGTTACCCGCACAGTTTTTCTGGCGGCCAGCGCCAGCGCATCGGTATCGCGCGCGCACTCGCGCTCGGCCCGAAGCTCGTCATTCTCGACGAGCCGGTCTCGGCGCTCGACGTCTCCGTGCAGGCGCAGATCCTCAATCTGTTGAAGGACCTGCAGAAGGAACTGGGGCTTACCTATCTGTTCATTTCGCACAATCTCGCCGTCGTCGATTACATGGCCGACCGCATCGCGGTGATGTGCAAGGGCCGCATCGTCGAGATCGCGCCGCGCGAGATCATCCTGCGCGATCCGGTGCACCCCTATACGAAATCGCTGCTCGCCGCCGTCCCCTTCCCCGATCTCGACCGGCCGCTCGATTTCAAGGCGCTCAGGGAAAACGGCGCCGCCGACAAGCAGAATTGGGGCGTGACCTTCACCGCCGAGCACGACGACGCTTCCGAGCTTGCCTATGCCGACCTCGGGGATGGCCATCTGGTGCGCGCCCGCAAGGGCGCCGATATCAGGGAGTTGCGCTGATGGTGACGCGTCGCGTCTTTCTCGGCGGCCTCGTCGGTGCGGCGATCGCGCCAGCTGCGCTTCGCGCCGGACAGGCCAGCGAGCCAGAATTCCTCAAGGAGCGGCTGACATCAGGCAGCCTGCCGCCGATGGCCGAGCGCATTCCCGCCCGCCCGCGTATCGTCAATCTCAAGGAGATGGGGCTCGAACCCGGCGCCTACGGCGGCACGGTGCGCACCATTATCGGCAGCCAGCGCGACATCCGCTTCATGACGATCTACGGCTATGCCCGCCTGGTCGGCTACAACAAGCACCTGCAGTTCCAGCCGGACATCCTGGCTTCCTTCCAGTCCGAGGACGACACGGTCTTCACCTTCACGCTGCGCGAGGGCCATAAATGGTCCGACGGCCAGCCGTTCACGGCCGACGATTTCCGCTACTGGTGGGAAGACGTCATTCTGAACGACAAGCTGACGCCCGGCGGCGGCGCGCTGGAGCTTCGTCCGCACGGCAGCCTGCCGCGCTTCGAAATGCTCGATCCGCTGACCGTGCGCTACACCTGGGAAAAACCCAACCCGATGTTCCTGCCGACGCTGGCCGGCCCGCAGCCGCTCGTCATCTTCGGCCCCGGTCATTATCTCAAGCAGTTCCACAAGAAATTCCAGCCGGACCAGGCGAAGATGGACGAGATGATGAAGACCTACCGCGTCAAGAAGTGGCAGGATCTGCACATCAAGATGGCGCGTTCCTACCGTCCGGAAAATCCGAACCTGCCGACGCTCGATCCCTGGCGCAATACGACGCCGCTGCCGTCCGAGCAGTTCGTCTTCGAGCGTAACCCGTTCTTCCACCGCGTCGACGAGACCGGCAGGCAGCTTCCCTATCTCGACCGTTTCATCCTCAACGTCTCTTCCTCGTCGATCATCGCCGCCAAGGCCGGTGCGGGCGAAGCCGACCTGCAGGTAACCGGCATCGATTTCAACGACTACACCTTCCTGAAGGAGGCCGAGAAGCGCTTCCCGGTAAAGGTCAATCTCTGGAAGCTCGCGCGCGGCTCGCGCATCACGCTGCTTCCGAATCTCAACTGCGCCGACGAGGTATGGCGCGGCCTCTTCCGCGACGTGCGCCTGCGCCGCGCTCTGTCGCTGGCGATCGACCGGCACGAGGTCAACATGGTCGCCTTCTACGGCCTCGGCACGCCAAGCGCCGACACCGTCCTGCCCGACAGCCCGCTCTTCAAGCAGGAATATGCCGACGCCTTCGTGAAGTTCGATCCCGACGAAGCCAACCGTCTGCTCGACGAGCTCGGCTTGACCAAACGCGGCGACGACGGCATGCGGCTTCTGCCCGACGGGCGGCGCGCCGAGATCACCGTCGAGACCGCCGGCGAGAGCAATCTCGACACCGACGTGCTGGAGCTGGTGCACGACCACTGGGCCAATATCGGCCTGGCGCTTTATACCCGGACCTCGCAGCGCGACGTCTTCCGCAACCGCGCCATGAGCGGTTCGATCATGATGTCGATCTGGTACGGCCTCGACAATGGCGTGCCGACGGCCGACATGTCGCCGGCCGGCCTTGCGCCGACGCTCGACGATCAGCTGCAATGGCCGCTCTGGGGCATGCATTACCTTTCCGCCGGCCAGGAGGGCGTCGCACCGGATCTGCCGGAGGCAGCCGAACTCGTCGACCTGCTTGGCCAATGGGGCTCGACGGCGAAATTCGAGGAGCGCCAGGTGATCTGGCACAAGATGCTGTCGCTCTACACGCAGCAGGTCTTTTCGATCGGCCTCATCAACAGCACGCTGCAGCCCGTTCTTTGCGCCGCCAAGCTGCAGAACCTGCCGGAGAAAGCGCTCTACGGCTTCGATCCCACCTCCTATCTCGGCGTCTACATGCCGGATGCATTCTGGTACAAGGAGGCCTGAGGCGTGCTCAGATACATTCTCTGGCGCATCGCCGCCATGGTGCCGACACTCTTCGTCATTTCGGCGCTGGTCTTCACCATCATCGAACTGCCGCCCGGCGACTTCTTCGAGAGCCAGATCGCCGAGCTGCGTGCCTCCGGCGAGACCGCCAACCTCCAGGAAATCGAGGAGATGCGCCAGCAATACGGCTTCGACAAGCCGGAGATCGTGCGCTATTTCTACTGGGTCGGCGGCATGCTGCACGGCGATTTCGGCTATTCCTTCGAATACCAGCTGCCGGTCTCCGACGTCGTCGGCGATCGTCTCTGGCTGACGATGCTCGTCTCCTTCACGACGATCCTGCTCACCTGGCTGATCGCCTTTCCGATCGGCATCTATTCGGCCACGCACCAGTACAGCTGGGGTGATTACGGGCTGACCTTCCTCGGCCTGCTCGGCATCGCCGTTCCGAACTTCATGCTGGCGCTGATCCTGATGTATTTCGCCAATATCTGGTTCGGCATCTCGATCGGCCATCTGATGGACCAGCAATATATCTCGGCGCCGATGAGCTGGGAGAAGGCGCGGTCGATCCTCTCTCACCTGTGGATCCCCGTGATCATCGTCGGCACGGCCGGCACGGCCGGCATGATCCGGCGGCTGCGCGCCAACCTGCTCGACGAGATGCAGAAGCAGTATGTCGTCACCGCCCGCGCCAAGGGCCTGCCGCCGCTGAAGGCGCTGGTCAAATACCCGCTGCGCATGGCGCTCAACTTCTTCGTCGCCGATATCGGCTCGATCCTGCCGTCGATCATCTCGGGCGCCGAGATTGTCGCGATCGTGCTGTCGCTGGAAACGACGGGGCCGATGCTCATCAAGGCGCTGCAGAGCCAGGACATGTATCTGGCCGGCTCCTTCCTGATGTTTCTCGCCTTCCTCAACGTCATCGGCGTGCTGATCTCCGACATCGCGCTCGGCTTCCTTGATCCCCGCATCCGTCTGCAAGGCAGGAGCACCAAATAATGTCGCCCCTTCCCGCACCCGGCGCGCCGCTTCCGCACTACGTCTCGACCGCTCCTTTCGATCCGCTTGCGACCGAATCGATGACGTCGGCGCAATCGCGCATCCATCTCGCCTCGCAAAAGCAGCTGATGTGGTGGAAATTCAAGCAGCACAAGCTCGCCTTGATCTCCGGCATCTTTCTCGCCGCCGTCTACCTGATGATCCTGATCGTCGAGTTCCTGGCGCCCTACGGCCTGCACACGCGCAATGTCGATTTCATCCACGCGCCGCCGCAGGCCGTCCATTTCTTCGACAAGGGCAGCTTCGTCGGTCCCTTCGTCTACGGCCGCGGCATGACGCTCGATCTCGACACGCTGCACCGTGTCTATACCGACAGGCCGAACGACGTGCAGCCGATCCGTTTCTTCTGCCGCGGCGACGCCTATAAATTCTGGGGCGTTGTAGCCTCGAACTATCATCTGGTCTGCCCGGCGATCGGCGGCCAGATGTTCCTGCTCGGCACCGATCGGCTCGGCCGCGACGTGCTCTCGCGCATCCTCTACGGCGCGCGGATATCGCTGACGATCGGTCTGATCGGCATTTCGATCAGCTTCGTGCTCGGCATCGTCATCGGCGGCCTTGCCGGCTACCGCGGCGGCGTCTTCGATCTCATCGTCCAGCGCCTGATCGAAGTGCTGCAATCGCTGCCGAGCCTGCCGCTGTGGATGGCGCTGGCAGCCATCATGCCGGTGACATGGAGCCCGATCGTCATCTATTTCGGCATCACCGTCATCCTCGGCATCATCGACTGGACGGGGCTCGCGCGCGCCGTGCGCTCCAAGCTCCTGGCGCTGCGCGAGGAGGATTATGTCCAGGCCGCGCAGCTGATGGGCGCCAGCACGCCGCGCATCATCGGCCGGCATCTGGTGCCGGGCTTCATGTCGCATCTCATTGCTTCGGCGACGATTTCAATCCCCGGCATGATCCTTGGGGAGACCGCGCTCTCCTTCCTCGGCCTCGGCCTTCGTCCGCCAATCACCAGCTGGGGCATTCTGCTGACCGAGGCAAAAAGCGTCAGCGTCATCGCCTTCTATCCCTGGCTGCTCTATCCGATCATTCCTGTTGTTCTTGTCATTTTGGCGTTCAACTTTCTGGGAGACGGCTTGCGTGACGCGGCAGATCCCTACAAATAGCAGGAAACCCGGCGGCGCATCACGGCACCGCCCCCACCTCTTGGCCTCCGGACGGTGGGGTTACTAACTATGTTGCTGACCCCAGAAGGGATGCCAATGTCCAGACGTCTCGAAGATGCGCGCATCCTCATGTACAGCCACGATACTTTCGGTCTCGGCCATCTGCGCCGCTGTCGCGCCATTGCCCATGCGCTGGTCGAGGATTATCGCGGCCTCAATATCCTGATCATTTCGGGTGCCACGATCGCCGGCGCCTTCGACTACCGCGCCCGTGTCGACTTCGTGAAGATCCCGAGCGTCATCAAGCTCCGCAACGGCGAATATACGTCGCTCGCCAGCCATATCGACCTGCACGAGACGCTGAAGATGCGCGAATCGAGCATTCGCCACACGGCCGAGACCTTCCAGCCCGATATCTTCATCGTCGACAAGGAGCCGATGGGATTGAAGGGTGAGGTCGAGGATACGCTCGCCTATCTCAAGGCCCGCGGCACCGTCCTGGTGCTGGGGCTGCGCGAGATCATGGACGCGCCGCATCTGCTCGAGGCCGAGTGGAAGAAGAACAGCGTCATGCAGAAGATCGACCAGTATTACGACAGCGTCTGGGTCTATGGTCCGCCGGATTTCTACGATCCGCTGATCGGCCTCGACGTCCCGGCCAGCCTGCGCCGGAAGATGGATTTCGTCGGCTTCCTGCAGCGCAGCGTCTCCAAGGGCAAGACCTCGATCAACGCCCGCAAGGACAATTACATCCTCGTCACCACGGGCGGCGGCGGCGACGGCTCCGATCTCGTCCATGACGTCATGAACGCCTACGAGGCCGATCCGACGCTGACGCAAAAGGCGCTCGTCGTGCTCGGGCCCTATATGCCGGCCGCCGAGCGCGCCAAGCTGGTGCAGAAGGGCGAAGCCATCCCCTATATCGAGGTGATCGAGTTCGACAACCACATGGAAGAGCTGATCGACGGCGCGACCATCGCCGGCCTCTCCAAACCCGGCTTCAAGGTGCTGATGAAACGCTTCCTCGCCGACCTCGTGCGCGACGTCTCCCGCAACCGCTTCCGCCGCCTCGGCCAGGCGCTGGTGCTGGGGCGCGAATGGCCGGATAGGGGCGAATGGCTGCATGCCCATTTCATCCACACGCCGGCCTCGGTGACGGAATATGCGAGCATCCTCACGGGAACGCCCTGGACCTGTTCGGCGCATGCCAAGGACATATGGACGTCGCCAGACTGGGAGCTGAACGAGAAACTCGGCAGCGCCCGCTGGACCGTCACCTGCACCAGGACGGGCTACGACCATATGCGCGCGCTGACGTCACGCAAGGAGGCCGTGCATTTGAGTTACCACGGTCTCGATCTCGCCCGCTTCGGCCATTTTGCCGGCGAGCGCTCGGACCGGACCGGCAGCGACCCAGACGATCCGGCCTTCATCCTCAGCGTCGGCCGCGCCGTCGAAAAGAAGGGTTACGACGTGCTGCTGCGGGCGCTGGCACTGCTGCCCGCCGAGCTTCACTGGCGCATGGACCATATCGGCGGCGGCGAGGAGCTTGCGAAACTGAAGGCGCTGGCCGCCGAACTCGGGATCTCCGGCCGCATCGTCTGGAAGGGCGCCATGGCCCAGGAAGACGTGCTCGATCATTACCGCCGCGCCGACCTCTTCGCGCTCGCCTGCCGGATCGCCGCCAACGGCGACCGCGACGGCCTGCCGAACGTCCTGGTCGAAGCCTCCAGCCAACGGCTGGTCTGCCTGTCGACCGACGTATCCGGCGTGCCGGAACTGCTGAAGAACGGTGAAAACGGCCTCGTCGTGCCGCCGGAGGACCCGGTAAACCTCGCCGCAGCGCTGGAGGCGGCGATCCGCGACCCGGCGCTGCGCAAGCGGCTCGGCGATGCCGCCGAACGCCAGGTGCGCCAATATTTCGACTATCACTCCAGCATCAGACAGCTCACCGGCCTGTTCGAGGCCGAATGGCAGAAGGCGTCATGACGGCACCGCGTATTTTCTTCTACGTCCAGCACCTGCTCGGCATCGGTCACATCGCCCGCGCCAGCCGCATCGCCAACGCGCTCGTCAAGGACGGTTTCGACGTCACGGTCGTGACCGGCGGCCTGCCGGTGCCGGGCTTTCCGGGCGAAGGCGTAAAGACCGTGGCCCTGCCGGCGGTTGTTGCCAGCAATGCCGGTTTTTCCGGTCTCGCCGATGCCGATGGCCGGCCGGCCGACGAGGATTTCCTCCATGCCCGCCGCCAGCTGCTACTCGATGCCTTTCATGCCGCAAGGCCCGATGTCGTCATCATCGAAGCCTTCCCGTTTGGCCGGCGACAGATGCGCTTCGAACTGCTGCCGCTGCTCGAGGCGATCGACAAGGCAGAACCGCGGCCGAAACTTCTAAGCTCGGTGCGCGACATCCTGCAGGAAAACCGCAAGGCCGGCCGCGACGCGGAGACCGCCACGCTGGTCAAGGATCATTTCGATGCCGTGCTCGTCCACGGCGATCCGGATTTCGTCAGGCTTGAGGACACCTTCCCGCTGACGTCAGAGATCGCCGACAGGCTGCGTTACACCGGCCTCGTCGCAGCCCCGCCGGCGCCCGAACCGACCGAGACATTCGACATCATCGCATCGGCGGGCGGCGGCGCGGTCGGCGCCGCGCTGATCGGCGCGGCAAAAGAGGCGGCAGCGCTGCTGCCCGACGATCTTCGCTGGCTGCTGGTCGCGGGCCCGAACCTGCCTGAGGCCGATTTCGCCGCGCTGCTGGAGGGCGCGGCCCCGAATGTGACGCTGGTGCGCTTCCGCAGGGATTTTCCCTCGCTGCTTCGCGGCGCCAAGGTGTCGATCTCGCAGGCAGGCTACAACACGGTCGGCGATCTCCTGCGCACCCAATGCCGGGCGATCCTCATTCCCTTCGTCGCCGGCGGCGAGACCGAGCAGACGGTGCGTGCCGAACGGCTGCAGGCGCTCGGGCTTGCCGATATCCTGCCGGAAACCGGCCTGACGGCGGGCCATGTGAAAGAGGCGATCGAAAAGGCGCTCGCCGCTCAGCCACGGGGGCCGGTCTCGCTCGACCTCGACGGGGCGGAGAAAACCGCCTCCATCATTCGCTCCATGATTGCCGAATCCCTCGCCTAATCCAAAATTCCTGTGGTATAAGCAATGTTCCGGCGAGAATCGGCACTTTTGCAGCCGGTCCTTTCGCCTTGTTTTCATTGCGATATCGGCGGTCCGGCTGCATGATCCTGTCCTTAGAATTCCTCCCCGTCCCGGCGCCCGGATCGCGCCCCCGGAATTTCCCAGCAAGCTGACGGTTAGCCATGGAAAAAAGCCTCGCCCGCTACATCTGGAAGAACACGCGGCTGCAGCAGCTGTGGATTCTGGCTGTCGTCGCCGCCTCGATGGTGCCCTACTTCCTGTCCTTCGACCTGCCGAAGCAGATCGTCAACGGACCGATCCAGGGTGACGGCTTCGAGGGCCCGGGCGCCACGCAGACCTTCATGCACATTGCCTACGACCTGCCTCTGATCGGCCATGTCGAATTCTTTCAAGGGTTGCAGCTCAACCGCTTCCAGATGTTGATGGCCCTCAGCCTGGTGTTTCTGGCGCTGGTGGTGCTGAACGGCCTCTTCAAATTCTACATCAACACCTATAAGGGCCGGCTCGGCGAGCGCATGCTGCGCCGTATCCGCTTCGAGCTGATCGACCGGGTGCTGCGCTTTCCGCCCATTCACTTCAAGCGGGTCAAATCGGCCGAAATCGCCACCATGATCAAGGACGAGGTGGAGCCGATGGGCGGCTTCACCGGTGATGCCTTCGTCTCCCCTGCCCTTCTCGGCGGCCAGGCGGTCACGGCGCTCGCCTTCATCATCGTGCAGAATTTCTGGCTCGGCATGATCGCCGCCGGCATCGTCGGCGTGCAGGCGATCGTCATTCCGCGCATGCGCAAGCGCCTGCTCGAACTCGGCCGCCAGCGGCAGCTGACGGCGCGCGAGCTCTCCGGTCGCGTCGGCGAAATCGTCGAGGGCATTGGCACGATCCACGGCAACGACACATCCAACCTCGAACGCGCCGACATCGCTTCGCGGCTCGGCCGGATCTTCTCGATCCGCTACGACCTTTACCAGTGGAAGTTCCTGGTGAAGTTCATCAACAATTTCCTCGCCCAGGTCACGCCTTTCCTGTTTTACGCGATCGGCGGCTATCTGGCGCTGCAGGGCCGGCTCGACATCGGCCAGCTGGTCGCCGTCATATCAGCCTATAAGGACCTGCCCGGTCCGCTGAAGGAACTGATCGATTGGGACCAGATGCGCCAGGACGTGCAGGTGAAGTACCAGCAGGTCTACGAGCAGTTCAATGTCGAGCCGCTGATCGACAGCCGCATTCAGGAACTCGCAACCGCCCCGGTCGGCGCGCTGACGGGCGCGTTCGTGGTCACCAACCTGTCGCTCTCAGACGACAGCGGCGCCCGCCTCGTCGACCACGTCTCCGTCGAGATCAAGCCGAACGAGACGGTGGCGATCGTCGGGCCGAACGGCAGCGGCGCGGAAGCCTTCGCCGAAGCGCTCGGCCGCATGGTCTGGCCGGACTCCGGCCGCATCACCATCGACGGCCGCGATCTCCTCGAGATGCCGGAATCGATCACCGGCCGGCGCATCTCCTATGCCTCGTCCGACACCTTCTTCTTCCACGGCACGCTCGCCAGCAATCTGCTCTACGGCCTGAAACATGCGCCGATGACCGATCCCGTGTACGACGAGCGGGAAGCCCTGGAGTATAAATGGCATTCCGCCGAGGCGGAGAAGGCCGGCAACCCGACGCTCGACCTCAACAGCGACTGGGTGGACTACAAGGCCGCCGGCGCCAGCGGGCCCGAGGACATTCTAAAAGCGATCCGCCCGGTGCTCGACGCCGTCCTGATCTCGCAGGACATCCTCGACCTGGCGCTGCGCTCGACCGTCAACACCGACGTGCATGTGGCGCTCGGCGACCACGTCGTGGCGCTACGCGCCTCGCTCAGGGACCGGCTGCGCGACGAGGGGCTCGACACCATCGTCGTGCCTTTCGATTTCGATGCCTATAACGCCCAGGCGACGGTCGGCGAGAACCTGCTCTTCGGCACGATGAAGCGGCCTTTGATGACCAACCGCAGGCTTGCCGCGCATCCCTATTTCCAGCAGCTCTTCCGTGAGACCGGTCTTAGCACCGATCTCTACGACATGGGCCTCGAGATCGCCGAGAACGCGGTGGAACTCTTCCACGACCTGCCGCCGGACCATCCTTTCTTCCAGCAGCTGACCTTCATGACGGCCGACGACATTCCGACCTACCAGGCGCTGCTGCAGAAGCTGCAAAGCCGCCGCTTCGAGGACGCCACGCCCGAGGAGCGTTCGGCCATCATCCGGCTGAGTTTTGCCTATATCGAGCCGCGCCACCGCTTCGGCTTGCTGACGAACGAGCTGATGGACAAGATCGTCAGCGCCCGCAAGCAGTTCCACGAGCATATTCCGGCCGATCTTGCCGAGCTGATCGAGCGCTACGATGCCGAGCGTTTCACCCCGTCGGCAAGCCTGATGGACAATGTGCTGTTCGGCCGTATCGCCTATCAGCAGGCTGACGCCTCCGACCGCCTCCGCGCCATCATGGGCGAACTCTTCGATGCGCTCGATCTTTATGACGACGTGCTGTCGATCGGCCTCGAATTCGACGTCGGCTCCGGCGGCAAACGGCTGACGATGGTGCAGCGGCAGAAGCTGAACCTGGCCCGCGCGCTGTTGAAGCGCTCGGATTATTTCATCTTCAACCGGCCGCTGTCGGCGCTCGACCAGCGCGTTCAGGATCAGATCACCCGCAACATCATCGAGAACCTGCACGAGGAAGGCCATCGGCCGGCGATCATCTGGGTGCTTTCCAATGCCCGGCTGGCGGAGATGTTCGACCGGATCCTGCTCTTCGACCGCGGCGGATTGGCGGAAGCCGGAAACTTTCCGGAACTTTCCGAGAAAAACGGGATGTTCAAGGAACTGTTATCGTAATATTCTATAGGGGCGGCGATGGTGGGTGTTCCCGATGGGAACGCCTCGGAGTTTGAAGATGCCTGGTCCCGTGGGACCCTGCGTCAGGGGATTGAAACGCTCATGCTGTTGAGAGACGAAGTCGAAATGCTGCGAAGGGTGCCGATCTTTTCAAGGATCGCGCCAGCAAAGCTCAAGCTTTTGGCCTTTACCTCCGATCGCATGACCTACAAGGCCGGACAGGACCTCTTCCATCAGGGCGATGTCGGTGATGCCGCCTATGTCATCCTCACGGGTACGGCCGATATCGTCGTCGCCTCGCCGGCGGGCGAGATCAAGGTCGCTGACGTCGAACCCAATTCCATCGTTGGCGAAATCGCCATTCTCTGCGATGTCTCGCGCACGGCAACGGTGCGCGCCACCTCGCCGCTCGAAGTGCTGCGCATCAGCAAGGAGCACTTTCTGAAGCTGCTCAGCGATTTTCCGGAGATGGCCGTGGAAATCATGCGGGTGCTGGCCGACCGCCTGAACCACACCACGGCGGAACTGACCGCGGCCCGGGCGGCGAAACAGCCGCAAATGGCGCAGTAAAAACGCATTCAGCGTTTCGGCGGCCATTGCTGGATGACGACGGACCAGCCGCCGGTCTTGCATTTAATTATAATTGCAATGCATTCAATAATAGAACCGCGCTGCCCGAAAACGAAAGCCTGCATGTTTTTCCACGCAGGCCGGTATGTGCAAGTCCGTCTATTCGCGCTGTTCCAGTGCCCTGCTGAAGGCGAGGGCCGCAAGCGTGCAGATGGCGCCGGACAGCAGGTAGTAGCCGACGAAGGTCAGGCCGAAGCGGCTGGAAAGGCTGAGCGCCACCAGCGGCGCGAAACCGGCGCCGATCAACCAGGCAAGATCCGAGGTGAAGGCTGCACCCGTATAGCGATAGCCGCGGCCAAAGCGGGACGAGATCGAGCCCGTCGCCTGGCCGAAGGAAAGGCCGAGCACGCCGAAGCCGATGATGACGAAAGCGTCATGGCCGCTGTTGCCGGATGCAATCAGGCTCGGCCCGATAAAGCTGAAGACGGCGATGATGACGGCGCAGATTGCAAGCTGGGCGCGCCGGCCGATACGGTCGGCGATCAGGCCCGAGGCGATGATGGTGATGATGCCGACCGCGGCGCCGACCACCTGCACCACCATGAAGGCGCCGATCGGCTGGTTGCCGTAAAGGCTCATCCAGCCGAGCGGGAAGATGGTGACGAGGTGGAACATGGCAAAACTCGCGAGCGGCACGAAGGCGCCGATCAGGATGTCGCGGCCGTGAACGCGCAGCACATCGAGGATGGGGGCTGCTTCCAGCTCGTGCTGTTCCAGCAGCGTGCCGAATTCCTTGGTCATGACGAGGCGCAACCGCGCAAACAGCGCCACCACGTTGATCGCGAAGGCGACGAAGAAGGGATAACGCCAGCCCCAGGAGAGGAAATCCTCACTGGAAAGATTGGCGACGAAATAACCGAACAGGGTGCTGGCCAGCGCAAAGCCGATCGGCGCGCCGAGCTGCGGGATCATCGCATACCAGCCGCGGTGCTTGGCCGGCGCGTTGAGCGCAAGCAGCGAGGCAAGGCCGTCCCAGGCGCCGCCGAGCGCGAAGCCCTGGCCTAGACGGAAAAGCGCCAGCAATGCGATCGACCAGGCGCCGATCTCCTCGTAACCCGGCAGGAAGGCGATCGAGGCGGTGGAGCCGCCGAGCAGGAAGAGCGCGATCGTCAGCTTGGTGCCACGGCCGTACAGCCGGTCGATCGTCATGAAGACGACGGAGCCGACGGGGCGGGCCAGGAAGGCCAGCGAGAAGATGGCGAAGGAATAGAGCGTACCCGTCAGCCTGTCCGGCGCGAAGGGAAAGATCAGCTGTGGAAAGACCAGGACCGAAGCGAGGCCGTAAACGAAGAAATCGAAGAATTCCGACATGCGGCCGATCACCACGCCGATGGCGATACTACCAGGCGAAACCGGTTTGTCGTCGTGAATGCGCCGCGCGTCGCGTTCCAGCGACGACGACGATGGTCCATAATTCGATGTTGTAGCCATAAAACGCCTCCCTCGTTGAAGCGCTTTCGGCAAGGCGCCTCAGCCTGATCTTGATCAAACCTGCAGGCTTATCAAGTCCGTAAGACGCAAATAGTTCATCATGGCGGCTCAAAATGAAGCGTGGGCGGAAAAAATAGCGTGATCCGACCGGCGATTTTCGGATGGGAACGCTGGCATGGCCGGCTCTGGCGGATATATTGATTGAAACATGCGCTCGCCAAAGAATCCTTCTTGATTCAGGATTTCAAAGCTGTAGTGCAACACGATTTATGCCGCGATGCGGCATGCTTGCTGCACTGCGACCAAACACCTCATGTCGCTATCAGGTCCAGTGCGTTAGTCGCGGAACGAACGAAACAACAAGAGCTTAGAGACGTGCTAAAACTCGTGAAGTTTTCCCGCCTTCTATCCGTCTTGCCGCTGCTTTTCCTGGCAGGATGCAACATGGTGGTCATGGCGCCATCAGGCGACATCGCCGCGCAACAGCGCGATCTCATCGTCATCTCGACGGTGCTGATGCTTTTGATCATCATCCCGGTGATCTTCCTGACGCTGTTCTTCGCCTGGCGCTACCGCCGCTCCAATACGGCCGCCACCTACGCGCCGGAATGGCACCATTCGACCCGCCTCGAAATCGTGATCTGGGCGGCGCCGCTGGCGATCATCATCGCGCTCGGCGCCGTGACCTGGATTTCCACCCATAAGCTCGATCCCTACCGCCCGCTCGACCGCCTCGATGCGGAGCGCGCCATTCCGGCCGATACCAAGCCGTTGAACGTCGAGGTCGTGGCGCTCGACTGGAAGTGGCTGTTCTTCTATCCCGATCTCGGCATCGCCACCGTCAACGAACTCGCTGCCCCGGTCGACATGCCGATCAATTTCAAGATCACTGCCTCCTCGGTGATGAATTCCTTCTATATCCCTGCCCTGGCCGGCCAGATCTATGCGATGCCCGGCATGGAGACGAAGCTGCACGCCGTCATCAACAAGCAAGGCGAATATGAGGGCTTCTCCGCCAATTACAGCGGAAGCGGCTTCTCGCACATGCGCTTCAAGTTCCACGGCCTTACCCAAGAGGGCTTTGACGCCTGGGTGGCGCAGGTCAAGCAGCAGGGCACGATGCTCAACCGCGACGCCTATCTGAAGCTCGAGAAGCCGAGCGAAAAGGAGCCGGTGCGTTATTATGCCGGCGCCGATGCCGACCTCTACAATGCCATCCTCAACATGTGCGCCGCTCCGGGCAAGATGTGCATGAACGAGATGATGCATATCGACATGATGGGCGGCGGCGGCAAGGAAAGTGCCGAGAACCGCGAGAAGCTGCGATACGACGACCGTCATGCCGACGAAGGCATCGTGGCGCCCGCCGCCACCGTGCCGGCGACCGGGGCTCCGGCACGCAGCGAGCCCGCCGAGCGGACCGACGGCAACAACATGCAGCACGACATGCCCGGCATGCCTAGCACGCCCGGAATGGACATGCAGCATGAGGGTCATTCCATGCCCGGCATGAGCAATGGCGCCGATCCGGCGCCGGCGCAGCTCAACAATAACAATTAACCTGGCGCTTTGCGTCGCAAGACATAATGAACGGGTTGTTCCATGTTTTCCAATCCTGACCTCCTGAAGTTCGTCTTCGGCCGGTTAACCCTCGATGCCATCCCCTATCACGAGCCGATCCTGGTCGTGACCTTCATCGGCGTCGTCATCGGCGCCCTCGCGGTGCTCGGCATCATCACCTATTTCAAGTTCTGGGGTCCGCTCTGGCGCGACTGGATCTGCAGCGTCGATCACAAGAAGATCGGCATCATGTATGTGATCCTCGCCGTCATCATGCTGTTGCGCGGCTTCTCCGACGCGATCTTGATGCGCATCCAGCAGGCGATCGCCTTCAACGGTTCGGAGGGCTATCTGCCGCCGCACCATTACGACCAGGTCTTCACCGCCCACGGCGTCATCATGATCTTCTTCGTGGCGATGCCCTTCGTCACCGGTTTGATGAACTTCGTGGTGCCGCTGCAGATCGGCGCGCGCGACGTCTCCTTCCCCTTCCTCAACAACTTCTCGTTCTGGATGACCACCGCCGGCGCGATCATCATCATGCTGTCGCTGTTCATCGGCGAATTCGCCCAGACCGGCTGGCTCGCCTACCCGCCGCTGTCGGGCGCTGCCTACAGTCCGGGTGTCGGTGTCGATTATTATATCTGGGGTCTGCAGGTGGCCGGTGTGGGAACGACGCTTTCGGGCATCAACCTGATCGCCACCATCGTCAAGATGCGCGCTCCGGGCATGACCTTCATGAAGATGCCGGTCTTCACCTGGACGGCGCTTTGCACCAACGTGCTCATCGTCGCCTCCTTCCCGATCCTGACGGCAACGCTCGCCCTCCTGTCACTCGACCGCTATGCCGGGACGAACTTCTTCACCAACGACCTTGGCGGCAATCCGATGATGTACATCAACCTCATCTGGATCTGGGGCCATCCGGAGGTCTATATCCTCGTGCTGCCGGCCTTCGGCATCTTCTCGGAAGTCGTCGCCACCTTCTCAGGCAAGCGCCTCTTCGGCTACGCCTCGATGGTCTACGCGACCTGCGTGATCATGATTCTGTCCTACATCGTCTGGCTGCACCACTTCTTCACCATGGGCTCGGGCGCCAGCGTCAACTCCTTCTTCGGCATCACCACGATGATCATCTCGATCCCGACGGGGGCGAAGATTTTCAACTGGCTCTTCACCATGTATCGCGGCCGCATCCGCTTTGAGGTGCCGATGCTGTGGACGGTCGGCTTCATGGTGACCTTCGTCATCGGCGGCATGACCGGCGTCATGCTTGCCGTGCCGCCGGCCGATTTCGTGCTGCACAATTCGCTGTTCCTCATCGCCCACTTCCACAACGTCATCATCGGCGGCGTTCTCTTCGGCATGTTCGCCGGCGTGAACTACTGGTTCCCGAAGGCGTTCGGCTTCAAGCTCGATCCCTTCTGGGGCAAGATGAGCTTCTGGTTCTGGCAGATCGGCTTCTGGTTCGCCTTCATGCCGCTCTACGTGCTCGGCCTGATGGGTGTCACCCGCCGCGTCAGCCAATTCGAGGACCCGTCCCTGCAGATCTGGTTCATCATCGCCGCCTTCGGCGTCGGCCTGATCGCGCTTGGCATCGCCGCCTTTCTCATCCAGATCGTCGTCAGCTTCATGAAACGCGAGGAATTGCGCGACGATAGCGGCGATCCCTGGGACGGCCGCACGCTGGAATGGTCGACATCCTCGCCGCCGCCGGATTACAACTTCGCCTTCACGCCTGTCGTGCACGATCATGACAGCTGGTACGACATGAAGAACCGTGGTTATGCACGTCCGCTGGAAGGCTTCCGGCCGATCCACATGCCGAAGAATACCGGCACCGGCGCGATTTTGTCGGCCATCAGCGTCGCCCTCGCCTTCGGGCTGATCTGGTATATGTGGTGGCTGGTGGTCGTCTCCTTCGTCGCCATGCTGATGGTCGCGATCGGTCATACCTTCAACTATGGACGCGATTTCCACATTCCCGCCGAAGAGGTGACCGAAACGGAAGGCAAGCGCACCGCGTTGCTTGCCGAGCAGGTGTGATGACCATGAGCGATCAGACTATCGACACGGCCGAAAAGCCTGAATTCTACCTGACGGAAGACCATCATCCTGAGAACAGCACCAATCTCGGCTTCTGGCTCTACCTGATGAGCGACTGCCTGATTTTCGCGGTGCTGTTTGCAACGCACGGCGTGCTCGGCCGCAACTATGCCGCCGGCCCGTCGCCCGCCGACCTCTTCGACCTGCCGATCGTTGCCCTCAACACCTCGATGCTGCTGTTTTCGTCGATCACCTACGGGTTCGCGATGCTGCAGATGGAGCGCAACGCCAAGGCGGAAACGCTATTCTGGCTTGGTGTGACCGGCCTGTTCGGCGCGGCTTTCATCGGGCTCGAACTCTACGAGTTCATCCACCTGATCCACGAAGGCGCCGGGCCGACGCGCAGCGCCTTCCTCTCCTCCTTCTTCACCCTGGTCGGCACGCACGGCCTGCATGTCACCTTCGGCATCATCTGGCTGATCACGCTGATGGTGCAGGTGTCGATGCACGGGCTGATCGAGGCCAACCGCCGCCGCCTGATGTGCCTTTCGATGTTCTGGCACTTCCTCGACGTCGTCTGGATCGGCGTCTTTTCCTTCGTCTATCTGCTGGGAGTTCTCGGATGAGTTCGCAAGCACCTGCCCACGAAGATGCCCACGAGGCTCATCACGGCCACAGCCACGGCCATCAGGCCGGCCATGGCACATTCCGCAGCTACATGACGGGCTTCGTGCTCTCCATCATCCTGACCGCCATTCCCTTCTGGCTGGTCATGTCAGGCGTCTTCGAAAGCCCGGCGGTGACGGCGGTGCTGGTGATGGGCCTCGGCGCGATCCAGATCGTCGTCCATATGATCTTCTTCCTGCACATGAATACCAGGAGCGAGGGCGGCTGGACGATCATGGCGCTGATTTTCACCCTCATCATCGTTGCCATCGCGCTCTCCGGTTCGCTCTGGGTCATGCATCATCTCAACACCAACATGATGCCGATGAGCCCCGAGATGATGAAGAACATGCCGTGACGACGACGAAGGGGCGGCGGCAGCGCCACCCGCAGGCGTCCTCGGAAAAATCGGATCGACGGCGTCATCGGGCAAAACGCGCGATCTTCGCCGTCTGCCTGATACTGCTTGCCGCGGCACTCGCGGCACTCGGCACCTGGCAGGTCGAGCGGCTGGCCTGGAAACGCGACCTCGTCGCCCGCGTCGACCAGCGTGTGCATGCACCACCCGTGCCGGCACCGGCACGCGCCGACTGGAACAAGATCAATGCCACTGATGACGAATACCGGCGGGTGACCGCGGCCGGGATGCTGGCGAACGACAAGGAAACACTGGTCTATGCCTCGACCGTGCTTGGGCCGGGCTATTGGGTGATGACACCGCTGACACTTGCCGACGGGACATCAATCCTCGTCAATCGCGGCTTCGTGCCGACCGAGAGGCGCGACCCGGCTTCACGACGCGAGGGCGAAGTGTCAGGCCCGGTCGAGATTTCCGGGCTGATGCGGATGACGGAGCCGAAGGGATCGCTGCTCAAATCCAATGACGTCGCCGCTGACCGCTGGTATTCGCGCGACGTCGCGGCGATCGCGCAAAAGCGCGGCGTCGGTACGGTCGCGCCCTATTTCATCGACGCTGATGCCACCGCCAACCCGAAAGGCCTGCCTGTCGGCGGCCTGACCGTCATCGCTTTCCCCAACAACCATCTCCTCTACGCGATCACCTGGTATGGGCTGGCGGCGATGGTGCTGGCATTGCTGGTGTTCATTCTTCGCGGCGAGAGGGCCACTCGCATAAGGCAGCAGTGATTGTCCTTATGAAGCGACCCGGCTGATCGCCTCGACGAGCTGCGCTTGCGAGAACGGCTTGCCGAGGCGTGGCAGATTGGCAATGCCGGCGCCTTCTGGGATTTCGGCATAACCGGTTGCGAGGATGATCGGCATGTCGGGCCAATCCTTGCGGATCGCCTCAGCGAGCTGCGCGCCGGTCATGCGCGGCATGGCATGGTCGCAAATCACCAGGTCCACCTGCTGCTCGCGCAGGATGTCGAGCGCTTCGGGACCCGCCATCGCCTCGAACACGGTATGGCCGAGATCCTCCAGCATCAGCGTCGTATTCATCAGGACCAGACCATCGTCGTCGACGGCGACGATGCGTAGCCGGCGCGGCGCATTTTCCACCTGTTGCGGCCGCTCGGCAGCGGCCTCGGTCACCTGTTCGGCAAGTGCGACCGGGAACCACAATTCGGCCGTCGTGCCTTCGCCAAGGCTGCTCTTCATCATCAGGCGGCCACCGGACTGGGATGCAAGGCCCTGCACCATGGAAAGGCCGAGACCAGTGCCCTTGCCGACACCCTTGGTGGTGAAGAACGGCGTGATCGCCTGCTCCAGCGTCTTGGCGTCCATGCCCTCGCCTTCGTCGATCACCGCTATACGGACATAACGGCCGGGCGGCAGCTGGCCCTTGCCTGATGGCAGCGATTCCTCGGATGCGCGAAGCACAATCCGGCCGCCGGACGGCATGGCGTCGCGGGCGTTGACGACAAGGTTCAGGATCGCCATCTCCAGCTGGTTCGGATCGGTCAGGATCGTCGGTAGCCTGACGGGGAAAGAGGTCTCGATCATGGTCAGGGGACCGAGCGAACGGCTCAGCATATCCATCATCCCGCGGACCAGACCGGAGACGTCGATCGGCTCCATGTGCAGTTCCTGGCGGCGGGAAAAGGCCAGCATGCGCTGCGTCAGCGCGGCACCGCGCTGGGCGCCCTGCATGGCATTATCAACAAGCGATGTCAGCGCGAGATCCTGCGGCATGCGTTTCTTGAGGATTTCAAGGCTGCCGAGGACGGCCATCAGCAGATTGTTGAAATCATGGGCGATACCACCGGTCAACTGACCGATCGCCTCCATCTTCTGCGACTGGAAGAGCTCTTCGCGCGCCTGCTCCAGTGCCCGCTGGGTCTCCATCTTCTCGGTGATATCGCGGGTGATCTTCGCAAAACCCAACACATCGCCTTCCTCGTCGCGGATGGCGTCGATGACGATGCTGGCCCAGAAACGGGTGCCGTCCTTGCGCACGCGCCAGCCTTCCCTCTCGAACCGGCCCTCGGCGCGCGCGATGCCGAGCGCGGTCTCCGGCAGACCGGCTTCGCGGTCTTCGGGAGTATAGAAGGTCGAGAAATGCTGACCGATGATTTCTTGCGGCCGATAGCCCTTGATCCGCTCGGCGCCGAAGTTCCAACTGCTGACATTGCCAACGGGATCGAGCATGTAGATCGCATAGTCCGAGACGCCCTGGACCAACCGGCGGAACTGTTCCTCGCTCTGGCGGATCGCGTTTTCGGCGGCCCGGCGTTCGGTCAGGTCGCGGGTGATCTTGGCATAGCCGATGAGCTCGCCGGAGGGACGGCGGATCGGATCGATGACCACATGCGCCCAGAAGCGGCTGCCATCCTTGCGCCGGCGCCAGCCTTCTCCCTCGAACCGGCCGTGCTCCTCGGCCGTGGCCAGCGCGCGCTGCGGTAGCCCCGCGGCACGGTCCTCTTCGAGATAGAAACGCGAAAAATGCTCGCCGAGAATTTCGGAAGGCTTGTAGCCTTTGAAGCGCTGGGCGCCGGCGTTCCAGCTGGTGACGATGCCTTCGGGGCTCAGCATATAAATAGCGTAGTCGGTAATGGCATCGACCAAAAGGCGAAAGCGTCCCTCTTCGTCGAGAGACGTGTCATGTCGATCTAGCACTTCCATATGCCCCTCTGAGTCACCAGCGCTTTATAACGCAGCACGGGGCGGATAGTTCCGAAGCAGTGTAATTTCAAACGGCCTTGACCTGTGGGTAGAACCGCTCGCCAACGCGCTCGGCAGCGGCATAGGCCTGCGAGACGATCTCCGGCACAAGATCGATATCGGGCAGGCTGCCGAGGCCGAGCGGCCCGACGGCAAAGAGCCCGGCCACCGTCGAACCGTCCTCAAGGAAGGGTTCGCCGCGCGCATTGACCGCGAGCCCGAGCGATAGCTCGTCCGGCATGGCAAGGCCAGCGGAAAGCAGGCTCTGCATCAACGGCGCTGATAGGTCAGGCGCCTGGCAGCGGCAATCGATGATGCGCTCGGCATGGATGACCTCTTCGCCGGCGGAACCGGCCGGCGTAAAGAACAGGCCGCTCAGGCCCCGGCGGCCGGCCCGGCCGCGGCGCAGCACCGTGCGGCCTTCGGCGAGCTCGCGTTTCAGGCGCAGGTGCATGGCCTCCGGCAGGCGGTTGCGATGGCTGTCGTAGATTGCCCTGAGGTGGCGGTTGAATTGATGCTTGTCGCGGGCCGGCAGCGAGCGCCAAAGCGAGCGGGCATGTTTTCTGAGGCCGTTCATCACCGATTGCCAGCTTCGCCCGGCTTCCTCCGCCTCGCGACAGGCTTCACGGATGAAGCGGACGATCTCCGGCAGGCTCTGCGGCAGCGCTTCGGCCGGGAAGACCGGATCGGCGGAATTCGGCGTATGGCTCTGCGGCAGGAAGCCGCGCCGCGAAACGATCGTCACCTGGCCGGCATAACCGGAATCGCGCAGCTGCAGCAGCTGGTCGACGACGCGGATGCCGCTGCCGAACAGCACCGCATGCGGCCGCGCGACGAGGCGCTGGGCCCTGACCGGCGAAGCGTCCTCACCGCCGGCATCGGGCGCCGTCAGCCCGTAGCCGGTGGCGAGGATGACGGTATCGAACAGGGGATTGGCGGGATTGGCGCTTTCGAGCAGGAAGCGGTTGCCGTGGCTCCTGCGGATCGCCACGACCGGATCGTTGCAGACCTGGACGGTGATGTCCCTGCGCGCGGCCAGTGCTTCCGAAAAGCGCTGGTAGACATAATCGCTGAAGATCTCCTTCGGCACGAAGATCTGCCGGAATCCGGGGATGGCGGCCGGCACGGCGGCGCGGAAAGCGGCGTTGCTGCAGAGCCAGTCGTTGAAATCGTCATTGTCGCCGACCGAGACCGAGAGATCCCGGACACGGGTGTTGAGGATCGTCGAGGAACGCACCGAGGCCAGCGCCTGCCCACCGCTGACCGACGAATTCGGATCGAACAGCTGGAGGTGGAAGGGGGCGCGCACTGTCTTCATCAATGCGATGGCCGTCATCATCCCGGAAAAGCCGCGCCCGACGATCGCAATGCGCGGCACGGCTGATATCTGCGCCGCCGCATTGGCTCTGGCGGAAAAAAGTCCCTGAACCGTCATCGCAACTCCTTTGCGGCTTCATCCGCACCCTGGGTCGATCGAGGTTTCAACGCATAAAACAGTGGTTCACGCGTTGATGAGGTTCATGCGGCCATTCACAACACCTGCCGCGTCATCGGGCTCCGAACCAGCGGCCCCGCAACGAAACTAGGGGAGCAAGCACGCTCGTCCATAGTCTATCAAACTGGTAGTGTATGAAAGCGCTAAATGGCGCAGGTGGCAAGAGGTTTGTTGCCACTTATCTGCAAGATATTGAAATAAAACATAATTTAGACGTATTCCGTGGAAGCTCGGTCGACCTGTGCTCCCCGAGCCGGGAATTGAACTTAAAAATGTCAGATTGGCAGCGGCCTCAACTGCCCTCGCCCGGATATTGTTTTGCCTTCAGCAGGCCCGCCAGATGCGCCATGTTGCGGGCCAGCATGTCGACGGCATTGGTCACGACCTTCGGCACCTTGTCGAGATCGACGAAATTGGTGGACCCCATTGCCTCGCCAACCCAATAGGCGACTGCATTGGCCGGAATGGTGAAACCGACGTCGTTCAGCGCCTGGAAGAGCTCGGCCGACACATGATGGGCGCCGTCCTCATTGCCGACGACGGCAACCGTCGCGACCTTGCCATAGGAGACCATGCGGCCCTCATCGTCCGTCTCCTCGAGGAAGGCGTCCATGCGCTCCAGCGCCCGCTTGCAGACACTGGATGGCTGACCTAGCCAGATCGGCGTCGCCATCAGCAGGATATCGGCGGAGAGCACCTTGGCGCGAATATCAGGCCAGTCATCGCCGGCGCCTTCGTCGGAGGTGACGCCCGGCTTGACGTTGAAATCGGCGAGGCGAAGCACTTCGGTCACGACGCCGTGAGCGGACATCGCCTTGTCGATCAGACCGATCATCCGGTCGGTCGAGGACGCGTCCTTGGCGTCGCTGGTCTTCAGCGTGGCGTTGAGGGCGAGGGCTTTGAGCGGCATGGCTCTCTCCGGTAGCGGTCGGCGGTTGGCGTTCGCCTGCTGCAACCCGTTCGCGCGCAGATTGTTCCCGCCCGGATGCGAGGCGACCTCACGTAAAAATAACCAACTGGTGAATTCTTTACTTGAACCCCCAAATGGAATCGGCAAAAGTGAAGATGCTATCAATCCCTTCATGGATTTGCCGTCTTTTCGGGCCAGCGTCCGACCACACATCTATTGGAAAAAATACCGTGAGCAGCGATGCGTTAACACGCGCGACGAAGCCTTCGGCTTCGATGGCGCTTGCAACTGCGGCAGGCTGGGGCCGAGGCCTCTTCACATTGGTGCGTATCACCATGATGGCCTTCCGCCACCCCTGGCAATCCGGCTTTGCGATCGGCGCCACGCTGGTCGCCTCGACCTTCCAGCTGATGATCCCGCGCCTTCTCGGCCACGCCGTCGACCACACGCAGATGGCGATGACCGGCGGTGCCGCGGGCCAGGCGGCACAGGACGCGCTTTTGACCACGGCGCTGCTGCTGCTTGGCGCCAGCGTGCTGCGCGGCCTCTTCACCATGGTCCAGAACTATTACAGCGAAGCCGTCGGCCATCACATCGGCTACGAATTGCGGCTGGCCTGCTACGAGAAGATCCAGCGACTTTCTTTCAGCTTTCATGACACCGTGCATTCCGGCGACCTGATCACCGTCGGCCTGCTCGATCTCGAAGGCGTGCGGATGTACTTTTCCACCGCACTCGTCCGGATGATCCTGCTGTCGATCCTGATCGGCATCGGCGCCTATATGCTCTTGTCGACCGATATCCTGCTCGGCCTGCTGGCGATGAGTTTCGTGCCCTTTGTCGGCTGGCGCTCGTCGGTGACGCAGCTCAAGCTGCGCGCCACCTGGCTCGACCTGCAGGAGCGGCTTTCGGTGCTGACCCGCATCATGGAGGAAAATCTCGGCGGCATCCGCGTCGTGCGCGCCTTTGCCGCCCACCAACACGAGATTTCGAAGTTCGAGGCCGCGTCGAAGAGCGCGCTGGCACTCGCCCATCAGCGCGTCGGCATCCGCGTCACCAACACCAGCGCCATGACCCTTTCCTTCTTCGCGGCGATGGGCCTGGTTCTGTGGGTCGGCGGCGGCAAGGTGATGTCGGGCGAAATCACCGTCGGCACGCTGGCCTCGTTCCTGACCTTCATGACCATCCTGCAGATGCCGGTGCGCCAGCTCGGCCTGATGGTCAATGCTTTTGCCCGCGCCTCCACCTGCGGCTCGCGCCTCTTTGCCCTGCTCGACCTCGACGTCGCGATCAAGGATGCGCCGGATGCGAAGGAGCTGAACCTTACCGACGGCGTGCTGCGCTTCGAAAACGTCAGCTTCGCCTATCCGGGTTCTGAAAAGCGCACCGTTCTTGACGATGTCTCCTTCGAAGCCAGGCGCGGCCAGACGATCGGCATCGTCGGGCCTCCCGGCAGCGGCAAGTCGACCATTGCCCATCTTATCCCCCGCTTTTACGACGTCAGCGGCGGCAAGATCACCATCGACGGCCAGGACATCCGCAAGGCGACGCTGCAATCGCTGCGCCGGGCGGTTGCCGTCGTGCAGCAGGATTCCTTCCTGTTCACGACGACGATCGAAAACAACATCGCCTATGGCGACCCGTGGGCGAAGGAAGGCCGGATCGAACGCGCCAGCGAAAGCGCCCAGCTGCACAATTACGTGCTCGGCCTTCCGACAGGTTACGGCACCGTCGTCGGCGAGCGCGGCGTTTCGCTGTCGGGCGGCCAGCGGCAGCGTCTTTCGATCGCCCGCGCGCTGATGCTGAAACCGGCAGTGATGATATTCGACGATTCGACGGCGGCAATCGATGCGGCCACCGAGCAGCGCATTCGCGGCGCCATGCGCCGCTACGCCGCCGACCGCGTGACGATCATCGTCGCTCACCGCCTGAGTTCGCTGATGCATGCCGACCAGATCCTGTTCGTCGAAGACGGCCGGATCGTCGAGCGCGGCACGCATGAGGCGCTGCTGTCGCTGGGCGGGCGCTACAAGGCGCTTTACGAGCTACAGGTGCGGCCGGGCGACGAGGTCTTGAGCGCCTAGCAGGAATTCCCTTCTTCTGCCCACCGGGGAGAAGAGCGGACAAGCAATGACTATGCAGGCCACCGGACGTGATGGCCGCGGGAGGAATGGCATGGCCGAGGAACTGGAAACCGAGCGTCCCGACGTTCGCGAGGATGGACGCCGCCCGCCGCGGGCGGTGGTCGGTTCGCATCGCGTCGAGGAGGAGATGTTCGGCAAGGCCTTCGACGGCAATATCGTCAAACGCATCTGGGGTTTCGTTCACCCCTATCGCCGCCAGGTCGTGTGGTCGGTCGTTGCCGTTTTGACCTTCACGATGATGCAGCTCACCATCCCGCTGATCATCCGCTATGCCATCGACCACGGCATGTCCCCGGGCGGCAACCACTCGGCGCTGGCCTGGTCGATCGTCGCCTTTTCCATCGCCATATCAATCAATTATGCAGCGAGCTACGCGCAGGAGACGCTGGTCGGCGGCGTGGCGGAGGACGTGCTCTTCGATATCCGCAAGGCGATGTTTTCGCATCTTCAGCACGTCTCGCTCTCCTTCATGGACAAGACCGAAGTGGGCCGGCTGATGTCGCGGCTGCAGGGCGACGTCAACTCGATGCAGGAATTCCTCGAAACCTCGGTGCTGTCAGTCGGAGACATCGTGCTGCTCTTCGGCATCGTCTTCGTCATGCTCTATCTCGATTTCAAATTGGGACTGCTGACGCTCTCGGTGCTGCCGGTACTGTTTATCGTCCGGCTGTTCTGGCTGCCGCTGGCGCGCAAATCCTTCATGGCCGCGCACGAGACCAATTCGATTGCCGCCGGCGCCCTCGCCGAAGCGATCCACGGTGTGCGTGCGGTCCAAAGCATGGACAGGCAGGGCGTCAACTTCACGCTTTACGACGACAAGGCGCATGCCAACTTGCAGACGCATCTGACGGCGGCGCGCTATGCGCAGGTGATGGTGCCGATCGTCGACAGCCTGACCGGCGTGGCGATGGCGCTCGTCATCGTCGTCGGCGGCGCCCGCGTCCTCAATCAGGCGCTCGATGTCGGCGTGCTCGTCGCCTTCCTGTTCTACATCCAGCGCTTCTTCGACCCGATCCGTTCACTGACCCTGCAATATTCGGTGATGCAGCGCGCCATGGCGTCTGGCCAGCGGTTGACCGAAGTGCTCGACGTACCTGTCGACATCAAGGACGCGCCCGATGCCAAGGCCTTGTCGCGCGACATGGACGGCTCGGTGGAATTCAAGGACGTCGTCTTCGGCTACAATCCGAAACATCCGGTGCTGAAGCATGTCAGCTTCAAGGTCAATCCCGGCGAGACGGTGGCACTGGTCGGCCCGACAGGGTCCGGCAAGTCGAGCTGCATGTCGCTGATCCATCGCTTTTACGACGTGCAGCAGGGCCAGGTGCTGGTCGGCGGCGACGATGTGCGTCATCTGACGCAGGATTCGCTCGGAGCGCAGATCGCCATGGTGCTGCAGGAACCCTTCCTCTTTACCGGCACCGTTTTCGAAAACATCCGCTACCACAAGCTGGAGGCGACGCGCGAGCAGGTGATCGAGGCGGCAAAGGCCGTCGGCGCGCATGACTTCGTGATGCGCCTGCCCGATGGTTACGACAGCGTTCTCGGCGAGCGCGGCGGCAACCTTTCGCTCGGCCAGCGCCAGCTGTTGAGCTTTGCCCGCGCATTGGTGGCGGACGCAAAGATCCTCGTGCTCGACGAGGCGACGGCCAATATCGACAGCTATACCGAGATGCTGATCCAGAAGGCGCTGGTGAAGCTGCTCGAAAACCGCACCGGCCTCGTCATCGCCCATCGGCTTGCGACGATCCGCGAGGCGGACCGCATCATCGTGCTGCAGAACGGCGAAGTCATCGAAAGCGGCAACCACCGCCAGCTGATGAAGAACGGCAAACTCTATTCCAAGCTCTACAATCTGAACTACTCCTCCTTCGACGACATTCCCGAAGACGTGCTGGAAGAGACGACGGCAGCGGAATCGGCGACCTAGCGCATCGTGGTTTCCGACAATCGGAGCCGATTTTCGGAAAGCACGATGCGAGGATTGAAAGTGTTAGAGCGTCGTTTGTGCTGCCGTAAAGACGCACGGCGCTCTCGTTTAGGGCGTGCATTAATGCCTGTCGCAAAGTTTGAACGAACCAACGCGTTGCTGCCGCATTTCTCTCTTATCTGGGGCGAGTGCCACTGAGGAGAATGTCATGAAAAGAGTTATTAGCAGCCTGTTGATCGCGACGGCCCTTGTTGGATCGGCTATTCAGCCTGCTGCCGCACGCGATCACCGTCATCACGACAATACTGGCCGAATCATCGCCGGCGGCGTTGCCGCGGGCGTCGTCGGCGGCCTGATCGGCGGCGCAATCGCCAATGGCGGCCCTCGCTACGTTGACGAAGGCCCTCGTTATGTGGAGAGCCCCCGCTATGTCGAACCCCAGCCGAGATGCTGGTATGAGGACCGCGACGTCCGCAACCGCTATGACGGCGGCTATCACGCCGAAACCGTGCGGGTCTGCGAGTAAACACGGGAACGTTGATTTGATCTCTCGGCCGAGGTTGCCTGCCGCAGCCTCGGCTTTTTTCTGCAAAAAATTACGGCCGGCATGCGGTCTGTTGTCATCCTGATCCGCTTCGACGACGTGCCGGAATCCTCCTGGGTGAGCTATCAGCTGCCCACCCAGGATCCGCTGACCATGGCGCAGCGCGCCTTCGAGCTGATGGAGCGGCGGCTTGAAAACCCGGGCCTGCCTCCGGGTTGCGAACGCGTCATTTCCGCAGCTCGTGATCCGCCAGAGCTTCAGACCTTGACCCTCCCACGGCTTTTCGCAGGCGCCATCCTGTGGCAAGAAGGGTTGACGCGTGACCCGGGAGGAAGATCGACGCAGATGAAGGGTATCCGCCAGCTCGCCGAGCATCTCGACATTTCGATCGGAACGGTGTCCCGTGCGCTGAACGGCAAGCCCGACGTCAACGACGAAACGCGCCGGCGCGTGCTCGCCGCCGCCGAGGAACTCGGTTACGTCGCCAACCAATCGGGCCGCAGCCTTCGCCAGGGCACGACCAACGTCATCGGGCTGATGCTCGAAGTGAGCCGCGAGACGGTCGAAAACAGCGACGACTTCTTCCTTGGCGTCACTGACGGCCTGCAGAGGGTGTTTTCCCGCCACAAGCTCGATCTCGTCATGCTGCCCTGCCCCGATGACGAGGACCCGCATGAATATCTGAAGCGCATGGTGGCGCGCCGGCTTGTCGACGCGCTGATCATCTCTGCGACACGACGCACCGACCGGCGCATCGAGCTTCTGGAAAAGGCCCGCATCCCCTTCGTGGCGCTTGGCCGCAGCGCGTCGGGCGGCAGCTACACCTGGATGGATCTCGATTTCGAGGGCGTGGCGACGCGCGGTGTCGACCGGCTGGTCGCCAAAGGGCACCGGCGGATCGCCGTGGCTGTCCCCTCCTCCGACATCAATCTCGGCTACCTCTTCCTCGACGCCTACCGCCAGGCACTGCAACGGCACGGCATCCCCTTCGACCCGGCCCTCGTCATCCGGGTCAAGTCGAGCGAACAGGGCGGTTATCAGGCCGGCCATGAATTGCTGATGATCGGAGAGCGGCCAACCGCGATCATCCTGATCCACGAACTGATGGCGATCGGGCTTTACCGCCGGCTTGCCGAGGCCGGCGTCGTGCCCGGCCGTGACCTCGCCGTGGTCGGTTTCCGCGAGGAGCCGCGCACGCTTTTCCTGCAGCCGACGCTGACATCCTTTCGCATGTCGCTGCGCGATCTTGGTGCGCAGCTCGGCGAAACCCTGCTCGCCACCATGCCGGCCTATGCCGATCATTATCCGCAGGGCGCCCGCAACAGGATCTGGCCGCTGGAACTCGTTCCAGGCGAAAGCGACGCTTTCATGTTGACGGCCTGAAGCGGCCTCAAACCCCGCTCGCAGCTGCCGAATGCTCCCTGTGCGACAGCTGACGCGTGACGACGAAAACCAAGAGGGCTCCGGCAGCCAGGCAGGCGGCCAGGAAGAACATCGGCGCGATCGTGCTGCCGCTTGCTTCCTTGATCCAGGGCACGACGTTCTGGGCGACGAAACCGCCAAGATTTCCAACCGAATTGATGGCGGCAAGGCCCGCCGCAGCCCCCGCGCCCTTGAGGAAGCGTGAAGGCAGGCTCCAGAACACCGGCTGGGGCGCGAAGATCCCGGCTGCGGCAACGCAGAGGAAGGCGAATTGCAAAGTGTGGTTCGGGATCAGCGCCGAAAGCAGCAGGCAGGCGGCGCCGATGAAAGCCGGAATGACGATATAGGGCGTCTTCGATTGCGCCTTGTCGGCCATGGTGGGAACGACATAGAGCGCGATCGCGACCAGCACCCAGGGAATGATGTTGAGGAAGCCGTTCACCGTGTTGCTGACGCCGAAAGCCTTGACGATTGTCGGCAGCCAATAGCTGAGGCCATAGGCCGAAAGCGGAAAGGCGATATAGCAGAGCGCCATCAGCAGGACACGCGGGTCGATGAGCGCCTTGAAACCGTTTCCGGCGTGCTCGCCCATGCCGGCATTTTCGGAAGTGAGCCTTCGTTCGAGCCAATCCTTCTCCTCGCCGCTCATGAAGCTTGCGTTTTCAGGCCGGCCGGGAAGATAGAAGAAGGTGACGATGCCGGCGATCACAGCCGGAACGCCGGTGGCCAGGAAGACCCACTCCCAGCCGGCAAAACCGTAAAGACCGTCGAGATCGAGCAGCACGCCGCCGAGCGGCGCACCGACGGCATTGGCGATGGCACTGAAGATCATGAACAGCCCGACCATCCTGCCGCGATAGGCCGAGGGAAACCACAGCGTCAGCAGATAGAGGACGCCGGGAAAGAAGCCGGCTTCGCAGACACCAAGCAGAAAGCGCAGGATATAGAACATCGTCGCATTCTGCGTGAAGGCGAGCGCGATAGTAACGATGCCCCACGAGACCAGAATGCGCGCGAACCAGACACGGGCGCCGAGCTTGTCGAGGAAGAGGTTGCTCGGCACCTCGAAGAGAAAGTAGCCGATGAAGAACAGCGAAGCGCCGAGACCATAGGCATATTCGCTCATTCCGAGAGCATCGACCATCTGCAGCTTGGCGAAACTGACGTTCTGCCGATCGATATAGGCGATGAGATAGAGAATGCCGAGAAACGGCATCAGCTTCCAGGTGATTTTCGAGATCAGCCGCTTCTCGTCGACCATAAGTATCCTCCGGTATGACCATGCTTCGTCACGGCGTAGATAGAGCGGCCAGCCGATAATCAATTGCGCGTTGCATTTTCTCGGGGGCCGCGACCGGATCATATGGCCGCACCCGGACACCGGGTGCGGCCTGGCTTCAGATCATTCAGCTGGGGCGACGGCGGTGCGGCGGCCGATCGTTGCCTGGGTCAGCACGAAGGCTGCGAAGGCGCAGAGCGCGATGCCGGCGGCCATCGGAACGGCTGTGCCGTCGAAGAAGACGCTCGATATGACCATGGCGACGGCGGCGATCACGAAATGCAGCGTGCCCATCAGCGACGAGGCGGTGCCGGCGATCTCGCCGTGATCCTCAAGGGCGAGCACCGCGCTCGTCGGGATGACGAGGCCGAGGAAGCCGTAGCCGATGAACAGGAAGGTCGCCAGGACAGGCAACTGGTTGAAGCCGGCAGCCATCACCACCGCCATGACGACCATGGCAAGGGCAAAAACGCTGACCGCAATGCGCATGACGCGGACGAGGCCGAAACGCTCGCCGAGCCAGCCCGTCGCCTGCGATACCGCGAAGAAGGAGACGGCATTGATTGAGAAGGCGAAACTGTATTGCGTCGGCGTCAATCCGTAATGCTGGATCAGCACGAAGGGCGAGTTGGCGAGATAGACCAGGAAGCTCGAAATGCCGAGGCCGCCGATGAAGGTCAGCGTCAGGAAGTTGCGGTCGCCAAGCAGCAGGCGGTAGGCAGCCATAGCGCTCTTCAGCCCGCTGCCGCTGCGTTCGGCCGGCGAACGGGTTTCGTCAAGCTGGGTGGCGAGCAGGACGAGGCCGATGAAGGCGGCGATGGTCACGGCCCAGAATACGCCGCGCCAACCGTAAAACTCGATGACGGCGCTGCCCGTCAGCGGCGCCAGGATCGGCGAAATCGAAAAGACCAGCATCAGCAGCGACATCAGGCGGGCGGCCTGGACGCCGGTATGCATGTCGCGGACAATGGCGCGCGGGATGACCATGCCGGCGGCACCGCCGATACCCTGAACGAAACGGAAGGCGATCAGCGTTTCGATATCGGTCGCCAGCGCGCAGCCGATCGAGGCGACGGAAAAGAGGCCGATGCCGAGATAGAGCGGTAGCTTGCGGCCCCACATGTCCGACAGCGGACCATAGACCAACTGGGCGAGCGCAAAGGAGATGAAGAAGGCGAGAAGAGTGAGCTGGGTGACGTTGTTATCGGCATGCAGGTCCTGGCCGATGGACGGCAGCGCAGGCAGATACATATCGATGGCAAAAGGCCCGATGGCCGACAGAAGGCCGAGAATGAGGGCAATGCGAAAGAAGGGAGCCGTCATAATGGTGATCTTTCATAAAAGCGCAGCGGAGATACCGGATCGTCGCTCCGCGGCATTGGCTCTTAAAAGCGGCGTGCGTCCTCTCGGACGCACAAGGACGCTCTGACACTTTAAGTCTACGCATCGTGCTTTCCTAAAATCGGTTCCGATTTTCGGGCCGATGCGCGGGTTCAATGATGATCGTTCGCGCGAAGACGAAGTTGGGAGCTCATATCTCAGCGCGAAACCAGGAGTGTCAATAAATTTGGACACAGATGTAAAATTAGACGCCATTGTCTAAAACGTCAAGACGTCTTATCTTCGCTCTCATGAAAGAACGCATGACACCGGCAGTCCGAATGACGGGGCATACGCAGCGCGGACAATGCGCCAAGCGCATGTCGATCCTCGATGCCGCGGCAGACGTATTTTGTCGCCAGGGTTTTGCCGGCGCCAGCATCGACGAGATCGCCGCTGTCGCCTGCGTATCCCGCCAGACGATCTACAATCACTATCGCGAGAAGGAAACGCTGTTCGTCGCCGTCGTCGAAGACGTCATGAACCGCGCCAACGCCATGCTCTTCTCGGTGCTGTCGACCTTTCCTGAGCGCGCCGACAATCTCGAAGACGAGCTGACGGCCTTCGCCGTGCGCCTCAACAAGAACTGCATCTGCAACCACGACGGAAAGTTCCTGCGCAAGCTGGTGCAGACCGAAGGCGAGCGATATCCGCACCTCTTCGAAAGCTGGCGCCAGCAGGGGCCGGGCAAGCTCACCACGGCACTGTCAGCACTTTTCGGGCGGCTTGCCCATAAGGGGACGCTCGCCATCGACGATTTCGACGTCGCCGCGCGGCAGTTCGTGGCGCTCGGCAATGCCGATCTGCAGATGATGATCCTTCTCGGCGGCACACCCACCGACGAAGAACTGGAAAAGGCGGCGCGCAACGCCGTCCATACCTTTCTCAAAGCCTATGGCAAGCCGGAGGCGGAAAAGGCCGGCCAACCGCCGCAGCTCGCAGCCATATCCGGCTGATCAGGCCCTTGTACGATCGGGTCCTACCGATCAGGCCCATCATTCCCACCCGATCAAGCCCATGCGATCAGGCAAAGACCGTCATTTGTGAGGGTACGACCGCGAACATGCCGACGCGGCGCGCGGCAAGATATTTCACCAGCTGTTCGACAACCGAAGGCAGGACCGGCTTCTGGACCACGCCGACCGCGCCCTTGACGCCGTCAGCCACCACTTCGGGATTGCCGGTCATGAAGACGACGGCAATGCCATGCTCCTGCGCCAGCCGCCGGCCGATTTCGGGCCCGGTCGGGCCGTCGGCGAGATTGACGTCGACCAAAGCGATATCGGCAAGCGGCGCCAGCCGCAGCGCCTGTTCGCAATCATTGGCAAGGCCCGCCACCTGCATGCCCATACCTTCCACCGTCGCCTCGAGATCGAGGGCGATCAGGAATTCATCTTCGACGATCAATACTCTCTGTTTCATCAGATCATCTCGTTGCCAGCGCCGCACGACATTGGTGGCCATGATACGTCCCCTTGGTTACGCCTATACTCCGAAAGAGGGATCCGCTCCGGCAGCCTATCCGACGCGAAACTCACGGCGGTAACGGGCAACTTGGCGATATGTTCCGCGGTGAAACGCCGTTTCTTGTATTTAAGATATTGTTAACGTTGACAAATTCTTAAGAATAAAGAAGCTTAAGAAAAAAGGTGGCGCCCAATCGTGCTCAGTTTCAACCGCGCACCTTCTGAATGGGGACGCGATAAGGCAGTATTAGCCATTCGGTGAGCTTGAAGACGAGGACCAGGTTGAGAAACAAATTTGTCATTTTAGCCGCCGTGGTCGTCAGCTTGTTCGCTTACACGAAATTGATGGCCAGGATCGGCGCCGGCTCACCACCTCCAGATGCGCCGTTGGAGCAACAGGCTGACCGCATTCGCGTTTATAAAACCGAACGTCGCATGGTCCTTCTCAAAGGCGATACCCCCATCTCAACATACCGGATTTCTCTTGGGCAGGCGGCCGATGAGGGTCCCAAGCAACGAGAAGGTGACGAGAAAACGCCTGAAGGGCGTTATGAGATAGACTGGCGCAATCCGAAGTCGATGGCGCATCTGAGCCTGCACATTTCATATCCAGACCCTGATGATCGGCGCAACGCTGAAGCCGGTGGCTTTCCTCCCGGCGGCAATATCATGATCCACGGACTTCCCAATGGCTGGGGCCTATTCGGAAATGCCCATCAACTGTGGGATTGGACGGATGGATGTATTGCGGTCACCAACGCCGAGATGCGTGAGATTTGGGCTCGTGTCCCCAACCACACCCCCATAGACATTATGCCCTGAAGGTTGTGACGAACTCACTGCATCCCTGCGTTCAAAGCCCATAGCCCGGACCGATCAGCCCTTGACCTTCATCACAAGGACCGGTTTGCCGCGGTAGTCGGCGGGAAACAGCGATTTCAGGTTTTCGATCTTCGGTAGGTCGTTGTAAACGATATAGGGATAGGTCGGATTGAGCGTCAGGAAATCCTGATGATAGGCTTCGGCCGGATAGAAGCCTGTCGGTTCGGACACCTTGGTCACGATCGGCTGGGGGAAGACATGCGCCTTGTCCAGCTGGCTGATATAGCTCTCGGCGACCTTGCGCTGCTCGGGATCGGCAACGAACAGCGCCGAACGGTACTGCGTTCCCCGGTCCGGACCCTGAAAATTCAGCTGCGTCGGGTTGTGCGCCACCGAGAAGAAGATCTGCAGCAACTTGCCGTAGGTCACCTGTTTCGGATCGAACTTCACCTGGACGGCTTCGGCATGGCCCGTCGAGCCGGTGCTGACGGTTTCGTATTGCGCCGTTATTGCGTCGCCGCCGGCATAACCGGAGACGGCGCTCTCGACACCCTTCACGTGTTGGAAGACGCCCTGGACACCCCAGAAACAACCGCCGGCGAAAATGGCGGTCTCGGTGCCTGAGCCGGCCGCCTCGTCGACGGCTGGCGGCGGAACGACGACGGCATCTTCGGCCGCGCCTGCGGCACCGGTCCCGAGCGAGAATAGAGTGGCGGCAAGGAGCGCGGCAAGGCTCCTGCGGTGGGAAGACATGGACATGGCGCTACCTCCTGCGATGGCTCAAATCCTTGCTCATCCTCGCAAAAGGCGCAAATCACAAGGCGGTCACTCACGCCGATGTGACAGCCAGACGAAAGCGCCTGTGCGAACATGAAACAGCGCTCAACTTGAGTTGACAATCTCGCGAGGAGTGGGGAGAGTGCCCGCCGGTCAGAGCCAGCATTTCCGGGGGGAACCTATGTCCGTGCGCTCGTTTTTCGCTTTCGCGACAATCGCATTTTCCATGATCGCCGTCAGCTTTCCCGCCGCCGCTGCGGAGACCAAGCGCGACATCCAGACGATCAAGGACGCCGATTTCTTCGGCTTCGATCTTCGCACCGAACAGAACGTCTCGCTCGATCAGTGCAAGACCTCCTGCATCGGCGACAAGAGCTGCAAGGCCTTCACCTACAATCCCAAGGTGAAATGGTGCTTCCTCAAATCCGATTTCAAGACGATGAACGCCTTCCCCGGCGCCATCGCCGGCAAGATCGTCGAAACGGCCGCCCAACAGGAGCGGGATATCGGCGCTGCGCCGCGCCTGACCTTCCTGACGAACGATCTCATCCAGCAGGCTCACGACTTCAAGGATAATCTGACCCTTACCGACGACCAGCAGGGTCAGGGCGTCGACAGCCTGACAGCCAATGCCCGCCTCGACCTCACCGCCAACAACCTGGCCGACGCGCTGAAGTCCTTCCATGGGGCGCTGTCGATCACGCCTGACGACGCCGATCTCTGGCTCGAAACCGCGCGCGCCGCGGCCTCGCTCGGCAGCGCCGAGAGCAACACGACGGGACAGGCCGTGGTCGATGCGCTGAACGGCTACGAGCTGACGCGCACCGCCGCCAAACGCGCCGAGGCGCTGGCCGTGCTCGCCACCGCGCTGGAGCGGAATGCCAACTACCGCCCGGCGCTCGACGCCTATAAGGCGAGCCTGGCGCTTGTCGGCGCCAAGGATGTGCAGGCGGCCTACCTGCAGCTGAAATCGACGCAGGGTTTCCGCGTCACCGAACACACTGTCGATGCCGACAGCGCCACGCCGCGTGCCTGCGTCACCTTCTCCGAGGCGCTGGTCAAAACCACCGATTACACACCCTTCGTGACGCTGAACGGCGAAGCACCGAAGGCACTCGAAACCAAGGACAAGCAGATCTGCGTCGAGGGGCTGACGCATGGCCAGACCTATAAGATCGCCTTGCGCACCGGCCTGCCGTCATCGGTCGACGAGGTGCTGGAAGCACCTGTCAGCGTCGACGTCTACATCAAGGACCGCAGCCAGATTGTGCGTTTCACCGGTGACAGCTTCGTGCTGCCCTCGACGGCGCGCCGCGGCATCCCGATCGTATCGGTCAACATGACCTCGGCCAACCTCAAACTTTACCGCATCGGCGATCGTGCCATCGCGCCGCTGCTGGCCAATTCGCAGTTCCTGTCCCAGCTCGACGGCTACAGCGCTCAAAATATCCAGGACCAGAACGGCGAGCTCGTCTGGCAGGGCTCGATCGACATCGCCAACGAACTCAACAAGGACATCGTCACCAGCTTCCCGGTCGACGAGGCGCTGCCCGAGCGCAAGCCCGGCATTTACGTGATGACCGCAACGGCGGCAAACGGCCCGGCGCAGGAGTGGGATTCGCAGGCGACGCAATGGTTCCTGGTCTCCGATATCGGCGTCACCACCTATGCCGGCACCGACGGGCTCAACGTCTTCACCCGCTCGCTCGCTTCGGCCAAGCCGATATCAGGCGTCGAGCTGCAGCTGCTGGCCAAGAACAATGAAGTGCTTGGCACCGCGACGACCGACGAAAACGGCCGCGCCACCTTCACCGCCGGGCTGATCCGCGGCACGGCGGCACTGACGCCCGCCGTCATTACCGCCAAAAACGGCACCTCGGACTACGTCTTCCTCGACATGACGCGCGCCGGCTTCGACCTTTCCGACCGCGGCGTGACGGGCCGCGCAGCACCCGGCGCGATCGACGTGCTGACGTTTACCGAACGCGGCATCTACCGCGCCGGCGAGACGGTGCATGCGCAGGCGCTCGCCCGCGACACCGATGGCAACGCCATCGAGAACCTGCCGCTCACCTTCATCTTCAGCCGCCCCGACGGTGTCGAAGACCGGCGGATCGTCAGCCAGACCAGCAATCTCGGCGGCTATACCGTCGATTTCCCCACCCAGGAAACCGCCATGCGGGGCACCTGGACGATGAACATCTATACCGATCCCAAAGGCAGCGCGATCGCCACCAAGAGCTTCCTCGTCGACGATTTCGTCCCAGATCGCACCGACATGGAGATCAAGACCGAGGCCAAGGAAGTCGGTCCGGACGCGCCGGCGACGATCACCGTTTCGGGCAAATATCTCTACGGCGCCCCGGCCGCCGGCCTGACGCTCGAAGGCGACGTCGTCGTCAAGCCGACGCGTGAGAGTGCGGCCTATAGGGGCTTCCTCTTCGGGCTCGCCGACGAAGAGGCGAGCGAGGATTCGCGCCTGCCGATCGACGGCCTGCCGGAACTCGACGAGAACGGCGAAGCCTCGACGGATCTGACCATCTCCGAACTGCCGGCCACGACACAGCTGCTCAACGCCACCGTCTATATGCGCATGCAGGAGGCGGGCGGCCGCGCCATCGAGCGCTCCTTGACCATCCCGGTGAAGAACGAGCGCGCGTCGATCGGCATCAAGCCGGAATTTTCCGACGATCTGCCGGAGAATTCGATCGCCAACTTCACGGTGATCGGCGTTGATGCCAATGGACAGAAGCAGGAGACAAAGGGCCTGCGTTGGAAATTCTACAGCCTCAACCGGCAATACCAGTGGTACCGCGAGGGAACGGCTTGGAAATACGAGCCTGTCTACACCGCCGAGCAGGTCTCCAACGGCAGCGTCGACGCGACGATGGACGGCGGCAAGATCTCCGTGCCGGTGACGTGGGGCCGCTATCGCCTCGAAGTGGAAAGCCCCGATGCCGACGGCCCGACCTCGAGCGTCGAATTCGACGCCGGCTGGTTCGTGAGTTCGACCTCGACCGAAACGCCCGACGGGCTGGAAATCGCCCTCGACAAGGACAGCTACAAGATCGGCGAAACCGCCAAGCTGAAAGTCACCTCGCGCTATGGCGGCGAGCTGATGGTGACGGCGGGAACCGAAAAGCTGGTTGCCGTCCAGAATGCCACCATCGGCGAGACCGGCGGCGAGGTCGACATCCCCGTCACGGCTGATTGGGGTGCCGGCGCCTATGTGACCGCCACGCTCTTTCGCCCCGGCGACGCCCAGGACAGCCATATGCCGATGCGCTCGATCGGCATCAAATGGCTGAAGGTCGATCCCGAACAGCGCGCGCTGCAGGTAACGATCGACACGCCCGAAAAGATGCTGCCGCGCGGACCACTGAACATTGGCCTGCAGGTGGCGGGCGCCGGCGCCAACGAGGATGCCTATGTGACGGTTGCCGCCGTCGATGTCGGCATTCTCAACCTGACGCGCTACGAACCGCCGAACCCGGAGGACTGGTATTTCGGCCAGCGCCAGCTCGGCCTTGAAATCCGCGACCTCTATGGCCGCCTGATCGACGGCTCGCTGGGTGCGACCGGCAAGCTTAGGACCGGCGGCGATGGCGGCGCCATCGCGCTGCAGGCAAGCCCGCCGACGCAAAAGCTCGTCGCCTTCTTTTCCGGGCCGGTGAAGCTCGACGCCGAAGGCAAGGCCAATGTCTCCTTCGACATTCCGCAGTTCAACGGCACGGCGCGCGTCATGGCAGTCGCCTGGTCGAAATCAGGCGTCGGCCACGGCGTCAAGGATGTCATCATCCGCGATCCTGTCGTGGTGACCGCAAGCCTGCCGAAGTTCCTCTCTCCCGGCGACAAGGCCAATCTGCGCCTCGACATCGCCAACACCGATGCGCCGGCCGGCGACTACAAGCTGCAACTGACCGGCAATGACGCAGTCGGCATCGAAGAAGCATCCGCCTCGCAGACGATCCGCCTCGAGGCCGGCGCGAAATCCGAGTTGACGCTTTCGCTCATCGGCAAACAGCCAGGCGCCGGCAACGTCTCGATCAACCTCTCCGGCGCTTCCGGCCTTTCGCTCGACCAGACGCTCGACGTGCCGGTGCGCCCGGCCTCCTTGCCGATCACCGAACGCAGGGTGCTGGCGCTGAAGCCGGGGGCAAAGCTCACCGTCGACAAGAACCTGCTCGCCGACAGCGTGCTGCCCGGCGCCTCGATCAGCGTCAACGTCACCCGTTCGGCAGCCTTCGATATCCCAGCGCTGCTGATGACGCTCGACCGCTATCCCTTCGGCTGCGCCGAGCAGACCACCAGCCGGGCGCTGCCGCTGCTCTATCTCGCCGAAGTGGCCAAGCAGGCGGGCATGGCAGACGACGACGATGTGAAGAAGCGCGTGCAGGATGCGATCTACCGCGTGCTCTCCTATCAGGCCTCGGCCGGCAGCTTCGGTCTCTGGGGACCGGATTCGGGCGATGTCTGGCTTGATTCCTACGTCACCGATTTCCTGACGCGGGCCCGTGAAATGAAATACGACGTGCCGGAAAGAGCTTTCGTCCAGGCGCTCGAAAACCTGCAGAACACGTTGTCCTACACCACCGACATCAAGGGCCAGGGCGACCAGATCGCCTATGCGATCTATGTGCTTGCCCGCAACAAGAAGGCCGCGATCAGCGATCTGCGCTACTATGCCGATACGATGATCAACGACTTCCCGACGCCGCTCGCCAAGGCGCATATCGCCGCCGCGCTGGCGCTCTATGGTGACGCGCAACGTTCGAAGAATATTTTCCTCGACGCGCTGCGGATGTCGGAGCAGTCGATGGTGTCACGCGTGAACCTGTCGCGTACCGACTACGGTACGATCCTGCGCGACGGCGCGGCGATCCTGGCGCTCGCCGCCGAAAGCCGGCCGGTCCCGCCTGTCATCCCGGAACTTGCCAAGGCGGTCGGCAAGGAATGGGAGCGCAGCAGATATAAGAGCACGCAGGAAGAAGCCTGGATGCTGCTTGCCGCGCGCGCCATCCAGGGCGGTGACGATGGCCTGAAGGTCGATGTCAATGGCGCCGCGCACACCGGTGCCTACATGGCACGCATGACCGGCGATGCCTTGGCTGACCATCCGCTGACGCTGACCAACCAGACAAACGACACGGTTTCGGCGGTTGTCACCACCGTTGCCGCCCCGACGGTGCCGCTGCCGGCCGGCGGCGACGGCTTCACCATCGAGCGGACCTATTACACGCTCGACGGCGAGCAGGCGAATGTCAGCGAGGCGAAGCAGAACGAACGCTACGTCGTCGTCATCCATGTGCGCGAAACCAACGACTGGCCGTCGCGCATCGTCATCACCGACCTTCTGCCGGCCGGCTTCGAGATCGACAATCCTAACCTCGTCGATAGCGCCCAGATGACGAATTTCGACTGGATCGGCGAGATCTCCGCCGCCCATACCGAATTCCGCTACGACCGCTTCGTCGCCGCCTTCAACCGCGCGGCAGGCGACAACCGCGAATTCAACGTCGCCTATGTCGTGCGCGCCGTTACCCCCGGCACCTACGACCATCCGGCCGCAAACGTCGAGGACATGTACCGGCCGGAGCTTTCGGCCCGCACGGCAACCGGCAAGATGGAGGTCGTGACGGCGCAACAATGAGGCGGTGGCACAAGTTTGCGATCGGGTCGGCTGCCGGCATCGTTGTTGCCGGTGCGGCTCTCTTTGCGCTCGATGCCGCCGACAAGGCCTTTCCGCCGCCGCTGGACAGGGCAAATGCCGTATCCGCCGAAGTGCTGGATGCCGACGGGCAATTGCTGCGTGCCTTCGCGACGTCGGAAGGCCGCTGGCGGCTGAAGACGGCGGTCTCCGACGTCGACCCGCAATTCCTGCGCATGCTGATCGCCTATGAGGACCAGCGTTTCTACGACCACGGCGGCGTCGACCCCTGGGCGCTCGGACGCGCTGGCGTGCAACTGATCAGCAACGGCCGCATCGTCTCCGGCGCCTCGACGCTGTCGATGCAGGTGGCGCGGTTGATCGAGCCGCGCGAAGGGCGCTCGCTTTCGGCAAAACTCCTGCAATTGGTGCGCGCCATGCAGATCGAGCGGCGGCTGTCGAAGGAACAGATTCTCGACCTCTATCTCACACACGCGCCCTATGGCGGCAATCTGGAAGGCGTGCGCGCCGCAAGCCTTGCCTATTTCGGCAAGGAACCGCGGCGCCTGACGATCGCCGAGGCGGCGTTGCTCGTCGCCCTGCCGCAATTGCCGGAACGGCGCCGGCCGGACCGCAACCTCAAGGCCGCCGAGACCGCGCGCAAGCGCGTGCTCGACCGCGTCGCGGTCGCTAGAGCCGTTGGCGACGGCGAAGCGGAGCGGGCTGAAGGCGTCGCGGTTCCTGCGCGGCGCATGCAATTGCCCGCACTTGCCGCCCATGTCGCCGAATCAGCACTTCGCAAGGAGCCGACGGTTCTCAAGCATCAGACGACGCTGAAGAAACAGGTGCAGCAAGGGCTGGAGGCAGTTGCGCGGGCAGCGGCATTCAAGCTCGGGCCGAAGCTCTCGCTTGCCATGGTGATGGCGGATGCGCAGACGGGCGCGATCGTCGGCGAGGTCGGCTCGGCCGATTATTTCGATGCCAGCCGCTCCGGCTGGATCGACATGACGCGCGTCAACCGCTCGCCGGGCTCGACGTTGAAGCCCTTCATCTACGGGTTGGCCTTCGAGCAGGGCTTGGTGTCCCAGGAGACGATTATCGAAGACCGGCCCGCCGATTTCTTCGGTTATCGGCCGCGCAATTTCGACATGAGCTATCAGGGCGACGTCACCGTGCGCGAGGCGCTGCAGCTTTCGCTGAACGTGCCGGCCGTAAAGCTGCTCGATGCCGTCGGGCCGTCGCGGCTGATGGTCCGCTTTCGCCGCGCCGAGGTTCGCCCGGTCCTTCCGCCGAACGAGACGCCGGGGCTTGCGATCGGTCTTGGCGGCGTCGGCATCACCCTGAAGGATCTGGTGCAGCTCTATACGGCGCTCGCCAATCGCGGCCAGCCGGCAAGGCTCGGCGACGGCGTCACCGGTGCACCGGCCAAGCTCGACGGCGAACCGCTGCTGGAACCGGTCGCGGTCTGGAACGTCGCCGATATCCTCTCCGGGGTCATTCCGCCCGCCGGCGCGCCGCAGCGCGGCATCGCCTACAAGACCGGCACGAGCTATGGCTATCGCGACGCCTGGTCGGTCGGCTATGATGGGCGCTATGTGCTCGGCGTCTGGGTCGGACGGCCTGACAATAGCGCCGTGCCGGGATTGACCGGCTATGGCACCGCCGCGCCGATCCTGTTCGAGGGGTTCGCCAAGTCAGGCATCGCGACGACGCCGCTGCCCCGCCCGCCCGCAGGCGCCGTGCGCATCGCCCAGTCCGAGCTGCCGATCAGCCAGCGGCGTTTCGCCCTCAATGCCAGCGGCCTGCTCGCCTCCGGCCGCGAGGCCGCGCCTCAGATCATCTATCCGCCCGAGGGCGCGCATGTCGATCTCGGCGCTGGGCAAGGCAACCTGTCACCGCTGATGCTGAAGCTCCAGGGCGGCCGCGCCCCCTTCCGCTGGCTTGCCAACGGCAAGCCGCTGCCCGATCTCTCCCGCCGGCGCATCCAGCAATGGCTGCCTGATGGCGGCGGCTACTCGAAACTGACCGTCATCGACTCGGCCGGACGCGCCGCAAGCGTCGGCGTCTTCATCGATTGAGGGAACAAAACCCAGCTGCAACCGTTTGGAACAATCTCCCTTCAACGTCAGCGGCCTCATGACTCTCCCGACAGCGACCTACCGGATACAATTCCGCAACGGCATGACCTTCGATCGCGCCTGCGACCTCGTTCCCTACCTCAAGACACTCGGCATCAGCCACCTCTACGCCTCTCCGATCTTCACCGCCGTCAGCGGCTCGACCCACGGCTATGACGTCACCGACGCCAACGAGATCGACCCGGTGCTCGGCGGTCGGGCAGGATTCGAACGGCTGACGGAGAGCCTCGCCTCGGCGGGCATGGGGCTGGTCCTCGACATCGTGCCGAACCACATGGCAGCCTCGCCGGAAAACGGCTGGTGGCGCGACGTGCTGACATTTGGCCGGCAAAGCGCCTATTTTAGCCACTTCGACATCGACTGGAGCGAACCGCTGACGCTGCCGCAGCTCGGCCAGGATTTCGAGGGAGCACTGGCCAGTGGCGAACTGCGCGTCGCGCTCGACGAAACGCATGGCAATTTCGCCTTCGGTTATTTCGAAACGCTGTTGCCGCTGAACCCCGGCAGTTACGGAGCGATCGCAAACCGGCTCGGCGATCCGGTTGCCGACAGAATGGCGGAGACCGCAGCCGCGACCTCCGGCGAGGACTTCAACCGCGCGATGCGTGACATTCTCTTCGAAGGCGGCGATCGGGCAGTCCTCCGCCAGAAGCTCGATGACCTCTCGGCCGATCGCGATTTCATGCAAAGCCTGCATGAGGCACAGCATTGGCGGCTCACCCATTGGAAGGAGGCGGCACGACATCTGAGCTATCGCCGCTTTTTCGAGGTGACCGGATTGGTCGGCACCCGCGTCGAAGATCCAGCCGTGTTCGAGGACATGCACCGGCTGGTGATCGAGCTGGTGCGCCATGGCAAAGTCCAGGGCCTGCGCATCGATCATGTCGATGGGCTCGCCGAACCCACGGCCTATCTCGACAGGCTGCGGGAGGCCGCCGGTCCGGACAGCTATATCGTCGTGGAAAAGATCCTGGGAACCGGTGAGGTCCTGCCGGAGAACTGGCCGGTTGCCGGCACCACCGGATATGAATTCATCGCCGCGCTGAGCGAGCTGTTCATCGACGGCGGCGGTCTGCGCATATTGGACGATGCCTATCGCAGCGTTGCCGGTGAGACGGCTGATCTCGAGGAGGGCCGGAGAATTGCCAAGCGACTGATGGTCGAACGCAATTTCGCCGGCGAGACCGACAGGCTGGTGTCGATCGCATCAGGCATCTTTCCCGAGGCGAAAAGAGACGACATCGCCACTGCGCTCAGCGAGTTGCTGATCGCCTTTCCGGTCTACCGCACCTATGGCGACGGCGGCCCACTTTCCTGGCAGGATTCAGCAGTGCTTGCCGCCACCGCCTCGCAAGCCATGGCGCAGCTCGATGACCGGCGTGCTTGCGACCATGTGCTGAAGCTCCTCGAAGGCAAGGTCGAAGGCGACGCGGCCCACGACTTCCGTATCCGCTTCCAGCAATTGAGCGGGCCGGTGATGGCGAAGGCGACGGAAGATACGCTGTTTTACCGTTACAATAGGCTGCTTGCCGCCAACGAAGTCGGCGGCGAACCGGGCAAGGCGCCTGGCGGCCCGGACGAATTTCACCGCCGCATGGCCGAGCGGGCGCGGCTGCAGCCGCATGGGCTTTCGGCCAGCGCCACCCACGACACCAAACGCGGCGAGGATGCGCGTGCAAGGCTTTATGCGTTGAGCGAAGGCGCGGATGTTTTTGCACAGGCGGTCGCGCGTTGGCGCGAGATGAACCGTCCCTGGCTGAAGGATCTGGCGGATGGCACCGCGCCGGAACCCAATGTCGAATGGATGCTTTATCAGGCCCTGGCCGGCATCTGGCCGGAGGATTTCGACAGAGCACAGACGGAAGAACTCCGCGAACGCTTCACCGATTACGCGGTCAAGGCGGTGCGCGAGGCAAAACTGCGCAGCGGCTGGACAAAACAGGATGCCGACTACGAGGAAGCGGTCACCACCTATGCCGCGGCGCTGGTCTCGCCCGATAATGACGTCTTCCTCGAGGATTTCGAAAGGGTGCTGCAGCCCTTCATCGCGGCGGGTTACCTCAACAGCCTGTCGCAGACGCTGCTCAAGCTGACGGCCCCCGGCATTCCCGATATCTACCAGGGTGCCGAAGGCTTCGATTTCAGTCTCGTCGATCCCGACAATCGCCGGCCGGTCGATCATCAGCAACTGACGGCCTGGCTAGCCGAACCCGGTCCGATCGCCAAGCTGCAGGCGGCAGCGTTGAAACAGCGCCTCGTCGGGATCGGCCTGCAGCTGCGCCAACGGCACGCGGACCTCTTTGCTGGAGGCGACTATCTGCCGCTGAAGGTGACGGGCAACCGGCGCGACCATGTGCTTGCTTTTGCCCGAGTGCACAAGAGTGATTTCGCCATCATCGCGGCGCCGCGGCTGATGTTCGGCTGGCTCGATCCGGGCGTGCTCTTTGCCGGCCCGGAATTCTGGGAGGATACGACGATTGCCGTCCCCTCCCCGCTTCACGGGTTGAAGGCCGACATGCTGACCGGAAAGACGATCGAGCCCGCCGGCAGTATTTCGGTCGCCGCCCTGCTCGGGAGCCAGCCCGTCGGGCTGATCACCCCGATCTGAGGACCAGTCGGCGCAAAAATCATATCCATGAAAATAGTGCTTGACCTTCCAGTCGCTGGAAGGTGGATAAGCCTATCCAACGGCCCTTCGGGCATAGGAGATAGTCATGGATATCAAGCACGAGCACGACCACCACCATAGCAACGCCGATGGCGATGATCATCGCCATTGCGGCCATGATCAGGAGAAGGCTGCCGATGCCATGATCCGTGATCCTGTCTGCGGCATGACCGTCGATCCGCAGGCCGGCAAACCCTCGCTCGAGCATGAGGGCCGCACCTATCATTTCTGCTCCGAGGGCTGCCGGACCAAGTTTGCGGCGGTACCTGAGGATTATCTGAGCGCGAAGGACCCCGTCTGCGGCATGACCGTCGATCGCTCGACAGCGAAGCACTTCCTGAAAGCCGACGGTGAGAAATTCTATTTCTGCTCGCCCGCCTGCCAAGCGAAATTCGAAGCCGACCCCGCAGCCTATCGCGACGGCAAGCACCCGCCGGCAAAGCCGGCACAAAAGGGCACGCTCTATACCTGCCCGATGCATCCCGAAGTCGTCAGCGATCGTCCCGGCGACTGCCCGAAATGCGGCATGGCGCTGGAGCCGATGGGCATTCCGCCTGATGACGAAGGTCCGAACCCTGAACTCGTCGATTTCATCAGGCGGCTCTCGGTCAGCGCCATTCTCGCCCTACCGTTGCTGGCGCTCAGCATGGGGCCGATGTTCGGCCTGCCGCTCCGCGACGCGATCGGCGAACCCCTGGCGTCGTTCATCGAACTGCTGTTGGCAACGCCGGTGGTGCTCTGGGCGGCCCTGCCCTTCTTCCGCCGCGCATGGGCGTCTGTCGTCAACCGCAGCCCGAATATGTGGACGCTGATCGGTCTCGGCGTCGGCACCGCCTATCTCTACAGCGTCGTTGCCACGCTTGTGCCCGGCATCTTCCCCATGGGCTTTTATGGCCATGGCGCGGCCGTGCCCGTCTATTTCGAGGCAGCAGCCGTCATCGTCGCGCTCGTCTTCGTCGGCCAGGTGCTGGAATTGAAGGCGCGCGAACGCACCGGCTCGGCAATCCGCGCTCTTCTCGACCTTGCGCCGAAGACGGCGCGGCGCCTCGATGCCGACGGCAGCGAGCGTGACGTGCCGGTGGACGATATCCAGACTGGGGACCGGCTGCGCGTGCGCCCCGGCGAGCGGGTGCCGGTGGACGGCTCCATCCTCGAAGGCCAGTCGACGGTCGATGAATCGATGATATCAGGCGAGCCCCTGCCCCTGGAAAAGTCGAAGGGCGACCCGCTGACCGGCGGCACGATCAACAAGAACGGCACCTTCGTCATGACCGCCGAAAAGGTGGGTGCGGACACGGTGCTGTCGCGCATCGTCGACATGGTCGCCAAGGCGCAACGCTCGCGGGCGCCGATCCAGGGCGCGGTCGACCGGGTCTCGGCCGTCTTCGTGCCGGCGGTGGTCGCCGCTGCCGTCCTTGCCTTCCTCGTCTGGGTCGCGATCGGGCCGGAGCCGCGCATGGCGAATGGCCTGCTTGCCGCCGTCGCCGTTCTCATCATCGCCTGCCCCTGCGCGCTCGGGCTTGCGACGCCGATGTCGATCATGATCGCGACGGGGCGGGGCGCACAGGAAGGCGTGCTGATCAAGGACGCCGAAGCGCTCGAGCGTTTTTCCAAGGTCGACACGCTGATCGTCGACAAGACCGGCACGCTGACCGAGGGCAAGCCGAAGCTTACCGACATCCTCGCCTTCGGCGGGGCCGGAGAAGAGCGGCTGCTGTCGCTGGCAGCAAGCCTGGAGCGCGGCTCCGAACATCCGCTGGCCGAGGCGATCGTTTCCGGCGCCGAGGAGCGCGGCGTCCCCTTCGTCGAGGTCAGCGCCTTCGAGGCAAGGACCGGCAAGGGCGTTCAGGGCCTTGCCGGCGGCACATCGGTGGCGCTTGGCAATGCGGCGATGCTTAGCGATCTCGGCATCGATCCCCACGCACTTGCCGAGAAGACCGAAGCCCTGCGCGGCGACGGCAAGACGGTGATGTTCGTGGTATTCGACGGCGCGCTTGCCGGTCTTGTCGCCGTTGCCGACAGGATCAAGCCGACGACAGCCGCCGCCATCAAGGCGCTGCACGACAGCGGGCTGAAGATCATCATGGCGACCGGCGACAACGAGGCCACGGCGCGTGCGGTGGCAAAAAGCCTCGGCATCGACGAGGTGCGCGCCGATGTGCTTCCGGAAGGCAAGAAGGCGCTGATCGACGAGTTGCGTGCCAAGGGCGCCATCATCGCCATGGCCGGGGACGGCGTCAACGATGCGCCGGCCCTTGCCGCCGCCGATGTCGGCATCGCCATGGGGACCGGCGCCGACGTCGCGATGGAAAGCGCCGGCATCACCTTGGTGAAGGGCGATCTGAACGGCATCGTCAGGGCACGGCGGCTGGCGGAGGCGACGATGCAAAACATCCGCCAGAATCTCGGCTTCGCCTTCGGTTATAATGCGCTCGGCGTGCCGATCGCGGCCGGCCTGCTCTATCCGATCTTCGGGCTGCTGCTTTCGCCGATGATCGCCGCGGCGGCAATGAGCCTGTCGTCCGTTTCGGTCATTGCCAATGCGCTGAGACTGCGCTTTGCAAAACTATAGGAGATGGCAATGAATATCGGCGAAGCATCGGAACGCTCCGGCCTGCCTTCCAAGACCATCCGCTACTACGAGGATATCGGCCTCATCCGCCCCGAAAGGGGCGGAAACGGCTATCGCGACTATGCCGCAACCGACGTCCACAAGCTGCGCTTCCTGCAGCGCTCGCGCGGCCTCGGCTTTTCCGTCGAGGAATGCCGGCAATTGCTGGCGCTCTATGAGGACAAGGAGCGGGCAAGCGCCGACGTCAAGGATATTGCCGAGACAAAGCTTGCCGAGATCGACCGCAAGATCCGCGAGCTGACGGAACTGCGCCGGACGCTGGAGCACCTGGTGCATGCCTGCCACGGCAACGACAGGCCGGACTGTCCGATCCTCGAAGAGCTTTCGGACGGCGGCTGACCATTTCAGGCGAATTGCATCAGGAAAGCTGGGGCATGTTCTGGTTGGCTGCCCGCGAGGTTTGAGCCCGCTCGTCGGGCTCGTCGTCTTCGCCGTCGTCCAGCACCCCGTCATCCAGCCGATGCTTGATCGCCAGCGCATAGATCACGTCGAGAATATTGCGGTCTCTGAGATGAGGATCCATCAGGGCGAGAAGCGAGGCCCGGACGATCTTCTTGCTGGTGGCCTTCGGACAGCGCGCCTTGACGAAATCATAGAGCGCCTCATCCGTCAGCCCTTCCATGGCGCCGTCCACGAGAGCTTCGTAGACCCGCTTCTTTTCCTTCATTCTTGATTTTCCCCTGCAAATCAGCGGCGTCATGATCCGTCATGTAATTGTCATAAACAATTGGGGATTTGAGGCGTCGGTCCGCTTGAGAAGACTATTTTGATGATGATCCGACGATGATCTGCGGCCTGCATGATTTTTTTACGTCCGCGGGAATAAAACCCGCCGCATATCCGTATACTCAATCATGGAACGCAAAGACCGCCCCTTCGACGTCATCGGACAGCTTGCAGCGCTGAGGCGCTACGCTCGCTCGCTGGTGCGCAATTCGGACGAGGCGGAGGATCTGGTGCATGATGCGCTGGTGCGCGCCTTCGAGAAGCGAAAGAGCTTCCGCAGCGGCGGCAACCTGCGCACCTGGCTGCTCTCGATTCTGCACAATGCTCATATCGATCGTCTTCGCCGGAACCGGTCGCTGACGCGACGCCACGATGAAGCAGCTGTCGAAGCCGAGCAGTCCCTTCCAGCCGGCCAGGAACATGCCGTGCGCCTGCAGCAGGTGCGCGACGCCTTCTTCGACCTGCCGGAGGAACAGCGTGAGGCGTTGCATCTCGTCGCGATCGAAGATCTTTCCTACCAGGAAGCCGCCCAGGCGCTTGGCATTCCTGTGGGGACGCTGATGTCGCGCATCTCCCGCGCGCGGGCTCAACTGCGCGAATTCGAGGAGAAGACGCCGCGGGTTTCGCATCTGAGAATCATCGGAGGGAACGGCAATGAAAGCAATTGATCCGATCCTCGATGCCGATCTCGACGCCTATGTGGATGGCGAGCTCGATGTCGCCCGTCGCATCCAGGTGGAATCCTATCTTTCCGAGAATCCGTCGATTGCCGCCAAGGTCATGGCCGACCTCAGCGTCAAGGGCGAACTGCGTCTGGCGCTGGCCGGCGAAAGTGCCTTTGGCCGCCCCGAGACCCGCGATGCCGCCCGCCGGCTGGAACGTGGCCTTTCCTATGGCCGCATCTTCCATTCGATGCAGCGCATTGCCGCTGTCGGCATTCTGATCGCCGCCGGCTGGGTGGCGCACAATTCCTTCGGCGCCTTCTCGGCGACCGAGGTGGTGGCATCGGTTCCGGCACCCGCCTATGTCGAGGATGCCATCCGCGCCTATCAGACGGCGGCGCTGCGCCAATCTATGCCTCCGCAGACGCCGGCCACTTATAACGCCGACGATATTCGCGCCGCCACCGCGATCGTGATGCCCGAACTGCCTAGGGATTGGAAAGTCGCCGACGTGCAGATCTTCCCGTCTGAATTCGGGCCCAGCGTCGAGATGGCGATCGAACAATCGGATGGAAAGCAACTGTCGCTTTTCGCCGTCCGTCCGGGCGCCTTCGAGGTCAAGCCTGTCAGCCATCTGACGCTGGAAAAAGCAGAAGCCGCCTATTGGCAAATCGGCGAGGTCGCTTATGCGCTGATCGCCGACGATAGCGGTCTCAATCTCGACCAGGCGGCCGAACGGCTCGCCCGCTCGCTCTATTAATTCAAACCGAGGAGATCAGCATGAACCCGATCAATCCCCGCTACGGTGCCGTCGCCGGCTCCCAGGCCCTCTTCGACGAAGGCCTTCGCCAGCATATGCTGCGCGTCTACAACTATATGGCTCTCGGCCTCGTCATCACAGGACTCGTCGCCTTTGTCGTCGGCTCGACGCCGGCACTATATGTCCCGATCTTCGGCTCGCCGCTGAAGTGGGTGGTGATGCTTGCTCCGCTTGCCTTCGTCTTCTTCTTCTCGTTCAAGATCCAGACGATGTCGGCCGGCACCGCCCAGATCACCTTCTGGGCCTTCTGCGCCGTGATGGGGCTATCGCTCGCGTCCGTCTTCCTGGTCTTCACCGGGGCGAGCATCGCGCGGACCTTCTTCATCACCGCGACGATGTTCGGCGCCACCAGCCTCTACGGCTATGCGACAAAGCGTGATCTCTCGCGCATGGGCTCGTTCCTGATGATGGGCCTCTTCGGCGTCATCATCGCCTCTGTCGTCAACATCTTCCTGGGTTCGAGCGCGCTGCAGTTTGCGATCTCGGTGATCGGCATCGTCGTCTTCGTCGGACTGACCGCTTACGACACGCAGAACATCAAGGAACAGTATTCGGAAAACTTTGATCAGGAATCGAACCAGAAGCTCGCCGTCTTCGGTGCGCTCTCGCTCTACCTGAACTTCGTCAACATCTTCCAGCTTCTGCTCAACTTCACAGGCGAGCGGGAATAACGACTGCGCTTCTGGGGGCAAAGGAAGCGCAAGAGCGCCTGGTCTGCAGTCTGTGACAGGATGGCAGGTCGGGTGCCCACCCAAAGGAAACGGCCGGGTCAACACCCGGCCGTTTTCGTTTTTCAAGTGCTTCGCGTCAAATCAGACTCATGCGACGCGCGTTAAGTCTCGGTTTTATGCATGACGTTGTCCAAAACCGCTGCGCACTTTTGGGCGACATGCATTGGAGCGCCGCGCGTCTTTTCAGACGCGCCAAGGACGCTATCACTTTGGATCTGCGCTAGATGATACCCCAGGCGCGATAGCGGCCCCGGCCGGTGATTTCACGAATGCCGATCTCGTTGACGAGGTTCAGCGCGCCGCGCGGTGTGATGCGCAGATGACGGGCGATCATCGCCGCGGAGACCATCGGCCGCGACAGGATGAAGTCGGCAAGTTCCGGCAGGCTGCTGTTTGAACGGCGGCCGCGAAAGCGCAGCTCCATCTGCGTGCGCGCCAGAGACAAGCGATCGATTTCCTTGAGGCCCGCCACAGCACCCAGATGCATCGCCTCCAGAAAGGCTTGCAGCCGCGTGGCCCGATCGCGCGCCCGACGACGCTCATGGCGCACCAGCTTCAGTCCGCCGTAAAAAGAGAAGAGATGCGAGGCGACCTTTCCGCGGGCGCGTAGATGGCTTGCGACCAGAAGGCCACCGAGCCAGTGCTGACGCCGCAACGGCTCGATCCTTTCCCAAGCTTCGAAGAGGATGATGGCACCGAGAACCGGCGGCAAGCTATCGGCCAATGGCTGGACGCTCCGCCATTCCGATAGCCGCTGTTCCTCGTCCCACTCGTCATCACCCAGCAAGCCGAGAGGATCTTCGTTACGTCTTGCCGGAGTAACGGCGGCCGTCTCGCTTGCCGGCGTTTTCCCTGTGTGGATATCGAGCAGCTTTTGCGAGCGGGCAAGAAGCGCATCGATCTCCGCCATCTCGGCAGCGAGCGGCTGGTCCTCATCCTCGCTCTCTCCGTCGCTCTCGAGCGGAACTGCAACGCTCTTTGCGTCCGGGACCTTCCCCTCCCCTTCCCCGCCGGTTGCAGTCAGCGTCGCAAGGCCCGAGACGCCGAGTGCCCAGGCGGGTTCGCCGGTCCAAATGCGCCGACGTGCCCGCAGCACCGAATGGGCGATCGTCAGCTCATGGGTGGGAGCGCGGCTATCCATATGCGCATCATGCAAAACGAGATCCTCGACATGCACGAGTTCGCCGGCCACCCAGAGCGCGCCGGCGGCGTCGAAGAAATGGCTGCGTTCGGCAAACCCCTCGCCGACCGGCGAGCGCAACACCCGCTCGTCCAGCCGCGCCACGGCATCCTCCGCCGCGGTAACGCCTGAAAGCAAGGTTTGAAGCATCACACTGTCGATATCGTAGCGCATTGTTAAGCTTTACGGTTTTTCACAAAGGGAAGCAAAAAGCATGTTTTCTTCCGCCATGTATGACATGGTTAACGGTGTATTTCAACAAAACTGCGGGGAAGGAAGCCGTTATGATCGCTGATCGACCGGCCACATATGCTTCTAACCGTCGCAGCTGGTGCGAAACTTTTTCATAGCCGCTCATCCGGTTTTCCTCGCTGTCGGACCATTTGCCCGCATCAGCGCCATCAGCATCGGTCCGAGCGAGAATTCGCCGCGCTCCGCTCGCCGGGTCAGGTCACGCAAGTAGCCGCCGGCCGAATTGATATGTCCGCCCCTTTCGAGAATGCAGGCGATCACAGTGGCGGCGTTTTCCGGCCCCATGACATCGCAGGCCAGCTGATAGGCGCTGGGGCTGACGCCGAGCGTGGATCGGACGACGACGGCCGCGGCCATCAGATCCCGCCAGTTGCCAATGCCGCCGCCCGGCCCGTAAGCGACGATCTCCGGGCAGGCCTGCAGCACCATGGCAAGGGGGAAGGATTTCGGCGGCTCCCGCCACGGCTGCGGTTCTTCCTCCGGCTTTGCGCCCTGCTTCGGTTCGAAGCTTGGTTCAAGTTCAGATGAGTGGTGTGGGTTTGAATTATGTATGTGCCGACCGTTCTGGCTATCATTGCCGTCTGTTTTTTCTGTTTTCGACTTCAATTCCAGCGTCTTGACGATCAACTCCCGGAAAGCTTCGAGATCGCCCAGCAGGCTTTCCATCTCCGCAGCTGAGGGGCGGCGTGGCAGGCTTGCGGTAAGCAGATTGAAATGCTTCTGCATCTCGATCCATTCGCCGGCAATTTTCTCTTCCAGGGCGATCTCGATGAGCTTGGTGATGTCACGCCGGCAAAGTGTCAGCCGCTCCCTCAGACGCTTCCATTCGAGCTTGGCGGCCATCACCTGGGCCGCCTGCGCCTCGATCTCGTGGGCGCGCGCAAGCAGTGGCGCCAAGCTGAAGCCAAAGGCTTCACCAAACCCGCCCTCGCCGTTGCGGCGGGCAAAACGTTTGCCGTTCGGACTATCCCTGCGGATGATCAGGCCGGCTTCCACCAGCATCGCCAGGTTCCGCCGCAGCGTCGTGCCCGCCATGCCATGCGTGCGCAGCGACAGCTGCTCGTTCGAGGGAAAGACGACGAAGCCGTTCGCCTCGGCAATCTCGTTCTTCGGGTAAAAGGTCAATAGCGCATTGAGAACAGCCAGGGCACGGTCCGATACGCCGACCATGTCCTTTGCTTCGCAGAGCGCACGAAAGATCTTCCACTTGTCGACCGATGCGTCCGGATCGACCTTGCTGGCACTTGCTTGGCTTGCCAGCATGCCAAGCGTCATCGATCGCCGCCCAAAGGGCGTCGATACATATTGAGGCTCCATGTCCCTCACCTTTTCTCAAGGCAAAAGAAAGCTACCACCCAAAAGGATGCCGAAGACGCTTGACAGTGATTCGAGGAAGTGCGATTCTCAGATTGTCCAGATATGAGAAAGGCTTCCGCGGCGGCAACGTTCGGAGGCTTTTTTCTTTTGCGGCCTATTCTCCTGCTTGCAACCTGCCGGCCCGATAGGCTTCGTAAAGCTCATCGAGACGGCGTGAAATGTAAGCGCCGAAATCCGGCGCATCGCCGGTCTTCAACGCGATCGTGAAGGAATTTCCGGCGCTCTTGATTCGGCCGGCAACCTTGCCGCCGCTCTTCGGCTTCCAGTCATATTCCGTGGCCTCGGGTTTGGCCTCTTTCTTGGCGAGTTCGGCAACCAAAAGCTCAAAACGGCGATCGCTCTCTTCTGCCACGAAACTTCCAGAAGCAATGAGCTTGGCAAGCCGAGCGGCCGTCATTCCATTCCAGTCCTGGGCAAGCGCCATCCACCTGCGTCGCCCGATGCCGGGTGCGGCTCCGACCGACCTGACGATCTCGGCGGGAATGGCTTTTGCGACGGATATCAGCTTCGATAGCTCCGTCTTGTCCGTCGACAGCGCCTTCATGATGACCGGGCGCTCAAAACCCTTGAGCTCGAGATTGAGGGCAAAGACCGCGCGCTCGATGTAAGAAAGGTTCCGACGCGCCGAATTCTCAATGCCCTGCGCGATGACGACGTCGGTATCGTCGAGCTTTCGGACGATGGCCTGTACCTTGAGGCCGAGCAACTTGACTGCCTGCAGACGGCGATGGCCGTAGGCGATCTGGTAGCGGTCCTCGTCGTTGGGATGGCGGCGAACGAGGATTGGCACTTCCTGGCCGTTCTCGGCAATCGACCGCACCAACTCATCTTCCAAATCGAGGGGCTGGTCGGCAAGGCGGTCGCGGACGAAGGAGGAGTCGATCAGATCAGGATCGAGCTCGATGATGCGTTCACCGGAGAGCAAAGCCTCCTGCATCGCCCTGCTCTCTTCCTCCATGCGGCCAAGGGTCAGCGCCATCGTCCGAACCGGCCCGGCCGATCCGCGCGAAGATTGCTCCTCGTAGTTGGCCGCGGCCAACTCCTGCGCTGTATCGTCGAATAGACCTTTCAGGCGATCGCGTCTGCTCATGCTCGACCCCAGGCTTTGTGAATACCGGCGAGCACCTCGCCATTGGCAGCATTGACCGATTCCAGCGCGCGGTCATAGGTCGAGCGGCGCACCTGCCCCTTCTCGATCTCATAGAGCGTCTGCTTGGTCAGGCCGACATCGGCGATCGCCGTCGACTTGAGAATGGTCGCCGTCAACACGTCGTCACTGAAAAGGCCGCGCAGCAGCGCGACGATCTGCGACTGCGGCGCATCGAAGGGTTCGTGACGCGTGACGACATATTTGATGAAATCATGCTGCAGGTCGCCGCCGGCCTTGCGGACGACCGAAAGCAGATCCGAAGTCATCAGCAGGAACTGCGACATGGACGCGACGTCGACCATCTGCGGATGGATGGTAATGAGCAGCGATGTGGCGGCACAAACGGCGCCAAGCGTGAGGTAACCGAGCTGCGGCGGGCAGTCGATCACTACGATGTCGTAATCGGCCTCGACCTCTGCAATGGCGATGCCGACCCGACGGAAGAACAGCTCGCCAGGTCGCTGCCGGTCGTTCAGTGCCCGTGGCGTCTCATGCTCGAACTCCATCAGTTCGAGATTGCCCGGCACAAGATCCAAACCGTCGAAATAGGTCTTGCGGACGATCTCCTTCAGCGGCTTGCGGTCCGCATCATAGCGGATTGCGCCATAGAGCGTGTCGCCTTCGGAAAGATCGAATTCGGGCTGAACGCCGAGCATGGAGGAGAGCGAGGCCTGCGGATCGAGATCGATCGCAAGCACCCGGTAACCCGCCAGTGCCAGATACTGTGCCAGATAAAGCGTCGTCGTGGTCTTGGCCGAGCCGCCCTTGAAATTGGTGACGGCAACCGTCTGCAGCTTTTCGCCAGGGCGACGCCACGGCTGATAGGAAAGCGCGTCCTTCGGCTTGAGCTTGGCCATATACTGGCGCAATTCGTTGATCTGGCCGAGCGTGTAGGAACGCCGGCCATTCTGGGCAAGATCCGGCTGCGGTCCCTTGCCATCCAGTGAAAGCTGGCGAAGATAGCCGTCCGAGACGCCGATCATCTGGGCCGCCTCGCCGGAGGAGAATGTTCGTAGCGTCTTTTGCGAGAGCGGCGGAAACAGCTTGTCGCGAAGCAGCTTCAGTTGCCGCGACAGCTGGTTGGCATGCCGCTCGATCCGTAC
>NZ_JBYGKR010000002.1:0-902313 GCF_057653455.1 Rhizobium sp. CB2179 | reverse complement strand
GATCTTTTTCCCAAGTAACTGCGCAATTTTGAACGAAAGCGCTTCAGTTGCGCAGTTACTATATGCCTCGATTCGTTACCAATTTACAAATGCTTAACCAAACCGCCCGTTTCCGCCCGCCGAGACGACCGGCGACGTCGGGCAGATTTGAGGCGGTGCGAGCCATGCCAATGGTTCGCAATGGTTGACAACACGGGTGACTTTCAAGCCAGCCGGAAATTCAAGAAATCCCCGGATAAATCCAATTTATCAATAGCCTGGACGCTGCCTCTCTATTTTCCGTCGTCCTTCAGGTAGTTGTTGCCGTTGATCACCAGAAGCCCGTCGGAACCTTTGTCCGGTTCGAATATGCTCATGGTCTCGGTCTTGCCGCTGGCGTCGGTCAGATCGAGGCGATAGCCGGAAAGTTTGTAGCGTCCGCTGGCGCCCGGCCGGTTGCTTGACGTGGTGACGCCCGATTTCGATCCGCCGACTTCGTTCGTCGTCGAGGCGCCCGACCAGCCTGTGCGTTCGAAAGTACCGTTTCGATGAAGCCTCAGCGTATGGCTGGACGCCACCGATCCCGATGAGGTCGCGGTCATGCCGCTCGAGGCGAAGGTGGATACCCATTCGCCGTCAAGTGTCGTGCTCTCATCAAATGGCGGCACGGCGCGATAGTCTGCCTCGGCAATCACCAGGTCTTCGCCCTTTTTCGAGAATGTCTTCGTCTCTGTCTCGATCGTGCCGTAGGCAGAGGTGACGCTGCGCGTTTCGATCGACCCGGCGGAGGAGAAGAAACCGCCGCCGACAAGCTTGTAGAGGCCGCAATCGGTCGGGGTCTCCTTACAATGTTCGGTGATGCTCCGGCCGCCCTTCGGGAGCTCTGTGCTGAACAGACCCTTCGGGTCGAAGATGGTGATCGTGCTGTCCGAATAAAAATCCATGCCGCCGAAGACATTCGGCCGGATTCCGGTATCGAGATGGGTGAAGACGCCGTCCAGCCCGCCATCGCCGCTCGTCGGCACGAGGTCGAAATCCTTGTCGGAAGGATCAAGCTTCACCGAGCGGACCAGGGCAGCGAAATCGGCCTCGGCGCCACTGCTTCTGTCACCGCTGACATTCAGCAGCACGAGCTGCAGAAAGGCCTGCCGCTTGTCTCCGGCGATGCCGACGACGATCTGGCTGATGCTGACGTTCTTCTGTTGGACGCAGCAGCGTTCTTCCGCGCGGATGTCATAGCCGTTTACCGAGACCCCGTAATGCTTGATCAGGATATCTTCCTTTGCCATGTCGGGCAGCGTCGCAACGAAGGTCTTCATGCCGGCCTGCAGGGAATTGCGCGCTGCCGCGAGCGGCTTGGTGATCTGAATCAGAGCATTGCCGCGCTTGTCGTCCTCCGTTTCCAGAAATTCCTTCTGGAGCATGAAGAGATTGCCCTTTCCGGCTTTCCTCCAGCCGGAAGCAGCATCGGGCAGGGTCACCGTCAGGCCGCCGATATCGGCGGGTGCGGCGAAGGATTGAGGGCTGGACAGTAGGGAAACGAGGACGAGAATGAAACCCAAGCCTGGTCTCACTCGACCGACCCGATCGATCTGTGCGTTGCCCATGTGCGCCTGCCCTCCTTTTCGACTGCTGCCGACGGGATTTGGAGCGGGGTGCGACGAGTTCAACCCTGAGCTTCATACAGGTTTCTTGAATGCTTCGAGGTGATGAACCCCGGCGACTTGGGTGAAAACACCCGAACCTCCAGAGTCGCGCCCCTCGACCTTCCGACGGACGCCGTCCTCAGCATCGGGCGGCAGGGTGCGCCTCAGATCACGGGTCTAAACCGGCCAACGTTGACGTAGCCGGCAAATGAATGTTTGCCATCCCTCGTTTTGCAGTGCACAATATTTGCTGTTAACAGGGATGTGAGCCGTTGAGAATTTGCATCTACAAATCAGATGAAGCTCCTGAAGTGACGCTGTTCTTACGAGAAGGCGTACCGGTGCCCGCACATCCGAAGAGCCAAAAGTGGCGGCACATAAAAGCGGTTGTTGGCGAAGAGGTAAGGGCCGACCTTCTGACCCAAATAGAGATCGGCAATGGATGTCTTTTTGTCAACCTTGGGGCATCCCCGAAGCACTGATCTAGGCGGCTGGGTTAAACGCTGCTCAACCGACACGGAATATGCTCGCTCATTATTGTACCCGCCGCCAATCTTTCAGGAGGCAAGCCTTGAAACCCTCGTTCATCTCGATTTAAAGATTGCGGTGAGCCTTTGAGGGTTCTAATCGCAGCCAGATGAACGTTCTGTGGCGGGTCGATTTTAAGTCTCCTACCGGCCGGAAGAAAAGCCGCGCGGCCTACTCCCCCATCGATTGGTAGAGCCAGTCGGAAAGCGTCTGGCGCGCCATGCGCGCACCGGCGCTAGGAATCAGGGCGTCGTCGGTCAGTTCGACACCGAAATACGACGTGGATCGATCGGTTATCACCTGCCGTTCGTCTTCATTCGCGGCGAGATAGATCCGGGCGATTTCATCGATGCCGAACTGCTCCGGGCCGCCGATTTCGACGACATCGCCCAAGGGAGCACCAGCTGCCACTTCCGCCAGGAATGCAGCGACATCCCCGGCTGCGACCGGCCTCATCAAGGCCGACGGCAATCGAAAGATATTGCCTTCCGCACCGATGTCGATCAATCCGTTTATGAACTCGTAAAATTGCGTCGAGCGGAGGATCGTATAGGGTCGACCTGCAGCCCGGATGAGATTTTCCTGCACCATTTTCGCGCGAAAATAATCGCTCTCCACGAGGCGCGGCGTGCCAACGACGGAGAGTGCGAGATAGTGCCGGATGCCGGCTTGCGCCGCAGCTGCGAGCAAGTTCTTCGTCGACGCCTTGAAGAAATCGAGCGCCGAACTGTCACCGAACGATGCGGCATTGGTCACGTCCACAACGACCTCGGTTCCCGCCATAACCACGTCCAGACCCTTGCCGGTAACCGTGTCGACGCCAAGCGACAAAGATGCGGCCGCGACGTCGTGGCCCGACCAGCGCAGCTTCTCGCTGAGCCGCGTTCCGATCAGACCGCTTGCTCCCACCACGGTGAATTTCATATCGGAATCCTCTGTTGCATCTCGTCTGCAATGCCTCACGCGGATCAACAATGACCGGAAAGCCGGACGCCTTCCATCGTGCCTGAGGTCTGGCGCCCTAGCCGTAGGGCATAGCGGAACCAGCCCGAAGCCTAGGATGCGCCATCGGGAAAACAGAGCATTCTTCCGATCCGTCGTTTGCCCGAAAATTCCGGCTACATTCCCGCGCAATGCATGGGTTTCCATGAGTTGCGGTTGTGGTGCAGCGGGATTACGGTTCGTAACATGAGCTCGCCAGCCCCGAAATCGAGAATGACTGCTGCAGGAAATGCTGACGATCCCCCGGTTCTCTCTGTCCGGCAGGAGCAGTTGATGCTGAGCGTCTGGTCGCACCGTCCCCGGCTCCTGCACCTGGGGCTTTTCTTCCTCGCCTATGTACTCGCCTGCGGCTTCGCACAGTCGCTGGCAATCGTGCCGGGAACGGGTATTTCCATCTGGCCTCCGGGCGGGCTCTTCGTCGCGACCCTCATCCTCGCTTCCAGGCGCAGCTGGTCATGGTGGATCCTGGCGGGCTGCCTGGCAGAGATGTTCAGCAATTTCCTGTGGTTCTACAGCCCGGTGCCTGCGGCCTTCCTGATCTATGTCGGCAACGCTCTTGGAGCAATGGTCGCGGCATGGCTGGTGAATCGAACCTTGAAGCATCCCGTTCAGCTGGAAACTCTGCGGGAAGTTCTCACATTCGTCATCCTGGCTGCCGGAATTGCACCGATCGTGAGCGCGACCGTGGGAAGTGCCACGCTTGCCGGGTTCGCGATCCAATCGCAATCCTTCGCGACGGCCTGGCCGCTATGGTGGATCGGAGACGCAACCGGTATTCTCATCGTCGCACCGCTGGCGTTGGTCCTCTTTCACAGCTGGCGCAGCAAGACGCAGTTCTCTGCCGCGCAATGGGTGGAAGCCTGCGTCCTGGCGCTGATCTTTCTTGGTGTGGCGGCTCTTTCACTGAGCGGCTACCTTCCCTTCGCCTATATCATCATGCCGCCTCTTCTTTGGGCCGCGGTCCGCTTCGAGTTCAAGGGCGCCGCCGTATCGCTCGCTCTGCTTGCTCTGATCACGGCGGTGTTCACGATAACAGGCGCCAGCCAATTTGCCGGCGATCCCGAATCCCAGAAACACAATCAGATCATGCTGCAGCTGTTTCTGGCCATCTCGGCATTTTCGGCGCTGATTGTCGCCGCCATATCCCGACAGCATCAGCAGGCGGTGCTCACTTTGCGCCAAAGCGTGGAGACATTACGCGAACGGGAACGGGAACTCTCACACCTCGTGGATATGGTTCCGAGCCACGTCTGGCGCCTGACGCCTGAAGGCGAGCCGAGCTTTTTCAACAAACGGATGGTCGATTTCCTTGGTCTCGATGTGGTGGATTTCGACAAGCCCGGCATGAGCCGGCTGGAGGCGGTTCTAGAGGCCACCATCCACCCCGAGGATGCGGCGGGGTTCGGAGACACCCTTCGTCATTGTCTCGTCAGCGGCGGCAGCTTTGCCATGCGCTATCGCCTGCGCCGTGCCGACGGCCTCTATCGCTGGATGTCGAGCCGTGCCGAACCAATGCGGGATCAGTCGGGGCGCATCGTCCAGTGGTACGGCCTTTGTCACGACATCGACGATCAGGTCCATGCCGAGGACGTTGTGCGGCGGAGCCAACAACAGCTCCAGCAGATCATAGACGCCGTGCCGGTCCGCATCTGGAGTGTGGAGCCCACCGGCGGCTCGTTCTATTTCAATAAGCGATATCAGGATCATTTCCGCTCCGTAATCGCCAATTTTGACGCTCTCGGTGAACCGCGTATCGACGATCTTCTGCAGCAGCTGGTTCATCCCGAAGACGCTCCCGATGTCCAGCGTACGCTCAGGAACTGCTTCGAGACCGGCGACGGCTCTGCGATGCGATTTCGCTGGCGCGAAAAGGATGACGTCTACCGTTGGGCGGAATGCCGGGTGGAGCCCCGGCGCGCCGATGACGGAACGGTCGCGGAATGGTATGGCGTTTCTCTCGACATCGATGAAGAGGTACGCGCGCTGGAGGCGTTGCGCAATCGGGAGCGCGAACTCTCGCAGCTCGTCGACATGGTCCCGGTTCAGATCAGGCGTCTGACGCCGGAGGGCGAGCCGGTCTTTTTCAACAAGCGACTGATCGACTTCTTCGGTCTCGACGTAGGGGATATGGACAGGCCGGGCATGAGCCGGTTGGCGGCGGTCATTGGTACCCTCATCCATCCCGACGACGCCCCAATGGTGCTGGAGACGATCCACCATTCCCTCGCCAGCGGCGAACCTTTCTCGATAAAATATCGCATGCGTCGCGTCGACGGTGCCTATCGCTGGGTCGACGGTCGCGCGGAACCGCTGCGGGATCAAAGCGGCGCAATCATGCAATGGTATGTGATCTCAGTCGACATTGACGATGAGATGCGCGCGCAGGAAGCGCTACGCGACCGGGAGCGGGAGCTTTCGCAACTCGTCGATATGGTTCCCAGCCTGCTCTGGCGGCTCAATCCGGAAGGCGCTCCGACCTTCTTCAACAAGCGCCTGATCGATTTTCTCGGTCTTGAGATGGCGGATATGGACAGGCCGGGCATGAGCCGGCTGGCGGCACTCATCGAGGCCGCAGTCCATCCCGACGATGCGGCGATCCTTGAAGAAGCGCTTAACCATTCCTTCGCCACCGGCGAGCGCTTCTCCAGCCAATATCGCCTGCGGCGTGCCGATGGCGTCTATCGCTGGGTGAAAGGCAGTGCCGAGCCGCTGCGGGACGAGAGCGACCGGATCGTCCAATGGTATGGTCTGTCGCATGACATCGACGATCAACTGCGCGTCGAAGAGGCACTGCGGGAGAGAGAACGATCGCTCTGGCAGCTCGTTGAAACGCTGCCGGCAATGATCGATTGCGCAGCACCTGATGGAGAACCGATCTATCGCAGCCAGCAACTGCGCGACTTCCTCGGTTATAATCTCGATGAGTTGGATGGAACGGGCAAAACCCGGCTGGACGGCACACTCGATGCCGGTGTTCATCCCGACGATGTGGCAGGGGTCAAAGAAAACTATGCCCATTCATTGTCCACTGGCGAGCCCTATGCGCGTAGGCACCGTCTGCGGCGCCATGATGGTGAATATCGCTGGGTCGAGACGCGTGCGGCACCGATGCGCAATGCCGAAGGCGTCATCGTCCAGTGGAATGTCATCTGCCTTGATATCGACGGTGAGGTTCACGCGGAGGAAGATCTGCGTCGAGTGCGAGAGGGTCTTGCACGGGCGAGCCAAGTGGCGAGCCTCGCCGAGCTTTCAGCCTCCATCGCCCACGAGGTGAACCAGCCGCTTGCGGCCGTCGTGGCGAACTCACATGCCTGCCAGCGCTGGCTCATGGCCGAGCCGCCGAATATGGAGCGGGCACAGAGGACGGTCGAGCGCATCATCCGGGATGCCAACTCGGCGGCGGATGTCGTCAGCCGGATCCGCGCCCTGTTCAAACAATCCGTAGACAGGAGGATCTCATCGACGCTCTCCGGTATCGTCAACGAAGCGCGCAACCTCATGGCCGACGAGGCCTGGCGTCGTCACGTTCGGATGGAGGTGGAGGTCGACCCCACCCTTCCGCCGATCGCAATCGACCGCGTCCAGATCCAGCAGGTTCTGATCAATCTCATCCGCAACGGCATCGAGGCAATGGACGCCACGACAGGCGACAGGGTCGTCGAAATCCGCGTGCGCCAGATTGGGAATATCCTCCAGACTGAGATCAGCGATCGCGGACAGGGCATCGACTTTCCCGAAAAGATGTTTGAGCCGTTCTTTACGACGAAGGAAAACGGCATGGGCATGGGGCTGGCGATCTGCCGCTCGATCGTCGAGCTGCATGGCGGACGATTGTGGGCCGAGAAGAACAATCCGCATGGAGCGACGTTGCTATTCACCTTGCCCATAGAAACGAAGGCGGCGTCATGACGGGTGATGACCATATCGTCTTCGTCGTCGATGACGATGAACGTGTTCGGGAAGCGCTCAGCGAGCTGCTGGACTCGCACGGCATGCGCGCCATCACCTTCGAATCGGCCGGCGACTACGTGAAAGCGGACAAGCCGGATGTGCCCTCCTGCCTCATCCTCGATATCGAGCTGCCTGACATCAACGGCCTCGATCTGCAGAGACAGATCGCCGACAGGGATCATCCGCCGATCGTCTTCATCACAGGTCACGGCGACATTCCCTCCTCGGTGCGTGCGATCAAGCACGGCGCGGTGGATTTCCTGACCAAACCCTTCAGCGATGCGGACCTGATGGCAGCAATCCACGCGGCGCTCGCTGAGGATCGGGAAAAGAGATCGCAACGCGCCGAACTCGATACGCTCAAACGACACTATCTCGACCTGACGCCACGAGAGCGCGAGGTGCTGCCGCTTGTCGTCAGCGGTCTTCTCAACAAGCAGGCAGCAGCCGAATTGGGGATCAGCGAAGTGACGCTGCAAATCCACAGAAGAAATGTGATGCAGAAAATGGCCGCGGCATCACTCGCCGATCTGGTGCGGATCGCGGAGAGATTGGAAATACCGATAACCCACTCGCGCCGAGTGGGAGGGAATTGAACATGAACAAGACAAGACACGTCGTGGCAATTGTCGATGACGACCCAAGGTTGCTTGAATCGATGGGCGACCTTCTTGAATCCGCGGGCTATGTGGCCCGCAGCTTCTCGTCGGCGGGCTCACTGCTCGTCAACGGGCTGTCGGACCTCGACCTGCTTATCACCGATATAGGAATGCCTGGCATCGACGGCTTCGAACTTCGTGACCTCGTGAGGAAGTCACGTCCGGAGCTGCCGGTATTCATGATCACGGGCCGCCACGAGATAGCGGATCAGGGACGCGCGCAAGGCGCGAGCGGATTTTTCCGCAAGCCCTTCGATGCCCAGGCCTTGCTGGCGGCCATTGCCAACGCTTTGCATAAATCGACAGATGGAGGGTGACATGAGAGTTGACCAGCCGTTGCTGCGGAGATCGGCGCCGTTATCATTGCAGTGCAGTTATGATGAGAGCCAGCCGCTTGTCATTATCGTCGATGACGACGCATCGGTTCGCGAGGCGCTGTCGGAATTGATCCTGTCGGCGGGTTTCCAGTCGACCAGTTTTGCTTCGACCCGTGAATTGCTTGACGCCGATATTTTGGATAGCCCCGGCTGCCTGATCCTCGATGTGCGTATGCCGGGCGCAAGCGGCCTCCATCTGCAGCGTCATCTGGCCGAAAACGGCATTTCCAAGCCGATCATCTTCCTGACCGGACATGGCGATATCCCGATGACAGTCCAGGCGATGAAGGCCGGCGCCGTGGATTTTCTCACCAAGCCGGTGCGGGACCAGACGCTGCTCGACGCCGTGACTGCCGGCATTGCGATGGATGCCGAGCGACGGGCGGAAGCCGCGATCGCCGAGCGCAACATCAAGCGCCTGGAGACGCTGACGCAGCGCGAGCGCGAAGTTCTGCATGAAGTGGCTCGCGGCCGCCTCAACAAGCAGATCGCCTTTGATCTCGGCATCAGTGAAGTGACGGTGAAGCTGCATCGCAGCAATGTCATGCACAAGATGGAGGCCGCCTCCATCGGCGAATTGATCCGGGCCTGGGAAACGCTGCCCGCGCAAATGCGCCAAGTCGGTGCGCGCTAGCTTATAGGTGAAGGATGCCGGGCTCGAAGACGAGCCTGCCGCCGCTGTCCATTTGATGCGCGCCGTATCCGATTCGCGCCAAAAAAGACGATAGAGCGCCGATAATGGGTTTCGGCTCCGCACCCATGCGTTATCTCTAAATTAAAGCTCGGGGATATGACCTGTTGCCCGGCTTTGGTTCCCTAAAGGAGATCTCGCCTTGAACAATCAATCGTCAGTTGCGCCTTCCCCTGAAACCAACGCCTTCGACAACGAAGCAAACTTCCTCTCAGCCATGGGGAATGCCAAACGGCTTCACATTCTGCATCTGTTGGCCGAAGGAGAAATGTCCGTGAGCGTCCTGGCCGACGAGGTGGGATTGAGCCAATCTTCGACTTCCCAGCATTTGGCAATTCTTCGAGAACAGGAACTCGTGCAGACCCGAAGGGCTGCCCAGACGATCTACTATTCACTTCAATCCGCCGCAGCCACGGCGATGCTCGATACGCTCGCCGACATCTTCGGATGGCATCCTCGCTCTCCAGTGGAACGCGTCCAAGCCGTAGGCACCTGACGAAATGACGAAGCGTTGCTCTTGCGGCTCATGATTGGAGCATGATCTTGTAGGCAACTCGGGATCGGCGCAGCGGCAACGAAGAGCAGCGCAATGGCGAAGTCGGCGAAAAAGACAACTGCGGCTTGAGCGCAAGCGCCAAGCTGAGGCCCTTCAGGGGCGTCCTTCCAGGCCGGGATGCGGTGGCGCGGGAGTCCAGCGATGCTTCGCCCACATGCCCCCCCGCAACGCATCGATCCCTGATGTACGTTTGATGTACGCCTCCTAGACCACGGTGTGATTACGCCTCCATTGCGAATGGAGATAATGAATCACATCAGGAACGGAACAGTCAGGAGGAAGCGGCCATGACTATGGACGTAACGAACGGCCAGCGCCATGGAGGCGATCATGGACGTATATGAGGCAGTCAAAAGTCGACGGTCGGTGCGAGGGTTCAAAGACGAGCCTGTGGACAGGGAGGTGCTTGAGCGTGTGCTGTCCGCCGCAGCTTGGTCGCCGTCAGGATCGAACATCCAGCCGTGGAATACCTATGTGATGACCGGCGCATCGCTGGCAGAGCTCAAGACGTCCGCCGTCGAGCGCGTGGCCCATGGTGACCCCTGGGACAAGCGGCAGTACGAGATGTACCCGCACGAGCTGAAGCCCCCCTATGGGGAGCGCCGGTCCGCCTTCGGCAAGGAGCGCTACAGCGCGCTCGGCATTGCGCGCGAGGACTGGGAGGCGCGCCAGCGGGCAGCAATCGCCAACTGGAACTGTTTCGGCGCGCCCGCCGCCCTATTCTGCTACATCGACCGTGACCTCGGCCTACCCCAATGGGCCGACGTCGGCATGTATCTGCAGACCATCATGCTGCTGCTCCGCGCCGAAGGTCTGCACAGTTGCCCGCAGATGGCGTGGTCGCAGGTTCGCGAGACGGTCGCGGAGGTCCTGTCGCCCCCGGACGGGCTCATCCTCTTCTGCGGCATGTCGATCGGGTACGAGGACCCCACGGTTAGTTACGCCCGTACAGGCCGCGCCCCGCTCGACGAGACGGTCACGTTCCTCGGCGATTAGTGACTTGCGATCAAAGGACAGGAACCCCTTCTGTGATCCTAGCGTATGATACGTCCCTTATCATGCGAGATATTGGAGAACGCCATGACCACGCATAAAGTAGGCTATCTCATCGGCAGCCTTGCCAAGGGCTCGATCAACCGCAAACTCGCCAAGGCGTTGGTGCGGTTCGCCCCGCCGGAACTTGAAATGTCGGAGATATCCTTCAAGGACCTGCCGCTCTACAGCTACGACTATGACGCCGACTACCCTCCGGCTGGCAAGGCATTCAAGGCGGCAATCGCAGCCGTCGACGCCGTGCTGTTCGTCACGCCCGAATACAATCGATCCATACCTGGCGGGCTGAAAAACGCCATCGACTGGGCTAGCCGCCCCTACGGCACCAACTCGTTCACACGCAAGCCGTCAGCGGTGATCGGCACGTCGCCGGGCGCGATAGGCACAGCGGTCGCCCAGCAGAATTTGCGCAGTGTGCTCAGTTTCTGCAACTCTCCCCAGATGAATGCCCCGGAAGCCTACATCCAGTTCACACCGGGGCTGATCACCGATGACGGCGAGGTCACGAACGACAAAACCGCGGATTTCCTTCGCACGTTCATGCAGGACTTCCATGTCTTCATCGCAAGGGTTCGCTCAGTGCTGCCGAAAGATGCCTAGAACTGGATGATTTTAGGCCCGTCGGCCTTAAATCTGAATCCTGCTCTAAATTAAAGAGTTAGAGCATGATGTCACCCGAAAACCGCTCACACTTTTCGGCATCTAGAAGCGTCGCCCTGCGGGAGCTGGCCGGGCCATCCGGGCGGCCAGCTCCCGTTTTTAAAGCGGGCAATGCCCTCAGGCGAAGGCGTAGGAGCCGTCGGGCCGCTTCGGTACGCGCCGCTGCCAATGAATGTAGCCTTCCTCTTCCATCGCCTTCTCGTCCATTTCGACGCCCCAGCCAGGCCGGTCGGGACGCAGTTCCAGATAGCCGTCCTTCGGCAGATAGGGATCGACGACGTAACGGGTTTCCCCCTCCCGCTTCTCGATATCGAGGCCGCCATAGACGTAGGCCTGTCCCTTCGGCAGCCGGTATTCGAGGATGCGGAAATTCTGTGCCGCCGCCGAAAAATGAACGTTGACCGCCGTCGCAAGCGGACCCATCGGGTTGTGCGGGGCCACACCGACGAAGAAGGCTTCGGCAAGCGTGGCGATGCGGCGCATTTCGCTGATGCCGCCAACGACGCAGATGTCAGGCTGGATGAGGTCGGCGCCCTTGACCTGCAGCAGCCGCAGGAACTCGTTTCTGTTGTAGAGCGACTCGCCGGTCGCAAGTGTGCAGTTGAGCCCCTGTTTCAGATCGCCCCAGGCCTCGATATTTTCAGGACGCAGCGGCTCCTCGAAAAAAAGCGGATCATAAGGCGCCAGCGCATTGCCGAGCTGGCGAGCGGCGATTGGCTCGAAAATCTTCGCATGGGCATCGAAGGCGATTTCGTATTCGTCATTGACCGTTTCGCGAAGCGAGCGGAAATAATCCGCCGAGGCTTTGACGACATTGCCCCAGCGATTGGAGTGCATGTCGATCCGCCAGGGGCTGAGCTTGAAGGCGGTGAAACCCCACCCCTCCTTCAGACGATCGAACTCGTCGCGGGCCGCCGGCGCATCCGGTGCGGTGTAGACACCGGCATAGACCTTGATGCGGTCGCGCACTTCGCCGCCGAGCAGCTTGTAGACCGGGACATTCACCGCCTTGGCCGCAAGGTCCCACAGGCAGTGATCGAGCGCGGAGATCGCGGCAAGACCGAGCGCCCCCGGCGGAAACCGGCTCTGCTGGATCAGCAGATTGACGAGATACTCCACGCGTGTCGGATCCTGGCCGGACAGAAATTCGTAGAGATAATCCAAGAGCGGCGGAAGCGCCTTGTCGGGGCCGTGATTGTAGCATTCGCCCCAGCCCGTCAGCCCGTCATCGGTGTCGAGCGCGACGATCACGCGGGGACGGTCCTTGTCGCGGGTCATGAAAACCCGCATGCGGTCGATCTTCATCCTTCTGTCCTTCTAGCGATTGAAATAGGTACGGCGCGACTGGCGCGTCTGCACGTAGAGATGCTCGTTGTCGGTTCCGGTATTGTAGGCACCGGCACTTTGCGGCACCGAGACATTGCCGTTGCTGGGGAAGCGCGCCACGAAGGCCTCGTCGATATCGCAGCCAAGTCCCGGGCCATCAGGAACGGCGATCAAGCCGTCGACCTGTTGCGGATGCGGCACGATCGTCTGGCGGCGGCCGTCCCAGTCGTCGTCGAGGCGCTCGAGGATGAGCGCGTTGGGGATCGCGGCGAGCAGATGCAGAGCCGCATATTCCGCCACCGGTCCGAGTGAACCCGAATGCGGCGCCATCTGGATATGATGGGCTTCGGCCATGGCCGCGATCTTCTTCATCTGGGTGATACCGCCGGCCCGGCCGGTGTCCGGCTGGATGACGTCGACCAGTTCCTTCTCGATAAGCTCACGCTCGCCGAAGATGGTCGCCGAGCGCTCGCCGGCGGCAAGCGGCACATGTGCTGCGTCGCGGATGCGCCGGTAGCCGTCGATATTCTCCGGCGCGATCGGATCTTCCACCCACATCAATTCATAGGGTTCGAGCGCCCGCACCAGCCGGCAGGCATCCGCAGGCGTCAGCCACGGCGGCCCATGCAGATCGATGGCGATGTCCATGTCGTCACCGACGGCGTCACGGAGCGCGGCGACCTTGCGGACCGGATCGGCGACGCCGCCGCATTTGATCGCCTTTATGCCGCGTTCCTTGATGGCAAGCGCGCGCTCGGGAGTATTCGCATGCGAGTAGATCGGAATCCGGTCGCGCATCTTGCCGCCGAGCAGCATCCAGACCGGCACACCGAGCGCCTTGCCTTTGATGTCCCATAGCGCCATGTCGATGCCGGTCATCGCACCGCCTCCGACCGTCCCGAGCATGCCATGTCCCATCATGGCGATATGCATCTTCTGCCATAGCCGTTCGGTATGGGCCGGATCTTCGCCGATAAGGAGTGGGGCGAGATCATGGATCGCTGTCTCGACGACGCGCGGCCACCCTGAGCATTCACCGATGCCGGTGATGCCCTCGTCGGTATCGATCTTCAGAAAGAGCCAGTTTCTGGTGCCGCCGAACTGTTTCGAGGCGCCACTGCTGGACCGTTGGTCGGAAGCCCAGTTCGCGGGATCAGGCTGACCGACATGCATGAGAAAAGTGCGGATTCCGGTGATTTTCATCGCTGCAAACTTCCATTCTTCAAAATCTCCGGCGCGACGTAGCGGAAACGCCTGGAATGGTCGCGATCACGCGGATCAGGGCGCGGGATCGCTGATATGAGCGCCTGCGTATAGGCGTGCTCGGGCGTGCGGCAGACCTTCTCCGCGTCGCCGATTTCGACGAGCTGGCCTTTGTACATGACGCCGACACGGTCGCACATGTAGCGGATAACGCCGATGTCATGACTGATGAAGATATAGGCGAGCCCGAGTTCGTCCTGCAGGCGCATCAATAGATCGAGCACCTGCGAGCGCACCGAGACGTCGAGCGCCGAGGTAGCCTCATCGGCAACGATGACGCGCGGATTGAGCGTGATGGCGCGGGCAATGCCGATGCGCTGGCGCTGGCCGCCGGAGAAGGCGTGCGGGTAGCGTTCGCGCGCCCTCGGGTCGAGGCCAACCTGCTCCATCAGATGGCAAACGCGCTCCTCCAGCGCCCGCCCCTTTGCGACGCCATTGACGAGCAGCGGCTCGCCGATGATTTGCGAGACGGTCATGCGCGGGTTGAGAGAGCCGAAAGGATCTTGAAACACCATTCGCAATTCCCGCCGTGCCGCAGCAAGCGTCTGACCTTTTGCCGTTGCCAGATCGATGATGTCGCCGTCGGCGCGGCGATAGAGGATTTCGCCTGAAGTCGGATCGATCAGCCGCATGATCGAGCGACCCATCGTCGTCTTGCCGGATCCGCTCTCGCCGACGATGCCGAGCGTTTCGCCCGGCAGAAGCGAAATGGACACATCGTCCAGCGCTTTCACCTCGCCAAAATCCATCGATACATTGCGGAGTTCTAGGATTGGTGGCGCCGTCGTGTCGAGCGGCGGGCGCGCCAGCCGGATTTCGGCCTTCGCTTCCAGCTTCAGCACCGAGCCGATCAGCATGCGGGTATAGTCGTCTTTCGGCGCATGAAATATCTGCTCGACCGGCGCATATTCCTTGGCGACACCATTGTGCATGACGAGCACATCGTCGGCGATCTGCGCCACGACGCCCATGTCATGCGTAATGAAAAGAACGGCCATGCCCTTAGCCTTCTGCAGCCGGGCGATCAGGTCGAGAATCTCGGCCTGGGTCGTCACGTCGAGGGCCGTGGTCGGCTCGTCGGCGATCAGCAGCTGCGGTTTGCAGGCGAGCGCCATGGCAATCATCGCGCGCTGGCGCATGCCGCCGGAATATTGAAAGGCATATCGGTCCAGCGCTTTTTCCGGCGAGGGAATTTCGACCTGGCTGAGCAGCGATATGGCTTCAGCGCGCGCCTCTGTCTTGCTCATCCGGGTGTGAAGGCGAAGCGCCTCGACGATCTGGTTGCCGACCGTGTGGATCGGCGACAGCGACGACATCGGCTCCTGGAAGATCATGGCGATGTCGCGACCGCGGATCGCGCGGATCTGACGCCCGCGCGGATTGAGGTTGGTCAGATCGATCGACCCGCCGTTCTGATCGTTCAATATGATCGATCCGCCGGATATGCGGCCGGGCGCATCGACGATCTGCAGGATCGAACGCGCCGTCACCGATTTGCCGGATCCGCTTTCGCCGACGACACAAAGCGTCTTGCCCGGTTCGATCGAGAAAGACAGATCGCTGACGGCGCGAAAGACGCCGGTGCGCAGAGGGAACTCGACCGTCAGATTTTTCACCTGGAGCAGCGGCCTGCCGGCAATAGGAAGTGTATCGGTCATGCCGGCCTCATTTGTTATAGGGGTCGGCCGCATCGCGCAGGCCGTCGCCGAGAAGGTTGAGCGCCATCACGGCGACCACGACGGCACAGCCCGGCATGAAGAGCCATGGCGCGGTGGCGATCGAGCGAATGTTCTGGGCCTCGCGCAGAAGCACGCCCCAGGAGATGGTCGGCGGCTGCAGACCGAGCCCCAGGAAGGAAAGAGAGGTTTCGGCAAGGATCATTGCCGGCACCGCAAGCGTGATCGACGCGATGATATGGCTGGCAAAGCTTGGCAGCATGTGACGAAAGATGATGCGCCTTTCGCGAACGCCGTCGAGCCTGGCGGCGGCGACGAATTCCTCGGTGCGCAAGGACAGGAAGCGGCCGCGAACGACGCGGGCGAGCTGTGCCCAGCCGGTCAGCGACAGGATGATCGTGATCATCATATATTGCAACGTCGCAGGCCAGTCCTGCGGCAGGGCTGCGGCCATCGCCAGCCAGATCGGGATCGTCGGCAGCGACAGCACGAAATCGATCACCCGCTGCAGGAAGAAATCGATACGGCCGCCGTAATATCCCGAGATGCCGCCGAGCACGATGCCGAGCATCAACGAGAAGAAGACGCCGACGAGGCCGATCGACAACGAGATCTGCGAACCCTGCACCGTTCGGCTGAAGACATCGCGCCCAAGCCTGTCGGCGCCGAACAGAAGCAGCGGCGTCGTCTTGTCGGGCGAGGCGATCAAATGGATGTTGGTCCTGAACAGGCCGAACACCGAATATTCATAGCCGCGCCCGAAGAACTGGACGTCGACACGTTTTGTCGTGTCTTCCTTGTAGATGGCGGCCAGCGTTTCCGGATCGCGGGCCAGCTTCATCGGATAATAATGCGGGCCGAAGGAGAACCCGTTCTCAGTATCGATCAGATGCAATTTCTGCGGCGGGTGAAAGGTCGCCCGCGCATTTTGCAGGTACGGATCGTTGATGGCAAAGAAGCCGGGAAGCAGGGCAACGATATACATCAGCACAGTGACGACAAGCGCCACCATGGCCAGCCGGTGCCGGCGGAAAGCCCACCAGATGAGCTGCCACTGCGATGCAACGGCGGCGCGATCCGGGGGAATGTTTGTAACGGTAATGTCGGCCACGTGGGGTTCCTATTCCAACCGGATGCGGGGATCGACCAGCGCAAGCAGGATGTCGCTGATCAGAGAGCCTATCAGCGTCAGCGCGCAGATCAGCAGGACGAAGGCGCCGGCGAGATACATGTCCTGGGCCATCAGTGCCTGCAGCAGCAAAGGTGCGGCCGTCGGCAGATTGAGGACGATGGCGACAACGACCGAGCCGGAAATGAGGTTGGGCAGCAGCCAGGCAATCGTCGAGATGAACGGATTGAGGGCGATCATCAGCGGATATTTCATCAGCAGCCGGAACTCTGAGAGACCTTTTGCCCGTGCCGTGGTGACGTATGGCTTCGGCAATTCATCGAGCATGTTGGCGCGCATGACGCGGATGAGGCTCGCCGTCGAGGAGACGGCAAGGATGATGACGGGAAGCCAGAGATGCGAGAAGAGGTCGACCATTTTGGCGAAGCTCCAGGACGCGTTCTCGTATTCCGGCGAAAAGAGCCCGCCGACATCCTGTCCGAATTCGACCGCCGCGACATACATCAGCACCAGCGCCAGCAGGAAGGACGGAACGGCCAGGCCGAAGAAGGTGAAGGCGGTGAAGAAATAGTCGCCGATCGAATATTTGCGCACGGCGGAATAGACGCCGATCGGCAGCGCGATCGCCCAAGTGGCGATCAATGTCGACAGAGCCAGAACGAGCGTCAGCGCCATGCGCTCCCAGATCAGGTCAGAGACCGGCTGCTGCCATTCGAAGGAAATGCCGAAATCGCCGCGTGTGAGAATGCCCCATATCCATTTGAAATATTGGACGAGCATCGGGTCGCCGAGGCCGAAGCGCTCGCGCAATTGCGCCGCCGTGTTCTGATCGACGATCTCGTTGGAGGCTGCCAGCGTCGCAATATAGGTCGTGACATAATCGCCCGGCGGCAGCTGGATCAGCACGAAAGCCAGGAAGCTGACGGCAAACAGCGATGGAATCATCCATAGGAAGCGTTTGGCGATGAAGACCAGCATGGGGCGCCTCTTGCATTGAACGCCGCCTTCCGGGCCTTGTCGGCCGTCAGGGCCGGCAAGGCATCTCGGAGGGCGAACTGAAAGAAAGCGCCGTACCTGATGGTACGGCGCTTATGACGAAAATCAGCTCGTGAAGGTGAATTGCTGCGGCATTGCCGGACCGGGATTGGGCCAGGACCAGCTATCCGGCTCCTTCTCGGGAACATTGCGCAGATTGTTGCGGATGATGCCGAAACCGCCGACGGCAAGGCAAAGGCCGACGGTCTCGAACTCCTCGGCCGCGATGTCGAAGATCTGCTTCATGATTGCGCCGCGCTTGTCGAGATCGGCCGTCGAACGCGCTTCGTCGAAGAGCTTCATGCGCTTCTTCTGGCTTTCTGGCGGTTCTTCGCCGCGTGCGCCGTTGGAGGTGTACCAAAGCGTCCACGGAATGGCGTAACGCGAACCCTGCGGATGGAAGGCGAAGAAATCGCGCGGATCGAGCATTGGATCGAGACCGCCAGGACCCGGCCACACCGCCGCGTCATGGGCGTTGTCGTCGCCGCGGGTGTAGTAGAGCGCCCGCTCGATCGTGTTGACCTTCATGTCGACACCGATCTGAGCCCAATGCGCCTTGACCAGTTCCAGGGCATCGACGAGGTCGGGATAAAGCGTCGGAATGACGTCGATCGAGAAGAACACCTTCTGGCCGTCGGGCCGGAGGCGGAAACCGTCGCCGCCTTTCTTATAGCCGGCCTCATCGAGCATCGCGCCTGCCTTGTCGGCGTCGAATTCGGTGAATTGGCGCGCGTATTTTTCGTTATACCACGGATGGGTCGGACGCGGCCCTGCCTGGTAGGGCTCGCTCTGTCCGAAATAGACGATGTCGATGAGCTCCTGGCGATTGATGCCGATCGAAAGCGCTTGCCGGAACGCCTTGTCGGCAAACATCTTGCGCATGGCAGGATCTTTGTGGGTGATGTTGAAATAGATCTGGCACTGTTGCGAGGCCGAAGGCACGAGCGTCAGCAGCCGATAATCGCCCTTTTCCATGTTCTTGGACAGCGTCGGCTTGTTGGCGAGCACGCTGATGTGGCGTTCCTGGATGTCGATCTTTCCAGAGATGACGTTCAGCATCAGCGATTCGACGTCCTGTGAGATGCCGAAGTTGATTTCATCGATGTAGGGAAGCTGGTTGCCCTCGGTATCGACCTGCCAGAAATAGGGATTGCGGGTCATGACGACACGCGTCGCACCGCCGGCATAGGGCTCCTTGACCACCCATGGATCGAGCGTCGGCTTGTCGACATTGCCCCATCGCGACGGGATCTCGATGTCGCCGCAACGGCTGCGGAACAGCTCCGTCCAGCTGGTGACGCCGGCCTTCTTCGCATCGGCCTCGATATTGGGATTATATTTCGGCAGGAACTGGCTGCAGTAATGCTTCGGGAACAGCGTCGGATGCTGACCAAGCGGCGTGGCGAGGTTCTCCAGATAAAGCGCATTGGCCGCGGCAAAGGTGAACTTCACCGTGTAATCGTCGATCTTCTCGACGGTCACCGGCTTGCCGGCGACGGCAAGCTGCGCCGGTGTCGAGCTGTAGAGCTCGGTGTTCTTGACGCAGTCTTCGATCGCGAAAACGACGTCATCGGCCGTAAAGGGATGACCGTCCGACCAGCGCACGCCTTCGATCAGATGGAACGTGAATTGTGTTGCGTCGTCGCTGACTTCCCAGCGTTCGGCAAGGTTCGGCTGCACGGCGGTAAAGTCGAGGTTCCATCGCACAAGGCTCTGGTTGCCGACCATACGCAGGATGCCGTTATGGTCGGATGAACCGCGAAGGCCGCGGCGCAGCGAACCGCCATAGGTGCCGACTTTCTCGAACGGCGTCACGACCATCGGCTTTTTCGGCAGGCGCTCGGCGAGCGGCGGCAGCTTTCCGTCCTTGGCGAGTTGCGCAAGTGCCGGCGCTTCACCACCTGCGGCAGACACGCGACCGGCGATAGACAGCGCCGCGACACCAGCCATGCCACCAAGCACGGCGCGGCGGGTGACGCCACGCGACAGTATTTCTTTGGCCATCGAATTCCTCCCTTTTGCGCCGGCGCAGCCTTTGCACCGGCTGATGCGTCGGGCTCCCGACCCGACGCTGACGCCCTCCTCGGCGCTACGAGCGAAACCATAGACACGTTCTCAAATGATTACAAGAGTTGACAGATAATTACAAATTTTGTAGCCATGCAGCATTGAAACGCCATGTTGCGCCGCCGAAATGCGACCAACAAGACCAAAAACGTTGAATCTGTCAGATGCTGTGCACCGCCTTGAACATCATGGCCGGCGACAGCCACGGCGCACGCGGCGTTGAGAGAAAAGGACCATGGTGACATTCGCGGTCGATGCCGGTTCGAACAGGGGCGCAACGCGCTTCAGCGACATCATCTACGAGAAGATCGTGGGGATGATCGCCGACGGCAACTTTCCGGTGAACGAACGACTGCCGCCGGAGACGAAGCTGGCCGCTGATTTCGGCGCATCGAGACCCGTCGTGCGCGAAGCGCTCGAACGCTTGAGAGCCGATGGGTTGGTCGTTTCGCGCAAAGGTTCCGGTTCCTATGTCAGGCAAAGGCCGGATTCGTCGATGCTGAAAATGGTACCGGTCGGCTCCTTGGCCGATGTCCAGCGGTTCTTCGAATTTCGCGCCGGTCTCGAAGCCGAAGCGGCTGAGCTTGCGGCACGAAACTGGCAACCGGACGACAGGGAGCGGATAATGGCAGCGCTTCTTTCGATCGAGCAATGCTTGCGCGATGGGGAGCTTGGTGCCGAGGAGGACCAGGCTCTGCATGATGCAATTGCCATGGCGACCGGTAACCAGTTCCACATCACCATGCGCGAGTGGTTCAAGCCGCATTTCGCCATCGGGCATTCCGTTACGCGAAGCTTGAGCCTGAAGCGGACGCCGGAACAGATCCGCAGCGTCCAGGATGAGCATGCGGTGATCGTCGAGGCGATCTTCGCGCACCGGGAAACCGAAGCGCACGATGCGATGAAGAAACACATACTGAATGCTCGCGCCCGCATGTTCCAGGGCGTTTGAGCGATAATGGGAGGAGAGACGATGAAACGGGTCGCTGTGACGGGTGCTGCCGGACGTGTGGGGACGCTGCTGCGCCCGATTCTTCGGTCGCATTTCGAGCACCTCAGCCTGATCGATCTGCAGGAGCCTGACGGGCTTGGCGAAAACGAGACTTTCGTCAGGGCCGACTTTACAAAGCTCGACGAGGCGACGGCTGCGCTGAAGGATATCGACGGCGTCGTCCATTTGGCAGGTATCGCAAGCGGCATCGACATGAACGCCATTCTGCATGCGAACGTGCTTGGGACATACAATCTCTACGAAGCGGCGCGGATCAACAAGGTCCAGCGGGTCGTCTATGCATCGAGCAATCATGCCACGGGCTTTTATCCGCGCGGCCAGCTGGTGTCGCCGCTCGACCCGATGCGCCCCGATAGCCCCTATGGACTTTCCAAATGCTGGGGCGAACTTGTGGCGGGGCTGTATTACGACACGTCAGGCATTCGCTCTCTTTCCATCCGCATCGGCAATGCGGGCACCTATCCCAACAGCGAGCGATCGGTTGCGATCTGGATCAGCGCGCGGGACCTGGCGCAATTGGTCAGGATCGGCCTGTCGCACCCGTTGATCGCAGCAACGGTGGTCTACGGCGTTTCTGATGCCGAGGAGATCTGGTGGGACAACGGTCTGGCGGCACGATTGGGCTACCAACCACAGGACCGGCCGCGTGATCACGCCCGCATCGAAGAGGGATCCGAAGGGCCGGTCGCGCTGGCGTTCCAGGGAGGCGGGTTCTGTGAGATCAATCACGACGGCACCATCCGCATGCGCGACGCCGAGGGTTTGGCCAAGAGCCTGGAGACGGTTGAATGACGGCGCCTCGGATCATCCGCCCGGACGTCCGCTCCGTGAGCGAGCAGCCGCTGACGGTTGGTGAATCGCCGGTATGGGACGACGAGACCGGCACTTTGTGGTTCGTCGATATTCTGGCGCCAGCACTCGTTCGGCTCTCGGCTTCAGGAAAGATCGACCGCTTCGACATGCCGGCCGCCATCGGCGCGCTCGGGCTTTGCCGCGATCAAAGGATCGTCGTGGCGCTCCAGACAGGCGTCCATCTCTTCGATCCCGTCTCCGGAGATTTCGAGTTTGTTTCAGATCCGGTCGGACGCGACATCAATTGCCGCCTCAACGATGGAAAGGTCGGTCCCGACGGGCACTTCTGGATCGGCTCGATCAGTGAATCCAAGCCGCAGATCGATGAGGCCGCACTTTACCGCGTGGGCGCCGACGGCAGCACCCGGACCGTGGCCACGAAACTGACGAGCTCCAATGGCCTTGCCTGGTCGCCGGACGGCCGGCGGATGTATCATTCCGACAGCCGGCAATGCTTCCTGCAGGCATTCGATTTCGATCCTGATACGGGCGACCTCGGCGATGGGCGCCGGCTCCGCAGCTTCACGGAAGACGAGGGTCGGCCGGATGGAGCGACAACCGATCGTGACGGGTTCTACTGGAGCGCCGGGGTTTCCGCCGGTCGCCTCAACCGAATTTCGCCTGAAGGCGACATCGTCGAAATCTACATTCTGCCGGTCGCTGCACCGACGATGCCGTGTTTCGGGGGGCCGAATCTGCGCACCCTCTACGTCACGAGCCTGTCGACAGACCGCACCGGACGTTTCGAGGCGGGGAAGGTCATCGCCTTCGACGTGGATGCAGAGGGCCTGCCGCCGTTTCGCTTCGGGGCCAATCATCCCTCCGGGATGGCAGCGGCCGATCACCCTTCGGGTGACGGCGGATTGATGGAAAGATAACGGGGAAGAAAGATGAGCATCGCAACCATGCGCAAGGCGCTTACAGGCGTATCGGGTGTTCCCGTCACCGCCTATGACGGCAAAGGTGAAGTCGAACCACGGATCACGGCGAAAGTCTATGAGCGGGTGGCGGCAGCCGGCATTCACAACATCGTCGCTGCCGGCAATACCGGGGAATTCTATGCTCTGACGCCGCAGGAAATCAGGATCGTCCATGAGGCGGCGGTTTCAGGCGTCAACGGCAAGGCGCCGGTGACGGCGGCAATCGGCCGGTCGCTGCGCGAGGCGATCGGCATGGCGAAAGATGCGGCGACGATCGGCGCATCCGCCGTCATGTCTCATCAGCCCGTCGATCCTTTCGCAGCACCTTCGGCCCAGATCGACTATTTCTGCAATCTTGCGGATGCTTCCACCCTGCCGCTCGTCGCCTATGTCAGGGCAGAAGGTTTCGGCGTCGACGATATCATTCGTCTCGCAAACCACGGCAATATTGCCGGCATCAAATTCGCCACGACCGATCTGATGCTGCTTTCCAGAGCGATCGCTGCGGCCGATCCGGCCGGCGCACTGTTCGTCTGCGGCCTGGCGGAGAGTTGGGCGCCGACATTTACGGCTGCGGGTGCGCGCGGCTTCACATCCGGCCTCGTCAATGTCGCACCGCATCTGTCGCTTGCCGTTCACAATGCGCTCGAAAGAGGAGACTTCGGCGCGGCCAGGGCTATCGTCAACCAGCTTGAACCATTCGAGCGGATGCGGACGAAATTCCGCAATGGCGCGAACGTGACTGTCGTCAAGGAGGCCGTCACCTATTCCGGCCTCGATGTCGGCCCCGTGCGCGTGCCGGGATTGCCGCTGCTCGATCGGCACGATCGCGAGGAACTCCATCGGCTGCTTCAACGCTGGGATGCCGCCGGTAACAACCAGATCGATCCACACCAGCAGGATTCCGCAAAGGCGGCCGGCTGAGTTCAACACGAGCGCGGCTCAACTTTTCATGGAAGCGCAGAGCCGCTCTAACCCTTTGTTTTTACGCAATTTCGCACGGAACATCGCTTCGCACTTTTCCTGGAATTGCTCTATTTCCGCCAACAACAGGATTGGGAGGTCTTGAGATGCTGAGACAAGTACTGACAACGATCGCAATTACCGGCGCCATGATGACGGCGCAGCCCAGCTTCGCGGCGTCGCCGCCCAATATGCTGGTGATCGGCACCAATCTCACCGGCATAAGGACGCTCGATCCGGCGCAGAACAATGCCCGCACGGTTTCCGAACTGATCTCGAATATTTACGACAATCTCGTGCAGTTGTCGCCGGACGACCTTAAAACGCTGAAGCCGATGCTCGCGAAGCAATGGAGTGTCTCGGCGGATGGCAAGATCATCACGCTGACATTACGCGACGACGCGGTCTTCCAGAGCGGCAACAAGGTCACCGCCGAGGATGCGGCCTGGTCGATCCAGCGCGTCATCAAGATGGGCCAGGTCGGCTCCACCGACATCGCGCTCTGGGGCTTCACGCCTGAAAACGTCGAAAAGCTCGTTCGCGCAAAAGACGAACACACGCTCGAGATCGAGCTGCCGCAGGCGGTCAATACCGATCTGGTGCTCTATTCGCTGGCGGGCTCGTCGATCGGCATCGTCGACAAGAAGACGGTACTGTCGCACGAGGCAAACAGCGATTTTGGCGGCGCCTGGCTTTCCGCCAATTCCGCCGGCAGCGGCCCATTCAGCCTGGCGCAGTGGCGGCCGAACGATGTCGCGATCTTCAATGCCCAGCCGAAATATTGGGGCGGCAAGCCGGCCATGGCCCGTGTCGTTGCCCGTCACATCCCGGAATCCGGCAATCTCCGGCTTCAGCTCGAAGCCGGCGACGTCGATGTCGGCCAATATGTTTCAAGCGGCGACCTCGATGCGCTCGCCACCAAGAAGGACATGGTCATCGAGAATGTCCCGGGTCTCGGCTTCTACTATATCGCCCTCAATCAGAAAGACCCGGATCTGCAGAAGCCAAAGGTTCGCGAGGCCTTCCAGCATGCCTTCGACTGGAAAGCGATCTCCGGCAACATCATGCGCTATACGGGCTTTCCCTGGCAGTCGATGATCCCGCGCGGCATGATCGGCGCTCCCGGTGAGGCGGCGGTCCGCTACGATTACGATCCCGCCAAGGCCAAGCAGTTGCTGGCGGAAGCCGGATATCCCAATGGCCTGAAGAAGGTGCTCAATCCGTCGGGAGCCGCGACCCTGCCCTTCGCCGAAGCGCTGCAGGCGAGTGCGCGCGCCGCCGGCCTTGATCTCGATCTCGTGCCCGGCGAGTTCACGCCCGCCTTCCGCGAGCGCAAATTCGAAGTGCTGCTCGGCAATTCCGGCGCCCGCCTGCCCGATCCCTTCGCGGTCGCCACGCAATATGCCTTCAACCCCGACAATAGCGACGAGGCACGCCTCGGCAGCTATTACCTCTGGCGCACGGGCATGAAGGTGGACGAGCTCAACACGCTCATCGACCAATCGATGAAGGAGCGCGACACGGAAAAGCGCACAGACATCTTCAAGAAGATGGATGGCATCTATGCCGGCATGGCTTCGCCGCTGGTCATCTTCTTCCAGCGAACTGACCCCTATGTCATGCGCGCCAACGTCAAGGGCTATCACGGGCATACGACATGGTCGACGCGCTGGCATGACGTGACCAAGGAGTAGAACGCCGTGGCGAGCGCCGATCTGACATCGAAGTCTGAGAGCAGCCGTGGTTCCACGGAGGGCGGGTTCGCCGAGGCGGCCCCGCACCCGGCGCTGAGCCTGCTGCGGCGCCTGGCGGGACGCGTCGTGGCAGTCGTGACGACGCTGCTTGGCCTGCTCTTCCTAACCTTCTCGATGGGCCGCCTGCTGCCCGCCGACCCGGTGCTCGCCATCACCGGGGCGGAGGTCAGCAAGGATGTTTACGATCGCGTCTATAACGAGCTGGGTCTCGGGCAGCCGATCTGGATGCAGTTCCTCTCCTACGTCGGCAAGATCGCCACAGGCGATCTCGGCATGTCGGCGACGACGGGCCAGCCGATCCTCACCGATCTCCTGACAATCTTTCCCGCAACGATCGAACTTGCGATCATCGCCATGATCATCGGGGCGATCGTCGGCATTCCCTTAGGGATCACCGCCGCGGTCAGGCGGGGAACCGTTATCGACCACATTGCGCGGATCGTCGCCCTTGCCGGCCACTCCATCCCGATCTTCTGGACCGGGCTGATGGCACTCTTCGTCTTTTATGCGAAGCTGAAGCTCGTCGGCGCCTCGGGCCGGATCGATGTCTTCTATGAAGGCCTCGTCACGCCGATGACGGGCTTTCTCCTGATCGACGCAGCGATTCAGGGCCAATGGGACGTGTTTTACAACGCCCTTGGCCACATCATCCTGCCGGCCGCCATCCTCGGCTACTATTCCGTCGCCTATATCAGCCGCATGTCGCGAAGCTTCATGCTGGAGCAACTGAGCCAGGAATACATCATCACCGCCCGGGCCAAGGGGCTTGGCACCCGCAAGGTGGTCTGGCGCCATGCATTCAAGAACATCCGCGTACAGCTCCTGACGATCATGGCGCTGACCTTCGGCGGGCTGCTCGAAGGCGCGGTGCTGATCGAGACCGTCTTCGGGTGGCCGGGGCTCGGCCAGTACCTGACGCGGGGGCTGCAGATGAACGACATGAACGTGGTCATGGGTTCGGTGCTGACGATCGGCGCCGTCTTCCTGACGATCAACATCCTGTCGGACTTCCTTTATCGCATTCTTGATCCGAGGACACGGTGACGCCATGACGATCTCCTCTGAGCACGCAGACAGCGTCAACACCGGCGGCCTCCGCAACTGGCTGCTCGCACCGGAGCCTCGAGGCTGGTTCCAGTCATCGGCGCAGCAGATTCATCAAGGCTGGCGGAAATTCAGCCTGCACCCGCTTGGTCTGGCGGGACTGGCCATTATCCTGCTGCTGATCGCCGTGGCGCTGGTCGCACCCCTGCTGACGAGCTACGATCCGATCGTTCAGGACATGGCCGGGCGGCTTGCCGCGCCATCGGCGAGCCATTGGCTCGGCACCGACAATTTCGGCCGCGACGTCTTTTCCCGGGTGATCTATGGCGCCCGCACGACGCTCTACATCATCATGCTCGTCACGGTCATCGTCGCCCCGCTCGGCCTGCTGATCGGCACCGTCTCAGGTTATTTCGGCGGCCTCGTCGACGAAATCCTGATGCGCGTCACCGATATTTTTCTCTCCTTCCCCGGTCTCGTGCTGGCGCTGGGTTTTGCCGCAGCGCTCGGTCCGGGCATCACCAATGCAATCATCGCGATTTCACTGACGGCCTGGCCACCGATCGCGCGTCTTGCGCGCGCCGAGACGCTCAGCCTGCGCAAGGCGGATTACATCGCCGCCGTGCGCCTGCAAGGCGCGACATCACTCGCGATCATCACTCGTCACATCCTGCCGATGTGCATTCCCTCAGTGATCGTCCGCGTCACCCTCAATATGGCCGGCATCATCATCACTGCCGCCGGTCTCGGCTTCCTCGGCCTCGGCGCGCAGCCGCCATGGCCGGAATGGGGGTCGATGGCCGCCAGCGGACGTGAATTCATGCTCGACAGCCCCTGGGTCATCGCAGCACCCGGCATTGCCATTGCGCTCGTCAGCCTCGCCTTCAACCTCGTCGGCGATGCGCTTCGCGATGTTCTCGATCCCCGAGGTTCAGAATGACAGAGCCCTTGATCGATATTCAAAATCTCGAAATCGCATTTGGCGGCGGACAGGTGCGGGCCGTGCGCGGCGTGAGCTTTTCGCTTGGACAGGAAAAGCTCGGGATCGTCGGTGAATCTGGATCGGGAAAGTCGACCGTCGGCCGCGCCATCATGAAGCTGCTGCCACCGACCGCCATCGTCAATGCCGAGCGGATGCGGTTTCGCGACGTCGATCTGCTCAAGGCGAACGAAAAAACGATGATGACGATCAGGGGCCGGCGGATCGGCCTGATCCTGCAGGACCCGAAATATTCGCTCAATCCCGTCATGCGGATCGGCGAACAGATCGCCGAGACCTACCGCTTCCATCATCCGAGGGTGAGCAAGAGCAAGACCTACAGGCAAGCGCTCGATATGCTCGAAGCCGTCCAGATCCGTGATCCCGAGCGTGTTGCCCGCCTTTACCCGCACGAAATCTCGGGTGGCATGGGTCAGCGGGCGATGATCGCCATGATGCTGATTGCCGAACCCGAAGTGCTGATCGCAGACGAGCCGACGTCAGCGCTCGACGTGACGGTGAGGCTCGAGATCCTGGCACTGCTCGACGAGCTCGTCTTGCGGCGCAATCTCGGGCTGATCTTCATCAGCCACGACCTCAATCTCATCCGGAATTTCTGCGATCGCGTCCTCATCATGTATGCGGGGCGGGTCGTGGAAGTGCTCGAAGCGCGCGATCTCGACAACGCCCGACATCCTTATACGCAAGGATTGCTGGCATCCCTGCCGACGATCGAAGATCCCCCTGCCCGGCTGCCGATCCTGAAACGAGATCCGGCCTGGCTTGAAGAATTCGCATTGGAGCCGCCGCGGTGATTAAAATCGACAATCTTACGGTCCGTTTCGGACCCGGGCAGCGGCCTGTCGTTCGAGACGTAAGCTTCGCCATCGAAAAGGGAACTGCTTTCGGTCTGGTCGGCGAGTCCGGCTGCGGGAAGTCCACTGTCTTGAGGGCGCTTTCCGGCCTCAACGCCAATTATGACGGCCGGATCGAGCTCCACGGCGAGCCGTTAAGTCAACAGCGCAGCCGGCCATTCTTCCGCCGGGTGCAGATGGTGTTCCAGGACCCCTACGGATCCCTCCATCCCCGCAAGACCATCCGCTCGCAGCTGAAAGAACCGCTGCGCAACCAGGGCCTCGATACGAATTCCGTCGACGTCAACGCCGTCCTGAGATCGGTCGGCCTCGATCCGGCGCTGAGCTACCGATTTCCGCACCAGCTCTCCGGCGGCCAGCGCCAGCGCGTAGCCATCGCCCGCGCGCTGATGCTGGATCCGGATGTACTGCTTCTCGACGAACCGACATCGGCGCTCGACGTGTCGGTTCAGGCCGAAATCCTCAATCTCCTCCAGGATCTGCGCGTCAATCGCGGTCTGACCTATCTGCTCGTCAGCCACGACCTCGCCGTCGTCTCGCATATGTGCAGCCGCGTCGCCATCATGGAAGCGGGCGAAATCGTCGAACAGGTCGATGTCGGCGCCCTCCGAAGAGGTGCGGTCGAACACCCCTATTCGCAACGCCTGCTGCGCGCGAGCCGGATGTACGGAAGGGCGTAGCTGTTGGTCGGTGGGCCCCTGCCTGCTTCTTGATGCCACAAGCTACCGACCGCAATGGGCTTCGATAGCAGAAGTGATCTCCTGCCAATCCTGGAGATGAATTTCGTGGCCACCGCCTTCGAGCCGAATGAGCTTTGCTCCCTTGACGGTTCGTGCCAGCAATTCGCCGTGCTCAACGGGATAAATCGGATCAGCCGTTCCGTGTATGACAAGGAGCGGCGCGGCAAGTTCAGCCAGTTTGCTCCTTAAGGTCTGGCCGCCCTTCACCATGAAATGATTGGTAGCGCTGACGAAGTTTTGGGCCCGTTTGACGTCACGTTCAACAAAGGCGCGCGCCTGCCGTTCATCGTAAGGGTGCGCCGAACCGGCGATCATCTGGGTATCCTTGACGAGGAATTCGATCACCTGGGCATTGTCTGTCCAATCGACGTTCTCACCCGTCGCTGCGTGCTCCATGTAGGCGTCGGTAGTGTGGGGTAGAGCACTGGTATCAACGCCCACCGGCGTGGTGGAGATCAGTGTTAGTGTCTTGACGCGCTTCGGATTTGACAGTGCCGCGATCTGGGCGATCGTGCCGCCCAACGACATTCCGATCAGATTGGCGCGGTCGATGCCGTAGCCATCGAGTACCCTGATGGCGTCTTCGGCCATGTCGTCCATTGCATAGGGCGGTTCCCCCGGCGTGTAGATCGTCGAACGGCCGGTATCTCGATTGTCGTAGCGGATGACATAGAACTCGTGATCAGCAAGCTTTTGGCAGAATCCGTCCGGCCACCACAACATGGAAGCCATGGCGCCCATGATGAGCAGGAGCGGCTCATGCGCCGGATTGCCGAAAGCCTGAGTGGCAATCTCGACGTCGTCAAACTTGATCATACGTTCAGTCACTTGGCGGCATCCTTTATTGGCTTGGATGAGGCAGCGAAAATCGCAGGCCTTTGTATCTGCAGGCTTCCACGCGAACGCCACTCGACGTCTGCATGTTCCCTATCCTGTGGCTAAGGTGAGTGGTGCCGCATCGGGCATATTGAGTATGACGGTCCCCAAAAACCATTTTCGCGGCATAACGTGGTCCAAGCGGATTCAGGTCAGGGTTCCGGGGACGGAATATCGCCGGCACGTGGGATCTCCACATCGCTACTCTGCTAGGTCGGGATGACTATGTCTTCATCTCTGCTAATCTCGAACTTCAGGTTTCAGGGTCAGCCGCGACGGCGATGGATGGCACACGTTTTATGCTCGCAGACCAGAGTGATGCACACGTCTTGCAACGTGCCTTGATGTCGATCGATCAAATGACATGCACGCCGAGGGAGCGAAATCACCAGGCGTCAGATCTTTTGCTGAGGGATGTCTATTGATACCCATGCGTGGCGGTTCTCATCGTAAACCGCCTGCGATGGCTCCAAGTCTCGCTTCTCGTCGAAACAGCCAAGTGCGACTGCTGTTAAACCCGGCCTGAACTCCGGTTTCCAAAAAACGGTCGAACCGCATGTGGGACAAAAATGGAATTCGATCAGCTTCCCGCTATCACCCGATCTCCTGAAGGTCGAAGACAACCCAGTTTCCTCGGTTGTTTCCGATGCAAAAAAGACCCCTACCCCAAAGCTTGATCCTGTCCGGCGTTGACAAGCGGCGCAATGGCAGACGGAAATTTTTAGGGGGTTTCCACGTGCGATGATGGAAAGTGCACCACACGAGCATGAAGCTCTTCTTTCCACGTAGGACCCCACTCTGTTTGAAGCCTTGGCGCCGTTCGCAGCGACAGAGCTAATGGCGGCTATTTCGGCCACCCGCGCGGATAAACGATGTCTGCACGGACGGAAGAGGTTCGAAACATAGTGGCGTCGGAACATTCCGACGCCACATCAGCATTTCTGACGCCGTGTCAGTACCCACGTAATCTCAACTTGCTCGGGCGTGTCTTGCACGGACCGCAGTTGCCAGCGTCTGATGCGGCGAGGGTGAAAGAGCGTGATGATGGGTGACGCTGGCTGCAGCAGGATTGCGGATGTTACGCGCTCCTACGTTAAAGCGGGAGATCAGTCTGGATAGCGTGACGACTTCTTCCGCAAGTCTGCTGGTACTTGCGGTGGCCTCTTCAACCATCGCGGCATTCTGTTGCGTGACCTGGTCCATCTGATTGACGGCAGTGTTGACTTCGGCGAGACCGGTTGCCTGCTCCCTTGCCGCGGTCGCAATTGAGTGGACGTGATCGTTGATTTTGGTGACCTGTGTTTGGATCAGGCTCAAGGCGTCTCCTGTAGCGGTCACCAAGCTAACGCCGGTGCGTACCTCTCCGCTTGAACGGGTGATCAGTTCCTTGATGTCCTTTGCGGCGCGAGCAGAACGCTGAGCAAGCTCGCGAACCTCTTGCGCGACAACGGCGAAGCCCTTGCCGGCCTCACCCGCGCGGGCCGCTTCGACGCCTGCATTCAATGCAAGCAAGTTCGTTTGAAAGGCGATCTCGTCTATGACACTGATGATCTGACCAATCTCGCCGGAGGCCTGTTCAATAAGACCCATGGCGGCAACAGCATCACTGACCACCGCACTCGATTGATCTGTGCTTCGACGCGCTTCGCCAACCATGTGACTGGCTTCCGATGCTCGATCCGTAGAATTCTTAACCGCCGATGTGATCTCCTCAAGCGCTGCAGCGGTTTCCTCCAATGAAGCAGCCTGCTGTTCCGTTCGTTTGGACAAATCGCCGGCCGCATCGCTAAGTTCACCGGTCCCAGAATTGATTGTGTCGATCGCGGTACCGACTTCCGCTATAACCGTTCGAAGACCCACCATCGTCGCATTCACATTGCGCTTTAGCTCCCCGAAGGCCCCCTGAAATTCGCCTTCCATCTCCTCGGTGAGATTTCCCTCCGCCAGCGCCGCGATCACACGTTGGGTCTCACTGACGCCCCGATGAACAGACGTCACCAGCTCATTGACGCTTCCCGCGAAACGATTGAGGTCCAGACTATCATAAGTCGTCTCAATTCTTTTGGTGAAATCTCCCGCCACCGCCGCCGCAACCACCTTCGAAATATTTGATGAGAGGTCCGCGCTCTTAGCGTGCAGCGCAGTTTCCTGGGCGTTGAGATGGCGCATCCTAATGCCGTTCTGCTTGAACACTTCCACCGCACCCGCCATAGCGCCGATCTCGTCAGGTCGGCTGGCGAACGGTATGATTGTCTCAAGGTCGCCGTCGGCCAGTTGTTTCATACTGGTGGTCAACTTCCCGATTGGGCGAGCGATCGCCCTGGAACCAAAAATAGCTGACCCGATGAGGGTCATCACCACTAGACATCCCGCTCCGAGACTAACCTGCATCGCCAAGCTAGATGCTGTTGCCATCTGCTGACCTGCTTCGTCCGCTTTCCCTTTGGCCGCTGTTACACACTCGTCGAGCAACGATCCGATTTCATCGGCAATAGTCAGCAGCTTGACTTGAGCGGACCTTTCCGCGCTGGCAGCCTTGGAGCCGTCGGCTGAGTTGTCCAACTTCGCGTCGATAGCGGTTGAAAGCCCCCCGAACTCGGTCATCCACTGACTTGTCAATTCGGAGATCTTTGACACTCGATCCTTATTGGTCTGGAGCGTTATACTGGCGCTCGCGCTTGTCAGGTATTTGATGACCGACTCATGGCGCTTGGCGACATACTCGCGCGCCTTCGTCGCTTCGGCCGAGCTTTCCGCGAGGCGCAATTCCATCATTCCCATCATCATGCCGCGTAGCGACGCTTTCGCATCAACCAGGTCACGGGAAATGACCAATTGCATCCGGCCGAAATCGGAGCTCTTGCCGACCGAGGTGCCCCCGACCCAGACCGCCACCAGCAAGATCGCAACCATGAGAATGGCGGCTGCGGACATGGCGGTTAACTTGGCACTTATACGGGTAAAAAGTTTGGGCGGCATTTCGATGCTCCTTGGCGCACGGGACGACCGGCTCCCGGCTGCTGCGATTGGTCAACAAGCTGGACAAACGTGCTCCAGCTGCACTTTGCATTCGGGTTCCCAACACCAACTCCCACACGCAACGACGCTGTGGGTGGTTATTTAGAATTATAGTAATGAGCTTAAGTTTCTGTTGAGGCTGTGGGCGACGGTCTGTGGTGGGTTTTTCGCGGATCATCGAGGCATGCAAAAATCGGTCGATCGCCAGTTGCTACCGATTGAGCCGCGAGAGTGGGTTACGGTGCGCGCAACCGAACGGGGCACCTACAACCGTGCAGAATTGTGCCGCTTTGGCCGGCCGCTTCCACGCGCGCAGCCGATTGCCCCTACCGATGATGAGGGCGCCCGGTCAAACAGCGGGCGCCATCTTTTTATTTCCAGCTCGTATAATCGTCGGCGACGCAACCAAACGGCGCGCGACCCTGACCAAACCGCTTCTTCAGTTGCTCGCATCCCCACTCGTTCAACGGCGCTGGCATGAGATTGTTGATGTCCATGCCAGGCGATTGGAATGCTGTCGGGGAAGTCGTGATGTACCAGAGCCAGAAGCCGACCACACCGACGACCATCAGAAGCAACACACCGAAGAACAACTTCACCCGCTTCCAGATCGATACCGTCCTTTTGGTGTCTTCGATCAACACCGGAACGCTCTGATCGCGTTCTTGCTGATACGCGAAAGGTGCAAGAGCTGCGGTGCGTTCTTTATCCGTAAGCTCCACACGCTGCAGCCGATCGTCGAGAAGCACCGGCAGGGCAGTATTGCCGTGCCTCACGGCCAATCCGATCGCCTTGCCATTGGCTTCACCGACGATCAGAGGCTCCTCTCCATCCTTCATGCGCGTGTAAGCCGATCGCCCTGTTTTGTCGTCGGCAATCTTGTCGTTGTAGGTGATGGAAAGGACGCCGCGTTTGCGGTCGAATGCGGTGATCTCGACCGGGACAGGGGTCAGCATGGCAGGCCGAAGCAACTGGCCCTTGACCCGCCAAATGCGGATGGCGAGAAAAATCATCCCCAGGCCCATGCCGCCAAGCAGGACGGCAAACACAGTAAGCGTGATGATCCGGTTCCAGAGCATGTCCAGACCCAGGCTCATCGTCGCAAGTTCCGGGTGATCGGCTGATATCACCAGACCCGTTTCATAGTCGCCGGTATGGAAATCGACGAACATGACCTCGACTTCGGTATCGTAGTCTCGTCCACCGTAGCTGTAGACCAGGCGTGCCTCGCAATCGGTAAAGACTGCCTTGCGTGTCGTGCATCGCCCATTTTGCACGTCGCCATTTTCGAGCGTCAAAGGGTTCTGGCTGATCTGGAAATCGCGGATCACACCTGGTGCTTCCGAGACGAATAGAAAGCCAGCCAGTGCCAGGATAATGGGCGTTGACCAAAAGTAAGCATTCGGCGTGGAGATGACGTTGCGCGCCAACGAGAGCGGGCGACCAGGAAGAACAAGCGAAATCAAAGGCGTCGGCCCCCTCATATGTGACAGCCCCGTGGGCTGGCAAAGTTTCTGTCGGCGGCCCCCTATGCAGCAGTTCAAAACGCAACAACCTGCTTTGCGCATCTCAAGACGCGCGGCGCTGTAGCGGAACTGAAGCCATCCCAGCCGGCTCGCACAATCTCATTGTGCAAGACCGATCTAAAGCTTCAGGCGGTAGATCGGCAATCCCTTTCAGCGTGCGTGGGCATCATTGGCCCGTTGATCTTGTTGAAAACGTGCGCGCCGTGTTGGGAACGCGATCGAATGCCGCCCATACGGAACCAAATCATCGTCGAGCGGTTATATGACACCCTCCTCCTCGAAGAGCCGAGCGTCATGATGCGGATGTTATGCGGCCCGAAAGTTAGCCAGATGTTTAAGATCCTTGCCTGCGCAATCGCCGCTGCGACGGCGTCAATGCTCACGGCCGGCGCCGCCCACGCCGACGAATCCGCCTTCCTCAAAACACTGGCGGGAAATTGGAGCGGTAACGGTACGGTGAAAGTGCGAACAAACGCACCCACCATTAAAGTCACTTGCCGCTTCAAGTCGGACGCGAATGCAAGTTCCCTCGCACTCAATGGACGCTGCACCAGTCTCGTCGTTTTTTCCCGTGTCATCAGCGCTAACCTCAAGGCTAGCGGTGACAGCTACACCGGCTCCTACGTGGGCGCGGGCACCGGCACCGCGGGTCTAGGCGGAAAGCGCGCTGGTAATGCCATAAGCCTCGCGATCAAATGGGCAAAAGAGGTCAATGGCGACCGCCGTGCGCAGATGACGATCGAAAAAACCGGGGCATCGGGCATGCGCCTCACAACCGTCGATACCGACCCCGCTACAGGTCGATCGGTTGTTACGAGCCGCATTGACCTTCGTCGGAGCTGATATCTTTTTACATTCAAAGAGCCGTCGGCGTGCTAAAGGGTTGATAGAGAAGCCCCGAAGCTATAGTTTCGCCTTCGCAAATCGCTGAACGACACAAGGAAATAGTTATCTCATGCCGACAGGTACCGTTAAATTCTTCAATGACGACAAGGGCTTCGGCTTCATCACCCCTGAGGGTGGCGGGCAGGACGTTTTTGTTCACGTGTCTGCGCTGCAGAGCGGCGGGTCGCTCCGCGAAGGCGACAAGGTCAGCTTCGAAGTTGGACAAGATCGCAAGACCGGAAAATCGAAGGCTGAGAACGTCTCGACTCTCTGATCAAAAATGGCCCAACCTGCATTGAGCGGGTTGGGCTCATCATTACGAGCCGCAGGCGCGAATGCCTTCGTACTCTACAGCGCGGCGCGATTTTTCATATTCGCTCTTCGCGCTTTAGGTTTTTGTGCGCATGTCGTTGTCGGAAAACCGCTGCACAGTTGCGCGGTATGCTTTAAGCCGAAACGCCGCCAATCGAGGTCTGGGCGTGTCGTTTAACGTCAGCACCTTGGAAATTCCGAATAGTGACGACCCTCACGCCAGCGCAGTCGCGGCAAACTGAGCATTTTGTCTCTGAGAAAAGGATGTTCCACGCATTCGCTTTAGACAATGCGAGGAGTTCATCACGGCGAAGAGCCCATCACACCCCTGATAGAATGCTTTCCGCGGCCTTCTCGGCAATCATGATCACCGGCGAGTTGGTATTGCCCGACACGATTGTCGGCATGATCGAGGCATCGACCACCCGCAGTTTCGCCAGCCCATGCAACCGCAATTGCGAATCAACAACCGCCATCGTGTCGCTGCCCATCTTGCAGGTGCCGACCGGATGGAAGATCGTCGTGGCGATATCGCCGACACGACGGATCAGGTCCTCGTCGGTCCGGTATTCCGTGCCCGGCAACATCTCCTGCGGCCGGTACTTGGCGATGGCACCGGCCTCCATGAGCCGGCGGGCGTGCCGGATCGATTTCGTCGCAACCATCCGGTCGCCGACGGTCGAAAGATAATTCGGGCGTATTTCCGGCGCCACCGAAAGGTTCGGGCCGCTAACATGCACGCTCCCCCGGCTCTCCGGCCGCAGATTGCAGACGGAGACGGTGACGGCGGGATATTTGTGCAGCGGCTCGCCGAGCCGGTCGGTGCTCAAGGGCTGCACGTGATATTCGAGATCGGCGGTCGCAACAGCCGGATCGCTCTTGGCAAAGATACCGAGCTGGCTCGGCGCCATCGACAGAGGCCCGGACCGGCGCAGCATATATTCAAGCCCCATGCCCGCGCGGGTGAACAGGTTGTGATAGAGCTGGTTCAGCGTCTTTGCGCCCTCGATGCGGAAGACCGTGCGGATTTGCAGATGATCCTGCAGGTTTTCGCCGACACCTGGAAGTTCGTGGACGACGTCCAGCCCAGCAGCCGACAACACATCCGGTCGACCGATCCCGGAAAGCTCAAGGATTTTCGGCGAATTGATCGCACCGGCAGACAGAATGACCTCGCGACCGGCGCGAGCCAGATGACTCCGTCCGTTCAGCCGGAACCGCACGCCGGTCACCATTCTGCCCTCGAATTCCATCCGCTCGGTTTCGGCGCCGGTCAGCACACGCAGATTGGGCCGCTTCATCGCCGGGCGCAAGAAGGCCTTGGTCGTGTTCCAGCGCAGGCCGCCGCGCTGGTTGACCTCGAAATAGCCCGAGCCTTCATTGTCGCCATCGTTAAAATCGTCGGTCTTCGGGATGCCGAGTTCTTCGGCGGCATCGCGAAAGGCATCGAGGATCGGCCAGGACAGCCGCTGCTTTTCCACCCGCCATTCGCCGCCTGCCCCGTGCATTGGCGACTGGCCACGATAGTTGTCCTCGGATTTCAGGAAATAGGGCAGCACGTCGTCCCAGCCCCAGCCGGAATTACCCGCCTGCCGCCAGCCGTCGTAATCGGCCGCCTGGCCGCGCATGTAGATCATGCCGTTGATCGACGAACAGCCGCCCAGCACTTTTCCACGCGGATAGGGCAGTGACCGACCGTTCAGTCCGGCCTCCGCCGCCGTCCTCATCATCCAATCGGTGCGCGGATTGCCCATGCAGTAGAGATAGCCGATCGGTACATGCACCCAATGGTACCGGTCGCTGCCGCCGGCTTCGAGCAGCAGGACGCGGGTTTTCGGATCGGCCGATAGCCGGTTGGCCAGAACGCATCCCGCCGATCCCGCGCCGACGATGATGATGTCGTAGCTTCCCGCATCAATGGCTGCATCATTCACACGAATATTCACGCCGCTGCCCCCGCTGCCGCCGGGGGGACCGCCGTCAGACGCCGCCAGAGCGGTGCCATCGCTTCGGCGATATCCTGATAGAGAGCGTAGCGCCGCGCGTAATGCGCCTCAAGCGAGACATCCGGACGATAAAGCCTCTCGGTCCGGACCATGGCCGCAGCACCAGCGCCGAAGTCCGCGAAAATGCCGACGCCGGTTCCAGCCGCAATCGCCGCTCCCAGCGCACCGGTTTCACGCGAGCGGGCAACGCTGACCGGAACGCCGAGCACATCGGCAAAGATCTGCGGCCAGATCAGGCTGCGCGAGCCGCCGCCGGAGAGCACCGCTTCGTTGAACACCGCGCCGGCCTTTCGGATCGTCTCGATGTGCTGGCGATGACCGAAGGCGACCCCTTCGAGAAGCGCGCGAACGAGATGCCCCTTGGTGTGCCAACCGGCAATGCCATAGAAGCCGGCGCGTGCGCGGCCGTCCTGCTGGGCGCCATAGAGATAGGGATGGTAGAGCGGGTCGTCTGCCGTGGGCTCGATCGCCCCGGCCAGCGCGCAGCAGGCATCGAAGGGCGACACGCCTTCCGCATGCTCGCCTTCGAAGAACTCCCGCACCAGCCATTCGAGATTGGCCGCCGAGGTGGCGCTGTTTTCCATCGCCATGTAGCGGCTGCGATCGAAGGTCGAGGACATGAAGACCGGCCCGTCGAGGTCGGGACTATCGATAACGACCTGGTTGATGCTCCAGGTGCCGGCAATGATCGAGGCGCTGCCGGTGCGCGAAACGCCCGAGCCGAGCGCCGAGGCGACAACGTCGAAGAGCCCGCCGACCACAGGCGTCCCGGCGGCGAGCCCGGTTTGCGCCGCCACCTCTTCCGTTACCGTGCCGGCAATGTCGGCGCTTTCGATGAGCGGCGGCAACAGGTCCATGCAATCGCCCAGCCCATAGGCCTCCATCAGTGCCTTGTCGTAGCGGCGCGCGGCAAGATCGAGCAGACCGGCCCCCGACATGTCGGATACCTCGCTGACGCGGCGGCCAGTCAGGCGGTTGACGACGAAATCCTTGGAGAAGAACACCGTACCGATGCGGTTGAACAGGTCCGACCGGTGACGCTTCAGCCAGGCAAGCAATGTCGGCGTCTGGGATGGCCACGGGCGCTGGCGGGCAATCGGATAGGTCCGGTCTCCAACGCCGGCTTCTCGCCATTCATCGACCAGCCCGGCCGCCCGTGTGTCGAGCGACTGGATGCCGATGAGCGGAGCGCCGTCGCGATCAAGCGCATAGAGACCGTTGCCATGCCCGGCGCAACCGATCGCGGCAATTTCCTCCGGCTGGATCTCTGCCTTTTCGATGCAAGCGCGGATAACCTGCCGTGCATTCGTCCAGAGTTCGTCCAGACCCCGCTCGACATGCCCCGGGCTCGGCATGCGGCTGTGTCCTTCTTCGGACGCAGCTGCGATCTCCTTGCCCGCCCGGTCGAAAATCACCGCCTTGATGACGGTGTTTCCGGCGTCGAGCCCCAAAAGATAGTTTCCCATGCAGAACCCTCCCAAGGTTCGAGATCGCTGCTCAACCCTGCTGATAGAGCGCAATGGCCTGTTCGCCGCTCGCATCCTCGTGCACGATCGCCATCAGCCCACGCACCACCGCACTCGGATTGGCGTGCTGATAGATGTTGCGCCCATAAACCATGCCCATTGCGCCCTGTCGCATCAAGGCGGCGGATTTGTCGAAGACGGCACGAAGATCTTCCTTGCCGCCACCGCGCACCAGAACCGGGCAACGGGCTGCTTCCACCACTCTATGGAAATCCTCGGCATTGGTGGTCGGATCCGCCTTGACGATGTCCGCCCCCATCTCGCGGGCAAGCCGCGTCAACGTAACGATCTTGTCTGCATCGCCGTCTACCATGTAGCCACCCTTTTCGGTGACCGGCTGCATCACCAGCGGCTCGATCATCAGCGGCATGCCATACTTGTCGCAATCGGCCCGCACCCGGGAAATGTTCTGCACGCATTGGCGGAACAGGTCCGGCTCGTCCGGCAGCATGAACAGGTTGACGACGACGCAGGCCGCATCCATTTCGATCGCGCCGATCAGCGGCTCGGCCTCGTTCTGCAGCACCGCCCACATGTCGCGATGGCGGATCCGGTTATAGGGATTGCCCATGTCGATGCGCATGACCAGAGCCGGCTTGTCCTTGCCGGACACGTCCTGCAGCAGTTCCGCCTGGCCGTAATTCATCTGGATGGCATCCGGCCCGGCAGAAACCAGCGCCTTGACGACGGCCTGAATATCCTCCAGCCCGTTGAGGAAGGACGGTTCGTTGCACACGCCGTGATCGATCGCCACGTCGAGGCAACGGCCGCCGCCGAACAGCCGGTTCATCCGGACTTTGCTGTTGTGTCGCATTCTATGCTCCTTGGTTCGTTCCTTGCGGAAAGCATGTCTTCGTCGACGCCGTGACGTTCGGTGAGAAGGGTGAGAAAACGCTCGCGCTCACGGGTGCGATGCGCGAGCGTCCAGTGCTTTTCCTGCGTCAGCAGGTCGAGCACAGCATCCATCATGTCGAGCGAAAGCTCGCCAGAAACAGCCAGCGTCGTGCGCCGCAAAAGCAGGTCGTCGAGATGTTCCACCGCTTCACAGCGGATCAGGAACTGCAATTCGCGCATCGAGTAGCCGGCGTGCGGCAGCGCGGCATCGGGGCCTGCCGCGATGAAACCGGCAATCGTCTCCGCATCCGTACCGTATCGGGCAAACAGCTCGCCCATGCGTGGGCCGGAGAGGCCCTTGCTGGCTGCCACCTGCGTTAGCCAAGCGGGCGCGTTGGCGGGGAATGACCGCCCGCCGCCGATCGGCCGATCGGTTGTCTGAACGCGGCGGCGCCTGCCTAGCCTTTCCAAAGACATGTCGGCCGCCAGTTCCCCGAAGGACCGGAATGTCGTCCACTTGCCGCCGATCATGCACAGAACCGGTGGACCACCCTCGGAAGGCTCCAGCACGGTGCAGAAATGATCGCGGGGAATGCGCCCTGTAAAACTGTCGGTGCTGGCCGGCAGCGGCCGCACGCCGGAAAACTGGAAAACGATCTGTTCCGGCCGGATGACGATATCAGGCAGCACGAAGGCGAGCGATTGCAGGATATAATTCCGCTCGTCTGCCTCGCAGCGCACCGTTTCCGGATCATCGACACGGATATCGGTGGAACCAACGAGAACCTTGCCGAGATAGGGAAACAGGATACAGATGCGCCCGTCCTCGTTCTCATAGTAGATCATGTGATCGGCGAGCGCGTCGCGCAGCTCTGCATTGTCGACGATCAGATGCGAGCCCTTGGTGCCGCCCATCAGTGGAGCCGGCCGCGCTTCCGGCGAAAACAGGGTCTGATTGGCGATGTCGATCCAGCCGCCGGTGGCGTTGATGATCAGCGCCGGTTCAACGGCAACGGACGCACCGCCGATCTGGTCTTCGACACGGTACTGACCATCCTCTGTCAGCCGCAGTTCCGCATAGTTCAGCGCCATTGCCCCGAACTTTGCTGACAGACCGTCCTGTAGAAGCTCGATGCCCAGCCGCTCCGGATGGCTGACCCAGGCGTCGAAATAGGTGGCGGAACTCTTGATGTCGGGATTGAGCGCCGGCCACTTGGCAAGCGTCGTGCGGCGGCCGCGAAACTGGTGGTGCGGCATCAATGCCCGCTTGCGGGTCAGGAAATCATAGATGCTCAGGCCTGCCTTGATGGCGATAGCGCCACGCCGGCTCGGGCGGCGGCTGAGACCCAGGAAGCGGACGATGCCATTGCCGAGGCCGGAAAAGATATCGAACACCGGCACCGTCGTCGGCAGCGGCGCGACGTAGTGTGGCGCATTGCGCAGCAGCCGATCCCGCTCGACCAGCGATTCCTGCACCAGCTTGAATTCGCCGTTTTCAAGATAGCGAAGCCCGCCATGCACCATGCGCGACAGCGCCGAACTGGCCCCGGAGCAATAGTCGTGTTTCTCGACGAGCAGCACGTTCAGCCCCTGGAGCGACAGCTCCCGAAAGACGCTGATGCCGTTGATGCCGCCGCCGATGACACACACGTCCACCTTCGGGCTCCGGCGGAGCCCGTCCAATATCTCTTGCCGTTTCATGATGGCGATCCGCTACCTGTCCATGTCAGTCAGTTTCGCCGCTATGGCCGTATCGATGGCCGCAAGCTCGGCCGCATTCAGCCGGATGGTCCCGGCCCGCGCATTATCGAGCGCTTGTGCCGGATTGCGCGCCCCGCAAAGTGCAAAAGTGATGCCAGGCTGTGCCAGCGTCCAGGCAATCACGATCTGGGCGATGCTGGCGCCGTGTTTTTCGGCGACCGGCCGGATGGCGTCGGCCAGCGCCGTTGCCTTCCGGCGGTTGTCGACTGAAAAGCGCGGATTGCCCTTGCGCTGGTCGTCGCCGGAAAACACGCGGTCAGGACCGATGGTCCCGGACAGCAACCCCAGCGCCAGCGACGAATAGCTCAGCGTCGCAATGCCGTTGGCCTTTGTCAGCGGCAGAAGTTCCGCCTCGATTTCCCGGTCGATCATGCTGAACCGCTCCTGGATCGCATCGAGACCACCGGCAGCGATATAGCCATTGAGGTCGTCGGGGCTGACATTGCTTGCGCCGATTGCCCGGATCTTGCCCGATGAGCGCAGGTCTTGCAGCGCCCGCATCGTTTCCTCGATCGGGGTCGTCGGGTCCTGCCAATGAGTGATGTAGAGGTCGATATAGTCGGTTCCGAGCCGCCTAAGACTTTCCTCGACCTCGTGCAGGATCGCGTCGCGGCCGAGATAACGGTGGACCGGCTTGCCGTCCTGGTCGAAGAAATGACGGCCCTTCTGCGTATGCCAGACAAGGCCGCATTTGGTGGCGATAACAGCCTTGTCTCGGCGCCCGGTCAGTGCCTTGCCGACGATCTCCTCGGAACGTCCGAGCCCATAGGCCGGCGCCGTGTCGATTAGCGTCACGCCGGCATCGAGCGATGCCTGGATTGCGGCGATGGATTCGGCCTCATCGGTCCCACCCCACATCCAGCCGCCGATCGCCCAGGTGCCGAGCCCCACCGCCGAGGCGGAAACGCCCGATCTGCCGATCTCACGTGTCAGTTGCTGTTCGCTCATGCCCATTTTCCTTCACCATTCGCCAGTGCCAGCACGCGGGCACCCGTCGCCTCATCGGTCACCAACGTATCGAGATGATTGCCGCGCAGAACACTGAGGATGGGACCTGCCTTGTTCGGCCCGCTCGCCACACCGATCTTGGTGGGGATCGAGGCGAATTCCGCCAGCGTCAGCGACACCAGCGAACGGTTGAGGCTGTAGTCGCAGACCTGGCCATGATCATCGAGCAGATGCGCCAGCAATTCGCAGGAGGCGCCGGACCGCTCGATCGCGGCGCGGTCGGTGCTCGAGGATGGATGGAGGTCGTAATAGCTCGAATCGTCCGAGAGGATCGAGCCGATGCCGACCACCGCCACCTTCGCCTCGCGCGCCCGTTTGAAAACGTCTGCAACGGAACGCATGTTGATCAGCATCGCCCGCTGCTCGGCATCATCGGCAAAGAGGGGCGCATGGATCTGGTAGGAACGCCCCCCAAGCCGGTCGGCCATCAAGGTCGAGACATGATTGACGTCGGTATAGTGTTTACCCTGCACGCAGCCAGTTGCTGGAATGACCTCGACATCAAAACGACGCGGCGGCTGCAGACCGGCAACGACGGCGCTCACCCCTTTGCCGCCGGTGATGCAGATCGTATCGCCGTCGGTGATCTCTTCCAGCAGCAACCTTGCTGCCGCTTCGCCGACGGCTTGAAGTGCCGTCTGCGGATTGTCGGACACTGTCGGCACCACCACGGCGCGGCCGATACCGCCAAGCGCTTGTAGCCGTTCTTCCATATCGACCAGCGGCTCGACCGGCGACTTGATCTTGATCTCGACCAGACCGAGCTGGCGGCCGCGCTTGATCAGCCGGTTGACGGTGGCGTGCGAGATGCCAAGCTGATCGGCAATCTGCGCCTGCGTCAGCCCTTCGAGGAAATGCAGCACCAGAGCCTGGTGCATCTGCCGGGCGATGACGATTTCCTCGCGCGGCGCATTTGCGGGTTTGAGCTTGGCTATCGGCATATCAGGCAGCCTTCCGCTTGTGCAGGAAATGATCGATCGAGACGGCGGCAAGCAGAATGCAGCCTTTGATCATGTCTTGCCAATAGACAGACACGTCGAGCAAGATCAATGAGCTTGTTACGACCGACAGCAGGGCAATGCCGAGAATAGCCCCAAGGATCGTGCCGGAACCGCCATTCAGCGACGCACCGCCAATCACAGCGGCTGCGATTATGTTGAGTTCCATGCCGACACCAAAGGTCGGGGTCGCGGCACCGAAGCGAGACATGTAGATGACCCCGGCAACACCGGACAGTGTGGCGCAGAGCACCGTCACCCAGAACTTCACCTGGTTGGTCTTGATACCGGAATAGAGCGCCGCCTTCTCGTTGCTGCCGGTGTAGAACACCTTGCGGAAGGCGGTTGCCCGGCGCAGCAGGAAATCGAACAGCACGACAACCGCAACAAAAATCAGGATCACATAGGGGACGCCATAGAATGTGCCCTGCCCGACCGCCTTGAACGAGGGCGGCAAGGTGAACAGCGACAGCGGCGTTCCCTTGGTGATGATCAGGCAGATACCACGCACGATGACCATCGCCGCAAGCGAGGTGATGAAGTGGTTGAGCCCGACGACCGTGACGAAGAAGCCCATGGCACAGCCGATCAGGCCGCTGGCAAGAATGCCGATCAGAGATGCGCTCCACGGATCGAGCCCCATCAGGAACAGTGAACCCGACAGCACCATCGAGAAGCAGACGACCGAGCCGACCGACAGGTCGATGCCGCCGACGATCAACAGGATGGTCATGCCGACGACGACGATCCCTTCCACCGAGAACGACATCAGCATCGCCCGGAAGTTGCCGAGCGTCAGAAAATGCGGCGAGGCAAAACTCATGACGATGCAGAGCGCCAGGATGATCGCGATCAGTCCCGCCTCGCGCATCGTCCCCAGCCGTTTCCAGCCGGGCGCGCGTGCCTGATGTGCCGTTGCCAATGTAGCGTCCGCCATGACCCTGTCTCCTGCCCCTGCTTTTTCCCTATGCGGCATGCTCTGATGCCTTTGAATTGTTGTGACCGCCGATACCCGAGGCGAGCCGCATGATCGCTTCCTCCGTCATCGCCTCGCCCTCGACCTCGCCTGCAACCGTACCTTCGTGGATGACCAGCACCCGATCGCACAGACCGAGAAGCTCCGGCAGTTCCGACGAGATGACGACGATGCCGATGCCGGAGCGCGCGAGATCGCGCAGCAGCCGGTGGATTTCCGATTTGGCGCCGACATCGATGCCGCGGGTCGGCTCATCCATCAGGATGACCTTGGGATCGACCGCCAGTTGCTTGGCAATCGCCACCTTCTGCTGGTTTCCGCCCGACAGCGACGAGACCGGCATGTCGATGCCACCCATCCGCACGCCGAGCCGCCGGACCAGGTTGTGGGCACGATCCGCCTCGGCCTTGGAATTCAACAGTCCCAGTGGCCCGGTCAGCGATTTCAAATCGAGAACGGCAATGTTCTGGGCAATGGAAAGATCGAGGAATATGCCGGAGCCTTTCCGGTCTTCCGACAGATAGACGACGCCCGCCTGCGCTGCCTGCGCATAGGAGCGCGCCCGCAGCCGCTGTCCGTGCAGCTGCACCTCGCCGTCGATTACCGGACGCAATCCGCAAATTCCTTCGGCTATCTCGGTGCGGCCCGAGCCGATCAGCCCGCCGACGCCGAGAATTTCCCCTTTGCGCAGGTCGAAGTTCACATCCGTGAAGCGGCTGCCGTCACCGAGATCGCGAACGCTCAGAATGACCTCATCGGTCCGCTCCGCCGGCGCCTGCTTTTCCGGATAGAGCTGGGTGATCTCGCGCCCGACCATGCGGCGCACAACATCATCCGGCGTCACGTCCGCCACCTTCTCCGTCGAGACATAACGGCCATCGCGAAACACGGTGACCCGGTCGCACAGGCTGAAGATTTCGGCCATGCGGTGGCTGATATAGATGATCGAAATACCCTGCGCCTTGAGGTCGCGGATGATTGCGAACAGGACCTGCGTCTCCGATTCCGTCAAAGCCGCCGTCGGTTCGTCGAAGATCAGCACCCGACAATCGAGCGTCAGCGCCTTGGCGATCTCGACAAGCTGCTGGCTGGAAATCGACAAGTCGCCGACTTTGCGGCGCACGTCGATCGGCGCCAGACGGTTCATCACGACCTGCGCATCCCGCTCCAGCCGGCCATAATTCATGAAAGGCGAGCGGCGGCGGTTGGTCGCGGCCATGAACATGTTCTCGGCCACCGTCGCATCGGGGCAGAGCGCGATTTCCTGATGCACGAGGCCAAGCCCGAGCGATTGCGCCACGGCCGGCGACGTCACTTTTACCGGCGCGCCATCGACGAGAACATCCCCCTCGGTCGGCTGCAGCACGCCGGCAATGATGTTCATCAGCGTCGACTTGCCCGCGCCGTTTTCGCCGCAAAGCGCATGAACCTCGCCCTTCTCCAGGCTGAAGCTCACCTCCGTCAACGCCTTCACCGCACCGAAGTGCTTGCTGACATTGCGGATTTCCAAAACCGGCACCGACGCCATCATCGTCTCCACCTCCCGCTCGCGGTGGCTGTCCGGAGTTTCCTGCCCCCGGACAGCCGGCACAAAAGCTTACTCCTCGATGCCTTTGGTGCCCCGCCGCTTCAGATACTTGTCCCAGTAGAAATCGTCGGCATTGGCAGCCGTGACGATCGACAAGCCGTTGTCGACGAACGGAATGCTCATCGGATTGAAGCCGACGCGCTTGGCGTCGTTCATCGGGTCGATGAGTTCCGGATGCTTGGCAAGCCACAGGAGCATGAAGCCCATGTAACCCTGCATGCCCTGGTTCGGGTTGATCGAGCCGAACACTTCGCCCGCCTTGATCATGTCGAGAATGTTGGCGTTGACGTCGGCGCACATCACGAGGATCTTGCCGCCGCTTTCCTTATTGGCCTGCGAAGCGCCGATGGCCGAATTCGCTTCCGGCATGAAGACGGCGCCAATGTTCGGATGTGCCTGCACCAAGCTCATCAGACCCTGATAAGCCTTGTTCGGGTCCTGGTTGGACGCAGCGCGGCCGACCAGCTTCATATCCGGATATTTTTCCTCCATACGGGCGATGAAGGCGGCGATACGCTTGTCGTGGTTGTCCTGGCCCGGATTTTCGAGAACGGCATACTCACCCTTGCCACCCATCTTTTCGGCAATCGCGTCGGCCGCATAGGTGCCTTCGCGGGTATTGTCCGACGTGACGAACGAGATGCGCTTGGAAAGCGGCGCATCGGCTGCGAATGTCACGACCGCCGTGCCCTGGTCGATCGCCCGGTTGATCGGCTCGATGAACGGGTCGGAGTTCATCGGGTGAACGAGAATACCGGCCGGGTTCTGGGCCAGCGCCTGGTCGAAAGTGGCGATCTGCTTGTTGACGTCATATTCGGGCGTGCCGGTATAGGCAGTCTCGCAACCGAGCTGCTGACCGGCCTGCTTGAACATTTCATAGACCGGGAACCAATATTCGACGCCCGATACCATGACGTTCATGACGTATTTTTCACCCGGCTTGCAGCGAAACGGATTTTCCGTGTCCGCGCTGGCCGCGCCGGCGAAAAGCGTCGATGCAAGGACCGCCAATGCGGTCGTGCTTAGAAATTTGCGCAAGTTTCCTCCTCGAGGCCGAAGCCCCTCCCAAATATCCGGCGGCGCCTCAGCGGCTGCCGATGATCCATTGAAGACCGGAATTCCTCCTCGAAGTCCGGTATGGGTAGATAATCGCAACAGCTGCGCGCTGTCAATATAATTCACACCGTGAAATATATTTCAGAGCTATCCACCGATATGGCGATCGAAGGGTTCATGCCGGTCGTTTGGCGACCGGCGATGCCGCCCTGTTCGGGAAACGACCCAAGTCGCAGCACTGCCGCTTTTCCCCATGCCATGGAGACGCTATCTTGGGTTTTATGCAATTCCGGGCGGAAATTCGCTGAGCACTTCGGTGGAATTGCTCTACAGCCGATTGGCGCGCAATAGGGCGTCATGGAAGCATGACGATCTATGCTTCCGCCTGACGTGGCTATACGGGCTGGCCGCGATCGCTTGGAAGGCAACCGGAATCTTTGCAAGTATTTTGGGCGTCACCTCGATCAGGCGATGTTCAGCAGCCCGACCAGGCAAAGCCCGAGAGCCCCCAGCGCCAACAGCGACAGCGCCGCCGCTGCGAGGACACGACCGCCGGTATGGGCGACGGATCTGACATCGACGGAGAGGCCCAAAGCCGCCATGGCGGTGACGGTGAAGGCGGCGGAGACCGCCGCCATCCCGGGCAGCAGCGGCGCCGGGATCGCGTCGAGGGAACGAAGCGTCGCCATGGCTGCAAAACCGAGGATGAACCATGGGAGAACATGACGCAGATTGACTGCAGAGCCGCCAGCGCGGCGGCCATGAACCACACCGAGCAGAAGGATGACGGGCCCGAGCATCATCACGCGGATCAGTTTGACGAGCGTGCCGACCTGGGTGCTGACGGCTCCGGCAGAGGCCGTGGCCGCCAAGACCTGCGGGACGGCATAGGCTGTCAGTCCTGCGAAAACGCCATATTGTACGGCACTTAGATTCAAGAGCAGATGAAGAAGCGGCAGCGTCAGCACTGCCCCGATGCCGAGCAGCGCGGTAAGGGCTATCGAGGCGGCGATATCGTCCGGTTTGGCGCCGATCACCGGCGCTGCGGCGGCAATTGCTGAATTGCCGCAGATCGAGTTGCCGCAAGCAACCAACGTCGCCAGGCTGGCCGACAGCCCGAAGAGCCGCCCGATAACAAAGCTGCCGACCAAAGACAGAGCAACCAGAACGGCAATTCCGCCGACAAGCGGCAGTCCGGCCTGCCTGATGGCAGCCGTGCTGAGCGAGGCGCCGAGCAACACGACCGCAATCTCGAGCAGTGTCTTGGCGGTGAACTGGATGCCGGGAATAAACGTCTGCGGCAGGCAGATCGAGGAGCGCACGGCAATGCCGATCAGAATGGCGAGCACGAGGCTCTCGATCCAATGCGAGCCGAAAACCATCATCTGCAGCTGCTCAATGAGATACGCAGAAAGCGTGACTACCGCACACAGGACAAGCCCCGGCAAGACGGCGGGAAGCGACAGGGAACGTGAGGCGGAAACGATCATCGGCAAGACCTTGCGGAGGACTGTAATCTCCCACACTCAATTGTCGACTTGAATAGTATCGCATGATTCATTCGGTAAAATCGAACGATTGAATCATGACATTTGAACAGCTTTCCATTTTTGTCGCGGTTGCGGAACGTGAGCATCTGACCAAGGCCGCCTTTGCGATCGGGCTTACGCCATCGGCCGTCAGCTCGGCTATCCGCAATCTCGAGACCTCCTATGGTGTCGAGCTTTTCCATCGCGTCGGACGCCGCATAGAGCTGACATATGAAGGGCGAGTGTTTCTGGGGGAGGCTAGAGCGACGCTGGCGCGCGCAAAGGCCGCAGCCCTCGTCCTGTCCGATCTCGGCGGCTTGCAAAAGGGTGAACTGGTCGTTTTTGCGAGCCAGACGATCGCAAGCTACTGGCTACCGGCGATGCTGATGCGTTTCAAGATCCGCTACCCGGGCATCGACTTGAAGCTGATGATTGGCAACACGACCACGGCGGCAAAAGCGGTTCTCGATGGATTGGCCGAAGTCGGTTTCGTCGAAGGCAACGTTGATGAGCCGGCGCTGCATGTTCAGCCGCTTGCCGAGGACGAACTCCTTGTCGTCGTCGGTCCGCGCCACCCTTGGGCGCGAGGCAAACCAATTGCACCGGCAGAGCTGGTTTCGGGCACAAAATGGGTCATGCGGGAAAAGGGGTCCGGAACCCGATCGGCTTTCGAGGCGGCGATTTCCAATCTCGGCATAGACCCCGGAGACCTGGCTGTCGCGCTGCAACTGCCATCGAACGAGGCGGTCATATCAGCAGCAAGAGAGGGCCTCTGCGCGACGGTCGTCTCAGGTACCGTGGCCGCACCGCTCTTGACGCAGGGGCTGCTGGTAAAGGCGCGCTTCCCCCTGCCGTCCCGCCAATTTGCAATCCTGCGGCATAATCAAAGGCACTCCAGTCGTGCCTCGCTGGCCCTGGAAACCATTTGCTGCGAGGACAAAGCGGCCGAAGTTCAGAATTGGGATGATTGGGCGCTCTAGGCGTCTGATCCTCCGCGCCGGCGGCTTGACATCAGCATTGTTAAGGCAGAAGCCGCACTCGGCCACGCATGCGCGGCTGCTTTGCGAGGATGCCAAAGATGACACCCAAGACTGGCGTAGCCAATGCCGGAAACCTGATCATGACTGGCGTCCTACTGATGCTGCTCGGCGATCTGCTTTTTGCGCTGAACGATGCAATGGGCAAGTGGCTGGTCGCGAGCTTTGCCGTCGGCCAGGTGCTGGTGATCCGCTCGGTCGGCGCCTTCATCGTGCTCGGGCCAATGATCCTGCGGCAAGGGCCGCTGGCCTTGTTCCGCGTCGAGCAGAAGGGCCTGCAGTTCATCCGTGTTTTCATGGCGACCTGCGATGTCGCCCTATTCTACGCTGCCGTCGCCTATCTGCCGCTCGCAGACGTCATGACCTTCTATATGGCTGGGCCGATCTACATTGCGGCGCTCTCGCATTTCTTTCTCGGAGAGAAGATCGGCTGGCGCCGGTGGCTCGCCGTTCTTATCGGCTTTGCCGGCGTCGTCATCGCGCTACGTCCGTCCACGGCGATGCTGTCGCTTCCATCGCTCTTCGGCCTTGCCGGCAGCCTTGCCTTTGCGCTGTCGCTGGTGATGAGCCGTTATCTGCGCTCGACCAGCGACACGACGCTGGTGACATGGCAAACGATCGCCGCGCTCGTCACCGGCATCGCCTTGAGCATCAATCACTGGCAGCCGGCAACGCTCATCGATTGGTCCGGCATGCTGCTGCTCGGCATCGTTGCCACCTGCGCGCATCTACTCATCACCCGCTCGCTAAAGCTCGCACCGGCATCGCTGCTCGCGCCGCTGCAATATACGCTGCTACTCTGGGCGATCATCCTCGGCTACCTGTTCTTCAACGATGTTCCCGACACGCAGATCATCGTCGGGGCCGCAATCATCGTCGTTGCGGGGCTCTTTATCTTTCACCGGAAGAATTTGAAAGAGACGTTACCGGCTGAAGCGGTCCCGCCCGACGGTCATTGAGGACTGATTCTCGCGGAGAGATAAGTCGCGCTAACCCCCTCTTTTGATCCACCCATGGATTAGGTAACAATTCCATTCAGCCGCGGCGGCGAAGAACTCGGCATGATCTGCAGGCAGTTCGTCACCTTGCTGTCACAGCCGCCGAACTGGATGTCAGTCGAGCCGCTTCCAAGGGATTCGTCCGTGACTGTGGGAACGACGAGCAGCGGGCCGACGCCGAGGGTGACATCTCCATGCTTCGGGAGGATGAAGAGCTCCATCAGCGTGAGGTCACCGAGCCCCGTGAAATATCCGCTTGGAACGTCGGGGGACGTCGCGATCGGGAGTGTAAAGCGAAGAAGCTGCAGCAGCCCGAACATGTCCGAGGGGATGAGACCGCGCAGCAGAAACTGGTTCGCCTCGGGCTCTTCCGGCGTGTCGATGAAGATCGGAATGTAATCGTCCTGAAGGTTGATGGTGATCTACGGCGTCAGCGGGTTGTTGGCCTCGTTGACCCCGTCGTGCGCTTCCTGGGCACCGGCCGGGGAAGCCAATCCCAGCAGAGTAGCGGCAATGCTGGAGCATGCGGGCGCACGGACACCTCCTCTGTCGACCGCAGGCACTCCAGCACGAAACTGCATTCGGCCACAGGCTGTAACGGTTACCGCGATCTGCAAGGCGGGCAGTGCCGTACGAATGTTACAGTAACATTCTCGATTTTTGCGGTTGACCGGCGCGAGAATGAACCGAGGCGCCTCGCGCTTCTTTGCACGCCTCCTGACTGAAAGGAACGCCTGCTCGTCATGGACACTGCCAGAGATGCCGCCCACCGCGGACTTTTGAAGTTGATGCTGCGGCTGCCGTCATTGCGTGGCGAGCTTCAGCGCCTCTGGCCGAGCGATCCGTCCTTCGAGGCTCTCTGCGAGGCTTATCAAGATGCGACCGCCACCCTGGAACGCCTTGTCCAGCGCCCCGGCGACGGAGAGGACGGACTGATTGAGGAGTACCGGGGCGTGTGTCAGGCGCTTGAATCCGACGTCGTCCTCCGCTGCCGTTCACGCATGGCGCGAGCACGGCCGGACCGGCACCCTTAACTTATCGTTCACGATGCAAGGGAACAGGATTGCAACTTTCAGTGACATGACGCATATTCGCGACAGCTTATGGACAGGCGGGCGTGAGGTGCGTAATGGCAGCGAACGGCATGAGCAGCGGGGCACAAGCGGTCTGTGAGAGCGAGGCAAGGTCGGAGGCGGAGCGGCTTCTGGCCGACCCGCGGCTTCATGTCTCCGATCGCCATAGAGCGTTTCTCAGATACATCGTCGATGCCGTTTTCGAAGGTCGCGGCGACACGGTGAAGGCCTATTCCATCGCGATCGACGTATTCAACCGGCCTGCGTCATTCGACCCCTCGTCCGATCCGATCGTGCGCATAGAAGCGACGCGTCTTCGTGAGACTTTGGCGAAATATTACGAGCAACTCGGCGACGAGCCTGGAGCGCGCCTGGACATTCCCCGCGGACGATATGTTCCTGTCTTCGTCGAGCGAGGGCAACCGCCATGCCCCGGCGAAGATGTTTCCGATTTCGAAGAGGACATCGTCCCGGCAGCCGAAGACAGGACGGCTTCGTCAGGGTCCGCCGTCAAGCGAAAAGGTCACATTGCGATCGCGCTGGCGAGCTTCGCCGCCATTGCCATGGCCGGAGGCTACGCTGTCTTCCGCGCCGCCATGCCCGCGCCTTTGGATACACAAAAGCCATTCGTCTCATTATCGCTGAATGCGGCGCAGAAGGATACGGTGGCCGGAGAGGCGGTCATCGAAGATCTGGCCGTGTCGCTTGCGCGGTTCGGCACCGTCCGCCTCAAATCCGATGCAATGACGAGGCCCGGCGTCGAGCCGGCCGAGCAGACGACGTACGACGTCAGGATGCGCTACGGTGAGGATGCGACATCCGTCTCCTTGTGGTGGCAGCTTTCCGACGCGGCCACGGGAGAGGCGGTCTGGACCGACCAGGATCGACGCCAAAAAGGAACCGGGACGCGAGATGACGCGATGCGCGCGCTGGTCTACGGCGTGTCCCGCAGGATCGCGGGACCTGTCGGCGTCGTCAACACCATGGAACTGCGGCGCAATCTGCCGGCATCCACGACCGGCAACATCTGCGTGCTGAGGGGCGAATTTGCCGCCGAACAGCGCCGCCTGGCCGCTCTGAAAGCGGCCCGTCCCTGCCTGGAAGCAACGATCGCCGCGGATCCCGCTGACGCCGACGCGATGGCAACACTTGCGCGCGTCTTCATGTGGACCGGCCGCACGACCGGCGACGAGAGCTATTTCGGCCGCGGTCTCGACTTCGCGAACCGGGCTGCAACGGTCTCGCCCGCCTCGACAAGGGCAGCGCTTGCCCAGTTGGCGACGCAATACCAGATCGGCCAGAACGACGCCTCCATCGCGGCCGGCCGGCGCGGTGTCGCCCTGAACCCGGAAAATGCAGACCTCCTGGCCAAGCTCTCGATGGCCCTCTTCCTGAGCGGGCACTGGGAAGAGGGTATCCGCCTTGCGAAAGAGGCGACCGACCTGGTCGGCCAGACGATACGCGATGCGAATTTCGTGATGATCCTCGACGCCTACCGCCAGGGGCACTATGCCGAAGCGGTTTTCCTTGCCCGGCAGGTCCCGGCAGCGGATACGCCCACGACCGTGTTGAAGCTGGCCGCCATCGCTCGCCTCGGTGACCGGCCGGTGACGGAGCAGGAGATAGCCGCAGCCCGTCTGCAGCATCCCGATCTCGACCGGACAGTCGCAACCATGTTCTCCGGAGGGCGTTTTGACAGCAGTCTCAAAACTGCCCTTCGAACAGGCATTCTGGAAGCGGGCTTAAAATCGCCGGAACTCGCCAGCAACGGGCCGATGTAACAGTAACATCCTTGTCCGGCAGCCGCCCATGGCTTTCCTTCGACCTGTCCGCAGATTGCGGGCGATGATGTTGAGGGCCGCCATGATGCGCAAGCTGCTTGTCTTCTCAGTCGCCTCCACCTTTCTCGCAGGCGCAGCTGTGACGCTGCTGCCTTCGCTGGCCTTCGCCGCCGAGGGCGGAGCGGGTTTTTATCTTCTCGGATCGAAGGGCCCTGCCGCGGCCATCACGCCGCCGCCGGGCGTTTTCTTCTCAAACGATATCTACTTCTATACGGGCGATCTCGGCGGCGGAAAAGTCCTGCCGACCGGCGGACGTCTGGCCGTCGGCGTGGAGGGCAAGGCAGTCATCGAGGTGCCCACCGTGCTCTGGATTTTTCCGGAAGATGTTGCGGGTGGTCACCTTGGGCTGTCGCTGACCGTCCCTGTCGGCTGGAAGAACACGGACGCCGATGTGACATTGGCGGGACCGCGAGGTGGGACAGCGTCCGGATCGATCTCCGATCCGGTCTTCACCGTCGGCGATCCGGTTCTTGGCGCCCTGCTGGGCTGGGAGGCCGGCAACTTCCATTGGCAGACCGGCCTTCTGGTCAACGTTCCGATCGGTGACTATCAAGACGGCGAGATATCGAACATAGCCTTCCACCACTGGGGCGCGGACATTTCGGCCGGCGTGACCTGGCTCGATCCGACGATCGGGCTTGACCTGTCGGCGGTGGTCGGCATGACGTTCAATGCCGAGAACCCTGCCACCGATTACCGCACGGGCAACGAGTTCCATGTCGAATGGGCCGCCGTCCAGCACTTCAACGAGCAGTTCGACGCCGGTCTCGTTGGGTACTACTACGACCAGGTGAGCGGCGACAGCGGCGCCGGCGCGTCCAGCGATTTCAAGGGGCGCGTCGCGGCCATCGGCGCGACCCTCGGCTGGACGTTCAAAGCGGGCGAAGTGCCGATTTCGACCCGCATCAAGTATTTCCACGAGTTCGCCGCCGAAAACCGCGCCGAGGGAGATGCCGTCTATCTGACGGTCTCGATGCCCTTGTCGATCACCAAGCCGATGAACATAGCGGCGCAATAGGGATCGATCATGCCCCGGGCGACATCGCTTCGACTGATCGCGCTGCTGGTTCTCCTGGCGCCGCTTTGCGCCTGCGGACATCCAAGCGGCGTCATGCAGCCTGTGGCGCTGACTGCGGCCACGCCCGGAACCGCGCAGGTCGACATGCTCGTCGCAACGACCCGACAGCCGTCGGGCGATCCGGCGACGTTGTTCAACGGCGAGCGCAGCCCAAAGCCGTCCATGACCGACGTTGCGGTTTCCATTCCGCCGAAGCGCGAGGCGGGCACCGTCCAGTGGCCGCAGCGGCTGCCGCCCAATCCTGCCACGGACTTTGCCGTCACACGGGTCAAGCAGATCGACACCATTCCGGAAGGCCGGGCATGGTTCCGCCAGCATATTCAGGGCGGGCATGCGTTGGTTTTCATCCACGGGTTTAACAACACATACGAGGACTCGGTCTTCCGCCTCGCCCAGATCGTCCACGACAGCGGCATGCAGGCGACGCCGATCCTCTTCACCTGGCCGTCACGCGCCCAGCTCACCGGATACGAATACGACAAGGAAAGCACGAACTATTCGCGCACGGCGCTGGAGCAGTCCCTGCGGGTCCTCGCCGCCGATCCTGATGTGAAGGACATCACCATCCTTGCGCATTCCATGGGAACGTGGCTGGCGATGGAATCGCTGCGGCAGATGGGCATCCGCGACGGCCACGTCAACGCCAAGATACACAACGTCATCCTCGCCTCGCCCGACATCGACATTCAGGTGTTCGCCAAGCAGTTCGGCGAGATGGGAGACCCGAAACCGAAGTTCACCATCTTCGTTTCCCAGGACGACCGAGCGCTCGCGGCGTCGAGCTTCATCACCGGCAACGTGTCGCGGCTCGGTGCCATAGACCCGTCGAAGGAGCCCTATCGATCCCGGCTGGAAAAGGCGGGCATCACCGCGATCGACCTCACGAAGGTGAAGGCCGGCGACAGCCTCCATCATGGCAAGTTCGCCGAAAGTCCCGACATTGTCCAGCTCATAGGCCAGCGTCTGATGACCGGGCAAACGCTGACGGATTCCAACATTTCTCTCGGACAGGGCGTCGCCGCCGTCGTGGGCGGGACAGCGCGCACCGTCGGCACGGTCGCAGGCGCTGCAGTTGCAGCACCACTTGTGATCATCGAACAGCCGGCAGGAAAGCGGCAGCCGACAGGAACTGAGCTGGAAGACAGCCTGCACAACGACCGCCAGTCGAAGCCCCTGACGCAATAGCAGGCTTGGGCGGGCAATTGTTACCTCCGGCCGACCTCGAAGTAACAGTTACAAGCTTACCACCTGGCTGGGCCTGAAGCAGTATCCCTGCCAAGTCATCCGATCCACAAGCAGACCGAAAATGTCGAACCGCAAGCAGAAAGGAAACCCGTGATGAGTACGCCCATCTATCGACGACTCCTTGCCGCCACGGCCGCCGTCGCGATGACCATGACCGCGGCCGCGATCGCACCTCCGGTATTCGCGCAGCAGGCAGCAACAGCACCGGCCGCAACCGATGCCTCCAAGCCGAACATTCTTGTCATCTTCGGTGACGATATCGGGCAGACGAATATCAGCGCCTATTCCTTCGGCGTCGTCGGATACAAGACACCGAACATCGACAGCATCGCCAAATCAGGCATGATGTTCACCGATTACTATGCCGAGAACAGTTGCACGGCGGGCCGCTCGACCTTCATCACCGGCCAGACATGCCTGCGAACCGGTCTCTGCAAGGTTGGCGCACCCGGTGCTCCGGTCGGCCTGCAGGCCGGCGACATCACGATCGCCCAGGCGCTCAAACCTCTCGGCTATGCGACCGGCCAGTTCGGCAAGAACCATCTTGGCGACCGCGATGAGTACTTGCCGACCAAGCACGGCTTCGACGAGTTCTTCGGCAATCTCTATCATCTGAACGCCGAAGAGGAGCCGGAAGCGCCCTATTGGCCGAAGGACGACGCCGAGTTTCTGAAGGCCTATTCGCCGCGCGGCGTCATCAAGGCGTCGGCCGACGGCAAGATCGAGGATAGTGGCCCGCTGACCAAAAAGCGGATGGAGACCATCGACGATGAGACCAGCGCCGCGGCGATGGACTTCATGGACCGTCAGGTAAAGGCCAAGAAGCCTTTCTTCACATGGATGAACGCGACGCGCATGCACGTCTTCACGCACGTGCGGGAGTCGATGCGGGGCCAGAGCGGCATGGTCGGAAACGAATATGCCGACGGCATGGTCGAGCACGATCAGATGGTCGGCAAGATCTTGAAAAAGCTCGAGGAACTCGGGATCGCCGACAACACCATCGTCGTCTACACCACCGACAACGGGCCGAACCAATGGTCTTGGCCCGATGCGGCGACAACACCGTTCCGCAGCGAGAAGGACACAAACTGGGAAGGCGCGTTCCGTGTGCCCGCCATGGTGAAATGGCCGGGCCACATCCAACCGGGCCAGGTTTCGAATGGAATGATGTCCGGCCTCGACTGGTTCCCGACACTGCTTGCGGCAGCCGGTGATCCCGACGTCAAAAGCCGCCTCCTGAGTGGTTGGAAGCCGGATGGAAGCGCCACCAGCTTCCGCAACCATCTCGATGGCTACAACCAGCTCGACTACCTCACCGGCAAGACCGACAAGAGCGCCCGTAGCGACTTCTACTACTTCGACGACGACGGCGGGTTGGTGGCGACGCGCTACGACGACTGGAAGGTCGTCTTCAAGGAACAGCCGGCTCCGGGCGGCTTTGCCGTCTGGCAGACTCCATTCGTCACCTGGCGCATTCCGAAGCTGTTCAACCTACGGATGGATCCGTACGAGCGTGCCGACACCGTTTCGGACCAGTATAATGACTGGCTCACGCGCAACGACTACCTGCTTGTGAAGGGTCAGTTGCAGGGAGCGGCCTTCCTGGAAACATTCGTCAAATATCCGCCGAGCCAGCGGGTCGCCAGCTTCAACATCGAAGGCGTCCGTGCCGAGGTGGACAAGGCGATTGACCAGTCCTTCAAGGATCGCGGTATCGAGAAATAAGCAATGCACCAAGGCGCGCAGGCGGTCTGCGCGCCTCTCCTTTCTCACCGAGGCTCCCATGACGGCTCGCGACGACATCCTCGATCTCGGCACGCGTATCGGCCGGTCGATCATCGGTCAGGAGACCATGGTCGAACGGCTCCTCCTCGGGCTGCTCGCCAATGGCCATCTGCTGGTCGAGGGCCTTCCCGGTCTTGCAAAAACCAGAGCAATCAAGAGCCTGGCGAAAAACCTTGATTCAGAGCTTTCACGCGTTCAATTCACGCCCGACCTTCTCCCGGCCGACATTACCGGCTCCGAGATCTATTTCAACGAGGGCGGCAAGGGCGAATTCAAGTTCCAGCAGGGGCCGATCTTCGCCAATCTCATCCTGGCGGACGAGATCAACCGCGCGCCGGCCAAGGTGCAGTCCGCTCTGCTCGAGGCCATGGAGGAACGCCAGGTCACCGTTGGCGGCGAGAGCTATCCGCTGCCGCCACTCTTCATGGTGATGGCAACGCAAAACCCCATCGAGCAGGAAGGCACCTACCCCCTCCCCGAAGCCCAGCTCGACCGCTTCCTGATGCATGTCGAGGTCGGCTATCCCGACGAGACGTCGGAGGCAGCCATCATGCGGCTCAACCGCAACGAGGAAAACCAGACGCATGGGGGCACAAAGCCGCCGTTGCCGGAAAAGCTGAACCCGCAGGCCGTATTCGACGCCCGGAAGGAGATCGGCACTGTTACCGTTTCCGAGCCCGTCGAGAAGTACATGGTGGCGCTCGTCTTCGCCACGCGTTACCCCGACCGCTACGACAAGGATCTCGCGAGGCTGCTGCAGGTCGGTGCCAGCCCGCGCGGTGTGATCGGCCTCGACAAGGTTTCGCGATCCTATGCCTGGCTGAAGGGGCGCGATTATGTCACCCCTGATGACGTCAAGGCGATCGTCCACGACGTTTTTCGCCACAGGCTGATCCTGTCCTACGAAGCGCATGCGTCAAACACCACGCCGGACAAGGTGATCGACCGCATCGTCGAACTGGTGGCGGTCTCATGAGCGATGCGGGCGTCTATGTTTCGACGGACGAACTGGTCGCGCTGGAAGCGAGGGCTCGAGATCTGAGCTTCGTCCAGAAGGCGCGCAGCCACCAGCAACTTGCAGGCCGCATGCAGTCGGCGATGCGCGGCCGGGGACTGATCTTCGAAGAACTGCGCGATTATCTGCCCGGCGACGACATCCGCTCCATCGACTGGCGCGTCACCGCGCGAACCAGCAGACCGGTGGTCCGCATCTATTCCGAGGAAAAGGAGCGGCCCGCGCTGATCATCGTCGACCAGCGGATCAACATGTTCTTCGGCAGCAGGCGATCGATGAAATCGGTCACGGCAGCGGAAGCCGCGATGCTCTGCGCCTGGCGCATACTGGGTTCCGGCGACCGGGTCGGCGGCTTCGTCTTCGGCGAAAGCCCAACAAGCGAGGTGAAACCGCATCGCAGCCGCAATGCGGTGATTGCCTTTGCGGAGAAAATCGCGCGGCAGAATGCGAGCCTGCGCGCAGACAGCAAAAGCGAGCCTGACCCGCAAGCGTTGGACAAGGTTTTGTCGGCGGTCGCAAATATCGCCCATCACGATCATCTCGTGGTCGTCGTCTCCGACTTCGATGGCCATACCGCGACGACACGAGACATCCTGCTGAGGCTCTCCAGCCGCAACGACGTGATCTGCCTGCTCGTCTACGACCCCTTTCTACTGGAGCTGCCTACCTCGGGCGACATCGTCGTCAGCGGCGGCGGCCCGCAGGCCGAGCTGGCTCTTCGAACGGCAAGCGTCCGATCGTCGATCGACACGTTCGCCCGCAACCGCGGCCGGGAGCTGAGAGCGTGGCAGCGCCAGCTCGGGCTCCCGATGCTGCCCATATCGACCGCCGAGGAAACTGCACCGCAGCTCAGGCGTCTGCTGGAGCAGTCTGCGTGGCGGCAACGGAGGCGTTGATGGAGCCGGCAGCAAAGCTTGATCCGATGACGGAGACGGCGCTGCGCTCGCTGCACGACATCGTGGTGCCGGCGCCGGTCTCATGGTGGCCGCAGACCTGGGGATGGTCTCTGGTCGCAGCGCTGCTGACCTTAACCACTCTCCTGGTATTCCTTCGATGGATCAAGCGTTACCGCGCCAACGCCTACAGGCGCGAGGCCCTGACCTTGCTGGAAGGGATCTCGGGCAAGCTCCGACATCCCGCCACGCGCCCCGACGCCATCCGGGATCTCGCAGAAGTTCTGAAGCGCGCGGCGCTGGCGGCCTGGCAACGCGATGAGGTCGCCTCGCTTTCCGGTGACGGCTGGGTTCGATTTCTCGACGCGCATGACGAGGATGGGACCGGAGACACGCTCGAACGCCTTCTGGACGACTTCGAGTATCATCGCGCGGAGATCGTCGCGAACCTGCCGTCGAATGTCTGCGGCGATCTGGTCATCGCCGCCCGCAAATGGATCGAGCAACATGATGTATCAGCTTGATCTGCCCTGGCTTCTGCTTTTGCTGCCGTTGCCGATGCTGGTCTGGTGGCTGCTGCCGGCTCATCGGGAGACCTCGGCATCCGTGAGACTGCCCTTCTTCTCGCAGGTTGCCAAGGCGGCGGGCGTTCGTCCGACCGAGGGATCGGTGGTGACGCGCAGGACATGGCCGCAGCTCGTCTGTGAGACCCTGGCGTGGTGCCTGGTGGTGCTCGCCCTCGCACGGCCCCAGTTCGTGGAGCCGCCGATCGAGAAGGTAGAGCCGCAGCGCGACATCCTTCTCGCCCTCGACCTGTCGCAGTCGATGGATGCGCGGGACTTCCCTGGCGCCGATGGAAAGCCCCTCGCCCGCGTCGAAGCCGTCAGGCAGGTCGTCGCCGATTTCGTCGAGAAAAGACCGGGCGATCGGATTGGCCTCGTCGCCTTCGGAGACGCGCCCTATCCGCTCGCACCCTTCACGATGGATCACGAGCTCGTCCGGACGATGATCGCCGACACCGTTCCCGGGATGGCCGGACCGCGGACGTCGCTGGGAGACGCCCTTGGTCTTGCGATCAAGATGTTCGGCAAGACGACCGCGCCGGAAAAGGTGCTCATCGTTCTGACCGATGGCAACGACACGGCCAGCAGGATGCCGCCCCTGAAGGCGGCCGAGATCGCGAAGTCGAAGGGGGTGGTCGTCCACGCCGTCGGTATCGGAGACCCGGCCGCGACGGGCGAGGACAAGCTGGACACCGCGACGCTACAGAAGATCGCCGCGAGCACGGGCGGCCGCTACTTCTTCGGGGGCGATCAGTCGCAGCTGGCAGTGATCTACGAGGTGCTCGACCAGATCACGCCGGAGGATCAGAAGAACATGTCCTGGCGGCCGCGGATCGAGCTGTTCCACTGGCCGCTGCTGGCCGCCGTCGCACTGCTAGCGGCCTATTATCTCGCCTCGGGGGCGGCGGCCGCGTTCAGGCGGAGGGCGGCGACATGATCACGGATTTTCATTTCCTACGTCCCTGGCTCCTGCTCCTTCTCGTACTCCCGGCCGCAATCCTCTGGCTGGTTTCACGCTCAGGCGACATCCGCGCACAATGGAAGGGCATGATCGCGCCGCATCTGCTCGACCGCCTTGTCGTCGACACTTCAGGGCGCTCACGCATGCGACCGTCCTGGTTGCTGGCGGCCGCCCTCACTGCCGGGATCGCTGGAGCGGCAGGACCGACATGGCAGCGCGAACCGCCGCCCTTCGTCGAGGACACGGCGCCTCTCGTCATCGCCGTCGACCTGTCGCAGACAATGGACGCCATCGACGTGACCCCGTCCAGGCTGGAGCGGGCGAAACTCAAGATCAAGGATGTGATCGACGCCAGACAAGGCGCGCGCACCGCGATCGTCGCCTATGCCGGCACCGCGCATCTGGTCCTGCCGCCGACCGAGGACGCGGCGCTGCTTGAAAGCTACTCCGAGGCATTGGCGACACGCATCATGCCGACGCCGGGCAAGGACACGGCAGCCGCGCTGCGGCTCGGGCAAAGCCTCCTGGTCAAAGAAGGGGTTGCCGGAACGATCCTTCTGTTGACCGACGGAGTGGAAGCCGCTGCCGTGCAGACACACAAGTCGAGCGGCGACGGCGTCATCATTCTCGGGATCGGCACTTCGGCAGGCGGACCGGTCAAGACGCCGGATGGCGGATTTCTCTCGGATGCATCCGGCACACGTCTCTTTCCCAAGCTCGACGTCGCCGGGCTCCAGACCGTCGGCAGGGAAGCGGGAGCTGATGTCGCGACAATTACGGACGACGACACGGATGTTCGCTGGATCATGCAGCGTATCCGCAGCAACTTCGCACAGAAGCAGGAGACGGAGGGTGACCGCTGGCGCGATCTCGGCTGGTGGCTGGTCGTCCCGGTCGCGGTTGCGATGGCCCTGTCGTTCCGCAAGGGCTGGGTGGTACGGATCGCCACGCTGCTGCTCGCCCTGCGGATGCTGTCGCCGGGCAGCGCCCATGCGGAGGGACTGATCGATATGTGGCTGAGTTCGGATCAGCAGGGCCGCATTGCCTTCGAGCAGGGCAAGTACGACGAGGCCGCAAACCGCTTTGCCGATCCGATGTGGAAGGGCGTCGCCCTCTATCGAGCCGGCAAGTTCCTGGAGGCGGTCGACGCCTTTGCCTCCGTCGACACGGCGGAGAGCTGGTACGACCAGGGCAATGCGCTCCTCCAGCTATCGAAATTCGAGGCGGCTGTCGCGGCTTATGAGAAGGCGCTCGATAAACGAAGTGAATGGCCGGACGCCGAGGCGAACCTCGCCGTTGCACGGCAACTGCTGAAACAACAGAAGGAAAAGCAGGAAGAGCAGCCCGAGCAGCCGAGCGAGAATCCTGACAGCGTCCAGTTCGACGAGAAGGGAAAGGAGGGCAAGGAAGGCCAGATTGATATCGCCGAGCAGACGTCGGAGATGTGGATGAAGAACATCAATGTCAGCCCGGCGGACCTGATGGCCCGCAAGTTTTCTCTCGAAGCGAGGAGGCAGTCTCCATGAGACTTCCAGCCACGCTTTTTTGGGTATTCGCATGCGGGCAGGCCATCGCCGCCGAACCCTTCGGACGCGCCGCCATCGAAGGAGCGGAAGGGATCGTCCCCGGCCAGCAGGTCCACGTCGTCGTGGACATCTTTGCGCCGGACTTCTTCACGTCGCCGCCGCAATATCCGCTGTTCGAGGTCCCGGCCGCCCTTGTCACGCTTTCCGACGATCGTGCCCAGAACCTCGTCCAGACGATCGCGGACGTTCAATATTCGGGAATACGCAGGAGCTACGTGATCGTCCCGGAAAAGCCCGGATCCTTCATGCTGCCCGAAATCGCGATCGATCTTGGCTATTCGGCGAACGGAAGCGCGATCAAGGCGCAGGTGCGTGTAGCCCTTCCCTCCTTCGATGTCTCGGCCGCTCCCAATCAGGCGGCCAGCCCCTTCGCCGCCCGCAATCTGACGGTAAGCCAGTCCTTCGACAGAAGCCCGGCAGATTTGAAGGCGGGCGACGCTGTCGTGAGGACGATCGTCATCTTTGCCGAAGACACGCAGGCCATGCTCATCCCACCGGTCGATCTGGGAAGGGCGGCCGGGGTCGCGCAATATGTGAAGCCGCCGTCACTGACGGACGGCGTCGAACAGCGCGGGATCGGCCGGAGCGTCGAGACCGGAAGTACCCGGACCGAAACGGTTGTCTACACGGCTTCTGCCGAAGGCAGCTTCCAGGCGCCACCCGTTTCCTACCAATGGTTCGACCTGGATGCCCATGCCGGAGCGACGGCCACCCTTCCGGCCGTCAAAATCGTCGTGGCGAAGGCGCCCTCAACCGAGCGCATCGATCCGAAATTCGATCCACCTGGCGAAGACCAAGGAAAGAATGCTTGGCCGGTGGTGCTGTTGTCATGCGTGGCCGCGCTCGCCTGCTTTGTAGCAGTTGTCGCATGGCAAAGGGGCTCGGCAATCCTCGCATGGGCGGAACGGCGTCGAATGAGCCGCCGAAATTCTCCGCGAAGAAGACTTCGCCGCCTTCAAACCATTATTAGGGTCGGGCCCGATCCGGCAATCTATCGGGCGCTTCAGGATTGGAGTGGAAGCCTCGGATTCCGGTCGGTTGCCGACTGGGCTGAAGCGCAGGGCAATCCCCGGCTTTCGGCACAGGTCACCATTCTCGAGCGGCGCCTCTTCCGGTCGCGCGACATGCAATTGGATCGCGGCAAGTTCGCCGACGCCATCACCCTGGCAGCGACGAACAAGGGGCGAGCGCGAAAATCCGCCCTGCCGGACCTCAATCCGGTGGCATGACGGACGCTTTGTTACGTCGAGTTAACAGTAACATTCTTTCCTGACGGCGTGCGGGAGCTAAGGTCGGGGATATCGGTTCTGGAGGCCGCGATGGCATTGGCATTCGACAGCGCGACAGAAGCCCGGCGCGAGTCCGAGGGCATGGTGTGGATTCCCGGCAGGACGTTCACGATGGGCTCCGACCATCATTATCCGGAGGAGGCCCCGGCCCACCCGGTCAAGGTGGACGGCTTCTGGATGTCGCTGACGCCGGTCACCAACAGGCAGTTCAAGCAATTCGTCGAGACGACCGGATATGTCACCGTCGCAGAGATAGCTCCCGATCCGAAGGACTATCCCGGTGCGAAGCCCGAGATGCTGAGGGCGGGCTCGCTGGTATTCACGCAGCCGAAAGCCGTGAACGGCGCCGACATCTCCCAGTGGTGGACATTCAAGTTCGGTGCGAACTGGCGCCGCCCCCTCGGCGGTCTCAGCGATCTGCGCGGCAAGCTCGATCATCCGGTCGTACATGTCGCCTACGCGGACGCCGCTGCCTATGCGGAGTGGGCCGGGCTCGATTTACCGACGGAGGCCGAATGGGAGCTTGCCGCCCGCGGCGGGCTGGATGATGCGGAATATGCATGGGGCGACGAGTTCGCGCCGGGCGGTGTGCCGATGGCAAACACCTGGAGCGGCACGTTCCCTACCCACTCGATGAAGCCGAAAGGCCAAGAACGCACCTCGCCCGTGCGTTCGTTCCCGCCGAACGGCTTCGGCCTCTACGACGTGATCGGTAATGTCTGGGAATGGACCAGCGACTACTGGTCGACCCGGCATCCTGAACCGGCGAAGCACTCGTGCTGCATTCCGAGCAACCCACGCGGGCGTGACGCCGAGGCAAGCTACGATCCGCGCCAGCCGGAAATCCGGATAGCCCGGCGGGTGCTGAAGGGCGGCTCCCATCTCTGCGCCCCAAACTACTGCAGACGCTACCGTCCTGCCGCCCGCCACGCCGAGCCCGAGGATACGTCCACCAGCCATGTCGGCTTCCGCTGCGTCAGGCGCACCGAAGGAGAAGTGAAATGAGAAGGCGTTTCCAGGCTTCCGATACCGTGCTTGCATCATTTCTCGTCGCCGCGCTGCTGCTCGTCAGTGGAGTCGTCGGAACGGCCGTGGCGCAGGAGGTCCTGCCGTCCTGGAACGATACCGCGGCAAAGACCAGGATCATGGATTTCGTCAAGGCAACGACAGCCGAGGGCGGCGAAGGATACGTCGTGCCCGAAGACCGGATCGCGGTCTTCGACAATGACGGCACCCTCTGGTCGGAGCAACCCATCTACTTCCAGTTTGCTTTTATGCTCGACCGTGTGAAGACGCTCGCACCGGAGCACCCTGAATGGCAGACCAAGGAGCCGTTCAAGTCGGTGCTGGCAGGCGATCCTATGGGCGTGATGAAAGGCGGCGAGAAAGGGATCATGGATCTCGCGATGACGACGCATGCCGGGATGACGACGGACCAGTTCTCGAAGATCGTCACCGACTGGTTTGCGAGCGCCAAGCACCCGAAAACCGCAAAGCCTTACGACGAGATGACCTTCGTGCCGATGCGCGAACTCCTCGATTACCTCAGGGCCAACGGCTTCAAGACCTACATCGTCTCCGGCGGCGGCGTCGAATTCATGCGGCCGGTGACCGAGAAAATGTACGGCATCCCGCCGGAACAGGTGGTCGGCAGCACCATCACGACGGAATATGCCATTGTCGGCGACGAGCCCGTGCTCAACAGGCTGCCGAAGATCGACTTCGTCGACGATGGCGCCGGCAAGCCTTCCGGCATCAACAAGTTCATCGGGCGCAAGCCGATCTTCGTGGCCGGGAATTCTAACGGCGACTACGAGATGCTGCGATGGGTCACCGCCAAGGGTCCGAGCTTTGCGATGATCGTCCATCACACGGATGCGGAACGGGAGGTCGCCTACGATCGAAAGAGCGAAATCGGCAAGCTCGACAAGGCGCTCGACGAAGCGGAGCGCCGCAACTGGCTGGTTGTCGATATGAAAGCGGACTGGAAGAAGGTCTTCTCATTCGAGAAATAGAAGGACATGCGCATGAAATGGATCGGTGGACTCGTCCTGTTCGTGTTGATGTCCGTCGTCGCCACTGCCCAGGAAGCGCCGCGGCCGCAGAAGGTCGACGATCTCGTGCGGTTATTGCAGGATCCCGAGGTCCGGTCATGGCTGGAGAAAGCGCCCGGCCCGACGCTCGCGGCTGCCCAGGAAGCGGATGCCGGGCTGGCAACATGGGAAGCGGCCACCCGGAGCCGGATCGATGGCGCCGTTCAGGCAATCCCAAGGATTCCCGCCGAGGTGATCGCCGCCGCTGCTCGCACGAGAGAAGATGCGCTCTCCCATGGCCGGCTGCCTGTTTTCGTCGCATTCCTTGGGCTGACGGCGGTCGGACTTTTCGCCGAACGTCTTTTTGTGCGATCAAGAAGGCGCGCGGAAGGGCTGCAGGAGCGCCTGCTGGCCATTGGCATCTCTGCTGCGGCGATGGCCGCCGTCTACTTCGCCTTCGATTGGCCCGTACTCCCACGCATCGTACTCCTCGTCTCCCTACTGGCGCTCTTGGCATATCGAGCGATCTCGGCTCTGCTCGACACGGCCATGCTGACAGTTCCCGCTCGGAGGCGGACGAAGATCTTCGCGGGCGCTGCGATCGTCGGGGTGGCAGCGGCAAGCCTCGGCCGGCCTTTGTCAGTCGACCCCTCGGTGACTGCGGCGATCTCGTTCTGCTTCTCGTTCGTTCTTCTCGCTTTGGCCGTCGAGGGTGTCGTCTCCTCGTCCGAGAGGCCCTTTCGGATGCGCATCGCGCTCTGCCTTGCCTTCGTGATCGTCTGGGCGCTCTGGTGCGTCGGTCTCCGCGGCCTGTTCTGGCTGGGCGTCTACGCGATGGCGCTGCCCTCGGTGCTTCGGTTCGCCGGTCAGACTGCAACCGGCATGATCCCCTCGGAACCCGACAGCACCAAGCGCGTCCTGCTTGTCCGCGGCAGCCGGGCCGTCGTTGTCGCCGTCGCCGTCGCTTGGGTGGCGATCGTGTGGAGGGTCGATCCCAACTCGCTTGTTCACAGCGATCCTGCCGTGGCCTCGGTGGCCTATGGACTTCTGAAGAGCATCGTCGTCCTGCTGCTTGCCGATCTCGCATGGCACCTGGCGAAGTCCTGGATCGACCGGCGCCTCTCGGTGCAGGCCGAAGCTGGAAACGATCCTTCGCAGGCTGCCCGGCGGGGGCGGCTTCGCACCCTGCTGCCGATCTTCCGGAACGTGCTGGCCGTGATGGTGGCGGCTATCGCCGGGCTGATCGTGCTTGCGGAGCTCGGCGTCGAAATCGGGCCGCTGATCGCAGGTGCGGGCATCTTCGGCGTGGCGCTCGGCTTCGGATCGCAGACGCTGGTGAAGGACGTCATCAGCGGGGTCTTCTATATGCTCGACGACGCCTTCCGTGTCGGCGAATACATTCAGGCGAAGAGCTACAAAGGGACCGTCGAGGGATTCAGCCTCCGGTCGGTGCGGCTTCGTCATCACCGCGGCCCGGTGTTCACCGTTCCGTTCGGCGAGCTCGGCGCCGTCGAGAACATGAGCCGCGACTGGGTCATCGACAAATTCCGGGTCAATGTCAGCTACGACACCGACATAGAGAAGGCGCGCAAGCTCGCGAAAAAGATCGGCGCCGAGCTGCAGGCCGATTCGGAACTGGGGCCGATGTTTATCCAGCCGCTGAAGATGAAGGGTGTCGAGGAGTTCGGCGATTATGGCATCGTTCTCAGCTTTGCGATGACGACAGTGCCCGGAATGCAAACCTATATCCGGCGCAAGGCCTATGCGAAAATTCGAGAGGCTTTCCAGGCGAACGGCATCGAATTCGCGACGCCGTCGGTGCAGGTCGGCGGCGACGACAGGGACGGCGCTGCCGCTGCTGCGGCCGCGATACGCACGCAGCAAGCCAAGGTGGTGGCCGCGGAGGGGTAGAATGGCCAGCGACGACGATCGCCTGCGGATCATGCATGGCGGGCCGTTCTACGAGCTGATGACCCGGCTTGGCATACGCAAGCGCGGATGGCGGGCATTCGTCTTCGCAGGCCTGTGCTGGACAATCCCGGTGCTGCTTCTGCTGGCGACCAGCGGCGGACACGGGGCCGGCCTCTTCCTTCACGACTGGGGAGCGTGGGCAAAGTTCCTGATCGCGCCGGTCCTGCTGACGCTGGCGGAAAAGCCCATCGGTTTCGCCCTCGACGAGTGCGTTTCAATCCTCTTTAGGATTCCGCTCGTGTCGTCGCAATCCATCCCAGACACCCGGAAGGCGCTGCGTGATGCAGGCGCTCGAACAACTGCCGGCTTTCCGGAACTCATCTGCTTAGGTTTGGCGCTCGCCGCGACGGTCTTCAATGCGTCCACGTTCCTTGGCGGATCCGCGCCCCCATGGGCGGTCGGCGACGGAAGCATTTCGATGACAGGCTTCTGGTGCCTGGCAGTCGGCAACACCGTCTACTGGTTCCTGCTGACGCGTCTCGTATGGAAGCATGTGATCTGGTGCCTATTCCTGTCGAGCGTCGCAAGGTGCCATCTCCGTCTCGTGGTCACGCATCCCGACGGCCATGGCGGCCTCGGCTTCCTCAGCTATTACCAAGCCGGCTATGGCCTCTTCACGCTTGCGGTGAGTTCCGTCTTCGCGGCCGGCGTCGGCCATGTGATGCAGCGCGAGACCGTGACACCCGGTCTGTTCACCGCCGTCTGCGGGGCGTGGCTGATGGTGGTCGTGATCTACTATGCTGTTCCACTCGTCGGCGTCGCCATGCAAGTCTCCCGTCTGAAAAGGAAGACGATCCTGCTGTCTCTCTCGAAGGTGACGGATTTCGAGCGATGGAGCGAACGTGCGACGCTCGGGGATAATGTCGTCGGTGATGAAAGCGAGCCAGAGGTGGCGGAATTCCGCGACGTGAAACCGGTCTACCTCGCATCACTGAAGACGTCCACGATGCTGATCAACAAGGGTAACGTCCTGCCTGTTCTGGTGCCGGCACTGCTGCCGATGTTAGTGGTCGGCGCGTCGTACTTGCCATATTCGCAGCTCGGGCCGATGGTGAAGCGGCTCCTGTTTCTATAAGATGCATGGCCGCGCCGCGCGTCTTTTCAGCTGTGCGAAGGACGCTTTCCAGCAAATCCGCGACGGGCGACACGATTTTTCCGCTATGCAGATCATCCCTGGCAATGACTTCGTGGGCAAAGATGCCGCCGGGAGCCTTCCGCGGAACAATTTGGGCGCTTGCACGCTACTCCCCAGCATTCAAACCCGGGAGATCGCAATGGCGTCCATGACCCTCGAAGACTTATCCTCGCAACTGAAGAAGATCGATTTCTGCATGCTGTCGACGAATGCCGCGTCGGGCCGCATCTCGGCCCGACCGATGAGCAATAACGGCGACGTCGAATATGACGGGGATTCCTGGTTCTTCTCGTATGAAGACAGCAGGAAAATCACGGAGATCGAAGGCATCGACACCGTCTCGCTGACGTTCACGGCTCCTCCCAGCCTCCTCGGCAAGCCGGGGATTTTCATCGCTGTCGAGGGCTTCGCCTCGCTGGTGCGGGACAAGGCGGCATTCGAAGAACATTGGGTGCCCGATCTCGAGCGGTGGTTTCCTGAAGGAGTGGATACTCCTGGGATCGTTCTTATCAAGGTTTCAGCGTCCTCCATCCGGTACTGGGATGGTGAGGAAAACGGCGAGGTCGTCCTGCCTGGCTCAGCGAGTTAAGATCATGGCATAAAGCGTGCCCTATTCTGCGGGCGGTTCCTCCCAGCCGAAGACGCTCCGGCCGCCGAAATCGGCGGATTGGCGGACTTCGCCGGCGATGATTTCCTTGAGGTCGGGACCGGTCACATAGCGTTCCATCTGCCTGGATTGGTCGTCCAGGCGCTTGAGCGCCTGCAACTCCTCCTCGCGTCCGAGCCTGCCCTTCTGCACCGCCGATTTCATCACGGCGATCGTCTCGTCATAGACCTTGAGCGGGACCGGAAAAGGATGGCGGTCCTTGCCGCCATGGGCGATCGAGAAGCGCGCCGGATCGGAAAAACGGCAAGGCGCGCCGTGGACGACTTCCGCCACCATCGCCAACGCCTTCACCGTGCGGGCGCCGACGCCTGGAACGAGCAGCAGCTCTTCGAAATCCGCCGGCCCGCGGTCGGCGGCGGCAGCCAGATTTCCATGCAGGCGCCGCATGTTGACGTCGCTCTCGCGGACATCGTGATGGGCGGGCATGATCAGATGCGGCAGCATCGGCTGTTCGGCGGGTTCGGGCGCCGGCGCTTCGGCACGCAGCAGTGCGGCGGCTTCGCGGATGATCCGGTCGGGACCGAGGGTCGCCAGCAGATCGAGCTGACCGCGACGCGAGCGCTCGGCACGCCGGTCGGCAAGATTGACGATCTCACCCTGGCTTCTTCCCTCGATTGCCGCATGCGGCGAGTCGACGAAACTCTCCAGCCCTTCGGATAGCCAATGATAGCGCCGGGCCTGCCGCTTATCGCCGTTCATGCCCTGCTGCACGACCACCCAATGGCCGTCATCGGCGACGATGAACCCGTGTAGATAAAGGTCGAACCCGTCCTGGAGGGCGGCGCTGTCGACCTTGGCAATAAGACGGCTCGTGGTCGCGAGCCCCTCCCCGTCGAGACCGACACGCTCGCCGATCGAGACGAGCTCCAGCGGCGTCTTGCGCGAATGCGCGCCGCGGCCGCCGCAGACATGCAGACCGAGCTCGCCGGCACGCGGCTTCAGCCCGCGCTTCAGCGCACCGAGAACGCTGGTGGTGATGCCGGAAGAATGCCAATCCATGCCCATTACCGCGCCGAAGGACTGGAACCAGAAGGGATGCGCGAGCCTGCGCAGGAATTCGTCGCGGCCATAATGATGGACGATCGCCTCGGTGATCAGCGTTCCGAGCCGCGTCATCCTGTCGCCAAGCCAATACGGCACGCGTCCCCCGTGAAGGGGAAGATCGGCGCTGCCTGCTCGTTGTGACATCTCGTTTCCTTGCACTTCGTATCGCCGGCCCCTACCAACCAGACCGCCTCATCTGGCGCCGCAGGGAACCCAAAAATATTCCAAGCGTTTGCTCTCGCAGTTAGAGCCGAGGCAATCATGACGACATTCGAAACCATCTTCAATAACCCGAGCTTGCCCCAGACAAAATCACAACGGCCGAGCGACCGCCAAAAACAGGATGGCAGCGACTTGCGTTTCCAAGGGAGCGCTGCGAAGACGACCTTCCTGATCAACGGCAATAGCTACTTTGCGGAGTTGGCGCGCGCACTACGGCAGGCACGGCGCACCGTCTGGATCGTGGGTTGGGATTTCAACCCCGACATCCCGATGGAACCTGACAAATCCGACGAGACCCTGTCCGACCTACTGCATGAACTGGCGGCCGCAAATCCGCAGCTCGAAATACGCATCCTCGTCTGGACGCTCGGTCCCATCTATTCGGACAAGTCGCTCCGGCTGCTTCGCAAGAAGAGTTTCCCAAGGAATGACCGGATCGATCTGCGCTTCGATCTTCAGCGCGCGGTGCGCGGCTGCCACCATCAGAAGCTCGTCTGCATCGACGATGCCGTCTCCTTCATTGGCGGCATGGACCTGACATCGCGGCGATGGGACACCTGGCTTCATCGCGCCAAAGATAAACTTCGGCGCGATCCCGAGGGCGTTTCATACGATCCCCTGCACGACGTTCAGGCAATGGTCGCCGGCGATGCTGCTAGGTTGATCGGCGATATCGCCAGGCGGCGCTGGGAAAACGCGACCGGTGAAAACTACCTGCCGTTGGCCGAAGATGTCGCTTTTTCCTGGCCGGACGATCTCGCCGTTTCGATGAGGGACATCGCGGTCAGCTTCGCGCTGACGGAGCCGTCGACCGCTTTTCGCGCCGGCATCAGCGACGGAATCGCCATGACATTGGACGTCATCGCCCGGGCGCGGCGGCAGCTTTACATCGAGGCGCAATATCTCGCCTCCTTCCGCGTCGCTGACGCCATCGCGGCGCGGCTGCAGGAGGAGGACGGCCCCGAGGTCGTCATCATCTGCACGCGCAGTTCTCATGGGCTGATCGAAAAGCTTGTCATGGGCGGCAATCGCGACCGCGTCATCCGCCGCCTCAAACGCGCCGATCGCGCCGATCGCTTGCGCGTCTATTATGCCGTCGTACCCGGGCCAGTCACGCCCGGAGAGAACGGCGAGGTGGAGGTGCTCGTCCATTCCAAACTGATCATCGCCGATGACGAGCTGGTCCGCATCGGCTCCTCCAATCTCAACAATCGCTCGGAAGGGCTGGATGGCGAATGCGACATGTTGTTTGAGGCAGGTAGTGACGCGCACCGCGGCGCGATCGCGGATCTGCGCAATCACCTGCTTTCGGAATATCTCGGAACCACCCCGGAAACCTTCGCCGCAGCCTTGATGCAAAGCGGCACGTTGATCGAGGCGGTCGACGCTCTCAATGACGGGCCTCGGGGTTTACGGGAATTCACCGTCGAGCTGTCGGGCAGCATTTCACCGATTTCAGGCACGGCGATCTTCGACCCGGTTCGACCGTTCACAGTTTTAAACCGATTGGGCCTCGGCGCGCTCGTCCGCCGCCTCATTCGCCCCGCCTGACCTCCGTCGGAAAACGACCTCGCTGATGACGAGCAGCGTCGTGCCGAGCGCCAGTGGAATAAAGAAATAGGCGCAGCGGAACGCAATCAGCGCGCCGATCGACGCCTCCTTCGGCACGACATAGGAGACTGTCGCCTCGAGCACGCCGAGACCGCCCGGAACATGCGTCGCGAGGATCGCCGAATTGGCAAGCACGTAAGCCGTCACCGACCTGAAGATGGCAACGTCGCCGAAGGCCGAAAGCATCTGGTGCAGGCAGGCGGAGACGAGCATGAAATTGATCGTCCCGACCGCAACCTGTGCGACCGCGATCGAAAATGGTGGCAACTGAAACGACCAGCGCCACAGCCCCAACGTGCCGCGGATGAAAAACGCCAGGCCCGCATAGAGAGCCGGCACGACCAGCGCCAGCAAACCGAAGATGCGCACACTTGCCGGGTCGATGCGCAGAAGGCGCCCGGCATCGCCGGGATTGACGATCATGGCGATGCCGCCAAGCGTGATCAGCCCGAGCCCTACCGTGACACCGCAAAACAGGATGATCTTCGCCAAGTCCTCCGCCGTCAGCCCCCAGCGTGAATAGAAACGATAGCGAAAAGCGCCGCTGCTCAGCCCGGCAAAGCCGATATTATGCCCGAGCGAAAGGCTGATGAACGAGGCGAGCAGGATATTCCGGTAGGGCAAGGATTTGCCGAGCGAGCGGATCGCCAGGAGGTCGAAGCAACTGAGGCACAGATAGGACGCCGCCGCAAAGAGAAGTGCAGTGCAAAAGGTCGAAAGGGGTATGCTGCGAACCGATTGGACGATCTGATCGAGGCTATATTGTTGGAATATTCGATAGAGGAGAAAGACCGCAAGACAAAGGGCAGCAACGAGCAGTCCATTCCATATCATGCTTTTCAAGCTCATCGATTGTCCTCAGGAGTGCGAGCGCGATGGTCGATGATCGGGAACGATCAAACGAGTTTTGTGTTCCCTGCAGAACCAGTTCTATGTTTTCCAGGGGAGCTTCTATGTTTCCCCGGGGGGAACGAGTTCAGCAGGGCCTATGCCGGATCAATCAATCAAAATCCTGACCTATAACGTGCACAGTTGTATCGGCGGCGACCGGAAGCTCGATCCCGGCCGCATCGCTTCTGTCATTGCCGAGGCTGAGGCTGATATCGTCGCTCTTCAGGAGGTCGACGTCCTCCGCCGCAGGACCGGCGGCGTCGACCAGGCCCATGCGATCGCCTCGCTTTTGAAGATGCAGGCTCATTTCCATCCGGCGCTGTCGATCGCTGAGGAGCAGTATGGCGATGCGATCATCACTTCGCTGCCGACCGGCGCGGTCAAGGCCGGACCATTGCCATCCATCGGCGAACAGCGCGGCGCCATTTCCGTCGAAATATTGGTCGGCAACAGAAAACTGCTGGTCGTCAACACCCATCTCGGCCTTCGCGGCCGCGAGCGCATCCGGCAGATGACGACATTGCTGAACCCCGGCTGGCTACGCGGCACGACAGATGAACCTCTTCCAACCATCCTCTGCGGCGATTTCAACGCCATTCCGTCATCGGCGACTTACCGACTTGCCGCGCGGTCATTGAAGGACGCCCAGCTCGCAGGCAGCGCCGCGCCGAGAGCCACCTTTCCCTCGCGCTACCCGCTGATGCGCCTCGACCACATCTTCGTCACTGACGATCTCATCGTCAAACAGGCGGCGGTCCTGGAAAACCGCCTGACAAGGATTGCCTCGGACCACCTGCCTCTGCTCGCGGAAATCGGCTTTGCCTGATATTTATCGACGCTTGGCGAGCTTCCGGTTCATCGCCGCCGCCACCAACGGTAGCGCCGTCGTCGCCACGGCTCCCAGCGGCAAACGCATGATGCCCCTGGTGGCGACGAAGGTCGCCGCCATTGCACCTGCCAGCTTGAGCCAAGGCTGATTGCCGAGCTGCGCATGGGCGCTGGCATCGGCCCATCGGACGTTCTCCGTCACGACGGTCGCGGCCTGATGTTGGATCACGTGAAGGCGAGCGCGGAGGTTTTCGAGTTCTTCTCGCAGTTCTTGCAGACGGCCTTCCAGCACATGACCTTCGTAGATCGGGAGGGGCTCCTCGACGGTGTCTCCAACGGAAGCATAACCACCGAGCGTCGCAATATATGCCCGATATTCGGCCTCGCTGGCGAAACCCTCACGTCTGATAAGATCAGGGTTGATGCCCGCCTCTTCGAAGGAGGCCGGCGCGGTTTCCACAGCGTCGCGCATATCCTTGTTTGTGCCGGTATCCCCGAGTTCGTCCTTGAGCATGATGTGTCTCCAGTTGTTCCTGGCGATAGAACGCTCGACGGCTCAGAAGGATGCATCGGCCTCCGCTCCGGCCTTCATCGTCGCGACGCGCTGAAACGCTCCGGCCGAAATTCCGCCAGCAGCGGATGCCGGCGTCCAGTGACGATCTCGTCCGCCAGCAGTTCGCCGGCAATCAGGCCGAGGGTGGCGCCGCTATGGCTGAAGGCGACGAAATAACCCGGGATCGACGGCAGTTCGCCGAAAACGGGCTCGCCGTCGCCCGGGATAGGCTTGAGGCCGACCCCATAATCTTCGACCTCCAGCGCAGGATTGCCTTCGAGAACCCTGGAAGCCTCGCGCAGCAGCCCGTCCAGCGTCGATTGTCTGATTTCATAGCTGCCGTCGGGCTTCACGCTCACCTCTTCCTCAGACCAGGCGGAATCGAGCGCGAAGCCGCCGTTGGGCGTCGGCCGGATGGCGACGCGAGGGGTATTGAGCACGGCCTTCAACGGGTGGCGGATCGGCTTTGTCCTGACGAGAAGGGCGACGGGCGTTGCATCGCCGATATGCTGGCCGGCCTCGGCAACGATTGCGGGAACGTCGCCGCCGGCAGCAAGCAGCACGGCATCCGCGTCGCGGCGCATGCCGTCTGCGGTGATCACGCCACGGGCGCGCCCGCCTTCAATATCGACCGTCGCGCGACCCGCGTCCGTGATGATCTCGCCGCCCAGCGTGCGGAATTCTTCCACAAGCGTGGCGATCAAGGACGGAAGATCGACCCAGCCCTCCCCGGGGTTGAAGATCGCGCCTTGCCGCGTCACCACACTTGCATCGACACCCGGCGTCGCTGCAGCAATTCGTTCGGGGGCGAGCCACTGCGCGTGATAGCCGAGATCGCGCTCATAGTCGAAGATCTCAGCGATCTCGTTGCCGGCATCGTCCGCATCCCAGGTCAGGCCGCCATCGAAGCACAGCCACGGCGCATCGGGATACCGGACGGCCAGCGTGCGGTAGCGATCTATGCCGGCCAACCGCAGCCGGTGATAGGCATCGGTGCGTTTGCGCGCCGAATTGAGCCAAGCGAGCGAACGACCGGAGGCGCCGTTGGCGAGCGGGCCGTCATTGATGAGCACGATGCGGACCCCGAGCCGTGCCAGATGGACAGCCGTCGAGACGCCAAAGATCCCGCCGCCGATGACGACGACCTTCGAAGGTTTGGTGGAAGCATTCATGTCGATAACCTTGTTGTCTGCTCTTGCTAGGTCGAATGAAATCCGGCGCACCCGGCATGAGGACGACCGGGGGCACCATGCGTTGCCTCAGGCGCTTCAGAGAACTTCCGCAAGGAAGCGCTTCAGCCGCTCGCTTTTGGGATTGTCGAAGATCTGCTCCGGGCAGCCGGCCTCGACGATGCGACCCTCATCCATGAAGACGACTTGGTCTGCCACCCTGCGGGCAAATCCCATCTCATGCGTCACCACGGCCATCGTCATGCCCTGGCGGCCGAGAGCGGCCATCAGGTCGAGCACGCCCTTCACCAGTTCGGGATCGAGCGCACTCGTCACTTCGTCGAAGAGCATCACCTCCGGATCCATGGCAAGCGCGCGGGCGATGGCGACGCGCTGCTGCTGCCCACCCGACAGGCCGGCGGGCCGATGATCCCTACGCTCTGCGAGACCGACCTCCGCCAGACGCGCCTCGGCGATGCGCTGCGCCTCCTGCCTCGGCATCTTCTTGATCTTGGTCAGCGAAAGCATGACGTTTTCGAGTGCCGTGTGGTCGGGAAAAAGGTTGAAGTGCTGGAACACCATGCCCACACGCCGGCGCAGCCTCTCCGGCTTCATCGCCAGGATGCTCTCGCCATCGAGCAGGATGTCGCCGCCTTTCGGCTCGACAAGCCTGTTCATGCATCGCAGCAGCGTCGATTTTCCCGAGCCGGAAGGGCCGATGATGCAAGTGACGGTTCCGGCAGCAATGTCGAGATCAACACCCTTCAACACGTCGAGATCGCCGTAGGCCATGGCGAGGTCTCGGATGTTCAGGGCGCCGCCTTTGAAGCGCGGCGTACTCTCCTCGGCCGTGCCCGTGGGATGGGGGTCAGCGGCCCGCAACTCGCTTACCTCGACCAATCCGCTCGCAACACCCGAGCCGCGGCCTTGTTTTCCGAGCCGCAGTCTCGCATCGATATAGTTGACGAAGTGGGTCAGCGGAACGGTGATGACGAGATAGAAGACGCCCGCCAGCAGCAGCGGTGACAGATTGCCAGTGACGACGGCCTGATCCTGGCCGACCCGGAAGATCTCCCGCTCGGAAGCGAGCAATCCGAGGAAGTAGACAAGGCTGGAATCCTTGACGTTTCCGATGAATTGATTGACCAGCGCCGGCAGAACCCGCCTGATGCCTTGTGGGATGACGATCAGGCGCATGCCCTGGCCATGGCTCATGCTGAGAGCCCGGCAGGCTTCCATCTGGCCGCGCTCGACGCTTTGAATGCCGGACCGGAAAATTTCGCCGATATAGGCTCCGGCAATCAGGCTGAGCGCCAGGATGCCGAGCGGAAATGGAGACGGACCGAAGATCTCGCGCCCGATCCGGGCAAACCCCTGGCCGATGATTAGGATCGTGACGATCGCCGGAAGCCCGCGGAAAACATCGGTGTAGATGCGCGCCGGCAGCCGCAGCCAGCGGGATTGCGAGATGCCCATCACGGCAAGCGCCATACCGATGATGACGCCGAGCACGGTCGAGGCAGCGGCCAGGATCAGCGTATTCTTCAGGCCGACGCTGATCATGCTCGGCAGAACTTCCGCCATGGCGTCCCAGTCCAGGAAGCTGCGGCGCAGATTTTCAAGCCAGTTCATTCAGATCCCCATGAATTCTTGCCCGGCGCGGACGCCGCCGTCCGGCAGAGCCTTGGTAAGCCGCCCGCCATGAGCGGGCGGCTTGCGGCGTCACTTCTTGGGAAGATACTGTTCCGGCATCGGCGAGCCGGGGAACCACTTTTCGTAAAGGGTCTTCCAGGTGCCGTCCTGCATCGCATCGTGAAGCGCGCCGTTGAGCGCCGTGCGAAAGGCGTCATTTCCTTTTCGGACCACGAAGCCAGCAGGCGCATCGAAGGAGGGGATATTCACGGCAACCTTCAGCGCGGGATAGCGCTCGCCATATTGCTTGGCGGCCTCGTAGTCGAGAAAATGCGCATCGACCGTTCCGTTGTTGAGGGCAGCCACGGCAGAATTGTTGTCGGGGAATTTCACCAGATCGGTTCCCCCGAAATTCTTGGCCGCATAGACTTCCTGCAAGGTCCCCTGCACGACCCCGAGACGCTTGCCCTTGAGGCCATCGGCATCCTTGATACCGGCATCCGGGGTCAGCACGGAGAGATAACCGGCAAGATAGCCGTCGGAAAAGTCGATGGTCTTCTTGCGGGCTTCGGTGGTTCCGATCGCCGCAACGGCAACGTCGAACCTTTCGTTTGCGACCGACGGCAGGAGTGCTGAAAATTCCTGGCCCGTAAACGTCACCTTGTCTTTTTGAAAGCCGAGGCGGGAGACGACGTTGAGAAACAACTCGATATCGAAACCGGTAAACTGGCCGTCCGCCGTGGCAAACGTATAGGGCTTGGAATCGCCCATCGTGCCGACGCTGATAGTCCCTGGCTCGATCAGGTTATAGGGATTGTCGGCTGCGGCCGCAGAACCTGCCCCCATCGCAAGAAGGCATGTGACAAGGCCGGCCCGCAACGGGGCCATGATGGCCGGAAAAAATAGAAAAGGCTTCATCGTCGTTCTCCGCTCTGAAAGGAATGCTCTTGTCGGCATTGTCGTCCCCCGCTGCCGCGCATCGCGACAGAGATTAATGGACAAGATACCGGTCTCTGATATAAAGAGACCGGTCTCAATACATATTTGATATCCGTCAATTGACCTGCCGTCAATAACTCTTGTAGTCCTCGGCCCATGGAAGATTCCGCTCATCCGAAACGTGCAGTCACGGTCGCCGACGTCGCGAAGGCCGCAAAGGTCTCGAAGGCTACGGCCGCCCGCGTTCTCGGCGGCTACGGCGTGGTCAGCGCCAAGATCACAGATCAGGTCATGGCGGCCGCCGCCGCCCTCGAATACCGCCCGAACGAACTCGCCCGGAGCATGAGCACCGGAAGATCCGGTATCATCGGGGTCGTGGTCGGCGATATCGAGAACGCTTTCTTCAGCCTGGCGGTGCGCGGCATCAGCGATGCGGCCCGCCTCGCGGGATTCAACGTCATCATCGCGAATTCGGGCGAAGAGCTCGATGCGGAAAAATCGGCCGTCGACCTCCTGATCGGCAAACGCGTCGATGGCCTGATCGTCACTCCGGCCCGCTGCGACAGCATCGATCATCTCCACCACGTCCGCCGCGCCGGCGTGCCGCTCGTCCTGTTCGACCGGGCGATCCCGGAACTCGATGTCGACGCCGTGACCGGCGACGACCGGGATGCGGCCATCGCGGCGACCCGGTATCTGATCGAGCAAGGACATCGCCGCCTCGCCTACGTCTCTGCTATGGATGCCGAGGGCGGCAGGACCACAGATATCGGGCGGATCTCGAATTCCGCCGTGCGCGAACGCGTAGAAGGTTTTGTCAGCGTCCTGACCGAGGCGGGTTTGCCGAACCCTCTTCATTATGTCAGGCTCGGAGCCACGGACCAGCGCCAGACAGACGGCGTGATCAAAAGCCTGCTCGCCGACAGTGCCGCGCCGACGGCGCTGCTGGCATCGGACAGCCTCGTCGGCTTGCGCATCTTCAAGTCGCTACAATCGCTCGGCCTGTCGATCCCCAAGGACGTGTCGATGATTTCGTTTCTCGACGCCGACTGGACCAGCGTCACCGTTCCGCCGATCACCATCGTAGACCAGCGCGTCTACGAGATGGGCAAGCTCGCCGGCGAGCGGCTCATCGCCCGTATCGAACGCACCCCTCTTGCCGTCGAACGTCTGCGCGTCCGCACGAGCCTCGTCCTGCGCGGCTCCGTCGCCACGATCGGCCGGTGAGACCTATTGATTTGGCCATACCCGCTCGCTTGAAGCAGCGAGCAGTGCCGCACTGCGATGTGCAACTGATGTCCATGGTCGCCGATTTGATATTACATGGGGTTGCTGTTGTTTTTGCCTGACCAACGTTATTTAATACCGAAAATACTCGCTATGGGATTTTCAGAAAGATCATGCTCCAGTCAAAAGACGCTTCATCTGAGCTGATAGATTTGATCTATGGAAGTCTATTCGGTGAGTGCAACTGGCAGGATTTTCTAGATCGCGTTGCGCAAACCTCGCCGAATGGAAAGGCTGCCCTCCATTACCACGATCTGGCCTCGCCTGTGGCCCATGTTCCCTACGTATCGGGGTTTTCGAGGAATGAGGTCGACCAGTTCAGCAGCCACTTTGCCGCAGTGAACCCCTGGATTCCGAGATTGAGCTCAGCGCCCGTCGGTCAGGGTGTCTGCGGAGACGAGATCTTTCCACGCGAGGACTTGCTCAAATCGGAATTCTACAATGATTGGCTGAAGGGGCAGGCCCAATGCGAGACGAGCATTGGTGTCTCCATCATTCGGGAGGAAACCCGCACCTTCGTCCTATCGACCTGCACGTCGTCAGCGGATCCCGGTTTCAACAAGGAGGCAGCCGGGCGGTACACGATACTCGCTCCCCATTTGAAAAGAGCTTTCGACTTCATCCGGAAGCGCGATTTACTCGCCCCGGAAAGACAGACAACGCAAACCCTGTTTGATAGCATCGGCGTCGGACTGATCTACGTTTCGGAGCAAGGGCGAGCACGCCAATGGAATAAGAGCGCGGAAGCCTTAATGGCGACTGGCTTTCCTATGCATGTCGCCCCAAGCGGCAAGCTCGAACTTCAATGCGAGAGGTCGACCGCTGTTCTCGATTTCCTGACCTCCAGAAAAGGTGTGCAAACAAGGCCGCATACGGCGATTGCAAACGGGAAGGACAAGGCAAGTTATCGCATCACACTCCTCCGGCTCCAGTCCGATGCATTCACTGAGATCTTGGAGGGGCCGACCGTGGCCGTCATTGTCGAGCCGATGGTGGCCACGCCGCTCAATGAGCGGCGAGACTTCCTAATGGAAGCCTACAAACTGACTGCGACGGAGATTCGGATCGCATCAAGCATAGCCTCGGGCCTTTCTCCAAAAGAGGTGGCCATAGCCGATCACATCAGCTACGAAACGGTCAGAACCCACCTCAGAAACATCTATTCCAAGCTCGGGGTAAACTCCCGGGTTGGTTTGGTCGCGCTGCTCATGCGCTGACGATAATCTTGCAACTCGTCCCTACCGCCCGCATGGCTAGCCAGCCTTCGCATATTGCGAACGGGTGCCAAGAGCAAAGACATGCAACACTCGAACATTCCGGCAACCCTCGTCCCATCGCGGGGAAAAACCAGTGCTACGCCCACTAATCATAGAGTTCGCCGTGGCCGATCTGGTCCTGCCTGGTGGCTGCGTCGCTGATTGAGGGATCGTCGGCCGGATCGGGATCTCTCTTGTTGGCATCGCTTAAAGACTGGGCGGCCTTAAGCAGTGCTGCGGTTATCTCCTCAGTGCCCCATCCGGCTTCATTGGCGGCTGCAATCAGCCTTTCCAAGGCGTCGCGCGCGGCTGCGGTCGCCTCTTCGAAGCGCTCCGCGGGAGATTCGGTTTTAGGTGGTGGAAAGGTCATAGGCGTTCTCTCCAATAGGTCCGGCTCTTCGGAGTGAACGCAGCCCGGGGGAAATAGATGCACGACCGTGCTGATTAAACAAACCGATGCCCAGCAGCGCCGTACCGGAAAAGGCCCGCCACGTCTTTTCCCCTCAGATGACCGTCTGCAACAGAAACGGAGAGCGCTCCAACGGACGCTGGGCGAGGATCCTCAGCATTGCGGGGCCTTGTATGCCGGAAGTCGTGCAGGAATGGCCGTCGTGATAGACCACCGTCATGATGCGGCTGAGACTATTGTACCTGATCTCTGCGATCGTCCGGGTGTGAACCGGAAAGATGAATTCATGGGGTTGAGATTTCTCCCCCGAGGTTTTCAAGGTCATTGCGATGCCCCAACGAAAAAAGCAATTTTAGCCCCACCGCGCCTGGTCTGAGCCTAACGGTGTCCATCAAGCACATATTGCTGCGACGGTCGCGTGACATCGGCGTGACACGCAGAATCGGCACTGCTAACTCAAAGCGGAATTGGTGACGCGTCAGCTGCCAAAGCGGCCATCAACCGTCAATGCAATGTCCGTCGGATCCCGTGTGCGAGAGCGGCCTGCGGCCAGCATTCGACCGTGCGTGCCAACGATCGAACGGCTTCGTCCACGTTGAAAACCACGTCCCCGAGCCGCTCGATCTCATGATCGAGCTCGTAGACCTCGACTTCGTCGAGGTCGTCATTCTGGAGCATTCGCCTCATTGCCTCGATAAGGCGCTCAGTTCGCCCAACGATATCCAGCGCGCTGCGTATGATGATGTCGAACATGCCGTCCCCTCGCTTCGATAATGAAGGGTCGGCCAGAATCGTGATGCTGACAATCCTGAAATCTTGTCAGATGCGCTCGCGGATCGTGTCGTAGAGATCCCGCAACTCCCGCAGTGCGGGTTGAGGCCGATGGCGCGGCAGGGCGGCGCGACGCCCAGCAAAGGCAAGTGCGCCGGCGACCGCCGCGACGAGCAGCAGCGTTGAGGCCGGGTAGAGCTTCACCGCCGCTTCCGTCTGACGCATTGCTTTCCCGGCACTCCCCTTTACCGATCGGGCGGCATCGAGGACCTGTTGCTGGAGCGTGCCGATCTGCTTTCGCAACGCGCCGAGCTCTTCGGCCAGGTCATGACCAGACTGTCGGGGAACGCCGACCGATGCCGTATTCGTATCGATGACGGCTTTCGGAACGGGCTCGCCGATCTTAGCTCCCTTGGTGTCGAGGGTCGTCGTCTCAGTGCTCTTGCGGCGCGGCATGATCATTTCTCCTTCCTGGAACATGATGCCGAAAAGTGTGAGCGGCTTTCGGAGAACAGGATTCAGATTCAGGTCGAAGGGACCTAAAATCCTCCCGTTCTAGTCGTCGTCGAGCGAGAAGACCGGCCGGTAGTGGCGCTCGGCGATCAACAAGCTCCGGTCGGGCCGGATGATGTAGATCTCCTCGACCTGGCGCCCCCATTGATCTGTGAAGGTGTGGGGGAAGGAAGAGCCCACCGGCGATTTCGTCAACTTGGTACGAGGCTGGCCATTATACGTGATGCTGCCGGGAATGGGTGCCAGTCCTGCCGACGAATAACTGCCTACTCCGGTCGTACAGCCTGTCAGCACAACCGCAAAAACCAGCCCAAATCCTATGCTCCGCTTCATCGATCCCTCCAGCTGCCTTGTCTTCACGCGGCACGCGCTTTTATCGTCAATGTAACAGGGGACGACAGACATTGTTCCAGAATTTGGCCGGAGACATCAGAGGAGGCGAGACTTCGCTCGAAACCGGAACGACCGCGGCATCGCGTCGTTCTGTCGAAGCCCATGCAGTCGCCTATCCCCTCACGTTGGCGTTGAACTTTTCGGAGACCGAGTGGTAAATCCGAGAATATGCGCGGATATGATGAACGGACGGACCGGGCCAACGCGACGTGTGAACTAAGGGAAGTTCGGCGATGTTAGCAAGACCAGCCGGATATGCCGGGGCCGCGATCGCTGCTCTGTGGGCGGCCTGCCAGATCGGCCGACTTTATTCCTCCACCGAACCGTTCGGTCCCGAGCTCATGAATGTCGCAAGAAATCTCGGCATTTTCATTCTGCCAGCGCTCGTTCTTCTCCTGGCGGGGCCTTTCAGGATGTGGTTCGACAGATTTGCGCCGCTGTATCCCTTTGTGCTCGGAGCCGGTATCCTCAACATCTATGTGCAGGACGATGCGCTGGCTGCCGGCTTACCGATGATCGTGCTTGTCTACCCCTTCCTGGTAATCTTTGCGCTCGCCTATTTGTTTCGCGGAGACGTGTCGGAGATGCGCAATTGAATCCTGCAGTGCCGCGCGTGTTTTCTAACGCGCAAAAGACGCTGTCGCACTTTGAATGGCTGCCGTCACGGGCGACCAGCTGGCGCAATCGCTGAAAGGTGTCGTGCCGATGATGATGGCGCAGCTCAATATGCCCGAGTTGCAAAACCAGGTGGCGGCTGCCGTCAACACTTATCTCGACGGACCGAAATGCCTGACGATCAGCGCCGCCGGAAAAGCCGGTTCCCGTCCCGATGATCATCGGCGCGGCCATGGGCGCACCGAACACCATTTCTTCGCTGCTTGGCATCAAGGTCACGGCGAACGACTAGCTATTCGCAGAGGCGTTTCACAAACGCCTCTGCCAGAGGCGGGTTTTGCAAACCTGCCTCTGCATCCCTTTTCTGGGAAATCAGAGTAACAAGCCGACGAAAGGCGTCCGCCACCTCGAGCCATTCCAGGAGAAGTGCGAAGCGGTTTTACCGCGAAAGCTCTAAAACTCGTCGCTGCGACGCTTCACGGCGTGCTTCAACGCCACCATATGCCTTCGCCGCTCCAGCATATAATCGGCATATCCGACGCAGATGAACAGCAATGTCGGGCCGGCGTAGATGATCATCAGAGCCAACGCGATAAGGATGAATGCGCTCGTCATGGTCTTTTTTCCATCAATATAGTCGCCGCATCTCACGCGGCGAAAGCGGACAGGTCCTCATCTCGGTAATCCCCGTCCTTATTCCTTCAAAATTCGCCGGCTTCCTATTCGTTCCCTCCACGATCGATTTCCATATGAGCGCCAGGCCCTATCGAACGACAATGATGAAGCGAACGGCTCGCCCGGCCTTAATCACTCCCGCGGACGTTCCTCCCGCATTGCCGCCGTCACGCACTTCAGCAGCGGGCTCGACATCAGATCCGCGAGCAAAACCGATAGCTTCGGCTTCCAGTTCGGATAGCTGTCGCTGGTGCCTGGCACATTGGTTGGCCTTTTTTCGTCGGTGAGATCGGCGAGACGGACCGCGGCGAGAAGCGAGGGCGTCCTGGCGATGAAGCGATAAGCGCTGACGGTCAATTCTCTCAGCGTCTCCTCGCTTGCCCGCGCTTGGAAAAGCCTGGCCGGCAGTTCGAGGCCGGCAGCCTTCAGCGCCGCTTTCAGGTTCCTCCGCTCGCGCTTGCGGTCTTCGAGGTGCTTCTTGGTGAGATCGGGCGGCACGATGCCGTGGTCGCACCGGGCCTGAATGTCGGCGCCGCGCCACCAGCCGGCAAGGGTTTGGTGGTCATGCGTCGAAATGCAGGCCAAAGCCAGGGCGGGATAGACGTCCGCCGGCTTGAAGCCCTTCTCGTCCTGTTCATAGGAAAGGATGCGGTAGGAGAGAATGTGGGCCGTCGCAAGATCGTCCTGCAATCCCTTGGGGATCAGGCCCAGGTCTTCTCCGATAACGAGGCACCGATGCTCGGCGGACACTTCGGCGAGGATCTGCAGCAGCCGATCCGCGGGATAACGGACATAGGCGCCGCCGTCCGGCCTGCTGCCCAATGGCACCAGGAAGAGGCGGCGAAGTGCTGCGGCGTGGTCGATGCGGATGGCGCCCGCATATCGCATGGCAGCGCTCAGCATGCGCCGGAAAGGCGACATTTCTCCTGCCGCGATCGCGGAAGGCAGATATCCGGCAAGGTGCCAGTCCTGCCCGTCCACGGCGAATGGATCGGGTGGGCTGCCGATGGTGGCCTTCGAGACATAGGTATCCGGCTCGCTCCATGTCGCCGAACCGTCGACCGCTTCCCCGACGGCAAGATCGAGATAGAGCCCGATCCGCAGGCCTGCCTTCCGCGCCCGGTCCGCCGCCTGCATCAGTTGCCGGTGGGCGAGCCATTGCAGCCACATGTGGAAAAGGACGTCGTCCGCGTGTTCGCGCTCGAATTCGGCAACGGCGGCGCTTTCGAAGCGCTGGAAATCGGCCGGCCAACGTTGCCAGCCGGCGCCTGTCCCGCGCTCGACCATGGAAAACGAGAGGCATTCGAAAAGCGCATGCAGCCGCAGGTTGTTACCACCTTGCGTGATGAAGGCGTCGAAATCGGCCGGATCATAGGCATCGTCGATCACGCTGCTCTGTCGCCAGGCCGGCCAGAGATCGCGCAGGACCCTCAGCTTGATCTGTGCGACGCCGACGTAGTCGACGAGATCGGTTTGGCGAAGGCTTTCCAAATGCCGTTCGAGTTCGGGACCGCAGGCAAAACCCGGCAATCGGTCGACCGCGATATAGAGCGGGTTGAGATGCTGGCGGCTCGACGGCTCGTAGGGACTGCAACGGTCTGGATCGGCGAGAAACGGCGCATGAAGCGGGGTGAGGCCGATGAAATCGGCGCCCAACGATCCTGCGAGATCCGCCATATCGGACAGATCCTCGAAATCTCCTATGCCCCAGTTGCGCGCCGAACGGAGCTCGTAGAGCTGCAGGCTCACGCCCCAGACGCGCGTGCAGGAAAGGAAATCGGGCAGAAATGACCTGGCGATTTTCTTAGCCGCCGGCTTGGGCCGTAACGCGCAGGTCGCGGGATCGGCGGTTCCCGGCAAGTCGATCTTGAGTGCCGAGAGGATCTTGCGCTTGGTCTCGGCTGATATCGCCACCTCCCGATTGTCCGGACTGGGCCTGGTCGGGCTGATGCCGTGCCGGCGGGCGAGCTTGTCGAACTCAGCAGGTTTCATCGTTTAATCGCCTTCCTGTCAGCACGCCGTTACGCCTCGCTGATATTCCAAATCACCGTCCAGGGTGCGAGATCGCCGCCGTCGCTGCCGCCGAGACCGAAGATCGTCTCGCCGTCGTCCTGCGGCGAGACGAGCGGCACCGCCTCGGCGCCGAGGTTGGCCTGCAGATGAAGACGCCGGCTCTGCGCCAGGGTCCAATCCACCGCGAGCGCGCTTCCCGTCGAGCGATAGACCGCGGTTCCGGCGCCAGCGCCTTTCAGCAAAGGCACGATCCTGCGGTGCCGGAGGTCGAGAAGCATCCTGTAAAAACCGAGTAACTCGGAAGAGGCGAGTTTCGACCAGTCCAGCTTGGCGGCGGCAAAGGTCGATGGCGCCGTCGGGTCGAGAAGGTCGTCGGCGTCGAAGCCCGGGAGACGGGAAAGCTCCTCGCGACGGCCTTTCCTGACCTTCTCGTTCAGATCCTCGTCGAAATCGCAGAAGAAGGGGAAAGGTTCTCTGGCGCCCCATTCCTCCCCCATGAACAGCATCGGGATCTCAGGCGCCAGCAGGTAGATGGCGGCGACCGCCTTGACGACATCAGCCGGGCTCGAAGCCAGAACCCTATCCCCCAGCGCCCTGTTGCCGATCTGGTCATGGTTCTGGATGAAGGAGATAAAAGCGGTGGGCGGCAGATGGCCGCTCGGCTTGCCGCGGCTTCCGCCGCGATAGGGCATGTGTTCCCCCTGAAACACGAAACCTTCCGCCAGCGCCCGGCCGAGCTTGCCGGCGTCACCAGCGTAATCGGCATAATAGCCGAAGGTTTCGCCGGTGGCGGTGATATGCAGCACATGGTGCACGTCGTCGTTCCACTGGGCGGTGAACAGCTTCACTTCCCCGTTTTCGTCACGCTGCAACAGGTCGCTGTCGTTCTCCTCGTTTTCGACGATCAGATGAACATGCCGGTCGCCGGCCGCGGCCCTGACGCGGCGGGCAAGCGCGTGAAGCAGATGCTCGGAGCTATCGTCCTTGATGGCATGCACGGCATCGAAGCGGAAACCGTCGAGCCTGAACTCGGTGATCCAATAGATGGCGTTCTCGATGATGAATTCGCGGATCATCTCCGACCCGTCGCCGTCGTAATTGATACCGTTGCCCCAGGGTGTCTTGTGATGATCGGTAAAGAGCGGTGCATAGGCCGGGATGTAATTGCCGTCCGGCCCGAAGTGATTGTAGACCACGTCCAGGAAAACCGAGATGCCGTGCTGGTGCGCTGCGTCCACCAACCCCATGAAATCTTCCGGCCGGCCGTAGCTGCTGTCCGGAGCATAGGGAAGCACGCCGTCATAACCCCAGCTGTAACGGCCGGGAAATTCACTCAGCGGCATGATCTGCAGCGCCGTAACGCCCAGCGCCTGCAGATGGTCAAGCCGCTCGATCGCGGCCTTGAAAGTACCCTCCGGCGTGAAGCAGCCGATATGCATCTCATAGATCACCATCTCTTCCCAGGGCCGTCCCGTCCAGTCGCTCGTCTTCCAGCGATAGAGGGAAAGGTCGACCACTTCGCTCGGTCCGTGCACATCCTGCGGCTGAAACCGCGAGGCGGGATCGGGTATTTCGAGACCGTCCGGCAGGACGAAGCAGTAGCGCGTACTGACATTGGCATCCGCGACTGTAGAGTGGTGCCAGCCGTCCCCGACCGCCTGCATCGGCCGCGGATCAGCGCCTTCAATCTTCAACAACACGCTTTCATGCAAGGGAGCCCAGAGGCGGAATTGAAAACCCTCTTCAGTGGATGCCGGTCCGAACGTCATTTGGGTCAAAGGAAAGCCTTCGATGAAATTGGGATGGGATCTGGGTAACTTTTGTCAGGGCAAAAAGTTTCGCACGCACGAAGAGAGCGGCCATCGTCGCGAGGTGCCCTCCGGCAGAGACCCAAAGAGTATGATTCCATCCTATCGGGAGAAGGATTTTATCCTATCGCGTGCTATAAACCTGCAACAGCAGGAGTTTATTCGATGCGTTCGACGCAACAAATGAGCATCACGTTGCCCCTGGAAATGGCGAAGCGCGTTAAACAGCGGGTGTCCAACGGTGATTACGCCTCGGAGAGCGAAGTCACACGCGAGGGACTGCGGGCTTTGCAGGAACGCGAGAATGCCGTCGAGCATTGGCTGCGAACAGAAGTTACGGCCACCTATGATGCCTACAAGGCCGATATCCGCCTTCCCGATGAGGCGGAATTGGATTGGGCGGGTATCTATAGTCCCGCAAGACATCCGCATCTTCTGCCGTCGCCCGCGATTATGTGGCCCGCATCAAGACCTTCGTAAGTGGGTTCGAAACGTACCACGAACGCCGCAGCATCCGCGATCATGTCCGACCCGGGTTACGCATTGTGGTTTCGAGCGCCGGGTAAGCGTGGCGTTCGTAGTTGAGCCCACCGAATTGTTATCCTCCGCATCCTCTATGCCGGGCAGCGGTTTGAAAGCGACGCGAGTTAGAGCCGACCCAGAACGCAATACCCCAGCACATCCCCACGTCGACCCTCAGGCCGCCGCGACTTTGCCCGAGAGCGCCTGATCCATCGCCGCCTGAAGCTGTTCCTGTGTGAATGGCTTCTTCATCCGCAGCATCCGGCCGAGGCCATGGTCCTCGGAAAACTCGGCATAGCCTGAGGCAAGGATGATGGGCAGGCCTGGAAAGGAGGAGCGAAGGTGACGCGCAAGCTCGGCGCCCGTCATGCCCGGCATGGCATGATCGGTGATGACGAGGTCGCAATCCTGCCCGTGGGCAAAGAATTCCAAGGCCTGGGAAGCGGAAGACGCTTCCTGCGGCAGGTGCCCGAGATCCTCCAGCATCGCCACGGTCCCGGTCCTGACAAGGGCATCGTCATCAACTACGAGAATGGCAAGCGGCCGCGACGCCGGCTTCAAAGGCTCCGTCGCCGGCAGCTCGACGGGAGGCTGCACCTTGACGAATGCCTCGGCAACGGGCAGCCAAAGCGAAACCGTCGTGCCTTTGCCCCTAACGCTTGATATCTGGATCGAGCCACCGGATTGCGCCGCCAGGCCATGCACCATCGACAGGCCGAGACCGGTGCCCTTGCCGACCCCCTTGGTGGTGAAAAACGGTTCGGCGGCACGCGAGACCGTTGCCTCGTCCATCCCCTCGCCATCGTCCGACACCGATATCCTGATGTAATTTCCGCCTGCAAGGCTGGCCGGCCGGGCTTCTTCGGCTGCCGCCGCGGCAACCGTCACGGCTCCGCCGCTTTCGAGCGCATCCCGCGCATTGACGAACAGGTTGAGCAACGCCAGTTCCAACTGGTTGCTGTCGACCAGGAGGGGTGCCAGATCCGCCGGGATGCTTTTGCGGATTTCGATGCGCGGCCCCACCGCCTTGGCGAGAAGATCCTCGACGTTTTCGAACAGCCTGAAGAAGTCGACCGCCTGCGGCTTAAGCTCCTGGCGGCGTGCGAAAGCAAGCAGGCGCTGGGTGAGCGCCGTGCCGCGTTCGGCCGCCTGGATCGCGTTCGTCACCAGGCGTTCACTGCGTTCATCGGCCGGAAGCCGCTTCTTGAGAAGATTCAGGCTGCCGAGAACTGCCATCAGGAGGTTATTGAAGTCGTGGGCCACGCCACCCGTCAGGTGGCCAATCGTGTCGAGCTTCTGCGCCTCGAACAGCTGTGCGAGCGCCTCTTCGCGCTCCCGCGTCCGTTGATCAATCCGGTGCTCGAGTTCCTCGTTGAGCTCACGCAACTGCGCTGCAGAAGCCTCGAGCTCGGCGGTGCGCTGGTGAACGCGGGCCTCCAGCTCGACGTTCAGGCGTTCGAGTTCCCTCGTCTTCCTGTAGAGCTCGGCAAAGACCCGCACCTTGGCTCTCAGCACCTCGGGGACGATCGGAACAGAGACGTAGTCGACCGCGCCCACAGCATAGCCGCGCAGCCGGTCGGGTTCCGCCAGCATCACGGCGGAAACAAAGATGATCGGCGTGTTCTGATAGCGCGGATGCTGCCGGATCATGCTGACGAGCTCGAACCCATCCTGTTCGGGCATGCAGACATCAACGAGGATCACCGCGATTTCAGTGCGCAACAGGTGCTCGAAGGCTTCGCGAGCGGATTGCGCCTTGATGAGGTTTTCCTCGAGCTCTTCGAGAATGACCTCGTAACTCAGGAGCTTTGCCGGTTGGTCGTCGACGAGGAGGATGTTGACGGGGTTCATGGCGAGGTCCTCAGCGATGCAGCCACATGCGAAGAGCCGACAGAAGCTGTTCGGTATTGACCGGCTTCGCCAGATAGTCGGATGCGCCCGCTTCCAGGCATTTCTCGCGGTCGCCCTTCATCGCCTTGGCCGTCAGCGCCACGATCGGCAGCCGCCGGAACCGGGGCTCCGAACGGATGAGCTGCATCGTCTCGTAGCCGTCCATTCCAGGCATCATGATGTCCATCAGCACGATCGCGACAGAGGGTTCGTTGTTGATGACATCGATGGCTTCGCTGCCGGTCGTCGCGGTCAGGACCTTCATTCCCCGGCGTTCGAGGACGCTGCTCAGCGCGAAGATGTTGCGGGCATCGTCGTCGACGAGCAGCACGGTCTCGCCGACAAGATCCTCATCCGAGCTGTGCAGTTCCTGCAGCGTCGCCTGTTTTGCGGCCGGCAGGTCGGCGACCACCCGGTGCAGGAACAAGGCCGTCTCATCCAGGAGACGTTCGGGCGACTCGACCCCCTTGACCACGACGCTGCGGGCCATGCTGTGCAGTGCCGCGTCTTCCTCGGCGGAAAGCTCCCGGCCGGTGAAGACGACCACCGGCACCTCGCCGATCTCGGCGTCGTCGCGTATCTGCTCCAGCACGTCGAAGCCGGACATGTCGGGAAGGGAAAGGTCGAGCACCACGCAGTCGGCGGCATTCTGCCGAAGGGCTGCGAGAGCCTCCGATCCGGAGCCGACGCTGGTGATATCGATGTCGTCATGTCCGAGAAGGGCGGTGACGCTCAGACGCTCGGCCTCGTTGTCTTCCACCAGCAGCAGATGCTTGCGGCGCGGTTGTGCATAGGCCTTCAATCGCGACAGTGCCTTGCCAAGGCCTTCTGGTGTCGTCGGCTTGCTCATGAAGGCGAAGGCGCCGCGGGTCAGCCCATGTTGGCGATCCTCGTCGAGGCTGATGATCTGGACCGGAATATGCCGCGTCTGCGGATTCTGCTTGAGCTGGCTCAGCACCGTCCAGCCGAGCATATCGGGCAGAAAGATGTCGAGCGAGATCGCCGCCGGCCTGTAGTCCTGCGCGAGTGCGAGCGCATCGCTGCCACGCATCGCCACCAGAACCTTGAATCCATTGTCGCGGGCGAGATCCACCAGCACGCGGGCGTAATGCGCATCGTCCTCGACGACGAGCAGCACGGAGTCGCCGGCCTCTATCTGATGGCGATCGTCTTCAACATGTTCGATCGGCTTTTCGGCGCGGCGGTTTGCTGCCGCCTCGGCGAATTCTACGACATTTGCCGACGGAACGGTCTTGGGGGCAGCCGCGCCGGCGCCGACATAGGTGAGCGGCAGATAGAGGACGAAGGTGCTGCCGATACCGGGGGTGCTGCGCAGCTGGATTTCGCCGCCGAGCAGGTTCGCCAGTTCGCGACTGATCGCCAAGCCGAGGCCGGTGCCGCCGTATTTGCGGCTCGTCGAAGCGTCCGCCTGCTGGAACGCCTCGAAAATGATGCGCTGTTTTTCAGGCGGTATGCCGATGCCGGTATCGACGACTTCGAAGGCAATGACCGAAGGCGCGTGCTTGAGGGAGGGATGATCGGACGACCAGCCGCTCGTTGCCGACGCGACGCGAAGTGTCACGCCGCCCTGCGCGGTGAACTTGAAGGCATTCGACAGCAGGTTTTTGAGGATCTGCTGCAGTCGCTTCGAATCCGTGATGAGGCTCTTTGCAACATCGGCGCCGACATCGACCGAGAACGACAGGTCCCGGTTTTCGGCCTCGTGCCGGAATGGCCGCGCCATCATCTCGAGCAGGTTGCTGACAAAAATCTCCTCGGCATCGACCGAGACTGTTCCGGACTCGATCTTCGACAGGTCGAGGATGTCGCTGATCAGGTTCAACAAATCGGTTCCCGCGCCGTGAATCGTCTTTGCGAACTCGACCTGTTTGCCCGAGAGGTTGCCATCCGGATTTTCTCCCAGCTGCTGGCCGAGGATGAGGATCGAATTCAAGGGCGTGCGCAGCTCATGCGACATGTTGGCGAGGAATTCGGATTTGTACTTCGATGTCAGCGCCAGCTCGGTTGCCTTTTCCTCGAGCGCGCGCCGGGCCTGCTCGATTTCCTGGTTCTTCGCCTCGACTTCGACGTTGCGCTCCTCCAGTTGCTGCGCCTTTTGTCCGAGCTGCTCGTTGGTCTGCTGCAGCTCGCGCTGCTGCGTCTGAAGCTCGGCGGCAAGCTGCTGGGACTGCTTGAGCAGGCCTTCGGTCTGCATCGTCGCTTCGATCGAGTTGAGGACGATGCCGATCGATGTCGTCAGCTGATCGAGGAAGGACAGCTGCAACTCGGTGAATTCGCCGACGGAGGCCAGCTCAATCACTGCTTTCACCTGCCCCTCGAAATGCACAGGCAGCACGATGGCGCTCCTCGGCAAGGTCGTGAACACGCCGGAGCTTATCGGAACGACATTGTCGGGAAGGTCGGTGACCAGGATGCGGCGGGCGTCGCTGGCGCACTGGCCGACAAGTCCCTGGCCGAATTCGAGCCGCGCCGGGTGCGCCGCCTCGCCCCCTTTCGCGTAGACAGAGAGCAGCGACAAGATCGGCTGCCGCTCGTCGGAATCCACCTGGTAGATGACCCCCTGATGGGCACCGACCAGAGGCGCCAGCTCCGACAGCAGCATCTTGCCGACCAGCGTCAGGTCGCGCTGCCCCTGCAGCATGTTGGTGAAGCGCGCCAGGTTGGTCTTCAGCCAGTCCTGCTCGGTGTTGCGCTCGGTGGTCAGCCTGAGGTTATCGATCATCGTGTTGATGTTGTCCTTGAGCTCGGCCACTTCGCCGCGCGCGTCGACCTTGATCGAGCGCGTCAGGTCACCCTTGGTGACGGCGGTCGCCACCTCGGCGATGGCGCGCACCTGCGTCGTCAGGTTGGCTGCCAGCAGGTTGACGTTACCGGTCAAGTCCTTCCAGGTTCCCGCAGTACCTGGAACATTCGCCTGACCGCCGAGGCGGCCTTCCACGCCCACCTCACGCGCAACCGTGGTCACCTGATCGGCAAAGGTCGCGAGCGTGTTGGTCATGTTGTTGATGGTCTCGGCAAGGGCTGCCACCTCGCCCTTCGATGCGACGGTGAGATTTTGCTTGAGGTCGCCGTTCGCCACCGCCGTCACCACCTTGACGATGCCGCGCACCTGCTCGGTCAGGTTGGCGGCCATGACGTTGACGGTGTCGGTCAGGTCTTTCCAGGTTCCGGCAACGCCCGGCACCTGCGCCTGGCCGCCGAGCTTGCCTTCGGTGCCGACTTCGCGGGCAACACGCGTCACTTCTCCGGCGAAGGCGTTGAGCTGGTCCACCATCGTATTGATGGTGTTCTTCAGTTCGAGGATTTCCCCCTTCACGTCGACGGTGATCTTGCGCGACAAGTCGCCGCGCGCCACGGCCGTCGTGACTTCGGCGATGTTGCGGACCTGGGTCGTCAGATTGGCGGCGAGCAGGTTGACGTTATCGGTTAGATCCTTCCAGGTGCCGGCGACGCCGGGAACGACGGCCTGACCGCCGAGCCTGCCATCGGTGCCGACTTCGCGGGCAACACGTGTCACTTCGCCGGCAAAGGAGCGAAGCTGATCGACCATGGTATTCAGCGTATCCTTCAAGAGCAGGATTTCGCCGCGCACGTCGACCGTGATCTTGCGCGACAGGTCGCCGTTGGCGATAGCGGTAGCCACCTCGGCGATGTTGCGCACCTGCGCCGTCAAGTTGCCGGCCATGGAGTTGACGCTGTCGGTCAGGTCCTTCCAGGTGCCGGCAACACCGGAGACCTGCGCCTGGCCGCCGAGCTTGCCTTCGGTGCCGACTTCGCGGGCGACGCGCGTCACTTCGCCGGCAAAGGCGTTGAGCTGGTCCACCATCGTGTTGATGGTGTTTTTCAGTTCGAGGATTTCCCCCTTCACGTCGACGGTGATCTTGCGCGACAGGTCGCCGCGGGCCACCGCCGTCGTCACTTCGGCGATGTTTCGCACCTGGCCGGTCAGGTTGGAGGCCATGGAGTTGACGTTTTCGGTAAGATCCTTCCAGGTGCCGGCGACACCTGGCACCTGCGCCTGGCCGCCGAGCTTGCCCTCGGTGCCGACCTCGCGGGCAACGCGGGTGACTTCGGAAGCAAAGCGGTTCAGCTGATCGACCATGGTGTTCAGCGTTTCCTTGAGCTCGAGGATTTCACCCGAGACCGACACCGTGATCTTCTTCGACAGGTCGCCATTGGCAATCGCAGTCGAGACTTCGGCGATGTTGCGCACCTGCGCCGTCAGATTGCCTGCCATTGAGTTGACGCTGTCGGTCAGGTCCTTCCAGGTGCCGGCGACGCCGAGCACGTTCGCCTGGCCGCCGAGCCGCCCTTCCGTGCCGACCTCGCGCGCCACACGCGTCACCTCGCCGGCAAAGCCGTTGAGCTGATCGACCATCGTGTTGATGGTCTCTTTCAGTTCGAGGATTTCGCCCGACACCGTCACGGTGATCTTCTTGGACAGGTCTCCCTGGGCGACGGCGGTCGCGACTTCGGCGATGTTGCGCACCTGCCCGGTCAAGTTGGAAGCCATGGAATTGACGCTGTCTGTCAGGTCCTTCCAGGTGCCGGCAACGCCGCGCACATTCGCCTGGCCGCCGAGCCGGCCCTCCGTGCCCACTTCGCGGGCGACGCGGGTCACTTCCGAGGCAAAGGCGTTCAGCTGATCGACCATCGTATTGATGGTCTCCTTCAATTCGAGGATCTCCCCCTTCACGTCGACGGTGATCTTCTTCGACAAATCGCCATTGGCGATGGCAGTCGAGACTTCCGCGATATTGCGCACCTGCGCCGTCAGGTTGCCGCCCATCGAGTTGACGTTCTCAGTTAGATCCTTCCAGGTGCCGGCGACGCCGCGCACGTTGGCCTGGCCGCCGAGCCGGCCTTCGGTGCCGACTTCGCGGGCCACGCGGGTCACTTCCGACGCAAAGGCGTTCAGCTGATCGACCATCGTGTTGATCGTTTCCTTCAGCTCGAGGATTTCCCCAGACACCGTAACGGTGATCTTCTTCGAGAGGTCGCCGTTGGCGATCGCAGTCGAGACCTCGGCGATGTTGCGCACCTGCGCGGTGAGGTTCGAGGCCATGGAATTGACGTTATCGGTCAAGTCCTTCCAGGTGCCGGCGACGCCTGGCACCTGCGCCTGACCGCCGAGGCGGCCCTCTGTGCCGACTTCACGCGCCACACGCGTCACCTCGCCGGCAAAGCCGTTGAGCTGATCGACCATCGTGTTGATGGTTTCCTTCAGCTCCAGGATTTCTCCCGAGACGTCGACGGTGATCTTGCGCGACAGGTCGCCGCGCGCCACGGCCGTGGTCACCTGGGCAATGTTGCGCACCTGAGCCGTCAGGTTGCCGCACATGGCATTGACGCTGTCGGTCAGGTCCTTCCAGGTTCCGGCGACACCCGGCACCAGCGCCTGTCCGCCGAGCTTGCCTTCGGTGCCGACCTCGCGGGCGACGCGCGTCACTTCCGAGGCGAAGGATCTGAGCTGGTCGACCATGGTGTTGATCGCCTCCTTCAGCTGCAGGATCTCGCCGCGCACGTCGACGGTAATCTTCTTGGAAAGATCGCCATTGGCAACGGCGATCGTCACTTCGGCGATGTTGCGCACCTGCGCCGTCAGGTTCGACGCCATCGAGTTCACGCTTTCGGTGAGGTCCTTCCAGACGCCGGTCACCTCCGGCACCTGCGCCTGGCCGCCGAGTTTTCCGTCCGTGCCGACCTCGCGCGCGACGCGCGTTACTTCCGAGGTGAAGACGCTCAACTGCTTGATCATCGTATTGACGATATCGGCCGAGCGCAGGAATTCACCTTTGAGCGGCCGCCCGTCGACGTCGAGCGGCACGGTCCGCAAGAGATCTCCCTTGGCGACAGCCGTAATCGTGCGCGTAACAGCTGTCGTCGGCCACAGGAGATCGTCGATCAGACCATTGATCGATCCCTCCATCTCGGACCAGGAGCCGTCCGACAGGCCGAAGCGTACGCGCGTGCTCGTTCGCCCGTCCCGACCGACCACCTGCCCGACATGCTCGAGCTGCTGGGCCATGCGCTGATTGGCGGCAATGATGTCGTTGAGGGCATCGGCGACTTTGCCGGTGAGACCTGTCAGGTCGGACCGCATCCGTACGGAAAAGTCGCCGCGCCTAACCGCGACAAGGACTTCCAGAAGCGCGCTGGCGTCGTCGAACGCCATCGTTTTGTGGTCATGCCCATTGAGGCTATCTACCGCAACGCTGTCGCGCGCGAATTCGCTAGTTTGGTTGCTCACGAAAATCCCCCTATTCGACGACTGGTAATTTAGTGCTCAACTCAGAAAATGGTATGGGCCGTCCCGCGTTCATTCTAACATGATTCACCACCCAAAATGAGCCTGATAGTTGCAAATATCGGAAATGCTCGCCCGAAACCGCTCCAGTCAAATTTGTGGTTTTTCGTGCGCGGAACACTTTGCTGCCGGCTGTCGTTACCGTTCTGACAATGGAGAGCGACATGTCGAACGTCTCAAGGACAGGCAAGGAAGAAATCAATAACGCGACCAGCCCGACCACTTTCGGAAAGTCGGTCGAGAGCCAGGCGCAAATCGAGGATGCTGCGCAAGCGTCGTCCGACATAGGCGGCGAGATGCTCAACATCTACCGGTTGGAGCCGATCGCCGCACCCGACGATCCGAGATGGGACAATTCCCCCGGACACGGCACTGTCGTCGTTGCCGCCAGAACGCCCGGTGACGCCAGGATCGTCGCCGCGTCTCGTGAGCTCGACTTCATGGAAGTGGATGCGGCTCCCGCCGAGGATGTCACCACGGTCAATGCCAGCGCCTTTCGGGACGACAAGCTTTACACCGTCATCGAGATCGACCGGAACAGGCGCGATATTACGCGCGGGATCCTCGAGGGCGCCGTCGCCGTCGATACGATCCGGCCGGTTCAACCGGACTGACGTAGCAATGCCGCGGCGCAATCGGCGATGAGCCGGAGCGCCATCGTCCCATCCATCGTTTCCTCGGAGTTCTCATGAATACGGCCAACCTCCAGCTCAAGGGCCTGATCATGGCCATGGCGTCGATTTGTGATGCGATCGTCGAGAAAGAATTGCTCACCAGCCAAGAACTCAATGCCGCGCTCTCGAAAGCCAAGAAGGCAATCGAAGACGATGACGACCATGAACTGTCCGGTGCCAACCGCGCCGCGATCCTGTTTCCCATCCGTGTGCTGCAGCTCGCCGAGGAGGCAGGCAGGAAAGGCGAACGGCTGACATTTTCGGACTATGCCAAGCTCGTGGGAAAGCTGAGCTGAAGATGTTCGATGGCTTCACCCTGGATGCGATCGACACCGCAGCAGGCTCGCTTCGTGTCCGTCACGGAGGATCGGGGCCAGCCGTTCTTCTTCTCCACGGCCACCCAAGGACCCATATGACCTGGGGCAAAGCTGCAGATTTCTTGTCATCGGGCTACCACGTCGTCTGTCCCGATCTTCCTGGCTTCGGCCGCTCCTATCAGCCGGGCGACGCTCCGGATAGCAGCAATTCCTCTAAGCGCGCCAAGGCTCACGCCCTCGTCGAGCTGATGAAACGATTGGGACACGAAAGCTTCTTCGTAGCGGGACACGACCGTGGAAGCTTAACGGCGTTCCGCATGGCGATGGATCATCCCGCCTGCGTGCGCAAGCTCGTCATCGTGGACGCCATTCCTGTTATCGAGCATCTGGAGCGCGCCGACTGGACCTTTGCCAGAGACTGGTATCACTGGTTTTTCTTTGCCCAGCCGGAAAAACCCGAACGCGCAATTTCAGCCGATCCGCTAGCTTGGTACGACAAGCTGTCACCCAGGCTGATGGGTTCGGAGGCCTATGATGACCTGCTCGACGTCATCCGTGATCCCGTTGTGATCCATGGCATGATCGAGGATTATCGCGCCGGCCTCAGCATCGATCATCTGCACGACAGCGCGGACCGCGACGCCGGCAGGAAAGTGACCTGCCCCATGCTGTGCCTTTGGTCGCTCAGGGACGACCTGGAAAAGATCTATGGCGATCCTGTCGCCATCTGGCGAAGCTGGGCGGATGATGTGCGAGGTTTCGGCATAGAGAGCGGTCACCACGTGGCCGAGGAAAATCCATATGCGCTCTCCCGGGCGATGAGGGAGTTTTTTGGAGCTCACTGATGAGCGCCGGCTTCGTTACATGGTTGACTTGATATGATCATGAGCCACAAAAATACCTTGTCAACCAAGGGGCCACTCAGTGGACAATCACGTATCCGGTCCCTTCACTGTGCAGGAAGAACCGAACTCCATCAGGAGTGCGTTTCTGCGACGCGCGACGTCGGCGCTGGAGCGCATTTCTACGAATGTCCCGGCAAATGAGCTGGCCGAGGCGCTTTCAGCCACGACGAACGCTGGATCGTTGGCGCAGCTTCTCAGCCGCTCGGACATGGTGGGCGCGGCGATAAACGATCTCGATCCGCTGGTTCCGGCACTGGCTCGCAATGACGAGCATCGCTGCAGTTTAGCGGGTGATGGCACGTAGCCCGGCAGCAAAAGCGCTGTCAATTTTGAGATAAGTTGATTTTTTTGGTCTTGTTTTCCGCCCGTTTCTGAGGCTATACGGCGGCCGGATGTACTCACTCACCGGGGAAACTTCGTGACCAGCCTCAAATCGCTTCTGGCCGCCTGCGGCCTTTCCGCCATGATCGGCCTTGCCGCAAATCCGTCTTTGGCCGGTTCGACGACCTATCCGCTGAGCCTGGGAAACTGCGGCGCGCAGGTGACTTTCCAGAAGGCACCCGAACGGGCGATCGGCCTTGGCCAGAACAGCGCTGAAATCCTGCTGCTGCTCGGCCTTCAGGACAAGATGGCCGGCACGGCCTTCTGGCCGAGCAAGGTCCTGCCGCAGCTCGCCGAAGCCAATGCCAAGGTCAAGCTTCTGACCGTCGAGATGCCGACCTTCGAATCGATGCTCGCCGAAAATCCCGACTTCGTGGCGGTGGCCTTGCCGAGCCTGGTCGGGCCGAACAGCAAGATCGCCAAGCGCGAAGATTTCGACAAGGTGGGCGTCGCGACCTATCTCTCGCCCAGCACCTGCCTCAGCACCAAGGACGTCAAGGACCAGTACGGCAGCCGCGCCGAGCTGTGGAACATGGATCTTCTCTACAAGGAAATCGATGAACTCTCGCAGATCTTCGACGTCGCCGATCGCGGCCAGGCACTGATCGCCGACTTCAAGGCGCGCGAAGCCAAGCTTCGCTCCAGCGTTTCGAAGGACGGCAAGAACCTTTCCTACGTCTTCTGGTTCTCCAGCCCCAGCCCGTCGGCCGATGCCTATCTCGGCGGCAAGAACAGCGCGTCCGGCTTCATCGCCGACCTGCTCGGCGGACACAATGCGATATCAGCGGAAGCGGAATGGCCGACACTCGGCTGGGAAGGCATCATCGCCTCCGATCCCGACATCATCGTCGTCGCCAGTCTCGACCGCAACCGCTGGGAGCTCGACAAGCCGGAGGCCAAGATCAATTTCCTGAACACCGATCCGGCCGTCAGCCAGATCCCTGCCGTCAAGAACAAGGCGATCGTGATCATGGACGGCCAGGCGATGAACCCGACCGTCCGCACGGTCTACGGCGCTGAACAGGTGGCCGGCCAGTTGAAGGCTCTCGGTCTGTTGAAGTGACGGAAGCGGGCCGTATCTTCCGGCAGCTGGGAGCCGTCCTCGCACTGCTCCTCGCCTCTTTCTGCCTCATCGCTATCGCCATTGGCGTCAGCGTCGGGATCGGCGACCTGCCGATCCCGCTTGCAACCACGTTTTCGGCCGTCACCAACCGGCTGGGATGGACCGCGGTCGAACTGAACCGCATCCACGAGACCGTCATCTGGGATTATCGTCTCAGCCGGGCGCTCGTTGCCGCCTTCTGCGGCGCGGGCCTTGCGCTGTCGGGCGCGATCATGCAGTCGCTGCTGCGCAACCCGCTTGCCGAGCCCTATGTTCTCGGCATCTCCGCCGGCGCCTCGACTGGCGCCGTCGCAATTGTCATTCTCGGGATCGGCGCCGGCGCGGTCTCGCTTTCGGCCGGCGCCTTTGCAGGCGCCTTCGCGGCCTTCTTCTTCGTGGCGCTGCTCTCGAACGGCACGCGCGGCGGCGCGGATCGCACCATCCTTGCCGGTGTCGCCGCTTCGCAGCTTTTCAACGCCACCACGTCCTATATCGTCACCACCTCAGCCAATGCGCAGCAGGCCCGCGATGTCATGTTCTGGCTGCTCGGCAGCTTCGGCGGTGTGCGCTGGCCGGAATTCGCGCTGGTCTCGATTGTCGTCGGCATCGGCCTCATCGGCTGCCTGTTTTACGCCCGCGTGCTCGACGCCTTCGCTTTCGGCGACGAGGCGGCTTCCTCGCTCGGCGTCAATGTCGGCCGCGCGCGCATGGTGCTCTTCGCGCTGACGGCGATGATGACGGCGACGATCGTCAGCATGGTGGGGTCGATCGGCTTCGTCGGCCTCGTCGTCCCGCATGTCGCCCGCTTTGTCGTCGGGCCGCTGCATGTGCGCCTGCTGCCAGCCTGCGCCATAGCAGGAGGGGATCTTCATGGTGCTCGCCGACATTGCCGCGCGCGCCCTCATTCCCAATCAGATCTTGCCGATCGGCGTCGTCACGGCCCTGGTGGGCGTCCCCTTCTTCTCTATCATCCTCTACCGGTTCCAGCGCGCATCATGAGCATCAAAGCCGACAACCTCATCTGGAAAATTGGTAAGAAGACCATTCTCGATGGCGTTTCCATGGAGGCGCAGCCCGGCCGGATGCTTGGTTTGCTCGGCCCGAACGGCTCGGGCAAGACCTCATTGCTGCGGCTTCTGGCCGGCCTGAAGCGGCCGCATTCCGGTCGTGTTACGCTCGACCGGAGCGACATCGGCACGATCAGCCGCCGCTCGATCGCCAGGCGCATCGCCTTCGTCGAGCAGCACGCCACGACAAATGCCAATCTGAAGGTGGTGGACGTCGTCAAGCTCGGAAGGTTCCCGCACCGGTCGATGTTTTCGGGCTGGACGAAGACCGACGAGGAAGCAGTCGAAGAGGCGCTGGCGCGCGCCGGCATGGCGCAGAAGCGCGACGATCGCTGGCAGAGCCTGTCGGGCGGCGAAAAACAGCGGACCCATATCGCAAGGGCGCTCGCCCAATCGCCCGAGGAGCTGATCCTCGACGAGCCGACGAACCATCTCGATATTCAGCACCAGATTGGCCTGATGCGGCTCGTCTCCGGCCTGCCGATCACCAGCATCGTCGCCCTTCACGATCTCAACCATGCCGCCATGTTTTGCGACCAACTGATCATCATGCAGCAAGGCAGAATCGTTGCCTCCGGCGCACCGCAGGATGTATTGAGCGAAGACCTTCTGCGTGACGTCTTCTCCGTCGAGGCGCGCATCGAGGCCTCTCCCTATCATGCGCGCCCGCATATCCATTATCTCAGGTGACGGTGAAACCGTCACCGAAATGACAGTTCCGCGGCCGCGCCGTCAAGGCGACGGCCCCTGCAGAAAAATCGTCGATAGCGGCGGCAGCGTCAGCGACAGGGAGACGGGCCTGCCGTGGGCGGGTACGGGCTCAGTCGACACCGCGCCATTGACCAGGCCCGAGCCGCCATATTCCCGCGCATCCGTCGTCATCTTCTCGATCCAGACACCGTCGCTGGGCACGCCGATCCTGTAGCCGTAACGTGGCACCGGCGTGAAATTCGACATGACCAGCACCGGTGAAGCGCGATCGGGCGCATACCGCAGCATGCCGAGGACGGAATTGACGGCGTCGTCGGCTGCCGCCCATTCGAAACCCTCGGGATGAAAGTCACCGAACTGCAATGCCGGCTCGTCCGCGTAAAGGCCGTTTAGATCCTTCACCAGCCGCTGAATGCCGACATGCTGAGGCCGGTCCAGCACATCCCAGGTCACCGACCCATCATGGTTCCACTCGCCAGGCTGGGCGATTTCGCTCCCCATGAACAAGAGCTTTTTGCCGGGATGACCCCACATGAAGGCGAGATAGCTGCGCAGATTGGCGAACTTCTGCCATTCGTCGCCCGGCATTTTCGCCAGCAGCGAGCCCTTTCCGTAGACGACCTCGTCATGTGAAATCGGCAGAATGAAGTGTTCGGAATAGGCATAGATCATGCCGAAGGTCATCGTGCCATGGGCGTAACTGCGGTAAATCGGATCCTTCTCGATGTAGCTCAGGCTGTCATGCATCCAGCCCATGTTCCATTTGATGTCGAAGCCCAGCCCCCCCTGCTCCGGCGGCTTTGTCACCCCGGGCCAGGCCGTCGATTCCTCGGCGATCGTCATCGCGTGCGGGCAGCGCTCGTGAATGATGCTGTTCAGGTGTTTGAAGAATTCGACCGCTTCCAGATTCTCGCGACCACCATATTGGTTGGGGATCCATTCGCCCTCGTTGCGGCTATAGTCGCGGTAAAGCATCGAAGCCACGGCATCGACCCGCAAACCGTCGATATGGTAGCGCTCCAGCCATTCCAGCGCGCTGGCAATCAGGAATCCTTTCACCTCTTTGCGGCCGAGATTGTAGATCAGCGTGTTCCAGTCGCGGTGAAAGCCTTCGCGCGGGTCTTCGTGCTCGTAGAGCGCGCTGCCGTCAAAGCGGGCAAGCCCCCAGACGTCTGTAGGAAAATGGGCCGGCACCCAGTCGAGGATGACGCCGAGCCCGGCGCCATGGCACCGGTCGATGAAATAGGCGAAATCCTCAGGCGTCCCATATCGGCCGGTCGGAGCGAACAGGCCAAGCGGCTGATATCCCCAGGAACCGCCGAACGGATGCTCCATGATCGGAAGCATCTCGATATGGGTAAAGCCCATGTCGCTGACATAAGGAACCAGCCGCTGGCTGAGTTCCACCCAGTCGAGCGACCTGTTGCCATCCTTTTGGTCGCGAAGCCAGGAGCCGACGTGCACTTCATAGACGGAGAAGGCGCCCTCCAGTCTGTCTTGCCGGGACCGTCCCTTCATCCAACCGTCATCGGTCCATCGAAACGGCGTCGACGATGCGACAATGGAAGCGGTCGAAGGGGCGGCCTCGCTCGCCCTGGCCACCGGATCGGCCTTCTGCGGCAGGCAAGTCCCTTGTGCATCGACGATCTCGAACTTGTATCTTTCGCCGGGGGCGAGGCGCGGAATAAACAGCTCCCAGACGCCCGCCGACGGTCTCAGCCGCATCGGATTTCGCCGCCCATCCCAGGCATTGAAGTCGCCGACCACCGAGACGCGGCGCGCATTCGGTGCCCAGACGGCGAAACGAACACCCGATATCCCGTCGATCGACATATCAACCGCGCCAAGCGTCCGGCTCAGACTATAATGGGTGCCCTCCGATATCAGATGAAGGTCGAGCTCTCCGAGCAGCAGGCCGAAACTGTAGGGATCCTCGGTGATCTGCACGGCATCCGGCCATGTGATCCGCAGCCGGTATCCCGTCCTCGACGCGGCTGCTGCCGCGAACAGGCCGGACGGATGGGCGATGCTGAACGGCGTCACCACCCGACCGGTCGCTGCCTCGATGAGATCGACAGCTTCCGCTCCGGGCAGATAGGCCCGCACGATCGTCATGCCGCCGGTTTGGTGGGGACCGAGGATCGAAAAAGGATCGCCATGGCGCCCGTCGATCAAGGCCCATAGCGCATCCTGGCCGATGCCCGCCAGAAGTTCCGAGCGCTCAACATTCATGCCGTGACCCCCGCCAGACGCGATACGATTTCGGTAAGGCCAGATAGCGGGATCGGCAGCCATTTCGGCCTGTTGCGAGCCTCATAGGCGATCTCGTAGGCGGCCTTTTCGAGAAGAAAGGCATCGAGAACCCTGCGTCTTTGATCGGGTGGCATGTCAAGCTCCTTCGATACGGAGACCGCCTGCCAGTAGGCATCCAGAAAGGCCTCCTCGGCATTGCGCCCGAAGCGGGCGATCGCCTCGCGGCGGACCTCGTTGTCGTGTTCGATGACCGCGTCATTATCGAGCTGCGCGGTGGCCACGAGGTAGCTCAGCGACCTCAAAAGCCCGGCGACATCGCGCAGCGGGTTTGTCTTGGCGCGGCGCTCGGTCAGATTTTTCGCAGGCTCGCCCTCGAAGTCGATGATGACGGCATCACCCTCGCTGACAAGGATCTGGCCAAGATGGAAGTCGCCATGCGTGCGTGTCATCAGCGTATGGCGGCAGCTTTCCGCCAGCGTCCCGGCGAGCTCTGCGAGTTCGGAGCGGCGCTCGAGAAGCGGGGCCGCCAGCAGGTCGATTGCAGGGTCGGCATTCTGCTCGCGTTCGTCAAGCTTCGACATGGCATAGGCTACCTCGCCGGAAACGGCCTTCTTCATCGCCTCGACCTCTTTGTCGCCTGATACCACCGGGCTGAAGGCCTCGTCCCCGGTCTTCGCAGCGAGCACGACATGCAGCTCTCCGAGCCTGAGGCCGACCATCGCGACGAAGCTGATCAGCGACTGGAAAACGTCGTCGTCTGGTTGGACCGCCGGATCGTTCAGCACCAGTTCGTCGGCCCCGCGGCGCAGATTGTTCAGCATCCAGTTCCAGGCGTCGCCCTGATTGCGGATCGCGCCCTGGACGATGATCAAGGTCGAACGGCGTCCGCTGGAATCGGTATGCGCGACCTCGCCGAGCAGGGGCGCTGTGTGGTCATAGCCGGCGCGGGTGAGATAGCGCGTCATCTCCACTTCCGGATGGATGCCCGGGAAGATGTGCCTGATCAGTTTGATCATCGCTACGTCGCCGACGAGCAGCGAGCTGTTGGATTGTTCAGCCGATAGCCAATGCACCGGCAGCTCGTCCGAAATATCGAGACTGTCGAGCTGTTCTGTCCCAAGGAATTCGAGCGTGCCGGTCCGGCCGGTGGTGCGCGAGCGGTCGCGAAGTCCGTGCAGAATGCCGCGCGCCATTGCCTCCACGGCAAATCCATCTGTGAGGAAACCAACGCGTCTACCTTGGCGAATCCTCCCAAGCGCAAGCTGCTGGGCAAGCGCGGAAGGGTGCGCATCGTCCCAGGCGACCGTGAGCGGCAGTTGGTAGGATTCGCTGTGGTTCGGCAGCACGACCTCCAGCTCGCCGAGGACGACGCCGTCGGCGAATGGGATTGGTGTCGCGGAGACCAGTCGGGCGGACTGAAGCGGCTGGTCCTTTGCCCCGAACCATCGCCGCCTGGAGAGATAGGCGGGCAAGATTTCGCCGCTCAGGATGCGTGCATGACCCGGTTCATCCACGAGGTCGAGCAGGCTACGCCGGATGACCATCGTCAACAGATCGGGAAGCTGTTCCGGCGGTGCGGTGCGCCACGCCGGCGGGTCGGCATCAGCCGTCAGCTGGAACCAGAAGAAGCCGTAAGGCGGCAAGGTCAGCAGATAGGTCAACTGGCCGATCGGCGGAAACGGCGACATGCCGGTCAGTTCAATGGGCACGCGCCCCTCGAAGCTCGACAAGTCGAGTTCGACGGCCTGGGGCAGCCGCGAGAGACTTGCGACACAAAGCAAGACCTCGCCTTCATACTCCCTGAGATAGGCAAGGATCTTGCGATTTTCCGGTGAAAGAAACCGCAGCGTGCCACGTCCGAAGGCCGGATGCCTGCCGCGCAACGCCAACATTCTGCGCGTCCAATTGAGCAGCGAATGCGCGTCCGTGCTCTGCGCCTCGACGTTGACGGCCTCGAAACCGTAGAGCGGGTCAGCGACGGGCGGCAGGACGAGACGCGCCGGATCTGCCCTGGAGAAACCTCCATTGCGGTCCGGAGACCATTGCATCGGCGTCCTCACCCCATCCCGGTCGCCGAGATAGATATTGTCGCCCATGCCGATCTCGTCGCCATAATAGATCACTGGCGTTCCCGGCATCGACAGAAGAAGCGCGTTCATCAGCTCGATCCGCCGGCGGTCGCGCTCCATCAACGGCGCTAGGCGCCGCCTTATGCCGAGATTGATGCGGGCACGTTTGTCGGATGCATAGGTCTCCCAGAGATAATCCCGCTCGGCGTCGGTCACCATTTCAAGCGTCAGCTCGTCGTGGTTGCGAAGGAAGATCGCCCATTGGCAGTTGTCGGGAATCTCCGGCGTCTGGCGCAGGATATCGGTGATCGGAAACCGGTCCTCCTTGGCGATCGCCATATACATGCGCGGCATCAGCGGAAAGTGGAAGGCCATGTGGCATTCGTCGCCGTCTCCGAAATATTCGCGCGTGTCCTCCGGCCATTGATTGGCCTCGGCAAGCAGCATCACGCCGGGATGGGTGGCATCGAGCGCGGCGCGTATGCGTTTGAGGATCGCGTGGGTTTCCGGCAGATTTTCGTTGATCGTCCCCTCGCGCTCGACGAGGTAAGGTATAGCGTCGAGACGAAAACCGTCGATGCCGGTTTCCAGCCAGAAACGCATCACCCTCAGCAATTCCTCCATGACGAGAGGGCTGTCGAAATTGAGGTCGGGTTGATGGGAATAGAAGCGGTGCCAGTAGTAGGCGCCGGCGACCGCGTCCCATGTCCAGTTGGATTTTTCCGTATCGATGAAAATAATGCGCGTTTCCGGAAATTTCTGATCGGTATCGGACCAGACATAGAAGTCGCGCTCGGGCGAGCCTGCCGGCGCCTGGCGGGCGCGCTGGAACCAGGGATGCTGATCGGAAGTGTGGTTGATGACGAGCTCGATGATGACGCGGATTTTGCGCTGGTGGGCGGCGTCGACGAAAGCCCGGAAATCCTCCACCGTCCCGTAATCGGGGCTGACACTGCCATAGTCGGCGATGTCGTAGCCGTCGTCTCGACGCGGAGAGGGAAAGAAAGGCAAAAGCCAGATGGCATTGACGCCGAGGGCTGCGATGTGATCGAGCTTCTGGTGCAAGCCGGCAAAGTCGCCGACCCCGTCACCATTGGCGTCGTAGAACGACTTGATGTGCAGCTGGTAGATGATTGCATCCTTGTACCAGAGCGGCTGCGACGCGCTATCTGCATTCATCGTGTCCATTCATGCCTCCGTTGAGCGAATACGCCAGATCGCATAGGGCAGGACCTCAGGATTGAGACTGATGCTCTGCCATTTGCCGGTCCACTTGAAACGATGCCCGCCGATCAGATCTTCGACATCCAGCGTGCCGCCGTCGCCCAGCGACCACTGCCAGAGCGGCAGCTCGACGTCGCTCTGCTGGAAATTGTGGGGGTCGAGGCTGATGGCGATCAGCAGGACATTGTCGCGGGCACGGCTCGCCTTCTCGAAAAACAGGATATTGTCATTTCGCGCATTCAGCAGCGTCAGCCCGAGATGCGAATGCAGCGCGGTGTTTTCGTTGCGGATGCGATTGAGCGTCCTGATTTCGGCGATGATATTGCCCGGCCGATCGTAGTCCCAGGCGCGGATTTCGTATTTCTCGCTGTCGGCATACTCCTTGCGCTTGGCATCGGGACGCCCCTCGCAAAGTTCGAAACCGTTATAAACGCCCCACAATCCCGACAGGGTAGCGGCAAGTGCTGCGCGGATCAGAAAGGCCGGGCGCGGCGCGTTCTGCAGGAAATCCGGATTGATATCATGCGTGTTGACGAAGAAATGCGGGCGGAAGAATTCCTTCGGCGCCGTCTCGGTCAGCTCCCGCATATATTGCTCGAGCTCCCACTTGGCATTGCGCCAGGTGAAGTAGGTATAGGATTGGGAGAAGCCGATCTTTGCCAGGCGGTACATCACCTTCGGCTTGGTGAAGGCTTCCGACAGGAAGACGACGTCGGGATGACGGCCCCTGATATCGCCGATCAGCCATTCCCAGAACGGAAATGGCTTTGTGTGCGGATTGTCGACGCGAAACAGCTTGACGCCCTGGTCCACCCAAAGCTGGACGACATCCCTGAGCTCCACCCATAATGAAGGCAGCGCGTCTTTCGTGTAGAAATCGACGTTGACGATGTCCTCGTATTTCTTGGGCGGGTTTTCAGCATATTTGATCGTGCCGTCGGGGCGCCAGTCGAACCAGCCGGGATGCTCCTTCAGCCAGGGGTGATCCGGCGACGCCTGGATCGCGAGGTCGAGAGCAATCTCCAGGCCATGCCGGCCGGCTTCCTCGACCAGCCGGCGGAAATCCTGGAACTCGCCGAGCTCGGGATGGATGGCGTCATGGCCGCCGTCCTCGGAGCCGATGGCATAGGGACTTCCGGGGTCGCCCGGCGCAGCTTTCAGGGTGTTGTTGCGACCTTTCCGGTTGGTCGAGCCGATCGGATGAATCGGTGGGAAATAAAGCACGTCGAAGCCCATGTCGCGGATGGCGGGCAGTCGCGGGATGACGTCGTCGAAGGTGCCGTGCCGGTCCGGATCGCCGCTCTGCGAGCGCGGGAAGATCTGGTACCAGCTGGCAAAGGCGGCCTCCTTGCGTTCGGCATCGACGGCGCTTGCCGTCGAGCGAAGCCGAAACGGCCTGTTGTCCGCCTTGTTCATCAATTCGGATGTTCCGGCATCGAGCAGTATCGCCGTGCGCTCGGTATCGGACGCCCCTTCGAGACTATCACCAAGGGCCTTCAATTCGGCATTGAGCGTTGCGCCGGCATGCACCTCAGCCGAGCGGATGAGGTTCAATCCCTCCTGGAGTTCGAGCTTCAGGTCCAGCCTGGCATCGTTCTTCTTTGTCAACTCGAAGCGAAAGATCGCAAACGGGTTCTTCCATGCCTCGACGGCAAACTCATAGCGTCCGATGCGCTCCAGCAGGAATTCGGCGCGCCAGCGGTCGTTTTCGACCAGCTGCATCTCCGTCTCGTTCCAGTCCGCCGCATCGAGCGGCCGCCAGAGCAGGACCACGGCGATCGGGTCGTGGCCGTCGGCGAATATATCGGCCTCGACGGTGAGGATGTCGCCGACCACCCGTTTGACAGGAAAGCGCCCGTCGTCGACCCGCGGCAGGATATTTTCGATGGCGAGTCGGGGTGAAGCTATCGCCTGCGCGACGTCGAGGATTGGCCGCGATGTGATCGGCGCCGGCGCCTTGCCTTCGACGACAAGGGTCTCCCCTGCCCGCAGCCGCAGAACCGTGCCGTCGGCTGCGACGGGAAGGAAACCGGAGCCCGCTTCGCGCAGTGCTGTTACCGGAGCGGGCGCACTTTTGCGAAGGTCCCTGTTGAGCAGGATGAACCGCACATTTTCGGCGCTGCGAGGGTCTTCCGCCGCCGATTGCAGCAGCGCCGAGACCGGTCCGTTGGCGTTGCGGATGAGCCGAAGCGATGAGGCAAGTGCATGGGGTTCCTTGCCGATCTCGGTGTTCGCAAGGCGAATTTCGGAGGAGATATCGAAAGCCAGATCATGGCGCAGTCCCCGCAAACCCGTTCCATTCCCATGGGTCGGATCGAGCGGCGTGGCTGCGCCATATTCGAAGCCCATCGGAACCATCAGGCCGCCGCCGAGCGTGGCGGCAAGGCGTAGCGCCCTAACGGCGCGCCGTTCGAGGATTTCGCGGCTCTCGGTTCCGTGGGCGATACGCCTGCCGAAGGGCGGTTCCGGAAAAGCGATCTGCCAGCCGAGCGGCTTCTGGACCCGGTGTTCTTCGATGAACCATCTCTCGTCAAAATCCCACCAGGCCATCGATGAAAAACATCCATCGAAGCCTGTATTCTTGACCGCGTCCCTCACGCCGAAATCAGTGCCGGGCGTCCAGGCAAGGAATTGCGCGTCCGTCTTCTCGCGCACCGCCGAAATCAGCGATTTGAAAACCGCCGGCCCAATGCGATCGATCCCCAGGGCCCGATAGCCGGAGAGGCCAAGACCGGCCAGCCCCCGCAGCCGTTCTGTCCATTCTTCCAACAGCCGGGATTGAGACTCCGCCTCCATCGCAGTCATCGGCTCTGCCGGATCCAATGGCGAGCGTCTCGGATCGACAGGGTGAAAGCCCACCTTGAGATCCCGGGCCTTGCCGTCGAGCATCAGGTCCATCATCAAGGCGACGCCGCTCTTACGGGCGGCCTCCGCTAGGCGTCCCACCCCATTTTCGACCGCGCTTCCGAGCGACAGTTGCGGATCAAGGCGCTTCAGATCCTGGGAGGCAAAGATGCTACGCTCCCCGCCCCGGTCGAAGAGAGGTGCCGTCAGCACGCGGTCGAAACCGGTATCCGCCGCATGGTCGAAAACCTCGCGCCATGCATCGATACCCTGAAGAAGGAGTGGATTGACATAATAGATCCGGGGTGGGGTGCTCAACACACCCTGGTTTGGAGAGAATGACATCGGCCGCCGCTCGAGTTTGCTTTGAAGGCAAACTTCTGTTGCCGGAGGTTGTTCCACCGAAAGTTCCAGTGACGATGCACCAGACATCGCCGGCTGCACTCGCGCAGGATCGATGGGACGCGCTCCATTCGCGCAACAAAGGCGCCGCTTCCGCAGATGGGCCTTGAAGTTTCGTGCCGTCTTTGGATAGTCTTCCGCTTCCCGGAAGGGTGAGCCATGGCGGCTCACGGCACACCATTGCTTCGATCGACACTCCTTAGCGCCGCCCTGTCGGCTTGCGCGCTGTGCCTCGCTTCCTGGAGCATCGAGACCGATCGCTCCACTGAGCACACCCATGGCCTGTTCGAAATCCGCGAGGAGGCCAAGCGCTTCATTTCGCACGAGAACGCCAAGGGGCATCCGCAATGGGACGTGCTGGAGCCGAACCTGAAGACGCTGGTACCCCGATGTGCAGTTCCGCTCGAAACACGGTGGACGCCGAGGAGTAATGGCCGCTCGAAATTGAGCGTGATGGTCACATGCACTGCCGCGGTGCCGAACACCGTGATGAGACGTTGGAATGTCGATGTTCCGGTAGAGCGGAAGCCAATTCAGGCGGAAGCTCGGCACCCTCTGAAAGAGTAGGCGCCCGAACGGGACTTGATGTATCCGAATGAAATCACTGCGATTGCAATAGAGGCGACCAGACATGAATCCATCGGTGGAGTTGTGTTCATATCCCGAACTCGATGATCGTATCGTGATCGTCAGGGCGGGGGACGAAGTTGATGCCGTGTTCGTCCGGACCGAGAGGTTCAATGTGCTGATCGATACGCTCGGAACGCCCGAACTCTGCATGGCGGCACTGAACCTGCTCGAGGCACAGACGAACGCTCGTCCGCTGATCGTCGTCAATTCGCACATGGATTGGGATCATTTCTGGGGAAATGCCGCCATTGCCGGGCGCGCGCCCATTATCGCGCATGCCGCCGCGCTCGACCGTTTGCGCGCCCCTTCCGCACGCGAGGTCCTGAGGGACAAGGCGAGCCAGGAGTCGAGGTTTCGGAACCTCGACCTTATCGGTCCCGATATCACCTTCTCCGCCTCTATGACCCTCAACGGCGGCGATCTGACGCTGGAGCTCATTCATACAGCGGGACACACGCCCGACCATATCGCCGTATGGATTCCGGAACTTCGCGTCTGCCTGGCCGTCGACGCAGTGGAATACCCGATCCCCGAAGTCTGGAGCAAAAATGCAGGCGACCTTCGCTTGATCCGTTCCTCGCTCGAGCGGATCCGTGACCTCAATGCAAGACTGGTCATCCCTGCGCACGGCCGGACGCGCTCCCCTTCGGCGGTGGATGACAACCTCGCCTATTTCCAAGCCTTGGCCGATCGGGTCGGCAGTATGAGCGAGAGCCAGCTGGCGGACCCGCAACTCGGCAGTTCAAGCGGCCTGCGGTTGGAAGACTTCGTCCTCATCCCCGACGGAATGGCTTCCGACACGGCGGCATTCTATCGGCAGTGCCATGAGACAAACCTTGGCGCGACGGTTCAGGCCCATCTCGAAAAACTGAAATTCGCCTAGAGAGACTTCAGGAGACCAAAAATGGAACCATTGGAGGGCGGACGAGCCGGGCAGATCTGGCGTGACGACAACACCGTGATCAGGCCTTCCGGCGCATGGACGCCGACGGTGCACCGGTTTTTGCGCCATCTCAGGAGCAGAGGCTTTCTGGGAGCGCCGGATCCTGTGGAGATAGCCGGGAACCGGGAAGTCGTCAGTTTTGTCAGCGGGCGCGTCTGCGAAGATTTGGGCGACCGGTTTGTCGGATCGGAGCGCATGCTGCTTTCCGCAGCCAAGCTCCTGCGCGATTTTCATTCGGCATCTCAAGGGTTTCTCGAATCGGACCGCGAGATCCAGACATGGATGCTGCCGCCGCGGGAACCGTGCGAGATCGTATGCCATGGAGATTATGCGCCCTACAACATTGCTACGGCAGACGATGAGGCTGTCGGGATCATCGATTTCGATACAGCCCATCCGGCGCCGCGCTTATGGGATCTGGCCTATTCGGTTTACCGCTGGGCGCCGCTTTCCGATCCCGCCAATCCGCACGTGACCTTCGGCCTCGACGATCAGTTGCGCCGGGCGGAAATCTTCTGCACGGTATATGGGGCGACAGGGGAAGACCGGCTCCAGCTCCCCGAGATGATCTGCCGGCGGCTTCAGGCGCTCGTCGATTTCATGCTGGTAAATGCCGTGGCCGGAGATGAGACATTCGTGGAGGACGCGGCTGCAGGAGACGCCCGGCTGTATTTGAGCGATATCGACTATATCAGAAGGCATCGGGATCGACTGCTAAACGCCCTGTGCTGACGCGCCTTTGCCAAGCAGGATGTCCGTCTGCCGCATACCCGCCCCCTGCGTCACATATCTAGAGGATGTCGCGCAATGTGCGGCGGTTTTGCGATAACGACATGCGCAATAACAAAGACCTAAAGCGCGAAGAGCGAATATGAAAGGTCGCGACGCGCTTTAGAGCCACTTCTTCCGACGGAAGAAACCGAAGAGGCCCAGGCACAAGGTGACGATGACGCCGAGTACGACGAAATAGCCGTACTGGGTTTTCAGTTCCGGCATATCGCTGAAGTTCATCCCGTAGATACCGGCGATCGCGGTGGGAACGGCGAGGATTGCCGCCCAGGCGGCGAGCTTGCGGGCGATCGCCGTCTGCTCCGTCTGGCCGATCATCACGCTGGCCTCGAAGGCGAAGGCAAGGACCTCGCGCAACGCATCGATATCTTCCTGAACCCGGCGCACGTGATCGGTCACATCGCGAAACAGCGACTGCAGCGTCGGGTCCATGCCGGGTAGATCGATGTGCTCGTACCGCCGGCAGACGTCCACGAGCGGCACCACGGCATTGCGCAGCCGCAGCAGCTTGCGCCGCAGCAGGTAAAGCCGCTCGATGTCGGACTTTTCCAGCTGTTCGCGCAGCACCAGATCCTCGAGCTTCTCGACCTCCTCCTGCACAACCTCGATGACAGGCATGTAGTTGTCGACGATGAAATCGAGGATGGAATAGAGAATATAATTCTCGCCGTGGGCCAGTGCTGCCGGCGTGGCCTCGCACCGCTGCCGCACCGCCAGATAGGAAGACGAATCCCCGTGGCGAACGGAGACGACATAACCGCGACCGACAAACAAATGCGTTTCGCCGAAGATGATTTCGTCATCCTTCATATGGGCGGTCCGGGCGACGATGAACATCGCGTCCCCGTAAATCTCCAGCTTCGGGCGCTGGTGCGGCTGTGCCGCGTCCTCGATCGCCAAGGCATGGAGATTAAACTCGGCCTGGACCTGATGCAGCAGCACTTCATCCGGCTCGTGCAGGCCGATCCAGACGATGGCATTCTCCCGGCTTCGCCACTCGCCGGCCTCTTCTATCCTGATGTCGCGAATGCGTTGCCCATGCTGGTAAACGGCGGCAGCCACGACGCCGGGCCGTTCATACGGAGGCGATGTGGAACCGCCACCTTCTCGCGCGAGAGCACTATCCAGATCCTTCAGCCGTTCCAAATCCTGCCGTCCTCCATTCCGCGCGGATCACATATCCGCAGCCAGCCCCTCCGCCGGTCAGGCGCTCGACCGATCATAATGCTATTTCGTAAAACATGCATCACCGCGTCGGCGCGGGGGTCTAATCGGGTTAACATGCCGCGAGGCGGCATCACGTGTCTGTGGAAATATCGTCCCAATCCTGGTCCATGTAACCAATCAGCCAGTTGAGGGCGTAGTGGCGTTGCTGCCCTATCGTAGCGGTAAATGAGGTCGGCAGCGTCGAGCAGCTCTTTGTGCGGGCGCAGCTTGGCACGGCGCATCAGTCCGTCCGTCCCCAGTTCACGCAGCGTGTTCGCAATCGAAGGCGACAGCGGCTTTCCGGAAAACTGGTAAACGACGTTTTTACATACGGAACAAATCGTTAAATTTTTTTCGATACAAAAGTCCTTGGGCCAATCCGGTACGAAGCCGGACGTTCGATGGGGACTTTCAATGCGTCGTCCAAACATAAAATCGAGTTTGCTGTTGATTTTCACCGGCATAGCTCTTCTTTTCGGGCTTGTCGCCTATCTCGCAGTCGACGGTCTTCAAAAGACGAACGGCTCCACCGAAGAAATTGCGACCAACTGGCTACCGAGCGTGCAGGCGTCGCAGGCGATCAATCTCGCCATGACGAATTTGCGCCTCGCCTACCGCGATCACATCATCGCGCAGTCGGATGCAGAAAAGAAAACGCGCGAAGACGCCATCAAAGTCGCCGAAGATTCGGTTGGCAAATCGGTAGACGCCTATCTTTCGCTGGCGTCATCCGACCACGAGCGCGAATTGATCAAGACGATAAAGGAGAGCGTTGGTGGCTATATCACCAGCAGCTCGCAACTGCTCGTCCTTTCCCGGGCCAACAAGACCGAAGAAGCCGGGCAATATCTGGGGGGCGAGATGCGCTCCTATTCGGATAAGCTCAAGGAAGCCACGGCAGCCCTGGTCGAACTGAACGTCAGCGGCAGCAACAAGGCCGCCGAACTCAGCAAGGAGGCCTTCGCCTCGATAGAATTCGAACTGTTTGCCGCGATCGGCTTTGCCGGATTGCTCGTTCTCGGCGCCGTCGTCTTCGTGCTGGCCGGCATTGCCAATCCGGTTACCGGCATCACCGCCGCGATGCGGCGGCTGGCCGAGGGAGATACCGGATCGGTGATTCCGTATGCCGACCGCGCCGACGAAATCGGATCGATGGCGGGAGCAGTGGAAATCTTCCGCCAGGCCGCGATCACCAACAAGCGGATGGCAATCGAAGCCGACGAAAACCGCAACAGGGCGGAGGCCGATCGTCTTGCCGCCCAGCAGCAGGCGGAAGCTGACGCCTCGGAGCGGCTACGCATCGCTACCTCGGGTCTTGCCGCCGGTTTGAAACGGCTTGCAGGAGGCGATCTCGCCTTCCAGCTCAACGAGACCTTCGCGCCCGACTTCGAGGCGCTTCGCCATGATTTCAACCAGTCCGTCACCCAGCTCGGCGCGACTCTGAGAGCAATTTCCGACAGCATCGGCACGATCGACGCAGGCACGCGGGAAATTTCCTCCGGGGCAAGCGATCTTGCAAAGCGCACGGAGCAACAGGCGGCTTCGCTCGAAGAAACGGCCGCCGCACTGGAGGAGATCACGGCGAACGTGTCAAACTCCAGCAAGCGAACCGAAGAGACGCGCACGGTGGCCACGGAGGCAAATCGCAGCGCCGGGGTCTCCGCGGAGGTCGTTTCCCACGCCGAAGAGGCGATGGAACGCATCGAAACCTCGTCACAGCAGATTTCCAACATCATCAGCGTCATCGACGAAATCGCGTTCCAGACCAACCTTCTTGCGTTGAATGCCGGCGTGGAAGCGGCAAGAGCCGGCGAGGCCGGCAAGGGCTTCGCCGTCGTCGCACAGGAAGTGCGCGAACTTGCCCAGCGTTCGGCAAGTGCTGCCAAGGAAATCAAGGGCCTGATCCAGAACTCCTCGAAGGAGGTGGAAGGCGGGGTCAAGCTGGTGCGCGATACCGGCCAGGCCTTGAAGACCATCGGCGGCTTCATCACCCAGATCAATCACCATATGGATTCGATCGCCACCTCTGCGAAAGAGCAGTCCATCGGACTCAGCGAAGTCAACGTCGCGGTCAACCGGATGGACCAGACCACGCAGCAGAACGCCACCATGGTGCAACAGTCGACTGCGGCATCCGATTCGCTCGCGCAGGAAGCCCAGAAGCTTCGCGAACTCATCGCCCAGTTCAGGCTCGACGATGCGGTCAGTCAGTCCTCGGCCCTTCGTTCGACGGCGAGAACGATGGCGCAGCCCGCGGCCCGTCCGGCCATGCATGCGGTTGCCGCTCGGCGCTGAAACAGGCCGCAGCAGGAAATCCGACATGAAAGGCGCCCGGCAATTGCCGGGCGCCTTTCATTCTGTCAGGACGCGAAGGCCGGATTACGCCGCGCGCCCATTCTCAACACGAAGTAGATCGCTCCGCCGATGGCGACGCCGAAGAACCAACCGTAGGTTCCCCACCAGTCCGGAAGGATGGTGGTGAAGGTCGGCAGGATCGAGGAGAACAGCACGCCCACCGCAAATGCGATGAAGGCATTGCCGTGCCATCCGCTCTGGAACCGGAACTCGCCATTCTCGTGATAGAGCGCCTCGACGTTCAGCTGGCTTCTCCGGATGAGATAGTAATCCACCATCATGATGCCGAAGATCGGCCCCATCGTCGATCCGATGAAATTGACGAAATGCGCAGCACCCGTCTCCCATGGAGCAAACGGGTACAACACGAGGGCGATCAGGGCGGCGATATATCTCCCGCGTTTGAAGTTGATCTGGCGTGGGAAGACATTGGAAAAGTCGAAGGCCGGCGACACGAAATTCGCCACGACGTTGATGCCGAGCGTTGCGATCGCGAATGTCAGCGCGGCCAGCAGCGCCAGGAACCAGCTGTCGAATTTCGCCGATATCTGTTCCGGATGCAGCAGCACCTCTCCGTAGACGGTGAAGGCGGCGGTGGTCGTCACGCCTGCGACGAGGCAGAACGCCAGGAGGTTGATCGGAAGCCCCCAAAGATTGCCCTTTTTGAGCGCCTTTTCGCTCGTTGCGTAGCGCGAAAAATCGCAGAAATTCAGGTAGAGCGCTGCGAAATAAGTGATCCAGGTGGCGGCTACGGCAGCAAGGGCTGCAATCGAACCAGGCTCGCCTGGCACGCCCGCATCCTTGGTCTTTTCGATCAGCACATCGCGCGGGATTTCGGACCCGAAGGAGAAAGTGCCTGACTTGACGACCAGATAGACCGCGAGCATCAACATCATGATCCAGACGGCCGGACCGGCCCAATCCTGGAACTTGCGAACCGTTTCCATCCCACGCTGAATGATCAGCAACTGAAGACTCCAGACGATGACGTAGCAAATGACCTCAAGCGTCGAGTGGCCGAGCAGGTGGCTGTTCTGGTGAAAGGCGAGCAGGCTCTCGTTACGGATCAGCAAGGCAACGATGGCGCCGGATGCGGCGGCAGTCTGCGCCCCATACCAGAAGCAGGCGACCACCGCCCGGACCAATGCCGGAACATTCGCCCCGAATGTGCCGAAGGAGGCGCGCGCCAGAACCGGAAAGGGGACGCCGGTGCGCACGCCGGCATTGCCGACCAGGCTCATCAGGCAGAAGATGACCAGAGATCCGAGACCGATGGCGATGACGAAATTGACGAAGCTGCCGCACAGCAGGAACAGGCTCGCCGCCAGATAGTAGCCCCATAGGCTATGGACGTCTGATGTCCAGACGTTAAAGATGCTGAATGCACCCCATTTACGCTCCTCGGCGGGTGCAAGATCCTCGTTGTATAACGAGGGAGACGGATTTCGTACGCTCATGAATGCCCTCCCATATCCTTGAGGCCAAATCGACCACAGGCGGAAGTCTGCTCTTCATTTGTGCAGCTGACAATTTAATAGTCACATTATGCACATCTCTTGACGATGCCTCAGGATTAGCCAGAGGCGCGGCTCTTACCTCGGTCTGTTCATTGCGAGCCGACGACACGTCCGGCCAGACGAAATGGACTTGCGACCGCGGCGCCGGCGGCATCGAAGACATAGGCGCCAACCTCGCCGGCGGTCGAACGCTTCCCACTTTCGAAGGAGGCAAGCTGCGCGCCGAACTTGGCGAGCGATGCGTAGCGGTCGTGCCCCATCCCGTCGGACGCCTGGATCGACGTGATGTCGATGACCCGAAGCCTTTCCTTCAAGGCAGCCTCCCTGATGACGGGATCGTCGATATCGAGGCGTCCGACCCGCGCCCGCTCTCCGGCTATGAAGCTCGAGGCCACCAGCGCCCTGTCGTCCTTCGAAACGAGAAGGGATATTGGGATCGGCATCCGCCCGATATCCTTCAACTGCGACCGGAAAACATCGACGTCGATGTCAGGGGCGGCGAGGATCACCGCCAGTTTACCGATGACGTCATCGCGATGCTGCAGTTTGAGCTCACGCACTGTCTCCATGACCAGGAATCCGCCCATGCTGTGTCCGAAAAGGATGATGCGTTTCACCTTTCCTGAAGCCGAGAGCGAGGTGATAAGCGAATCGAGGTCGCTACGCGAGGACAGCGCCGCATCGCGGTCGGCGACATAGCCGGCGACGGCAGCGGCCGAAGGCCACGAAAACAGAATCGGAGAGCCCGGAATATTGGCGTCCGCAGCGATCTGCGCGGTGCGAAACAGCGCCTCCTGATAGCTATAGTTATAGCCATGGACGAAGATGCCGACAGTGCCGTCGGACTGAACGGAGCCCAGCGCTGCCTGCACGAAGGCCGCCTTTGCAAGCTGCTTGCGCCCGATGACGGCAAATTGCCGTTCGGGATCCGGTCTCGCGGTCGGATATGTGATCGCGGTGTCCTTCCGGTTGGGAGGGACCGAAAACGCATATTGCTCGTAGGTGAGATTGTCAGCCCACGCGCTCCCGAACCCACCGCGCGCAGTGTCGGGGCTCCTGTTTGTCGCAGCGAGCACGTTTACGTGGTTCGCCGCGGCTTCATCGGAATGAAGCGATGCATTCAGATGACCTGGGAGATGAACCGGCAGACGGACCGGGTTCAACACATCAGGCGATGGTCTCGTGGCGCAACCGGCGAGCATCGCCAGGCCGATCGCGACCAGCATCGCCTTGGCTCCCATCGGAAACCCATTCAAACGCTGTTCCGTCATCGAGCTCTCTCCTCGGAAACCAGGACATGCAGCGGCCGCCGCGGCGGCGGCCGCATGCGATGGACGTCGAAGCCCATGCTCATGCCTTTGCCGCGGCTTCGGCCTGAACGCCTTCATCCCTCGGAATCCTGAACCACGCGACGTAGAGCGCAGGCAGGAACAGCAGGGTGAGCGCGGTTCCGACGACGATGCCGCCCATCATGGCGTAGGCCATCGGCCCCCAGAAGATCTCGCGCGAGATCGGGATCAGCGCCAGCGTGGCTGCTGCGGCCGTCAGCATGATCGGCCGCATGCGGTGTTCGGTGGCTTCCACGACCGCCTGCCATGGCGCCATTCCTTCGCTGCGCAAATGCTCGATCTGAACGACTAGGATGACGGAGTTTCGGATCAGGATGCCGATCAGCGCGAGCACGCCGAGGATCGCGACGAAGCCCATGGGGGCATTGCTGAGAAGCAGCGCCGCGACGACGCCGATCAGAGCGGTCGGCGCGACGGCGAACACCAGGAAGAGGCGGCTGAAGCTTTGCAGCTGGATCATCAGGATCGTCGCCATCGCAAACAGCATCAGCGGAGCCACCGCCGCGATCGGCCCCTGAGCCTCGGCGCTGGATTCGACCGCGCCGCCCACTTCCACCTTGTATCCCAATGGAAGGCCTTTCTGGAATTCTTCGACCTTCGGCCTCAGTTGGTCGACGATCGTGGCCGGTTGCGTCGGACCGACGACGGCAGCCTTGACCGTTATGGTGGGTTGCCTGTCGCGACGCCAGATGGTCGGCTGCTCGAGCTCGTAGCGGAAATTGGCTACGGCGGAGAGCGGCACGACCTTGCCGTTGGAGGTGGAGAGCTGCAGGTTCTGCAGTGTCTGGATGGAATCGCGCTCGGATGCCCTGGCGCGACCGATGACGTTGACCAGGTAGATGTCGTCCCGAACCTGGGTGGCCGTCGAGCCTTCGACGATGCCGTTGAGGGCGGTGGCAATGTCTTCGGAGGATACGCCGAGCTGGCGCGCCTTGTCCTGGAGCACATCGACCTTCACCACGCGAGAGGGCTCGTTCCAGTCCAGCACCATGTTCGTCAGAAGCGGGTGTGATCCCATGACGCCGGCAAATTGCTGGGAGAGATCGCGGACCTTTTGAATATCGGGGCCGCTGATCCGGTACTGGACCGGCTTGCCGACCGGCGGACCGATGTCGAGAAGCTTCACGAAGGCATCGGTGCCGGGGAAGGTTTTCGTCAGATAGCCCTGCAGTTCCGCCCGCACCTTGTCACGCACGTCGAGCCCCTTGGTGACGATGATCGTCTGCCCGAACGACACGTTGGGCGTCTGCACGTCGAAGGACAGGATGAAGCGCGGCGCCCCTTGGCCGACATAGGTCGTCCAATGATCGATATCCTTGTTGTCGGCCAGCATCTCTTTTTCGAATCTCGCCATCTGCCTGTTGGTTTCGGCGATCGAACTGTTGTGGGGGAGGTTCCAGTCGATAATGAGCTCCGGCCTGTCCGAATTGGGAAAGAACTGCTGCTGTACCAGCCCCATGCCGCCGACGGAAAGGCCGAAGACGCCGACCGTCAGGATGATGGTGACCCAGCGCCAGCGCATCGCAAGCCCCAGAAGCCAGGAGAAGATGGAGGCAAAGCGGCCCTTCTTCTCATAATGCGATTTCATGGTCTTCGGCAGGATCGTGACGCCGAGAAGCGGCGTAAACAGCACCGCCACTACCCAGGAAACGATCAGCGAAACCGCGATGACGACGAAAAGCGTGAAGGTGAATTCGCCCGCCGCGCTGTCGTTAAGACCGATCGGAATGAAGCCAGCCACGGTGACGAGCGTCCCCGTCAGCATCGGAAAGGCGGTCGATGTATAAACATGGGTGGCCGCCCTCCTGATATCGTCGCCCGCCTCCAGGCGGGCCACCATCATCTCGACGGCGATCATGGCATCGTCGACAAGCAGGCCGAGCGCGATGATCAGCGCGCCGAGCGAGATGCGCTGAAGCGAAATGCCGGAATATTCCATCACCACGAAGGTGATCGCCAGGACGAGAGGAATTGAGATCGCCACCACCATGCCGGCGCGAAGACCGAGACTGATGAAGCTGATGATGAGGACGATGGCAATCGCTTCGAAGAGCGCGCGGGTAAATCCAGACACCGCTTCGTCGACGACGGCCGGCTGATCGGAGACACGGTGGACGTCCACGCCGATCGGGAGATCGGCGACGACGCGTTTCATCTGCGCGTCGAGCCCCTCGCCGAACTCCAGAAGATTGGCGCCCTGCTTCATGCCGATCGCAAGCCCGATCGCAGGCTCGCCGTTGAACCGGAACAGCGCCGACGGCGGATCCACGTAGCCGCGTTTGATCGTGGCGACGTCGGTCAGCGGAAAGAAGCGGTCGTTTATCCGAAGATTGATCGATCTCAGACTGTCCTCGGAGGTGAACTGTCCACTCACCCGCAATGCGATGCGCTCCGGCCCGGCATCGACGAAGCCGGACTGCGTGACGGCATTCTGCGCCTGCAGGGTCTGGATGACCGACTGCTGGTCGATCCCGAGAGCTGCGATCTGGCGTGTGGAGAATTCGAGATAGATCGCCTCGTCCTGGGCACCGACCACATCGACCTTGCCGACGTTGGGCACGGTTAGGACCTCGGAGCGGGCGTTTTCCACGAGATCGCGAAGCTGCCGCTGGGTAAGGCCGTCGCTGGTGAAGGCGTAGATGTTTCCGAAGACGTCGCCGAAGCGATCGTTGAAGAAGGGACCGACGACGCCGGTCGGGAAATCGCCCTTGATGTCGGCGATCATGTTGCGGATGCGCAGCCAGGTGGGAGCGACATCCTTTGCCTTGGTCGTCGGCAGCAGCTCGACGAAGACGGTTGTCTGGCCGGCAACGGTCTCGCTCTTGGTGTAATCAAGCGATTCCAGTTCCTGGAGCTTCTTCTCGATCCTGTCGGTGACCTGCCGCGTCACTTCTTCGGCGGAGGCGCCGGGCCACTGGGCGGTGATCACCATCGTCTTGATCGTGAAGTTCGGGTCTTCTTCACGGCCGAGCTTCACGTAGGAGAAGGCGCCTGCGAGAATGAAGACGATCATGAAGTACCAGACGAGCGAACGGTGTTCGAGCGCCCAGTCGGAGAGGTTGAAGGACTTCACTGGCTGATCTCCTGGTCGATCCGGATGGCCTGGCCATCTTCAAGTTTATGCACACCTGCCACGATCACCCTTTCTCCGGGGGCGAGCCCCTCGGTAACGCGCACGGTGCCGCCGTCTTCGGCGTCGCCGTCGATCTGCACGCGGCGAAGCGATACCTTCCTAGCCGCCGCATCGACGATCCAGACGCTCGGGCCGTCGCTACCGACAAGGATTGCCGAGGAAGGCAGGACGATCTGCGGATCGGCGGCAATGGTTGCCGAGGCTGTGATGACCGAGCCGAGCCTGAAGGCTTCGGGCGAATTGGTGAGCGCGATCTTGGTCCGGCTCGTGCGGGTAGAGGTCTCCGCCTCCGGTGCTATTTCGCGCACGGTCCCCGACGTGCGGATGGTCGGGTCAAGCTGCAGCGTCACCTCGAAGGGCGCGCCGATCTTCAGTTTCTGGGCGGCGGCCTGGGGCACGTCAACCACGGCGTCGCGCTTGTCCGGCCGTGCGATGGTCACGACCGTCTGGCCGGCCGACACCACCTGTCCGACCTCAGCCGAGGTCGCCGTCACCACCCCGTCGAATTCCGCCCGAAGCTGCGCATAGCCGAGCTGCTCTTTAGCCTTGTCGAGGTTGGCCTGCGCCTTGGCGACGGCGGCCGCCGCCGTCCGCCTTGCCTGCTCAGCCTCTTCGAGCGAGGCTTCGGTGCCGGATCGCGACTCCAGCAGCGCGCGCTGGCGCTGCTCCGAGGTCACCGCATTCCTGAGCTGAGCGTCGCTGTTCTCGACATCAGACTGCGCGTTGCGCACGGCAAGCTCCAGCGCCAGCGGATCGATGGCGGCAACGACGTCATCCTTCTTGACGAGATCGCCGACATTGACGTTGCGGGCGATCGTCCGCCCGAGAATCCGGAAGCCGAGTTCGGTCTCGATCGTCGGCTCGATCGTACCGGTCAGGCTCAAGCTCGAGGCCGACGTCGGCTTGACTGTCATCGACAGCACGGGACGGGGCGCTTCCCCCTTCTTCTCATCCTGCGGCGCGCAGGAGGAGATCAGGGCCGTACCCATCATCAGAGCGACTATTTTGAGACGAATACTCACTTGGAAGCTTCCTTGACATAAGACACGATTTCACCCGGCCTGAGGAACTTGGTCCCGTCCGTCACCACGATGTCTCGTTCAGACACGCCTGACTTCACGATGAAGCTGCCAGTCTCATAGCCGGCGACATCCACCGCCCTTGCCGACACCGCAGACGATGCGGGATCGACGATCCAGACGGCCGGATTGCCGCCCTTGGACGTCATGGCCGACCAGGGAAGCTGGATGACGTCCTGCGAGACGTAATTGAATCTTCCGACGACGGGTGCGCCGAGAGGGATCGGAGCGTCGCTCGATATCGCGACCTTGACCTTGATGGTTCCGGTGGAAGAATCGATTGTCGGCGAAATTTCGCGAACCTTCGCGGCGATCTTCTGCGTCGGGTCCGACAGAAGCGTCACGGTCCCGTCGCCGTCGATCGGGCGCAGGAACGCGCTTTCGACCACCTCAAAGACGGCATCCCTGTCGCCGTCATGGGCAAGCGAGAAGACGACCTGGGCGGCCTGCGCCACCTGCCCGACCTCGGCATTGCGGGCGGTGATCACCCCGTCGGCGTCCGCCTTCAGCTCCGTGTAAGACAAGGTGTCCTGAGCGGTTTCCAACAGCGCCTGCGCCGACTTCGTCGATGCCTGCGCGGTCAGAAGCGCCTCCTGCGCCTGATCGAGTGCCGCACGCGTCGTTACCTGGGTTCGAAACAGGCTCTGCTGGCGGTCGTAAGCGAGCTGCGCCTGAGTTTGCTGCGCCTCGGCCGACTGAAGATTGGCGGCCGCCACACCCAGGTCGGCCTTCTGCTCTTCCGGATCGATCCGCGCGAGGAGCTGCCCCGCCTTCACGGATTGTCCGACTTCCACCAGCCGCTCGATGATCTTGCCGCTGACGCGGAAGGACAGATCGGTCTGAACGCGCGCCCGCACTTCTCCCGTGATCGCGCCGCCCTGAACCAACGACTCAGACTTGGCGACGACGGTGCCGACCACCCGTGGGGTTGGCTCAGTCGGCCCGCCCGCATCGCTGCATGATCCGAGACCGATGGCGCATATGATCGCTGCGGCGACCAGAATGGTTCTCATAGTTGACCTCTTGCTCTCAACGGCAGCTGCTATATAATTGACTGACCGATTAGTCAATGAAACATTGCGTCGCAGGGAGAGAGCGCACGCAACAGGTTGGAGGATCAGAAAATGACAGCCCAGAAGAAGCTCACACGCTCTGAACAAAAGGCGCTGCGGCCCATCCAGATTCTCGATGCCGCCTTCGAGGAATTCGTCAGATGCGGTTTCACAGGCACGAGAGTCGAAGACATCGCCGACAGGGTCGGCGTCACCAAGGGTACGGTGTATGTCTACTTCGAGACGAAGGAGAAGCTTTTCGAAGCCATGATCAACCACTTCTCCGTGCCGTTTCAGGAACTGCTGGGGATCACGGAGGGCCTCAGCGGCAGCGTCACCGACCGGCTGATTTCCATTCTCGGCCTGCTCTACGAACAAATCGCCGAGGATCGCACGACCCGCGAGCTGACGCGGCTGGTCATTGCCGAAGGACACCGGTTCCCCGACCTGATCGACCGCCACCACGATCAATTCATTGAGCCGATCATCGCCAAGGTCGACGCTCTCATTCTGGAGGGTGTGGCGTCGGGGGAGTTTCGCGAAATTCCGGTGGAATTCTCCGAAATCGTGGTCGCGCCCATCCTGACGACGACAGTTCTGCGGCTGATATTCGACGACCGCCGCGTGCCCACTCCCAACAAGGAGGCCTTCCTGCAGGCTTATTTCGACCTGCTGCTCAATGGCCTGCTGGCCAAACCTCACTGATCGCGGAATGGCGAAAAATACCGCGCCAGGCACGTAGCTTTTCTCAAGTTTTTATGTAAAAACATTGAGTTAGCTATGCCTTCGAAGGCACGCCCTCAATTCGCGACGGAAACAGTGGAACGCAAAGTCAATCTCAAGGATGTCGCGCGCGACGCGGACGTGTCGCTGAGCACGGCCTCGCACGCGCTCAACGGAACCGCGCCGCTGACGATCGAGGTGCGCGAAAGGGTTCTGGATTCGGCCAAACGCCTGGGTTACCTCGACCGCCGAAGGAAGAAGGCGACGATCGCGACCTTGCGCGTCCTGCTTCTCGCCATTCCCGACGATGCCGCGCCCGAGAGCGACCTCAATCTGGTGAGCTGGACGATCCTCAACGGTCTTCGCAGGGAGTGCGAACGCCGCGGCATCAGGATCGTACCCTTCGTCAGCACCGGCCGGCGCATTGACGGCGCTCAGGTCAGGCAGATCGCGCTCTTGGAACGTGCCGACGGCATTGTGGTTCTGAACGACGATCAGCCGGAACTGATTCGAAGCCTCGCCTCGCCTGATATGCCTGTTGTCATCGTCAACGGCGAAGACCCTGCCATGCTGGTCGATACGGTCACCCCGGAAAACCGCTTCGGGGCGCGGCTCGGCATCGAGCACCTGCTGGCGCTTGGGCATCGCCGTATCCTGCACCTGACATGGAAGGGCCGCACGACGATCCAGCGCCGATATGACGGCTTCTCCGATGCTTATTTCGCCGCGCAGCTTCCGGTGCCGGATGGCATGATCGTCGAGGCCGAGGGATATGAGCCGAGGCACGGCGAGGCAGCCATCAACGCGCTGCTCGACCGCGATCCCACGATGAAAGGCGCGACCGCCGTCTTCTGCGCGGCCGACAATCTGGCGCTCGGCTGCCTGAAGGCATTGGCCGATCGCGACATACGCGTGCCGGAAGCGATATCAGTGCTGGGGTTCGACGACATCGTCCCCGGCGAATTCAGCCGCCCGCCGCTTTCGACGGTCAGCGTTCCCACAGACAAGCTCGGCGCTGCCGCTTTGGCACTCATCGAACAGAGGCTGATCGCCAACGATCCGCAGCGGCCGGCCCATCGCCTGGAACTCGGATGCCATCTCGTCCTGCGCGGCAGTATCGCGGCACCGCGCTCCTAGAGCATGATGTTGTCCGAAAACCGTTCGCACTTTTCGGCGTCCTTGCTCATCGCAAGCGCTCAGCCTGCAGGCGCGTATCGCGCGGGCTTTCTCCAAAGGCGCTGCGGTAGACGATCGAGAACCTGCCGGCATGAGAAAAACCCCACGTCGCGCAGATTTCGCGGACGGATCGCTGATTCATCGGATCCCGCAATTGGTCGCGGGCTGCTTGCAGCCTGATCGTGCGCAAGTAACCGCCCGGTGAAGTCCCTCGGAAGGCCCTGAAACCCGTTTGCAGCGCGCGAAGTGAAACACCGACACCATCGGCAACCATCGTCATGGTGAGGGGCTCTGCGATGTTGGCGTGCATATAGTCAATAGCACGCCGGACATGCCACGGCGCGATCAAACAAACTTTCTGTTTTTCCAAATGGTCGGAAAGACGGTGGCGGCCAAAACGGATCACGAGGTTAGCAAGCGTTTCGCTCATCGCCGCCAAGGCCAGAGGTGAAGACAGAAGTGGACCGCCATTGCGCATGCCCTGCACGATCGTCTGCACCAGGCTGCCGATAAGCTGGCCCGACGGCGTTGCGAGATCCACAACCGGCTCAAGGTCAAGCGAGTCGAGGATCGGCATTTCCACCAGTGAAACGAGCATTCGCCTCACAACTTTCCAGTCCAGAAAGAGGGCGTCCGAGCAGTGCGGGCCACCTAGGATGAGACGATCGCCAGCCTCGTGGTTGTTGGCCATGAGGAGACGACCAGGCCCACTTTCAACCACGGTCTTTCCAATGGACAGCCGGAAGGATCCCGAGTGCGGAATGTAAAACGCAAGGTGTTGCGGCGTCTCATCGAGCGTCCGACTTGTCCAGGAACTCTGATAAACCGAATGAAGCACCGTAAATGCCTCACTTGTTCGCAAGTCCGCGGCCCAGGCAAAGGCCCGATCGTTGCTCAGCGGCTTGGCGCCAAACACCCCGTAGCCCGCCGAATAGGCTCGAACCATCGACTCGAAGTCAGTGCCTTCATGCGTTGGCGCAAACTCGGATGCCTCAGGCTCGGGCGCGCGCGCCGTATTTTCGGATCTCCACGATATCATGCAACTTGGTTCTTTCCCTCTCCACACCCCGCCCCGCTAACCGCCGATCAGGCGCTCCATCTCGTTCGAGACCGCCGCAACGCCGATATCGTGGCCTTCCAAACGCTCGGACACGATCCCCTTTGAAAGGCCGTCGGCCTGACTGGCTTGGCCAATCTCGATGAGGTAAGCAGGGCCGGCAAAGCGGGGATCGAATTCCTTGTTTGACAGAAGCAGAATGCCCTCCCAATGTGGTTCACACTCACAGTGTAAATCAAAATGAACCGAAAATGAAGTATGATCCGCTAGACCATGTTGCCGCGCATTTTTTGCGAGACACACAACCGATGCGCGTGGCTTCCCGCAACGAGCGCGACCTGTTGCGGCTGATCTGGAAGTCTCCGGGGATCGAACGCTCCGACCTGACAGAGCCGCTCGATCTCACCCAGCAATCGTTGCACAGGATCGTCGCGCGGCTTCATGAGCGAGGAATGCTCGTCTTTTCCCATTCGGAAACCCGGCGGCCGGGACCGCCCAGCCCGGAGCTGACCCTTCGCAAAGACTGGTGTTTAACCCTGGGCATCTCCGTGAATGTCGGTTCGATCGGCCTTTGCCTCATGGGTTTCGGCGAACCAATGGAAAACATGGAAATTCCACAGGCGGGCTCCTCGCTATCCGATGAAATGGAGCGGATCGAAGCGGCGGTCGAAGACATTCTTGCCCGCCGGGGCGCCAAACGGCGTGACGTCCTCGGCGTCGGTCTGGCCGTCGCCGGCCACCGCATGCTGGAGACGGCCTTCAATTGCCCCTTGCCGCTCGCTCATTGGTCGTTGATCGACCTGGCACCTTTGCTTGGAAAGCAACTTGGCCTGCCGGTCTGGGCAGACAATGTCGCCAGGACCGCAGCCTTGGCGGAAGCCATTTTCGGCGTTGGCCGCGATGTCGCAGATTTCGCCTACATCGCCCATCTTCATGGCTATGGCGGCGGCCTGGTTTCCGGAGGCATGCCGTTTCGCGGCAATTTCGGCAACGCCGGCGAATTTTCCGTTCTCTTCGGGCGTCAGGACTACGAGGAACGCCCTGCACTCGGCGTCCTGCTTGAACATCTTCGTGCCAAAGGGCGCATGAACCTGACCCTGAGGGACCTGAAGAACGAGGACCTGATGGACTGGGATGGCGTTGGCGAGTGGGTCGACCGCGTCACGCCGGCCCACAATCGAGCCATCAATGCGATCTGCGCAATATTCGACCCGGCATTGATCGTCCTCGGCGGCGAGCTTCCGCACTCACTCGCGAGAATGCTGATCGAACGGACCGAATTCAACAATCTGCCTCGGCATGGCGTTTTACGCGACGTCCCCAGGCTTGATGTGGCGCAGATAATCGATGCCCCCGGCGCAATCGGCGCGGCCTTGATCCCGCTCTTCGAAACCGTTTTGTGACGTGTGCAGGACGCCGTCGCACTTTGAAATCGATGTCGGCATAGCCCAAAAACGGCGGCCTACCAGGTCGCCGGGGCGGCTGGCCTCGGTGGCAAGCGCTACGCTTGCCGCGGCGAACCTCCCTCAGTATGAGCAACGGCCTTGGGAGTCACGCACAAAGACAACGACCGAAACGCGCCGCATGAACCAGGTTCATTGCGACGCGCTTCAGCCGGGAGGTAGGCGTGGTATGGGTCGTTCGGCGATTGTGAGGAGATCTCTATCTCCACGCCTTGCCGTTCACTTCATGCCTGTTCCGGCGATGCCCGTGGTGATGTACTTCTGCAGGAACAGGAAAACGATGGTGACAGGCAGCAGGCTGAGGAACGTCATCGCCAGGATATAGTGCCACTGCACCGAGAACTCGCCCTGGAACGCATTCAGACCGACCTGCAGGGTGAAATTCTCGCGGCTGTTGAGGACGATGAGCGGCCAGAGGAAGTCGTTCCATCGCCAGAGCACGGAAAATATCGCCAGCACCGCGAGAGCCGGCGCCGTCAGCGGCAGGATGATGCGCCAGAAGATGCAGAATTCGCTCGCCGCATCGACGCGCGCCGCCTCTATCAGCTCGTCGGGTATGGTCAGCATATATTGCCGCAGCAGGAAGACGGCGGTCGGAGAGGCGACCGTCGGCAGGATGACGCCCCAGAGGTTATCGGCAAGCCCGACCCCGACGATGACGAGATAGGCCGGCACCATGACGACGGCGAGCGGAATCATCAGCGTTGAAATGATGATGACGAAGACCGTCGTATCCCCTGCAAATTTGTATTTCGACAGGGCAAATGCCGCCATGGCGTTGACGATCAGCGTCAGCAGCGTTGCGACGAAGGTGACGAACACCGAATTCTTGAGGAAGGTCAGGAAGTTGAAGCGCGTCAGCGGATCGGTGTAATTCTGCGTGGCGATCGTCAGCTTCTGCACCGGCGTCAGCCCCTTGACGTCGACGCTGACGGGCTGTCCCGGATTTGCGGGATCAACCATTTGGGCCTTGAGGCCGATGCGGCGGACCATGGCCATTTCGCGCATCTGACCGTCGATGGTGACCTTCCAGAGGCTGAGCGGTTTGTCGAAGCCGGGTACGGTCTGCTCGACGGCGGCCCGAGGAAGCAGCGTTGGCGGAAATCGGGTGATCTCGGCGGCCGGCTTCAGCGAGGAGAGGCCGGCCCAGATGACGGGAACGAGCACGACGAAGGTTCCGCCGATCAGCCAGACCCACGACAATATGTCGGTGATATCGATGCGTCCGGCCCGGCGTGTGCGCTTGAAAAAGCTGATCGGGTTCATCTCAGGACTCCATTCGCTTGCCGATACGCAGCTGTATGAGGGTGAGAACCAGAAGCACCAGCCCCATGAGAACCGATGCGGCGGAAGCCAGTCCGAAGAGGCGAAGATCGCTGCCGAATGCCATCTGGTAGATATATTGGACGATGAAGCTGTTGGCCGTGCCCGGACCGCCGCCATTGGTCAGAACCCAGGCCTCGTCGAAGATCTGGACGGATTTGATCATCAGAAGAATGAACACGACTAAGAGGTTCGGGGCCAGCAGGGGCAGTGTGATCCTGAACAGCGTGCGGCGCGGCGAGGCGGCATCGATGGAGGCAGCCTCGTAGAGCTCCTTCGGGATGGCCTGGAGGCCGGCCAAGAGGATGAGCGTGTAAAAGCCCATGTGGAACCAGACCGACACCACGACGACGAAGAAGCGCGACCAGCCGACGTCGAGCAGGAAGATCTCAGGGGGAACGCCGATCATCTGGAAGAAGGCGTTCAGCAGCCCGTTGCGATCGAGGAACCATTTCCAGATCAGGCCGATGACGACGGGCGACAGCAAGACAGGATAGAAGAACATCGCCCTGAAGAAGCCGCGCGCCACGATCGCCCGATTGAGGATCAGCGCCGTGATCAGCGCCACGAGCAATGTGGCGACGACATTGAAGGCCACGAACCAGAGCGTATTCCACACAGCCGTCCAGAACAGCGATTCCTGGCAGGTTCCCGGCTGCAGATAATTGCCGCAGGAAAGCAGCGTGCGGAAATTGTCCAGGCCGACGAAAGGCCGCTCCGACACGAATAGATTGGTGCCGCCGGTGAAGGCGTAACCGACCGCGATCGCGATCGGAAGGAACGTGAAGATGGCGAACAGAACGAGGTTCGGCGCCAGGAACAGCCATGGCATACGCTTGCGGCCGAAGATGCGCTCGATCACATTTATCGGGGCTTCGACCACTCTCATCGCCGTTTCCCCTGCCTGGGACAGCAATGCACCTGCCTTGAGCGCCGCCATGTTCAGCGCCTCCCCTGTCCGGGCCGCCGGGCAAAAGCCAGGCCGCTTTCGGGATCGAACAGATGAACCCGCCCCGGGGCGGCATCGATCAGGATGCGATCACCAGGCGCCGGCGCGAAATGGCCGGCCTCGTGAATGATGATCTGCTCGTCATGGCCTGCAAGATTGCCATAGACATAGGTCTCCGTACCGAGGCCCTCGTGATACTGGACGATGAACGGCAGGCCCTGCTCGCTGGAGCGTGAAAAATGCGCGGGCCGGATGCCGGCGAGAACAGCCTGTCCGACCGCAATTCCGGCGGGATCGACATCGCTGACGACCTTGCCACCATTGCCGACATCGATGACGACGCCGCCTTCCTCGATGCCAGCGACCTTGCCCTTGATGATGTTCATGCGCGGCGAGCCGAGGAAGCCGGCGACGAAGAGATTGCGTGGGCTATCGAACAGGTCCAGCGGCGCGCCGACCTGCTCGACCCGCCCGGCGCGCAGCACGACGATCTTGTCGGCCATCGTCATCGCCTCGACCTGGTCATGCGTGACATAAATCATCGTCGTCTTGATCTCGCGGTGGAGCTTGGTGATCTCGGCGCGGGTCTGAACGCGCAGCGCCGCGTCGAGATTCGACAGCGGCTCGTCGAAGAGAAAAATGTCCGGTTCGCGCACGATAGCCCGGCCGATCGCCACGCGCTGGCGCTGGCCGCCCGAAAGCTGCTTCGGGCGTCGGTCCAGGTAGGGCTCGATCGCCAGCATCCTGGCGGCCTCGGCAATCCGCGCCTCGATCTCGGCACGCTTGAACTTCAGGTTCTCCAGGCCGAAAGCGAGGTTTTTGCGAACGCTCATATGCGGATAGAGCGCGTAGGACTGGAAGACCATTGCGATCTTGCGCTCGGCCGGCGAGAGCGCGCTGACATCGCGGCCCCGATCGCGATTGCGCCCTCCGTCACCTCTTCGAGGCCGGCAATGACACGCAGCAGAGTCGACTTGCCACATCCCGACGGCCCGACGAAGACGACGAACTCGCCGTCCGTGATATCGAGTTCGACGTCATGCAGGACTTTGACCGAGCCATACGATTTGTTGACGTTGGAAAGTTTCAGTTCTGCCATGCCCCACTCCCATCAGGTGCCGCCGTTTCGAAGACGGCGTCGTTTTTGTTCCAGCCTTGCGGCAGCGGTGTCGGCCGTGTGATCCGCACCTCGTTCATCAAGATCCCGGTGACATCAGCCACGTAGACGGCCGGCATTCCTCCCGGATAGTGCTCAAGACCGATTACCCGCCCGTCTGACCCGCGGGTCCAGGCATTGGCGCGGCCACCGCCATCGGCTGTCGGGGAAAGGTCTGCGTTTGTCGGACGCAGGTCGTAGGATCGCGCAGTGCCGAGCTGCCCCGGCTGCTGATCGATGGCGATGCGTGCCAGCGATGCGTTGCGGATGCCGGCCGGCGAGGTCGAAATGACGGTGATCGCCCCCTCCATCCGGCCGGTGATGTCCTCGACGATGAGATTTTCGATGGCGCCTGCCGCGCGTTCCGTAACACGGTCGACGACATTGACGGTCAGCGCCTCCCCCGAACCCCAGAAACCATCGGGCGTCTCGCGGCACTCCACCGCAATTCGTGAGAACCTCACGTTCGATATCCGGCCGCCGTCGCGGGAGAATACGCCGAGGGCCCTGTTGGAAGATGAGACGCTGCAATCCTCGAACACGACATTGGTGACATCGCCATGCGTTTCCGTGCCGATCTTCAGCGCGCAGCTAAGGCTCTGAACCGAGCATCTGCGGACGAGAATGTTTTCGCAACGCCCGATGGCGACACGGTCAGGACCGATGCTCGTCTTCAGGCATATGCCGTCGTCGGCCGTCGATATCCGGCAATCCTCGATAACGGCGCCGCGACAGGCATCCAGCACGATCCCGTCCGTGTTGGGAAGGCGGCGGTCGTTGTCGATGATCACGTTCCTGACCGCAACATCGGTGCAGTTGACGAAGTGCAGCGTCCACATCGGCGAGCGGCAAATATGGACGGAGCTGATCTCGACCTCGTCGCAGCCCTCGAAGACGACGACGCGGGGACGAAATTCGGCCGGGATGAAGGTTCCCACCGTCTCGTCGTCTCCCACGATGAAGCTGTCACAACCGGCTTCGATGCGCCCCGCCCCCGTCAGGCTGATCCGCCGCGCATCCTTGGCGACGATCATGCCGCGGTCGGATTTTTCGGCGATCACCGAAACGGTCGTCTGCGCATAGGCCGCGTAATCCGGAACGGGACGCAGGATCGCACCGGCGGCCAGATGAAGGTCGACGCCGGATCTGAGCTGGAGCCCGCGGCAGACATGGATGCCGGCCATGAGCTCAACGCGTCCGCCGCCTGAAGCCGACAGGCCGTCGATGGCCGCCTGCAGACGGACCGTATCGTCGCTCTGCGCCGGCTCGATCGCGACAAGAGACACGGGGCTCATTGGCGCTGGCCGTTCTCGAGAAAGACTTCCGTCAGCAGCAGCATGGTCAGCGCCTGGCCATAAGGCGTCGGCACGTTGGGGATGCGCTTGTAGAAATCGAGGTCATGACCCATCGGCGTGCCGTCCGAGACGCCGTGGACGACGCCTTCTTCATCGATCTGCGCCAGCACCGCCGCAAGCGCGCGCTCCGCATAGGCCCTGTCGTCCTTGTCGAGAATGCCGGCATCGATGGCGCGCAATATGCCGTAGGCAATGCCCGCCGTGGCCGAGGTTTCCAGCGGCGACGACGGATCGTCGAGAAGCGTCGTGAACATGCCGTCCGGCCGCTGGTATGCTTTCAAGGAGCGCACCTGGCTGACGAGGACGTTCGACAGAAAACGCCGGTCCTTCTCCCCGAGCGTCGGAACGAGGTCGAAGAGCTCGGGGATGGCGACGGTGATCCAGGCATTGCCGCGCGCCCAGAAGGCATTGGCAAAATTGTGCCGTCCGTTGAAGGTCCAGCCGTGATACCAGAGCCCGCTGACCGGATCGGAGAGATAGCGGGTGTGGATCACGAACTGATAGACGGCCTCGTCGATCCACTCGCTGCGCTCGCAGAGAACGCCGGCGCGGGCGAGAAACAGGCAGGCCATGAACAGCGTATCGTCCCACAATTCGCCGTCGTTGAGGCGCTCCTTGACGACGTGCTGAAAGCCGCCGTCCTCGGTCTTCGGCAGTTCCTTGACGAGCCATTCGGCCCAGTCCTCGACGAGCGCGCGAAAGTCGGGACGGTCGACATGCTGGACCAGGATCGCAAGCGGCAGCATCGGCGCCGTGCTGTTGATTTGGCGCGGCGGCAGGCCGCGTTCAATCTGGCCGGCATACCAGGCGACGAGTTCCTGCAGCGCTTTTTGATCATTGGTGGAAATGGCGCGGCGCAGGAAGCCGTAAAGACCGACGCCGACTTCCCAGTCCCACTCGTCGAACTGGATTCCGGAGGCCGAATTTCCCGTCACGAGACCTTCCTTGATGCCTCTGAGCCGGCTGAAAGCCGTTGCCACGCGATCAATCGTCGTCAGGAGGGCGGCGTTATCGACAGATGTTGTGTTCATGCTGGAGACCTATGTTTTCAGGAGTAGAACGGCCCGTCAGTGCCGGCGCCGGAGGCAGCACTGTCGTAGGTGAGGATCGGTTGCGGCTGATCGTGGGTGAAGGGCCTCGCCTCGCCGCCGATCGAAAGACCATCGGCGTAGGAGAGGTCGATCGCCGGGCCGCCCGGCGGCGTCAGAGAGAGACGCCGAAGCCCGGGATCGAAGGAAACCGTCGTCTGGCCCAGGCGTTCGACGAACGCCTTGAAGGCATCGTCGTTGCCGCATCCGACGATACCAGCCCAGCCGCAAAGCTGCCCGTAGGAGCGCGCCTCGCGGCCGGCGGTCGGGCCGTCGGTGATCAGCTCCAGGCCGTTCGACGCCCAGAGGGCGGAAAATCCCCGGCCCGATCGCGCGATGAGCCACTTGTCTTCGATGATGAGATCGTCCAGCCCGTCGCGGCCGATATAGGCGTGCGTCCATGCGTGGCGTGCGTCGCTTGTGTCCTCGATCAGGAGGGCAACGTCGCGATGCTGGGCAACGCGCGGCAGGATGCCGTTGCCGGCCCAATAGGACGGCCTTTGATTGCCCCAGGGGTCGTCCTCGCCGGGATGGTTGACCCACAGCCTCGCCATCGGATGGCCGGCCAGCCGGATGTCGAGCACATGCTGCTGGTGCCCCTTCTGGCCGGTCTTGTGATCGACGACCGTCGAAAGCTGCGCCGCCTCGTTCTTGAACAGCACGAGTTTTCCGCTCTCGAGGCCCTGGCTGTAGCGCGCCTCGACGCTTCTTGATCGGGTGAGCGGCGCAAGTTCGGCCAGATCGGCGGGCGGCTCATAGCTGCCGGCGCAGAACATGGTCAATGCCGCCACACCATTGTTCAGCCAGCCGGTTCCGAAGGCGACCTGGGCGAAGGGCGCAAGCTCGGTCAGCGGGCCGGCGCGCAACTCCTTGTCGTAGGCACGGCCCTGCGATCCGGCCGGAACGCCTGCGAGCGTGTGAAGGGCGATCATGCGGAAGATGAGATCGATCTGGGCGCGGGCGCGCTGGGCAACGGCCGCCTCAGCCCAGCGCTCCAGCGCCAGCAGGCCGATGAAATCGATCGGGTAATAGGCCGCCGAGTTCCACTCCGCCAACCCATGGGCTTCGACGCTGTCGAACCAGCGGCCGAGCCGCTCGCCGGCAAGTTCCGCCTGCTGCCGCCCCGTGCGGCCCGAGGCCGAAAACACCTCGTCGGGCAAAAGAAGTCCGGCCAGCAGCTGGCTGGTATGAAAGCAGAGCACATGGTTCTCGCTCCAGAACCACATCGCGTCGTTGCCCGGCTCGTCGACCCAGTAACGGTAGGAGCGGGCGGAATGCCGGATGCGAGCGATCACTGCATCGGGCATCCGGTCGGCATAGGCGCCGAGCAGCCACAAGAGCGGCACCATGATGAAATCCGAGCAATCCTCCCGCGCATCGATGGAGGCGAGCGTCGCCTCGATGATGCGGTCGAAGCTTTCCTGGTCGTGGTGACCGGTTTCCATCATCGCAATGAGGCGCCCGACGCGGTTCGCGCCGAAGCGGGCGCTGTATTCCAGCGCCTGCCGCTTGCGGGCGGCGAGCGACGCCTCGGCCGACAACGGCGAAATGCTGCTCATGAAAGCGGCATCGATGACGCGCGTGACCGAGCCCGTGCCGGAGCCGATCGTCATGTGGACGCCGTGATAACCGTCCGGAATGCCGCAGATATCGTCGGCCGTTAGGCTGCTCTGATGGGCCTTGAGCGTCAATCGGGAATGCGCGAGAACGGGCCGCTCGTGACCATGACCGACGACCTTGATCTCTACCGGCAGATCGCGTTCGGGCGCTGTGCCGAAGATGATCTCCAGCGGCTGATTGACGAAGACGTCGCGAGCCGGACGGACGCCGCGAGCAAGGGCTTCCAGCTCGCGGACCTCATCCTGATCCAACGATACGGGCAGCAGCACGCAGAGCGGCTCCTCGTCCAGCATCTCGAGCTCGAAGAACCACGTCGTGTCACGCTCGGCCAAGTCTTCGGTATGGACGAGGATCTGGTTGTCGCCGGCGTCCAGCGCCAGCCTTATGTCGGTTGCGCTCTCGGTGTTGCGCTTGAAGGGTTCGAAGCGCACCGCCTCCTGTCCGTTGACCCATATGCGAACGCCGCCGCAGGTCTTCAGTCTGAGATTGAGCGTTCGCGCGGTCTCCGTTCTGAACGTGCCCTTCAGCCATCGCCTGAGATGCGTCGGTACGTGCCAGAAGCCGGTGAACTCGACGCGACGGTTCGAGCCGGGAAGATTGAGGCTTTCGGTCGGCCAGGCGGTGTCGGGCAATAGCGGCCGCCCGACCATGGTCGACCAAAAGGCCTTGCGGCAGGGCAGATCTCCGACATCGACGAAACCGTTGATGAAACGATAGTTTACGCGATCTTCGGCCGGCGCGGGCTCGCCGGGAAAATAGCTGGCGATGAGGCCGGAAACGGCCCATGCCGTGATCGTCTGGCCCGTGGCCACACTGTATGCTGGCGCCATCTCGCCCGGCTGCTTGATGCATTCCGTTTTCACAGACCGCCTCCTCCGCAATCCTATGAAAATATTTTCATTAGGTTATTTGTGCGCGCCATTTTTGAAAAATGCCCAAAAACATCGCTATTGCCGCAGAAAACAGCTTGACGCAACGAATGTCAAGTATATGAAATTGATTTATCGATGGCTGAGGCCGCGATTGATGAAAATGTTTTCATGGGAGGATGAAAATGAAAACCTATCTCTCAGGGGCCGTCGCACTGGCGTTGGCAACCGTTTCTTTCGCATGGGCCGGCGCGGCCATGGCGCAAACCAAGACAATCACCTTTCTGTTCACCGACGACGACCAGGCTTACGTCGAGCGCATGGAAGCGCTCAGCAAGGAATTCGAGACGGCGAATCCCGACGTCAAGGTCAACTTCGTCTCTTCGGGCTATGATGCGGTCGCCAAGCAGCTGCCGGTGCAGCTTGCCGTCGGCGAGGGCCCTGACATCGCCAAGATCACCGACTGGCAGCTTGCGCCCTATTACCTCGACATGCGTCCCTACATGAAGGACCCGGATGGCTTCGCCAAGCTGCACGGCGACAGCCTGAACACGCTCCGCTTCCCCGGCGTCAACGATCCGCAGTCGATCAACGGCTATATCGCCTCGCAGACCTTCAACCTGCCCTTCGTCAACAAGACGCTGTTCGAACAGGCCGGCGAACCGCTTCCCAAGCCCACCGCCACGCTGAAGGATATCGTCGAAGCCTCGGCGCGCGTCGCCAAGGCGACCGGCGCTCAGATCCCCTTCACGATGGACCGCTCGGGCCACCGCTTTTCCGGCGCGGCATTCTCCTACGGTTCGAACTACGTCAAGGACGGCAAGTTCTTCTTCCCCGACGATGCCGCCAAGCGCTACGTCACGGATCTCTACGGTTGGACGAAGGACGGCTCCTTCCCGAAGGAAATGTGGGGTGCTGCCGGGGGAACCCAGTACAAGAACATGGGTGACGAGTTCGTCAACGGCAACGTCGTGACCTATCTCGCCGGCAACTGGATGGTCAATCCGTTCCAGAAGAAGATCGGCGACGCCTTCGACTGGACGGCGATCAGCGCGCCCTGCGGCGATGCCGGCTGCTATGCGATGCCCGGTGGCACCGCGATCGTTGGCTTCAAGCGCACCAAGTCTCCCGAGGCCGTGGCCGCGTTCATCGAGTTCCTCGGCTCTGAAAAGGTCCAGCGTGAAATCGCTGAAAATTACGTCGTCCTGACGGGCGCCGACATCAAGGACCCGCAATACAAGCTTGAGAGCAAGAATGCCAAGGAGGCGATGGCCGTCTTCCTCGGAAGCCGCAATAGCGTGCCGCAGGCAGCCCGGGACCTGGAACGTCTCAAGGGATCCTCCGCCATCTATCAGCTCATCGTCCAGAGGATGAGCCAGCTGATCGTCGGCGAGCTTTCCCTCGACGAGACCTTCAAGGCGATGAATGCCGACGTCGACAAGGTCAACCAGGCGCTCGCCGCCAAGTAACCGGTCACGCGTTGTCCCGCAAAATGCGCGCACGCAGCAGCCACGGCCTCGCAACAGGGCCGTGGCTTTTTCGTTTTTTCTCGAACACTTCGATGCGTTTCGAATTGTCGATGGCCTGAACGACGTTACGTTTCCTACTGCATAATTCCTTCCGGAATTGGCTTAGCGATAAAATTATCGCGGCAATTCAAAATGTTACAGCGTCCTTTGAGCGTCTAAAATGACGCGCGGCGCTGTAATGGAAAGGCAGCGTCATGAATTCAATCGAACAAAACTCCAGGGCTTACGCACAGTTGAAGCCGGCCTCTCTCGCCATTCTCTGCCTCGGCGTGATCGTGGCGCAGGTCGATACATCGGTCGTTAATCTGGCGGTTCAGCCAATCGGACTCGATCTCAAAGCCTCCGTCACCGAGCTGCAATGGGTCGTCGACGCCTACAATCTCGTTTACGCAGCACTTCTCATCAGCGGCGGCTTGTTCGCCGATCTTTACGGCCGACGTCTGATGTTCGTGATCGGCTGCGCTGTCTTGGCGCTGGCGAGCCTTGGCTGCGCATTCGCCTCGACCATCGCGATCCTCATCGCCGCGAGAGCCTTGACCGGCTTCGGCTCCGCCCTCCTGCTGCCCGCTTCGCTTTCGCTGATCCGGGTCATCTACCGGGATGAGAAGGTCCGTGCCCGAGCGCTCGGGATCTGGGCCGGCTGCAATGGAATGTCGCTTGCGATCGGCCCAAGCCTCGGCGGCTTCCTCATCCGTGATTTCGGCTGGCGATCCGTCTTCTTCGTCGTCATCCCCATCGCGCTGATCGCGGCGGCGGCGGCACGGTTTTTCGTTCCGGAAAGCGCCGATCGGCAAGGCCGGTCCTTCGACATGCCGGGTCAGTTGCTGGGGATAGCATCCCTCACCGTTCTTACCCTCACGGCGATCGAATCATTGCATCTGCCGCCTTTGTGGACGGCCCTCCTGGCCATCGCCGGCGCCCTGCTTCTGCTGCTCTTCATCATCGTCGAAAAGCGCCTGGAGCAGACGGCTCTGGTTCCGATCTCGATGTTTTCGGGCAGGCAGTTTCGCGGTGCGATGGCCGGAACGGCGGCAATGACGTTCGGCATGTATGGCACGCTCTTTCTCTTTCCACTCGCCTCCCTCAGCCTTCGACGCCTGGCCTCGGTGGAGGTCGGGCTGTCTCTGCTGCCAATGGCCATCAGCTTCATCGCGATCTCACCCTTCTCCGGTTCGATCTCGGAGCGCCTGGGGAAGAAACGCACCATATCGGCGGGACTGGCGCTGATGGGTTTGGGCAACCTTCTGCTCGGCTCATCCTTTCTGGCCGATTGGTTCATTGCCGAAGAGGTCGGATTGTTGCTGACCGGGGTCGGGATGGGCATGGCGACGGGGCCTCTGACGGCGGTCGCGGTTTCAACCGTGGCGGCCGATCGCGCCGGCACGGCGAGCGCCCTGATCAATGTTGCCCGCATGGTCGGGGCGACGATAGGCGTCGCCTTACTGGGAGCGATCTTCGCCTTTTTGGGAGAAGCAGAAACGGCCTTCATCGTCGCGATGTCGGTCGGCGGCAGCACGCAACTGCTTGGAAGCCTCGCTGCCTGGCGCTTGCTCTGAACGGTCAGGCACGATCACGCATATGCGGCGGAACGGCGGCGATGTCCTTCGTCAGCGCAACGAAATTCCGCACGATGGAGAGTTTCAGATCACGCCGGTAAGCGATGCAGAGCGGCAAGGGTGAAAGTTGGCCGGGAGCGAGCGCGCGATAGGCAATGGCCTCCGGATGGAGGACCTGCATGGAGGTTGGAACGATCGTGACGCCGCGACCGCCTGCAACGAGGTTGATCGCTGCGACGATGCGATAGACTTCGTCGACGATCGCAGGCGTCACGCCTGCACGATCGAGGGACTGCAAGATACGCTCGAATATGCCTGGGCCGTCGGGTCGCCGGTAAACGACCACGTCCTGCCCCTCCAGCATTTTCAGCGTGATCGGACCGAGGCGTTCATCCGCAAGGGGATGACCAAGAGGGATGGCGACGATCATGTCCTCTTCGGAAAGCACCGTGCTCGCCAGATCCGGAAATCGATTTGCGTCGATGTGCAGCAACGCTGCATCGATACGGCCCTCCTGCAAGGCGAGAATGAGTTCGTAGGTCTCGCTTTCTTCGACGGCGATTTTCACGAGCGGATAGGAAAGACGGAACTGCTGCAGCAGCTTCGGCGCCAGAACATGCAGCGACGCGGAACTCGTAAAGCCGACGGACAACTGGCCAGCCTCGCCTTTGTGGTAGCGGCGGACATTTTCGACTGCCTGACCGGCGCGCTTCAGAATGTCGCGGGCGTCGGCAAGAAAAACCGCGCCGGCAGCGTTGAGCACGATCTTCTTCGGATGCCGATCAAAGAGGGAAAGGCCAAGCTCGTATTCAAGATCGCGGATCTGCTGACCAAGCGGCGGCTGCTGGATGTTGAGACGCGCGGCAGCTCGCGAGATGCTCCCCTCTTCTGCGACGGCCACGAAATAGCGGAGGTGTCTCAATTCCATCGGCTTCCAACATAAACTTAAAAGGTTCCATGCATGAATTATATAAATATTTTACATACTATAGATGCCGGATTACGACTAGCGCCATCTTGATTGCCAAGGGAGGAAAATCGCATGGCTGGAAGTAAACCGAAAATCGCGATCGTTGGTGCCGGCATGGGTGGTCTCGCCGCCGCGGCGACCCTTCGCCAGGTCGGTATCGACGTGAATGTCTACGAGCAGGCACCGAAATTTGCCCGCATCGGCGCCGGCATCCAGATGCTGCCGAATTCGTCGCGCGTCCTGCGCGGTATCGGCGTTCTCGACAGGCTTCAGAAACTTGCGTTCGAGCCCTATTCTCATCTCAACCGCGTCTGGGATACCGGTGAGATCAAGCGCGAGCTTCCGATGCCGGAAAGCCTTTACGGCGCGCCCTTTCTCTGCATGCACCGGGCCGACCTGCATGAAGCGCTTTATTCCGTGCTGCCGCCGGAGATCGTTCACCTCGGCAAGAAGCTCGTCGGCCTGGATCAGACGAAGGGCGGCGTGACGCTCTCTTTCGCCGACGGCACGAAGGCGGATGCCGATGCGGTGATCGGCGCTGATGGCGTGCATTCGCTGGTTCGCGACATCGTCGTCGGCCCTGACAAACCGATCCACAAGGGCCGGATCGCCTACCGCGCGGTCTTCGACGCGAGCCTGATGAACGGCGGCGAGATCCAGGCGTCCAGAACGAAGTGGTGGGGTGTCGATCGCCACATCGTCATCTACTACACCGCCGCAGACCGCAGCTCGCTCTACTTCGTCACCAGCGTGCCTGAGCCTGCTGACTGGCTGACCTCGGAATCCTGGTCCGCCAAGGGCGACGTGAAGGAATTGCGCACCGCCTATGAAGGCTTCCATCCGGAAGTGCAGATGGTTCTCAATGCATGCCCGGACTGTCACAAGTGGGCAATCCTCGAACGTGAACCTCTGGCGCGCTGGAGCGACGGACGCGTGGTGCTTCTCGGCGACGCCTGCCACCCGATGACGCCCTATATGGCGCAAGGAGCTGCGACCTCGATCGAGGACGCGGCAGTGCTGGCGCGGTGCCTTGCCGGCGTCGACAATGACGACATCGAAGGCGCGTTCCGCCGCTACGAGGCAAACCGCAAGCCGCGCACCTCACGCATCCAGGCGATTTCGAGCGCCAATACCTGGATGTCGGGGGGCAACGAAGACACCTCCTGGCTCTATGGCTACGATGCGTGGAACGTGCCGCTCGTGGGCGAAAACGATATGGCGCTTGCCGGATAAGGGAATGTCGATGTCCAACAGTGCAGCAAATGCGCGCGAGACGGCTTCCGGCGTCGCCTATGCGAGAACGTCCGATGGTATCGGCCTTGCTTATAGACGCAGTGGACGGCCGGGTGGGCCGCGCGTCGTTCTGATCCATTCACTGGCGCTCGACGCCAGTGTCTGGGATCGGGTTGTCGGGCGGCTGGAGGATGCGGATATCGTCACGATGGACTGCCGTGGCCATGGCAGGAGCGACAAGCCTGCCGGTCCCTACGATGTCGAGCGGTTCGGCGACGATATCGCCGACCTGATGGGAGAACTCGGGTGGAGTGACGCCGTCGTCGCGGGCTGCTCCATGGGCGGTTGCGTGGCGCAGACCTTCGCGGCGCGGCACCCCGAGCTGGTGCGCGCCATGCTGCTGATCGATACCACCGCCTGGTATGGTGCCAACGCGCTCACGGAATGGCGGGCCCGGGCGGCAAAGGCTCGCAGCGAAGGGCTGGCATCGATGGCCGAGTTTCAGGCAACGCGCTGGTTCGGCGATCGATTCCGGATGGATCATCCGGCGCAGGTTCAGCATGCCATGTCGGTCTTTACCGCCAACGATATCGATGCCTATGCCGCGACCTGCGCCATGCTCGGCGATGCCGATCTGCGCCGGCATCTGGGAGGTTTCCTGTTTCCTGTTTCGGTGGTCGTCGGCGAGGAGGATTACGCCACACCCGTCGAGACGGCCCGAGATCTCGCTGCGGCCATTCCGGGCGCATCCCTCACCGTCTTGCCCGCCGCGCGGCATCTGACGCCGATCGAATGCCCCGACCAGATCGCCGATGCGATCCGATCGCTGTTCAAGCGGACCAACGGCTAACGCCTAATGCCGGCGCTACGAAGGCGCCGGCCATCATCAAGGTGCTGAATCTGGGAGGATAGAATGCACGACAACACAATTACGCTGGCCGCATCCGCGACCGCAGATGGGCTTGAGGCCCACGATCCGAGCCCGGCATCCGACCGCGGTCGCGCCGCAGCGCTGACTGCCCGTTTCGAAGCCATTCCCTTTACACCCTGGCACCGCCGGGCGCGGATCGTCATGGGGAGTGCCACGTTTCTCGATGCCTTCGATGCCCTTTCGCTGGCATTCGTCCTTCCGATTCTGATCAAGCTATGGGAGCTTTCTCCGGCCCAGATCGGCTGGATGATCGCCGCCAGCTACATCGGCCAATTGCTCGGCGCCTTGCTCTTCAGCCGTCTTGCCGAAAGTTTCGGCCGCGTCCCCATGGCGGCAGCGGCCACAGCGCTGATGTCGGTCATGGGCCTGGCCTGCGCGCTCACCGGCAATTTTCAGATGCTTTTCCTATGCCGGCTGATTCAGGGTATTGGTGTCGGCGGAGAAATGCCGGTCGCCGCCACCTATATCAGCGAGCTTTTGCGGGCGAAGGGACGCGGCCGCTATTTCATGCTGTATGAGATGATCTTTCCGGTCGGGCTGATGATCACCGGCCAGGTTGGGACCTTGCTCGTGCCGATCCTCGGATGGACATCGCTGTTCTTCATCGGCGGCATTCCCGGTCTCGTCATCGCCTATCTGCTTTATCGGCTGCCGGAATCGCCGCGCTGGTTGATCGGCCAGCAACGCCTGGACGAAGCGGAAGCGATCATCCGCCAGGCTGAGGCGAGCGCAAGAAAGGCAAACCTCGACTATCAACAGGAGCCGCAATCGGCGCCTGAAGCGCCGGCTGCAGCGCCCGCCCCCGCACAGGTCGCCCGGCAGCCGAGAAGCCGCTGGAGCGAGCTGCTGTCTCCACGCTTCCGCGCCAGGACGTTGATCGCCTGGGTCCTTTGGGCGAGTTCGTTCTTCGTCGCCAACAGCCTCAACAACTGGATGCCAACACTCTATCACACCGTCTACAAGCTCGAGCTCGGAAGCGCTCTTCGGGCGGCGTCGATGACCAATGTCGCCCAGGTCGCCATCCTTCTGGTTTGCGCTTTCTGCATCGACCGCATCGGTCGAAGAACTTGGGCCATTGTATCCTTCCTGGTCGGCGCGGCGCTGTTGACCGCTTTGGCTGCCGGTGGCGCAGGCCAGCTCTGGTCGTTGATCGTGCTGGCAACGCTTGCCTATGGCGTTGTCGGGTCGATCAATGCGGTTTTGTATCTGTACACGCCGGAGATCTATCCGACGCGGATGCGCGCTATCGGAACGGGTCTTGCGACATCATGGCTGCGCATAGCCTCGGCCGTCGGGCCGACCACGGTCGGTTATATGATGGGGACGCAGGGCATCAATTCGGTGTTCATGATGTTCGCGATCGTCGCCGCCATCGGTGCGGTTGCGGCTATCGGAATGATCGAGACCGGGGGACGTCGACTGGAAGAAACCTCATCGTAAGGTCAGCATCACCAGTTCAGCGGGTGACAATCGAGCAATAGGGCAACGATGTCGCGCAAGCCGCCGACATCGTTGCCCTTTATGGTGACATGCGGTTCGGGAGAGGCTATAGGCGTTGTCAGCCTTCGCCGGCTCGCAGGCGCCATGGTCAACTCACACATGCCGGCAACCCGCTTACATCCGGCGATCCAGCGACTGTCTACCGTATAGAGGTGCATTTCCATGCCGATGGGCTCCGAGCATCCGCTGCGAAGGGAACTTCACAACGAGCTCCACGCGCGGCCGTCGCTTTACTTCGATGGCGACACGGATGTGTGGCACGTCGCCATCGTCGGCGAGAATGCCCCTCCTCAGATACCAACTTCCCTGCCGGGACTAGAAGATGTCTCCACGACCCGCGAGGGCAACCACGGCATCGGCCGCATCGGCGACGGCCGGCTGAAGTGGGAGGCGCATACCGAGTTCCTCACCCTGACTTTCGTCGTTCCCGCATCGGCCGAACCCGGCAGCAATCCGCCGGAAGCCTTTCAGGCCTGCTGCCGTCAGATCGACGGGAAGATCATCGCAGCCGTCCGCGTGCTGGTGCGGGACGACAAGGACGGGCAAGGTCCGGAAAAACCGAAGCTCGACTATGTCGCTTCACAAGTCGGCGGCGGCGACGCGGAAGTGCATTCGAACTTCCGGCTGACCGATAGCGGTTTCGTCGAATTCCTGTTCTTCAACCGCAATCTCAACGCCTATCGCACCGGCCGCATGGTCAGGCGTTTCCTGGAGATCGAGACGTACCGGATGATGGCGTTGCTGGCGTTGCCGATGGCACGCGAGACGGTGTCGAAGCTTTTCGTCTTCGATCGGCGCCTCGACCTGCTGATCTCGCATATGCAGAGTGCGGTCAAAGTCGACAAGGCCCTGCTTTCCGAGGTCACCAAGCTCTCGTCGGATGTGCTCAATTTCTCCGCTCTCGCTCGTCACCGCTTCGGCGCGACGAAAGCCTATGCCGAGATCGTCGCAAGCAGATCGTCGGAGCTGCGCGAGGAGCGCGTCGAGCAGCGCCAGCGGATCGGCACCTTCATCGACCGGCGCTTTCAGCCGGCCGTCCGTGCGGTTCACGCCGCCGAACGCCGCCTCGATGAACTGGCCGAACGTGTGAGCCTGGCCGGAGACCTGCTCAGAACCACCGTGCAGGTTCAGCTCGAAGATCAGAACGCCTCACTCCTGACATCAATGGAAGAGCGGGCGCGCATCCAGGTGCATATCCAGCAGGCGGTCGAAGGCTTCTCCGTCATCGCCATCACCTATTACACCGTTGGCCTCGCAAAGATCTGCCTGGAAAGCATCTCCGAACTGGGCGTCGATCCGCACATCGCAAAGCTCGCCGTTCTCGGCGCCATCCCGCTCGTGCTCTTCGCCGTGTGGACGGCAGTTCGCCATGTTCGCAAGAGCATTGCCGGCCACTCTCACGGTCCCGCATCAGAGAGCCATTGAGGCGACGCTGGCCGATGACCGCTCACCGCCGCCCTTTCGCGGCGGCGGCGTTTTCTTGCCTGCATCGGCAGGACGTCAGGATGCCATCGCGTAGTGGCGATGTTCCGATGCCCGGCCGCTACCCGTCCTGAACCGCCGCAGCAGTTCGGCAAGGCTTTCGGTTTCATGTGTCAGGCTCTGCGCGGCCGCCGTGGTCTCTTCGACCATCGCGGCGTTCTGCTGCGTCACCTTGTCCATCTGGTCGCCGGCAGCCGAGACCTCGCGCAGGCTTGTCGCCTGTTCGCGGGCGGCAACGGCGATCTCGGCCACGGTCGCATTCATGGCGGTGACCTGCTCGACGATCTGTTCGAGCGAAAGGCCGGATTCGCCCACCAGCTGGACGCCGGTCTTGACCTGCGCCGAGGATGTAGAGATCAGCTGTTTGATCTCCCTTGCCGCGTTGGCGGAGCGCTGGGCGAGCTCGCGGACTTCCTGGGCGACGACGGCAAAGCCCTTGCCTGCCTCGCCGGCGCGCGCCGCTTCCACGCCGGCATTCAGCGCCAGCAGGTTGGTCTGGAAGGCGATCTCGTCGATGACACTGATGATGTTGCCGATCTTGGACGACGAATTTTGAATTTCCGTCATCGCATCGATGGCGCGAGCAACGATCTCTCCGCCCTTTTCAGCATTGGTGCGGGCGGTTGCCACAACACCCTGGGCGCGGCTTGCGCCCTCCGCCGTTCCATTGACGCCGCGGGTCACTTCACCCAGCGCCGCGACGGTCTCCTCCAGCGAGGCTGCCTGCTGCTCGGTGCGGCGGGCGAGATCGTTGGAGGCGGTGGAGATTTCCGCAAGACCGGATCGGATGGTGCCGACCGCGCGAATGACGGCGTCAACCGCCTCTTCGAGGCTTGCGACCGAATTGTTGAAATGATCCCGGATCCTGACATAGCGATGGTCGACTTCGCCGACGCGGACAGTGAGGTCGCCCTTCGAGAGTGCGTCCAGCCCGACAGAGATCTGGCGGAAGGCATGCTCCATCACCTGCGCGTCGCTGAGCCGCTCGGCCTCCTGGCGGAGCCGCTCTTCTTCGGCCGCCAGGCGGGCGCGGTCGGCATTGGCTTCCGCAATCAGCTTGGCGCGCCCCGTTTCCTGGAAAACCTTCAGCGAACGCGCCATGGCCCCCAGCTCGTGGCGATGTTCGACGCCCGTTATCACGATCCCTTCCTCGCCGCGGGCAAGCTGCTCCATGGACTGCGCCATGTTGCGCACCGCCGAGGAAATCAACCGGCCGACGAAATAGGAAAGGACGAGGCCGATGACGATCAGCAGCCCGCTGATAACAAGCGTCGTGCTGGTCGCGGAGGCAACCGTTGCGTCCACCGAACCATCAAGGGTCTTCTGCGCGCCCGTTACCGTCGCCTGCAGATCCTTGAAGCCGCCTGAGATTTTCGGCGCGAGCACGCTGAGCTGCGTCTGGCGGATGTTGCCCGAGGCCTGCAGCACGTCCTTCATGTCGCCGAGACGGGCGGTGTAATTCTGCATCAGCTGGCCGGCGCCCATCAGGCGCTTCTTCTGCAGCTCGTTCTTTGCGGCTTTCGCAGCCGCTTCGTTGAGCGCGACCGCTTCGGCCAGTGCTGCCTGCGCCGTGTCATAGGCTGCAAAATCATCGGAGTGCACGAAGCGTTCGGAGAAATAAAGGCTACGGTTCAAGGCCTCCAGTGTCGCCGCGGTCATCTGCAGCAGGGCCACATCGTTCTGGCGCCAGGCGCTGCGCACGACATCGTTGAGCGCAATACTGGTCCAGGGGCCGAATTCGGTGACCTTGGAGATCAAGGCATCACGCCTGGCCTGCAGCGCGACGATCTGTTCGAAAGCCTTGCCATAGGTGGCGATGTCCTGGCGGATCGCCGCAAGGCCGGACTGCAGGTCCTTGTTGCCGGCAAAACGCGGGTCGTCGGCGTCGAACGCTTTCACGCCGGCGCGGAAGCGATCGACGACATCCTGCGTCGGCGTGGAGCGGAAGGCTTCCGCCGACATCTGAATCTCGTTCAGCTGGTCGCTGTAGTCCGAGATGGCGAGACTTTGGCCGGCCGTGGCGCGATAGGAAGAGAAGATCGAGGCGAGCCCGTTCATGCCGGAGATCGCGCTGACCGTGAGCAGGCTCATCAACAGGATCAGCGGCACGAAGCCGGAGGTGATCTGTGCGCGAATGCCGAATTTATTCCAGAAATGCAACATCATAATCCTCTTATGCTCACTGGCTCTTCGGCAGATAGGTGGCAATGTTCTCAGGTGTGACGAGTTCGAAGGGAACGTTGTTTTCGCGCGGCACCTTCTCTTTGCGGATCAGCTTGACGGCAGCGTCGACAGCGGCAGCGCCCTGCCCGACGGCGCTCTGGAGAATGGTCACGTCGAGATCGCCGGCGACCATCGCTGCGAGCGCGTCGTCGGTCGCGTCGACGCCGGCGACGACGACATTTTTCATCGGTATGCCGGCCTTCTTCATGGCCCGGATCGCGCCGAGCGCCATCTCGTCATTGTTGGCGATGACCGCGTCGAACTTGACGCCGGCCGACAGCCATTCCTGCATCTGCTGGTCGGCATAATCGCTCGACCAATAGGCCGCCTGCCGCTCGACGATCTGAAGGCCCCTGCAATCCGGGGTGGCAATGACGTCTGATATATCCTGGGTGCGGGCACGCGCGGCGGCGTGGAATGGTTCGCCCATCAGCACGACGACGCGGCCGTTGCCTTTAAGGAGCGCGCAGACCTGCTTGGTCTCCAGCGTTCCGGATTCCTTCTCGTTGGAGGCGACCACCACCTGATTGTCAGGCAGGTCCAGCAGGTTGGAAGGAACGTTGTTGATGTACACCAGTGGAATGCCGGCATCTGCCGCCATCTTGGTCATTTGCGGCCCGAGGTCGCCATCGGAGACGGCAAGGATGATCGCGTCGACCTTGTCGGCAATGAGCTTCTGCACCTGCTGCTTCTGGAGCTCCTTGTCGCCATTGGCATTCTCGGTGACGAGTTTGAGGCCGGATATCGTCTGCCCATGCGAGACAACGCCGTTTAGAAGCGCCGTCCTGAATTTGTCGAGACCGGACATCGAAACCCCGATCGTCTGGGCATGGGCAGCAGAGATCGATATCGCCAAGGCGATGGATGCAAGCGTGGCCGTTTTCATGAATTCCCCTGCACAATTCGGATCTGAAAGGGTTATTTCAAATTTTGGTTAAATTTTACTTTTCGGCCGGAAGAAAAAGGTTAAGCGCCAGGATATGATTGCGGTGACAATTCGACCAGAAGGTGGAAGGCGCCGAGCGTGATTTTGTCGGTTCCGACAACCCGCTGACCACCACCATCCTGACGGGACATCTGCTGCAGCTCGGCCACAGACGGATCGGCTTCATCTCCGGGCCGAGCGGCCTGCACACTGCCGACGAGCGTCTGAAGGGTTTCATGAACACGATGGCCGGCGCCGGTGTGGACATCGATCCTTCGCTGGTCGTCGAAGGCGGCTACACCAGAACCGGCGGCCATGCGCAGGCGATGCGCCTCTTGACCCGCCGCGACCGACCGACCGCCATCATCGGCGCCAACAACATGACGGGCCTCGCAGCGCTGCAGGTGATGCAGGAGATGGGTTTCCGCTGCCCTGACGACGTGTCGCTGGCGATGGTCGACGACGTGCCCTGGAGCAATGTCATCACGCCTCGCATCACCATGGTGGTGCAGGATGCGCAGAAGCTCGGCGAGCTGGCGGCACAGCGTCTGCTGGCAAGAATAGCAAGCCCGGAGGGCGCCGCAGCACCGCCGCAAGACTTCATCCTGACGCCGAGATTCGTCCGCGGGGAGTCGACCAGGCGGTTGTGAGTGCTTCTACCTGTCCTCACGCGTATGCCAAAGGCGCAAGACATAGATCATCGACTGCTGGATTTCATAGCGCAGCTCGTAACGACCGACAAGAATACGGCGGACCTCTCGAGGATCGAACTCCTCGAGCCGCTCGCCGAGGCGCGGCTGCTCAAGCAGCCGTGCAGGCGCTGCCGTCAGTGCCCGCACGGTTCGGACCGCCGCTTGCCGGTCGACCGGAGTGAGAAAGTCGTACAAGCGGGAGACGTCCGAGACCGCTTTGCTCGTCCACTTGATCTCCATCACCGAGGCAAAGAGATCGGCTCGTCGCTATCGAGGCTATCGGCCCAGGCTTGAACAGACTGGTGCTCGATAACGTTACCATCATCGACGTCGGCCAACGCCTCGAGCGTCAAACGCCGGCGCTCCTCCTCCTGGTCGATCCATGCCATGAGAGCCTGCTTGACGATCCAGCCACGCGAACGTTCGAGCCGCGACGCGAGTTGATCGACCTTTTGCGCAAGCGCTAGCGGAACATGAGCAGTCAGAACCTTGGTCTCCATCGAAAACTCCTCGTCAATCATTTCTAATCGTAGCGATTAATTTTGATTATATCCAGTCGCATGTACATGGCGAAGTAAAGTCGCGGCATGGCAGTAAGCTAACGCAGCATCGAGAGTTTTGAGAGAAAGCGCAGTGCCGAATTTTCGTCGGTTCGCAAAAACAGTCAAGGAACAAAGCGCAGGCGCCGCTCGTCCATTGAAAGACCGTCAAATTTGTCATACATGTGTGATGAATCGCAAATTTCGGGTGCCGTGAGTTTGGGCGGCATTCGGATCAGAGCCGAGGCGGGGTCAGGCGTGGCTATGCAGATGAAGGATCGCAGCAAAGGCTCCGGGTCGCTGGTCACACAGGTCGGCGAAAGCCTCCGGCAAGCCATATTGAGCGGCCAGTATTCCGTCGGCGACAAGCTTCCGAGTGAACATGAGTTGACCGAAACACATGGCGTCAGCCGGACGGTCGTGCGCGAGGCCGTGGCCGCACTTCGCTCCGACGGGCTTGTCGAGGTGCGCCAGGGGGCTGGGATTTTCGTACTCGGTGCTGATCCGGCGCTCTCCGCGCGGAAAGTCGACAAAGCCCGCGTCGCCTCCGATCTTGAGGTACTTGAGATCAGAACACCTGTCGAAATCGAGGCGGCAGGCCTCGCAGCCTTGCGCCGCTCGCCTGCGCAGGAGGAGGCGATATTCGAATGTCATCGGAAAATCCTCCAATGCATCGAGAGCGACCAATCCATTCGCGATGCGGATCTGGAGCTCCATGCCGCAATCGCCGAAGCCACGAACAATCCGCTGTTCAGGCAGTTCCTGGAGTCCCAGGGTTCGGCGATCATCCCGCAGTCGAGACTCGTTCCGGAAACGAGGACGGCCGAACAGACGGCCTATCGAAAGCTGATCCACAGGGAGCACGAGGCAATCGTCGTCGCCATCTCGGACAGAGACGATCAGGCCGCCCGCAACGCCATGCGCGAGCATCTGGTCGGCAGCCAGGCCAGGTATCGCAACCTGCTGAGAGATCTGCGAAGCTTTACGAGCTGACATCTGATCCAAGAGCTCACACGTTCCAGCCGATCATCAGATGACCATAACGGCCGCGGACAAGTCGTCTCACGATTTTCATGTTGGAGCGGCTACCGAAAAGGCTGAACGCTGCCGGTGCGCTCGAAAAGATATGTCTGCAGCATATGTGTGTGGAAGGGACAACGCATCCGGCTTAAGAAATGCAGGCGCGCTTATTGCTCCCGCGCTCTGCGACAGGTGGTGCATGGGCGGGATGGGACGGGCTGCCTGCCCATTCGCGATTGAAAGCTAGTTGAAAGCTTCGACGTCATAGGAAGGGGCGGCATCGTGGAGGAGACACGGTCAAGGTGGCGAGACGACGATGCCAGCCAACCACAGGAGGAGATTTTCATGCGTTCTTCACGCAGCCTTTTTCACACCGTCGCTTTTTCGACGCTTCTCGCCGCAGCATCTTTCACGACCAGCGCCGCACATGCGACCGACAAGATCACCATCATGGTCGGTGGCTATGAGAAGCAGATCTATCTGCCCGCCAAGCTTGCCGAATCGCTCGGATACTTCAAGGACGAGGGTCTCGACGTCGAACTCCTGAATGAAGCTGCCGGCGTCGATGCCGAAAACCAGCTTCTGGCGGGCGCCGTCCAGGGTGTCGTCGGCTTCTACGACCATTGCGTGGACCTGCAGGCCAAAGGCAAATTCGTCGAATCCATCGTCCAGTTCAGCCAGGCGCCGGGCGAGGTCGAGATGGTCTCGAGCAAGTATCCTGACATCAAGTCGCCGGCCGATTTCAAGGGCAAGAGCCTCGGCGTCACCGGTCTCGGCTCGTCCACCAATTTCCTGACCCTCTTCATGGCCTCGAAGGCCGGCCTCAAGCCCGGTGATGTCGTGACAATTCCAGTCGGCGCCGGCGGCACCTTCATCGCCGCCATGCAACAGAATCAGATCCAGGCCGGCATGACGACCGAGCCGACGATTTCGCGCATGATCAAGACCGGCGAGGCGAGCGTGCTCGTCGATATGCGCACGGTCGAGGCGACCCGTCAGGCGCTCGGCGGCACCTATCCGGCCGCTTCGCTCTACCTGGAAACCTCCTGGGTCGACGCGCACAAGGAAGAGGCACAGAAGCTCGCCAACGCCTTCGTCAAGACGCTGCGCTACATCAACACGCATTCTGCCGCCGAGATTGCGGACAAGATGCCGAAGGACTTCTACGTCGGCGACAAGGACGGCTACATCAAGGCTCTCGACGAGGGCAAGGGCATGTTCACACCGGATGGCGTCATGCCGGAAGACGGTCCGAAAACCGTGCTTGCCGTGCTCTCTGAGTTCTCCAAGAACGTCAAGGGCAAGCAGATCGACCTTGCCAAGACCTACACGACGGAATTCGTCAAGAACGTCAAGTAAGGCGTCGCGTCGCTTCCGGTCCCAACCGGAAGCGACCCTCCCGATCGATCCATGGGCATTGCGTGCACGCGCCCAAAGCACGCCTCAGGTATCATCATGCAACATGACAAGAACGAGATCCCGGCGATCGAGCTGATCAACGTCAGCCGCCGCTTCGTCTCGCCGACCGGCAAGTCCCTGACGGCCTTGCGCGATTTCAACATGACGGTCGCCCGCGGAGAGTTCGTAGCCGTCGTCGGCCCCACCGGATGTGGTAAATCGACGACGCTCAACCTCGTGACGGGTCTCGCACGCCCCAGCGCCGGTGAAGTCCGGCTGATGGGCGGCCCGATCACCGGCATTGACCCGCGTGTCGGCTTCGCATTCCAGACCGACGCGCTCTTTCCCTGGAAGAACGTCATCGACAACGTCATGGCCGGTCCGCTGTTTCGAGGCAAGTCGCGCGCCGAGGCAGAAAAGAGCGCACGCGACTGGCTCGCCCGTGTCGGCCTTTCGAAGTTTCTCCATCATTATCCCCACCAGCTGTCAGGCGGCATGCGCAAACGCGTCTCGCTGGCACAGACCTTCATCAACGAGCCGGAAATCCTGCTGATGGACGAGCCGTTTTCGGCTCTCGACGTACAGACCCGCACCGTCATGCACGAAGAGCTCTTGAAACTGTGGGCCGAGCGCAAGGCCTCGGTGGTGTTCGTCACCCACGACCTCGAAGAAGCTGTCGCCCTTGCCGACAAGGTCTATGTCCTGACCGCCGGCCCCGCGACGGTCAAGTCGGTCTACACGATCGATCTCCCCCGTCCGCGCGTCGTGTCGGAAATCCGCTACGAGCAGGCCTTCATCGACTACTGCAAGACGATCTGGGAGGACCTCCGCGAAGAGGTCGAGACCAGCTACCGCCGCGCGAGCGAAGCGGCCTGAGGGAGGATATCATGGCACACACCACTCTTGAGGCCGGTTCGGCCACCATGTTTCGGCCCGGCACGTCGGACACGGAAATCGAGGCGTCGGCGCTGAAGGCGATGCGCCAGCGCAAGACGCTGGTGCGCTTCTGGCAGATCGCCATCCTGGTCTTCGTGATCGGCATGTGGGAACTGTCTTCCAACATGCAGTGGATCGATCCGTTCTTCTATTCGAGCCCGAGCGGCGTCGTTCAGCGCCTCTACGAATGGGCAACCGAAGGCACCACGGAAGGTTCGCTCTGGTATAATCTATGGGTGACGATGGAGGAGGCCTTGATCGGATTCTTCGCGGGTTCGATCACCGGCGTCTTCGTCGGCATTGGCCTTGGCCGCAACCGCTTCCTGTCGGACATCTTCTCCGTCTATATCAAGGCGATCAACTCGATACCGCGCGTCGTTCTCGCCCCCATCTTCATCATGATCATGGGTCTCGGCCTGCCCTCCAAGGTTGCTCTCGCCTTCATCATGGTGTTCTTCGTGGTCTTTGCAAACGCCTTCCAGGGTGTGCGCGAGGCCGACCGCAACATGATCGCCAATGCCCGCATTCTCGGCGCCTCGGATTGGCAGGTCACCCGCACCGTGGTCATCCCGTCAGCGATGAGCTGGATCTTCGCCAGTCTGCATGTGTCCTTCGGTTTCGCGATCATTGGCGCAATCGTCGGCGAATTCGTCGGCGCCCGCTTCGGCATCGGCCAGCTCATCTCGATCGCCAAGGGTACGTTCGATGCCGCCGGCATGTTCGCGGCAATCCTCCTCGTCATGGTCGTCACGCTTTTTGCCGAATACATCATGACATTGATCGAGAACCGTCTGGCGAAATGGCGTCCGCAACAGCACCTCGATACCCAGTGATCAAATCGGCCCCCTCCCAAGGCAGATAGAGAAGAAGGCCGGGTGCCATGCCCGGCCTTCTTCATTTGACGCGCTCGAGTTTAAGCGAGCGGAAGCCGTACCGTCACGATGAGCCCGCCGCCGCCTTCCGCATCATCGAGCGAGACTGAACCTCCTGCACCTTCGACAACCTCCCGAACGATCGACAACCCCAGACCGCTCCCCTCAGCTTCGGTCCCCATGATCCGGTAGAACCGTTCGAAAACCTGCTCGCGCTCCCCGCTCGGAATACCCGGCCCGTCGTCCTCGACGGTCACGACGGCATTGCCGTCAGCCTGCCCGACGGCGACGGTCACCCGTCCATTCGGGCGGGTATAGCGGATCGCGTTGTCTATGAGGTTGACCAACATCTCGCGCAACATCGTCGCGTCGCCGTCGACAATGACCGGGCGGACCGCTTCCAGACCGACGTCGATGTTGCGCCTGAGCGCCTCTTCGGCATGCGCTTCCAGGATCTCGCGGGCAGCCTTGCTGAGGTCTGTCGCATCGCTGCGCGGGCGCCGGCTTCCGGGCTCGGCCCGCGACAAGGTAAGAAGCTGGCTGGCGAGACGCGAAATCTGCTTCGTGCTGGTGCGAAGGGCGACAAGCGCCTCGTCACGGCGAGCCGGATCAGCTTCCCGGGCCGCCACGCTCGCCTGCGTCGAAATCAGCGCGAGCGGCGTTCGGAGCTGATGCGCGGCATTCGATACGAACCGTCGCTGCGCGGCCATCTGGTTCTGGACGCGCTCCATATGGTCGTTCAGGGCATGGACGAGCGGCTGCAGTTCGCTCTGCACCATTTCCGGCGGCAGCGGATCAAGACGATGGCGGCCGCGCTGGCGCACGGCGTCCCGCAGTCTCAGAGCGGGCGCCAGACCCCGTTGAAGCCCGAGGATGGTCACCAGGCTCGCGACGAAGACGAGCACGAACTGCTTCGAAAAGTCCGAAAGCCACAATTGCCGTCGCATCGCATACTGGCTGTTATGCGTAACGGCGACGGTCACGGAGATCGTGCCGTCATCGGGCAGGCCGACGACAGGATGGTCGAGCATCATGACACGCACATCGGCACCATGGAACGCGCGATCGGCGCCTGCCCGCTGGACGGCCGGCAACGGCAAGTCGGGAAAGCCGCTGACCAGACTGCCCCACGCGGTGATCACCTGGTAAGATACCCGGTCGCCGAAGCCTGTATCAAACATCTCCAGCGCGGAAGGCGGCACGTCCACCTGGACATTGCCGCCCTCGTCGACGCGGACGGCCTCGGCAATGACGCGGGCCGAGGCCAGAAGTGTTCGATCCGTCACCAGCTTTGCCGTCGCATCCGCCGTCCAGAAGCTGTCGTAAAGATTGAAGCCGATCGCGCCGAACAGGGTCATCAGCACCCAGCAGAGCAATTGTACCCTCAAGCTGTGGCTGAGCCGCGCGATCGCCGCGCCGACCTTTGTAACGAGGCTACTGGACATGTCGGAGGAGATAACCGAGCCCGCGCAACGTCGCAATCTGAACCGAACTGCTCTCCAGTTTCTTTCGCAGCCTGTGGACGTAGATTTCGATGGCGCTCGGATCCGCCTCGTCGTCGAAACCGAAGACGCTTTCAGAAAGCGCGGCTTTCGAAACCGTGATGCCATGCTTCATGACGAGCTGCTCGAGAACGGCATATTCGCGCGGCGTCAATTGCAGCGGCTCGCCTGCGACGAAAAACTGCCGCGTCCCACCGGAAAAAAGCAGGTTGCCGACGGTGATTTCCGACGAAGCCCGATCCTGGCCGCGGCGGACCACCGCACGGATCCTCGCTTCGAGCTCGGCGATTTCGAAGGGCTTGGCGAGATAGTCGTCGGCGCCGCTGTCGAGCCCCGCCACACGGCCGTCCAGGCTGGCATTCGCGGTCAAGATGATGACCGGCAGCTTGCTCCCGGACTGCCGCAATCGCTTTAAAAGCGTTAACCCGTCAAGTTTGGGCAGAGCAAGATCGAGGATCATCGCCGAATACTCAGCCACCTTGAGCAAATGCTCGGCGTCCTCGCCGTCATGGGCAATATCGATAGCATATTGCGCCTGTCGCAGGGCTTTGCCCAGCCAGGCCGCCAGATCCTTGTTGTCCTCCACCACAAGCAGTCTCATCCGACCTCCTTAGCATGTGCGGATGGTCTGGCGGAAGCGTGACCCGATTTCCTCCGCCGAGGCCTGGCATCCATGGCGCGAATTGTCCGTTATTTGTCCGGCGCGCGCATTTTCCTCTGTCTTCAAATCGCCGAATATGACTTCATGATCAACCTGGATGGAGCAAAAAATGTCCGGCCATGATACTGTCCTTCTCGTTATCGACGCCCAGGAGTCTTTCAGACACCGCGATTACTGGGATGAAAACCTCGCCTCCGCCTATATCGATCGTCAGCAGGCTCTGATCGACGGCGCGGAAGCCGATGGGATCCCCATCATCCAAATCTTCCATGTCGATGAAAACGGCCCGTTTTCGGAAGCATCCGGGTTCGTCAGCACACTCGCCCCGCTCAGGATCGCCCCCAAGGCGACGTTCAGGAAGAGGCGCCATAGCGCCCTGGTCGGTTCCGGTCTCGACGTGTGGCTGACCGAGAACGGCGTCCGTCGTATCCTCGTCTCCGGCATCCGCACCGAACAGTGCTGCGAGACCACGACCCGTCATGCCTCCGATCTCGGCTATCAAGTCGACTATGTCGGCGAAGCGACGCTGACCTTCCCGATGACCGACGCCACAGGACGCACTTGGAGCGCCAAGGAAATCCGGGACCGGACCGAATTGGTCCTGTCGGGCCGGTTTGCTCGGATCGCGACCGTCGACCAGGCCCTGGCGGGGCGTGGGAAGTCACTCGCCACATGACGGACGCCGCGCAGCCCTTCGATATTCCGGTCTTCGTCGTCGTGCCGCCGCGCGTGCTGCTGCTCGACGTCGCCGGCCCCATCGAAGTGCTGCGCAAGGCGAACCTCGAACAGTGCACAGCGCGCTTTACCGTCGCCTATATCGGCCCATCGGCGACGGTCGGCAGTTCGATCGGCCTTGCCGTTACGGGAGTCGCCGCATTGCCGGAGAGCTTGCCCGATACCGCGCTTGTCATCATTGCCGGCAGCGCCGATGCCCCGATGAAAAACAGCGCCCCAGGGAACGAACAGGAGCGCGCCGACCAGGCTGCCATCGTCGCATGGCTGAGGCACGCCATTCGCCCGGGAATTCGTCTGGTCTCGATCTGCTCGGGCGCATTGCTCGCTGCCGAGGCAGGCATGCTCGATGGCCGCGATTGCACCACCCATCATGGCTGCATAGAGGATCTGGCGAGGCTCGCTCCCACCGCGCGCGTCCGGGACAACCGGCTCTATGTCGAGGATGGAGATCGCCTCACCAGCGCCGGCATCACCGCCGGCATAGACCTCATGCTGCATATCGTTGCCGAAGCGGCCGGGCACGCGTGTGCGCTTGCGGTGGCACGATATCTTGTCGTCTATCTCAGGCGCGGCGGATCGGATCCGCAGCTTTCACCCTGGCTCGAAGGTCGCAACCATATCCACCCGGTCATTCACCGTGCACAGGATGCCGTGGCCGCCAACCCGTCTGAGGATTGGTCGGTGGTGTCGCTCGCCCGCCTCAGCGGCGCCAGCCCGCGCAACCTTTCACGGCTGTTCAACGAGCAGACGGGCATGAGCGTGACGGATTTCGTCAACCGTATGCGCGTGGCTCTTGCCCGCGAGATGCTCGCCGGTTCACGGCTGGACATGGAGGCTGTCGCGATGCGCGCCGGCTTCGGCTCGGCGCGGCAACTCCGCCGCGCCTGGAACCGTCTGAATGACGGCCCACCGAGTGCGGCACGGTCGAGGCTACCTACAGGCTCATAGCGCAAGAGGAAGGACGGACGGGCCGATGCCCTACACCTCGACTCCCCAGATTTCGATCTGGGTCAGCGCCGGATAGGGCGAGGCGTCTTCGGCCTTGATCAGGCCGTGGAGTTCCACCCATTCGACGATGCAGGGTTCTATGGAAAAGCCCTGCGCGGTGCCCGATTTCACCAGCGAAAAACAGGAGGTCTTGCCATTCGAGAAGGTGACGCTGGCCTTTTCCCACCAGGAATCATGCGGAAAGTCGGCCCGGAGATAGAAAACGACCTCGTCTATCCTGACCGGCCTGCCGAATTCCACCGTCAGTGCTGCTTGCGGATCGCGATTGATGCCCCAGCTCGTATAGGGCCAGAAGCCGTGATCATCGTTGGCCTTCTCGCCGTCGATCGCGTTGCGCGCGGCGAAGACCGCTTCGCCGCGGGTCTCGACGTTGGCGCGCGCATGCGGAAACAGAGCCCGATTGGCGTGATCGTCCCAGGGGTTGAGGGCGAGATTGCGCCGATGGACGATCTCGTCAGGGCGTGTGCTTCGCGCTGAAAGCAGGTGGATATCGCCCCTGAAGGCATTCGGCGAATAGGGCTTGCGCTTATCGCCGAAGGGCACGGCGAGCGAATAGGCGCATTCCTTCATATAGACCAGGCCGGGCTGGACCGCGCCATCAAGGGAGAGGAAGACATGTCCGGGCTCGGAGACCTCCACGACCACGCGATCGCCTTCGCGATAGCTCTGGCGATAGACCAGGAACGTCTCGTCCCGGCCGATGGAACTCGCCAGCACCGCCCCACCGGCATCCACGATCTTCAGCATCAATTCCATGCTCGCCCTCCCCAGAGCATGATGCCGAAAAGCGTGAGCGATTTTCGGCATCATGCTCTAACTCTTTAATTCTAGAACAGGATTCAGATTTTTAAGCCGACCCGGCCTGAAATCATCCTGTTCTAGACGATCCGCAATCTCAGCAGCCTGCCGGCAAACGGCAGGCGCAACCGGTAGATTTTCTCGGGCCAGGCCGATCTCAGCCGGGCGTCCTCCACGACGATCTCGTCGATTTCGATCTCGCCGGCGCCCTCGACGAAAATGCTGCCGAGATCGGCGAGATCGATCCTGTCCGGGCCGACGGTCGGCGCCAGGCATGTCATCAGCGACAGGACCGCCGGCTTGCCGCCGTCATAGGTGTCGACGATCTCGACATGGCGGCCGCGCAGCAGGGAAACGACGCGCCGATAGCTGTGCAACTGCGCTTCGGGGGGATAGGCGTCTGAAATATCGAGCGCTATGCGCGCGCTCCCTTCGTCAAACCCGACCTCGACATCGCGCGCGCCAAAAGCTTCGCCGGCCGACTGCATGACGCCTGCAAATGTCGGCAGGTTGTGGAACGCCGACTGCATCGTCCATATCTCGTAGCGCCGCGCCGAAAAGGTTTTTGCGGTATAGGTCTCGACGCCGACATCGATCAGGAACGGACGTCCCCTCTTGTAGAGCGTCACGCTCCCGACATCGTTGTGATTGTGGCCCTCGCCATTGTTACCGCCCTTGACGGCAAGCGAAAACTGCTCGTCGCGGGCGATGAACAGGCCGATGCCGGGATAGAAGATATCGCGCTGAGATGCAGGATGCGGCGGGGCGGCAGCGGGAAGCGTCGGGCCGGCCAGCAGTTCCTGCACGCGATACCAGAGGTTCCATTCCCCGGGCATATGCGAATTGTTGGAAGCGGCTCTGTCGGCTGCGGCGAACTCAGCCAGCATCTCAGAGCCGACCGCCTGTCCGAACAGGTATTCCCGCGCGCTGCAGGGTTCGACCACCGCGGAGGAATCCGCGAAATTGAAATAGTAGCGGCCGGCCACATGCATATGGGCAATATATTCGGCTATGTTGCGGATCTTCGGCTGCTGCCAGACCCCGGCGAACGGGCCGGGCGCCACGGCGTCCAGGATGGTCAACGCACCATGCAGGCAGAGCGCGGCGTGGCGGTAATAGAGCACGCCCTCCTCGCAGGCGCCGTCCTCGGCATAGTCCTTCAGGAAGGCGTCGAGGCTGCCGAGCGCCTTTTTGACGACGGCGTGACGCGTGGGCTGATCTGTTTTCAGCGAGAAAACCGTCAACAGGACGTTCTGGCTTATCCATGCCGTCCAGTTGTTCATCCGCTCTTCGCCGCGGCCCATCCACCAGAAATGCCGGCCGAGATAGGGCGAGAGGATTCGGATCTCGATCTCGCGCTCCACGCGTGCCGTAATCTCGGGGCTGATGCCGTCGAGTTCGTCGCGAAACAATGCGACGACGGTGGCAAGCAGGGCGGCTGTTTCGGCGGCGAAGAGATCGACGACAGGCTGCGAATTGTCGGGAAGCGGCAGGCGCGCGCCGCTTCGTTCATAGGCGTTATGCGCCGGCAGCTGCCAGCCGCTCTCCTCCGCGATCAGGAAGATACCGTCGACGATCTTCGGCAGGAACCGCGCCTTGCCTTCAATGAGTTCACCGAGCACCAGATTGTTCAGCATCCGCCGCCGCGTGAAATAAAGCTCCTCGAAGCGCGCGCGGTTGCCGGTTTCGGTGAACTCCCGGTAATCCGAGGCCGCAATCAGCGGCCAGGCGCGCGCAACCGTCTCTTCGGCCTCGCCAATGACCAGTTCCCGTAGCGCTTGCGGCACAGTGCTCCATCTGAGGCGATCGGAGCCGACCGCCCCGGGCGTGAAATCGCCCAGCACATCCGGCAGCTCCCCTGAAATCTCGCTGAACATGTCCCTCCCCGTACCGGAAAAGCATCGATGGCCGTTTGGTCTGCATGCTCACCTATCATATGTATTTTTCACTTTCCATAGAATTCGTATGATCTATTCAGAACTTGTTTGACCAATACCGGATATGTGCTATGTCGTTGCGGGAGGAAGAGGAGGCATCGGTGTCCCTATCGAATTCGGTCATCGCGACGGATGGCGCTCTGGCAACCTCCGGCCGGAAGGTCGCGGTTTTGTCCAAGCGCCAGCGCAGGATCCGCAGCGCGCTCGTCGCCTATTCCTTCATTGCGCCGAATTTCCTCGGCTTTGCCGTCTTCACGCTCGGCCCGATCCTGTTCGCCTTCGTGCTCGCCTTCATGCATTGGGACGGCTCGAATGCGATCACATTCGCCGGGCTGGATAATTTCTGGCGGCTCTTCGACGACAAGGCCTTTATCGCGGCGTTCTGGAACACGGTGATCTATACGGTCGCTTCCGTGCCGGCGACGCTCATCTGCGCGCTCGGCCTCGCCGTTCTCCTCAATCAAAAGATCGCGGGGCGCGATTTCTTCCGCACGGCAATGTTCTTCCCCTATGTCGCCTCGCTGGTGGCCGTCGCGGTCGTCTGGAACATGATCTTCAATCCCGAGATGGGACCGGTGAACATGATCCTCTACACGCTCGGCCTCGATCCCAAGAACATGCCGGGATGGGCTGCCGATCGCCACTGGGCGATGGTGACGGTGATCCTCTTCGGCATCTGGAAGAACATGGGCTATTACATGGTCATCTATCTGGCCGGCCTGCAGGGCATCAATTCGGAGCTCTATGAGGCCGCCGATCTTGATGGCGCCAATTCCTGGCAGAAGTTCATCCATGTCACCGTGCCGCAGCTCGGGCCGACGACCTTCTTCGTCACAGTGATGCTGACGATCCAGTCCTTCAAGGTGTTCGACCAGATCTACATGATCACCCAGGGCGGGCCTGGCACCTCGACGCTCGTCCTCGTTTACCACATCTACAACGAGGCCTTCATTTCCTGGGATCTCGGCTATTCCAGCATGGTCGCGCTGGTGCTGTTCTTCCTCGTGCTCGCGGTCACCGTCTTTCAGTTCCGGCGCCAGAGGGAGGACGGCGAATGAAGATCGCAGGACGCAAGGTGACCGTCAGATCCGTCGCGATCTACGCCATCGTCATCGCCGTCACGCTCATCATGCTGATGCCGTTTGCCTGGATGCTTTCGGCATCGCTGAAGCTCAGCCGCGACGTGTTCGCCTTCCCGATCGAGTGGATACCGTCCGAGCCGCAATGGCATAACTACGTCGATATCTGGACGAAGATCCCGCTCGCGCTCTTCATCTACAACACGTCGAAGCTGACGATCATCGTCACGCTGCTGCAGCTTTTGACCTCCAGCTTTGCGGCTTACGCCTTCGCCAAGCTGAATTTCCCCTACAAGAACACCCTGTTTCTCGGTTACATCGCCACCATCGCCATGCCCTGGCAGGTCTATATGGTGCCGCAATTCCTGCTGATGCGTGAATTCGGCCTCAACAACACCCATCTGGCGCTGATCTGCCTGCAGGCCTTCACCGCCTTCGGTGTCTTCCTGATGCGGCAGTTCTACATGTCGATCCCGACCGAGCTCTGCGAGGCGGCTCGCATCGACGGCATGAACGAGTACCAGATCTGGGCGCGTATCATGCTGCCGCTGTCGAAGCCCGCACTCTCGACGCTGACGATCTTCACTTTCGTCACCACCTGGAACGATTTTCTCGGGCCGATGATCTACCTGACCAAGACCGAGCTGAAGACCGTCCAGATCGGCCTGCGCATGTTCATCTCGCAATATTCGGCCGAATACGGGCTCATCATGGCAGCCTCCGTTGTCGCCCTCATTCCGGTTCTCGTCGTATTCCTCTCTCTCCAGCGTTTCTTCGTCGAGGGCATAGCCTCGACGGGACTGAAGGGTTAAATCCATGAACGCCGTCTCGTCCGTCGCCCCACAGCCGATCACCGATCCGGAGGTCAAAGCCGCGCTCGATCTTGCAGTCGAGCAGATCGGGCGCAACCTCCCCCAATTCACCCATGCCTCGCAGAACCATTCGAGCATCGGAAATTTCTATCCCGCGGTGGCGAACGACCAATGGACCGCCGGTTTCTGGCCCGGCGAGCTGTGGCTCGCTTTCGAGCATAGCGGCGAGGCGGTTTTCCGCGATGCCGCGCAGATCCAGGTCCAGTCGTTCCTGCATCGGATCGTGAACCGCATCGAGACCGATCATCACGACATGGGCTTTCTCTATTCGCCCTCCTGCATCGCCGCCTGGAAGCTCGTCGGAGATGAAGACGGCCGCAGGGCCGCCATCCTGGCCGCCGACCAGCTGATCGAGCGTTTCCAGCCCATCGGCCAGTTCATCCAGGCCTGGGGCCGCAAGGGGGTGGCGGAAGAATACCGCTACATCATCGACTGCCTCTTGAACCTGCCGCTTCTCTACTGGGCAAGCCGCGAGACCGGCGATCCGAAATACCGCGAGATCGCGCTCATTCACGCCCGCACAACGCTTGCCAACTCGGTGCGGCCGGATGACTCTACCTATCACACCTTCTACATGGACCCGATCACCGGAGCGCCGGTGCGCGGCGCCACCAAACAGGGTTACAAAGACGATAGCGCCTGGGCGCGCGGACAGGCCTGGGCAATCGCTGGAATGGCCTTGTCCTATCGCTATGAACGGCTCGAGGAATATCGCCAAACCTTCGACCGGCTGCTCGCCTTCTATCTCAAACGGCTCCCGGCCGACATGGTGCCTTATTGGGACCTCGTCTTTTCGGACGGCGACGGCGAGCCGCGCGACAGTTCGTCGGCATCGATCACCGCTTGCGGCCTTCTGGAAATGGCCGATCTCGTCGAGCCGGAACCGGCAACACGCTATCGCACGCTGGCGCGGCGCATGATGAAGAGCCTTGCGGAACACTATGCGGTCAAGGACCCCACGATCTCGAACGGCCTGGTGCTGCACGCCACCTATTCGAAGAAATCGCCGTTCAACACCTGCCGCGGCGAGGGCGTCGATGAATGCGTCTCCTGGGGAGATTATTATTACATGGAAGCTTTGACGCGCCTTTCGCGCAACTGGTCTTCCTATTGGTGAATTCAGGAGAACTCGATGGCCAGCATTTCGCTTAAAGAGCTGAACAAGAGCTACGGTGCGCTCACCGTCGTCCACGACATCGACCTTGAGATCGCAGACAAGGAATTCATCATTCTGGTCGGCCCGTCGGGCTGCGGCAAATCGACGACGCTACGGATGATCGCCGGCCTCGAGGAAATATCGGGAGGAGAGCTCAAGATCGGCGGCGACGTCATGAACGACGTCCCTTCCAAGGATCGGGATATCGCGATGGTGTTCCAGAATTATGCGCTCTATCCGCATATGACCGTCTACAAGAACATGGCTTTCGGGTTGCAGCTCAGGAAGGTGTCGCGCGACTTCATCGATGCCCAGGTGCAGGACGCCGCCAGGATCCTCGACATCAGCCATCTCCTGAACCGCAAGCCGAAGGCGCTTTCGGGCGGGCAGCGCCAGCGCGTCGCGCTCGGCCGCGCCATGGTGCGCAATCCGGCCGTCTTCCTTCTCGACGAGCCGCTTTCCAATCTCGACGCCAAGCTGCGCGGCACGATGCGCTCGGAAATCACCAAGCTGCACAAGCGCCTCAACGCCACCTTCATCTACGTCACCCATGACCAGGTCGAGGCTATGACCATGGCGGACCGGATCGTCGTCATGAAGGACGGGCACATCCAGCAGGTGGATACGCCGCAGAACCTCTATGACCGCCCCGTCAACATGTTCGTTGCCGGCTTCATCGGCGCGCCGCAGATGAACATGCTGCCCTCGACCATTCTGCGCCGGGGCGACAGCTACGTCGCCGTCTTCGACGGCCGGGAACTGCCGCTGCCTGCCCATTTCGACAAAAGCAGGATCGCCCCCTACGAGGGCCGCGAACTGGTGCTTGGCATCCGTCCGGAGAATTTCCACGAGCTGCCGCCGGCCGACATCGCGCCCGAGAACCTGGCGCCTCTCAAGGCGGTCGTCGAACTTGCCGAACCGATGGGATCGGAAGTGCACCTGAACATGGTAGCAGGCGGTCGCAATCTGATCGCCCGCGTCTCGCCGCGCTACCGGCCTGATATCGGCGAGGAGGCGGTGCTGGTCGCCGATATGACCAATGCGCAGTTGTTCGACAATGAAACGGAACGCTCGATTCTATACTGAGACGCCTGCGGGAGACGGCTATGCAGTGGTTGCGGGACATGTGGACGAGGGAGGGACCGGGCATTCCGAAGGATGCGCCGAAGAGGACCGGCCTTGCCCTGTTCGCCGAGATCCTCGTCCGTGAATGGTGGGAGATGGTCAAGCTGAACATCCTCTTCATCCTGGCTGGCCTCTTCGTCGTGACGCTGCCGGCAGCGCTCGCCGCCATGGCCCGGGTCTCGGTGGCCCTCGTGGAAGATCGCAACACCTATCTGCTGCGCGACTTCACGGAAGCCTTTCTGCGCTACTTCTGGCGCGCCACCGGCTGGGGCCTGGCGCTGGCGGGCGCTCTCGCAGTCTGCCTCTATGCGATCGCCACCTATGGCGCCGGCGCACGCGACAATCTGTTGCTGAGCGCACCGCTGACGATCGCCCTCGTCGCCACCGCCTTCGTTGCGGTCCTCGCCTGCCATCTCTTCGTTTTGATGGTGATGCGCGATCTGCCGGCTCTGAGGCTGCTGCGCCTCGCCGCCCTCGCCTCCATTGTCCGTCCTTTCCCGGCGCTCGCCGCACTCGCCTTTGCCGCCAGCCTCTGGCTGGCGCACATCCTCTTCTATCCGGTTTCGGTGTTCATGCCGGCAACCTTCAATTTTTCACTCGGAATGTTCGCCGTCGCATTCGGCGTCCATCGGGCGGCGGTGACGGTTCTAGACCTGCCAAACGAAACACGGCCGCACCGCGAACCGCATAGACGAGACGCTTCATAAAATAACTGATCCAGAGATGATCCAGGGAAGGAGAACGGGAATGTATTTGGATAAATTCGGGGGGACGGTGAAACTTGCCGTGGCAGGATTCACCTTGGCGGCGATGACGACCGGGGCAGCGTTTGCCCAGGACGCCGTGACGCTCAAATGGGCTTTGTGGGATTGGGACAAGACCGCCTATTACAAGCCTCTGATCGAGGCCTATCAGGCCAAACACCCCAACGTGAAGTTCGAGCCGATGGACCTCGGCTCGCAAGACTATCAGCAGATGATCTCGACGCAGCTGACCGGCGGCTCCAAGGACATCGACATCGTCACCATCAAGGATGTGCCGGGCTACACCAATCTGGTGCGCGCCGGTAACATCGCCGATCTCAGCGGCTTCGTTAAGGATCAGAAGATCGACTCGGCTCCCTTTGGCGGCCTGATCGAGGAACTGACCATCGATGGCAAGATCTACTCCCTGCCGTTCCGCTCCGACTTCTGGGTCGTCTATTACAACAAGGATATATTCGACAAAGCAGGCGTCCCCTACCCCACCAATGACATGACCTGGGCGCAGTTCGACGAGACCGCCGAGAAGCTTTCGGGCGGCATGGGCACCAACAAGACCTATGGCGCGCTTCTGCATACCTGGCGGTCAACCGTTCAATTGCCTGCCATCCTCGACGGAAAACACACGCTTGTCGACGGCGACTACGGCTTCCTGAAGCCCTGGTACGAGAGGGCGCTGACCCTGCAGAAGGATGGCGCGATTCCCTCCTATGCCTTCCTGAAGACGTCGAACACACATTATTCGGCGCTCTTCTTCAATGGCACGATCGGCATGCTGCCGATGGGAACCTGGTTCGTCGGCACCCAGATCACCAAGGTGAAATCGGGTGAATCGAAGAGCAGGAACTGGGGCATCGTCAAGTTCCCGCATCCCGACGGTGTGGCAACCGGCACGACCGCTGCGCAGATTTCCGGCCTGGCGGTCAACGCCAATTCCGACCACAAGGATGCCGCGCTCGATTTCATCAAGTTTGTCACCGGTCCTGAGGGCGCAGCAGTTATCGCGTCGACGGGCACCTTCCCTGCGCTCAAGACGGATGATGTCAGCGCCAAGATCGCGGCAACACCCGGATTTCCTGAGGATGCGGCCAGCAAGGAGGCGCTGAAGCCGTCGAAAACCTATCTGGAGATGGCGGTCAACCCGAACGCCGCCAAGATCGAGGTCGTGCTCAACCGGGTGCATGACGCGATCATGACTGACAGCACCTCCGTCGATGACGGGCTGAAGGAAATGACCGAAGGCGTGAAGGCGATCAAGTAGGCGTCCAGAAATGTCGACGGCCGCGGGCAATATCTGCCCGCGGCCGATCCTGTTTTCCGTGAATTTCGAGCCTGACAATGATATATCATCCCGCCCGGGCCAATCCGCTTTTCGGCAATCCCCTGAAGACACGCGACGACCTCGCCAAGGCCGTCACCGATCTCTTCGAGCCGCTGCTGCCGTATTTTTCCGAAGGCGGCGCCCGTGTGCGCCTCGGCGCAGCCGGCGCGATCTTCGATCGGGCGGCGGCGGATCTGGAGGGATTTGCGCGGCCGCTCTGGGGGATCGTTCCGCTCGTTGCCGGCGGCGGCGCGTTCCCGCATTGGGATCTCTATCGCCGCGGGCTGGCAAACGGCACCAATCCTGCTCATCCCGAATATTGGGGCGATCTTGCCGATCGCAATCAGCGGCTGGTCGAGCTCGCCGCGGTCGGCTTCGCCCTGGCGCTTGTGCCCGAGCACATCTGGGAACCGCTCAACGACAGCGAGAAGAAGACGGTCGCTGCCTATCTTCTTCGAGCGCGCGAGTTGGAATTCATCGACAATAACTGGAAATTCTTCCGTGTGCTCATCGATCTCGGGTTGGAACGCGTGGGCGTGGCGTTCGATCACTGGAAAACCCTCGCCTATCTCGACGAACTGGAGGCCTTCGACCTCGGAGAAGGCTGGTATCGCGACGGGCCGGTTCGGCGGGTCGATCATTACATTCCCTTTGCCATGCATTTCTACGGAATGATCTATGCCGTCCTGGCCAAGGGCGACGAGGCGCGCAAGGATCGCTTCCGCGATCGCGCCGAGATCTTCGCCAGCGATATCCGCCACTGGTTCGGCCCGGATGGGGCAGCCCTTGCCTTCGGCCGCAGCCAGACCTACCGCTTCGCGGCGGGAGGTTTCTGGGGCGCGCTTGCCTTTGCCGGTGTCGAAGCCCTGCCCTGGGCCGAGATCAAGGGCTATTACATGCGCCATATCCGCTGGTGGGCGGCGATGCCGATTGCCGATCGCGACGGCGTTCTTTCGGTCGGCTATGGCTATCCGAACCTCTTCATGAGCGAGAGCTACAACTCTCCCGGCTCGCCCTATTGGGCGCTGAAATTCTTCCTGCCGCTCGCCCTTCCGGGGGATCATCCCTTCTGGGCGGCCGAGGAGGCGTCGCAGCCGGAATTTCCGGAGCCGGTTGCGTTGAAGCCGGCGGGAATGGTCGCCATGCACACGCCGGGAAACGTGGTCGTGCTCTCCTCAGGGCAGCAGCACGACAAGATGCTCGGTGCAAACGAGAAATATTCGAAATTCGTCTATTCCACCCGCTACGCCTTCAACGTCGAAGCCGACGACCGGAATTTCTCCGCCGCAAGCTTCGACGGCATGCTCGGCCTCTCCGACGACGGCGTCCATTTCCGCATGCGCGAAACCCTCGAAGAGGCGTTGATCGCAGGCGACCTGCTCTATTCGCGCTGGCGCCCCTGGAGCGATGTCACTATCGAAACCTGGCTGCTTCCTGAAAATCCGTGGCACATCCGCATTCACCGCATCGCCACGCCACGCACACTCAGCACCATCGAGGGCGGTTTTGCGATCGAGCGCGCGGATTTCAATGCCGACCGCTCCGATGCAAGGGATGGCCGGGCTGTCTGGTACGGGCAGACCGACGTCAGCGCCATCGTCGATCTATCGCCCAATCCAAGGGCCGGCCATGCGATGAGCCCGATCCCGAACACCAATCTCATCCACGCCAAGACCCTACTGCCGCAGCTGCGCGGCAACATCGGCGCAGGCACCATCGTGCTGGTGACCGCCGCGATGGCCCTGCCCAGCCGTGAGAACTGGGCAAAAGCGCTCGATAATCCGCCAGCCCGTCCCCGCCTCGACGAGGTAGAGCGGCTCTTCCGCGAGAAAGGCGTACAGGTGCCGGCATTCGCCCTCGGGATGTAGCTTGGAGGCACCGGCTTCCGGGTTTCGACCGCGGGCCAGACGGTTGATTATCGTGCGGTGAACTCGAACCGGTATGCTTCACCAATGCGCTGCGCCAGCTGGGCCATTTGATCGTCAGGGATCTGCAGAACCCCGTGCTCCGCCATCAGTGCATGGTATTGCTGCTTTTCAAGAGGCACACCTGAGGGCAAGGGAACGACATGAAAATGCAGGTGGCTGTTGGCTTGTTGGCTGCCGAGCGAAAGCACATAAATTCGCTCGGCGTCGAACACACTTTTGAGGGCGCGCGACAAGACATGCACCTTCTCCTGAAGTCGAAGATATTCATCCGTCGACATGTCCCGCGCCAGATCCTCACGGTGCTCCTTCGGACAGACGAGGCAATAGCCCGGTAGAGTGGGATATTTGCTCAGGAAAATGATCGTCTCGTGGTCTTCAAAAACGCGATGATGATAGAAGGCCGGGTCGTTCCTGACCAAGCTGCAGATAAAGCATGGTGTTGTTCCGATGTCGTGCACATAGGCCTCGAGATCAAATGGTTGGCGTTCGATGATTCTGAACCTCTCCAATGGCGGTCGCAAACTTCCGGAATTTTGGCGCGGCAACCCGGCTGAAGAACATAATATTTTCGGATTACTCAATAGTTATATTTACATCTTCAACTAATGAATAAGAAAAACCCACTCTTCACAACATTGCTGTAATGAAATCCGGCAAAGCGCAGCAGCATACTCAGCTTTCAGTTTCCGAAATCTTGGGAGGAGGACGCAATGCCTACCATAATGATCTGTCACGACGTTAACGACACGAAACACTGGCTCGCTTCACCAATCCGCAAACAAGTATTGGAACCCAACGGCGTCACGAACATTCGCACGTTTACGGACCCTCAAAACTCCAACCGCGTCGGCTTGGTCATGGACGTTGCAGACATGGAAAAGTTGATGGCCTTCATGCAGACCAAGGCAGCGGCAGATGCGATGGCGAGTGATGGCGTCTTGCCCGAAACCATGATGTTCCTCGTTCAATCGTAACACACGTCTTAACGAGTCTTGGAAATGCAACGCGGGAGGATGACATGACGACATTATTCGTGCGGCACGAGGTCTCCGACTACGCCGCTTGGCGCAAGATATATGATACCTTTTCGCCGGTGCAGAAGGCCAATGGGGTGACGGCGCAGGCCGTTTATCGAGCAATCGACAACCCGAACGATATTACCGTCACCCACGAGTTCGCCACGCTTGAAGCGGCGCAAGCATTCAGCAAGCTGGACGAATTGAAGACGGCGATGCGCACGGGAGGCGTGCTCGGCGCGCCGACGGTGTGGTTTACCAACAAGGCGTGACCGCTCTCAGTGCATGACATGCAGGCGGGTAGTGTGCGCTCGGCCGATTGCCGACCTTGATGGCAATGGCTAGCGACTGCAAATTTGTCCGAGTTCCTATTATCCGCTCCTGATGTCGCGCAAGAGATCCAGGCCGCGCTGGTATTTTTCCGTTTTCTTGCCGCTCTGTTCGGCCTGCCGGAGATTGTCTTCAAGATCGGCCTGTTTGACGGACAGGGCCAGCGGGTTTGATGCCGCACGTCTGACGAAGTCGTCATCCGGCTCATCTGGCCGCCGTGTCAAAGCATTCACCGCGGAGATGATCGCCGGCGGAAAGCCTTCTTCTCTCAGCCTGTCGAGCGTCCACCCGCTGCCCTTCTCGACCACATCATGAATGTAGGCGACCGTTCGTGTCTCGTCGCCGGAAACCAGAAGCGCTACCCGCTGGCAGTGCTCGAAGAATGGCCGGCCGGTCTTGTCCGCCTGGCCTTTATGGGCCGTAAGAGCGATCTGGATGGCATGGTCGAGATGCTGCATGGCGATCACGGCCCTTCGGTCTTCTTCACTTTCCGCCGGAAAGGCTTTTCGCCCGTCGTCATCTCGACGTCAGGGACCGGAGCCACGGCTGTTTGAACCGGCCTCGCTCGTGGCCGATCGAAGTCGCCGCTCTCACCGGCGCCTTGAAGCAGCGCCGCATCGTCCCTGTCGTCTTCATCGAGCAGGTCCTGCAGCGTCTCATGCTCATCCTCGCCGGCCAGTTCGTCGCAGGCTTGCAGCCAATGGCGCTCGTCAGCGCCATCGGGGTGGCCCTCGGCCTCCCAGATTTCGTAGGCGCGCTGGCGTATCTGCTCGTGCTTGTCTATGGCCATGATCTCCTCCAAGCGCATTAGGATGAGCCCTCCGAAGAGCGGCCCGGCCGCCTTTCAGGGCGTGTTGATGGTTGGAAGAAAATCCTCCACCTGTTTGCGTTGATCCTTTGGAAGCGTCTCCACCCGTTCCTTCCAGAACCGTTCGGCCTCCGGCGGGTCCTCATCCCATTGGCGGACATCGGTGATATTGTCGTCGATCTTGGAGCGGCGGTGGCCGCCGAGCCTGAGATATTCCCTTGCAAGCTTCAGGCTTGGGGTTTCCGTGCCGCTATTGCGATCTAATGCCGTCCTCGCGTTGCGCCGGGCAGTTTCCAATGCCCTTTTGCGATCGGTCTCGGCCCGTTCTGTATCGGCGGACCGCGCGTCGTCTGTGCCGCTCTCAGGCGGCACGCTGGATTTGAAAGTCGTCATGGATCACCTTTCGATATTGTGATCCAATAACCTTCGCAGGCAGTGAGAGTTCCGCGTGAGTGGTGATTGATTTGAGCGGGCGATCCAGGCGGGGCCACGCCGCCGGCAGTCAATGGACAGCCATGCTCACCATCCGATAGGGGTGCACGGCTTCGAATTGCGAGATCATCGCCGCTGCCTGCTGCAATACCAACTCGGCATTCTCAGGATCGTCACGGGCGAGTTCATCGGCATTGACGCGGATCGCTTCAGCCATGTTGTTGGAGAGTGCCGCAAAATGCGTATTTCCTTCGACAAAGGCCTCGCGCGCCGTGTCCTCCAGCGTACGAGCGATATCGACGAGGATTTCCTCGCGTTCCTCGATACTGAGGTCTTTGATGATATTGGTCTTCTCTTCCATGTCACTCACTCCAAAAAGACGTGGGACGATGACCGAGCTTAAGAAAGCCTCGATCACCAAAGATTTGGGAATGCCGAAATCCGGATTCAAGCCTCAATCCTGCTCGAACTCGCCTCCGGCACCACGCCGTCGCCTTCATTATTCGAACGCGGGCGCCGATTTTCTGTTCCCTGCCGAGCGTTGGCACTCACCGGCAGAGAGTGCCAATTTTTCTTCCATCACCTCTTGAATTGTAGAATCATCGAACCAAATCATTCTCGCAAGGCGCGCGCGCGAGCACCCGCCCGCATTGGTCAGTCGGTCCGGTTAGAACAGGATGACTTTAGGCCTGCTCGGCCTAAAATCTGAATCCTGTTCTAATCTAAGAGTTAGAGCTTGATGTCGTCCGAAAACCGCGCACACTTTTCGGCATCATTCTCCAAGGGAACAACGTCATCACTGTTTGTCGATGGAGGAAAGACATGTCGTTCCGACCGCTTCATGACCGCATTCTCGTCCACCGGGTCGATTCAGAGGAAAAGACCAAGGGCGGCATCATCATTCCCGACACCGCCAAGGAAAAACCGCAGGAAGGCGAGGTCATCGCCGTTGGCCCTGGCGCGCGCAACGACGCCGGCCAGATCCAGGCGCTCGACGTCAAGCCCGGCGATCGCATCCTGTTCGGCAAATGGTCGGGCACCGAGATCAAGATCAATGGCGAAGACCTGCTGATCATGAAGGAAAGCGACGTGATGGGCATCATCGAACCGCAAGGTGAAAAGAAGCAGGCCGCCTGAGATCTGCGGACATCAGTCAAGGCCGGAGCGCTTCAGCTTTTCATGGAAACGCAGAATCGCTCCAACCTTTAATTTCTGACGCAATCCGAAAGGAATCCGCGTCGTACTTTTCCTGGAACTCTGGCCGCCTATGAAGGAGTGAGGACATGGCTGCTAAAGAAATCAAATTCAGCACCGAAGCCCGCGAGAAGATGCTGCGTGGCGTCGACATCCTGGCCAACGCCGTGAAGGCGACCCTCGGCCCGAAAGGCCGCAACGTCGTGATCGAACGATCTTTCGGCGCCCCGCGCATCACCAAGGACGGCGTTTCGGTTGCCAAGGAAATCGAACTCGAAGACAAGTTCGAGAACATGGGCGCCCAGATGGTCCGCGAAGTCGCCTCGAAGACCAGCGACATCGCCGGCGACGGCACCACGACGGCAACGGTACTGGCCCAGGCGATCGTCAAGGAGGGCGCCAAGGCGGTTACCTCAGGCATGAACCCGATGGACCTGAAACGCGGCATCGATCTTGCGGTCGGCGCCATCGTCGCGGAACTGAAGGCCAATGCCCGAAAGATCTCCAACAATTCCGAAATCGCCCAGGTCGGCACGATCTCCGCCAATGGCGATGCCGAAATCGGCCGCTTTTTGGCGGAAGCCATGGAAAGGGTCGGCAATGATGGCGTCATCACCGTTGAAGAAGCCAAGACCGCCGAAACGGAACTCGAAGTCGTCGAAGGCATGCAGTTCGACCGCGGCTATCTCAGCCCCTACTTCGTCACCAATGCCGACAAGATGCGGGTCGAGTTTGAAGACCCTTATATCCTCATCCATGAGAAGAAGCTCTCGAACCTGCAGCCGATGCTGCCGGTTCTCGAAGCTGTCGTCCAATCCAGCAAGCCGCTGCTCATCATCGCTGAAGACGTCGAAGGCGAAGCCCTGGCAACGCTCGTCGTCAACAAGCTGCGCGGCGGCCTGAAGATCGCCGCCGTCAAGGCTCCTGGCTTCGGTGACCGCCGCAAGGCAATGCTCGAAGACATCGCCATCCTGACCGCCGGCACCGTCATCTCCGAAGATCTCGGCATCAAGCTCGAATCCGTCACGCTCGATATGCTCGGCCGGGCCAAGAAGGTTTCGATCGAGAAGGAAAACACCACGATCGTCGATGGGTCAGGCGCCAAGTCCGACATCGAAGGCCGCGTTGCCCAGATCAGGGCCCAGATCGAAGAAACCACGTCGGACTATGACCGCGAGAAGCTGCAGGAACGTCTTGCCAAGCTCGCCGGCGGCGTTGCCGTCATCCGTGTCGGCGGCTCGACGGAAGTCGAAGTGAAGGAAAAGAAGGACCGCGTCGACGACGCGCTTCATGCAACCCGCGCTGCCGTTCAGGAAGGCATTCTGCCTGGTGGCGGCGTGGCGCTGCTGCGCGCCGTCAAGGCGCTCGACAATGTCAAAACCGCCAATGGCGACCAGCGCGTCGGCGTCGACATCGTTCGCCGCGCAGTCGAGGCACCGGCTCGCCAGATCGCCGAAAACGCCGGAGCGGAAGGCTCGGTCATCGTCGGCAAGCTGCGCGAGAAAAGCGAGTTCTCCTACGGCTGGAACGCTCAGACGGGCGAATATGGCGACCTCTATGCGCAGGGCGTCATCGATCCGGCCAAGGTGGTTCGCACCGCGCTGCAGGATGCGGCCTCCATCGCCGGTCTTCTCGTCACGACGGAAGCTATGATCGCCGAGAAACCCAAGAAGGACGCGCCACCGCCAATGCCCGCCGGCCCCGGTATGGACTTCTAAGGCGCTTGCCGGCCCGCCGGCCTCGCTGGGCGGGCCTTATCTGAGGGAATAGAGATGGTTCAAACGATCAAAACCCGATCGCAGGCACCGCTGGACTCCCGCGATCTCGAAATCTGCCAGCGGGTCTTCGACAAGATCAGATCCGAGTACCAGCTGGAAAAGGACAGCGACGAAGCCGAACGAACGGCGAGCATCATCATCGAGCTTTACCGGCAGGGCGTGCGTGACCCCGATCACCTGCAGTCGATGGTCGAGGCGGCCCGCGGCCTCTTCGAAACGAGCGAACGGTAGGAAATGCCGCGCCTGCGTAGTAAGCCGCGCGGAACAGAGATGTGATGGTGTTAGCGCGGATGCCCTCCGGAGGATTTACCCCGAAGAACGGTCATCTGCTCCTGCTGCACTTCATTTTCATCGTTCAAAATGGCTCGCCAAAGCCTGTTGCCGAGGCGAAGCGACACCCGTTTCGTCCCCTCGTGTTCAGCCGTGCCGATTTCCACGGAGCTGACGACGGAGCCATGGCGAATGTGGCGGCGAAGATCGGCGAGCGACAGCCCAAACCGCTGCGCCAGTTCGGATGATTCCAGGATGAAATCACCATTTGAATCGCGCTCGATCAGCACCGACTTTTTCTCCAGCTTCGTCCCACGCCGACCGCTCAGGCCACCGCCGGAATTGCATTGTCTTCCTTTGGCAGCAGCCGCGCTACTGCGCTCAGCAGATCCGTTTGCGATATCAGGCCGAGGATGCGGTAATCGTCGTCGACGATGATGACGGCATGCGTGCGGCCGTCCGTCAGAACGGGCAATAGCGACAGAGCGGCATCGGAAGGTCTGGCCACCGCCGGCCTCGAGATCGCATGCGCGATGGTCTCGGTGCTCATCGACAATTCCCGCAAGCCGACAGCGCCGACGAGGCGGCCTTCGGGGTCCTTAACCGGCAGCGTGCGGATATTATGCTTCAAGAGCAGATGCCGTGCGGCATCCGGTTCCGAAGCTTCGCCAATGGCGATCACGTCACGCGACATGATATCGGCACAGCTGATCTTGTCGGTTGAGCGGATCGCCGCTTGCAACTCAACCTGCTGCAGCAGCCGGCCGAGGTCTGCCCGGTCGATATCGAAGGTTTCGTCAAGCGCTTCGAGGGCCGCGTCGACATCCTCCTCGCGAAAACCCACCCGCACCGCCGATGGCAGGTCGATCGTCTGATGGGTGTTCTCCACGGGTTTCGGAACGACGTGCGGATAATTCCGCTTGGAAAGCTTGTGGAACAGCAGGCCAAGGCCGACGAGAATGCAGGAGTTCAAGGCGACGGGCACGAAGGGAAAGAGAAATCCCCAACCGGCAACGACAGGGCCGCCGAGCACGGCGGTCAGTGCGGCGGCGCCTCCTGGCGGATGAAGGCACCGCGTGAAGGACATCGCGCCGATGGCAAGCGAAACGCCGACACCGGTCGCGATGATCGGATCACGAATGAAATAGGCGGCAATGATCCCCATCAGAGCGGAAATCGTATTGCCGCCGATGATCGACCATGGCTGCGCCAGCGGGCTTGCAGGCACCGCGAAAAGAAGCACTGCGGACGCCCCCATCGGCGCGACGATCAAGGGAAGATGCGGCCCCTGCCCGAACAGATAGCCGCTGATGACGCCGGTGAAACCAATGGCCAGCAAAGCGCCGAGACATGCAATCAATCGCTCTCGTAGAGTCGCTCCCGCCAATATGGGTGAGAACAAACGGAAGCGGCGGAGGCGGCTCGATCCCACCTTCGGGGAAACGGGATACTGCATGACAAGACCAATTTTAAGCGAGGATTATCTGGCGGCGAAGGAGAGGGGCGTGCGAACTAGTTTGTTGTCAGCCTGACATCTCTGCCCTTTGTCGCGCTGAGAACTTCGTGGAACGCGTTGAACGCGCTGGGGCGATCATTCTTGCGATAGACGAGCAGCGTCTCGACAGCACCGAGCTGATGGGTCTGGACCGGTGTCGGCCAGTGCATGAGGTCAAGGACCGATCGGGGCATGACACCCGCCGTGTTCCCGGTCGCAACGCTCGCCAGGATCGCGTGGTATGAACCGAGTTCGCTCGTCGGCAGCGCGCTCGATTTACGCGCCCAGTTTTCGGCGATCCTGCGATAGGTGCAGCCAGGCTCCAAAGCGGCGAGCGACCCGACACGCAGGTCGGCGGCGGATTTGATGGAGGGATGCCCGGATGGCAACACGATCAACAGGTCTTCGACGAAGGTCAGCTCCATTTCGAGCGCCTTGAGTTCGGCATCGAAGCTCGAGTCTTCCTCGCGCATCGTCTTCGGCAGGCGGGCAATCAGCGCACAATCCAGCGCATCAGAGAGAACATCGCGGGTCAGATCGCGGGACGCCCCCATCGTCAGCTGAAGCGACACATCGGGCCACATCTGATTGAATTGCATCAGCGCCGCCGGCAGCCTGCTTGCCGCCGTGCTCTCCATAGTGCCGACCCGCAACGTCCCCGATGGGGCGAGAGGCCGCACGGCCTGGCGCGCTTCGAGCGCAAGCGCCATAAGCCGGTTGGCATAGGCGAAAAACGTCTCCCCCTCCCGCGTCAACGTCATCTTCTTGCCATCACGGCTGAAGAGGGAAACGCCGAGGTCCTCCTCCAGTTGCTGGATGCGCGTCGTCACATTCGATGGCACCCGCCCTACGGCCTTGGCAGCCTTCGTCACGCTGCGGTCGCTGACAACGGCGAGGAATATCTCGATCGATGAAAGGTCCAATGAAAAGATCTCGTTTCCGGAATTAAGACGACAGATAATTCTCTATATAAAAATCATTGCTCCAGCTCAAGCCGGTTTCGGCATTGGACGAGAAACATGAGCCCAAGCAGACGAGCGATTGCCGAAAAAAGGGTCGCGACGCCGAGGAAATAGCCATGCAAGCCGCGACATTGCCTCTATCGGACGACGTTTTGAGGGTTTGAGGCTGGCATGAGGTTTGCATGCATAGGGCTATCTGCGGATCGATCGGCGACGTCCTATGTTGCAACTTGTCTTGACCTGTCTTCTTCTGAGCGTCGCTTCAGGCTTGAGCATGCGCCGTTTTTTAATGCCGTACTTCCCAGGCGGCGATCTCGCCCAGAAATCCGCCCCCGTGACCATCGTCGCCAACGCCGTCTTTCTGGCAGCAATCGCTTTCACCGTCTCCGATCAGGAGCTTTGGGCAAAATCCGTCATCCTGATGCTCGGCCTTGCGCTGGCGGCGATGTTCGACGATGCGAGACCCAGGCTGACAATCGCCCTCTCCGCCGTCAGTTTGGCGGCCTATCTCGGGCTACGTGCGATCACCTGAGGCATCCCGCTTTCACGGGATAATGCAGTCCTGTTGGCGGTACCGAAGCCCTTATCGAGACGCTGCATCCAGAGACGAAAGTCATTCGTCAGCAGCACCACATCGTACAGCCATTCCGTGCGCAAAAGCTCCCAACGACTTGCTTCCGCATTCTCGAGCAAGGCGTGAACTCTTTGCCGCAGTTTTTCGAAAGCCTCATCACGAGGGAAGGGCGTGGGGCAGCGCGTTGCGGGATGAAGTCGGTTTTCCATAAAGCTCGCTCCTCGACAATCGGGCGATCTTGATAATATCGTATTACGACCTATTATCAAGATAACCTGAGTGAGAGCGTCACGGCTTGGCGCAGAGAGAGCAATATTCCTGGATTTCCGCCACGGCGGCTGAAGCCCTCCCTCTGGCGAGAGAGATTTCAGGCCACGCGAAAAACAATCTCTATTGAAGAATAGTACCGCACTGTTATTCTCTAACGTTGAACACGGATTGAGGGGCGACGAACAGAAAAGAAACGCTCCATGAGTGACGATGCCATGAAAAACAATGCCGATGGCTTTTCCTCACCGGCCTGCTTCATTCATGAGGTTGATCCGGCTTACATGGGGCTCGAACCGGAGCCCGAAGTCGTCCGGGAGTGGCGGAAGGAACAACGCCGTCGCCTGATAGACTGCCGGACGCTGCTCGGCGCGAATGAGCGCGAGCAACGAACATCTCTTATCCGTCATCATCTGGATCGGCTGCTGCCGAAGATCGCCGGCCGCAGTGTAAGCCTCTACTGGCCGTCTCTGGGCGAGCCGGACCTCCGCGGCTGGATGCAGTCTGCGGCAGCTTGCGGCGCCACTTGCCTGTTGCCGGTGGTGACGGAAAAAAGGAAGCCCCTCAGCTTCCGCTCGTGGTGCGTCGGCGAAGAACTGACACGGGGCATCCTGAACATCCCGGTTCCGCTTCAAGGCGAAGAGCGCCGGCCCGATATCGTCATCGCCCCGGTCGTCGGATTCGATGCGCAATGTTACCGGCTCGGTTTCGGAGGCGGTTATTTCGATCGAACGCTGGCCGCTCTCCATCCCCGGCCTTTCGCGATCGGCGTTGGTTTCGACTTCCAGGAGATCGAGACCATCCGTCCTCAGGACCATGACATCCCGATGGATGCGATCGTAACCGACGTCGAAATCCGCTTTCGCAAAGGCAACGGCTCCGTTGCCGCGCGGATGTTCCAGGATTAGCCGATGATGAGGAGATGAGCGATGATCATGGACGGGAAACCGGCACGAAAGATCTGGTCGCAGTGGTATGCGTGGCATCCTGTCTTGCCGATCGATGACTCGGTGTTCTGGCTCGAGACAGTGTATCGGCGGGAAAGCCCGGAGGGTTTCTGGCAATACCGCTCGTTCCGGCCCGAACTCGAACGCCAGCAGGCTCTGACCTGCCTCCCCGTCTGTCCCGGCGCCTAATCCACGCGAAGGCCGGTTTGCGTCGGGCGCCCGTGCGGGTTTGCGTCAACCGAGTGCCTGGCTGACGAGTGCATAGGTCTTCGGCTCGGGCGCAGTTGCGCGTCCGGCAACCGGAAGCCAAGCGCCACCGAGCGACATGGTCGTCACGATATCGTAGACAGGAAGACCGCAGCGGGAGAGGAAATCGGAAAAGGCTCCGCCCTGCTCGCGTGTATCGAGGCGCAGGAACGCACCTGCGCGTTCGGCCGCATGCGGGCGGACGACGGCGATCGCGTCGGCGTCACTGCGCGCCACAACAGGACCGATGACATGGCCACGCCCGAACCGCCGGCAAAGCGAGAAAGCCTCGATCCGGCCCGCGCGGGTCAACACGATGCCCTTGGAATTCGCCATGAGCCGGGCCAACAGCAGTTTGCGATCCGTGCCGAAAGCCACACAATCCAATTCGGCGATCGCTTCCAGATCGCCAGCCTCCACTGCCCGTATTGCGGCACCGGACGGCAGCTCTACATCCGGCGGCGACATCGCTTCGCCTTGGCATTGAAAGACCAGCGCCTCCCGAACAAAGTTCAAGGACCGATAAAGGCGGCGCGCTGCGCGCGTCGCATTCAGCCCGAGGTTCCGCCCGGCGACCTGAGTAAGCGCGTGTCCCATCAGCCATTGCCCGGCGCCATTGGTTTGAAGACGCGGCGAGGTGATGACCATACCGACCGTGGCAAATTGCGCGTCATAGGGAAACCACATGGCAGAGCCCAGGATACGGCCGATTTCATCGATCGCCACGATGCCCTGGCCGAACTCCCGCAGGAACTGCCAATCCTCGCCGCGATGCGGCCAGGCGACGGTCATCGAAAGTGCGTGCAACTGGTCGAGAGCAACGCTGTCGATCCCGGCGATATGCGTCTCGAAACTATCGACGAACCTGGATTCGGATATCAGTTCACTCACTCCCGCCCTCCTGCCGCATTGGCCAAGTCTGCGCCCGGAAACTTCTCCGTCCAGACTAGAACAGATCGTTCGATACAATTCACTGGTGAAGCCTGCGCAAACACAACAATCGACCAAATCCCGATGCGCTTTCGGCAAGTAACGCCTGCGTCTCCCGCTAGACTCATTGACAGATCCAGCGGCCGGAGTCGCTGTTCACTGTGAGAGCCCGGAAATGTCACCCCCCTCAGTCCAGTTGCAAACACCTCTAACATCTCGCTGGGCCGAATTGTCGTTTCCGCCGGCGGCATGGCCGCCGTCTCGGCAAGCGACATGTTTGTGAGGTCGCCGATGCAGGCCATTGAAATTCTCGAAAGGCTCGTCGGCTTCCCCTCCGTCGTCGGCACGCCGAACGGCGAGATCGTGGCGTGGATCCGGCACTACCTGCAAAGCCACGGCGCCGTCGTCACCGAGCTTCCCGGCCCGGAGGGCGACCGGTCGAACCTCTTCGCCACGATCGGCCCGAAGGAAACGCCGGGCTATATTCTCTCCGGCCATATGGACGTGGTTCCCGCCGCTGGAGGCGGCTGGACCAGCGATCCGTTCCGATTGCGGGCTGAAGCAGACATCCTCTACGGTCGCGGCGCTACCGACATGAAAGGCTTCCTTGCCGCCGTTCTCGCGGCCGTTCCGGCGCTGGTGGCCTCACCGCTTCGCCAGCCCGTCCACCTTGCCTTTTCCTATGACGAGGAGGCCGGCTGCCGCGGCGTGCCGCACATGATCGCGCGCCTGCCGGAGCTCTGTGCAACCCCGCTTGGCGCGATCATCGGCGAGCCGAGCGGCATGCGGGCAATCCGCGCCCACAAGGGCAAGGCCGCCGCCCGACTGACGGTCAGGGGCCGGTCCGGCCATTCCTCGCGTCCGGACCAGGGACTGAACGCAATCCATGCCATCACCGATATTCTGGCTTGCGCTCGCGCCGAAGCCGAACGGCTCACGCGCGGCCCGTATGAGCCTGTCTTCGAACCGCCCTACTCCTCGCTTCAGGTCGGCACGCTGAAGGGCGGCCAGGCGGTCAACATCATTCCCGACAGCTGCGAGGCCGAGTTCGAAGCGCGGGCTATTTCCGGCGTCGATCCGATTACGTTGCTGGCGCCACTGCGGGCATCGGCCGAGGGACTATCGCAGCTTGGCTTCCAGATAGACTGGCGCGAACTCAGCGCCTATCCGGCGCTTTCGCTTGCCGCCGATGCGCCGCTTGCGGCCCTGCTTAGCGAACTGACCGGCATCGAGCCGCTCGCCGCCGTCAGCTACGGCACCGAGGCCGGACTTTTCCAGCGCGCTGGTATCGATGCGATCATCTGCGGACCGGGCGACATCGGCCGCGCCCACAAGCCGGACGAATTCATCCTCACCGGCGAACTGCTCGCCTGCCAGGCGATGGTCGAGGCGCTTGGCCGCCGCTGCGCCTGATGACATCGGATCAAGGAGCCGACGCCATGACCTTCCTCTTCAATTCCGATGCGAAGCGCGGCGCGATATTCGCCGAAGCCTTCGCGCGCGAACTGCCCGACATTGCCTTCTCCATGGATCCCAAGTCGGTCAAACCCGACGCCGTACGCTTCCTCATCACCTGGAACGTACCGGAGGATCTCGCCCGCTATCGCAATCTCGAAATCCTGTTTTCGATCGGCGCCGGCATCGACCAGTTCCATATCGATGCGGTGCCGGCGTCGGTGAAGGTGGTGCGCATGGTCGAAGACGGCATCGTCAGGATGATGCAGGAATATGTGACGCTGGCGGTGCTTGCGCTCCATCGCGACTTGCCGGCCTATCTCGACCAGCAGCGGCGCCGGACCTGGCAGACGATCGCTTCCAGGCAGGCCTCGGAACGCCGCATCGGCGTGCTTGGCCTCGGCATGCTTGGGAGCGCCGTGCTCGAACGGTTGCAGCCCTTCGGCTTTCCGCTTTCGGGATGGAGCCGCAGCCCCCGCGAGATCGACGGCATCCGATGCCTGAGCGGCCGCGACGGTCTCGATATTCTGCTTGCAACCACCGACATTCTCGTCTGCCTGCTGCCGCTGACGGTTGAGACGCGGGGCTTCCTGAATGCCGAACTCTTCGCCGGACTGCCGGCCGGCGCCGCACTCGTCCATGTCGGCCGCGGCCCTCAGCTCGACCATCAGGCGCTCATTGACGCGCTCGATGCTGGGCATCTCTTCGGCGCCGTCGTCGACGTCACCGATCCGGAACCGCTTCCCGCGGATCACGCCTTCTGGAACCATCCGAAGATCCTGCTGACGCCGCACATTGCGAGCGTCACCCAGCCTGAAACCGCGGCAGTGGCCGTCATCGGCAACATCAAACGGCACCAAGCGGGCCTCGATCCGATCGGCCTGGTCGATCGCAACCGCGGCTACTGAGTTCTCAACCTAGGAAAGCAAAATCATGTTCCTCCTCAAGACGATCGACACCGACCCATCCTTCGCGCCGCGCGAATCCGGCCCCCTCCCCGAACGGTTGATCTCGGGCAGTCCTGCCTTCAAGACCTGGGCGCAGGACGCTGCCCGCGGCGAGACCGTTCATAGCGGCGTCTGGGAAGCGACACCCGGCGAGACGCGCTCGATCAAGGGCGAGACCTTCGAGTTCTGCCATATCCTTTCCGGCCTGGTCGAACTCACTCCGGAAGGCGGTGAACCGGTGGTCTACAAGGCCGGCGACAGCTTCGTCATGAAGCCGGGCTTTGTTGGCGTCTGGAAGACGATCGAGACGGTGCGCAAGATCTACGTCACCGTGTCGTGATGCCGACGCCGTAGATTTGACTGCCGCAGCGACGAAAACGCAATTTTTCGCCGCTGCGGCATCCCCGGTCGACGCATGCTGCTCGCCTTCGCCAGTTAGGCTTGTCTCAGCCCACCCCGAGGACATGCGATGACACTCAGCTTCGATCCGAACACGATTTCCCTGCCCGTCGGACATTTCATCGGCGGCCGGCTGGTTCCGGCCGAAGCCGTCATCGATATGCATCGTCCATCCGACGGCAAGGCCTATGCCGGCTGCCCGCTGGCCGACGAGGCCCTTGTCGACCAGGCTGTCGAAACCGCCAGAACCGCATTGAAGACGAGCAATTGGGGTGGCGTACGGCCGCGTGAGCGCACCGTGGCGATGCAGCGCTGGGCGGACCTGATCGAAGCAGAGGCGGAGACCCTCGCCAGGCTCGAGGCGCTCTCCTCGACACGGCCCATCGGTCATCTTGTTGCTGGCGATATCGCCGTCACCGCCGAACAGATCCGTTTCTTTGCCGAATTCGCCGACAAGGAAGGCGGCGACCTCGTCCCGACCGACGACGCAAATTTCGGCATGATCATGACGGAACCCTATGGCGTCGTCGGCGCCATCACACCCTGGAATTTTCCCTTGTCCATGGCCGGCTGGAAGCTCGGCCCGGCGCTGGCGGCGGGCAATGCGGTGGTGCTGAAACCATCGGAAATGACGCCGTTTTCGACGCTCTATCTCGCCGAACTTTCGGTGCGGGCCGGCCTGCCGGCCGGTCTCGTCAACATCGTGCTCGGCGACGGCCCGACCACCGGAAATGCGATCACCGGACATCCAGGCATCTCCAAGGTCAGTTTCACCGGTTCGACCGCGGCCGGCTCGGCGATCATGACCAATATCGCCCGCACCGGTGTCAAGCCGATGACGCTCGAACTCGGCGGCAAGAGCCCGCAGCTGGTTTTCGCCGATGCCGATCTCGAGCTTGCGGCGGGCGCAATCGCCGGCAGCATTCTCTCCAACGCCGGTCAGGCCTGCGTTTGCGGATCCCGCCTCATCGTCGAGGCGAAGGTGGCGGACGCGCTGGCAGCCGCACTTATCGAGAGGCTGGCGGCCATCCGCCCCGGCCCCACCTGGGACGAGGCGACCGATTATTCGCCGGTCATCTCCGAACGACAGATCGCCCGCATGGACGGCATCATCCGTGCCGCTATCGACGACGGCGCCGAATGCCTCACCGGTGGCCGCCGGCTCGACCGCGAAGGTTATTTCTACGCACCGACCCTGATTTCGGGCGTGACCGCAACATCGCCGGCGGTTCTTGAGGAAATTTTTGGACCGGTGCTGACCATTCAGACCTTCGAGGACGAGGAGGAGGCGCTGAGGCTCGCCGACCATCCGGCCTATGGGCTTGCCGCCGGCCTCTTCACCCGCGATCTCTCGCGTGCCATCCGCGTGACCCGCCGCCTTCAGGCCGGCACCATCTGGGTCAATCGCTACGGCCGTTCACGCGACCATATCCTGCCGACCGGCGGCTATAAGCAGTCCGGCATCGGCAAGGATCTCGGCCGCGATGCCTATCTCGCCAACCGCAAGAGCAAGAGTGTGCTCATCAGCCTGTGAGGACCTGCGATGAAAACCTACAAGATCGCCCTTCTGCCCGGAGACGGCATCGGCCGCGACGTGACGGCAGCAGCCTGGGCCGTGCTTGAAAAAACAGCTCGCCTGAACGGATTTTCTCTTGATGCAACCAGCTATCCCTGGTCCTGCGACTACTATCTGGAGAACGGCAGCATGATGCCCGCCGATGGCATCGAGACGCTCCGGTCCTTCGATGCCATCCTGCTCGGCGCCGTCGGCTGGCCTCGTAAAGTGCCGGATTCGGTGTCGCTGCATGGGCTTCTGCTGCCGATCCGCAAGGCTTTCGTGCAATATGCCAATATCCGCCCGCACCGGCTGCTGCCGGGTGTGCAGGGGCCGTTGCGATCCGATGGTTTCGACATCCTCTGCATTCGTGAAAATACCGAAGGCGAATATTCCGGCGCCGGTGGCCGCGTCCACCAGGGCACCGACAATGAAGTGGCGGTCGAGACCTCGATCTTCACCCGCACGGGGGTCGAGCGCATCCTGCGTTTCGGCTTCGAGCAGGCGCGGACGCGACGCGGCAAGCTTGCCTCGGTGACGAAGTCCAACGCACAGAAATATTCGATGGTCTTCTGGGACGAAATCACCCAGAAGCTTTCAGCGGAATATCCCGATATCGAGGTGACCAGCTACCATATCGACGCCATGGCTGCGCGTATGGTCATGGCGCCTGATAGTCTCGACGTCGTGGTCGCCTCCAACCTGTTCGGCGATATCCTGACCGACCTCGGCGCCGCCATCCAGGGCGGGCTTGGCTTTGCCGCCTCCGCCAACATCAATCCCGATCGCTCGGCGCCGTCGATGTTCGAACCCGTCCACGGCTCCGCACCCGATATCGCCGAACTCGGCATCGCCAATCCAATCGCCGCCATCTGGTCGGGCGCGATGATGCTGGAGCACTTGGGAGAAACGGCTGCCGCCGCAAGGGTGATGGCATCAATCGAAGCGACGACGGCACGCGGCATCGGCGCAATTCCCGGCAAGGACAAGACCGACACGATCACGGCATCGGTGCTTTCGGCACTCGGCTGATCAATGGAGAACAGAATGAACGGATTAAGGGATAGCAGTCTGCTTCGTGAGCTGGGGCTGATCGACGGAGAATGGCGCGGGGCGGAAACCGGGCGCACGATCGAGGTGATCGATCCGGCGACGCAACATGTGCTGGGCACGGTGCCTGACATGGACGGAGCCGATACGAGGGCGGCGATCGCGGCGGCGGAAAAGGCCTTCGGTCCATGGCGCGCAAAGACCAATGCCGAGCGCGGCGCATTGCTGGAAGCCTGGCATGATCTGATGCTCGACAATATCGAGGATCTGGCGCTGATCCTCACCCGTGAGCAGGGCAAGCCCCTCACGGAAGCGCGTGGCGAAATCCGCTACGGCGCCTCGTTCATCAAATGGTTTTCCGAGGAGGCGCGCCGTATCGGCGGGACGACCATTCCCTCGCCAACGACGGACCGACGGATCGTCGTTCTGAAGGAGCCCGTCGGCGTATCGGCGATAATCACGCCGTGGAATTTTCCGAATGCGATGATCACCCGCAAGGTCGGGCCGGCGCTCGCAGCAGGCTGCACCGTCGTCGTCAAGCCATCGGACCTCACCCCTTATTCGGCGCTGGCGCTCGGCGTATTGGCGGAGCGCGCCGGCATCCCCAAGGGCGTGATCAATATCGTCACCGGCATGCCGGCCGGCATCGGCGACGAACTGATGGCGAACCAGACCGTTCGCAAGATCTCTTTCACCGGCTCAACCCGAGTCGGCTCGCTGCTGATGCGCGGCGCGGCCGACAACATCAAGCGGCTCAGCCTCGAACTCGGCGGCAACGCGCCCTTCATCGTCTTCGACGATGCCGATCTTGATCTGGCCGTGGAAGGCGCAGTTGCCTCGAAATTCCGCAATGGCGGGCAGACCTGCGTCTGCGCCAACCGGCTTCTCGTCCAGTCCGGCGTCTATGAGGCCTTTGCCGCCAAACTTTCCGCGCGCGTATCGGCCATGAAGGTCGGGGCCGGCACGGATGCAGGCACGGATATCGGGCCGATGATCAACAAGGCGGCGATCGACAAGATCAAGCGTCATGTCGACGATGCGGTGGAAAAGGGAGCAAGCATCCTCGCCACCGCAGATTCCGTGCCTGAAGGCGACCAATATGCGGTGCCGATGGTACTCGGCGGTGCGACGACCGAGATGCAGCTTGCCAGCGAAGAGACCTTCGGACCCGTTGCCCCGCTTTTCCGTTTCGACCACGAGGAAGAGGCGATCCGCATTGCCAACGCCACGCCCTTCGGGCTTGCGGCCTATTTCTACACCGGGAGCCTGAAACGCTCCTGGCGTGTCGCCGAAGCCCTCGAATTCGGGATGGTCGGCCTGAACACAGGGGCGATCTCGACCGAGGTGGCTCCCTTCGGCGGCGTCAAACAATCCGGTCTTGGCCGCGAGGGCGCGCAGTGCGGCATCGAGGAATATCTCGAAATGAAGAGCTTCCACATCGGCGGTCTCGCCTAACTACAGGAAAACAAAAGAGCGCCGGGACATCATCCCGGCGCTGGATGATCGGGAGCCACGGTCGATGCTCCCGCTGGAGCAACACCGACACATCGTTCTAAGTACTCCGCAGCCTTTGGCGGATGCCCGCAAAATTACGGTGCCCAAACAACATTTCTTTGACGCTGCTTTGACGGCAGGATGCTACGGCCGGTTTGCGAAGTTACGCAGAGGGATTTCAACCGGTTATGCTTCAGTTCGATCATCGCCATAGCATAGATTTACATTTCGCAATCCCGGTTTCCCTTCCCGGTTGCTTGCCAGGAGCCGAAGTTGTGGCAGACTGGCCCCTGGATGCCAGGTTTTCCGGCCGCCAAACGAGCGTATCGGAGGCAGCGGGGGCGGGGCCGGTGGATCGCATGAACAAGGAGCAATATCCGTTTCGGATGTTCCTGCTCGGGCCCTTTGCCCTTGTGGACGCCGGGGGGCGGTCGGTTGCTCCGAAATCCAAAAAGGCACAGGCTCTTTTGGCAATGCTTGCATTGTCCACCCGGGGCTCGCGCTCGAGAATCTGGCTTAGGGACAAGTTATGGAGCGATCGCTCCGACGACCAGGCGGCAGCCAGTCTACGCCAGGCGCTTTTGGACATTCATAAGAGTCTGGGGCCGGCACGTGATCTCTTGATTGCGGATAAGAATACCGTTTGGCTGGATATGGACCGACTGGCGCTCGATACCGACCTGGTGGTTCGGACGGAGCGGTCTGCGGATCAAGTCACCGACGAATTGCTCGAAGGTATCGACATCCGCGATCCTGAATTCGAGGACTGGTTGGCGCTGGAAAGGCAAAACTGGTATCGCCGTCTCGATGAAGGACAAGTCCACGACGTCTTCGAGCCGCGACAGCAGCCGAGCCGCGATATCGCCAAACATTCCGCCCTGCTGCCGTTAACTGGCGCCCCGGATACGTCGAGAACAGGCAAACCACCCGTGGATATCGCCAGCAGGGGTCCCTCTGGGCGGCGGGTTGGCGGTGACTGGCGATGGATGATGGCTCTTCTGTCCCCCATCGTGGTGGGTGCCGGCGAGGGCGGGCAAATTGCTGCGACACGGTTCCAAAACCTCATTGCAAAAGCCATCATCGATGGGCTGGGCTTTGGCGTCACCGACCTCTCGTTCACCTCGCCGCATATTGAAGAGAGTGAACAGCAAATCAGCCTTCCCCTATGCCTTCAGCTTCGCCTGACGTTTGATGGTGACATGGTGCTGATCGAACTGGTGATGAAGCACCTGATCAACAACCGCATTCATTGGCTGGGAAGTCAGGCAATCAACCGCACGCAGTTCGAGCGCGGCGAGTTCGGCATCGCCGCTGCGCTGATCAGCCAGGCAGTCGATCAACTGGCCTATTTCGAGGAGATCCAGGCAACCGACAGCAGATTGTCGCAAGACGGTCTCCTGATCGACGCCGTCAATGCGATCTTTCGGCTGTCGCGCGACGACCTCGACAACGCGGAACGGCGCCTGGAAGAACAGATCCAGTATCAGCCGCGATCATCGACTTTTGCCTGGCTGTCATTCATTCGGACTTTCCAGGTCGGCCAGCGTTTCAACGCGCTGGATGCCCATCTGATCGAGGAAGCCCAGGCCTATGCACGCAAGGCGCTGGAACTCGATCCGCAGAATTCCGTGTCGCTCGCGCTCGTCGGCCACGTCCATTCGTTCCTGTTCGGCGAATACGACTATGCGGCCAACCTGTTCGAAAAATCGATCTGCCTGAATCCGGCCCTGCCGCTCGGTTGGGACCTCTACGCGATGCTGCACTGCTATGCAGGCCAGCCCGACAAGGCGGTGGCGATGGCGCGTTGGGTACAAGAGCTCGGCGTCTACAGCCCGCATAAATATTACTTCGATACGACCAAATGCATTGCGGCAGCGCTTGCAGGCGATCATGCCGCAGCCATATCTGCAGGCGAAGAAGCCCTGCGGGCACGGCCGAACTTCAACAGCCTGCTGCGCTATCTTGCCTCCAGTCATGCCCATTCCAACGATCTCGGCGGCGCGCGGCATTACCTGCAGCGTCTTGAGGCAGTCGAGGGCGGTTTCTCCATCGACGCCTTCCGCGGCAGCGGCTATCCGCTGCTTGACACAGGCGGCGGGCAGATCCTGATCGACGGCCTGCTCAAGGCCGGCGCCAAGCTGCGCTGAACCCCGGACAATTCTTCACATCATCGCGCAAGGAGGCTGCCATGGAAGCGGACACTGCCCACGAATCGCAATCAAAATTAGTTTTATTTCTAAACAGTTATAAATTCAGGATTGAGCCGGATACGGTCCTTCCATGCGAACCCAGGGACGATACCGGTGCTGATCCTCTCGCCGGTGCGTCGCCGGCTGCACCGGATGCAGCCTCCGAACCTGCGCTGCTCCCCGGCACCGGTGAAGATGCAGCGCTTCTGGCCGGGCCGATGATGGCGACGATGGCCGTAGCCTCGGTTCTCAACAAGAGCGTGGCGAACAAGTCGGTGCTCAACAAGGCGTCGCTGAACAAAAACAAGAACAAAAATAAGAACAAGAACAAGAACAAGTCGACGATGGACGGCGGCAGCCTCGGCGTGTCGCAGCTTATCCCCTCCTTCGAGCTGCGCAGGCTGCACCAGCAGCCGTCACGCAACGCCTATACCGCGGCGCGGCGCTTCACCTGGGAAATGCTGGATATACTTCCGCCACCCGGCCCGGATTATACCCGCCTCGAAACGACGGTACTGCTCTCTATGCAACGCCGCGACCGCGAACGCATGCGGCGCCTGCCCGATATTCAAATCGAGTCGACCATCTCCGTGGGGGAATTCACCCGCGCATTGTATATCGAGGATCTCGGCGGTTTTGAGCAGACGGAAGGCCTTTTTCAGGCGATCCTGACGGCCTGCGAATATGTCGGACTGATCTACAAGAGCCAGTTCAACCGGCAGCGGCCAAACCAGTTCGAGCCCCTGCTGCGGCCGTTGCTGGCCGTGCCCGTCCACGAGTCCTATCCCAGCAACCATTCGTTCCAGTGCTTTTCGATCGCCTTCGCGTTCTCAACAATCCTGCCGGAACATCCGGCCACCGACGAGCTTGCCCGCATCGCCCAGAACGTCGCCGAAAATCGCGAATGGGCCGGCCTGCACTATCCGAGCGACACGCAGGCGGGGCGAGATCTCGCCCGACGCTTCGCTCCCTACCTCCACGACGCGTTCGGTCCTTTGTTCGCGGCCGTACACGACGAATGGGTCTGAATTCTCCAGCTGCTGCTCAACAGGGTGACAACCATGACGGATCAAACACAAATGCCTGAGCCCTCGCCGATCAACTACTATTACCTCTGGCACCTGACTGCTCTTGGCGTAGTCGACGCGGAATACGGATCGGCTCCACCGGCGCCTCCAGCGCCCGATGCGAGCTCCGCACGCGCGCTCTCCGATCCCCTCATCACCGGCACGGTCTGGGATGCCATCGCTTCCGCCGGCCCGCTGCGACCCGCGCGGGTCGCGCTGATCGATGTCGGCGTATCTCCGGATCATCCCAATCTGGCAACCCGGCTTGACCGGGAGGCGTCAATCGATTTGACGACCCATCGTTACGGCGCACGCGTGCTCGAAATTCTCGAGACGACCACATCCTTCGACCGCGAGGAAAGGCATGCCTTCTTTGCCGGGCTCGACATCGCTCCGCTCGGCAATATCGGCCTTTCGAACGACGACCGGGACTATCTCGGTGATCTGGTTGCCGAATACGCCGCGTCGGAGGGTGTTCTCCGGCGGCTCTACAATCCGGAATCGCTGTTTGCGTCGCATGGTACTTGTTGCGCTGGGCTGATCGTCGGCGAACCCGCCGTTGTTGCGGAAGAAGGCACGCCAAGCCTTCCGCCGGAAGGAGCCTTCTACGGGAATGGCGACGAGCTGCGCACGAGCGGCAATCGCAACGTCATCCCCTATTTCGGCGTTGATCCTTTCTCAAGGCTCATCTCGATCAGAACCTCCTTCGAAGACGATGTCAGGCAGTTCATTGCTGCCTTCCTTTATGCCTATCTTCAGAAAGCAGACGTGATCGTCTTGCCGCGCGGTCTGCCTGACCCGAAACACAGTATCGTTGACCCGAAGAACGAACTGAAGGCCGACCTGGAATTATGGAAAAACCAGGATGCCGCCAATCTGTTCACGCGCATTGCCGTTGCGGATCAGGGTGGGCCTGAACTGGAGCCGAAGGCAGCGCAGAAAGGCTCTAATCCCGATCGCCCATGGCATGTCCTCAAACAACTCATCCTCGCCATCAGCCGGCACATCCCGATCGTCTGCGCCGCAGGAAACAGTGGCGAGAGCCAGCTGATCTATCCGGCTAGTCTTGCCGCCGACAACAACGGCATCATTGCAGTTGGAGCCGTTACCGTCGAAGGTTTCCGTTCGGGCTACAGCAATTACGGCGAAGGATTGACGGTTGTCTCCCCCTCTGACGACGGGGAGGTCTTCAACAGGCATCAGTTGCGCCTCGACCGGCTTTCTCCATTTGCCGCGCAGCACGACTACAGCGCTTTTCGAACGCGGGAATACTACTATTCGCACTTCTCGCTGCTGACGACGGACCTGCCGGGGATTTTCGGTTATAATCATGGCTCCGATCCGTGGTCGGCCATCGTGCCGTTCGGTACCAATCCGGGCATCGGGGGCGGATACTACACCCCCTTCGGGGGCACATCAGGCGCGTCGGCGCAGGTGGGCGGGTTATGCGCTCTGATACAGCGGGCCCACAAAAGCCGCCACAATCCCGGTGACCGCCTCTCGGGGCCTCAAGTCAAGTCAATTCTGAAAGCCGCCTCTCGCCTGGACGCCATTGTCGCACCCGGAACGAGACAACTGACGGCAGATTGCATGAACGCCGAAAGCGAGGACGCTCTCGACGCGGTCTATTTCTTCGGGTCGGGCCTGCCGAATGCGCGGGCGGCGGTTGAGGCCGCTCTGGCGATCTGACTGCTGCGGCTGCGTTATCCAGAATTCTAAGCCTCCTCGATCTTGGAGGCTTTTTCTTTGTTTACGTCATTTTTACGGATTTTTAACGCCAAACTGGCGGGCCAATGACGCCCTTGGGGAATAGTGCCTCTCAACCGACGACGCGCAACGTTCCGATGCCGGGCAAAGCCGTCCCGAACTCCGGCATTTTTGCCCGAGATGCAACCTTGATCCGCCCGAAGAAAAACTCTCGGAGGCTGCCGATGTCCGCGTCCCGCATACAACAGTTGGCAGATGAGGCGCGCCTCCTGCTCAAGCGCAATCCCCTGATGGCAAGTTCCGTCTCCCTCCAGCGCGTGGCAACACGCAACCTTTTGAAGCGACGCTTCCAATATGGCCGCACGCTTGCGGCGGCTTCGAAGCTCGCCGGTTGTTCGGCTGGGGTAGAGGCACTGTCAGGCTATTTCCCCGACCTTGCAGATGGCCGATACACTCGCCTGCCGGAGCTTCCGCCAGCGGTTGCCGGACCGGTCCGCGCCGACCCTTACCGTTCATCCGTACTTGCGGCCTGGATGGATGCGCTCGCGCGCAGTCTGGAATGGCAGGCAGCCCGCCCCGATGTGCAGGTTGTCGGCCGCTATCTGCAGCCGGATCTGATCGCATCGGATCTTGAACTCGAACGCCAGACAGCGTGCCGGCTCTCTTGCGGCATCGGCCTCATGCACATCGAAAGTCCGGCGCGTAGCCGTATCATGCAAGCCCTCCTGCGCCGATGCATGCCGGACTATCCCCGGCCCGGCTTTCCGATCTCCGACGATGCGCAATTGGATCGAATCGCCGACCATCTGGAGAAGGCCTTCGCATTGATCGCGGACTTGGACGAGTATGGCCATCAGCGTCTGATCGCCGGCCTGCACACGCTTTACGTTGGCGTGCGGCGCGAACCGCAGTGCTCCTTTTCGAGTTCGAACGAATTGCCGGGCAGCGCGCTCATCGTCCTTTCCAGCGAGAGATTACGCGCCGGCGATCATGCCGCGACAGCGGCCCAACTGCTTCATGAGGCGGGGAATATCCTGCTCGGGTTCTATACGACCTCGGCGGCGGCATCCCTGCCCGCCGAGTTCCAATATGTTTCCCCATACAAGAAGGACCTACAGACGCTCGAGAGCATCCTGCATACGGCCTACACCATTCCCTGGGAGTGCGCCTTGCGCATGGCATGCCTATCCACCGAGGCGGATCCTAAGCGCCGCTCCCGGAAAGCGGCATTCATAATCGCCTATGCCGCGCGGCAAGTCCCGCTTATCGACATCGCTCGGAAAGGGATCGAACGTCTCGGCGGCGATGTCCTCCTCGACCTCCCAGACATCGCCGCCATTCCTTCCTGGAGTAGTCGGATCTTGTTCCTCGTCAGCCAGTTGCTTGCCGAAGAACCCATTGCGCACCGGCAGGCGCATCTTGCCGAGCGCCAGCGAGTTCTCGATCGCCAAGCCTGGGATATCGGACAGATGCTGCTGCGCGGCAAGGAGCCGATCGATCCTCGGATGGGCCGGCGAGAGATCGATGACAGCGGCGACAATGTCAGCCTGTGGTACGACGGCAAATTCCACGTGATTGTGAAGACACCCGATTATGCGATGGGCGAGGATTACGGTCACTACGCCGCGACGATCCGCGGAGTTGCGCCCCGCGAGATGGAGGCGATGTGATGGTCAATTATCGGTCCAAACGATTATCGGCGGCTGCCAGCGTATCCGTCGACTTCCCGAACCTTGTCACCCACAGCCTGGGGCGGGGCGGCCGGGGGGCTCTGTTCACCGGCAATAGTGCCGATTCTGTCGAGGAACAGAGCCCCCATGTTACCAGGCCTGCATTCGTCGTCTCGTTGGAGGCTCCAGATATGCCGGCGACGGACGAATATGATCCCGCCGCAGTCGATCATCACGACCCCTTCCTGGCGCCTCTTTGCCATCGGCAACGCGACATCGCACTGTTTGGCGACATCGACTTCGTCATCATCGGATGCGGCGGCTTGGGCTCGCAGATCGCCATCCAGCTCGCGGCCCTCGGCGCGCGTCGTTTCCTTCTCGTGGATGCGGATCGTATCGATGAGAACGACTTGAACCATCTCCCATGGGCATGCGAGGCTGATCTCGGCCGGCTGAAGACGGACAGGCTGGCGACCCATCTGGCCGCGGGTTTCTCGGCCACTGTCTTCGCGCTGCCGGAATTTGCGGAAGGCGCCTCGGCGCTGCGGTTAATCGCAAACTACGCCAATAACCCGTTCCTCATCCTCGCCGGCGGCGATTCTCGTCCAACCCAAGATCTCCTGTCAGCCTGCCTGGCATTGGAAGCCGGCCTGCCGCCTCATCTGCATCTGGGCCGCTCTGCAAACTATTGCATGGCAGGGCCTTTGGCCTTGGTGCATGAGGACGCATGTTCCGTCTGCCATTGCGCTACCCAAGTCACGGCCGACGACGGCTTACGCGCGCCGCAGGCTACCGTCGACAGCCCATTGGTCGCCGGCCTTGCCGTGTCGCAGATTGTCCAAAAATGCCTTTCGAGACACTCGCTCGCCCGGGGACGCCAATGGATATTGGACCTCAAAGGCGACCAGGCCAAGCTGCGCTCTCTCCAAAGAACCCGAATGTAAGGTATGTCCATGATCGCGCTATTTTCCTCGGAATATCATTGCTCCGTTGGGGCAACTGCCGGAAAGAACGATGAGCTGACGATAACCGAAGCTCTTGGTGATCCACTGATCGCCATGGTGATGCGCGCGGATGGCGTAACCTCCGAAGAATTCAAGCGACTTCTTGAGGCGGCAGCCCGCGAGCTAAAAGCCAAGCTTGCTTCCCACCAAAGGGAAGAAAGGCGACGTGATTGTCGAAACGACACCGAAGATGGTTGACGAGCATGTGTGGCCAATCCCGGTCCGAAACCATGGCCCGGCATTGGCACTGGCCGTCCCGCGGAGTTCAGGGGGCAATGAGATTCGATATGTTCAAAAGTTTCCCAACGATAATTCTGGTTTTTGCGGAAGGGAAAGATCGCAAGGTGATCCATACCGCTCGCGAGGCTGCCCAACTGTTGCTGAAGGAATGGCCCACCGACGACGGTGAGGAATTTCTCACGGCGGTGAGCATCTGTTTGGAGGTCCTTACCGGAGAGAGCGAGCCTGAGAAATTGCATGAGGCAATCGTCCGCGCCGCATATGAGGCGGGTATTGCAGCGATCACGACTGATAACCGCCTTGGGATTTTCAGGATTTATCCCGTCAGCGAGGCCAGGTAGTTAACCGCCGCGCGGGCGCTCATCGCAATCCTAGAACAGTGGCAATCGGACTGATCCGGCCCGTTACTGGAAGCGATCGAGCGTCTTGTAATAGAGCCCGACGAGCGGCAGGAACCACGGCTTGCCGAAATGGCCGGGGACGGCGGGCCAGTCGAGCCCCTTGATCGGATTAAGGTCGGCCTTGCCGAGGATGGCGTCGGCCATGATCATGCCGAGATGGGTGGAGAGCTGGGCGCCGTGGCCGGAATAGCCCATGGCATACCAGACACCGTCGACATAGCCGGCGCGCGGATAGCGGTCCTTCGTCATGTCGACGAGCCCGCCCCAGCAATAGTCGATTTCGACGCCGGCAAGCTGCGGGAAGATTTCAGCAAGGCTGGCGCGCAGAATATCGCCGCTCCTTGCGTCCGAGCGCTGATCCGACGTGGCGGAAAATCGCGCACGGCCGCCGAAGATCAGCCGTTTGTCCGGCGATAGCCGGAAATAATTACCGATGTTCATCGACGTCACGCAGGTCCGGTTGCCCGGCATCGTAGCGGCGATTTCGGCGTCGGTCAGCGGACGGGTGGCGATCAGAAAGCTGCCGACGGAAATAATCCGGCGGCGGAAATAATTAAAAAGCGACGGCGTATAGGCGCCTGTCGCGACCAGCACGTGGTCTGCGGTGACGGTACCGCGTGCCGTCGTCAGGCTGTGGCGGCCGTTGCCCTGCCGGTGGGCGGTCACGGCCGCCTTTTCGAAGATGGTCGCGCCGTGACGCGCGGCCGCCGTGGCGAGCCCCACGACATAGCAGCCCATATGCATCATCGCGCTTTTCTTCGAGAGCATGGCGCCATGGAAGGGCGACCCAACCTCGCTTTTCAGGTCACTCGCCGTCAGAAGTGCCGTGTCGGGATCGACTTCTCTGTGAACAGCCTCGAAATTGCGGGCAATGGCGTCGAAATGCTGCGGCTTGGAGGCAAGCTTCAGCTTGCCGGCGCGGCGGAAACTGCAATCGATCTCCTCTTCGGCGATAATCGCCTCGATCGTGTCGATGGAATCGTCGAACGCCTTGTAGAGGGCGACGGCCCGCTCCACGCCGAGTGCTGATTTGGCAGACAGGAAACTGTGGGCGAGCCCGTTGTTGAGATGGCCGCCATTGCGCCCCGATGCCCCCCAGCCGACCCGTTCAGCCTCCAGCACGACGACCTTGACGCCGGCCTTTGCAAGCTGGCGCGCCGCGGCAAGCCCGGTGAAGCCGGCGCCGATGATGGCGACGTCATAATGTCCTTCGACGGGGCCCTGAGCGCCGCCGGCAAAGGCTGGTGCCGTGTCGTGCCAGTAGGATTCGAACCACATCCGCGTCTCTCCGTCAGAGCCCGACGACGCCAGGCAGGCCCGAGATATCGGGAATTTCGACATAGCCGTAATAGGGATTGGCCGGCTCGTGGCCACGATTGACCCAAACCTTGTTCTTGATGCCGAGGTCGTGGGCCGACATCAGGTCATAGCGGAAGGAGGACGAGCAATGCAGCACGTCTTCCGGCCCGCAGCCCAGCATATCGAGCATATATTCGAAGCCCTTGAAGCGTGGCTTGTAGGACTGCGCCTGCTCGGCGGTATAGACCGCGTGGAAGGGCGCGCCCAGTTTTTCAACGTTCGACATGATCTGCGAATTCATGGCGTTGGAGAGGATGACCAAGGGGATTTCCTTGGCGACCTTGGCGAGACCGGCCGGGACGTCTGAATGTGGCCCCCAGGTCGGAACCCGCTCATAGACCATCCGGGCGGCTTCGTCGCGAAATGTCACGCCGTTGCGCTTGCATGTCCGCTCGAGCGAATTGTGCACCACCTCGGCATAGGGTTTCCAGTCGCCCATGATCTCGTCGAGGCGATAGGCAGCGAAATTCTTGATGAACTCCGCCATGCGTGGCTCGTCGAGCTCTTCGCCGTAGAGATCGCGTGCCGCCTCCGCCATCTGAAAGTTGGTCAGCGTGCCGTAGCAGTCGAAGGTGATGTATTTCGGACGGAACGTCGTCATTTGAGTATCCTTGAGCGATCGGAACTGGGGACGTGTCACAATCATAGGGACCGCTTCACCCACAGCTCGCCTGAATTGCCGCCATCGGAAGCAGAATCTATCGTATCGAAAGCAGGGTTTGGCAGAAGGTTGTGCGCCTGCCCGCCGTCAACGGCCGGCGGAGTGACGCCTTCAATCGCCGTCGTGATCATCATCGTGATGCGACGGAAGGTCGAGGCCGAAGGTGTTGACGAGATCGGCCACCTGCGCCGGGCTGAGGAAACGGGGATTGAGGTTGCGCAACAGCAGATAGAGCTTCGCCGTTTCCTCCAGTTCCTCGGTCGCAAAGACCGCCGCTTCCAGGCTGTCGCCGGCAACAACAGGTCCGTGATTGGCCAGAAGCACTGACGAATACTTGCCCGCCAGTCCGCGGATCGCGTCGGCCACCGCCGGATCGCCGGGACGATAATAGGGCACCAGCGCGGTTTCGCCGGCGCGCATCAGATAATACGGCGTCATCGGCGGCAGGGCGGCGCGCGGATCGATCTCCGGCAGCATGGTCAGTGCCACCGCGTGGGTGGAGTGAAGATGGACGATGGCGCGGGCACTGCCGCGCGTATCATAGAGGGCAGTGTGTAGCGGGATCTCCTTGGTCGGCTTGTCGCCGGACAGGAGCCTGCCTTCGGCATCGAGCCTGGAGATCCGTGCCGGGTCGAGAAAGCCGAGCGAGGCGTTGGTCGGCGTGACCAGCCAGCCGCCATCCTCCAGCCGCAACGATATGTTGCCCGATGAACCAGGCGTCAGCCCGCGCTCGAACAGCGAGCGGCCGTATCGGCAGATTTCCTCACGCAGGCGCGCGTCGGACATGACAGTTCCTCCAATATTACGCGGTTGCCCCTTCGATCAGTTCAAAGCCGAGATCGACGGCCTGCGGCGGCGCATTCGTGACGACCAACTGCGCGGCCATCTGTCCGGTCGCGACACGCGGCGTTCGGATGGTCGATAAGGGTTGCGGTGTTGCCCGGCCGATATCGAGGCCGTTATAGCCGAAAATGGCGAGCTTCGAGGGGATCGCTATCCCCTCGGCCAGACAATGAAAATAGCCGCCCAGCGCCATGTCGTCGTTGGAGAAATAAACCGCATCGAGATCCCTCGTCCGGGCAAGCAGCCGCTCCAGCCCCAGCCTGCCGTTTTCCACGGATGAAGCGCCGGCGAGAATTTCACGGGCGACGAGCGGGGCGTCATGCGCGCCGAGCGTTTCACAAAAGCTGGAAAAACGCTTGCCGGCACGGGTATCGCGGTTCAGGTCGTGACCGACATAGCCGATCCGGCGATACCCCCGCTTGAGCAGGAAGGCAGCGCTCTCCCGCCCGGCCGCGCGGTTCGAGAAGCCGACGGCGATATCGAGAGCATCACCGTCCAGATCCAGCAGTTCGACGACCCGGCACCCGCTGGCGCGCAGCATCTTCACCGTGCCCTCGCTATGCTCGCACCCCGCCAGCATGACCGCCGCCGGCCGCCAGGCAAGCATCGCAGCGGCGAGCGCTTCTTCCTTGCCCGGATCATAGTCGGTCACCGAGAAAACCGCCTGATACCGGTTTTCCTCCAGAACGGCACTGGCACCGCGCAGCACATCGGGAAAGACGATGTTGGACAAAGAGGGAATGACGAAGGCGACAAGACGCGAACCGGTGGAGGCAAGCGTTCCCGCGATCCGGTTCGGCACATAGCCCAGTTGCTCGACGGCGGCCATCACCCGCTCGCGCGTCTTGTCGGAAAACGAACCATGGTTGCGCAGCACGCGCGACACCGTGCTCTCGCCGACACCGGCGGTTTCCGCGACTTCGGCAAGCGTTACCGTCGGCTGATGTTTGAATTCCATCACTACGTCTGACCCAGCTTGCGGCCTGGTTGCCCGGCCTGTCCGCCGATGGCCACTTCCCCATCACCTGTTTCATCGCTCCCGACAAGAAGCAAGACTTTTTTGGCAGCGCTACCATTTGGAGTTGGCAACGCTGCCAAAATGCTCTAATGAAATTGGCAGCGCTGCCAACGTGCGACTGACGTACCTTCTGCCCTCCCAGACCTGACACCCGGAGGCGCAGACCTTTTCTCACAAGACTGGAGAACCTGCTCATGCCACCGCTTGCTGAAAACTCGGGCTCGGCCGTTCTCGCAGCCGTCATCGGTCTTGGCTCCATGGGGCTTGGAATGGCCCGGTCGATGAAGCGCGCAGGTCTCGACGTCGTTGGATATGACATCATGCCGGCGGCAGTAGACCGCTTCATCGCCGACGGCGGACGTGGGGCGGCGACCCCTGCCGCTGCGGCAAAGGACGCCGACATTGTCGTCTCCGTGGTCGTCAACGGCGCGCAGACCGAGGCCGTGATGTTCGGGCCTCAAGGCGTCGCGAGCACAATGAAGCCCGGCGCCGTCTTCATCTCGTCGGCCACCATGGATCCCGCCGTCGCGCGCGATCTGGCCGGGCGGGTGGAGGCTCTCGGCCTGCATTACCTCGACGCGCCGATTTCAGGCGGCGCGGCCAAGGCGGCGCGGGGCGAACTGACGATCATGGCCTCCGGCTCCAGACAGGCCTTCGACACCGCGCGTCCGGGTCTCGATGCCATGGCCGCCAAGGTCTACGAGCTTGGCGACGAGGCCGGAAAAGGTGCTGCCTTCAAGATGATCAACCAGCTTCTCGCCGGCGTCCACATCGCGGCCGCCTGCGAGGCGATAACCTTTGCCGCCAAGCAGGGCCTCGACCTCGACAAGGTCTATGAGGTGATCACCGCGTCGGCCGGCAATTCCTGGATGTTCGAAAACCGCGTGCCGCATGTGCTGGCCGGAGACTATACTCCGCTCAGCAGCATCGAGATTTTCGTCAAGGATCTCGGTATCGTCCAAGACATGGCCCGCTCCGAGCGTTACCCGGTACCGCTCGCGGCAGCAGCCTTGCAGATGTATCTTGCCGCCTCCGGGGCGGGCATGGGCCGTGACGACGATTCCTCGCTCGCGCGGCTCTACGCCAAGCTTTCGGGCGCTGAATTGCCCGGTTCCACCAAAGGGCTGCAGAGCCTGTAAAAGGAACGCTCGACATGCCGGTTTTCGCCGCCAACCTGACGATGATGTTCAACGAATGGGCGTTCCTCGACCGCTTCGACGCCGCAGCCGATGCAGGCTTTGCCGCCGTCGAATACCTCTTTCCCTATGAAGCCGCGCCCGAGGCGATCGCCGAACGGCTTGACCGCAACAATCTGCAGCAGGCCCTCTTCAATCTGCCGCCAGGCGACTGGGCATCCGGCGAGCGGGGCATCGCGGCCCTTCCCGGACGCTTCGATGCGCTGAAAGCCGATGTCGAGCGGGCATTGGACTATGCGGAGGCGACCGGGGTCAGACGGTTGCACCTGATGGCAGGCATCGCCGACCATCATGACGAAGGCGCCTCCTCCTGTTATCGGCGCTCCGTCACCTATGCTGCAGAGCGGCTTGCGGAAAAGGGCATCGACCTGCTGCTCGAGCCGATCAACGCGCGAAACATGCCGGGATATTTCCTCAACGACTTCGCCGCCGCCGAACGGCTGATTGCCGAATGCGGTCTGCCGAACCTGAAACTGCAGTTCGACATCTATCACCGTCAGATCATCCATGGCGACGTCACCATGGCATTGCGACGCCTGCTGCCGATCACCGGCCATATCCAGATCGCCAGTGTGCCGTCACGCAATGAGCCTGATGGGGAGGAACTGAACTATCCCTATCTGTTCGGCGAAATCGACCGCCTCGGTTATGACGGTTTCGTCGGCTGTGAATACGTCCCGCGCGGCCACACATTGGACGGCCTTGGCTGGTTCAAACCTTTTGCACGGAGCTAGACGATGGCTATTTTCCTTGGATCAATCGCTGACGACTATACGGGCGCCTCCGACCTCGCCAACACGCTGACCAAGAACGGTCTGCGCACGGTGCAGACCGTCGGCATTCCTGATCCGTCGCTGGCACTACCGGATGTCGACGCCGTGGTCGTTTCCCTGAAGATCCGCTCCGTCCCTGCCTCGGACGCCGTGACGGCGGCGGCGAGCGCCGAGCGATGGCTGCGCCAGCGGGGTGCCGGCCATGTGCTCTACAAGATCTGCTCGACCTTCGATTCCACCGATGCCGGCAATATCGGTCCGGTCACCGAAGCCTTGAGGGAGGCGGCGGGCGGCGGCGTCGTGCTGGTAACACCCGCCTTTCCGGAAACGGGACGCACCGTCTATCTTGGCCATCTCTTCGTCGGCGGACAGCCGCTGAACGAAAGCCCGCTCAAGGACCACCCCCTCAATCCGATGCATGACGCCAATCTCGTGCGGGTTCTCACCCGACAATCGCGCAACGCTGTCGGACTGGTCGATCTCACGACCATCGCGGCCGGACCCGGCGCCGTCAAGGCGAGGCTCGATGACCTGCGCATGGCAGGCGTCACCGCTGTTATCGCCGATGCGATTTTCGAACGCGATCTGGAAACGCTCGGCGAGATTGCGTTGGAAATGCCGGTGTCCACCGGTGCGTCCGGCCTCGGCCTCGGCCTTGCCCGCGCGCTCGTCCGCTCCGGTCGGATTTCCTCCGGCGGTGCAACGACGACGGACGCCATTCGCCCGGTGGGCGGGCTTTCCGCGATCGTTGCCGGCAGTTGCTCCAAGGCGACGCTCCGCCAGCTCGACATCGCCGAACGGTCGATGCCCGTCCTGCGGCTCGACCCGGAGCGGCTGCTTGCCGGTCCGGATGAAATCGCCGCGGCGATTTCCTGGGCCGGAGACCGCATCTCCGCCGGCCCCGTCGTCATCGCCGCGAGTGCTGCGCCTGCAACCGTGTCTCGGCTGCAATCGCTCCATGGACGAGAGGCATCCGGCCACGCGATCGAGACCGCGACATCGATCATCACAGCCGAACTGGTGGAGAGAGGCGTGCGGCGCCTTGTGGTCGCCGGCGGCGAAACCTCGGGCGCGGCCGTCGACCGGCTCGCCATTCCGGCTTTTCTGATCGGCCCGGAGATTGCGCCCGGCGTGCCGGTGCTGCGCACGATCGGCAATGCCCAGGGCGACATGCTTCTGGCGTTGAAATCAGGAAACTTCGGAGGCGAGGATTTCTTCACGGCAGCGCTGGCGATGATGCACTGACAGACCCGGGATCCGATGAATATCGGTCGGTTCTAGCATAAGATGCGGCGGCCGATGATAGCAAAGCCATAAGATACTGCTTGAACCACGGCCTTCAGACGATCTGCCCGCCGGCGCTCCGGCAGACTGGCGGGCACGACATGAAGGACGCCCCCATGCAAGCAAGTCAGATCGAAATCGTCCCGTTCGGCCCCGACCATCTGGAAGCCGCCGTCGCGCTCTCAAGACAGGCGGGCTGGCCGCATCGGACGGAAGACTGGCAGCTGGCGCTCGCCTTGAGCGACGGGATGGTTGCGGTCGAGGGTGGAAGGGTCGTCGGCACCGTACTCGTCACGCCTTACAAGGAAGATTGTGCGACGATCAATATGGTCATCGTCGACGAGACGATGCGCGGCGGGGGTCTCGGCCGGAAACTCATGGACGCCGCATTGCTGGCCGCGGGAGACCGGCCGCTGAGGCTGGTGGCGACGACGGCAGGTCTGCCGCTCTACCAGAAGCTTGGTTTCCACGAGACGGGAACCGTGGCGCAACATCAGGGCCTTGCCGGCGACATCGCCGCGCCGGCGCAAACGCAAGCCGCCACCGACGCCGACCTCCCGGCTATCGCGGCACTCGATCGCCGTGCCTTCGGCGCCGACCGCGAAGGGTTGCTCTCTTATTTCGCCAGGATCGGCGAATTCGCCGTCATTCGTCGCGATGGCCGCGTCTCCGGCTTCGCGTGCCTGCGTCCCTTCGGCCGCGGCGAAGTGATCGGACCCGTGGTGGCCGCCGACCTCGACGAGGCCAGGAAACTCATCGAACATTTCATCGCCAGGCGGCCCGGACGGTTCCTCAGGGTCGACACCACGGCCGAGACCGGGCTTTCGCCATGGCTCGCCGAACAGGGGCTCGCCCATGTCGGCGGTGGGATCACGATGAAAAAGCCGTTCGTCCACCACGCCGCCGACCCGGCCATCACCACCTTTGCCCTCGCCAGCCAGGCACTCGGCTGATCCGGAGATCTCCATGTACAGCAACTCCCTCATCGAACTCGATCGCGCCCACCTCATTCATCCGGTTGCCTCCTACCGCGGCCACGAAAAGCTTGGCGTGCGCGTGCTGGCCTCGGCCAAGGGCGCGACGGTCACCGACGCCTCCGGCAAGCAGTTGATCGACGGCTTCGCCGGCCTCTGGTGCGTCAATGCCGGTTACGGCCACGAGAGCATCGTCGAGGCGGCAGCCCGGCAGATGCGCGAGCTTCCCTATGCGACGGCCTATTTCGGCCTCGGCTCCGAGCCTGCGATCCGGCTGGCAGGCGAGCTCGCCGACCGTGCGCCGGGCGATCTCAACCATGTCTATTTCACGCTCGGCGGCTCCGATGCGGTGGACAGCACGATCCGCTTCATCCGCTACTACTGGCATGCCCGTGGGCAACCTCAGCGCGATCAGTTCATCTCCGTCGAACAGGGCTATCACGGCTCCTCGACGGTCGGCGCGGGTTTGACCGCGCTGCCTGCCTTCCATGCCGGTTTCGGTCTACCCTTCGATTGGCAGCATAAAATTCCGTCTCACTACGCCTATCGCAACCCGGCTGGCGACAATCCGCAGGCAATCATCGACGCCTCGCTTGCGGCGCTGAAAAGCAAGGTCGAGGCGATCGGGCCGGAACGCGTCGCCGCCTTCTATGTCGAGCCCATCCAGGGCTCGGGCGGCGTTCTGGTGCCGCCGAAAGGCTGGATAAAAGCCATGCGCGAATTCTGCCGCGCGCACGACATCCTTTTCGTGGCGGACGAGGTGATCACCGGCTTTGGCCGCACCGGCCCGCTTTTTGCCTGCAGCGAGGATGAGATCGTGCCCGATTTCATGACGACCGCCAAGGGCCTCACCTCCGGCTACGTCCCCATGGGCGCCGTCTTGATGGCCGATCACGTCTATGAAACGATTGCCGAGGGCGCGGGTGCCGCCGCCGTCGGCCATGGCTATACCTATTCGGCCCATCCCGTTAGCGCCGCGGTCGGCCTCGAAGTCCTGAAGCTTTATGAAAACGGCCTTCTCGAAAACGGCGTCAGGGCCGGCGCACGGCTGATGCGGGGCCTGGAATCGCTGAGGGATCATCCGCTCGTCGGCGATGTCCGCGGCCGCGGCATGCTGGCCGCCGTCGAACTCGTGGTCGACAAGGTGAACAAGACGCCGTTGCCGGCATCCGCCGAACCCTCCCGCCGCATCTTCGATCGCGCCTGGGAGAACGGCCTCGTCATCCGCGCCTTCGGCAATGGTGTGCTTGGCTATGCTCCGCCGCTCTGCTGCACCGAAACGGAGATCGACGCGATCGTCGAGCGCACCCGCATCACGTTGGATGAGACGCTGGAGGACCCGGATGTGCGTCGGGCGCTGCAGGCCTGAGAATATCGCGAAACGGTCAGATTCGGTATTTTGTGCCGCCTCATGCCGCCTATTCGGCGAATCCGGTGCGGTGCAGGTGACACACTGAAGTCAACGAAAGGCCTGGATCCCGGCAAATGCTGGCCTTCGATACAAGAGCGGGACAATGACCCCGCCAGCGGAACAGAATTTTCTTCTTCGAGAACCGCGCTCCCATCGGGGCCGAACACTGGGGAATTCACGTGAGCAAGAGCCTTCCGGAATTCAAATACATGACCTTCGATGTCGTCGGTACGCTCATCGACTTCGAAGGCGGCCTCAAGGCCTGCCTCGCCGAGATCGCGGCCGAGGCGGGGACTGAAATCGACGGCGAGCAGGCGCTTGGCCTCTACCGCGCAGCCCGCTACTCCAAGGATGCCGACCTTTTCCCCGACGACCTCGTGCGCGTCTACCTCGCGATCGCCCCGAAGCTCGGCCTGCCCGCCGTTCAAAAATATGGCGAACGGCTGCGGGATTCGGCCAAGGGCTGGAAGGGTTTTGCAGACAGCGCCGCAGCGCTGGCCAGTCTTGCTAGGGATTACCGCCTCGTTGCGATGACCAACGCCCGCCGCTGGGCATTCGATTTCTTCGAGAAGGAACTCGGCAATCCCTTTTATGCCGGCTTCACCGCGGATGATACCGGGACCGAGAAACCCGATCCCGCATTCTTCGAGAAGGTATTCGACTACGTCGCCTCGGAAGGACATTCGAAGGACGACATCCTGCATGTCGCCCAGAGCCAGTACCACGACATCGGGATTTCCAGGAAACTCGGGCTGACCAATTGCTGGATCGAGCGGCGACATGCTGAGAAGGGTTACGGCGGCACGATCGAACCGGCCGAGTTCACCAAACCCGATTACCATTTCACCTCCATGGCCGGCCTTGCCGATGCCGTGGCTGCCGCCCGCGCCTGACTTTGAAAGCAGATCGGGGCCGCCCGCAACGGGCTGCCCGCCACACAAGAAAAGGGGAATGAGATGAACGACAAGATCACCAATTGGACCAGATCCGACGACGCCATGGTCGAAAGCGCCATCCGTCGTGGCGCCACTCGTCGCGAGTTGCTGCATATGATGCTTGCGGGCGGCGTGGCCCTGTCTGCCGGCGGGCTCGTGCTTGGCCGCGCTGGCAAGGCGCTCGCCGCCACGCCCGTTTCCGGCGGCTCGCTCAAGGCGGCCGGCTGGTCGTCCTCGACGGCCGATACGCTCGACCCCGCCAAGGCGTCGCTCTCCACCGACTATGTCCGGTGCTGCTCCTTCTATAACCGCCTCACCTTCCTCGACAAATCAGGCACGCCGCAGATGGAGCTTGCCGAAGCGATCGAGTCCAAGGATGCGAAGACCTGGACGGTCAAGCTGAAGAACGGCGTTACTTTCCATGACGGCAAGCCGCTGACCGCCGATGACGTGGTTTTCTCGCTGAAGCGCCATCTCGACCCATCCGTCGGCTCGAAGGTCGCCAAGATCGCCGCCCAGATGACCGGCTTCAAGGCGGTCGACAAACAGACCGTCGAGATCACGCTCGCCAGCCCGAATGCCGACCTGCCGACCATTCTGTCGATGCATCATTTCATGATCGTCGCCGACGGCACGACCGATTTCACCAAAGCCAACGGCACCGGCGCCTTCGTCAAGGAAGTCTTCGAGCCGGGCGTTCGCTCGGTCGGCATCAAGAACAAGAATTACTGGAAATCCGGCCCGAACGTCGATTCCTTCGAATACTTCGCCATCAGCGACGACAATGCCCGCGTCAACGCGCTGCTTTCGGGCGATATCCACCTCGCGGCCTCGATCAATCCGCGCTCGATGCGCCTTGTCGAGACCCAGGGAGACGGCTTCACATTGTCGAAGACCACCTCCGGCAACTACACCAATCTCAACATGCGACTGGATATGGAGCCCGGCAACAAGCGGGATTTCGTCGAGGGCATGAAGTATCTCGTCAACCGCGAACAGATCGTCAAAGCGGCGCTGCGCGGTCTCGGCGAAGTTGGCAACGATCAACCCGTTTCGCCTGCGAACTTCTATCATGACGCAGAGCTGAAAGCGCGGGCCTTCGATCCCGACAAGGCGAAGTTCCACTTCGACAAGGCCGGCGTTCTCGGCCAATCCATCCCGATCATCGCCTCCGATGCGGCGGCTTCCTCGATCGACATGGCCATGATCATCCAGGCCGCCGGCGCCGAAATCGGCATGAAGCTCGACGTCCAGCGGGTACCTTCCGACGGTTACTGGGACAATTACTGGCTCAAGGCGCCGATCCACTTCGGCAATATCAACCCGCGTCCGACCCCTGATATCCTCTTCTCCCTGCTCTACACCTCGGACGCTCCGTGGAACGAAAGCCAGTACAAGTCGGAGAAGTTCGACAAGATGCTGATCGAGGCGCGCGGCTCTCTCGATCAAGACAAGCGCAAGACGATCTATAACGAGATGCAGGGCATGGTCGCTCAGGAAGCTGGTACTATCATTCCCGCCTATATCTCGAACGTCGATGCCACGACGGTCAAGCTCAAGGGTCTCGAAGCCAACCCGCTTGGCGGCCAGATGGGATATGCTTTCGCGGAATATGTCTGGCTTGAAGCCTGATACGGCAAAGGAGACTGGGGCTGCAGCCGCGCCCCAGTTCCTCCATCTTCATTGATGGAACCCAACTCGAACGCAGAGGGAAGACGCCCGTGAACCGCCAGGTCTTATCCCTTGTACTGAGCAGATTGTTCGTCGCCGTGATCACCCTGGTGATCGTCTCCTTCGCCGTCTTCTTCGCGACAACGCTGTTGCCGGGAGATACGGCGACGATCCTGCTCGGCCAAGCCGCCACGCCGGAAGCCGTCGAAGGCCTGCGCAAGGCCATGCATCTAGACGAACCGGCGCTCTTTCGTTTCCTGCGCTGGATCGTCGGATTGCTGCAGGGCGATCTCGGCACGTCCTATGCCAACGAAATGCCGGTCGCCGCTCTCATTGCGGGCCGCTTCGTCAATACGCTGAAACTTGCCGGCGTCACCGCGCTGTTCTCCGTGCCGATTGCGCTGACGCTCGGGATCACGGCGGCGATGATGAGAGGCACCCTTTACGACCGGATCGTCACCGTGATCACCATCGGCGTCATCTCCGTGCCGGAGTTCATGGTCGCGACCTCCGCCGCGCTCATCTTCGCCGTCTATCTGAAATGGCTGCCGGCGCTGTCTTTCGCCAATGAGGTCCACAGTCTGACCGATCTGTTGCGCGTCTATGCCATGCCGGTGATCACCCTCACCTTCGTCGTCTCGGCCCAGATGATCCGCATGACGCGCGCGGCTGTAATCGAGACGCTCAACACACCCTATGTCGAGATGGCATTGCTCAAGGGCGCTTCCCGCCCGCGCATCGTTTTTCGCCATGCACTGCCGAATGCGCTCGGCCCGATCGTCAATGCCGTTGCGCTTTCGCTGTCCTATTTGCTTGGAGGCGTCATCATCGTCGAGACCATTTTCAACTATCCCGGTATCGCCAAGCTGATGCTGGATGCCGTCGCCACCCGCGACCTGCCGCTGATCCAGAGCTGCGCGATGATTTTCTGCCTGGGTTATCTGCTCCTGATCACCATCGCCGATATCATCGCCATCCTTTCCAATCCGAGGCTCCGATGACCATGACCAGTTCCGAAACCACCTCCGGCCGGCTGTCCGGAACCCGGTTTGGCTATCGCTTCAACATCGTCGGCGCGATTGGCTTCACTGTGATCCTCTCATGGGCGCTCGTTGCGATCTTCGCGCCATGGGTCATCCCCTACCCCGTCGGCGAGATTATCGATCTCGACTATTTCGGCCCGATGAGTCGGGAACTCTGGCTCGGCTCCGATTATCTCGGCCGCGACATGCTCTCGCGGATTCTGATGGGCGCGCGCTATACAGTCGGCATCTCGCTCGCTGCGGTAACGATCGCCTGCTTCAGCGGCGTCGTGCTCGGCATGATCGCAGCGGTCGCCGGCGGCTGGCTGGACACGATCCTCAGCCGCTTCCTCGACGCCCTCAACTCCATCCCGAGCAAGTTGTTCGGCCTGGTGGTCGTCGCTGCCGTCGGCTCGTCGGTCCCGGTGCTGATCATGACGCTGTCGGTGATCTACATCCCAGGCGCTTATCGCTTCGCCCGGGCGCTCGCCGTCAACATCAATGCGATGGATTTCATCACGGTCGCGCGCATCCGCGGCGAAAGCACCCTCTATCTCATTCGCTCGGAAATCCTGCCCAACATCGTCGGGCCGGTGCTTGCCGATCTCGGCATCCGCTTCGTCTTCATCGTTCTGCTGCTCTCCGGGCTTTCCTTCCTCGGCCTTGGCGTCCAGCCGCCCTATGCCGATTGGGGTGCGCTCGTACGTGAGAACATCGGCGGCCTGCCATTCGGTGCGCCGGCGGTGATGTTTCCCTCGCTTGCCATCGCCAGCCTGACGATCAGCGTCAACCTGCTGATCGACAACCTGCCGCAGAAAATTCGCGACCGGAGCACGTCATGAGCAATTTCATCGAAATCCGTGACCTGAAGGTCGAAGCCACCACCGATTCCGGCCGGCGTGTCGAAATCATCAAAGGTGTCAGCCTCGATGTTGCCGAGGGCGAGATCGTCGCGCTGATCGGCGAGAGCGGCTCGGGCAAGACTACCATCGCCCTGACCCTGATGGGCCACACCCGTGCGGGCTGTCGTATCTCCGGCGGCAGCGTTTCGGTCGGCGGCAAGGACATGGTCACGCTGAGCGAGAAGCAGCGCGCCAAGGTGCGTGGCACCGAAGTCGCCTATGTCCCGCAATCGGCGGCTGCCGCCTTCAACCCGGCCACATCGATCATGGACCAGGTGATCGAAGTCACGCGTATTCACCACCTGATGTCGCCGGACCAGGCGCGCACCCGGGCCGTCGAGCTCTTCCGGGCGCTGTCCCTGCCGGAACCCGAGACGATCGGCAGCCGTTACCCGCACCAGGTTTCCGGCGGCCAGCTGCAACGTCTGGCGGCCGCCATGGCGCTGATCGGCGACCCGACCCTCGTCATCTTCGACGAGCCGACGACGGCGCTCGACGTCACGACCCAGATCGAAGTGCTGCGCGCTTTCAAATCGGTCATGAAAAAGGGCGGTATCGCTGGCGTTTATGTCTCGCACGACCTTGCCGTCGTCGCGCAGATCGCCGACCGCATCGTGGTGTTGAAAGGCGGAGAGACCCAGGAAACCGGCACCACCGACGAAATCCTCAACAACGCCAAGCACCCCTATACCAGGGAGCTGCTCGCAGCCTTCGAACCGAAACCGCGCGGCGCAACTGGCCTCGCCGAACCCGCGACGGCTCCCCTGCTGAGCATCGAAGATCTTGTCGCGGGCTATGGGCAGCGCCAGGCTGATGGCCTGCCGCTCGTTCGCGCGGTCGAGCATGTGAGCCTGAAGGTGGAAAAAGGCCGTAATCTCGGCATTATCGGCGAATCCGGTTGCGGCAAGTCGACGCTCGCCCGCACAATCGCCGGCATCCTGCCGGCGGCCGTCGGCAAGATCGTCTTCGACGGCACGGAACTGCATCGCAACGCGCGCGAGCGTTCGCGTGATGAGTTGCGCGAGATGCAGATCGTCTTCCAATACGCCGATACCGCACTCAACCCGGCAAAATCGGTAGAGGACATTCTCGACAGACCTTTGGTCTTTTACCACCGCATGGATCGAAAGGCGCGGAACGCCCGGATCGATCAACTGCTCGACATGGTACGCCTGCCCCGCAACCTGCGCCATCGCCGGCCGGGCGAACTCTCGGGCGGCCAGAAGCAACGTGTCAACTTCGCCCGGGCACTCGCCGCCGATCCGAAGCTGATCCTCTGCGACGAGATTACCTCAGCGCTCGACACGGTGGTCGCCGCCGCGGTCATCGACCTGCTCAAAGAATTGCAGCGCGAACTCGGCCTCTCCTACATCTTCATCAGCCATGACCTCTCGGTGGTGGAGGCGATCTGCGACGAGATCGTCGTGATGTATGGCGGCCGCAAGGTCGAGGAAATCACATCCCTGACGGTGAAGGCACCGCAACATCCCTATTCGCAACTGCTGTTCTCATCGGTGCCGACGCTCGATCCGGCCTGGCTCGACGGGCTCCAGCAGGATCCGGAACTGGTGCGGGCCTACTGCCGGCATTGAGCGCCGATTCTACTGCAAAATTTCTCAGGTCGGATTTGCTTCAAGAAATTAGGCAGCAAACTGCTCTGCCCTCCTCGAAACCAAGAGTTGGGCGCTGCCAGATCAAGCGTCCACCGGGTCAGGTCGTGCTGGAAAGCCTCGACTCCGCGGCAGGAGCCCAGCAAGTGGCAGCGAACATGGCTTTGGAAGGTAAGGCCGAAATTTTGTCGCAAGTCCTTCCAACCAGTAGAAGCTTATCCTTATGGGGAGAACAACCTGCGACAGCGAGAACCTGTATCCGCGCAGGACTGATGAGTGACGCAAAAACTGCGCACTTTTGCTGAAAGGCTCTAATGCGGAAATAAGGTGGTGAGCGGCATGTGGGCCTTGATAATCGGCGATTTCAGGACAACGAAGCTGAAATATTTGTCGATGCCGACGTCCAGGTCGGTCAGCCGCTCCATGATCGTCTGGTATTCGTCTATCCCGGCAGTGACGAATTTCAGCATATAATCGTAGCCGCCCGAAACCAGGTGGCATTCGATCACCTGGTCGACCTTCTCGATCGCCGCCAGGAAGCGGGCGAAGTCGATCTGCCGGTGGTTTTTCAGGGTGATCTCGGTGAACACGGTCAGCGTCTGCCCCAGTTTGCTGACGTTGATCTGAGCCGAATAACCTTCGATATATCCCTCCGACTGCAGCTTCTTCACCCGCATCAGGCAGGGGCTTGGCGAAAGATTGACCAGTTCGGCGAGTTCCACATTGGTGACGCGGCCGTTCTTCTGCAGTTCGTAGAGAATTTTTACGTCGATCCGGTCGAGTTTCATCTCACACGCCCTCATTTGCTCGAGATCGCCAATCACGCAGCAGATTATGCTGCTGCTTGCCGGCACCAACCTTAACACATGACGTTGGCCTGTCGATCGCGTTGCAGGACAGGCCGAAGCACAAACGACTGCTGGCATGCTCCCGACACGGAATCTTCTGCTGCCACCAACCGATCTCCGGCAAAGCCGTGGCGTCGGATCCGCTACACTACGCTTAAAACGGAGACTCTCCCATGCCCGCACCGCTCAATCGCGTCGACACCACGCCGGAACTGCCTTCCACCGCTGATGTCGTGGTCATCGGCGGCGGCATCGTCGGCGTTTTCACGGCCTATTATCTCGCCCGGCGCGGATTGAAGGTGGCCCTCGTCGAGAAGGGTCTGATCGGCGCCGAACAATCGAGCCGCAACTGGGGCTGGTGCCGCCAGCAGAACCGCGACGCCCGCGAACTGCCGATGTCGACGAAGAGCCTCGACCTTTGGGAGCGCTTCGCCACTGAGACCGGGGAGGATACCGGGTTCCGTCGTTGCGGTCTTTTCTATCTCAGCAACAGCGACGAGGAACTGTCCGGTTGGGCCCGCTGGCGCGATTTCGCCCGCTCGGTCGGCGTCACGACGCATATGCTGAACAGCGCCGAGGCAACCGAACGCGGGCATGCCACCGGCACTTCATGGAAAGGCGGGGTGTTTTCGCCGACCGACGGCACCGCCGATCCGGCGAGCGCTGCACCGGCCGTCGCGCGTGCGATCCTGAAACTCGGCGGCACGGTGCATCAGTCCTGCGCGGCCAGAGGCCTCGACGTCGAAGGCGGCCGGCTCTCGGGCGTCGTCACCGAGCATGGCACGATCCGGACAAAGATCGCCGTCCTCGCCGGTGGTGCCTGGGCCTCCTCCTTCTGTCGTCAGCTCGGCATTCGATTTCCGCAAGCCTCGATACGCTCCTCGATCCTCGCCGTATCTCCAGGCGCGAGCGGCCTGCCGGATGCGCTGCATACATCAGCCGTTTCGGTAACGCGGCGCCGCGATGGTGGTCACACGCTCGCGATCAGCGGCCGCGCCCGTGTCGATCCGACGCCACAGCAGTTCCGCTTCGCGCGGCAATTCCTGCCGATGTTCGCCCGGCGCTGGCGCAGTCTCGCACCAGGCGGGCTGGAGGGCTTTCGCTCCGGCCACGAATCTCTGGCCCGCTGGCGGCTCGACAGACCGACGCCAATGGAGCGCATGCGAATCCTCGACCCGACGGTCGACGAGGCCACCATCGCGCTTACGCGTGCGCGGGCGCTCGAGCTTCTCCCTGCCTTGAAGAAAACCGCCATCAGCGCGACTTGGGCCGGCTATGTCGACAGCACGCCCGACGGCGTACCAGGGATCGGCGAGATCGCCACCTTGCCCGGTTTCATCCTCGCTGCCGGCTTCAGCGGCCACGGCTTCGGCATCGGGCCTGGCGCCGGTCATCTGATTGCCGATATCGTCACCGGCGATGAGCCGATCGTTGATCCGAGACCCTACCACCCCGACCGCTTCGGTGGATCCGCCTGGGGCAAAGTGGCCGATTTTTAGGACACGGTCGGCCTTTGCGCGGCGTTCGACGACGCGGATCGGCACGACTTTGGTACCGGCCATAGGAGCCGATGCGTCGCGCTTCGATCGCCACGATCACGAAAAACCGGCGGTCAAGGGAAGGTGTGTCGCTTCGGTTCCTCACTGGCATTATTAGCAATCAAGGCGCGCAATGCTGCCGCCACAGGCGTGCCGAGGACAGCGAGATCGCGCACCGTGCTCATGTGATTGCCGTCTGCGACCTGCGATGCCCGCACGTCAAGCCCTTGGGCGGCAAGAATGCCCCTGAAGGCATTTGCCTGAATTTTGAACGGACCAGTTTCCTGTTCGCCGGTCATGATGGCGACACGCGTTGCAGGATCGTGCTCATGACGCATGGGCGTAAACCGTCGCACCTCCTCGTCGCTCAGGGCGATCTCGTCCCGCAGGAAAGACGTCTGCAGGGGTTCCAGATCGTATAGCCCGCCAAGCAGGAAAGCAGCGAAGACCCCCGAAGGCGCTGAGCGATGAAAGAGAAAGGTTGCAAGATGTGCACCGGCGGAGTGGCCGCTGACGGAAAACCGCTTTGACGTGGCGCCAAAACGATCGGCATGCGCCAGCAGAAAAGCCTTGGCCTTCAGGACCTGACCAACCAGGGCGTCCATTCTCGCCGTGGGCATCAACGAATAATCGACGATGGCTGCGACCGCGCCGGCGCCGGTGATCGTTTCAGCGACGCAGGAATAGTCCTCCTTGGAAAACATCCGCCAATAGCCGCCATGGATGAACATGTGGATCGGCATGTCCGAGCCGGCGCTGTTTGGCAGGAAGATATCGAGCGTCTCGCCAGGCCTATCCCCGTAGGCGATGTTGGCCTCCATGGCGACAGTGCGCCGCGTTGCAAGGCTGCGAGCTCGGATATCGTCAACGATCGCGTCGAAATCTGCGACATGGTCACGAATGCGGAACGGATCGGCGGCCACAGGTTCCTCCCTCAGAAACTTGTCGCAATGTACTTGGCTTCCATGAACTCGGCGATACCGTGATGCTGCCCTCCTTCACGTCCAAGGCCGCTCTGTTTCACACCGCCAAAGGGGGCAGCGGGATCGGAGACCAGTCCACGATTGAGCGCGATCATGCCGGCCTCGACCTTGGAGGCGACGCGCATGCCGCGGCCAATGTCGCGGGTATAGATGTAGGCGGCGAGGCCATATTCGGTATCGTTGGCGGCAGCGATGACCTCTGCCTCAGTCTCGAAACGGTAGAGCGGCGCGACGGGACCGAAAATCTCCTCACAGCCCATTTCCGCGGCCGAGGAAACATCGACAAGCACCGTCGGCGGATAAAAGAAGCCGCGTCCTGCCACTGTTCGTCCGCCGCAGAGGGCGCGCGCGCCGCGCGAAATGGCGTCCTCAACAAGGCGCTCGATCTTGCCCACCGCCTTGCGCGTGATCATCGGACCGCATTCCGTATCCGCATCCACGCCCGGGCCCACATTGAGGGCGGCCATGCGTCGGGTAAATTTTTCCGCGAAGGCGTCGTGGATACCTGACTGAACATAAATGCGGTTTGCAGCCGTGCACGCCTCACCCGCATTGCGCATTTTCGCGACCATCAGACCCTCGATCGCCGCGTCGATGTCCGCATCGTCGAAAACGATGAACGGCGCGTTGCCGCCAAGTTCCATGGAGCAGGAGATGACATTTTTCGCCGCTTCCGCCAGAAGGGTACGGCCGACACCCGTCGAGCCTGTGAAGGAAAGTTTTCGCACGCGCGGGTCGGCCAGCATGGCGGCGATGACGGGGCCTGGCGTCGATGTTGTCATCACGTTCACGACGCCCGGCGGCACGCCAGCCTCCTCGTAGAGAGCCGCAAGCGCATAGGCCGTCAGCGGCGTCTCGCTCGCCGGCTTCAAGATGACGGTGCAACCTGCGGCAAGGGCAGGCGCGATCTTGCGGGTCGCCATCGCGGCCGGGAAGTTCCACGGTGTGATGAGAACGCAGATGCCGATAGGCTGGTAATCGACGACGATGCGGTTTCCACCGGCCGGGGCAATGCCGAACTCACCAGAAATGCGCACCGCCTCCTCGGCGTTCCACCGAAAGAACTCCGCCGCATAGGCCACCTCGCCGCGCGCGTCGCGCAACGCCTTCCCGTTCTCGAGCGAAATGAGCCTGGCAAGCGTTTCGGAGCGCTCCACCATAAGTTCGAAGCAGCGGCGCAGGATCTCGGAACGCTTTCTCGGCGGCGTCTCGCGCCAGCTTTCCGCGGCGCTTGCGGCGGCCTCCACGGCCGCTGTCGCATCCGCAAGGGTCGCATCCGGCACGGCGGCAATGACGGCCTCGGTCGAGGGGTCGATCACCTCGATCCGACCCTCGCCCGCCGCAGGCCGCCAGGCGCCGCCAATATAGAGGCCGCGGGAGAACGAGTGGAGCCCGAAGGGATCGTGGTCTGGATGCGCAGAATGCTGGTTGACGTTCATGATGGTTTCCCAGGTCAGAGGGCGGAAGCGGCCAGGTCGCCGTCATAGGCGGCCCGCACGAGGCCGCGCATGGCGGCCGCATCGAAGGAGCGTGGATTATTCTTGATCAGCCGGCCGATGCCGAGCGCCTGCTCTGCGGCCCAGTCGATCCGGTCTTCCGGCAGTCCGAGCCCAGCAAGCGTCGGCGCGATGCCGATCGCGGCGAAGAGGCGGCTCACCTCGCCGATCGCGGCATCGGCGAGCGTCTCGTCGTCCTCCACTCCGGTCGGATCGAGGCCGAGCGCCCTACCGACAATGGCGATGTCCGCGCCCGCGACGCGGCGATTATATGTCATCACATAGGGCAGCATGGTCGCAACCCCGAGGCCGTGCGGCGTATGGGTCAAGGCGCCGACCGGATATTGCACGGCATGGGCCGCAGCAGTACCCGCCGTTCCGAAGGCGCAGCCGGCTGCGAGCGCGCCCATCATCACATCGGCGCGCGCATCGATGTCGGCGCCGTCGACGAAGGCCTTTTCCAGGCTCCGGCTGAGGAGCCGGATGGCATGCAGCGCGAACTGGTCGGAGAGATCGCTCTTGCCGATGAAGACATGCTGTTGCGCGAGTTCTGGATCGCCGGGGCGGCGCATGGCGGTGAAGGCTTCGATGGCATGCGTCAACGCATCCGCACCGGCAATCGCCGTAAGCCCGGGCGGGCAGGATAAGGTCAGTTCCGGGTCGCAGATCGCCGCTGCGGCGATGAGATATGGGCTGGAAATGCCAACCTTCAGGGTACGGTCAGGATCGGAAACAACCGCGACCGGCGTCACTTCGGAGCCTGTGCCTGCCGTCGTCGGCACGGCGATGACCGGCAGGATGGGCGCCGGCACCTTGAACTCACCGTAGTAATCGGCGAGCGCGCCGCCGTGAGCGAGCAGGAGCGAAGCGCATTTCGCCATGTCGAGGCAGCTGCCGCCACCGATGCCGATCACCATATCGGGCTCAAAGCCGCGCGCGGCCTCAACGCAAACCGCGACAGTTTTTTGCGGCACGTCCGGCAGCGTCTGGTCATGAACCAGCACGACAATGCCGGCTGCTTCAAGCGCGGCGATCATTTCCGCGAAGACCGGTGTTGCGGAAAAACGCGCATCCGTGCAGACGAGTGCGCGCCGGCCGGTTCTGCTGGCGACGCTCGCGAGCGCATGGCGCTGGCCGACGCCAAACAGAATTTCCCGCGGCAGCCTCAAGGCGGCAAACAGGCTCATGATCTTTGTCCCTCGAAGGCCAGAATGCGGGGGTGCGAAAGCGCGTTGAGGTCTTCCCACAGGCGCTGGTCGATCTCGAACCCGTTGCGGCTTGCCGCCGCTCGCCGCCGGCGGGCACGGTCGCCCGGGACGAGAACCGGTTTGCCGGCGCTGGCGGGTGGTGAAGCGCGCACGGCATCGAGATAGGTCGACAGTCGCGCCGGCAATCCCGGCGCCAGACTGGGCTCGATCAAGATGAAGACGTCGCCCTTGTTGCATGGCGACTGGCTGTCGAGCGTGCCGCGCGCATCCGGCGCGAGCGCCGAGCCGGCAAGAGCTGCCACCAGCAGCTCCATGGCGATGCCGAGCCCGTAACCCTTGGCGTCGCCGAAGGGCGCAATCGCGCCGGCCTTCGCACGCCCCGGATCGGTCGTCGGGTTACCGGCCGCATCGCGCGCCCATCCCTCGGGAATGGGCCTGCCGGTCGCCGCGTGATGATGGATGCTGCCCATCGGCACGAGGCTGGTGGCCAGGTCAAGCACGAGCGGTTCCTCGGCCGTCGGCACGGCGATAGCGATGGGATTGGTGCCGAGCATGGCCCGGGTACCGCCGAAGGGATGGACCAGCGCCTCGCTCGACGAGAGCGCGATGCCGACGAAACCCATTGCGGCGATGGCCTCCACATAATGCGCGAGCATGCCGAGATGGTTGGCGTTGCGCACGGCGACAAGGCCGATGCCAAGATCCGCAATGTGAGGCGATAGCCGCTCGATCGCGGCCATGGCGACGACGGGGCCAAGTCCCGACGCCCCTTCAACCTCCAGCACCGCATCCGCGCGCCAGCGCTGTGTGCCTTTCGTCTGCGGGTCAATGACCCCGGCCTCGATCCGTTCGACCAGCCGCGGAAGCCGGTACAGGCCATGCGACGGGTGCCCCTTCATCTCCGCCGTCACCAGGACGCGAGCCTGCAGGGCCGCATGGTCACGCGGTGCGCCATGCTCTTCGAGCAGTCGGGTGGCAAGCGCAAGCGCTGCCGCTTCGGATAGACGCATGATTTTTCCTCCCTATATTAAATCGTATAGGATATAGGATTGTCTTGGCCGCAGCATCGTGCTAGCGATTGGACCTGTCAAGAGGCAAGGCAGCGGATGATTTCGACGAGACCGAAGGAACCCTCAACGGGCACAACCCAGATACCGCGCGCCAACAGCCTGGCGGGCGACGTCTACGAGGCAATTTTCAACCAGCTCATGTCGTTGAAGATTGCGCCGGGGACGCGCATCACGGTCGACAACCTGGTCAAGGAGTTCAACGTCTCCCATACGCCGATCCGCGAAGCCCTCGGCCGGCTTGAAGGCGAAGGCCTCGTCGTCAAGCAGCATCTCGTTGGCTATCGTGCCGCGCCGCAGATCACGCGCCACCGTTTCGACGAGCTCTATGAACTGCGTCTGCTGTTGGAACCTGCCGGCGCTGCGAAGGCAGCCGAGACGATGAACGACGAAAAGCTGGCCATTCTCACCGAGGCCGCGGGCGTGATGACACGCAGCGACAACAGGGACGAACGAGCGAACTATTCGGCCTTCGCGCGCCAGGACGCCATCTTTCACGACCGGATCATGGAATTTGCCGGCAACGAGTTGATCCGCGAGATGCTGACATTCCAGCACACGCATTTCCACATCTTCCGCCTGATGTTTCATCGCCGCGTCACCGAGGAGGCGCTCGCCGAGCATCAGACGCTGCTCGATGCCTTTGCGGCGCGCGACCCGGGCGCGGCTGCGAACGCAATGCGCATTCATATCGAACATTCGCGCGACCGGCTGTTGCCGGCATTCGACGAAGTCTGAGCAACCGCGCCGGGCAAGGACGAGCCTGCCCGACCTGACAACGAGGAGGAGAACCCATGCCAGGCAAGAAAATCCTGATGCTCACCGGCGATTTCACCGAGGAGTACGAAATCTTCGTCTATCAGCAGGCGATGGAGGCGGTCGGCCACACGGTGCACGTCGTGTGCCCGGACAAGAAGGCCGGCGACATCCTCAGGACGTCGCTGCACGATTTCGAGGGAGACCAGACCTACACCGAAAAACTCGGGCACAACGTCACCATCAACAAGACGTTTTCCGAGGCCGAGAACCAGCTCGACCAGTATCATGCCGTCTACTGCGCCGGCGGGCGCGGACCGGAATATATCCGCACCGACAAGCGGGTGCAGGCAATGGTGCGTCATTTCCACGAGCAGAAGAAGCCGATCTTCACCATCTGCCACGGGGTTCAGATCCTGATCGCGGTCGACGGTGTCGTTCGCGGCAAGAAGGTGGGTGCACTTGGGGCCTGCGAACCCGAAGTCACCCTGGCGGGCGGGACCTATATCGACCTCTCGCCAACCGAAGCCTATGTCGATGGCACGATGGTTTCGGCCAAGGGCTGGACGGCGCTCGCCGCCTTTATCCGCGAATGCCTGAAGGTGCTGGGAACGGAGATTCACCACACCTGAGACGACGGACCAAATAACAGAAGGCCCGGCAGGTGACATCTGCCGGGCCTTGTTTGCGGTTGGGCCAGCAATCACGCTCCGCCGCGGTTCCAGCCGCGGCCACGCTCGCCGAACATTTCATAGCCGCCATCGGTGATGGCGAGCGTATCCTCCAACTTGATGAATCCGCGCTTTGGGTGAAGCATCGTCGTCTCGACCGAGATCACGCTCCCGGCTTCCAGCGGCTTGTCGGCATCGATGCCATCATAGGTGACGGGGTGGTTCGTCATGAGGAATGGCGCTTCGTGGGCGATGAGGCCCATGCCATGGCAGAAAAAGTCGGTGAAGGCCGCTGACGGCGAGGCCTTGAGCTCGGCCTCCGCTGCCACGATCATCTCCCTGCCCGCAGCCCCTGCCCTGACCTTGGCGAAGGCCGCTTGCTGGATGCATTCGACTTCGGCCAGAAGATCCTCCAGCTCCGCATCCGGCTCGCCGAGCACACCCATGCGGCACAGGTCACCGATATATCCGTGATAGTTGCCGCCGGAATCGATCGACAGGATCTCACCCTCGACCCAGGCTTGCGGCGAGCCCGCGCGGTTGTGGCTGGAGCCGAGCGTCAGCAGGCAATATTCGAAGTGCAGGCCGCGGTTCGTTTCCTCCCGGCGCAGCTGCTCGATGATCTCCATCTTCGTCGAACCGGCGCGGGCCGCCGCGACCGTCGCCAGCATCGAGTCGGTGATCAGTTCGGAGGCGCGTCTCAGCTTTGCCAGTTCATCCGGCGTCTTGACCGCCCTTAACCGCTCCAACACATGCGTGGCATCGACAAATCGGGCGCCATCCAGCCGATCGGCAAGCAGGTCGCGGGCGTCGGATGGCAGGAAGGCTGGCTCGATGCCAATGCGCCCACCGGTCTTGCCGATTTTCTTCAGGTGCTCGACGGCGAGCCCGGCGGCATCCTGCGTGCCCCAGGTCGCCGTATGCACGGCGGGCGTCCAGAACGGATTATTCTGGTGTTCTGCGCCCTCCATGCGGTTGCCCACATAGGCGGAGTGATCGGGCGCGCCTTTCTCATAAATCACCATCGGCAGATACCGGCTATGCCCGATCGCATCCATGGCCGCGAAGAAGATGAACTTGTAGCCGCCCATGAGATATTGCGTGTTGTGTTTGGAGGTGGCGACAATGACGTCGATACCGGCTTCCTCCATGAGACGGTCGAGCTTGGCCGTATCGAACGGCGTCACGGCGGCCTGCCTTGTTTGCCCTGCATTGTCGTTCATTGTCTTTCCTCCCAGAAAATGGATGCGACGCCTCAAAAGCCCGGCGGCAGCAGGCGGAAGTCCGGCAAGTCGCGAAGCGCAAGCTCCGGCCCCGCCGGTGAGTAGACCACGAAGAGGAGCATTGGCCCGCCGCCAGTGTTCTTCGTCGAATGGAAGCGACTTTCGGGAACATAGATCGTGCAGCCGCTGGCGACCTTCCTCGTGATCGGATTACCCGTCTCGTCCTCGACCATTTGCTCGCCCTCGCCGGAAATCACAAAAATGATTTCCTCCGCGCCAGGATGATTGTGGCGGGAATGGCCTTCGCCGCTTGGCAGTTCGACGACACCGCCCGAAAAGCGACTGGCGCCGTTGACCTCGGGCGCCACGGTCAGCGACAGCTTGCCCCAGTCGAAGCCGAAGGCGCTCACATCCTTAGGATAGATGAAGTACTTGTCCTTTACCATGAAACGGCCTCCTCCACGTCCTTGCTCAGACGACCGCGCCGATGGCGAGCGCCTTGAAATCTTCCGTCTGCTTACGAATTGCCGCCTCTGCCGGCAGACGCTCCATCGAGCTTGCGCCATAAAAGCCGTGGCAGCCAGGGCAACGCTCGAGAACGTAGCGCGCATCCTCCGGCATGGAGATCGGCCCGCCATGGCAGAGCACAATGACATCGTCGCGCACGGAACGCGCTGCCTTGGCGATCGCGGTGATCTCATCGATGCAGTCATCGAGCGACTTGCCGGAGGTGGCGCCGATCGTGCCGCCGGTTGTCACGCCCATATGCGCCACAATGATGTCGGCGCCGGCGACCGTCATGGCGACAGCCTCGCTCTCGTTGAAGACATAGGGCGTCGTCAGCAGGTCGAGCCCGTGGGCGGTGGCGATCATCTCGACCTCCAGATTGTAGCTCATGCCTGTCTCCTCGAAACTCTGCCGCATCCGGCCGTCGAAGAGGCCGATTGTGGGGAAGTTCTGTACGCCGGAAAAGCCCATTGCCTTGAGGTCGGCGAGGAAGCGCGGCATCAGCACGAAGGGGTCCGTGCCATTGACGCCGGCGAGTACCGGCGTCTTTTTCACGACCGGCAACATTTCGAGCGCCATGTCCTTGACGATCTCGTTGGCATTGCCATAGGCGAGCAGTCCGGCCGCCGAACCGCGCCCCGCCATGCGGTAGCGCCCGGAATTGTAGATAATGATGAGATCGATGCCGCCTGCCTCCTCGGCCTTGGCGGAGATGCCCGTGCCGGCCCCGCCCCCGACGATCGGCACGCCGGCTGCGATCATGCCGTGAAATTTTTCGAGGATGGTGTTGCGCGGTATGACTGGCATCGATTTGTCTCTCAGGGGTTGGCGATGTCACGATAGGCCGCGACGGCGGCCTCGGCGAAATCTGGGTCGTTGATATGGAGCGGCAGGCGAATAATACGTCGCGACGCCGTCGGCTTCACCGTCGCCTCGAGCGCGGCGAAAAGCGCGGCGTCGGCTTGCGGATCGAAGAACGCACCGCCTTCGATGTCGAGGGCCGAAACACCCTTTTCGGGAATGAGGAAGCGTAGGGGGCCGTGGCAGAGATTGAGCTTGTCGCCGATCCAGCGACCAATCTGCGCGCATTCGGCCAGCGTCGTGCGCATCAAGGTGACGTTCGGGTTGTGCTGGTAAAACAGCCGACCGGAATAACGCTCCGGAACGGTCTCCGGCGCCCAGAAGTTCACCATGTCGAGCGCACCAACCGAACCGATATAGGGCAAGCCTTTGCGAGCAATGGCGCCGAAACGGTCCGAGGTGGCCGGCAGGACGCCGCCGAAAAGCAGGTCGCAGACCTCGGTCGTCGTGATGTCGAGCACGCCAGAGATGAGCTCGCTGTCGGCAAGCTTCTCCATCGCCCGCCCGCCCGTGCCTGTGGCGTGGAAGACCAGGCAATCATAATCTGCTCGGAGGCGCTCGACCATGGCCGATACGGCAGGTGTGGTAACGCCGAACATGGTAAGCCCGAGGGCCGGCTTGGATGCAGTCACCTCAGCCGGGCGGTGGGTCATGGCGGTGATCGCCTGAGCGGCGTTGTGAAGGATGACGCGGCTCAGCCGGTTCAGGCCCGCCATGTCCGTGACCGAAGGCATCATCACGATGTCTGAAACATCGACAAAGGGAGCCACATCGCCGGATGCGAGCGTCGATACCATGATCTTTGGCAGACCGAGCGGCAATTGGCGCATGCCTGCGGTAATGATCGAAGTGCCTCCGCCTCCACCTATACCGATGACGCCGGCGATGTCCTGGCGCTCCACAAGGAAGCGCGCGAAAGCAATGCCCATCGCCGCGACCGCACTTCCGCGGTCCCCGCTGGCAAGAACGGCTCCAGCCCCGTCCGGATGGCACGCCGCCACTGCGTCGGCCTTCACATCGACGGCGGTCGCAGGCTCGCCTATGCCGACGTCAACGCGGACAACACCGCCGCCCGCCGCTTCGATGCAAGCGGCAAGATAGGCAAGCTCCTCGCCCTTCGTGTCGGCCGTGCCGACCACGTAGATCTGCTTCATTTCCCCTCCGAGACCGGGTGGATTTCCTCCCGGCATATCTCACGTTGGGACAAAGCGACGGGCCCTTGCAAATTTGTGAGACGTGCGTATCATAAAGACATGGATGTCTCACGTCAACAGAACGAAACAGCCAGGACCGAGCGAGGCCCGCGTGCCCGAACGCGAAAACTGATGCTTGAAACGGCTACGCGGCTCATGCAGTCCGGCATCACGCCGTCGGTAAGTGAAGTCGCCGAGGCAGCCGAAGTCTCGCGTGCGACGGCCTACCGTTACTTTCCGAGCCAGGCCGTGCTCGTGCATGCCGTGGTGGATGAGGCTCTGGGGCCGATACTCAGTTGGTCATCGGATAGTCCGGACGCACGCACTCGCGTTGCCGACCTCTTGGCGACTGCAATGCCGCGCATCGACGAGTTCGAGGCCACCTTCAAGGCGGCGCTGAAACTTTCGCTGGACCAGTGGGCGCAGCGCCAGGCGGGCACGCTCGGCAACGAGCCGCTGTTCAAGCGCGGCCACCGGGTCGACCTGCTGAAGAGCGTCACGGCCCCCCTGCAGGGCACTGTGCCGCCCGAATCCCGGGAACGCCTTGCACAGGCGCTTTCGCTTGTCTTCGGCGTCGAGGTGCTGATCGTATTGAAGGATATATGGGGCCTGACCTCGGAAGGCGCGCAGTCTGTTGCCGAGTGGGCCGCCAGGGCTCTTGTCGATACCGCATTACGGCAGGCAGAGAGCGGGGCGTAACGTGGCGCGCCCAGACTTGGCGCACAAACTGGTTAGACCAGTGGCAGTAATATGTTCTTGTATTGTGGTCCGGATCGGCGATGATGAATGTGAGGCGGCCCGCCACGACTGCGTCGGCAGGCCAGGAATTACAGGGGAATGACAGCGAAAGCCTGAAGACGAGCCTTTGACGAGAGGTCTCCCAGGTTGCGCTTGACGATAATGGCATTTGGTAATACCAGATCAAGTTAATGACATTCAGGCTTGAGATCTGAAACGAGCTAGGGGTCGAGGAGGACCCCCAGCACGAACACCACCCAGGAGGATCGGGAAGCCAGATCGGGAGGCCCGCGATGAAGCGGGAGGCGTGCATAAATGGGAGGAAACGTTATGCGCAAAACTATGACCGGTCTGTTGGCCGGTGTCGGATTGATGTGGGCGTGCGGAACATCCGCACAGGCCCAGGAACTGACCATCTTCTGGGCCGAGTGGGATCCGGCAAACTACCTTCAGGAACTCGTCAACGAATACGAGGCTCAAACCGGCGTCAAGGTCACGGTCGAGACCACACCGTGGGCCGACTTCCAGACCAAGGCCTTCACCGAGTTCAACGCCAAGGGTTCAGCCTATGACATGGTCGTCGGCGACAGTCAGTGGATCGGGGCAGCGTCAGAAGCCGGCCATTACGTCGATCTGACCGACTTCTTCACCAAGCACAATCTGACCCAGGTGATGGCCCCGGCAACGGTGAAATACTACGCCGAATATCCGTCGAACTCGAAAAAGTACTGGTCGGTTCCGGCCGAAGGCGACGCCGTCGGCTGGTCCTACCGCAAGGACTGGTTCGAAGACCCCAAGGAGATGGAGGCGTTCAAGGCCAAATACGGCTACGATCTCGCACCGCCGAAGACATGGGCCGAGATGCGTGACATCGCCGAGTTCTTCCACCGTCCAGACCAGAAGCGATACGGAATCGCCATCTACACCGACAACTCTTATGACGGTCTCGTCATGGGTGTCGAGAACGCGATCTTCTCGTTTGGAGGCGAACTCGGCGACTACCAGAGCTACAAGGTCGACGGCATCATCAATTCCGAGAAGAACGTCAAGGCGCTCGAGCTTTATCGCGAGCTCTACGGCTTTACGCCACCGGGCTGGGCCAAGTCCTTCTTCGTCGAGAACAACCAGGCGATCACTGAGAACCTGGCGGCGATGAGCATGAACTACTTCGCCTTCTTCCCGGCCCTGGTGAACGAGGCGTCCAACCCGAACGCCAAGGTTACCGGCTTCTTTGCCAATCCGGCGGGCCCGAACGGCGAGCAATTCGCAGCGCTCGGCGGCCAAGGCATATCGGTCATCTCCTACTCAAAAAACCAGGAAGAGGCGATGAAATTCCTCGAATGGTTCATCAAGGACGAGACCCAGAAGCGCTGGGCCGAACTCGGCGGCTATACGGCAAGCGCCAAGGTGCTTGAATCGCCGGAGTTTCAGAACGCGACACCCTATAACAAGGCCTTCTACGAGACGATGTTCAAGGTGAAGGACTTCTGGGCAACGCCTGAATATGCCGAACTGCTGATCCAGATGAACCAGCGCATTTATCCCTTCGTCACTGCCGGCCAAGGCACGGCGAAGGAAGCGCTCGAATCCCTGGCAGCGGACTGGAACGCGACGTTCGCGAAATACGGACGCCACAAGTAGCAAGCGCGCTCAGCGGAGGGGCCGCGGCCCCTCCCATTTCATTCTGCATCTCCGCGTTGAAGGCGCGGCTCAAGAGGGCGCGGCGCCCGGAATTCACTTCGCGCATCGTGATGCCGTTCCGGCATCCGGCGCCGAACTCTCGGAGGAGGAGAGGATTGGCCACCGCAGTCATGACATCGCTGGACACGAAATCGCGTGCCGCATCCCGCGGCATGAGCGACATCCGGATTCGCAATCTCTTCATCATTCCGACGATCCTGTTCCTGATCGTCTTCAACATCTTTCCGCTGATCTATTCGCTCGGCTATTCCTTCACCGACTTTCGCGCTTCGTCGAACGCGCCGGCCAACTTCGTCGGCCTGCAGAACTACCGCGAGTTGCTGAACGATCCTTTCATCTGGTCGAATTTCGCCATCACCGCGAAATATGTGATCGTCTCTGTGACGGGGCAGGTGATCGTCGGCTTCGGCACCGCGATGCTGCTCAACCGCGATATCCCGCTGAAGGGTCTTTTGACGACGCTGCTGTTGCTGCCGATGATGCTCTCGATGGCAGTGGTCGGCCTCTTCTGGAAGCTGCTCTACGACCCGTCCTTCGGCATCATCAACTACGCACTCGGCCTCGGCTCCTTCGAGTGGCTGTCGAATCCGGACATGGCGCTCTATGCGGTCGCAATCACGGACATCTGGATGTGGTCGCCCTTCGTGATGCTGCTGTCGCTTGCCGGCCTTTCGGCCGTGCCAAAGCATCTCTACGAGGCAGCGGCGATCGACCGGGCGGGGCCGTTTTATACATTCTTCCGCATCACGCTGCCGCTGGTGGCGCCGATCCTGATGATCGCAATCATCTTCCGCACGATGGAGGCCTTCAAGACCTTCGACCTCGCGTACATCCTGACCAGCCAACCGACGACCGAGGTGATCTCCATCCGGCTCTACAAGATGGCCTTCCAGGAATGGCAGACTGGGCGCTCCTGCGCACTCGCCTACATCGTCCTGATCATGGTTCTCGCCATCACCAACATCTACGTCAAGTACCTCAACAAAGTGAAGGAGCGCTGAGATGGCTGCCGTCCAAACCCGCTCCGAACGCGCGCTGAACCGGGTGGCGATCGCCGCCGTACTGGTCATCACGCTGATCTTCCTGGCGCCGATCTATTGGATCACCTCGACGGCCTTCAAGCCGCGCAACCTTGCCACCACCATTCCGCCGACGGTGCTCTTCGAGCCGGAACTCTCGCCCTTCGTGAAGCTCTTCACCAAGCGCTCGCAACTGCGCGGGGCGCCGAGCCCTGAAGAATATGCCGCCGCCCCCTGGTGGGAGCGGATGGTGTTCGACGGCGGCGAGAAGATCGTTCGCTCCGGCCGCGGCGAGGTGCAGCCCTCCGGCTATCCGAACCGCTTCATGAACTCGCTGATCGTCGCCATCACGTCCACGGTGCTGGCCGTCGGCATGGGAACCTTCACAGCCTACGGCTTCTCGCGCTTCAAAGTGAAGGGGGAGGCAGACCTTCTCTTCTTCATCCTGTCGACGCGCATGCTGCCGCCCGTCGTCGTGGCAATCCCGATGTTCCTCATGTACCGCGTCGTCGGCCTCAACGACACGCATTGGGGCCTCATCATCCTCTACACCGCCTTCAACCTTTCCTTTTCCGTCTGGCTGATGAAGGGCTTCATCGACGAGATCCCGAAGGAATACGAGGAGGCCGCGCTCGTCGACGGCTACACGCGGATGGAGGCCTTTTTCAAGATCGTCATCCCGGAAGCAGCGACCGGAATCGCCGCGACCGCGGTCTTCTGCTTCATCACGGCCTGGAACGAATATGCATTTGCGCTAATTATGACCAACCGACGCGCGCAAACGGCTCCACCCTTCATCCCGAGCCAGGTCGGCTCAGGCCTGCCGGATTGGACGGTCATTGCGGCCGGCACGTTCCTGTTCCTGCTACCGGTCGCCATCTTCACCTTCCTGCTCAGGAACCATCTCCTGCGCGGCATGAGCTTCGGAGCGATCCGCAAATGACTTTCCGCGCCTTGAACCAGAAATATCTCGAACCCGCTTCACAGTATCTGATGATCCTCGGCATTATCGCGCTCTGCCAGCCCTGGAACCTGTTTCTGCATCGCTACGGCATGACGATGACGCTCGTCGGACTGATCGCCTTCATGGTGACGACCAAAATCCCGCGGGACGCGCAACCAGACGAAGGCAACCATTCATGACGCAGATCGAACTTCGCGGAATTCAGAAATATTTCGGTGCCGTCCAGGTCATCAAAGACCTTAATCTCGCCATCGCCGACAATGAATTCATCGTGCTCCTTGGACAATCGGGCTGCGGAAAGACGACGACATTGCGCGCCGTCGCGGGGCTGGAAACGATCGACGAAGGCGACATTCTGATCGACGGGCAGCCGGTGCAGCATATCAAGGCGTCCGGCAGGGACATCGCCATGGTGTTCCAATCCTTCTCGCTCTATCCGCACATGACGGTCTACGAGAACATCGCCTTCCCGCTCCGCGCTACCCGGATGAGCCGTGCCGATGTCGATGCGTCGGTCCGCGAGATCGCCGGTGTGCTGCGCATCGCCGGTCTGCTGGCCCGCAAGCCTTCGGCGCTGTCAGGCGGCGACATGCAGCGGGTCGCAATCGGCCGTGCGCTGGTGCGGCGGCCAAAGGCCATGCTGATGGACGAGCCGATCGGTGCGCTCGACGCGAAGCTGCGCGAGGAGATGCGGGCGGAAATCAAGCGTTTGCATATCAAGCAGGGTTCAACCACCATCTACGTGACGCATGACCAGGTGGAGGCCATGTCGCTCGCCGACCGCATCGTCATCATGCACGAGGGCATCCTTCAGCAGGTCGGCACGCCGGAAGAGGTTTACGCGCAACCCGCCAACACGTTCGTCGCCCAGTTCGTCGGAAGCCCGGTCATGAACATGGCGCCGGCGACTATAAGCGAAACGGGCAGCCATACCAGCGTGCAGATTGGCGACGGGACGACTGGCTTCGAGTTCCCCGCCGTGCTGGCCAACCGCCTCTCTGACGCAAGAGCCGAGAACGGCAAGCTGACACTCGGGGTCCGGCCCGAGGGCGTGCTTGTTTCACGGGAGGCCCGCGAGGGCTTCATGCCGGTCGAGGCGCATATCATCGAGCCTCTCGGCTCGCACGACATCGTGGACCTGAAGGTCGGTCGCCAGATGATCAGGGCACGCACCAAGAGCGGTTTCGTGCCTGGTCCCGGCGAAGCCGTCTGGGCGCGCATCGACCCCGCCCAGGCACATTTCTTCAACACCGCGACCGGCTCGTCGCTGGGGATCAGACTCTGATGGCGCATATCGAACTCAAGGGCATCACCAAGACCTTCGGCAACCACACGGCGCTGAAAAACCTGAACATCGACATTGCTGACGGCGAGTTCTTCGTGCTGCTCGGGCAGACCGGCGCCGGCAAGACGACGACGCTGCGCCTGATCGCCGGTCTCGAAAAGCCGACCGCAGGCCAGGTCTTCATCGACGGGCAGGACGTTGCCGACTGGGGTGCCGCGGAGCGCGATGTGGCCCTTGTGCTCCAGCAATATTCACTTTACCCGCGCTATACGGTACGGGAGAACCTGGAATTTCCATTGAAATCCCGTATCCGTCGCGTTGAGCCCGGAGAAATCAAGGAGCGCGTCGACCGCGTTGCAAAGACCCTGCGCATCGAGCATCTGCTCGACCGCAAGACGGACCGGCTGTCGGGAGGCGAGATGCAGCGCGTATCGATCGGCCGGGCCATCGTGCGCAAACCGCGGGTCTTCTTGATGGACGAACCGCTTTCGGCGCTCGACGCGAAGCTTCGCGAAGCACTTCGCACCGAGCTGAAAAACCTGCAGATGAACCTCGGCGCGACCTTCCTCTTCGTCACTCACGACCAGATAGAGGCCATGTCGATGGGCGACAAGATCGGCGTCCTGAACAATGGTCAACTGGTGCAGACGGGTACGCCGCAGGAGATCTACGGAAACCCGGTCAACACCTTCGTCGCGCGCGCGGTCGGCTCGCCGCCGATGAACCTGATCGCCGGCACGCTTGCCGGCGGCGAAGCAGTGGCGAGCGAGGGCTACCGGCTGCCCCTCGGGAAAGGACACGGGATCGCGACAGACGGTCGCCCGCTCACCTTCGGCATCCGTCCCGAGGACATTTTTCTCGACAGCGGCGCGCCCGGCGAAGCACGGGTCCACGACGTGGAAAATCACGGTGTCGAAAAGATCGTGACGCTGCGCACCGGCGAGAGGTTCATCCACGCGACCGTGCCGACACAGACGGCGCTTCGGATCGAGGATGAGGTTCGCTTTTCGTGGAATCCGGAAAAGGTCGTGCTGTTTGACGCCGGAAGCGGTGTAAGCCTGCGGCACGCGGGCTGACCTGATCGGTCCGAAGGATGCCAGCGGCCTCGGCGGCACGGCAGGGGCAGCGAGCGTTTCGAGTTGTCGCGACGAGGCGCTATGCGGGAAAGCGCCGGCGGTAGTGTTCTACCACTTCGGGATTGCACAAATTGACGGGCAAGTCGCCCTTGATGACGCGCAGGGCTTCGCTCGCCGCGCCTGTTCCCATGCGCATCATGCTCTCTTCCGTCAGACCAGCCAGATGCGGCGTGACGATGACGTTGTCAAAGCCGAAATAGGGATGGTCGAGCGGCAGCGGCTGCGTTGCGAAGACGTCGAGCGCGGCTCCGCCGACGCGACCATCGCGCAGCGCCTCGACCAACGCCGCATCATCGATCACCGGGCCGCGCGAGACGTTGACCAGAATGGCCGCGGGCTTCATGCGCCGGATGCGACCGGCGTTGAGCAAGCCGGTCGTCTCCGGCGTCAGCGGGCAGCAGAGCACCACGATGTCGGCCGTCGCTACAAGCTCATCGATCGTCAGGAAACGCACGCCGTCCGGCACGCTTTCCGGCGACCGGCTCGTGACCACCACCTCCAAGCCGAAGCCGAACTTCGCGATCTTGAAGATCGCCTTGCCGACATTGCCCATGCCGACGATGCCGATGGTGCGGCCGGCGAGGTCGACGGCCGCGTCCGATCGGGCGCGGCCCGCCACCCAGCCGTTCTGACGCAGTTCGCGGTCCATCAGGCGGAAGCGCCGAAGCAGGGCCAGTGTCACAAGGAAGACGTGCTCGGCGACAGTCGAGGCATTGGCGCCCGGGACATTGGCGACAAGCACGCCGGCGCGGGTCGCTGCATCCATCGGCACCATGTCGAGCCCGGCACCATGGCGGATCGCCGCGCGAAGCGCCGGCGCATCCTCGAAGAAGGCCGGCGGGATCGGCGCTCGTATGACGAGGATGCCCGCGCCGCGGCCTTCTCGCAGCAATGTTTCGGGATCGGGCGCGGAAGCGACGCGCAGATCACCCGCAGCCTCGAGCATGGACCTGGCCGCAGGGTGCAGGGGATGTGTGGAAAAGATGAAGCTCATCGGCCCTCCCCGCCGGTTACGCCTATCAAGCTGCCGTCGCTGGACCGCCGATAAGGCCCTTCCAATAGCTTTCCGCACCTTGAAGATGCGCGCTCATCAGCGCCTGGGCGAGATTGCCGTCTCGGGCAAGCAGCGCCTCGTAGATGCGGATATGCTCCTCATGCGAGCGCCGGCTGCGGGCGGCGTCGGCAAAATAGATCGGCAGGCGGTGCTCGCCCATGACGTAATAGACGCTGCACACCCGATGGAAGACGCTATTTTTGGTGGCCCGGACGATCTCCAAATGAAAATCCCGGTCCTCGCGCGCCAGCCCCTCGCCGGCGGCAAGCTTCGCCTCCGACGCGGCGAGGATATCGCGCAAGTGCTGGTAATTCTCCTCCGTCGCCCGATTGCATGCGAGTTCCGCGGCCTTGATCTCATGGATCTTGCGAAGCTCCACGGTCTCGTAGATCAGGATAGGGTCAAGTGGCACGCCGGCGCGGGCAAAGAGTGCCATTGCCTCCACGCTCGCCTCCGTGGTCGTCAGATAAATACCCGACTTGGCCCGGCGCTCGACGATGCGCATTGCCTCAAGAATGGCCAGTGCCTCGCGAACCTGGCCCCGGCTGACGCCGAAATGCTCCGCAAGCTCTCGCTCCGAAGGCGTACGGCCGTTGCCGCTCGAGTTCGAGAACAGGTGGGCTGCGAGATCGGAGAGGAGGGAGTTTTCTTTCATCGTCACTGTCTTTGCGCGTGAGTCTCCAGGACCCGCTGATTGATCGTGAAGCCCAGGCCAGGCCTGTCCGGGATCTCTACCATACCGTCCTTCACCGACACAGTGTCCTCGACAAGATCGTGGATCATCGGATTGGCGCCGAGCGAATATTCGATGATGAAGCTTGCCGGAGAGGCCGCGCACAAGTGCAGGCCGGAGAAGAAGCAGGGCGCGCCGGCCCATAGATGCGGCGCGAAACGGAGGTTGAAGGCGCTGGCGAGCGAACTGATGCGCATCGCCTCCGTAATGCCGCCGCAGAAGGCGGGATCCGGCTGGAATATGTCGGCGGCCCGAAGCATGGCAAGATCTCGGAAAGCGAAACGCGTCGCCTCGCTCTCGCCCGCAGCGATCGGCACGTTCCCAGCCGCGCGCACCTCCGCCATGCCCGGCTTGTCATCCGCTATCACCGGCTCCTCGAACCAGGCGAGGTCGCAATCGGCGACCATCTGGATGAAGCGCTTTGCCTCCGCAACAGTATAAGTGCCGTGCGCATCGACCATCAGGTCGACGTCGGGGCCGATTGCCTTGCGAGCCGCCCGCACGCGCGATGCCGAGACATGCAGCGCACGATCCATCGCACCGACACGCATCTTGACCGACTTGAAACCACCGGCCGCGACATAGGACCGGAGCTGTTCGCCGATCCGGTCCACGCTCTCCCAACCGCCCGAGGCATAGGCGGGCAACCTGTCCGCCTTGCGCCCACCCAGCAGCTTCCAGACGGGGACGCCGAGCGACTTGCCGAGAATGTCCCAGAGCGCTATGTCGACCGCGCTGATCGCCGCGACGGAAAGGCCGCGCCGCGCGATCTCGGGCATGGCGTGACCCGAACTCGCCGCCGTCTCGTGGCGTACGCCGTTATAGAGCATCTCCCAAATGGTGGAGATGTCGGCGGGATCGCGGTCGATGAGCTTCGGCCCAATCTCGTGATTGAGCATGTGGACCAGCGTGCCATAGGTGCCCGAACTGCCCGCGGCATTCTTGCCCTCTCCCCAGCCAACGATGCCGTCGTCCGTTTCGATCCGCAGGATCGCACTATCGAAGGTCGTCAGACGGCCGAAGTCGCTGCGGTGCTGACGGCTCGCCTCGATGGGAATTTTAATCCACCAGGCCTCTACGGTCTTGATGCGCATGTCTCGGATCCCCTGCCCCTCACGGCCCGCGAGCCGCAGGGCATTTGTCTTTCCGTTCGTTACTTGATCAGCGGCAGGATCGTCTCGGCGGTGATCCGCATCTGATCGTCGTAGAACTTCTCAGTGAGAAGACTCGAGCCGTGGTCCTGGATAAATTTCAGTTGCTCCGGGGGAATATCGACGGGGTTGCGCTCGACCATGTCCGGATATTTTGAGGCCGGCGTGCGGTCGACCGGAGCGACGAATTCGTTGGTGACGGCGCCGTCGTACCCGATCTCCTTCAGCGTGCCGATGATCTTCGGCCAGTCGAGCTGTCCGAGGCCGGCGGCAAAACGATTGTTATCGGCGACGTGGAAATCGAACAGGCGCTTTCCAGCGAGCCGGATCGCTTCATACATGTCTTCCTCCTCGATGTTCAGGTGGAAGGCATCAAGGCAAACCCCGCATTCGGGGCTGACGGCATCGGCGAGCGCCAGCGCTTGGGCGGCACGGTTGAAGAAATAGGTCTCGAAACGGTTGAGTGGCTCGACGGCAATGCGCACGCCCCTCTTCTGAGCATGGGCAAAACACTCCTTGGTAGCGTCCACCACCCATGTCCACTCTTCCTCCTCGGTGCCATCCGGCACCACCTTGCCGACGGTCGCCGGCACTAGGGTGACGATCTCGCCCTCGAGTTCGCTGACCATGGTGATGACGCTCTTGACATAGTCCACCGACCTGGCGCGCTGGCCTTCATCCCTGGCGGCAAGATTGCGCTCGCCGAGCGTCAGCGTAACGGCGCCCCAGCAGCGGATGCCATGCTCTTTCAGCAGCGCCCGCGTCTCGTTGACGTCGTACTGCGCCGGCTCGCCGGATATCTCGATGCTTTCGTAGCCATATTTCTTGATGCGCTTCAGCGTGACGGCGAGCGGCTCGGCCCGCATCCAGTTATGTGTCGAAAGATGCATGAGGTCCTCCCAGATAGTTGCAGCACGGTCCACCGCCAATCGGGCGGCCAAATGTTGTGTTATCGTTGGCCGCTCTCGCCATCCTCGGCAATCTGGTTTGGCCAATTCTCGTTATTTTAAAGCTCTAGCTCAATTCTTGAACCTCTGCAAGACGGAGCCAGAAGGTCGATATTTCTTTAGCCGGTCGGTATTTAATCTCGAATTTCTCGCTTACGTACGAATCCGGCACCCCAAGCGCGTAATAAACTGGCTTGACCAGATTCGAAGATTTGGTATGACCAGATCTGGAAAAGTGATAGGACGTTGAAAGCATCTCGGAGTGGCCGCAGGCCAAGTGGAGGGGAGATGAAGATCGGCATGTGCATGTTCCTCTGGACGACAAGTGTCGGCCGGAAACACGAGGCACTGTTACGCGATATCAAGGACACGGGGTTTGACGGTGTCGAGATCCCGATCTTTTCGGGCACACCCGACGACTACCATCGGCTGGCGGACATACTTGACCGGATCGGCCTGGAACGGACCGCCGTTTCCGCCATGGGCGATCCGCAGATGAACCTGATCGCCGCCGACAACGCGACCCGCAGGCGCGGCATCGACTACATGAAATGGGCCATCGACTGCAGCGATGCGCTCGGCGCGACGATGCTGAGCGGCCCGCTACATTCGACGCTCGGCAAATTTTCCGGCAGCGGGCCGAGCGCCGCGGAACTCAAGCGCTCGGTTTACTCGCAACGCGCGATCGGCGATCATGCAGCAAAGCATGGCATCACGATCGGGCTTGAGGCGCTGAACCGCTTCGAATGCTACCTGTTCAACACGATGGACGATCTTGCGGCCCATATCGACGCGGTCGGACATCCGCATATCCGCGCCATGTACGACACGTTCCACAGCAATATCGAAGAAGCCGATCCCATTGGCGCGTTCATGCGAAACAGTGACCGCATCGTGCATGTCCACATTTCGGAGAACGACCGCGGCGTACCCGGGCGCGGCAACATTCCCTGGGCGGAGACGTTCCGGGCGCTACGCGCGAGCGGCTATGATGGGTGGCTGACAATCGAGGCCTTCGGTCGGGCACTCAAGGAACTCGCCGCCGCGACAAAGGTCTGGCGCGACTTTTCCGAGACACCGGAAGCGGTCTATCGCGAAGGCTACCGCCATATCCGCGATGGATGGCACGCGGCGGCATGAATACCAACCGATTCTCGCCGCGGTCGATCAGGGAACCATCGGGCTGAACGCTGCACTGGCAGGCCACGCCTTACGCCTGAGCAATCACCTTCTGCCTGCTCTCATCGAGCGGCCCGATTCCCTTGCAAATCGAAGAGATTTCCGAAGGCGTCCGCTCAGGAGACATCCCGTCAGGAAACCAGGGACATCGGCGGGCGGGCGGCGGGCGATGCCTTGCGGATATCGGTGGTCTGAAAGTGGGAGATTCTTTCGTTCAACACTTCCACCTGATGCCGGAGCCGATGAATCTCCGAGGTGTTTTCCTCCACCATGGCGGCATTGTGCTGGGTGATGTGTTCGACATCACGAACGGCATTGTTGACCTCGTCGATCCCCTTGTATTGCGTGGTCGTCGAAGACGAGATGACTTGCACCAGCCCATTGATCGAGGTGAAGTGTTCCATGATGGATGAAAGCGCCTGGCCGGTCTCCTCGACGAGTTGGACGCCTATGCCGACCTGCGATGCGTCTTGTTACTCAGCTGATGGCAATAAGGCTTGCATTGCCGCCGGCAGCCGCCGTGTTAATCGACATCGACACCTCCTCCAGCAGCCAATTCAAGCAATAGGCTTCGGGATCGCCCGCAATTCCTCGGTCGTCGCGGTGTGGACCAGCAGAAGCGCTCTGGCAGGGGAGCGATGAAGCTCAAACCCCAACGCTGAGGATGCAAGCCCAGAGTCTCTGAGAGGTAGCTTGAGCCTCCTCGAAATCCCTGGTCCGACCCAAACATCTACATCCCAAGCCCCAAGGACTTGCCCCGCTTCAGCGACCGCTTCAACTCCATCTGCCGGGTGAGCTCCGCACGATGACTGCGGTCGGCAAGGCGAGCAACCTCGCGGATACGCTCGACGTCACCATCCCGATCGGGTCCCACTCGCTTCAGCTGATCCGCGAGATCTGCGGGATCGGCGCGACCGAAGCGCGTTTCGATCGCAGTAGCGATGTCCTTCGCCTCGGCAAGCGCTTGACGGCCCTCCGGTGTCCCGGCCAGTCGTTCGACGAACTTTGCCTTGTCGCTATAGGGGAGATCGTCGAGCTGGCGCAGCAGCGCTTCGCTCCGGCGGCTCGGCCCCAGAACCTCGACGACGTCCTGCTTTTCCCGCTTCCAGCGCTCCGAGCCGCATTCGGCCTCAAGGCGACGCTGCCAGCTGTTGGCGGATTGGCGAACATGTGAAGCCAGCGCATCGATCCGCGAAAGCGCGTGTTTGCGTTCAGCGTTGTCTCCGAACAGGCCTGTCTTGCCGGCGAGCGCACCGATCGTCTCGGGCGAAGTGCTGAGTTGACTGGCGAGCGCGACCGGATCTGCATTCTCATCCAGGATGCGGCCGCGCAACACGTCCATTGCCGCTGGCGCGTCGTTGAACACCTGCGGCGCAAGCTGCTTTGCCGCGGCCCAATCTCGTTCGAATGCCGGCATTGCCCTTGACCGTCCGACCGCTTCGACGCTCATCGCATAGGTCTTAACCGCCGCAACGAGCACGCGGCGTTCATCGCGACGTCCATCGACATTGGGGTCCTGGTGCGAAGAGCCGCCATCGGCGATGCTGCGGGCTGCGTGCGGCCGCGGTTCTTGCATTGGCTTGGGAACCGCCGTGTCCGGAATGGGCTGTATCCCTTTGCTGATTTCGTGAGATGCGACATCACTCTCGCCCTGCCCCCGGCGATCCTCCATGCCGCGCCGATTGGCGAAGTCATGGGTATAGTCAAGCGTCGTCTCCTTGACGCCTGAGCGGCTCAGTGTCTCTGTCAGGGATCGCTCCGTCTTGAACGCATCGAGCCCCGCATAAAGCTGCACCTCCTCACGATGACGGGTCATCGCCACATAGGTCAGATGCCGGTCCATCGTCGTCGAAGCGAGAACAAAACTCCGGTCGACGGTAGCGCCTTGCGTCTTGTGGATCGTCGTCGCGTAGCCGTGATCAAAGGATTGGTAACGATTGACCGGTACGGTCACCTGGCGTTGCCCATCTTGCGTCTGCGCCTTGCCGTCAAGCCGAACCTGTATTGCGTCCGGTTGGACGGCGATCACCTCGCCCAGCATGCCATTCTTGACGCCGAGATCACGATCGTTCTCCAGGAAGACGATGCGATCGCCGCGTGCGAAGGATCGCTTCCCATTGTTGGTCTGGTAGGTGAGTTCCTCACCACGATCATCCGAGGTGCCGGTGCTTCTTGAGAGCTCACCGCGCTCCTGCAACCGAGCACGAATGCCGGCATTGATCGCAGCCACATCTATCCGCCGATGGGCCATCGCAATGCGCGTGTCGTTGGGATTGGCCGATCGGTCAGCGACGTAATCGGCAATGATCGCCTTCAGGGTTTCAGCGCGATCCGTCTTCAGATGAAGGTTGCCATGTGCCTCGTAGGCAGCAAGCCCGTCGGCAGTCCGATGCGAGGCGAAGTCGATCGAAGCCTGCTTTTGCCAATCAGTTCTTTGCCGTCGGACTTCCGACAGTTGCGCATGGCCGACGGCTTCGGCGATTGCCCGAAACGGCGCGCCCGCTCCGATCGCCTGAAGCTGTTCATGGTCACCGACCAGGACGAGCTTGGCGCCGGCCCGTTTGACCTCGTCGACGAAGCGGGCAAGCTGACGACTGCCGACCATGCCGCCCTCGTCGATGACGAACACGTCACGAGCATTCAGCCGACCGCGATCGGCCTGCCAGGAGTATTCCCACGACGCCAAGGTGCGGCTCGATATGCCGGACGATTGCTCCAGGCCTTCCGCGGCCTTGCCGGCCAACGCCGCACCATGAACGCGATAACCTTGCGCTTCCCAGGCGTGCCGGGCAGCCGCCAGCATCGTGCTCTTGCCGGCACCGGCAAAGCCGATCACCACGGCGATCTGACCGGGACCCGTGACATGCTCGATCGCCTGGCGCTGTTCCGCCGACAGCCCCTGCCCCGGTGAAGGATTTCCCGCCTGGATCGATCTGTCCTGATCGGCGATTGCAGCATCGACATAGCGCTTCGCCACAGCGTGGTTTTGGCGCGTCTTCATCGCAACAGTGGCTGTTGCCATCGCACCCTCGATCGCCACCATCTCGACCGTCGAATAGCGTGCCTCGCCGTCACGACCGCGAAGGCTTGAACTGTCGGGTCTCAGCTCGACGAGGGCTTTTGACGCCATCACCGATGCAAAGGCGTTCTGGAAGGTCTGCGGATCGTCATTGATAGTGCGATGCAGAGCCCTGGCAATGTCATAACGGCTGAAGACGCTCTTCTCGTTGGTAATCAGCTTCAATATCTCTTCGGGTCGCCGGCGAATGATCTCGGCATTGCGATCGGCCGATTGCGGTGAGATGCGCACGCGCGACACTGCCCCACCCTGGCGATTGATCTGAGTGGCATGCACACCGACATGTTCGCTCGGCTCGATCGTGATCCCGGCTTCCAGATGCGAACGGTTGTCGATACGGATATCGAGGCCTGCCCTCTCAAGGTGCGTGTTGGCAAGATGCTCCCAGGCCTGTCTGAGATCCTTCAGCTGCAGCTGCGATGGCGGCAGGTGATTGGCGAGAAGCCATCTGTTCTCCCGCTCAAGCAACGTCTTGTCGCCAAGACCGGTTTCCCTCACCTCACGCGTCGTCATCATCAGATGCGCATGGCTGTTTCTGATATCGCTTCCCTCACCCGGCCGATGGATCGCGAAGTCGACGGCAGCGCCATAACGATTGGCGAGATCTTCGGCAAAGGCCCGCGTCAGCACCAGTCGCTGGTCGGAACTCAATTCGTGCGGCAGCGCGATTTCGAATTCCCGGGCAATCCGGGCGTCACTGCGTTTCTCGGCACGCTCGGCAGCATTCCACAAGGCCGATCGCTTCATCGCCCAATAGGAGGAAGACCCAGTCGGCAAGACGATCTCGGCATGCTCGACACCTTTCCTGTTGCTAAAATCATGGGTCAGCCCATCACGCTCGTTCGTCAGCCGCTCAGCCGCACGATAGGCGGCGGACGCCACGGCACTGCGGCCACCGCTGCGGGCGATCGGCTTCATGCTGAGATGATAGATCGCCATCGCTTGTCCCCTTGGTTAGCGGGCTGCCGGCCCGCGCTTTGAGTTGCCCGGCAACTCGTAAGTGCGCCCTTGTGCCGTCGTCGCTTGGCTCCTTCGGGCACTGGTGGGAGCACGCGGCAATCTCCCGATGACCTCGTAAGCCGTTCAGCCGGTTGCTTCCACGCGCAGATTTGCGGGTTTCGAAGCGCCGCTCTTCGAGACAACTTCGATCTAGGCACGCCGGCGGCTCTGATCATCCGTTCATCGCCGCGGCCAATGGCTGAACAGGAACACGGGAGAAGATCATCGTGGCACGCAAAACCATCGGCGAGCGGCTGGCGCAGCTCGAAGCCCAGCGCAAGACATTGCAGATCCGTCTCGGCAAGCAGGAGCGCGCCATCGACACCCGCCGCAAGGTGTTGATCGGCGCACTGGTGCTGCATCGGCTGGAGAATGATCGCGATGTGCAGATCGGCGCAGGACTGGCAGCCTGGCTCAGATCGGAACTGCCAAAGTTCCTCACCCGCGATGGCGACCGGGATCTGTTCGACGATCTGCTCGAACCACGGCCGCACGACCCGTCTATCAGCAATATCGGCAACGGGAGCGCGGCATCATGATCCATGCCAACCAGATTAAAATCGCTCTCCGGAACATGATGCGCATGGCGGCCCGCGATCCGCTCTGGGCGATCGTCGCGTTCATCAGCTTTCCGCTTCGATATGCCAAGTCGTTCCTGAAGGGTGCGGTCGGCTATGTCATCGTCATCGTCACCGGCTACTTCGGGATCGACTACCTCAGACGCGTGATCCTTGGCAGCAGCAGAGGTGACGTCATCTGGCATGTCGGCGATTGGGTGGTGATGGCCTTTGCCATCGTGCTGCTTATCCGGTTTTTGTCGGTACCGTTGATCACCCAGCGACGACACGCATGGGTCGGCGCGCTTTGCCGGCCGCAGAGAGATTGCGCCGCTCACCAAGGCAGAAGGCGGACTGCTGATCGGCCGTGCGAACAACTCCGGCCGGCTTCTTCGCTATAGCGGACCGGCTCATCTTCTGACCATGGCGCCGACGCGCAGCGGCAAGGGTGTCGGCACCATCATCCCCAACCTTCTGACCGCCGACCGCTCGATCATCTGCATCGATCCGAAAGGCGAGAATGCGATCATCGCCGGTGATGCACGAGAGAACTTCGGGCCGGTTCATATTCTCGATCCGTTCGGCATCACCGGCAGACCTTCGGCTGCCTTCAATCCGATGGGCGGCGTTGATCCAGACAGCGTCGATGTCGCCGATGATGCAACGACACTAGCCGACGCACTGGTGTTCGACGAACCTGGTCTTTCAGGTGACGCCCATTGGAACGAGGAAGCCAAGGCACTGATCGCGGGATTGCTGCTGCACGTGATCGCCAGCCAGCCAGACGACAGGCGCACGCTGACCACGCTCAGGCATTTGCTGACGCTGGCGCCGGCGGCATTCCAGAATCTGCTTCATGAGATGCAGGGGAATGATGCGGTCAATGGATTGATTGCGCGTGCCGCCAATCGTCATCTCGGCAAGTCGGACCGTGAAGCCAGCGGCGTGCTGTCGGCAGCCCAACGACACACGCATTTCCTCGACAGCCCGCGCATGACCGGGGTGCTGGGGCGATCGGATTTTCGGTTCAGTGACCTCAAGGCAGACAAGGCGACCGTGTTCCTGGTCTTGCCGCCGGACAGGCTTGCCGCCTACTCGCGTTGGCTGCGTCTGCTGGTGGCCCAGAGCCTGACCGAGATGGCGCGAACGCCACCCTCGCCGCATCCATCCACGCTGCCGGTTCTCTATCTGCTCGACGAGTTTGCCGCCCTTGGTCATCTGGCGCCGATCGAACGGGCCATGGGATTGATGGCAGGTTACGGTGTGCAACTCTGGCCGATCATCCAGGACATTCATCAGCTGCGCGCCACCTATGGCCAGCGTGCCGGCACGTTTTTATCCAACGCCGGCGTGCTGCAGGTGTTCGGCGTCAACGATCACGACAGCGCCCGTCTGGTCTCCGATCTGCTTGGCCAGGAGACGGTCGTCTTCAACACGGCGGCACGCGCGCTCGATTCGGAAAAGACCGGCCTCTCCTTTGCCGAGCAGCATGTCGGCCGGCCGCTGCTGACGCCCGACGAAGTGCGCAACATGCATGCCAACACCGAGCTGTTGTTCATCGCAGGCCAGCGGCCGATCGTTGCGACAAAGTTGCGCTATTATGCCGATCCGGAATTCGCCGGATTGTTCGGCAAGCAGGACAGATAAGCCAGGAGAGATAAGGCCGGAGCGACATGCGGTTCACATCACCCCGATGAATCGATCGGGCCCAACCGATTCACAAATGTCGTTGGACGCCGCCGCCTGGTCTTTGCGATTCTGCCGGCATGACAGTTCAGCCCTATCGTCTCTACATCGAACGCATCGATCCATCGAAGAACATGGCCCGCTTTTATGCGCTGTCGATCGAGCCGAACCTCTTCGGCGGGACATCGCTGGTGCGCAGCTGGGGACGCATCGGCAGTCGCGGGCAGCAGAAGATCCATGTCTTCGACAGCGAGGCAAAAGCCGTCGATCTCCTGCTCAGCCTTTTGCGCAGGAAGCGATCGAGAGGCTACCTTCCGCTGCAGTGATCGACATCCGCATCTCTCATGCCTGAGTGAAGGAAGGGACGGTTGAGTGAAGGAAGAGACGGCTTACGCCGCCTCCTCCTCATCGAGTTCCGGCTGCAGGGAATGCAGATAGTCGACGGCGCGCTGCGCATGTGCTGCCGCCGAGAAGATGGCGCGCTTGTCGTTGGCCAGAACCTTCAGCCAGCTATCGAGATAGCTGGCGTGGTCGGGACGCGGTTCAAGCTCTGGAACGATGCCGAGATCGGCGCAGAGAAACGCGCTGCCGAGTTCGGCAATCAGCTCCTCGCGGGCGCGTTCGCTCCGGTCTTTCGCGTAGCGGCTGAGATCGCGATCAAGCCGTCGCGGTGCGGCGGTCCAGTGCGTCATCTCGTGGCTGAGGATGGCGACGTAAGACGCATCGTCCCTGAAGGCATCCAGGCATGGCATCTGGATGTAGTCACGCTGAGCGGCATAATAGGCAGCCGACCCTCCATGCCGGATCAGCGCGCCGGTATTGGCAAAGAAGCGGCCGGCATCGCCAATGCGGCTCATCGGATCCTGGTGAGGTGCGATGTCGTCAAAGCGCCCGTTAAGACCGGCGATCTGATCGGTGTTGAACACCGTGTAGGCCTTGAGGAATGGAACATCCTGTTCGATCTCGCTGCCCGTGTCTGTCGCCTCGGTGCGGATGAACGAACTGGCAAAGACCACGGTCGTGCCGGTTTCGCCCTTGCGCACCGCGCCACCGAGTTCGATGGCCTGGCGAAACGTCATCCAGCGTGATGAGGCAAAGCCACGGGCGATGGCTTGCGACCACAGCAGCAGGACGTTGATCCCGGAATAGGGCTGGCCGTTGTGGCGCAGTGGCCGGCCGACCTCACTTGCCGCATGTCCCGTCGTCCAGGGTTTGGTCCATGGCCGCACGCCGCCTTCGAGATCGGCGATGATCGTGTTGGTGATGCGGCTGTGGATATCGGATCGTTGATTGGATTGCTGCCTGCTCATGTTGGAACCTCCGTCTCGAGGTCGCGGCCATCGCGACCTGCTACGGCGGTCCGAAAGCCGGGCTGCAAGCGCTGCCTGCACCCCGCGGGGCCGAAACGCAGTGGAGGACGGCAAAGCCGTTGCCGGCGGCGCGAGCCTGGCAGGACCAAAAGCCGGGGCAGGACGCGATGGCCGCAATCTAAGTGGAAGGTTTTGACGGAGGCAGACGTGGCAGATCCCGCGAGGCGGCATCACGTCGCTCGCGTCACCGCTGAACCGCGGCGCAGATCGCTTACTTGCCCGGCCGCGCCAGTGAGCGGGCGATATCGACGATGTCGTCGCGCGAGGCGGTTGGATCGTCCTTGCTCCAGGCAACACCAAGCCCGATCCTGAAGTCGATGCCTCTGACCGCCTTCAGCTCGAACGCCCGGTTCGGCAGGCCCTCGGTCCATTCCGGCGCAAAGCCGATGCCAAGGCCTGCCGAGACCAGCGACACCAGCGAATAGGTGTCGTCGCAGCTATAGGCGATGTTGCGGGTCAGATCGTATTCCTCGAACTTCTCGTTGAAGTACCGCTCTGTGTAGGAGAGGTTCTTGCGATTGAAGGCGATGATCTTCTCCCCGCGCAGGTCGTCGATGACGATCTCCGCCTGTTCCGCCAGCCGGTTGGTACGGGAAACCGCCAGCAGATACCGCTCATGGGCGATCGAGGAGAAGCGCAGCGAGCCGATGTTTTCCACCGGCCGGATGAAGCCGAGATTGATCTGGCCGTTTTCCAGGCCGCGGATGATGTCGCCGGTATTGCCGCTGGAAATATGGATACGGATATCCGGGTACTTGCGGGCGATCTTTCCAAGGAACGCCGGCAGCACGCCGGTGGTCGCCGGATAGACGGTGCCGATCCTGATCTGCCTTATCGTCTTGCCGGCCACCGCCCTGGTGATCTCGGCGGACAGATCGACCTCGCTGAGGATGCCGACGCAGCGCTCGTGGAAGATCTCCCCTGCCCGCGTCAGTTCCACCCGTCTGGTCGAGCGGATGAACAGCGCGCAGCCGAGCTCCCGTTCAAGCGCCTGCACATGGTTGGACAACGCAGGCTGGGCGATGCGCACCTTGGCGGCCGCCCGGCCGAAATGCAGTTCCTCGGCCACCGCGACGAAGTAGGAGAGCTGGCGTAATTCCATGCAGATTTTCTTTCGATCTTCGCGCCGTCGTCCACCCAGAATATCTTTTTTCGTATAGAATAGCCAGTTATTTAATTTTCATCGTAATGATCAGGTGGGCAGATGACGCCCCGTGATCTGCTAGCTTGGAATGTAAAGAAACTTCGAGTTAATCGCGGGTTGTCTCAAGAGCGCCTGGCGCTCGAAGCAGGACTAGAGCGCGTCTCAATTTCTCAAATTGAGCGGAAGCGGGTAAATCTCGGGATCGATTCTCTCGGAAAGATCGCGAGCGTCCTCGGATGCGACATTCTTGAACTGTTCGTCAAACCGGCGATGGGCGAGCAACAACCGCAGAATTTACGGCGTGGCCGCCGCTCGCTTTAAAATCCAGTGGCGCGGCAGATGCTATCCTTTAGCTCCCCAGATTCAAATTTGAGCGTCTTGAGAAACGAACCGGCGACCTTCACCCTACCCTGTGCGACCGCCATCCTATGCTGCTCCCACGCCTAGTTTTTGAGGTGTAAGCAGATTTATGGAACTGCCACGAAACGTCTATCGATTCTGGCCCGACAACGAGGACGGCATCGTCATGCCATTCCATGCTGTCGAAGATCCGAGCGTTCTTTATTCAGTTTTGAACTGATCGGGTTTCCGTAACCTTCTTCAGGTTTGCGGGTGCATCCGGATTGTGACCTCGCGAACGTGACCAGGCTTCGACGAACACGTAAAATGGCAGAATCAGCACCAGTGCATCGGTGATTGCGTGGCCGGTCTCGACGAAGGGGAGCGGCTTTGCCTTTGTCCCAAGTGTCGACGTGATGTGGACGAAAGCGCCTTTGGCAACCAGTTCGTCAGCCACGGCTGCTATGGAACCCTCCGCAGCATCGCGAGCAGCAAGCGCCAGTATCGGGAAACGCGTGCCGACGATTGCGAGCGGTCCGTGCAGGACTTCGGCCGCGGAAAAGGCTTCGGCATGAATCCCGGTCGTTTCCTTGAACTTCAATGCCGCTTCGTTGGCGATCGCCAACCCCGGGCCGCGACCCAGCACGTAGATGGATTCGGCTTCATCGGCGTCGGCGGCAAATTCCCGCCAATCAAGTTTCGCAGCGGCGGCAAAGTGCCTCGGTAAATCCGCCACCGCCCGCTTAAGCGCAGAATCCCCGGTCCACTCAGCCAGCACCGCAAGGCCTGCGACGACGGAGTTCACATAAGACTTGGTGGCGGCGACCGCATTTTCCGGACCGGCTAGAATGTTGAGGGAATGTTTGCAGGCGTTCGCAAGCGGTGAGGGGAGCGTGTTCGTCAGAGCGATCGATGTGGCGCCCGCGCGCGTGGCTGTTTCCGCCAGGGCGACAATGTCGGGGCTTTTTCCAGATTGCGAGATCGCGATGGCTGCGCCGCGACCAAGTTTGAGCTCGGTGCCGGTGCCGGTGGCGAAGTTGCCGCGCTGCTACGACAAGGTTGAGAACTACACCGACCTGCCGGAAATCTTTGTGAAGCAGATCGAGCACTTCTTTTCGCACTACAAAGATCTGGAGCCCGGCAAGTGGGTGAAGATAGCCAGCTGGCAGGACGTCAATGTCGCAAAGAAGATGATTAGCGATGCGGTCGGCCGCTACAATTCGCAAACGTAATCGCCAATCGAAAGAGCCAAATAAGGTGGCGCCCAGTCTTTGCGCGGCCTTGGACCGGAGGCAACCTCATTATGGTTCCATAAGTATGCTTACGCCACATTCGCATGTAAGGGTGTGGGTTCAAGGATGAAGTGCGACTTGCAATAGAGAACAACGGTTTATCCTTGCAAGGAACGAGACATGAAGCGCACCTACTCCCAGATTGATATCGATGAACGCCGCAAGATTGCCCGCTGGCGCACGGCTGGGATCAGCGTTGACGTGATCGCCGAGAAGCTGCACCGACATCCTCAACCATTTTCCGTGAGCTGCGCCGCAATACGTTTGAGGATCGTGAGATGCCGGACCTCCACGGTTACTACTGCGTGATGGCCAATGACATGGCGCGAGAACGGCGTGCCAAGCTGCGCAAACTTGCCCGGTTCGCGCAGCTCCGCCAGTCGGTGATCGAGCGCATCATGCATGGCTGGTCGCCGCAACAGATCGCCGGCCGATTGCAGCTTGAGCGCCATCCGATCTCCGTCAGCCATGAGACGATCTATAAGTTCGCCTATTCCTCGGACGGTCACGCCATCAAACTGTGGCGACACCTGCAGGAGCATCGTGCCAGACGCCGGCCGCGGCACGCCAGACGCCGCCATGGCAAGCGGTTCACCCCGGATGTCAACATTCTCTACCGGCCAGACGCCGTCGCCGAGCGAAAACAGTTCGGGCACTGGGAGTGCGATCTCATCCAGTTTCGCAAGAAGTTCGGCAAGGCCAACGTGACGTCACTGGTCGAGCGGGTCAGTCGCTTTGCCATTTTCCTGCGCAACAATGACCGGCAATCGAGGCCGGTGATGGACGGCCTGATCCAGGTGCTACAATCCCTGCCCCACCTCGCCCGTCGCTCGATCACCTTCGATCGTGGCACGGAGTTCACCGACTGGCCTTACCTGCAGGCCAGCATCGGAGCGCAGACATGGTTTTGCGATCCGCAATCCCCGTGGCAGAAGGGCACTGTCGAGAACACCAATAGACGGGGCCAGGAAATGGCTTTCGAGAGAGGTCGATCCACTGTCTCTCGGCGACCGCGATCTCACCGAGATCTGCAACCGCCTGAACGCAACGCAAATGCCTCGGCTACAAAACGCCGGCAGAAGTCTTTCGCCAGAAACTTCTCGCCCAAATCAGGCGCACCGGTTAGCCTCTCAAAACCCGCAAGTCACGGTCCGCCATTAACTCACAACGGCAGAAAGTCGCGCTCGTCGAAGCTGTATGTCATGGCTCAAATTGGATTTGGCATCACGGACACGTCGCTGCCTATTTTGCGACACCGTCCTATCAAAGCATCAGCAGCGTCAGCTTGTCGATCTAGCGCACCAACTCAATCTACAGGCTCTTAAATCTGTGTGACTTAGCGCGCGGGCTAAAAGTCTTCGTTATCCACATGCTCGTAAGTTCTCGATCCCCTACCCCGACACAGCGATAATTCACTTCTATTGTGTTATCCATGTCCATTGATTTTCTACAAGGAATTCACTTGCGTGGCCATGCGTTCCTAGGTGAGGAACTAATCGATCCACCTAAAATGTTGGGATTGTCTAGCAAGACGGAGAACCCATCCGACTGCTTGGGCGGTTGATAAGGGAACATGACCATTAAGGCTTTACGAACCGCCAACTGCCGAATCTTGTTGCTAAACATTTACCGCTGTCTGACTAATACATAAAAAATTTCAATGTTACTAAGTAATTCGGCGGCAGCTAAAATACAAAATCAGACGCTAGTGCGGCAATCCAGAATATCAAAAAATATATTATCCTCATATATTGATCTGTGGCGAGCCGCCGTCTAGATCTGGTCAACACGCGGCGCGGGGGCCTACCCCGGTCAGCGAAGGGAGGCTTAGATGAACCGACGTGACAACATGCACACCGACAAAGCCAGAATCGATCGGCCAGAGATGAAGGACGGCCTTCTCGTTGGAGAACGTGACCGCGACCTCTTGCCCGTGGCATTGAACTCAGCGGCCAGAGAATACGATAAAAGCCAACTGGGGCTGTAATACAGGCCGCCCATTTTCGCTCGAGCCAAAATTCGTGCCGGCATAGGGGCCAAATAGTTCAGCCTTGAATTCGGAACGACGCCCGATATGAACGAATAAGCTCCTGTAGGGTCCTTAAAGGACATCGACAGAGGAAAACTATCAAATGCGGTGTTGCAAGAACGAGCCCCCACGTCGCGGGGTCGATTCAAATTTTGACATTGAACCAGAACCTGCAAAGGCCGATATTGCCTACGATGCTATTCGACGATTGCTCCACAGTTACGGTCGTGTGCCGGAGCAACATCTCAGGGAACAGGATCTGGCGTCTAAGCTCGATATTGGTCGAACCCCAGTTCGCGAAGCACTTCAACGGCTAGCAGCGGAAGGAAAGATCCAATACATCCCTCAAAGAGGTTTTTTCACGAGACCGATGTCAGAAAATACACTGTTGGATTTTTACGTTGTTGGACGCGAGACCCTCATTTCGGCCTTAAATCGAATGCGGCCGCAGGTACCAGAGAGCTGGAGCGTGTCGGACAAATTGTCCCCTGACGAACTCGCCTTAAGGGCAGAAGCGATCTTCTCTAAAATCGCCGAGGAAGCGGCCAATTGTGAGGCCTGCAAAATCGTCCACCGATTCTGTTTTTGTACTCACCCTCTACGAATGGAAATAACCGCGTCCGATCTTCGGCCCGCGTTTGTCAAAAGTCTCGGAAGACTAAGTGCCGCAATGTCTGAACTAGGCATGGCAACGGACCGGGCGCAGTCCGCGTTGATGAACCACCTTGATCTAGAACAGGGTGCCGTCTCAAGGATCGTACAAGAGGTGAACGAACGTGGACTAACAGGATTTTCTCGCCCCGCGTGAGTCTTGTGATCGCATACCGAAGCCCCAAGCCGAGAATTCAATCGACGCCGCTCTGTGGTTTCGAAAGCCCCTCGTAAAGACGATCTCGCAGTTGAGGCGATTTTGGGTGATCGTACTCCGGCAAGCCGGAGGAGCGGGGAGAAAACCTCACTGCTGCAATGCTGCCAGAAGAGTAAAGCGGTCAGATCCTGCGACGGTTCGAGAACATCTTGGCGGACCTTCACTGCCCCTGTGGTCCCCAATCTTACTCCCGTTCGATGCAGAGCTCCGCATAGCCTTCGACGATGACCTGTTCGCCTCACAACTAAGCTGCAGCCACGCCGATGCGGGTTTTCGTGGCCGCGGTCTTCACAAGATCAGCCATCATCTCCTCGCCGGGCTGAAGGCGAACATGATCACAGCCCCTCCCCGACGTTGAAGGTCACGCCCCTCGGCTTAAGCAAAGTCAAAGATGGCCCCGCATAGCCCCGTTGGCGACGGCTCGGCGGTGTACTTCGCGAATGTCCTCTTCCGCAAGCCACGAAATCATCTGGGCGCTCGACTGCGGCCTGCGGTTCCTGCGAAAAGTGTTGATCTGCATCTTCGTGTTTGTCGTTTCAGTGTAGCCATCAGACTGGCGTCCAAGCCCCTTCACGAATGAAACAACCTCGCACATAGTGGGAAAACGCTGGCCTAGTTTGACTTGGATCAAGAGGCCAGCACCGGCTTCATGACAGTCCTGGCGCAAGTACCAGAAAGCCGGCCGGAAAACGGCCGTCTGTGCACTGAGGACGATATCATGAATTACACAACGGAAACGATGGTGATCACGGTCGCGGCGTTTCTGGCGCTGCTAGGAGCTGCATTCGGGCATGACCACCTCTTTGCAGTCCACATGGGTATTCTTTGCTTCTGCCTGTTCGCGGGTGCTGCGCTGCTGATCAGCAAGGTTGATTTTTCACCTGCAGCCCACAGGCGGAAAGTCGATGTCTCGGGCTATTTCGACGAGGTGATCCGATACGGCTTGATCGCCACCGTGTTTTGGGGCGTGGTCGGCTTTCTGGTTGGCGTGATCATCGCGCTGCAATTGGCTTTCCCGGACCTCAATGTAGCGCCTTACCTTAATTTCGGCCGTCTTCGACCGGTGCACACCTCCGCCGTAATCTTCGCCTTCGGCGGCAATGCGCTCATCATGACCTCATTCTACGTGGTTCAGCGAACGTGCCATGCACGCCTTTTCGGAGGCAGCTTGGCCTGGTTCGTCTTCTGGGGCTACCAGCTCTTCATCGTGATGGCTGCGACCGGCTACGTGCTCGGCATCACCCAAGCCCGTGAGTACGCTGAACCTGAGTGGTACGTCGATCTGTGGCTGACGATCGTCTGGGTCGCCTACCTCGCCGTGTATCTTGGTACGATCCTGAAGCGCAAAGAGCCGCATATCTACGTAGCAAACTGGTTCTACCTCGCCTTCATCGTCACCATCGCGATGCTGCACGTAGTGAACAACCTTGCGGTTCCCGCCTCGTTCCTGGGGTCCAAGAGCTATTCTGCCTTCTCAGGCGTCCAAGACGCGCTGACCCAATGGTGGTACGGCCACAACGCCGTCGGCTTTTTCCTGACCGCCGGCTTCCTGGGCATGATGTACTACTTCGTGCCGAAGCAGGCCAACCGACCCGTTTATTCATACCGGCTCTCGATCATCCACTTCTGGGCGCTGATATTCATGTACATCTGGGCCGGCCCGCATCATCTGCATTACACGGCACTGCCCGACTGGGCCCAGACGCTTGGAATGGTTTTCTCGATCATGCTCTGGATGCCCTCCTGGGGCGGCATGATCAACGGTCTCATGACCCTTTCAGGTGCCTGGGACAAGATCCGCACCGATCCGATCATCCGTATGATGATCGTCGCCATCGCCTTTTACGGCATGTCAACCTTCGAAGGCCCGATGATGTCGGTGAAGACAGTCAATTCGCTCAGCCACTATACCGAATGGACGATCGGTCACGTGCATTCCGGCGCACTCGGCTGGGTTGGAATGATCACCTTCGGGGCGATCTACTTCCTGACGCCGAAGCTATGGGGACGCGAGCGTCTCTATAGCCTGCGGATGGTCAACTGGCACTTCTGGCTCGCAACTCTCGGGATCGTCGTCTACGCAGCCGTGCTTTGGGTTGCGGGGATCCAGCAGGGGCTGATGTGGCGCGAGTACAATTCCCAAGGCTTCCTCGTCTTTTCCTTCGCGGAGACGGTCGCGGCGATGATTCCCTATTACGTGCTGCGCGCTGTGGGCGGGACACTCTATCTGGCGGGCGGTCTCGTCATGGCCTGGAACGTGTTCATGACGATCCGCGGCCGCGTGCGCAACGAGGCTGCAATCCCAACCACTTTCGTGCCCCAAGCACAGCCCGCCGAGTGAGGTGAGACATGGCATCGATATTGGATAAACATAAGGTCCTGGAGAAGAACGCGACCCTTCTTCTCGTCGGCTCGCTGCTCGTCGCGAGCATCGGCGGCATCGTCGAAATCGCACCGCTGTTCTACCTGCAGAACACGATTGAAAAAGTGGAAGGCATGCGGCCGTATACGCCGCTCGAGCTGGCCGGACGAAACATATACATCCGCGAAGGCTGCTATCTCTGCCACAGCCAGATGATCAGGCCGTTCCGCGACGAGGTCGAACGTTACGGCCATTACTCGCTCGCCGCCGAGTCCATGTACGATCATCCTTTCCAGTGGGGATCCAAGCGAACCGGACCGGATCTGGCCCGTGTCGGCGCACGCTACTCCAACGAATGGCATGTCCAGCATCTCGCGGATCCACGGGCAGTCGTGCCGGAGTCGATCATGCCAAGTTACGCCTTCCTCAAAGAACAGAGGGTGACGGTCAAGGACGTGGGAATGGACCTGAAGGCCAACGAGGATGTGGGCGTGCCTTATAACGACGACATGCTGGCGAACGCAGAGGCCGACATTAAGGCCCAGGCCGATCCGAACGCAGATACGACGGCGCTGCTCGCCCGCTATCCGAAGGCGAAGACCGGCGATTTCGACGGCGATCCTGCTGCGCTGACCGAAATGGATGCCTTGGTGTCCTACCTGCAGATGCTCGGAACATTGGTCGATTTCTCGACCTACGACGATGCGACCGGCTACCGATGAGGTGATCCATGGAAACCTACACTGCAATGAGACACTTCGCCGACAGCTGGGGCCTCCTGGCAATGGCGGCATTCTTCGTCGGCGTCGTTGTGTTCACCCTTCGCCCAGGCAGCAAGCAGACGGCGAAAGAGGCCGCCGATATTCCCCTAAAGGAAGATTGAGATGTCGGAAAAAGATATCGACGAATTTAGCGGCGTCGAAACGACCGGACATGAATGGGACGGCATCCGCGAACTCAACAATCCGATGCCCCGCTGGTGGGTATGGACCTTCTACGCCACAATTGTCTGGGCGTTGGGCTATGCAATCGCATATCCCGCGATCCCGATGATTACCGACGCCACGAAGGGCATGCTGGGCTTTTCCAGCCGCGCCGAGCTGCAGCAGAACCTGGATCATGCCAAGGCATCGCAGACGACGCTTCATGATCTGATCGCCGCCAAGACGGTACACGAGATCGATTCCGATTCTGCCCTTCGCGAATTTGCGATCGCCGGCGGCGCATCTGCATTCAAGGTGAACTGCGCGACATGCCATGGCTCGGGAGCAAGCGGCGGCCCGGGATTTCCGAACCTCAACGACGACGACTGGCTATGGGGCGGAGACCTGGATGCCATCCAGGCGACGATCGCGCAGGGGATTCGTTTCGACGGGGATACGGACACTCATGCGTCCGAGATGCCGCCGTTTGCCGATGTTCTGGATCCCCTCCAAACAAGGCAGGTCGCGGCTTACGTCTGGGGACTGACCAATACACCGTCGGACCCCGGTCTCGCAGAGGCCGGAAAACAGGTCTTCGTCGATAACTGTGCCGCATGTCACGGTGACGACGCCAAAGGAAAAGCCGAAATGGGCGCGCCGGATCTCGCCGATGCGATCTGGCTGAAGGCACGCGGCGAGGATGCGATCATCCGTCAGGTGGCCGCTCCCAAGCATGGCGTCATGCCTGCCTGGGCAGGGCGTCTCGGCGATACGACGGTCAAGGAACTTACCATTTTCGTGCATTCGCTTGGCGGCGGGACGTGAGGAGAAAAGCCATGGCAGTTCACGGCCACAACCCGATCCTCGATCTCTATTGCACGCCGCGCGCCACCATACGATCGCGTGTGTCGGCGCATGCCAAGACGATGCCCCGTCACTCCGAGCAGGACGATCCGACAAAGATCGGCAATTCGACGGTAAGTTTGACCTGTGTCAAGGACCACAAGCAGACGCGCCGTTAGTCCTTAGCTCGTCGAGGATGTCCCAACCGTACCTCTCCTCGGCAGCTCCTGCAGGCCACGCCCTCTGTCCAGGGCGTGGCCTGTTCCTTTTTCAGGAAGATCACTTTCCCACGCCATCGCATTTGGGCATTTCTTGATCTGCATCAAGGAACTGATGTCCCGCAGGTGGGAAAAGGGGAGGTCAAAATCGGACAGAGCCATGAATCTCTCTAGTGCCCCATATCCCAACGACATAAAGCGCGTCGGCGTCGAGCCCGTCAATGCACGCCGTAACAGGCAGCCCCGCTATGCCCCCCGGAAGAAGATTTTTCCCAAGCGCGCCGAGGGGAGGTTTCGCCGGTTCAAGTGGATCGTCATGCTGATTACGCTCGGCATCTACTATCTCGCGCCATGGGTTCGCTGGGATCGCGGTCCGTACGCGCCTGACCAGGCAATCCTCATCGACCTGTGTTCACGGCGCTTCTTCTTTTTCTTCATCGAAATCTGGCCCCAGGAATTTTATTATGTAGCGGGCCTCCTCGTCATGGCGGGGTTCGGCCTGTTTCTCGTCACTTCCGCGGTTGGCCGCGCATGGTGCGGCTACGCTTGTCCGCAAACCGTCTGGGTTGATCTTTTTCTCGTCGTCGAACGTGCGATCGAAGGCGATCGAAACGCGCGAATGAAGCTTGATGCTGGTCCCATGAGCTTTGCCAAGCTGAGGAAGCGTGTCGTCAAACACTCGATCTGGTTGCTGATCGGCGTCGTCACGGGCGGAGCGTGGATCTTTTATTTTGCCGACGCGCCGAGCCTGTTTGTTTCGCTGTTCACCGGCCCCGCTCCTGCAGCCGCCTACACCACCGTCGCCATCCTTACCGCGACGACCTATGTGCTCGGCGGTCTCATGCGAGAGCAGGTGTGCACCTATATGTGCCCATGGCCACGCATCCAGGGTGCGATGCTCGACGAAAATTCTCTCGTCGTCACATACAATGACTGGCGGGGCGAGCAGCGGTCGCGTCACGCCAAGAAGGCTTTGGTCAATGGCCTATCGGTCGGGGATTGCGTGGATTGCAATGCCTGCGTGGCGGTGTGTCCGATGGGAATCGACATTCGCGACGGACAGCAGATGGAGTGCATCACATGCGCGCTCTGCATCGACGCCTGCGACGGTGTCATGGACAAGCTCGGAAAGCCCCGCGGCCTGATCGCCTACGCCACGCTGAGCGAATACTCGAGCAACATGTCGGTTGCCACGGATGAAGGACGAACGGCCGTCCAGCCGTCCAGGGTTCGAAACGAGGATGGGACCTTCGTTCCGGCGATCCGGCACTTCGACTGGCGTATTATCTATCGTCCGAGAACCGTGTTTTACGCAGTCGCCTGGGCGTCGGTCGGCGTGGCCATGCTCGTCCATCTCACCTTTCGGGAGCGCCTTGAACTCAACGTCGTTCACGACCGAAACCCCCAATATGTTCTGGAAAGCGACGGCTCTCTCAGGAATGGCTACACGCTTCGTGTCCTGAACATGGTGCCGACGCCGAGGGATGTGAACATAAGCCTGGTCGGGCTGGAGGGGGCGACGATGCGCATCCCCGAGTTCGGCAAGGAAGACGCTCGCAGCTTTACAGTCCATGCCGAACCCGACGCGGCCACGACGCTCAAGGTCTTCGTTACACGCAAGCCTACCGGAGCCGCGATCAATGAATTTCTGTTCGTTATCGAAGATACCGATCATGCCGATCGGGCAACCTACCGCGCGGCGTTCAATGCACCGGGAGACATCAAATGAAGACCTCCGCTCAAGGTTTTACAGGCCTGCACATGCTGCTTGCGACCTCGGCATTCTTTGGCGTGGTGATCGCGGTGAACGTCACCATGGCCTTCTATGCCTCCTCCAGCTGGAGCGGTCTGGTCGTGGAAAACACCTATGTCGCCAGTCAGGAGTTCAACCGCAAAGCGGCGGCGATGAAGGCAATGGCCGCTTCCGGCATCGAGGGCAACCTCTCCATAAAGGGGCACGAGATCCGCTACGACATTCACGACAAGAGAGGATCGCCTGCGATCGTCGACGACGTCGTTCTGAATTTCAAACGGCCCGTCGGAGACCACGAGGACTTCCTCCTTACGCTCAAGAAGGCAGCCGCGGGGCGGTTCGAAGCGGAACATGATCTAGCCGAAGGTGACTGGATCGTCGAGGCCATCTCGCGCAACGGCGGCGTGGTCGTCATGCATGAGGCAAAACGCATCGATAGCGCGGAGTTGGACCAATGACCTGCTGTACCATGGACGCGGAAAGCGTGCTTGCCCTCAGCACGACATCATTCAGTGCCGAAGAGGTCCGTCTTGCCAGTCAGCCGCTCGGCGAGGGATTGCGTCAGCTGGACCTGAGTGTTCCCGACGTTCACTGCGGTGGCTGCATTTCGGCCATAGAAAGGGCGCTGCTGACACTTCCCTTCGTCAAGACGGCGCGCGTCAATCTCACGGCTCGAAGGGTGACCTGCGTCTACCAGGAGGAGATCGAGACGCATGCCGCCGATCCGTCCGAGATCCTCGCAGCGATCAACTCGGCCGGATATCGCGCGCATCTCTTCACGCCTTCAGCTCCCGAGAACGACAAGACCAGAAATCAGCTTCTCCTCGCGATCGGCGTTTCCGGTTTTGCGGCCGCCAACATCATGTTGCTCTCCGTATCGGTCTGGTCGGGTGCAGATGCCGCGACGCGCGATATGTTTCATTGGATCTCGGCGATGATAGCAGCGCCCGCGCTGGTTTATGCGGGGCGCTTCTTCTTCAAATCGGCCTGGAATGCGCTGCGGCACGGGCGCACCAACATGGACGTTCCGATCTCACTCGCCGTGTCGCTCTCCTATGCCGTTTCCTTGTGGGAGACCGTCCATCACGGCGAGCATGCGTGGTTCGACGCTTCGGTCTCGCTGCTCTTCTTCCTGCTGATCGGCAGAACCCTCGATCATATCATGCGGGAAAAGGCTCGGGCAGCGATCAACGGACTCGCACGGCTGGCCCCGCGCGGAGCATTGCTGATCAATCCGGACGGGTCGCGACGCTACATTGCGGTAGAAGAGATCGCGGCGGGGGATGAAATCTCGATAGCCGCAGGCGAATGGGTTCCCGTCGATGGCATAGTCGTCAGCGGAGAAAGCGACCTGGACCTCTCCATCGTCACCGGCGAGAGCAGCCCCGTCGCCGTCGCCAGCGACAGCGAAGTGAGTTCCGGGGCGATGAATCTGACCGGCTCGCTCGTGTTGCGGGCGACGAGAATTGCCAAGAATTCACTTCTCTCGGAGATCATCGGCCTCATGGAAGCCGCTGAGGGCGGAAGAGCTCGCTATCGCAGGATCGCCGATCGCGCTGCGACACTCTATTCGCCGGTCGTGCATCTGCTGGCGTTGGTCTCCTTCCTTGCCTGGGGCTTCCTGGGCGGAGACTGGAAACAGGCCATGCTGGTCGCCGTAGCGGTCCTGATCATCACCTGCCCATGCGCATTGGGTCTTGCCGTGCCCGTGGTCCAGGTCGTCGCCGCGGGGGAGCTTTTCCGTAAGGGCATCATGGTGAAGGACGGCTCAGCACTCGAAAGACTGGCTGAGACCGACACCGTGGCCTTTGACAAGACGGGCACTTTGACGATGGGCAGTTCGCGCCTTGTCAGAGTGGATGCCATGGACGAGAGCGCCACTGCAATCGCCGGTGGATTGGCAGCGCATTCACGGCATCCTCTTTCTCGGGCTCTGGTGCGGGACACCGAAACTGCCCCCATCTCCTTCGACAGGGTCACGGAAATCCCCGGCGGGGGACTGGAAGCCAGGAACGGAGCGGATATCTATCGCTTGGGCAACGCGGCGTTTGCCTGCGGAACCAGCTTCGTGCCCCGCACCGCCGACAGTCCGTTCTCGGAAGTGGTCCTGTCGAAGAATGGCGTCGATCTTGCCCGCTTCTTCTTCGATGACACGCTTCATCCGGGTGCGTGCGAGGCCATCGACCGGCTCGATGCAGCCGGCCTTGAAACGCTGATCTTGTCGGGCGACAGGCAGACCGTCGTCGACAATACGGCGCATGCCCTGGGTATCGACAGGGCTTTGGGCTCTCTGACGCCGAAACAGAAGGTCGAGGAATGCCAGAGGCTGAATGGCGAAGGTCGTCGCGTGCTCATGGTTGGCGACGGGATCAACGACGCCCCGGCGCTTGCTGCCGCGCATGTCTCGATGGCGCCCGCCACGGCCTCCGATATCGGCAGACAGGCGGCCGACCTCGTCTTCTTCAACGATCGCCTTGACGCTGTTCCGGAAGCGATCGCCGTTGCGCGACGATCCGCCAGCCTCATCCGGCAGAACTTCGCTCTCGCCATTGGCTACAACGTTCTGGCGGTGCCGATCGCCATCGCCGGATTGGCGACGCCGCTGATAGCGGCGGTGGCAATGTCGACATCTTCGATCATCGTCGTGACCAACGCACTGCGGCTGAACGCCCTCAGCAAGCGTCCGGGTATGCACACTCGAGGAGGGATCGGCAGGAGTGCGGAGGTCAAAGCCGCATGAACATGTTGATCTATCTCATACCGATCGCGCTACTGATGGGAGGAATAGGACTCCTGGCATTCCTTTGGTCGCTGAAGAGCGGCCAGTATGACGACCTTCAAGGCGCCGCCTGGCGAATCCTCGCCGAGGACGAAACCGATCAACGAGAACCCTGACCGCACACTGGGTCCAAACACGAAAGGAAGATGGATGCTTGCGAAAAATTCTGTACTTCTGCAGTCTGAACTGTTCGCTGGTTTGGATCAGGCGACTGCGGAGCAATTCACCGCAACGGCTGAGCTTCGAACCTTCGCCGCTGACGAGAAGATCATAACCGAGGGTCAGCAGGCATCGTTCGTCTACTGCGTCATGAACGGGTTTGTCCGACTTTCAAAATCGGAATCCGCCGGGCGCGAGGCGGATATCTGCGTGTGCGAGCCGGGCGACACCTTTGGGGAATATCTCCTCGTGGGGGGCGACTCCTATGCCTATAGCGCGCGGTCCGCCGACGGGGCCGAGGTCGCGCTGTTTGCGGTTACGGACTTGCAGGCGTTCGCCGCGCAATATCCGGTCGTACATCGGAACGTCATGCGCATCATGGTCAGGCACCTGCTCGGCGCGATGGATTGTATTGCGGGAGATCGGTTGTTGACGGCCGCGCAACGGGTGGCAAGCTATCTCATAAGCCGCTGCTCCGCATCGACGACCACCACACGGATCACGTTCCGTATTCCTTATCGGAAGAGAATCCTAGCCGGCAAACTGGGATTGGCACCGGAAGCCCTTTCCCGCGCATTTGCGGCGCTTGCGGCGTCGGGCGTCAAAGTCAGAGGCAAGGCCGTCCTAATCGACAGCGTCGATCTGCTTCGCGAGGCGTGCTAACCTTAACTAACCGGCACAAGATATCCGAGATGAGGCTCAAGCAGAAACGCCTCATGAAAATCGGAAGGCTGCTTGATTTCGATCGATCCCGCCTCTGACACATCTCAGCGATCATAGATCCAGCGTCCGATCACACCCATGCACCCCGCATGACACATTGCCGCCCTCGCAATATGATGCGGGCATTGGGTCTGTGAGGGGTGCCGACTATTGATGGTCACGCAATCCGTCCACTCAGCTGCCTGGAGACGGCTCTGTTTGTTTGTCACGATCAATTTCTCGCGCAGCTTTCCCCGCTAACCGTCGTCCCTGGAACTGGTTCCGTCTAACTGCCGTCGGAACAGAATGAGAGTCACTGGCGTTCGATTTTGTTGCTGATCTCATTTTGAGCCACCGAATTAACATTGGACGGAGGATTGCCAGGACGAGCCGTACCACAAGGGGTTTTGATTTCACCCGAAAGGTACTGGCCGCTATTGCACGGCAGCATGTCGACATCGAGAAAATCGCTCGACTTCAGGGAGTTCTGATACGCTATTACTTCTTTCATGGACAACGGCGTCGAAAAGATCGTCACTCCCTCAAAGCCCGGCAGTGCCTCTACTGGCTCGATCATGGGCGAGCTCTGCCCGGGCACCGCGGCCGCGCCAATAACCCATGGCCCAACCGAGCCGAAAGTGACGGATTTCGGCCGGCCGGTTGGCGTACCAGAGCTGTAGGCAGAATGCGGGAAACCGCTGTCGAGCACTGCCTCATCCCATTGGTAAGCTGTAAACACCAAAAGATAGGTATATGGCGCGAAACGGTCGATGCGAAGTTTGCCGTCTGGAGTGAAGGTGTAGTAAATCCACTCTGTGCCGGAGAATGCGCCTGTTGGCCCCACAACGTTCATATCCCACGGCTTTTGCCACCACGCAGTATCCGCCCTTCCACTTTGAAGCGGCTTTTTGCAAAAGACCACTTTTGACCATTGGCGTTAGGCGTGGCACCTAACGCGAAGGATAGGTAGGCGCCGTTCGAAGTTGAACTGAGTAGCGACAGCGCGCTACCGCCGTTAGGAACGGGATTATCTCGGGTTTTTTCCACCAAAAGGACTGTGAATCCTCGGTCCGGTCTGATCGATGCGGGTTGACTGGTCTCGACTGATCCGTGCGGTGGAAAGTTGAAAGAAGTCTTGTTGGTATAAAAGTCAAATGCCTGCCTCGTATTTTCAGGCACTGGATAATCCAATCCTGCCGCCGAGTCGTGTATGTACACCTTTGGATATTGCCCGAAAATCGGCACGACCTTCGGTGTGAGGGTCTGAGATACTTTGCCGGATGCGCTTCTAAGACAATTGGCTTCATCGATGCATGATGCTGATTGGCCCACGCCAGCAGCAAGACAACCCACCGCAGAAAACAGTAGGAAGATTCTTTTGCCATAATTCATAAAACAATCCTTTGTGGACGCGTTGGTCTCGCCTTAGCGGCTGAGTTTGGTTGTGTTGCGGCGCCCCATCTGGCGCAGCATGTCGCCGATTACGTCGGGTAAATCGGTGGTGATGAGATTCGTACGATTGACGATCGCCATCTCCGGATCACCTCGGTAATCGGGAACGATACCTCCTTGCGCGGTCGACCTAGGATCGGTGTTATGCTCGAAGCAGCATTTGCCAGCGCTGTTGGCAACCCCCTCTGGATAGTAGTTACTTTCATGATAGGTGGCGAAGCCCTGCTTCTGGTCGGTATAGTCGAAATACGCCTGAAGACCGTCGCCCTTGTAGAATTGGTTCATCTCGAATTGAATGAAAAACGGCGCCACATTCCATTGATCGTAGATTGAGTCCTCGTGCGGATCATAGTTGGAATCCTTCACGTTCTGGTCATCCGGGTTCTCGACAATAATCAGCCCACCAATGAGGTCGGGGTCGTAGGTCGTCCGATTCAAGACCGTGCCGACATCCACTGCATCCTTCGCTTTGAGTTTGAATACGACGGCTTTGCTGAGTTTCAGCGTTCGCCTTGGTCGCGAGAATTGTCAAGGCAATGTTGCATGAGCTCGATGGGATTGACCTTGCCCCGTTGAAATAATCCATTTTGAAGTAAGCTCTGGCCCATTTGAGAGGACCAGAGGATGAAGCGCAATCGTTTCACAGACGAACAGATCATCGGCATATTGAAGGAGCACGAGGCAGGCACGCCGGTCTCGGAGCTTTGCCGCAAGCATGGCGTCAGCGATGCCAGCATCTATAAATGGAAGGCCAAGTTCGGCGGCATGGAGGTGTCCGAGGCCAAGCGGCTGAAGACGCTTGAGGACGAGAACACGAAGCTGAAGCGGCTTCTGGCGGATGCGATGCTCGACAATGCTGCCTTGAAAGACCTTTTGGGAAAGAAGTGGTGACGCCCGCGGCCAAGCGGAAAGCTGTCGCGCATCTGATGAGCCATCATGAGATGAGCGAACGGCGGGCGTGTAAAGCCATTGGTTTTTGCCGAATGACGGTCCGTTACGAGACCAGGCGCGACGATGATCATGAGCTTCGCGAGCGAATGAAGGCGTTGGCGCATGAACGTCGCCGCTTCGGATATCGACGCATTCATGTGCTGCTCCGGCGGGAGGGTCACCTCGTGAACCACAAGCGGCTCTTCCGGCTCTATCGGGAGGAGAAACTGACGGTGCGCAAGCGCGGCGGTCGCAAGCGAGCGATAGGCACGCGAGCGCCGATGCTGGTGCCGATGGTGGCCAATGATCGTTGGTCGCTAGACTTCGTGTCGGATCAGTTCACCGATGGGCGCAGGTTGCGGATTCTGACCGTCGTCGATGATTGCACGAGGGAGTGCCTGGCGCTCGTCGCCGATACATCGCTTTCCGGTCTTCGCGTCGCACGGGAGCTTGACCGGATTATCGAGGAGCGCGGCAAGCCGAGGATGATCGTCAGCGACAACGGCAGCGAGTCACCAGCAACGCGATCCTGCAATGGGCGGACCGGACCAAAGTTGACTGGCATTACATTGCGCCTGGCAAGCCTATCCAGAACGCTTTTATCGAAAGCTTCAACGGGCGGCTGCGACACGAGTTCTTGAATGAAACTCTGTTCTCGTCGCTTGCTCACGCCCGGTCCGCGCTTTCAAACTGGCGTAGCGATTACAACAATCAACGCCCGCATTCAGGCCTTGGTTGGCTGACACCGGCCGAATTCGCTCAGACACTCAACCCGCGACGTGATGCGGTGCTGCGCAGCCGAAATGGCTCCGCACCGCAACCCGCCGCTACCGAACCAACAACAGCAACCAAAAACCGCTGGAGCGAACTCAAGACTGGATAAAACTTGGGGGCAAGGTCAGGATCGGTCGGGTCCTGATCATCGACCGCCGCCTTGACATCCACGATCATCACGTAACCACGACCATCGTCGGAAACAAATTGGGCGAGTAGATCGAGCGCGGCAGAGAACGTCAGGAACTTAGCCTTGTGCCCCTGCGAATCCGTAAAAACGCGACCATGCCGGTCCCTTAGATCCGTCCGGCTCAATTGAGAAAAGTTTTGGTTATATAAAAAACCGCTTCCAGTTGACACGCGGTCAATCCTGTAGTCGTGAGATAGAACGACTTCTTTGTCCGCAGTGAAGCGGGCGTCGACTTCCACGCTCTCGATTTGCGAATTCCAGGCGTCTTGCAAGGCGTAGGCAGAATTCTCTGGATAGATCTCCCAGGATCCGCGGTGTGCAGATAAGATGACCAGGTCATCGTCGGGTTCCGGCACCTTAAACATGTTTCTCGTAATCGCACTTACAAGATATGGTGAAGGCTTTACCGGCAGCAGAGCCGCTGCTTCGGCACTAGATGAAACGCCGAAGGCAAAAAAAGAAGTCAATATGAGCGATGCTCGCAGACACGACCGGCCGCAGAGGTGGCCAAAACGCCAGGAGCTAGAATGAAGAGTCGCTGACGCTGCTACGTTGTTGCTGGATTGCATAAAGACTCAGAACCTTTCGATGATAATGTTCGTCAGCTCGCTACGTCGTACCTCTTACACCTGCGGCTTTTTTGCAGCACAAGCATCTCAGCAATGGCTAAGCTGGTGGGAACGGAAGCAGGGTGAATGCCATGGCAGCGACAAGGGACAGTGAGCCAGCGCCTCGGTCGCCGCTGGCGTTTATGGCTGCAACAGCAACATCAAGATGGTCCATAAAATTGGATCACACCAAAGGGGTCGCAATATCGCGTTATCAACGCTGTGGCGTAGGGGTTTTTCAGTCAAGTGGACTCTCCGGCAGAACCTTCGTCATCAAATCTGCTGCGCCGAACGGTGTTTGGACGTAGTTAATTGCCTGCCAGCCACTCTTTTCGTAAAGAACGCGCGCGTCCTCTGTTACCAAGTAGAGGCTTTTGCAACCGAGACGCGATGCCTCCTGCTCCAGCCGCTTAATCAACAACGCGGCTATTCCTTTATTGCGGTGGAATGGATGGACATACAGCGACTTAAGCCATGGAGATAGATTGGATTTTCCGTCGAAGTCACGATCAGCTAACGTGATCATTCCTACGGGCACCGCGTTTTCAATGGCAATAAGTGTTAGCGGCATTGAACCGCTCGTTGCGGCTTCAAACTCACGTCGCGTTTGTTCATATGAGCCATACGATTGACAACCCCATTGTCCGAAGGCCCAGCTTGTGCAAACGGAAAGGAAATTCGGAAATCCTTCTAGGTAATCTATCGTCACCGGAGTTTCAGCTGTCATAGTGTCTCCATGTCTTTAGCGGTCCGAGCAAACAAGCGCGGATAGTCAAATGACGAGCCCGTGCACTACCCTAGTGCTATCGCACGCACCATGAATCTGGACAGTGATACCGGGGCTCAAACGGATCGCTTGCGCGCAATTGGTGATCACAAACGAGCCAAGATTTGTGGCAGTGCCGCCATGTCATTAAACAGCTTTATCGCACCTGCTTCTGCCAGTTTTTCTCCATGCCCAGGTAGGCAATGGGAGCCACCAACAAAGCCAATCACCGTCATCCCCGCAGCCACCGCCGCCTGGGTTCCCGCAACGCTATCTTCAATAACAAGACAACTGCCAGCTGGTTTCTTCATATTCTGTGCAGCAAACAAAAAGAGATCCGGAGCCGGCTTCCCACGAGCAACTTGCGAAGCGCTGAAGACATGGGGCCAAAAAAACTTGTGTAGGTCTGTGACTATGAGTGCCAAGCAGAGCTTTGTAGTGTCACTGTTCGACGCGACGCACTTCTTCAAATTGATAGCTTGCAACGCTTGCCGAACGCCGCTGGTCGCGCGCAGATCACGCGCGTAACGATTTGCGATTTCGGCCATAACGCTTTCATGGTGATCCTCTGGTAGGCGGAGGCCCCGCTCGGATTCTATGACTGAATAACTCTGCTGGTCAGTCATTCCCACGAAACGATCATTATACTCTTCAGCGGATATGATATAGCCACACTTCGCCAACGCTTCGATGTGCACCGCGGTTGCGATAAGCTCGCTATCGACGAGGACCCCGTCGCAGTCGAAGATCAATAATTCCGGTTTTTTTGAGAAAGACATACAAGGGGCCTCGTCGTAGAAATGGCTTTGAGTTTTGTCCCAGTGCTGCTTAGATGTTTGCCCATTGAGCAGAGTGTGCTTAAAACCTGTGGGGTAGACTATTGCGGCCCGGGGAATTGTCGCGACGCGTGGTGCTCAGCTGGGAATTGCTCCAGCTGCGATCTCCGGCCCCTGCTTATGAAGAGCACTCCAAACCTTGTGAAAAGCATCTGCGTAAAGATGCATCAACTCGCCACCATTTGGCGGTGCGATCTCGGAGACGTAGAACATCGTATCCAATATTTTCACGGTGTGTGGAAAATCGGCGGCGTTCCACTTGTTGCGAATTTCCGGGAGATATTCAAAAACGGGCTTCGTGAGCCAAACGCAGATAGGCACACCTTCGGCCTGCAGCGATTTGACGACGAAATCCCTTGCAGCCGGACCTGGCGGAAAGCCAAGCACCTCAGGTTCAATCCGCAAAGGAAAGTTGAGCATCGAATGGTCGCGGTCTGACGGGTCGAAAAGCGGAAGTATACCCGCAAGGTCGCTGATCATCTCCCATAACAGATTGCTATTGTCTCTTCGAATTTCGAGTTGCGCATCCATCTCTGTGACCCGCAGCTTCGCAATAGATGAAGAGAATACGTTGGGCCGGTAATTGTACCCTTGGGAAAGAGGTGAAAATATTCGCGCTCCGCTGCGAGACGAGCTTGACAGCGATACGCGATCAACATGTGCAATTAGGTCGTCGTCCTCCGTTATCACAAATCCCAACTCGCCGGCCCCAAGGTGTTTAGCGCCGTTTCCGGAAAGAGCGAGTGCGTCTGCATCAAGATGAGAGCCGCCGACGATTGCTTTCGCGGCTGCGATCGACTGGCAGATGTCGTCGATCACTGCAATTCCTTGATCACGCGCAGCATGCCTTCCATCGGGGACGAGAACATTGTTCCCGAAAAGGTGGGTGATCAGAACCGCAGCGACGTTGGGGTTGAACCTCTCAGCGGCCGCCTGCTGATCAATCCCGGCTACGCTCATGTCGACATCGACGAAGACGGGTTCAAGTCCATTGATTGTAATTGGTCCTACCGCTCCCGGCCAATTCAGTGCCGCGGTAACAACTTGCTCCCCGCGCTCCTTGAAGTAGTCGAGTTCAATGTGAATGGCCGCCGTTCCGCTGCCGACAGCCCGCACTTGCCACTTTCCAATCCACCTTGCAAGATTTTGCTCCAGATCGCTGACAATTGGATGATTGACGCGGTGATATTTCCCACTATCCACAACTCCGCGAAGCGCATCCAAGTGCTTTTTCTCTGCCGCGGGCCAAGGTATGACGCGTCCCAGAGGGATCACGGGCTTCCCACCGAAAATGGCGAGCTTCTCGACTGCGCAAGCACCTTGCGCGGTGCGCGTTTTGCGCTCTGGTGCACCAAATCCGCTCATTGCATTGTCCAATCATCGTTCATTGAAATGCTGATCAGCCCTCGCAATCGCTATCACCGTTTTCGGAGATGCAAAAGTTAAAAGTGAGTATAAAATCAAGTATATATGAATATATATGTGGGGGCATCAATATAGACAAGTACAGACTGCATCTCGTATATGGCTGCGTGGAATAATTGGCGCAGCCATTGGAGCCCCGCTCCGCTTCGGCTCGTCACTTCAATATTTCAATTGTTTTTTAACGATTGCTCGGACATCTGAGGTCATTGAGGAAAGCCTTGTGAGGGGATCTTTCAGGGTTTTCCAGGCGGCACGTGCGGTCATAAGACGCGTTGAAGGAGCCCCAGATGGCCCTAAAAACACGATCCGGTCCGAACGGGGAGCTCCAGTTATCCGGCTGATAGTGCTCACCGCTTAGGCTCAGTTGGATTCGTAAAACAGGATCGGATGAAATGGACTCGTTGATAAGAAGACTTCAAGCTTTCCGGCTTGGAGAGAATGAGAGCAGCCCTGACGATAGCCAAAAAAGCGAAAGCGGTAAGGGCATTATGCTGGCTCAAAAACTAATCTCGACGGGAACTTTAGGGGCCGCAAATCGAGGACGATTGCTACAAGCCTTGTACGACATAGGAGCATCTAGCAGGGCGGATCTGGCCCGCGTTACCGGTGTGACTCGAGGAACTATCGGTGGGATAGTGCAGCCTTTACTCGATCAGGGGGTGCTCGCGGAAGGAGAGGTGATCCCTCCCAATGAAACAGGCGGCAAGCCGGCTACCAAATTGTGGTTTTCCAAGGACGCAAGGCCAATTTGCGCGGTGCTCCTGCTGCACGACCGAGTGAGTGCGTGTTTGGTCTCTTTGGAGGGCGAGGTCTATGCGCAAAATGTCGTCTACTTCCCGAAGAACGTAACAAATGCGGCCGACGCATTCCGTATTATAAGCACCTGTATCGAAAAAGCCGTCGCATTTGGAAAGCCGATCTTGGGGATCGGTGTAGCCGTCGCAGGAATGATCAATACGGAGACTGGCACGATCGTGACCGTCGGCCTTGCGCCTTTCCTCGATGGATTTCCGCTCGAAACCGAATTGAACAAGCGTTTCGGAGTCACAGTCTGCGTCGATCAGGATACGAGGGCGTTACTCGTTGGGGATCGCTGGTTTGGACAGGGCCGCGGTCGGAGAAACTTCGCCTCGGTCTATATCGGAGAGACTTTGGGCGGAGCGCTTTACCTTGATGGACATCTCTATCGCGGACCCGCAGGTGCAGGTGGTGAAATCGGTCATACGACCGTAGACATCAAAGGTCGGATGTGTCAGTGCGGCAGACGCGGATGCTGGGAAACGATCGCCAGCTCGAAGTGGCTAAGGACCGAAGCTAAGGTCAGGCGGTTGCCACGACCTCTCTCCCTGGATGTGAGCCGATTGTCGACGCTGGCCGACAAGGACGTGCCGGGCGCGAGAGATCTCATTCGCGACTACGCGTTCAATATCGCGGTTGGCCTGGCGAACCTCCAGCAGTTTATGGCGCCGAATTTCATTGTTATTCACGGGGACATTGTACGGGGGGGAGGCCCCATTCTTCGTCTGATTCAGGAAAGCTTCCACGATCTGGTATTCCATCGCCCAGGTGATGACATCGCCCTTGTTTTCGGAGATGGCGAATGCCTGGCTGCTCTACGCGGTGCCGCCAGTCTGCTTCTTTCTGAATTGCTGAATTTCGTCATCTAACTGCCTCCGCATGCGATCCTCGGGTATGTATTTTACGGCGCCAAATGGCGCTGCCGAGCTATCTCAATGTTCCGACTGGGTGCGCACCCTTTCCCAGCCTAAGTCGCGGTGGTGAAGACATTGACGCTGTACCGGCGTTTGTCTGATCGCTTAGCTGCTCAGAGATCCCATTGCCGATGTCAATCTGAAACCCGGCGACGATCGACCGCAGCCGCTTTGCCTCTGCGGCAAGTGCAGTGCTTGCAGCCGTGGACTCCTCGGCCATGGCAGCATTTTGCTGCGTAACTTGATCCAGTTGATTGATGGTCCGATTGATCTCGGAAAGAGTTGCCGACTGCTCATTGGAAGCAACCGTGACTGCATCAAGCTGGGTGTTGATCAACACGATTTGTTCCTCGATTATCTTGAGCGTCTCACCGGTATCGCAAACCAGCGTGACGCCACTGCTGACCTCGTCAACGGAATTGAGGATCAGGTCCTTTATCTCCTTTGCTGCGTGCGCTGAGCGTTGAGCAAGCTCCCGCACCTCCTGTGCAACGACTGCAAAGCCCTTTCCGGCCTCGCCGGACCGTGCCGCTTCAACGCCTGCATTGAGGGCCAGGAGATTGGTCTGAAACGCGATTTCGTCGATCACGCCGACAATAGCCGATATCTGCGAGGAAGAATGTTCGATCCGCTGCATTGCTGCGACAGCGCTGGAAACAACTTTCCCGGAATGACGGGCGGATTTGTTCGCCTCGACCGCAACGTGTCGGGCTTCCGCCGTGCGCGTGCTAGAGCTGGCGATATTCTGGGTGATCTGATCGAGGGAGGCGGCAGTTTCCTCCAGAGAAGCGGCCTGATGCTCAGTCCGCCGGGACAGGTCCTGCGCGCTCAAAGCGATCTCCTGCGCGCCATCATTTATCGATCTGGTAGTGTGCGACACGGCTCTCAGGCTTTCAGCGAGTTGAACAACAGCGGCGTTGAAATTTGCGCGCAATGGTTCGAAATCCTCAGCGAAACTGACGTCGAGACTGAACACGAGGTTGCCGCCCGCAAGCTGCTTCAGGCCCTCAGCCAGCCCGGCCGTGGCCTCCGCCATATCACGTGCCCGCTGGCGCTCGGTGTCGGCGAGGCGGGTACGTTCGATCTCGCTTGCCCCACGACTGGCCTCTACATCCTTTTCGAGATCGCGTGTCCGTAACTCGTTGTCCTTAAAGATTTGCACTGCGCGGGCCATGGATCCGATCTCGTCACGGCGGATCGTTCCCTCAACGGACAACGTCAGATCGCCCTCGGCAATGACCTTCATCGTCGAAACCATCTGCTTGATAGGTTTGACCAACCAGGAGCGAATTGTGATGAAACCAAAGCATGAGACGGCGAGCAGTGCGGCAATCGCTGCTCCCAAACTCACTACTGACGTGTCACCGACAACGCGTAAAACATCAGCACGCTTTTGCTCCGCGTCTGAAGCGAGTTCTTCCGTCACGGACGTAAACCTCGGTGAAATGGCAGCGAAGGCGGGTTGACATAAAGTCAGATAGAGTTGCTGTACCATGGCAAGCTCGGCTTCACTGGTCGCGCCGCGGGCCACAGCGATCGCTGCACCACACGTGTCGGTCAGGACAGAGAATCCATCCGCCTTCAACTTCGGCAGTTCACCCTGCTCGGGAACTGCCTGGATGGCCAGACCCATGAACCTGACGAAGTTCTCTCGCGCGTCATTCAGACCTGCTTCTGCCCGCGCCCTCGCTTCTTTCGACCGCGTCATCACCATGTCGCTGATGCTGGCACGCGCCGTTTCGAGACTTCTGTTTGACTGTGTCAATCGAAGCGCTGCAGATGCATCCCGGTCGAGAAGCCCTTGGTAACCGTCGTTTACCGCAAGCATCTGGCGGCTCTGATAGAATGTCAGTCCCAGCGCCGTGACACCAAAAATGGCCATGATGACAAAGAACTTCCCGACAATGGAAACATGTTTCACAAGCCACTCCTCTAAGCTCTGTCGCGGTGCATGAATGTTCAGGTTCTGCATTTCAAAATTCGGAATCCGAAGAAAAAAATGGCTGCCGCCGACCTCGTATTCGACGACAGCTAAGTTGCCTGGGAGGGCAGGAGAAAAGACTTGAATTCCTAGTGTGGCGATAATTTGCGGATGTCCTGTCAGTCTCGGATCGCAGTTCCGGTTACCGGATCGAACCAGTGCAATTTCTCCAGATCGACAGTGAGCGGCAAATGTTGGTTGGGACGCGGTGTGAGCGCCGGTGGGATCCGCGCGACAAGTCGGTTCTTACCTTTGTTTGGAAAGTCTTCGGTATCTTCGGCATCGTTTACGTTGACCGGCGGTGACGCGATGTCGAAAAAGACGAAGGTGTCGGCTCCCAGCGCTTCGGCAACCGGGACCTGCTCGTTGAAGAGGGCTTCAGACGCGGGGCAAACCAGAAACATCTCCGGGCGAATTCCAACGATGACCTGCCGGCCTATATATTCCGAAAGTGCCGGCTTGGCGGCGACGGAGAAGGATATCTGCGTTCCAGTTACCGCAGCTTTGAGTGACCCGGCTTCCGCAGTCAGCTCGACGCGCACAAAATTCATCGCGGGCGATCCGATGAAGCCCGCGACAAAGAGGTTGGCGGGCTTGTCGTAGAGCATTTGCGGGGTGTCGATCTGCTGAAGATTGCTCTCCTCTCCATTGAATACTGGCTTCAGCACAGCGACACGATCGCCCATGGTCATGGCTTCGACCTGGTCGTGGGTTACGTAGAGCGTCGTTACGCCGAGCCGCTGGTTGAGCAGCTTCAGTTCGCCGCGCATCTGTACGCGGAGCTTGGCATCAAGGTTTGAAAGCGGCTCGTCCATCAGGAAGGCCATGGGATGGCGAACGATCGCGCGACCCATTGCCACACGTTGGCGCTGACCACCGGACAACGCCCCTGGTTTGCGTTCGAGATAGCGGGTAAGGTCGAGCATTTCCGCCGCGTCACGCACCAGCTTATCGATCTTGTCCTTGGGCATTTTGCGCTGCTGCAGACCGAAGGCCATATTGTCGTAGACAGTCATATGGGGGTAAAGCGCGTAGTTCTGAAAAACCATCGCGATATCCCGGTCCTGGGGCTCAGTCTCGGTGACATCAGCGTCATCCATGAGCAACCGGCCGCTGTTGAGCGTTTCAAGACCCGCTGCTATCCGCAATAATGTCGACTTGCCACAACCGGACGGGCCGACCAACACGACGAATTCTCCGTTGGCCACCGAAAAACTTACATTCGCAACGGCAACGGTTCCGTCCGGAAAGGTCTTGCCGATCCCGTCGAAGGTCATGGACGCCATTTTTATTTACTCCCCGTATTTTCAAGCGAGGCAAGCCGCACTGTTCGTGCGGACATGCCCCGCGCTTTTGGTTCCGGCTCTAGCCGATGTTCACAGCCTTGCCGGTCGCGACGGATTCCTCGATGGCTGCCAGGGTCTTGGTGTTCGCCAGGCCGTCCTGTGCATCTGCCAGTAGCGGAGCGTCGCGCACGACGCTATCGACAAAACGAGCGATGGATTCCAGGACAAAGCCGCCGATGCGCGTCGCGCCGGTTGGTGTTATGCCGATATAGTCATTGTATTTTAGTCCGCCGTCGACGATCTTTCGCAGGCCGCCATTGTGGGTGGGGTCCGCCTGGACCTGGCCCTTTTCGCCGACAAACTCGATCTTGAAATCGACAAGCGAAGGATTGTCACGCGACAGGATCCAGCTGTTCTCCATGGTCACGACCGTGCCCTTGGAAAATTCAAGCACCGAGACATGGAAATCCTTTGTATCCACGCCGCCGGCCGACAGGGTCCCCGAGCGGGCGACGGAATAAACCCGTACGACCTCGTCCGCCAGGATGAAGCGCAGGACATCCACCAGATGACTGCCCAGGAACCAGAGTGCAGAAGACTTCGCGGCCCAGCTCAGCATTTCAAACGGAACGAATGTCGTGTTCGAAAGACGCGCAGTACCGTGCTTTGCCAAGCCGATCTGACCGTCTTGAATCATGTCACGAACCTGGGCGAGGATTGGATTCACACGATTATGGAAATCAATCATCAGCTTGCCCTTGGACTTTGCGGCGGCCGCAGCAATTTCCTCGGCTTCGCGCACTGTCGTCGCAAGCGGTTTTTCGCTCAATACGTGTTTGTCGGCTTTCAGCGCGGCCAGAATGATCGGCGTGTGGGTAAAGTCAGGTGTCGCAACCGAGATGGCGTCGATCTGATCGCTTGAGATCAGCTTCTGATAGTCGGTAAAGGCCTGCGTTGCGCGGTAGGCTTCCTTCATCTTCAGCGCCCTGCCCTCATCGAGGTCACAGACGCCGACCAGTTCGGTCTCCGGCAAGACATTAAAGGTATGGGCATGATTGCCGCCCCAAAGACCGGCGCCGATGACGCCCATTCGCAGTTTGTTCATTGCATTACTCCATTCATAAGGGAAAGCTCAGCCCTTCACCGAACCGAAGGTGAGGCCTCGAACGACGTATCGATCGAAAACAAGGAAGATGATCATCGGCGGTATCATCGCGAGCACTGCGGCGGCGGCGATGTAGTTCCACGTCACGCCGCTGGTAGCGAAATATCCAAGTGTTCCGATCGGGAGGGTGGCGGTGGAGCGCGAACTCAGCACCAGCGGAAAAGCCGCGTTATTCCATGCGAACACGAAGGCAAACATCGAGGTTACGATGATGCCGGGACGAACGATCGGTAGCGTGATCCGCAACATAATCGTGTACCATCGCGCGCCGTCGACCCGGGCAGCCTCCTCCAGTTCCACCGGCACCTCGTCGATGAAACTCTTCATCAACCAGACGGAAAACGGGATCGTCAGCGTCTGCAGGACGAGGACCATCGAGAAGTAGGAACCCTGGAGACCGATGCGCGTGATGAGGATGAAATAAGGGATCAGGAACGCGACTGGCGGGGCCATCAGCAAGCCGAGGTACCACAACATGATGTTTTTCTTGCCGCGCAGCTTGAAGCGGGACAACGCGTAGGCAGCAGGAACGGAAAAGGGCAGATTGAGCAACACGGCACCGATTGCGACGATCAGGCTGTTGACCAGTTGCGGTGAGTTAGTGCCAGGATCGATGAGGATGTGCCGGAATGCGTCGAGATTGGGCTCGAAGGTAATTTGCGGCGGCATGGTGAAGGCCGTCTCGGCCGGGCGTACGGCAAGAGCGATAAACCATAGGATCGGCCCAACGAAGATTGCCAGGAAGAGGAGGCCGGCGGCGTAGGTGAGTGCCGTGTTGAAGCTTGTGCGACGACGGGACATTTTACCACTCCTCGTTTCTGAACGCGAAGAAGACGTAGAGGGCAACGATGACATTGACGATCAGCACGGTGATCCAGGTCATTGCGCTGACAAGGCCAATGTTGAAGTTGACGAGGCCCTGCTCGTAGAGCGAGTATCCAAGGGTGCGCGTCGAGGTGCCCGGTCCTCCGCGGGTGAGCACAAGCACCGTGTCGAAGGTGTTGAAGATCTGCATGAAGCGAAGCATGACGATGATAATCGCGGTGCGCTTGATCAGCGGCAGCTTGATACGCATCAGGATCGTCCACGCGGATGCCCGATCCAGTCGCGCGGCCTCCAAGATTTCGTCAGGAACGGCTAAGAGGCTTGCGTAGAGGACGATTGCAAAGAACGGCGTCCATTGCCAAATGTCGACGAAGAGGATTGCCGTAAGTGCGGTTGAAGGCGAGCCAAGAATTCCCTCTGCCGGCACAGGTAGCCAAAGCGACTGCAACACCCAGCTCAACAGTCCACCGCCTGGATCATAGAGATAGCGGAACAAAAATCCGACGACGATAGGGGCAATCGTGGTGGGGAGGATCAGCAGGGCACGCACGACGTTCATGCCAGGCAGTGCCTTGAGCAGGATGAGGGCGATCGCAAGGCCAAACGTGAACTCAAGTGTCGTGCCAAGGATCGACAGGATCAAGGTGTTGGTCAGTGCGGCGCGAAAGTCAAAGGCGTTAAAGGCCTGCACATAATTCTCGAAGCCAACGAACTGAAGCGGCTCCGGACCGATTTGCAGGTTCCAGAAGTAGAAGCTCGATCGTAGGGCAAACAGTAAGGGGTAGGCGATCAGAGCGAGCAGCATCACGACCGAAGGCGCGATCAGCAAGTATGGCAGGTTTCGTCGGATAAAGCTCTTCCAGGCGGGCCTGAAGGCTCGCGGTGAGCGAACAGTTGTCGTGTGCATTGGCAGATCCAGTTCTTCTTCAAGTAGCTGCCGGCGCGATCGCTGTCGCGCCGGCCCGAGGAGAACTCTATTACCTCTTGGCGATCTGGGCTTTGGCCCCGTCAAGAGTGTCTGCGTAGCTGGCTTTTTGATAAGGGATCATGAGATTACCCTTCAGGATGCTCTCGAACAGGCTGTTGGCACGTTCAAGGCCGGTCTTCGGCTCTTCGCTACCGGTCAAAAGCTGGTTCAATGTGAGGCCCAGCACGCTTTCAATGGCCGTGTAACCAGGTACAGGCGGGCGTGTGACCTTGCCGTTACCCTGCTTCATCATCGCATACTGCACATCGAGGTACGGGTAGAGCGCTTTGACTTCCTCGTCTTCGTAGAGTGAAACGCGCGCAAAGTCGGAGAATTGGTAGTTAAGGTCCGGCCAAAGAGCCATTTTCTTCTGCGTGGTTTTCGAGGTCGCCCATTTGATGAAGGCGTAGCCTGCTTCTTGCCTTTCGGAACTGGATGGGATGCCAAGGCTCCATCCGCCGAGACTGACCGTCTGAGGCACGCCCTCAGCCTTTGGCAAGGCCGCCGTCGCGTACTTGTCCATCACGTCCGACTTCTTGCCGGTCATGTAGCCCGAGTTTTTGATCAGGTAGAAGTACGGCGTCCACCAGTAGAACATCCCGATGTCACCTTTGGCAAAACGGGTGCCGGCGTCGAACCAGACATAGTTGATCGCTTCAGGCGGAGACAGCTTGTAGAGCTGCCTATAGACTTCAACAGATTTGACCCAGGCGGGGCTTGTCAACTGCGGAGAGAAATCCCACGGGTCGGCAGGGAATGATTTGAACCAGTTGGCACCGTGGCTTGCCGACACCTGCGTAAACATGTGGACGATCGGCGACGGTTGGGAGCCGCAGACAACCGTGGGAAACAACGGTTTGCCGCCAAATGACTTGCCTTCCATCAACTTCAGTGTGTCGACATATTTGGTCCAGGTCCAGTCTTCCGAGGTCTTGGTCGGCGGCGCTTCAATGGCGAGTTTGTCAAACACGTCCTTGCGGTACATAACCCCTTGGGCATAGGCGGCGACCGGCAATGTCCCGATCTGGCCGCGCCACATGTTCGAGGAGTAAAGGACCTCCGGGATGAAGTCTGAGAGGTCGAATTCGCTGTCCTTGGCAATAAAATCGTTCAGCGAGATGATCCAGCCATTGTCGAGGTACTGCCCGAGCCACATCTGATCGACAACGATGACGTCGGCGTCTGAGGTCTTGGCGACAAAGGCAGACACGAGGCGCGATTGAAGGGCGTCATAGGAGAGACTCTCCAGTTCGACCTTGATACCGGTTTCTTTCTCGTATTCCGGCACCAACTCCTTCATTGAGAAGAAGAATGGGTCTTCAACGGACAGGACGCGAACCGTGTTCGCATCCTGCGCGGCTCCTCGCCGTGGAATGGCCAGTGATCCCGCGCCAGCCACAAGAGCTGCGACGGAAGCGCTTTTCAGCAGGTCACGTCGCGACATATTTCCGATATCGATTGTCATAAACAGCCTCCTCAGTTGCTTCGTATCCCAACCTCGGCCCTTCAGCGGAGCCACCGGGCTTCCGCTTGTCGATCTGAGATTGTTACCCCTAATTCGCCTTTTGTAGGCGGTTAGTTTGTACCTCGCACAAACTTATGTTAGTGTCAAGACGTGGTCACCAAAATTTCCGCTGCACCGCGCTTGTCATCGACATCCTGCTTGCGCCACCGGAAAGGGCCCTTTGCTGTATGGCCGTTCGATAATGTACGGGCTAAAAGGATCCGGTAGATTGGAGAAGAGAAGTGAAGTTTGAGAGCCAGCCGTCCTATTCGTTGGGCCAGCGCACCCCTGCCACCAGAGAAGTCGCCGCCGGCGAGAACAGCGGCAACGTTACGCTTGTCTCCCAATCGGCACTCGGCGCCATAAATCGCGGTCGCGTACTTCAAGCTTTGTATGATAACGGACCCAAAAGCCGGGCGGATCTCGCTCGACTTGCGGGCGTCAACCGGACCACGATCACCGGTATTGTGCAGCCGATGATCGAAGACCAGCTTCTTATCGAGGGAGATGCGTCTCCTTCCGACGTCAAAGGCGGCAAGCCGGCTCGTCCCCTTTATTTTAACCCCGATGCACCGATGCTTGGCGCAGTCCTCCTTCTGCCCGGCACGGTACAATCATGCCTCGTGGCTCTAACTGGCGAGATCAAGGCCGTTACGAAAGCTGAGTTTGATCCGCATGGCGACACAGAAGCATTCATCGCTGTCATGACGAAGACGCTTACTGCCACACTGTCTCAGGCCCAGCGGGCACCGTTTGGCATTGGCGTGGCTTCTGCTGGAATGATCGACAGTGACAAAGGAACAATTCTTACCGTCAACCTTGCTCCCGTTCTAACGGGACTACCTCTTGTAGCGATACTACAAGAACGCTTCTCTCTTCCCGTTGTTATCGATCATCACCCTCGTGCCTTGCTTGTTGGGGACAGATGGTTCGGGCCCGGCCGCGGCCAACAAAATTTTGCCGCGGTCTATACCGGCGAGGTGCTTGGCGGCGCCTTCTTCATCGACGGCAAGGTTTATCGTGGACTCGCCGGATCCGGCGGTGAGCTCGGGCACAGCGTGGTTCAGATCGACGGTGCCCTTTGCAATTGTGGAAAGCACGGTTGCTGGGAGACGGTAGCTGCCCTTCCGTGGCTACGAAAAGAAGCCGTCCGAATGGGCTTACCACATCCCCGAAGCGTCACCTGTGCCAGACTTGTCAAGGAAACAGACGAAGGCTCGAATGCGGCAGAGGAACTTCTCGACCGTTATACACGCAACGTGGCGTTCGGCATCGTCAACCTGCAGCAAACACTGTCCCTCAACTCCTACGTCCTTCACGGAGACGTCGCCGGAGGCGGAATGAAGGCTGCGGAGCTGATCAGACGGCATGTCAAGCAACTAGTGGTAAAGAGACCTGGTCAGGAGATATCAATCACAGTGAATGGTATCGGCGAAGGCCATACGGCTCTACGTGGCGCCGCGGGTCTGGTTTTATCCAGCCACCTAAAGCTAGTCATTTGAGGTTTTATAGGGAGCCGACCCTGCAAGGAAGGGAGGTTCCCGTCTGGGTCTGCCCGGTAGACTCGCGAAGACACTCAGGCGCGCCGTCGAATTTATCTAGGGTCGGGATTTGGGCTTGGGACCGTTAAGGTAGGGACTGCCATCGTCTGCGACGGCGGCTGAAAAGAGAGAGGCAAAGAACGGAAGGTGATGGTTGGCGTCGTATTGGATCGCTCCACACCTGAGAGCTTTGGCGCATTTGAGGGCGCGTCATGGAGCTGAAGGAAGTGCTGGACTGCAGTCTGGTCCCCGGAGATTTCGATTACCTACTGAAAATCCGCGTCCGCGACATAGCCGATTTCAACAAGCTGCATGGCCAGAAGCTGATCGCCCTGCCTGGCGTGCGCCAGACGCGCACTTTTTTCGTGATGAAGGAAGCCAAGGAAAACGCCAGGCTGCCATTCTAGAGTCGTCGGCAGCCATCCGTCTGCCGCGCGTTTTGTGGCTGACCTGGATGCCTTCGGCCGCGAGCATTTCCTCCGCGACTCGGAGACCGGAGTCAGCGCTTCATATCGTGCAGCTGATTTGCTTCAGCCGTAGAGCGGTCGCGGATAAATTCGCGATGAGGATTGGAGCTAAAGCAACGAACGCAATATATACAATAATATATGCAGATTTATATTCTTATAGCCCACTGTTTTCCTACATTATAAACTATAATATTGGATGGCGCACGTTACAACGAAAAATATATCCAACAAGTGCGTTGCTTTATCTACCGCTTTCATCAAATGTCCTGCTGCGGCTAACGATATCGCGACAGGGCAATCCTTTTACTATGAATGCTGATCCCTTGCAGGCGACATCATTGCCGGTAGGTTTACACAAGGAGCACGATGACATGGAGCGCAAAAAGAAATCAGACAAGTACCTTGCCGACCCGCGCCTGCGAGCAGCGACCGTCGATCACCGGCAAAAGGACTTTGTGTCGAAGAGGAAGACCATCTTTCAACAATTGCTCTTGGATTGGGCTTACGGTTGCGACCTATCTTATCCGATTCAGGGTCATGAACATTTCGCAAAGTATGAGGAGGACGACAAAGGCGCTAAAACCCGTAGGTGAGGTGTCGTCAAGGATCGGAGCAATGATTTCGCATAGGCTGCAGCCGGCAGCCCGGAAAATGAGGAGAAGAGGTACCGAAGATTGTAGAACCTCCGACCTGAAGTTCTTTTGATCGATTTTTGGAAAGCTTATGGGTTTCGCCTTCAAGAATGAGCTCTGGAACAATGTGTTTGTACGGCGTCAGTTCGAAAGGGGTGTTTTGTCACGTCTCTTCATTGGCGATTAGACCGAGCAGTACGATCACAAACTCATCAGATGTGCGTTTGCCTCTCAATGTAAGACCTCCTTTTTCTTCAGTTCCGCGCTGCAGTCGATCAAATCATCACGGCTCGGCGATACTCGAGATGAGGAGGAGTTCGTGACGGATGAAGGTACCGCTGACCTTGTCCTACGGGTCCGCTGGTGCGCGAGCGGGCGGCAGACCTTGGCTCGCCTGAATTATATTGGCAACTTCGAAGATCATGTCGCGCGTTCCTCGATAAAGGATTTTCAATTTATGCTGGCCTCCAATGCGGTCGAAAACAGGGAAACCGACTCGCATCAGTGGAACGCTGAGGCGTTCTGCGGCCTGTCGGCCATGGGAGTGCGTGACGAGCAGATCAGCATCCGCTGCGAGCTGTTCCAGGTCACCAAGATCACCCACCTGGACAGTATCCGCTGATACTGTCTGCAGCACCTTTGGGTGCCCGGTAGTGGTGACCGCGGCTGTAATGACCGCCCCCATGCCGATAAAGAATTGGGCGAACTGCAAGAGCTGGTCCGGCTCGCACGCAATGGCGACCTTCTTTCCTGCAAAATGAAAATGCCCGCTGAGCATCGCCTCCTGCAACTGCATGCGGCCACGACGGACAGCTGCCGGCGCGCTGTCCCGCGAAATCGCTGCAAGGAGCCAGGCGAAACGGTCGGCGTTAATCAGGCCCGTGAGTGATCTGAACATCACGTATGGCAATCCAGTCAGACCCTGCAAAGCTTCAGCCGGTCGGCGCATCTGTTCGCCGACCGCGATGCACTGTGTTGCCGCCCCGAGATCACGGATATGCTCCACCTTCGCGCCACCGCGTGAGATTTGAATCCATCGATCGCGGACAGCTTCGTCAGACCCGCCGGACACGTCAGGCAAAATGAGGGGTATTAAGCCGAAGCTCTCAACCATTTCCCGCAGATGCTCTACATCGGCAACTGTCATATTCGAGCCGGGCAGAATCACGACCCTCCCCGCATCGCGGTCCTGAGTCCCTGGCCGCGTGATTGCCTCGATAATAGCCGTAACAGCCTTCGACCATCCCTCCTCGACCGCCCCTGCGAAGTCGGGAGTGCGTGCGAGTACCACTTCCGTATCAATGCGTCCTCTCAGGCCCGCCCCTGTGGCGTTAAAGATATCAGGTGCGATATCTTCGTCGCGAGTTTCTGCCACAGCGGTGGTGCAGATCCCGATCAGCCGGGGCCACGTGCGAGCTTTTAGTTTGACGAGAGCTTTCTCGAGAAATTCGGCGCCGCCCACCACAGTCGCGATCTGGTCCATTGCAGTAGTCTGCAACGGGACCATATGCTTGAAATGCCTCACGAGCAGCACCAGTGCAAAACTGCTACATCCCTGGCTGCCATGCAGTATTGGCAGCGCACCATCGACGCCCAGGAACGCCAAGGCAGCGCCCAATGGTTGAGACGACTTTAGAGGGTTGATCGCTGCCGTTTTTGTTTGGGTCAGGATGCGAGCCATAATTTTCACCTCAATGGAAACCACCTGTCGCCTCGTCGGCAGATCTCATTATTGCTTGGTTCCGCCGATCTTACGGTCGTAACGAACTGCTTCCACGGCGCCGGTTCGCGCAACTGCGCCCAAACCGGGTTGCGGATTGCCAAATCAATCTGGCGTGCTAGTTCCACCATGCCGTCATAGCCAGCGTAAGCATGCTGGCGTTCCTGGTTGACGTCGAGCCAAGGAATTTTCGCCTCAAGCGCGACGAACTGAGTGCGTCCGCCCGACAGCATGATATCAGGCTTGTGTTCACGTAACATTGCATAGAGCTCGCTCGCTGCCATCGATTGGTGAAGGTGGTTCTCGTCCTTCAGCATCTGCTTGATTCTCTCCTTATCCCTGGCAGTCGATTTCCTGACGGATGTACCGACAATCTCCATGCCGATTTCGATCAGTGCGTGTACGATGGACCAGGATTTCACCCCGCCGGTGTTCAGATGAACGCGCTTCCCCTCAAGCCGACGCCGATACACTTCCAGCTTCCTCCAGGCCCCCTCCTCCTCTTCTGCTAAGAGAGTCTCGACATGATGGAGCAAAGCGAAACCAGCGCCCTTCTTTACGAGCAGTTGGGCGATCCGCCGCAGGGATTCAGAAGTGCTGGAAATGCCGTAGAAGGAGCCTTCGAAAAATGGAATGTTCCAGCGTTCTTCCATCTTGCGAGCAACATTAATGAGAGCAGTGGAGCACACCATCATAGCTGCACGTGAGCGATGGGCAGCAGCCACCTGCGCGTAGCGCGCGTCGCCGGGAATGCAGGCGCGGACACGGATCCCAAGTCGGTCCAAAAGCGGCTTCACCAACCAGAATTCCCCTGAGAGGTTGAATTCGCCGAGTATATTGATGTCGTATAAACCTGGATCATCGGCCTCCACCGTGCCTATGACGTGCTCGAGCAGAGCCTCGCCTGCGAGCCGGTTACCGAGGTTCTTCGAACCGCCGAAGCCTGGCGACTTCACCGGCACCACTGGTATTGAGAACTTCTGCGCTGCGTGCCTGCAGACCGCATCGATGTCGTCACCGATCAGCTCCGTGACACAGGTTCCGTAGACGAAGATTGCGGCCGGCGCATACCCCTCCTTGATCTCCCGGATAGCCTTGAGAAGCTTTCGCTCACTATCTCCCGTCACTATGTCGAGTTCGGTAAGATCAGTGGTGAAACTTGTGCGCCAAAGAACTGGACCTGAAGATGCGGCGCCTCGGTTGTCCCAGGAATTGCCTTCGCATGCGAGCGGCGCGTGGACGAGATGTGCGACATCGGTGATTGGCTGCAGCACGACCTTAGCTCCGTCGAAGGCGCAGCCACCGCCCGCTGCTGATCCCTGTGATGCGTTGTGACATGTCTCCTTGGTTTCCGTGGTGCGGAATACCTCGCCGGAGGCATCTCGCATTTGTGTCTCGATCGATGACATCGCGCAACCTTCCAATGCAGTGGCGGGATGGCCGGCCGACGCCGGCCAAGCATTTAGCGCGTGAGGTCGTACGAAACGCCCTCCCACATGGTCTCCTGATCAAGCTCGTCGAAGATCTTGTCGAGAATGACCGTCAGAAGACGCAATCCGCCTTGGTAGCCCATGAGAGGAAAGCGATGATGATGATGGCGGTCGAAAATCGGAAACGTAAGCCGAACCAGTGGCGTGTCGGTGTCACGCTCGAGATACTTGCCGTAGGAATTGCCGATCAGCAGATCCACTGGTTCCGTCAAAAGAAGCGAGCGCATTGCCCACAGGTCTTTGCCAGCCCACACCTGCGCACCTCCTCCGAAGGGAGAGGACGCGAGCAATTCCTTCATCTCCGCTTCCCAGGCTGCGGTGCCGTTGGTGGCAAGGCAATGTGTAGGCTGACCACCGGTTTCCATGACAAAGCGCGCCATTGAGTATACGAAGTCCGGGTCGCCGTAGATTCCGTATTTCTTGCCATGCAACCAAGATTGACTGTCGGCCATGGCATCTATCAATCGACCTCGATCACGATCGATAGATTCGGGAATTTCCCTCTTGGAAAGCTCGGATATCTTCATCAGGAATTCGTCCGTGCCCGCAATGCCCAGCGGGTAGTGGAACGAGGCAGTCGTCTGACCAAGCTCGCGACAATAGTCCAACGTCTTGCGCGTATTGTAGTGCTGCAGCGATATTGTCGCCTCCGCATGTTTGGCTGCCTTCACGTCCTCGATCTTTGTCCCTCCGTCATACATGCGGTACTCGCCGTCGGAAGGTGTGTCGAACTGGTCCGAGGCGTCTTGAAGGAAAACGTAGGCGACTCCCATCGTGTCGAGCAGGCGCTTGATTTCTCGGTTGTTGCCGACGCAGAAGCCATCGAAGCCTGGAATAATGTTGACGAGTGCTGGCGTCGGCACACGTTCAGTGCTCTTCCAGAAATTTTCGAGAATGCCTTTGACCATGCTGTCGTAACCATCGACATGGCTGCCGACGAAGGCTGGGGTATGGGCGAAGGGCACGTCGAAATCGACCGGAACGGAGCCTTCATTTTTGGCGTTTTCAATGAAGCCGTGAAGATCATCCCCAATGACCTCGGCCATGCAAGTCGTCGAGACCGCAATCATCTTGGGATCGTAAAGCTTATAGGTGTTGGCGAGCCCGTCGATCATATTTTTCAAGCCGCCAAACACGGCCGCATCCTCTGTCATCGAAGATGAAACTGCCGACGAGGGTTCCTTGAAATGGCGTGACAGGTGCGAGCGGTAGTACGCGACGCAGCCTTGACTGCCGTGGACAAATGACATCGTCCGCTCGAAACCAGCGGCTGCGAAAACGGCGCCCAGCGGCTGGCAGGCCTTCGCCGGGTTTACGACAAGGGCCTCGCGGGCCAGGTTCTTTTCTCGATATTCCCATGTCTCGGTGAATTTGCTTTGAGCAGAGACGACCTTATCCGGATGTGGACATTCGAACGTCAACTTCTTACGGGCGAACATTTTCCTGTATTCCGGCTCGCAGAACAGAGGAGCATGATCGAGAACAGTCTCGGCCGATTGCGGCATAGTTTTCATCCTTTTTTGCCGCGAATGCGGCTGCGTGGCCCTTGGGAGACCTGTTACATCTTGTCGCTCGGCAGAGACTATTCGTCTTGTCCGCCGCAACTGCAGGCATGGCTGCAGTGCGCTTCTTTCCATGGCGCGTCGTAGAGGCCCCAGATCGGATTGTTGATGGCAAGATCCATGTCTCTGGCAAAGATGGCGAAGCCGTCATAACCATGATACGGACCCGAATAGTCCCAAGAATGCATCTGGCGAAACGGTATGCCCATTTTTTGAACCGGATATTTTTCCTTGATGCCCGAGCCTACTAGGTCCGGGCGAATGGCCTCGACGAAGTTCTCGAGCTCGTAGCCGGTCACATCATCGTAGATAAGCGTACCTTTTTTGACATAGTGGCTGGTGCGCTCGTAATCGTCGCCATGGCCAAATTCGTAGCCCGTGCCAACGATCTCCATTCCGAGATCCTCATAGGCGGTGATGACATGGCGGGGACGCAATCCGCCAACGTAGAGCATCACAGTTTTGCCGTCGAGGCGCGGACGGTATTTCTCCGTCACCGCCTGGACGAGGGGTTGGTATCTGGTGATGAGTGCTTCGGCCCTATCTTGGGTCTCCGGCCCGAAAAATGCGGCGATATTGCGCAAAGAAACTTCGATCTGGGAAGGACCGAAAAAGTTGTACTCCATCCAGGGAATGCCGTACTTTTCCTCCATATGCCGAGCGATGTAGTTCATGGACCGGTAGCAGTGAATAAGGTTGAGCGTCGCTTTTGGCGCACGCTCCACCTCCGCGAGTGTGGCATCTCCCGACCAGTTGCCGACCACCCGCAACCCCATGTCCTCCAGCAGAATGCGGGAAGCCCACGCATCGCCGCCGATATTGTAGTCACCTATTACGTTAACGTCGAAAAAGCTGGCCTCGTAGTGGGTGTCTTTCTTATCGAAAACCCAGTCGCGTATCGCGTCATTGGCGATATGATGGCCAAGCGATTGCGACACTCCACGAAACCCTTCGCATCGCACCGGCACGATCGTTTTGTTGTGCTCCTTGGCCTTCTTGCGCGCCACAGCTTCAATATCGTCGCCGATCAATCCGATTGGACACTCTGACTGCAAGCTGACACCGTTGTTCAGTGGAAACAGTTGCTCAACTTCATCGATGAGCTTCTCGAGCTTTTTGTCGCCACCAAAAACAATATCCTTTTCTTGAAAGTCAGACGTGAATTGCATGGTGACAAAGGCTTCGACACCCGTCAGACCGACGTAATAGTTGCGGCGTTGCGACCAGGAATAGTGCCCACAACCGACAGGCCCATGTGATATATGGACCATATCCTTGATCGGGCCCCACACGACACCCTTCGAGCCGGCATAAGCGCAGCCGCGAACAGTCATCACGCCCGGAATGGACTTGATGTTGGATTTCACCCCGGTCTCGCAAAGCGCATCGGAGCCCTGCTCGGCTGCCTCTCGGCCCTTCGCGACGCCAAGGTGCTTTTTGCGGCGCTTAGCCGTCTTATCCGGATACTGGGAGAGTACCGCATCTATAAGCCTGGAGTTGAAATCACCGTCGTTCTCGTAGTCGAGGCTCATAGGGCCTTTCCTCTCTCGAAGGTTCGCATGGAGCCTCGGCAAGGAGGCATGGTTTGTCGATCAACGCGGTGCGTCATCCGTTCCGACTATCTCTAGGATGTCGCCTGCATCTCTTTCGTGAGAAGTTCTTCAAGCATCTGCTCGTCTGACTTCATGATGCCGAAGTCGAGCAGCATGTCCTCCAGCTCCTCCATTGTTATCGGAGTAGGGATAGTGCCCTTTCCCGAGTTGGAGTGGATCTTCTCGGCCAGCCATCGATATTCCGCCGCCTGTTTGGAGCGTGGCGCGTATTGGATCACGGTCATCTTTCTAAGCTCCGCGTGCTGGACAATGTTGTCGCGTGGCACGAAGTGAATGAGCTTGGAATTGAGCTTGGCGGCCAGCGCTTCCGCGAGGTCTAATTCTCGATCGGTCTGCCGCTCATTACAGATCAGACCGCCAAGCCGCACGCTTCCGGCGCTGGCATATTTGAGGATGCCCCTTGCAATGTTGTTTGCAGCATACAAGGCCATCATCTCACCGGACATGACGATGTAAATTTCCTGAGCCTTGTTCTCGCGAATGGGCATAGCAAAGCCCCCGCACACCACGTCTCCGAGCACGTCATAGGAGACGTAGTCGACGTCGTCGTAGGCGCCGTTTTCTTCCAGGAAGTTGATCGATGTGATGACGCCCCGTCCGGCGCAGCCGACGCCAGGTTCAGGGCCGCCCGACTCCACACACTTGATGCCGCCGTAGCCAGTTTTGAGCACGTCGCCGAGTTCCAGATCTTCGACTGAACCCTTCGTTGCGGCTAGATCCAGAACAGTGCCCTGCGCTTTGGAGTTCAGGATCAATCGCGTCGAATCAGCCTTTGGGTCGCAGCCGACGATGAGGATTTTCTGCCCAAGTTCGACAAGGGCAGCGAGCGTATTCTGGGATGTAGTGGATTTGCCAATGCCTCCCTTTCCGTAAAACGCGATCTGACGCAGAGCAGCCATTATTGCTTCCTTTTCGTGTTCCAACCGACCGAGGTGATGCCGCGACATCGGACGCGGCTGGTTCCGTCGCGGCCCGAGGACAATTTTCAAGCGTCGTGCCAGACTGGGTGGATTGATGTGGCAGAACGGAATTTGGTGCTGCCGCAAACACTTACAGGGTTAAAATACCAGACCGAAGAATCCTAAGACGTGTCACTATGTCGACAAAGGAGACGACAATGTCGCACACATGTCATGTTGCTCCTGAAGAGAAAGCAGTGGGTCGGCTTCAATGCGCTACAATTCTCGGTCGAGTGAGCTGCGCTTGCTGTAAATGCTGGCAATGGAAAGCGGCGCGGTGCTCTAGCGAAGTCGGTTGCGGTTAAAAATCTTGCCAAGCGCATGCAGCGACCTGTGTCGCAAACCTGACAAAGCTGTCGCATTGCGACTACCAGCCAAGCCGAATCCCCCCGAAATCCGCCAGCCAAACTCCGCGCAGTCGGCTTGGCACGACGAGTGCTAGGACCGACCGAGACACAAAAGCTACATTCGGTTGGAGCCAAAGACAGCATGAATATCGTGGTCTGCATAAAGCAAGTGCCTGACTCCGCACAGATCCGGGTTCATCCGGTTACGAACACGATCATGCGCCAAGGCGTGCCGACAATCATCAATCCTTACGATCTTTTCGCCTTGGAAGAAGCTCTTGAACTACGTGACCGGTATGGGGGTAAAGTCACTGTGCTTACCATGGGCCCGCCCATGGCAAAACAAGCGCTGGAGAAAGCTCTGGCATACGGGGCAGATGAAGCGATCCTCCTTAGCGACCGTCACTTCGCCGGGTCAGACACCCTGGCAACTTCATTTGCTATCTCCCGAGCTATTACGAACCTTGGTCTCCGCCACGCGCCTGAAATCGTGTTTACTGGCAAGCAGACGATCGACGGCGATACAGCGCAGGTGGGGCCGGGGATTGCCAGGCGTCTCGAACTGCAACAACTGACCTACGTAACGAAAATTGTTTCAGTCGATCTTCATGCCCGAGAGATCACGGTGGAGCGCCGTTCGGAAGGCGGCACACAAATGCTGAAGACCCGACTGCCGTGCTTGATCAGTGTCCTTGAAGGCGTCAACGCCATCCGTCGCGGCTCCGTCGCTGACGCATTGCATGCCGCACGCGCGCAAATACCGACCTGGCGTGCCGCCGACGCCGGTATTGTGGAGATAGCTAACTGCGGCTTGAGAGGATCGCCGACTGTCGTCAAGCGCGTATTCGCCCCGACCCCACGAGCCGAGAAAGCAATCCAAATCGAGATAAACGATGACGAGTGCGGTGCGCTGTCTGACGAAATAATCGCATCGATCTTCGAGCACCAGCCAGCATTGGAAGCGAGCTTTCAACCGAATGGGCTCACGTGAGAAACAAGGAGCATAAATGGAAGCCCGCGAAGCTGAAAGTCAATCTCCAATCGTCAGTCGTGCCAGCGCGAAGAAGCAATTGCCCAGACACTTCCGCGACAATCGGCACGTCTGGGTTTTCGTCGAGCTGGAGCGAGGTCAAGTGCACCCCGTGTCTATTGAACTGCTTGGTGAAGGGCGCAAGCTTGCCGATAAGCTGAGCGTTCAACTGGCGGGAGTGGTCATTGGAACCGCGGAAGGCCTGGGGAATCGGTCTGCCATTGCAGAGGCGTTCGCTTACGGGGCCGATCTCACATATCTCGTCGAATCACCGCTGCTATCGGACTACCGAAACGAGCCCTTCACTAAAGCTCTCTCAGACCTGGTCATCCTTCATAAGCCGGAAATTCTGCTGCTCGGCGCCACCTCGCTTGGACGAGACCTCGCCGGTTCTGTGGCAACTACCTTGGAAACAGGGCTTACGGCTGACTGCACCGAATTGGATGTCGATGCAGACGGCTCGCTCGCAGCCACCAGGCCCACATTTGGCGGTTCGCTGCTGTGCACGATCTACACTCTCAACTCTCGCCCGCAGATGGCGACAGTGCGGCCCCGGGTCATGGCGACTCCCAATCGCGTGACCAATGGGATTGGACCTATCATTCGACATGACCTGATGATGATTGAGGAAGAGATTGTCACAAAGGTTCTCGGCTTCCTTCCGGATGGGCGATTAGAAAAAATCAACCTCGCCTATGCCGACATCGTGGTCGCCGGTGGGCTTGGTATTGGCACCGCCGAGAATCTGGAGCGTGTAATGGTGCTAGCGAGGACGATTGGCGGTGAATACGGTTGCTCCCGACCTTTGGTTCAAAAAGGTTGGATGGAGGTTGATCGGCAGATTGGCCAAACGGGCCAGACGATCCGGCCCAAACTTTATCTTGCCGCTGGAATATCAGGGGCGATCCAACATCGGGTTGGCGTCGAAGGGGCTGATATGATCGTTGCTATCAACACCGACGGCAACGCCCCGATCTTCGATTTCGCCCATGTCGCGGTTGTGGCTGATGCGGTTGGGCTTCTGCCGGCACTGACCACGGCGTTCACCAGGCGACTAGCGCCGCATAACCAATCGATGCAAGTAAACTGAGGTGCCGCTGATGAAGAACGAGAAATTCGATGCGATCGTGGTCGGGGCGGGTATGTCAGGTAACGCGGCCGCTTATGCGATGGCCATGCGTGGTTTGAAAGTGCTGCAGTTGGAGCGGGGCGAATACCCCGGTTCGAAAAACGTTCAAGGAGCGATACTGTACGCAGACGCGCTGGAGAGAATCATTCCAGACTTCCGCGATGACGCGCCTCTTGAACGGCATCTGGTCGAGCAGCGCTTCTGGATCATGGACGGCACGTCGCACACCGGAATTCACTATCGGTCGGATGACTTCAACGAACGGCGGCCAAACCGATACACGATCATCCGTGCCCAATTCGATAGATGGTTCTCGGCCAAGGTGCGCGAGGCCGGATGCACCGTCCTCTGCGAGACATTGGCCACAAGACTTAACCAGGATTCGAGCGGCAACGTGACAGGCGTATACACCGACCGACCAGGCGAGGCCATTTTTGCCGACGTCGTGGTGCTTGCTGAGGGGGTGAACGGCTTCCTAGGAACACGAGGACGTTTGCGTGAAATTCCCAAACCGGACAGCGTGGCACTTGCCGTGAAAGAGATGCATTTCCTACCGGAGGACGTTATCGCGGAACGCTTCGCCCTGACTGCAGACGAAGGCTGTGTGATCGAGGCAGGCGGGACAATTTCACGGGGAGTGCCGGGGCTTGGCTTTCTATATACGAACAAGGAGTCCATCTCGATCGGAATAGGATGCCTCGTTTCCGGTTTGGTCGCGGCCATGGAAAGGCCATACGATATGCTTGAAGCCTTCAAGCACCATCCTTCGATCCGGCCATTGATCGCCGGTTCTGAGGTGAAAGAGTATGCTGCTCATCTCATTCCGGAAGGCGGTTATACGGCTATCCCACAGCTGTTCGGCGATGGGTGGGTCGCGGTTGGAGACGCTGCCCAGTTGAACAATACCGCACATCGCGAGGGCTCGAACCTTGCGATGACATCAGGTTACCTGGCGGGCAAAGCGATCGCAGAAATACAGGATCGTGGCGGCTCGATGGTGAAAAGCAACTTGGCTCTTTACAAGAGCATGCTCGACTCATCTTTTGTCATCAAAGATCTGATCAAGCATAAAGAGATGCCAAGGTTTCTCCACGCGAACAGCCAGAGTTTGTTTGTTTTATACCCAAAGTTAATATCTAAAGCTGCGCAAAGTTTCGTCCGCGTCGATGGAACTTCGAAAATCGACAAGGAAAAGGCCAGGTCTGCCGCCTTTTCGAAAGCACGATCCCGGTGGGGATTAATTTCAGATGCAGTCCGGCTCGCCCGCGCGTGGCGCTAAAAGGAGATCCAGATGAAGGCCATCGTTAAACGGCGAGTCGAGGACAAGCTTTACCAGAACCGATATCTGGTTGACCCGGGCCGCCCACACATATCGGTCAGGAAGCACCTGTTTCCAACCCCAAACCTGATCGCCTTGACGCAAGTGTGTCCGGCGAAATGCTACCAGCTGAACGACAGACGTCAGGTGATCATCGTTTCCGATGGCTGCTTGGAATGCGGGACATGCAACGTGTTATGCGGACCCGACGGCGACATTGAGTGGACGTATCCACGAGGTGGGTTCGGCGTTCTCTTCAAGTTTGGATGAACAGCTTCTTCTGTAGTCGATACAGCCATTCGGTGGCAAACGCAGGGTAAGCAAACAATGACGAACCGGCTGGTGGAACGCCCTACCAATTTGTAATTTTTGTTGACCTTCGAAGTCCAATATGTAGCGCGGAGGACGTTCCATGTCCTGAGTGCCCAAAGCACTCTCAACCATGTGCTGAGTGGAGTAGTCCCGTGGCTGGATCAGATGATGAGACGATGCCCAAATCTGCAGTGCGGCCGGCTGAAATTGTGGGCGAGAGTGCCGCACTCAAGGAGGTTCTTGAAATCGCCCAGATTGTCGCAAGGAGCAACGCGCCTGTCCTGTTGCGAGGCGAGAGCGGCACGGGCAAGGAATTCTTTGCAAAGCTGATACACGATTCCTCGTCGCGCCGCGAAAAGCCCTTCGTAAAGTTGAATTGCGCTGCGCTGTCGGCAGGCGTTCTGGAATCGGAACTGTTCGGGCACGAGAAAGGCGCCTTCACCGGCGCTACCTCTCAGAAAGAAGGTCGGTTCGAGCTGGCGCACGGTGGAACTTTGCTGCTCGACGAAATAGGAGAAATCTCGGCCGAGTTTCAGGCCAAGTTGCTGCGCGTCTTGCAGGAAGGCGAACTCGAGCGTGTCGGTGGGACGAGAACATTGAAAGTAAATGTCAGATTGGTATGCGCGACCAATAAGAATCTTGAAACGGCCGTGGCGGCGGGAGAATTCAGAGCCGACCTATATTACCGGATCAATGTCGTACCGATCACTTTGCCACCACTCAGGCAGCGCGATGGTGACATCCCGCGTTTGGCCCAAAAATTCCTCCAGCGTTTCAACAGGGAGAACGGCCGTTCGTTAAGCTTCGCACCCTCGGCGCTTGATATCCTGTCAAAATGCGAGTTCCCGGGCAATATTCGTGAGCTGCAAAACTGCACACAGAGGACCGCAACTCTCGCCCGTTCGGACGTCATCGTTCCTCAAGATCTCGCCTGTGAACAGGGTCGATGCTATTCCCCGCTCCTCAAAAAGGCCGTTGCCGAGCGAATTGGCAAGGGCGCAGTGCATGGGCACGCTCGAGATGAAACGGTGTCAATGGGACAGCCGGGTGGTGCCGCCTCCTTCGCGCCTGAAACCATAATGGGGCAGTCCGGCCTGATCGGCAAAGAGAGGTTGGAACACGCAATGGCGACGGCCGGATGGGTTCAGGCTAAAGCTGCGCGGCTCCTTGGCCGAACGCCGCGACAGGTCGGTTACTCTCTGCGCCGACACGGGATCGAACGAAAAGTCTTCTAACAACGGAGATCATTGGCGCAGACCTGGTTCGCCAGGTCGCGCCCAACAGACGCCTGGCGATTCTAGCTTCCCCCCCCACCAGACAAGGTCTGCCAAGTGGCCCTGTCGTGTCTCCAACGAAACCCTGTAGCAAAATGGTCTAAAGCGGACATCGAAGAGCGTATCGGCCTTGCAGGGTGACGTTTCTCAGACTGGCATCGCTCTTGCTCGCGGAATTGAGATTTCAAATGTCATTGGAGTTCCGGAATGTCCAGAGGGATGAGTAAGTGTAGGATCACCAACGCAGCACCTGCCGCACGCGTGTCGGAGGCAACAACGTTCGGTGACTATGCACCTTCGTCCCGTGGCAGTTCAGAGCCGGATGCTATGGATCCAGCGATCCGTGAAAAGATTAAAGACCACCCGTGCTTCTCGCGGGAAGCGCATCTTTATTTCGCACGGATGCACCTCGCGGTCGCACCAGCCTGCAACATTCAATGCAACTACTGCAATCGAAAATACGACTGCGCAAACGAAAGCAGACCAGGAGTAGCATCACATAGGCTGACTCCCGACCAGGCGCTGCGCAGGGCCATTGCGGTGGCAAACGAAGTGCCGCAGCTTTCAGTGGTCGGCATCGCCGGGCCAGGCGATGCCTGCTACGATTGGAGGAAGACAAAAGCGACGCTCATACCGATCGCCCGCGAAATCCCCGACGTCAAGCTTTGCATCTCGACCAATGGCCTCGCACTTCCTGAACATGTCGACGAGCTTGTCGACATGAATGTCGGGCACGTAACGATCACCATCAACATGGTAGATCCAAGGATCGGGACCAAGATCTACCCCTGGATATTCTATGATGGTCGCCGCTACAACGGCATCGACGCGTCCAGGATCCTTCATGAGAGGCAAATGTTGGGGCTCGAAATGCTGACAGAACGCGGAATTCTCGCCAAGGTCAATTCGGTGATGATTCCGGGCGTCAACGACGAGCATCTCATCGAGGTTAACAAGTGGGTCAAGGACAGGGGCGCGTTCATGCACAACGTGATGCCCCTGATCTCAGAGCGTTCACATGGTACTTTCTATGGTCTGAACGGTCAGCGTTGCCCTGCCCCTTCTGAACTAATCGCGCTTCGGGACCGGCTTGAAGGTAATACGAAGGTGATGCGCCATTGCCGCCAGTGCCGTGCCGATGCAGTCGGTCTGCTCAGTGATGATCGCGCACACGAATTCACACTGGGCCAGCTCCCAGCTGACGAGACCTACGACAGTGGCAAGCGAAATGCCTATCGCCAGTTGATCGAGCGCGAGCGACGCGGCCAAACATTGGAAGAAAGTGACGCGGCCACACCGGTCTCAGCTCCATCTGACGAACTTTTCCTTATAGCTGTAACCACCAAAGGTGGAGGCCGGGTCAATGAACATTTCGGTCATCCGCAGGAAATGCAGATTTTCTCAGTCTGTCAAAAAGGCATCGGATTGATAGGTCACCTAAAGATCGACCCGTACTGCCTTGGTGGATGGGGGGAGGAGGCTACCCTCAACACTATCATCGATGCGTTCAAAGGCTTAGATGTGCTGATTTGTTCTGAGATCGGCAAGAGCCCCAAGAATAAGCTTGCGCGCCGAGGTGTTCGAGCAACGGGCGCTTATGACGGCTCTTATATCGAGCAGGCAATCGGCGCTCTTTATCGCGCGGTGCTTCACATCGAAGCTTTAGCAACTGCGATTTAACCCACACTTTAATTAAACCAGAGGAGCTGAATCATGGCCTTCAAAATCATCGCCTCGCAGTGCACCCAATGTGGCGCATGCGAATTTGAGTGCCCCTCAGGCGCAATCAGTTTCAAAATTGACAGGTTCGTGGTCGATCCCAAAATATGCACGGAGTGCAGGATTGAGTTCGACGCGCCCAAATGCAGGGCCATTTGTCCGATGCCGAACACCTGCGTCCCCGCCTAAGCAGCCGCACTAAACGCGAGGAAAAGAGCGACAAAAAGACTCGCCTGCGGAGCATTTTCACGCAGGCGGGCACCCTCCTCATCAGCAGTTCTCACTAAGGGAGGTATTCGAGCGTAGCAGCATCGTCGCCTCGCGCGGGTTGAAACAGAGCAAATCTCATGCGTGTAAAAGGAGGTACAGCCCATGAAAGCAATGATCCGGAGGAATGGGGTCGGCTTGTCGATCTATATGTCCAAAAAGGATGTCGAGGAGCCGGTTGTTGCGGTGGAGAATGAAGACTTGTGGGGCGGGTTGATATTGGTGAGGAATGGATGGCTGCTCGCCCTCCCTGACCTACCGCAGGGCACCCGGTTACCCATCACAGTCGAGGCAATGAAGCAACCCGATCAGGACTGACGCGGCACGCCCAACTTGCGGATTTCGCGCGACTGACTTGGTGACGAATAGGCAACGCGGAACGTTTGCGTCTCCGCCCCGGCCGGTCGTCGCTAACTCTGAAGTCAAATATTATGCAATCGCAGGGACACTTATAAGCCTGCCTTTGCCACAGGGTCGTATCCACTCCCGATCGCAATATTGAGTACAACATATACTTTTGCCCATTCCTGTACGGCTCTGGCGAGACTGGCTTGTGTAACCGAGAGGGACCTCTGGGCTTCCAGCAAATCGAGAAGCGAAGACGCGCCGTCCTTATAAGACAAGGTTGACAGTCTCAGAGTTTCTTGCGCGATCTCAACCTCTCTCTTCAAAGCTCGCACGGTACGCCCCTCACGATGCATAGCTACTAAAGCATTTTCAACCTGTTCGATGGCATTGAGCACACTGGATTTCCACTTCAAGTAAGAAACCGTCGCTTTGGATTTTGCTACGTCCACATTTGCTCGCAGACCTCCGCCGTCGAGAATAGGAAGCTTCAAGCTTGGCCCAAATGACCATGGTGTGAGATTCCCATAGACCCCGCGTTCGTTGATGCCGCCAGATGGCGAAATAGAGCCGGAAAGCGTAATAGATGGAAATAGTTTCGCTTCCGCCACCCCGATCTGCGCAGTGCTGTCAGCAAGATCGCGCTCGGCTTTTCGAATGTCCGGTCGATTTCGAATGATATCTGCAGGGATGCCAACATTTACATCCGCGCGAAACGCGGGCTGATTTGAACCTTTTGCAATCTCCTCGACCATGGAACCGGCGGGTTTACCAAGCAACGTCGCTATCGGATTGGCTGAGATGCGAAAGCTGCCTCAAGGCTAGGAATTTCAGCCAGCGTCGATTGCACCAGCCCCTCTGCCCGCACAACATCCATGCGAGCCACGGCCCCTGCGTCAAACTTAGACTTCGTGAGCTCAAAAGTCTCCCTTCTTGATTTAAGGTTAGCCTGCGAAAGCGCTAAGCGCCGCTGGTAATAACGAGCGTCAACATAGCTTGATATAATATCGTTTATGAAGGCGAGTTTCGCCATAGTTACTGACGCGTACGCCGAATCGAGGGCGGCCTCCGCGCTCTCAGTATTGCGCTTGTAGGCGCCAAAGAGGTCGAGAATCCATGATAGCGACAACTCACCAGTGGAGGTATTGCTAGTGTAAGTCTGTTTGCGGAGTTCACCCTTTTGCCCGCTTACCGTATGAGACCCGCTCAACGTGAGACTTGGAAGTGCGCCGGCTCTAGCTATCGTGACATTAGCAGCCGCCGAATTAATCCTTTCGATCGCCTGCTGGACATCCAAATTTTGGCTTATGCCTTGTTCCACGTAAGAGGTGAGCATTGGATCGTTGAATGCTGTCCACCAAGCAGCCACAGTAACGTCGCCGTTTGAGGTGACTCCACCCTCGCTGAATCTCGAAGGAAATGCATTTCAGGCGGAACATGATTCGGGCCCACTACGCATCCCGAGAGCAGCAGCAAAAACTATCCTGCTGTGTAGCTGATAAATCGCATCACAAGCCCTTACGGAAATTTATCAACCATTGCCCGAACTACCGCGCCGATGAGGCCAAAGGCTTCTCTAACCAAAGAGTTGATAGGCGGTTCGGATGTGCGCTGATCGTCAGCGCAATAGTCGGCGCCGCAGCAAGGCTGTCGATAAAAAGAATGGGATGACGATGTAGATGCAAAGTGCGCCGACATGCAGGCAGACATCCACCACGGGGTGACCGAGCATTATCGGACGTATGAGGTCGATGGAATGCGACAGAGGAAGAAATCGCGCAGCCGTCTGAAAGACAATGGGCAGTTGATCGACTGGAAAGACGGCACCCGAGAGGAACAATATAGGTGTGATAACAAGCGTCTGATAGAAGATGAAATAATCATAGCTCGGAGCAAGGGCGGTGACGACCATCCCAAGGCTTGCAAAGGCCAAACCCGTCAGCGCGATGACCGGAAGCGCATATAGCAGCGACAGCCACTGCGTGTACCCTAGAGCGGCGGCGACCACGCCTATGCCGGCACCCGCCAGAGCGGCCTTCGTGGCCGCCCAGGCCATCTCACCGAGAACGATATCGCCTAGCCTCAGCTGTGTGTAGAGCATCGCCTCCCAAGTGCGCTGACCCTCCATCCGGCCGAAAGCTGCGTAAATCGTCTCAAACGTTGCAGCCGTCATCGCACTTGTCGCGACCATTCCAGCTGCCAAGAAAGCAGTATAGGAAACGCCATCAACGCGGCCCACCATCACGCCCAAACCAGCGCCAAGGCCAAACAGGTAGATCAAGGGTTCGGCCAAATGACCCAGAAGCGACGCCAGCGCCGCCTTCTTCCATGCAAGATAATTTCGACGCCAGACAGCAATCCAGTTCAAGCTGCCGCCCGGCAATGCCGTTACGCTATCTCCACTCATTGGTACTTCCCCATCTCGCGTCCGGTTAACCGCAAGAAGACGTCCTCTAGGTTTGGCGGCCGCTCCAGGAGGCGCAGACCCCAGTGTCCGCGGAGTTGCGCCCGAACTTGTTCTGGGTCGGGGGTGTAACAGAACAGTGTCTCGCCGCTGATTTCGCTGCGCCGTGCGTATGGCTTGATCAAAAGGCTAAGCTCCTGGGGGTCTCCGCCATAGATCTCGATGACGGGGCAGCCGATCTGCTCCTTTATCAGGTCAAAGGGGCGGCCTTCGGCTATCTTAACTCCATCTTCGAGCACGCACAGCCGGTCACATAGGCGTTCTGCCTCTTCCATGATGTGGGTCGTCAAAAGGATCGTCTTGCCTTGCGCCAACAGCGATCGCAAACGCTCCCAGATCAGGTGGCGTGCGTGCGGGTCGAGGCCGGTGGTCGGTTCATCTAGTATGAGGATCTGCGGGTCATTGATCAGCGCGCGCGCCAATGATAGGCGCCGCTTCATGCCTCCAGAAAGATCGGCCACCCGCGTATCTGCCTTGTTTTCAAGCCGCGCAAATTCCAGCAGCGAGGGCACGATCGCTTCGATCTCCGTGGTCTTCATGCGGAAGTACCGGCCGTAGACAAACAGGTTTTCCCGTACTGTGAACTCCATGTCGAGATTGTCGAACTGAGAGACGACACCGATACGGGCGCGCGCCGAACGAGCCTGCCGGGGTACCTGCACTCCGAGCACCGAGATGTTGCCCGCATCAGGCGACGTCATTCCTAGAATCATACGGCTGATCGTGCTTTTTCCGGCGCCGTTTGGGCCTAATAGGCCAAAGCATTCTCCTGACCCAATGTTGAAAGACAATCCGTCAACTACGGCCTTCCCACGATATGATTTGGTAACGCCGACGAGCTCGATCGCAATAGAAGATATCGCTCCTACTTGGGGAGCGATTGCTTCTGAAATCGAAATGCACGGTAGGTTGCTTTGGCGGCGGAGCGTCTCAGCCACAGCTGCCTGTAGATCCGATTGACCGTTCATGTGGTTCCTAAGGTTTACAAGATGCGGCGACACAGCGATTATTCGCCGCTGAAAGTAGCTTCGGGGGCCGCAAGCATTGGAGTTTCGGAGGCCTTCTGCTTCCGAACGGCACCTGATGCGTTGACTCCGGAGCCGCGCGACAGCCAATCACTGTTGGACAACGTACAGAGCGCATAAGCCTTCACCGGAAGTAATAGAAAGACGTTCACGAGCGTGTGCAGCGAGAAACCAAGAAATCTAAGCTGCCTGGCACGATAAGCAGCTACGCCGCATCGTATCAGCGTCAATGATCCAATCGTTCCTATCGTCCACCAGGGCACTGAACCCGTCAGGGCGAACTGTGCAAGACCCGCCAGTACGGACAATGCAAGCAGAAGAGGGCCGGCATTCTGCCCGACGACGTCCAAAGTCAGATACCAATTCATGCCACGGAGGAGGTGAAGCCCAAGCAGGGTATCTCGGAATGTACTCCGTGCCCAACGCAGTTGCTGGCGCAGATAGGCAGCCAAACCGTCAGGAACGACGGTTGCGGCGATAGCGCTTGGGACATATTCGGTACGGAAGCCGGCGCTAAGCATTAGGATGGTCAGATGACGGTCCTCGCCAAAGTCACTCGGCTTTCCCCGATAAAGCTGCGTCTCGTATTGATCAAGAAGCAAGACGAAGGCGGACCGGCGGTACATGGCACAGGGTCCACAGCAACACATCACGGCACCGAACCGGCCCTGCGCGGCGCGCTCCTCATTGCAGGCCAGCCAGTACTCCATGTCGATCAATCGGGTCAGCCACGAGTCGCTCTGATTGCTTGCTACAAGCTGCCCCATCACCGCACCGACCGCCGGATCGCGCATTTTCTGACTGAGTTTGGAAACCACGTCGGAGGCGAGAGTGGTGTCTGAATCCACGTTCAGGATCAGGTCCCCGGACGATCGGGAAATGGCAGCGATTTGCGCTTTGCGCTTTCCGACATTCCTGGGAAGCATGATGAATTCGAATCTCGAGTCGTCCGCATAGACGATCTGCTCGGAGACCACGGCGTCGCGATTTCTGGAACCGTCGTCAACCACATAAACGCGCAACACCCCCGGATAGTCCTGATTGGCTAGGGACGCCAGGCAATCGGACAGGATGCGCGGGCTCTCGTTAAACGAAGGCACAATGATGTCCACGCTTGGCAAAGAGCTCTCTTCGACGGTGTTTTCCGCTATTTCCGACTTGAGAGTTCGCCGAGCATGAAGGACCTGCACACTCCTATAGGCGGAGGAAAGCAGTCCATAAAGCGAGACGGCGGCGATGCTGGTTGTTTCAAGCAAGGTCATGATTTCTCGTCGATTTGGTTTTACTGGGGAAGTGAACGAAGGGAGAATCCACGGCTATGCAGTGCCGGGATAATTGCCAAGAGCGCCGAAAGTGTTTGATCACGCAGTCCGGTAAGCTTGCAGTTCCCGACCTCATCGGGTGGGCAACCGTCGTGCAAAAGCACGATTGCACCTGGCCGAGCAGCAGCGAGTACCGCCTCCACGATAGTATTGGCTCCAGGACGGGACCAGTCTCTCGGGTCTATCGACCAGTGAACAGGTCGAAGTCCGGCGTTCATCGATCTTGAAAGGACATCCGCGTTCCAAGCGCCGTATGGCGCTCGTAAATGTTGAACCGCAGCTTGGGGACACGCCGAGACGATGGCTTTGTTTGCCTCATTTATCTCTCGTTCGATCGCCTCCGGGTCACAGGCCGTAAGATCGGGGTGGGTCATCGTGTGATTGGCAACCAAGTGACCTTCTGCCGCAACACGGCGGACAAGATCCGGATGGTCTTTGACATACGCGCCGAGGACGAAAAAGGTGGCTGGTACGCGGTGTTCGGCGAGCACATCCAGGATCTGGCCAGTACAGTGCGGATTGGGACCGTCGTCGAACGTCAAGTAGATGCTTCGATCGTCGCTCCACGGCACTTCGCTGATATAAGCGCGCCGCTTCATAGCTCGCAGCCGTTTCGTTCGATCAATGATCCGGAAGGCCACTCGCTCATCGGTCGCCCTATCGGAAATACCAGGACGAGCACGTCTTCGGTGCGCGTGGAGGGCATATCCGGCAGCGCATCTGGAAGGGTCGAGCGTACACGAACCCCCGTGACGATATTGGAGATACCGTCTCGGCAGAATCTCTCCACGTGGTTCCGCATGGCATGTCGGACGGTGCCGAAGGCGAACGGCACCGCCAGCTCCTGCAAAGCCGGTGCCAAAGCGCGGATCGAGTGAGGGATGCCAAGCCCCTCGAGATCCGGCCGCACACCATACAAGCCAAGTTCGGCGACCAGCAAATCGGTGTCACCAACTTTTATGAAACGACGCAGCAACCCCATGTGACTTGCTATGCCTTTTGAATCGTAAGCAATTGCCCGGCGTTCCGGCCTCGCACCTGCCCAACTGCGGCCAGTCTCAAAAGGTTTGGCATTGAATTCGCCAGTCGGACCATACGTTGCTCGGAAAAATTCAGACAGTTCCGCATGATCCGACGGTTCGAGATCATTTTCCCAAGTTATTTTCCACCGCACTCCAGCAGACATGCAAAGCTCCAATTCGTTTCTCAGCCACAAGTCCAAAGCAGCAAAGATTGGTGCAAGCGCACACGCTGATGGGACAGATGGGACCGCTCGTCGTCAATTTGCGACAGATACGATCCGCCTCCGCTCGCTAGTTTGCTTTGGCGCCTTGATAAGTTCCGGCCTTTCTAATAAGCACTCCGAAAGATTGGTAAAATTGATTGTTTGGATCACAATCATCTACATCATGGATCGAATATGCGTTTTAAGGGCCTGGATCTAAACCTTCTCGTGGCGCTCGATGCTTTGATGACCGAGCGGAAGCTCACTGCGGCAGCGCGCAGCATCAATCTCAGTCAGCCAGCCATGAGCGCAGCCATCGGTAGGTTGCGCGCCTACTTCAATGACGAGCTGTTTGTGATGCAGCAGCGCAGACTTGTCCCGACACCGCGAGCCGAGGCGCTTGCCCCTGCCGTTCGCGAAGCTCTACTGCAGATTCAGCTCTCCGTGATTGCGTGGGATCCACTAGTCCCCGCGGAATCTGACCGGCGCTTCAGGATCGTACTGTCGGATTTCATGACGCTGGTATTCTTCGAAAAGGTCATAAAGCGCGTAGCGCGCGAGGCACCCGGCGTCAGTTTTGAATTGCTCCACGTCAACGATGATCCGGAGGAGCGCCTGCGGAGTGGAGACTTGGATTTTTTGATCCTTCCGGATCAGTTCATGTCAGCCACTCATCCGAGTGCCAAGCTGTTTGAAGACAAGCTCGTATGTGTCGGCTGCCCTAACAATCAGCAGCTGCGCGGGAAGCTTTCCCTCGAGCGATTCATGTCGCTGGGACACGTCGCGGCCATGTTTGGACGTACGTTGAAACCTTCCATTGAACAATGGCTATTGCTGGAGCACGGTTTTAAGCGGCGTATTGAAATAGTGGTCCCGGGTTTCAACTCGATCCCGATGTTACTACAGGGGACTAATCGGATAGCAACCCTTCCCTTGCTACTTGTCAGACATTTCGAACCGACGGTTCCCCTGCAGATCGTAGATCATCCCCTGCCTCCGCTTTCGTTCACAGAAGCACTACAGTGGCCCTTGCTTCACAATTCAGACCCCGGCAACATCTGGATGCGCAACATAATACTGGAGGAGGCTTCGCGCATTGAGTCATCCGCCGAAGGATGCTCCCAAGAGGCCAGAGCGACCTAATCCTCGTCGAGCTACCGTCGCTTAAAGTACTACAATTCAAACGGGACTCGCCTACCTCACGCGTTGACCAGCCGCACGGTTTCTAGGATCGCGATGGATTTGATGAGCAGGTGACGTCGCGAGAGCTGCCATCGGTCCATTTTGGCCGGCAGCCATGCTCGGCTCCATCAGCGTTTGTGCTATGTTGAAAGTCGCGACCCCACGCCAACCTCTCCTCGTCCTGGATCTCGCGCTTCATCTGAGCGCCACATGAACAACGGCGGAAGCGAATGATGCGCGTGGCTCATTGCATTATCCATACTGCGGATGCTTCCGATCCAATCAATCAATTTTACCGATCCTTCAGCATGCTCCATAGCACAGACCAGACGGGGGCCAACCCCTCCCGCAGGAGCATCGAACGCGCTCAAGCCTTGCTCTGCCCGGCTGTGCGCCGCGTTCAGGACTCGCTGGAATGATGGAAAGGAACACGATGGCCGATCAGCTCACAGTAGAAATTATTGCTGCAATCAAAAATCTCGCCCAATCAGAAAATGGCGGGAGGATTCCTGTAGCAATCGGAGAAATCACCGCTGATAGCGAATTGACCTCCCTTGGCATCGATTCACTGGCTTTGGCCGATGTGCTCTGGGACCTGGAGCAGGCCTACGGTATCAGGATCGAGATGAACACGGCCGATGCTTGGTCTAATCTGAAAAATATCGGCGATGTCGTCGAAGCCGTTCGCGGTTTGATCGCGAAGGAGGCGTGATGGACAGGCGCGTCGTAATCACGGGGATAGGCGGAATATGCGGATTAGGAACGAACGCTTCATCAATTTGGAAGGAAATGCGCGACGGCCGCTCTGCAATCAGCCCGATCATCACGACTGATCTTTATGATATGGAAGGCACGGTCGGTGCCGAGATCAAGGCGATTCCAACACACGACATCCCGCGCAAACAGCTTGTCTCTATGGACCGCTTCAGCCTGCTCGCAGTGATTGCTGCAACCGAAGCCATGCGACAGGCCGGGCTTTCCTCCAATGAACAGAATGCCCACCGCTACGGCGCCGCGATGGGCGTCGGCGGGCCTGGCTGGGGAACGATTGAAGAAACCTACCGCAGTATCCTTCTAGACGGAGTGACCCGCGCGCGCATTTTCACAGCACCGAAGGGAATGCCAAGCGCGGCTGCCGGTCAGGTCAGCATTTATCTCGGCCTGCGCGGCCCCGTCTTCGGCGTCACCTCCGCCTGCGCGGCGGGGAATCATGCCATCGCTTCCGCGGTAGATCAGATCAGGCTGGGCCGTGCAGACGTCATGCTTGCCGGGGGAAGCGATGCGCCGCTCACTTGGGGAGTCCTGAAATCATGGGAAGCACTGCGCGTGCTTGCCCCTGATACCTGTCGCCCGTTCTCCGCCGACAGAAAAGGTGTTGTCCTTGGCGAGGGTGCCGGAATGGCTGTCCTGGAAAGCTACGAGCACGCCGCTGCCCGCGGTGCGACTATGCTTGCCGAGGTTGCCGGAATAGGACTCTCCGGCGATGCCTACGACATCGTCATGCCGTCCATCGAGGGACCCGAGGCCGCAATGCGCAGCTGCCTCGCTGATGCCGAGCTGAACCCGGACGATGTAGACTACCTCAACGCGCACGGGACCGGCACCGTTGCGAATGACGAGATGGAGACGGCCGCGATCAAGCGCGTCTTCGGAGACCACGCTTTTAAGATGTCCGTCTCCTCCACCAAGTCCATGCACGCCCATTGCCTGGGTGCCGCCAGCGCACTTGAAATGATTGCCTGCGTCATGGCGATCCAAGAAGGTGTCATACCGCCCACCGCCAACTATCGTGAGCCTGACCCCCAGTGCGATCTCGACGTCACGCCCAATGTCCCTCGTGAGCGCAAGGTGCGTGTGGCGATGAGCAATGCGTTCGCCATGGGAGGCACCAACGCCGTCCTGGCATTCAGACAAGTGTGAAGAGGCGGACGGTGTGGCCGGAATGGTTCCAGGTGCAACCGCGAGGGTGGTGCCGCTGGAGAGAAGCTAACTGGGGTGCCGTTACTAATGTGGGTCAATTCGCACCAACGGTTAGCCCACAACCGCTCGCTGAGGATTGCTCGCAAGGCGGGGTGAGGAAAATATGGTTGCGTTCCGTAGTTATGATCATTGAAGCAACCGGCTGGAAAGAGCGCCCGCTCCGGGTTTGGCACTCGGAGCGGCTCTTCAACTCCACTTGCTATCGATTCCGCTTGCCGGCCGGGCTAGTCACTGCCACTTTCAATCCACTGCTGTCGAACGAGCCTCTGGACCACGCAAACGCTGCGTAGTCGAGCGTTTTCCCGCCGGGACTTCTCTTCTGCGCCATGCGATGTAGAGCGTCGAGAAGAGGAGCTATCTGAAACTCGTTCAAGCCGGGCGTCAGAGGACTAACAACTTCATCGATGAACGCGAACTGAGAACAGACAATGACACGCACTCAAAAAGAAAAGATGCTGGCGGGCGACATGTACAACCCGGCGGACGAGGAGATTCAGACGGACCTGTTGGCCACAGGAGCTTGGCTGAAGAGATACAATGATACTCTGGGAAGTACGGCCGAGCATTGGAACGCACTTCTTCTGGAGCGACTAGGAGAGGTCGGAACTGGAGCCGTCATCCGTCCGTCATTTCATTGCGACTACGGCTTCAACATCAGGCTTGGTGCCTACGTTTACATCAATTTCAACTGCGTAATCCTTGACGTAGCAGAAGTGACGATCGGTGCTGGGACAGCAATCGGACCCGCTGTGCAGATTTACACCGCCGACCATCCGCATGATCCCGAGCAGCGGCAGGCTGGTCTGCAGCTCGGTCGGCCTGTCCGGATTGGTAAAGACGTCTGGATTGGTGGTGGAGCAATTATCCTCCCAGGGGTGACGATCGGCGACAACGCCGTCATCGGCGCCGGAAGCGTAGTCACCCGCGATATACCCGCAGGGGAAAAGGCCATGGGAAATCCGGCTCGGTTGAAGCGCTGACGCAAGCCTGAGGACGCCATTTCCCAGGCTCTGCATGTCAACCCCACAGTCGGGCTCACATTTGCCACCAAGTCGATGCGCGGCTGGGGTTCGGTAGATTTCTGGTATTAACGTCAACGCGGCAACCTAAAAGTGTCCCGACAAATGCACAGGGTGTGGCCGTTGCACGTCTCGCCGGACCGGTGAAAGCTGGTCGGCTGAGAAGACGCAGGTCTCACCACCAATGAAGGGTTGGTGTGAGGACTCGTGATATTCCCGCGAATACAAATTGCCTAACGGCCTTACGGGCATCGCATCCATGGTTTGGATGACAGCGATCACAACAATCGATTTTAAATATCTCTGAGAATGAGATTAGAAGGTCCTCAAATGGGTCACGATGGAAGCATCGTAACTGCGTCCTTTGGCACACCGAACGGAGACAAATCAATGTGTGGGATTGTGGGCATCGTCGGGCGGCACCCGGTGTCGCAGCGACTGCTCGACGCGCTAAAGCGTCTGGAGTACCGCGGATATGACTCCGCTGGCGTTGCCACGATCTCTGAGGGCAATTTGGAGCGCTGCCGTGCGCAGGGCAAGCTCGTCAATCTCGAAATGAGGCTGAAGCAACAGCCCCTAGACGGGATCATTGGCATCGGCCACACCCGCTGGGCTACTCATGGGGCGCCGACAGAACGAAACGCTCACCCCCATATTGTCGACGGTATTGCTGTTGTTCACAATGGTATCATCGAAAACTTCGCGGAGCTGAAGGCCGAACTGGAGGCGACTGGTGCGGATTTCGAGACGAGCACCGATAGCGAGGTCGTCGCGCATCTCCTCGCAAAATCCTGTCGCGAGGGTATGAGTAGCCAAGAGGCTATGCATGCGATGCTGAAGCGTCTGAAGGGGGCCTTCAGCCTTGCAATAATTTTCCAAGATGACCCATCCACTATCATGGCGGCGCGCAATGGACCTCCGCTGGTGATTGGTCATGGCGACGGGGAAATGTTTCTAGGCTCCGACCCTATCACGCTTGCTCCCTTGACCAACGAAGTTACCTACCTGGTCGACGGCGACTGGGCCGTGATCGAGAAAACAGACTTCAGGATCTTCGACAGTGAGGGCAAGGTCGTCACACGCGCTCGACACACCTCGATGGCTTCAGCCGACCGAGTGAGCAAGGGTGACTATGACCACTTCATGGAGAAGGAGATCTACGAACAGCCCGAGGTCATAGCCGGAGCTCTTGCCCGCTACATCGATATTGCCAGCCACCGGGCGGTCCAAGTATCAACGGAAGTGGATTTCGCAAACGTGAGTAGCCTTGTGATCTCCGCATGCGGCACTGCCTATTTGGCAGGCCTGATCGGCAAGTACTGGTTCGAACGCTACGCACGCCTTTCAGTGGAAATCGATGTCGCTTCAGAGTTCCGCTATCGCGATATCCCCCTGTCGCCACATGCGGCGGCGCTTTTCATCTCGCAGTCCGGTGAAACCGCCGACACGCTAGCATCAATGCGATATTGCAAGGCACACGGGCTGAAGGTCGGCGCCGTCGTCAATATAAGCGAGTCGACCATTGCCCGAGAAGCCGATGTCATCTTCCCGATCCTTGCAGGTCCTGAAATCGGGGTCGCCTCGACCAAGGCGTTCACTTGCCAGCTCGCAGTTCTTGCTGCTCTGGCGATCAGTGCAGGCAAGGCGCGCGGTACTATCACCGAGGACGAGGAGCGGCAACTGGTCATGAGCTTGATTGAAATGCCGCGCATCATGAGGCGGGTGCTGCGGAACGTTCGGCCAAAGATCGAACTCCTGTCGAAGGAACTTTCGGGATACACTCACGCGCTCTTTCTTGGCCGCGGCACCAGTTTCCCTTTGGCGATGGAAGGCGCGCTAAAGCTCAAGGAAATTTCTTATATCCACGCTGAAGGCTATGCCGCCGGCGAACTGAAGCACGGCCCGATCGCGCTTGTCGATAAGAACATGCCCGTCATCATTATCGCGCCACATGATCGATTCTTCGACAAGACCGTCTCCAACATGCAGGAGGTCGCCGCACGCGGCGGCCGCGTCATTTTTCTCACCGATGAGAGCGGAGCTGCGCGTTCGAAGCTCGATACCATTCACACACTCGTGCTGCCGGATGTCGAGGAAATAATCGCCCCCATCATCTTTTCTCTACCTCTACAGCTGCTTGCCTACTACGTGGCGGTCACCAAAGGAACCGATGTCGACCAGCCGCGCAATCTCGCAAAATCGGTCACTGTCGAATAATTGCGTAGCTCCTGGAGCTAGCACGATTTCGGGCAAATACCGAAACCTTTCCATTGAAATTTAGAATAAGTGAGGTCGTATGAATGAAATTTCGCTCGCGGATGTGTCTGGGCGAGTTGGCCAGGAAGTTGGAAGATCCGAGTGGATCATGATCGATCAATCAACAGTCGATCTCTTCGCGGATGCAACGCATGACCATCAGTTCATTCATGTGAACCCCGAACGCGCTGCGGCGGAAAGCCCGTTCGGCGGAACGATCGCTCATGGTTTCCTGACACTCTCACTGTTGTCGGTGATGAATTTCAGCGGAATGCCAAAAATTCGCGAGCAGTCAATGGGCCTCAACTACGGCTTCGACAACGTGCGCTTCATGTCGCCCGTTAAGACTGGCAGCCGCGTACGCGGCCGCTTCGTATTGTCTGACTGCCGTTTTCGGGGCTCAAGCATGCTGGTGACGACCTACGAGGTGACTGTCGAGATCGAAAACGAGAACCGGCCCGCACTCACTGCCAATTGGATCACGATTGTTCAGTTTGATCCAAAAGATCGGCCAAAGACGTCTCATAGTTGATCCAAGCTATAGGTACTACCCATTGATGTTGTTGACCAACGAGGGCAAACGATCTGACGGGGGATGCCAATGCCGCTCGGGTTTTTATCCGCAGGCGGCATTGGGGCGAAATCAGTCACCACGGCGCAAACGGCTCTCTCCCTCGACGACAGGCCATCTGGTCCTCCAGAAGCGGCAATTACACCGTCTTGGCTGCAGACGATTAAGCCGTCCACCGCCACACCTGAGCTCTGTTCTCAATACAACGCCGAAAGGTTGCGCGGCATCTGCCGGCTAATGACATCATGGGACCATCCAATGAACACTCATCCGGCCACCGGAACAACTTTGACCTGTTAAGGCTCTTTGCCGCCTGCCAAGTGATGTTCAGCCACGCGTGGAATTGGCTTCACCTGGGCGATCCTTTGAACGGCACAGCGGCCTTCAATCTGTTGTTTTCGACACCGGGTGTTGCGATCTTCTTTGTAATAAGCGGCTTTCTAGTAACAGATTCTTATATTCGCTCATCTTCTGCGGCCTCTTTTTTTGTTAAGCGGTCGCTCCGGATCTTTCCTGCACTGTTCGTCAACATCGCCCTGATGGAATTTGCCCTGCTGGTAACTGGGGGATTAAATGTCACTGGCACCTTGCAGTATCTGTCTTACTTCACGGTATACATCCTGACCGCTGCACGAATCTGGGCCGTCTACTTCACCTACGAGCCCTACACGATGAGCGGCTTTTACGGCGTCTCGGACCCAAGTGGGGTGCTGTGGACGCTGACGGTGGAACTGACATTCTACCTCACCCTGCCAACGCTGCTGGAATTTTGGCGGCAGTGGAAACGAGCAGGGGCGCTAGTCGTTGCCGTCGCCGCTCTCGGGTCTTGGGTCATGGCGCAGCACTTCAACATAACTGATAGGTACAATCCGTTCCTATCGGTGACAGTGGGCCCGACTTTCTGGATTTTTTCGATGGGAGTCCTTGCTCGGCTTTACTGGCATCGCGTAAGCAGGATCTTTGAGGGGAAGCTCTTGTGGTGGCTGGCAACTCATCTCGCAATCACGTGGTGGGTAGCAGGGACGTCCGCTGCATTCATCTCTATCAACAATGCGGCGCCTGTCGATGCATTCCGAATCGCTATTCTTGCCGGTCTAGTCCTGTCAGCAGCGTACTCAATTCCGCGCCCTAACCTTTTGCGCGGGCAGGATCTGTCTTACGGGATCTACCTCTACCATATGCTCGTCATGCACACGCTGATCGGCATCGGATGGGTCGGCCACTGGTGGCTTTGGATCGTCGAGCCGGTCGGGACCGTGGCATTAGCCGCTCTATCATGGGCGCTGATTGAAAAGCCGGCCATGAAGCTTCGCACATCGTTAGTCGCCACAAGGCTTTCGGTCGCTTAAACGGAAAGCTCCTGTAAAAGATCGGAACTCAATCGAAGCTGCTACATTGGACGCGCCCAGATCGGGAAAATCGTCGTTCGTCCATGTGAATGGGTTTTTGACTGTCATTCGGCTGTTCCTTCGTACCTATTTCCGGGTCGGGCCTATTCCCGCTGAGTTGGCCATAAGGGAATATTGGCCCCTCCGTGAGGGCCGACCAATATAAGGAGGCCACTCAAGTGGCTGGTGGTCGTCTTGGACGTGTTTTTTGTTCCGCCCTCAACGAGGCAGATTGTGTACGCAACGACATCCATAAGACACAGTATACAAAATTGTCACGACATCCCGCGGCGTCAGCCACTTGGTTTCTTTTTTAGTCTCTTATTTTTTGGCGTCTAAGTAGATGAAATAGCAGCGTGTTGGACTTCGCAGCCATTTTTGGGCGACTTGGCACGACGATTGAGAATTCTTCTCACGCAAGGACGACAGCTCTTGTCGCTGGAGCATCAGTTCAGAAAAAGCTCAAACGGCTGAAGGAGGTACCATGGCAACGCTCAATGAGACCTGTTTACAGGAAAAGCATCCGTGTCGCACCGTCGATCCCAACGTTTCCGAAACGACTCTCAAGAGCAACGCCATATCCGGCGTTGCCGGAGCAGAACTCACTGCATCGGAGAACACGATGGTGGTTTCATTCGTAAGCCGCGACGGGTCTAGGTGGTTACCCGAATATTTGAGCCGGATAAACGCAAGCTGCATTGGCTGCGGCCGCTGTTTCAAAGTCTGCTCGCGTGACGTCATGCACCTTGGCGGCATCACCGACTCCGGCGATATTGTAGACGCCGGGGATGGCGCAGACGATGAGGTGGAGCGATTGCTGATGATTGTCGATCATCCGGGCCGTTGTATCGGCTGCGGCGCATGCGCCCGCGTCTGCCCCAAGAACTGTCAGAGCCATATCACGTCATCCGACTGAAGAACCTAAACAGCTTGTGTTTTGGCACCCGTTCGCTCGCGTTTTGAAAGCGCCTAGCGGGCAGTGAGGGGTTGCAGGCGGAGAAGACACAGCGCGAAGCTATTCCATTCCAGATCAGGTTCCCTCCGAGTTGCTGAGGAACCGCGATCTGTTCACAGCTTTCGGCAGGGTGCCAACGGCGAACGGAGATACACACGCAACCGTTACTCGCGTCAATGGAGAGCCTGACATTGTTCAATCCTCCTGTAACACAGCAGCCGATTGGCATCCCGGCTGATTTCAGGCGCGCGTGCGACCGCCCCCGAGGCTGTGACGGAACCGGAGCGGGCTGTCCGTGACTGGACGCTTCAGCGCTCAAACCGCTGCAGCATCCTCTTTAATTGTGTATTCTGTATCTGAAGCTTGCGCGCCAGCTGATCCCGGAGAAGCCGGATTTCTTCATCGAGATTGATTGCATCGTCAGAAGCGGCGGCGCCTCGAGACGGTGCAAGAACAACCGCGATCTCTTCCACTTTCGTGCGCCGCATGCTGCGCTTTAGCGTTTGACCCCCGCCAACTCGAAAGATCTTCGGTGCGGCACGCGCGGCTGTATTGGCCACATCGGGCAAAGCCGGATCAGCCGCTTCCGCCGACTTTGCGGCTTCGATATCTGCGTGATCGTCAACAGTGCTGCCCGCTTTGTCGGCATGATCCGGGTCGACTGACGCCGCCGTGGAACGACTGTCAAGGAGTGGCCTTTCGTCCGCTGGACGGTCTGTGGCGCCAAGCTCGTTTTTGGCTGCTGGTTCAATCGGCTGAGCGATGGCCATGACGTCAGGCTTCACTTCATCGGTCGAGCCGTATTCTTGCCTCTGCTTCCGTTTCGGGGACACCAGCCGGGCAAGAAGTTTCCATGGAGACGCCATTGTAGTCGACCTCGGATTCTACTGCGCATGCAAACAGCGAGCGAAACGCTGGAGGCAGAACGAACCGCCGCCAAAATCCACTTCAATAAGCATGAGAATGCGGCCAGCGCTTGACCGTCTGCTGCCGATCAACCGAGGTTGAGGCGCTTTCGCAGATCGGCATTTTCAGCGCGGAGCTTTTCCGCCAGCAGCTTTCGCAGTCTCTGGTTTTCCTCTTCGAGTTGCAGAAGATCCGCGATCTCATCAACTGCAGCCACCGCCGATGCAGCCGCTGCCTGCACCGCCCTCGGAGCACGATTGACAGGCGCACGTCTGGCGCTTGTCGCACCTTCGTCAGACTTTGCTTTGCGTCCTCTCTTCTGCTTGCCGGGGGTAGCATTCGAAGCCGCAGCCGGTTCCAGAGAAACGGCGGCTGAGGCGGTTTCAGGCACCACCTTCTTGGCGCGAGGTTTGCGGATTTTTTTCGGCACATCGGGCGCCGTGGCGGCCGGCGTGTCAGCATTGATCATCGTAGCGTTTTCGTCGGCCATTGTGGTCTCCTGTAAAGCCGATGCATTTGTCTCGTGCTCAATCGGCACTGTCAATAACGGCCGGGCCTGTTCTTCTCCAGATACAAGCATCTCGCTGCTTATTGCCTGAGGAGTTGATGACATAAACGGCATTGCCTCGTCCTCCAGATCTTGAGCAACGGATTTTAGATCCATGTTTCCCCAGATGGAGTTCGGCTTGGAATTGAGTTTTCGCCCACCTGATTTGTACTCGATGGCAAAGCTGCGCTGCACTTTTTTCACTATGAGAAGCCTTGTATCTGCGATGATGTCTCGGCGAGTTTTAGCCAATGCTGCTTACGTTTGCAAATACCGACTCCCGCGTCACCGGACTAGCCCCTTGGCAACGCTCACCCCAACGCCTCATCATCGAGACGCTGAACCTTGAGATGCAACAGGACGTCATTCACCGAATGTAGTTCTGAAACGGCCCACTCATGCGCTCGCGAACCACTGCTGGTGATCTCATAATCCGCAAAATCGGTTTCGGTGGCGTAGATCGACGTCGGCAGCGTCAGGGCGTTGAAGAAACCGAACAGCGGGCGCGCCTGATGTTCAGTCATCAAACCGTGCAACGGTGTGCCGCCTGTGGCAGCGAGAATGACGCGCTTTCCGGTAAGTGCGCGGTGGTCGACAAGATCGAAAAGATGCTTGAGGGCGCCTGTATACGACGCCCGGTAGACCGGCGATCCGCAACCAGCACATCAGCCGCCTCGACCGCGTCGATGACCGCTCGCCCCTCCGCATCCAGGTGATCGGATCGAAGCGCCTTGAAGAGAATGGGGGCAGCGTCAACCAGTTCTATGGTGCGCCCGTCCAGACCCAGCTTTACTGCACTTATCATAACGACATGATGCCAATATTTCTTTCAATCGTGGAATCTGAAATGGCGCCAACTGGACGAATAAAAACTTCGGCATGCGTTCTATGTGGCGCAACAAGCTTAAGGCCATGTCGAGAGCGAAGAACTGTCAATGCCGAATGGGATGCGCTGGTGCTGGAGCGATAACGGAGCTCTCCCAACGATCGGGAGGCATATTTTCGTCCCGCCTCCCGCCCTTTGGACGGAATAATCCGAAAGTCAAAAAGGCCGGAATGCCATAGCAGTTACTTGGCGACCGGCCACCATTCCTAGACTAAAGAGGAGCATGCTCGATGGTATGCCCGAAATGCCTATCTATATGTAGCGCTATCCCGAATAAACGCATAAGCGACACAAGCAGCAAACAATCAGGTCAACCATGACACCTTACTTCACGAGACAAAAGCATGCTGAGGAAAGACTCCGTACAGCGCTTCAACAAATGAATGACGCAATCCGCGACGTACACAAATCCGGCATTGACGTCGATATCAGCACCCTCACCATGCACACGCGGCGTGGCCCGATGGTTCAAGTCGACCTCAAGACGTTCAGCACATATGGCGCGCCGCCAGTGTTGCGATTGGTGGAAAAATAATTTCGGTTAGATCGCTCATTGATCACCGTGCTGCGATGATCGCGTGGCTGATTTCCACAATTGCGGTCGGCAAGCTGGCGCGCACGCGTCTCTTCAGAGCCAGAGTGGGACGAATGACTTCAGGCGCTAGCCAATTTATTCGCGCCACCCGAGTAGGCGGAAGCGTCCAACCCGGCTGAGTCTGAAGCTTGGATGGCCTATAAGCTATAGGAGCGTTCAAGGGTTTCCCATTAAGAGCGGCCGTACCCCGGCGAGCTACTGCAGGCACCCCTTATCGCAGTTGCGTAACGACTTCAGCGCGACGCGTGCTTCTAATCTTGTCTAAAACACCTAGAGCGGCTGCGGTCCTTCGGATCCTTGACGCGTCAAAATCCTCGTCGCTCTCAAGAGCTGTCACCTCGGCCACAGTCAGACCAGTGGTTTCTGCGAGGTCGTCCAAAGAATAGCCGCGAGCCTGACGAGCCTCTGCAAGCAGTGCACCAATGGATGGGAAAACAGGGGATTTCGCAATCTTCGAGGCCAAATTCATTTCTTTGAGGTTCCTTCTGGCGGCCGGAAAACAAACGGGTTTCTAGTTCCACCGCTACCGTCCGCCTCCGGTAGCGGACGATTTCTCCAATTTCCGCGGGCGCTCTTTCTAGCAGTTTGTGCGATGGAGTACAGGTCCTAGGTGGTGAAGGAGTGGACGACCCTTGCGTCCCTTCCCTGCGATCGCCATTGGCGTCCGCTAGCAAGTTGACGAGAGGGCCACCCAATTGAGAGCTAACAACTAACCCAGCATCCTGAGAGACATGCGCTCCGGGCGGTTGGGGGAAAAAGCCGGCGCAAGCCGGTTTTTGCAAGGAGTGCCAGCGTTCGAACACGCGTCTATATCGGCGGCTACGATCTCTACTATGGTTGCTTGCGCAAGACCGCCTTTAAATGGGACGTTCTCACCTTGTTCGAACACAAATTCTGCCGTCGATCCTTTACCGGCCAACGCCGGACGCCACGCCTGCAACGATGACGCTCCATCCGGACTGCGCGATCAAATATCTCACCACAAAGATCATCGAAAGTGCGGCGAAGGGTGAGGATTCCGTATCGTCGCAGGCCCAGATCACTATGCCTTGACGACGCATCGCGGCGGTCGGCTCTCTTTCGTGATGGGCCATTATTCGCTCTCCAAGGCCAACCAGCATATCGTTCCCGCAGACGATCCGAGGCGCTGGCCGCGCGACTGCTACAAGATCCAGGTCTGGAAGCTCGAGGAAAAGCCGTCGGATGTGAATCTGGCGCTTGACCTCTACGACGACGCCTAAGCGGCGACGTCGACCAGGTGGTGCTCGTCACCAACGATACTGACCTTGTGCCGGCGCTGGAGATATTGCAGGCGCGTTCGTTTTGTTCGCTGAGATATTTGAATGGCGATGCTATAGTTCCGTCATAGGACCTGAAGGGCCTGACGCAGATCGCCGATCAGATCGCCAACATCCTCAAGGCCGACAGAGAGACGGAGGAGGTCTTCCCCGACGCCTTCGACCAAGTGTGCGTCTTTCCTGATCGACTGGCGCGCCCGGGATATGCTGGCTGGATGATAGATGAGACTGTCGGTGTCACCCAGGCTCACAGCGCCATCCTCAAGCAGCCTGAGCTCAAGGGTCCTTCATCTTTGAGGATTTGTGGAAATTCGAGCGCCCGAGAACAGGATGCGGACAAAGCCCGCATCCTCTTAGCGTTCGCCTCAGTTCTTGGTGACGAAGTCCTTGACGTTGGCAGGCGTGACGAGCTGGAAGGGAATGTAGACCTTCTTCTCGATCTTTTCGCCCTTGGCGAGCTTGAGCGCCGCATCGAGCGAGCCTTTGCCCTGGCCGGCGGCATCCTGAAACACCGTGACGTCGAGATCGCCCGCCTGCATGGCGGCAAGTGCATCCTGCGTGGCGTCGACGCCGCCGACGACGACCTTGGTCATATCCTTGCCGGCCGCCTTCAGCGCCTGAATGGCGCCGATCGCCATTTCGTCGTTGTTGGCGATCACGGCGTCGAATTCGATGCCGCTCGAGAGCCAGTTGGTCATCAGGTCGGCGCCCTGGGTGCGGTCCCAGTTGGCCGTCTGCTCTTCGACGATCTCCAGGCCCTTGCATTCATCCGTCTTGATGACGTCGTGGATGTCTTGGGTGCGCATGCGCGCAGCCTGGTTGGAAAGCTCGCCCATGATGACGACGGCCTTGCCCTTGCCGCCGAGAATGCGGCAGACTTCCTTGGTTTCCAGCGTGCCGGATTCCTGCTCGTTGGATGCGACGAAGGCCTGCTTGTCCGGCAGCGTGTCGACGTTGACCGGCTGGCGGTTGACGTAAACCAGCGGGATGCCGGCATCGGCAGCGAGCTTCGACATTGCCGTAGTCGCATCGGTATCGACAGGGTTGACGATGATTGCATCGACCTTGGAGGCGATGAAATTCTGGATCTGGCTCTGCTGCTTGGAAACGTCGTTCTGTGCGTCTTCGACCTGCAGCGTCACACCGCTCAGTGTCTTTGCATAATCGGTCATGCCGTTGCGCAGAACCGTCAGGAAATTGTCGTCGAATTTCGCCATCGAGACGCCGACAGTTTCCGCGTGAGCGGCCGTCGACATGACGAGCGCCAACGCAGTGCCCAGGATAAACTTTTTCATTTTACTTCCTCCACAAAGCGGTGCCCGGCTGCACCCTCCTCACGCCGGGTTTCCAGCACGCTGGCCGAAAACATTTATCAGGGCTGCCAGAAAAAAACGCCGAACATCACCATAAGATATCAAGACAATCTCGATGCTCGCGATTAGCCCCTCTTTCGCCGCTACGCTGACTCGCGCGAACCTCAAATTTTTGTGCCTGATTTGATGATTTAAGTGCCCAGTCTCCAACAACGCCCATGTCGAGGGTCTTTCTTCGAAGACCCCAAAATGATGCAAAACCGACACATGCCATATTGTCCAATCTCTCCGTCAGTTTCGCGTGATCGCGAGTCAACGCGACGAAGTTTGGGAAGCTTCTATCTATTTCGTTTTGAGGTCCATTCATCGTTGTGTGTGAAGTCTCTCATTCTTGAAAGAATCGTCGCCGTGAATGAGAGAACCCCATCAGTCCCGCGAGATTTTCAGGAATATCGAATGCGATGGCAGGAGAGATTAACAAGAGCGGCGCTGCCGCAATGGAGCGGGCAGTCGCTGAATTGGGCCGGTCGAGGCGGCAAGTCTACACTCTCGCAGAGCTCTTGGCTCCGGCGCAGACCTCTCTGGATATGTCGTTGGCATTGACATGTCATCTGCATTTGTCGATGCAGTTTTATTTCATGACCACGTCCAATCACTGGCGATAGATTGTACAAATACACAAGGCGTAAAATTGATCGTGGTCCGAATTCTCGACCCAAAGCTGATGGCCGTGCACCTGCCACGACGACTCTTTCAGCGTCAGCCTCGGACTTCCTGAATGACGGTTGAATTCCGCGCGTTCCTCTCCCCGGCCGCATTAAGCTCCGAAAAGAAGTGATGCATTGAGACAGCAAACTCTACGAAGGCGATCGGCGACGACCGGATTCAAGCCGTCCCGGGCGTTGGTGCACGGATCTGGAGTTGAACAGATGGGGGATCATTGAAACGGCTGATCATGCCGCGGTGCCTTGCGGCGGAGGGATTTCGGGCGTGCATAGTCAAGCATGCGATTGAGAACGGCAGCCGATACGCCTTCGGTCTCCCGACCAGGCCGCGACTGCCCCTAATCGCCGCCCGATGATGGACTTTTATCGCCCGATTGCCGTTCGATCAGCGAGCGTTTGCCATAGCCGTTAGAGAGCTGCCATTTCATGCGACCGCCAAAGACATGGAGTGTGATATACATAGAAATATATACAATAATATATTTATAACTCACGGCTTCCCGCAAGTTAGCGTACCACTGGCCAATCTTGAGACGATATACTTTAAAATATACCCGCCACACCTGTTGCGTTGTTTGTCTTTTTCATCAAGCGTCCTGTTATGAGGAGTTACGATAGTGTAACAGGCAAGCTATTTTCCTATGAATGCTGAAATCTTGCCGGCGACGCCATCGTCGGGAGGCTTGCACAAGGAGCACGACGACATGGGTCACCAAAAGAAATCAGAGAAGCGTCTTGGCTACCCGCATCTGCGGTTGGCAGCCATCGACGCCGTGTCGCTGCCTGGTCTACCATTGTCACTCGCCCGGAAGGAGAGCTCTGCGTTGTCGAAGAAACCCTTTTTCCAACAATTGCTCCTCGATTTTGCTGTCGGTTGCGAGCTATTTTATCCGATCCAGCTATATGAACATTCCGCAACGAGGGCGACAAAGGCGCTAAACCGTTAAGCGAGAGTTACGATATTTGATGAGGAGGATTCGGAACGGCCGCCATGTTCCTCATTTGAAATCCACGTCTATCGGGTATCCATATTCCAGGATGGAAGCGCCGGCTCAGTTGCCAACGGTTGCAAACTCCAACAACAGGTCGGCGAGCGGATGGAGGATATTATGGACGACCTTGATGCGACGCAAGCAAAGGACGGCTCGGGCACACGGGCTTCAACAGGTGTGAACCAGCACGGCAGCACATCGGAAGTTGGTAAGAAAGTCTATCGGGAACCCGACCGTTAAACGGTATCGCAAGGCGCAGTTCAAATCTTGCTGCTGGCATCAAATACGCTGACAAACGCACGCGCGCCTGCCAAAATCAAGAATTTGACGCGCAGAAGTCAAATTTACTGCAGAAAGGATTCGTTCTCCGTGTCATTTTGTTCTTCGAAACGCATTCGCATCGCCGCACTTGCAGCGACTGCCATTGTGCTGGGCACCCAGATCGCAATTGCGCAAGATCCGTCTATAGGGTCTCAGTGGCTGAACTCGCCGACATCTCGAGTGGAAGCGCTTGCGGTCCTTCAGACCTTGCATGCCAATCTCCTGAGTAACGCCAGTGCTACATTGACCCTTGATCGCTGGTGCGCCGCGCACAAGCTCGCACCGGAAGGTTCTAAGATCGTAGCTCAGCGTGTGGGCGGGCAAGACAAGCCGGCCGATGAGCACATCCGTGAACTTCTGACCGTCGGACCCGGTGAGCTGATCGCTTATCGCCGCGTCCGCCTGGTCTGCGGCGAACGCGTCTTATCGGAAGCCGACAATTGGTATGTACCCGCAAAATTAACTGCAGAGATGAATCAGGCTTTGAAGACCAGCGATATCGCGTTTGGGAGAGCCGTTCAGGCTCTTAATTTCACTCGCACAAACCTGTCTGCCACGTTGCTCTGGTCCCCTCTATCCGAAGGCTGGGACATGGACGGCTTAACAGCTCATGAAACAAGTTCCCTTAGCCTGCCGCCGTTCCTGCTCGAACATCGTGCCGTACTGAAACTTCGAGACGGCACGCCGTTTAGCGCCTTGGTCGAAAGCTACACGGACAAAGTATTAGACTTTCCAGTTCCTTCTCAATAGCGCTTCGGTATTTCGGTAAACTTGCTGAACTGCTCGGAATAAAAAATCGACAGCCACTGCATGCGACAGAGGCGTCTGTCATGCGGAAGAGTGTCGGTCGGGCGATTGCCCTTGTGGATTCGTTGAGCGCGGCGACCACGACGATAGCCTAAGTGTAACCCGGATCCCAAGCCGTGGCAGATTGTCGCTTGATAGTGGCGAGAATAGTGCGTCGGCGGCTCCTCTTCTCTCGTTCCGTCGCTCATCCCGCGCCACCCTCGCCGTCATCGTTCCAATTCATATCTCTACACCACGCGAAGCGCTTGCGCATTTCAGCGGTGCGTAACCACGTGTCACCGGGCAAGCGTTCGATGAATGCCGCAAAAACGCTAGTAAATTACTGGAGGGTCGTTTGGTCGGTCAGCGCTTCGGCCTGCTGTGTCGGAAGCAATGGCTGCATGTCGGTCAGAAAGCGCGGCCGGGCAAGCTTCGCGAACATCCGTTGCTCAGCCTGTGCCCGCGTGATGATCTGGCCCGAAAGTGCGACGTAGCGGCCAAAATAATCAGCCACTTTCTCCACATTCAGGCCCTCAAACGTCTCCAGGCCATGCGCCAGGTCATAGAGATCGCGACCCTTCTCCCGCTGCAGCAGCGCGCGCAACTTGGTGGCCAACATTTCCTCACGGGAGAATGTCGGGACGGACGCATTCCCGGTGAACCATGGATTGGCCACGCCAAACGGCAAGTCGATCGGCGGATCATACGCTTCGATCTCGCTGATGTTGGTTTCGACCTTGAGGCGGATGGGGACGCCGCCGCCGTCCTCGGCCTCAATCCGGAATTTCAACTTCGGTGCGACCGGACTTGACTCGTACTGACCGTGTCCAAGCCACGGCTCGAGAACGACACGCAAGGCGTCCAGGACCGGACCGATCGGCCCGACCTCTGTGCGCATGAGATCAATGTCTTCCGAGTAGCGCAGCGGAGCCGGGAAGTGCAGTTTGTTGAGGGCTGTGCCGCCGCGAAACCTCAAGGCTTCGCGCAAGAAGGGGTCGGTGAATATCGCGACCACCGCCCGGCTGATAATCAGATCCTGTTCGATCTGACGTTGATCGGCCCAAGGCGCGACATTGCCCCACGCGACAAAATTCTGAGCTGGTATCATTCATCGGCCTCCGGATAGCGGCGGACGATGACCCGCCAACGCGGGTCGCGCTCGAGCACTTCAGTAGAAAAGTCGGGATCGCCGGCTTCTTTGCGGTCCAGCTCCGTCCAGGGCAGGTTGCCGCGGTCTTCCAAGGCGGTACGCATCGACGCCAGGCGTGGGCCGTGACCCAGCCTGTCGAGAAGGTAGCCGAGGCGCTGCACGACCGGCCGTTCGGTGACGCGCGACAGGTTGGTCAGGCTTTCGAAATCAATCTGCGGCGCGATATCCCTGAGGACAGTGAAGATGTTATCAAGACCGCCGGCGCCACGAGAATACCGCAGAATGTCGAGCGCTGTGAGAGCTGGTGACGACACTCTCATCGAACCCGTCTCGGTTTTCTTGTCAACAACGCCCGCGGCGACGGTCTCCATATCCTTTCGGTAGTAGAAGACGAAGCGGTTGCGACCGGCCTTGATCTTGGGGAGCCGTTTGGCCGCCACGACTTGAAACTCCATCACGGCCTGATGCGTGGCACCGTGCAGTTCGGCAGCCTTAAGCAGACCGACGTAATAGGAATTCCCCTCATGGCGCATCAGCGCGTCAATGTACCAGGTTGGTGGCGGAGCGCCCAATGACATGAATTGTGGAGGGACCACGATATAGAAGTCGTGGCGCGGGTTGAGGAGTAGTTTTCGACGCTGCAAACGCTCGGCTGAGTCCAGGAACGCGCCACGATTGATGCCCAGCGCTTCGATCGCCTCTCGGCCATCAAAAACCACCCTCCCCTGGGAGAGCAAGTTTGATGTATAGGCGGAAGCACGGCCCGTTTATCGTAAATCATGTCCAATTACCCGCTTTCTGTGCAGAGATTGCAACATGCTTTGTTTTCCCTGGTAATTCATGTTCAAATATCCGCGTCATATGCGGATTTTCCGACATGATTTCTCTCCATAGCTTGCAAATCCAGCCGTTGCGCGGACCTTCGCTTTGCGCGCCGGAAGGGGACTCCTCGCCAAAGCGAAGGCGTCGCTGCACATGCCGAATTTCAGTTCCCTAACGCGGGCTATTTCCTAAGCCGTCAGACGCTCGTTCCCACCCGCCACGATATTCCATCCACCACCATCGAGAATTGCGAGCAACTGCCATCCAAGCATGGCGCCAAATCGCCCGCCTTCGCGCCGAACGAACCAAAGCCTCACTCCCAGATCTTGTTTTCACAGAGTTAAGTTTACGCTGCCGCATCATCAGGACGGCTCGGAGAAAGAGCTGGCTGATCTTGAAGCTGAAAATCGCCATCTGAAACGGCTCATGCTCGTGAAGTTCCGTGAGGAGAACGATAGGCTCAATTCCATGCTTCGCCGTTTTGGCGGCGCATAAGCGCCAAATCCAGAGGTCATGTTATGAGACGTCTTCACGGACGCGCGACGCGTTTTGCTTAGAAGACACGCGGCGATGCGACCTGCGGTAGCTCTGGAAGTCTGCGGAATACCCGCAGCGAAAGCGTGATCCAAAAAGCCTGATCGTGTTCTGAATCGGACGGTAGCAGACCCGAGTTCGATCAAGTTCCGATACTGAACGGACGACACCGGCGGCCGTTTTGGTGATCTGCCCAAAGTGGGATACCTGGTTTTCATTTTGGCGGCGATCGAATTGAATTAGCAATGATCCCAGCTCTTTTCGACCAACAGACGAGGTCTTCACGGAAGGGGTGCAACGGATGCAAATCAGAATGTGTGCGGCGTAGGCGGATTTTCGCTTACGGTTCGCCGGAGATGTCGGCCACGTTTTCTTTTGCCGAATTGGATATTAGCAAAGGTTATGAAGAGCGAACAACGACGCCTTGCCGCGCAAAAAGCCTTTGATCGTCTCCGTCGCGCGGGATTGCCGACGGAGGAGGATCCGCGTTTCCTCGTATGGATCGAACAATGGATTGCCGGCGATATTGAAATGCAAGAGGTTCGGGAACGGTATCTTGCGTTCCTGCGAGAACAAGCTTCCGAACTCAAACGGCGTGCGCTTGCCAGGGGCGCCAAGTTACCTTCCGATCCCGGACCGCAGCCGATCGACGAAATTGACAATTTCTTAAGCGACTTCACCAAAGGTTAGCCAGTTCGTTATACTCCCTGAACGTACTTTGCTGTGCGCAGCTGCTTGATTGTGGCCCGATGTCCTCGGACGTGAAGTGCGCCGGCTTAGACTTCGGCGACAGAATCGTCCCGCCGGGAAGGCGCAGCAACGATCTCGGCAGCTTCTCGACGGCACGGACGGTCTCACCTGAAGGCACGATGACCGTTTCGCGCCTGATGGCGCGGGCGCAGGCGTGTGCTGTTCCGACCGATTTAAAGAGCCAAGCAACCGGAGGGATGGGAATATTATCCTGAACATTAGAAATCGGCAGAATACCGAAGGGAATGAGCCCAATAGCTGCCTTTGGATTTTTTTCCGAGCGTTTGCGAGCGCTAATCCCTTTGTGTGAATTGCGGGGACAAGTCGGTATCGTCACAGGCAAGCGCAATCCAGCCCAACCACAGCTGCTGTTCGATCCCATGCCCGAGCGCGTCGAGCCCGCGCTGGCGCAATTGAAGTCCCATCCCGCAAGGGGAAGCGAGTGGAGCTGGGAACTGAAATGGGATGGCTATCGCCTTGCCGTTCATATCGAGCCGCAAGGGATCCGGATCCTCACGCGTGGCGGCTTGACTGGACGCATCGGTTTCCGGCGATAGAGCAGGCCGCCCGAGCCCGGCGACGATGATCATGGACGGCGAGGCGGTCGTGCTCGACGAAGAGGGGCAGCCGGATTTTGGGCTGCTGCAGCAATCGCTGGGCGCATCCGGCAAACAAGCTGGCAACCGCGCCTCTAACGCCATCCTTTATGCTTTCGATCTTATCTATCTGGACGGGCACGATCTGCGCGGTGTCGAATACCGTTCGCGCCGACACCTTCTCGAGGACACGTTAAACGCCCCAGGGAATGACCAGGTCGGCGCCGTCAGGCTATCGGAAACACTCGATGCCGGACCAGCCGTCCTGCTGGAGCATATCTGCCGTCTCGGCCTGGAAGGCATCGTCGGCAAGCACCTCGACCGGCCTTATCGTTCCGGCCGGGGGTGAAAGTCAAATGCGTCCAGAGCGAGGCATTCTTCATTGTCGGTTATGAGAAGTCGTCAGCGTCCCCTGCCGGCTTCGGCTCGTTGGTGCTTGCCGCCTACCGCGGTGCCGACCTCGTCCACGTCGGAAGCGTCGGCACGGGCTTCAGGCAAGCCGAAATCATCAGGTTGCGGAAGATGCTGGACACGCTGCGATGAAAGCGAAAGCAGCCGCCCCTGCCCTATTCCGGAAGTGCCGACGTCATCTGGGTCCAGCCGACGCTGATCGCCGAGATCGAGTTTGGCGCCTGGACAACGGACGGGAAACTTCGCCATCCATCCTACAAGGGCTTGCGCGAACGGCAGGACAATGCCGACGTCTTCCGGCTCGACTAGCGAAATCAGCGCCATCCGCTAGATTGTCCGCCATTCGAGCTCAAGCGGAGCAGATGGCCTGCTATGTGCAACCTATATCGCATGGAAGACAAGGACTGGGTCGCCAAATGGGCCCAGGACGCCGAAAGCCTGATCAACCTGATGCCCGCCTACCAGATGAACCCCGATCAGATGGGGCCGATCGTCCGCAACACCGCCGACGGAAAGAAGCAACTGGTCCATGCGCGCTGGGGACTGCCCTCGCCGCGCTTCGCACTTGAGAGGGCGGCCAAAGCCAAGGCCGAGAAACTTTTGGCGAAAGGCAAGGCATTCGATCTCGAAGAACTGGTCCGCATGGAGGCTGATCGCGGCACGACCAATGTGCGCAAGCTCAGTTTTCCGCACTGGAAGCGATGGTTCGGCGTCGAAAACAGATGCCTCGTCCCGGTCACCAGTTTCGCCGAGCCGGATCCGGCCAGCCAGCAGCAAGGCGGCAATGTGCCGAACGCCTGGTTCGCTCGCGATGAAAGTAAGCCGCTGATGTTCTTTGCTGGCATCCATGTGCCGCAATGGCAGAGTGTCCGAAAGGTCAGGGACGGCCTGAGCAATCGACGATCTTTATGGGTTTTTGACCACGGATCCCAACGACCTGGTGAAGCCAATCCATGAAAAGGCCATGCCGGTCCTATTACTGACGGAAGAAGAGACCGACACCTGGATGCGGGCGCCATGGGAAGAAGCCAAGGAGCTGGCCCGTCCGTTACCGAATGATGCGCTCATCATCTCGTCCCGCGAACCATACGGGTCCACAATCGTGTCCAAATCCGGCGAACCGGTGGAACAGGGCAGTCTGCTTTGACGCCTGAATTCCGGACTTGTTTCGGAAAATGAAAAAGCCCGCCGCGGGAGGAGGTGCGGCAGGCTTTTCCAAAAGATTGGACAACGGCTGGGAGGAGGAGCGCCGCTGTTCCGTCAGGCTCCCCTTGGGAGGAGGAGTGGGTCGCCTGAAACCACGAAGCTCTGCGGGAGGAGGTGCATCGCCTCGTTGCTCCGACCGCCAGCGCTCAGATCGCAGTGCAGCCATGCACTTGCTGCAATGCAATATAGATCCTGCGGTCATTTTTCGGGCCATTATGGTGGAGACGCAGCCTTCTCTATCCTGGGCTCAAAGCCGAGAACGAATTCGATCACCTTGGCGGAGGACATTTCGCACGGCTTCAGCATCGACCCCGGTCCAGCCAGTCGATAGAGGTTGAAGCTGACGATATCGGTTCCGCTAAGCTCCTCGCCATAGAGCCAGGTCCGTTTACCATCCTCCGACCGCCTGACGGTCACTCCCCACGATCGATTACCAAAATATCCGTCGACATAGCCGCTCGGCAATTTCGCAAGCGCGGATTCGAATGACGCAGGAACAGAAGGAGGTGCTTCTCGACTGGAAGTCACGGCGCCAGGCATTCGTCGCAGATCCCGCAGCCGTCCTCGTCCATGCTGGATGCCGGGCGCAACTCTCGACAACACGGACAGGTGGTTGCATCCGAAGCGCACGGCTCTTCGCGGTCCGGCGGAAGAATTTCGATGCAGACTTTCGGCAGCAGATCGGCCGCGCTTTGATCCACGGCGATGCTCCTGTTCAGGGTCGTATCAGAGATAGTAAGCGTCAAAGGCTGCACAAGCCGGCAGATCGCTATCACTGAAGGCCAATGCGAATACGACTACAATCGAGCCTTCTTGACGACCCTCCTCCGACCTTGTTCATTTGTGCCATGTTCAAACGCGTGAATGCTGTGCAGATCAGAGTTTCCATCGACGAGATCGACCCGGGCGTCTGGCGCCGGTTGGTCCTGCCTACCCATTGGAACCTGGAGCATCTGCATCTCGGAATTCAGGCAGCATTCAATTGGTGGAACTATCATCTCTATGAATTCCGCATCGGTGGTCTGCGGTATGGCGACGTCGAGACCCTAGTGGAGGATGCGGCCGATGACGATCCTCGTGTTTTCGATCAGGAAGAGGTTCGTTTACTGGACTTCGAACAATGTTCTATTTTCAGCTACCATTATGATTTCGGGGACGGCTGGCGGCACACCGTCGTGGTCGAGGAATTCCTGACGCTTTCTGCGACGCCTAAACATGGTACCTGCGTCGCCGGCGCGAGGGCGCGACCGCCCGAGGATGTTGGTGGCGTGTCCGGATACGAGCGGTTCCTGGAGATCATCGCCGATCGGGAAGATCCTGAATATGCCGAAACCATTCACTGGTGCGGTGGCTATTTTGATCCCGAATGGTTCGACCTGTCGGTGGTAGACAAGGATGTGCGCAATGCTCTGCGCTCGAACGTCAAACGGCGTCTCTATCAACCGAAACCGAAAACCGCCCCAAAGAAATGAGTTGGGTGAGGGTTCGAAGTGGAACGTCTCGAAAAAACCCGAGCGTACATCCATCCTGACCAGCAGCAACGGCTTCAAGCCGCGTTGGCTCCCGCTTGTCTTTCGCGCCACAGAGAAGGCGACAGGCCGGTCGCCCGCTTGAAGGCATTGCTGAACGCTCCTTGCGAGGAATAGCCTATCAGGGCGGCAACCGATGCCACCGGCAAATCGTCGTCCCGCAGCGCCTTGCAAGCAATGTGAATACGCCACCGAGCAAGATAGCCGAGCGGCCCGATACCTGCCGTCGCGGTAAAGCGCGCGGCGAAGCTCGACCGCGACATCGCGCAGGCCCGGGCCAGTTCGTCTAAATGCCACGAGCGCGCCGGATCCTCATGCATGAGCTGCACGGCCGGCGCGAGGCGTGGATCGCCTAGTGCGCGCAACCAACCCCGGGGAATGCGGCTGTTGGCATTCATCTGTGCCCGCAAAATCTGAACGAACAGCAATTGCGCCAGCTGCGATGCGACAAGGGCGTTTCCCGGAAGGCGCTGCGTGCGCTCGGTCACTAGTTCGTCGAGCAACCACCGAAACCGCCCGGCCTGCTCGGTCCTACCGTCGATGCGCAGCCACGGCGGCAGGGCTTCCGACAGAAGCGTTCCGCTGGTCGGATCGAGCAAGACATGCCCTCCCAGATAACTGCAATCCGCTCCATCGCCTAGGGTGACGAACGAGCGGCCGCGCCAGGAAAACAGCGCCATCGCGTCGAGCGGCGTCACCGACGATCGCTCGATACTGTGTAGGGGCGCTGCGCCGTCAGAAGACCGACATCCCCTTCTTCGAAGCGCACAGGCGCTTCGCCATCGATCTGCGTCCAGCATGCGCCCTGAGTCAGGGCGAAAAACTTGATCGACTTCGGGGCCGGAAACCGGAGGGCCCATTGCCCCCCTGCGTCAAAGCCACCGGTTACCATCGATTCCACGGTTGTGAGATGGAGAATTTCGGAGAGTGCGTCAGAAGTCATCGTTGGACTATCGCGTATGTATCTTAGACGTTCAAGCATTCTCAATCCGACTTGACCGGCTATTTTACGGTTGAAGACATTAACCGCTTTCGGAGCATTTATGGCAGACGACACAGTCCTAATCACCGGGGGAACCGGATTTATCGGGCAGCACACGATCATCGCGGCGCTTGCCGCCGGTTTCCGGGTACGGGCCGCGATTCGATCGCTCGACCGGGAAGAAGAGGTCCGTGCCTATCTGGCCCATGGCGGCGCCGAGCCGGGGGACCGGCTAAGCTTCGTCGAGACCGACCTGCTCAAGGACGAGGGATGGGCCGACGCCGCGCAAGGTTGCGTCTATGCCATTCATAGCGCGTCCTCCACGCCCTCAGGAAACTATGCGAGCGAAGAAGACTGGATCCGGCCCGCCGTCGACGGCAACCTTCGGCTGCTCCGTGCGGCCCGCGACGCTGGGGTGAAACGAGTGGTGCTGACCTCCGCCTTCGGGGCTATTGGCGCTGGCAAGGCCAGTCCCGGCCGCCCCTTCACCGAGGAAGATTGGAGTGATCTCGACGGTCCTATCGCGCCTTATCAGAAATCGAAGACGTTGGCGGAGCGCGCCGCCTGGGAGTTCATCTCCAATGGACGCGGTCAGATGGAACTGGCAACGATAAATCCGACCGCCGTCATGGGCCGGGCTCTTGGCCCGGACACCTCGCATTCGCTGATGATGCTGAAGGGCATGATCGAGGGCCAGCCCGGGCAGCCTAGGATCCAGTCCTGTTTTGTTGACGTTCGCGATGTGGCTGACCTTCACTTGCTGGCAATGACTGATCCGGCCGCCGCGGGCCAACGCTTTCTCGCGACCTCTGGTGACGCGCTATGGCTCGTCGATGTAGCCAGGATTCTCAAGGAACGCCTCGGCGAGCAGGCGCGAAAGGTATCCACCAAAGAGGTGTCGGACGCAGACATGAAGGCCGCAGCCGAGACCGATGCCAAGGTGAGAGCGCTTCTTCCGCTTCTTGGTGTTGATCTGTCGGCGAGCGGCGCCAAAGCCAGGCGTCTTTTGGGATGGCAACCGCGACCGCCCGCCGAGGCGATCGAGGCGGCCGCGCGGAGCATGATCGAAGTCGGCATAATCAACGTCTGAGAGCGCCCCTATGGCCCGAGACGGGGGGACGGGATCGGACCCATCCTGCCGTCTCGCCAGCCTCGAGCGCTTATCGTCGCCAGGTCCTCCCAATTTCTGGAAAGACTGAATCAGAACTTCCCACCGACAGCAACGCCGACTTTTCAACGCAATCCGCCGTTGGGGGCTCTGTCTGCTCGCCATAGCGAACGGTAGCTTAACGCCCCGTTCCGAAATGCCTGAACGATCCACATGACGGGCGCCAAGCCAACGTTCATTCACCTAATCTTCATTTCCAATTTGGCGCTTGCGAAAGCGAGCCAGCCTTGCGCGCCTTGACTAGATTTGAACCGCCGACCCGGTATCTCAGATCTGTGCGATAACAACAATTTGTGGAACTGAAACTCTGTGCCGATCAACGTTCAAATCGTTGTCAGGTGCAGGCTTAACCGGCTATCCTCCACATCAGTTCGCTGCTTCAAAGGCCGCCTCATGCCGTTGCACCCGAAACTTCGGCAAGCACAATCGTTTCTATTCACTGCCTCCTCAAAAGGTGATGCCGCGCATTTTTATGACGTCGATAGCTATTATAGCTATATCGCCTACCCATCTCTGTCAGCGCTGACTGATCTCGTCAATCGAGACAGGCTCTGGCGTCCCCCGGCAACTGCCGAAGCGGCGGTTTCGATTCTACCGGTTAGCGATCCGATGCCCAGGCGACCAATATTGCCCGCCCGTCATCAGTAGACAGCGCCGTTGCTCTATTGGAGGGGACATCAAGTACAGCTGCTCGAAGGATTTCGGACACGGGATCACACAGTCTCATGCGGCCGGGGTCGAAATGTCCGGATTGAAGACTCCTAGTTCAAGAGGCACTAGGTGACCTTAAATTCCGGAGGATCAACGTCGATCTCCGCTGACCAATAGTGTTTGGCAATGTTCTGACTGTTGCGAATGACGTGGTAGGCCATTTCAGGATCCCCTCCGGCGAACGTGTCGGGATCAGCGCCGCACATAACGCAATACATGCGCTGATGGACGACCGCAGCGAAGTATTCCGGGGCCGGCGTCGCGTCCTCTTGTCCGATAGCCGCCATGTCTTCTGCGGCTTGATTTCTCGCATCCTGCAGAGCGGCGAAGATCGCTGTGGCCAACCTTTTGTCGGCACGCTCAATGACGTCGGCGATTTCCTTATCGGCGGAACTGCCAGCAGGATTGTCTCTCGTCATGCCTCTTTCCTTCGGCGGTAGGGACGGTCGTCAGCCGGTTGATTTGGTGAAGAGCGCTAGGTAGTTTCGCGCGGTTTCGATGAAAGCTCGCTCTGCTTCGGAGCCGTCGGCGAGTTCTGCCGCACGGGCGTCCACCGTCGCTTGTAGCCGAGCGTCGATCTGCGGATCGGTGGCACGCGCTTTCTCCATCAAGGCACGAAGGACGGTTCTGAAGGCAAAGGATTCCGCCGATCTAGCCAACTGTTGTCGTTCGCTTTGATTCTTCGCGATATCTTCTGCGCGTTCATTCTTCTGTCGCATCGACGCTGGCCTGCCTTGCTGCCTTTCCCACCTCCGAGCGACGTTGCGCCCGGCATAGAGAATCTTCCAGACGACGTCGGGATCGCCATTTTCGAATGTTCGGGCATCGGCGCCGCAAAGGCGCATGAAGAGGTGGCGAAGCGCTCCATCGCTGAAGTAGTCGTGTGGCGCAGCGGAAACGCCGAGGGACTGGAGCTTGGCGCCGGCGGCTCGAACGGCTTGATCGATCGCTTCATCAACAGCTCGGAACAACTCTTCGTCTGCCTGATGCACCTCGTCTATTGTCGTCGGCATGAGCCTCTCCCACGAATTAGCTCTCTTCGTTACATGACATCGGGTCAAGCCCTCGCGTCCAGGCTTACATGAGGCATCAATCGGGCAAGGGTATGAACTCACCGCGGTCGTCAGCAGGAAGGTCGAAACGGCCCTCGCCCCACTTTCCGGCTCGCCATTCGGCCTTGGCTTCCTCGATACGTTCCATCGACGAGGCGACGAAGTTCCACCAGATGTATCTTGGCCCGGAGAACGTTGCGCCTCCGAGTATCATAATCCGGGCGCCGCGTTCGCCGGCCGCGACGGTTATCCTGTCTCCGGGACGGAACACCATCATCTGCATCGTGCCGAATTCCTGTCCGGCGACCGAGATCGAACCTTCAACGACGTAGATGGCGCGGTCTTCGTGTTCATCTGGGATCGGAAGACGGGCGAGCTGATCCAGCTTAACGTCGGCATAGAAGGTCTCCGAAAACATCTTAGCGGGAGCGCGCTCGCCATAGGCGTTTCCGAGGATCAGCCGCGCCGAGACGCCTTTGTCTTCGATCATCGGAAGCGCGCTCCGGCCGTGGTGCTCGAAGGAAGGCGCCACGTCCTCGTGGCCGTCAGGCAGGGCGAGCCACGTCTGTATTCCGAACAGGCTGTTCGGTCCCCTCCTTGCCGCGGCACTCGTGCGCTCCGAGTGCGATACGCCTTTGCCCGCGACCATCCAGTTCAACTCTCCTGGCCTGATGATCTGGTCGGCACCGGTGCTGTCCCGGTGATGAAAGTCTCCTTGGTAGAGGTAGGTCACGGTGCCGAGACCGATATGCGGGTGGGGCCGGACGTCGACGCCCTGCCCCGTCAGGAGTTCGGCGGGACCGGCCTGGTCGAAGAATATGAACGGGCCGACCATCTGTCGGTTCGGTGCGGGCAGCGCCCGTCGGACTTCGAAACCGCCAAGATCGCGAGCTCGCGGAACGATCAAGGTCTCAATCGCCTCCACGCCGACCTCATCAGGGCATCCTGGTTCGATCGCAGGGTTCCAGCTCATGTGTTTCGTCCTCTTCTTCGGCCGATGATCATCCATTCATAGCGAGAAGCGGTGACGCGTGACGCACCCGCTCCTCTTTTTAAGCGTACTTATGCTCCAGCACCAGCTTTCGGTGCCTGGGTATTGAGCAACTGCTGCTCCCACAGATATGCGATGCCGCTCCCGCCAGAGTGCTGGACGATGACGTCGGTGATCTTCGCAGCCTGTTCGGCACGGGCCCAGTCGCGCTGCCATTCGGCTGCGAGCGCGAGCCAGGTCATCATGTTGACGCCGGCTGCGATCATGCGCTGAATTGCGATCTGGTGCGCCTCGGACGAGACTGCGCCAGAGGCGTCTGTGATGACCGTGACATCCCAGCCCTCGCCAGCGGCCTGAATTGCTGGCATGGCAACACATACCTCGGTCCAGAGGCCCGCGATTACCAGTTGCTTGCGGCCTGTCGCCTTCACCACGTCGACAACCTTCGAATCCTGCCAGGTGTTGATGAGCGTTCGGTCGATGATTTCCTGGCCGGGAAAGACGTCGGCGATCTGCGGGAACAGGTTGCCGCCGCGTTCCGCGATCACCGTGGTGAGGACAGTCGGAACGTCGAAAGCCTTGGCCGCTTTGGCCAGGCCTACCGTGTTGCTGACCACCATCGTCGGTTCGTGGCTGTTTACGTTCGCGAGCTGATACGGCTGATGGTCGATGAGGACGAGAACCGAATCTTCAGGGCGGAGAAGCGAGGCGAGGCCGTTACGAAAGGTCATGAAACATCCTTGTTTGTTGGTTCGTCGACAGATGCGAACGCGTCCGTTGGACGTCGATCCACGAAAACCTTGTCAGTGCCAGCCCTGATGCGGTAGCCCTCGGAAACGCGAGCTGTGTTGCAGAAAGGGGAACGCAAAATGGAAATCGACGATCTCAGGACCTTTGTGGAAGTCGCCGACGCAGGAGGGGTGACACCCGCCGCGCAGCGACTTGGCGTCTCCAAGTCGATGGTTAGCCGGCGTATCGCTCGTCTTGAGGCGGAGTTGGGCGTTCAGCTCATCGCGCGAACGACCCGCGGCATCGCACTGACTGAGGAAGGCGCGACTTTCCGAGATTATGCGGCGAGGGTTTCGGCGGAGATCGATGCGGCCCGCGAGACGATATTGCCGGCGGGCGAGCTTCGCGGGCGCATCAGGGTCGCGGCCCCTCTGTCGTTCGGGCCGACCCACCTCGCTCCTGTCCTGTCTCAGATGGCGCGCCGACACTCGCACCTCCAGGTTACCTCGTGCTACACCGACCGCTTCGTCGATCTCATTACGGAAGGTTTCGACTGTGCGATCCGGATCGGATACCTGCCGGATTCCAATCTCGTGGCCAGGCGCGTTGGACCACTCTACGCGAAGTTCGTTGCGAGCCCCGACTACGTCACCCGGAACGGCTCGCCCGAGACGCCGGACGAACTTCTCAAGCATGAGGCGCTCATGCAGGGAACTGAGAGTTGGCAAGTCACAGATGGCGACCAAGTACTCAACACCCGGCCGCAAGGACGGTTCAAGGCCGACAACGGAGTAGCATTGCTCGCTGCCGCGCTGGAAGGACTAGGCATCGCCAGACTTCCGAACGGTCTTACGGACCAACACATCGCCTCCGGTGCCCTCGTCGAAGTGATGCCGAAGTATCCGCCTCCCACCGCTGGCATCTTCGTGGTCAGGCCTCCTGGACAGCATCCTGCCAAGAAGGTGCGTGTGCTGACAGAGATGCTGATCGAGTGCTACGACTCCGGCTCGTCCTAGCAGCCCGCCGAATCCTACGGCGCAAGATGTTCTGAAAAGAACTCGGCCAGCCGTGCGACCGCCGGGCCGACATATTCCGGCTTGTAGTACATGTCGTAGTGTCCCGCGCCTTCGACTTCGAAGAAGTGCTTCGCCCTCGACGGAGAAAGGTCGAACAGACGCCTCCCCGCCTCGTACTGTCCGGTCGGACCCCGGCGCCCGCCGACGATCACCTGCAGCGGCTGGGTCAGCAGCTCGGGCACAAGGCTGAACGCGTCGAAAACCAGCAAGGCGCCATAGCTGACGAACAGCAGGCGATTCGTCGAATTCGGATGCCAATACGCCGACTCCCGATAGAACGTGACGGCCTCCAGCAATTCAGGATCGGTTATTCCTGCGGCCTTGGCGTCGGCTATGCTATCAGGAATCCATGGATCTCTCCGTGCCGCGGCACCGCGCGCCTGCGCAGTGCGCTCCGCCGCGACGTCCAGGAGCGTCTGACGGGCGTCGGGAAGCAGGCGGCGCATCGCTTCGCCGATGTCATTGGCAACGACCGTGCCCACCGCCTTGAAGCGCCTTTCGGTCAGTGCTGCCTTGATCGCGTAGCCGCCACCTGCGCAGATCCCAAGGAGTCCGATTCGCGCCTCATCGACGTAGGGTAGCGTGGTCAGAAGATCGACCGCGCAATGAATGTCTTCCACACGAACGGCCGGATCTTCGAGATCACGTGGTTCACCGCCGCTCTCGCCCTGATAAGACGGGTCGAACGTGAGGGCTATGAAGCCGTATGCGGAGAGCCTTTCGGCGTAGACGGCGCCGATCTGTTCCTTCACGCTGCTGCCCGGTGTCGCAAGGATGATCGCAGGATATGTGCCAGTCTCGTCGAAGTCCGTCGGCAAGTGGATATTGCCGACGACTTCGATCCCTCTGTTTCTGAACGAAACCCGCTTGATCATAAGGTGGTCCTCTTTCCATCGTTCATGGGGTCATCACGATCCGCCCGAGAGGCTTGGCGGTCTCGGCGTAGTTGTGCGCGTGCGCAGCGTCTTCGAGCGCGAAAGATCGGTCGATCACGACGTCGATCTTTCCGGCTGCGGCGGTGGCAAGGAGATCGTCGACGGTGCCGTGCACCGAAGGCCGTTCGAAGATGGATCCCATGAATACCCCCTGCAGCGTCTGATTGTTCTGCATCGGCTGCCATAGATTGACATCGAGCTTTCCGCCGCCGGCATTGCCAAGGAAGACGAGACGCCCGCCCAGTGCGAGTGCGGAGAGCGAAGCTTGCAATGTGGAGCGACCGGGTCGATAAGCAGATCGACGCCCTTCCCATCGGTCAGTCGGCGCGCTTCTTCCACGACGTCGTGCTGGAGTCGGTCGATGACGAAGGTGGCGCCGAGTTCGATTAGACGGGCCTGCCTTTCGCTCCCGCTCGCCGCCGCGATCACGGTCGCCCCTGCCCGCTTGGCAAGCTGTACCGCCGCGAGCCCTACGCCACCGGCCGCAGCGTGAATTAGGATCGTTTCGCCTACACCGACAGCCGGGTTAGGCAGAGCCGAAGGAGATGGGCAGCGCGGCGGCCCTTGCCATGTCCAGTCCTGCGGGAACCGGCCACGTTCGCGAAGCAGCGACAGCCCAGAGTTCAGCATGCGATCCCTGCATGCTGAAGGCAGCGACCTTGTCGCCAACGGTACGGGTGGTCACGTCCTTGCCCACACTCACGACCGTGCCGGCCGCTGATACCCGACCACCCACCGAGGTGGCTGTGACGTCGATCTGCGATTGATCAGATCTCCGCCTTCGATGGAGATCGCTTCCACCCTAATGACGACTTCGTCCGCCCTGCAGACCGGATCAGGCACGTCGACGTATTTGAGCACAGACGGTGGTCCCGGATTGTCGTAGACGGCGGCCTTCATCATCACTCCATTCTTCAAGCAACTTGTAGAGACATGTAGGTTGTCCGTGTTCGCGAGAAAGGGTTCGCCATGGGGAACGTCGTGTTGCGCGACCTGCAACGACCGGGATCGGACGCGGTCGCCGTTCCCCACAGTGCAACAAGCTGTCGCATTCATGGTCACTTCAACCGCTGCCCCAGGGTCACGAAATAGGCGGGACACCCTGTCGGGCGCATCCGCAAAGCTGCGGCTCTCCCGACTTCAAGACCGACGACGAAGAAAGGAATCGACGCAAATGATCGATTTGAATGGAAAGCGCGCTTTGGTCACGGGCGGCTCGCGCGGCATCGGCGCGGCCATCGTGGAAGCGTTTGCGGAGAATGGTGCGGATGTGGCGTTCACCTATCAAAGTTCGAGCGAGAAGGCCGCGGCGGTTGCCCGGTCCGTCGAAAGCCGCGGCCGCCGAGCCACCGCCATCCAGGCCGACAGTGCCGATCCACAGGCGATCGCGCGGGCTGTCGAGGACGCCGTGGCCGCGCTAGGCGGGCTGGACATCCTCGTCAACAGCGCAGCGATCGGCCATTCAGGAAACATCGCCGATCTGAACCTGGACGAATATCAAACACTCATGGACGTTAACGTAAGAGCGCCGGTGCTGTTCGCAAAAGCGGTCATCCCGCATTTGCGCGACGGCGGGCGCATAATCACGATCGGTTCTGCGCTCGGCGAGCGGGTGCCCTTTCCCGGTATAACGCCTTACGCAATGTCGAAGGCGGCACTGACATCCTTCACGCGCGGCCTCTCGCGTGAGCTTGGGCCGTTCGGCATCACCGTGAACCTGGTCCAGCCTGGAGCGACGGACACGGATGCCAATCCGGCCGACGGCGCGTCAGCAGACTTCCAGCGAAGCCTGACGTCGCTGGGACGCTATGGCGAGCCGAAGGAGATCGCAAACGCCGTTGTATTCCTGGCAAGCTCCGCCGCGAGCGTCATCACAGGCGCGACGCTCACCGCGGATGGCGGCGCGATCGCCTGAGGCACCTTCATCCTACGGACGGCCCTTACGGAAGAGGGGCCGTCCCGCTTCGCCGTGCTCGGAGGGTCTAGGGAATGTATTCGACAAGACTCGAACCTGCGGCGTCGTCCACCAAGAAGGGATTCAGCCTTTGGAAATAGAAGACCTGAGGATTTTCCTGGAGGTTGCAGACTCCGGCCGCGTCTCCGCGGCCGCGCTCCGTCTGGGTACCTCAAAGACGATAATCAGTCGGCGGATCACCCAACTTGAAGCAGACCTCGGCGCGCAATTGCTCTCGAGAACAACGCGCGGCATGGTCGTCACCGAAACCGGTTCGACGTTCAAGGCGTACGCCGCCCGCATCTGCGCCGAAGTTGACATGGCTCGGGAGGCGGTTTCGCAGGCGGGCGAGTTGCAGGGACGCATGAGGATCGCCGCTCCGCTGTCCTTCGGGCCAACACATTTCGCTCCGGATCTCGCCAGGCTAGCGCGACGATATCCGAAGCTCCAGGTGCTTTCATCATATACTGATCGCTTCGTGGACCTCGTGGGAGAAGGCTTCGACTGTGCAATCCGGGTAGGACATCTTCCAGATTCCAATCTCGTTGCAAAGCGGGTCGGCCCCATGTTCGGTAAGCTCGTCGCGAGTCCGAGCTACATCGATGCTGAACGGGCGCCCGAGACGCCCCAGGAGATCGTGAACCATCGGGTTGTGATGCGGGAGGCGGAGGTTTGGAAATTCATGGACGGGGACGACGTCACTGCCGTGCGCCCCAACGGACGCTTCATCGCCGACAATGCACTCTCACTTGTCGCAGCCGCTGTGGAGGGGGTGGGACTCGCTTATCTTCCGGAACCACTTGTTGCAGATCACATCGCTTCAGGTGCGCTGGTCGCAGTCATGAACCGATACCCGGTGCCCCCGGCAGGTATCCTCGTCGTGCGGGCCCCCAGTCCCTATCCGTCGGAAAAAGTGAAGACGCTAACGGACATGCTTATCGAATGTTTTGATCGCCCGCACCACGACAAGCAGCCTTTGGGCGAGAGCGGCACTTTTTGATGCCGCTCTCCCAGGTTCAAGGTGGCATTCTTGCCGCCACTTCAGAGGTTGATGGCGCAGCTTGAAGTCAATGCGGCAGCGGATTGTTTGTCGCAAAGGAATAGCGGGCTATTTTCCACTGAATGCTAGCGTCCCTCTGGAAAATGAACAGCTCGTGGTTGGCGTCTGGAACGCGTTGTTCGATGGCCTTGACGGTGACGAACCCTTTCGAGTTGGTGCGTACGAAGGCCCACTCAGGTGCGGTCTGCACAACTTCCTCCACAGCCAATTCCGTGTCGAAGGTAATTGTCTGAAATATGCCGTCATACGCCTTTCGGATCGCATCTAGGCCGATAGCGGAAGGATTGTTCGGCGCCATGAACACAGCGTCGGCCACGAACATTTTAGCGACAGCGGCGGTGTCCGAGCCATTCAAGGCGGCCTCGTATTGCGCGAGCGCTTTTTCGATTTCCAGCCGGGCCGACGTGGCGGCTGCGTCTTCATCGGAAGGCCTGATAGAGGGTTTCATGTAATCGATCTCCGTGGGTTGAGGATGTTTGGTTTCGTGCCGACGGGGAAGCTTTCCGGGGAGACACTCGAGGTTTGATTTTCCGATTTCATTTCTCGCCGTAGTATGTTCCGAAATACTTGACCGGCGACCACGCAGGCAAAATCGGCGGGAGGGTCGGCGAAAGGGCGGCGTAGTCCTGCGCACCAAAGACGACCCTGCCGTCCATGACGGTGAGCACTGACGAGACTGACTTGATCTGATCGTCCGGAACCGAGAAGTAATCCCGGTCCAGGATGGCGAAATCTGCGAGACTGCCGGGAGCAATCAATCCCATCTCGGATTCCGTGTTCATGAACCAGGCGGGCCCCTTGGTGAAGAGTTTGAGCGCTTCGTCGCGGGTGAGCCTGTTTTCAGGAGCAAGCACTTCGGATCCCGACAGAGACCTGCCGGTGACCATCCAGCTCAGACCCACCCAGGGATTGAACGTGGCGGCACGAAAAGCACCGGTGCTCATTGCAAGCGGAATGCCGCTATCGACAAGCTGGCGTAGATGCGGCGTCCGCGGGGCCTGCTCGCGCCCATGGCTCTTGATGAAAGCGTCGCCATGAAGTGCCATCTTGTGATCCAGCGCGATGCCTCCGCCCAGTTTCTTCACCCGTTCGATATTTTCCGGGCTGATTGTCTCGGCATGCTCGAGGCTCCACCGCAGTCCATTGAAAGGGATCTCCTTGTTGAGAGCTTCCAACGCGTCGAGGAACGGCGTTATATTCTCGTTGTAGCTGATATGCTCGCGGAACGGCATCCGCCTCTGGACGAGCTTCCTGATTTCCCGGTCAACCAGCCGATGCATATGCTCGGGAGGAATGATGACGGCCGGACGCTCGAAGTTCTCATGATCGTGCACCTCCGCCTCGAGGACTTCGCCTGCGCCTCGATACTCGTGCCCGTGCGCCAGCGATGGATCCAGATTCTGTCCAGGACTGATCGGCGCCGTCTTCGTGATCGCCGCGAGCTGCAAGTCCGTCATGCTGACGCCGGGTCCGCCGCCGAGCTGTAGGACAATGAAGAGCATGCGAACGTTCACTCGCTTTTCCCGTGAGAGAACTTCAACCATCGACTGGGCTTTTGGATATCCCCACCTGCTGCCGGCATCAATGACGGAGGTGACACCGAAGCGGTTCAAACCGTGGATGCTCGAGGTCAGCGAGCTTACTTCCTCGTCGAAGGAGAGTTGCGGCACCATGGTTTCAAGAGCAACGAACGTCCAGGTGTTGCCGAAGACGACGCCGGTGTATCTGCCATCGCCGTCCCGTTCGAATTCCGTGTCGGGAAGCTTTGGAAACCGATCGGTCCCGACGCCAAGCGTTCCCATCGCCTGCTTGTTCAAGAAGGCCCGATTGTACGCGTATTGAACGATCAACGAGCGCGTCTCAATTTCTCAAATTGAGCGGAAGCGGGTAAATCTCGGGATCGATTCTCTCGGAAAGATCGCGAGCGTCCTCGGATGCGACATTCTTGAACTGTTCGTCAAACCGGCGATGGGCGAGCAACAACCACAGAATTTACGGCGTGGCCGCCGCTCGCTTTAAAATCCAGTGGTGCGGCAGATGATATCCTTTAGCTCCCCAGATTCAAATTTGAACGTCTTGAGAAACGAACCGGCGACCTTCACCCTACCCTGTGCGACCGTCATCCTATGCTGCTCCCACGCCTAGTTGTTGAGGTGTAAGCATATTTATGGAACTCGTTGAGTGACGTGGGACATGACCGCATTCAACCTACCGGTGAACGGGTCTTCGAAGATGAGGTTCTTGCACGCCCGGACTTCGCGATCCTAGCTTGGCTGCGGTCGGTCTCGCTGCACCCCTGGTCGAGGAGACCTCACCTTCTAAACTCATGACGAAATCCTTACGACGGGCCCGCCGAGAACTCCATGAGCGGCAGGGTTTAGTCGAACATCTTTTTGATCGTCGCGATTGGGATGAACATCCGCATCGCATTTCGACCGCCGGAGGTCGATCTGCGAGCGAAGCTGCGTGACCTCGCTAATGAGCGACGGCGTTTCGGCTACCGGCGGCTATTCATCCTGCTTCGGCGAGACGGGGAGTTGTCCGGGGTCAATCGCATATACCGTCTTTATCGCGAGGAAGGTCTTTCCGTTCGTAAGCGAAAGGCCCGTCGGCGTGCTGTCGGCACGCGTGCGCCGATCCTGGTCGAAGCGAAGGCCAATGCCCGCTGGTCGCTGGATTTCGTCCACGACCAGTTTGCCTGCGGTAGACGCTTCCGGGTGCTAAACGTTGTAGATGATGTGACGCGCGAATGCCTGGCGGCAATCCCCGACACGTCGATCTCCGGTCGCCGTGTTGCTCGGGAACTGACGACGCTGATCGAACGACGCGGCAAGCCTGACATGATTGTCTCCGACAACGGCACCGAATTCACCTCGAATGCCATTCTTGCCTGGTCGAAGGATCACAAGGTCGAGTGGCACTACATCGCGCCGGGAAAGCCAATGCAGAACGGCTATGTCGAGAGTTTCAACGGTCGCATGCGCGACGAGTTGCTCAACGAGAGCCTCTTCTTCGGCCTCGATCATGCCCGCAGCGCCATCGCTGAATGGGCTGAGGATTATAACCATTTCCGGCCGCACTCATCGCTCGGATATCAGACCCCGGCAGACTATGCCGGGACAATCGCCGCAACCGGCTCCAACGCTGCGCAGATGAAAGCTTCGCGTTTCCGCCGGTTGCTCACACCGCGCCATTTGGCGTATTCAAAGCCGCCGAGGCTCTAACCGCCGCTGGATGAAAGTTCAGTGGCAGGTCAGCTCTACCCAAAGACATCTGCCGTTCCTTCTCAGATAAAACCATGCACGATGTCACACTGGTCGCGGTTGATAGCGTCGCTGCTTAATAGAAATGAACCCTCGAAAGGTCGATTTCGTATGGATCGGTCACGATTGTGCTGCCGTCCTCTTTGTAAATCTCAAGTTCAGAAAGTCGGCCGTCGGTGACATGCAACGCTAGACGCACGATTTTTGCCACACTTAGAAAGCTGTTTTTGCTGGTTTTGTCGTCATAGAAGCCTTCGACTGGAATTTTGTCGTTCTCTCGCGGCGACGGCGCATCACTGTCTTTTACTTCCGCTACCGGGCCGCTCGTCCGGAGCTTCAAACTTCCTTCAGGGCTAACCCGCATGACCTCCACTGAGTTCATCTGCTCAAGAATTTCTGCTCTGCCCTGAAAATCGTCTCGCAGAAGGTGCATCAAAAGGGCGCGTTCCCCTGGGTCGATCTCTCTCCAATGTTCCCGACTATCGACCATTTCTCACCACGCACCTGCCAAAGTTTCGACCAGTCAGAGAAGTCTGAGGGGAGCTTGTGACGCTGTCAACGTCCGCACACCGGCTATTGGCGTCTCTATCCTATCGGTGGCCTCCGAAAGGGAAAAGGCCGAGTTGTCAGCGTGGCAGGGGAACAGCGCTTACATTGAATTGTTTATGGGATCCCATGAACAATTCTCTCCATCCCTTCATGGGCGAACGCGCGATCAACGCCGTCTGGACCACGAAAGCCCTTATGAAGCCGTAGAGGACATACTTGGATATCTTGCCTTCTATCCAAACGACACTTATTCGATCACGGCATATGTAGCCACAATCGTTCCACCAGTGACGAATGCGGACTTACTGTCAGCGGAGAATGACAGGCCTATCGGCCCCCAACCCGGCTGCCGGATTTTCTGAATCACTTTACCAGATGTCATTGAAATCAATGCAAGTGCGGCTCCTTGCTCGTCCGGGAGCGATATCAAACCCCAGCGGCCATCTGGGCTGACGGCCGGATGCAGACTCCGGGAAAAATACGAAGCAGTGCCAGAAATCGTCCATCTCACGAGACCGGTTGAGAGGTCCCGGAATTCAGCGATCATTCCCGATTGTGGTATGGGCTGGGGGCAACGATCTGAGAGTTCACACACCCAACCCGTCGCGCTCAGGTTGCCCATTATCAAGACGCTCGAGGCATCGCTCGAAAGCACGAACGGCGACCAGCGGGCAGTCGGTGGTAAAGGAACGACTTGCGGGGATTGACCTTGAACCCAGAGCAACCATTTGCTGGGTTCCCATTTCACGAGAACGTGTGCCTTCCCGGATGGGTCGATCTTGGATTTAACAGCTTCCAGGCTTCTTTGATCGGCTAGCCCTGGCACGCTTGCCTTTTCCACTGCTTGTAAAATCGCTCCGGTATGAGCGTCAACGAAAGCGAGCGTTTGTCTATTCTGGTCTTCCTTTTCGTCGCCACGCTCGTCCATCCCAAAGCCCGCAAGTGCTAACCCCGAACCATCGATCCAGTAAATCCTATCGAGTGAGCCATCTGGATGAGTGAGTTCGGGCAGCTTCGTCTGTGAGCCATCCACTCTGAAGATATATGGCCGCAGAGAACTATTCGAGACGCTGCCGGCAACGGTCGTCTCACGCTTCACGCCGATGACTGACGAGGAGTCATTCAGCCAGGTAAAGGGAGCCGTCAGTGTGAAGAGGTCTCCAGGAAGTCTTTCATTCACCGTATGAGCGCGACCACCACGCGTCACATCACCAAGCCACAAACCTTTCCAGGAACCGAACGCGTAGACAAGCTCGCCGTTTGGCGACAGCGCAGGCGGGACCATCCTCGGCCAGCCTTCTGGGATCGGCGTGCACCGCAAGGTCTTGAACTTCATCGGACCGGCGGGCGTCGGCTCAAGCATGGTGAGAGTGGGACGCCAATTGTCGCCGTAGCAGCCAATCCGTTCAGGAGCAGCGATGACCGCATCGACAGCCCCAAATGCCGCGATTGCTGATCCTATGGTAACGGCAATTACTGACGCTGCTTTCAAATTCATCCAATCCCCGCTCCGAGCCGAATCGCAAACATTTCGCCGTTACCGATGGAGTTTCAAGGCTTCCTCGCTCGCCGGTGAGCCATCCGCGCTGTTGTTCCAAATAACCGTTTGCGGGACGTCTTCGCAACGGCAACCTGCAGGCCAGCGATCAAATGCCTGCTCAGCTAGCATTGATAATCCCAGACGGGTCGTTTCCCTGATCTCGGAAAATCGTAACGCAGAGGGACAACGTGGGGACAGAACACCGGTTACCGTTCAGTCATGATCCAAGTCTACCGCTATAAAACTTATAATTCTTGTTTTTGTGCAGCCCCGAGTGAGGCAATAATAGCTACCTTCGGCAGCATCGATCAATTTGAAACTTCTTTGGCGGAGGGGCGAAATTCGGCCCACCTTCCAATCCCGAGTATCTGGCGGTGTGGGGTAGCCGTAATTCATCACGGCTTCGTCGCCTTCTTCGAGAGATGCTGGGACCCTATCGAAATCGTTGACTCAGAACCACCTGCGAGAATGACTACCTCTGGCGTAAACGGTCACAGGCCATCACGCCCAGAGCGTGAGTCTATGATCCATCCAAAGGCTCCGGAAATGATGTTCGGTTTGGGCCGACAGCAGTAAGCGCTGCTTCCTTCGCACCTTGACCACTCGGCGCTGTTCCGTTTCCAAGAACCGCCGCCGGGATGGAGATGCCAATACGCGGGATGCGGACGTTGACAGCCTCACAGGCTCCACTCAGATTTCACTGTAATGGTCGAAACTTTTGCAGGTGAGTTGCGAGGAATGGTCGATAATTCAGAACATTGGAGAGAGATCGATCCAAGGGAACGCGCCCTTTTGATGCACCTTGTGCGAGGCGAATTTCAGGGCAAAGCAGAAATTCTTCAGCAGATGAACTCAGTAGAGGTGATGCGGGTTAGCCCCGAAGGAAGTTTGAGGCTCCGGACGAGCGGCCCTGTAGCGGACGTTAGAGACAATGACGCGCCTTCGCCGCGAGCAAACGACAAAATTCCAGTTGAAGGTTTCTATGACGACGAAGCCGACGACAAAAAAGGCTTTCTAAGTGTCGCAAAACTCGTGCGCCTAGCCCTGCATGTCACCGACGGTCGACTTTCTGAGCTTGAGATTTACAAAGAGGACGGCAGCACAATCGTGACCGGTCCTTACGAAATCGAACTTTCGAGAGTTCATTTCTATTGAAAAGCCACGCTTTTTAACCACCGCCAGCGTGACGCATCGTGCATGGTCTTATCTGGGAGGACCGGCAGAAGTCTTTGGGTACAGCTTATGCAGCCTGGAAGTACCCGGCGCGATGCCGCCTGCAGCGCATCGTCAACATCAACCGCGAGAGCCTGCACGCCTTCATCCGGGATAACACCGCCGTCGGCAGCCTGCTTGTTACCGACGGCAACACCGCGTACAGGCGCATGCCGAATCGCGGCCACCAGGCGATCAACCTGAGCGCGGTGGATGCGCCACCCGCGCATGAAATCCTACCCTGGGTGCATCGGCTGTTCTCGAACTTCAAACGATGGAGCTACGGAACCTACCATGGCGTCCGCGACAAGCACGTCGACATCTACGCCAACGAGTTCGTCTTCCTTTGGAACCGCCGACGGCACTTCCAGACCAACGTTGATACCATCCTCGGTCTCGGCCAGCGGATCGGACGAACGACCTGGCGCGACGTCGTCGGCGACACACTGGAATGGAAGACGGCGCACGAGGACCAGATTCTCGCCATGGTCAGTCCCGACAGGCTCGACCGCGCCAAGGACTACGCCGTGGAACACGGCTGCGACATCTTCGACGCCCTGGATGAAGTCCGACGGAACGAGAAGAGGTGGCGATATGGTCGAAGGATGCCGAGGCGCTCTGCCCTTCCACCAAGGCGGGCAGGCGAGGAACCAAGTACGCGTCGGTACGTCCATCCGCCAAGCATGGCTCCCGAAGAAATCGCTAGAGGCTATCTCCGCCATGTTCCCATCGGCTCGAAGATAACCACAGCCTGATAGAAAACATCTCCGCCCATCACATACGGCCGAGTGCGCCCGACGACCAGGCGTAGCCACGCCTTCCGAGCTGGGTGAAACTGGTGTATCAACTCTCTTACAAGTGGTGTTTCTCGTGCAGGGCGGAGAATATGATCTACATCGCGATAGCTATTGCTCAGACCATCGACCCCTTACGCATCGCACTTGTCATCTTGTGCTTGGGAATGATCTGGAAAACGGTTGCGCCTCAGCGCAGATTGTTTGCGGCCGCAATTTCGCTCGCGACCATCGCCCTATTTTGGAGCGCCTACATCGAAACCGCACGCATCCTTCGGGGTTCGCCACTTCCCCGAGAGTTTGCGTCTGAGACAGTGATATTCATAATGGTCACCCTCGCAGGGCTCGTTGCGAACGTTGTTATTGCAGCCATCGCATTGGGATGCTGCAAACTCTTCCGTCTTGCGCACGGACCGATCTCAGGTGAGTATGGCGGAAGTCCTCGACATTAATTTTCGTTTTTACGGCTGGTCACTCTCACATAGTAACCGTCAGGATCGACAAGGCGAAAGTCACGCAGCCCCCAAGGCTGCAGAGCAAGATCGGAGACTGGCCATCCGCTCTCTTTTGCCGCTCGATAGGCATCCTCGACGTTACCGGCCTTCAAGACGATCTCGACGCCGAGGCCAGCTCTCTGGCCGGATGCGATCCGAAGCGGATGATCGGTCGAGAGGACGCTACGCGAATTGATCGCGACCACCGCGTCACCATTTTTCAACATCGTGTATTCGGTGCCCGCCGAGCCCTGGACTTCAAAGCCCAGAACCCGCCGATAGAATTCAAGCGATTTTTCAGGGCTCTCGACAAATAGCTCCAAGCTCAGTTGCAACTGGTGCCTCCTTTTCTTTTCTTCTGGAACGGCCAGAAGACTCACAGTGATCGCTCGAAAAGTAGCTCACCATCTTTTTCGCCGATATGTTCCCAACCTGCCGCTCTATAGAATTTCTCCGCCCGGGTGTTTGGATCGGTCCTGAGCCATGCGTGTCCGATCCCCGCAGCCTTGAGGCAAGTGCAGGATTCTGCAAGTAGGATCGAGCCGATTCCTTTTCGTTCGAATCCGGGAGCCAAAAAAAAGCGCACAAATGTTTCCGTTGCGTGGGTCGGCCGCAGAAAAACCGACAACATCGCCGTTCTCTTCCCAAACGGCCACTCCCGGATTGGCTACAAACCAGTTGTATTCATCATCGGTAACCCTTGTGGAGTCGCCCACCACGTTTTCGACAACTGACGAACGGACAGATTTCAGCGCTAAGAGGTCACTCGGAACCGCTTTTCGGAGCATGCAATGATCTCTCGATAGCTTGCGAAGACTTGCACAATGGCTCTTTGTGGCCTTTGATTCAATGTCCGCGCTCCGTGCGAAGCGGCGCGATCCCATGAGTGCCGGATATTGGCTGGACCCGCGCGGATCGGGCTAGGCCCGCATAACCAAATGATGCCGCCGAATATCACGACGAGAAAGCATGGATGATTTTCTGGGCGAACTTGATCACCGCAAAAGTTGAAGCTACTGCCTAAAGCAGAGACTTCGGACAACAAGGGGCATTGATGCGACGGTATTTCCTAAGTTTAGTCAAATTCTTGATGAAACAAGAGCAGATATATGGAGTTTCTGCGTTAATTGCCGGGCTTTTTCTGTCGGTGTTGGCTTGGATTCCATTCATGGCTATCGCAGCAACATTGTCGTTCGAGTTTGCGATAGGGGGAGAACTGGCAGTGGTCTGTGTTTTGATGCTGTTTTCTCCTGCGATTATTTTGTTTTATGTTTCGTTTGCTTTGCTCGCTGATGAGGTCTCTGGGAAGCTTACAGGGCGAGCCGTGTTTGGAATGCAAACCGGTTCTCTCAAGGGAAAAATACGGCGAATGGTGGGGTCCACAACCAGCAACCCGCCGCGTTGAAGAGATGTAAGCAGATGGTCGCCGCCAAGTTCAGGTGTCCCGAACCGTCAACGACTGAGCTTTTAAGGTGTTGATGAAATCAGCGACTAGATCGATTGAAGTCGCCTCGACAGCTAGCCTGTCCAAATGGTTCGCAATTTCCTCGCATTCGTTTTGAGAGAGGGAACGGAGAGTCGATCTGACTACGTTGTAGTCGGGGGTCCCGCGAGAAGCGAAGGAGCGGTTGATGACGAAGCACTCCGTTTTTCCGTCAAGTCGTTCAACAGACAGGGCAAGCGAGCCACCGTCAGGTGCGACGGCGTAGTCAACGATCAATGTGAACACGGCGAGTCCGATCCGTTCGAGTCTCTTCTTCCATCAGAACGCATACCTTGGGGAGCGACTATCGCCGAGATTTTTGGGCGGCCCATTCTGCAATTTTGGTCGCTGCTTCCGTCGGGGACAAATCCGTAACATCAAGCCGCAGCAGGTTGGCCTCGTCGATGCCTGCAAGGACTTTGCCGTGGACGTGATTTCTCTTTGCCATTTCAGCAATCGCGTGGCTTCCTTTTCGCAGCTCGCCCGGCTGCCTCGATGCGGCGGATGTTCTCTTCAAGATCATAAGGTGTGATTGGCGCACCGCTTACGGCAGAGTTCAAGTCGCCAGAGTTCATCGAAGCGGTGGCAGCCTAGATAATGCCGCGAGAATTCTTTGAGCATGATTGATCGAGCCGTTATCTCGAATCGGTTTCACGCTTCGACGCGGGGATCGCGAACGCCAGCAGCGAAATCATTGGCAAAGGGCTTTGCTGGGTCCGAACCCAATAGGCGTTACATCCACCAGAGCGGGCAATCAAATCTATTAGTAAATCGCGTTTGACGGCGTGGAACGGCTGAACAATTGATAAATTTAGCCAAAATTAATTCTGAAGGCGATAAAAGAGGATGCTGTGAAAAGATGAACGACCCGATACACCCTGCACGCCAAATCCCGTTTCCCGACCTTATCGCTGGCTTGAAGCGAGCCCAAGGACTTGGCCATGTCCATCGCCGTCCGAACGCAACCAATACTTTGCAGCTCTACATCTATACGCCCCGGTGCGTATATGAGGATGGTTGGGATCAGTTTTCGCTGATCGCTCGCGGTCTCATTGTGGACGAGGGCGCTGGTCGGGTCGTTGCCACGCCGTTTCCGAAGTTCTTCAATGTCGGCGAGCGGCATGGCGAAGTGCCCGATTTGCCGTTTGAGGCGTTCGAAAAGCTCGATGGTAGTCTGATAATCGTGTTCAATGATGCTGGCCGTTGGCACGCAGCCACCAAAGGCGCGTTCGACTCCGAACAGGCCCTATGGGCTCAAGCACGCTTGGATGCCCACGATCTCTCCGGTCTGTCGCCGGATACGACATATCTGTTCGAGGCGGTATATCCGGAAAACAGAATTGTCGTGCGATATGCGGAGCCTGCCATGGTGATGTTGGCGGCCTACCACGCTTCAGGTCTTGAAGTAACCTACGACGAGGTTCGAACGACCAGCCAAGCGTTGGGATGGCGTGCGGCCGAACGCCATGAGTTCGGGAAAATGGCGGACATGATGCTCCATACTGCAACGCTCCCACGCGACAACGAGGGATTTGTGGTTAGATTCACAAATGGCTTGCGCCTCAAACTCAAAGGCTCCGAGTACCGTCGTATCCATGCGTTGATCTCACGCTGCACGCCATTGGCAATGTGGGAAGCAATGGCCGCTGGGGACGACATGGCCGCGATTCGTCGTGATTTGCCGGAAGAGTTTTGGAGCGATTTTGACAACATCGTCCTCCTCCTGACGAAGGAATACGCGGCGATGGAAAGGAGGGTCGCTGAACTGGCAGCATCTGTCGCCCATCTTTCCGATAAAGAGTTGGGATTGTCGCTCAATTCACTGCCTGCTGACGTGGGTCCTTACGTTTTTGGTTTGCGAAAAGCAGGTGCAATCGTAGGTAAGTCCCGAGACGCGTTGATGCGTTCCATCAGACCCACTGGCAATGTGTTGCCAGGTTACCAGCCGTCATATGCCATGGGGCGTGTGATTGATGAGGCAACATCGTAGATTTGCAGCTTAAAGTAGCTCTGGCGTGAATGCGGGATTGGAAAAGGCCTCGGCTGAGAGGCTCCTTCGGCTGTGACATTGAGGCAATATGCGTTAAATAGCGGCATCAACCGTTCTGCCTCGAACAACACGGAGCGGAAACAATGAGCAAATTGACGAGAGCGGAAGTGTTTCAGCGTTTTGAAGCCGCGCTTGCCATATTAGGCGAAGAGGATTGCGAGGACGCGCAGGCCGATCTGAGGATGAAGAACCTGAGGAATTTAGTTCTGTGGGCAAGCCAAGATTCAGCGGTCAATCTCCACGACGTCGCTAATGATGTGGTTGCCAACTGACGTCCGCAATGGGCTGAACCGGGTTGAGCGAAAACGTAGCTTTAACCTGAGATTTTAACGAGTACGAGGTTGCATGTGGCTTCTGGTGGAAAGCTCGGATTGCTTCTCTTGCATGCGCTTCCGCTTGATGGCTCAATGTGGGATCGCCAGATCAATTTGTTGCCTGGTTCCACTTATGCACCAACGCTCTATTCCTTAAGCAACGGTGTCGAGGAGTGGGCCGCCTCGGCTTTGAGACAAGTCAACGAGGAACGCATTGTCGTGGTTGGCTGCTCGGTCGGTGGTTCTTGCGCGTTGGAGGTGGCCGCGATTGCCTCCGATAGGGTTGCGGCGCTGGTTCTCATTGGGACGAAGGCGAGGCACCGACCTGACCCGATCCTTCTTTTGTCCGCACTGGAAACGATGCAAAAGGAAGGGCTGGAAAAGGCTTGGAACGCATTCTGGGCACCGCTGTTTTCAAAGGCTGCTGCTGGCGCGGTGGTAGATGCGGCGAGGCTGACCTTCCTCCGCCAGCCTCCTGGCGATGTGGCGAGAGGAGTTACCGCATTTCATAGCCGTCCGTCCCGCGATGAAATCCTTTCAATGTTTTCCGGACAAGTTGCCGTGATTACCGGCGCGGAAGATACCGCCCCTGGTCCTCAAGTGAGTGCAGCTCAAGCGAACTCTGCGCGGCGAGGGAGGCTGTATGTCATCCCGGAGTGCGGGCATTACGTGCCGCTAGAGCAACCCGAACATCTGAATTCCATTCTGCGCAACGTGATAGCGGCCCAGTGACGCCCTTGAGCAGGCCGAATCCGCTCAAACACAAGTGGGAGGTGGAGAATGATGGTTCAGATCAGCCTAGCACAGCATGATGATGTAGCACCCTGGCTCCGGCTGGCTGAAGACGTTGTCCCGTTGTTTGGCCCTATGCCAGATTTTGATGCTATTCTCGTCCGGAAGATCGCCGAGCAGCGGACCTTCAGCGCAAGAACAGACATAGGGAGCGCAGGATTCATAGGAGGGGTTCTGATAGGTGGCAGCGACTTGAAACACGCGATCCGCTGGCTTGCGGTCTCTTCGGAGTTTCGAAGGCTTGCCGTCGGTAAGATGCTTATCGAGGCTGCCCTTTCCAGCATCCCATCTGACTCCACCGTTCATGTCGATACTTTTATCGCAGGTAGTCCAGGAGCGGAAGCAACTAAGCGACTCTATAAGGGCTGCGGCTTCGTTCCATTGGAAGTCTGGAGAGAGGGCGAGGTGGTTCGCCAACGGTATATGCGACCGCCGTTAAGGCGGCCGTAGTACCGACCGCCAATGGCGCGAGGCTGCCGTCCCCGTCATGGCGGCGGTCCTCGAAACTGCATAATGCATCGTGGTCAAGGTATGAGAGGGACAGCGCTTACTTTTGAGGCTCGAAGGAAAACGGTGCAGGCGCTGATCGATGGAGCAACACATCGACTTGTCGCTTCAAATGACGATTGATCTCGGGAATTTGCTCGCGCTTGATCTGCCAAGGCCCTTTTGTATTTCCTTTGAGCGTCTTTCGCTGCATGTCGAAAGATAGTTTGAACCGGACCAGCGCTACCGCGTTCTCATCATCCGCAAAGAACGAGGCCATCGCGGTTTCCTCGTCCGGATCAAAAGTGTGGACCTGTATTTCGGCGCGACCGAAGGGTGGCAGAGCTTTGAAACCCGCCAATTCCATCCATTTCAGCCCTTCTGCATCGACCGTGCAGCAAAAGGGGATGCCGCCGAAGCCGCCCGACTTTTCAATGCGATGCGCTATCCACCAGTCGTTTTGCCAGTCTTCATAGCCGAAGAGCATTCTCTCAAGGCGCTCAAAGTGCTCGTTCCATCCGCCACCCGCTTTCCAAATCAGGTTCATGGCAGGGATGCGCCATTCCTCCCCGTTCAGGGTGCAATAAACGTCGCGGACTGCTCGGTGATTGGGATCGATGAGATAGGGTATCAACGCTTCTGGAATTGGTTCGACGAAGACCTCCTTGTGAAGGACGCCTTTCTCCACCCACCGATCAAAGGCTTCTTCCGTTCTTGGGAGAATGTCTGTGAATCTCGCGAGTTTCTTCCTGCCCTCCAGCATCAGCGGCAGCTCGAAATTAGTGTGAACGAGATAGGGGACATCCCGTATTGAACGGCCTTTCTGCTGCCGTTCCAACCAAATCTCGACCTCGGGAAGCTTAAGGCGGGCCGGGTCGAACCCGACGTCGAAACGCTGGTTGATGGCATCCATTTCGCCGGGCTCGACAATATAGCACCCAGCAAATTCGGGATCGGCATCAATATCCCGGTCAATGATTGCCTGCAGCGCCGCGAGGTCGTCGACGGTAAACCGAGTTTCGAGGACTGAGCACCAGCGGTCCAAATCAAATGCACTGAGGATGAAGCTAGCCTGGCTCATGGATGATCCTTCAATCGAGCTGTGGCCGCCTGGCCCGTATCTGACCGCCACGCTCTCCGCCATCGTCAATGGCCACAAAGAGGGCTAGATCGAGGAAATGCTGCCATGGAACCGGTCCGCCACGATGTGATTCTCAGGTATGCAGAGGGTCTTTGCCAGTCACATCATTTCTGCTTTTAAGCGCGAGAGGGGCGTCGTAACAGCCGCCAGAGGCCCATTCCATTCAAGATGGCAAGCATGCCAGCAAAAAACATAACGAAACCGGCTGTAATACCTGCGCCAAAACCCACTGGACCGTCATAGACACCGGCATCAATAGCGCCTTGCACCTGATCTCCGTACCAATCGGCCCACACGTACAGAGCACCCACCTCCACACAATACAAGGCAATCGCGCCCGTTGTTCCTGAGAGACGTTTGACGAGAGCGATAAAATGATGAATGGCCCAAGCGAACGGGCTTGCGGAAAGAAAGACAATAAAGAGCACCACCGTTGGTCCAACGATATATCTCGCTATCTCGTTCACAATCGTCTCCAGACCACACCTCAACGCCGCAGATAGCTCTTTGACCCGTCATCGGTAATGCAATAGCGGCCGCCACGCGGACCGGTGCAATACGAGCCGGTCCGACATGAACAGCTCGTCGAGCTGGTCGGCTCCATCTCAGCTGCGCCAGACCCCAGTAGACCGAGACCGCCCACTACTGCTTCGCAGGACTTCTTACTTCCGCTCACCGACCCATCACGGCAGATGAAGGTCGATCCCTGACAATGATCGATGCCACCCTTCTTGCCACTACAGGGCGTGTTGGTTGCGCATGCGGAAGACGACAGCATGCAACTGACGGCAAACGCCACGACCATCAATGTCCGAAAAAGAAATGCCGATAATTCCTGTGGCATGCTGGCCGCCGCAAATTTTGATCAGCCAGTATAATTTGATACACGTGAAAGACGAGTTACCGGAGCCAAGGTCATCCTCCGTGTGAGACCTTAGCGGACCCATTGAAAATCGCGCAGACCTCAAATTGATCGTTCGAAAAGAAGCTCATTATCCTTTGCGCCGACGTGTTCCCAACCAGCCGCGCGATAAAATCTCTCGGCGCGGGTGTTTGGATCGGTGGTGAGCCAAGCGCGTCCGACGCCCGCTGCCTTAAGGCAGGCGCAGGCCTCGGCCAGCAAAGTTGAGCCGATCCCATTCCCTTCAAAATCGGGAACCACAAAAAGCGCCCAGATGTTTCCGTCGCGTGGGTTGGCTGCGGAAAAGCCAACTATTTCGCCGCGCTCTTCCCAAACGGACACGCCCGGGTTTCTGACAAACCATTCGTAGTCCGCATCGGTGACCTTGGACGGGTCGCCCAAGACGTTTTCGACGACCGACGCCCGGATAGCTTTGAGCGCCAGGAGGTCAGTTAGAGCCGCTTTTCGGAGCATGCAAGGAACTCTCGATATCCTGCGATGGCTTGCACAATGCCTCGCTGGGGCGGCCGATTCAATGACCGCTCTCAGTGCGAGGTGGACGCCCACGACTGCTTTTTGCCCAAACCGGTCGTCGCGCATTGGCGCGTTCCCGCCGAGTACATGCTCGACGGGAATATTTGCTCCAAGCGCGGGCTACGCAGAAACGAGAGGCGATAAGCAGATATTTCACGCTTATGAATGCCCCGTTATCAAAGATCAGGGGCGTAGCCGTTTTGGGGTACGGCTGAGCAGAGTTACTTCTCTGATGCTGTCGGTCTTTAATAGTCGCATCAATACGCGGGCCAGCCCGACACCCATTCCTCCATGTGGCGGGCATCCATAACGAAAGAACTCTAGGTAGTCTGAGAGTGCATTAAGCTTGTAGCCGCGCTCAGATGCTTGAGCTACCAGGCGGTCGTACCGATGTTCTCGTTGAGCACCTGTTGTGATCTCCATTCCTCGCCATAATAAATCGAAACCTTTCGTGAGATGAGGCTCGTCATCTCGACGCATATGGTAAAAAGCACGCCCTTTGGCAGGATAGTCGGTGATGAAAAGAAACTCGTGGCCCGTTTTTGCCGCCATCCATCCTGAGAGTAGGCGTTCTCCCTCGGCGTCGAGGTCGTGGGATTTTTGTAGGTCATGGCCCAATGTGCCGAGGGTCTCACGCGCCTGTTCGAAGGTGATTTTCGGGAAGGGAAGTTTCGGCGGTGATATTTCGACATCGAACAGCTCCTTGATGGCCGTGCCGTGAGCCTTGGCTACAGCACTCACGGAATGCGCTAGCCACCGCTCCTCCAAGTCCATTAAGTCGTAGTGGTCATCGATCCACGCAACCTCCATGTCGATTGAGGTGAATTCGGTCTCATGACGAGAGGTGAAAGACGGTTCCGCACGGAATGCGGGCCCAATCTCGAATACCCGTTCCATGCCTCCCGCAATCGCCATCTGCTTATAGAATTGAGGTGATTGGGCTAGAAAAGCTGTGGTGCCGAAATACTTTACGGCGAAAACCTCCGATCCCGATTCACTGAACGTGCCCATGAGCTTCGGTGAATGAAGCTCTCGGAAACCGTTCTTGGTCCAGAACGAGCGCATCGCTTCTTCAAGGGTCGTCTGGATAGAGAAAACGAGTTGCTGTCGTGGATATCTCAGACTGACCTGCCGATGGTCAATCCACTTGTCGAGACTCGACTCCTCGTCAATTGGCGAGCGAGCGTAAGCGAGCCCGCAGATGTCGGCAGTTTCGAGGCTAACTTCCAGGCCACCAAGTTTCACGCCGGGAGCCGAGGTTACCAGACCAGTGATGGCAACCGCGCTTTCCGGAGTGAGGGCATCGAGGACAGCGGTGAGCGAGAGATTGTCTTTGCTTTGGGTAAGCTGAACTTTTCCTGTGTGATCTCGGAGGACGATGAAGCGCAATCGCTTTTGATCGCGGATGGCCTCCGCAAAGCCGCAGAGCCTGACACGTTGGCCTACGAGCATAGGCAGCAGTGCAATTACGGATCGTTTTAAGGGGGATTTCTTAAGCATGACTATCTCCAGAAACGGAAACCGGATCAGAGAAGCCAAAACACAAGCCCTTCCGAAACCGGCAGGGCTGTGGTGATCAATGAGCTACGCTAGAACGCGCACACAATGTCCACGACCCCGAAGGGGCCGTTATTATTGATCGTGTTCTTCGACAACGTGCTCATATGGTCATCTGCACACAGGACGCTACGAAAGTAAACCCGCAAAAATCATGAGAGTGTTTGGTGCCAGAATGACCGGTTTTGGAGTAAGGTGAACTGCGTCACATGAGTGCTGGCGGTGCAGCGCGGTCATCATTGCTCATGGCGCACCAGAACGGTTTTGAATCCGATTAGAAAGCGGTGCTCGTCGCGAGCTTGCATCTGCTCCAACGTTTCGATGGCTGGAAAGCCGATCCCCTTGGATAAATGTAGAACTAAGTGTTGTCCCAGCGAAAGCCCTACATGTGCACCGAAGCTTATGGGCTTATCGTTCACCAGAACCAGATCAAACAGTTTCATCTCCATGGAGACGGCCGTAAGTGCGGTGTCATTCCAGAGGTCGCTGGACCGAAAGTCAGGCAGCTCGAAGCCAAAATTCCTCAAAATTGAATGTATTGCTGACAGTTTGCGCCACCTTCAACGCCGCGAACACCACGAGCGCCGGGAAAATGCGCTCCGTTATATCGTACCCCCCAAAACTGGGGAGGGATTTCGATTGGGGATTGGTTGAGGTTTGGTCATTGCTTTCGATGTCCTCTTCGGCGCGATCGTGTTGCTAGCGGTGTTTCAGATCGCGCTGGATGCGGTCTCACTCGTGATCATCCCATTCAAAGGGGGCTTCCCCTCTGCGCCGGCAGGTTTGAGATATGCCATCGGCTTTTTGGCCATTGGCCTTTCAGCGTACGGTGTCAACCAGGCAATCAGAGTGCCATCGCTAAACGACATAGAAATTGCCATCGCTGGATTGTCTCCCGAATTTGATGGCTATCGGCTGATTCAGCTGACCGACCTTCACATCAGCCGTCTGTTCTCAGCCGCATGGACTAAAGAGGTCGTAGCGAGGACCAATGCGCTCGATGCGGACCTGATCGTCATCACCGGGGACTTCATCGACGGTGACGTGGCTCACCCGCAAAGACGATGTCGCACCGCTTTGGGGATTGAGGGCACGTGACGGCGTCTACGCAATTCCGGGGAACCACGAATATTTCTTCGATTACCAAGAATGGATGCGCCACCTCGAGATGTTGGGCATGCGGATGCTGTCTAACAGCCACGTAGTCCTCAGGAGAGGCAATGCCGAGATCGTACTGGCGGGTGTGACCGACGTGTCCGCCCGCGGACACAGCGCTCCACCGCCGGACCTCGCGGCGGCAATCAAGGGAGCTCCTGCGAACACCCCCATCCTATTGCTCGATCACCAGCCAATGATGGCCGAAAAAGCGGCGGCCGCCTCTGGTGTGGCGATTCAGCTGTCGGGGCATACACATGGTGGCATGGTTCTCGGCCTCGACCGCTTGATCGCGCGCGCCAATGGGGGCTTTGTTTCGGGTCGATACCAAATCGGAGCCATGACGTTGTACGTAAACAACGGAACAGCCCTGTGGCCCGGATTCGCATTAAGGCTCGGCGCTCCATCGGAACTAACCAGAATCACCCTCCGGGCGATAACCAAGTGATTAGCAAGCATACCTGTCTGTAACATCGTTTGTACGGAAAACGACCCGGACCGTGTGGAAACTCAAAACCAAACTCGCTGCATAGAATGCAATTTCATAGAATTCTGACTTTCAATGGTCTGGCCGCCTTGATGGGAATCGAACCCGGAACCAGCGAACCCAAAAACCTATCATATTGATATCCCGACCAGAACGAACTTTTTAGCCGCATCATGTGCGGTCACTAAAAGAGTAGAGCAAGCGGCGCAGAGCTTTCAATGACTCTGCTTTATGGATCGGCTCTCGTCTGGATGGGACAATTTATACTGCTCATTGCGTCGTTGACCACGACCTGCTGTTCAACTTTTTACCCTTATTTATCCCAGTGCCAAAGACCGCCGATGATAGTCCTTTTCTCCAGAGGCGCAGATGTTCTGCACCCGTTCAAAGAGGAAAAGGTCATGAAAAAAGTTCTCCTTACCACTGTCGCACTTCTTATTGCCATCTCTCCCGTTGCGGCCGAAGCCCGCTGCGCGCCGAACAACGCAGTCATTGCCGCGAAGGCTGTTCCCGTCATTCAGTACAAAAACACGATGATCGACGGCGTGAACGTCTTCTATCGCGAAGCCGGCCCAAAGGACGCGCCGGTCCTCCTGCTCCTGCACGGATTTCCGACCTCGTCACACATGTTCCGCAACCTCATCCCTCTGCTCGCGGACCGCTACCGCGTGATTGCGCCTGACTATCCCGGTTACGGCCAGAGTGACGCACCTGATCATTCCAAGTTCTCCTACACATTCGCGAACCTGACCAACATCGTCGACAAGCTGACCGAAAAGGTCGGAGCCGATCGCTACAGCATGTACGTCATGGATTACGGCGCGCCGATCGGATACCGTCTGGCGCTCAAACATCCCGAGCGGGTTGAATCGCTGATCGTGCAGAACGGCAACGCCTATACCGAAGGCCTCGCCGCATTCTGGGATCCGATCAAGGCCTATTGGGCCGAAAAGACGCCGGAACGCCGGGAGGCACTCTCCGGCCTGGTTACGCTCGAGACCACAAAGTTCCAATATACCGACGGTATGGGCGATGTCGCGCATATCAGCCCCGACAACTGGGTCGTTGATCAGGCCTTGCTTGATCGCCCCGGTAACAAGGATATCCAGCTGGATCTCCTGGGTGACTACGGTAGCAATGTGCCGCTTTACCCGCAGTTCCAGGCCTTCTTCCGCGATCGCCAGCCGCCGACGCTGATCGTGTGGGGCAAGAACGACAAGATCTTCCCCGAGTCCGGCGCGCACCCCTATCTCCGCGATCTCCCGAAGGCCGAGGTACACATTCTGGACAGTGGTCATTTCGCCCTTGAGGACAAGCTCGACGTGATGGCGCCGCTGATCCGTGACTTCCTCGATCGCAAGGTTTGTAATTAATTCAGAACTCATCCACTCCGCGGGGCTAACCGCCCCGCGTCCACCCTCCCCCCAAAGGAAAAGATCATGACCAATCCCATCTCGGGCACCCAGGCAGCTGGGGAGCCAGCGCTTTCGATCGTCCTCGTGCACGGCGCTTTTGTCGACGGCTCTGGATGGCGGCAAGTCCATAGCGAACTTGTAAATCGCGGGTTCGAAGTGCTTGTCGCCCAACACCCGACGACCTCACTTGATGGTGACGTTGACACCATCGAGCGTCTTATAGCATCAGCTCGCCATCCGGTGCTGCTGGTGGGCCACAGCTATGGCGGAGCGATCATCACGGAAGCCGGCGCCAATCCCAAGGTCAAGTCGCTGGCCTACATCGCGGCTTTCGTGCCGGATGTCGGCGAATCCGTCGCAGCGCTAAATGAAGCGCCGGAGGAGCCCGGCGAAGTGAAGGCGCCGTTGTTGCCTCCGCAGGACGGCTATCTCATTGTGGACGCGGCCCGTTTTTCGGAAGCGTTTGCTGCCGATGTCGACCCCGCCACCACGCGATTCATGGCTGCTGCACAGCTACCCTGGGGCCTGTCGGCGGTCATTGCCCCCCTCACGCATGCCGCATGGAAGACCAAACCCAGCTTCTATCTTGTCGCATCTGCCGACAGGATGGTACCTCCGAGTGCGCAGCGCCGGATGGCCCGGCGCGCGGCAGCAGCGATCACCGAAATCGATAGCAGTCACGCCGTGATGATGTCGCACCCGCAGGACGTCGCAGGGTTCATCGCAGCAGCAGCCGTGAGCACTATTCAGGGAGCCGGACGATGACCCGGCCCGTCACCTACCACCGAACGACAAGCGTTGACGGAGTGAACATTTTCTACCGCGAGGCGGGAGAGCGCGGGGCTCCTGTCGTGGTGTTGCTGCACGGCTTCCCAAGCTCGTCGCATATGTACCGCAACCTCATTCCAGCGCTCGCCGACCGCTATCATGTGATCGCGCCTGACCTTCCAGGCTTCGGTCTGTCGGAGATGCCTTCATCGAGCGATTTCGAATATGGCTTTGCCGCCTTCTCGAACGTCATCGCCAACCTATTCGAACAGCTGGATGCCGAACGCTACGCTCTCTACGTCATGGATTATGGCGCGCCGACCGGGTTCCGCTTAGCGCTCGCGCACCCCGACCGTGTGACTGCCCTAATCATTCAGAATGGCAACGCCTATGAAGATGGCATGGGGGACTTCTGGCGCCGACCCGCGCTTACTGGGCAGACAATGCCCCGGCGAACCGCGACGCGATGCGGCCATTTCTGTCGCTCGACGGCACCCGCTTCCAGTATCTCGCTGGATCAAAGGACGAGGCGCGGATCGACCCCGCGGTGTGGCTGTACGATCAGCACTTTCTCGACCGTCCGGGCAGCGTCGAAATCCAGCTGGACATCATCTACGACTACCAGACCAACGTCGCGCTCTATCCAGCTTTTCAGGCTTATCTGCGCGAACATCGACCTCCGACGCCCATCTTCCTGCCCGACGGCGCGCGCGCGTACCTCCGCGACGTTCCCGACGCCGAACTTCATTTTTTCGACACCGGACATTTCGCCCTCGAAGACAAGGCCGACGAGATGATCCCCGTAATGCGCGAGTGCCCGAAACCTAACTCGGTAACTGAAACTCAAAGAAGGACACGACCATGTACAACAGCAAATCCAAGCCAAGTGTGCTCCCGACCGGTGGCGGCGCAGCTCTCATAGATCCCTCCGACGCCCTAATCCTGCTGCTCGATCACCAGTCGGGATTGTTTCAAACAGTCAAGGACATACCGGTCGCCGATCTGCGCCGGAATGTGGAGATGATCGCCAGGCTCGCGACACTCCTGAACATACCGGTGATAACGACCGCCTCGGAACCTGCTGGCACCAATGGTCCGCTTATGCCCGAAATCCACGAACTGGCTCCACATGCGGTCTATGTGCCTCGCAAAGGCGAAGTGAACGCATGGGACAATGACGATTTCGTCGCAACGGTTCGCGCGACCGGCCGCAATACCCTCATCATGGCAGGCGTCTGGACGAGTGTCTGCGTGATGTTTCCGGCGCTCGACGCCCGCGCCGCCGGCTACGACGTCTATGCTGTTCTCGATGCATCGGGAGATCCAAGCGAAATGGCATCCCGCATTTCGCTCGCCCGCTTCGTGCAGGGCGGCGTTAAGCCGACCTCGACCAATGCGTTGCTGTCCGAGCTTCACCGGACCTGGGCACGGCCCGAGGCTGCCGAACTCGGCAAGCTCTATGGACTCGTCGCTCCCAACTATGCTGCTGTGGCCGAAAGTTATGCCCGCGCGCAACAGGCCGCGCGAGAGGCGATATAGCCTGGCATTCCCTGCGAACCGACAATACAATGAGGAGACACGATGTGACCTATGGCTTTATGGATATCGCGATCACTCCGTCAGTTCGCAGGGCGCAAGCGGAAATGGGAGCGGATCGTCTGTGGTCGGACTTCAAGGGGCACCGCGAATTCGACCAGTTCTCGGTAAGAGAAACCGCGTTTATCGCACAGCGCGACAGTTTCTACATAGCCTCGGTTTCAGAGACAGGCTGGCCCTATGTCCAGCATCGCGGCGGACCTTCAGGCTTTCTCAAAGTGCTCGATAATCGCACGCTTGCCTTCGTCGATTACCGCGGCAATCGCCAGTATATCAGCACCGGCAATCTGGCTGAGAACGACCGGGCCTGCCTGTTTCTGATGGACTATCCCGCACGCACTCGTCTGAAGATCTATGCCCGCGCCGAGAGGCTGGCACTCGACGCAGATCCAGTGCTCACGGCGAACATTACCGATGGTGATTATGGGGCCAAGGCCGAACGCATTTTCAAGCTCAAGCTCGAGGCGTTCGATTGGAACTGTCCGCAGCACATCGAGCCACGCTACACCGAAGCCGAATTTCTTTCAGCCTCACAGCACCTGATCGACAAGATTGCTCAGCTGGAGCGAGAAAATGCGTCGCTGCGGGAGCGCATCGACACGCGAAGAAAAGATTGAAGTGCCAAGGTCAGCGCACATCCACCGCAGCCATGGCAAGCTGGGTCCGTTTGATCGCGGCGCCAGCCCCCATGGCGAGGGCGCTATCCAAAGACTTCTGGAAATAGCGCATCGCTTTTTTTGGACGGGCGTTCCCGGCTTCAATCATTCCCGCAACGCGCCAGAGATCAGGATGCCACCAGCGTTCCTCACGAATCCCGATTTCGCTAAGCACGGCGCGCAGGCTGTTTTCTGCAAGTTGCATCTCACCCGCAGCAATATAGGCCTCCGCCAATAGGCTGCGGTAGAAAGGAACGCGAGCACGCCAGCTTCCCCGAAGCAATCCAGCGATGCTGTCCTGCATCAAGGTGAAACCTGCTCTTTCACCTCGAGCCGACTGGATAGCACCGGCGAAAAACGTTGCTGTCCCCTCATAAATGCCGACGCTTTCACGGCGGCTGACGTCAGCCAACTGCCGCTGAAGCTGCGAAGCGGTTTCGAGATTGCCGTCCACGAATGCGATCGGAAGGCCCGCCAGCGAGATCGCATTGCCGAGGGATATCATGTGATCGAGGTCGACGGCACGATCGATGGCACGACTGGCCAGAACGGCGGCACGATCAGAGTCACCCTGTAACCAGCACAGAAATGCCTGAGACAAGCGTATGCCAGCCGGCAAGTCGACTTGGAATCGCGAGAGTCCATGGCCTTCTTCCAAGTGACCCCAATCGTTCATCAGTGCCTCCAGATGGGCCGATGCCGAATTGAGCTCACCTGCGTAGATTTCGATATGCGCCAACAGCCGCTTCCCGTCGGGCGCTGTCGTCCAGTCCAAACCCTTTGATGCCGCAAAATCGTTCATGCTGCGTAACGCCGTGCGCGGCCGGCCGGAATAAGCAAGAAAGACGGCCTGTCCGCACACCGAGCGCACTTGAAACCCGGCGTCGCCCGACCCGTTCGCATGAAAGATGCTTTCGCGCCAAGCGTCCTCGGTTTGCGGGTGCATGTGGCGTGCCAGCGTCATAGCCCAAGCCCGCGCCGTGGAGAGCTTTGCTCGTCCCAGAGGCGCGAGCCCTACCAGTGCCGCACTGTTTGAGCTTGCAAGATCGATGGCCTCCAGCATTTCCCTGAACGCCGAAAGCTCTTGCCACAGGGGCAATGCGGCGACCACCAGTTCGACACCCAACGCAGCGTCCCCTGCAGGGTCGAACGCCCAGGCGATCGCGGCACGGACATCGTCGATCTGCCTCCTATATTTCCCCAACCATTCGCGAGACGTCTGTGAGGACCATTCCCGTTCGGCGATCTGCAGCTTGTCCCTTATCCGGATGGCAAATTGTCGCCTGGCTTCCTCTCTGTAGCGTGAACCAAAGAGACGCCGTGCAGCATAGGTGCCGGTGCTCTCGGCCATCCTGTAATGCACAGTCCCGCCGTCGTATTGCGCGGAGAGCAGTGACTTTGCCACCAGCTGCGAAAGGGCATCACGTCCTGCCATCGGCACGAGGGCACCAGCGGAATACATGGCTTCTGCGTCGTCGGCGTTGAAACGCCCCGAAAACACCGAAAGCAAGGCGAGCAAGATAGCCTCGCGGTCGGGAAGAAGCCGATAGCTCCAGTCCAGCGTAGCCTCCAGCGACTGGTGGCGCAAAGGCGCATCCCTTGCTCCACGACCCATCGCGTCAAAACCATTCTTGAACAGGCCTTCAAGCGCTGAGGGAGCAAGTACACTGGCCGTGCCGGCGGCCAATTCGATAGCGAGTGCCAAGCCGTCCAGCCGTGCGCAGATTGAGACGACACTGCGAACGTATTCGTCCGTGGGTTCCGAAACGCCAGCGCCGTGGGCCGTTGAGATGAAGAGCTGGATCGCAGGAAACTGAAGCGCGTCGGTCGTGGAGAGCTCAGCCGTCTGGTCCGGATAAGCGAGCCCGGAGAGAAAATGGATTTGCTCGTGTCTCGTCCGAAGCGGCTCGCGGCTGGTCACGAGGATACGGGCGCCCGGCACCGCTGCTGAGATCCGCTCGACCGTCGTCGCTGCCATTGCAATGACGTGCTCGCAATTGTCGATGATGAGAAGCAGTTTGTTGCTTCGAAGGAGGTCAATCACACCCGCGATCGGATCGTCCAATCCGAGGGAGATGCCGAGAGCGGAAGCTATTGCGGGCACCACAAATCGGGGATCGGTGACCGTAGAGAGATCGACAAAGGCAATGGCTTTGCCTTCGTTGCAGCAATGCTGAGCAACGGTGACCGCAAGTGACGTTTTCCCGGCTCCGCCTGGCCCGACGATGGTGACATAACCCGGGTGATGAAGCTGTTCGGAGATTTGCCGGATCGCGTCATCGCGGCCGAGGAGCTGCCGCACTTCCGGTGGGGCGGTATGATGACTCGTGATTGAAGCAACTTGCCGTGCTACCGCTGGGCGGTCGTTCTCCACCGCGGCGACGAACTTGTAGCCGCGGCCAGCGATCGTTGCGATGTATTCCGCGGTGGGATCGAGTTCGGCCAGCGAGCGTCGAAGGTTGCCCACATTGACCTTCAAGTTATGGTCGTGGACGATATAGTCCGGCCATACGTGCGAGAACAGATCGGCTTTACTCACAACCTCGCCAGCCCGCGCCACGAGCAGGGTCAGTATATCGAACCCTCGCCCACCCAGCGCGACGGACTGCCCCTTGTACAGGAGGGCTTGGGCTTCAGGTAACAGACGGAAGTCGCCGAACTGGTAGGCCTTTTGCTTCGACAAGGCCTGGGAACCGCCATCGTGTGACACTTTGCTCTCACAAACCACAAAAGCTCGACGTTACACTGCCTTAGCCAATTTTCAAGACGTTAAGAGAGATGGTTGCATGCACCACATGCTGCCCGGAGATGATGGATACCACGTCACTTCTCAGATCCTTGAGGGTGCGTTGGGAAATCGTCAAATGTGCAGGAAGTTGGCGCTGTGATTATTCTGTTTTTATTCCAAGAACTCATTTATCCGCTTTCGGCGAAGTTTCTGCCTCAGGAGCACTCCATTGGATTCTTGTTCTTCCGATTACCCCTGCCCTACAAAAGAAGACGCCATTGAGGCCAAAGCTTTCATTGATCTGCATAACGCCGCCCGCGACCAATTGGCGGACGAAGAACGATTCGAATGCATTTCCATGAATGGTGGATGCACGATCTCTCTTCCGAGCGCGCCTGCGATCGGCCTTAATCGCATCCTCGGCCTCACTGATAGTGAAGACCTAGACGAAGCCTACAGCTGGATGAGACAGAGGCTGGGGAAACGGTTTTTGCAGGTCAACACGGACGCTGCATCCGACGAGGTGAGACGTTGGATCCAGTCGAAAGGGTTGATTACCTATGGTCCTGGTTGGGCGAAGCTGAGACGAACCACGGACGCGGTCTCTCTTCCATCGGCAGCCGCTGTGAAAACACGAAAAGTCCGGCCCGATGAAGCCCAGGTATTCGGCGCCATGATGTGTGCCGGTTTTGGCTTTCCGGAAAGCCTAACTGTCCTATGGGCAGCAATCGTTGGACGAGACGGATGGTCGTGTTTCTACGCGCTAGACGGAGACACGCCTGTGGGAACGGGGGCGATGTTTGCTTCAGGATCTTTCGCCTGGCTCGGCGGGGGAACGACCGTGCCGAGCTTTCGAAACCGCGGTGCGCAGAAAGCTTTGATTCAAGCTCGCCTGCAAGAAGGCGCGAAACGTGGCGTTTCGACTTTCGTGGTCGAGACAGAGGTGCCATCGGCCGAAAAGGCTAACATCTCGAACGCCAATTTAGCGAAATTGGGTTTCGTGCATATCTATAACCGCAGCAACTTCATTTTATGAGGGACTTGCTGTTAAGAGAGAGCCAAGTTCTTGCACCGGCTATATAATTTGGTTCGGGAGCTTAAACATACTGAAATCATTTTTGAAACAGCAAATAGATCTAACGGCATGGCCTTCACATTTGGCATCATCCGCATGGAACGCAGGATGGGGTCGCTTTCATCCGGAATGAGATGCACCATGTCCGGCGCACCTCACTTCAGATTTTGCATCAGAATGTAATGCCGGGAACGTTCATGAACGTGCCACGGCTGCCCCCGGGCAAACCACATGCAGCGTCGCCGCATCTATAGCCGCCTCGCCCAACCCGCCCACGGCACAGCATTGCCCCGGATCTTCAACGCGATCCGCCGGATGCTCGAGTCGATCGCATATGGACAGTTGACGAACTGGCGTCTGCCTTTGCCATGTCGAGATAACTCTGAGGCCGCGAGATTGCTCGCCAGCTGCGCGAACGCGCGCCGTCCGATGACGGGCAACGAGCTCTTGCTCGCCGTCAATTTTACCTTTTTTTACCTCCCCACAGCCGGCTCCGGTGCTACTCGATAGGCAACGCGATCAACAAGGACGCAATGACGATGCCGCGCTCCTGCAACACCCTGACGCTGTCTGATGCGAAGCGCATGCTCGACGCTGGCGAAGCCAAGGCCGTCAGCATGGACATCGCCTACAATATCGCGATCGTCGATGCCGGGGGTGCGCTCATCGCATTCACCCGCCAGGACGGCGCCCTGATCGGGAGCGTCGATCTCGCGATCGGCAAGGCAGTGACGGCAAGACTCTTCGATAAGCCGACATCCTTTATGGCTGAGCTCGCCCAGCCCGGTGCACCTCTCTTCGGCATCGAGCAGAGCAATGGCGGCAAGGTGGTGATTTTCGGGGGCGGTCTGCCTGTCCGCATCGGCGGCGTCATCGTCGGCGCTGTCGGAGCAAGTGCCGGAACCTTCGAGCAGGATATCGCCGTGGCGGAATCGGCGGTTGCAGCAGTCCTCGAAGGCTGAAGTCTCGAAAAAGGGAGAAGCAAATGAAAGCCGCACGGATACTAGAATATCACAAGCCGCTGATCCTCGAGGATATACCGGTTCCCGATATCCAGGCCGACGAGGTGCTCGTCAAGGTCAAGGCCTGTGGCATGTGCCGATCCGACGTGCTCCTGGTCGACGGGTTCTTCCAGAACTATGGCGATATCCCGCCGCCGATCATTCCAGGCCACGAGATCACCGGCACGATCGAAAAACTTGGAAGTGTCATTCCAAAAACCGCTGGCCTTGAGGAAGGCGACCATGTGGTGGTCGCGCCCGGCTGGGGCGACGGTACTTGCCGGCATTGCATGGTCGGCAATACGCATATCTGCGCCAATGTCCGCTGGCCGGGCTTCGGCACTTACGGTGGTTTTGCGGAATATATCCCGGTCCCTGCGCGCTACGTGATCAAAGTCGCCAAGCACCTGAAATTTGAAGAACTCGCTCCGCTCACCGATGCAGGGCTGACACCTTATCGCGGCATCAAGAAAATTCGGGATGCCGGTGGGCTTGGCCCCGACCGGGTGATCGGCGTGTTCGGCGTCGGCGGGCTTGGCACCTATGCGATCCAATATGCCAAACTACTCGGCGCCGGCGCGACCGTTATCGCCTTTGGCCGCAACCCGGAGAAACTAGCCATTGCAAAGAAATATGGCGCCGACCATACCATCGATATCAAGGGAAAGTCCGCCGACGATATCGGCAAGGAAGTGAAGACGATCACCGGCCAAAACAAGGTCGATGCGATCATCGACTGCGTCGGCGCGCCGGAGATGGTGCAGCTCGGATTTGCGATCCTGGCGATCGGCGGCCACTACGCAGATGTCGGCTTTGTCGGGGATCGCATCGACGTTCCCCTCTTCCCGAGGGTGTCGGGCGAGCAGACATTCCATGGATCCTTCTGGGGCAACAATGCCGATCTCAGCGAAGTCATGGCGCTCGCAGCCGCCGGCAAGATCCACCACACCATCAAGACCATCGGCTTCGAAGAGGTCAACGAATACCTGGACCTTCAGAGAGATAACAAGGTCGTCGGCCGGGCCGTGCTGACGTTCTGATCCCGTGCAGGCGGCAGGATCGGCCATGCATCCGACCGCCATAAAGGTTGCGATAGATGGAATCGACCAGCAAACATATGGCGCGATGCGCCTGCGGCGCAGTACGATTCGGGTTCGACGTGGATCCGGTCCTTGTCGTGCTATGCCACTGTCTCGACTGCAAGAAGGCCTCGGGTGGCGAAGCGCTCTGCCTGCTTGGTGTGCCCGAAGGTGACTTCACGCTGTCGAGCGGCCAGCCGAAGGCGTTCCGCTATACCTCCGCTTCCGAAAATGGCCCGGACCGGAACTTCTGCGCCGGCTGTGGCTCACGATTGTTCACCAGCAATCTGCCGAGCTTTCCAGGCTTGCTCTTCGTCACGCTCGGCAGCCTCGACAGACCCGAGGGTATAAGGCCGGCCATGGAGATATTCACCAGCCGCCGGCTTGACTGGGCCACGCCGCTGGACGTGCCGCAGTTCGACACCATGCCGGGCTGAGCCTCAGCCAGCCCGACATTGCGGCCCACATCACCCAGGTTCTTTGCCGGTCCATAGAATGAAACCGTATCAAACGAGGAGAATTCCAATGTCCAAGGGAAAAGTGCTTGTCGTCGGTTCGAACGCCACCCGCATCGAAATTCAGGGAGGCGGCACCGGGCCGACGGGCCAATATCTCAACGAGACCGTCGTTCCGGCCATGGCTCTCGTCGATGCGGGCTATGAGGTGGTGCTGGCGACGCCCGACGGCACCAAGCCGCATATCGATCCCGTATCCGATGTGGCGCAGCATTTCGATGGCGACGAAGCCGCCCTTCAGCGCGGGCGCGCCTTCTTCAAGGAGAATCCGGGGATGAAAAACGCCCGGACCTTGCGATCGGTGATCGAAGAAGGGCTCGACAACTATGCCGCCGTCTTCGTGCCAGGTGGTCAGGCGCCGGCCGTCGACCTGATGCAGGATGCCGATCTCGGCGAGATCCTGCGCCATTTTCACGCCAGGGGAAAGCCGACCGCATTCCTGTGCCATGGCCCAATAGCCTCGCTTGCCGCTCTACCTCAGGCCAGGGAATATCGAGCTGCCCTGATCTCCGGAGACGAGAAGAAGGCCTCTCAGTTGGGCAAGGACTGGCAATATGCCGGCTACAAGATGACCGTATACTCCGCGAGCGAGGAGACGCCGATCGAGGACAACATCCTCCACGGCAAGCTTTACTTCAACATGCCGGATGCCTTGCACACCGCGGGCGGTAATGTCTCTACCGGAGCGATCGACTTCGCTCCCAATGTTGTCGTGGACCGCGAGCTGATCACTGGCCAAAACCCACGATCGGATCATCCGCTGGGAGCGAAACTGGTCGAGGCGCTCAACCGGGCAAGTGTTTCGGCATGAGCATGCGGCAACGCCTGCAGTCAGGCGTTGCCGCCATCCGACCCTTGTGCATTGGGAGCCTTTCCATGACCCGAACGCCGGCAAAGACGACCGCCATCCTGACTGCCCGCCCCGGCAAGGCGGCCGAACTACAAGCCCTGCTTGTCGGCATGGCGCCGCATTGCCGCGCCGAGCCCGGCAATCTGCGCTGGGATATCTGGCGCGATCCGGCACAAAGCGACCGCTTCGTGCTCGACGAGCTGTACATAGACGCCGCCGCCATAGAAGCGCATCGCAGTACCCCGCACTATCGAGACTATCAGGCCAGGGTCCCTGATCTGGCTGAGCGATTGGCCTGGGTGTTGGAGCCTGTGGACGTCCGCTGACCGGTCACTGAAACAGCGGACGATATCGGCCGCTACGTCAAAAAGAGATGGGAGAAGAGCATGATCGAGGTCGTACAAGCCTTCGACCGCGCGCATATCGCAAATCTGCCGACTGAAAGACGCATTCCTGGAGCGCTTTGCCGCCCGGATCGAGCAGCTGCGGGTCGGCGATCCGACCCTTGCCGAAACCGAGATCGGCCCCTTGATCACGCCCGCGGAAGCCGAGCGCGTCGAGAGCTGGGTCGACGAAGCGGTCGCCGCGGGCGCGCGCCGGATCGGCGGCGGCCGGCTCAGCCAAACCACGCTCAAGCCCGCAGTTCTGGTCGATCCACCCGCTGGCGCGAAGGTCTCGACGCATGAAATCTTCGGGCCGGTCACCTGCGTCTATGGCTATGACGACATCGACGAAGCGATCGCGAGGGCCAATTCGCTCGAAGTCGCCTTCCAGGCAAGCGTCTTCACGCGCGAACTCGATACGGCCTTCCATGCCGCCGAACGGCTCGATGCTTCGGCCGTGATGGTCAACGATCACAGCGCGTTTCGCACCGACTGGATGCCCTTTGCCGGCCGGCGCGCTGTATGCATCCGGTGAGGGCCGCAGGTTAGGCTGCTTGAGCGTTAAGTCCCTGTGGTTGCCAATTCCACGGGAGTAATTGCTCCAGCTTACTGATTGGCGTGTCGGCGATGCGGGACAGGACGTCAGCAAGCCAAGCCTGGGGATCGATGTCGTTGAGCTTGGCACTCATGATCAGCGTCACTATCAAGGCAGCACGATCAGCGCCGCGATCCGATCCGGCGAAGAGCCATGACTTCCTTCCAAGTGCAAAACCCCTGAGCGCGCGCTCGGCGGCATTGTTCGTGAGACAAATCCGGCCGTCGTCGAGGAACGACACGAAGCCGTTCCAGCGCTTCAGCATGTAGTCGATCGGCTCTGCGACCGGAGAACTGCGCGACAGTTTTGCCCGCTCGGTTTGAAGCCAGCGGTGCAGTTCGCCGACAAGCGGCAGACTGTGCTTGCGACGGCGCTCCAGGCGTTCCGCTGCGGCAAGCCCGTTGATCTCACGCTCGATGTCGAACAGCGCATCGATCCGTTTGACGGCTTCCAGCGCCATAGGCGAGATCGGCGCGGCGCGGCTGCCGCGTTTGGCATTCGGGGCGATGTCGGCCAGCACGAAGAACTTGCGCCTCGCGTGCGACCAGCAGAGCGCCTGCGTCAGCGGCCCCGGATCGCGGTCTACCTTGAACAGCGGATTGTAGCCGCCATAGGCATCAGCCTGCAGAATGCCGGTGAAGGTCTTCAAGTGGCGCTCGGGATGCTCTTGTCGTCGATCTCCGCGAAGCATAGTAGAGAGCCGCCGGCGGCGATTGCCCGCCAAACGGCCGGTCGTCTCGGACATAGGTCCAGATGCGACCCGTATCGGTCTTTCCCTTCGCCAGGATCGGCACTGTGGTGTCGTCGCCATGCAGCCGCTCGGCAGCCAGGACATGCGCTTCCATCAACGAATGGAGTGGCTTCAGCGCCGCGGCGCAAGCGCCGACCTGATCTGCCAGCGTCGACAGGCTGAGGTCGATACCCTCTCGGGCATAGCGCTCGCTCTGGCGGTTCAGCGGTTGATGCTGCGCGAACTTCTCAAACAGGATCATCGCCAGAAGGCTGGGCCCGGCAAAGCCCCGCGGCGTCACATGGAAAGGAGCTGGTGGCTGGGTGATCTTCTCGCATTCGCGGCAGGTGAACTTCTCCCGCACCGTTTGGATCACCTTCCACTGACGCGGGATGACCTCCAGGGTCTCGGTGATGTCTTCGCCCAGCTTCGACAGCTTGCCCGAACCGCAACAAGGGCAGCTCGCCGGGGCCGCGATAACGACACGCTCGCGCGGCAGATGTTCAGGGAATGGTTTCCGTGATGGACGCTTGCGCTCGAAAGCCCTGACCGTCGAGGCTTTGGCCGCAACCTCTGCCGCCAGTTCGTCTTCGCCAGCGTCAGCCTCCAGCTCCTCGAGCTGCAGTTCCATCTGTTCGAGGAGTCGCGCCTTGCGTTCTGACCGGCTGCCGTAAAGTTCGCGGCGAACCTTCTCGATCTCCAGCTTCAACCGCGCGATCAGCGCTTCGGAATGCGACACGAGCGCCTTTGCGCTGGCGGCTTGCGCCTTGGCGGTCGCTGCCTCTGCCTCGGCAGCGATACGCCGGGCACGCTCCTCGGCCAGCAGTGCAAGCGCACTGGCAAGGTCGTCCGGAAGCTCATCAGTCGCGTCGCTCATGGCAGGATGGAATCATATTCGAGTCCGCCATTCCAGTGCTTTTGCTCATCCTGCCGATGTTGGCCGCCAGGTCTTTTGCGGCATCCGCCAGTCTATGCCTTCGAGCAGATAACCGAGCTGGGCCGGTGTGATCACCACCGTGCCGTCAGCGGCTGACGGCCAGATGAAGCGGCCGCGCTCCAGCTTCTTCGTGAATAGACAGGCTCCTTGTCCGTCATGCCAGATCACCTTGATCAGACCTCCACCGCGCCCCCGGAACACGAACAAATGTCCGCACATCGGATCGCGCTTCAGCGTCTCCTGCACCATCAGCGACAGACCGGGGAAGCCTTTGCGCATGTCCGTGTGACCGGTCGCCAGCCAGACCTTCACACCACTCGGAACCGGGATCATCTCCGCCCCAGCACGACATCGAGAATGCGGCCCAGCGCGTCCGTGTCGATGTCGCTGTCTACGCGGATACGACGGTCCCGACCGAGTTCAATCGTCACATCGCTGCGCTTCCGGCGGGACTGCGATGGGGTGGGTGGCCCCGAGGGAATGGGCGAGGCTGGAAGCGCGGCCTCGGACACGACCACCGGCACCAACGTGCTCGCTGTTTCCGTCCTCGGCTCCTCGATTTGACAAAGCTCCTTGCGCCAACGGAAGAGCTGGCTGACATGGATACCGGCCGCACGGGCAATCTCGGAAAGCACTGCACCTGGCTCGAGACAGGCTGCAACGAGCCGCTCTTTATCTTCCTGAGACCAGCGCCGTCGGCGCTCGACAGACGTGATCACTTCAATCTGATGCTTCGTCATAGGACTACTCCTAGTGTTTGCACTAGGACTTCCGATGTTCGTCTCAACCTCGCAAGACGGCCCTCACCGGACGCTTACGGCGCGCTTCCGGCTACGGCATCGGCGGCATTCCCTACACCGCACACGAGATGACCGCAGAGAAGATGATCGTCTTCAAGCAATGAGTTTCGTCATCCACTCTCATTCGCCCAAGGCGGCAATGGGGACGCCTAGAAAGGAACGCAACCAGTGCGGTGGGCCTCCGGTTTCTAAAGCGCGGTAGGCCCTTGCGGAAGAAGCATTAGCCTTCATCCCAAGGATTTCGGTTGTTTTATCCGCTGGCGGGGGCCGCCGTGTCGTAAAGCTCGCGAGTTCCAGCAATCGATGCGCGGTGAAGTATGTCTTGCGCTCGATCCATCCCGGGCAATTGATCCCGATCCTCGAGGCAATCAAGCAATTGAGTGATCAATTCTCCCGCCACGATCGGACGCCCGGTTGCGAGCTCGAGTTCCGCCAGGCCAAGCGTGGCCTCGAACTCGTATAGATATAAGCTCCGGAAACGCGCCACCTCGATCGAGCGCCTGAAATGAACACCCGCCGCGTCGAGATCGCCCGGCTCGTTGCGAGCGACCAAGGTTTGCGCAAGAATCCGTTCATGCTCGCCGATAATGCGCGCGTCTTGGTCGTTCGTGCAGTACGTCATGGCCTCCTGCAACGTCTCCAGGACACCGTCGAAATCACGAAGGAAAAGCCTTGTTTCCGCCAACTCAAACAACAGTATCGGGAAAAGCCCGCCCTGCTTTTTAAGGAATGGCTCAGTTTTGAGCTCTTTGCTCAGGCTGTGCTCTGCCGCTCGCAAATCGCTTTCAGACACAATCTGCTTCTTATATTCCTCCTTCGTCAATATCGCTCTGTAAGAGACAACCAAGGCGTTCCAAGGCTTATAAAAGGCTGCGATTTTTTCCAGCTTTTGCAAGTAACCGCTGGCGATGTCGACGTCACCGGAGTGCAATTCACACAAGAGCGCACCATGGGCGAGGACGAAACACAGGGTCGATGAATTTGCTCGATACTCAGCGCTTTCCACCAGGAAGGCAAGAGCTGTCCGTGCTTGTTCGCAGTAACCAAGCCAGTATCTCATCAACGAAACGGTCACCTCACTATATAGTGTCAGGCTGTTACCAAAATATAGGTAATATTTTCTTGGAAAATACACGCAATTGGCCAGGAACGTCTCAAGCTTATTTACAGATGACACAATCTCGGAATGTTCAACGTCATAATATGCGGAAATCAGCAGAGGGAGTTGCTGAATCGCCGGGTCGTCCGACCTTGCGGCCAAAACACGAAATGCGTCGAGTTCGTATTGAATTGGGCGTCTCGCAATATTGAGGGAGTCAATGAGTGCGTAGAGTGCCCTAAGCTGTAAAAACTCGTCCTTAGCCGTTTGCGCAGCGCGCCACGCTTGCTCGACCAGGGATCCTTCGTCTATCCCGCTGACCAGAATATGTGATTGGGAAGAAACATAAGAGACCAGAACCCGCGCTCTTAAAGCAACATCCGCATCCGGGTCGGCATTTACCTTGCGCATCGCCAGGCCAAGGTAATGGATGCCCTGACTAAGCGACGTGAGTTCGAGCCAAAGCCGTTCCGCAGCGAGGGTCAGCCGCACAGCCAATGGGCCATTGAACTCGAATGCCCAATCAAGCGCCGCACGGACCTCCTCCAGACAGCCCTGCATCTTGGCGCGACCGAGCACAGGCTCGTAGTCATCCCAATTTTGCCGTTCCAGCAAACTCAAAAAGTATTGAGCGTGGTTTTCCCTGGCAAGTTCACGCTCTCCAAACGGACCTTGCGCCTGGGAAGCGTATGCCCTCGTGGTTTCCAGTAACCTGTATTCGTGCGGGTCCGCCTGATGATTGAGGCTCAAGAGGGACTTGTTCACCAATTCCACGATCGCGTTACGCACTGATTGCGCGTTCATCCCCTCCCCGGGGGCGACCGAGATCGCCGCATCGACCGTAAACGGGCCTGCAAAACAAGCAAGACGGCGGATCACGGCCTGCAGTCTGGGTGATAGTTGGTTGTAACTCCAGTCAATCGTCGCGCCCATCGATCGATGGCGGGGAATGACCGCGCGACGGTCCAAGTCGAAAAGCGCAAATCGCTGATCAAGGCCGCGGCGGATTTCTTCGATACCGAGAACATCGACCACCGAGGCGGCAAGTTCAAGCGCCAAGGGAATGCCGTCGAGCCGCCTACAAATCTCAGCGACCGAAACCGCGCTTTCATCGGTTATGAGGAAATCGTCTATCGTTTGGCGGACCGTTCTCATGAATAATTGAACAGACGAGTATCCGTCGATGTCCGACGCCGTACCCTGGAGAGACAATGGCGGGATTTCCAATGGTTCAAGGCGCCATATTACTTCGCCCGCAACGCGCAACGATTCACGGGAGGTAACGAGTATCTGAATGTTGTTAGTTTCGGCCAACAGGCGTTCAGCTAGCAGCGCGACGTTCTCTATGACATGCTCGCAGCAATCCAGAATGAGGAGTAACTGGCGTCCATGAATACCGAGTAGAATCTGTTCAACGCTTGCCTCCTCCCCGTCATGCAAATCAAGGGAGCCCTTGATCGCCGCGATGACTTGGTCCTGGTGCACGATCCGGCCAAGATCAACGAAGCAAATACCATCTGCGTAGGAATCTGCGAGTTTGCGAGCCACGGCGAGCGCCACGGTGGTCTTGCCGATCCCGCCGGTTCCAAGAATCGTGACGAGCCGGTTTTTGTTAAGCAACTCGCAAACACCGCTGGTTACTTCATCCCGGCCAATAGGCGTTGTCAGGTTTTGAGGAGCGCGAAACCGACGTCTCGCAGACGCTTCCCTGTACCGGTGCCCAAAGGCGATGTCCCCAATGAAGCGATACCCAAGCGAGGCTTCGGCACGGATGAAGTTTCCTTCGTCTCCTAAAGCCTTTCTCAGGCCGGAAATCTGCACTTTCAGATTTGCTTCGTCCACGGTAAGGCCGGGCCACGCCTTCTCGAACAGCTCTCCTTTGGTGACAAGCTGTCCCGGTGTCTCGATCAGTGCGCTCAATATAGCAAGGGCGCGGGCGCCAAGTTGGACAGGGACTTCACCCTTTATCAACACGCGGCGAACCCGGTTAAACCGAAAAGGGCCAAATACTGCATCAGGAGTGGACATATGGTGACCTTTGCTCCTGGTACCGGTCTCCCACGACCTCGACGGAAACTTACTATGCCTGAGTTGATGCGTCAGCCGATTGTGCGGAGTATTGCAGGTAATCAGACTATCATACCCGTCGATATATTGAAGGCCCGCGGCGGCTCAACTCGGCTTCAGATGAGCATCGCTGGGAAAACGGCTTGACAGGTTGGTCGAGCCTATGAGCATTCGTCAATACGGGGTCTTGAGCGGAATCGACCTTCGGCTCCTGCGCTTCTGCTGTTAAGTGGCTTGAATTAAAGAGCATTTCCCATGAGACCGATCCTAAACAGCAAACTGTCCCATAGCAGTGGACAGAAATCTTGGGTGCCGACTCAATAAAGCTTTTGGGAAACGCGCTCGGCCATGAAATCAATGAAGGCGCGAACTTTGGGCGCTCGTGCCGACATAGGGGGCCAGACGAGCGAAACGCTGCCACGTTCGTCCGTGTAATCTGCGAGGACAGCTTGAAGCCGTCCCGCCGCAATGTCTTCGCTTACGAGATAGCTCGGCGCCTGAATAATCCCCAAGCCACCCAGTGCGGCGGATGCAAGTGCCTCGCCGTCATTTAAAACGACAGAGGGCTTGATTGGCGTTAGTTGGAGTGAATTTTTGAACGCCCAAACTTCCGGCCGACCGGTGGTTGGAAAACGATAAAAAACACAGCAGTGATTATGGAGATCTGACGGAGTTCGCGGGGTGCCGCGGTGTGCAAGATATTCCGGCGAGGCGCACGTTATGAATGTGTGTGGTCCGATCCTCCGTGCGCGTAACGTCGAATCGTCCAGCTCACCTAGCCGCAGCACCACGTCATACCCACCATTGATAATATCAACCTTGACGTCATCGAGGCTGATCTCGGTCGTCACATCTGGAAAGCGGATGCGAAAATCGAGGAGCGCCGGCATGATGATCTTGCGACCTAAGACTGTGGGCACACTAACCTTAATGCGGCCTCGGGGTGCCTTTTGAACCAAGTGAAGCTCTTGCTCAGCGTCATGCAGTTCTTTCAATATGCGGGCGACGTATCGATATAGAATGTCGCCTTCCCCGGTCACGGCTAGAGATCTGGTCGTACGGTTCAGCAATCGCAGGCCTAGACGCGCCTCAAGTCGCTCCACCGCCTTTCCCACGGCCGATGCAGATAGACCAAGCTTCCTTCCCGCAGCCGCAAAACTTCCGGTTTCGACGGCGACTGAAAACGCGACGAGGCCGCTAAGGGATTCTATTGAGACGATTGAAGACATTATGTCCGGTATGATGCGACGAAGACCCCCATTCCGTCAACAGCCGCGATTCTCCAATATCTACACAGCAACTGTTCGCGCAGACCGCTACTAGAACGTCGAGCTAAGCATTGGGAGGAAGTAATCATGTCTCACACTCATGCACGTGTCCCCCGTCGTTGATCATTCAACGCGCCGGGTAAAGGATCAAGCAAGCAATGACAGGATTGCGGCAGGTAATATTCGAACGCCTGAAAACGACTGCGATGGTGTGGCTCGCCGTCTACCCAAGCGTCCTTCTGATTGTTTGGATTGTAGGCGACTGCATGCAGGATTGGCCAATGCCGCTGCGGGTACTGGGCGCAACGCTCATGGTTGTGCCAATTGTCACCAACGTTAGCCAACCCGCAGTCAGGACAATTGTCGGCAAAATCGAACAGGTAATGGTGCAGTGGCAATTACGTAACCGGCTCTAGCCTCGTCCTTTCCGGACGGATACTCGAAAGTGGAAGGATCCACAGATATGACGATGCCCCTCGACAACATACCGAGCCGCAAAGCCTTCAATTGGATCAGCGGATCTCAATGCCAAGAAGGTCAGTTGAAACAGTCAATAGACCCAGCGACTTATAACGTAATCGGCCACTACCCCGACTACGGCCTTGAGGCAGCGAAATTTGCGGTGGCAGCAGCCTCTAAAGCCTTTCGCGAAACAACGTGGGCGCATGATCATGAATTACGGGCTCGTGTGCTCGACCAACTAGCGTGCGCCTTCGAACGCAATCGCGACAGACTACTCGAAATTCTGTCGTTGGAGAACGGCAAGGTAAAGGCTGAAGCTGCATTCGAGCTGGACATGGTTGCGAGCAAACTCCGCTACTCGGCAGCCACTGCCCTGGTCGAAGGTGGACGGGCATTGACACCAAAGCCCGGGAGCATCTCCGTGATCCTTCGGCAACCGATGGGAGTCGCGGCGGTCATTGCACCTTGGAACTCTCCGGTCATTCTGACGATCCGATCACTCGCCCCAGCGCTCGCTGCTGGTTGCACCACCGTCATCAAACTCCCGGCACAAGTCGCACAGACGGCAAGCGTCATGGCCGAGATTATGGCGGAAGCAGAGGATCTTCCGAATGGCGTGATCAATCTGTTTTTCGAAAGCGGTCCTGAGGGCTCCGCCTATCTCGTGGACTCGCCGGAGGTCCCAGTCGTCAGTTTCACCGGATCTACCCGTACCGGCCGAGCCATTAGCAGCGCCGGCGCGAGGTACCTCAAACGTTTCGGAATGGAGCTCGGCGGCAAGACGCCGATGATCGTCTTTGACGATGCAGACCTTGATGCCGCCTTGCCGGTACTGCAAAAGGCGCTGACTGTCTTCAGCGGTCAGTTCTGCATGACGGGGTCCCGCTTGCTCGTGCAGGATGGAAAATATGAGGCCGTGCGCAACGGATTGGCGGAGAGATTGCGCAAGGTCAAGGTTGGCCCCGCCGCCGACCCCTCCAGCGATATGGGCCCGCTAATCGACCGCGCTAACGTTGCGCGGGTCGATGGTGTGGTCGAGGCCGCTATCGCAGCCGGCGCGAAGGTTGTCGAGCGTGGCGGCCCCATCAATGTGGGTTCCCTTGCAAACGGCGCTTTCTTTCGCCCGGCCCTTCTGGAAGTCTCCGACAACAGTCTTGCTATCGTACAGGAGGAGACTTTTGGTCCGGTGCTGACGATTCAGCGGTTCTCTGACGAGGCGGAAGCGATCCGTCTTGCCAACGACAATGAGTATGGACTGTCGGCCAGCATCTGGACACGCGATGTAGATCGATCCTTGCGCGTCGCGCAGGCGCTCGAAGCGGGCTCGGTGTGGATTAATGACTGGGCGAAGGTCTACGACGGTACCGAGGAGGGCGGATTCAAGCAGTCTGGCGTTGGCCGCTTGAACGGTCTGGCCGCGCTGGACGATTTCATCGAACACAAGCACATCGCGCTCAAGCCGGGCTTGGCGCAACGCTGACACCTCAATTCCCAAAGTCACTTAGAAGGAGGAATATACGATGTCTATCAATGCGCACGCTAAGAAGTTGTCTAAAGCCGAGCCTGCATCCCCCACGTCACCGTTGGGGGTATTGCAGTCGATCCTGTCGAACCCGACTGACCTGGATTTCGTAAAACAATTCACGACGGACGATTTCATTTATGTTTCGCTGAACTATGAGCACGCGGAGCTGAAGCGGATCATGCCTTGGGCCGGTACCAACGAAGGTACCGAAGGGCTGGTTCAGACTTTTATCGATGTCGGCCGTTACTGGACGACAGACAACTTCGAAATTCAGGACAGCTTCGAAAATAAGAACGGAGCAGCGATCTTCGGCACGTTCACCTACACATCAAACGTTTTGGGCAAAACGGTGACGTCGCCCTTTTCGGTTCTGGCGCGCGGTGAGAACGGCAAGCTGTCTTATGTGCAGTTTATGGAAGATACTTTCGCAACGGTCCGCAGTTTCAGAAACGGTGGCGAGTATTCCATCAAAGCGAACCCAGACGGGTCCGAAATCACTGTCTGAATGTAGGTCTGCCTCGCGGCAACGATCACTAACTTGATGTAATAGGTTTCGGGTAGCAAGTAATCGCTAGGCGAACTGAACGAAACTTCGGTCAGTTTTCGGCAAAACAACGCCGAAAAAACAATCCTGATCCTGCATGCGATTGCTCATCTCTCGCAGGAGCGATGGCGCCTATGGCTGGGGCGTGACCGAGGATTCTGCCGATCCGCAAAAGATGGTCGAATGGTTCATGGTCGAGTCCTGGGCGAAGCACCTGCGCCAGCACAAACGGGTTTCGCAGGCCGATGCCGACCTCCAGGCCAAGGTACTTGCCTACCACTCGGGTCCCGACAGGCCTGTTATTCGCCATTTCCCGGCGATCAACCGGCCGGGAAAAGCCTGACACGAAGACGTCTTTGGCAGGAACAGGCAGGATCAAGGTCCTCCCAAGAGCGGGAGGACCGGCAATACGGCAGTGCAACGTAGTGGAGTCCTGCAGAGAACTACAGTGACTGGTTTTTTGACAATTAAATATCGATATCAGGGACCCCGATGCCGCCAGGGTCACGCAGTTCGTCCACGTAACAGGGATATTCCTGCCGCTGTCGGGCAGAAACCTGCGCATCGATGTCCATTAGCATGACGGAAGAACTGGTTTCTGTCCGCCCAGCCAGATCGCCCCCGGGGGTGATGGCGAAGCCGCCTCCGCCGAAGCGTGGACCATCCGTAGAATGCCCGACCCTGTTCGAACTGACGACGTAACTCCCAGAGACGATTGAGGCCATCTTGCCGGCAGTTATCCAGCTTTCGTGGGCAGAACCGGTCGCCCGAGGAACGGCAATCAAATCGGCTCCGCATCGGCCGTATTGTCTGGCGTGTTCGTTGAACATGAGTTCGGTACACAAAAGGACGCCTACACCTAGCCCGCAAATATTCTGGATGTTGAAGCGCCCATCGCCTCGACTGAACCAGGACACCTCGGACCAACCAGGCTCCTGCGGAAGGTAGGTCTTCGTATGCAGGGGGCGAACTTCGCCGTTCTCGATGACGATCGCCTCATTGGCAAGGCGGTCGGCGAGCAGCATTGGACGGCTTGTTATAACGGCCGGAATGTTCAGCGCAGCGAGAGCAGCGGTTCCAGCTTCGTGGATCTCAACACTTTGCTGTGCGTCCTCGACTACGAAATCATTCTTTCGAGCCAGCCACTGACCGAAAGGCATCTCATTCATCAACAGTATATCGGGCCTGCACTTGCCAATAGCTTGGGCAAATTGCTCCCACGCCGGTCCATGCGGCTGCAAGCCATCGGTCATTTCGACGTAAGCACAAACAGGCATTATTATCCTCCACCTCAAGGGATTGAGCTTAGTACTTGGCGTAGGGTCAAAGTTCCAGGGCTGCCATGAGCTTCCCGATGGACGGACGGGTATTCTCAATGCGGTAGCGGATACGGTAACCGGCACGGCTTAGGCGTTATCGGCTAGACAGTGACTTCGCAGCGGCTGCATTTTTAGCTTCTTCGATGGAAAGGCGAACCGCTCGTTTCATGGCATCCTTCTCGCCGAATATCGCAACAAAAGCCGTGGCACCTTCCAAACGGGCTAACGTGTCAGTCGCAATGTCGCGAGCTACATCGACAGGCATGGCGCGGGACAGGATGCTCGACAGATGATCGCGATGCGCTTGAAAAAATGCTCGAACGGCATGCTTCGCAATCGGGGTCTCGTCACTTGTGCCGTAGGCTAGATGCAGACCTACGCATCTGCCGCGATCAGTGAGAGTGGTCGCGATAAATTCGATGACCTCGACGAATTCATCATCCCATTGCCCGGAGGCTGAGTCTCTTCGACCGAATGTCTCTTGCAAAGTGAGATCAAGTACCGCCGGAACGAGAGCTTCCTTATTGGGGAAGCGGACGTACAGCGATGATTTCTTCAGGCCCACGGCATCCGCGAGGTCATTCATCGACGCGCCTGCATAACCTTTTGATCGAAACAACTCCCTCGCAGTCGATACGATCGTTTCTCTCATGACTTTCATACGTCTTCTCCGAGCCAGGGTTCTCCGCATTTGATACAGGAAATCTAAGGGGTTGACAACCGACCGTTCGGTCGTATTTTACCTTCATTCGCGACTGTTGGTTTGTCGAATCCTTTGAGAAGGAGTTCTAAAATGGCCGTAAGCTACAAAACGCAAAAGGTACAAGACGTCGAGGTTTTCTACAGAGAGGCCGGTTCAAAGGAAGCACCAGTCCTTCTTCTGCTCCACGGTTTTCCGTCATCCAGCCACATGTTCCGTGATCTGATCCCGCTGTTGGCAGATCGATACCGCGTCATCGCACCAGACCTTCCCGGGTTCGGTCGAACGAGTTCACCTGCACGTGGAGAATTCCCTTACACATTCGATAAACTCGCCGCTGTCATGACGGGCTTCACAGAGGCACTCGGCCTCAGCCGTTATGCACTTTACGTTTTCGACTATGGTGCACCGATCGGGTTCAGGATGGCGACGGCCAATCCGGACCGAATCTCCGCCATCATCAGCCAGAATGGCAACGCCTATATCGAAGGGTTCAGTGATGCATGGACGGCGTGGGAGGCATATTGGCGTGACCCCTCCACTCAAAACAGAGAGGCATGTCGGGCATCTCTGTCTCCTGAGGTGATCGAGAACTGGCAATACCGCACCGGGACATCAAAGGAGCGTCTTTCACCCGATGGTTATCAACTTGATATCGCGTTCATGTCGCGGCCGGGTGCTGAAGACATTCAACTGGATCTAATCCTCGACTACAGAACAAACATCGACCGGTATCCGGAGTTTCAGGCGTATTTTCGGGATCACCAGCCACCGTTCCTGGCGGTCTGGGGCAGACATGACCCAGCATTCGTACCCGCGGGTGCCGAGGCCTATAAGCGTGACCTGCCCACCGCGGAGGTCCATCTGCTCGATACCGGCCATTTTGCCTTGGAAACACATGCGGATGAGATCGCTCAGTTCATCCGGAGCTTCCTGATCAGACATGTCTAAGCTCGATAAGACTGTCGTCGTCGGGCTTGGCTCAAGTGGCCACTGAAAAGCGGACAATCGCGAAGCTTCACGGGGAGGACAGGTACGGGTTTTACGACCTATTCCAAGTGTTCCTGTTCAAGCAACGGAGTTTTGCACGTCTGGCACCTACAGGGATGCCAGCAATCCCCGCGAAATAGTGTTCGCTTGTTCGGTTGGATCCGACGGTGTCCTTCGCAAATAACTTCAAACACATAAACTTATCCTGGTGGAAAGGAACAGATACATGATCAATCTTGAAGGCAAACGCGCACTGGTAACTGGCGGGTCGCGAGGCATTGGTGCTGCGATCGCATTGGCGCTGGCAGAAAACGGCGCGGATGTCGCATTCACCTACCAACGCTCCGCCGAAAAAGCCTCGAAGGTAACCGAAGCGATCGAAAAGATGGGGCGTCGCGTGGCTGCAATCCAAGCGGACAGCGCCGACCCCGAGGCAATTGCTAGCTCAGTAAGCGAGGCCGTCTCCGCTTTGGGCGGGCTGGACATCCTTGTGAACAGCGCCGCGATTGGCCACAACGGCATGATCGTCGACCTGGATGTCTCAGCGTATCAGACCTTGATGGATGTCAATGTACGAGCTCCGGTCCTGTTCGCGAGAGCCGTCATCCCGCATCTCGGCAAAGGCGGCCGCATCGTCACAATCGGCTCGGCTCTGGGCGAGCGGGTACCGTTTCCCGGCATAACACCCTATGCAATGTCCAAGGCAGCACTCACATCCTTCACACGCGGTCTTTCGCGTGAACTTGGTCCAAGTGGTATCACCGTCAATCTCGTGCAACCCGGAGCAACCGATACTGAAAGCAACCCGGCGGACGGCCCGGCAGCAGACTTGCAGAAAAGCTTGACCTCCTTGGGACGCTACAGCGAACCGCGGGAGATTGCCAACGCTGTGGTATTTCTCGCAAGCCCGGCCGCGAGTGTCATCACGGGCGCTATTCTCACCGCAGACGGCGGTGCAATCGCCTGACTTGCTCGTGCAAGATTCTGATGGAGCGATGGTGCCCACCTTTTCGATCGCCCGGACTAACCGGCAACACACCATTTCGGTGGGCGCCATCTCCATGCTTATACCTTCCTCACAATAGGAGACCTCAATGGCAAAGCCTGAACTTTTCGTCACGGCCGGATACGGGCAGAAATTCCATGAGCTTTTGCACTTTTCACAAGCGCTCAAGATTGGTGATCGCATCGAGATCTCCGGCCAGGGCGGATGGAACGATGAACTCGAAATTCCGGAGTCAATCGTGACCGAGATCGAGAGAGCATTTGAGAATGTCCGGCGAACCTTGGCCACGGCTGGCGCGGACTGGAAGGATGTCGTCCATGTCAACTCTTATCACGTCGGAGGCTTTCCACCGATCGTGAACGAAACGATTGCCGGTCTTTTCCGTGAGTACATGCCCGATCGAGCTCCGATCTGGACGCAGACCGGTGTGGAAGCCCTTGGGCTCCCCGCCATGCGAATTGAGATCCGTGTCACTGCCATCCTGGAATGACTCTGGCGCCTACCACGGCTGCATTACGATGCAAAGGCTAGTCGCGTTTAGCAACGACCGACCCATGGCCAGCCTGTGACCGCCTTAATGCGGTCAGAATCTCAGCCTCCCAAGGAGAATGTAATGAACACCGACAGTTGCCCCATTCCCACACCGCAGGAGGGCTCCTTCCTAGCCATCCAGCAAGCAGCCGAACAGACGATGCTTGAGAAGGTGTTGCGCGCCATCTCCGATGCGACAGCCGAAGTCACGAGGAACGTGCAAGACGCTGGTTTGGAATTTGAACCGACCAGTGAAGGCTACTTCATGTTTGCGGTTCAGCAGGCAACATTCGTGCGCCTTTGCGGAGGCAATCCGGATACGCTGCGGGGAGGAAACCCGGAGGTTGGCGAACATGTCATTCGGAACTGTCGCAACATCATTGACACCTATTGGAAGAGCCACACAGCACAGACCACGGTGCCCTGAAAAGCACTTCCCTGTCCCAGGCAATCGGTCACAGCAATAAACGAGGTCCATCATGAAATGGGAATACCTGACAGTCGACAAGACACTCGATAACCAGCAGATGAACGAACTTGGTGACGCCGGGTGGGAATTAGTTGCGGTCGGTTCACCAGCGCATTTCGTCTTTCATTATTTCTTCAAGCGGGAAGCTCAGCCGCTATAGCAACTATCGAAGGACTGAAGCGTTTACAGGCGTCTTGCCTTTTAGCAATGCAAATGGCGCTCGGCAGGGGCGGGACGACCGCGATCCGGCCCCGCAATCGCTGGGCAATCCCTTATCAGTGGAATTCAGCAGATTGGGCTGAGCGCTGCAAATTGGGTTCATCGGAGAATGACAGTTAGCCCGTGCAGTTACGGAAAAGGAAGAACAGATGAAGGCTGCAGTCTATGGCAACCCTGGTGTTCCGGCCGTTCTTGAATATGCCGGATCCTGCCTGCGGGCCGGGCGATGTGCTCATTGCCGCCGAGGCTATTTCCATTGAGGGAGGCGACCTCTTTGGTGAATTGCACTGAGAGCTGACCCAGGCTCCACCCGCTTCATGTTTCGCACATGGTTCCGCAAGACCATGTGCATGGGCGCTGCCATCCAAGAGACGGGCGGCGCGCGGATGGGAGAGACTCCGGAGATATCCATCAGTGCTCAATCGCTACAACCAAGTTTGGGACGCGCCTAACCTCATCGTCACCGACGCCAGCGCCTTCCCCGGCAGTGGATTTGCCGGCACCACCCTCACCGTCATGGCTCTGACCCTTTGCGCCTGCCGTCATCTCGTTGATGGAGAAGAGTATTCCTCTTAAAAAGGCTCTAACGCAGATGAGCAACTGCCCGATTACACCAGGTCTTGATGAGATACGAACCGGCGACCTATCTGAGTCAGATCGCCAAGTCACTGAAATCCATGATAATCTTTGCCCCGTATAGGAAATAATACCGGTCCCGTAGCCGCGTATTCCGAAGGTCGATGAAGAGCCGCTTGAGAAGCTGCACGAACATCGGCGGGCGAACCCACGCCCGTTATCGCCTTGTGTCGATCAAACGTATACCGAAATTGCAGGATATTACCGCGCTGTAGAGATCGGAGGGGTAGTGGCGATCCGGCACACCCAGGGACATACGCTGCGTTATGATATCGGCGTTGTGGAAGGGCGCGACGAGCGACGTGGGATTGTCGACGTCCAAGGGCGTCACCGACACTATGCTTGCCCGAAGTGACTTCGATAATCCTGGGGAGAGACGCCGTAGGCCTTCAAAAAAGCACGCCGCATACGCTCGTCGTCCCCGAATCCAACCCGGTGTGCTATGCGTTGAATAGAGTCCGAAGCCACTTCAAGCAGCCGTCTCGCAGCTTCGACGCGAAACTGCTCGACAGCACGAGCAGGGCTCTCGCCGGTATCACGATGATAGACGCGGGCAAAATTGCGAGGGCTCATCCTTGCTTCGGCGGCTAGCGCAGGAACTGATAGGTCGTTCCCAATGTTTGCCCGCATCCAAGCATGAAGATCATCGAAACGGCCGCGAGCGTCGTGCATCTGGCGCCGGAGTTCGACGCTGAACTGTGACTGGCCGCCTGGCCGCTTCAGGAAGAGAACCAATCGACGCGCCAGCGCCAGTGCAGTGACATGACCGAGGTCATCTTCGACCATAGCCAAGGCCATATCAATCCCCGCGGATACGCCGGCAGATGTCCAGATTCCATCAGACAAGACAAATATCGAATCGGGTCTGACAATGACCGAAGGGTAATCGCGTTCCAGATTTCTGCATTCTTCCCAGTGCGTCGTTGCCTCACGACCATCGAGTACGCCGAGTTCCGCGAGGATAAACGCTCCGACGCAAATCGAACCGATCCTGCGTGGATGGTCGAGGTACTTCGCCAGGCACGAGCGCAGCGACGCGGTTGCGGCTGTCGATTGCGCTGGCGCGCCACCGGTAATCAGCAACGTGTCGATCGTGCCGGTCATCACGTCATCGATCCGTTCAGAATCCAACATCACGCCCGTGTCCGTAGCGATTGGCCCACCTGTTTCAGATGCCAGGATGACCTCGTAGGCTGGATTACCGTCTTCCAGACGGGCATCGTTGAACACCTGAAGTGGTCCGGTCACATCAAGCATTTTGGAGCGATCGAAAACCACAAGAACGACTTTGCGACGCTCTTTCCAAGTTTGTTTGGTGGACTTCATGGGCATACGGTCATTGGTGCCATTCGTGATGTGAGTGTCAATCGAGCGGAACCCGATCCCTACGTCTGGTCACCGACGCTCTGCGTTTGAGGATGGGCCATCACCTGCAGAGTAAAATCAAGGTGTCGATCGCAACAGCCGCCTACTCGTCGAACGGAGCGCCGTCCAGCCAGGCTTGCGGGTCGGGTATATCGAGTTTCCCGTTTCGCTGATGCTCAATGCAGGTGCACATATGAAAGCGGTGCGGATAAGGCTGTTTGCTGTCGAGTTCTTCGCGATGCATTTCATAGAAGCCCCGCTTGAATCCCAATCGTGGGTATCTCCGCACCACCTCGGCTACATCGTGAAGGTTTATTTCGGGTGGCAAGGCGATGACGTCATAAAGGATGCCGAGCTGCGTTATGCGTGCTTCATCCTCCTTGAAGAGATTGAGATCCCAGGTATGGGCGGCAATCGTGGTCCACACCTGCCAAGTCCGGTCGTCGGCGACGCCGTGCTCCTTGAGGAAGCGGCGTGCTGCATGCGCACCCTCGATCTCAAAGCGATTTGGGCCGCGGCCAACGTCGGTGAATCCAAGATCGTGCAGCGTCGCCGAAAGGAAAATCATCTCGCGGTCCGCTTTCGAGTTTTCTTTCTGAGCGAGAAGCTCGGCGAAATAATAGCAACGCATGAGGTGGTTAAAGAGCATGTCATTGGACACCGATCGAACGAAGTCCACGGCTTTGCGGACAATATCGGTGTCCGGAGCTTTGATTTCCGAGAGCATTGCTTTTCTCCAAGGATATTCGGACCGACGGTGAACCGGCCTAAGTAACTCGTTGCCACATTCACAGCTAAGACATTCCGACCTCTAATCCGGCAGCTATTCCTTGATAGGGTCGGCCGATGCGAGCGAGAGGGCAGTAACGTGCAATCGTCGGCGTTTCACAAATCCCAGTTTTTCATAGAGCGCGATTGCGGATTGGTTTGCCGCGTAGACATGAAGAAACGGAATGCCGCCATCCGACCTGATGCGCGTGCAAAGCTGGACGGTTAGCATTTGTGCCAGCCGCTTTCCCCTGTGGTCGGGGTGGACGCAAACCGCGCTGACTTCCACCAGACCACCAAACCGCATGCGTTCACCGATCATCGCCACCAGCGCGCCTTGCTGGCGAATTCCAAGATAACGCCCAAGCTCAATGGTCCGAGCTGTAAAGGGACCAGGCTTCGTCAGGTCCACCAGTTCCTGCATGTCAGGGACATCTGCGGGGGCTAGGTCGAAACATTGGAGCGTCGTCTCCGGCGCGCGCTCCGGGATGCTTTGGGCTACCATCTGATAGCCTTCGCCCAACATGGACGCATCAAATGAGGTCGGCGGATTGAGAATTTGCGTCGTGAACAAGGCAACCTTGTCAGCGCTGGTCAGCAGCGTGCCGAGTTCCGCATAAGCATCCGGAGTTGCTTGCTCCATCGCGGCGAACACCGAAAGTGCCGGTTCGTAGCGGCGAGCAAATCTGCCACCTTTGGACACCGTCTGCTGGTCCATCGTCAGTGCTGACCAAACCGGATTGTCAAGCATAGCGACCTGAGCGTCCCGCAAGTGACCCTCCTTAGAAACCGAGCGAATGGCCGTGGTGCTCATCGTACCGGAGCCCCCACGGCGGCCATGAGATCGGCTGCTGCACGCTCGACAATTGCCTGGCCGTCCGGCGCCGCGGCAGCTATGCGTGCGAATACCGCATCGCGAATACCTGGCGCCGCGATCTCCGGGCGCCCCGAGCCGAATGGTGGTTCCTGTGCATATTCGAGGTTCAACTGCACTGCCTCAGCCACTTCGCGTCCTGCGAGTTCCGCGATCATGACCAAGGCGAAATCGATGCCCGCCGTGACGCCGCCGCCGGTGATGATCCGGCCGTCACGGACGACCCGAGAGTCATCGGGAACCGCGCCGAACAGAGGAAGCATGTCCCGGAACGCCCAGTGGCAGGCCGCGCGTTTTCCTCGAAGGAGCCCAGCAGCGCCCAGGATCAGCGACCCCGAGCAAACGGAAGTCACATAACGGGAACTGCCGGCCAAGCGCCTGATCTCATCCATGTAACGGCCGTTTTCAATCGCGGCGAAGCAGCCGCTTCCGCCGGGCACGCAGAGAATGTCGCAACGATCAATCGCTTCGAGGTCCTCAAGAGAACTGAACGTTAGGCCGTCAGCGGTCACCGGCTCTGCGTCGATGGAGGCGACCAAAACCTTCGCGTTTGGCATTCTCGAGAGGAACTGGTGCGGGCCAGTAAAATCGAGCTGAGTCATGCGATCAAAGATCGGCATGACGATGGTTAGACGATCGACCATGGAAGCCTTCCTAGGCCAAGGTTGCGGCTGACGCGGGAATGTCACGCGCCACCTCGGTCAATGCGCCCGAATTGATTTCATAGAAGAAGCCATAGAGCTTGACGTTCTTCGGCACTGCCGGGCTGGCGCGAAGCAGTTCGACGTCATGCCTTATCGATTTCTCGAAATCGGTAATGGCAAGGCTGTCGTGATCAAACAGCGTCGAGATGTCCGCGTGATGGTGCTCGTGGAAATCGCCGATGAGGAGCTCCGGCGTGAAAGCAGTCGCGCCACAGAAGGAGCGATGCACCACAGCCACCTTCTGAACTTTGAAGAGATAGTCCATGGTCGCGACAGATTGCAGCGCCGCAAGCGCACGGCCGCCAGCGTTTGACACTGCAAACAAAGTTTGCGTGTGGCCGACCCGGTTTCCGGCTTCATCGAGAATGTTCTCGCCCGGATAGACCTCATCCCCGAAATGATCGGCGACTGCCTTAGGAATTTCAGACGCGCGGGGATCAATGCAGTGGATCACGATCGTCTTCATAGGGATGAACTGGCTAAATCCCTGGAAATTGGCTTGATCGAACCATGACTGGTCGAACCATGGCTGTGTTCTGAACTCGAATTCGCTGTATTTCGTCATATCCAAGTTCCACTTTTTCGGCGGTCGATTTGAGGGCTCGAGCGCTGTTTCCGCGCTTCAATCACCGCCGAATATAGATCGTCGTGTCGCGGCGGAAATGACATAGTGCCCTCGATTTCTGCCAATCATTAGTTGCTCAGCCTCATGCGGGACCAGCGGATCGAGGCCGCCGGAAGATCGACAAACCTTGGTTGGATCCTGGGCCTGATTGTCGCTCAAGGCCGCTGCACGACCCGCTCAACCAACGCTCCTTGACACTACCTCCAGGGGCCGAATTCAAGGCGCCAGCTATACGCGAGGCGCCTTGGTGCGCCGGCTTACGCCTCAGCAAGTAAGAGCCGAGCGACCCCCTCCGGCTTGTCGATGATCAGCCAATGACCGGCCTCGACTGACTTCACCGTGGCATGCGGAAAGTTCGCGGCGATCGCATCCGCAGCTTCCGGCGTCAGATAGGGATCTTCAGTGCCCCAAATGAGAGTCACCTTAGGGGCGAATTTGCGGACGTCCGGCAGTCGGGTCGTATTGTACGCAACGTTTTCCCGTACCTGAGACGTCATCTGTCGAAAAGCCGGCCCCGCACCGCTCGCGAAGTTGTCCCGAACAATCGGCCGTAAAATGCCTGTGAAGCGGTCTTTGAGAGCGGGAGGCATTTTGGCTTGGAAATGATTGTCCTGAAAGGTTAGCAGCCAATTCATCATCTCCGGCGTGTTCAGAAATTCTTGCGCGAGGTCCTTGAGCCCTGGGTCACCAAAGACTTCGATGATTTCGGGAAGCCGCAACGTTGGCGATTCTGCGTAATAGCAGTTCATCAGGCAAAGCCAGGCAACCCGATCTGGATGGTCAATCGAATAGTTGATGGCGCACGGGCCTCCTGCGTCGTGACCCACCGGAACGAACTTGTCGAGCTTCAGCGCGTCGGCCACGGCCGCTAAATCGCCCACCTGTTGTTCGAAGGTGTACGGATAATTCTTCTGCGTGATCTTTTCCGACTGCCCAAATACAAGAAAGTCGAACACGACAACCCGCCGGCCGGCCTTCGCCAGATAGGGAACCACATAATCGTAGATGTGGAGATTGTCAGGAAAACCGTGCATCATGACGTAAGCTGGATCTTGCCCCGGATATTCACGGGCGTAGACCATGTGGCCGTCATGCATTATGTGATGCTCGACAACCGCCGAGGCCATTGGAGGCTCAAGACCGCCTGAAGCTGCTGCGGCGCGCTTCGAAATCGCCAGGGAGAATACCAGACCGCCGGCGGCCGCGCACAGCATATCGCGACGAGACTTCAGGATTTGGTCTGCTGGATGGGTCATTTGAAAGTTCCTCATTTGGACAGACTAAATGCTGATGTTGGCTAAGTGACATCACAGCGGCATGCTTCGCCGCGAGTCTGCTCGTCCCTATGTCTGCGAAACGGGCTGATGACCGTCGAAAACGCGCTTCCAGACGCTTCCAGACTGGGGCTGCAACGATTGGAGTGGCGTCCATTACCAAGCAACGCCCAGTCGATCGCGTGGGGTACGGCGCCGCACATGCATCCGCTCGATATTTGATCGGGCCCTTGGGGCTCGCTGGCTTTGCGGTTGTTTCCGGGTCATCCCTCGTTGCGTGTCTTGTGGACAAATCCCGGAACTCGCTTCGGGTTTTGAGCAACGTAGTGACACGGGGGATTGGGCTCTAGTATTGAACCATCCTCTTTGGGACGATCCGACAGTGTTGATCACATCGTCCCCGCAAAACCTTCGCCAGCCTCGTCGAGTTGTGCGGGATTGCGAGTTTGATAGCGCTTTTGCAGCCCGGAGGTCCGAGATTGTTCAGGGTTGAAAGGCTACTCTGAGTGCCGCCGCCGGCGCCACTGAGCGGGACTGATGCCATCCAGCCTGAGGAAATGCCGCCCCAGATGACTTTGGTCGACGAACCCACACATGATGGCGATCTCGGCCAGGCTTTCCATGGTCTGGACCATCAACGATTTTGCCCGCTCGATCCTACGACTTGTGATCCACTGGTGAGGCGTCATGCCGAGCGTGACGCGAAAGGCTCGCGCAAAATAGCTCGCGGATATACCGCACTCCCGACTTAGCTCAGCAATGGAGGGATCGTCAGCGAGATTCGCCTCGATGAAGTCGCAGGCGCGACGGACTTGCCACGGTGTCAGTCCGCCGCTTGCGCGAGCGCCTCTGCGAATGTCGCCATAGGTATAAATGACGTGATCATGCAATGCTAAAGCAATATACTCCATAAAAGCTGTGGTTACCGGCACCGAATGGAGAATTGCGGGCCGTAGTGTGAGAGCTAGATGATAAAGAACCGCATCGTCTTGTCCGAGGCAAAGGGCCCGGAGACCTCCGACGCGGGGAAGGCCTTTCTCATAAGCCATGCAGTCGATGGCAGTTTGTGGCAGATGAATGCGTATGCTGTCGTAAGTCGTGTCCAGACTAACTTCGTTTCTCGAAGTTAGATCGAATAAATAAGCCTTTCCCGGATCCTGAATGACGGATTGCCGCCTGCCATCGATCGACACGATCGGATAGCGTGCAGGTGCCAATGGGACATTGAAGACGAAAGCCTCCTCGCGGGGAGATGGCACAGACAGGCCAGGCTGAGGTTCTAGGCTCTTGAAGTGCGAAAACGCAATCTCCGACGCACCTGCAATTCGAGCGGCGACGGTTGGAGGCGGCGGGATGTTGTATCCCCTGCCAATGGCGACGGACACCCGATCGGCGAGCACGCGAACCTCCTATCCGGTCTCGATCCTCTTTGGATCTCCTCGATCCGCTCCCGAGACTTGCCACGCGAAGGAAATGAGAGACATCCACCAAAGTGCAAAACGATGTCGGATGGATGATACCAACTTAGGCGCCTTCCTACCAGATCCCATCCCACCACGGCCCTATCATCCGACAAACGCAAGTGTCCGCAATAAGCAGCAGGTCCCGAGTAGCCTAGTAAGGTCCCCAGGCAGAACCGAGCGAGACTAATCGTGCGCGCGACCATGCGAGCGATGCATTCCCGGTGGTGCATCGTCGAGTGGTGCGCGCGAAGCCATCAGAGGATGCGTCAACAGATTACAAGCATATGCTCTCTTGAATATGCGAGCATATGCTCTTATGTTCTGTCTCAGGCGAATTCTCCTGAACAGGAAAGGAACAGATTATGAGCGAAGCAACCATCCTGATCAGCGGTGCAACCGGGCGGACCGGTGGCGCGGCGATCGACGAGCTCCTCAAGATCGGCAAGCACGTGCGCGCTTATGTGCGCTCGGATGACGAACGTGCGGCGGCCCTCAGACAGCGCGGGGTCGATATCGCGATCGGCGATTTCGCCGACATCGATGACATTAGGGCTGCGATGGAGGGCGCCACGTCGGCCTATTTCCTGCACCCGATCGCACCCGGCATCATCGGCGCCGCCGCGTATTTCGCTCAGGCGGCAAAGGAGGCTGGTGTCTCGGCGATCGTCAACATGTCGCAGATCTCGGCACGGCGCGAATCGGCGAGCCATGCCGCCCAGGATCACTGGGTCTCCGAACGGGTCTTCGACTGGTCGGGCGTGGCGACTACCCACCTGCGTCCCACCTTCTTTGCGGACTGGCTCGTCTATCCGCATTTCGCAAAGGAAATCTGGGCAACGCGGAAGATCGAGTTCCCCTTCGAGAACGGTCGCCATGCCCCTATTCCTACTGACGACCAGGGTCGGGTCATCGCTCACCTTCTGGCAAACCCGAAAGGCCACGAGGGCAAGATTTATCCCCTCCATGGACCGATCGAGATGAACCACACCGAGATCGCCGCCGCCATGAGCGACGTGCTTGGCGCGAAGATCGAATACGCGCCAACCTCGATTGAGGTGTTTAAGGACAAGATGGAAAATCTCTACAAGTTCCCGCCTTTCCTCGTGCAGCACCTGGTCGAAGTCGCCCAAAACTATCGTGATGGCGTTTTCGCGGGCACGAACGATGCCGTCGAGAAAATCACCGGAACGCCAGCACTCTCGGTCCAGCAATTTATCGCCAACAACCGTGCCGCCTTTGCGTGAGCACCGTCGAGGTAAGGAGCTTGAACAATGCCGAACAATCAAGGCGAGCGTCATCCGTTTCTGGACGACCTGACTGCGGACGCGGAGCTGACCAGCTCCGTGCTGCGAGGTTCCGTTATCGGACGCGACAAGATTAAGCTGGCCGTCAACACGGTCGGGACCTTCTACGCTTCGCAGAACCCCACGTTTCTCGAGACTGTTGGCTCACGCCTCTTTCTCGAATACGAGGCCGTCCTGACAAGCGGGGAGAGCCTGAACGCCGTCGTCGTTGTCGACCGGAACCCCGATGGTTCGGTGCCACGCGTCAGCGTGCGGATGAAGCCGCTTGGTGCTGTGTTGTCACTCGCCGCCAATCTTCGCGGGGCACTGTCCGACCAGTTGCCGGAAGACCTTTTTCTTTAAACCCAATGCCCGCGGGCGGGCATCGATATTGGATGCCCTGGTCTGTGGCTTTAGAGAGGTAATTTGTCATGGATGTCACCAAAGCCACCGTCTTCATCACCGGGGCCAATCGCGGCCTTGGCCTCGCCTTTGCGCGCGAGGCACGCCGGCGCGGAGCGAAGAAGGTCTATGCCGGCATGCGCAATACGAACGGCTTCGACGAACCGGGCATCATCCCCGTCCGGATCGATGTCACGGATAAAGCATCAATCGCCGCAGCAGCGGAATTGGCGGCGGATACTGATCTGCTGGTCAACAACGCGGGCATCGCTGCTCTTATCGACGGGCCTCTGGCAAACGATGCCGAAGAGCAGTCGCAGCGTCTATTCGATACCAACTATTATGGCGTCGTCCGCGTCACGCAGGCCTTCGAGCAGATCCTGTCGGCCAAGCCGCGTGCTGCCATCGTCAACGTGCTATCCGACATCGTGTGGCTTCCGCGGCCTATTTTGACACCCTATGCGGCATCAAAGGCGGCGGCATGGAGCTTTACGAACCAGCTTCGCTTTCACCTTCAAGATCGTAGCATCCAGGTTCTCGGTCTGCATGTCGGTTTCGTGGACACCGACCTGACCAATGGCATCGATGTGCCGAAGGCCAGCCCAGAGGATGTGGTGCGCCAGACCTATGACGCACTCGCCGCTGGCAAGAGCGAAATCATGGCCGACCGGGGAACGGCACTGCTGAAGAGCACGCTTTCAGCCGAGGTGCCCGGTTATATCACACCGCCGCCAGGATTGTTCTAAGCGCCAAGATGGTAGAGAAACCGCAAAGCCGCAGGCTATGGGATGCGGAGTCTTGGACATTGCGCCATACAGCCTGCGGACAATAAGCAGGATTCGAAAGGAAAACGACTTGTTGTCGGCGAACCAACCGCTTGGAATCGATCAATGCAACTGCTCCGCCATGAGAAAGGCGAGCCGGCAGATCACGCGGTTCTATGATGCCCATCTTGAGCCCGTCGGGCTGCGTATCACGCAGTTCCTGACCCTGGCGGCTCTTGACGAGGCTGACGGTGCCGCTGTCAACGCTCTTGCCGAACGGCTCGATATCGAGCGGACGGCGATGGGAAAGATGGTTGGCTTCCTGGAACGCGACGGCTTCGTCACGATCAAGCCATCACCCATGGACGGCCGAGTTCGTATCATTGAACTCACGGACGAAGGCCGACGCTTGCATGAAAGAGCGGCTCCTCTCTGGCAGGATGCGCAGCAAGAATTCGAGCGACTGAACGGTAACGCCAGCGTCGCAACGCTCCGGCAGAGCCTGAGAGAGATCGTCGTTGGCGACTTGCCGGCCCTCTCGCCCGGAGACTGAGCCTTCGGAAGAGATCCGCCGATGACGGACCAATCAAATGGACGAACGCCAACCGTCTTTGCCTATATCCTTCGGCAGGGGCTCTTCAGCAAAACACGCACATCGTTCGGGAGCCTAGCTGTCGGCCACGGCGCGTTGCAGGACCAACATTCGTGCTCTTGAACAGAATCGAACCGGCGACACCTTATTCAAATCTGAGATTGTTCACTTGCAACAGGCTTGCAGTCGATCCTTGACTCAAAAGCACCGCAACATTTTCACCGTTCAAACCGCTCCAGCATTTTTCTTTACTGCGCATTTTGCAGCTTCAGCTTTCCGGCCAGCTGACCCCTGAGCACCCTGATCTCTTCATCCAGGTTCATTTCATCTGCAGCGTGCACGATCTGGGAGGCCTGGGAACCGTTCGAAATCGCCACCGCTTCTTTGCCGCGACTTCTTTGCTTGCGCGGTGCGACTTTGACAGTTCGCCTGATCTGCGTAGCATCATCATGTGCAGCGGTGACGTCGATGCCAGTACCGCCGGATAAAGCCGGATAAGCGGCCCCGACGGGTTTGGTATCTTCGAGATCGACCTTATCGCCGCCACCGTTTACGGCTTCTTCGGAATGCACAGGCTCGACGGAAATTGCAGCGACTTGACCGTGACGAGATAGCTCTTCGCTTGCCGGTCGATCAGTGCCATTCACGCTCTCCTCGGCAGGCGCTTCAGTCGGACCCGCTATAGCCAACGCGTCCGGCGTAGCCTTCGTGGTCGAGCCATTTTCTCGCTTTTGTTCTCGCCCCGGTGAGATCAGTCGGGCAAGAATTTTCCACGGAGACGCCATCTATCCGACCTCGTGCTTTATCCCGCAAGCAGGCAGTGAGTTTTAGTTCCGGCAACGGCATCCACCGCCGCCAAAATGTATGCTGGATAAGCATGGAAATGCGGCCGGCGGTTGACCGGCTGCCTATATCAATCGAGCTTGAGCCGCTTGCGCAGATCGGCATTTTCAGCGCGAAGCTTTTCAGCCAGAAGCTTGCGCAGCCGCTGATTTTCCTCTTCCAACTGCAAGAGATCCGCCATCTCATCGATGGCCGTCATCGGCGCGGTCGGCGCTATCTGCACAGCCTTTGGAGCACGGCGCACAGGTGCGCGTTTGGCGCTCGCCGTAGCTTCGATCACCCTTGCCTTGCGCCCTCTCCTCTTCACACCACCGGTCCCGGCCAGAGCAGCTGCTGGCTCTGCCATAGCGTCAGCTGACGCGCTCTCGAGTGCTGCCGCTTTCTTGGCGCGGGGTTTGCGCTGTGTCTTCGGCGCAATAGGCGTTTCAACAACGATCGGCGCATCGGCACTGGTTGCCGTATCAGTCTCGTCGGCCATGCTCATCTCCTGTGTATCTGATGCTGTTGTTGACGCCCCGAGAGGCGGTGTCAACAACGCCTCGGCTTGATCTGGTTCCGGTAAAGACATCTCATTGTTGGATTTGCCACTCTGAGAGCTACCCGACAGAAACGGCAATGCCTCTTCCTCCAGGTCACGAGCGACGGATTTTAGATCCATGTTGCCCCAGATCGAGTTCGACCTGGCATCAAGCTTTCGCCTGCCGCTTTTGTACTCGACGGCAAAACTGCGTTGCACTTTTTTCAATACAGGAGGGCCTTGGAGGATCCGCGGGATGGTTTGGTGAAATGCTGGTATACCCGCAATAACGGTTAGCGTGCTGCCAGTCTATAGGCATGCTCATATCAGATCCACCGCACCATTCCGGGAGCAGAATTTGTAGCCAATCGAATGGAAGCTGACGACATTCTATACGCTCAACGCTCTGGAAAGGAAACGGCTACCAGCAGTTCGTCCCGAGACGTTTTCACAGGTTCCCGACGATCCATTATGCGATCATTTTAGCCCAGACCGTGAACATCCTTGCAACACGGCGTCCACCGGCTCCGTGAACAACGGCTCGCTTCGGACGGCCGCCTCGGCGCCACCCACCACGTGGATGGCCGGCATCCGAAACCCTGCACCGAAGCAGACTCAGAGCGATGTAGTGTTGGCCGCTTTGCGCCCCCATGTCGGTCATAGTTAGCGTCATTGCGCGCGCCGTAAAGCGGACATCGCTTCGCGGCGGCCTTGAAGACCTTCCTCTCAAGCATCGGCGCTCCGTATCGGTATCCTTCGTTGGTCACTCGCGCTCCTTCATCTTGATGATGAAGGCGGTCTAAATAGCCCACCCTGCCTTCTATATCGGTGCAGAACAGGCGGGAGCGGCCGTTGAACTGACCCGGATCGAAGGCGAGATCACAAGCCATCCGGCCAACAATAGGGAGGGGGCGTCAGGCTCCTCGGCGGAACTGAAGCGGAGATATCCCCTGCCGTTCAGGAGCATCCTGCGGGTTTGCACATTGGCGATTCTGGCATGTTCGAGAGCGGAAGAATAGCAATTTCGGAAAGTCATCGAAGGCAGGCTTGGCACGAGATTTTCGAAGGGCTGTTCACGTTTACCATCGCTCGCATCACGTAATATTCCTTTGCACTCCTATAGTTGAAGTTGAATGGCGAATCATTCTTCTATCGCAGTGTAATATCCACCGTCTGCCGCCGCGGTTACGCCGCGCACCGCACATATCAATACGAAACAGAGTAATGCCGATAAAATTTAATTTGCAGCTCTCGCCTGAGTGCATTTTTTCCGAATGGGATCTTTTATCTGGCCGCCAGAAGGTGGTCACAGCAATAGCGTATCTGTACCTGCAGCAGGAGAAAAACGCTCAACGTGTCATTGATGATCTTGATACGGTCACGGTCCAGCCCAAGGGGAAAATTGTCGCGAACATCGTGAGGAAGCTCACCGCCGCAAAGGGTGAGGATGTCGCACGTCTCATGGACCCCGACCCAAAGGTCCGCAAAAGCGCTCAAAACAAAATCAATTCGGACACTTGGGCGAGGGATGGATTGCTCTTTCAACATATCTCTTGGATTGCAGTCCGACTTCAAATGCCAGGCGCTCACATGACACCGCCGCATGTCCGGCAATCTGATAAGGGCTTCGACGGTTTCATCGTTGATATCGATCCAACGGACAACACACTAACCCGCCTCGTCCTTTGTGAGGACAAGGCGTCGCACGATCCGCGAAATTTAATAACGCAAAGCGTTTGGGCGGAGATACGAGACATCGTCGGTGGTGGACGTGACGATCAAATCACGGCAGGCATCATAAACCTAGTTCGAGCTCTCCCCGAGATCGACGAAGAGGAATTCATCAACGATATCTTCTGGGGTGACGACCGCGAGTTCCGGGTATCCGTTGCAACAGGAGAAGACATTCGCAAGGACGGTTTCTTCGGTCACCTGATGGAAGGCTTCGAGAAAGCCGCAGGCGGCAAACATGAGAGTCGCGTCGGAGCTGTGCTTGCATTTCCGGAGGTCCGCTCCGGACTACAAAGCCTTGCCGATGAAGTCTTACAGAAGGTTGAGGAGATCGCCAATGTTTGACAAGACTTCGCGCGATCTCCTGAAGTCTGCTCCCGGTCTACCGGGGCTCGACGCGGACGTCTTGGACGAGCTTCTGACCCAAGCACATATCGACCTCGCCACCATCCGCATGCAGCAGACCGAAGGCTTTATCGTCAACGAAGACGAAGCTTTTAATCGCGTCCGTCGGCTAGCCACCACTTTCGAAGCCTACGTTGCCCTCGAACTCCAACCCGAACGAACTAGGGCTGCGGCCTTTGTTGCCGGGACGGCTCACCAGATCCTCGCTCGCGCTAGAGTGAGCGCGGATGCGCCGTCCAATCTGTCAGGTGGGGTGGTAGATCCTGCTATCGCCAGCGTTCTTCTTTTTATGATTGCCGAACGATTGGCAGACGCCTTCGAAGCTGCGCGGTATCTGCGTGCACGTGGCGAACCGCGCGCTATCCGGCGTGCTGTAATTCTGTCCATTCGTGAGCTTGCGCGAGGTGACTTGCTCGGTCTTTCTACCCGAGATTTTGATGGCGAGGCGGTAGCGACCGATGACAGCAATGAACACGCCGTAGATCTGCTGTATCGCGAATGCGGTCGCGCGCTACAATCATTAGCTCGGGAAGCGTTAAGTGAAGACTTCAGTGACGACGCCGAGCACCGACTGAACAGAGTGATCGCACTTTCTGCCGCTTCCAGTCACGATCTACCAAATGAGCTCGCGAGGACGGCGCGATTTGGATTCTCGGGGCCACATCATCTTGCGACACTGATCTTACGTCTGATCGGAAGCCTTCGTGCCGCAATGATCGTGAAGATCCCCATACCGTCGGGCGCCGCTGCGACGTCTTGGTCAAGTTGGTTGAAAATGCAGGCAAAAGCACGCCCGTTTCTTTGGACCAATCATTTGAAAGCCATTGCCCTTCAGTACCTCGACCAGGGCCGCTCTTTAGTCATGACTTCACCGACAGGGTCGGGCAAGACGACATTGTCGGTACTGAAGATCGCGGCAACACTGTGCTCAGGAAAAAGCGTGGTTTATCTTGCCCCGACGCATGCCTTGGTAGACCAGGTCGAAAGCGATCTTACCCAGCAGGTATCAGGTCTTGAGCCCGCAGCCTCTCTGGAAGAGACGACTTTGGACGAGATCGGACAGCGTCTACCACCACTATCGGTGATGACGCCCGAACGGTGTCTCGCGCTTCTGGGATTCGCTCCCGAGTTGTTTGCCGACGTTGGCCTCCTGGTATTTGATGAATTTCATCTAATCAGTATTGACGACAAGGCACGGGCAACATCCGATGGACGCTCGCTGGATGCGATGTTGGCGTTATTGACGTTCATGGCCCGGCAGAAGAGTGCAGACCTCCTCCTGTTATCTGCCATGGTCTCGAATGGCGACGCGATTTGCGCTTGGTTGGCGGACGTCACAGGACGGCCAGTCGATCATTTCAACGATCCGTGGAAGCCAACGAGGCAGCTTCGATCCTGCGTGATCTATGATCGCGTCGAAGTAAGTGAAGCGATCGCCGCGGCTTTGCATAAGCCGACCGTAGCAGAGAGTAAATTGGTGCCGTCGTCCCCCTACGGTCTATTCTCTCTTATCCCCGGGTGGCATCCCAAACGGAAGGAAAAGTTGGTCCTGCGTAAAATGACGGGACGAAAACCTCCCCTTACAAGAACCGGCTCCCGTGCGACATCCAACCGGAATATTGTCGCCGCCCAGATCGCGGCAGACTACGTTGCTGTGGGCAAGAGAGTGCTTATTTTCTGCGCAGACGTAAAGGGTTGCGGAAGCGCAGCGAAGGAGCTTCGCAAACTCCTGCCGCCGTCAAATCAAGATCTCACGGGGGAGCAGATCGAACTTAGTGAAGCTCTCGTAGAAGAAGTTGGCTTGGCCAGCGCCACCTATGATGCATCCGGACTTCGCGCAGGAGTTCATCACGGAGATATGCTGCCGATCGAGCGAAAGCTTGTCGAGGCTTCCTTCCGGGCGGCTCGCGAACCCGGTGTTCTCGGTCTTGATGCCATAGCCGCGACGTCCACGGTCGCACAAGGTCTCAACCTGCCGTGCGACGTGGTGATCCTTGCGGGAACGGATCGGAGCGTGGAAGACGATCCAAGTGGCAATCCACGTCAGAACCTTAAGCCACACGAAATTCTAAATGCTGTCGGCCGCGCTGGTCGAGCAGCATATGCAGCGACCGGTCTGGGGATCGTCATCCCGGGCACTCCGATCGTCGCCAGCTTGGAAGGTCTGAATTTCCCTGGAAATTCGCCGTTGCCGATTGTCTTCTCGGATAACGATGCTTGCGAAGCTATCAGCGACCCGCTGGAACTTCTCTTGGATCGGATCGAAGCGGATCCCAGTGCAAAAATGGAAGGATTGATCCGCCGGCTGTCGGACGTGAGCGAGAACGCGGAATTCGGTTTCGAGCGCGTGGTGACGAGATCTTTCGGTTATTATCTTAGGTCTCTTGAGAGCGCTGAGGGCGCCAATCACTGGCTGGAAAACCGACGACAAGCGCTATTGACGGCGGAGCTAGACCTCAAGGATCCCGTTGTTCTCGATTGGCAGAAGGAGATTGCAGTACGCAACGGCGTGCCTCCCGCGCTTGTCGAACGGATCGCGGCGGCCCTTCCTGAAGCCCCGGTTTCCTCAACGGACACCGCTTCATGGATGAACTGGGTTCTGCAGATCGTTGCCACCGAGCCATTAGACCTTTTTGCGGTGGTGCGGGCGAGCGCGCTTCAGTCAATCTTTGGAAGAGCCTTTGCTTATCTAGTAGGTTCGGAAGATCCAAAGGACTTCAAGCTCCTGACCAATGCACTTGCAGGCCTTATTACGAATTGGTGTGAGGCCACTAATCTGGTCAAGATGGAGGAAAGCATTCTCAAATTCGTTCGGGCAAATGAAGGCGAAGTCTCCCAACCTGCTCGAGCGAGTTCCACGGCAACCCGTGCCCGTCGTTTTGCAATCCGACTAGCTCCGGATTTTGGATTCTTGTGCGGCCTCCTGGGACAAGTCTATCAAGGCTGGTCCACTGCAACTTCGAACTCGATCCCGCCGATTATCGACATGTTGCCGCAAATGATACGCAACGGTGACAGAAACCGTCATCATGCCGTCATTCGAGCAAGAGAGGCTAACACTACCCGGGTAAGCAGCCATAAGATCTATATGGTGTTCATGGGTGGGTTCGATTTTGATCCTACTTCGCCCATTGAAACGATCCGGGACCAAGTCGATACCGCCTATACGATGCGCGCCTTTTCCGAGGTTTTGTGATAGTTTTCGAGTTGCATTCTCCCAATTGCAGCTGCTTCGGAGCATGAGGAATGCGTGAGCAAGCGCAGGATTGTTGGAATAGGTTGGATTGCCTTGGCATTGAGGAAGTGCATTTTTCTCCGCACATTGACTCAGCGTGTTGTGCGTTCCGGACAGGTCCCGCAATGACCGAGATGTCAAGAATGCGCCCATGTCAGTCATTCAGGCGTGTTTGTACCGCTGACAGCAGTCATCGGCGTAGAGCAACTCCAAATTCGATTGCGCGAAATCCATGTCCTCTCGCAGCCGAGGTAATCGACGGCACATCAAAGCTAGGGAGAGATGCTGGACCTCGATCACTGCAAGAATCTAAGCAGGCTGTTCGAAAAGTACGCCGACAACTTCTAGGATTTGCGTCAGACGTGGCAATCCGTCTCCGCCTGATAGGCTCAACAGCACGCTTGGTGATATGCCATCTGGGTTGAGGCTTTCCAGCACGATAATCATGCCAAGCTGCCGCATGCGCTTGAAATAGCGCGCCCCCGATTCATCAACGGCGACAACGGGACGCCCGTCGAGACGGCTAAAGGCTTCAGGCGTCGTCAGCGCGTCGCGGGCTATCAAGTACTGGCCGTCAAGAGCAATCGGCTCTGCGCTGCGGCCGCTCACTGCGAAAAGCCTGGCTTTCTCCAGCAGCTTCGCGATGACGCCAAAGTCGGAAAGGGCGATAAATTCGGCATTCGCGTTAACACGCGGCACAGGGAGCTCTCGTCCTGCAAACAGCGTCCCTACAATCTTGCGGCAGGAAAGCCTCTCGCGCGGCGCGATGATGGGCTGCGCCAGCACGTAAGGGTCGACGCTCTGGCCGGTAAGGACCGCGATATTAGGGTGAGCATCCGTTTCGTTGTAACGCCGGGCAAGAAGCTTGTCGCCGAATGCAGCCGTAACCAGATTGCGCTCATTGATCTTCGCGTAGTTGCTCGTGATGATCACGTCGCCGACCCCCGCGACCGGATCGAGCGTGCCCGCCGCCAGCTGATAAGCATCATGGTTGTGGAGCGTGATGTCGACGGTTTGAGCGAGGTCTTCCATCGCGATCAGTCCAACGCCGGCGCGGCCGTCTGTGCGCGCCGCAGCGGCTATGCCCGTATGCACAAGTTTCAGTTTCCTGAGATCCGCTGCATTTCCGTTGGGGAAGGAAACGACATTGTCCATCCAGGGAAACAGGCGCGGCTCCCCCGCGTAAGCTTCATATTCGGCGTACACCTTGAAGCCCGTATGAATCTGGCTCTGAAGAGTCGTCTCCCAGAATATCTTTACGTCGCCCGCTTCGGCCAGACCGATCGTGCCATCGAAAACATGGTGCGATTCATTGATGATCTTCATCTGCTTGCCGCCGCCGCCCGATAGCGTCTTGTAGAGCCTGTCGAACGCCACATGGCTGAACGGCGCTACGCTGGCATCGCGCCGTTCTTTCAGCAGCTTCGCGAGATCGCCGATCGTCATGTCGCATACCGTGGGCTCTTCCGCGCGTAACATGATCTTCAGCAAGTCTTCGCAGTACCTACGGACATCAGCGATATATTCGTAAGCGAGCCTGTCGTTAGAGGACTTTTGTGCTTCCGCATATGCGGCCGCCAGGGCATGACCATTGACGACCGTTGCGACCTTGCTGCTGGCATTCAGGCGGGCAAGCAAACCTTGCTGTCCGGAAAGATTCTCGATGTTGACGAGAAGCTGGAAGAACTGCCGCTCATGGGTGATGAGAACCAGCTGCGCCGCTTCGATCGTAGCCGCATCCGCATTCGCAATTCGCGCCAGCTCCTGAGCCCATTTCCTTTTGTTGCGCGGATCGAACGTCACCTGGGGATCGTCGAGAAGCATCAGGGGAAATGGATTTTTGCCGAGTGCTTCGATGGTCTGCTCGCGCATGGCCAATGTGAAAGCCCAGAGAATGGCGCGAAGCCAGGAACTATTGGCAACGGTGGAGGCATCGATTCGGATGCCATGGTCAAAGCTCCCTAAAACCTGAACCGATTTCTTGCCAAGCGCAGCATCTTCGAACGAAAGGCGCTCTCTGAATTGAATACGGTCAAGCACCGACTTCATGCGCCCTGACAACGCCGAGATGGAACTGGCGGTTTCCGCTGTGACGAGGCCGCGCAGGTCTTTAAGAGGTTCAAGGGCCTCAGCGATCGCTTCCCGGGTGCGCTGACCGGTCTGGATCATAAGCCAGTCCTCGGCGTGCTTCGCCGCGTCGCGGAGCGCCTTTGCCAGATCGTCGAGTGGGGCAACCTTCTCAAGGGCTTCTTCCAGTGAAACGAGCCGGCCTTCCAGACTGGACGCCGGAAACAGGCTGTTTTCGTCGGCAATGCCTTTGAGCGCGCCCCACGCATCCACGAACGACGGCCGTTCCACAGCCCACCATTCGACCAGAGCCGACACGCGCTCAGCCCGGGACAGATATACGAGGAGACTCTGTGCCGCGGCAGGGACGTCGCCGGAAACGGCGTGGTTTACGTGGTTGAAAGCGGGCAATTTTTCCGAGAGCCCGGCGGCCGTGTTTGCAGCGAAATCCGCCATCCCCGTCAGGACCGTGGAGAAGGGCGCTTCCTCCACAAACCTTTCCCTCATGGCGCTTTCAAAGGCCGTGCGGGGCTGCATATCCGCGAGCGATGCGAAGTGCGATACAAGTGCCGCGGGGATCGTGTCCCTGATATCTTTTTCTATCGCCGCGCATGCGTCAAAGAGTTTGCGCTGCGCCGCGTCGGCTGCCGCTTTCAGGTCATCAAGTTCGGCCGCCAAGGCCTTTTGATCGGGAAGCGAGAGCTTGCCTTTGCACAATGGGCACTCGGCGTCTTCATGCTCGTGGCCTGCAGGTGCGAAATACTGGGCCGCCAATGCTTTCAGACGAAGACGCGCATCTTCACCTTGCCGTTTGTCCCACGCGATAGCCTGCCCAATTTGCGATCGTGCCCTCGTCAATATCGGCGAGAGCGCGTCGAAGAGGGAATCGGCATGCGCGGCCTTCAGGGCGGCCCACGCTTCGAAGAGAGGGATGCCTTTCACATTCTGTTGCAGGATGCCGCGCGCGCCGCTGACCGCGTTCCTAATCCGGGCGCGATGATCCGGGTTCGCCGTGTCTATGTCCGCAGCGACCTCCGCCTGGAGCGCGCGCGAGTGTGTTGCCGCGAGGGCGGCAGCACCATCCGCGAGATCGCGAAGCTCCTGCGCATAAGCCCTCTTCTCACGGTCATCGGCAATCGTCAGTACGAAACCAGCCTTACGTGCTTCCTCCGTCGCACGGTCGAGCGCCGTCTCCAGTTTCGTTTCAATACCCTGGATACCCTTGTCGGAACCGTATTTGAGAAACCGCTTGGCTTTGTGAGAAAAAGCGGCCGCGCCTTCGCCGATATCGGCGAGCTGGTCCAAGCCTGTGAGTAGCTTGACGGCTTCATAAATCGAATGGCTCTTCTCGCCGAAACCTATCCGCGCAAGACGCGCCGGCATCAGCAATCCGGTTTCGATGAGATGCGGCGCTGTCCTGAGGGCGGGGTCGATCCCGCTTTCAAACTGCGGTTCGCCCACCGGGGCCGCAATTAGCCGCCGGAACGCTTCAGCTGTGTTACCGTCATCATCCTGAAATGAAAGTCGGACCCACGCCTCAGCTGTACCGGCCAGTTTCAGCGCATTGGGAGGAAAGGCGACCGTCGGCGGCCAGTCGCCGATCTGCACGCCCGAGTCGTTGAAAACGGGTATACGCCGCCCGTCATCCTTCACAAGACCATCCTGGTCGCGACAGCGATAGCCCGTCAGCGCCCAGATTATCGCACTGGCGATCGACGTTTTGCCGGAACCGTTCTGGCCTTCGAGGCACCAGTTTTCCCTGTTTGCCGCCAGCATGAACGGAGGGCCATCCAGAAGGTTCAGGCCCCCGAAGCCTCCGGCCTCCACCCTTGCAAGTCGCCAGCGTGCTCGGCCCTCAGCCGGTGTGGCCGAAGACTGCTGCGAAGCAGGATCGAACGATGAGTTATTCCAAGCAGCAACAAGGCGCTCAAACAAATCTTCGCTGCCCGTCGCAACCTTAGCTTTGTCGGAAGACAGGAGAAAATGAAAAAGGCGCCTTGCGGCAGGCGTGGACAGCTGAATCTGGCCGGCCTTGATCTCCCCGAAGCTCTTCCAGCTGAGGGGTTCACCCGAGAGCAGCCTGTTTGTAGCCTCCGACAGTGAAACGGCCATGATTCCTCCCTGCCTCAGAAGACTAGAAGAGAAGCTGGGTGCAGGCCATCAGAAATGTCAACACCACATAACGCGATACGGTCTCAACGACAGCTATCCTAAGCTTCTCGCTGAAACCTGACTGTCGTCGCCCAATTAAGACGCTCGTCCCTATCCTTCGCCTTGAACGGATATGAACCCGCGACCCCTCAGTAGCTCACCGCCAAATCACTGAATATATGGGACAATGTCCTATGTTACGTCTATGGCGCAACTACTGAAGCATCTTGAAATTCTTGCAGGTGGTTAGAGGACACCTTCGAGCATATCATGCCGGCGCATGCGGTGACACCACCCCAGCATTAAGCGCGATCACGCCTTTTTTTGATGACCTATATCTTCGCCCGGGTAGAGGCCGTGACGTCTATCTAGCAGAACCGGCGTGTGGGTGCGGCCAACGGGATAAAACCGGTGGAGTTGCCCTTCACCATACGCTTGAACCTCATCTATCGATGCGGCTGGGGGGACGCGCCCGCACCTTCTGTTTCAGACGATCAGATGCGGATGGGGTCAATATCCGGCACCGCCCTCCCGAACCGAGTAACCACCCGATTGCTACCGCAGAGATTTTGCTTTGATGCGAGCGACGAGCAGCTCGTCGTCAACAAAGCTGTCGAGGAAGTCGTTCCATTCTTGGGATGTGCGGCGGGCATCTTTGAGCATCTGCTCCAATTCGTCCACGCCGTCGTCCGTCAGTGCGGTCACGGATTCGTCGTCTCCGGTGTACACGGAGATGATGCTGCCGTAGCTCAGATTATCATCGTTGGAGACAATTGCCTGAAGAAGCTCCGGGTCCTCTTCGAGGATTTCGGCAACAAATTTGATCGTACGGACGTAGGTGACTGTCGCCATCAGGCTGCCTTCGCGTCGATTGTGGTGATCGCCGACCAGTTCCACGGAAGCAATTCGTCTAACCGATTGATCTTGTGATCGTGGATGCGATCGAGCACGTCTGCCAGATAGGCCTGCGGATCAAGACCATTCATCTTTGCCGTCTCGATGATCGTCATGGCGCGTGCCAAGGTCTCCGCTCCCGTATCGGCTGCCGCGAAGAGCCAGTTTCGTCTTCCCAGGCCTATCGGACGCAGTGCCCGCTCGGCGGCATTGTTGTCGATCGCAACGCGACCGTCTTCGAGGAACAGACAGAGCGAAGACCATCGGCTCAATCCGTAGCGGAAAGCTGTCGCCAGATCGCTTTTGCCCGGAATGCGCGTGAGTTGAGCTTCAGCCCAGTGGCGGAATGCATCGGCCTTAGGCTTGCTCTGCTTTTGACGCGCAGCAAGACGGATCTCAGGAGGCTGCCCATTGATGCCACGCTCGATGTCGTAAAGCGCTCCGATGCGATGAAGAGCCTCTCGCGCGATCTCGGACTTGTTTGATGTCCAGATATCGTGGAAGTCTCGTCGCCAATGAGCCCAGCAGGCGGCTTCCTTGAAGCGAGATTCTCCCTTTTCTCCAGGCGCGTATAGCTTGCCATATCCTTTGTAGCCGTCAGCCTGAAGGATGCCGCTTGATTGCTTGAGGTGGCGGTGGACGTGCTCTTCTTTCCAGTCAGGAGCAAAATAGTAGACTGCACCGGGCGGGGAACTGCCTGCCCATGGACGCTGATCGCGGACATACGTCCAGATCCTGCCCTTCTTCACACCCTTGCCCAACCCCTTGTCTCGCAGCGAGCGATCCAGCACCCTGATCGGGGTGTCGTCCGCATGAAGCAGGTCACTTGCCATGACCGCCGTTTCGATCCGCTCGATGAGAGGCTGCAGAACCTGCATGGCGCGACCACACCAATCAACCATCGTGCTGTCGGGAATGTCGGCGCCCATGCGGGCGAAGATCTCGTTCAGACGGTACAGTGGCAAATGGTCGTCGAACTTCGAGACCAGAATGTACGCCAAGAGGCCAGCGCCGGCCATGCTGCCCGGTATCGGGCGGCTGGGTGCTGCCACCTGCACCATTTTCTCGCAGCAGCGGCAGGACTTCTTCAGTCGAGCAACTTCGATGACTTTCATCTGCGCGGCGATCATGTCGAGGATTTCGCTGACGTCCTCACCGACAAGACGCAATTCACCTCCGCATTCCGGGCAGCAGGAGCCAGGATCGAGCTCTCGGCGCTCGCGAACCGCCTTGTCCGAGACGCGTGGGCGCCGGCGCATGATCTTTTCAGACGTATCCGCCAAGGGAACCACAGACGCCGCCTCATCAGGTTCATCGATTGGCGCCGTACTGCCTTCAGCGGCGGCGATCAACAGATCCTCAAGCGCCAGTTCCAACTGCTCGATTTCACGCTCAATCTTTTCAGACGACTTGCCGAAGACCTGTTTCTTCAGCTTGGCAATGCGCAGCCGCAGCGTTTGGATTAACTGATCATGCGCTTGCAATGTGGCCGACATCTTCGCGTTTTCCGCCTGCAAAGCGGCAATCATTGCCTTGAGAAAGGCTGGATCGTCCGGAAGATTTGTCGTCGCGCTAGACATGATCCTGACTACCACGAGCCAGGATAAATTTCCATAAAAACCAGTGGTTTCAGTGGGATAAAATCACCCGACACGGGCCGGTGGCGCACCCCAATCAGGACGACGCCAATCGATCCCTTCCCACAACATCGCCAGTTGGGCCGACGTCAGCCGGGCAGTCCCGTCGGATGCCGAAGGCCAAGGAAACCGCCCTTTCTGCAAGATCTTGTAATACAGGCAGAAGCCCTGGCCATCAAAATAGAGCAGCTTCAAACGATCGCCACGTTTACCGCGAAAGGCAAAGACCGCGCCGCCCGTTGGCTTCTGACGCAAAACATCCTGCGCAAGCGCGGCAAGGCCTTCTACTCCCTTGCGCATGTCCGTGATCCCGCACGCAAGATACACCCGAACGCCGGTCCCAGGTCCAATCATGCTGCTTCCACTGCCCGGATAACCTGCGTCAGGACGCTGAGGGCCACCGAACTCTCGAAGCGAAGGGTGCGGCCGCAGCTCAATCGTAGCTCGATCATTCCGCAGCAGATCTCTCTGCCTTCAGAGACATCGGCCTGAGCCGCACTCAGCCCGACCGGAATGAACACCGCATTCCCTGACGTCGAGAGCAGCCCCTTCTTCTTCAACTCGCTGCGCCAGGTGTAGATCTGCTGCCGTGTGACATCGTGACGACGAGCTACCTCGGTGATCGTGGCTCCAGCTTCCCCAACCGCCGTAACAATCGCGAACTTGTCCTCGTTGCTCCACCGACGTCGGCGTTCTTGCCCAAGAATTTCTACGCGCATCGCAACCTCGCCTAAGACACGTCGCTAACGACGTCGTTAAACACGTCTCTTAGGCCATCAAGATCTCAGGCGGCAGGCGGTGCCAATCGGGCGGTTACCGAACCGAACGCTTGAACGAGGATTCAGCATCGGGCGATTGCTGACAACATCGTTTCGGGGTATTGGGACTGGGGAGGCGACAGTATCGCTGATCACTCGATAACATAGACTCGTCCCGAGTCTGAAGGCGGTCGAAACGCTAACCGACGTGTAGCAATATTTTCCTACATCTATTGACTTTTCGTTAAAACTGGTTTAACATGGAAAAATCGACGTCTGCCCAAATAGCAGCGTCGTTATCGCGGCAAGTCTGCGCCGAAGCAAGTTAATTCCTAAGCAGTCTCTAACTTGCATATTGGGGCAGTGTTGTCAACACAAATGTCAACACAAGGAAACCAACATGGAAATACGCAATGCCCAGTAATGCCCTCACGATTGAGTGGGGTGAAGATGCCCTGAATGACATCAATAAGATGGTCGATTTTATTAGCGAATCTAATCCGCAGGCTGCGAGGAGGCTGGTTGATCAGATTGAGCAAAGCGCGGATCGCCTGCCGGCTTTCCCGTTGAGCTATCGGATCGGTCGGGTTGCCGGCACCCGCGAAATGACGGTCGGAAAGCATATTGTGGTCTACACCGTTGGTGAGACCGAAATCCTTATTTTCCGGGTTCTGCACTCGGCTCAGCAGTGGCCCTAAGAAGTGAAGCTCTGGCGCGTGTAACACGCGCCAGAGTTTGTTATTTTGTTTTTGCGTCGAGATTAGCTCGGATCGCTGCCATAGCTTGAGCGTGCGGTATTCTCGGGCGAGTATCTTCCATGGCTTCTTTGACTTTAGCGCGAAACCACTCATCATAGGCTTCAGGATCACTCGTTAGGCCGACAGGAAGAGCGCCTTCCTTCTCAATCCTGGTGAGGAGAATCCTTACCGCGTCTGAGATTGTAAGGCCGAAGTTCGCCAAAATCTCGGAAGCATTTTGCTTTAGCTGATCGTCGATACGAACATGAAGCATTGAAGTCTGAACGCTCATCTGGGTCTCCTTGGTGCGGATATTTGTATCTCATATGAGATACAAACGCAAGAATTAAAGTGGCGGTGGCCGCTGAAAGGTTCCGACCTTAGCCGTCCATCCCATTACTTGCAGCCAAGAGGTCACCCGCAGCAGGCATTTAACGCGAGTAAATCCGGAAAGTCCGGCATCTGTTACCACAGCCGCGGTCGGGCATCCTGAACATTCTTCTCGACCTGACCCTTCTCCCAGCCCGCAGCAGGATTGCAGAACTCAGGTGCAAAGACGTAGTGGTTCGTCATCGCAAGGAACCGGATGTTGACCTGTCGCTCCTTGCCGCGGCCGACGCGATCGACCGCGGTCTTCATGTTGTCGTAAATGCCGCGACCAGGCACACCGCCGAACACGCGGAACCCATGCCAATGAGCGTCGAAGAGCATCTCGTGCGTTTGTAGCAGGTAGGCCCTGACCAGAAATGCCCGGCTGGCCATTGACGATGGAGGAGAGCGTGGCGCTCAGGTGAACGGATCGCGGGAAGCCTACAGGTCTCGATGAGCGACGCGATGGTCGCCCAATTCTCTGCTCCCGCGTCATATATCGCCAAATATTGGGCATGTCCGGCAAAGAGTTCAGAGCTATCGGGCGGATGGTCCGCTCGACGGAATTGTTGTCAATCTCGATGCGGCCGTCGGTCAGGAAGACACAGAGGTTGGTAGGCACAGGTCGAGGTCACGGGAGATGAATTCGGCTGCCATTGTCGACACGAATGGCGACGAGATAACCGATCTGCCGGCAGACGCTCAAGCGTCTGAACCACATCCTCTCCCCGGTAACTGACGCGGGGATCATAAGTGGGAAATTCCAGGTCTGAATGGCCTAATTTATTGGAGGCACGTCACTATTTCGAACATGAAGTCTTTGATGCAATATCGTCACGGTCAATCGGCAGGTCACAATTGACCGCACCGGCAATTGTTCGCAACATGCGATTTAGGTTTGGTAGAGTGCCTGTTTGCCGACCCAAATGGGCTGCAAAGAACTGTTCATACAACGGTGCCTTATTGACAGCCACGCCCTGCCGGGCGGGAAGAAGATAGCGCGAACTGTACGGCCAAGAAGGCTCTACAATGGACAGATATACACTGTCAGATACTGCCAAGCGGATGAAGCGAAGGGCGAGGTCCTTTTTTCGCCCAGTTAATTCAGCGCCAATAGCAAGCGCATCGACCCAACCGACACCGACCGGCTTCTTCATCGGATCGAAAGGCGGCAACGACCTCACACCAATGTCATCCTCGCCTAGACAGCCGGAAGTTGTAAGGCAATTGTCCGCCTCTTCTCTTAGCCCGTAGTGAATCGTCTCGGAATAACCAATGTAGACAGCTGCCTCGCCACGTATAAAAGCGCGGGCGTAAAAGCCTGTGCTATCATGCATCTTATCGCTTCTACAATAGCCATTAGGGCAACCCGCCACAATGTCGCGAAGATAGTTCATTGCATCGCTATTGATCGGCATTCCTTCAGCAACCTGTTTTTGCGCCTCCGCAAGACCAACAATTTCAGATAGCGCCGTAAGATACCACTCGCCTAGAGTAGACCGGCCCTTGAGATCAACGAGCAGTGCTTTATCTCGTAACTTGAGAATTTCAATTATCTCCTTCCAAGTCGCCGCATTCCTTATTTCAACGTCATCTTTTCGGTAGAACATAAAATTCCCACAGAGCCAATGAGGTACGCCATACACCTCATCCTGCCGGGTAACAGCTTGAATGCCTTCAGGCGCGAAATCATCGAAAGGTAAATCGATAGGTGCTATCTTTCCGAGAGCAATGAAGTCGCTCAGAAGTATCGTGTCGATTTCATAAACATCGGCGTCTACGAACTGAAAACCTTTTTTGTCAGCTTCGTCATCCGTATAGTATTCGTACGTCGCGTTGGGTGTGGAGACCAGTCTCAAGTCCACACCAGGATTTTCGCATTCGAAAATAGACTCCAAGTTGTGGAAAAATGTCAAATTATCGGGAATGAAGGGGTACAGTGCCACCCGAAGGGTGAGTGGTTCAATGGTTCCTTTTGTCGACGAAGTTCCACAATCTTGGTCAGCCGCCGCTTGTAAGTGCGTCGGAGATAATGTGAGAGTGACGAGCAGCACGAACAATATCGGGGTCAGGACCGATACTTGAGATGGGCGCATGAATAGTTCCTCCTCTTGAAGGTGAGGCGATCCCCGCCTGCAGTTGCGGTTTTCCACACTCCGCTAAAGCCTTCCTGTTCACGCCCTACCAGTCACAGTCATGATTAAGTTCCAATGGCGTAACGCTTCGCTTGAAGCCTCCGGTTCCTTAGTAACGAAGTCTGAGGCGACAGGAAGGTATTTACTAGTTGCGCGCGCTTCCTATATACACGCAATACTGAATAATAGGAACATGTGCTTTATTTCGCAGTCCCGCCTCACAAAAGAATGATAACATACCATGTCAGTGAGGACCTCTTTATCTATTGAAAGAGAGCGAGAACAACCGCGCCATATCGAGACCCGTCTCCTCATGGGGCAATACTTGTACGTGGAAATAATAATGCATCCCCGCGTGCGACTGGACGGGATTTTATGCCTGGAGCCACAGTTTCATTACTGAAATGGTTCACGCGGGCCAAAGGAAATTGGGGTCTGCGCGAATAAAAAAAAGCGCTTAAGCTATGCTCATCGCGCGGCATCTGTGACCACAGCATGCGTAAAGTGTCGGTTCAAGGTCTGTCATGAGGGGATAAGGATGCGTCGGCTTTCGATGACTTTGCTAATCATCTTCACTACGTTTTGCATCCCTAAAATCGCGTGCGCGTACATTCTCACACTTACACACGTTAGTGATATGATTGACACTTGCCCCGGTGCAAATAATAAAAAGGCAGCCACCGTTAAGGGAGAGGTATTTGCTTTCCTTAACTCATCTTTTGCAAGTGGAACGGCGAATCTGCTTTCGCTTAAAAGAACCTTTATCCTCAGTGAGGGAGGCTTCAAAGATGAGGAGTTCCAGCACCTCGCCAACTGTGCGACCGAGAAGGCGATCGAAGTCCTTGAAAAGGCTGGAGTGAGGCTTCTTCGTAGCATTCGGGATTTTGATACCGAATACAAGTATAGAAGCTTTGTTTTCTTTCCAACGTCGTTTTTTGACTCGGTGTCAGCCTATGTCCCCGTTAGAGTTCGAAGAGGACACAGCACTATAATCGAGATCAACAAGCTTTCTTGCGAAGCACAATTTGCTGTCGCATATGTTGTTTACCCCTTTGACTCGCTCCAGCCGGGGTACGAGCCGTCGCCTGACGTCCAGCAGCCAACCCAAAGCAATTTTACAATTACTTTGGGCCGCGACTCTCCGGAAATCACAAAAGCAATTTCAGAATCAAAGACCGTCAACGCCAACGAGCCCTATAAAAGCGCTTACCTTGGCTACATCAACTCAAACCCGAACGAGCTTTGGGTTTGGATATTTCTTTCGAGCAAAGATAAGTCGTGCTCGACGCAGATTTCTGTGAGCGAGGATTCGAAGTAGCGGAATTTTCGGGCCGCGTTCACGCCGCTAGCAGCGACGGTGATGCGCTGTAGCCCTTAAAAGAAGGCATTTCCACAACGGCGGCGCTGGATACCAGAAGGCGAAGGCCAACAAGGAGCGCAGGGGAAACAAATAAATCTTCGTTGGTCCGAAACCGGTAGCTGAGATTGAGTATCGACGCTGGGAGAGCTGGCTCGGGAAATTTGAACAGCGGGGATAAGTGGAATTTCTGCCTGACTTCGGCTTAGATGCCGGGAACAGGAGAGACCATGACGAGACGACCGCGCCGGAACCACAGCCCGGCTTTCAAGGCAAAGGTGGCGCTGGCTGCCATCCGAGGCGAGCAGACGCTGGTGGAGTTATCCCAAAAGTTCGACGTGCTGCATGCCAACCAGATCAAACAGTGGAAGGACCAGCTCCTTGAGGGGGCGACAGGCGTTTTCGGCGATGAAACCAAGGCGGAGCCGACGGGTCCAACCGTCGATGTCAAAACGCTTCATGCCAAGATCGGCGAACTGACACTGGAGAACGATTTCTATCCGGTGCGCTCGGCAAGGCGGGATTGCTGGGCGGAAAGAATGGATCGACCGCGAGCATAAGCTATCCGTCGTGCGCCAGGCGAAGCTTCTCGGCTTCAGCCGTGGCAGTGTCTATTATCTGCCTCGTCCAGTGCCTGACGGCGATCTTGCACTGATGCGCCGGATCGACCAACTGCATCTCGACTACCCGTTTGCCGGAAGACGAATGTTGCAGGGGCTTTTGAAAGGTGAAGGGATCGAGGTCGGGCGGCTGCAGTCGCCACGCTGATGAAGAAGATGGGTATCGAGGCGATCTATCGTCGCCCGAACACATCCAAACCAGCGCCACGTCACAAAATCTATCCCTACCTCCTGCGAAAGCTGGCAGTCACCCGGCCCAACCAAGCCTGGGCAATGGACATGACCTACGTTCCGATGGCTCGCGGTTTTTGTCTATCTCTGCGCCGTCGTGGACTGGTTTAGCCGGAGGGTTCTGTCGTGGCGGCTGTCGATCACGATGGAAGCAGCCTTCTGCATCGAAGCAGTCGAGGAAGCGCTGGCCCGTTATGGCAAACCCGACATATTCAATACTGACCAGGGCTCGCAGTTCACCTCGATGGACTTCACCGCCGTGCTGAAGAAGGCGGAGATCGCCATCTCGATGGATGGGAAAGGCGCATGGCGAGACAATGTCTTCGTCGAACGGCTCTGGCGGTCATCAAATACGAGGAAGTCTACCTCCACGCCTACAAGACTGTGTCCGAGGCCCGTGTCGGCATTGGCCGATATGTGACCTTTTACAACACCCGACGTCCACATTCATCCCTTGACCGGCAGACTCCGGATCAGGCTTACTTCAACGCGCTGACACCGATGATGGTGGCAGCATAATCAAGGCGGAAATCCACTTAGCAAAACGCCCGAAACTGTTCAGACAAACCGAGCCAGCTCTGTTACAATCTTCGAGAGAATTCATTTTGAAAATCAAACATGCCTTTGTAGTGTAGCTTTGAGACCTGGGGATGCGCGGTATTGGCTAGTACGTATACGTACTGACAGACCGGCAAGAAGACGTGGCTGCTGGGATGGTGAGTCAGAGCTTGGATTTGTCACCGCGGGTTCTTTACTTGAATCCAGCCTATGTCCACGCAGTTGCCCCACCTAATGTCGTAATCTTTGAAAGCGAGCTGAGGCGAGCGGTCTTTTCCAATGACGCGCTGCATCACATCGTAAGATCGATCATCGAAAATAAGAACGAGGAGGAGGTCATCCAGGAGATTAGTGGCGTTGCTAATCGTCATGAAGCTACTTTTTACCTGCGTTGGCTGGAAAGAGAGGGCTTCATAACCCGCAAACCATTCGATGCTTCGCCTGATCGTATCTTTTGGTCGCTCTTGGATCGCTTACCGAGGCGCCTTCAAGATCCCAGTGCCGAAGTCATCTCCTTGGGAGCCCCGGGGGCGGATTTACTTCGTGAGCTTCTTCTGGACGCAGGCGTCAGAATCCATCCTGCAGGGTCGCTAAAGGTCGTCTTCGCCCAAGATTACTTGAACCCTGTACTTGAGCGTATCAATGAGGAGCGCCTCGCAGATTTCAGGCCTTGGCTGCTAGTGCGGCCAACCGGCGTGAAGCCTTCGATCGGCCCTCTTTTCCTCCCCGGAGAGACAGGTTGCTGGAAATGCATGGCGAGCCGACTTGCGAGCGGAAGGATCTTTCAAGCAGAAGCACCTCGAAATCCGATTCAGTCTCCCCTAGGCGCGATAGGCGCTACAATTTCTGCTGTGACAAACTTAGTCGCTGCCGAGGTTCTGGGGCTATTGCAAGAGGAGAAAGGATCCTCGCTGCAGGGGAGGATTGTTCGCCTCGATCTGGCCCGCCTAGACACTTTCAGCGAAGAAATAGTTCGAAATCCAGACTGTACGGCTTGCTCTCAGATTCAGTCTCCCGCACCGCTCGAGATTTCGTCCGCTGCGACAGTTTCCCCTTCAAGTCCAGACACCTGGGATACCTCCGAACCATTGGTCAAGACGGGATATGAGCGCCATGTTGGTTCTCAAACAGGTGCGATTCGGTCAATACAGCGTGTTAACGTGCCGCAGATGCCCGATGTTCATGTCTACGCTTCGTCGGTAAATCACCTCCAGGAACTGGATCCGGGGGCTGTTGCGGCTAAGGGCTTCGTAGTCGCTGCCGCCGGAAAAGGTTTTACCGCTGAACAAGCCTGGAAAAGCGCCTTGTTTGAGGGGTTGGAAAGATTTTCTGCGATCTACGAGGGGCATGTCAGCGATGTCAAAGCAAGCGCCCGCGCATTGGGACAGGACTGTCTTTCTCCGAACGAGCTGTACCACTTCAGCGAAGCTCAGTTCCAAATGAGGCGCGAGTGGAACAGAAACTATCGCCACTTTCAGCCCATTCCTGAACCCTTTCATCCTGACGAAGAAATTTCGTGGGTTCCTGCGAAGTCACTCACGAGCGAAGCAACCAAGTACATTCCCACGGCCGCAGTCTTCTTCCATCCCCCCGAAGAAAAGAACACGTCCTCTTGCTTTGCGGATTCCAACGGTCTAGCCGCAGGACCGACCTTCAGATCAGCTTGCGCCCGTGCTTTGACGGAACTGATCGAGCGCGATGCCATTGGTATCTGGTGGTACAATCGGGTGACTGCCCCATCCATAAACCTGGACTCGATCTCCGACGAAATATTTCAGCTGCACCGGCGACAGCTCGCGCGCCATAATCGCGCTTTGCGCGTTTTCTCCATTGCATCGGAAAGCGGCCTTCCGGTTTTCGTTGTCATTTCCTGGGACGAAGAACAGTTTGCGCAAAGACTAGCGGTTGGAATGGGGTGTCATCCAAACGCAAACGAAGCTCTCAGAAGCGCGCTCGCAGAGCACAATCAAAAAATGCCTGTCTTATTTTCGGAGAGCGCTGCAAGAGCGGATGGACTTAGCTTGCTTTGGGAGACGATTGCTGCCGTCGGGACCAAGGAGCTGCTCTTTCTAAATGAAATCGAGAGTATCTCATTCCACGAAGCATTTGCGGATAGTGAGGAGGACACGGAAGAGTATTCATTGGAAAAAATCATCAAGAAGATTGGAAGTCCGGAAATTTTTGCGGTTGAGCTCACAAAACCTCAAATTGGATTACCCGTCGCGCGGCTCTTTGTGCCTGAGATGAGGACGTTTTGGAGAAGGACAGGGCCCGGCCGACTGTATGATCTACCCGTAAGAAGGGGATGGCTAAAGCAGCGGCTCAATGAGCATGAACTTAACCCGATCACCTTGGTGTTGTGACGATGTTGGATAGTCAGACTTGGGTCACGCCAGAACAGTTCGCGCGATGGAAAGAGCAGGGTTACCTCGTCTTCCCGCACATGTTTGCTGGCGATCGACTAGAGTTGATCAGAGCCCACTTCGATGATGTGCTGAACGGAATCTACAACCTCGAGCGACGACCAATTCTTCCGTTCGCCGGCGCCAATCGTGGCAATGCTACAAGAATTGTCGACAACCCTCACTGGGCAGACTCTGTCATAGCAACGGTCGCGTCAGACAAGCGCATCGGAAAGATTGCTGCGTCCCTCATGAATACTCGAGCTGTCAGGCTTTGGGCGGTGCAGCTCCTCTCAAAGCCCCCTAGCCACTCGAACGAGAGCGTCGTTGGATGGCATCAAGACTACGATTACTGGGAATGCGCTTCGCCACCAGAATTGGTCACAGCATGGCTTCCCCTTGATGATGTCGGGACAACTAACGGGACCCTCAGCGTCTTTGAAGGGTCTCATCTAAAAGGGCACAAACGCCTTAGGGCCTTTATGAACACCAATCTTGATCCTGTCGAAGCGGCTGACGGCATTTTTGAAGAGCTCGCTGAAAGGGAATTATCATTGTCTGCGGGCCAAGTTAGCTTCCACCATTGTTTAACCCTTCACGGTAGTCGCCCAAACAATTCTGAGAAGCCGCGTAGAGCTATTTCGATCCATATGATGCCTGACGGAACATCCTATAAAAGTGGTACTCAGTGTGACAAACACCCGAATGTATTCCTCTTGGGACGAGAGGATGGCAGTGCCTTCGAGGGTCGGCATTTCCCTATCATTTACAGTACAGACAATGACGAGTGAATTGTAATCGGCATATTGATTCTTTCTACCTATAGTAATATCGTCAAATCGGCTGCACTTTGGTCCAGTCGCAACCTTTTGCTGGGAGGAGAACATGGCATCTGGTGAGGACGAAAAACGCCGCATGCAGGCAAATGAAAAAGCCTGGTCGGAAGCCGTCGCCCGTGTTTGGCTTGGAGATGATGCTTTCAAGGCTCAGTTGATAGCTGACCCACGAGCCACACTGGAAAGCTTGGGTGCCAATCTTCCATCAAGCGCCAAGATTAGCGTCAAGGAAGACGGCAGCGATGAATTGACGTTCGTTCTCCCCCGGCGACCGGTGGGACTTGGGCAACTTAGCGCCGGGGATGTTGTTGAACTCTATGGCACTTGCCCATGCACCGTTTGTGCAGTTCCGACCAACAAAATTTGAATTGGCGCTCTGCATATCGGCTCGCTAGCAACGGTTGCTCGTGGTGAGGAAACTGCCGTGCGTCTGAAATATCGGCTGCTTTCTAAAGGCGTGCCGCCGCGTAGAACTGAACTCGTTGTGCCTGGTTGGGCTGGCGAAAGAAAGTTGCCGCGCGACGGAGCCACACCTCAACCATGGCATTGCCAACCGTTTACCGAGGGCTCTCTGTATGGGCTAGAGCTTCTCTATCCCTATGATACTTCGTGCGAGGTCGTCGGAAGGAATGGCCAGACAGAGTTCGTTGGTGATTTCAGCCATGAGGTTGTGCCCGGTTTGGTCTGGCCACCTTTCAGGATTGCTAATCCTGGCCATTACTCTCTAGGTACCCTCATCGACCTTCAAGTACCTCAGGGCTACGCTCTAAGAATCGAGCCTCATCCCAAATTCTTCAATGACCGGACGGGAACAACGCCTGTAGCGGTCATCGGGAACCTGCAGACGGCGTGGTGGCCGATGTACTTTTTCGCCACCTTCAAATCTCCGTTGGACGGCCAATCTCATATTTTCAGAAGGGGTGAACCCTACGCCCAAGTGATCGTCGTACCAGCGAGATCGGAATACGAAGTAGAGCCGATGACCCCGGACGAAGCGTCTGGTAGAGAAACCCAAGCCCGACAAATCATGCGGCATAGGGATGAAATTTCTCGGCACAGGTGGATCTCATCGGACGGATTTCAATTCGATGATGTCTATAAACAAATATCTCGTCGGACGTTGCCAGACGAAAAACCCGATGATGAAGCCATAGATGATCGCGGAACCTAGAGGTCCGAGCGCGTTCCGAGCAAGAACTCCCCAATCGGTGGCTCATCGATGCCGAGCCCCGCGACTGCGGAGAAAAGTGTCGAATTGCCGCCACCCAGTGCACACGGGGCCAGCTTCATGGCAGTCGCAACAAGATACATCGTTTGATAGACAGCACCAGCTTCCTTCAATGCGTTTGCGTATGCGACCCGTCGATAATGGCGAATCATCTCCAATCGCGCGGTGAGGAGCAAAGCAACTTGAAAATTGTCAGGGTGGACGTTGCCTAGGTGGGCGTATGCGGCAATGGCCCGTCGCAACAGTTCATCGTCTTGCCGTCGTGCCGCGAGTTGATGAGCTACAGGGTCGTAGAAGTACAGCCCCGATGGCAGATTAATACACCGCCCAGCTAGGACATAAATGGAAAGTGGAAAGCGCGCACCTGCGCTAGGGTAAGGTCTGCGTCCACGAGGATGCCGTTCATCGGTGCTATGAACCGCGCTCCTGTGCAAAAAGAGTGCCAGGTTGTCAAGGGAAAGTTCCGCGCGTCCGTGCGTGCGCAGCGATTCCCGCGTTGCTAGTAGTTCAGAAAAGTCATTGATCGAAAGTTCGTCCGCTGCGCCTGGCTTTGCCAATTGAAGGACAGGCCGCTCCGAAATCAACTGCGGGTTGGCTTCAGACCCCAACTCGGTGTCAGCCCTGCCGTACGGCAGCATTACGGGTCCGAACCTACTCCAAGTGTGAAAGAGCCGGTCATGGAACTCCCAATCATGCACGGCTTCCTCACATCTGGTTGCCATGCCAGAATCGATGAGGAGCTCGGCGATCCCAACTCTTACTGAGCCCACTCCCTCTTTTCGTCGTAATTCGAAGACGTTGAAAGGGGCGCGAAATGAAAAGATCAATCCAAGGAGTTCTTCATCGTGGACAACGAGCCGCGAAGATGTCTCAGGCGACTCCAGCACCACTTCTTGATCAACAACTCTACAATAAGCGAACCGGGAGAGTGAAAAATGTCCACACATTTCACGCGAACGGCGGTCGCCTCTAAAACCCAAGCCGATGCGCGAGACAATCTCATTGCCGTTAACTTTCAGGGTCCAGGTAAGTAGGCCGCGGTCTACCAGTATCGATATTGCCTCTTCTAGGATGAGTGCCGCGTATCTATCCGACGCGTGCAACCCAATGTTCAGCTGAGCTTTCGGCAGCTCTGAGCGAGCGAGTTGGGCAAGGATATGTTGTAGCTCCTGTGGATGGTGAGGAATATTGAACTGCGCCGCCGCATCCGCTGAATACCACGGTTTTGCGCGTCCATCGGTTATCGACGCTCCAGTAGAAATACTAAGAAAGCTTTGAATTGTCATTCGGTCTACCGTGCATCGCCTGATCGTTCCAGTAGTGCCAGAGTGATCCCAATTGCTCAGCGTCTCCTCGCGCCTGCCGCGTGCTTCGAAACCGCACAAATGCCATGTAACGAATGTCCTCGCTCAAATTGACCGCAGGACAATGAAACAGAAGGTAGTGGCAGAGAACAACATCCCCAGCTCTCGCTTCGACCTGCAATGGCTCCGTCTCGGGAATTCCAATGACCATTTCACGCAGGAGAGAAAATTGTTTTGTTTGCAGGAGTTGCTGCGCGTCATGCCTCGCAAAGAATTTAGCTGCAGCGATATGAGATTTAGGCCAAACCGTAAAATTTCCGGCAAACTGGCGCGTCACGTCAGACAGATAAATTCCCGCCAGGATGTTGAAGTTATCCAAAAGGTCGTCACTGGCAAACCCGTCTATGTGTGGATGGAAATCGCTCTGACTCCCTCTTTCATCCGGAAACCTCAAGGCTATCTGAACGCCAAACTCGGCCGTTTCGCCGATGATCGAATTTATGATGGAGCGGACACCAGTCTTTTCGACCAAATCCTGAAATTCTGGCGCGAAGCGCAGGTCCGGACAAAAGGTATCTGAGGCGAAATCGCGCAATCGCACGCGGGGAAGTCCACGGCTGAGTGCGGGTAGTCGGACATCGGCACACCACAGATTAACCGACCTGAGCGCTCGCCGGACCAGTTCACGCGATCCAATTTCCTCGCGTGTGATCAGACACCAGCCTTCTTCTTTCAATTGTGTTCGTTGTGTTTCGCTCAATAAGTACATTGCAGTGTTGCTACATGAGGTTGCGGTATCTGCGGCCTAGGAAATCTCTGAATATGTATCCGCCGAGAATTTGCTCCGTATCGGAAACGAATCCATGCTCCGGCAGGAGTCCTGACCGTCCATCTTTCACCAACTCTAGATAATTCCAGATACGGCAAGTGTTCGATGCGTAGCGGATGTTGCATGACTTGCGCGTCCGCCTTGGATTGGCGGGTGGTATCGTGCCATGGAGCAGCGACGGATCAAATATTAGCGCATCGCCCTTCTCAAAAATAACCGGCGAGGGCCGGATGGGTTGTGTACGCAGGGCACGCTCGACAAAGCCGCGAGCGATGACCGCCACTTTGTCGAGTAGGTAAGACCACGTTTCGAGTGATACTTTGCCACCAACCGCGACCTTGATCATTGCTGCCAGGGTGAGATCATCCTGGATGGCAGAATTCAAAAGAGAGGGCAATTCTGCCCAGACTCTGTGGCTCTCTGGCAAAAGCCACATGGGACCCGCGTCGACACTAATATCCTCCAGAGCTATCCATGCGAGCACGAATTTGTCAGCAGGCTCGGTGACGAACTCAAAATTATGCAGATGCGGACTTAGGGGAAGTCTTGGATCAACGTCTCCGGCCAACGGCGAATGACCGAAAGTGGTGGTGAAGAGGGCGGCGGGTTCCGCTTGCAAGATTTGACGGAGACAGGCGACAAGAAGCGGCGCAGCCTGCAAGTTGAGTGTTCCGTCGCATCTTTCCTGAAACGCATGCAATGCTCGAAGGCGGCAAACTTGCTCGCGCAGAGTCATCGTCGTGATGGGGCTATCGATCGGGTTTTCCCGAGCAAACTGCTCAGCACCTGCGAGGTGAGCATCGATGACATCGGCGTGGACAGCACCTGCGATGGCCACAAACCCTGATCGCTCGAACTCAGCTCTTACGCCTTCATCATATCTCTTCGCAGTTATTATTCCGGCGCAGTCGTATTTGGTCAGTACTGGATCCATGCTCCCCGCCAATAACTAATCCCCATGGTCCACAGTAGCATTCATTTCCCCTGGTCCGTGTCTTGAAATGCTATTTCTGCGGTAGTCTAGCGTATGCGTCCCAACTCGCAAGCTATGCTAGACACCACGCTCGATACCTCCCTCTTCCAGTCAACTCACGCAGCCCGAGTTCGCCAACAATTCTGAGCGCAGCCTGCGGCGTCACCCCAAGCCCCTTAGCAACCATGCCCGCCGACACAAGCGGCTTGTTGATAACTAGCTCGATTAAATCCGGCAGCTTGGATGTAGCAGGTCGACCAGCGAGCTTCCGTTCGTTCCATAATTTGCCGCGCGAGCGCCAATCGCTCGTGCTCCTTCAGCCCGCTTTCGGCGGCCGCCGTCAGCCCATGAGCGATGGCGAGCAGGCGGGTCTCCCGGTCGCGATGCCGGCGCCGATCGACGGGAATGGTTTTCAGGCCGAGATTCAAGGCTGCGAGATGGGCGCCGGTGGTGACCCCAACCTGACGCAAGATCGATGCTGAGAGCAGACGGCTCAGCCAGGGGGCATGCTGCAGCACCGAAATTTCGTTCCAGGCATCCAGCACAACTATCGCCTGCAGCACCGTCGGCAGGTCCTGGATATGCCGCAGCACGCCGCGCCATTCCTCCAGCCGCGCGTCCTCGTCCCTGTCGAGATCATAAACCAGTGGAGCCTTTTCCCTGCCGCCGGCACGGCCGGGTCGCTTCGCCTCTTCGATCGCGGCCTCCGAGCGGGCCAGGACCGCATCGATGGCGGCATAGTCAACACCAGGGAGGTTGGTGTCATCATCGCCATCCTCCCCCTCCCCTTCTCGTTCGGACTCAACTGTGCGCCCGGCGCCGTTGATGGCCCGGCCTTGGTCGATGTCCTCAGATGTTCCCGACGAAGCCTGCCGGAGGCTGCGGAGACCGTCGGCCGACAATGCCCACCCTGGCGGCTGCGCCGCAATCCGCCGGCGGGTGCGCAGCACGTCGCGCGCGATGGACAGTTCATGGGTCGGTGTGCGAATATCCTTCGTGGCGTCGTGGAGGACAAGGTCTTCAAGATGCACTAGTTCGCCGTCGATCCACAGCGAGGCGCAGGCATCGGCTGCATGCGTTCGAGCCACCCCTGCCCGACGGCTGAGCGGGCGATGCGCTCATCCAGACGCGCGAACTCCGCCGGCGCGAAAAGCCGGCTGCATCAGGCCACCCATGCTGATTTTCGCGAGAACGTAATGCATTGAAATCATAGTAAACACGCAATTAACCAGAAGCGATATCGCTCATTGCTTCCGCTGCTGCTGATGAATTCGGATTGCAGTTCTAACCATCGATAAGTAGCTCTTATCGATGTGAGATTGATTTCAGGGCGCAAATCGGGGCCATGGGGACCGCCACGGCGCCCGTGGGCTCCCTCGCCTCACCTGCCCGGCCGCGCCAACGACCTCGCGATATCGACGATGTCGTCACGCGAGGCGGTTGGATCCTCTTTATTCCAGGCAACACCAAGCCCGATCCTGAAGTCGATGCCTCTGACCGCCTTCAGCTCGAAGGCCCGGTTCGGCAGGCCCTCGGTCCATTCCGGCGCAAAGCCGATGCCAAGGCCGGCCGAGACCAGCGACACCAGCGAATAGGTGTCGTCGCAGCTATAGGCGATGTTGCGGGTCAGATCATATTCCTCGAACTTCTCGTTGAAGTACCGCTCGGTGTAGGAGAGGTTCTTGCGATTGAAGGCGATGATCTTCTCCCCGCGCAGATCGTCGATGCCAATCTCGGCCTGCTCCGCCAGTGGGTTGCTCCTCGCCACCGCCAGCAGGTACCGCTCGTGGGCGATCGAGGAGAAGCGCAACGAGCCGATGTTTTCCACCGGTCGGATGAAGCCGAGATTGATCTGGCCGTTCTCCAGGCCGCGGATGATGTCGCCGGTATTGCCGCTGGAAATATGGATACGGATATCCGGGTACTTGCGGGCGATCTTTCCAAGGAACGCCGGCAGCACGCCGGTGGTCGCCGGATAGACGGTGCCGATCCTGATCTGCCTTATCGTCTTGCCGGCCACCGCCCTGGTGATCTCGGCGGACAGATCGACCTCGCTGAGGATGCCGACGCAGCGCTCGTGGAAGATCTCCCCTGCCCGCGTCAGTTCCACCCGTCTGGTCGAGCGGATGAACAGCGCGCAGCCGAGCTCCCGTTCAAGCGCCTGCACATGGTTGGACAACGCAGGCTGGGCGATGCGCACCTTGGCGGCCGCCCGGCCGAAATGCAGTTCCTCGGCCACCGCGACGAAGTAGGAGAGCTGGCGTAGTTCCATCAATCACCGCACATATTGTTCTCAATAGGCACCACGTATCGTACATAGACCCGTGTGGTTTGTCATGAACAAAATGTGGTCATGGAGCCATTCTCTTCAAATCTCAAACGACGCGCTGAACAACTTGGCATTTCGAACGCGGAGGTAGCTCGTCGCGCTGGCCTTAGCGACCGCCGCTACGGAAACTACATTACCGGCCGTCGTGAACCGGACTTGGCAACCCTCGTTCGCATCGCTTCGGTATTGAACGTGAGCATCGACGAGTTGCTTGGTAACAACGCTGAGGAGAACGTCAGAACGACGGATGAGCTGTTCCATGAAAGATTAGCCGTGGCGCTCAAGGCACTTCAAAGCGATGACCTTCGAAGACTGGTCGTGATGATCGAGGCGCTGGCCACCCAAAAATAACGGATGGATTACTTTTGGCAGCCTTTTCCCGCCGATGAATTGGCTGCGGCCTGGTTTTCTCACCGAGGCAGCCAACCGCGGTATTCCCCTCCCGGAGGCAATGGAACAGTTACGCCATCGCTCGGTTCAGCAGGCATCTAGTTATTTTAACAACGCGACGCGGCGAAGCAGGCGGGCCGCCCGGATGCTGTAGTGCTGATTTCCATAACCAACAAGCATCAATGTGGGCTACGTCAATCGACGGTTGCCATCAGAGTTTTGAACCGTGCCGAGATCGTTCAGCAATGCTGGACAGATCGACTTTCTTGCCCGCGACATCCGCAACGATCCTCAATGTGCCACCGAGTGACTCAACGTAGTCGCGAAGTGTGGAAAGCTTCATATCCGCACGTTTTTCTAGCCTCGAGACGTTCGTCTGCTTAAATCCGGTCCCGGCAGAAACCTGTTCTTGCGTCCGTCCGGCGAGCGCCCGCAGTTCTCGCAAATTGTGCGCCGTGACAAGTTCCTCAGCACGCTTTACAACAGCGTGCTGTTCGGCTTCGGGAAGCGTCTGTAGCAGCTTGTCGAGGTCATCCATGTTTCTTCTCCAACTCGCTTAAGTGCTCGTCGTATCGTTTGTCCGCCAGATCAATCAGTCTTTTGTAGAAGAGTTTCTGGCTCATGCCGCTCTTCGCTCCGCCGCAAAGGACGATGGCTTTTCGCTCGGGATCAAAAGCAAAGGCGAACCGCCATTGAACCTCTCCTTTTCATCGAGCGTCGTTTCGACCTGTGCTCTGTCTGGAAAACGCGGAAGCCGTCCGAGGATACCAGGCGTTTATCGACGGTCATAGCTTTTTGGCCGTCAAATGACGGACGCGGCTCAGCAGGAGGGGCCGGGGGATCAGTCTATGCGACTGCCTTCGGCGGAGAAGAGGTGGACTTTCTCGGATTTGGGCGCGAGGTGGATTTGCTGGTCAGGTTTTAAATCCACCCGCCGGTGCAGCACGATGGTTGCCGTCTGCGTGCCGACACGCACCGAAAGATGGGTCTCCGCACCGGTTGGCTCGACAGTCAACACGGTGGCCGGAATGCCCGTCTTCGCAATGTCGAGGTCTTCCGGGCGGATGCCGTAGGTGCGCGCCGCGCTTTGGCTCAATCGCGGCGGAAGCGGCAGGCAAACACCGCCTCCGATACGGAAGCTGCCATCACTGATGCCGCCCTCGAAGAGGTTCATCGACGGCGAGCCGATGAAGGCGGCGACGAAGGTGTTATCCGGGCGGTCGTAGAGATCGAGCGGCTTGCCGATCTGCTCGATGCGGCCGGCGCGCATGACGACGATCTTGTCGGCCATGGTCATCGCCTCGATCTGGTCGTGGGTGACTTAAACGATGGTGGTGCCAAGGCGCTGATGCAGCTCCTTGATCTCGCTGCGCATGGTCACCCGCAGCTTGGCGTCGAGGTTGGACAGCGGCTCGTCGAAGAGGAACACTTTCGGATGGCGTACAATGGCGCGGCCCATGGCGACGCGCTGGCGCTGGCCGCCGGAAAGCTGTTTCGGCAGGCGCTCCAGCAGGGGTTCAAGTGCGAGAATGCCGGCGGCCTCGCTCACCAGCTTGTTGATTGTCGCCTTATCGCGCCCCTGCAGCTTCAGGGCAAAGCCCATATTTTCGCGCACCGTCATGTGCGGATAGAGCGCGTAGGACTGGAACACCATGGCGATATCGCGCTCCTTCGGCGCGACGTCGTTCATGACGCGGCCATCGATGCGGATTTCACCGCCGCTGATATCCTCTAGCCCCGCCAGCATGCGCAGAAGCGTGGACTTGCCGCAGCCGGACGGCCCGACGAGCGTGACGAACTCACCGTCCTCGATATCCGCGGAAACCCCGTGGATGCCGGAGGCCGCGCCGTATTGCTTCTGAACCCGGTCGATTGCTACCGATGCCATTGTCTGTCCTCCCTCACAGTTTCAATTGCCAGACGCCGGCCCCGGCGACGGCGCCGGCGAGCGTTGCCGAACGTGCGGCGGCAAAGCTCGGAATGCGTTTGGACCCCGTCCAGCGACCGTTGTCAGCGAAGACCTCGATGGAGCCGGCATCGAGGAAGATGCGCAGGCTCGACGGTTTCGCGCCGGCGGCGACGTAACGCGGCGGCCTCATACCGGTGCGGGCGTCGAAGACAATCGCCAGACCATCGGCGTCGAGTTTCACGCCGAGATCGACATCCGGATGATCGAAGGTGAGATCGAAGGAGGCGCCCGGCGCGGTGAGATCAAGCACGATCTCGACGGCGCCGGTGCCGAGCGGCACGGTCTTGCCGGCGGCAAGCGCGGTGTCGTCCAGCAACCGATGGCGTAGGCTTTCGACGGCTGCGACCGGCGGGGTCAGCACGGTGTCGCCGTCGAGAAACATGCGGCGCGGCAGGGTCATGGCCGTCGGGAAATCGTCCTTCTTGGAAAAATCCGTCCAGTTGGCGAGCCAGGCGATGCCGACCGGCTCGTCGCCATCAACGAAGGCCTGGAAAGCATAGGCATCCGAACCGAAATCCAACTCCTGCACGAATTCCGCGACGAAGGTGCGGCCATCGAAACCACCGACGGTGACGGAGGTGAGGTTGCGGCGGCCGGTGGCCGGGTCGCGGCTGGTGAGCAGACCGAAGATCAGCGCCCAGCGGGTTTCTGCGTTTTTGCCGGAAAGCGGCACCATGCAGGGGCATTCCGCCGCCGTCATGCCGAAACCGTCCTCGCGATGGAGGATGCCGAGGAAGGTCCAGCCATCGGCGCCTTGCGCGTCTGCGGTTTCATAGAGCAGTACGACGCCGCCCTGCCTGTCGCGGCTGCCGAGCAGCATCTTCCAGCGCCCGTCCGGGCCTTTGAAGACATAGGGGTCGCGGAAATCGGTGGTGAGGTTCAAGCCTTCCGGGCGCAGCGGCATCACGATTTCCGACGGGCCGGCGACGATGCCGTCGCGGCTGACGGCGGAAAGCTGGATTTGCTCTTCCGGTAGACGGTCACGCACATGCTCGGTGTAGAAGACGCGGATCTCCTCGCCTTCCGGGCCGGTGCCGGGGATCGCCGAGCCGGAGAAGGCGCCGCCGCGGCCATCGTCCTTTTCCGATAGATGCGCCGCCGGGAAGAGGAACATGGGCAAATGCGTCCAGCGGACGAAATCCTTCGAGACGGCATGGCCCCAGTGCATAGTGTTCCAGCGCGGCTCATGAGGATAGTGCTGGTAGAAGAGGTGAGCGTTTCCGCCGAACCGTCCAAAACCGTTCGGATCGTTCATCCAGCCGAAGGGCGGGCGGAAATGGTAGCTGTCGGGTACGTCGGGGGCGGAGGTGCGGGCATCGCTGTGCAGGACGCGGATGCCCGCCTTCATCACGGTTTCCGGCCGGAAGGCGTAAGCGACGGAGAGCGCTGTGGTTGTCGCATCATAAGACAGCGTGGCACGACCGCCTTTCGCGAGCGTCACAGCGAAGAACTCAAATTCCCCTGCGCGGTGGGTCGAGGGCTCGCCGATGTCGTTGCCATCAACGGCGACGAAGAGCTTCGCCTCGCCGCCGGCATGGCGCGCCTTCAGCCAGAGATGCAGCACCGTACCTTCGGGCAGTTCCGCTTCAATGGTTTCAGGTGCTGACGTTTCGGATTTTGCCTGCAGAGACATGATCAACCTTTCACGGCGGAGCCGACGAATGAACTGACGAACCAGCGCTGGAAAGCCAGATAGAGAATGAGGACCGGGATCATCATCAGCACCGAGGCGGCCATGGCGCGGTCCCAGTAGATACTGTCCTGTCCGAAGAAGGTGGCGATGGCGACGGCAATCGGCCGTGCATAGTCGGTCTGGGTGACCAGCGTCGGCCAGAGATACTGGTTCCAGCTTTCGATGCCCATGAGGATCGAGACCGTGGCGAGCGCCGGCAGGCTGAGCGGCATGTAGATCGACCGGTAGATGCGGAAGGTCGACGCGCCATCCATTTCCGCCGCTTCATAGAGTTCTTTCGGCAGCTGCGCGAAGAACTGGTAGAAGAGGAAGACATAGAGCGGGCTTGCCACCCAGGGCAGGATCTGCACCGCGAAGGTATCCGTCAGCCCCGCCCGCGACATCATGACGACGAGCGGCATGATGATGCTTTCCTGCGGGATGACATAGAGCGCGACGACCAGCGCCAAGAGCGCCGCCTTGCCGCGCAGCGAGCCCCAGGCGAGAACGAAGCCCGCCATGGAATTGACGACCAGTCCGGAGACGACAGTGGCGACGAGGATCACCAACGAATTGAAGAGATATCGGCCATAGGCCAGTTCGCCGGAGAAATGGGCGACCTCCTTGTAGTTCGACAGCGTCGGGTCGCTGACCCAGAAGGCGCGGAAGCTGCCCATGTCAGCGAGGATGCGGAAGCGGTCGTCCTTCAGGCTGGCGATCAGTAGCATGAACAGCGGCGAGATCATCACCAGCGCGATGACCAGGATGCAGAGACTCTGCACGATGCGCAGGCTTCTCTTGCCGTCGCCCCTTGCGATTGCCAGCGGGACGGGCTGGGTCAAAGCGAGATCAGACATCGAAGCGCCTCAGGAGTTTGCGTTGCAGGAGCGCGATCAGAAGAACGATGACGAAGAGGATGACGGACACGGCCGATGCGTAGCCGAGTTTCTGCTCCTCGAAGCCGGCGCGCACCATGTAGTGGACAACGGTTTCGGTGCTTTCGTTCGGGCCGCCCTGGGTGAGGATTGCCACCTGCGTATAGAGCTTGAAGGCCTGGATCGTGGTGATGACCAGCACGAAGACATGGGTCGGGCGAAGGCCGGGCATGGTGACGTGCCAGAAGCGGCGCAGCGCGCTTGCCCCGTCGATGCGGGCGGCATCGTATAGTTCTTCGGGAATGCCCTGCAGGCCGGCGAGATAGATGATCATCTGAAAGCCATAGGCCTGCCAGGCTGAAAGCAACACGATGGAGAACATCGCCCAGTTGGGGTCGCCGAGCCAGTCGATTGGCTGAATCGTGCCGCCGGAAAGGAAACCGACGATCTGGTTGAGCGGGCCGCTCGGGTACTGGAAAAGCGTGCCCCAGATGACGCAGACCACCACCATGGAGGTGATCGCCGGCAGGAAGAACAGGCCGCGCAGCAGGTTTTGCATCGGCAGCTTCTGATGCAAGAGGAGCGCGGTCAGGAAGGCGAGGCCGCACTGCAGCGGCAGCACCCAGGCGGTGAAGCGCGTGACGTTCCACAGCGAGGTCCAGAACAGCGGATCGGTGAAGACGCGCTCGAAATTCAGGAGGCCGACGAAGCGCACCGGCGTCGGGCGCGGCACGAGCGGCTGGTTGGTCATCGCCGTCCAGAAGGACAAGAGGAACGGCGTGATCAGGAATATCGCCATAAGCAGAAAGGCAGGCGCGATCATCGCCATTTCCTGCCAGAGCCGCTTGTTGTCGCGGCGTTTGGCCGGACGTCGCAAAGCGGGCGTGGAGGTCTGTTGCAAAGTCATTGTTTCCTCCTCATCGGTCATCCTCCCGAGATAGTCCAGGGCCGGCAGGACGAGCCGGCCCCGTCAAAACCCCTTACTTCTGCTCGTCGAAGGGCGGGTAACCGGCGTTGTCCTCGATATCCTCGTCGATCTTCTCGGCAGCGGCCGTCAGCGCTTCCTGCGCGTCACCACCGTTGAAGATCTTGTCGACGGCCTGCATGAAGGCCGAGGTGATCGTCGGATAGGCCGGGTGCGGCGGACGGGCGACCGCGGTCTTGGAAGCCTGCTCAAAGGCGACGGCGAGCGGACCGCCTTCCGCATAGAGCGGGGATTCGGCGGCGAAGCTTTTCAAACCCGGATAGGCGGACTGGGTCTTGGCGTACTCCCGGTACTCCTTGTCCTTCAAAAGGAAGCTCAGGAACTTGCCGGCGATCTCAGGGTTTTTCGAGGTCGCGGAAATGCCCCAGATCCAGGTTCCGTTCGGGCTCACGCCCTTGTCGCCGATCTTCGGCAGCGGCATGACGACGATATTGTCCTTCATCGCTGCCGACGCCTCCGCGTAGAACCAGTGACCGCCCATGGCGAGCGCGGCCGGCTGTCCCTCGGCGTAGAACTGGTTGGTGCCTGACGAAGTCGGTACGACCCAGCCTTTCTTCACCCAGTCCTGCATCATCGTCAGCGCCTTGACGCAGGCCTCGCCATCGAGCGTGCCGCTGGCCTTCCAAGTCTTGCGGTCGATCAGGTCGCAGCCGGCGCTTTCGAGCAGGGGGCCGTAGGCATAAGTGATCCATTCGGTCTTGATGCCGTAACCTCGGAAGGTGTCGATCGGCCACTTCACGCCTTCGAGCTTGGAAAGCTTTTCGAGATAGCCTTCGAATTCCTCGCGGGTCCAGGCATCATCGACCGATTTCGGAATGCGGGCGCCAATGGCATCAAGATATTTCTTATTGCCGTAGAGCACGACCGAGGAGTCGGTGAGCCCGATCGCATAGAGGTCCTTGTCGATCGGATAGGTGCCCTGGGCGATATTCGAATCCGTCATGTCATCGAGCAGGTCCTTGTCAATCAGCGGCTTGACGGCCTGTAGATAGCCGGACCAGACATAATTGGCGAGGAACGGAGCATCGAGTTCCATGATATCGGGCAGCTGCTTGGCCATGACGGCGGCGCTGAACTTTTCGTTATAGGCATCGTGCGGCGCGTAGATCATCTCGATGTCGACATCGGGATTGACGGCCTCGAAGCGGGTGGCAACGTCGCCATAGGCCTTTACCCAGCCGGGATCACCCTGGTGCATGACGTGGATGACGGTCTTCGCCTCGGCGAAACCGGCGGTCGCGACCAGGGTAGCGGACGCTAGGAGTGCGGAAAGTAAACGATTACCCATCAAAATCCTCATTTCGTATTCTCCTCCTGTTTGGCACTATTCGATGTTCAGACGGATGCCCGTTCGACCAGATGGAACGGCAGTTTCCGCAGATGCGGCGGTTCGGGCTGCTCCGCCAGGAGGATCTCCATGGCAAGGCGGCCCATGGCGCGGTGCGGCAGGGCCATCGTCGTCAATGGCGGGTCCAGCCGCGAGGCCAGCTCGACCTGGTTGTCGAAGCTTGCCACCGCGATATCATCCGGAATGCGAAGGCCGGCACGGGCAAGCGCCGCATAGACTTCCATCGCCACGCGGTCATTGCCGCACAAGATGGCGTCAGGCCGTTGACCGGATTTCAGAAGCGCCTCCACATGAGAGGCAACAAGGCTTGGCGCGCGGTCGCTGTAGACGCTGCGGCGCACCGCCGGCAACACGCCGACGGGCTCAATGCCCCCCTCCTCAAGCGCCGCACGAAACCCCATCTCGCGTAGCGTGCCGGCGAGAATGCCCGGCAGGTTGATAAAGGCGATGCGACGGCGGCCGGCGACGAGGAGATAACGCACGATCTCCCGCGCGCCGCCCTCTTCGTCCGGGACCAGCGCGGTGACGCGGCCGGTAGCCTCGCGGCAGTTGATCATGACGCCGACGGCGCCCGCCAACCTGTCCGGCAGGGCGACATCCTTGTGGTACATGGCGGCATAAGCAACCGCGCGCGGCCGGAACTGCTGCACCTCGTCGAGCACCGAGCCGATAGACTGGCCGCTGCGGTGGTTGACCGCAAAGACCGCCATGCCGGCGCTGCGGGCCGCCCCGTCGAGGCCACGTAAGATCTCGGTGGCGAAGGGCGACGTGATGAGGCCGTCGGAGACGACTCCGACCAGCGGTAGCCAGCCCTGACGCACGCCACGCGCCGCAAGGTTGGTCACGTAGCCGAGTTCTTCCGCAATAGCCTTGACCTTCTGGCGCGTATCGTCCGACATGCGGGCGGAGCCGCCGTGCAATGCGCCGGAAACCGTCTTCACCGAGACTCCCGCACGTTCCGCGATGTCAGAAAGAGATACTGCCACGATCCCCGCCATCCTCCTTGGGTTATCGATTACCCAATACTCGCGGTGGACGTGTTTTGTCAAGCGGCTTTTACGCGCACTGGCCGGCGTTCCGAACACCTATCTGTCAATCGGCGAACAAAACCATGCGAGCCCAGTTTCGGCTTTCCGATCCGGTCACTGCCGCGTTAAAAGTGGAAGGAGTGTATGATGCGTCGCGCCGCAATCATCGATAAGGCACGTTCATTTGCGATTTTAAACGCAGAAAAGACGACCGCATTTCGCCGACCGGGAACCGGCGACCGCCAGTGCCTGGCTGCTCCAGCAGCCCCAGATCGAGATCGTCGCACGAGACGGCGGTCGTGATATGCCCGGACAACCGCACAAGCCCTGCCACACGCAGATCAGGTTGCCGACCGCTCGCATGAGAACGCCAGCCACGCCTTTCTTGACGCGGTGCGCAAGTCGATGCGGCAGGTCGCCGCCCGCCTCGGGTAATCGATACGCTAACTGGGGTTCTCCAAGCGGTTTGTTTTGCGCCACTCTTCGTATTCTCCGCGGGCATCGTCATGCAGCGGATAGTATCGCTGCAACGACCCGCCCTCCATAAGCTTCACTCGCGAGAACTCCTCCCAATCGTGATGCTTTTGCGACTCTTCGATTACCTTCGAGGCCATTGCGACTGGAAGCACCACCACCCCATCATCGTCGGCGACGATGATGTCGCCGGGGATTACCGTGACACCGCCGCAGGCGATCGGAACGTTGACCGCATTGGGATAGATGCTGGTCTGCACATGGTAGTTGGGAGTCCAGCCACGCAGCCATAGGGGGAGATCTAGCTTCTCGACATTGGGCCGATCGCGCATGCATCCGTCGATTACAATGCCAGCGCCGCCTCTGCCTTTGAAATACGTCGACATCATATCGCCAAAGACACCCGAACTCATATCGCCGCGCGCGTCGACCACGACCACATCGCCCTCCTGCGCGTGATAGAGCACGTGCCGGTGCAACTGCGTCTCCGGATCGGCATATTCCCCCTCGGTGAAGAGGTCTGGCCGCTGCGGCATGAACTGGAGCGTCAGCGCCGGCCCAACGATCGACTTCCCGCGGTTCTGCGGTACGGGACCGACCATGTGCGGATTGCGGAAGCCCATGTGGCCAAGCGTGCCGGAAACCGTCGCGGCGCCGATTTCCTTCAGTGCGTCGATCATATCTTTGGGAGGTCGCGTAATGTCGGAAGTATGCGTCATTTTAGACTCCGGTGATGATCTACCAGTTCGTAACAGAACCGTCGCGGCGCTTCAGGTGAGGTGCTTCCCAGAACCGAAAGCTCTCCGCCTTGACCGCCTCTTCGTTGACCTCGACGCCGAGCCCCGGCAGGTCGCTGACCGGATACTCGGGGCCGTCAAGCCGCGGTTGCACGGGGAAAAAGTCGGAATTGTCGAAGCCGAGCTTTGCTTCGGGCGCCCTGGTCTCGAGCCAAGCGAAATTCGCCACCGCGGCGGCGAGATGGATGGTCGCGGCCGTGCAGACTGGGCCGAGGGGATTGTGCGGCATCAGGTCCACATAGTGCGCCTCGCTCCAACCAGCGACCTTCATCGCTTCGGTGAGCCCGCCCACATTGCAAATATCGAGCCGGTTGAACTGATGGATGCCACGCTCGATGTAGGGCAGGAACTGCCACTTGCTGGCAAATTCCTCGCCGATGGCGAACGGGATGTCGGTCATCGTGCGCAGGGATTCGTAGGCCTCCGGTGTCTCGTCTCGTATCGGCTCTTCGAGGAAATCAATCACGCCACGGCCGAGCTTGTTACAGAAGCTCGCCGCCTCTGCCACCGATAGCCGATGATGATAGTCGATGCCGAGGACGACGTCGTCGCCCAGCGCCTCGCGCGCCTTGTTTAGCATCGTTGCGGTCGCGCCGATCGACTCCCGCGGCTCAAAGAAGTCCTTGCTGTTTTGCCCGATGGGGAAGAAGCGGATCGCCTGCCATCCTTGTGCGCGTAGTTCGCGGGCTCGTTCGATGGCAACATCGCCCTCGGCCTCGTCACCGGTCGAGGCGAAGGTAGGAATGCGGTCGCGCTGCTTGCCGCCCAGCAGGTCGTAGGCCGGCACCCCCAGCGCCTTGCCCTTGATGTCGTGAAGGGCAATGTCGATGGCGGAAATCGCCGCCTGCAGAACGCGCCCGCCTTCGAAGTATTGGCTACGATAGACTTCTTGCCAGATCCGACCAATCTGCATCGCGTCGCGGCCGATGAGAAACTCGCGATAGTGCTCGATCGCGCCGGCCACGGCCTTCTCGCGGCCGCTCAAGCCGCTCTCGCCCCAGCCGAAGATGCCGTTTTCAGTCTCGACCTTGACCAGCATCTGGTTGCGCGTTCCTACCCATACTGGATAGGGCTTGATCGCCGTGATTTTAAGCTTCGTAGTCATCCACGTCCTCGTTTCACACGCATCCGCTTGGTCTCAGTTGGCCTTGAGGGCCATTTCTGTTTCGCCGTCGAACAGATGCATCCGCTCCTGGTCGAACTCGAGCCAAATCTGCTCGTCGGGCGCAACGGCAATGGTCGGCGGCACGCTGACGTTGACGATGGCGCCAGACAGCAACGCCTGTACGAAGGTGACGTCTCCGGTCGGCTCCACCGTATAGGCCTTGGCAGGGATGCTTCCTGGCACCGCACTCTTGTGCAGCTTGATCGCCGAGTGACGTGCGCCGAGCACGACTTTCTTGGTTGTTGCCCTCGCGACCTTCTGGGCGTTGTGTGGCGAGAGCTCGAAGTGCCAGCCCTCCGCGCTGGTCAACACAGTGTTGCCGCTTGCCGTTGATGCCTCCAGCGGAACAAGGCTCATCGCCGGGCTGCCGACGAAGCTGGCGACGAACATGTTCACGGGATGGGCGAAGACCTGCGCCGGTGAATCGTATTGCTGCAGGTAGCCGCCGTTCATCACCGCCATCCTGTCGGCCATGGTCACCGCTTCGAGCTGGTCGTGCGTCACGTAGATGATCGTCGCCTTGAGGTCCTGGTGGAAACGCTTGATCTCTGAGCGCATCTGCACGCGCAGCTTTGCGTCGAGGTTGGAGAGTGGTTCATCCATCAGAAATACCGCCGGATCGCGAACGAGGGCACGGCCGAGCGCCACGCGCTGCTGTTGCCCGCCCGAAAGTTCGCGTGGCTTGCGCTCGAGCAGCTGCGTCATGTCGAGCACGCGCGCTGCTTCCTTGACCTTCCTGTCGATCTCGTCCCTTGGCAGTTTGCGCATCTGCAGCGGGAAGGCCAGGTTCTTGTAGACCGATTTCTGCGGATAGAGCGCGTAGTTCTGGAACACCATTGCGATGTCCCGGTCCTTGGGGTCGAGGTCGTTGACCACCCGGTCGCCGATGACGATGTCGCCAGATGTAATGGGGATGAGCCCCGCCACAAGATTGAGCGTGGTTGTCTTGCCGCAGCCTGAAGGGCCGACGAGCGCAACGAATTCGCCGTCGTTGACCGTCAGCGAAACGTTGTTGACAGCTTTGAAGCTGCCATAGGTCTTGACCAGATCGTTAAGGACCACGTGGGCCACCGGCAACTCCTCTAGTGCTTGACTGCGCCTTCCGTGAGGGCGCGTACGAAGTATCGTTGCAGGACAAGGAACAGGACCACGACGGGCACGCTCATCATAAAGCTGGCCGCCATCAGGCCCGGAAAGTCCGTCGTATTTTCCGAGAAGAAGCGCTGGATGCCGACCGGCAGTGTCAACTGCTCGTTCTTGGAAAGGAAGGTGTATGCGTAGATGTATTCGTTCCACGCGCCGATAAAGGAATAGATCGCCGTGGCGATGATTCCTGGCGTCGAGAGCGGCATCACGATCAGGACAAAGGCCTGGAACCGCGTCGCGCCGTCGATGCGCGCCGCCTGCTCGAGCTGCACCGGAACGTTGTCGTAAAAGCCCTTGAGGAGCCAGATTGCCAGCGGCAGGCCAAATGTGAGGTAGGTGAGGACGAGTGACGAATGCGTGTTAACCAGCCCGATCGCGCGCATCAGGATGAAGAGCGGCACGAGAAAGATCACGGCCGGGAACATGTTGCGGAGCAAGACGGCGAAGAACAGAAAGTTTCGGCCCGGGAACGTGAAGCGCGAAAACGCGTAGGCCGCAGGTACTGCCACGATGACCGAAAGGATGGTCGTGGCGGTGGAGACGAAAAGGCTGTTCCAGAAGAAGCGGAGGAAGTCCTGGCCGACGCTGTTTTGCGGATCGAGCAGTTTCTGGTAGCTGGCAAGGGTGGGTTGGTCGGGCCACCATTGCGGCGGGAATTGCATGGCCGCGAAGCCGGACTTGATCGAGGTGATCAGCATCCAGATCATCGGCAACGCCGTGTAGAGCATCATGAAAACGAGGAAGATGCGTCCGCCCCACCGCCATCCGTCGATGCGCATGCGGCGACGGGCTTTAACCCGAGGAGCAGTCTCGGCAACCGTGCTCATGCGCTCCCATCCTTCCGCTCGTTGCCGCTCAGAGCACGGACGTAAAAGTAGCCGAACGACATCAGGATCAGGAACAGCAGCACCGAATAGGCCGATGCCACCCCCCAGCGCTGGCGGCCGAAGGCGAGCTCATAAATGTGGGTGATCCAGATGTGCGATGCGTTCGACGGCCCGCCGCCGGTCATGATCCAGGGGATGATGAATGAATTGAAGTTGGCCACTGCCAGCAGAAGGATCGTCACCGTAGAGACGTTTCTCAAATGCGGGAAAGTGACGTGCCAGAACCGCTGCCATGCATTGGCTCCGTCAACTTTTGCGGCGCGCAGCAACTGATCGGGAACCGTCTGCAGGCCAGCCATCATCATGATCATGGCAAACGGAAACTCCCGCCAGATATTGACGACGATCAGGGAGGGCAGCACTGTGCTGACGCTGTCGATGAAATTCGGAGGCCTGTCGGCCAATCCGAGGCCGACCAGCACCGCGCCAATGATCCCAAAGTCCGAATGGTAGATCCACTTCCAGATATAGGACGCGGCGACAGCGCTGATGACCCAGGGAATAATCAGGATGGCCCGCAGGATGCCGCGGCCGATAAAGTCGCGATGAAGCGCCAGGGCGCAGGCAAACCCCAGGACAAATGAGATCAAAGTGGATCCTAATGTCCAGATCAGAGTGTTCGAGGTGACTGTCCAGAACACCGGACTTGTGAGGATGGCGGTGTAGTTGTCGAAGCCGATAAAAATCTTGTCGCGGAGCTGCAGGCCAGGCGGTGTGTTGAAGAACGACAGCTCGATCGTATAGTAGATCGGATAGGCTATGACGATGAGCATCACGGCGATCGCCGGAAGCACGTACGCGTAGTCAGCGCGATGCTCCCAAATCTTTCGCAGCACGCCGTGCCCGTCAGGTTGCAGTCTTCGGCGCGCCTCGGCCTTGCCAGTCAAGATCGTCACTGTGCCCTGCCCTTGTTCTTCGGAAGAAACCGGCTGCGGTGGAGGCGCAGCCGGTCAGTCGGCAGGCGTGGACTAAAGTCCGCCGTCCGTCAGGTCTTTTACCTTCTTGGCTGCGTCGTCCGCTGCCTGGTCGACAGTCATGGCTCCGGTGAGGGCATTCTGCAGCATGTCCGGGACGATGATGTTCATGATCTCGGGGGAGTGTGGCAGCGCCGGAAACGGGATCCCGTATGGCAGCATCGAAGTCGTGACATCAAGGAACTTGATACTGTCCAGGCGTTCCTTCATCCATTTGGTCTTGAAGCCGTTAAGGTTTCCCGGGTTCGAGCCGGCATAAGCCATTTTCAGCGACCATTCGGGGCTTGCCCACATGCAGCTGATAGCCTTTGCAGCCGGCTCGTCGACCTTGCCGCCCTCGACATATTCGGGCTTCAGGATGTGAATGTTCGAGCCGCCAAACACGACGGCACGCTTGCCGTCGGGGCCAGTCGGAATCAGGCCGTAGCGCATATTGTCGATGACGGTCTGCGCTTTGTCCTTGTCGCTGCCCGTCGTCTTTTTCTGCAGGTCGAGCATGACGTTGTAGTCGGACGGGTGCGAGACCATCATGCCGAGCTGGCCAGCGAGGAAGAGGGGCTGGTTATCCGCCTGCTGATTGGTGAGCGCCGAAACCGGAACCGACTTGTCGCGAACATACATATCGTAGGAGGCTTGCAATGCCGCTTTGCTCTGCGGACTATCGAGCTGGACCTGCTTATAGGTCGGGTTGGCGGTCGCTTCGTCGAAGACGCCGCCGCCATAGGCCCACAGCTGCGGCATGAAGCGATACGGCGTATTGCCGGCGTTCTTGCGCGCCACGAGGCCGTAACCGGCAATGCCGAGCTTGTCGTGGATCTGCTTGGAATATTTGACGACGTCGTCCCAGGTTGCCGGAGCCTTTTCCGGATCGAGGCCTGCACGCTTGAAGACGTCGGCGTTCCAGATGAACGCCATCGTCTCGTTGTTGGTCGGGATGCCGTAGGTCACCCCCTCCCAGGTTACGGCCTTCATTGCACCGGGCCAGAAGTCGTCGGTCGAATATCCTACGTCCTCTGGTTTGAGGGGTTCCAGATAGCCCTTCGAGGCGAACTCGGTGCCGCCCAGGATTTGCAGACGCACCGCCATTGGCGCTGCATTGCCAAGGAGCGCGGTACGGAACTTGTCCAGCAGGTCGTTATAGGTGAGGGCTTGTTCCTCAAGCTGGATGTTTGGATAGGTCTTGCGGAAGGTCTCGAAGAACTCCTTGTAATACTGGCGCAGGAGGTCGGGGTCACCCTCGAACACGCCCTGATACCAGAAAGTCAGTCGCCCCTTGTAGTCGAGGGGGGTGACCTTGGCGCAATCGCCCGCCGTGTCAAAGTCCTGTGTGCCGGCAATGGAGCGCACATATTCCGGCGACCACTTGCTCAGGTCGACCGGCGCGCCCAGTGCAGACGCGGACATCAACGATAGCATCAAAGCAGTGGATACAGTTGCGCGCACGGCGGCACCGCCGAGTGAAATCCTCGTCATAGGTATCCTCCAGGTTCTCCCAAGCCGCTTTGCGTCGAGGCAAGCGGTCTTTGCTCCCGGCCGCGGGACTTCCACCCAATGTATCCCTTCGACCAGATCATACGTTTTCAGATTGTAGATTGCCTGTCAATTGAAGAAATCGTACATTGTTTCGAGAAGTCTTGCGTGATATCGGACCAATATGTGTATTGATTGGGGACCGTCTTGGCCGAAACCAGCGATTTCAAAGCAAAGCCCCCCGAAGGGATCGACCCCATCGGGGCCTCCAGCGAGGGCGCCTCGCTTTATCAACTGATCAGGGAAGACATCATCGAAGGGCGGCTCGCTGCCAACGAGCGGCTTGTGGTCACCGATCTCGCCCGGCGCCACGGTACCTCAACCAACCCCGTGCGCGAGGCTCTGCAACTGTTGCGTGGCGAGGGCTTTGTCACCCTCGTTCCCAACCGCGGAGCACGCGTGCGGCCCATAGACCAGGATTTTGTTCGGGACATCTACGAGATCGGAGTCTTGATCGAGCCGGCCCTGACGCGATGGTTCGTGAATATGGCCACCGTCGAAGACATTGCTGAGCTCGAACGAATCCAGGGCCTGATTGAAGAAAACGACTTCGCCGACACGTTCAGGCACAGCGAGCTGGACACCGCCTTTCACACCGTCATGTACCAAAAGCACTACAACCGCCATGCCGCCGAGCTTTGGTGGAAGCATCGCGAAGTGCTTCGAGCCGTGAGCCGGCGTTTCAACTTCACGCTCGCCCGGCGTGCCGCGATCCTTAGCGAGCATCGCGAGCTTATCGCGCATGTAAAAGCGGGAAATGCGAGCGAGGCAGCCGAACTCATTGCACGCCATGTCGAGGGCTCCGGCCGGCACATCCTCGAACACATGCGTGCGCGTAACGCCGCTCGGGCAGGATAGAATACATAGCCTGGGATATCGTTATCCCGACCACTTAAGCAAAGGCAGTCGAGATGAAAATCACCAGCGTTCGGCCGTGGCTAATCAGATCCGATGCTTCTTATTGGGGAGAGTTTCTGTTCGTCGAAGTGACGACCGACGAGGGGGTGAGCGGCTGGGGAGAGATCACCACCACGACAAGGCTCGCCAATCGCGCCCTCTGCACGATCCTGCGCCAGATCGGTGCCGCTCTGACAGGCGAGGACCCGGCGCGTATCGAGTATCTGTGGCACAAGATTTTCCGCAGCTTCACCTACATGGGCAGTCGCGGCGCCGCAGTCGAATGCGTCAGCGCCATCGACATAGCCCTTTGGGACATCCAAGGCAAAGTCTTGGGCAAGCCGATTTACGAGCTGTTGGGTGGACCGGTACGCGATGAAATCGCGCTCTACACCCATCCCAACCAGGCCAAGTTCACCAGCAAAGAGGCTGTGGTCCGGGAAATTCGAGACATCGTCGAGTCCGGCCACACTGCGCTCAAGTTCGATCCTTTCCCATACCAGGGCCGCAGCGGCGATGGACAGGCGCGCGAACAGCGGGACGGCTACCTCGACGGCAGCATGACCCGCAAGGATGAGCGCGAAGCCGCCGAACTCACGGCTTTGATCCGTGAAACGGCGGGCCCTTATGTCGACATTCTCATCGATGCGCATGGCCGGTTCGACGTTCCCACCGCCATTCGCCTTTGTCGGAGCCTCGAGGAAGCTGGTCAGATCGACTGGTTCGAGGAGCCCTGTCCACCGGAGAGCCTCAACGCTCTCAGACAGGTCCGTGAGAAGGTCAGCGCACCTATCTCGTGGGGCGAGCGCGGCCATACGAAGTGGGATTTCGTGCCGGTGCTCGAAAACAGGCTCGCCGACTACATCATGCCTGATGTCACCTGGACCGGCGGCATTACCGAACTCAAGAAGATTTCTGCCCTATGCGAAGCCTACTACATCCCGGTCTCGCCGCATGACGCCGCAGGACCGATCAACGTGGTTGCGGGAGCGCAGGTGATGATGACCGTTCCCAACTTCTATAAACTCGAAACGTCGGAGTGGAACCTCGGCAAATACGATCATCTTATCGACAGACCACTCGATGTTTCGAACGGCAGCCTCAAGCTTACGCCCAAGCCTGGTCTCGGCATTGAAATGAACCGCGACTACCTTCAAAATCACGAGATAGAGCTGGATTAGCAAGTCTCGATTAGCAAGTCTCTATGCCGCCGCAGCCGTGCGCGCACGAACCCCGCCGACAGAACGAGGATAGATCATGCCAGAGGCAGATGGAGCCGACGAGGCGCTTAATCGGGTGAATACGCATTCCAAGCCGTCCGACCTTCGCATTACCGACATGCGGGTAGCGGAAATTGTCGGCGCGCCGTTCACTTCAGTGCTGCTCAAGATTTACACGAACCAGGGCATCGTCGGGCTTGGCGAGGTGCGCGACGGTGCCAGCGCCACCTACGCGCTGATGCTGAAGAGCCGGTTGCTTGGCGAGAACCCTTGCGACATCGACCGCCTGTTTCGCCGGATCAAGCAGTTCGGCGGGCACGGCCGGCAAGGCGGCGGCGTATCGGCGGTCGAAATCGCGTTGTGGGATCTTGCCGGCAAAGCCTATGGCGTCCCCATCTACCAGATGCTCGGGGGCCGGTTTCGGGACAAAGTGCGCGTGTACTGCGACACCGATGCCACCGTGCCCAGCGGCACCGAGACCGGCAGGCGCCTCAAGCAGCGCATGGAGCTCGGCTTCACCTTCCTCAAGATGGATCTGGGGCTGATGCAGATCGCAGATGTGCCCGGTGCGGTCGTGTCTCCTGCCGGTTCCCTTGAAGGGTACCGCAGCCACCCCGGCCGCGGCCCGCTGAAGACCATTGAAGAGCGGCGCGTGCGTAACGCTACGTATGATTTGCATAACGTCCCGCACCCGTTTACCGGCCTCCACTTTTCCGACAAGGGCCTCGACTTCCTTGAGCAATACATTGCCGAGGTTCGTGAGGTCATTGGCATGGATATTCCGCTCGCCATCGACCATATCGGCCACATCTCGGTGCAGAACGGCATTCGTCTTGCCAGGCGAATTGAAAAATACGTGCCAGCCTGGCTCGAGGATGTGATCCCATGGCAGTATACCGAGCAGTACCGACAACTGCAGGACTCAACCACAGTGCCGATCTGCACTGGCGAGGACATTTACCTCAAGGAGGGCTTCGAGCCTCTGCTCAAGAGCGGCGGTATCTCCGTTATCCATCCGGACCTGCTCACCAGTGGGGGCATCCTCGAGACCAAGAAGATCGGCGACATGGCGCAGGACCATGGTGTCGCCATGGCCATCCACATGGCAGAAAGTCCAATCGCTGCGATGGCCGCCGCACACGTGGCGACGGCGACTGAAAATTTCATGGCGCTCGAATACCATTCCGCCGATGTCGACTGGTGGGACGATATCGTCACCGGCCTTCCCAAGCCGCTGGTGAAGGACGGGTTTATCACTGTTCCGGATAAGCCGGGCCTGGGGATTGACGACGTCGTCGACGAAATGATCTCGCAACATCTGCAGCCGGGCGTCACCGGCATCTGGCAGCCCACGGATCGCTGGGACGACGAATATTCCTGGGATCGCACCTGGAGCTGAGGCGAAAAGGAACGAAGATGAAGATCACCGATCTGCGCTGCGCCGTTATCGGCAAACATCCGATCGTCCGCATCGTCACGGACGAGGGCCTCTATGGCTTGGGCGAAGTCGAGTTCACCAAGTCCTACCTCAAGCCCTTTGTGCTGCATTTCCGCGAAGCGCTGATCGGCGAGGACCCGACCGACGTCGAGAGAGTGATGCTGAAGATCCGCCAACGCGGCTCTTTCAAGCCCTACGGCGCGGCGGTAAGCGCGATCGAGCATGCGCTGTGGGATATTGCCGGTAAGGCGGCGGGCGTGCCCGCCTATAAACTGCTCGGCGGCAAGGTGCGCGACAAGGTGCGCGTCTACAACGGCTCGATCCGCCAGAAACGCACCGGCGACCGGCCGGAGGATTACGCCGCTGACGTCAAATGGATGATGGAGCAGCCGCAGAACTTCTTCATGGTCAAACAAGGGATCTCGTTCCACTCCAACATGAAGGACACCATCGAGGATTTCCACTACGGCGTGACGCAGAAGAAGGCCGGCTATCACGGTGCCATGGATCAGGGCGTAATCAGCGAGCGCGGCTTCAATCACATGCTCGACTGCGTGATCGCGATGAAGGAAGTGCTGGGCGACAAAGTCAGCCTGGCGCTCGACTGCGGTCCGGGCTGGATGCTGCCCGATGCGATCAAGTTCGCGCGCGCGGTCGAGAAGTACAATTTGATGTGGCTCGAGGACATGCTGACCGGCGACTACGTGCCGTGGGTCAATCCGCAGGCCTATCGGGAACTGACAATCTCCACCTCGACGCCGATCCACACTGGTGAGCAGATCTACCTGCGGCACAATTTCAAGGAACTGATCGAGACGCAGGCGGTACGCGTCATCGGCCCCGATCCAGCCGATATTGGCGGTATTGCCGAGCTCAAATGGGTCGCCGAGCACGCCTACATGCACTCGATCCTGATGGCACCGCACGGCACAGCTAACGGCCTGCTGGGGCTCGGCGCATTGATCAATGTCTGCGCCACCTTGCCGGCAAATTATATCGCCTTCGAATATCCGAGCGCCTCCGACCCCTGGTGGGAGGATCTGGTCATCGGCTTGCCGGCGCAGATCGTGAAGGACAGCATGGTGGACCTACTGGAAGCGCCGGGGCTCGGCCTCGATATCGACGCCGAGGCGGCCAGGCGATATCTCAGGGAAGAGGATGCTGGCTTCTTCGACTGAACCTCTCTCGAGGGCGCATTTTCTGCGCCCTCGTGTTCTACTCAGCCGATGGCCATAAGGCTTGCATTGCCGCCGGCAGCTGCGGTGTTGATCGAGGTCGACACCTCCTCGAGCAGCCAATTCAGGCAATAGGCTTCGGGATCGCTCGCCAATTCCTCGCTCGTCGCGGCCTGGACCAGCAGCAGCGGACCGGGCAGGTGAGCGATCTTCTGATTGACGGCGAGAACCCTGTCGCGATCCCCTTCGACGAGGGCACCTGAGAACGGCCCGTCCTTTTCCCAATCCGAGGTCCAGGAAATTCGGCTGGCGACAGCCGATGGAAGATCCGCCAGCACTGATTTCGATAGGGAACCCGTGTCGACGACGATGTGGTTGCCGGTCGATAGGGCTGCGGCGATCTGGCGATGAAGCCCGCCTTCGGTCTGCGGCACGAGGAGAATACGACCGCGGGGATGGAGCGCGTAGAGATTGAGCTCGCCTACCGGACCGGTGAGTTCGCGTTCGAGCCCGAGCGCCGAGCGGCTCGCATATCCACGCGCCACTTCCCCCTCGCCCGACAGGCCCTTCTTGTCGAGCCAGACGATGTAGTCACGAAGGGCGAGGTCCGTATGAACGGAATCCTGCTGCGGCGGCACGGGCGCACGCTGCACCAGCCGGCCGATATAAAGCGGACCGCCGGCCTTCGGACCCGTTCCCGACAGGCCGCGGCCGCCGAACGGCTGCACGCCGACGACGGCGCCGATGATGTTGCGGTTGACGTAGAGGTTTCCAGCCTTGATGCGACTGGTCACATGCGCGATCGTTTCATCAAGCCGGGTGTGAAGCCCGAATGTGAGACCATAACCCGATGCGTTGATGTCGTCGATCAGACGGTCGAGCCCGTTTCGCTTGAAGCGGATGACGTGCAGGACCGGGCCGAAGACCTCCCTCGTCAGGTCTGCCAGGGATTTGATCTCAATGATCGTCGGCGAAACGAAGGTCCCCGCCGCAGCACTTTCGGGCAGCGGCAGCTGATCCACCTTGCGGCCCAAGCCGCGCATATGCTCGATATGCTGGTCGATCTCCGTCTTTGCGCTGTCGTTGATGACTGGGCCGACATCGATGCTCAGCCGATCGGTACGGCCGATCGTCAGTTCGCGGAAGGCGCCCTTCAGCATATTGAGGGTCCTGTCGGCGACATCGTCCTGAAGGCAGAGAACCCTGAGCGCCGAGCAGCGCTGACCGGCGCTGTCGAAGGCAGACGCAATGACGTCGGCCACCACCTGCTCGGCCAAAGCCGAGGAGTCGACGATCATGCCGTTCTGGCCGCCAGTTTCGGCAATCAGCGGAATCGGTTTGCCGCCTGCCGACAGCCGTTCCGCCAGCTGCGCCTGGATCATGCGGGCAACTTCGGTCGACCCGGTAAACATGACGCCTGCCGTCTCCTCCGCCCCGACCATGCCGGCGCCGAGACGGCCGCTGCCGGGCACAAACTGCAAAGCACCGACGGGCACGCCCGCCTCGTGGAGGATCTTCACGCTTTCCGAAGCGATGATCGGCGTGACGCCGGCCGGTTTTGCAAGCACGGGATTGCCTGCCACCAAGGCTGCGGCGACCTGCCCGGTGAAAATCGCCAGCGGGAAATTCCACGGGCTGATGCAGACGATCGGGCCGAGAGGCGCATGCGAAGGGCCCAGCGTCTTGCGCGCCTGCTCGGCGTAGTAGCGCAGGAAGTCGATGGCCTCACGCACTTCGCCGACGGCATTGGCCGCCGATTTACCGGCCTCGCGCATGACGATGCCCATCAGCACCTTGATGCGGGCCTGCATGATGTCGGCGGCCCGCTCCAGGCAGGCGGCACGCTCGGCCGGCGGCACGGCAGCCCATTGCGGCGCATGCTCGGCCGCCATGCGAACGATGCGCGCAGCCTCTTCGACCTTCACCTCGGTCACCGTGCCGACGACATCACGGTGATCGGCAGGATTGAGAACATCACGCGTCACCCCATCCGTAGAGCCGTCGGCAAGGAGCGGAAACGCATGCCAGGGGGCAGCAGCCGTGGAGACGAGCGCCTCAGCCAAATCCGAAAGGGTGGCCTCGTTCGAGAGATCGAGACCATCGGAATTGGTCCGGGCGTTGCCGTAAAGAGCCTTCGGCGAGGCGATCTGCGCGTGGGGCGCTCCAACGACCGGCATGGATGCGACGATTTCGGCGGGATCGGCGATCAGTGCCTCGACCGAGACATTCGGATCGGAGATGCGGTGCACGAAGGAGGAATTGGCGCCATTTTCCAAAAGACGTCGAACCAGATAGGCGAGCAGCGTCTCATGCGTTCCCACAGGCGCATAGATGCGGCAGGGCCGGTCGAGTTTTTCCTTTCCGACGACCTCGTCGTAGAGCGGTTCGCCCATGCCGTGCAGGCATTGGAACTCGTATTTGCCGACGGTGAAATCAGGGCCCGCCAGACGATAGATCGTGGCGAGCGTCTGGGCATTATGGGTGGCAAATTGCGGGAAGACCGCATCTGGAGCATCGAGCAGCTTGCGCGCGCAGGCGACATAGGCGACATCGGTGTAGATCTTGCGGGTATAGACCGGATAGTCGTCGAGACCGTCAAGCTGGGCGCGCTTAATCTCCGCATCCCAGTAAGCGCCCTTGACGAGACGGACCATGACCCGGCGCTCGGAGCTGCGTGCGAGATCGATGATATAGTCGAGGACGAAAGGGCAACGCTTGCCATAGGCCTGCACGACGAAGCCCAGCCCGTCCCATCCGGCAAGATCAGGGGCAAAGCAAAGCTCCTCAAGGAGATCGAGTGAAAGCTCCAGCCGATCGGCCTCCTCGGCGTCGATATTGAGGCCGATATCATAGGTCTTGGCGAGAACAGCCAGCGCCTTGACCTTCGGCAGCAGCTCGCTCATCACCCGGCCGGCCTGCGACCTCACGTAACGGGGATGCAGGGCCGAAAGCTTGATCGAAATGCCCGGGCCGTCATAGATGCCGCGTCCGTCCGACGCCTTGCCGATGGCGTGGATCGCCTTTTCGTAATCCCGGTAATAACGCTCGGCATCGGCGCCCGTCGTGGCCGCCTCGCCCAGCATGTCGTAGGAATAACGGAAGCCGCGCGCTTCCAGCGGCCGGGCGCGTTTCAGCGCCTCTGCGATCGTTTCACCGGTGACGAACTGCTCGCCCATCATGCGCATCGCCATATCGACGCCGCGACGGATGACCGGTTCGCCGGCGCGCGCGATCAGCCGCGTCAGCGCTGCCGAAAGGCTTCGGTCGTTGACCGTCGAGGTGAGTTTGCCGGTAACGACGAGCCCCCAGGTTGCGGCATTGACGAACATGGATTTACCGCCGCCGATGTGGGAGGTCCAGTTGCCCTCGGCGATCTTGTCGCGGATCAGCGCGTCCCGGGTTTCGGTATCGGGAATACGCAGCAGCGCTTCGGCGAGACACATCAGCGCCACGCCTTCCTGGCTGGAGAGCGAATATTCCTGCACCAGCCCTTCGACACCGGTCCCCTTGTGCTTGGCGCGCAACGCCTCGATCAGGCTGCGGGCCGTGCTGCGAATGTCATAGCGTTTTGCCTCGGAGACGCGCGCTGCCGCAACGAGCGGCGGCAGGCATTCGGTTTCCGGCCGGCGATAGGCAGCCGTAATGGCCTGGCGAAGTTCGGATTGCGGTCGGATCGGTGGGGCAAAGCCGGAAAACGGCGCGCCGTCGGTCGGATTATTGCAGGGGGCGGGGTCGATCGCTGCGTTCAACATGAAAGTACCTATCAATCGATATCTGGTTTAACGGATGAACGAGATGCCGGGCTCGTCGTCCCACTGATCATCGTCCGTGCAGGCGGGGCCGGAATATTCCGTCTCTCGCAACGGGCGGGCATCCGGTCTGTCGCGCTTGAGGGTGAGCGCCGCGGCCACGGCTCTGATCGCAAGCGGCCGGTAGTGAGCGAGCAGGTCCGGCGCCCGATCGTCATCCGCTTCTTTGTTGTGCATGAATGATCCCCGTTTTGAGCGCGGCGCCGATACCGATTTCAGCACTCTTCTGCCCGGCCCACAATCTACCACAGCCTCAAATCGCGATCTCACTTGATTTCAGCCATTTACAGGCTGTATGAACTTATTAATTCACACTTGAGAGGTCAAATGGCCGCTGAAACCGACATCTTTAGTGAATTGGACCAGTTCGACAGAAAGATCCTCGCTGCACTCGCCGAGGACGGAAGGCTGTCGATCACCGATCTGGCCGCGCGTGTCGGATTGTCGAAGACACCGTGCCAGATCCGCTTCAAAAGGTTGATCAGCGACGGATATATCGAAGGCTTCAAGGCCATCCTCAATCCGTCGAAAATGCAGCTCGACCATATTGCTTTCGTCGAGGTGAAGCTTTCCGATACCCGCGAGGACGCGCTGAAGAGCTTCAACGATGCCATCAAGAAGATCAGCGAAGTCGAAGAGTGCCATATGATCGCCGGCAGGTTCGACTATCTGCTGAAGATCCGCACCCGCGATATCGGCCGCTACCGCCGCGTCCTCGGCGAGCGCATCTCGACGCTGCCTCACGTTGCCAGCACATCGACGAATGTCGCAATGGAAACGATCAAGGAAGGCTGGGACAAGTCCGGTTCGAGTTTTTCGTGAATGTGATCATTCCGATCGTTCCGAGCATTCGCATGAAGCACTGGCTAAAGCGGTGCGGCAAGGATAGCAATCGACCCACAGGCAGTTCAGCCATCTCTGGCTTTCCGACCGCGTGTGCTCGGTTTCACCGGCACACTCTTGCCGTACTCATTCCACCATGCCGTCAAGGCTTCCATGGTGGGACCGAGGCCCCGCGCTTTTTGCGTGATCTCATATTCGACGCGCGGAGGAACCTCCGCAAAGATGGTGCGGGACACGAGGCCGTCTGCTTCGAGCTCGCGGAGCTGCGCCGTCAGCATGTGTTGGGTGATGCCGGGAATAGCCTTTCTCAGTTCGCCAAACCGGTGGACCCGCTGATGGAGCAGCCACATGATTTCCAGCTTCCATTTGCCGGAGAGCAGCGCGAATGCGCGACGCATCTCCTCATGCATATTGATTTCGCCATCGGCCATAGTCTGGTTTTCCATACTAGCTGCAAGTAATTCATCCTACTTGCAAAGATAGACCTTAGACGACATTTTCCATCCGTGCATCAGGGGGGCGAGTAAAAGGAGCGCCTCTCACATAGAAACCGACAGACTCGACGAGAGGAATGTTGCTGCGTGGGCAGCGACAGGGATGAGCTTATGCTTGAATTTTACGGATACTGGATCAGCACGGCACTTCTATCCGCGCTCTACCTCGCTTCAGCCTACATGTATGCCACAAAGAAACAGTGGGTTCGCGAGGCGCTGACGGAACTCGGATACAGCGCGAACAACCTCGTTCCGTTCATGATCATTGTTAAGGTCGTCGGCCCGATCGCGATCCTTTCGCGCGTCAGCGTGCCACTCAGCGATCTCGCCTATGCCGGCATCTTCTTTCACCTGCTGCTGTCGGGCCTCGCGCATATCGGCGTTCGAAAACCTGTCGGCGCGCTGCCGGCGGCGATCGGCCTGGCGCTGCTGATCGCCTCGTTCATGACGCAGAACGACGCTCGCAACGTCCCTTCGCCTTACGTCCAGGCTGCCGCCCTCTGACGCCTCGACGATTCCCAAGCCTTATCAAATGGAGATACACATGGGTCGACTCAATGGAAAAGTTGCCGTTATCACTGGCGCAAGCCGCGGCATTGGCCGCGCCACCGCAAAGCTGTTTGCGGCCGAAGGCGCGAAGGTCGCAATTCTTTCGCGGACATCCGAAGGCGTCGAACGCGTTGTCGATGATATCGCCGAAGCGGGCGGCACCGCCCTCGGCGTCGTCTGCGACGTCGGTGAAGCCGATCAGATCACGGCCGCGGTGGACAAGGTTGTCGCAACATATGGCCGCATCGACATTCTGGTGAACAATGCTTTCGATGGTTCTGCGGTCTCGTCGTCGGTCATCGACCTTTCGGTCGAGCAACTGCAACGGAACTTCGACACCGGGCCGATCGCGTATCTGCGTTTCATGCAGGCTTGTTATGCTCACCTGAGAGAAGGCGGAGACGGGCGGATCATCAATTTCGGTTCGATGGCCGGCACCGTGGGGTTGGCTGGTTACGCTCCGTACAACATGGCCAAGGAGGCGGTACGTGCGCTGACTCGCACGGCGGCACGCGAATGGGGTGCCGACAACATCACCGTGAACAACGTTCTGCCGATCGCGGACACCTGGGGCGCCGAGAAAAAGGATATCCCTCCCCCGACGAATGCGCTCGCTCGTTTCGGCTCGCCGGAAGACGACATTGCCCCGGTGGTGCTGTTCCTGGCCAGCAAGGATTCCCAATTCATTACGGGATACAGCCTTACCCCCGACGGCGGCGCAATCATCGACAGCGCCCGGTAACAGCCCTCGGCAACCTTCGATAAGCAAGGGGCGCAGCGTGCTGCGCCCCGTTGTCCGGCAGAGCTTCCCGACATGAGTGTTGGTTACCGATGCCGGTAGCGAAAAGCTTCGACGAAGGCCGAGAAAGCAGGGGATGGATGGCGCCGGCTGGGGTAATAGAGATGATATCCTTGGAATGTTGGCGCCCAATCCGCGAGCACTTCGTTCAGTTGACCGCTGTCACAATATTGCCGGACGAGGTCTCTCGGCACATAAGACAGCCCGGCGCCATCGAGAGCGGCATTGATCGCCGGCCCTATGTTGCTCATCACGAGCTGGCCTTCCACACGTACGCTGAACTCGCGGCCATCCTTTTCAAACTCCCAGGCATAGAGAGCGCCTGACGTCGGGAGACGCAGGTTGACGCAATTGTGGTCCGTCAAGTCATGCGGGGTCGAAGGCACGGTGCGGGCCGCAAAATATCCGGGTGATCCGACCACGGCGTAAGAGATATCGGGTCCAATGCGAACGGCCACCATGTCGCGCGCAATCGCTTCGCCGAGCCGCACGCCGGCATCGAATTGGCGCTCCACGATATTTGTGAAACCGTTGTCGACGATGAGTTCCACGGTGATATCGGGGCATTCCCGTAAAAATGCCGGCAGCCTCGAACGGAAGACCAGCTCCACGGCGTCATCGGGACATACGAGGCGGACTGTGCCCGAAGGCTTGTCGCGCAGCGCCCTGAGGGCACCGATCCCGGCAGCGATACTCTCGAAATGCGGCTGGATAGTTTCCACCAGGCGCGCACCAGCTGCCGTGGGAGCCACGTCACGCGTCGTGCGGGAGAGAAGCCGGACGCCGAGCCGCGCCTCGAGCGCGCTGATCGTATGGCTCAACGCCGAGCGAGTGACTCCCAACTTTGACGCAGCGCGCGTGAAACTCCGCTCTTGAGCCACCTCCAGAAACGCACGCATTTCCGTGAACTCGTCGCGCCGCATTGTTGAATCTCCTTCATCACGATGTTCAGATTATAGCTTCTAGTCGCGCAAAACCAGTCCGGCTATCTATCTGGCAACGGACAGGAGAACATGAATGACCGTCGAGTTGACATTGAATGAGACCTCACTGACGGCCGACACGGCGACCTCGTGGTCTGCTGTGACCTGTCTCTCGCTTCTCACTTTCCTTCTGGTGGGGTTGGAGTTTCTCCCTGTGAGCCTTCTGACCCCGATCGCCAGGGACCTCTCGGTGTCAGAGGGGCAGGCCGGATTGGCGATCACCGTGTCGGGGGGCTTCGCGGTTATCACCAGCCTTTTCGGCAACGCCTTCCTGGCGAAGATCGACCGGAAGTCTGTCGTCTTGCTTTATACGGCGGTTCTTGTTGTATCGAGCTTGGCGGTTGCCCTCGCACCCAACTTCCTTGTCTTTCTCGTCGGGCGGTCCCTGGTCGGCGTTTCGATCGGCGGCTTCTGGTCGCTGTCGACGGCTATTCTGGCACGCCTGACTTCAGACCGTGACCTGCCCAAGGCCATTGCGCTTCTTCAAGGTGGCACCGCATTCGCCCTCGTCCTTGCCGCGCCGCTCGGCAGTTTTCTTGGCGGGTTGATCGGATGGCGCGGAACCTTCTTCATCACGGTACCGATCGGAATTGCCGCGCTCGTCTGGCAACTGGTCGTCCTGCCGAGGATGCCGGCGACGTCAACCGTCTCGGTGGCCAGAATATTCGGGCTGCTGCGCAATCGCACATTCGCGATTGGAATGGCGGCGACCGCTCTCGCCTTCATCGGCCAGAACGCGCTGTCTATTTATCTTCGCCCGTTCCTCGAAGGCGTCACAGGACTGGAATTGAATGTTCTGTCCATGGTGCTTCTCGGCCTCGGTGTCGGCGGACTGGCTGGAACCTCCGTCATTGGCTTCGTCGCCCGGCGCCACCTCCTCTCCGTTCTCGTAGGCCTGCCGGCTGCTCTTTCGGTCCTTGCCCTGCTGCTGATCGCTCTCGGGCCGTTCGCGGCGGTTACCGCATCCCTGCTTGTCATGTGGGGATTTTTCTCGACGCCGATTCCGGTCGCCTGGAATACCTGGATGGCCGCTATCGTTCCCGGTGAATTGGAAGCGGCGGGTGGACTGCAGGTGGCCCTGATCCAACTTGCCATTGCCGGCGGCGCGTTGGCTGGCGGCATGCTGTTCGACACCGCGGGATGGTGGAGCACCTTCCTTCTGGCCGCCTGCCTTCTTGCCGGTTCGGCTGTCCTTGCCGCGCTCGCCGGTCGCCGTTCCTGAACCTTCAGAACCTCAAAACAGGAGATCATCATGTCCCAAGGAATCGAAAACAAAGTGGTCGTCATTACCGGGGCAAGCAGCGGGCTTGGCGAAGCCACCGCCCGTCACCTTGCCGAGCGCGGCGCTTCCGTCGTCCTCGGCGCGCGGCGTGGCGACCGCGTCGCTGCGCTGGCCGAGGAGCTGGCCGCCAAAGGCTATAGAGCCAAGGCAGTCCAAACCGACGTCACGGACCAACTTCAGGTCAAGACGCTCGTCGACACCGCCGTCAACACGTTTGGCCGCATCGACGTGATGCTGAACAACGCCGGCCTGATGCCACTTGCGCCGCTCGAACGGCTCAAAGTTGACGAGTGGGATCGCATGATCGACGTCAACATCAAAGGGGTGCTCTACGGCATCGCAGCAGCGCTTCCCCACATGAAAGCGCAGAAGTCGGGGCACATCATCAACGTGTCCTCCGTCTACGGTCACGTGGTCGATCCGGGTGCCGCCGTCTACTGCGCGACGAAATTTGCCGTGCGTGCCCTCTCGGAAGGGCTGCGGAAGGAAGTGAAGCCATTCAACATCCGCACCACGATCATTTCACCCGGCGCAGTGAGCACCGAACTCCTCGAACATATCAGCGAAAAGGACATCCAGGCGGGCACCAGGGAGTTCGTCAGCAAGATCGCCATCAGCGCGGACACGTTCGCCCGAACGGTCGCCTTCGCGGTGAACGAACCAGACGATGTCGACATCAACGAAATCCTGTTTCGACCCACGGCTCAACTTGTCTGACGCGAGGCGCGCTATCTCGATGACATCCAAGTTCATGAGCCGTCGCGCGGTGCTGGGCGGAACCTTGGCGGCCGCCGCTCTCCCTCTCGTGGCGCAAGGGCAGGACGAGCGTGGCCCGGCGGATCCCGAGGCGACAGACGTCAGGATCAGGATAGGCTTCAACAAGCTAACCCTGACCGCGACACTCTTCGACAATCCGACGGCGCGCGATCTTGCTGCCATGCTGCCCCTAAACCTCAAGATCGAGGACTACAGCTGGAACGAAAAGATCGTCCATCTGCCGCGCAAGCTGACCGAAGAAGGCAGCAGTGCTTTCGGAAACGAGCAGCCGGGCGACCTTTGCTACTTCAAACCGTGGGGTAACCTGGCCCTGTTCTACGCAGATTACCGCTGGGACGGACTGATCCGGCTCGGCCGCGTCGACAATGGCTTCGAGCCGTTGCTGGTGCGCGGCGAGTATCCGGTCCGCATAGAACGCATCTGACAAGGGCTTTATGGCCGGAGATATGAATTCGCCTTCCTCCCAAGCATGAAAGAACCCCACAGACGATAAATTTCCAGAACCAGAAAGCCGCGGCCGGCTTAAGCCGGCAGTGGCGACGCGGCGCCTCCGTCTATTTGATGATCTCGACGCAGAAATCTATAAAGGCCCTGACCTTAGCCGGAACATGCTGACGCGAGGGATAGAAGGCGTAGAGCGGGAATGTCTCGTCCGACCAGTCGGGAAAGAGGTTCACGAGCTGCCCATTGTTCAGATAATCCGCCATCCCGAGTGAGAAGACCTGCGCGATGCCTATCCCCGCAAGGCAGGTCGCCAAGGTCGTGCCGGCATCGTTGACTAAAATGCGGCTGCGGGTCTCGATCGAGACGACCTCTTCACCCCACCGAAGCTCCCATTCGAAAGGCCTTGCAGTCAGCGGGTCCTGGAACTGGATACAGGTATGCTCGCTCAAATCCTGTGGACGGCTCGGCCGACCATGTCGCTCGATATAAGCGGGAGCCGCAATCGTGATCACGCGCGTCCGCATCAACAGGCGCGAAATAAGCGACCTCTGTGCAGGCTCGCCAAAGCGCACCGCGACGTCCATGCCATCAGCAACGAGATCGCCGATCTCGTTGCGAGTGATGATCTCGATCTGGATATCCGGGTAACGATCGAGGAAGGCGCCGAGCCGCGGGCCGAGCACAAGGCGTGAGAAGTATGGGTCGACATTGACGCGCAGTCGGCCACGCGCCGCCTGTCTGGCGCCAACAGCTGTCTGCGCAGCCTCTTCGATGCCGCTCAAGAGTGGGGCCACCTGTTCGTAGAACCGCGCGCCGTCATCGGTCAGCCGCATCCTGCGTGTTGTCCGGTCTAGCAGCCGCAGACCGATCCGTCCCTCCAGTCGGGAAATGGCGCGGCTGACACCCGACGCCGATAGTCCCATTAGCTCCGCCGCCCGGGCGAAACTTCCGCTCTCGATAACGGCGGCCAGTACGCTCACGCCATTCAATAATCGTCCGTCAAACATCGCGCATCCGTGATTTTTAGTCACTAATCATGTGACAGAAGCGCGCTTCAGTCAAATGCTGCCAAAGGACATGATCAGCATAACAAACCGCCAACCTGCTGGCGGTGGAGGCAGCAAAGGAGTCTAACCATGTTTGTGATCACCGGAGTAACAGGCCAAGTCGGAGGCATTGTCGCCGCGCGTCTGCTGAAGGCGGGGGTGCCGATACGCGCCGTCGCGCGCAATGCGGAGAAAGCAGCGGAATGGAAGGACAAAGGCGCGGAACTGGCCTTGGCCGAGATGACCGACGCCGACGCGCTCACCAAGGCTTTCACCGGCGCCGACGGCGTCTTTCTGCTGATCCCGCCGACCTTCGATCCGACCCCCGGCTTTATGGAAGTGCGCGCTGTCATTGCCGCCCTGAAGACCGCGCTTCTTTCGTCTCGTCCTGCCAAGGTCGTTTGCCTCTCCACCATCGGCGCGCAGGCCAGAGAACCTAACCTCTTGAGCCAGCTCGGTCTCGTCGAACAGAAGTTATCTGCCTTGCCAATGCCGATCGCCTTTCTGCGTGCCGGCTGGTTCATGGAGAACACGGCCTGGGATATCGCGCCGGCGCGCGAGACCTGTGTCCTCTCGAGTTTCCTGCAGCCGCTCGATCAGCCCTATCCGATGGTTTCTGTCTTCGACGTCGGAGCCAAGGCGGCAGAACTGCTGCAGCACGAGTGGGTGGGCAAGCAGGTCGTCGAGTTGATGGGGCCAGAGGGCGTCACGCCCAACGATATCGCCGCTGTCTTATCGTCCATCCTCGGCAAACCCGTCCGGGCGGAGCCGGTCGCCCGCGACACCTGGGAGCAGATTTTCACCGATCAGGGCATGCAGAACCCCCTCCCGCGGATACGTATGATCGATGGCTTCAACGAAGGCTGGATCCGGTTCGAGGGCGAGCCGGTGAAGGGCACGACCACACTGGACACAGCCATGGGCCGTCTGATTTGCCCCGGCCGATAAACAGCTGAAAGGCCGTGGCGGAGAGCAGCCACGCCCTTTCTCATGCAGCCTCTGATAGGGTCGACCCCGAATTTTGAACTCAGGGACTACCCGAAGACTACCGGATTGGACGGTAGACATGCGGCCTACTGCGGTTTTTGAATTTCACAGTAGACAATGCTGCGGTTTGAGCCGGGCCAAACAGACACCTTCACATCCGCCCCGGTCACGCTTTCACTGGCGATCAAGCCCATCTCTTGTTCCGACCGCAACAGCAGCGCCCAGTTCATAAAGGTCTCCATATAGCCATCGACGTCCGTCTCCGGAGAGAAGTTGGCGAATAGGAATGTGCCGCCAGGCTTCAGCATGCTGACGCACTTCTTGGTCAGCCTTACGGCTACCGCATCTGGCAAATAGTCATAGAGACCCGCGGCATAAACGAAATCGAACATTCCCAGCGCATGCCTTCCACCGAGCAGGGATTTGACCGACCCGTTCACCGCCTCGACGGACGTCCCGGCGAAATCGCGGGCGACGGTTCCAACGCTCATCGGGTCTTGATCCAAAGCGACCCAGCGTCTGATCGCGCCGGCGCCGAGAGCGCCCGACAAGGGGCCCTCACGAAGATGCCCGGCGGCGATGGCGAGGACTTCGGTGGAACCAGGCCGGGCCGAAGCGATTTCGTCAACGCGGCGAGCCAGAATGTCTCGACGCTCCCTCACCGCGACGGATGACGAAGCATTTCGAGTGTAGGCGTAGATCGAGCGTCCCAAATTGCTCGCCGATGCGACGGCGTCCTCGATTTCAGGTCGGCCGTAGATGAAGTCGAGAAGGCGTGCGTCGCCAGAATAGCCGCGCGGTTTTTCGAACGACCAGCGGGTCAGTGGATCTTGATGAAGATAGTGAGCAACCGGATGAGATTGCGCGATCGGAACGATGACGTCCCACACCTCCGGATGATAGCGCCGCCGTATCTGATGCAAGGCTTCGGCAAGACGCTCGATGATCGCATGGGGGGGGACGCCGGATTTGAACTGACGGGTCGACACGTCAAGGCTGAGGGCAAGCTCGGCTCTGGCAACGATCAGTTGACCGGGATCTGGGGCAGCAACCCTCCTTGCGATCCGACGAATTTCGCCGGGCGCAACAAGACTTTCACCGTCCAAGACCAGGCTTTGTGCCATTTCGAGACCCCCTTGATATAGCGTTAAGCATAATCAACCTCGAAATAGGATGCGACTAGAATCCACACGGGATAAGGGTAATTCTACTCTTGCGGGTCAGATGCTACCCCTCTAACAAAGCTAAGCAATAAGACAAACCGGTTGCAGGTTGCCGAACGCGATTTTGGAGGGCGCCGAAGTATGGCTTACTTTTCAACATACTTTAGATGGTTGTCAGGCCGGGGTTATTGCATGATCGCGCCTTACGCTAATGTCCAGCACGACGAATCCACCGCCAGCTTTTCATTCGCCGAGGCCCTCAAATCTCTGAAAACTGAAAATGATGCTGTCCGAAGGCGGAGCTCACGGCATGGTCTTTGGATCGCCGTTGCCGTTTATGTGGCCTTCGCACTTCCCGACCGATGGCTGATCCCCGATGTCGCCCCTGTGACGATCGCCGCGCGATTCGTCGTTGCAACGATCGCGCTGCTGGTTTTCGAGACCCTGCGCCTGGCAAACGCGAAAACCGTCTGGCTTGACATCACATGTGCCACTGCACTTCTTGTGGGCTATGTGGGCTGGCTTTACCCGGCGATTGCCACTCGCGACGTCACCGCCATGTCATACTACATGATATTCGGCGCCATCTTCATGATGGGCGCCAACCTGTTTTTCAGTTTCCCGTTTCGGCTTTCGGTGATCACCTCGGGCCTCGTTCTATGCGCATTTTTCATTGCGATCGTGGAATTTTTTCCTTCAAGCGAGACCTACAAACTTGCCTTCGGGATGTTCTACATTTCGTGTTTTGTCTTCACGTCTTTCGTCAATTGGCGATTGAACGTGGAGCGTCGAAACGTGTTGCTGAACGCGGCGGAAGCTCGCCATCAGCATTGGGAAGCGTCCGAGCGCGGAAGGTCACTGCTCGAGCTTTCACATACCGACTACCTGACAGGCATAGGCAACAGACGCGCCCTGGATCGGAGGCTCGACGAATGCTGGGCCGCCTGGAAAGACGAACGCCGCGACTTCTCCGTGTTCCTCATCGACGTCGACTTTTTCAAACGCTTCAATGATCGCTACGGACATCAGGAAGGAGACCGATGCCTGACTGTCATCGCCAATGCGCTGAAGGCGGTTGTCGGGTCGTCGGATGGCATGATCGGCAGGTATGGTGGCGAGGAATTTATCGTGGTCCTGCCGGCTGCCCTTCCCAAGTTCGCGATGACTCTCGCCGAGAAGATCAGAATGGAAGTCGAGTCTTTGGCGATTGCTCACGACGAGCGACCAGATGATATGTCGACTGTAACCGTCAGCATCGGCGTCGCCTTCACCCGCGAGAAAGTTGGAGAGAAAGTTGAACGAATAGTCCGTGAAGCCGACCTCGCTCTCTACAATGCCAAAGCAAGTGGCCGAAACTGCATTCGCAGTTTCGATCCGTTTTTGCCTCGCCCCGACGACCATGCTGGCAAACTCGTTCCGCTGCTGGCGGCCGCCATCGATCGCAAACTGGTCTCGCTCGTGTACCAACCGATCTTCGACGTGACGAACGGGAAAGCAAGAGCTGTCGAGGCTTTGATGCGCCTCAGGATGCCGGACGGCACCGCGGTCTCGCCGAAGACATTCATTCCGGTTGCAGAACGAAGTGGCGCTATCCTCGAACTGGGCAGGTGGGCGATCGAGACGGCATGCCGGGATATACTGATGACCGATCGCATGGCGACTGTCAGCGTCAACGTGTCGCCGATACAACTGCGTTCCCCCGGCTTTGCTGCCAGTGTCGCTGATATCCTTGATCGGTGCGGGGTTTGCGGGTCGCGACTAGCCTTGGAAGTCACCGAGGGCCTGGACATGGATATGCAGTCGGAGGTGCTTAAATGCATTACCGATCTGCGGGCACTCGGCGTCGAGATCTGGCTTGACGACTTCGGCTGCGGTTTCGCGGGCCTTTCTTGGCTGAGGGCGATCGAGTTTCAGACGGTCAAAGTCGATAGAACCTTCCTGCACGACTGCTCGAACCCACGCGGTTTGACGATGCTTCAGGACATGATTGCTCTCATCCGCAATCGCGGGAATACGATCCTGGTGGAAGGCGTCGAAACTGCAGCACAATTTTCCCTTCTCAAGGATCTTCGCATCGACCGCGTCCAGGGCTTTCATATGGGAATGCCGGTTAGCGCTGAACTTCTGAACGCGGCATAACGCGACCTCACGGTTGCCAGATGGCTCAGCGCGTTGCCGATGATCGGTGCGTGGCGCATGACGCCTCTGCAAATCGCGAATTCGGCCGCCCACACGGCAAACCGCTATGAGCGCTTGTGATCGCATCGGTCGCCGGGAGGCCGGACCCCATTTCAACGAGGGCTGCGCCGCCATTGTCGGAAGTCTTGCTTTTGGAAGGATCAGGCCGTCTGATGCAGCGAGGCAATGGATCGCTGAGTCAGACGAATATTCTGCGGTTGAACCCGGGAATGAGGAGCAGAATGGATCACGTCAATAGCCCGCAATCGTCAGTGAGCGAAGAGAAGGAAGCGCGCAGGCTTCAATACCTGACCTGGGAACACATTGCGTCGGACCTCCGTCATCCCACTCACCTCGCCCGCAAGGCGGAACTCAGGCGATCATGCAGTGCGGAGCTGGCCGAGACGTCCTACATCGCTGAACATGCCGCAATCTTCACCGAAAGCCTGACGATGGGCGAGCGGTCCTGGATCGCCGGGCACGCGCTCGTTCGCGGCCATGTGATCCTCGGCGACGATTGCACCATCAATCCCTATGCCTGTGTTTCCGGCACGGTGACGTGCGGTCATGGCGTGCGGATTGCTTCGCATGCATCGATCGTCGGCTTCAATCATGGCTTCGACGATCCGACCGTTCCTATACACCGCCAGGGCGTCGTCAGCATCGGCGTCGTGATCGGCGACGATGTCTGGATCGGCGCAAATTGCGTGATCCTCGATGGCGCCACGATTGGAAACGGCGCGGTGATCGCCGCCGGCGCTGTGGTCACGGGGGACATTCCCGCCATGGCGATTGCCGGTGGCGTGCCGGCCCGGGTGCTGCGGAGCCGAGGCTCGGCGCCGAAGAAATCCGGCACTGGCGACATCGAAGATCAATTGGTCAGGCTCGGCCGGAAAGCGCAGGACCAATGGCCGGACATTCTGGCACACTGGAAAACGCAAGGGTCCTATGAATCGCTGGAAGCAGACGGCATCCGCAGACCAGCGATCCGGCATCTCTGCGATGCAATCGAGATCGCTGCCGGCTTCGGCCACCTGCCGCCCGATCTCGATGCGGCGGAGACCGTCGAGCGTCTCCAAGGTCTTCAGGACCGAGAGACCGGCCTTTTCCCGGAAAGACATTCGCGCATGCATGGCAAGGCGCTGAGGGATGATCCAACGGCGCTCTATAACGTCCTTGCGGTTGGCTATGCACTTGAACTGCTTGGTTCAGGTCCGCGCCAGCCGGTCCATGCAGTCGAGCTCGAGGCCGGGGAACTGGATGAATGGCTGAGCGCCCTGCCCTGGTCGACCCGGGCATGGCACGCCGGAAGCGTGGCCGATGCGATCGGAACTGCCATGTACTTCAATGCGAAGTATTTCGGCATCAGGCATTCACGGCAGGCGCTCTTCGAATGGCTAAGCCGCAATGCCAACAGCGTTTCGGGGTTGTGGGGTGAACCGACCGCGGCGGAAGGATGGCTTCAACCGGTGAACGGCTTTTATCGCCTGACGCGCGGCACCTACGCCCAGTTCGGCGTGGCACTTCCCCACCCGCACGCCTCACTCGAAACGGTTCATCTCAACTATCGCAACCACAAGGGCTTCGTTGCCGCAAAATACAATGCGTGCAACCTGCTCGATACGATTCATCCTCTGCTGCTGATTGCCCGGCAGACCGACTACAGACGGGCCGACGGCGAGGCGATCGCCCGCAAGGTCATCTCAAGGGCGCTGGATAGATGGCGGGATGGCGAAGGATTCCCGTTTGCCGATGGTGGTGAACCGAGCTTGCAGGGGACGGAAATGTGGCTTTCCGTCATTCACCTGGCGGCCGATTTTCTGGGACTGGCAGATCGCTTCGCCTTCGTCCCGAAAGGCGTTCACCGGACGGCAACCGTCGGGCTGGGTTTGTGACCACGCTTCGATCACCCGTGCAATGATGCCGTCAGCCAGGCGGCGGCAAGGTCGCGTGCGTTGCTTCGCTTGGCTTTGACGGGCACGATCACGTTGTAGCGATCTTCCGCCGCAAGCTCGCCGCCGTCGACCTGCACCAGGGTTCCATCCTCCAGAAAGGTCCCCACCAGCATGCGCCATCCCAAGGCAATCCCTTGGCCTGCGCGCGCGGCTGCGATGGTTTCGGTATAGTGGTTGAACCGAAGCGACGGCTTTATCTCGAGGTTGGCGCCGGTGAGCGAAAACCACTGCGCCCAGCTATACCAGGAACGATCGAGAACGTCCGTTTCGATGAATTCGTCGGCGGAGCCGAGCGGACCATTTCCGCGACGCTTGAGATGGTCGGGAGAGCAGACGGGGCAGATGACGTCGCCGTGCGAGGCGATGACGGTGCTATCGCTGAAGGGAGGCACACCATATCGAATTGCCACGTCGACTTCTCCGTCATCGAGAGCGATCGGGCTGTCCTGGGATATCACCCGCACCAGGATGCCTGGGTTCGCACGGCGAAACTCGGCCAGCCGCGGCAGCAGCCAAAAAGAAGAGAATGCAACGGTCGCCCCTATGGTCAACACGTCCTGGCTGCGCGACTGGAGTGCTTCCACGCTCTCAGCAATATCGGCAAAGCTCTTGGCCAGCGTGGCTCCGAGGTTGATGCATGCTGCCGTCGGCTCGATCGCTCGATGCTTGCGCACGAATAGGGGCTGGCCGAATTCCTCCTCCAGCAATGCAATCTGCCTGCTGACCGCCGCCTGGGTGACACCCAATTCGGTCGCAGCCGTGGTGAAGCTCTTCTTTCTGAGCACCGCCTCCAGGGTCACCAGTGCCGTCAGCGACGGGATCCGTCTTCTAAAGTGCATCACAGAACCCTTCATCGCATGATAAAAACTTATGCGAACCTAATTTTTTATGCCGTTGAAACATCGGAACTGCAAGGGCAATCTGGGGAAACTCTCGCATAAGAGGTTCTGATGCTAAACAAGCTCCCATCTTCCATTTCTGCCCTTCTCGACGCTCGTGCCAACGGTCACTCCCTGCCGGCCGGCCTTTACGTCAGGGAAGACGTGTTCGAAGCAGACATCGACGTCTTCTTCCACAATCACTGGATCTGTGTCGGTCTCGATTGCGATGTTCCCGAACCCGGTGACGCCACGGTGATCGATATCGGCAAGACGAGCCTGATCCTTCTGCGTGACGACGACGGAGAAATTCGCGTCCTGCACAATGTCTGCCGCCATCGCGGCTCCCGCCTTCTCGATCCGGGCAAGACGATCGTTTCAAAACTCGTCTGTCCCTATCACACATGGACATACGAACTGACGGGTGAGCTCAGCTACGCGCCTCACATGGGCAAGGACTTCGACAAGGAGTGCCGGAGCCTCAAGCCCGTCACGTTCAAGTCGATCGGCGGGCTGATTTATGTCTGTCTCTCCGACAATCCGCCCGAGGACATTGCTATCCTCGAACAGGCCGTGACTGAGCGCCTCGCCCCCTACGACATCCGCAACGCAAAGGTTGCCTTCCAAACGGATGTCATCGAGGATGGCAACTGGAAGCTGACGATGGAAAACAATCGCGAATGCTACCATTGCTCCGCGAACCATCCGGAGCTTTGCGTCTCCTTCGTCGATCTCGACTTCGGCTTCGACCCCGAGACGCTGAGCCCGGAGGATCGCGAACAGGCCGAGGAGCATTTCAGGCTGTATGAAGAGCGCACAAACGCGTGGGAGTCCGACGGCTTTCCCTCGGCGGCCGTCGAGCAGCTCGCCGACTGCGCCACCAACTTCCGCACCCAGCGGCTGATCATCGCAGGCGCCGGCGAATCCCAGACCCACGACGCCACCGCCGCGTCCTCCAAGCTTCTTGGGCATATGACCCGCAAGGATCTCGGCGACACGCATCTTTGGGGCCACAACAGCTGGAACCACTTCATGGGCGACCATGCCGTGGTGGCAACCGTCATCCCGCTCTCCGCAGGCAAGACGCTTGTGAGAACCAAGTGGCTGGTCCACAAGGACGCCGTCGAAGGCGTGGACTACGATCTCGACAAGCTGACGGATGTCTGGGTCGCGACGACGGACCAGGACGCCGATCTCGTCGCGCGCTCCCATGCAGGCACTCTCGACCCGGCCTATCAGCCTGGCCCCTACTCCCGCTTTTCCGAGACGAACCTCGACAAGTTCGCAAGCTGGTACATCGATCGGATGCGCGCCCATGGATACTAGGAGCCCGCAGATGCCCGTAGCCAGGGCCGCCCTTCACGACGTCTGGAATCCCGAGGAGGACGACGCGCTCATCTGCCTCGACGTCCAGCAGGAAACCCACGACGTCAAGACATTCACCTTCGCATCGCGCGAAGGCAAGCGGTTCGCGTTCAAGGCCGGGCAGTATTTTCTGTTCGACCTGGAACATAGTGGAGACGCTGAAAACAGGTGCTACAGCATCTCCTCCTCGCCGCATCGGACAAACGCCTTCTCCGTGACGGTGAAGCGCGTTCCCGGCGGAAAGATCTCCAACTGGCTTCATGACACCCTGGTTCCCGGCGCGACCGTCAAGGCGAACGGGCCGCTCGGCCACTTTGTCAGGCCCGAGACGTCGGGACGCAAGCTTCTGCTTTTGTCCGGCGGCTCCGGCATTACCCCCGTCATGTCCATTCTGCGGGAGATCGCCGACAGTTGCGAACCCGCCGACGTCGTCTTCATGCACGCCGGCCGGACGCCACAGGATCTGATCTTTCGTGACGAACTCGCCTGCATCGCCCGCAGGCTGAAAGGCCTTCGCCTCCATTTCCTCCCGGAGACCGTGGCCGGCGAGCCGTCCTGGCCCGGTCTGACCGGTCGCATTTCGAAAGATTATATGCGGTTGGCAGTTCCCGATATCGCCGAGCGAACCGTGATGTGCTGCGGCCCCGCCCCGTTCATGGCCGCCGCGCGCGGCATTGCCGCCGAGCTCGGCGTCGCCGCCTCAAACTACCTGGAGGAAAGCTTCGACGCGGCGGTCATCGACGAAGCCGAGATCCCCGCGGTTCAGGAGGCAGCTGCGAGGGTCTTTCAGGTCACCTTCTCGAAACAGGCCCGCAGCATCGAGGTAACAGGCGACCAGAGCGTGCTCTCTTGTGCCAAGAAGTCAGGCGTCAGGATCCCGTCGTCCTGTGCGAATGGCGTCTGCGGCACCTGCAAGTCGAAGCTTACGTCAGGCACGGTCGACATGAACCACAATGGCGGAATTCGTCAGAGGGAAATCGACGCCGGCTTCTTTCTGCCCTGCTGCTCCAAGCCGCTCAGCGATCTCCTCATCGAGCGCTGAGCGCCCGGTACGCCGCGTCATTCACCGACAACAGGGGCTCACTGAAATGTTGCGAGAGGAAAGCGATTCCGCCGAGTTGGCCGGCCCGGCAGTCTTCAAGGATGAGCGAAAGCAGGCATATCTCAATCCTGAGGGAGCGGATCGGCCTCTTATCAGTCCTTTGCCGGCCACGACACTCGATCGGGCTCGCCGCTATCGTCTGGGACGCCTGCGCACGAAGATGCGCGAATGGGATTGCGGCGCCCTGCTTCTCTACGATCCCGTCAACATCCGATATGCCTTCGATTCATCGAATATGAGCATCTGGACGATGCACAACGCCTCGCGCTACGCTCTGATCCTGGCCGATGGTCCGGCGATACTTTTCGAATTCGAAGGCGCCGAACACGTCAATGTCGGGCTTCCCGGCATCGACGAGATCCGGCCGGCGAAATCCTGGATATTCTTCACATCAGGCAACCTTATAGAACCCCGCCTGAAAGCCTGGACGGACGAGGTCGCGGACCTCGTGAGCCGCAATGGCGGCAACAAGCGCGTGGCCGTGGACAGGCTCGAACCCGCCGGGGCGTTCGAATTGCGGGAACGCGGCTTCACGCTCCTGGACGGTCAGGAACTGGCCGAGCGGGCGCGATCCATCAAGAGCACTGAGGAAATCGAGCTGATGAGATGGACGATCCGTGTCTGCGAAGCGGGCATGGCGCGGATGTACGAGGTGTCCGAGCCCGGCCGCACCGAAAGAGAGATCTGGGCCGAGCTTCACTTCGAAAACGCGCGCAGTGGCGGCGAGTGGCTCGAGACCAAGCTCTTGACCGCGGGCCCGAGAACAAACCCCTGGTATCAGGAATGTTCGGACTACGTGGTCAAACGCGGGGAGATGATATCCTTCGACACCGATATGATCGGACCATACGGCTATTGCGCCGATCTCTCGCGATCGTGGACAGCGGGACACGTCGCGATGAACGCCAGGCAGAAGGAACTCTACGCCGCTGCCAGGGATCAGATCGTGCACAATCTCGCAATCCTGAAACCCGGCATGACCTTTGCGGAGTTCAACGCGCTGTCGTGGCGGATTCCGGAGAAATACCAGCCTTATCGATACACGCTTGCTCTGCACGGAACCGGAATGGCGGACGAATGGCCGGGGATCCTTCTGCATCCGGATTTCGACCCCGATTTCAGCGGCATCATCGAGGAGGGCATGGTGCTTAACGTCGAAAGCCTGATTGCCGAAGCCGGATCCGAGAGCATCAAGCTGGAAACTCAGGCTCTGATCACGGCAAGGGGAGCGGAGCGGCTGGACACATTTCCGTGGGAAGAGATCTGAATAGGCCTAGAGCATGATGCCGAAAAGTGTGAGCGGTTTTCGGACGACATCATGCTCTAACTATTTAATGTAGAACAGGATTCAGCTTTTAGGCCGACCCCGCCTAAAATCATCCTGTTCTAGTGCGCTCTCGAAGCGGCTGCGCGATGCTGCGACGGCGTTTGCCCGAATGTGCGCTTGAAGGTTCTGGTGAACTGCGAGGCGTTTTCAAAGCCGACATCCAGCGCGATCTCGATCATTGGCGCCTTCGACTGGGCAAGGATCGATTTTGCCCGCTCCATGCGAACACGATTATAGGCCTTGGCGGGAGACATTCCCGTCTTGTCGATGAAGATCCTCTCCAGTTGGCGCCGTGACAGCCCAACCGTCGCGGCAAGCTTCTGAATTGAGATGCTGCCGTCGACGAACTGTTCCATCGTAATCATTGCCGCCTTGACGCGGGCGTCGTCATAGTCGTCGTAGAGCGGACGCCGGGGCTGTATATCCGCTGAAGTTCGGGCCTTTTCGATCTGAAGGACCTCCAGCGCGTTTCGTTCGGCGTCGCGGCTGATGCATTTCCTGACCAGCAACGCCGCCATGTCGGCCGAACTGCTGCCGCCTGCGCAGGATCCGCGCTGGCGATCGAGATTGAAGAGCCGATCGGAACGAACGCTGAGGTCGGGAAACCGCTCCCGAAACTCCTTGTAGTGCAGCCAGCTCACACAGCATTCGTGCCGTTTCATCAGGCCTGCCGCAGCAAGAATGAACGACCCCGTGCACACGCCGATCAGCGGCACCTTCTTGGCGTCCGCCTGCTTGAGAAAAGCGATGGTCTCCTGGTCGACAGGGTTTTCCACCGTCAGAAGGCCGCCGACGACCACGATGTAATCGAACTTCGACGGATCGACGAAATCGGACGTCGGAGCGACCTGGACACCGCAGCTCGCGGTGATCAGGTGCCGCGTGCTGCCGATCACCTGCCAGTCGGCAAGGACCCTTCCGGAACGATCCTGCTCGTCGCTGGCAAGCCGTAGCGTGTCCACGAAGAGCGCGAAAGCGGACAGCGTGAAGGATCGCGCAAGAACGAAGCCGACCTTGAGCCGGCCAGCCGACTTCGCGGCGTCGTCTGCCTGTCGATGCTGCTCGGGTCGCATAGTCATCTCCTCGCCGCTCTTACCGCACCGCCCGTCTTTTCAGACGAAAACGCGCTCATCGGATCTGAAAGCCATGCGCTAGCGGATCCCGATCGTCAACGAAAATGGTGTTGTGCCCGATGACGCGTGCCCAGCCTCCGATGCTTGGAAGAATACCGCTATAGGGCCCAATGCGTGCCTCGGCTTCGACCCGGCCCTCGAAGACGGTTCCGATCAGGCTTTCATGCCGGTATCTCGACCCGACGGTAAGCCGTCCCTTCCCATAGAGCTGGGCCATGCGGGCGGAAGTGCCGGTGCCGCCCGGCGAGCGATCGATGGCCTTGTCGCCATAGAAGACCGCGCAACGTCCATCCGAAGTGTCGTTGACGGGGCGATCACACCAGATGGCGTGATGCACGCCGCGGATCCTGGCGTCGTCGGGATGAATGGGATCGCAGATATCGGCAAGTGCTGACCTGAGCTTCTGGCTGCAACCGACGATGTCGGATGCGGTCATGCCGTCGAGCCCGCTCCAATTGTCTTGCGGTTCGATGACCGCATAATAGTTGCCGCCATAGGAGATGTCGACGCGCAGACGGCCCATTCCCGGCACGTCGACGTCGACATCAGCCTCATGAAGATAGCTCGCAACGTTGTGGAGACGAACGGATTCGACATATCCGCCCTTCTCCTCATAAGTGACGTCGACCCTTCCTGCAGGCGTCTCGATGGCAACCCGGCCGGGCTCCCGCGGCTTGACGATCCCCTCCTCGATCGCGGCGGTCACGGTGCCGATGGTGCCGGCGCCGCACATCGGCAGGCAGCCGCTCACCTCGATGAAAAGCACGGCGAAATCGCAATCTTCCCGATAGGCCGGATAAATGATCGCGCCTGACATGATGTCGTGCCCCCTTGGCTCGAACATCAGCGCCTGGCGCACCCAGTCATGGTCCCGGACAAAAATCTCCCGACGCTCACCGATCGGCGCATGCGGAAGCAGCGGACCGCCACCGGCGACGAGGCGGACGGGATTGCCGCAGGTATGCGCATCGATACAGAAGAAGCTGTTTCTCATCTTTTCATGTCCTTGCTCATCCTGCCTTCCGTGGCCTGTCACGGTCGAGCAGGCCGCGGGAAAGCCGGTCGAGCAGAAGGGCGACAGCAACGATCGCCAGGCCCGCCCGCAGGCCAAGCCCCATCTCCATGCGCGTCAGACCGCGCGTCACCTCGGCGCCGAGACCGCCGGCGCCGACGAGCCCGGCCAATACGACCATCGCCAGGGACAGAAGGATGCATTGGTTGAGCCCAACCAGGAGCGTCTGCCTGGCCAAGGGGATCTCGATCTTCCAAAGCACCGAGCTGGGAGGCGCGCCGATGGCGCTGCCGAGTTCCACAAATTCTCTCGGTATCTGGTTGAACGCCAGCGTGGTCAGGCGGAGCATCGGCGGAATGCCATAAACGATGGTGGCGATGATTGCCGGCACGCGTCCAAGGCTGAAGATCATCACCGCAGGAATGAGATAGACCCACGGCGGCACGGTCTGCATCACGTCGAGAACCGGGCGAACCATTGCCTCCAATGTCTTGTGGCGCGAGCACAGGACGCCGACCGGGAAGGCGATAAGCACGGAGATCAGAACCGCGACAGTGACCAGGGAGAGGGTCTGCATCGATGCCGTCCACAGTCCCATGAGGAGACAGAACCCCAGGCAAAGCCCCGCGAGGATCGCGGCGCGCAGACCGACGGCGACGAATGCCAGGACGACGACGATCGCGATAAGCCCATAGGGCGGCACGAACAGGAGGAGCGCCTCGAATCCGGAAAGAACCGCTTCGATCAGATAGCTGATCGCCGCAAACAGCGGATGCAGGTTGGTGTTGAGCCAATCGACTGACGGCGCCAGGAAAGCGCCGGGCGAAAACTGCAGGATGGATGGGTTCATGACTTCCTCCCCGTTCCCCAGCGAGCCGCGCTCTGGGTTATCCGGTCAAGCACCATGGTCAGTACCACGATGGCGATCGCTCCGTTGATAGAGGTCGCGATGTCGAGCGTTCTGATCGCGCCATAGATCGTTTCGCCAAGCCCGCCGGAGCCAACGATGCCGGCGATGACGACCATGCCGAAGGCCATCATCAGGCTCTGGTTTATGCCTGCCATGATGCTCGGCAGCGCAAAGGGAAGGCGGATCTTGAAAAACATCTTCGCCGGCGTCATCCCGAGCGCCTCTCCAAGTTCGATGAACTCCTTGGGCGTCATCCGGATACCGAGAGACGTCAGGCGGATCGCCGGCGGCACGGCGACGATCACCGTCGCGATCAGTGCCGTCGCCGGTCCGTAGCCGAGCAGGGCGATCGCCGGCAGCAGATAGATGTATGGCGGAAGCGTCTGGATAAGATCCAGGCCGGGCTCCATGAATCGATCGAGGGCGGGGAAAAATCCGGCGGCAATACCGATTGGGATCCCGATCGCCAGGGCGAGTGCGGTTGCGGTCAATACCAGCGCCAGCGTGCTCATCGTCTCTGGCCAGAGGCCCATGGAAAAACAAAGCGCCAGTGCTGCGCCGCTCAGCAGAGCGAACCAGACATTGACCAACCGCCAGCCGATGAGCGCCACGATCAGCGCGACCAGGTAGAAAGGCGGAAGCTGCAGGAGCCAGAGGATCCCGTCATAGAGCCCTTCGAGAAGCTGTCTGATAGAATCGAAAAGGAATTCGCCATTGTCGCTCACCCACTCGAGCGCGGCGTCCGTCCATTCGTCAAAAAGATCGGTGAAGCCTGAACTATCCATGTCAATCAGCTCCAGTTGTGGGACGCCGGCGTGAGATCGTGGGTGGAGGTTCCCTTGACGCCCATCAGCAGGCTGCGTGGCGTCACCACGCCGACGATCTGATCATTGTCGACGACCGCGATGGCATCGCGCTCCGACTGCATCGTCAATGTGATGAGTTCGTCGATATCAGCGTCCGGCGTCGTGCGCGCCAGCGACGCGATGTCGGAATGCGGCGCGCTCTGCTGGAATTCTGCGACGCTGCGCATGACGGAATGCGCCTTGATCAGATGAAGGCGGGATATGCCGGCGACGAATTCGGCGACATAGGCATCCGCCGGGTTGAGGATGATTTCCTCGGCCGTGCCGGTCTGGATGATGACGCCGTCCTTCATGATCGCAATGCGATCGCCGATCCGGATCGCCTCGTCGAGATCATGGGTAATGAAGACCGCGGACTTGCCCAAGGCTTTCGTCAGCTGCCGGAATTCGTCCTGAAGTTGACGTCGAATGAGTGGATCAAGAGCGCTGAACGGCTCATCCATCAGGATGATCTCGGGGTCGGAAGCAAGCGCGCGGGCCAGCCCGACGCGTTGCTGCATACCGCCGGACAGCTCGTTCGGATATCGGCTCACCCAGTCGGCGAGGCCGACCTTCTCGAGCGCTGCAACGGCGGTCTTGTTTCGCTCCGGCTTGGCAATTCCCTGAACCTCGAGGCCGAAGGCCGCATTTTCGAGGACCGTCCGATGCGGCAACAGAGCGACGCTTTGAAACACCATGCCGATGTTCCTGGCGCGCATCTGCCGGAGATCGACCGGCGACAGGGCGGCGAGGTCGCGTCCCTTGACGAGGACCTTGCCCGAGCTCGGCGTGATCAGCTTGTTGAGAAGGCGGATGAGCGTCGATTTTCCGCTTCCCGACAAGCCCATGATGCAGAAGATTTCGCCGCGCCGGACCTCAATGCTCGCGTCGGACACGCCGACGACGCAGTTGAACTCCTTCAGGACCTCTTTTTTGCCGAGGCCGCGCTCCTTGATCGACTTCATTGCCGCAGCGGACTTGTCACCGAAGACTTTCCAAAGGGATTGGCAGTCGATCAGGACGTCATTGATATCGGCATTTACGGTTTTCATAGCGATCCCCATCGAGCCATTCAGCGCTGGCTTCTTCATTAGGTTTCAGGGTGGCCGCCCGACGGATCGGACGGCCACGACGCGTTTAGTTCTTCTTGATGTTTTCCCAGCGCTTGATCAGGTCGGCATGCGCGCCGATCCAATCCTGCACGGCCTGGTCCATGGTCTTGCCTTCATTGACTGCGCCGTTGATGGCGGTGATGTCGGCAATCGGCACGTAGACACTGGCCATCACTTCACGCGCATGCGGGTTCTCTGCGGAGAAGCCCTTATGGCCGATCCAGTAATAGCTCTGCGGCGGCGGGAATACGCCCTTCGGATCCTTGAGGTACTTGACCTCATACTTCTGGACCATCCAGGACGGCTCCCAGATCGTCACCGCAATCCACTCCTTGCGGTCATAGGCGGACTTCAGCGCCGCCGTCATCGCGGCGGTGCTGCCCTCGACGAGCTGGAGCTTGAGACCGTAGTCCTTGACCGCGTTCGAAGTATCGCGCATCAGGCCGGCGCCCGGTTCGATACCGATGATCTTGCCGCTGAACTTGTCGGCGTTTTCGTTGAGCTGTTCCAGCGAGTCGATCGGGACATATTTAGGAACCGCGACGCCCTGATAGAGGCCGTGCGAAACGGGTGAGATCTTCTCGAGCCGGTTCTTGTTCTTGTCCCAGTAGTCTTGCGCAACATAGTCCGTCTGCGAGGTGAGGACCTGGATGTCACCCTTGGCGAGAGCGGCATAGGCGATGCCCCATTCGGAGAACTCGGTGACCTTGACCGTATAGCCGGCGTCTTCGAGAACCTTCTTGGTGATACCGGTGATGGGCGTCAGGTCCTCCCACGACATCGTGCCCATGGTGATCGTCTTTTCTTCCGCGCGAGCAGGAAGGATGCTGACCCCGATCATCGCAGCAGCGCAGAGCGCCTTCCACAAAGTCTTCATTGTTCTTACTCCTGTTTTTCGTTCCCATTGTCATTGAAGTCTGCGAGCGGGCAGTCTTCATATTGCGCGGCGAGAGATCATCCCTCGCGGCCTGCACGCAATTCCTGAAAGCGGATAACCGAATTGACCCCCAGCCACGCAAAGGGCTCGGGAGGTAATTTGCTCGGTTCCGGCTGGTTCCTGTATCGGTCGAGTTCGGGGCTACCCGCGCCGGCAGCCAGATCGGCCGCCATCATCCCTGCGAGCGTGCTCTTGACAGTGCCGAGGCCATTCTCGCAGCAGGCGGAAAAAAGCCCCTCTTCGACCTCGCCGAATGCCGGCACATGGTTTCTGCTGAGGCAGAGAGCACCCGCCCAGCTATATTCCATCGCCAGGCTTTCCAGTCCGGGAAAGCGCGCGTCGAATGACCGGCGCTGCTCGGCCGCCACGCCGGCGACCCGCTTCTCCGACACCTGGAGGCTCGGGTCGTAGGTGAACCTCGTCCTGATGACGATTCTCGAACGACCATCGGTGGTGATCTTTCGCACCGTCGCTCCCATCGGGTCTGCCGGCAGCAGCGCCCAGCGATCTGCGCCGGTGACATCGCCGCCGAACTCATTCTGGGAAAAGGCTGATGTCATCGACGCGTAGGTGAAGATGTGCATCAGCCGTCCGCGAAAATGGCCGAAGCTTTGAATATGGCCGTTCACGCCCAGAATGACCTTCGGCGCGGAAACAGATCCGCGGCCGGATTTCGCCTTCCAGGACCTGCCCTCGCGCGAAAGCTCCAGCACCGGCGAGTGCTCGTGGATGGCGACCTTTGAGCTAAGTCCGCGCGCCAGGCCGCGGATATAGTCGGCCGGCTGGATCATCACGGCGCCTGGCGTATAGAGCCCTCCGCGATAATAGCGCGAGCCGGTCATCTCCCGCATCTGATCGGCATCGAGAACGCGATGCTCCTCGCCAATCTTTTCGAGCGACTTCCTGTAGTTGTCGTTAAGCCCGAGCCCCCGCTCGGAGGCGGCCGCATTCACCTTGCCCGACGGATCGAAGGTTTCCCTGGACAAGCCGTATTCCGCCGCGACATCGGCTGCGAAGGAAATCGCCAGACGGTTCTGCCTGATCTCGTCCTTGGTCGCCTCTTCGTCGGCCACCGAATATTCGCCTGAGGACAGATTGTGCGGCACGTCGATCATGAAGCCGGAATTCCTCCCGGCCGGTCCCTTGGCGACTTCGCGAGCCTCGAGGACAACGATCTTGTCCTCAGGGCGCAGTTGCGAAAGGCGGCGCGCCGCCGACAAGCCGGCAAACCCCCCGCCGACGATTAGCCAGTCCGCGGTCATGTCGTGCTCAAGCGCTGTTGCGGGAAAGGCGCGTTCGCTGATCGCCTCCCATCCCGAAACGCCGGTGTCGATCGGCAAGCGCTTGATCACATGGCGGGTCATCGGATGGTCTCGTCGACAGAGCGTTCCGAGACATCGATCCAGATGGTCTTGAGTTCGCAGTAGTTGTCATGGGCAAAGACCGACTTGTCGCGGCCGCCGAAGCCGGACTCCTTGTAGCCGCCGAACGGCGTGCTGGCGTCGCCTTCTCCGAAGCAGTTGACGGTGACGACGCCGGCGCGGATCTCGCGCGCAAGCTTGATGGCGTTCCTCAGGCTGCCGGTATAGACGGACGCTGTCAGACCGTAATTCGTGTCATTGGCAAGAGCGATTGCTTCGGCAAGCGAATTGAAGGTGGTCACCGAAAGCACCGGCCCGAAGATCTCTTCCTGGAAAAGACGGCTGGCAGGCGTCACACCCTCGACCACTGTCGGTTCGATGAAGATGCCGCCATGCGTTTCACCACCGTGGGTGACCGTCAGCTTCTCCTTCCTGGCGTCGTCGAGGAAGGATTTCACCTTCTCGAAATGGGCCTTGCTGACAAGCGCGCCGATGCGGTTTGCGGGATCGAGCGGATCGCCCGTCTTCCATTCGCGCATATAGGCGCCGATGCGCTTCAGCAGTTCGTCCTTGACCTTGGAATGAACGATCAGACGCGACGTGGCCGAGCAGTTCTCGCCCATATTCCAGAAGGCGCCGTTGACAACCTGCTCGGCAACGAGGTCCAGGTCTTCGGCATCGTCGAGAACGACGGCGGGGTTCTTGCCGCCGCATTCGAGCACGACGCGCTTGAGGTTCGAGTCCGCTGCATAGCGCAGGAAGCGGCGGCCGGTGGGCGTCGATCCGGTGAAGGCCACCATATCGACATCCATGTGCATGCCGATCGGTTCGCCGACCTCTTTGCCGCCGCCGGTCACGACATTGAACACGCCGGCTGGAATGCCCGCTTCATGGGCAAACTCGGCGACGCGCAGCGTGGTGAGCGTCGTCTGCTCCGCAGGCTTGACGATCACCGAGCAGCCGGCAGCAAGCGCCGGGCCGATCTTCCAGGCCAGCATCAAAAGCGGAAAATTCCACGGAAGCACGCATCCGACGACGCCGACCGGCTCACGCACGATCATCGTCAGTGCGTTGGCGCCGACAGGCGCGGTGTTGTCATAAAGCTTGTCGATCAGTTCGGCGTGCCAACGGATCGTGTGAATGGTATCGGGAACATCAACCGTCTGGCATTCGCCGACCGGCTTGCCGCTATCGAGGCTCTCCATGACGGCGAGCTCGTGACGATTATCCTCGAGCAGCCTGGCGAGCTTGAGGAGCACCGCCTTGCGTTCACCTGGCGAACGCAGCCGCCAGCGGCCGTCGTCGAAGGCTTGCTTTGCCTTGGCGACGGCGGCGTCGACATCGGTGGCGTCGCATGCGGCGATCTCGGCGAGAACCTCGCCCGTCACGGGATTCGTCGAGGTGAATGTCTGCCCGGAATTGGCCGGACGAAATGCGCCGTCGATGAAGGCATTCGCTGGAAACTGAAGGCCGGCCGCGATCGCCTTGTATTCGGAGGCGGTCAAGGGTTCATGCATGATTTGCTCCCGAGGTGATCTGGGCGACCGTGCGCTTCAACGTGGCGACGACGGTCTGAAGGGTTCGCTTTTCTTCGGAGTTGAGCGGACGCAGCGGCGCGCGGACCGATCCGACATTCAGCCCGATCAATTCGCATCCGTGCTTGATCGATTGAACGAACTTCCCGCATTCCAGGAAATCCATGAGCGGCAGCATCGCCATCATGATCGCGCGGCCCTTGTCGAAATTCTTTTCGAGCACGCAGGCCTCATAGAGGGCGACATGTTCGCGCGGGAGGAAATTGGAGCCGGCGCAGACCCAGCTCTTCGCGCCCCAGGCGAAGAATTCCAGCGCCTGGTCGTCCCAGCCGCAGGACAGCGCAATATGCGGAAATTTCCGGGCAAGCAGGTGCAGATTGCCCATGTCGCCGGAGCTTTCCTTGATGGCGATCACGTTCCTGGACTTGCCGAGGCGGGAGAAATACTCCTCGCCCATCATCACGCCCATGCGGGCCGGATAGTTGTAGAGCATGATCGGCAGGTTCGCCGCGCGGTCGACGGTCAGGGCGTGGACCGCATTCTCGCGTTCGGTCGGCAGCGCGTATGGCGGTGAGGACACCAGGATCGCGTCCGCGCCGATTTCCTTGGCCGCCTTTGCGTATTCGACCGAATCTTCGGTCCGCGTGGCGCCGGTTCCGATAATGAGCGGCAGCCGCGTGCCGATGACGTCCCTCGCATAGGCGGCGAGCTCGAAACGCTCCTGGCTGCTCTGGGCGTAGTACTCGCCCGTCGAGCCGCCGACGATGATGCCGTGGACGCCCGCCTCGATCAGCGATTCGAGCACGGCGGCAAATCCAGCCCTGTCGATCTGACCATTTTGGTCGAGCGGCGTCACCGCCGGCGTATAGATCCCCTCAAACTTCACGACGATTTCTCCAGTAATTGCGTGGCGGGGCCGCCGAGGAAGGCGTCCGCCTTGAGGCCTTGCGGGGCGATGAACATTTCCATGTTCTCGCGGGACAATTCCCAGTGTTCGAAGACGAGGTCGACGACGGCATTTTCGTCGTGAGCGCCGAGCGCATCGATGAAGCTGTCATGATGGCCGACGGCCACTTGAAGCCGCCGCTTCATGTCCTCGTTCCTCGGCCGGAAGAAGGTGTGGCCGATGCGCGCGTGGTCGATGAGCAGCCGGCCGAGACTCGGCTGCAGATAGACGTTGCCCGACATTTCGCCGAAGATTTCGTGAAAGCGATTGTTCTCGAGGACCATCGCCAGAGCGTCCATGTTCTCGCTGGCGGAGCGGAACCGCTCCTGGGTCTGCTTCAGGTCTGAAAGCTGAGTAGGCTTGAAGTTCTGCACGGCGAGACGGCCGATCGCCGCGTAGATCATCGGCGCAACAAGAAAGAAATTTCGCAGGGTGGAGTGGTTCATCGGGATGACCCGCGCGCCCCTGTTCTCGCGGATGTCGATATAGCCCTCACCGGCAAGGCGACGGAATATGTCGCGGACCGGCGTCCGGGAGAGGCCGTATTTTTCGCTCAAACTGGCCTCGTCCAGATCGGCATCCGGATCCAGCTCCATCGTCAGAATCTGCCGTTTCAGATCTTCGTAGAGATTGCTCTTCGGTGTCTTCGCCATCGTCGCTCTCCGGCCGCTGGTTGCTCTACGCCGTGAAGATGGCACGCCTCCCGCGGCGAGTCAACAATTGTGTACTCTGCGTACACAATAAGTATTTCTTAAATACACAATGATGCCGAGCAAAGCGTCCTGGGTGCGCGTCAGGCGTCATTTCAAAGCGCTGTTTCAAGGATCGCCGTTGCGCGGCGGCGGCCAACGCGAAGTTTCCCAAGCGGATTATGGTGGCAAGGTCTCTGAGGATTTCTGTGCAATCGAGGCTGATGCGGTTTTTATGCGCATCAACCCTGATCATCAGGCGTCGGAAGCCTGGCCGCCGGAAGGCCGGTGCACGGCATCACGGAGTATCTCGATATCCGGATAGCGGCGGTTTTGTCGGGGAGCGCCGGCTCGGCGTTCCCCGAGCATTTCCGCTTTCTCTCAAGTCACGGAAATGCTCTCTTTTGTTTTTACGCAATCCCGGACGCAAAACCGCTGCGCACTTTTGCTGGGAATTGCTTTAGCCAATCACGCAGCCAGGACGCCGCTCTTCTTGGCCATCCAGGTTGCGATGTAGTCCATCAGGCCAGGGTTTAGGCAATCGTAAGGCTCGAGGCCGGACGTCCTCAACTGCGCCCTGACGGCATCCATCTTCGCGGGGTCGAAGCCGCTTTCGATGATCGACGACACGAAGGCCGCAAAGCCCGGCTTCGTCCAGCCACTTTCCTGAAAACGTTCCGGATGGACGAACGACAATCCCTGGAACGGATGTTCGCGCACGACCGGCCCATACATATGCACGCCGCATTCCTTGCAGGCGTGGCGCTGGATCAAGGCGGTGGAATCGACGACGGCGAGCTTGTCGCCATTCTCCTGAACTTCGACGCTTTCGGTCGGCGCAACTGCCACCACTGAAAAGACAAAGCCCTCGGGCTTCCAGCACTTCGTGCAGCCGCAGGCATGATTATGGGCGATGTCGCTCTTGATCCTGACCTTCACGGGGTTGCTGGCGCACTTGCAGACGAGCGTCCCGCCTGCGAAAGCTGCGTCAGTCGCCCGAAAGCCTGAATCCACTGCCGGATGTATGGCTATGCTGGTCATGGGTTTCTCCTCCCCTTCTGGGCCGTTTGCGATATGCCCGGCCAAGCTCTGCAATCAGTCTCCCAATCTCCGCGCGTGCCAGCGCAGATGGTCTTCCATGAATGTCGAAATGAAGAAGTAGGAGTGGCCGTAGCCTTCCTGCATGCGAAGCCGCAGGCTGATGCCAGCCGTCTCGCAGGCTTGCCTGAGCTCTTCGGGGCGCAATCCATCCTCCAGGAAGCTATCCGCCGTGCCCTGATCGACGAGGAATTCCGGGAACCGGTGCCCGTCTTCGATCAGCGAGCAGGCATCATATGCCCGCCAGGCCGTCTCATCCGATCCGAGGTATTTCTGGAATGCCGGCTTTGACCAGCCGGAGACCGAGGGATGGCTGATCGGCGCAAAAGCCGAGCAGCTGCCGAAGCGTCCGGGGTTCTTGAGCGCAATCGTGATCGCGCCGTGTCCGCCCATCGAGTGACCGAAGATGCCCTGTCGGTCCATGTCGACCGGAAACTCGGCCGCGATAAGCTTGGGCAATTCATCGACGACGTAGCTGTACATCCGATAGTTCTGTGCGAATGGCGGCTCGGTGGCGTCGAGATAGAAGCCGGCACCCTTGCCGAACTGCCAATTGCCAGGTTCGTCCGGGACGGCATCGCCCCGCGGACTGGTATCGGGGCAGACAATGATCATGCCGAGTTCTGCGGCAAGACGCCGATACTCTCCCTTTTCCATGACGTTCGCATGGGTGCAGGTCAGACCGGAAAGGTACCATAGAACCGGCAGCTTGCGTGCTTTGGCCTGCGGCGGCAGGAAGACCGCAAAGGTCATGTCGCAGTCGCAGGCGTCCGAGCGGTGGAGGTAAACGCCCTGGGTGCCGCCATGACAATTTTCGGTCGAGATCGTCTTCATGGCTCAGTACACGACCACGCCGCGGATGCTTTCGCCCTTGTGCATCAGCTCGAAACCCTTGTTGATGTCTTCGAGCGGCATGGTGTGGGTGATCATCGGATCGATCTGGATCTTGCCCTGCATGTACCAGTCGACGATCTTCGGCACATCGGTGCGCCCGCGCGCGCCGCCGAAGGCGGTGCCCATCCAGTTGCGGCCGGTGACCAGCTGGAACGGACGGGTGGAGATTTCCTGGCCGGCGCCGGCAACGCCGATGATAATCGACTTGCCCCAGCCGCGGTGCGAGGCTTCCAGCGCCTGACGCATCACCTTGGTGTTGCCGGTGCAGTCGAAGGTGTAGTCGGCCCCGCCGATCAGGTCGCCGTGGCGCTTGGTCAGGTTGACGAGATAGGGCACGATGTCGTCGCCGACCTCCTTTGGATTGACGAAGTGGGTCATGCCGAACTTTTCGCCCCATGCCTTGCGGTCAGGGTTGATATCGACGCCGATGATCATGTCAGCACCGGCAAGACGCAGACCCTGCAGCACGTTGAGGCCAATGCCGCCGAGGCCGAAGACGATCGCCGTCGCGCCCATCTCCACCTTGGCGGTGTTGATGACCGCACCGATGCCGGTGGTGACACCGCAGCCGATGTAGCAGATCTTGTCGAACGGCGCGTCGGGATTGACCTTGGCAAGGGCGATCTCCGGCAGCACGGTGAAGTTCGAAAAGGTCGAGCAGCCCATATAGTGGTGGATCTTGTCCTTGCCGATCGAGAAGCGCGAGGTGCCGTCCGGCATCACGCCCTGGCCCTGGGTTGATCGAATCGAGGTGCAGAGATTGGTCTTGCGCGAGGTGCAGGAATAGCACTCGCGGCATTCCGGCGTGTAGAGCGGAATGACATGGTCGCCCTTCTTTACCGAGGTGACGCCTGGACCGACATCGACGACGATGCCGGCGCCTTCATGGCCGAGGATCGCCGGGAAGAGGCCTTCCGGATCGGCGCCCGACAAAGTGAAATCATCGGTGTGGCAGATGCCGGTCGCCTTGACCTCCACCAGCACTTCGCCGGCCCGCGGCCCTTCCAGTTGCACGGTCATCACTTCGAGCGGTTTTCCTGCCTGAACGGCAACGGCGGCGCGAACGTCCATTTTGATATCCTTCCTCTTAAATTGAATTCTGATGCTTACATATTCGAAGGGGCCGGCTTCTCACCGATTTGCTGCTGCGTCACAGCCGAGATATCATGCTCTCGCCTTCGCGCTTTTCATTCATCTCAGGCTCATTGTCGCCAAGGGCCTATCACCTCTCCCGCTCAACCTGGCACCAGACCGCCAGCAGCGGCCGGGCTGTGCATCTTATCGCGAAGGATTCGCCGGCGTCATTCGCAAAGACCGTACCGATATCGGCAGAGAACCACTGGGAATCGCCAAGGCGGATTTCACCCGGCGAAAGCAGAATGAAGGCGCGGGGCTGCGTCTGAACATGATCGGGAAATCTTGTATAGCGATCCATATAGATCACGCCGACCCTGAGATCGGCGCGTTCCTCCATGCCGCCGGGACCGACCAAGACTGCATGGGAGTGCGTATTGCCAAAATTCAGGCTTGCGAACGGACCGGAGCGGCCGCGTCTCCAGAGCAGCTTATCGGCGAGACTCTGGAACTGGCCGGCGATCGCCTCGTATTTCCGTCCCGATTTTGCAAGATGGCCGACGGCGTCATCCAGCCCGTTGGGCGCGCCGGGAAGAGGCCCGCCCTCCGGACGCACCTTGCCGGTCTTGAGCAGTTTCTGGAGGACCTTGCCCGCGACGAAACTGGCGACGGCAGGGGCCTCGGCCGACAACATCAGCCCGCCGACATCATTGAGGAATTCCTGCAGCGGCCGAGAGCGTCTTTCCCTCCCGATGTCGTGCAGCCGTATGTATGCCGGCTTTTCGTCATCGTTCAGAAGAAGGTCGGCACCAGGTTTGATTGGACGTCCCACGACGCGCGCCACGTTCGGTCTCCCCCGCTAGAGCGCCTTTTGCAATTCCGGCAAGACATCGAAGAGATCGGCGACCAATCCGTAGTCGGCGACCTGGAAGATCGGCGCCTCCTCGTCCTTGTTGATGGCGACGATCACCTTCGAATCCTTCATCCCTGCCAGATGCTGAATGGCGCCTGAAATGCCGCAGGCGATATAGAGCTGCGGCGCCACCACCTTGCCGGTCTGACCGACCTGCCAGTCGTTCGGCGCATAACCGGCATCGACGGCCGCACGGCTTGCACCGACGGCAGCACCGAGCTTGTCGGCAAGCGGCAGGATGACCTCCCTGAACTTTTCCGCCGAGCCGAGCGCCCGGCCGCCGGAAATGATGATCTTCGCCGAGGTCAGTTCCGGACGGTCGGAGGCCGACAGCGCGTCCCTGACAAAGGTCGAAAGCCCCGGATCGGAAACCGCCGGAATTGCTTCGACGGTCGCCGAACCACCCTCCGGTGCGGAGGCGAAGGATGCGGTGCGCACGGTGATCACCTTCTTGGCATCGCTTGCCTGCACCGTCTGGATGGCGTTGCCGGCATAGATCGGCCGCTTGAAGGTATCTGACGAGATCACCTCGATGATCTCGGAGACCTGGGCGACGTCGAGAAGAGCGGCGACGCGCGGCAGAACATTCTTGCCGACCGAGGTGGCCGCAGACAGGATCGTGTCGTAGCTGCCAGCCAGCGAGACGATCAGATCGGCCAGCGGTTCGGCCAGATTGTTGGCGAGTTCGTCGCTTTCGGCCAGCAGCACCTTGGAGACGCCGGCAAGCTTGGCGGCGGCATCGGCAGCAGCCTTGGCAGCTTTGCCGGCAACGAGAATGTGGATATCGCTTGCCTGTTCCTTGGCGATCTTGGATGCTGCCGTCAGCGCCTTGGCGGTCTGATCGGACAGGCTGGCATTGTCGTGGTCAGCCAGAAGAAGAATGGTCATGATGATGGCTCCTGTTCCAGGCTGATTACAGCACGCCGGCTTCGTTTTTAAGCTTGTCGATCAGTTCGGCGACCGACTTGACCTTGACGCCGGCCTTGCGGCCCGACGGCTCCTCGGTCTTCAACACCTTGAGGCGCGGCGTGGTCGAGATGCCGAAGTCGCTTGGCGTCTTCTTGTCGAGCGGCTTCTTCTTCGCCTTCATGATATTAGGCAACGAGGCATAACGCGGTTCGTTCAAGCGCAGATCTGATGTGATCACCGCCGGCAGCTTGATCTCGATCGTCTGCAGGCCGCCATCGACTTCACGGGTCACCTGAGCCTTGCCATCACCGATCTCGATCTTCGAGGCGAACGTTGCCTGGGCGGTTCCCATCAGCGCTGCCAGCATCTGGCCGGTCTGGTTGCTGTCGTCGTCGATCGCCTGCTTGCCAACGATGATCAGCCCCGGCTGTTCGGCATCGGCGACAGCCTTCAAGATCTTGGCGACAGTGAGCGGCTCGATCTGATCGTCGGTCTCGACCAGGATCGCCCGGTCGGCGCCCATGGCAAGTGCTGTGCGCAGCGTCTCCTCGGCCTTAACAGGACCGATCGAAACGACCACCACTTCCTCGGCCTTGCCGGCTTCCTTCAGCCGCAGCGCTTCTTCCACCGAGATCTCGTCGAACGGGTTCATCGACATCTTCACATTGGCAAGCTCGACACCCGTGCCGTCCGGCTTCACCCGGATCTTCACGTTGTAGTCGACAACCCGTTTGACTGGCACGAGAATTTTCATGGGCACCCCCCCTTTATTTCCAAACTGCTGGCCGTTCGGCAAGTAATGCCCAGAAGGCGAAGAGCGGCGTGTCGAGCGACCTCATGGCATGCTTGATGTCGGGGACATTGTAGAAGGATCCGCCGATACCAGGCGAAAACCAGTCCCCTTCCCCCTGCTGGAACTCTCCCTCGGAAAGCACGAGATAGACTTCCTCGGGCGCATGATCATGATCCGGATAGCGCACGTGAGGCGCCATCAACGTCACACCGATCCACAGGTCGCTCCGCTCTTCCAATCCTCCCGGGCCGATAATCATGGCATTGGCATGCTCATCAACAAAGTTGTCGCTGGCCGTGTGGTCATACTTGGTGCGCTGACGCCATTCAAGCTTTGGCTCGATGCCTTTGAACCCGTCGATCAATCGCGTCAGCGAAGGATAGGCCGTATCGATCGAGAGCGCCACATCAAGCTGAGCGCAAACCGGCAATCGGCTTCCCTCCCCCACGCGCGCAGCCCCCGGGCGCTCCAGCGCCGCAAAAATCTGACGGATCGAGCGGCGGGCTTCCGGGGCCTTGGCGAACTCGTCGAAAGCCACGAAAGCCGCATCGAGGAAAATCTGCAGGCTTTCCTTGCGTGAACTCATGTCATCACCTCCGGAGACGATCGGCGGGCAAGCGGCCCGCGCTTGCGATCAGATATCTTTTGCGATGCGCAACCCGTCATAGACGGCGGCATGGGTGTTGCGTGCGGCGACCGCATCGCCGATCCGGAACAACTGGAACTTGCCATCAGGATTGCGAATGACGGACTGAGGTTCTCCGGAAAGAAGCTGATCATGCGACATTTCGCCGAGATTGCTCGAGCTGGGTTTCAGCTCGAAATAGAGATCATCGAGCGGAATGGTCCCATGATTGACGACGATCTGGTCGAAGCTCTGCTGCCTGGCGATCCCGCCGTAATCGCTGCCGACATGGGCGACGAGCTGGTTGCCGCTCTTCTCGACGGCTTCCAGACGGTAGGTGACGGTGAAGGTCACGTCATGCTTCTGCAGAGAGCGCATATAGGGCACCAGGTTCATGGCCATGACCTCGGGCGCGAAGGACCGGTCCGGCGTCATGATCTCGACCTTTGCGCCTGCCTTGGCAAGAAACTCTGCCGCCTGCAGGCCGGCATGGTCGCCGGCGTCGTCGAAGATCAGCACATTGGTTCCAGGCTTCACGTCGCCGGAGATGATGTCCCATGACGAGACCACCAGCTCGTTGCCGCTGGCGAGAACCTCGGTATGCGGCAAGCCGCCTGTCGCGATGATGACGACATCGGCATTCTCGGCCTCGATGGTATCGGCTTCCGCCCAGGTGTTGAAGTGGAAGGTGACGTCGTATTTCTCGCACTGGCTCATGCGCCAGTCGATGATGCTGATCATCTCCCTGCGGCGCTCGCTCTGGGCGGTGAGCCGGATCTGGCCGCCGGGATTGTTCGCCGCTTCGAAAACCACGACCTGGTGGCCGCGTTCTCCAGCGACGCGCGCCGCTTCCAGACCGGCCGGGCCGGCGCCGACGATGACGACCTTTTTCTTGGCGTCGGCCTTCGCCACGATATGCGGCATGGTCAGTTCGCGGCCGGTGGCGGCATTGTGGATACAGAAGGCGGCCCCGCCCTGGTAGATGCGATCGAGACAGTAATTGGCGCCGACGCAGGGACGAATATCGTCTTCCCGCTTTTCGATGATCTTGCGGACGATGTGCGGGTCGGTCATGTGGGCGCGGGTCATGCCGATCATGTCGACCTTGCCGGAGGCAATCGCGTGGCGCGCGGTGGCAACGTCAGGGATTTTCGCCGCATGGAAGGTCGGAAAATCGGTCGCGGCGCGAATTTCGCCAGCAAAATCGAGATGCGGTGAATTCGCCATGCCCTGGATCGGAATCACGTCGGTGAGACCCGCATCGGTATCGATGTGGCCGCGGATCACATTGAGGTAATCGATGAGGCCGCTTGCCTTCAGGCGCTTGGAGATTTCGATGCCGTCTCCCTTGCCGGTGCCGCCTGGAAGACATTCATCGGCGGTGTAGCGCACGCCCAGAATGAAGTCGTTCCCCACCCTTTGCCGGATCGCCTTGAAGACGTCGAGACAGAAGCGCAAACGATTATCGAGCGAGCCGCCATAGGGACCGTCGAGTTCGTTGGTGAGCGGCGACGTGAACTGGTCGATCAGATGGCCGTAGGCTTCCAGTTCGACACCGTCCATGCCGCCAGCCTTCATGCGCTCCGCAGCGTCGGCGAAATCCTTGATGATGCGCTCAATGTCCCAATCTTCCATCTTCTTCGGGAAGGAGCGGTGGGAAGCCTCGCGATGATGCGACGGCGCCACGACCGGCAGCCAGTCGCCCTTGTCCCAGCGCGTGCGCCGGCCGAGATGGGTGAGCTGGATCATGATCGCCGCACCCTCTTCATGCACAGCATCGGTCATTTCCCTGATCCAGGGTACGATCTCGTCCTTATAGGCGAGCAGGTTGTTGAAGACCGGCGGGCTGTCCCTCGAAACCGCAGCCGAGCCGGCCGTCATCGTCAAGGCCACGCCCCCCTTTGCCCGCTCCACCGTATAGGCGCGATACCTCTCCTTCGGCATGCCGTCTTCCGGATAGGCCGGCTCGTGGGAGGTCACGATGATACGGTTGCGCAGCGTCAGATGCTTGAGCTGATAGGGCTGAAGAAGGGGATCGTTCGACATGGGCCGTGGTTCCGGATTAAAACATCGGAGGGGACGCTAAGCATAATGTACATATGTGTCAACATTGAAAACAACTGGGTCGTTACTTTTGACACAGATGTACATTTTTCTTGTGCGCCGCTTGATAATTTGATAGGAGATCATCCATGGATCAGGCTTTGAATGACACTGGCTGGCGCGGATCACAGGAGGGATGGCTGGAAGCAGCTTACCACTCGCTGCTGGATTCCGGCGTGGATTCGGTGAAAATTCTGCCGCTGGCGAAGAAGCTCAACCTCTCGCGCACGAGCTTCTACTGGTTCTTCAAGGACCGGGAGGAACTGCTGGCCGGGCTCGTGGCGCGGTGGCGCGATAAAAACACCGGCAATATCATCAAGCAGTCCGAAGCCTACGCGGAATCGCTTGCCGAGGCGATGCTCAACGTCTTCGATTGCTGGCTCAACAATGAGCTGTTCGACGCCAGGTTCGAATTCGCCGTGCGCAGCTGGGCGCTGCAGTCCGACGAGATCCTCGCCGAGGTCCGGCAAGCCGATCAGCTTCGACTGGAAGCCCTCAAGCTGATGTTTATCCGGTTCGGGCTACCAGAAGCGACATCGGATGTCCGAGCGCGAACAACTTACCTCGTGCAGATCGGATATATCTCCATGCAAGCTAGGGAGGAACTCGCCGTCCGCATGAAACGGATTCCCGAATATATCGCGATCTACACCGGTGAAGTGCCGCAACAGAGGGAGCTCGATCGCTTCTTCTCGCGGCATGGCTACAGGCCGGGTTAGGGAAGGACGGGATGAGCGTTTCCTTGAGGATCGGTATCATTGGCGGCGGCGGCTGGCTGGGCGGAGCAATCGCCGACTCGATCCTTGATGCCGCCCTAGTCGAACCTCGAAATCTCTCCCTCTCCTATCGCAGTGAGCAGCCGCGCCGTTTCCCGAATTCTTTCTTGACCACCGACAATCAGGCGCTTGCCGACCGCTCGGACGTGATCGTTCTTTCCGTCCGTCCTGATGACTGGCGTGCTCTTGATGTCGATGCCGGCGGCAAGCTGGTCATCTCGGTCATGGCGGGCATCCGCCTGGACGCACTTTCCGAGTGCCACAACACCGGTCGCGTCGTCCGCGCTCTGCCGAACGCCGCTGCCGAAGTCGCCAAGTCCTATACGCCGTGGATTGGCGCGAGCGATGTCACCGAAGACGACCGGGCGCTCGTCCGCGCGATTTTTCAGGCATGCGGATCTGAGGACGAGGTCGCAAGGGAAAGCGACATCGATTACCTCACTGGCCTTTCCGGGTCTGGACCGGCCTTCCCGGCGCTGCTCGCCGCCGCCATGATGCGCGACGCCGTCGCTAATGGCCTGCCGGCGGAGATTGCGCGCCGCGCCGTCAACACGGTGATCACGGGCGCCGGCCGCCTGTTGGAGCGCCAAGACGAATCTCCTGACGATGTCGTTCAAACCTTTCTTGGCTATCGCGGCACCACTGCGGCGGCCATCGAAGGCATGCGCGCTGCGGGGTTCGACGCTTCGGTTGCGGAGGGACTATCGGCAGCATTCAAGAAATCGGTGAGTATGGGAGACGCTTCCTGACAACCGTTGGAGTGGGTCCTGCGGCGCCCCGCTCAGCAAAACCGGCCGCTAAACAGAGGGAACGAGAATGAAAAAACTACTCGCATCGACATGTCTGACGTTCGGCCTGATCGGCGGGGCGTCTTTCGCCAGCGCCGCCGAATGCGGCACGGTGACCATCGCCAGCATGAACTGGCAGAGTGCAGAGGTTCTCTCCAACCTCGACAAGTTCATCCTGAACGAAGGTTATGGCTGTGATGCCGAAATCACCGTCGGCGATACCGTACCGACGATTACCTCGATGGCCGAAAAGGGCCAGCCTGATATCGCGCCGGAAGCCTGGATCGACCTGCTGCCCGACGTCGTCAAGAAGGGAACGGATGAAGGCCGGATCGTCCAGGTCGGCTCTCCCTTGCCCGATGGCGGCGTCCAGGGCTGGTGGATTCCCAAATATCTGGCCGACGCTCATCCCGACATCAAGACTATCGGCGACGTGCTGAAGCATCCGGAACTCTTCCCCGCTCCTGAGGATGCGAAGAAGGGCGCCATCTATAACGGTCCGCAGGGCTGGGGCGGCACCGTGGTGACCACGCAGCTCTACAAGGCCTTTGAAGCCGATAAGGCCGGCTTCACCCTCGTCGATACCGGTTCTGCTGCCGGCCTCGATGGTTCGATCTCCAAGGCTTACGAACGCAAGGAAGGCTGGGCCGGCTATTACTGGGCACCGACCGCGCTGCTCGGCAAGTATGAAATGGTCAAGCTCGAAGCCGGCGTGCCGAACGACGCCGCCGAATGGAAGCGCTGCAACACCGTCGCCGATTGCCCCGATCCGAAGCCGAACGCATGGCCGGTCGACAAAATCGTCACCCTCGTTGCAAAGCCTTTTTCGGAAAAGGCCGGGCCGGAGGTCATGGACTACCTGACGAAGCGCTCCTGGAGCAACGACACGGTCAACAAGCTGATGGCGTGGATGACCGACAACCAGGCGACCGGCGAGGACGGTGCCAAGCACTTCCTCAAAGAAAACAAGGACCTGTGGACCAAGTGGGTCTCGCCTGAGGCAGCCACGAAGATCGAAGCTGCTCTTTAACGCCGACTACTGCGGTGCGCTTGATGCGCACCGCCTCTCGCTGCCGATAAAATCAAAAAGACTGCCACGGCTCTTTGAAGAAAAAGGGGAACCGAATGGAATGGTTTTATAAATTCCCGCATATGGATGACGATGCCCTTCGCAATCTGAAGAAGGCGATCGATGACGGTTTTCGCGCATTTACCCGCAGCTATGGCGACGCGATCGAAAGCCTCTTCTCCCCGCTGCAGCATTTCCTGATCGCCGCCGACCGCTTCATGACGCAGACGCCGTGGCCGATCATTACGGCAATCATCCTTGTCATCGCATGGTTTGGAAGCCGCAGCCTGAAGATCGTCCTCGGCTGTCTCGTCACACTGCTGTTGATCGGCTATTTCGACATGTGGGACGATACGATGCGGACGGTCTCGATGATCTTCGTCTGTACCGTGCTCTCCATCGCCATCGGCATTCCGATGGGGATATTGATGGCGCGTTCCGACCGGCTGCAGCGCGTTATCAATCCGATCCTCGACGTCATGCAGACGATGCCGAGCTTCGTCTACCTGATCCCTGTCGTCATGCTGCTCGGCATCGGCAAGGTGCCGGGACTGATCGCCGTCGTCATCTACGCCATCCCGCCGATGATAAGGCTGACCGACCTCGGTATCCGCCTGGTCGACAAGGACGTGCTCGAGGCAGCCGATGCGTTCGGAACGTCGAGCTCGCAGAAGCTGTTCAAGGTCCAGCTGCCGCTGGCGCTTCCCACCATCATGGCCGGCATCAACCAGACCATCATGATGGCGCTCGCCATGGTCGTCGTCGCTTCGATGATCGGCGTCCAGGGCCTTGGCCAGCCCGTTCTGAAGGCAATCGCCAACCAGTACTTCACCCTGGGTATTTTCAACGGCCTTGCCATCGTCGGCATTGCCATCATTTTCGACCGGGTCAGCCAGGCTTATGGCAAGCGGCTCCAGAAGCATCGGGAGATCGTCCATGGCTGATCATCGTTTCGGCGGCATCAAGATCCGCCATCTCTACAAGATCTTCGGTCCCAATCCCGGCGCTCATGTCGATGCTGTCCAAAAGGGATTGTCGAAGACCGAGCTCAACGAAAAGCACGGCCACGTGCTCGGCCTGAAAGATATCAATGTCGAGATACCCTCGGGCCGCATCCAGGTCATCATGGGCCTTTCGGGTTCGGGCAAATCGACGCTCATCCGCCACATCAACCGTCTGATCGATCCAACCGCCGGCGAAGTGCTTGTCGACGGCGTCGATGTGGTGAAAATGAACGAGACCGAATTGCGGACGTTTCGGCGCCACCAGACGGCAATGGTGTTTCAGAAGTTCGCGCTTCTGCCGCACCGGAATGTTCTCGACAACACTATCTTCGGCCGCGAAGTGCAGGGCATGGAGCGCTCGAAAGCCGTTGACGTCGCCATGGGCTGGCTGGAGCGGGTCGGCCTGAAGGGCTTCGAGAGCAAATATCCCAACCAGCTGTCGGGCGGCATGCAGCAGCGCGTCGGGCTGGCACGCGCCCTCTCGAACGATGCGCCGGTTCTGCTGATGGACGAGGCCTATTCGGCGCTCGACCCTTTGATCCGCACCGATATGCAGTCGGTCCTTCTCGACATTCAGAAGGAGATCAAGAAGACCATCGTCTTCATCACCCATGATCTCGATGAGGCCCTTCGGCTGGGCGACCAGATTGCGATCCTGCGCGATGGCGAAGTCATCCAGCAGGGCACCAGCCAGGACATCGTTCTGCGTCCGGCAGACGCCTACATCGCCAACTTCGTCAAGGAGGTCAATCGAGGCCGGGTCATCCAGGTCGATGCCATCATGACATCCCTGCATTCCGGCGCGGTCCCAGGTGGATTGACGATCGCATCAGGCACGACCGTCGAAGACGCCGTCCGGATTCTGGCATCGGAGGCGCACGACGATGCCAGGGTGGTTTCACCATCCGGGGAAGCATTGGGGCTTGTCACCTTCCGCCAGCTCGCGGGCGCGATGGTGAACTCGCACGAGGTGGCTCCCCGACGCGACAGTGCCCTCTCGGTCGCACTTTGACGCTCCAAATGCGGCCGTCTTTCTGGTTCGTTGGCGACGCCGATATCGGGCGCGTCGCCATCGCAGGAGCCTGGAAGTCAGCCGCCTGACGCTTGGGGATCACCATGTCGAAGCTCTTCCCGCGTCTGTTTTCGCCGATCGGCCTGCGCGGACACACCTTGCGCAACAGGATCGTCTTCGGAGCGCATACGGCAAACATGGCGAGCGACGGTGTACCCGGCGAACGCCACGTCGCCTATTATGCCGAGCGCGCGATCGGTGGCGCCGCGATGATCGTGGTCGAACCGATGCCGGTGCATCCCGCGGCCGTGCTGACGCGCGGAAATTTTCTTCCCGGCGACGACAGCGTGATCCCTCACTTCAGCAAGGTCACGACCGCGATCAAGGAAAACGGCGCGGTCGCGATCCAGCAGCTCTACCATGTCGGCGCGCATGGGGATTCCGACAATTCATACCACCCGCATTGGTCTCCTTCCGGCTTGCCCAGTTATCACGACAGCGATGGCTCGCATTCCATGAGCGAGGCTGAGATTTGGGAAACCATCGACGGCTTCGTGCAGGCGGCGCGGCGCTGTCGCGAGGCCGGTTTCGATGGCGTCGAAGTCTGGGCGGCCTATCTCGGCCTGATCGAGCAGTTCTGGACGCCTTGGTCGAACCGGCGAGAGGATCAATGGGGTGGTTCGCTGGAGAACCGGACCCGCTTCTCGCGGGAAATCATCAGCCGCATCCGGGCAGTGTGCGGTCAGGATTTCATCATCGGGCTTGCGATCAGCGATGAGCCCGATCATAGCGTTGCGCTGACGCGGGACGAGCTTGCCGAGATCGTCGCTCTCCATGACGAACTCGGTCTCGTCGACTATGTGACCTGCGGTTCGGGCGGCTATCTCGACTTCCACAAGCTGATGCCGACATTCCTCTACCAGGAGAAGCTCGGCGCCGAGCTTGCCGCAACGATCAGGCGATCCGTCAAACATGCGCTCGTCATTGCCGAAAGCCATATCAGAACGCCGGAGAACGGCGAAACCGTTCTTGGAGAAGGAGCGGCGGACCTTGTCTCGATCGTGCGCGGCCAGATTGCCGATCCGCATCTGGCTCGAAAAGCCGGCGAGGACCGCCCCGACGATGTTCGTGGCTGCATTTCGTGCAACCAGATGTGCTGGGGCCGGCGTTCGCGCGATTATTGGATAAGCTGCCTCATCAACCCATCGGCCGGACGGGAATATCAATGGGGCGGCGACCGCTTCGCACCGGCCGGCCAGCCGAGGACGGTGCTCGTCGTCGGCGCCGGGCCTGCTGGCCTGGAAGCCGCCCGCGCCGCCGCCGAAAGGGGCCACCGGGTCATCCTCGCGGAAGCATCCAGCCGGCTCGGCGGCAATTTCCTGCTCGCCGGCATGCAGCCTCGCCGGGCGCAGATCCTCGACCTCATCGGCTGGTACGAGCGGCAGCTGACGAAGCTCGGTGTCGATATCCGGCTCAACTCTTATGTCGAGGCATCGGATGTCGAGGCCATCGGCGCAGACGCCGTCATCCTGGCAACGGGTTCCTATTCACCCGAAACCGGCTTCCAGAAGGCTCTGCCCTCAGTTGCGACGCTGCCCGGTATCGAAAAAGGAAACGTCTTCACCGTCGAGGCCGTCATGGCGCGGCAGTCAAGGCCGGGGAAGAGAGTTCTGCTGCTGGACGAGGGCGGCGGCTGGCGCGGCTGCGGAACCGCCTGGAAGCTCGCCGAAGATGGGCACCTGGTGACGATGCTCTCGCCCGACCCGTTCATCGGCAAAGAGCTTCAGCGCACCACCGCCGACGTCCCGCTGCGCCGGACGTTGAAGACGCTGGGCGTCAAATGGCTTCTGGAGGTCAGCGTGCTGGAATGGCACGGTAATGGCGTCACCCTGCTGGATCACGATACCGGCGAGCGTTTCTTCGAGGAAGGCGACAGCCTGGTGCTCGCCACCACCAATGCGGCAGCAAATTGGTTGGGCGATGAAATGCGTTCAAACGATCGTCAGGTGGTGGAGATCGGGGACTGCGCTGCGCCGCGCCAGGCGCCTTATGCCTTCTATGAGGGCAGACGAGCGGCATTGGCGCTGTGATGGCCGGGCAGAAGATGAGAATGCCGATCGACGAGCTCCGCCAACTGGCGCTCGAAGCCTGTCTCGCCTGCGGCGGCAGCCCGGCCATGGCGAAGGCGCTTGTCGATGCAACGCTCTCGGCCGCCTGCTTCGGGCGCACTGAGCTCGGTTTTCCGCATTTCGTCGATTATCTCACCAGCCTGCGCGACGGGCGGATCAATGGCGACGCCAAGCCCCGCTTCAACCATGTGCTGCCGGCCCTGATCCAGGCCGATGCGGACGGCGGCATAGCGCAGCTCGGGTTTGATCTCATTTACGACGACTTCGTAAAGTGCGTGAAAACCTTCGGCATCTCAGTCCTTACGCAAAGAAACAGCTATACCGCCGGGGAATTGGGATACTACGTCCGGCGCCTCGCTCAGGACGGGTTGATATCCATCGCCGCTGCCAACGGACCGGCCTTGATGGCCGCCGCCGAGGGCGGCGAGCGCGTCTACTGCACCAATCCGCTCGCTTTCGGCGTGCCCATGCCGGAACCCTTGCCGCCTGTCGTCATCGACCAGGCGACGAGTGCGACGGCGTTCATAACGCTTGCCGAGGCGGCAAAGGCGCAATTGCCGATCGCTCACGGCATGGCCATCGACGAAACCGGCGCCATCACCACCGATCCTGTTAAGGCGATGCTCGGTGCTCTCCTGCCCTTCGGCGGTTACAAGGGCGGCAATATCGCCCTTATCGTCGAGATGCTTTCGGCGGGTCTTTCCGGGGCCGCGTGGTCGCTCGATGCCGGCCACTTTCTCTCGGGCGAGCACCCGGTGAATGCGGGAATGACGGTGATCGCGCTCTTTCCCGCGGCTGCGGATTCGGATTTCCCGGAGCGCGTCAAGACCCAATTGGAACGGCTGCGTTCCAAGGGAGTCCGTATCCCCGGAGACAGAGCGATGCCCGCGAGCGTCGCGGAAACCGATCATCTTGACGTCGACATAGGCGTGTTGGAAACGATCCGTCGCTTTTGCCTTCAGTGATAAAATCATTGTTCAACTGAAAGAACCAGATGCATCGCGCCCGGCGGCATCACGCCGGCTTTCATTGCGCGCAACAGGCGGCTTCAGCGGGACCGGTTCATGTACATTTTGCGCAAGATCAGTCCAGACTGCGTCACGAAAAGCCGGTTGGCCGACAATATCGGGGCCAGACAATTGCTCCATAGCTAAGGAACAGTAAGATGAAACCCGACCAAGGCCATGATGGTTTGCGGTCTAAAAGCCAAACCCATCCATCCCATGACCCCCAAAAGGATGGAAGGGATCGTACATACGCACTCCATCCCGTGCGTATGCCTGCATGCCTGTCTGCCTGCCGAAGGCCATCTTTAAGCGGTCCACTAAGAACCTTCGGCAGGCGACTGCGCATTCGCAAGAAAATGATGCCTTGCCGGCCGGCGTATCCCACTCCCGATGGGCTGCCGTATTGCGCAGGTGGAAACCGCGCGGCTTGCGCAGGCGCGCATTGTAATTTTCGAAGCCTGGAATGGTCGCCTCGATATGATCGCGGATACGATCGTGGTCGTCGGCAAGCTCTGCCCAGTCGACCACGGCGGAGCCGACCGTCGCCTGTGCAATGCCGCCAATGATGGCGACTTCCGAGAGGAGATGCGGCGAGGCCGGACGATTGATGCCGGCAGACCCATGCACCATGCTCATCGAATCCTCGACGCTTATAAGCTGGGAGTTGCCCGCCGCGTTCAGATCCATCTCAGTGCGTCCGAGGCACGGCAGGATGAAGGCCACCTCGCCGGGCATGAGATGCGAATGGTTGGGCTTGGTGGCGATGTGCACCGTCAGCTTCAGCCGCCGCAACGCCTTTTCAACGAGCGCGCTGTCGGGCGTTGCGCGGGCAAAATTGCCGCCAAGCCCGATGAAGGCCTCGGCCGAGCCATCGAGCATCGCGCCGATCGCGGCAAGGACATTGTGACCATGTTCGCGAGGAACGGTGAAGCGGAAATGCTTCTCCAGCGCATCGAGGAAATCGTCCGCCGGCTTTTCGTTGATACCGACGGTGCGGTCGCCCTGCACGTTGGAATGGCCGCGAACCGGGCAAAGGCCTGCCCCCGGCCGGCCGATATTGCCGCGCAGGAACATGAAGTTGGCGATCTCGCGGATCGTCGCCACGGAATGCAGATGCTGGGTCACGCCCATCGCCCAGGTGCAGATGACCCGCTCGGCGCTGATATAGACATCGGCTGCCCGTTCGATCTCCTGCCGGCTCAGTCCCGACTGGTCCTCGATCTCAGCCCAGTTGGTCGCCTCGACCGCTGCCCGGTATTCTGCAAAACCAGCGCAGTGTTCGACAAGAAATGCATGGTCGAGAACGGAGGGCAGACCGGCTTCGACGGCTGCGTCTTCCGCGGCCAGCACGGCCTTTGCCATCCCGCGCACCGCGGCCATGTCGCCGCCGAGCTGCGGTTGCAGATAAAGGCTGGCGATATCGGTCGAACCGCCGCGCAGCATCTCGACCTTGTCCTGCGGGTCGGAGAAGCGTTCCAGGCCGCGTTCGCGGACGGGATTGAAGACGACCACGCGCGCGCCGCGGATCGCCGCCCGGCGCAAATCGCCGAGCATCCTCGGATGGTTGGTGCCCGGGTTCTGCCCGATCACGAAGATCGCATCGGCCTCTTCGAAATCCTCCAGCAGCACGGTACCCTTGCCGACACCGACCGCCTGGCGCATGGCGATGCCGCTCGCCTCGTGGCACATGTTGGAGCAGTCGGGAAAATTGTTGGTGCCGTAGACGCGCACGAACAGCTGGTACAGGAAGGCGGCCTCGTTGCTCGCCCGGCCCGACGTGTAGAATTCCACCCGGTTGGGGCTATCGAACCCCCTCAGGATGCTGCCGATCTCGGCAAAGGCATCCGCCCACGCGACCGGCAGGTAACGGTCGCTCGCCGCATCGTAGCGCATCGGATGCGTGAGGCGGCCATTGAGTTCCAGTTCATAGTCCGTCAACTGGCGAAGCTGCGATACAGTCCTTTCCGCGAAGAAGGCGGGCGTGGCCCGTTTCTCCGTCGCCTCCCAGGCGACGGCCTTTACGCCGTTCTCGCAGAATTCGAACGACGATCCGTGCTCCGGATCGCCCCAGGCGCAGCCCGGGCAATCGAATCCATCCGGCTGGTTCGCCTTCAGCATCGTCCGCGCCCCTGAAATCGGCATGCCGCTTTGCAGCAAGCGCTTGCCGCAGCTCTTCAAAGCGCCCCAGCCCCCGGCTGCTGCCGACTTCTTACCAATGAATTTTGTGTCCATGCGCCCTGTATTGTCGAAGCGGGGAAAACATCAAGGGCGCACGCGCGATGGCTCGATAGGAAAAACCTATCAAGGATTCAATCTAACCAACGTCCTTGATGGCGTGCCGCTCCTCGGGCGAATGTGCCAGGATGCGATTGCGGCCTTGAGTCTTGGCGTCGTAGAGCGCGGCATCGGCCTCGCTCAGGAGGCGGTTCGGGTTGATCCTCAAGGTGGCTCCCGTCGCACAGGATATGCCGATGCTGGCGGTCACCCGGCCGAATTCGCTGCCAGTATGAACGATATTCTCCTGGCTTAGGAGACGCGCGAACTGTTCGGCAACGATCATCGCCCCCTTCGCACTGGTCGCAGGCAGCAGAACCACGAATTCCTCTCCGCCGTAGCGTGCGACGATGTCGGCCGGGCGGCTTACGGACTGGCGAAGACACCTGCTGACGACACGCAGGCACTGGTCTCCGGCGGGATGACCATAGGTGTCGTTATAGGCCTTGAAGCGGTCGATATCGACCATCAGAAGGCTGAGCGGCGTGTTTTTCCTGGCGCTGCCTGCGGTCTCGCGGGCGAAAGCCTCGTCGAAGGCCCGGCGGTTGACCATGCCGGTGAGCCCATCGGTCTCGGCGAGGGACTTCAGCTGCTCCGCCGACAGCCTGAGGGCGATTTCCGCCTGCTTGGTCGCCGTGATGTCGGAGACAACGGCCATCGCTGTGCCGTCTTCCGCTAACCTGGTCCGGATGCTTCGCCAGTCGCCGTTGTGAAGCTGAACCTCTTCGTCCTTGTTGCTGTGCAACGTAGCACTGACGGACCTGATCCACTCTTCGCGATCAGCGTCCGGGATGCCCGTGCGCTCGCCAGTTTCGGCAACGCGGCGAAGGATGTCGCTGATATGAGCGCCAACCACGCGGGCGTCTCCGGATAGCGGAAAGGCGGCGCGATACTGGTCATTGCAAAAAACGAGAAAACCCTTGCTGTCGTACATGGCGATGCCATCGGACATGCCGGCCATCGCATGTGACAGCAGGTTCTTGCTCTTGCGCAATTCCCGCTCTAGAGCAGTCCGCTCCGTCACGTCACGCGTGACGCCGGCCAGGCCGATCACCCGTCCCTGCCTATCCTTCAGCGGCACCTTGGAGGCGAGCAGGTATCTGTCTTCGATACGCTCGACGGAGTCGATCAGGGGCACCCCGGTGTCCATGACCTGCTGTTCGAGATAATAAAATTCTTCGGCGCGCGGCCGCGAGATAAGATTGAAATCCGACAATCCGGTCATCTCCGCCGTGGTTCTGAAACGAAAAAGGCGGATCATATTTTCATTGACGGTGATGAACCGGCTGTTTCGGTCCTTCACGTAGAGATAATCGGGCGACTGCGAAAATGCGGTCACCAGGATGCTTCGCTCCAGCTCCCATTGTTGCGTCTTCAACAGAACGAAACCACACAGCACCGTCGCCAGGCAGTTCAATACCGTCATCGGCAGACCGATGATGGCCAATACGCGGGCGTGGACCAGGGTGGGAAGCACCGCCATCAAAACAATAAGTGCGCCGCCGAGCGCGAGGCTCAGCAGCGCAACGTCTATGAGCTCGGGAGATCTCTTGCGGATCCAGACGTTGGCAGCCAGGCCGATACCGGTCGCGACAGCAATTGCGATCAGACCGTCGATCATTGCCGCGCCGCCGACCCAGAAGCGGAAGACTATCGCCAGCGACGCCGCAAAGGCGGCCGCGATCGGTCCGCCGAACATGCCCGCCAAAGCAAGCGGCGAAAAGCGGATGTCGATATAAATGCCGGGATTGACTTCGACGGCCAGCAATATGGAGCCGATGGAGGCGCCGCCGGCTATGATTCCGAAGGCGATTTTTTCCTGTGTGACCGAACGACGCTGAAATTGGATCGAGAAATGCGCCCAGAGCGAAATCGCCAGGCACACGAATGACAGGTTGCCACCGAATTGCGTCCAGATGCCATTCACTGCGTTGGATCCACCTTCCAATACATGTACCGAACCAATCATAGGGCAACACTGGTTTGAGCTTCGTTAAATCAAAGACCTATCAAGCCATATTCCTTCGCTGACGCGTCTCCCGGCCGGTCGGCAGCAATGCGATGACAGGAAAGCAGGCGTCCGCCCCGACGATTAGGTATGGGCAGAGAGGCCCGCTGCCAGATTTGGCAACATCTATGGAAAGGTCATGCTCCAGCACGGCAAGAGACATCATGTCCGCAACGCCCTGCGGTTCAACGCCTAGCAGCCGCGGCATAAGGCATATTTAACGACAGCATCGTCTGCGTCGGGACACATATCCCAATGACACAATATAGCGTTATCAGGATAAGCCTGCGCAATCGGGCCATTCGTTGCAAGCAGCCATCCCATGCCGCCAGCAGCCGCGGCTGCCGACGGCATCGTCCAACGCTTCTTCGACTACTTGCAGATCGCCGCCGCCAAGAAGCCACGCATCGCATCGCCATAGGGCGGCCGCATCATGTATTCCGCTTCCACCATCCTGCTCTGGTGATAGACGGCGCGCGGATGCGAGAAGGCGAGGAAGCCGAATTTGCCGTGATAGGAACCCATGCCCGAATGGCCGACGCCGCCGAAGGGCAGGCCTTCCGCCGTGACGTGGCTCATGCAGTCGTTGACCGTCACCCCGCCGGAGGTCGTATTGTCGAGAACGCGGGCCTCCTCCTGCTGATCCTGGCTGAAGTAATAGAGAGCGAGCGGGCGCGGCCTGGCATTGATGCGATCGATGACGTCGGCGATATCGCGATAGGGAAGGACCGGCAGCACCGGTCCAAAGATTTCTTCCTGCAGCACGCGCATCTCTTCCGTGGGATCGAGTATTAAGGTCGGAGGCATGCGGTGGGCCGATTGCTGGGAGAAATTCTCTGCCGCCGGGTTGATCTCGACGATCCTCGCGCCCTTGGCCCTGGCATCGTCGATCAGGCCCTGGATGCGGGCGTGATGGCGAGCATTGACGATCGAGGTGTAGTCAGGATTTTCCTTCAGCGCCGGATACATCGCGCCGACCGCCGCGACCGCGTGGCCGGCAAAGGCTTCGACGCTTTCCTCGGGCACATAGACATGGTCCGGCGCAAGGCAGATCTGGCCGGCGTTCAGCGTCTTGACGGTCATGACCCGGCGCGCCGCGTCGCCGAGATCGGCCGAGCGGCCGACGATGACGGGCGACTTTCCGCCGAGCTCCAGCGTCAGCGGCGTCAGGTTTTCCGCCGCCGCGCGCATGACATGATGGGCGACCGCGGTTCCGCCGGTGAAGATCAGGTGGTCGAAGGCAAGTGATGTAAAGGCCGTGCCCGTCGCCGGTCCGCCCTGAACGACTGATATTTCCGTTTCGTCGAAGGCCCCGGCAATGAGTTCCGCCATCAATTCGGCCGAAGCCGGCGTCACCTCCGACGGCTTGATCATGGCGCGATTGCCGGCGGCGAGAATGCCGGCAAGCGGCGCGAGGGCGAGCTGATAAGGGAAATTCCACGGGCTCAGGATCCCGACAATCCCCTTCGGCTGATATACCACTTCGGCCACGGCGTCCGGGAACAATGCCTCGTGCTGCTCGGGCTTCAGCCATTCGACAAGATGGGCCTTGGCATATTTGAGCGAACCGACGCAGGTGAAGACATCGAGAAGCAGGCTCGCCTCGACGCTGCGGCTGCCGAAATCCTCCGACAGGGCAGCGGCGATTGCATCCTTATGATCGACAAGAAGGGCGATGACGCGGTCGATGCGATCGATGCGGGTGTCGATGCCCGGCGGGCCATCCCTCAGGAACGACGCCCTTTGCCGGCCAAGCAGCGCCTTCATGACATCGGGGCTGGTATCGGTGGCGATTGGGGTGACGGTGTTCATTGTTTCCTCCCTTGAACGATGTCAGACGGCCGGCTGACGCACGACCGGTTTCAGCACGATGCCCTTCTCCGCATCCTCCACCGCCTGGTTGATGTCGGCGAAATCATAGAAGGTGATGAGCCTGTCGAACGGGAAGCGGCCCTGCCGATGCAGGTCGATCAACAACGGGATCAGCACGTCGGGATTGGAATCGCCCTCGACGATGCCGCGGACCCGGCGCCCGCCCGACAGGATATGGGTGAGGTCGAGCGTCAGCGTTGAGCCATGGGGCGAGGCCCCGACAATGCCGCAGGTGCCGCGCGGCGCCAGCACCCGCACGCACTGGTCGATGACGGCGGGCACGCCGGAGGCATCGATCGAATAATCGACGCCGGCGCCGGTCAGCGCCATGATCGCGGCGACCGCGTCGCTCGCCTTGCCGTTGACGATGTCGGTCGCGCCGAGTTCCGCCGCAAGTGCCAGCCGCGTCTCGTTGACGTCGACGGCGATGATCCGTGACGCGCCGACGATCCGCGCCGCCATCACGGCGGCAAGACCGACGGAGCCCATGCCGAAAACCGCGAGCACCTTTCCCGGTTCGATCTTCAGCGCGTTCATGACCGCACCGGCGCCGGTCTGGATGCCGCAGGCGAGCGGCCCGAGCAGCGCTAGGTTCGCTTCCTTCGGCACTTTCACGATATTGCGTTCATGGCACAGTGCGTGGCTGGCAAAGGAGGATTGCCCGAAAATATTACCGTGAACCCGCTCTCCCTCGCATGAGAGCCCGCTCGAACCATCGGCGCGCGCACCGAAGAAGTTGCGCGGGAAGAATTCGTGGCAATAGCTCTCCTCGTGATCGTTGCAGCTCGGGCAATGACCGCAGGAATTGAAGGTCATGACCACATGATCGCCGGGCTTGACCTTGGCAACGCCCGGCCCGACACGCTCGACGATGCCGGCGCCCTCATGACCGAGCACGACCGGCTGCGGCACCGGCAGGTGCTGGTCACGCATGACGATATCGGTGTGGCAAACCCCTGTTGCCACGACGCGAACCAGGATCTCACCCTCGCGCGGCTCCTCCAGATCGAGCCTTTCCAGCGAAAACGGCGTATGGGGCGCACGCGCCACCGCGGCATGGATCTTCATTGCTTTCCTCCTCCAGATGATCGGCTCCCAAACGGCCCGGCATGTCGGGCCTGTCCTCAGCGGCCGCGCTTGTAGGCGCCGAGCCCCGGCTGATAGGTCTTGTCGTCGAGGAACTGCTTCAGCCCCTCGTCACGCCCCTTGGTCTTGTCGAGAAACAGCATCTGCTCCAGCTTGGCGTAGATGTAATCGTCGGCGAGATCCCATGGCAGGTTGCGCACGCGCTTGTAGGTGTCCTTGGCGGCCTTCAGCGTCACCGGGTTCTTTTCGAGCAGGCTGGCGCAGATCTTGCGGACCCGGGTTTCCAGCTCCGCCAGCGGCACGGCCTCGTTGACGAGACCCATTTCCGCGGCCTTGCGCCCGCCGAACAGTTCGCCGGTCATGATGTAATAGAGAGCGTCGCGATGGCGCATCACTTCGGCGACCGCACGGGTGACGTTGCCGCCTGGCAGAATGCCCCAGTTGATTTCCGAGAGGCCGAAATTCGCCTCCTCGGCGGCGATGGCGAGATCGCAGGAAACCAGCGGCGTGAAGGCGCCGCCGAAGCACCAGCCGTTGACCATGGCGATCGTCGGCTTTTCGAAATACATCAGCCGGCCCCACCAGTTGCCGGACTGGCGCCGCGCCTTCAGCGTGACGTCACGCGGCTTGTCGTCATTGTCGCGGAAATATTCCTTCAGATCCATGCCGGCCGACCAGGATTCGCCGGCGCCGCGCAGGACGAGGACGCCGCAACGCTCGTCGCCCTCGAGCTCGTCAAGCACTTCGAGCATCCTGATATTCAGGGCCGGGTTCATCGCATTGCGCTTTTCCGGACGGTTGAGGGTCACGAAGGCGATGCCGCTGTCGAATTCGACCAGAACCGGCGATTTGTCTTCAGTCATGAGGTTACTCCATGGGTTTCGGCGTGAATGCCGGGGGCCGCGTCACAGGGCCTGTCGTTGAAGGGTTTCGTCAAAATGGAACTGGCGCAGGACATATTTCTGCACCTTGCCGGAGGCGGTGCGGGGAATGGCCTCGACGAAGAGGATGCGCGCCGGACGCTTGAAGGCGGCGAGCCTTGCCGCGCAATGGCGGGCGATCTCATCGCCCGTTGCCACGGCACCCGGCCGCAGCACGACATAGGCGAGGCCGCATTCGCCCCACCGGATGTCGGGAATGCCGACGACCGCGGCATCGAGGATAGCGGGATGACTTGCGAGTGCGGCTTCGACCTCGGCGGGATAAACATTCTCGCCGCCGCTGATGTACATGTCCTTCAGCCGGTCGACGATGCGATAAAAGCCGTTCGCTTCGCGTCGGCCGAGATCGCCGGTGCGGTACCAGCCCTCGGTGAAGGCGGCAGCGGTTTCCTGAGGCTTGTTCCAGTAGCCCGGCGTCACCGCCGGCCCGCGCAGCCAGAGTTCACCGGTCTCGCCGTCGTCAACTTCCCGGCCGTCCTCGCCGACGATGCGAATGTCGAGCAAGGGTGCCGGAAGACCGACGCTGCCGGGATTGTCCTGCACGGCGCGCCGGTCGATCGGTACGTGCAGCACCGTTCCGGCCTCGCTCATGCCGTAACCGTTGACCAGCGCAACGCCGTCGTCGAGATAGCTTTCAATCAGCGCCTGCGTCAGCGGCGCGCCGCCGACGAAGAGCGCATGCAGGCCGGCGAGCGCCGCGGCGCTGTAGGCGGGATCATTGCGCAAGGCGAGCGCGATCTGCGGCACCGCGAAATAATGGGTGACGGCACGCTGCCGGTCGGCAAGGGCTGCGAGTGTGCGCGCCGGCGTGAAGCGGTCGGAGACAACAAGCGTGCCGCCCAGCATCAATGTGGTGCGCGCGACGGCAATCAGCCCGATCGTGTGGAAGAACGGCAGGTCGCACATGGCGACGGATCCCGGCCCGATCTCTCCGACGACGGAAAAATTAATGGCGGCAAAAAAAGCGTTGCGGCGGGTGATGACGACGCCCTTCGGCTGTCCCGTCGTGCCCGAGGTGTAGAGAAGGACGCAGGCTCCATCGGCATCGGCGGACACCGGCGCGGCCGGAAGGCTCGCCTCGATCCGCGCGGCGAGACCGGCCGGGCCGTCGGCCGTCAATATCACTGCCATCTGAGCATCGGCTCCCGCAAGGCTGGCGACGGTTGCCGCAAACTCCTCGTCGTGAACGAGCAGAGCCGGGGCGCAATCGGCAAGGATCGGCCGAAGCTCGGCGGCGTTGAGGCGCCAGTTGAGCGGCACGTAGATGGCGCCGGCACGCTGGCAGGCAAAGGCAAGCACGATCGAATCCATCGAGTTGCGCGCCAGCAAGGCGACACGCGCCCCGTCGCGGCGCGCTCCGAGCACATCGCTGAGGAGGCCGGCGCAGCGGGCGATCCGCGTATCGAGCTCGGCATAGCTGAGCTGCCGGTCGGTGGCGATCTCGAACAGAGCCGGACGGTCCGGTGCGACGCGGGCGCGGTAAAGGATCGGATCATCCGTCACCAGTCCGCAATCCGCCGACGAAGCCATCCCGGAAAAGGAATGCGCCATTTCTCCTCCCATGCCCACCGCTCCCCGCAACAGGCATTCAAATTTGTATGCAACACATACTAATATCTTTTTTCTGTGATGCAAGAGGCGTTCAGCGCAAATCCGATCGTTCGAAGGGGCACAGGGAAATCCGCGGCGCTGATATTGACTAACCTGCTGATTTTGATGGTTATGACCCTGGATGAGGCGAGAACGAACGATGAGCACAAAACCACCGCAGGACGACTTCGACGGCGAAGATGCGCCCGCGACACCGGGCCTCGACGTCGGCCGGCTTGGCGATCTGCTGGGATTTCACCTGCGCATGGCGCATGTCGCAATCTATCGCAACTTCGCCGAAACCATGGAGGAGCTGGCGCTGACGCAGAAGCAGCTGGCGGTGATGGAACTCGTCGCCGGCAATCCGGGCGCATCGCAGATCGACCTTGCCAATACGCTCGGCACCGACCGGGCGACAATGATGGCCCTCGTCAACCGGCTGGCAGCCCGCGACCTGATCGAGCGCCGCCCCTCCGCGGCCGACCGCCGCCGCCAGGAACTTCATCTGACGAAGGCGGGACACGCAATGCTCGCCCAGGCGCGTGCGCTGATCGATAGGCACGAGCAGCGTTTCATCGAGCTGTTTTCGCGCGACGAACTGGATGCGCTACTGGCGGCACTGAAGCGGATATACAAGGGGAACTGAAACCCGCCTTCGCTCGGGAAACAAGCTGCATCCAAGCCTTTAGATTTCTATTGGGTAACCCTCGTGTTATGATCCCCATCCTGGCGTCGTCCGCCGTGGGTCCTGCACACGGAGACTTGTCTCATGAGCGAAGTGGACGTACTTTTTGCCTCCCTGCGACAGGCGGCTGACCCGCAGACGGTCGAGTGCATCGAAAAGGTCGTCACGCATGGCTCGGATCGCGAGCTCAACCGCATCAATGCGCTTGCTTTCGCCGATAAGCACGATCTCGATCAAGAGAAAACCATCGCCGCGTTTCTGCATGCAGCCCGGATAGGCGCATTCGAGATGACCTGGAATGTGCTTTGCCCGGGATGCGGCGGCGTTCTCGACAGCGGCGCAACCCTCAAAACCGTCGTCCACGAGACGTATCATTGCGCGCTCTGCGCGGCCGGATACGAGCCGACTCTCGACGAGATGGTCGAGGTCACGTTCACGGTCAGTCCGCGCGTGCGCAGGATTGCCGGTCACGATCCCGATCGGTTGCCGCCGCTCGAGTACTACCGCCAGATCTTCTTCAGCTCCGGCGTCGACCTGCCTGACGATCTCGAAGCGAGGTTTTCGCGCATCCAGCTGGAGATGATCGAGTTGGCTCCGGGCGAGAAGGCTTTCGTCTCCCTGCAGCTGCCGGCGCAATTCGTCATCATCTTCGATCCGGTGACACACTCGGCGCAGTTCCTCGACGTGCAGGGTGAGCCCACCGACGAACGTCAAAACCTCTCGATGATCATCAGTCGGACGCATGCGCTGAACGAAACGCTGACCCTGCGTCCTGGCTCGCTGCGGCTCACCCTCGAGAACCACACCGATCGCAGGGTGGTGCCGAATGTCTGCATCGCAGGCGACGAGCTGCACGACCTCTTGGGCCGCAGGCGGCCTTTCCTGACAGCCAAGCGTCTGCTGACGAACCAGAGCTTCCGCGACATCTATCGGACCGACACGCTCGACGTCGACCAGCGCCTCAAGATCACCAGCCTGACTTTCCTCTTCACCGATTTGAGGGGCTCGACCGCGCTTTACGAGCGCGTCGGAGATCTTGCCGCTTTCGATCTGGTGCGCGCACATTTCCGGGTTCTTCACGAGATCGTCGCCACAGAGGCCGGAGCGGTCGTCAAGACCATAGGCGATGCCGTGATGGCGACCTTCCCGAGCCCGGACCGCGCGGTGGCGGCGGCACTCAAGATGCGGGAGGCAATGCTTCGGTTAAATGCCGAACACGGCAGCGACGATCTTCTGCTGAAGATCGGCATCCATGAGGGACCATGCCTCGCAGTCAACCTGAACGACCGGCAGGACTACTTCGGCCAGACCGTCAATATCGCCTCCCGCGTCCAGGGCCTTGCCGATCCCAATGTGATCATGACGACGGAGGCGATCGTCGACGATGCCCAAGTTTCAGTGATCCTGCGCGACAGCGGCATCACATCGGCCTCCCGGATGGCGGAGCTTCAGGGCATCGGGCGCGAGGTCAGGATTTTTGCGCTGTCGTGAGCTTGGTCTTCTCTTCGACGTCAAGTGAACTTGAGCAATTTCCGCAAACGGCTGGAAGCGGGGGCAATAAGTCTTCGGCAGCTTCGCGCCTTCAAGTCGGTCGCGGTAGTTTACTGGGCTTTTCCCCGAAAGCAGACATCCGTCTCGTCCGACAGCCCTGGGCCGACAGCGGATAAGTGACCCTGGCTAGAAAGCGCCAAAAACGCTCATCGTCTCAGAGTACTATTCCATTGCTTGACAGGATGCTGACAATCACGCTCAGCGGCTCGTCAGCAGTGGTGTGCAATCCTGTCCGTCTTCAAACATGGATGGAGGAAAGCCAATGTCGACCCCGTTGCAAAAGTTTCTCATAGTGTCTGCAGCCATGATATCCGTGACTGCAATTCCCGCCGTTCTGACCGCAGACAATGCCTTCTCGTCCGCCGCCTATGCGCGCGGTGGCAGCGATGGTTCAGGTGGCGATGACCACGGTGGCGGCAGTGGCAGCGGTAATTCCGGCGGTGACGATCAAGGCGGCCGCAGCGGCGGCGACAAGTCCGGCAACGGCGATCATGGTCATCGTGGCGGCCAGGACGACTCGGCGGATGATCGTGGCGGCCAAAGCGGAGGTGATGATGACCATGGCCGAAAGCATGGACGCGATCACGCCGAGGATGGCAAAAATGGGAACCAGCCGCGCGAAAACAGGTTGCGTCCGGGAGTTGTCCTTAGTGTTTCGCGCGAGAGCCTCGCAGGGCTTCTGAACGGATCGTTGGTTGCCGTTGACCAGCTCGGCAGGCGTCTTGAAATCGAACTCGAAAACGAGCACGGCACCAACGTCGTGAAGGCCGAGGTCCATCGATCCGATGCCGTTCGCAAGCCCGGGCCGATCACGAACGTCAAAGTCGTCGCCCCTTGAGGCGGCGACATGATCAGGCTCGCTGATCGCACTAAACTCCGCCCGCCCCCGCCAGAGTTTAGTTGCTTGTGCCGCCTCGATTATATGTTCACACTGGCAGGCCAGTGAAACCGGGCTGACCATGGCTTCGATCCGCTTTCTATTGTTGGTTCTTTCAATGGCGGCAACGATCGCAGTTGCCGGCATTTCGCTTGCGACGAATGCAACCGCCCATGACGGCGCAAGCTCCTCTAGCAGCGGATCCAGCGGTAGTGGGTCTTCAAATTCGGGGCGCGGCGGAGGAGACGACCACGGGGGAGACGATCGCAGCGGACACGGAGGTGGTGAGGACGATGGCGGGGGCGACGACGGCGGTGGCCAGCAGGGCGACAACCGGGGACGCGGCGGCTCTGACGATTCCGACTACGTCCGCGATGCGGTGAAAGATGGTCGAATTCTTTCGCTCAAATCGGTTCTGCAAAAGATCGAGGCCAAGCGCTACGGCAAGGTGATCGATGTCAGCGTCCGTCGTTTCTTCTTTCGCGACGTCTATCAACTGAAAATCCGCGACGGCACGGGCGCCATTCGGACTTTACGCGTTGACGCGAAGCGGGGCACGCTTCTGGGAGACAATTGAAACAATGCGGATCCTCCTCGCGGAAGATGACAGCGGCATTGCCGGTCACGTCGCCTCCAGTCTGGAGCGTGAAGGATATCGAGTGGATGTGCTTTCGACGGGGCCGGAGGTTTGGGAGCAAGGCGAGACCGAGGATTATGCCGCTATTGTCCTGGACCTTGGATTGCCGGGGTTGGATGGCCTGTCGATTTTGAAGCGTTGGCGCAGCACGGGAGTTGAGACCCCCGTCCTCGTGTTGACCGCGCGTGGATCCTGGATGGAACGCGTCGACGGCTTCGATGCGGGCGCGGACGACTATCTGCCCAAGCCATTCCGAACCGAAGAGCTATCAGCGCGTTTGCGTGCCTTGCTGCGTCGGTCGAGAAAGAACAAGGCCGGCACGAAATCGGCCAACCGGTTCACGCTGGACGAACAGTCCAGGCGGATAACCTTCGACGGGCGCGAACTCGACCTCACTCCTCTCGAGTATCGCATGATGTCCTTGTTCATCGATAATCCCGACGTCGTCTTGAGCCCGATAGAACTGGCCAGCCAGGTACAAGGTCGTGACGACGATGCTGCGAAGAACGCAGTCGAAGCGATGATCGCCCGCCTGCGCAAGAAGACCGACAGCGAGGCGATCGAAACCCGCAGAGGATTCGGCTACGTGCTTCCGGGGAAACGGCCATGATCACATCGCTGCGCTTCAGGCTTGCGGCCGGCGCAGTTGTCGCCGTCGCCGTCGCTTTGGCGCTCGTCTGGCTTGTGCTTGGCCACCTTTTCGAGGAATATTTGGAGGACCAGTATACGCATGAAATGGCCGCCGTGGCCGATGCGCTCGGTGCGCGGCTCGTTGTCGACCAAGGGCTGCTTGCCCTAACCAGCAAGCCTCCCGACCCTCGTTTCGAGAATCCAATAGGTGGGCGCTACTGGCAGATTTCTCCGGCCGGCGATCAGCCTCCAATTCGTTCGCGCTCCCTGTGGGACGAACAACTCTCGCAAGATGCCTTCGCCAAGGAGCTTTATTGCGGTTTCCTTCAGGCCGAGGGTCCCGACGGCAGCCCTATTCTGGTGTCGATCAAGGACATGTCGATCGGCGAGGGCACAAATAAAAGGCAATTCAAAGTATATGCGGCTTTCTCCAAGGAGGAAATGGAAGCGGCACTTGAGACCTACCATCGCCCACTCAGATTGATGTTGCTGGCAACGGGGTTGCTTCTGTTGCTCGCAGCCTTTCTGCAGGGATTGATCGGCTTGAAACCCCTCGCCCGTCTCCAGCGGGAGGTGGCTGATGTTCGAGCCGGCCGCAGAGCCCATATCACCGCGAAAGGACCGAGCGAGGTCAATCCGCTCGTGAACGAGATCAATCTTCTGCTTAATGAGCGCGAAACCGCCGTAGAGCGCGCGCGAGCACGCGCAAGCGACCTGGCCCATGGATTGAAGACGCCGCTGACAGTCCTTTCCCATCTGGTCGAAGGGCTGCCGCAGGACCGGCGCGATACCGCCTTAAAGCAAATCGAACTCGTTCGCCAACGCGCAGATCGCCAGTTACAGGCCGCGAGAATGGGGGTGGAGCAAATGGCGACCACCTCCGTGCTTGGGATCGCCGGAAAGCTGGTCAACGTCCTTTCGCCGATGACCGACAGCAAGGGGATCGATTGGACCATCGATATCGACTCGGGAATGACCGTTCAGGCAGATCCGGCCGATGTTGCGGAGGCGATCGGCAATATCCTGGACAACGCCGTGCGATTCGCACACCGGCGAATATCGCTTTCCGCCTCGAACGACGGACAGAGGGTGATCGTTCGTATCGGCGACGATGGACCCGGCGTCGACACAAGGCAGCACAAGAGCATGCTGAAGCGCGGTGAGACGGATGCGGATTTCGGTCATGGCCTCGGCCTGGCGATATCAAGCGATATCGCTGCAGCCTATGGAGGTGAACTGAAGTTCGGGCAATCGCCTCTTGGCGGTTTGGAGGCTAGGTTGAGCTTGCCGGCACGAAGCCTTGAGACGGCCGGCTAGGTCCGTCACCCGCCCTAATCCGCTTTGGGCCGATCTCCGATCTAACCCAACAGGTTGAACGTCCGCTGTAATCTTGCCGCTGCTGAAGGCTGCTGGTCCGCTGTCGGCCCAAATCGGTCAATCCTTCACGCCGGGGCAACAACTGCTCCTGGCGCATTGCAGTCCTACTGCGGCTTGGGATTCCGGCAGCATGATGTGTGACTCAAGATTGGCAAGCTATTACTTTGATCAATGCCTGAGCCTAGGGCCAGTCGGCATAGCCCGAGGACAGCATGCTGTTTTCCGAACCGGCCGAAGCGCGGGCGATCTCGCGGTAGCCGGCGGGTGAAAGTCCGGTCTTGCGCTTGAAGAAATGGCTGAAATAGGTCGGGTCGCGAAAGCCGAGGCTGTCGGAGATTTCCTGGATATTGCGGGCTGATCGCTCCAATCTGAGCTTTGCCTCCTGCACCACGCGCTCATGCAGGAGCTGGATCGGCGAGCGGCCGAGCGCCCTTTGGCAGGTGGAATGCAGCCGGTCGGCCGTGACGCCCAGCTCCGCGGCATAATCGCTGATCGGCCGGTGCTGGCGGAAGCCGGCCTCGACCAGTTGCCGATATCTCTGCAGGATCGATCCCACTTCGCCCTGCCCGCGCTGCTCGTTTCTTTCGCTATCGGAACCGCGCCAAAGCGCCATCAGGATGAGCCTGATATAGGCGGATGCGACCATCCAGGAGGAGCGGGAGGGATCGCCGAGTTCCCGCACGAAGCCGGAGATCAGCGGACTGATTTCGGTAACCGTCAAGGGATCCAGTGCCTCGACCAGCTTGCGCTGTTCGGTGAAGATGCGCAGCGAATAGGATTCCACCTTGTCGCCGATCGCATCGACCATGATCTGCGGCGAAGCGCCGACCAGATGAGCCGCGGTTCCGGCTGATATCGACAGGTCGCATCGCGCCTGTGGCGGCAGGAAGGCAAGCAGCGGCCCGTGCAGCGGCCGATGTTCGCCATTGTCGAAGTGAAGTTCCCCACTCCCCTCGCCGAGCAGAAGGAAATGGTGGAAATCGGCATACAGTCCTTTTTGGAAACGGATGCGCCGGTGCGACAGTGACGGCCCGTGCCACTCGCCCCTGGCATAGTGATGAATCCCTCCGTCCGTTGCCAACGCTTTTCCTCCATTCCCGCATCAAACAATGCTGATATCACCGGATAATTACAATATTAACCCAATAAATCGCATTCCATCCGTGCCAGATCGGCGTAACCTTTTCTCCATCAGCCTTTGGGAGGAGGCACTTCAACAGATGCAGGAACGGTCAGGCGGCCCTCGTGGCGCCGCGTCCGCTCGTTTTCTCCCATGGCAACAATGCGAGCGTCATCACGTGGAAGCAACGCGTGGGGAATGGTGGAACGGTGTTTTCGGCAAAGCTGATGATCAACAACGAGGCGATGGATGCTTCCGAAGGGGGCACCTTCGAACGCAGCGATCCGTTGACCGGCGATGTCGCAACGATCGCCTCGGCAGGATCCGTTACCGACATGACGAGGGCAGCCAATGCGGCAGCAGCGGCCTTTCCGAACTGGTCGCAGACCGGCCCGGGCGAACGACGCAGGCTCCTGAATGCCGCCGCCGACATCCTGGAGGCCCGCACCCCCGAACTCGTTGCCGCCATGACCGGCGAAACCGGCGCCACCGCGCAATGGGCGGCGATCAATTGCGGGCTCGGCGCGGATATTCTTCGCGAGGCTGCGGCGATGACCACGCAAATATCCGGCGAGATCATTCCCTCCGCCATTCCGGGAAGCCTTGCCATGGCGGTCCGCCAGCCGGCAGGCGTCTGCGTCGGCATTGCCCCCTGGAATGCGCCAATTATCCTAGGCACCCGCGCCGTCGCCATGCCGCTTGCCTGCGGCAACACCGTCGTCCTCAAGGCGTCAGAACTTTGCCCGAAGACCCATGGCCTGATCGGCGACATCCTGTGTGATGCCGGCTTTCCGCGCGGCGTCGTCAATGTCGTCTCCAATGCGCCGAGCGATGCCGCCGCCGTCGTCGATGCGCTGATTGCCCATCCGGCCGTGCGCCGCATCAACTTCACCGGCTCCACCCGCGTCGGCAGGATCATTGCCGAATCCGCGGCAAGGCATCTCAAGCGCTGCCTGCTCGAACTCGGCGGCAAGGCGCCGTTCGTCGTCCTTGCCGATGCCGATATCGATGAGGCGGTGCGTGCGGCGGCCTTCGGCGCCTTCATGAACCAGGGCCAGATCTGCATGTCCACCGAGCGGATCATCCTCATGGACGAGATCGCCGACGGCTTCGTCGGCAAATTCCGGACGAAAGCCGCAACCCTCGTCGCCGGCAATCCCAAGGACGGCAACACGCCGCTCGGCACGCTGATCAACACTGAGGCCATCAGGCGTGTCCGGTCGCTCGTCGATGATGCCCTGCAAAAGGGCGCTGTCCTCGTCTGCGGCGGCCAGGTCAACGGCACGCTGATGGACGCGACCGTCATCGATCACGTGACGCCTGCCATGCGCATCTACCGCGAGGAGAGCTTCGGGCCGGTCGCGGCGATCGTCCGGGTCGGCAGCGTCGACGAGGCCGTCACGGTTGCCAACGACAACGAATACGGGCTGTCGGCCGCCGTTTTCAGCGCCGACGTCAATGCAGCGCTTGCCGTTGCCATGCGGCTCGAATCCGGCATCTGCCACATCAACGAGGCGACCGTTTCCGACGAGCCGCAAATGCCGTTCGGCGGCGTCAAATCAAGCGGCTACGGCCGCTTCGGCGGCAAGGCCGCGATCGACGAATTCACCGAGCTCAGATGGATCACCATGGCCTCGGGAAAACGGCACTACCCGATCTGAATTGAGATCGGCCGACATGAACAATGGGAACGGGCTGGGAGGCCCGATCAAGAGGGAGGAATGATTTCATGAACGGCATTTTCCGCGACGGCAAATTCAACGCGGCATCGCTGAGCCGCCGCTCTTTCATCGCATCGACCGTGGCGGGTGGTGCGGCGCTGGCGCTTTCCGGCCGCACGGCCTTTGCTCAAAGCGGTGATACGTTGAAGGTCGGCTTCATCAGCCCGCGCACCGGCCCTCTCGGCGGCTTCGGTGAGACGGACGGCTACGTGCTCGAACTGGCGCGCAAGGCGCTGGCGAACGGCCTGCAGGCGGGCGGCAAGACTTGGAAGGTTGAGATCCTCGACCAGGACACCCAATCCGATCCCTCGCGCGCCGGCCAGCTGGCGAAGGACCTGATCAACAACCAGGCGATCGACCTGATGCTTGCCGTCTCGACGCCCGAAACCATCAATCCCGTGGCTGACGCATGCGAAGCAGCCGGCATTCCCTGCCTCTCGACGGTCATGCCCTGGGAAGCCTGGTATTTCGGCCGCGGCGCCAAGCCGGGCGCGCCCTCGCCGTTCAAGTGGACCTATCATTTCGGCTTCGGTGTCGAAGAGTTCCACAAGGCCTATGTTTCGCAGTGGAACCTGATCGAGACCAACAAGAAGGTCGGCGTCATGTATCCGAACGACGCCGACGGCAATGCGATCCGCACCCATCTGGCGCCGGCGCTCGCCAAGGCCGGCTTCACCATCGTCGATCCCGGAGCCTATGAAACCGGAACCACCGACTTTACCGCGCAGATCGCTCTCTTCAGGCAGGAGGGCGTGGAGATCTTCAACTCGTTCCCGATCCCGCCCGACTTCGCCGCCTTCTGGCGTCAGGCCGCGCAGCAGGGCCTCACCCAGCAGATCAAGATCTGCCAGATCGCCAAGACCGGCCTGTTTCCGTCCGACATCGAGGCGCTCGGCGACCTCGGCCTGAACATCGGCAGCGCCGCCTACTGGCACAAGGCCTTCCCCTATAAATCCACGCTGACCGGCGTCTCCGGAACCGAACTCGCCGACGGCTATGAAACGGCAAGCGGCAAGCAGTGGACGCAGCAGCTCGGCGCCAGCCTTGCGCTTCTCGACGCCGGCTTCGATGCGCTGAAGGCGAGCACCGACGTCAAGAGCAAGGAGGCTGTGGCCAAGGCGATCAGCACGCTGAAGACCACGACCATCACCGGCAAGGTCGACTTCACCAGCGGCCCCGTCGCCAACGTCTCTCCCGGACCGATCATCGGCACGCAATGGGTGAAAGCGCCGGAGGGCTCGAAGTTCGCGCTCGACTATGTCGTCACCGAAAACGCCACCGACCCCAATGTCCCGGTCGGCGCCAAGCTCACCGCCTATAACGGGTAACTCACAGTGCTGCAGCGGGAAGCTCAAACACGGCCGGGGGGAGCCTTTCTCTCGGCCAAGGGGATCCACAAGCGGTTCGGCGCGCTGGTGGTGCTGGAGAATCTTGATTTTTCCATGGGCGATGGCGAGGCGATCGGCATTGTCGGGCCGAACGGCGCCGGCAAGACGACCCTGCTCAGCGTGCTCGCCGGCGCCTTCCCGCCGAGTGAGGGAAGCATCACCTTCGACGGCATCGACGTCACGCGCCGGACGGCGGCGGAACGCTGCCGCTCCGGGCTCGTCCGGACCCATCAGATTCCCAAGCCTTTCGGCGGCATGACCACCTTCGAAAATGTCTTCGTCGCCGCATCGCACGGCAATGCCGCAAGCCGCGACGAGGCCTATGAGCGCGTGGTGGATTCGCTTTCGCTCTGCGGCATGCTTGGAGTCGCCAACCGCCCGGCCGACACGCTTGGCCTGCTCGATCGCAAACGGCTGGAGCTTGCCCGTGCGCTTGCCACGCAGCCAAGGTTGATGCTGCTCGACGAGATCGGCGGCGGCCTGACCGATGGCGAGGCGAGCGAACTCGTCGAAACCATCCTCGAATTGCGCCGCCGCGGCATCGGCATCGTCTGGATCGAGCATATCGTTCATATCCTCCTGCAGGTGGCGGAGCGGCTGATCTGCATGGACGCCGGCAGGATCATCGCCGATGGCGAACCGAAAACGGTCATGAGCGATGCGGAGGTGGTCAAGGCCTATCTCGGAGGGACACCTGCATGAGCCTTCTCTCCATCCGCGACCTCGACGTCCGCCACGGCCTGCTTCAGGCGGTGCGCGGCGTCAGCTTCGATCTTGCCAGGGGCGAGGTGCTGGCGCTGGTCGGCGCAAATGGCGCCGGCAAGACGACGCTGCTCAGATCGATCGCCGGCGCTCATCTGCCATTCTCCGGCCGCGTCCTTCTCGACGACGAAGATCTGGCCGCCGTCCCCTCCCACAAACGGATCGCCAAGGGCATCGCCCTCGTTCCGGAAGGCCGGCGCCTGTTTTCGCAGATGACGGTGGAGGAAAACCTGCTTCTCGGAAAGAGCTCCGGCCGCAAGGGCGAGTGGAACATCGACCGGGTCCTCGACGCCTTCCCGAACCTGAAACCGCGCCGTCACGCCAAGACGGGACATCTCTCAGGCGGAGAACAGCAGGCGACCGCCATCGGCCGGGCGCTGATGAGCAATCCCGATATTCTTCTCCTGGACGAGGTCTCGCTCGGGCTTTCGCCTCTGGTCGTCGACCGCGTCTACGTCCAGCTGCACGCCTTGCTCACCTCGGGAACGACCATCGTGCTCGTCGAGCAGGATCTCGCCCGCGCCATGAGCGTCGCAAGCCGTGTCATCTGCATGCTGGAAGGACGCATCGTCCTCGACCGGCCGGCTGCGGCCGTCACGCGCGAGCACGTCACCCAGGCCTATTTCGGATTGCACCGGGCAGCCGGCGAAAGGAGCGCATCGTGATCAACACCCTGCTCCAGGGCATTCTGCTCGGCGGCTACTACGCCGTCATCGCCTGCGGCCTGTCCTTCATGTTCTCAGTGATGCGGATCATCAATCTCGCGCATGGCAGCCTCGCGGTCGCAGCCGCTTACGGGTTGTGGCTGCTGGCCGCCAAAGCCGGCATTTTACCTTTCGCCGGCCTGCTGATCGTGCTGCCCATCATGGCGGCGGCCGGCTGGCTGTTGCAGCGCTTCATTCTGGAGCGCAGCGCCCGCGGCGGCACGCTCCTGCCGATTCTCACGACCTTCGGCTTGTCGATCGTCATCGACAACCTGCTGTTCGAGCAGTTCGGCGCCGACACCCGCTCGCTCGCGCCCTTCATCGGCAACCTGTCCTATGCCTCCTGGCAACTGCCGGGCCACATCTACGTCGGCAAGCTTGCCGTCCTGATGATGGTGACGGCAGTCCTCGTTCTCGGCGGGCTGCAGTTCTTCCTGAGCCGCTTTGCGCTTGGCCGCGCGATCCGCGCCACGGCGGAAGATCCCGATACGGCGGGGCTGGTCGGCATCGATGCCCGCAGGGTAAACGCCGTTGCCACCGCGATCACCATGGTCACGGTCGGCATCGCCGGTGCTTTTCTCGGGATGCGGGCAACTTTCAGCGCCTATTCCGGCGGCCCGCAGCTTCTCTTCGCCTTCGAGGCGGCCGTCATCGGCGGAGCGGGATCGTTATGGGGCACACTTGCCGGCGGCATCGTTCTCGGTCTTGCCCAATCGCTCGGCGCGCAGTTGCATCCGCAAGGCTTCCTGATCGGCGGCCATGCCGTGTTCCTGCTGGTGCTTTTCGTCAGGCTATCCCGGTTCGGCATGCCGGTTCTCGACAAATTCGGCGCCTCTCTCAAACTGCGCATCCGTCTCCGGAGCCCGACATGAGCCCCAACGCGACCCTTGCCTCCACCGGAATATCGATTGAGCGCTGGACGAAGTCGTCGCGGGTGGCGCTCGGCTGCATGGCCGCGGTGCTCGCCCTGCTGATGTTTGCCCCCGTTGTCCTCGGCGCCGGCGCGATCGACCGGATGACGGCCCTGTTCATCTACGTGATCCTTGCCGCCATGTGGAATGCCCTTGCCGGTTTCGGCGGGCTGGTCTCGGTCGGCCAGCAGGTGTTCTTCGGCCTCGGCGCCTATTTCACCATCCGCCTGGCGGATGCGGGGCTCAATCCCTTCGTCTCGCTCTTTGCCGCCGCGGTCGTGACCGGCGCGCTGTCGATACCGCTTTCGCTGTTCATGCTGCGCCTGAAGGGCGGCGAGTTCGCAATCGGCATGTGGGTGATAGCGGAACTCGCCCACCTGCTCGTCAACCTCGACCGGCTAATCCAGGGGGAAACCGGCACCTCGCTGATCTCGCTCAACGTCTATGATGGCGCGACGCGGCGGGCAACGATCTACTGGCTCGCCTTGATAGCCATGGCCGCCCTGCTCGGTGCTCTCTTTATCCTGATGCGCAGCCGCGCCGGTGCGGCCATGCAGGCGATCCGCGACAATGAGGAGGCGGCAACCTCGGTCGGCGTGCGGGTGATCGCGACCAAGAGGCTGCTCTTCGTGCTCGCCGCCTTCGGCATCGCCGTCGCTGGAGGCCTGTGGCTGGCGACCGCCACGACCTTCCAGCCGAAGACCTATTTCAGCGTCCAATGGACGGCCTACATGATCTTCATGGTGCTGGTCGGCGGGATCGGCAAGTTCGAAGGCGCGATCCTCGGCGCCATCCTGTTCTTCGTGATCGAGACCGTCTTCGGTTCAGCCGGCGTCTGGTACCTGATCGGCCTCGGCGCCACCGCCCTGATTTTCTCGCTCTACCTGCCGCGCGGCCTTTGGGGCGAAATCGAGCGCCGCTTCGATTTTCAACTTCTGCCGGTCGGCTACCGGCTGAAATTGCCGGGTCCGCATAAAATCAAATGGGAAGAATGAGCCGGCTTGTTTCCGGACTCTCTTGCGAAAGGTGACCTTCATGCTTTTTGGTAAAACAATCCTGGTGACCGGCGTCGCTTCCGGCATCGGCGCCCGCACGGCGGCGCTGGCCGGCCAGATGGGCGCTGAGGTCATCGGCGTCGATGTGCGCGAGCCAGCGGGTGGAAGTGCCGCCTTTATCAAGGGCGATCTGTCCATGGCATCAGGCGTTGCCGAGATCGTCGCGCAGCTTCCGGTGCGCCTCGATGCGCTCGCCAATGTCGCCGGCCTTTCCGGCAACACCGGCGTCGTCTCGACGCTCGCCGTCAATTTCTACGGCCTCCGCGCCCTGTCCGAAGCCGTGGCACCCCGCCTGCGCGAAGGCGGCGCCATCGTCAACGTCGCCTCGATCGCCGGCTACGGCTGGCGCGCCAACCTCGAGCGGGCAAAGTCGCTGTCATCAATCGAAGGCTTTCCCGAGGTGGCGGCGGTTGTCGCCGAACACGGCCTCAAGGACGAGGAAGGCTACCCGCTCTCCAAGGAGCTGCTGCTGCTCTGGACCATGCGGGCAGCCCATCAGCCGCTGTTCAAAAACCGCGGCATCCGGGTCAATGCGGTCAGCCCCGGACCGGTGGAAACGCCGATCCTCAAGCAGTTCCGCGCCGTGCTCGGCGACGCCAAAGTCGATAGCGACATCACCCGCGTCGGCCGCGCCGGCACATCCGCCGATATTGCGCCGCCGGTGCTCTTCCTCTGCTCGGATGGCGCACGCTGGATCAACGGCGCCAACATTGCCGTCGACGGCGGCCTCGAAGCTTCCATCAACGCCGAAGTCCTCGGCTTCTAGTTCTTGTCCCCTGGAGACCTCCGATGAATATTTCCCTCCTCATAAACGGCGCCGACCGCGCGGCCTCCGGCGGCCGGACCTTTGATCGCATCGATCCCTTCACCGAGAAGCTCGCAAGCCGCGCCGCCGCGGCAAGCCTGGAGGATGCGGCCGCTGCCGTCGAAGCCGCCGCCGCTGCCTTCGGCGCCTGGTCGAAGACCGGCCCCGGCCAGCGCCGCGCGATCCTGATGAAGGCTGCCGATATCATGGATTCCAAAGTCGGCGAGTTTACCCGGCTGATGATCGAGGAGACCGGCTCAACCGCACCCTGGGCCGGCTTCAATGTCATGCTCGCCGCCAACATCCTGCGCGAGGCCGGCGCCATGACGACGCAGATATCAGGCGAAATCATCCCTTCCGACAAACCCGGCACGCTCGCCATGGGTGTTCGCCAGGCCGCCGGCGTCTGCCTGGCGATCGCTCCCTGGAACGCGCCGGTCATTCTCGCCACCCGCGCCATCGCCATGCCGATCGCCTGCGGCAATACCCTCGTGCTCAAGGCATCCGAACAATGCCCCGGCACGCACCGGCTGATTGCCACAGTGCTGACCGAAGCCGGCCTGCCGGCCGGCGTCATCAACGTCCTCACCAACGCGCCGGAAGATGCGCCCGAGATCGTCGCCGCGCTGATTGCCCATCCGGCCGTCAAGCGCGTGAACTTCACCGGGTCGACCAAGGTCGGCAAGATCATCGCCGAGACCTGCGGCAGGTATCTCAAACCCGCCCTTCTTGAGCTCGGCGGCAAGGCGCCGCTTGTTATCCTCGACGACGCCGATATCGACGGTGCCGTCAACGCCGCCATTTTCGGCGCCTTCATGCATCAGGGCCAGATCTGCATGTCGACGGAGCGGATCATCGTCGACGAGACGATCGCCGATCAGTTCGTCGCCAAACTGGCCGCCCGCGCCAGCCAGCTGCCGGCCGGCGACCCACGTGGCCATGTCGTTCTCGGCTCGTTGATCAGCCTCGATGCGGCGAAGAAAATGGAGGAGCTGATTGCCGATGCGACGGCCAAGGGGGCAAAACTCGTGGCCGGCGGCAAGCGCTCCGGCACCGTGGTCGAGGCGACGCTGCTCGATCACGTCACGCCCGAGATGCGAGTCTATGCGGAAGAATCCTTCGGCCCCGTGAAGCCGATCATTCGCGTTACCAGTGAGGAAGAAGCCATCCGCATCGCCAACGACACCGAATACGGCCTGTCATCCGCCGTCTTCAGCCGCAATGTCCAGCGGGCAATGGCGGTTGCGGCGCGGATCGAATCCGGCATCTGCCACATCAATGGCCCGACGGTAAACGACGAGGCGCAAATGCCCTTCGGCGGCGTCAAGGGCAGCGGCTACGGCCGCTTCGGCGGCAAGGCGGCGATCGCCGAATTCACCGACCTGCGCTGGATCACGGTCGAGGATTCCGCCCAGCACTATCCCTTCTGACCTCGACAGCGGCGAAGGGCAGATCGCGCCAATTCAAGCGATAGAGCGTCCTGTCGGACACGCGGCGCTCTATCGCAGTTGTCCCGGTCATTGCGGCCATCACCTGCCTGGACCACCACCCTCTTACTCATCGCGCTTCAGATCTTTGGGAACGATATATTTCGAACCGTCGTAACGCAGCCGGTGTTTGCCAATCGTCGTTTTATCTTCGCTCTGGCAATCACCATCCTTTCCGACCGTTGCAACGGAAGTGGTCGTTTTTTCGGCTACGACTATATCGGCAAACACGCCTTTTGCTGGTGAACCCATTGAAAGCGTGCGCGTGGTTTCATTAAACTCGCCGGCACAGGCGGTATCCCATTCTCCGTGGTTCTCGCTGACGACAATATTGTCGAGAACCGGCTTCAGCCCATCAGGGTCGACTGAGAAGAGCCATAAGGTCGTTTCGCCGAATGGATTGGCGCGCGAACTGCCTTCCAGCGTAACACGCAATCCAAAAGCCGTTTTCCGAGGAGCGAGTTGATACCGTGCGGTATCGAAGGCGACGCTTTCTACATGAATGGCATCGTCGGACATAAGTCCCTGAAGACGCAGGCGCTGCTTTACATGAAGATTGGTGCTGTCGACCACGAGCAGTTCGATGTCCCCCTCGTTTTCCGAATCCGACTGCTCTGTCATCAAGGGGACAGCAACAAGCGTCAGTTGCGGTTGAGCTGGCCAGATCCGGCAAATCACCCGACGCGGATCGCCGTCGACATTGTCGTCTGTTGGCAATGTGATGGTTGCGCCCCCAAACAGAAAAGCGTCGTCGGCGTTGTTGGCACCCGGATAGGCAAGACGGATGATGTCTGAGGCGCGGCCGGCGCATTCGTTCTGGCCCGCCGATGCCGCTGGAGCGCTGACAGCAACGCCGAGTCCGATCAGAACGATCAGTTCGAAGAATGAAGCGCGGGCGTTCGAAAGCTGCGTCAATGCAAATCCCTCCGCAAAGCCACAGGCATATTCGAAACGTGACATTTGGCAATATTGGGAGAATCGAAAAATATCAGCGGCCAAGGACCGAAGAGCATCAGTTGGCCGCGACAATGCTACAGCAATCGGAGGCGTTCATCTGTGGCCGACCGACAACCTATATTCCTAAGTTGAGTGCGATGGCTGCCTGTGCACGCACCCGATCGAGCCGCGGGCTCGAGCCTGGAACCAAAACCCTGTCACGCGTATTCGTCTAGATTGGTTTTCGAACTTATGTCGGGTGGACAAATGTCCTTGCACCTCAAACGAATCTACGAGCCGAAAGACGACAAGGACGGCACGCGCATCCTGATCGATCGGCTATGGCCGCGCGGGTTGAGCAAGAAGGATGCGGCAGTCGATATCTGGCTGAAGGATATTGCGCCAAGCCCGGCGCTGCGCCGTTGGTTTGGCCATGATCCCGCCAAATGGACCGAGTTCCAGCGCCGGTATCGGGACGAGCTGGAAAAGAACCCGTCCACCGTCGAGGAGCTGAAACGCCAGATCGGACAAGCGGAGGCAACACTTCTCTACGCTGCGAAAGACCTGCACCACAATCACGCCATCGTGCTTCAGCGCTTCCTCGGCAAAGACTGACGCGTCGGTGACCGACGCCGACGACACGCGGCCTCTCCGTGTCCGAAATTTCCGGGAACCTTTTCGCTCGATCTGCATCCAATGTTCGCTTCCCAAGGCGCATCACCGTTGCTGCCGGAAGACATTCGGCCACGACACAAGGGAGACAGATCATGTTGAAACGAATTCTCGGCGCCACCCTGATGGCGGCCTCACTCGGCACCGCTTCGATCGCCGCCGATGCCAAGCCGACCGATCCTCAGATCGCCCACATCGCCTATACGGCGGGGCAGATCGATGTCACCGCGGCAGAGCAGGCTTTGAAGAAGAGCAAGAATGCCGACGTCATAGCATTCGCCAAAACCATGGAGCGCGACCACAAGGCCGTCAATGACAAGGCGCTCGCCCTCGTCAAGAAGCTGAAGGTGACGCCCGAAGACAACGCAGTCAGCCAGTCCCTGTCGACACAGGCGACCAAGGAACTGACGACGCTGGAGGCGCTCGACGGCGCGGCGTTTGACAAGGCCTATGTCGAAAACGAAGTCGCCTATCACAAGTCGGTCAACGACGCGCTTGCCAACACCTTGATCCCGTCGGCTGAGAATAAAGAGCTCAAGTCGCTGCTGGAAACGGGCCTGACGCTATTCAAGGAGCACCAGATGCATGCCGAGCATCTGGCTTCCATGATCAAATAGGCTTGAGGAATGGGCTCGCTGATGAAATCGCTACGGCTCCCGCTGCTGTCTGCACTGCTTTGGGCGGGCAACGGGGTTGCCTCGGCGGCCGACTATCAGATCACCATCACCGGCATGAAATTCGGCTCGCCGCCTGCCGAGCTGCGTGTCGGCGATGTGATCGTCTGGCGAAACGATGATATATTCCGGCACACGGCAACCGCTCGCGACAAGAGCTTCGATATCGACCTGCCGCCGAAATCGGAAGCCCGCATGACGGTCGCCCAGGCGGGAGCGGTCGATTTTTATTGTCGCTTTCATCCCGCCATGACGGGCAAGCTGGACGTCCGGCCATAGGCCGGGCTCCAATCGAAAGACAGGCGAGCGGGGCGGAGGACTCCCTATGACAGCCATTCCAGTTACGGCCGAGCGACACCGGCAGCAGATGTCGATACTGTCCGACACCGATCTCGTGCTCTTGGCAAAAGCAGGCGACGAGCCCGCCATCCGCGCCATCGTTCAACGTCACAATCAGCGCCTGTTCCGGACGGCGCGCGCCGTCATCCGCAATGATGCGGAGGCGGAAGACGTCGTCCAGGCCGCCTACATCAAGGCATTCACCAGTCTGGCGACATTCCGGGGCGAGGCACAGCTTTCGACATGGCTGACCCGCATTACGCTCAACGAGGCGCTCAGCCGTGTGCGGGCCCGAAAGAACACCACCGGGCTTGAGGAAATCGACATGCAGACGACGGCGCCGGGTGGCGAAGTGTTACAGTTTCCGTCTTCCTTGTCCGCAACTGATCCGGAAACCGAGCTGTCCAGGAGCCAGGCGCGGCATCTCCTCGAAAACGCGGTCGACGGGCTCCCGGACGATTTTCGCGCCGTGTTCGTGCTGCGGGATGTCGAAGGCATGAGCACGGAGGAGGCCGCCTCTTACCTCGGCATAAGACCGGAAACGGCCAAGACCCGGCTGCATCGGGCGCGCAAGATGATGCGCCAGTCGATCGAAAAACAGCTCTCCGGCGCATTCTTGGCCCTCTTCCCGTTCGACGGCGTCCGTTGCGCCTTCATGGCCGACCGCGTCATCGCCGCCCTTGGCAACGGGATGTCATGATGTCTCGCACTATTGACGGGAGAAATCCTCCGGCCTTGAGTGTCTCGAGCTCTGCCCGCTTCGTCGGTCAGGTCTCCGGCGCAAGAGCAGTGGAAATTAGAAGAGCATGCTGCCGAACGTGCGGATCTCCGCTTGGACAGCTAAGGCTGTTGAACGATGACGCTGGAGAGGTCGCGGATGAGGGCCGGGCGTGTGCCCACTTCCGGCCGCACGTATGCGATCCGCTCAGCGTGAAAGGCCATGCGATGTCGTTCCGCGCCTATCCATAATTCGCAGACATATACAATTTGCGCAGGAAATAGCGCGGCGGCGGCCATTTTGTGGCGGAAAACACAGTAATTAACAGAGACTTAAGCAATCCGGATACTTCTTGCATATTAGTATGACTTATTTGACGGTGGTCTTTTTGCGCTCGGGTCTTTCATATTCACTTGCTCGGGTCTTCAAAACCCTTCGTGGTCTCGGTAGGGACAGGGGCGGCAATGTCGCGATCGTCGTTGCCCTCACCCTGGTGCCGATGATCGTCGCAGTCGGCGCGAGCTTTGACTACATCAGGACCTACAATGTCCGCCAGAGGATGCAGAGCGACCTGGACACGGCGCTGATCGCCGCAGTCAAAGAGATCGATACCGACGACGCCGTCGCTCTCAAGCAAAAGGTTTCCGACTGGTTCCACGCGCAGGTGGAAAACAGCTATACGCTTGGCGACATCAACATTGACACGTCAAACCATAAGATCACGGCGACGGCCAGCGGCACGGTTCCGACGACGCTGATGAGGATCGCCAACATCAACACCGTTCCCGTCAGCGTGGCAAGCGCCGTCAAGGGGCCGGCCACCTCCTATCTCAATGTCTATATTGTTATCGACACTTCCCCGTCGATGCTTCTGGCAGCAACAACGGCCGGCCAGGCGACCATGTATTCCGGCATCGGCTGCCAGTTCGCCTGCCACACGGGCGACGCGCACAAAATCGGCAACAAGACATACAACAACAACTATGAATACAGCACGGCCAAGAACATAAAGCTGCGCGCCGATGTCGCCGGCGACGCCGTCAAGGACGTGCTCGCCTTGATCGATACGTCCGACAGCAATCATCAACGCATCAAGGTCGGATTATATAGCCTCGGCGATACCCTTACGGAAGTTCTGGCCCCGACGCTCAGCACGGACACGGCGCGCAACCGCCTCGCGGACGCAAGCTACGGCCTCACCAGCGCGACCTCGAAGGCAGCCACCTATTTCGACGTCTCCCTGACAACGCTCAAGCAGAAAGTCGGCACGGGCGGGGACGGGACGGCCTCGAACTCGCCGCTCAAGCTGGTTCTCCTGCTGACGGACGGCGTCCAATCGCAGCGCGAATGGGTGACCGACAAGGTCACATGGTCGAACAACAAGGCAATTTCCGGGACATACTGGAACAAGGTGGCGCCGCTCAATCCAGCCTGGTGCGCCTACCTCAAAAACCAGTCCGCCACGATGGCGGTGCTCTATACCGAATACCTGCCGCTCACGTCGGATTGGGGCTACAACGCAACCGTCGGTTCGACCATGGCCAGCGCCAACTGGAATGGTACCTATGGTGGCATCATGCAAAGTGGCGTGTCGACCAGCATCACGAGACGGGATTACATCCCCTATGCGCTTTCCGACTGCGCATCGTCCAAGAGCCTGTTCCTATCAGCATCGTCATCGACCGAGATCACCGCAGGCCTGTCGGCGCTTTTCACCCAATATCTCGCATCCGTCCGGTTGACCCAATGAGGCGAGGGAAACGCTTCGCATCGTTGCGCCGCCTGTTCGGCGATCGCAAAGGGGTCGCTGCGATCGAATTTGCGATCCTGGCTCTGCCGCTCTTCATCATGATATTCGGCATTATCGAAGTGTCGCTGATGTTCTTCGTCAACTCGGCGCTGGACGCGTCCGTGCACAAGATCTCCCGAATGATCCGCACCGGCGAGGTTGCATCCTCCAAGATCACGCTGGCCGATTTCAAGACCAGAATCTGCAACGACATGCTTCTGTCGTTCAGCTGCTCCAGCGGTCTGCTGGTCAAGGTGATCGTGCTTTCCGACCTCTCGTCGGCCGCCAGCACCGACCCCATCGACGACAGCGGCAATCTCACGGTCACCGAGACCTATGACATCGGCAAAGGCAGCGATTACATCCTGGTTCAGACGTTCCTGCCATGGACAGCCGTCGTCAATTTCTTCAGCCTTTCGAGCGCCAAGCTTTCCGACGGCCGCTACCTGCTCGGATCTTCCGTTCTGTTCCGCAACGAGCCTTTCTGAGATGATCATGAAACGGAGCCTGTCCTTCATCCGCTTCGCCCGATCCCGCACCCGTCATCTCGTGCGCGACCGGTCAGCGGCTTCGGGTGTGGAATTCGCGCTGGTGTTGCCGATCCTGGTGATGCTCCTGTTCGGCACCGTCGATCTCGGCCATGCGCTCACGGTCAGCCGAAAGATAGACGAGATTGCCTCCTCCACAGGCGACATGATTTCACAGCAGGGCTCCTGGACGAAGTCCGACGTCGCCAAGCTTCTCTCTGGCGCCAGCTTCATCCTGCAGCCCTATGAGACGACAGGGCTGACGATCACCGTCGCGGTGGACGATATCGCCAAGAGCGGCAGCGCGACGGTCAACTGGTCTGCAGCACTCAACACCTCCGCCCTTAACTCCGGCGCGGCGAGTACAATCGAGGTCCCCTCGGAAATCCAGGATGATGGCGTGCAGGTGGTGCTGACCAGGGTGCAGTACACATTGACGACGCCGGTCTCGGCGTTCTTTTCAAACTTCACCGGGCAGAATGGCTACAGCTTCGATCGCCATTACTTCAATCGCCCGAGGGTCGGCGACAAGATCACTTACAAATAAGCCCCAGGCTTGTCGCAATCGCCTGGAGGCCCCACAGCTGCGACTATCATTATAGTCCTCCACGATTGATCGTCTCCAGGTCCGGCATATCGCCACCGCGTTCGACCGGCCCTTTCCAACCACGGCTTCCGCTCATCCGGCCGCAGAACCGCATGACCCCCGGATGTGACTTAGACGGCATTGACCCGGTCCCTGTCGGGTGCATAGTCGCGGGGTACTGGCTTGAAGGTGGCAACGGTCGCCTTTGTCGTGTTGTAGGCGATGTGGCTTGGCCGATGTCGCGTTGGGCCCGCTGCGGGCTGCGGAGTAATCAAATGAAAATCGACAGTATCGGCTTCGTCGGAACCGGCGCAATTACCGAGGCCATGGTTCGCGGCCTTCTGACTGAGCCGGCCTATGCCTCCGAAATTCACGTTTCTCCACGAAGCGCTCACATCGCCGCGACGCTGGCAGAAGAATTCGCCGCCGTCAGAATTGCCAAGGACAATCAGGACGTCGTCGAACGCAGCGACATGGTGTTCCTGGCGATACGGCCGCAGGTCGCCGAGGAGGTCGTGCGCGCGCTATCGTTCAGGGATGGCCAAATGGTCGTCAGCCTCGTTGCGGCGACGGAGCGCCAGGCCCTCTCCGAATGGATTGGCGCCGACGTGCATCTGGTGCAGGCGATCCCCCTGCCCTTCGTCGCCGGCCGGCAAGGCGTCACCGCCATCTATCCGCCTGATACCGCCGTCGCGGCGCTTTTCGACACGCTCGGAACGGCCGTCCAATGCCAGTCCAGAAAGGAATATGATCTTCTCGCGGCAGCGAGCGCAATGATGTCGACCTATTTCGGCATCATGGAGCAAGTTGCCGTCTGGCTGGAAAGAAGCGGCCTCGAAAAGGCGAAGGGACAGGCCTACATTGCGCCGCTCTTTGCAAGCCTCGCGCAGAAAGCGAACAGCCCCGGCAATGAACCGTTCAGCGCGCTGAGCCGCGAATTCGCGACCAAGGGAGGACTGAACGAGCAGGTTCTTTCAGACTTCGAGAAGAAGGGCGGCCTTGCCGCGCTCACCGCTGCCCTCGACGGTGTGCTTGCCCGCATCGAGGGCAAGAACTAGAACGTCGGCGGCGTGCAGGCGCTGATGACCTCGCAGGGCACCGGTCCGACGCAGCGGAAGCGGTGCGGGCGCCTGCTTTCGAAATAGTAGGCGTCACCCGCTCCAAGGATACGCCGTTCGTCGTCGACCGTCACCTCGAGCCTTCCAGAGAGCACGATCCCGCCCTCCTCCCCCTCGTGAACAAGCGGAACCTTTCCGGTATCGGCGCCCGGCTGGTAACATTCCTTGAGTATTTGCAGGCTGCGCCCGAACAGGTTTTCTCCAATCTGCCTGTAGGAAATGGCGCCCTTGCCGATCTCCACCAACTCCTCGGCCGCATAGAAGGCCTTCCTTGGACGCTCGGGCTCGAAGGCGAAGAATTCCGCCAGGCCGATGGGGATACCGTCCAGAATTCGCTTCAAAGCCCCGACCGACGGGTTGGAGGCGTTCGATTCGATCAGCGAGATCGTCGAGTTCGGCACGCCGGTGCGCTTGGCGAGCTCACGCTGGGAAAGCTTATGGGCGATGCGGAGATAGCGAAGGCGGCTGCCGATATCGACGGACATGATGCCACCCGTTTGTGTTGTCCAGAATATCTAAAATTTATGTTCCAATCCATTGAATTTCAATAGCTTGCATCAACAAAGAAAAGGACTTGTTTGAAATGGAGAAATTGCCATTCTCGGCGCCATCCCAAAGGAGGCCAGGATGGACCAGCTCAGCAAAACGAACGCGCCCGTACTCGAAAATTTCTGGATGCCGTTCACCGCGAACAGGCAATTCAAGGCCACGCCGCGGCTACTCGCAGCCGCAGAGGGCATGTACTACACCGACATCGATGGACATCAGGTGCTTGACGGCACGGCCGGGCTCTGGTGCTGCAACGCCGGCCACGGCCGCAAGAAGATCGCCCAAGCCGTCGAGCGACAGCTTGCAACCCTCGACTACGCACCGACCTTTCAGATGGGGCATCCGATCGCCTTCGACTTCGCTGCAAAACTGGCTGCGAACGCGCCGGGCGGTCCTGACGCCAAGCTCGACAGGATCTTCTTCACCGGCTCAGGCTCGGAATCGGTCGATACGGCGCTCAAGATCGCCATCGCCTATCAGCGGGCGATCGGCCAGGGCACCCGCACACGGATCATCGGGCGCGAGAAGGGATATCATGGCGTCGGGTTCGGCGGCATTTCTGTCGGCGGTCTCGTCAACAACCGGCGGGTCTTCCCGCAAATACCGGCCGACCATATGCGCCACACGCTCGACATCGGGCGCAATGCGTTTTCAAAGGGCCTCCCCGCCCACGGCGTCGAACTGGCGGACGATCTCGAGCGCCTGGTGCAGTTGCACGGCGCCGAGACCATCGCGGCTGTCATCGTCGAGCCGATGTCGGGATCAGCAGGCGTCGTCTTGCCTGCAAAGGGCTATCTGGAGAAGCTGCGCGCAACCGCCGACAAGCACGGGATTTTGCTGATCTTCGACGAGGTCATCACCGGCTTCGGGCGTCTCGGCACCCCTTTTGCGACCGACTACTTCGACGTCGTGCCCGACCTGATCACCACGGCAAAAGGCATCACCAACGGCACGATCCCGATGGGCGCGGTCTTTGCCAGCCGCAAGGTCTATGACGGCCTGATGGTCGGACCGGAAAATGCGATCGAACTCTTCCATGGCTATACCTATTCCGGCCATCCGGTCGCCTGCGCAGCCGGGCTCGCTACGCTCGAGATATACGAGGAAGAAGGCTTGCTGACGCGCGCATCCGAGCTCGCCGAATACTGGCAGGAGGCCCTTCATTCGCTGAATGGCCTGCCTCACGTCGTCGACATCCGCAATCTCGGACTGGTCGGCGCGGTCGAACTAGCTCCTCGTGAAGGAGCGCCGGGAACCCGCGCTTACGAAATCTTCGTCGACTGCTTCGAAAAGGGCCTGCTGATCCGGGTGACCGGCGACATCATCGCGCTTTCTCCGCCGCTTATCATCGAGAAAGACCAGATCGACACGATCGTCTCGATGCTCGGCGATGCCTTGAAGCGCGCAGCATAGATCCGCATCCGACGTGGTGTTCCCGTCGGCGATCGGACGTCTGGTCCATCGTCGACGAGCCATCCGGCACGCCGAGATAGAGCTCAGCGCTTCAAGGTCTGTGACGGCAATTGGCCGAAACGCTTCCTGTATTCGGCAGCAAATCGCCCCAGATGCGTAAACCCCCATCTGAGCGCGACATCGGCGACGACCTGCTTCCCGTCGGACCCGAGCAAATCTCGATGGGCGGCGGCCATCCGAAGGTCATGCAGGTAGGACATCGGGGTCGTATCCCTGAACTGCCGGAAACCCTGTTGCAAAGTCCGAACGCTGACCTTGGCTGCCATCGCGATATCGTTGAGCGAAATCGGCTCGGCGATGTGTTCCTGCATGAAGTCGATTGCCCACTTCACATGGCGTGGGGCCGGCGCCGGAGCAGTGAGCGCAAGCTCGTTCGAATAACGATTGGGGCAGGTCTCCAGAAGCAGATAGATCGCCGCGTCGCAGAGCGAGCCGGCAGCCAGCGGCGACCGCTGCAGCGGTCCGTTCCCGCTGAGGCCGCGATGGAGGCTCGAGACAATTTGCTGCAATACAAGCCCCGGACCGGTCGTCAGATCGATGTGCGGATGAAAGTCGACGTCGCCGCTGATCGTTCTGTCGAACATATGCGTGAGGTGGCTGGTGATCTTGGCCTGATCGACGAACAGGCCAAAATGACGGCGGGGGCCGAACAGGCGAGCACCCGCGGCACGACCTGCCTCAAGGATCGTGCCACGGGCGGGAACAGAATATATTTGCTCCCGCATGCCCTCGAAGGATGCGTTCCCTGTCATCGGTAGAAAAACGATCATCCTGTCGCTGGGCGCTTCCCGCCTGATCAGGATTGTGCCTTCGTAGGTACAGTCGGCGACGGTTACCTCTTCTCCGACGGTGACGAAATTGCAGTGGTATGCAATCGGCATATTGCCTTCCGCCGCAACCTTGATCGGGGAGTTTGGCGTCGACAATATTTCCGAGAGCGCATCCGGGTCCGTTCCACTGTGCGCCGTTTCCCGAAACAACATGCTCTGCATCGCCAGCTGTTGGGCGAGGCTGCCATCGTTATGTATATAAGAATTAACGGACATTCGTGACCTCGAAAGGCGATGTACACAAGTGATAATGGATTTGCGCAATCATGTTCGTCTCTTTTTTGCGTTGCCGGGCGGTGTCAACCGTAGCGGCTGATTGCGAGATCTCTCACGTCGATTTCCGGCTGGCCGCCGCTAACGAGATCGCCGATGAGCCGGGCCGAACCGGTGCTCATGGTCCAGCCGAGCGTGCCGTGACCGGTATTGAGGAAGAGGCCGGCGACCTTGGTCGCGCCGATGACCGGCGTGCCATCAGGCGTCATCGGGCGCAGGCCGGACCAGAAGGAGGCCTTGGAAACATCGCCGCCGGGGAAGAGATCGGTGACCGAATGTTCCAGTGTGCTGCGGCGAGCCAGGCCGAGATCGTTGGTGTAGCCCGATATTTCGGCCATGCCGCCGACGCGAATACGGTCACCGAGCCGGGTGATCGCGATCTTGTAGGTCTCGTCCATGACGGTCGATTCCGGCGCGCGTGACGCATCGGTGATCGGGATGGTGAGCGAATAGCCCTTGACGGGATAGACGGGCAGCCTGATGCCGAGCGGTTTCAGCAGCAGCGGCGAATAGCTGCCGAGCGCAACCACCACAGCCTCCGCGCTCATCCGCTCACGATCGGTGATGACCCCGCGCACCCGGCCGGCCTCGACATCCAGTGCCTTGATCGTCGTTCCGTAAACGAAGCGGACACCGAGGGCCTCGGCCTTAGCGGTCAGCGCATTGGTGAACTTGAAGCAGTCACCGGTTTCGTCCTTCGGCGTCAGCAGACCACCGACAATCTTGTCGCGCACATGTTTCAGCGCCGGCTCGAAGCGGATGCAGCCGTCCCGGTCCAGCACCTCATAGGGAATGCCATCGGCAGCCAGCGCCTTGACATCCTTTGCCGAGGCCTCGAGCTGCTGCTGCGTGCGGAACAGCTGCAGGGTCCCCTGCATGCGTTCATCATAGGCGATGCCGGTCTCGGCGCGAAGATCGGCCAGCGCGATGCGGCTGTAATCGGCAAGGCGCAGCATGCGGCTCTTGTTGATCGCGTAGCGCTCGGAGGTGCAGTTTGACAGCATCCTGGCCATCCAGGAAAGCATGGCCATATCGAGTTTCGGTCGCAGGACGAGCGGCGCATGTTTCATGAACAGCCACTTCATGGCCTTCATGGGAATGCCGGGTGCCGCCCATGGCGAGCAATAGCCGAAGGAGACTTCGCCGGCATTGGCAAAGCTCGTCTCCAGCGCCGGACCAGGCTGCCGGTCGGCGACCGTGACCTCATGGCCAGCCTTGGCCAGTTGATAAGCGGATGTGACGCCGACGATGCCGGCTCCTAGAACGATGACCTTCATGATGTCCCCAATGATGGAGCCGCCGGCTCTCAGCGATATTGCCTGTCGTAACGATCGCCCAGGCCCGTTAGGATTTCGTAAGAAATGGTGCCGGCATCACGGGCGATGTCCTCGAGCGTCTGATGGCGGCCAAGCACCTCGACGAGACTGCCGAAGGTCAGCGCGCCTTCGGGCAGTGCCGATATGTCGACGGTCGCGCTGTCCATCGACACGCGGCCGACGATCGGCAGGCGGATGCCCTTGAAATAGACGGCGCCGCGGTCGCTGAGGCAACGCGGCAGGCCATCGGCATAGCCGGCGGCAATAGTGGCGAGACGCGTTTCCCGTTGCGTCACATGCGCGCCGCCATAGCCGACCTTTGCACCCGCCGGCACGGTGCGCGTCTGCACGACGGCGACATCAAGGCTGACGACCGGTTCCATCGGGTTCTTCTCGCCGGCGTTCGGAGCGCCGCCATAAAGTGCGATGCCGGGACGGGCGAGCACGCCGTGATAGGCGTCGCCCAGGAAAACGCCGCCGGAATTGGCGAAGGAAATATCGAAGCCGGGAAATTCGTCGGCGATGCGGGACATCTCGGCAAACTGCTCGCCGTTCTGTTCGCTGTCCATGTCATCGGCCGACGCCAGATGGCTCATGATGAACAGGATTTCGACGTTGCTGCCGTCGCGAAGAGCCGCCGCCAGCTCTGCACGCTCTTCCCGGGGAAAACCGAGCCGCGACATGCCGGTGTCGAATTGCAGGACAGCAGGCAGGCAGCGCTTCAGAATGCGCGCAGCTGCCGACCATTGCCGCCACTGCGCCAGCGAATTGAGAACCGGGACAATGCCCATCTCGGCGCAGGCGATCTCGTTACCCGGCTGCAAACCGTTCAGCACGAAAATCTGGGCGTCATGCGCAAGGGCCGGCCGGAGCCTCAAGGCCTCGACGAACTGGGCGACGAAGAAATGCCTGCAACCTTCACTGTAAAGCGTTCTTCCGACCCGCTCGGCGCCAAGGCCATAGGCGTCGGCCTTGACGACGGCGCCGGCGCGCACCGGCGCCAGCATCGATACGAGCTTGCGATAGTTACGACCAAGGGCGGCAAGATCGATCGTCAGATAGCCGGTGGCTCCCTGCGTGGTCGTCGCAATGCGTGTGCGGGAAACCAAAATATCGCTATCCATGTCCACCCCTTTTCGATCTCAGGAGTTTATGAAAGAATGAGCGAAATTGCTGGTCATTCAGCAATTTATTATTGCATGGTTTGCCTATTATTCGCATAATCAATCGAAATTTGGAATGATCCGCCATGCCCGCACTCGACGCGATCGATCGCAACATCCTGAGACTGCTGCGTCTCGATGCCCGCATGAGCAATGCCAAGCTCGCCGCCGAGATCGGTCTTTCTCCCTCGGCCTGCCTCAGGCGCATCAAGATCATGGAAAAATCAGGCGTGATCCGCGGCTATACGGTGCTGGTCGACACCGGCAATGCGGATGAGATGATCGCCGTGATCATCAACATCACTCTCGAACGACAAACGGAGGACTATCTCGACCGCCTCGAGGCGGCGGTCCGCCGGCATCCCGAGATCCGGGAATGTTTTCTGATGACGGGCGGCTCGGACTATCTGCTGCGCGTGGAGGTTGCCAATGCCGGCGAGTTCGAGCGGATTCACAAGGAGATCCTGTCGACCTTGCCCGGTGTCCTCAGGATTCATTCCAGCTTCTCGATCCGCAATGTTCTGGCGACGCGCACGCGAGGCAGGCGCTGAACCGCGATCATCGAACCTATATCAATTCGAGTGCCGTAGCCTTGGCGACCGCGCGGTTTTATTCTCACTCAAAATCCGGGCGACTACCGCGCCAGCGTCTGCCTGATGCCGGTAATCCCGCGGCGCAGGAAGGGATCGCTGTGGATATAGAAGAACTGAACACCCTTCTCAAGCCAATGAGGCAGTTCATCGGCGGTGGCCAGCGTGCCTGCAACCTTGCCTGCTGCGCGGATCTTGTCGACCGCGACCGCGACCTTCGCCATGACCGCTTCAGGACGCGGCTCGCCGAAGGGCGGGGCCGGCGGATAGCCCATATTCTGCGAGAGATCGCCAGGTCCGATGAAGAAGACGTCTATGCCGTCGACCTTCAACATCTCATCGAGATTGTCGATGGCATCCACCGTCTCGATCATCGCCACCACCAGGCGCTTGTCGAAGTCGGACGGAAGTGCGTAGCGGACGGCATCGACGACGGCGCGCGCCTGTTTGGCCGTATCCACCATCGGGACCATGATGCCGTCAGCTCCCGCATTCAGATACCTGATGATGACCGGGCGTTCGTGCGAATGCGGCCGGACGATCGCCGCTCCGCCGACGGAACGGACGATCTGTGCAGTCATGCGCACATCGTCGAAGCTCCAGGTTCCGTGTTCGCAGTCGACGAAGACGGAATCGGCGCCGAGTTCCACCAGTCGGGCTGCCAGCCCCGACGAGGAGTGGTGCGGCGTATACATGGTGATCGCCTCGCCGGCCAACAGCCGGGCGCGCAATTTGGCTCCGTTCATCAATATCCTCCCAGTTCTATTTTTTCGGCATATCCGGCGTATCGGCCGGCGCTCCGACCCAACGCGCAATTTCGATGTCGGCCGACGTGTCCCGCATAAATGTCGGGCAGATGTGAAGTTCGGGGATCACCGCGCTCTTATTCAGACTGGCGCAGAGGACGATCGCACGGGCGACGTCATGAGGATCCATCATGACCGCACGCTCCTCCTGCAGAGGAGGTCGCGCGCGATTATCCATGATCGGCGTATTGGTCTCGCCGGGCAGGATCGTCGTCGCCCGGATCCCCTGATTGCGATAGGTGTTGTGCAGGAAGCTCATGAAGTTCTTCACGCCGGCCTTGGCCGCACCATAGGCCGCGCCACCGAGCAGGTTGGGGTTGATCACCGCGAGCGACGAGACCGTGATGATCGTTCCCTCACCGCGCGCGATCATGTCGGGAAGGACCGCCTGGGTCAGGTTGAAGACGGCCGTCAGATTGACGTTGATGGTGGAGGTCCACTCGGCCTCGCTCAGAAAACGCGCGTTCAGCACCTTGCTGGCGCTGCCGGCATTGTTCACCAGGATGTCGACGGGTCCGACGCTATCCTTGATCCACGTCACGGCCGCAAAGATCTCTTCACGCGTCTCGATATCGAGCGCGCGCGTGACGGCCTTGCCATTAGCCTCTTCGATCAAGGCCGCCACCTCGCGCAGCGGCTCGATCCGCCGTCCGGTCAGCACGACGGTGGCGCCGTCCTTTGCCAGCAGCAGGGCGGTTTCGCGACCGATGCCGGAGCCGGCTCCCGTTACCAGAGCGATTTTTCCTTGAAGAAGTCCCATGGTTTTCCCCTATTCGGCCGCAGCAGCGAGCGGGCCAGAATAGCCGTAAATTTCCTTCGCAGCCTTCGCCGTGATCAGGTTTTCGGAAAGATCCTGCTCGATGAGTGCAGGCGAACGATCGCTCGCAGGTCCCCAACCGCCGCCGCCTGGCGTCTCGACCTCGAGCCGCTGGCCGGTCTTCAGGACCACCTTGCCCTTCGGGAACTGGGGCTTGCCGTCCTTCATGACCTTTCCTGCCGATCCGCTCTGACCTTCGACGACGCCGAAGCAGGGATGGCGAACACGCTCGGAAGCGAGGTAGATGTTCATCGGGTTCTTGCCGAGGTTCCGAAGCACGACACGCTGGCCGAGACCGCCGCGATGCTTGCCGGCTCCGCCGGAGTCGGCGATCAGTTCCTTGCGCTCCGTCAAGACGGGCACGGTAACCTCGAACATCTCGATGGCCGTCACCTTGCAGTTCGAGGGGAAACTCAGCGTGTCCAGACCGTCGAGCTCCGCGCGCGCGCCTTGCCCGCCATGGAAATTCTGGACCGAGCCATATTGGGTGCCGTCATTGCGCTGACCAACGCAATTGGCAGCCCAGATCGGCGCGCCGCCGCTGTCGCCCATGACCTTCTCGGGCACCACGCCTTCGAGCGCCTTGAAGATCAGCGAAGGAATGACGTGCCCGATCAGGTTTCGCGAATTGCCCGCCGTCCAGTGCTGCGGATTGAGGATGCAGCCGAGCGGAGCCTCGTCGGTGATCGGGACGATGCAGCCTTCGTTGTTCGGCGTCTCGGGGTCGAGCAGGCACTTCAGGGCATAGACGGAATGGGCATAGCGATAATTCGTCCGGCAGTTGATCGAGTGCAGAACCTGGTCGGAGGTGCCGGTGTAGTCGACGTGGATCGAGTCGTCCTTGATGATGACCGAAGCCTTCAACGCCACGTCGACATCGTAACCGTCCAGCAGAACCTCGGCCGCGTAAGCGCCGTTCGGCCATTCCCGGATCGCCTTGCGGGTCTGCGCTTCAGAGCGGGAATGAATGGCGGTTGCCAGGCCTTCGACGTCATCCAGACCGTATTCGTCCAGGAATTTGACGAGTTCGCGGCCCATGACGTTGTTGGCAGCGATCATCGATTCGAGGTCGCCGCGCACTTCGGTCGGAAGACGGACCGACGCTTCGATGATGTCGAAGACGTCCTGGTTCGGAACGCCGGCCTTCAGCAGCTTGATAATCGGGAAGCGGATGCCTTCCTCATAGATATCGCTCGCTTCGGAATGCAGAGGGGCGCCACCGATATCGGGGAGATGGGCGATGGACCCGGCATAGGCGACGACCTTGCCGTTCTTGAAGATCGGCGTGATCATCGTGACATCGGGAAGATGGCCCGTGCCGATCTCCGGATCGTTGGTCGCCAGCACGTCGCCTTCTTCGAGCTTGTCGGCCGGGAACTTCGGCAGGAAATAGTTCTGGGCCGCGGCCGGAAGCGAGGTGATAAAGACCGGGATCGACCAGGTGCATTGCGCCAGCGCCCGCCCCTTGCTGTCCAGCAGGACGGTGACGTAATCGTGGTTCTCGCGGACGATCGGCGAGAAAGCCGTCTTGCCGAGGACGTTGTCGGCCTGGTCTGCAATGAAGATCAGGCGGTTCCACATGACCTGAAGGTTGATCGGGTCGTTGAAATCGGTGGCGGGTTTCGACATCTGAGTACCCCTTAGCGAATGTTGATCACGAGGTTGCCATGGGCATCCACATGGAAGGCGCCGCTTGGCCCGACGACCGCAGTCGATTCACGCTGCTCGACGATTGCCGGACCCTTGACCTCTTCGCCGACGGGAAGCTTGTAATGGTCGTAGACCGCAGTCTCGGTAAAGCCGCCGATCTCCTGGAAATAAACCTTGCGGCTGCCCTTCTTCGCGTCGGCAACGACGGTCTCGTGCGGCCGCGTGACCTGATCCTTTTCACCGCCGGCGCGCAGGCGCCAGGTGATGACCTCCAGCGGCGCGGCAACGGTACGGCCGAACAGTTCGCGGTACAGCTTGAAGAAGTTGCCGCGGAGCTCACTGAGGAATTCCTCCTTCGGCAGGCTCCGGTCAGGCAGAACCACGGTGATCTCATGGCCCTGGCCGACATGGCGCATGTCGACGGTGTAGCGGTTGCTGATCGTATCCTTCGGGACGCCCGCCGCCGACACGACTTCGGCGCCCTGGGCCGAGAGCTCGTCCAGCAGGCGGTTCATGGCGTCCATATTCCAGGCGTCGAGTGCCATCGGATGGCTTGCGGACAGATCGACCGCCACGGGAGCGATCAACAGGCCGATCGCCGAGCTCACGCCTGCACCGGTCGGGCAGATGATGCGGGAAATGCCGAGCTTGTGGGCGATGCCATAGGCGTGGACCGGACCGGCGCCGCCGAATGCGACCATGGGCAGTGAACGGGGGTCGACGCCGAGATCGGTCGCATGCATGGCGGCCGCCTTGCTCATGGATTCGTTGACGAGGTCATGGATGCCCCATGCGCAGCGTTCGACCGAGACCTCGAGCGAGGCGGCAAGTTTGGCCATCGCCTCGTGGGCGGCTTCCTTGGAAACTTTGAACGAGCCGCCGACGAAGGATTCGGTGCCCATATATCCGAGCAGGATGTCAGCATCCGTGACGGTCGGCTCGGTACCGCCGCGCTGGTAGGCCGCCGGTCCGGGCATCGCGCCTGCGGAGTGCGGGCCGACGTCGAGCAGACCGAGAGAGTTTTTGGCCGCAATCGAGCCGCCGCCCGCGCCGATCTCGATCATCTGGATCGACTGGATCTTCAGCGGGAAACCGGATCCCTTGCGGAAGCGCTGATAATGGGCGACTTCGAGATCGGTGCCGACATTCGGCTCACCGTCGGGGATCAGGCAAAGCTTCGCGGTCGTACCGCCCATGTCGAAGGACAATACACTCGCCTCACCGGCCGTGCGGCCGAACTCGGCAGCGGCGACGGCGCCGGCCGCCGGACCCGACTCGATCAGGCGTACCGGCAGTTCTGCAGCACGCCGGCTCGGCACCAGCCCGCCCGACGAAGTCATCCAGAGGACCTGCCGATCGATGCCCTTCGCAGCGAACTCACGCTGGAGATGTGCGACGTGGCCGGCCATCTGCGGCCTGGTATAGGCGTTGACAACCGTCGTCGACGCGCGATCGAACTCGCGCATCTCAGGGCAGACTTCTGAGGAGAGCGAGACGAAGATGTCAGGGTCTTCCTCGCGCAGCAGTGCTGCGACGCGCTGCTCGTGCTGCGGATATTTGTAGGCATGGAGAAGGCAGACGGCGACGGAGCGGATGCCCTTCTCCTTCAGTCGGCCGGCAATGTCGCGAACCGTCTCTTCCTCGAGCTCGGTCACGACAGAACCGTCGGCCGCGATACGCTCCTTGGCGCCGAAGCTGTTTGCACGGGTAACCAACGGGTCGGGATATTTGATGTTCAGGTCGTAGAGGTCGTAGCGTCCTTCGTTGCGGATACGCAGCATGTCCTGAAAGCCGTCGGTGGTGACGAACCCGGTCTCGACACCCTTGCGCTCGAGAACCGCGTTGGTGACGACGGTGGTGGCGCCCAGCACCTGCAGGTTCTCGATGGCGATGTTGCCCGCGAATTTTTCCAACAATTCGGACACACCCTGCACGACTGCTTCTGCAGGGTTCTTCGGCGTGCTCAGGACCTTGTGAAGGTGAAGGTCGCCCTTGTCGTCCAGGAGCGCGAAGTCGGTAAAGGTACCGCCCGTGTCGAAAGCCAGTTTTGCCATGTTGTCCTCGAAGCGACTGTTCGGCGCGGCAGGCGCCGCTATGCGGATCCGATGCCCGGACCCGGTGTCTGCTTGGAGGTTAGGGGAATGCCCGGCGCATTGGCTAACACAACTACCGTCTGCCGCTATAGGGTTTGCTTATGGCGGAGCGGAGAGACGCCGTCGGACTGCCGTTGCGAGGATCGGCCGTCGGCTAGGCTGGCCTGATTCCGGGATGGTGACTGCTCATGAGCTTGCCCACGACATCGAGGAGAACCGACCGCGCAGCGATGGCCGGTTCCGACAAAGGAAGATGATCGGCGACGCAGAGCGACACGGTCGCGTCGATCACCGGCTTCGTCAGCGCCCTTACCTGCGCGCCCGAAAAGATCGCTGTCTCGGTGACCACCGAAGCCGGCAGAATGGTTGATCCAAGCCCATCGAGGACCGCCGCGCTGAGGGCCGGAACGGATTCGATTTCCGAGACGACATCAGGGGTGGCTCTGGCTCTCGCCAGGGCATCGTCGATCAACCGCCTGAGCAGATGTGCCTTGCTGGGAAGAAGCAGCGGGATGTCCTGGAGGGCAGAAAGGGGAAGCGGCGCGCTGCTATCCCCGGGGAGTTCGATGCCCGGCGGCGAGACCAGGAACATTTCCTCGCGAAACAATGGCTGCAGGGTGACGCCCTTGATCGGGGCAGCGGCATAGATCAGCGCCATATCCATCTTGCCCGTCATGATCAGTTCGCTGAGGATCTGGCCGAAACTGTCATTGATGTGGACGACGATGTGGGGATGCCTCGCCTTCATCTCCTTCAGGATCGGCAGCGACAAGGCGCTTGACGAGGAATAGGTCGCAAGCCCGATCGAGACGCGGCCCGCCACCGACTTGGCGGACTGATCGATGTCGACCTGCGCCTGCTCGATCTGCTTCAACATCAATTGTGCGTGCCGATAGAGGATCAGCCCGGCCTCGGTCGGCGTAATGCCGACATTGCTGCGGATGAGGAGCTTGTGCTTGAAATGCGCCTCGAGAGCGGCAATCTGCTGCGACAGCGCCGGCTGGGCCGTCCGCAGAAGGCTTGCCGCTCGCGATACGCTGCCCGTATCGACGATCTTGACGAAGCTCTTCAGTTTTCGGAAATCGACGCTCATGGCCACCGGCTTCTTGTTTCACGAAAAAACGTAAAGCCTGCGGCCGGTGGGGCGCAAGTCCCACCGGCCTCTTTGCAGTCAATACAGGTCGGCAACGGCCCGTTCGATGCGATCGCATGCTTGCGTGATCACCTCCATCGACGTCGCGATCGAGAGGCGGAAATGCGGCGATATCCCGTAGGCGGCACCTTGCAGCGCCGCGACCCCGACGCCATCCAACAAATAAAGCACGAAATCGAGGTCGGTCTCGATTGTCTTTCCCTCGGGCGTCTTTTTGCCGATGACACCGGCGCAGTTCGGAAACAGATAGAAAGCGCCGTCAGGTACGAGACAGGAGAGGCCGGGCACGGCATTGAGCCGTGAGCACGCATAATCACGGCGCTCCTTGTAGACCTTCACGCTTTCCGAAACGAATGACTGGTCAGAAGACAGCGCATGGGCAGCAGCTGCCTGACTGACCGACGACGGGCAGGACGACATCTGCGACTGCAGCTTGTTAATGGCCGCAATCAGGGCGGCCGGACCCGCCGCGTAGCCGAGACGCCATCCGGTCATGGCGTAGGACTTTGAGACGCCATTGGTGAGCAGAACACGCTCCTTCAGTTCCGGGACGGCGGCAACCAGCGTCGTCATCGGCTCGTCCTTGAACCAGACCTGGTCGTAGATATCGTCGGAGAGCACGAAGACGTGGGGATGGCGCAGCAGCACCTTACCGAGGGCTTCGAGTTCGCTCCTGTCATATGCCGCGCCCGTCGGATTGGACGGCGCGTTGAGAACCAGCCACAAGGTCTTCGGCGTGATCGCTTTTTCCAATGCTTCCGGCGTGAGTTTGAAGCCTGCTTCCTGCGGGCATTCGACGATGACCGGCTTGCCTTCGTTGGCGATGACCATATCGGGATAGGAAACCCAGTATGGTGCGGGAATGATCACCTCTGCGTCGTTTTCCACGCTCGCCATCAGCGCCAGGAACAGAATCTGCTTGGCGCCACCGCCGACGCAGATTTCGTTGTCCGCGTAGCTGAGGCCGAGCCGGCGCTTGATATCGCCGATGATTGCCTTGCGCAGCGCCGGCGTGCCGTTGACGGCGGTATATTTCGTTTCGCCCCTGTCGATGGCTGCGTGCGCCGCGGCCTTGATGTTATCCGGCGTGTCGAAGTCCGGCTCGCCGACCGTCAGGTCGACGATATCGCGGCCGGCCGCCTTCAGTTCGCGAGCCCGGGCTGCCGCAGCCGTGCTTGGCGAAACCTTGATTCTGGACACACGCGATGCAGGCACGAAAGTGCTCATTGAGATTTCCTCGATTGTGATTCCTTGAGAGACGGGATCGCCTCAGTGGACGGCTTCGGTTTCGCCGCGCATCTTCCCGGTCAGGAACAGTTCGCCGAGTTCGTCATGGGTGATGTCTTTCGGCAGGCCGTCCCAGATGACTTTGCCAAGTCTCAGGATGACCGCGCGCTCCGCCACTTCCATGGCTTTCTTGGTGTTCTGTTCCACCAGCAGGATCGTCATGCCATCTGCGTGAAGGCGAAGTAGCTCGTCGAACACGATACCGATCGCAGCCGGCGACAGCCCGACGGAAGGCTCGTCGACCAACAGCACCTTCGGCCGCTGCAGCACCGCCATCGCCACTTCGAGCAGTTGCTGCTCGCCTCCGGACATATTGCCGGCGAGCGTCGCACGGCGTTTCTTGAGGATCGGAAAGAGGTCGTAGACGTAATCGCGGTCGGCCTTCACCTTGGCGTCGCGGAGGGTATAGGCGGCCATCTGAAGATTTTCATCGACACTCATGACGGGGAAGTTGCAGCGCCCCTGAGGCACGAAGGAAATCCCCTCGCCCAGAATGGATCTCGACTTGCTGCCGGCGATATTCTTGCCGCGCCAGTCGATGCTTCCCTGCTTGATGGTGGTCATGCCGTAGAGCGTCTTGAGAAGAGTGGACTTGCCCGCCCCGTTCGGCCCCATGAGCGCCACGAACTGTCCGGCGGGCACATCGAGATCGACGCCGTTCAGGATGTCCAGATTGCCGTAACCTGCGCGCAGGTCGCGGATCAAAAGTTGCGAGTTACCCTCCAAGATAGGCCTCCCTGACACGCTGATCCTGAATGATGTCGCCCGGCAAGCCTTCGACGAGCTTGGCTCCCTGGTCGAGCACGATGACGCGCTGGCAGATGCTCGTGACGACATCGATATTGTGTTCGATCACCAGGAAGCTCACGCCGAGCGACTTGTTGGCATAGAGGATGGTGTCGACGACGCGTTCGATGATCTTCGGATTGATGCCGGCCATCGGCTCATCCAGCAGGATGAGCCTCGGTTCGGGCATCAACATGGAGGCGAACTGGATGAGCTTCTGCTGCCCGCCCGACAGATTGCCTGCCGGCTGATGGCGCACATCCCAAAGACCCGCCATCTTGATCAGGTCGCGGGCTCGCTCCCGGAGACCACCGACGCGCTGCCGGGACATCTTCCCGAGACCGAAGGTCGAGGCGATGGACGGGAAGGTGAACATCTGACCGGCGATAACCAGGTTCTCCTCGACATCGAGCGACCGGAAAGTGACGGTCTTCTGGAAAGACCGCAGCATGCGGCCTTCCCTGGCGATGCGGTTCAAGGACCAGCCGGTGATATCCTGTCCGTCAAGGACGACCTTGCCGGTGTCCGGCTTTGCAAGGCCGGTGCTGCAATCGAAGAAGGTCGACTTGCCGGAGCCGTTCGGTCCGATCAGGCCTGCGATCTCACCTCGGTCGATGTGAATGCTGACATCGTTGACGGCCTTCACCGCACCGTAGGATTTGCTGAGGTTCTTGATCTCGAGAAGGGGAAGATGGCTGGTCATTTCGCGCCTCCGATCGCATTCCAGAAACGATTGATCAGCGGCGCGCAGCCTTTCTTGAACCAGAAGACGAGGACGAGAAGGCAGACGCCATAGGCAATCATGCGCAATTCGGGAGTGATGCGCAGCGCCTCAGTCAGCCCGACGAAGAGCAGGCTTCCGAAGACGGTGCCGGAAATCATCCCCGCCCCGCCTCCGAGCACGATGATCAGCATCGTCGTCGAATAGTACATCTGGAAGGTCAGCGGGCTGACGACCGTCAGGTAATATGCGTAGAGACAACCGCCGACCCCGGCAAACACCGCGCTGATCATGAAGACGATCAGCTTGTAGTGCCAGGTGGGAACGCCGAGAGATTCGGCGAGCGTTTCATTCTCACGGATCGCCACCATATTGCGCCCGGCCGGCGAGCGGACGATTGCCCAGACGGCGATGGTGGCAAGCGTCCCGATAATCAGCGCAAGATAGTAGAAGTTTGTCGTACCGGACACCGTGAACGAAAGCGGCCCCAGTTCGAAGTATGGTTTGGGAATGCTCGATAGGCCCATGTCGCCGCGGGTGAGCGAGATCCAGTTCTTGGCGATGGCCTGGCCGATGATCACGAAGCCCAAAGTGCACATCACGAAGGACGTCGAGCGCAGACGCAAGGCGGGAATGCCGAGCGGAACAGCAAGAGCTCCTGAGACGGCGCCTGCGGCGATGAGATTGACGTAGAACGGCGTTCCGTAGGTGACGGCGAGAAGACCTGCCGTATAGGCGCCGATACCGAAGAACGCGGCCTGGGCCAATGACAGAAGACCGGTATACCCTACAAGCAGATTGAGCCCGTGTGCCGGAAGCATGAAAATCAGGGCGATGATCAGGGAATGGGTGATGTAACGGCTGCCGATGAACGGCGCGGCGAGTGCCAGGACGACCAGGACTGCGGCGAGCGGTATGCGAAGGTCGCGCCTGCGTGCCTGTTGAGCGGTTTCCGTCAGAGACATGTCGAGTCCTCGGTAGGCGGGCGCAGCGGCTAGAAGCGCGCCTGCGTCGAAAAGAGGCCATGCGGTCGCCACATCAGCATCAGGATCAGTGTGGCGAAGCCGACGGTGTCGCGGAATTGCAGGCCGACATACGTCGCGACCAGGCTCTCGGCAACGCCAAGGATCATCGCCGCGACGAAAGTGCCGCGCACATTCCCCAAACCGCCCATGATAATGATCGGCAGCGTCTTGAACGTGATCAGCTCGCCCATGCCGCCATAGACGCTGACATTGACCGGCGCCGTCAGAACACCTGAAAGTGCTGCGAGGGCCGCCCCCAGCATGAAGGTTCGAAGCACCACCTGCGGCACATCGATGCCGACGACGCTGCAGCATTCGACGTTCTGGGAAACCGCGCGCATCGCCATTCCGAGGCGGGTGTAGCTGACCATCAGTTCGAGGCCGATGAACACCAAAAGGCAGACGACGAGAATGAGAATGCGCTGCTGGGCCAGACTGAAGCCCAGGATGGAAACCGGTTCGATATAGCCTCCGGCGAAGAACTTGTAGCCTCCGCCGAAGACAAGAATGATGGTGTTCTGCAGGATAAGCGCGATGCCGAGGGTGGCGAGCACGCCCGACTCCGCGGGCGCGCCGACCATCCGGCGCATGACGAGTTGCCCGACCACATAGGCAACGGCGACTGTCGCAAGAACGCCCACGACAATCGACGCTTCATAGGACAGGCCGAGATAGTCGATCGAAAACCAGGCCCCGAACGTGCCGAGCATGTAATACTCGCCGTGAGCAAAATTGATGGCTCTCAGCACCCCGAAAATCATGGTCATGCCGACGGCGACGATGGCGTAAACGGAACCCGTGACAATTCCATTCACAGATTGCTCAACTATGGTCGAGAGCATGGGCGTACTCCTCCCGGCAGATTAGTTGGCAGGATATTGAATGTCCGCCGTATATGCACCCTTGATGCTCGGCTTGCCGTTCTCGATCTGCAGCAGGATCATCGGCAGGCGGGCCTGGTTGTGGTCGTCGAAGGTAACCTCGCCAACCGGGCTCTTATATTTGATCTTCGAAAGTGCGTCGCGAACCTTCACCTTATCAGCGCTGCCGGCCTGCTTGATCGCGGCAGCGAGGAGATTGACGGTATCCCAGTGAACATAGGCGTGGTTATTCGGGGCTTCGTTGTAGGTGGCCGTGAACTTCTCGACGAAAGCCTTGCTTTCGGGCGAGTCGAACTGCGGAAGCCATGCGGCGGCTTCGACGGCGCCCTCAAGCGCCGACGGCGCTGATTTGATGGTCTTTTCCGTGTTGAACTCGCCATTGCCGATCAGCGTGACCTTGCCGGCTATTCCGAGTTCGATCATCTGGCGGGCGATGATGGGCGTCGTATCGGCGAGGCCGTACATGATGATCGCCTGGGCGCCATTGTCGCGGATCTTGGCGAGAACGCTGCGGAAGTCGACTTCGCCTTCCTTGTAGTAGTCTTCGCTGAGGATCTCTCCCTTGAAATCAGGCAGGTACTTCTTTGTAAAGGTGATCGCCGAGCGGCCATAGTCGCTGTCGACCGAGAGCACGGCGAACTTGGTGAAACCGCGCTGCTCTGCAGCATATTTGGCGACGATCAGCGCCCGGTTTTCATCTGTCGGATAGTTGCGATAGGTCCACTTGAAGCCGCCGACACCGGCCCGGTAGGTGATCTTCGGATTGGATGAGGCCGCATTCAGCAGGAGAACTTCGGCATCTTCCGCGACGGGCTGGATAGCGAGCGTCACCGAGCTGGAAACATCGCCGATGATGAAGTCGACGCCATCCTGGTCGATCAGACGACGGGCAGCCGAAACGCCTTCGACCGGCGTACCCTGGCTGTCGGCGTTGAGGAGTTCGATTTTCATCCCGTCGATGCCGCCGGCATCATTGATGTCTTTGACGGCGAGTTCGGCTCCATGCATCGAAAATGCGCCGTAGCGCGCATTCGGGCCGCTCATCGGCGCAACAAGTCCGAGTTTGATCGTCCCGTCCGCGGCCAGCGCGATCGCCGGCAGGCCGGAGACGGTCACGGCCAGCGAAAGGACCGCGGTAGAAATGAAAAGTGCTCTGCGGCTTACGGTAAGTTTCATGTTCCCACTCCATGTTCTCGGGTGCAAACGCTTGGGCATATGGCCCAGCGTAGTCCTGACCGCTTTCCGCGGTTCTTATCGCATCAGCCCAGCGCTGACACCGTCACAGTAGGTTCAGGGAAGTGTCGCTGGCCAACACAACTCCACTCTGCCGCTATAGCGTTTATTTATAGCCAAGCGATCGATTAGGTATTGCGGGAACGGTTCGCCGTCCCGGCCGGACGAGCCGTCAGGCGATAATGACGATGTCATCCCTCATCACTCGGATCCTGCGCTCCACTCGCGATAAGCGAGATGGATCTTTGCTCCGATCGTCGTGAAAGGCTGCGGCGGCAATGCCGTCGGGGCAGCCAGGCGCGCGTAGACGCGGCCGAGTTCGGAATCATGTCCGAGCGCCAGCTCCGCAGCCGCGATCCCTGATGCTGTCGAGTTCGACGCTCCAAGGCCGTTGCAGCCGCATGCCGCGAATACGCCACGTTCGATCTCGCCGAATGCCGGAACATGATTGCGTGTGAGCGCCATCGCACCGGCCCAGCGATGCTGCATCCCGACGCCGCCAAGGGTGGGGAAGCGTTTGGAGAACTTGCCGTCGTGGAGGCGGCCGGCTCGCCGGATCGCGGCGTCGCTGACTGCGATGCTCGGACTATAGCTGTAGCGCGAGCGTACCAGGATTCGGTCGCCGGTGCCGGTGCTGATGCGGCGGACAGTTGTTCCCATCGGCAGGGCGGGCGTGGCGGCCCACTTCCGTTCTCCACCGAGGCGCGAGGGGTCGAACGCCTCGGTGAGGGAGGCATAAGTGAATACATGGAGCAGACGCCCACGGAAGAAGCCGAAGCTCTCCGCATGTCCGTTGTTTGCCATGATGATCTTTGCCGCCTGCACGGAACCCTGCGGCGTCTTGGCGAGCCATCCTGTACCGGAGCGCTCGAACGAGAGCGCCGGCGTCCGCTCGTAAAGGGTGACTGGCTCCTTCAGGCAGTCTGCGACCCCGCGAATGTAGGCGGCGGGCTGCACGATGATCGTGCCGGGCATGAACAGACCGGAGGTGTAAACCGGCGATCCCGTTACTGCCTCGATCTCCCCGGCGCTCAGGAGCCGATGGTCTTCGCCCATGTTCGTGAGCTGCTGCGCATAGTCATCGAGGTGCTTGTCGCCTTCCGCGCTAATGGCGACACTGTATCGGCCACAGGGATCGAACACCTCCTTGCCCCAGCCATTTTCGGTCGCCATCTCGGTCGCCAGAGCGATGGCCGAGCGCTGAATGAGCACGGATTGCCTGAACCTCGCCTCCGACTCTCCGCTGAAATCGTCGGACGAGACCTCGTGCGGCAGGTCGATGATGAAGCCCGAATTCGCGGCCGCAGGCCCCTCGCCGACAATGCCCGCTTCCAGCACCGCGACCCGCGCGGTCGGGTCCAGGCGTGAGATGCGCCGCGCCGCGGAAAGGCCGGCGAAACCACCGCCGATGATCGCGACGTCGGCAATGACCGGTCCGGTCAGCGCCGGCCGTGGCGTACGGGGCGCAAGCATGGCCACCCAGCCCGAAACGCCTGCGCGTTTCGGCAGCCTGGAAGCGACGAAGACATTCCTTGCGGCCTGGGTCACGTCAGATCGCTTCCCGCTCCATGAGCGTTTCGAGGGAGCGGCGAATGGCCGGAAGCTTTTCTGGGGCAAGCCCGCGCAGCGGTTTTCGCGGAACGCCGGCCCCGTAGCCCATCAGATCTGCCGCCGCATAGACGGACTGCACGTAATCGCCTTCCCAGATCAGCCCCATAGACGGCTCCAAGATTTTCCAGAGCGCGCGAACCTCGTCCCACTTGTGCTCGGCGGCGGCCTCGACGAGGGCGACGCAGGTTTTCGGAGCGAAGTTCGCCCCACCCCAGATCAGGCCGTCGCATCCGGCATAGAGCGCATAGGGAACGAGAGGGTCAGCGCCGTTCATGACGAAACGGCCGGTGCGGATAAGTGCTGCCTGCTTTCCAAGATCGCCGCTGCTGTCCTTGACGGCACAAAAGCCGGGGATTTCGCTCAGCTTGTCGAGAAGTTCGGGCGTGACGGCGACGCCGACCGCCTGGGGAACGTTGTAGCCAATCACCGGAAGACCGGCCTTTGCAACCTCGCTGTAGAAATCGACGATGCCTAGGTCGTCGGTCGGCCCTTCGAAGAAGGGCGGTAGAACCATCACGCCTTCGGCGCCGGCGTCGCGCGCGCGGATCGTGCGTTCGACGACGTCTTCCACCAGAAGCGCGGAGGTCTGCGCAATCACCTTCGCCCGGCCATTGACGATCTGCGCTCCGCGCCGGATCAGCTCCTCGGATTCCTCCTTGGAAAGATAGACGTGCATGCCGGTGCCGGAGCTGAACAGGAAGCACCTGACGCCTGCTGAGAGATAGCGCTCGACATTGTATTCGAGCCTGCCGTAGTCGATGCGTCCGGCATCGTCGAACGGCGTGGTAATGGCAAGATTCAGGCCTGGAAACTGGAAGTCAGACATTCGTTTGGTGTCCTGCGTTAGGCTGCCGAAGGGTCGAGCCAAAGGTCCTAGAGGGTCGGCGTCTCCAGACCCTCCGGGGCCGCGTACATGGCCATGTTTCGTCGTGAAAGCTCGAGGTGAAGCCGCGCCAGTTCTCCGGCTGCGTCGGGATTGCGATTCCCGATGGCTTCGATCATCTCATCATGTTGTTGCGTGGCGAGCTCGAGTTCTTCCTGCATGCGAGGCGTGTTCGGGTGCTTGTAGAAAACCTTGCCGATGCGCGCATGGTCGATCTGCAGTCGCCGCAGGCTCGGAACCAGATAGACGTTGTGCGCCATCTCACCGATCTGGCGGTGGAACTGGTCGTTGTAGAAGACGCGCCCTTCGACGTCGCAATTGTCGACGGCCTTTCGAAATGATTGCTGAACCTGCTTCAGCACGTCGAGCTGCCCGCGAGTTCCGTTCTCGGCCGCCAGCTTGCTGGCGGTGATGTAGATCATCGGCGCAAGAAGGAAGAAGTCATGCAGCGACTGGTAGCTCATCGAACTGACGCGCGCAGCACGGTTGGCTTCCAGCTCGATATAGCCTTCGCCAGCCATCTGTCGCATCAGCTCGCGAACCGGCGGTCGGGACAACCCAAACTCCTCGCTCAGCGCCACTTCGTCCAACACCGCACCCGGCGGCAGTTCCATCGTCAGGATGCGTCTGCGAAGCGTCAGGCTTAGATTCGTTTTACGGTCGGGGTTGCCGACCTCGGAGATAATTTCATGGTCCATCTCATAATCCTTTTGGAAGACATTATGTAGACATAAGATAGACGTCAAGAATTTCTTGAGACTTCGAAATCGGTTCCTCTCGCCGACTGAGCGATAGAGCAGTTTCAGGGGAGTGAGGTTACTGCTTCACGTTGAAGCGAATGCTGCGTCGGCCGGGCGGATTCGATTGTTCATCGCCCCGCCGCGCAGGTGTCACTTCCGCAACGCGCTCTAAAAGGTGAGTTGCACCTTGCAGGCGGCTGCGCGATCGCCGGCGAGCGTGAAGGCTGCGGTGGCTTGTTCGAGCGACAGGCTGTGGCTGATGATCGGCCGCACATCGATCTTGCGGCTGGAAATCAGCTCGACGGCAGTACCGAACTCCTCGTGGAAGCGCTGCGTTCCGTGGAGTTGAAGCTCCTTGCCGACGATGGCGTTGAGAGGGATCCGGACGTCTCCCGTGACGCCGACCTGCACGATCGTTCCGCGCGGCCTGATGACGGCAATCGCGCCGCGGATGGCCGGGGCGGCGGCCGAGCATTCGAAGACGAGATCGAAATGGCCCTTTCCCGCCTCATATTCTGCAAGCGCCTGGGCATTCTTGGAAACATTGATCGTGCGGCTGGCGCCCATCGCTTTGGCCCGGTCCAGCGCCGCATCCGCGAGATCGGTCACTACGATCTCATCTGCGCCGAAATAACTGGCGACAGCAACCATCAGGGCGCCGATCGGGCCGGCTCCGGTAATGAGGACGCGTTTGCCGGCAATGTCCCCTGCGCGTGATGCCGCGTGCAGGCAGACGGAGAGCGGCTCGCTGCAGGCCGCTTCCGCCGCAGTTGTCGCAACTCCGACCGCAAAGCATTGCTTGGCCGGCACCACCAGCCATTCCCGGAACATGCCCTGCTCATGCGGAAGGCGCATCGCACTGCCCATGAAGCGCATTTCCAGGCAGTGGATCGGCATATTGTTCTCACAATATTCGCAATGCCCGCAGGGCTGGCTGGGATTGACCGCCACCAGCGTCCCGGCCTTCAGGTCGACCCCTTCGCCCGCTTGGCTCACAATCCCCGAGGCCTCGTGGCCGGGTATGATCGGCTCGCGAACCCGGACTGGGCCGAAACCGCCGTCCTGATAATAATGCAGGTCGGAGCCGCAAATCCCTGCGGCCGCCATTTTGAGAAGCACCTCGCCGGGACCAGGGGCCGCAAGCGTATCGGTCTCGATCCTCAGATCGCCCTTTTGGTAAAGCCGTGCCACACGTGTGTGCATCGTGTCCATCCTATCTCAACAGTCCAAGCTGCTGCGGCAGCCAGAGCGATATGGCGGGCACGAAGGTGATCAGGATCAGCGCCAGGAAGAGCGGCACCAGCCAGGGCAGGATCGCCATGGTCGTACGTTCGACGGAGAGTTTCGCAACCCTCGACAGTACGAAAAGCACCATGCCGAGCGGCGGGTGTAACAGGCCGATCATCAGGTTCAGCGTCATGATGAGACCGAACTGGACCGGATCGATCCCGAATTTCAGGACGATCGGCAGAAGGATCGGCACCAGGATGGTAATGGCCGCGATCGTATCCAGGAAGCAGCCGACGAAGAGCATCAGCAGGTTCACGAGGATCAGGAAAACCCATTTATTGTCGGTGATCGACAGGATCGCATCGGAGAGCAACTGGGCCGCCTGGCTCACCGTCAGCAACCATGCGAAGACCGATGCCGCAGTGACGATGAAGAGAACGGATGCCGTCGTCTCGATCGTATCGAAGCTCGCCTTGGCAAGCGTCGAGGGCGTCATCGTGCGGTAACGCACCAGACCGAGAAACAGAGACCAGAGGACAGCCGCAACCGCTGCCTCCGTCGGCGTGAACCAGCCCATCGTCATGCCGCCGATCAGGATGACGGGCGTCATCAGCGCCATGACGGCGGAAAAGCGGAAATACCAGTCGAGGGCAAGAAGCAGGGCAAGGGCAATGCCCGCCGCAACATTCATCGATACGCCCGCCTGCATCAGCAGATAGATGGCCAGCGGCACCGCCAGGACGACGACGATTTCCATCCCCGCCGACAGCAGCTGTCTGACATCAAATGGCGCGTCGGAGCCCCAGCGCTTCCAATAGGCAAAGGCGGCGACGGTGATCATCATCAGGAGCGTCATGACAATGCCGGGCAGGATGCCCGCCATGAAAAGAGCGCCGATCGAGACGTTCGCCATCATGCCGTAAATCACGAAAGGCAGCGACGGCGGGAAGATCGGGCCAAGCGTTGCCGAAGCCGCCGTCACGCCGACCGCGGCCTCGACCGGATAGCCATGATCCTTCATTGCCTTGATCTCGATCGTGCCGATACCGGCCGCATCGGCAAGCGCCGTGCCAGACATGCCCGAGAAGATCACGGAACCGATGATGTTAACCTGCGCCAGACCGCCCTTCATCCAGCCGACGAGAGCGACGGCAAAGGAATAGATGCGGCCGGTGACGCCGGCCGAGTTCATCAGATTGCCCGCCAGGATGAAGAAGGGCACGGCGAGCAGCGGGAAGCTTTCGACGCCGGCGATCATGCGCTGGGCGACGATGATATCGGGCGCCACGTCGTAAAGGACGATGTAGAGCACGGATGCGACGGCCATCGAGATGGCAACGGGCACCCCGACCAGCATCAGCACCAGAAACGAGCCAAGAAGCAGTAGCATCAGATCAATCCTCGACGGTCTGGAATTCTTCGGGGCGCTCCAAAACGGAGTAGCCGCGGCGCATATTGGCGATGAAGACGACGATCGCGCGGATCAGCATCAGCACGAAGGCGATGAGAACGCTGTAGAAAACGACGTTGCGCGGCAGGTCGACGGTGACCATCTGCTCGTCCGCGACGATATCGACGTAACGCCACATCAGGTGGCAGCCATAGGCGAAGAAGCCGATGCGAACGATATCGACGAAAGTGGCGAGCACGCGTGCCAGACCTGCCGGCATATAGTGATAGAACACATCCACCTGGATATGCCGCGAGGTGCGCACGCACATGACGGAACCGAGAAAGACGACGCCGATCAGGCAGTTGATCGCAATCTCCTCGGTCCAGGCGTAGCTGTCGTTCAGCACATAGCGCGTGAAGAACTGCAGGAAGACGCAGCCGGCCATCAGCCAGAAGACGCTCAGCGTGATCCAGTCTTCAATGGCGTAGTCCGAGACGTTTGCGGTCGGCGCGTGCCCTTCGAACTCGTGACCGATTTCTTCGGCCGTGATTTGCGTATGAATTTCTTGCGACATGATCGGCCCTGTTCCAGTTCGGAATGAAGGAGCGCGGCGCCTGCAGCAACCAACGTGTTACTGCATCCTTGCGCGTCTGAAAGACGCGCGGCGCTGTAAGGCGCCGCGCCGCGTGGGTTTACTGGATCGCGCGGATTGCTTCCCAATCGGCCTTCTCGTAGCCGAAATCCTCGAACTTGACCTTTTCCATCACGGTCTTTTCGAAATCGGCCTTGTCGACCTCGGCGACATTCAACCCTTTTTCCTTGAAGGTCGCGATGAGGCTGTTTTCCTTGCCGGCGATTGTCTTGCTCGTACGCTCGGCGGCCTCCTGCATGACCTCGCCGAAGATCTTCTTGTCCTCGTCGGAAAGGCTCGCCCACCGCGTCTTCGAGACTACGGTGTTGAGGTGATCGACGATGTGGCCGGTGAGGATGATGTTCTTCTGGACTTCGTAGAACTTCTTCGCCTCGATCGTCGTCAGCGGATTTTCCTGCGCCTCGACCGTACCGTTCTGCAAAGCGAGATAGACCTCGGCAAAGGCGATCGGCGTGGTGTTGGCGCCACAGGCGCGCGGCATGGCGAGATAGGCCGGAACGTCAGGCACGCGGATTTTCAAGCCCTGCATATCGGCGCATTTGGTGATCGGCTTGTTTGATGTCGTATGGCGCGTGCCGTAATAGCTGACGGCCGCGATGTGGTTGCCGGTCTTGTCTTCATAGCCTTTGGCAAGACGCTTGAAGACATCGCTCTTGGTATAGGCGATCAGGTGATCGGGACCGCGGAAAATGTAGGGGAAGTAAGTCACGCCGATCGGCTTGTAGTCTCGCGCCGCGAAGCTCGATCCCGAGATGATGATGTCGACGGTCCCTAGCTTGAGGCCCTGGTTGATGTCGGCTTCCTTGCCCAGCTGCGACGCCGGATAGACCTCGATCTTATAGCGCCCGTCTGTGCGCTTGTTGATCTCTTCTGCGGCCCATACGGAATCCGTGTGGAAGGGCTCTGACGTTTCATAGACATGAGCCCATTTCAGCACTGTCTGGGCCTGTGCGATCGCGCTGCTCGCCATGATTACGGCTGCAGTGCAAAGTATCGTTGCCAGTCTGCTTTTCATTGCTCTCTCCTCCCGAGCTTGGGTTAAGTCTTGGCAGTTCCTTTCGGCGGCCGCTTGTTGCGTCCGCGCTCCTCTTCCCCCGAGAACTCCTCCCCGAAGCTTTCGGAAAACCTCTTCTGTGACATGGTCAGATGGGCGCGCATGGCAGCCTTGGCGCCGGCGGCATCGCCGGCGGCGATCGCGTCGCGAATGGCCCGGTGCTCATCCAGAGCGCTGCGCCATGTCGTCGGCCCCTCGAAGTGGCTAGCGAGCCTTGCGAAATAAGGCGTCATGCGCATGTCGAACATCTCGCCCGTCACGCGGATCAATGTCGCATTCCCAATGATGGCGGCAATGCCGGTGTGGAAGGCGCGATCGGCATCGAGCACTGCGATTGCATCGTTAACCACACCACCCATGCGCGTCAGAGCTTCATCGAGCAGAGCGATATCGTCCGGCTTGGCGCGACCGGCCGCTTCTTCGGCGATGGCGCATTCGATGAGGGCCCGCGCCTGGAGCAGTTCGAAAGGCCCCTCCACTGGCTCGCGCTCGGCCCCAGCGACGGTCGCAGCATGCTGGCGCACCACATAAATGCCGGATCCCATGCGGATATTGACGAGGCCTTCGACCTCCAGGACGATCAGCGCCTCGCGGACGGTCGGGCGCGAAACCGACAGTTGCTCCGCCAGATCGCGCTCGGCCGGCAGCCGCTGGCCGACGGCAAGCTCACCGCTGGCGATCATCATACGAATCTGATCCGCGACCTGCCGATACAGGCGCCGTGATTCAACAGGCGAAAACATCGTGGCCTCCCTAGGCGGCTTCTCCTCAAGCGCGCAGCTGGTCAATTGGCCTGACCAATTAAGTTATAGGTAGCATCCCTTGGGTTGTGCGTCAATCCGCCGCATAACTGGAAAAAGATTGTTTATCCAAAGGCAGAGCACCTTGTTCTCGCCGACGAGGGGCAAGCCCCGATCGCTACTGGTGCAAAGCCTGAGGACGGCGGCAAATATACGACCAATCGACGAACGACAGGTCGGTTAACTAGAAATCCAAGGGCGCCAGCCTCCATACGACGTCGGTGGCCGCCGAGTGTGGCTCGAGAATGCTGTCCAGAAAAAGAAAGCTCCGGATCCGCCAGCTGCGATAGATTTTTCGCTTTTGAACGGTCGTATCGCACTGCTCGCGTCGTTTGGCGAGAGCACGCCGTCTCCCAGCCGCGAGCGCCATGAAGTCTGCTCGGCGATGCCGAAATTTTGAACCCGGGGTGGCCGATTGCAAGGCATTTGACCCACCGTGCCTCTTTTGCACGCGGTTCGCCGACCGGGTTTTGTACGCAATCGCACGCGTCGAGAAATTCCTTTAGCAGATGCTAAAGTCTCACCTACGGTAATCCAGCTGGGGGTCACTGGTATGGATCAATATTCCTTCCCGAGCGACGAGGATGAAATCCATCGCCACATCGTCGAGAGCGCGCTCGACTATGCGATCTTTGCCATGGATCTCGATGGCACTGTGGCGACGTGGAGTGCCGGTGCGGAAAACCTCTTCGGCTATTCGGCATCCGAGATGATCGGACAGAATGGGGTCATCATCTTTTCATTCGAGGATCAACTCGCCGGAGCGCCGCTCAAAGAGAAGCGGCTTGCGCTGACCACCGGCCGCGCCGACGACAATCGGTGGCACGTCAGAAAAGACGGCAGCATGTTCTGGGCGTCAGGGCTGATGATGCCGCTTCGCAACGACGTGGGTGGGATCTACGGCCTGGCGAAAATCGTCCGGGACCGGACCCTGACGCTTCAGCAGGACGAAGCGTTGCGCGCCAGCGAGGAACGCCTCCAGCTTATTCTTAAAAGCGCGATCGATTACGCGATCTTTTCCTTTGATCAAGATGGGCGGATCATCAGTTGGAACACCGGGGCTTGCCGCATCTTTGGATATCTGGAAGATGAGATTCTCGGTCAAGACGCACGCATTCTCTTCGTACCGGAAGACCGCACCGAGGGCCATGTGGCGCTTGACCGCGAGATGGAGACGGCGCTTGAGCGCGGCCGGGCTGAAAACGAACGATTTCATTTGCGTAAGGATGGATCCACGTTCTGGGGCAGCGGATTGACCATGCCGCTGCGCGCCCATCATCAAAGAGCCGGCTATCTCAAGGTACTTCGGGATGACACCGAGCGTCATTTTGCAGATGAGCACCAGCAAATCATGCTGCGCGAGATGAGCCATCGTGTCAAAAACAGCCTGACACTGGTCACCGCCATGCTTTCGATGCAGGCCCGCTCGGCTGAACAGCAGGAGGTGGGAGAGGCTTTGCGCGATGCCGAAGCGCGCGTCGGCACCATTGCCGAGGTACACGATCAATTGTGGCGCCAACCGAACATCGAAACGGTGGAACTGGCGGATTTTCTGTCAAGCCTGTGTCTGCGCCTGCAGCAGGCGGCATCAAAGCACACGGTTTCGGTCGACGCGGATGCGTGCGTTATCGATGCAGACCGGGCAATCCAGCTTGCCCTTCTCGTCAACGAACTGGTGACGAACGCCTTCAAGCACGCTTATTCCGATATTTCAGGCACTGTCACCGTCAGTGCGCGCGCCACCGCCGACGAAATCCGCCTTGAAATCGCCGATGATGGAAAAGGTTTCCCGGACGGATTTTCCGTCTCTAAAAATGACGGCAAGAGCTTGGGCATGAAGGTCGTGCGCGTTCTGGTGCAGCAGTTGAGGGCCGAGCTTCACATCGAGAATCGGCGGCCCGGCGCGAGTTTTCTGATCCGTCTGCCCCGGAATCCCTGACAGATTTCCCGGGCAGCCCGCAAGTTTTGTCAAAACCGCACAAAGCGCCTTCCAAATATGGATATGGCTGCTGTTTTGACGCATAAGCTGGTCATTACCGCGATCTCATAGCTGCCGGTATGAGCGCGGGCTCCCTCCCGCTGGAGAGGGGTCATGCCCGCACAGGATCAGCGTATTGTTCATAACTTGCTGTTGAAGGCTTTGCCTGCGGAGGCCTTTGACCTGCTGGCCGCCGATGCCCAAGCCGTCGAGCTGCCGTTGAGACATGTGCTGGTCGAGTCAGACCAGCCGAACGAACATGTCTGTTTCGTCGAAAGTGGTCTGGCATCGATGGTGGCGACGAACGCCGAAGACGAAGCCGTCGAGGTCGGACATATCGGATTTGAGGGCATGGCAGGACTGCATGTTGTTCTGAAGACGAATACGACACCCAATCGGACCTTCATGCAGGTCGCGGGATCCGGCCTGCTGGTCTCCGTCGAGACCTTCGGGCGGGTGCTCGCAGCGTTTCCTGCCGTCAACGATCTGTTCCTCCAATATATGCATTGCTGTGATATACAACTGGCTCAGTCGGCTCTCGCCAACGGGCGCTACAACATGCATGAGCGGCTCGCCCGCTGGCTGTTGATGTGTCACGATCGGCTGAATGGCAACGACCTGCCGCTCACGCATGAATTTCTGGCGCTGATGCTCGGCGTACGACGCTCGGGCGTGACGAACGAACTGCATGTCATCGAAGGAATGAGAGCCATTAGGTCGACCCGCGCCAACGTCAAGGTTCTCGACCGAGAAAGGCTGGAGGAGATCGCCGCCGGAAGCTACGGCATTCCGGAACGGGAATACGAGCGCTTGATCGGACTGCCGATCCGGCGTTCCGCTAGAGCATGAAGCCGAAAAGTGTGGGCGGTTTTCGGACGACATCAATTTAGAACAGGATGTCTTAGTCGGAGCTTCTGATCGTCTCTGACGAAAAGCATAGTCAGAAAAACGGTTCCCTGTTCGTCACCGATGTGTATCTTTCTCGCCGACATGTCTTTTCCCGCAAGCACTGCTGGCTCATCAGCGCTCTCGCATCTTGCACGGCTTGTTGCCTTGCGTCCTCGATCGTCGCCAGTTCGGTGCCTTCCCAGACGGCAGGCGTCGAAGTTCCTGAAACGATGACTTTGGTCTGCTCCTTAGAAAAGGACCAGTTCGCCACTCAACGGCACCAATAGTTGTCCTCTCGCCCCCTTTTGGCCGGCGCCGGATGAATTGGGGGGTCTGGCGGCGCATTTTTAATAACCGGTGTTGGGCCTTGCATGGACGGCATCGCTGGAGTTTTTCAAGTCCAAATGCATACGATATCGGACAAACACGTCGCTTTCATCCGATCCGGCACGTTTCGCGTTGGTGAATCATGCCATCGAGAAAAGAGGGCTAGCGGCCTGAAGCCGTCGTGCCGGCAGCGGTCCTGCCCGACGGACGTGCTTTGCTGAAGTTCGGCCACGCAAAACCCCCGAGGTCGGATGTCCAACTTTCGGGGGTCAGGTCACGATGGGAATTTTCGTGAGGAAGCCGATCAATTGTTGTGAGCCGCGCAGGCTTCATCCATCGGGGTGGCGTTGCTCGTACCGCCCTGTGTCTGAAGATTGGCAGAGTTATTGACCGGATTGGGGCACTTGGTCTTATCCATCTTCATCGTGCCGCTGGTCGTGGAATTCGTCGTGGTGGAATCCGTTGCCATCGGCTTTTTAGTCTTCGTGTCGCTAGTGGCGCCGCCACCCTGATCGGCTTGATTCTTGTCGATCGTTGCGCCGGCCGGCGCTGGGTTGGACTGGGCGAAAGCGGATGTGGCCATCCCGATAGCGAAGAGGGAAGCTGCTACAAGTTTCATGCGCATTGTGATGTCCTCCTTGGGGATCTTTGCGTGCTTGACCCATTCACAACCTCGTTCTTTGATCATTGTTCCGCTGCGGCCGATAAATGCACTGCCGCGTCCGACAGCCGCGACGCGGTCAACAATCGAGGTCTTTTAAGCAGGAGGATGAGCACCCATTGCTCACAAGGTAATCGGCGATTATTTCGCGTAAAGCGCCCGCGACCGCTCAAGATGCTTGAGCAGCGCCGTTTCCGAGCCATCCACATCGTTTGCTTCAAGGCGGTCGACGATCTCGTCGTGTTCGGCGAGCGTGAATTTTTCCTTGCCGGTCCAGATCAGCATCTCGGTATGATATTCCTTCAGCCAGGCAAGCATTGCTTCGCTGACGGCAATGTAGATCGGGTTGCCTGATATCTGCGCGATGCGGGTGTGAAACTCCATGTCGGCGTCGATGAACTCTTCGGCCCGGCCAAGTGACATTCGCTGGCGTTCGATGATGTTCCTGAGGTCGGCGATATCGCTTGCCGAGGACCGCTGCGCGGCCTCGCGCGCCATGCCCCGCTCGAAGAAGATGCGCGCGCTCTTCAAATATTCCAGCGAGTCCGACGATTGCGACAGCATGATCTTGGCGGTGAGATCGACCTGGCGGAATATCGATTTTGCCGTCAGCCGGAGAACCTTGGCCCGCTCGCCATGTGAAATGCTGACCAGACCTTTGTTGGCGAGGGATTGCATGGCCTCCCTGATCGCCGGCCGGCCGACGCCGAAGCGTTCCATCAGCACCCGCTCGGAAGGCATTTCGTCGCCGGGCTGGAGCTCGCCCGAGGTAATCATTCGCTCAAGTCGATCAAACACTTCGTCAGAGAGTTTCCGGCGGACGATTTGTTCGAGGGGCTGGGTCATCATATCTCGCTGGCTCAAATGTTTCCTCCTAACAGTTTCCGGGTCGAGAACAAAGCTGTCGGCGAAAATTTGCGGATCCGAAGATTCTACTTTTCATGAGTTGGAATACTCATTATACCAGATCACAAGTTGACGCCATGGTAATCTGCGTGGCGAGAGGAGCAACCGTCCGTTTCATGATAATTACCCTGACCTACCGTATCGAAACGCCCGGCAGCGTCGAGGCGATGGCGGAAAAGATCGCGAGCGACCAGTCGACCGGCACCTTCGTTCCCGTCCCCGGCGAGACCGAAGAGCTGAAATCGCGTGTCGCCGCCCGTGTGCTCGCGATCCGTCCGCTCGAAGGCGCCAGTCATCCGACTTGGCCCGAGGTCGGCCCCGGCACGCCGCTTCATCGCGCCGATGTCGACATCGCCTTTCCGCTGGACGCGATCGGGACAGACCTTGCGGCATTGATGACCATTGCAATCGGCGGCGTCTACTCCATCAAGGGCATGACCGGCATCCGCATCGTCGATATGAAGCTCCCCGACGCCTTCAAAAGCGCGCATCCGGGACCGCAGTTCGGCATCCCCGGAAGCCGCCGCCTCACCGGCGTCGAAGGCCGGCCCATCATCGGAACGATCGTCAAGCCGGCGCTTGGTCTCAGACCGCACGAAACGGCGGAACTCGTCGGCGAGCTGATCTCATCCGGCGTAGACTTCATCAAGGATGACGAAAAACTGATGAGCCCGGCCTATTCCCCGCTCAAGGACCGCGTTGCGGCGATCATGCCGCGCATTCTCGATCACGAGCAGAAGACCGGCAAGAAGGTCATGTATGCCTTCGGCATCTCGCATGCCGACCCCGACGAGATGATGCGCAACCACGACATCGTCGCCAAGGCCGCCGGCAACTGCGCCGTCGTCAACATCAACTCGATCGGCTTCGGCGGCATGAGCTTTCTGCGCAAGCGCTCCAATCTGGTGCTGCACGCGCATCGAAACGGTTGGGACGTGCTGACGCGCGACCCGGGCGCCGGCATGGACTTCAAGGTCTATCAGCAATTCTGGCGGCTGCTCGGGGTCGACCAGTTTCAGATCAACGGTATCAGCGTCAAATATTGGGAACCGGACGACAGTTTCGTCTCGTCCTTCAAGGCCGTCAGCACGCCGCTGTTTAATGCCTCCGATTGCCCGCTTCCGGTTGCCGGCTCGGGTCAGTGGGGAGGACAAGCGCCTGAGACCTACAAGCGGACCGGCCGGACAGTTGATCTTCTCTATCTCTGCGGCGGCGGCATCGTCAGCCACCCCGGCGGCCCGGCGGCCGGCGTTCGGGCCGTGCAGCAGGCTTGGCAGGCCGCGGTCGCGGACATCCCGTTGGAGACCTACGCGAAAGATCATCCGGAGCTCGCCGCTTCGATTGCCAAATTCAGCGACGGCAAGGGCGCATGACCGCGATGGATGGACCTCTCGTCAGTTATTACGGGGATGACTTTACCGGCTCCACCGATGTCATGGAGGCATTGGCATCGAACGGCGTGTCGACCGTGCTCTTCCTCGACATTCCCACGCCGGAACTGCTTGCGCGCTTCAGGGATTGCCGCGCAATCGGCGTTGCCGGGACAAGCCGAAGCGAGACCCCCGCATGGATGCAAGAGCACCTTGCGCGCGCTTTCGAGTGGCTGAATTCGCTCGGCGCTGACATCTGCCACTACAAGGTCTGCTCGACCTTCGATTCCAGCCCCGAAATCGGCAATATCGGCAAGGCGATCGAAATCGGCCGATCGGTATTCGGGCAATCCGTGGTGCCGGTCATCGTCGGCGCGCCGCAACTGAAGCGCTACACGGCATTCGGCAATCTCTTTGCAGCTTACCAGGGCCGGATCTTTCGCATCGACCGCCATCCCGTCATGAGCCGCCATCCGGTGACCCCGATGGACGAGGCGGACCTTGCGGTGCACCTGTCGAAGCAGACCCGCCTTCCCGTCCTGCTCGCCGATCTCGTCGCCATCACCGCGCCGGACGCCGATGCGCGGATCGACGAACTGGCGTCGGCTTCAGAAGGGATCCTGCTCATCGATGTCGACTCCGAGGCGACGCAGGAGGCCGCGGGTCGACAGTTGCTTCGTGCCACCGGCCGTTCGGGAAGCTTTGTCGCCGGCTCCTCGGGGGTCGAATATGCCCTGCTCAGCGCGTGGCGGCGGAGCGGCTTCATCGGCAACAGCGGCGCCGAGTTTCCCGATATCGGCCCGGTTGATCGCCTCGCCGTCGTCTCGGGCAGCGTATCGCCAACGACCGAGCGCCAGATCCGGACGGCTGTCGACAACGGCTTCGAGAGTATCGCGCTCGATCCGCTTGCACTGGTCTCGGAGCATGGCGAAGGCGCGGTGGATGCAGCGGTCGAGGCCGGCATCCAGATGCTCCGGCAAGGCAAGAGCGTCATCCTTTATACCGCGCTTGGCCCGTGCGCAGACCGCGGCGCCGACATCGACAGGGTTCCGGGCGCGCGTCATCGGCTCGGCAGCGCGCTCGGCACGATCTTGCGCCGCCTGATCGAGAGCGAAGGACTTTCACGTGCGGTCGTCGCCGGCGGCGACACGTCCAGTCACGCCCTCAGGCAGTTGAAGATCGACGCCCTGACGACGCTTCTTCCGCTGCCCCAGACGCCGGGTTCTCCGCTTTGCCTTGCGCATGGCGACCATCAGCCGACCAACGGCCTGCAGATCGCGCTTAAAGGCGGCCAGGTCGGGACGGACGAGTATTTCGTCCAGATCCGCGACGGAAGGAAGCACTGATGGTTTCCCGAGGTTTCATCGATCAAACGCGCGATCGACCGGCTTCACGCAAAAAACGTGGATCCTAGCACATTAGTAGTGATATGGTGATTGACTCATCATACCAGTATGTGATCCTATTGAGAACGGAAAAGGTGAGGAAAACATGACTAAGATTGCCCTCTTCGGCGCAGGCGGGAAAATGGGATACCGGCTTGCCAAAAATCTCAAAGGCTCGCGTTTCGAGGTCCGCCATATCGAGGTGAGCGACGCAGGCAAGACCCGTTTGAAGAACGATCTCGGTGTCGATTGCGTGCCCGTCGATGTCGGGCTCGACGGCGCTGAGGTGGTGATCCTTGCCGTGCCGGACACGGCAATCGGCAAAGTCGCGGCAGGCATCGTCGACAAGCTCACTTCAGGTACCATGGTGATCGCGCTGGACGCTGCGGCTCCCTTTGCCGGCCACCTGCCGAAGCGCGACGATCTTACCTATTTCGTCACCCATCCCTGCCATCCGCCGATCTTCAATGACGAGACGGACATGCAGGCGAAGAAGGACCACTTCGGCGGCCTCTTCGCCAAGCAGCATATCGTCTCGGCGCTGATGCAGGGTCCGGAAAGCGCCTACGCGCTCGGCGAGGAAATCGCCAAGCTGATCTGGGCCCCGGTCATGCGCTCGCACCGAGTCACGGTCGATCAGCTTGCCATGCTCGAACCGGGCTTGTCGGAAACCGTCTGCGCATCGCTGCTCGTCGTCATGCGGCAGGCCATGGACGAATGCGTGGCACGCGGCGTGCCGGAACAGGCCGCCCGCGACTTCCTGCTCGGCCATATGAACGTGCTCGGCGCGGTCATCTTCAAGGAAGTCGACGGCGTGTTCTCGGATGCCTGCAACAAGGCGATCGAGTTCGGCATCCCGGCGCTGATGCGCGACGACTGGAAAAAGGTATTCGAACCACAGGAGATCGCCGAAAGCATCCGGCGCATCACGTGAACCGGCTTGGGGAGGCAAGCCCTCCCCTCAACCGCCCCAGGGAGAAGGGGCTTCATTCACAACAGGGAGGAAAATATGAAACTGACGCGCAGACTGACACTTGCAGCTTTTGCCGGCGCACTGGCGCTTGGAACGGCTCTTCCGGCCTTTTCGGCCGATCTCATCGCCATCATCACGCCGGCGCATGACAATCCCTTCTTCAAGGCCGAAGCCGTCGGCGCCGAAGCCAAGGCGAAGGAGCTCGGCTACGAGACGCTGCTCATGACGCATGACGACGACGCCAACAAGCAGTCCGAAATGATCGACACGGCGATCGGCCGCGGCGCCAAGGCGATCATCCTCGACAATGCCGGAGCCGACGCCTCCGTCGCAGCCGTCAAGAAGGCGAAGGATGCAGGCATCCCCTCCTTCCTGATCGACCGCGAAATCAACGCGACCGGCGTTGCCGTCGCCCAGATCGTCTCGAACAACTATCAGGGCGCCCAGCTCGGGGCGCAGGAATTCGTCAAGCTGATGGGCGAGAAAGGCAATTACGTCGAGCTGGTGGGCAAGGAGTCCGACACCAATGCCGGCATCCGCTCGCAAGGCTATCACGACGTCATCGACGACTATCCGGACCTGAAGTCCGTCGCCAAGCAGTCGGCCAACTGGAGCCAGACGGAAGCCTATTCAAAGATGGAAACCATCCTCCAGGCAAATCCCGACATCAAGGGCGTCATTTCAGGCAATGACACCATGGCCATGGGCGCCATCGCCGCGCTGCAGGCGGCCGGCCGCAAGGACGTGATCGTCGTCGGCTTCGACGGTTCCAACGACGTGCGCGACTCCATCAAGTCGGGCGGCATCAAGGCAACGGTCCTGCAGCCCGCCTATGCGCAGGCTCAGCTGGCGGTGGAACAGGCAGATGCATACATAAAGAACAAGACGACGCCAAAGGAAGAGAAGCAGTTGATGGATTGCGTTCTCATCAACGCCGACAATGCCGGCAAGCTCGAAACCTTCGCCCTGACGAACTGATCAGCCGCGAATTGCGGAGGGCGCAGCGCTGCGCCCTCCGCAATGCATTTTGCAAGACGTCGAGGTTTAAAGCATGTTGAGAATGAAGGGCGCCCTGCTCGCTGCCGTCGTGGCGGCCGCCTTGCCCGGTTGCAAGATCATCAAGACGCCGACGGCTGAGGAAAAGGCTGCGGCAGCGGCCAAGACCGCCTTCGATCCGAATGCAAAGGTCGAGGCGATCTGGCAGTCCGAGGCAGTGCCCTATTTCGAAAAGCGCGCCGGCGACCTCAAGGACGTCATGCAACTGGCCACCTCCAGCCCCGACGCCGCCGGCGAGAAATACGGCAATCCCCGCAAGCAGAGCAGCTCGCCATGGACCTATGCGGTGAAGATCACCGGCAAGGTTGTCGCGGCCGATACGGCCTCGCGCGCGGCAACACTCGATGTCGACGCAGATGGCGACGGCAAGGCCGACGCCAAGGTGCAAATCGGGCCAGCGCTGCGCGGCACGGCGCTGCGCGACACGCTGGAGTTCGTCAATTTCAACGAATTCAAGAACCAGATCGAGTGGGCGCAGTTCGGCAAAGCCTTCAACGAGAAGGCCGATACGGCCTTTCTGTCAGCCATCCCGCGCGAAGGCCTCGCCGGCAAGACGGTGACCGCGATCGGCGCGTTTCCGCTGCCGAAGAGCGGCGAGCTGCCGCTCATAACACCTTCGGAACTGAAGGTCGGCCCATGACCACAGGAGAGGCAGAAAAGGACGACATCATCCTGCGCCTCGACGACGTGTCGAAGGTCTATTCTGGCATCGTCGCCGTCAAGCGCGCCAATCTCGAGCTGCGCCGCGGTGCAGTGAACGTCCTCGTCGGCGAAAACGGTGCGGGCAAGTCGACGTTGATGAAGATCATCGCCGGTGTCGAGCGTCCGACGCTCGGCCGCATCATCCTCGATGGCAAGCCCGTATCCTTCGACAGCCCGGCGCACGCGCAGGCGAATGGCATCGGCATGATCTTCCAGGAACTCAATCTCTTCGCCAACATGTCTGTCGCCGAGAATATCTTCACCACGCGTGAGATCACCCGTGGCATCCTCGGCATCGATCACAAGGCGCAGGTGCAAAAGGCCAATGCATTTTTGAAGCGTCTGGATGCCGGGATCGAGGCGGATGCGATGGTCGAGGATTTGCCGATCGGCCAGCAGCAGCTCGTCGAAATCGCCAAGGCGATGTCGTTGAATGCCCGTATCCTGATAATGGACGAGCCGACGTCGGCGCTTTCGGCGGCCGAAGTCGAGATCCTGTTCAAGGTGATCGCGGAACTGAAGGCCCAGGGTGTGGCGATCGTCTATATCTCGCACCGGCTCGAGGAGTTGATGCGGATCGGCGACTACATCACGGTGCTGCGTGACGGCCAGGTCACCGGCGAAGCGATGGTCCGCGATATCGACACGCGCTGGATCGTGCGTTCCATGATCGGCTCGGATGCCAAGGATTTTGCAAAGTCCGTGGACCACGCCGTCGGAGCCGAGGTCTTTCGCGCCGAAAACATCAGCCTGCCGCGGCCGACGGGTGGGCTTTCGGTCAACGATGTCTCCCTGTCGGTCAGGGCGGGCGAAATCCTCGGCATCTACGGCCTGATGGGTGCCGGGCGCAGCGAATTCTTCGAATGCGTGATCGGCCGTCACACACACTCGACCGGCAAGATCTTCATCGACGGCAAGCAGGTTCGTGCCCGCGACACTACGCGGCGCATCCGCCGCGGCCTTGCGCTCATTCCGGAAGACCGGCAGCGCGAAGGTCTGGTCCAGGTGCTTTCCATCGCCTCCAATCTGACACTGGCGAGCCTCGGCCGCTTCACCCGGCTCTTTCACATCGACAGGGGGGCGGAGAAAAATGCCGTTCGCGATGCAATCCGCGATCTCTCGATCAAGGCGCCGAATCCGGATTTCGAGGTGACCTCGATGTCCGGCGGCAATCAGCAGAAGGTCGTCATCGGTAAGGCATTGATGACCAATCCGAAAGTGCTTCTAATGGACGAGCCGAGCCGCGGCATCGATGTCGGCGCCAAGGCCGACGTCTTTCGCACCATGCGGCGGCTGGCGGCCAATGGGCTTGCCATTCTGTTTTCGACTTCCGACCTCGAGGAGGTCATGGCGCTTTCCGATCGCATCGCGGTCTTGAGCAACGGCCAGCTGGTCGCCGTCTTCGACCGCAACGAGGCGACGGAAGAAGCCATTATCGCGGCTTCGGCCAAGGGACACGGACATCAAGGGAAACTCGCGTCATGATGGCGGCAACATCAACCACTCTTGCGCCGAAGGGCGCCAACGGCTCGGCGCTTCTGACGCTGATGAAGCTCAGGACGTTCATCGCTCTGTTCGCCGTCATCATCTTCTTTGCGATCTTCGCGCCGAACTTCACCTCGACGGCGAACATGATCCTGATGTCGAAGCACGTGGCGCTGAACGCCTTCCTGGCCATGGGCATGACCTTCGTCATCATCACCGGCGGCATCGATCTCTCAGTCGGATCGATCGTCGGGCTTTGCGGCATGGTCGCCGGCGGCCTGATCCTTTACGGCATCGAATTGCCGATCGGCTACACCATCTTTTTCAACCTCTTCGAGATCGTGCTGATCACCTTGTCGATCGGCCTGCTCATCGGTCTGATCAACGGCCTGCTGATCACCAAGCTCAACGTTGCGCCCTTCATCGCCACGCTCGGCACACTCTATATCGCCCGCGGCCTCGCTTTGCTGTCGTCGGACGGCCAGACCTTTCCGAACCTTGTCGGCCGACCTGAATATGCGACGACCGGCTTCGATTTCTTCGGCGCGGGACGCATTCTCGGCCTGCCGGTATCGATCTGGATTCTGATCGTGCTTGCGCTGCTGGCCGCCTATGTCGCACGCTCGACGCCGATTGGCCGTCACATCTTCGCCGTCGGCGGCAATGAACGGGCCGCGCGCATGTCCGGTATCCGGGTCGATGTCGTGAAGATCTTCGTCTACATGTTCTCCGGACTGTGCGCCGCAATCGTCGGCGTCGTCATCTCGTCGGAACTGATGGCAGCCCATCCGGCAACCGGCGAAAGCTTCGAACTCAATGCGATTGCGGCAGCCGTGCTCGGCGGCACCTCGATGTCGGGCGGTCGCGGCACGATCGGCGGCACGATCATCGGCGCCTTCGTCATCGGCATCCTCTCCGACGGATTGGTGATGATGGGCGTCTCCTCCTTCTGGCAGATGGTCATCAAGGGCCTGGTCATCATCATCGCCGTCGTGGTCGATCAGGCGCAGCGCCGCCTGCAGCAGCGCGTCACCCTCATGCAGATGGCAAAGGCAGGTTGAGATGACGGAATTGAAAGGGGCTTTGATCGGTTGCGGTTTCTTTGCGGTCAACCAGCTGCATGCCTGGAACGACGTTCGAGGTGCCGGCATCGTCGCGATCTGCGACCGCGACCCGGAACGGCTGAAGATCGTCGGCGATCAGTTCGGCATCGCTCGCCGCTATGGCGATTCCGAGGCATTGTTCGCCGATGGCGGTTTTGATTTCGTCGACATTGCCACGACCGTCCAAAGCCATCGTTTTCTCGTCGAAATGGCGGCTCGGAACAAGGTGCCGTCCATCTGCCAGAAGCCGTTCGCCAAGACCTTGTCGGACGCGAAGGCGATGGTCGAGGCGTGTCGCAATGCCGGCATACCGCTGATGGTGCACGAGAACTTTCGCTGGCAGACGCCGATCCAGGCGGTGCGCAAGGCGCTGGAGACCGATGCCATCGGCACGCCCTTCTGGGGCCGCTTCTCCTTCCGTTCGGCCTACGACGTCTTTTCCGGCCAACCCTATTTGGCCGAGGGCGAACGGTTCATCATTGAAGACCTCGGCATCCATACGCTCGATATCGCCCGCTATATCCTTGGCGACGTTCGCTCGCTCACGGCCCGCACCAAGCGGGTCAATCCCAGAATCAAGGGCGAGGATGTCGCGACCATTCTGCTCGATCACGAAAACGGCGCCACGTCGGTCGTCGACGTCAGCTACGCCACCAGGCTTTCCAGGGAGCCGTTCCCCGAGACCTTGATCGAGCTCGACGGTTCTGAAGGCACGATCCGCCTGACCCAGGGTTACGGCCTCGAAATCACCAACGCCAGGGGCACCACCACCACTGACGTATCGCCGAAGTTGTTGTCATGGGCCTCGCGGCCCTGGCACAACATCCAGGAGAGCGTCCACGCGATCCAGCAGCATTGGGTCGATCAGCTGGAGCGCGGCGCGGAACATTCGACGTCAGGGGCCGACAATCTGAAAACTTTTGCGCTCGTCGAGGCCGCCTATGACAGTGCGGCCAGGGGACAGACGATCGATGTCGGAGCGATGCTGCGATGAAAGTCGATGCGTTCCAGCTCTACGGCACCCGCCTCGTTGAAACGCCGCCGGTTCGGCTGAGAGCCGGAAAACTGGAAGCCGATCTCGCCAATGGCAACCTCCGCACCATCCGCTACGATGGGACCGAGGTGCTGCGAGCGATCTCCTACCTCGTTCGCGACCCGGACTGGGGCACCTACAGCCCTGTAATTGTTGATCTCCGCATCGAGCAGAGTGACAATCGTTTCGCGGTCGCCTATCGAGCCCGCTGCGAGGGACCTGATGACACGAGGCTTGTCATTGACGTTCGCATCACCGGAAGCGCGGACCGGCTCGACTTCGAGGCCGAAGCCATCACAGAGACCGGCTTCGAGACCAATCGCTGCGGCTTCTGCATCCTGCATCCGATCGTCGGCGTAGCGGGTTCACCGGCGACGGTCGAACATGTCGACGGCCGGATAGTGGCAACCCGGTTTCCCGATGTCATCGAGCCCTGGCAGCCTTTCAAGGACATGCGCGCCATCACTCATGCGATCATGCCTGACGTTCAGGCGGAATGCCGGATGGAGGGCGACACCTTTGAAATGGAAGACCAAAGGAACTGGTCGGACGCATCCTATAAGACATATGTCAGGCCGCTCGCCCTGCCCTGGCCATACCAGATTGCCGCCAATCAGCCCGTTCGGCAAAAGACGTCGCTTGTTATCAGGGATATCGGCGGTTCGACACGGCATCCTCCAGCTGCGGCGTCAGGCGGCGCCATAAAACTCGAACTCGGGGCGCGAACCAGCACCATGCCTGATATCGGCGTGATTGTTACGCCCGAGGAAGCCGATGCGACCCTCTCGGCAAAGTCCGTGCTGTCGGAAATCGCTCCCCAGGAACTGCTCTTCCATTTCGACCCCAGTGCCGGACACGGCGTCGACGCGCTCACGCAGTTCGCCATGCTCGCCGCGGCCCATCGCGGCCGCTCGACGCTGGAGATCGCCCTTCCCTGCACATCGTCGCCGTCAAGCGAGGTGGCCGAAATCGCCCACCAGATGCGGCTGGCGGAATTCAGGCCGGATGCGATCATGATCTCGCCTTCGGTTGACCGGCAGTCGACGCCGCCCGGCAGCACATGGCCGGAATGCCCGCCTTTGGATGAAGTCTATACCGCCGCTCGCGCCGCCTTTCCCGGCATTCGCATCGGCGGGGGTATGCTGAGCTATTTCACCGAGCTCAACCGGAAGCGCGTCCCGGATGGACAGCTCGACTTCGTCAGCCACTGCACCAATCCAATCGTGCATGCCGCCGACGATCTTAGCGTCATGCAGACATTGGAAGCGCTGCCCTTCATCACACGGTCGGTGCGTGCGATCTACGGTGACAGACCCTACCGGATCGGCCCGTCGACGATCCCGATGCGACAGAATCCCTATGGCAGCCGCACGATGGATAATCCGTCGGGCGCACGCGTTCCCATGGCCAACCGCGACCCGCGTCACAATGGACGCTTCGCGGAGGCCTTCGCGCTCGGCTACGCGATACGGGTGCTGGATGCCGATCTGGAATGCCTGACGCTCTCGGCCTTGTCAGGCCCGTTCGGGTTGATCGCCGGTCCAGCCGAACCGACCGAGCAAGGCGGGCGGCGCCCGCTGTTCAACACAGTGCGGACATTGTCTCGATTGGCTGGCGCATCCTGGCAGGCATGCGTCTCCTCCTCGCCCTCCGAGGTGCTGTCTTTCGTTGCACGCGATGCTGCAGGCGCCAGGCTTCACGTCGTCAATCTGACGGGCGAAGAACGAAAGGTCGATTGCGGCGCATGCCGGCCGGCAGATTCGGGCAAAGAGTTGCTGCTCGCGCCGTTTGCGACCGTCGTCCTGCAACTGGCGGATTGACCTCCGGCGCTGCAGCCGCATTTATGCAGGCGGAGCTCGCACTGGGAGGACAGCGTGAAGACGAAGAAGCTTATCAATGCCGGCGCAGATGCCGTCGATGAAATGCTGCAAGGGGTGTTGGCGGCGCATCCGCGCCACCTCTACGCAGTGGGGGACATGCCCCGGGCGATCATTGCCAGAAACGGGCCACGCAAGGGCAAGGTCGGCTTGGTCATCGGCGGCGGATCCGGGCACGAACCGACATTTCTGGGGTTTGTCGGCAAGGGGCTGGCGGACGCGGCCGCGATCGGCAACGTCTTCGCCTCGCCACCGCCCGATCCGATCATCGCCTGCGCCAAGGCGGTCGATGGCGGCACCGGCGTCCTATTCATGTATGGCAATTATGCCGGCGACGTGATGAACTTCGACATGGCTGCCGAGATGCTGGCACTTGACGAGATCGAGGTCCGCACCGTGCTTACCACGGATGACGTGGCGTCCGCGCCTGCCGATCAGCGGGACAGGCGACGGGGCGTGGCGGGCAACGTCTTCATCTTCAAGTCCGCCGGCGCAGCCTGCGATCTTCTCTACTCGTTTGACGATGTCGAGCGTGTCGCCCGCCATGCCAATGCGCGAACCTACACGATGGGCGTCGCGCTTTCCCCCTGTTCGCTGCCCCAGACCCTCCGGCCAAACTTCCTGATCGGCGAAGGGGAGATGGAGATCGGAATGGGCATTCATGGAGAGCCTGGCGTGGCGCGTGAGCCGCTGAGGCCGGCCGACGCGGTGACCGACGAACTCATGGACAGCATTCTTCGCGAAATGAAAGCAGACCGGGGCGATCGTGTCGCCGTGCTCGTCAATTCGCTGGGTTCGACCCCGATGATGGAACTCTACATCATGATGCGGCGCGTGAAGTCCCGGCTCGACGATGCCGGGCTCGTTATCCATACATCGCTCGTCGGAAACTACTGCACCTCTCTCGAAATGGCCGGCGCGTCGATTACGGTCATGCATCTCGACGACGAGCTTCAGCGATTGATCGACCACCCCTGTGATTGCGCGATGTTTGTGAGGTAATCGATGACGTTTACGACCGAAGACCTTCAGCGCATGTTTGCCGGGATTGCCGAGGATATTGCGGCGGAGAGCGACCATCTCTGCGCGTTGGACGGCGCCATCGGCGATGGAGATCACGGCCTTGCCATGGATGCAGGCTGCCAGGCCGCAGCGAAAGCGGTCGGCGAACTCGACGCCGGGATTGCCCCGACAACCGCATTCAACGTCGGGGCTAAGGCATTCCTGAATGCGGTCGGCGCTTCGTCCGGCCCGCTATATGCCACGGCCTTCATGCGCGCCGGAGCAGCCGCCAAAGACAAGCAGACATTGAGCGATGACGATTTCCTGCGTGTCTTTGCGGCAATGGCGCAGGGAATCCAGGAACGCGGAAAGGCCGAACCCGGTGAAAAGACGATGGTTGACGCCTGGAAACCCGCGGCCGACGCAGCACTCGATGCCTGGCAGTCGGGAAAGCCCCTCCCCCAATGCTTCGAGGCGGCCGAGCGGGCAGCGCGGTCAGGCTGTGAAACGACCAGCAAGATGACGGCGACCAAGGGACGGGCTTCGCGATTGGGGGACCGCGTGATCGGGCACATCGATCCCGGCGCCGCGTCCGCCGTCATCATCATCGCCGCGATGGCCAAATTTGCTCAGCATCACGATGGTTAGCTCATCATACCAGTTGACATGTCAATGACTATCTGCAACAAGGGGCCCGGCTTTACAAGAGGAGGACGGTAATGCTGACCCTTTCTGCGAAATTGAAGACTGCGAGCATCGTTGCGATCGCCGTGGCGTCACTATCGGCCACGCCGGTTCTTGCGGAAGACATCACGCTTTGGACCCTCAACTTCGACAACAATGCCGCCAACACGGCTCTGAAAAAGGTGGCGACGGACTTCGAAGCGGCAAACCCCGGAACGCATGTCGAGATCGTTCAGCGCGCCGTCGACGAGCATAAGACCGCCTTGCGCGTCGCTGCTGGCTCCGACAAGGGACCTGACATTTATTTCAGCTGGGCGGGCCTCGGCCTCGGCGGCGAGTATGTGAAGGCCGGTCTGTCCCTGCCCCTCGACAAATACTATGCCGAGTATAAGTGGAGCGACGAATTGTTGCCCTCGGCAGCAGCTTTCGCGGACCTCTATCCCGGCGGCAAGCATGGCGTCCCCTTCACCTTCAAGGGTGAGGCCGTCTATTACAACAAGAAGCTTTTCGAACAGGCCGGCATCAAGGAAGAGCCCAAGACCTACGAGGAATTCCTTGCCGCGGCCGATAAGCTGAAGGCCGCAGGCATCCCCGCCTTCACCTTCGGCGGCACGGTCAACTGGCACGTCATGCGTCTCATGGACGTCATCCTTGAAACGAAGTGCGGTGCTGAAAAGCACGATGCGCTGAAGGCGATGACGCTGGACTGGACCAAGGAACCCTGCGCGACGGATTCATTCGCGGAGTTTGCGAAGTGGACGAAGGACTATACGCTGCAGCCGTTCATGGGCATCGACAACAAACAGTCCTACAGCCTCTTCACCGCGGGTCGTGCAGCGATGATGCTCGAAGGCGACTGGCTGGTCAGCCAGCTTAACGGCTCCGGCGCCAATCTCGACGACTACGGGATTTTCCCCTTCCCGACCAACACCGATCGTCTCTACGGTTTCGCCGAGTACAACTACATCAGCACCAAGAGCAAGAGCCCTGATGTAGCGGCGAAGTTCCTCGACTACTTCCTCTCGACGAAGGTCCAGCAGGACCTGCTCGGCCAGCTGAGTTCAACCTCCGTCAACAAGAACGTCCAATATGCCAACCAGAAGCCGCTCGAGGCGGAATGGCTGGGGATCTTCCAGAAATACGGCAAGGTCTACATGAACGGCGACCAGGCGTTCCCGCTCGACGTCACGACGGAGTACTTCCGGGTCATCAACGATGTTGCTTCCGGCAACACCGAGCCGGCCGATGCGGCCAAGCAGTTGCAGAGCTTTATCGCAAGCCGAACCTGATTCCTCCCGAGGTGCCAGTCGATCGACCCAGCTGTCGATCGACCGGCACATTCTTTCATCAGCTGGCAGCCACTTCACTGCCAGGAGGAAAGCATGTCACTTCGACAATCGACACATGATCCGCGCGTCCAAGCGCTCATCCTACTCGTGCCAGCCCTGGCGATCTATGCCGTCTTTGCCCTCTATCCGATGCTCAATGTCGTCATCCTGAGCTTCCAGAAATGGAACGGGCTGGACCCGCAGCGGCAATTTGTAGGGCTTGCAAACTACTCGGCGATTTTCACGAAGGATCCGGTCTTCTGGGTTGCGTTCCGCAATACCGTGATCTGGACCTTGATGAGCCTGATCTTCCCGCCGATGATCGGACTGCTGCTGGCGCTGAGCCTCAATCAGAAGATATTCGGCCGAAATGGCCTCAGGGCCATCTTCTATCTGCCTGTTATCATCGCGCCGATTGCCGTCGCCACCATGTGGAAGTGGATGTACGATCCGTTCTTCGGCCTTTTCAGCCAGTTGCTCACCTCGTGGGGCATGCAGGGCTGGATCAATGACTGGCTGGGCAACAGGGATATCGCCCTTTATTCGGTCTTCGTCGCCTATCTCTGGCAGACGGTCGGCTTCTCGATGGTCCTGTTTCTGGCGGGCCTGCAGAATGTCTCTCAGACGCTTGTCGAGGCAGCGCGCATCGATGGCGCCGGCCGCTGGAAGGTGTTCAAGCATGTGACATTGCCGGCCTTGCGCCCGACGATCACGATCGTTCTCGTTCTTTCCGTCATCTCCTCCCTGAAGGCTTTCGACATCGTCTACGGCCTGACGGGTGGCGGACCGGCGCAGTCTACCCAGATGCTGGCGCTCTGGGCGTTCACGCAGGCGATGCAGATCTTCGATTTCGGACGAGGTGCGGCGATTTCGGTCGTGCTGCTGCTGATCACCATGGCCGTCGTCATTCCCTATCTGAAATGGACCCAGAAGCACGAGGAGGTTGAGTCGTGACAGCAGTACCGACCGACCAGACCGCAGTGCATTTGCAGGTCGAACCATCATCGATGAAGCGGGATCCCATTCTGATCGGTCTCTGGATCACGCTTGTTATCGTGGCGCTCGTCTGGGTCGCGCCATTCGTCTTCATCGTCTTCACCTCCTTGAAGACGCCGGCGGCGGTGACCGGCACGGGCGCCTTCGTGCCGCCAACCGAGCTGGCTTTCGAAAACTACAGCGCTGCATGGAGCCGCGGCAACTTCGCAAACTCCTTCTTCAACAGCGTCATCATAACGGTCATCAAGGTGCCGCTCGGGCTGTTCCTTTCGGCGATGGCAGCCTATGCCCTTGCCAAGATCAAGCTGAAGATCACCAAGGCCCTGCTGCTGCTTGTCGTGTTCGGCACGATGATCCCCTTCCAGGTGATGCTTGCGCCGCTCTTTACCCTGGTGAATTCACTCGGCCTGATCGACACCTACCCCGGCGTCATCCTTCCCTACATCGCCTTCGGCGTTCCCTATCAGGTTTTCATCCTGCACGGTTTCTTCAAGAGCATTCCCAAGGAGCTGTCGGAAGCAGCACTGATCGACGGTGCAAGCCACTTCATCATCTTCAGACGGATCTTTCTGCCGGTGTGCCTGCCCGTGCTCGCCGCACTGCTCATCCTCGACTTCGTCTCCACCTGGAACGAATTCGCCATGGCGCTGGTGCTGCTCCAGGACCAGCACATGTGGACCTTACCGCTCGGCCTGATGTCGTTTCAGGGGCAGTTCTCGAGCAATTACGGCCAGCTCAATGCCGCCATTGTGATGACCGTCCTGCCGGCGACGATCGTCTATCTCATCTTCCAGCGTTACTTCGTCTCTGGCCTGACCTCCGGCGCCGTCAAAGGCTAGGGCCACGAAAAGCATTCCACGAGGAGAATATTCTATGTCTGATGCAACGGTCGAAAAATGGGGCGTGTTCGAGGCCTCCTTTGATGGACCCTCCAGTGGCAATCCCTATCTCGACGTGGCATTCGATGCCGTGTTCACCCATAAGAGCCGCGCAGTCCGCGTGCCGGGCTTCTATGACGGCAACGGAACTTACCGCATCCGCTTCATGCCGGACATCGAAGGCGAATGGTCGTTTCTGACCCGTTCCAGGACTGCTGCACTCGACGGCAAGACCGGCGCATTGACTGCGACCGAGCCTTCGGCCGGCAATCACGGCCCGGTTCGCGTGCGCAACAAATTCCACTTCGCCTATGCCGACGGCACCCCGTTCCTGTCCTTCGGGACGACCTGCTACGCCTGGACGCACCAGCCGCTCGACATGCAGAAGCAGACCCTCGAAACCCTCAAGAAGGCCCGCTTCAACAAGATGCGGATGGGCGTGTTTCCGAAGGATTATCCCTACAACGTCAACGAGCCGCTGCACGCCTGCTTCGAACGCGGAGCGGACGGAAAGGAAGACTTCGATCGTCCGAACCCCGCCTCGTTCCGGCACTTCGAGAAGCAGGTCGCAGCGCTCTGCCAGCTGGGGATCGAAGCCGATATCATCATTTTCCACCCCTACGACCGGTGGGGCTATGCCGACATGTCGGCGAAGCAGGATTTTCGCTATGTCGAGTATCTGGCCGCTCGTCTCGCTGCCTACCGGAATGTCTGGTGGTCGCTTGCCAATGAATATGATTTCCTCATCGATACGAAGCCGATGGAGCAGTGGGATCGCTACTTCCACATCCTGGAGGAAAACGACCCCTACCAGCACCTGCGCTCCATCCATAACGGCGACGTGACGGCGAATTTCGATCATCGCAAGCCATGGGTCACGCACACCTGCATTCAAAACCCTGACGTCAAGCGGACCCAGGAATGGCGCGATGCCTACGGCAAGCCTGTCGTCAACGACGAGCCGGAATATGAGGGCGACATCCTGCAGTCATGGGGCAACCTCAATGCGCAGGAACTCGTGCATCGCTTCTGGATCACCATGGCGCGTGGCGGCTATGCCGGTCATGGGGAAACCTATTCTCATCCCGAGGACCTGATCTGGTGGGCCAAGGGCGGGGAACTGCGCGGCGAAGCGTGGAAGCGCATCGCCTTCCTCCGCGACCTCCTGGAAGCCGATGTCAAGCACGGCCTCGAGCCGCTCGGCATCATCGGTGAGTGGCCCTGGTCCCGCGTGTCGGGCGCGCGCGACGGCGACGGCGATTTCCGTTTGATCTATTTCGGCGAGCATCAGCCGGTGATCTGGTCGACGGGCCTGCCGGTCGATAGCGATGACTACGATGTCGATCTCATCGACACCTGGGAGATGACGATCACGCCGGTCGAAAAGGTGGCGGCTCCCGTTCCGCATCCGACGCGCCATGGCTCGGTCGTGCGCGGCGGCAAGCCGGACGCGGCCTTCGGCGTGAAAATTCCGCGCAAGCCATTCCAGGCGCTGCGTGTGCGCAGGAAACGTTGAAGGATAGATCCATGTCTGGCTTGAGCATCAGAAACGTCAAGAAATCCTTCGGCACGGTCGACATCATTCATGGTGTCGACGTCGAGATCGCCGACGGTGAATTTACCATTCTCGTCGGCCCCTCCGGCTGCGGCAAGTCGACATTGCTGCGCATGATTGCCGGGCTCGAGGATATCACCGCCGGCCAGATCAGCATCGATGGTCGGGTCGTGAACAATCTGCAGCCGAAGGATCGCGATATCGCGATGGTCTTCCAGAACTATGCATTGTACCCGCAGATGACGGTCTCCCAGAACATGGGATTTGCGCTCGAGCTCGCCGGGGTCAAGCGGCCGGAAATCGAACAGAAGGTCGGTGAGGCTGCAGCAATTCTCGGATTGCAGCCGCTTCTCGATCGAAAGCCGGCGCAGCTGTCGGGCGGACAGCGGCAGCGCGTCGCCATGGGCCGCGCCATTGTTCGAGATCCGAAAGTCTTTCTCTTCGACGAGCCGCTCTCCAATCTGGATGCGAAACTGCGGGTGAAGATGAGGGCGGAGATCAAGGCTCTGCACCAGCGCCTGAAGACGACGATCGTTTACGTCACCCATGACCAGATCGAGGCCATGACCATGGCTGACAAGATCGTCGTGCTCCACGGCGGTCGGGTCGAACAGATCGGCAGCCCGCTCGAACTCTACGACCGACCGCGCAATATCTTTGTCGCCGGCTTCCTCGGTTCCCCCGCGATGAATTTTCTCGAGGGAACTCTTGAGGGCGCAGGCAACCCGGTATTGTCGCTGCCGGGTGGGTCACGCGTAACGCTTTCGCGGGCTCCAGCCAATGCCGCCAACAGACCGCTGACGCTGGGCATTCGCCCCGAAGACATCACCTTCGGTGGCGAAAACGGTGTGGATGCCGTGGTCAAGGTGGTCGAACCCACGGGATCGGAAACCCATGTCGCCGTGGAGCTCGAAGGCAGGGAACTGACATGGGTCGTTCGCGAACGTGTCGAGCTGGTGCCGGAACAGCCGGTGAAGCTTTCTTTCGAAACGGCCAAGGTTCACTTCTTCGACCGGCAGACGCAGCAGCGCCTGAACGCCTGAAGACGAAAGGCCTGGAGCAAGTCCGTCGAACGCGGAACCGGAATGTGACGGCATGCGGAGTTCTTGATCACTCCTCGCCTTCGCAGCGAATTGGCGACTTGTAATCTCTGATCTCGCCGATAGGCTGTACCTCCAAAACGAGGTAGCCAAGGCATGCACATTCGAAGAGCCGTCTCCGCCGACGCGGAGGAGCTGAGCAGTCTCTTGAACGAAATCATTCTTGCCGGCGGAACAACCGCACTCGAGACGCCGCTTTCGGCTGCCGAGTTCGCGGACTGGTTCATCGACGGCGAGTTTCCTCTGACCTGCCATGTTGCCGAGCGCGATCAGTCGCTTGTCGGCTTTCAGTCGCTGAGCTTATACGGCGATCCGCCGAAAGGCTTCGCCGACATCGCAACCTTTGCCCGCTTGAACCCAAGAACCCCCGGCGTTGGCAGCGCTCTCTTCCCCGCAACCCGAGCCGCAGCGGAAGAATTCGGGCTCGAATTCATCAATGCCACCATTCGCGCCGACAATTTCAGCGGCCTTGGCTATTACGCAAAGATGGGCTTCGAGACATATGACCGGTTGGTCCAGGTTCCGCTTCAGGACGGGACGTCGGTCGATAGGATCAAGAAGCGTTTCAGAGTAGGCGCCAGACACCACACGATACCCGACGCCTGAAACGTGTTCGACTGCGCTGAGGCCACACTTTAATGTACGGCGATGCAGTTAAATTTTGCGGCTAGCGGAATGTCAACCATATGAAGTAAAGCCGTAATTTTCACTAATGGAACAGAATTGCCATTTAACTTCCGTCATGAGTTCTCGTCCCCATTGGTCAAGCAGTCGGGGATAGAGATGGATTTGGAGCCGGAGGACGTAAAAGAGGAGCAGATCAAAGCCATACCCGGAGATTTGCCGATGCCGACTGCGCTGTTCACGGCCGACGAACTGGCGGTGATCCGCCGCGCTTACGCCCATCAGGTAGTGGCAACTGCCGCAACGACGAACCCGCGGATCGAAGCTGCCTTTGCCACCGTCCCGCGCGAGAACTTCCTCGGTGCGCCTCCATGGCAGATCGCCAATCTGGGGCGCGGATCGCCCCCTCCCCTCCTCCGACTTGGTTCTGGCCTATCAGGACGTACTGTTCGCCCTGCAGTCCGAAAAGGGCGTCAACAATGGAAGCCCGTCACTGCATGCCCGACTCTTGGCGGAACTGGACGTGCAGATCGGCAGCGATCGCATCGTCCATGTCGGTGCCGGCACCGGCTATTACAGCGCCATTCTGGCAGAGTTGGTCGGCACTTCCGGTCATGTCCATGCCGTCGATATGGATCCTGATCTGGCTGCCCACGCACAAGCAGCGCTTGCTGATCGGGCCAATGTTAGCGTCGTTAACGCCGACGGCAGTCAATGGCCACAGCACGCGGTGGATGCGATCTATGTGAATTTCGCCGTCGCGCGGCCCGCGGAACCCTGGATCGAAAGGCTGCGGCCCGGAGGGCGCCTGGTGTTGCCACTTGGCGTACCGCGCCAGGACCGACCGCCGAAAAGCGGCCGTCATGCGTCCCATGGTGCTGCTCTTCGTATCGAGCGCGGCGATTGTGGATTTGCGGCGCGTTGGATCGGCACAGCTTATTTCGTCTGCGCCAACGGTGGATTGACAACCGACGATAACGAGATCGACGCGCTGACCGCCGCCTTCAAGCGCGGCGGCATCGAGTTCGTCAAAAGCCTGCTCTGGAAGACGGAGCCGCGGATAGGGCGTTGCTGGCATATCGGCGACCAATGGGCGCTCTGCTATGACGACGTCTGAACCATCACGGCCAATTCCGCAAGACCGCCCGCCCCATCTCCGCAGGGAACCAGAGCGACGTAGCGCGCCGCGGCGGCGCGATCCGCTGGCCGCACTTCTGACCGACGACGTCGCAACGCCAAACATCCGGAGCAAAGGGCTTGGGCGGCAACACGCCCAGGGCGCCGAGCTCGGATCTGGTTATCTCGAGCTTAGTGCAGCCTCGCCGCCGGCATCCTACCCCTGCCCCGCACGAAAAGCCTATTGTCGAAATTTGCCGCCTGCCATCTGTGAGATCGGATCAAGCGCGCCAGGACCCGAGCGGCTGCCCATGCCGGCCGAGATCCAGACGAAATTGATGGCCGCGGCATGCTGAAATGCAGTGGCCAGCGCGCGCCGAATACGGCGCGTAGACAGCCGACGTGATTGACTCTAATACGCTGGCGCAACCTAACCGAGGCATCCGGCGCCTTCTCTTGGATGGCGACGCTCAGACTGACGGTGAAGATCAGCAAGTGGCCGCGATTGAGCCGGTCGGGTTGTGACGTATGACTTGCTCACCCACGATCTCAGGAGACAGCCCCTCGTGGCTCCCTTGTTGGAGGCAATACTGCGGGCACGACGCAAATCGGTGAAGCGGATACCCCCCGCCTCCCTGATCGCGGCACGTCTCACCAGGACCAGATCGACACCCATGGAAAGTGAGGATGCGCTGTCTGTCAGGCGGCGGATTGCCAGAACGACAAAAGCCCGGCGCGGGAGAGGTGCGCCGGGCTTCGATAGTGACCGACAGCCTGGGAGGAGGAGTGCTGTCCGTCGGACCGAAGCGGCTCGGAGGGGTTAAGCGCTTCAGTCCATCACGAGGTAGTGCCGCAATGCGGCAAATTCAAGCCTGGCGGCCACGCGGATATCGCAGACGAATCGGTTAGGCACTATAACCTTCCCTCGCAGGCGATAGGGCCAGGCGAGGGGTTGTCCGCGGACAACTTGCTGAGCAGCAACCCGGGCGAAGGGAGCTCTCCCGCTTTCAGCAAAGAGAAACTCCCGCTCGAAGTAGTAGTTGATGAGGGCAGCGGGGATCGTACCGCGCGTACGCCGGCAGGCGGACATGCGAGGGAAAACCCCTCACAAAAAGCCCTGGGCTTGCCCTGCCCGGCGCCTTTCACCGATCAAGAGCGTGGCGCTTATCTCCAGCTGACCGACAGCCGAACTGCGCGAGATATCGACCAAGCCGGCCGCCGGCATTGCCGCCGCCGTCATCAATCCCCGCCTGGTGCGCGACTTCGCCAGGGCCAGCCGTCGCTTGGCCAAAACTGTCCAGGAAGACGCCCGCGTCATCCTCCACTTCGCCAGAGCGATGCGGCCGGCACCGATCCCCCACTTCGACGACTGCGGCTCGCGCTTGCTGCGCGTGTCACCCGCCGCCGCCAGCTCATCGACATGGCGGTCGCCCAGAAGAGCCGCCTGGAACATCCGCCTGAGGCCGTCGCAGTGCTGATGGCGAGACCTTCGCCGCCCACAAGGCCGAGCTCGCCCGAGTCCATGCCGCCACCGCTGGGCATCGAGGCCGAGGCCGACATGGCCGAACGCCGTAATCTGCTGTTGACCGTGCCGGCCATTGGCGAGGTCAGTGCCGCTGTGCTCATCGCCGAACTGCCCATACTCGGCGCAATCGACGACAAGCAGCTCGCCGCCCTCGTCGGTGTTGCAACGATGGCTCACGACAGCGGCACCTGGACAACGCCATTTCGCCGGCGGCCGCGCCACTGTCCGATGCGCCCTCTATATGGCAACGCACTCGGCCAACCGTTGCAACCCGGTCATCAAGACCTTCCACAACAGGCTGCGCGACGCGGGCAAACCGCCCAAGGTCGCCATGCGAAAGCTCATCATCTTGATCAACACCATTCTTAGAAGGAAGACGAACCCCATCGAACCAGCCCAACAACACGGTTGCTGAGGCGCACCGCAGAGGCCCCGAAGGACGGGGCTGGCCGCCGCCGCGCCAACACGATCCACCCAGGGATTGCGACCGAAGCCCAGCCTTTGCCAAAAACTTCACCGAGCGACGGGCGACGGGCGAGCTCAATTACTGTCGCGTCAATAAGACACAATAGCAGCAAGGATGACGCCGCCACGGCCGCCTGCCATCCTTGCTGCGGATCCCTTCCGGTGAGCGCAGCTGCTGCGCCAGCAATCCGCGGTCTCGTTTCATGGGCGGGGCTCTGCTCCTCCTTAGACAGCGAGCGGCCTCTTGGTATTGCGGACCTGTCGGCACACCCACGAAGTTCTTCAGAACTCTTGGAGCGAATATGCCCACGCCTGCCCGGTAAGGCGTATGAGCCCGTTGCTCCAATGCCCGACAGAGCCATCGGGGCAGCCATAATGCCACAAGCGCATCCACCAGCAGGGCGGCATCAGAGATATTTTCACGACCGCTCAAATTCAGTTACTACGGAGATTGGTCCATGTGCAAACGACTTGACGGCTACCATGCTGATCATCCTGTTGTCCGCGGACAACGGCACGATAGGCAACACCCAACCGACAGCTAGGGTTCACGGATTCGCTCGGGCCGCGGGGTCGGCTGCCCATCGAAGGCTCGCTGTGATACGCGGTCGGCTCTTCATGCAATCGAGCAGAGAGTTTTATACGGTAGGGGAGGGCCGCCGATCATGCAGGATCCGAAGCCCAGGCCGAAGCCTTCGGGCGATCAGCCCATTGCGAACGGGTAATTGCTTGTCGACTGGCCGTCCGTCGGCGCGGGCGACACCGCGGCGACTGCAGCCGGACTGTTAGCGCCGTAAAGCGAGTATATGTGGGAACGCTAGCGTCCGGTCCGTTCCGTCCTGGAATAGACAACCGCGGCGCCCGTCGTCGATGCCCGTTACCTGATGACGTGCAGCCCCTCGCTCTCAGCAATGCGGAAGACCTGCGTTGGTCCTGACCGATATGTCAGGAGCCGATCCTGCGCATTTGAGTGGGACGCTGGAGATGCCCAGCGATCAACTGCCGGAGGAAGCGCCTTCAGTGGCGGGGGGGGGAGGGGCCGCCGATGGCACATAGCGCCAGGGTGCGGCTGGCCGACGTCTGGAGCAGCGCGCATGATGCCTCCGCCCCCTTGACGGGCAGTTGCTTTCGCGTGCCAACTTGGTCGACTGCGACGCGCGTTCTGCCGGTTGCTGAGACGCCATCAAGCAACCACCATCGAGATCGCGTCCGCAGGCGGGCAGTACCTCGGTCTCGCGACGCATTATGAGGCGCGCCCAGAGAAGGCAACGGTTTGCAGGGCGAACCCAGTATTTGCCCGTTGATAACGTAAACGGCTATTGCAGGCGATTGTCACCAGCGCTATTGTTTTATCGGGCTTGCTGCACAACGCATCGGCTTCACGGTCCGGTCGCTGACAGGCGCCGGCATCAGATAGCAACAGGTGCAACTGAGGCCCAAGTCGCACTCCTTATACGAGCTGCGCACCAATTTGCCGCCTCGCGGCCGCCAAGCCGGCCTATCGGTAAACGCGTTGAAGCGACTCCCTGCCATGGAGTAACGAAACTAAAGTCCAGCATCGCTTCCATATCAGGGAGCAGCCTCAGCAATATCAACGACTTATACTTTTTGAAACTACTTCGGATTTGTGGCTTTCGGCGATACCGAGCTCGGCCGTGGTGGAGTTTGACGAGCTGTCAACCGCTTCCAACTCCCAGCTGCCTGACCCGCCTGTGAAACGGACTGACCTCGGCGCCGGCCTAAATGTCCGCAAGAAAGCAACGGCTTGCATCCTTTAGCGGCACCCGGCGTTATCTCCGCACCAGACCGGAGATCATCCTCATGCCTGATGTGTTTCACCCCAAGAGATTCTCCATCGCGGCGGCTTTGATGGCCGCAGCGATTGGTGCACTTGTCTTGATGCAGGCACCCGAGCGCAGGGCGGTCGCCCCGCCTGAGCATACCAACCGCGCAGGTGACGATCGTGGCCGTAGCGCCAGCACGCCCGAGGCTATCCCCTTCAGCGGCCTTCGCGACGTGTTCTGGCGCGTCTTCCACGAGGTCCTCGCCGACCGGGTCACGCTGATTGCCGCGGGCGTGACTTTCTATCTGCTGCTGGCGCTCTTCCCAGCCATGGCGGCTTTGGTATCACTCTACGGGCTGGTTGCAGATCCGACCACCATATCCGAACATCTTCGCGAATTGGCCGGCCTCATGCCATCAGGCGCGTTCGATCTTATTGCCAACCAAATCAAAGAGCTCGTCGGCCGGCGTGATGCTACGCTCGGCGTGACCTTCTTCGTCGGTCTCGGCATCGCTCTTTGGAGCACGCATAGCGGCACGCTGGCGATCTTTGACGCGATGAACGTCGCCTATGAGGAAGAGGAGAAGCGGGGTCTTATCCGGTTGAACCTGATAGGCCTCTGCTTCACCTTGTGCGCGATGCTTTTGACGGTTGTCATGGTGGTGCTTGTCGGGGTCATGCCTGTTATCCTCTCCTATCTCTGGCTCGATCAATTCAAGGAGCACATGGCCCTTCTCATGCGATGGCCGCTGCTTCTGCTGGTCGTCGCGGCGGCCGTTACATCGGTCTACCGCTTCGGTCCCAGCCGCGAGCCTGCCAAGCTCCGCTGGATGACGTGGGGCGCGGTTCTGACCACGATCGCCTGGGCCGCCATGTCCCTCGGCTTTTCCTTCTATCTGGATCATTTCGCCAACTACAATGCGACATACGGCACGCTCGGCGCGCTGATCGGCTTTCTCATCTGGATCTGGCTTTCCGTGGTCATTCTAATCGTTGGAGGAGAACTGAACGCCGAACTGGAGCATCAGACTGCGAAGGACACGACGACGGGAGCGCCGCTGCCGATGGGAGCACGCGGCGCCTATGTCGCTGATACTCTCGGCGAGACCAGGAGTTGACCGCGATGATTGCTCCTCTCGTATGGTTTTGATGTATTCTGACATTTCTGCAGTCCCGACACAGGAGACGATGATGACCGCGCCGCATCCTTCCAAAACCCATATCGGCAATCATGCCCTGCATCCCGAAACACAGATGCTGAACTACGGCTACGATCCGGAACTCTCGGAAGGGGCGGTAAAGCCGCCGGTGTTCCTCACATCCACCTTCGTGTTCAAGACGGCCGAGGATGGCCGCGACTTCTTCGATTACGTGTCGGGCCGCCGCGAGCCGCCAGAGGGGAAGGGGGCGGGCCTCGTCTACTCGCGCTTCAACCATCCAAACAGCGAGATCGTCGAAGACAGGCTCGCCGTCTACGAACGAACGGAAAGCGGCGTGCTGTTTTCATCCGGCATGGCGGCGATCGCCACCACTCTGCTCGCCTTCGTCCGGCCGGGGGATGCGATCCTGCATTCGCAGCCGCTCTACGGGGGAACGGAAACTTTACTGGCGAAGACTTTTCTGAACCTCGGCGCCGCCGCCGTCGGGTTCGCCGACGGCGTCAGCGAGGGATCGGTGCAGAAGGCGGCGGCGGAGGCGATGGCCAAGGGCCGCGTCTCCGTCATCCTGATCGAGACGCCTGCCAATCCGACCAACGGCCTGGTCGATGTCGCGATGATCCGACGCGTTGCCGACATGATCGGTGCAAGACAGGGCCATATGCCGATCATCGTCTGCGACAACACCCTGCTCGGACCGGTCTTCCAGCGGCCGATCGAGCACGGCGCCGATATCTCGCTCTATTCGCTGACGAAATATGTCGGTGGTCATTCCGATCTGATCGCCGGCGCCGTTCTTGGTCGCAAGGCGGTGATCAAGCAGATCAAGGCCCTTCGCGGCGCGATCGGCACGCAGCTCGATCCGCATTCCTGCTGGATGCTCGGTCGTTCGCTGGAAACGCTGCAGCTGCGCATGGAGCGGGCAAACAGCAACGCGCGTACCGTGGCCGATTATCTGCGCGATCACCCGAAGGTCGAGAAGGTTCACTACCTGCCTTACCACGATCCGGACTCGCCGGCCGGCCGGACCTTCATCGCGCAATGCACCGGCGCGGGTTCCACCTTCTCTTTCGATATCCGCGGCGGTCAGCCCGCCTCGTTCAAATTCCTGAATGCGCTGCAGATCTTCAAGCTCGCGGTCAGCCTCGGCGGCACGGAATCGCTTGCGAGCCATCCGGCTGCCATGACGCATTCCGGCGTGCCCGCGGATGTCCGCCAGCGCATCGGCGTTCTGGAATCGACGATCCGCCTTTCGATCGGTATCGAGCATCCGGACGATCTGATCGCCGACCTGGAACTAGCGCTGCAGGCGGCCTGAGACACGCCGGGGAAATCGATGCCCGGCGACGCCGGGCATCGGGCATGGGGTCACTTGTCGTCGATCGTCAGTTCCGTCTCGTCGGTATCCAGCACGAACACCGCAAGCAGGCGCGCCGGCTTTGTCTTGCTGGCGTTTTTGCTGACGCTGTGATGATCGCCGGGAAATTCGGGAAAACTTTCGCCGGCCTTGTAAACCTTCTCTGGCCCGTCATTCACCTTGCTGGTGATCGCACCTTCGAGAACGGTGGCATAGATGAAGGCCGATGCCGGGTGCGTATGGCCGGGCGAGGAACCGCCCGGCGCATATTCGACGAGCACCCCCCGCATGCTCTTGCCGGGAACATTCGGAAGCTTCTGGTCGAAAACGACGCTTACCTTCGCGTCGCCGCCTGCGGCGTGAGCCTGAGTGCCGGCGGCAAGGACAATGGCGAGCGCCGCCGCCGAGATCATTTTTCTGAGCATGTCGGGTCTCCTGCGTTGATGGGAATGGGTCGGGCGCCCGGTATCAGGCGCTCTTTTTCTGGGGCGGCTGCCGGCTCAGCCAATCGTCGAAATGAATCTGGCCAAGCCGCGCCTTGGCCCCGGTCACGAGCGAATTATCCTCGAGTTCCACGCCGAAGTAGCGGGCGTGCGGATCCGCCACCACTTGCCGCGGATCGTTCGTCGCCTTGAAGAGACGCGTGACGATTTCGGTGAGTCGGACTTTCTCCGGCCCGCCGATCTCGATCGTACCGTTCACAGGCGTGCCGAGCGCCACCTCGGCCATGAAGTCGGCGACGTCGTCCGAGGCGATCGGCTGCACATAGGCAGGCGACAGATGCACGGTCTGGCCGACGGTACCCGACTGGGCGATGCCAGCCATGAATTCATGGAACTGGGTGGAGTGCACGATGGTATAGGGTATGCCGGAGCTCTTGATCAGCTCTTCCTGGGCCATCTTGGCGCGCATGTAGCCGCTGCCCTGCAGCCGCTCCATGCCGGCAATCGACAACGCGATATGATGCTTCACGCCGGCGGCGGCCCCTGCCTTGAGCAGATTGCGGCCCGACGTCTTGAAGAATTCCAGGACGGCCTTGTCCTCGAACGAGGGCGAGTTTGCGAGATCGAGCACCACCTGCGCCCCGGCGAGTGCTTCCGCCACGCCTTTGCCGGTGATCGTGTCCACACCCGAGTTCGGCGAAGCCGCCAACAACTCGTGCCCCTTGTTGCGCAATCTTTCCACGGTCTTTGAGCCGATGAGGCCAGTGCCGCCGATAACGACGATTTTCATGGGTAGTCTCCTTGTCCTTTACGAGAAATGTCCTCTGGTGACCTGAAGGTGAGCAGGCAACTGCTCGGCATGCCCCCGCGCCCTCGATGAGCGAAGCGACTTCATCGGGACCGTCGCCGGTGCGGCCGGTTGAAACCGATGGGCAGGAGAATGCGCCGGATCGCGGCCCCAAACTATTCTTCCTCAGTCGCTGTCACCCTATGCGAAGGCAGTAGAGAAGCTGGCTCTGCGGTCGAGGAATCCGGCCAAAATGGAGGAACATCACGTCGACAGGCATCGGCCTGACCTACCCTTGGGGCAGATGGCCGACCCGGAAAGCAAGGCGTATTCACTGGCCTGCAAGCCGAGGCTTGCGTCATCAATCCTCTCACAATGGAGATAAGAATGATCAAGCGTTTGAACTTCATGGCCCATAGAAGCAGCGGCATCGACGGCCTCGTGGCCGTTGAAGGCTGGATTGCCAAAAGCTTCGATCCGAAATTGCTCGAACTCGTCAAAGTCCGCGTTTCCCAGATGAATGGATGCGCTCACTGCCTGCACATGCACCGCCACGACGCGCTGAAGCTCGGGGAAACGGATGATCGGCTGCTGCTTTTGAACGCGTGGCCGGAGTCGCAGCTCTTCACCACTCGGGAGCGGGCCGCGCTTGCCTGGGCTGAGGCTCTCACTCAGATCGCGAAAAGCCATGCGCCGGATGATGTTTATGAAGAGGCGCACGCCAACTTCTCGGATGACGAGTTCGTGGCCCTTTCGATCGGTGTTGCGATGATCAACGCCTGGAACAGGCTGGCGATCGGATTTCGGCTTCAGCATCCGGCAGATCACAAACGCGTCGCCGCCTGACGGTCTGCGCCTTCGCCGGGTCAGGAAAGCTGAGTAGCCTCGAACATGGCGGTCAGCCCGATGCCTCCGCCGATTCCGATCATGGCCAAGGCAGTGGCGCCGGGCGCCCCGACTTCCCCGGTGTTGCGGATCAGCTGGCTGTACAGCCTGGTAACAAGGATTGCGCCGGAGGCCCCGAACGGATGGCCCAAGGCAATTGCTCCGCCGTTCCTGTTGATCGTGTCGGCCGGAATATCGAGCTGATCCAGCGATGCCAGAACCTGGGCCGCGAAGGCCTCGTTGAATTCGATGGCATCGATGTCGGAGAGCGAAAGCCCGGGCTGACGCTGCAGCAGCTTCCTGGTCGAAGCGACCGGGCCGATGCCGAGCAGATTGGGGTCTACGCCGGCAGCAGCGCTGTCGATGAAGGCAAGGCCCTTTTCGATGCCCATGCTCCTTGCCATCCCGCGGCTCATGACCAGCACCAGGCAGGCGCCGTCGTTCAGCGGGCAGGCATTGCCTGCTGTGACCGATCCATCGGCCAGGAAGACCGGCCGGAGGTTTGCGAGCGCCTCAAGAGAGGTGGAGGCGCGTGGGCATTCGTCCCGTTCGATCGGCCCGTGGCCGGTGGAAATCTCGACGATCTCGGGGCGAAAGATGCCTGCCTCGGCCGCCGCTACGGCGAGCCTATGGCTGCGCAGGGCAAATTCATCCTGTCTCTGGCGCGATATGCCGAACTGACGCGCGACGTTCTCGGCGGCAATTCCCATTTCCGGATCGCCGATCGTTTCAGGCGAAAACCGGGCGCGCCCGTAAAATCGCGGCGGCATCCCGTTCGCCTTTGGTCTTTCGACGCGCCATGGCGCGGTGCTGACGCTCTCGACGCCGCCAGCGAGAAAACACGCGCCGGCTTTCGCCTGGATCAAGCGGGCCGCCATGATGATCGCTTCCAGGCCCGAGCCGCATTGCCGGTCGATCGCAACACCCGGAACCGACATGGGCAGACCTGCTGTGAGCGCTGCCAGCCGCGCGATGTTTCCACCGCCGCCGGCGGCATTGCCCACCAGAACGTCGTCTATCGTGTCGGGTGCAATTCCCGTTTCCAAAAGGATCCGATGCATGATCGGCGCAAGCAAGTCTTCCGCCGCGACAGTCGCAAGCGATCCGAAAGCCCTACCGATCGGCGACCGGTAGGCGGCAACCACGACTGGCTGCCAATCCTCGTCAGGCTGAAAGGCGTAGGACAAGATTGTCTCCAGAAACCACGGCCCGCTCCACTTGCCCCCTCGAGATCTTCCCGCTGCTCGTCATCGGCCAGGACCTTATATGGTAGAATTGCTTGGGGATCTTGTACTTCCCGAGTATCTGCGCGCAATGATCGGCCAGGATTTTCGGGTCTATCGTCTCTCCCGAGACGACGGCGACGATCCGCTGGCCGAAATAGGCGTCCGGCAGCCCGAAGACAACGGCATCCTCTACCCCGGGGCAGGCTTTGAGCGCGCTCTCGACTTCGGCGGGATAAACGTTGTTGCCGCCTGATATCATCATGCCGCCGGCCCTGCCGATCACCCGCAGCATGCCATCGGCATCGAGTTCGCCGAGATCTCCGACCGTCGCTCCGGCTTTTGTGACCCGGAAAGCCTGACCGTCGTCGCCCCAAAGATATCCATCCGCGATCAGGTCGCTGTCGACAAAGATGGTTCCCGCCACATCGGTCCCGACGTCGTTTTCATCGGGGTCGCGAATGGAAATTCCCACGCCGGGATAGGCTTGCCCCACCCGCTCGATCGGAAAATCGATCTCGCTCCCGACAAGGGTCGAGACGGTCATGAATCCAATCTCGGACGCCCCGTAATATTCCCGGATACGCGCCTTCGGAAACAGGCGACGCATGGATTCGACCCCGTTCCTGTCAAGCTTTGCGCCGGCGGTGAGGACGTCGCGCAGGGAGGTCAGAGCGGGTTCGCCTGCCCACGCCCTTGCGATGCCGGCTATATGGGTGGGTACAGCGATTAGCCGTTCGACTTGCCAGGAGGAGAGCGTGCGTGCCACCGCGCCCGGATCCCATTTCCGGACTGAATGAAAGGTCCCCCCGGCATCAAGAGCTTCGACCAATGCATAAAGCGCCAGGCCATGAGCCAAGGCTCCCGGGCACATTGTCGACGGCGCGTCTTCGAGCTCGAAAACGACGCGTCCCCGATCGAGGCTCCGGCGCCACTGCTCCCGCGAGCGATAATAGGCCTTCGGCTCGGCGGTGGTCCCCGAGGTGAAGCCGATCAGAAAGATCTTGTCGGTATCGGCCGGCAGCTCGGCTTCACCTCCCGCCGCGGCGAGCTCGAAAGCCTCCGTTCCGGCGGGGACCACGGGAATGCCGAATCTCCGGGCAATTTCAGCGCTCGGCCCGGCATCGTCGTCGACAATCAGAACGTCAGGCGCCAGGCGCTCGATGATGCGTTCGATCCTTTCTGCCGGCATCAGCGGGTCGATGACCGCGCAGGCATTCGGGAAAGCGGTGGCCGCCGCAAAATACTCGGCAAAGCCGATATGATTGCCAAGGCTGAGGGCGGCAAGCTTCTCCACGCCGGGCAGATTGAGCATGCGGCGGTTCGAGCGGGGCAGATCCCGGAGAAACCGATAGATTGCCTTGGCGCGCAAATAGAGCTCGCCATAGCTGAGCGAATGCCCGTCGATCACCAGCGCCGGCTTGTCCGGTGTCTCCGTTGCATGTCGAAGAAGCTGCGCATGGATCGGCATGGACACCCGCTGGTTTGAACGATCGGCAATCAGCCGGGAGACAGAGCGGCTCTGGTCGCATCGGGAATCGGCGTCGGGCGGCTGTCGGAGAGGCCGACGCAGACCCAGACGAATTGCGCCGATGCGCAATGGGCGCCATCGCGCTGGCGAAAGAGTTCTATGGCAAAGGACAGGCTCGTGCGCCCGATCTTCTCCACGTCCACCTTTGCCTCGACGACATCGTCGAGATCAATCGGGCTGTGAAAGGTGATCTCCGCCTTCTTCACGTGATAGGCAACGCCGGAGGAAATGTGACGGAAATGGCTGAGAATTTGCCGTTGCCGCAGAAACTCGACGACCGCATCCTCGCAATAATCGAGATAACGGGAGTTGTGGACGTGACCATAGATGTCGATGTCTCGCATCGAGACCCGGAACGATGCTAAAGGCCTGTCGTCAACGCTCATTCGATCACCGAAATTCGACGGGGTGATCTAACCGCAGTGTGTGGGGGATGCAATGCAATATCAGGCGGTCGTGCGAAAATTCGGCCCGGCTCAGGATGTCGTCGAGCTCGAGCAGGCTGCGCTGCCGCCGCTGGCGCGCGACCAGGTGAGGGTGCGCCTGCTGGCGCGGGCGATCAATCCGTCCGATATCATCACCATCTCGGGAGCCTATAGCGGACGCACGACATTGCCTTTCGTTCCCGGCTTCGAAGCGTTCGGCGTGGTCGAACAATGCGGTGAAGAGGTTCATGGGCTTTCGCCGGGAACACGCGTGCTGCCGGTGCGTAGCGCCGGCGGCTGGCAGGAATTCAAGGATACCGATCCCGGCTGGTGCCTGCGTGTTCCTGACGAGCTCACCGACTTCGAAGCTGCGACGAGCTACGTCAATCCGATGACGGCCTGGTTGATGCTGCATGCCAAGATCGGGCTGAGGCCGGGCATGCGCATCGCTATCAATGCCGCCGCCTCTTCGATCGGAGCGATATTGATCGGTCTCGCCAACGCCGCAGGCGTGGAGCCGGTCGCCATCGTCCGTAGCGAGGGATCGCTTGAGCGCCTGCGCGGCCGGGTCGAGGCTATCATCATCGATAGAGAGGAAAGCGATCTGGTTGCCGGGCTTGCCGGCCGACACGGGCTAGACGCGGTGCTCGATTGCGTCGGAGGAGCGCGCGCCACAATCCTCGCCGATGCGCTGCGGGCGGGCGGACGCTTCTTGCACTACGGTCTGCTCTCTGGGCAGAGCATCCCGAACTCATTCTGGGCGACCCATCCCGATATTTCCTTTTCCTATGTTCACCTCCGGGAATGGGTTCATTCCGAAGCTATGGACGACGTGCAGCACGCCTATTCCAAGGTCGCGGCGCACATCGTTTCGAAGGTCATCGAGACCGAGATCCGGGAGGTGTTTCCTTTGGAAAGTGTCCGGCAAGCCCTGCAGTCCGCTCTTCCCTTCCGAACGGGCGGCAAGGTTCTGCTCGCCTGACGAACGCGGTCATTAGGCGTTATCGTGTCGTTGCCGCGCGCTAGTGATTGCCGGGTGGTTCTGCTCGGCCCATCCGATCAGGGTTTTCATGGGGATGAGGAAGGATTGCCCGAGTTCCGTCAGCTCATATTCCACGCGAGGCGGGACCTGCGGATAGACGGTGCGCCGCACGAAGCCGTCCTGCTCCAGATGCCTCAACGTCTTGGAGAGCATCTGCTTCGAGATGTCTCCGATTTCGCGCAGCAACTCGTTGAAGCGTTTCTTTCCGTCTTCCAGTGCCTCGAGGGTCAGCAGGCTCCATTGATCGCCGATACGATCGAGCACACCTCTGATCGGGCATCCTGCCACGGGCTGTTGTTTCGGCTCGTCCGTTTCCTTGAGCATGCTTACCTCGGTCATCGTCGGCTGACCTCGCCACCAAAATCTGCCTTCTTGCTCGGCATGTCGAGGTTTCATAAACCAGCTCTCATAGTCTGCTTTCTAGACTAGATCGCGACCATACCAAGGAGCTTGATGCATGACATTCGGGAAATCGCTTTTTGCACTCGTCATTTTGGCAGGCGTCGCCGCGCCGGCCGGCGCTTTTGCTGAATCGGCCTCGCGGGATTTGAAGGTCGAGGAAGCCAACCGGAAGCTGGTGGTGGAGTTCTACGACCGGTTCTTCAACAAGCACGATATCGCGGCTGCCGCCGTCGTCGCCGACGACTACCGGCAGCACAATCCTCATGTTCCCGACGGAAAGAAGCCTTTGATTTCCTTCTTCAGCGGCTTCTTCAAGGACAATGCCCAGTCGCGGGCCGAGATCGTCCGCAGCGCCGCCGATGGCGATCTGGTCTGGTTGCATGTGCGCGCGACCAACGGCGCAGACGATCCTGGCCAGGCGATCGTCGATATTTTCCGCGTCAAGGACGGCAAGATCGTCGAGCACTGGGACGTGATCCAGGCCGTTCCGAATGAGGCGGCAAACAAGAATACGATGTTCTGAGTTGGGTGGTGCCGGCTTCCGAGCTGGCCCGATTATCGGCGCTGCACGCTCGGTTCCCCGTCTTTCTCGTTGCGGCGTCCAGAACGGGCATCATCAGATCGAGAAGAACGAGATCGACAGGATGTTCGCGAAAGAGCCGCAAGGCCTCGCGCGGCTCGGTGGTGCTGATCAGCGCCGTAAAACCTTCGCGTTTGAGAATGCGCTCCAGCAGCGAGACATTGGGGGGCTCGTCGTCGACGATCAGGATCGTCGATCGGCGCACGATATCGGTGGAATCTGTCATGGACCCGATATTTCGTTGAAGCGATGCCGAACTGATATCAAGCCGCGCGGCCAAATCAAAGGCGATGCCTACGGCGGGCTTCCATCGCAACCGGTCTTGCCTCCACCACTGCAGGCGCGCGCAAGATCGACGTGGAAAGTGGCGCCGCCTTCCCCGTTGCTGAAGCCGAGCGTTCCGCCCATGGCGTCGATCAGATGTTTCGACAGCCCGAGCCCGAGACCGGTTCGATCCTGGCTGATCCGTTCCGCTCCCAGCCGATCGAACGGGGTGAAAAGCCGGGCGACGCGTTTGGCCGGAATCCGGGACCGGTATCGCTGACCTCGATACGGATACGGCCGCCATCCATCGCGCGGTGGCTGACGGTTACCCTTCCCTGGGGGCGATTGCTTGGCGCTGCGGTCACTTTCTTGCCGAACAGCAGCAGGACGGGCTCGAATATGACGAAAGAGAGGGCATGCACGGCACACCCTCTCCCTGTTCTGCGCAAGCCCTGAGTAGTCCGCGCCGGAAGCTTTGACGGCCGAGCGGGATCGGGAGTAGCATCCATACGACAGCGGCAAGGTGGTCAAGCGGCCGGTCCCGTGGAGATGCAATGATGAAGCACAAACCTTTCCTCTTGACGTTCGCGGCGCTGGCAATTGGTGTCGCGTGTCCAATTTGTGACGCCGTCGCTGCAGCTCAGCCTATTTTCTGGAACGCTTTACGGCCGGCCGATCAGCCCAAGGAGACAGTTCCGCTGTCGGGCAAGGCGGTGAGCAGCCCACAGGGCGAAACACTCGCCTGGCATGAAGAGGAGCATCCGATCGAATTGACGGGCTTCGTTCTGCCGATCGACCAGGATGGCGATCTTGTTTACGAATTCATGCTGGTGCCTTGGTCCGGAGCCTGCAGTCACATGCCGTCCCCTCCGCCCAACCAACTGGTTCGTGTCGTTCCCGAAGAGCCTTTGCATCTGGCAAGAATGTACGAGACCGTCACCGTGACGGGTAACCTGCGGCCCGGCCTGGATCAGGCGCAATTCTTCATGATCGACGGTGACCGCGTCCTCACCTACGGCTACAGCATAAGCCATGCCCAGGTAGCGACGGCAACGGCGACGACTGATCCCGATCTGCTGTCACTTTCGCCTTTCGGCATTCTGCCTCGCTAAAAGCCCAGAGACGGTGTCGCGATCGGGGCACACTCCTCATTCCCTTCCTCGGGTCAAGCCCTGGGCTTGCCCCGAGGGACTTCACGGGAATCCAGCCACCGCGCGTCTGCGCGGTGAATGAACCTTATCAAAGCAAGAAGTCTCCTGCGCCCAATGACTTGGACGCGCTGGATCCCTGTGACATCACTCGGGCAAAGCACTGAGGGCACAGGGATGACGGAGGAGGGGTAGTCGCCGCCCAATCGAGCATCAGGCGTGCCGAGAACTGGACGGTCGGGCGGTAGGTCCGGTCTCCGATGAAAAAATGCCCGGGCGCAGCCGAAACTGCCCCCGGGCGAAATGCTGTAGATCAGACGAGATCGAAACGATCGGCGCTCATAACCTTGGTCCAGGCCGCGACGAAGTCCCTCACGAACTTCTCCTTGGTATCGGCCTGGCCGTAGACTTCGGCAAAGGCGCGAAGCTGCGAGTGCGAGCCGAAGATCAGGTCGACGCGGGTGCCGGTCCACTTGGCGGCGCCAGTCTTGCGGTCGCGGCCTTCATAGACGCCTTCCTTGCCGGCGAGGGGAACCCACTGCGTGCCCATGTCGAGCAGGTTGACGAAGAAGTCGTTCGTCAACGTCTCGGGACGCGAAGTGAAGACGCCATGCTCGGGCGCGCCGGCCTTCAGCACACGCAGGCCGCCGACGAGGACGGTCATTTCCGGTCCGGTCAGCGTCAGCAACTGGGCGCGGTCGACGAGCGCTTCTTCCGGCTTCATGAACTGATGGCGCTTGCCGTTCACATAGTTGCGGAAGCCGTCGATGCGCGGCTCGAGCGCTGCGAAGGAATGCGCGTCGGTCTGGGCTTCGGAAGCATCCGTGCGGCCCGGCGTGAAGGGCACGCTGACAGCGTTGCCGCCCGCTGCCGCCGCCTTCTCGACGCCGGCTGCACCGGCGAGAACGATCAGGTCGGCGAGCGAGATCTTCTTGGCCCCGGTCTGAACTGCGTTGAAGTCCCTCTGGATGCCTTCGAGAACGCCGATGACTTTGGCGAGCTGGGCTGGCTGGTTGGCGTCCCAGTCTTTCTGCGGGGCAAGGCGGATGCGCGCGCCGTTGGCGCCGCCACGCTTGTCGGAGCCGCGGAAGGTCGAGGCCGACGCCCAGGCGGTCGAGACGAGTTCCTGCACCGTGAGGCCGGTGGCGAGAACCTTTTCCTTCAGGTCGGCAATGTCCTTGTCGTCGACAAGCGGGTGGTCGACGGCCGGGATCACATCCTGCCAGATCAGGTCTTCGGCCGGAACTTCCGGGCCGAGGTAGCGCACCTTCGGTCCCATGTCGCGGTGGGTCAGCTTGAACCAGGCGCGGGCGAAAGCGTCGGCGAACTGGTCGGGATTTTCGAGGAAGCGGCGCGAAATCTTCTCGTAAACAGGATCGAAACGCAGCGCGAGGTCGCTGGTCAGCATGGTCGGCAGGTGCCTCTTCGAGGCGTCGTAGGCATCCGGAATGGAGGCTTCAGCGTTCTTGGCCTGCCACTGATGCGCGCCGCCCGGGCTCTTGGTCAGCTCCCATTCGAAAGCGAACAGGTTTTCGAAGAAGTAGTTGCTCCACTGGGTCGGCGTCTGGGTCCAGGTCACTTCGAGGCCGCTGCCGATGGCATCGCGACCGACGCCGGTGTTAAACTTGCTGGTCCAGCCCAGACCCTGAGCTTCGAGCTCGCCGCCTTCCGGGTCGACACCGACAAACGACGGATCGCCAGCGCCATGGGTCTTGCCGAAGGTATGCCCGCCGGCGATCAGCGCCACGGTTTCTTCGTCGTTCATCGCCATACGGGCGAAGGTTTCGCGGATGTCGCGGGCGGATGCCAGCGGATCCGGGGTGCCGTTCGGGCCTTCCGGGTTGACATAGATAAGGCCCATCTGCACGGCGCCAAGCGGCTCTGCCAGTTCGCGTTCGCCACTGTAGCGTTCGTCACCCAGCCAGGTTCCCTCAGGACCCCAGTAAAGTTCTTCCGGCTCCCAGACGTCGGCGCGGCCGCCGGCGAAACCGAAGGTCTTGAAACCCATGGATTCGAGCGCGACGTTGCCGGTGAGGATCAACAGGTCAGCCCAGGAGATGCGGTTGCCGTATTTCTGCTTGATAGGCCACAGCAGGCGGCGAGCCTTGTCGAGGTTCACGTTGTCCGGCCAGCTGTTGAGTGGCGCAAAACGCTGCTGGCCAGCCCCGGCGCCGCCGCGGCCATCGGTGATGCGGTATGTGCCGGCGCTGTGCCAGGCCATGCGGATGAACAGGCCGCCATAGTGACCGAAATCGGCCGGCCACCAATCCTGCGAATCCGTCATCAACGCGTGAAGATCCTTCTTCAGGCCGTCGAGATCGAGCTTCTTGAACTCCTCCGCATAGTCGAAGGCTTGGCCGAGCGGGTCGGCGCGGCCGGAATTGTGGTGAAGAATCTGCACGTTCAACTGGTCTGGCCACCAGTCGCGGTTGGATCGGCTGCTGCGAGGCGTATTGCCGTGTGGCACAGGACATTTGCCTGCGCTGTCAGTGGGGTTGTCCATGATCGTCTCCTTCATTGCTTGATCTCTCTGCGCGTAAAAAAGATGAGCCGAGCTGGCGCCCCACTCTCCCCTTGCAGTCTTCATATCGGAAGCATGTAATAAATTTAAGTTGGATTTACTGATCGTTGCGATAAGTTGAACTTATGAAGAACCTTACCCTGAAACAGCTACGTTATTTTGAAGCACTGGCTAGAGATGGCCGCTTCCGACGTGCCGCCGACGCCTGTGCGATCTCCCAGCCGGCATTGTCAATGCAGATCAAAGAACTTGAGCAAGAGTTGGGCGGTGAGCTTTTTGAGCGCAACGCGCGTGAGGTGAAGCTGACCGCCTTCGGCCAAAGCGTCGCACTCAGGATCCGCGATATCCTGCGTGGCGTCGACGAACTGGCGGATCTGGCGCGTGCCGCGCGCGATCCTTTCCTGACGCGGCTGCGCATCGGCATCATCCCGACGATTGCGCCCTATCTGCTGCCAGCGATCATCAACGATCTGAACAGGAGCTTTGCCGGCATCCAGATCGAGGTGCGCGAGACGCAGACGTCGAAGCTGGTTCACGAGCTGGCGCAAGGCCAGCTGGACACGGCAATCGTTGCCTTGCCGGTATCCGAGCCCTCGCTGACCGAGCTCGAGCTCTTCCAGGAAGAATTCGTGCTGGTCCGGCGGCCCGAAGACGAGGGCAAGCCGGTGCCCGAACGCGAGGCGCTGCGCGAAATGCGGTTGCTGCTGCTTGAGGAAGGCCATTGCTTTCGCGATCAGGCCTTGTCGTTCTGCAAGATAGGGCCGGCCCGCCCCCGGGAGGTCATGGAAGGCAGCTCTTTATCCACCTTGGTTCAGATGGTCAGCGCCGGTATCGGCATCACCTTGATCCCGGAGATGGCCGTTCCCCTCGAAACGCGCTCGGCGCATGTTTCGATTTCGCGCTTCCAATCTCCGCAGCCGTCGCGAACGATCGGGATGATCTGGCGCCATTCGACGCCTATGGCCAAGCAGCTCGTGCAGGTTTCCGAGGCGGTTCGCCGGTCAGCCGACAGCATGCGCGAACAGTATATCGCGCGGTGATGGAGCTCACATCGCCTCGTCTCAGGATCGCCGTTTGAACGTATGCTCCGCTGCCGGAAACTGTCGCGACCGGACCTCTTCGGCATAAGCGGCGGCGGCGGCCGAAATCCTCTTGCCGAGTTCGTCGTAGCGCTTGACGAAGCGCGGGGTGAAATCGTTGAAGAGACCCAGAATGTCGTCGGAAACCAGAACCTGACCGTCGCAGGCGGAAGAAGCGCCGATACCGATGGTCGGGACGTGCATGGCGGCCGTCACCTCGCGGGCGAGCGGCTCCACCGTGCCCTCGATGACGACGGCAAAGGCGCCCGAGCCGCCGATGGCGTGGGCGTCACGGCGGATCTTCGACGTCTCGTGTTCGGAATGGCCGACGGACCGATAACCGCCTGCAGTCTGAACCTGCTGCGGCATCAGGCCTATATGGCCCATGACCGGGATCCCCCGCTTGGTCAGAAAGGCGATGGTCTCGGCCATCTCCTCGCCCCCTTCCAGCTTGACCGCATCGCAGCCGGTTTCCTGCAGGATGCGCACTGCGTTGCGGAAGGCGATCTCCTTCGATTCCTGATAACTGCCGAACGGCATGTCGACGACGACGCAGGCCTTGCCGACGCCGCGCATCACCGCCTTGCCGTGTGCGATCATCATATTGAGCGTGACGCCGATGGTGCTTTCCATGCCGTAGAGCACCATGCCGAGCGAATCCCCGACCAGCAGGAGGTCGCAATGCTCATCGAGCAGCCGCGCCATGGGCGTCGTATAGGCGGTCAGGCAGACGATCGGCTTGCCGCCTTTCATAGCTGAGATGCGCACTGGTGTAAGGCGCTTCTGAATTCCGGCCGTGCTCATCGGGTCACTCCCTTTCCCGGCAAGCTCCGCCCGCCGATAACCCTGTTGTTCCCGATCACTCGGTTGTCACCAACAACTCGGTTGTCACTGACGACCCTGTTGTCGAGAAGCCGTGTCGAGCCGAGCCGAACGAAAAGCGCCACGACGACAGGCTCTGCGATCGACGTGACCGGCTGCAGCGTCGAGGCATCCCTGACGGCGACGACCTCGGGCTTTGCCAGAGGCTCGCGGCTAAGAAACGCCGTGAGCTTTGCCTCGAGTTCCACCGGATCGGTCAAGCCGCCGGCGACCAGGCGCTCGGCCTCGTCAAGGGTCTGAGGGACGATCACCGCGGCACGCCGCTCCGCATCGCTGAGATAGACGTTGCGCGACGACAATGCGAGGCCGTCGCTATCCCTGACCGTCGGCACCGATATCACGCGCACCGGCAAGGCCAGATCGTCCACCATGCGCTTGATGATGACGACCTGCTGGTAATCCTTCTCTCCGAAATAGGCGGTCTGCGGCTGCACAATGTTGAAAAGCTTGCAGACGACAGTGGCGACGCCGGCAAAATGCCCCGGCCGCACCGCTCCTTCGAGTGCGCGCCCGAGATCGGGAACGTCGACGACAGCAAGCATCGGGCGGGGATACATGTCCTCGACGCCAGGTGAAAAAAGGAAATTGACGCCGGCTTGCCTCAGCATGGCGGCGTCGCGTTCCAGATCGCGTGGATATCTGCTGAGATCTTCCGCCGGGCCGAACTGCAGCGGATTGACGAAAATCGAGACGACGACGATGTCGTTCTCGGCGCGAGCGCGCGAGACCAGCTCCATATGACCGGCATGGAGATAGCCCATCGTCGGAACAAGGCCGACGGTCCGCCCCTGCCGCTTCAGCGCATCGAGCGTGTGGCGCAGCTCGTCAATGCTCGAGAAAACCCGCATACATCCTCCCTGGGCCGGTCACTCCATCTTGGGCGCGGATAAGAAGTGTAATCGATGCGGCAGGTCAATGCATATTCCGTGATAAAAACGATTAGATGAAACGCCAACCGATGACACCGGGCCATATCGGCCCCGGGGAGCGGCTTTTTGCCACCAGGCTCCTGTTCCGCGTCTCACCTGCTTGCAGTGGAACCGACGATGTGCGACTTCCGTTGCTCGCCCCTGTCCGTCAAGATACCATCACAGTCGGTCGCTATGGACGTAACATGGAGGACGCATGGACAAGCCCTGGAAGATCAGCCGCGGACCGATTGCGGCAACCGAGCTCGACGTGGAGAAGGCAAACGCGATCAACACGCTGTTGATCCGGCCGGTAGGCGTCCTTCCTGCCAAGGCGGGAGATCCGGTCCTGCCTTTTGCCGTCGGCCTTTTCAACGAACTCCGCCCGCTCCTGAAGCCCGATGCCGGCGTCACGACGCTCAGGCGGGCGACCGCGGCCTACGTCCACGGCCGGCGCTACTATTTCGCCAGCGCCCAGCCGGATTCCATGCGCCATGACCTTGACGGTGAACCCGTCGAACCACTGTCGCCCGAAGACCGGCTGGTCGCGCAAAACCGCTTCCTGAGCCTCAAGCAGGCTACCGGCAAAGCCGACGCGCCCGAGCAGACAGCACCGGTTCCCGCTCCGCTGTTGAGCAAAAGCGAACAGATCCGCGCAGCCCTCCTCGGCAAAAGGAACGCCGTCAGCTAGAGCCGGCTGACGGCTTTCTCATAGCAGTGTTCTATAGCGTTTCCATTTGGGGTCGGGGGCGCGGAAAACGCGCCCCCGGCTGGCGCCGGCCGAAGGGGAGGGGCAATCGGCCGGGTCAGTTCAACGGGGCTTCGCCTGATGTGATCCGCTGCTCGTTTCCGGCAAACAGGTGAACCGCATCATGGATTGGTGCAATCCTCAGCACCTCGCCGGGGGCGGCCCTGATCCGTTCCCTGAAGACACAGGTCAGCGTCTGCGTCCCCAGCCGGACGATGACGAGCGTTTCCGAACCCGTGGGCTCGACGACCACCGTCGTTACCTCGATGCCGCCTGGGTCCAACCGGATATGTTCGGGGCGAATGCCGTAGATCGCGGCATCTGCCGGACGGCGCTCACTCGGCAGGAGTAGGCCGTCGGCGGTTCGAAACCCATCTTCCGTCATGTTGCCGCTGATGAAATTCATCGCCGGGGAGCCGATGAAGCCGGCGACGAAAAGGTTGTTCGGACGATCGTACAATTCCAACGGAGAACCCGACTGCTCGATCAGCCCGTCCTTCATGACGACGATCTTGTCGGCCATGGTCATGGCTTCGATCTGGTCGTGGGTGACATAGATGGTGGTCGTCTGCAGCCGTTGATGCAATTCCTTGATCTCCGAGCGCATCTGCACCCTGAGCTTGGCGTCGAGGTTCGACAGGGGTTCATCGAAGAGGAAGACGGCCGGGTCGCGCACGATTGCCCGCCCCATCGCCACACGCTGTCTCTGGCCGCCCGACAGTTGCTTGGGGTATCTCTCCAATAGACTTTCGAGACCGAGGATCTTCGCGGCGTTGCCGACCCGCTGATCGATCTCCGTGCGCGGCATTCGTTTCAGCCGCAACGAAAACCCCATGTTCTTGGCAACGGTCATGTGCGGATAGAGCGCATAATTCTGGAACACCATCGCGATGTCCCGATCCTTGGGGGCAAGCTCGTTGACGATATGCTTGCCGATCTGGATCTGCCCCGAGGTGATACCCTCGAGGCCCGCGATCATTCTCAGAAGCGTGGATTTGCCACAGCCGGAGGGACCGACCAGAACGACGAACTCGCCGTCGCCGATATCGACCGAGACGCCTTTTATGGCTTTGAACGCGCCGTAATCCTTGCGCGCATTGTTGACCGAAACATGGGCCATTGCCGTCCTCCCGAAATCGCTGTCAAAGTCCGCTCAGGACATTTCTCAAATAATCAAGACCGAGGCGCTCGCCGTCTTTGCGGGCGGCTAAGTCCCTGCCCGGCCAGCCATAGGCGGCATCCTCGTGTTCGATCGACAACGTGCCGTCGAAACCACCCCCGCGGGCCTGGCGCAGGAACCTCGGCCAATCGATGAGGCCGAGCCCTGGCAGCTTGTATTGCCACCAGCCCTTGCCGTGATAGCCGACAGCCTGCAGGCTCTCCTTATCGATTGCCGTGTCCTTGGCATGAAGAATGGCGATGCGATCTTTCACGGCCTCCATCGCCTGATAGGGATCGACGCCAATGCGAATGAGGTGCGAGGGATCGAATTCCAGGCCGAAGCGCGGGTCCCTGATCCGCTGAAAAAGCTCCTGCCATCCTTTGGGTGTCGTTCCGATGAAATTATCCTTCGGACCCGGCCAGTTCTCGATTGCGAAGGTGAGGCCATAGGACTGTGTCTTGGCGATCAGCCCGTTGGCGAAATCGGCGAAGTCATCATAATTGGCTTCGTCGCTTGCCGTGTCGTCCCGGCCCGGGAAGATCACGAAGATCGGGACGCCCGCTTCACCGATCGCGCCGGCAAATTCGGCAGTCCTTTCGCGAAGTGCCTCGCGTTTTACGCGGTCAGCATCGAGCTGATTGCCGAAATAGGTGATCGACGACACGAAGAGGTTGCGGCTGCGTGCGAGCGCGACGGCGGCCTCCACGCGATCCGGCGTCTTGATATGGCCGCCGACATCGATTTCGATGGCGTCGAAACCGGCCGATGCGGCGAAATCCACCACTTCCTCGAAGGGGCGATCGTTGAATGTCGAAGTGTAAAAGCCGATCTTCACCAAAATCCTCCCATCTTCACTATAATCCGTAGGCCTTGCCGGCCGTTTCAACTGTTCAGGCGATCCATGTTCTTGAGTGGCGAACGTGTGCGTTGCGCAGCGTCCGCCGATGCGAGCATGAGGGCTGCTGCCATCGGCATGACCGCCGCCCCCATGGCCGAGGCATCCTCTCCGAGCGAGGCGCGATGAAGCGAGGGCAGGTTGGTGTCCTCGGCATCGAGATGCTCGTGCACATAGCGCAGCAATTCGTCGACGATGCGGATCGGCAATCGGCCGCCGACCAGGACGGCGTCGGGGTCGACGACCATGCCGATATGCTTGACGGCGACAGCCAGATGCGCGCTCATTTCCTTCAGCCACTGCGACACGAGGCGCTTGCCGTGCGCATCCAGCGTCAGGAGATCGTGGGGAACACTCACCTCGACGCCGTGTTTCGCAAGGAAATCATAGAGGAAGAACAGCGAGAATATCTCGCCGAGAAGCTGGACCTTATGGGCCTTCCCGTCCCCGCCATCGGCAATCGGCAGCCAGCCAATTTCGCCGCTGAGGCCCATGGCGCCACGATGACCGTTGCCGTCGAGCACGAGGCCGCCACCCGGGCATGGATTGATGGCGATGTAGAAGAAGCTGCTGCTTTCAGCACCCAGTCCATAATCGAGTTCGGCAAGGGCTGCGGCATTCGCTTCGTTTTCGATGAAGACGGGATGCTGCGTCAGGTTCTCAAGTGCGGCGCGCACGTCGAATGCTGTCCATTCCTGATAGGCCTTGGGCTTGCCGAGAAGCGAAATCTCGCCAAGCCAATCCGGCATCGCCAGACCGATGCCGGCGAGGCGCGCGTCGTCGATGAGCCGGCTGCGCTGGAAATGCGAAATCGCATCGGCCGTGAGCTGCAGGAATTCCGCCGGCAGAATGAAGCGTTTCTCGTGATGCACGCGGGCGCGGACGTTGCCGACGGCATCGACGGCCAGGATCGTCAGATGGTCGCGATCGATGTTGATGCCGATGGCAAAGCAGGCATCCGGATTGATTTCGAGTTCAATCGCCGGCTGACCTCTCAGCCCATGCCGCCGGCGGGCCTCCATGATCAGGCCCTCATCGAGGAGACGATCGACGATCCGGGCGATCGCCGGTTTGGTAAAACCCGTCCGCCTGGCGATTTCGGCGCGCGAAATCGGCGCCTGGCGATGAATACAGCGCAGAACGATAGCCCTGTTGTGCTCACCTGCATCTTCGACATTGGCGCCGGTCAGATCCGGGGACAGCCTGGCGCCGAGTGTCTGGTTCATGCCCGAAATCCTTCCTTGCGCATAGCCTGAACCGCTCGTCATCCCTTGACCGCGCCGCTGGTCATCGCACCGAGGATCAGCCGCTGGAGCGACAGGAAGGCGACGATCGCCGGAACGACCGCGATCAGGCAGGCGGCGGCAAGCAGTTGGATGGACGAGTCGGTTTGCATGCCGCGGAAGTTAAAGATCCCGACGCCGATCGGCATCAGATCATTTTTCGTGAGCAACAGAAAAGGCACCAGAAATTGCGACCAGCCGGCAATCACAGTGATGATGAAGACAGAGGCGATGCCCGGCGCCGATAATGGCAGAATGATGCGCCAGAACACCGAAAATCGATTGCAGCCATCGATCATGGCCGCTTCGTCGAGGCTGCGCGGGATGCCGTCGACCGAACTTTTCAGAAGCCAGGTCGCCAGCGGAACGCCAAGCGCGATATAGACCATGACGACGGCAAAATGCGTATCCAGCAGGCCGAGGCGGTTCATGTAGCGGTAGAGCGGCACCATGATGACAAGCGGCGAGATCATCTGGAAAAGCAGCAGCCCCATCATCGACACGCCCTTGCCTCGGAACTGAAAGCGGGAAAAAGCGTATGCCGCGGGCAGTGCGACGATCAGGACGCCCAGTCCGCTAAGGGCGGCAAGCTTGAGGCCGTTCCAGAGATAGATCGGAAAGTAGCTGTTGTTCAAAACGGTGATGAAATTGTCGATGGTGGGATTGTTTGGAATATATCGCGCCGCGCCGCGATAGATCTCGCGCTTGTCACGCATCGCCATCGACAGGAGATAGGTGAGGGGGCCAGCGAAGAACACGAACATTACCAGCATGAACAGATAACTCATGGCATCGCCGAGCCGCGTTCCGGTCCGTCCGTTCATTGCTCTTCCTCCTTCGGCAGGAACGACGCATAGATAAAGGCGAGCCCGAGGCTGATGATCAGCATGAGCACGGAGAGCACGCTGCCGCCGGACAGGTCGTAGTTTCTAAAGACGATATTGAAGACGTAGAGTGAGATGACCTCGGTCGCGCGCCCCGGACCGCCGCCTGTCAGCGTGATGATCGCATCGAAGGTATTCACCGTCTGGATCGTAATGAGGATCATGTTGACGAGGATTGCCGCGCGCAGTTGCGGTAGCGTGACGAAGAAAAACTGCTGCGATGCCGTCGCGCCGTCGACCTCCGCCGCTTCATAGAGCGAGGGATCGATCGACTTCAGCGCCGCATACATGACGACCATCGAAAATGCTGTGCCGCGCCATATGTTGGAGATGAGGGTGGACCACGGTGCGATTGCGGGGTCCGAGAGCCAGGCGACAACAGGCATGTGCATCAACCTGAGAATGCTGTTCAGCGCGCCATAAGGCGCTTCGGAAAAGAGCATCTGCCAGATGATGCCGCCGGCAATTCCGGGAACGACCCAGGCAACCAGCGCCGTCGTCCTCAAAATGGTGGTGCCGAACAGGCCGCGTTTTTCACCGCGGATGACCACGACGGCGACCGCAAGACCTAAAATCTGCTGGCCGATGACGCTGCCGCCGACGAAGATCAGGGTCGCCCATAAAATGTCGGGCAGCTGCGGCGAGCTCAACGCATTGGTGATCGACCCCAGCGTATAATCCTGATTGTCGCCGATCAGCGTGGCATTGGTGAATGAAAGCCTGAAAACGTCGATGACGGGGTAAAGGTAGAAGATGCCGATGACGACGATCACGGGCATGATCCAGGGCAGGGGCGCACCGGCGAAACGGCGCATGAACGTTCTGCTTTGAGGCGGGCTGTCAGCCTCGATGGCAATGGGGCTCATTGGCTTCTCTGTGCGGGGTTTCGCAATGTCGACGGCGCCTGGCGGGCAGGCGCCGTCACGGTCGGAAGCACTAGAGACGCTTGTAGGCCTCCAGCGCCGCGTTGAAGGCGGCATTCAACGCGTCTTCCGGCTTTTTGGTCCCCGAGAGCACGTCGCCCATCATGATCTGGATCTGGTTGGAGATTTCGGGATAGATCGGCACACCCGGGCGTGCCTGTCCGTCGACCAGAGCCTTGGCGAAGGTCTTGTTGGCTTCGGTAGAGAAGACCTCATATTTGTCGAACAGCGACTTCCTGGTCGGCAACTGCTGCTGCAGCGCGTTTGCCGGCCCCATATAAACCTCGCGGGCGAGGTTGGCGCACATCTCGACCTTATCCTTGTCCTTACTGAAGGAGGCGATCGTCCAACCGCCGGTGCCGGTCGAACGCTGATCGGCGCTGGGGCCGGGGATCGGCGAGAATGTCCAGTTGTTGAACTCGTCCTCGTCGAGCGTGGCCTTCAACTGCGCATATTGCCAGTTGCCGCCGATGAAGAGAGCCGTCGTCGCCGCGGCGGCCGCAGCATTCAAATCGTCATAATTCGCGATCGTGCTGACGCGCTTGGGCGCGGCACCCGAATCGACGAGATCCTTGAAATAATTCAGGGCTTTCAGGAATTTCTCCTTGTTCTCGCCTTCGCCGAATACCGGCTTGCCTGAATCGTCGACAAGCTTGCCGCCCAGCGCCCAATAATTCGCGAGCCAGTCGAACGTCGTGCCTTCCCAGCGCCCGCCATTGAAGAGGACACCTTCCATGCCCTCCTTGGTGGAGGCGAGCGCGGCCTTTTTCAGGTCGTCCCATGTCTGCGGCGCGTCCGCAACGATCGACTTGTTGCGGTAGAGCACACGAAGATCGGTATCCCACCACCAAGCGCGGACCGTCTGGTCCTTATCGGTGATGCCGCTGCGGATGAAGGGGAACAGGTCATCCACTTCCTCCTTCGAAAAATACGGCGTGAAGTCCGCAAGAACTTTATTGACCATGAACTGCGAGAGGACGAAGGAGTCGACAGCGGCGCAGTCAGGCGCGTTGCCGGCCTTGGCCTGCTCCAGCATCTTGGCCTGTTCGGTGCCGATGTCCGAGGACATGAATTGCATCTGCAATTTCCAGTCCGGATGCTTCTTGATGAAATCGACGAAGAGCTTCTGATAGCCCTCGGCGATCGCCGGATCCGAATTGTTGGGACTGTCGTTCGTCAAGCGGACGACGAGGGATTTGGGCGCATCGGCAAGGCCGATCCTGTCCTTCGTGGCAAGTTCCTGGGCAAATGACGTAGATGCTGAAAATAACATGGTGCTCAGCGCAAATGCGCTGACGGTGGCGCTCTTCATGATGGGTCTCCTCCCCATTTTGAACGGATACAGCCTGGCGGTCAGTTGACCTCTCCTCATTTCCGTGCTGCATTAATTAGATTAAGTTACTTTGATTTGATGTCAAGCCACAGCTTGTAAGGCCAGACCTGGGAGGTTGAGATGCTGGCGACAATCAACAGCAGCTAGCGCACCGTTCCGGAAAATCGAGATCGATTTCCGGAAAAGGATATGCGCCGTGAAAGTGATGGAGCGTCCCGCCGCACGCGCGGCGCATCCACCGCAATTTTCCTGAAGAAGAGCACGAGGCAATCGCGGATGGCTGCGATGGCGCGAGTGCGGTTTTGCCCGGCTGAACTGCCGCGGGAAGTTAATTCCATGGAGGATAAGATGCGTCTACTCATTCTCGGTACCGGCGGCATGGCCAACCAGCATGCCGCCAACTTCAAGGCGATTGAAGGTGTCAGCGTCGTGGGCGGCGTCGATGTCGTCCCGGAAAGGCTCGCGGCCTTTTGCACCGAACATGGCATCGCCAACCATTTCACGACCCTTGAGGAAGCTCTCGCCTGGGGCGAGTTCGACGCTGTCGCAAATGTCACGCCGGACCGCATTCACCACCCGACGACGCTACAGGCGATCGCAGCCGGCAAGCACGTCTTCTGTGAGAAACCGCTCGCCACCGATGCGATCAAGGCCATGGAGATGACCGAGGCCATCGAGCGATCGGGCAAGGTCGGCATGGTCAATTTCACCTATCGCAATTCGCCCGCCCTTCAGAAGGGCCGGCAGATGGTGCTCGCCGGCGAAATCGGGCAAGTGCGCCATGTCGAGGCGTCGCATCTGCAAAGCTGGCTGGTCGGTCGGCATTGGGGCGACTGGAAGAGCGAAAGCAAATGGCTGTGGCGGCTGAGCAAGAAGCATGGATCCAACGGCGCGCTCGGTGATATCGGAATTCACATCGTCGATTTCGCATCATACGGTTCAGGCCTTGACGTTGCTCATGTCTTCGCGCGGCTGAAGACCTTCGACAAGACGCCAGGACACAAGATCGGCGAATATGATCTCGATGCGAATGACAGTTTTACGATGAATGTCGATTTCACTGGCGGGGCAATCGGCACGATCCAGGCGACGCGCACGGCGGCCGGACAGATGGATCAGTTGCGCCTCAGGGTCTATGGCGAAACCGGCTCGATCGAGATGATCTACGACACCGGAAAATCGACGCTTCGCGCCTGTCTTGGCGAGGACGTGCACACGGCGACCTGGCGTGACGTCCCCTTCGATCCGGTCGAGACGAACTACCAGCGTTTCGTCCAGGCAGTGCGGGCGGGCAGGACCCAGGAACCCTCGTTCCGGCGGGCGGCCAATATCCAGAAAGTCCTGGACAAAGCGCTGGCCTCCGATCTCAGCCACGCCGATGAAGCGCTCGCCTGAGGCAACATGCGTCAAGCCGAGGCAGGCGGCAGCAGCAAAGTGTTGAGGAAGGGGAGGAGAGCGGCACCGAGCGCAACGCCGCCGCCGCTGAAGCTCGCAGGTTTCATCGGAGAAATCCAGGGCGTCAGTAACGGTCTCGTCGAGGTGTCGCGCCGCTCGATGGAAAGCTGATGGATCAGCGCTTCGATCACGCCCTGCGGCAGATCGCTGCCGATCATGACGACGCTCGGGGCGAGGAAACCGGCCATGGCGATGATCGGGTCGAGCAGATGGCCAGCGGCTTCCCGTATCCATTGCGACAGTAGCGGCGAGGAGATTTCCTCGCCCTTCAGCAGGCTAGTGAACGCCTGGTCGCCGATCCGTGATCGCAGGGATTCGAAACCGACGACGGTATTGAGCTGGACATTGTCGGGACCGGTCAACATTTCGCCGATGCTGCCCGCCCGGCCATGCACGCCGGAATAGGGAATACCGCGAATGAGAAAGCCGGCCTGAACGTCGTCGTCGATGATGATCATCGCAAGTCCGCCTTCCCTGCCGGAGCTTCCGATCGTGCGCTCGGCGAGAAGGCTCGCCGTACACTCGTTCTCGACATAGGGACGCGCGATCGTCGACATCGCGGCGATCTGATCGCTTTGATCCTCCGTCCAGTCGTTGGCGGCGATGCCGAGCCCGATGATCGGCAACGCGGCGTGGCGATCGACCATATCCCTGACGGCCGCATGCACCAGACCGACTTTGTCAGCGGGGTCCAGCTCGATATAGACCCGGTCATGGACCTGACCACTCAAATCGATGAGTACGGCCTCGCCACGCCTTTGGCGAAGCTTGACGCCGATCGAGAAAGCACCTTCCGGACGCAAGGCAAACTCGGTGGCGGTGGCCCCTCCGCCAAGGCCATTGCGACGGTTGGAGGTGATAAGCTTTTCCTCGGCCAATCGGCGGAGAATATTGGTAATGCCAGGGCCGGTCAGGCCGCTATGACGCCCAAGCTCCATCCGGGTCAGCGGGCCATGACGGCGGATCGCCTCCAGAATGACGCGAATATTCCGGTCGGCGATTTCACCAGACCGCAGACCAACCATTTTGGTGCGCGGGGCGCCCATGTCCGGGGTTTGAAGCCGACGCGGCCCTGACCGAAGATACCGCATGACTGTCTTTCCTAGAGCACCACCTCGGTTGTGTACTTCATCCGCGGGCTATGGGAAAGCCGGGCTTGGCAGCCGCCTTATGCAGCGTCAGACCGGAAACTACACGGCAATCGGAGCTTCACTCTATCGGTCGTTAATAGCTGCAAGGATGATCGTTGCCAAACCCATCGCGGCAGGCAGGTCTGAGCGAATAGTCGGCGCCGGTATATCCAACCGAGCCGGTCTGCATCGAGTCATTCGAGCTCGTCGTGCAGGATGACGACGATACCGCAACCACGATGACGGCTGTCGCGGTTATCAGCAATTTTTTGCGGACTTGAAGCATCCCACCCTCCCCAGCACTGCCTGAAATCTGCCATATCAGCGCAATACTCGGTCAAATAGGGCCGACCGGGGTTTCGATAACTGTTGTTGTCGATCAAGATCTCGTTATTCCGTGAAGGCCCAAGCGTTTCATTCAATAGCTCATCTTGCGCCAGCACAGCAGCGTTTCGCATCCCTTTCCAGCACCCGCGTTGAAGCGGACGATGAGATTTCCAGGTAATCGGGGTTGATATTCGCGTATCCGCGACGGGTTCCACAAACAGTTCCGCCATCGGCGAAAATCTCGACGATTCCGCAATCATGAAACAGACGAAGGTCCTTTCCGTCGGCAAGCTCCGCCACGTAATGGATCGAGCCGTCGTCCTGGGCGAGCCGGATCGAGAGAATACCTCCAGCGACGCAGACCTCGAAGGCAAGTTCGCCGCCCTGCGTTGCAACGACCTTGCTGCCTTCCAGGGCTCCGGAAAGGCGAATTTCAATGGGTGCCATTGGTAGCGAGAATTTGCCGCATTGTTTCTCGACGATAGGGTCAGCGGCAAAGTGATCGTCGACTTCGATCGTCGGCAGCATGCGCAGCCTCTTCCCGTCCTCACTCAAACTTAGAACACGTGGTAGGGACATCTCTCCGGAATAGGCTGAGCCCTCGGGCCTGCGATATTCCCAATTGAAAAGCCAGGCAAAGGCGATCTGGCGCCCTCCCGCTTCGAAACTCTGCATCGCATAATAATCGGTGCCGAAATCCAGCAATTGCATTTCCGGCATGTCGGCCACGAAGCAGTCGTCTATAAACTCGCCGATCAGGGCATAAAGGAGATTGTGGCGCCGTGTTCGTGGCTCGACATGGCCAACAAAACCCATCACCAGAACCCACTTTTCCTCCAGCCGAAAGAAATCCGGGCATTCAACCGCACGCGCGCCTTCCTGGCGGAAATTAGCCGGTGCACGGTAGAGCGGCCTGAGATATTGCCAATCGAGGCCATCGGCGGAGCCAAACAACAACACTGCGGGATCGCCTTCGATCGATGCGCCGAGTATCATGCGATAGGCGTTGGCTGCGTCATCCCACCAAACCTTTGGATCGCGGAAATCGTGCTCGACCCCATCGGGACGCTCTTCCAACACCGTCACAATGCCTTCTGCCTTGATCATCCTCCGATCCGGGCGCGCTATTTTCTGAATTTCCCGATAGCCCTCGAAAAGGTCATAGGCAGGCAGGCGCTCGGTGTAAAAGAACATCAAACTTCCATCTCGATCCCGAAAGGCGTTGCCGGAGAATGCGCCCCCTGTGGCGCCGAGACGCCACAGGTTCTGTTCTGGATGCAGAAATACCGGCATGTGAAGCCAATTGACCAGATCGCGGCTGGTCGCATGTCCCCAGTGCATCGGTCCCCAATCACTGCCGCTCGGATGGAATTGATAAAAAAGGTGCCATAGCTCGTCGATCTTGCAGAGACCTACGGGGTCGTTCATCCAATGCCGGATTGGCGAGAAATGAAGCGCAGGACGATCCGGATCGGACCGAAGCCAATTTTCAATTTCCGCGCCGGTGCGTTGAAGGATCCCTTTTTGCGAGAATTCAAACACTGTTATACCGGTCTCGTGCACGGTTTGAGGCTGATATCCATAGGCCCACAGAACAGCGTCCGGCGCATTGGTGACAATGGTGACCTCGCAAGCTTCCCTGTGGTGATATTTGAAAAACTCCGGATCGATGGCAAATGACCGAACCTGCCAAACCGTTTTCCCGTCAATGTCGATACGAAAAAAGCCGTCGCCCGCGGCCCAAAATTCCAAGTGGTATCCCGAGGGTAGGAACAGGTTTTGCTGCATCAACGGGCCATCTTGCCGGTCCATTTGGTTCGCCATGAACACAACTCCGAATAGTCACTGGATTTTCGACCGACGGCCTAACTATGTTCGGTCTAGTGAAACTCTGCCGACGATTGCCCGGGAACTGGAGTGCCCCTGAAAGCATTCACTGTTCTGTCCATCTCGACCTGTTCGACACGGCCTGAATCTAGAACTGTATTCCGCACCGAACCCCTTTGCACCCGTACTGCCGTTACCTCGAGCGCCTTCAAATTGTCCGTTGAAAGCAATGCGCCCACTTGCGTTGAAAAACACGCGCTGTTTGGTGCGTCGTTGATTTGCGACATTTCGGTTGTGGCCACGATGTGATTATTGGCGATGTAGTTCCCGCTGCCGGAAACGACATTGATGATCACAGGCTTTGCGGCGAGAGGCTTGATATATTGAGTATCGATCGTTTCTGAAATGTGGTTGGCGATGACCGAATTATTGCTGCCCTCAATGCGCAAAAGTCCGAACAGGTCATCCAGGCCGTTATCGTACTTCTGCATGGGCGCCCACGGCTCGCGATCCCGCAGGAAGTGATTTGAGGAAACCAGGTTTTCGCAGCAATTCGCAGCAAAAACCAGCATTCCGGGATAGAAGGAATGGAATCTGTTTCCTGTGATCGAGGAACGCACGACGCCGGAAAAATAGACGCTGCTGGCACCTCGGGGGAAGACGTTGTTTGAAGAGACCAGGATGCCGCCGTAATTTTCAGCGTAGACGGAATTTCCCCTATATCCGGCTCCGACAAAATTATTCGCTATCCTCGAGGCCTGGCCCATACCTTTCAATTCGATACAGTTGCCGCACTCTGCAATGAAATTATTGTCTATTGCCAGCGCATCCGCGTCATGAACAGTCACGCCATGTTCCAGATAGATAAGGCCCATCCCCGTTATTCGGAATGAGTCATTGGCGCTGCCCACATAGATTCCCGTTTTGCCATTCCTGTAGGTATTTTCCGCATCATTCTGCCCCGAACCGTCGTCCATGAAGTGCAGGCCATCAATGCAAAAATCGGCAAACTCCACAGAGCTTATGCGAGGATTGCCGGTGCGCTTGACGTAGAACGCGGCTCCGGCGGCCTCGCTGTCGGCGGCGTCCGGAGACATGTCCACACATACGCGACTTCCGCCCGGCCACACTTCGCGCCACTGTGCCAGTTCGTCAGCAGGTGTGTTGAAACGGATGCTCGAAGACGTAAAGCCATGTCCCGAGCCGACAATCTTCAGATAACTCAGGTCTATCACGACCTGGGTGACAAGACGATAATCGCCTGGCGGTATATAGATCACTGCTCCAGGCTTTCCGCCGTCATTCTGGTCGGGAACCGCTTGCCTGCTTTTAATATCCGCAATGATGCTATTGATGACCGATCCAATGTCCTCATAGGGGTTGCCTGAGGGATATTGTGTTACGTCGTAAAAGTTTTCACTTACCATGGTTCATGTCTCCGCGGCCATTTCCTACGCTACAGCGAGAGTAGACCGGTGTTCTTGATTGGCTTGTCGTGCGAAAGCCGCCTGGGGTTATGCGTTCAATCGGCTCTCTTGTTCGAGTTTGGAGCAGGATCCTGCGCACCATCACCAGATGCTGGTGCGGCTGTCCGGTTCAAAGAAATGGAGTTCGTCGGCATCGACAGCGATGCGCGCGATGTCACCTGCGCGGACTGTGCTCTTCGGAGAAAAGCGGGCTACAGCAGCCTTTTCGTTGCCGATGTCGGCGACGGCGTCCGGGTCGCCGGCATCCACCCGGGTGGCGTCGATATTCAGATGCACCATGGATTCAGAACCTAGCGCCTCGACAAGAGTAACCGGGGCCGAGATCTCGGCCGAAGAGGGCCGGATTGCGGCGTCGTTCATATGCTCGGGCCGGATACCGACAATGACCTGACGGTTGGACGCACCTTTGAGCGAGGGGCGGCCTTCGAAAACCCGGTCGGGGATTTCTAGGCTGTTGCTGCCCAGGGTCAGCGTCCTCCCATTCAGAACGGCCTCGTACAAATTCATCGAGGGCGATCCGATAAAGGCGGCGACAAAGACATTGTCAGGACGATTGTACAGGTTTTGCGGTGTGTCGACTTGCTGCAGCACACCGCCTTTCATGACAGCGACGCGGTCACCCATCGTCATCGCCTCGACCTGGTCGTGGGTCACGTAAATCGTCGTGACATTCAGTTTTCTCTGGAGACTGGCGATCTCGGCGCGCATCTGCACGCGCAGCTTGGCATCGAGGTTCGACAACGGTTCATCCATCAGGAAGGCCGCTGGTTTGCGGACGATCGCCCGTCCCATGGCGACACGCTGACGCTGGCCTCCTGAAAGGAGTGCCGGCCTGCGGTCGAGCAAAGTCGTCAGTTCGAGGATGCGGGCGGCTTCGTCTACGCGGCTGGCAATCTCGGTCTTCGGCAGGCCTGCCATCAGCAAGGGGAAGGCAATGTTCTCCCGCACTGTCTTGTGCGGGTAGAGCGCATAGGACTGAAAGACCATGGCGATGTCGCGATCCTTGGGATCGACATCGTTGACTAACCTGTCACCGATTTTGAGTTCACCGCTCGTAATGCTCTCCAGGCCAGCGATCATCCTGAGCGCCGTCGATTTCCCACATCCGGACGGGCCGACGAAAACCATGAACTCGCCATCCCTGATGTCGAAGCTCAGATCGTGCAGAGCGTGAAAGCTGTTTCCATAGACCTTGTTGATATTGCGCAGTTCTATGCCGGCCATGCCTTTGCCTCCCTCATCCCTTCACAGCGCCGAAAGTCAGGCCGCCGACGATTTGTTTTTGCAGTGCGAGCGTTACGATGATGACCGGCAGCGAGTAGAGGACGGCTGCGGCGGTCATCGCCCCCCAGGCAAGCCCGTAGACCGAATTGTATTCGGCGATGACGATCGGCGCCGTTTTGGTCGCCTCCGATGTCAACAGCAGCGCGTAGAGGAACTCGTTCCAGCTTGTAATGAAGGTAAAGAGCGCGGTGACCGCTATCCCCCCTGTCATGACCGGAAGCACGATCTTTCGAAATGCCTGGAATCGCGTGCAGCCATCCATGCGCGCCGCTTCTTCGAGCTCCTTCGGTATGCCCTCGAAGAACGCGGACATGAGCAGCAGTGCCAGTGGTACCGCAGCCGACGTGTGAGCGAGCACCAGGCCTGGAATGGTATCGAGCAGACCCAGAGACTTCAAAAGCTGGAACAGCGGCACTCCGAGCGCCACCGACGGCACCATGCGTGTCACCAGGGCGAAGAGCAGGAAAATGGTGGTGATCCGGCGCCGGTACTGCGTGGCAACGTAAGCGGCAGGCACGGCCACCGAAAGCGAGAGAGCCGTCGTCAGCACCGCGACGGTGAGGGAATTGACGAAGGCTCTCGGCAAAGTGGAGGATCGCAGCACTTCGCGGAAGTTCTCGAACGACACAACGGCCGGAAAGAAGCTTGGCGGGATCTGTTGGACATCAGCCGCGGGCTTGATGGAGGTCATCAGGAGATAGATGTAAGGCAGCGCGTAGGATAGCACCAACACGAGGGCTGCCGCGTTGATCAGGATTCCGCTGAGATTGGGGCGGGGAGCTCTACGCATGGACCGGCCTCCATATCTTCCAATAGGCGACTGCCGCCAAAAGCATCATGACGATGAGGAACAATGTTCCTGACGCGGAAGCCTCGCCGAGATCGCCGAACCGAACCATGCGCTGGTAGATGTTCATCGAGAACACTTCAGAAGCGTGACTGGGACCACCCTGCGTCTGTATCCAGATCAGGTCGAATGTCTTTGCAGCATCCACGCCCCGCACGATCACCACGACGGCGATCACCGGCCGCATGAGGGGAAGGGTGACATGCCAAAAGCGCTTGAGCGCATTCGCCCCGTCGATCCGCGCTGCCTCCAGCAGGTCTTTTGGGATGTTCGTCAGCCCGGCATAGGACACAAGGGCGACAAAGGAAGTCGTCAGCCAGATGTCGGCAAAGGAAACAGAATAGATGACGATATCTTCGCTGGACAACCATGCGATCGCGTCTGGTTCGCTTATCAGACCCAAACGGACGAGCCCGTAGTTCAGGATGCCGATATTGCCGACGAGCAGAAATCGCCAAAGTAGACCCGCGACGATGGGCGGAACCATCAGCGGCAGAGCGAAGATCGTGCGATGCCACCGCGATTGACCGGCAAGCGCCGAAAAAATCAGCGCCGCACAGAAGCCGAACGTGAACTCGAAGAACAGCGCGAAAAGCGAATACTGAACGGTCCGCAGAGCGCTTTCCATGACACGTTTCGACGTCAAGGCATCAACATAGTTCTGCAACCCGACCCATTCGCGGATATGAGGCGTGATCGTATCGACCTTGAAAAAGGAATCGAAGACCAGGAGCCCCACCGGGTAAGCGACCAGCACGCCGAGAATGGCGACTGCAGGCGCGAGCATGCAAAGTACAAATCGGTCTTCACCCGACATGTCCGTCTCCGAAAGCTAAGGGTGGGGCATATTTTGCCCCACGATGTGGAGGAATGTACGAGGCTAGTTGAGAATGTCCTCGATCGTTTCCTTGGCTTCCGTCAGGACCTCCCCGATATCTGCCTTGCAGGTGAGTGCCTGCTGGATAGCCGGCAGCACAGCTTCATCGACGATTTCCTGATATTTTTCATTGATCGGCCGGCCCTGGGTGGCAGGCGCGCTCAGCGTCTCAAGAAGTGGGGGGAAGTGCTCATAGCCGGCCTTGCCTGAATAGCTGCGATAGGCGGAATTCGTCGCGGCAAGGCCGAGCGGAGCTTCGATACCCAGGGCATTATTGGCGATGGCAAACGAGATGAATTTTTTCGCTGCATCCTTGTGCTCGGATGTCGAGGGAACGACGTTGTACCAAGGGCCAGGAACAGCTGCGATCCCGGCGTCGCCGGCCAGCATCGGCACCACGCCGACCTTGCCGCTGACCTTTGAATCCGGAGGCGTCATCTTGTAGGCGTGCGCCCAGAACTTCATCATCGCTGTTTTGCCCTGATAGAACAGGTTCTGCGCCTCGCCCCAGCCGATTTCGTTCACGTTTTCAGGAACGGAATGATCAATGCAGTGTGGCGCGATGTAGAATTCCAGTGCCTTTTTGTGCGCCTCGTTGTCGATGATGACCTGCCCGTCCTTATCGAGGATCACCCCTGGCGAACCCGCTTGCAGCACATGCGCCATCCATTCCTCTGAAAACGTGCCGATGGTGTCGGTGCCCCAGAAGTCGGTCTTTCCATCGCCGTCAGTGTCACGCGTGAAGAATTTCGCAATGTCGCGCCACTGCTGCCAGGTTTTGGGCGGCGCGAGAGGATAGCCATACTTGGCCTGAAAAGCCTCCTTTTCCTCAGCCTTATCAAACAGGTCCTTGCGATAGAACACGATCTCGGCATTGGCCCAGGCAGGCATGCCGATCAGTTTGTCACCAACCTTCGCGTCGGCAAGCAAGACAGGCGGCAGATCCGCGCGAACCGCATCGGTGAAAAGAGCCGAGAGATCCTCGACGTGGCTTGCAAACTTCGCATTCCACACGACGTCGATCGTCACGACATCGAACGCGGAAGAGCCTGAGGCGATTTCGGCTGAGAACTTGTCAAAGACACCCTGATAGGGAACGGTCGTGAAGTTCACTTTGATGCCTGTTTCGGCAGTAAACTTCTCGGCGACCGCCTTCTGCAACATTTCGCCGCCGCCCTCCACCAGAATGTTGATGGTTTCGGCATTGGCAGTGGCGGTTATGAAAACAAGCGCAAGTGCGCTGGCACCAAGCAAATTCTTCATCGATTCCTCCCATATGGCCCGCTGCACTTGCACTGAGCCCTCCTTCTTGCTGCGAAAGTAGTCTTCGTATGACGACGTTGTCAATACAGAATGACGACGTTGTCATAAAAATATGTCGACGTTGTCATGCGTCTGGTTTAAAACGAATCCGGCAAGGAGATTGGCGTACATGGTCAGCATAATCAGCGTCGCGAAAGTGGCGGGAGTTTCCAACAAAACTGTGTCTCGCGTCATTAACGGCGAACCATATGTGACCGAGGAAACTAGGGAGAGGGTCGAAAGGGCAATTCGAGACCTCGGATATGTGCCCAATATGGCCGCGCGCCAAATACGCTCAAGTCGCTCCAACACATTTGGTATCATCGCTGACTACGTGTCGACGACGCCTTATTCCGTGGATATCGTTCGCGGGATCCAGGATTGGGCCAATGCCAACGGCAAGACCATTCTGATGGCAAACACCGGCGGTGCGTCCGAACAGGAAACTAAAATTTGGAAAATGTTCCAATCGCACCGCATTGACGGTGTTCTCTACGTAACGATGTACCACCGCATCGTTGACCCCGAAATCGGCGACGTCGGCATCCCCACAGTCATGATCAACTGCCGACCAAAAACGAGCGAGCTGTTGCCGTCGATCGAACCCGATGACTATCAGGGTGCGCGAGATCTTACCCGCTATCTGCTTGAGCGGGGTCATCGAAAGATCGGCTATATCCGGCTCAATCCCATTTTATTGGGGGCGGAACTGCGCCTCGATGCTTTCCGCAAGACCACCGGAGACTTTGGCCTTTCGGAGAGTGACCTAAGTATCCGTCTAGGCATGGAAGGACCGGTAGGAGCAGAGAAGAATTACGTTTTTGCTGCCGCCACCGAGATGCTTCAACAAAGGGATCGACCGACCGCAATCATGAGCGGCAACGACGAAATGGCGATCCAAATCTACATCGCGGCCATGGCATTGGGTCTTCGGATTCCCGAGGACGTCAGTATTGTCGGCTTTGACGATTTCCGGACGGTTTCCCTGGCGCTGAGGCCGGAGCTGACCACTGCCGCTTTGCCATACTATGATCTCGGTCTGCAAGGGGCGGAATTGTTGAATAGCGTGGTGGCGGGAAGCGAAGCTTGCCCGAGCAGTCGAGTTATGTCCTGCAATTTGGTGGAGCGACTTTCGGTGTCCTCCCTGTAATCTGGCCTCATGCACGAGAGCGTCTGGTCGAGCAAGCAAGCTTTTGCAAAGACATGGCGTGACGGTGACAACCGTAAACCGGGTGCGGTTTGCTTCTTCCGGGCTTGACGCCAAATCAAAGTTACTTAATCTAAGACTCTGCAAGCCTGCTTGGAGGAGGGGCCGGGCAATCGCGATGTCGGTCGCGCCATCTTCATCTCCCCCATAACCATGACCACGACCCCAAAAGCATGACGATAAGATTGTCAGCCGTCGATTTTCAACAGGATAAGCCATGCCTCTGACCATTGCCCAGCGCCTCGATCGTCTTAAAGTTCGCATTGCCGAATTGGCTCATTGGCGGGATCGACAAAGTGCTGCGATCGACGGCTGGACTTTCGAAGGCGAGCCGATCGAACATCACCAGGATTGGCCGCACCGCCAGGGGGTGGTGCATTTTGCCGTGATCGCTGAAGCGCCGGAGGCGTGGCCTCTCGAGGATATTCGCCTGCAACTCGATCTTGGTGGCGAGAGCCTGATTACGCTGAGCTACCCCGACGGCGAGACTGAAACATTCGGTCTCGATCCTTATCATCAGGAATTCCCGGTAAAGGGCCGTCGCTTTTCGATCGCAACCGAAACCGTCGCCCGGTTTCCATTCGGCGAGCCCAATCGCGCTCCACGGCTCAACAAGGCCCGATTTATCTGGCTCGATGGTCCCGCTCATCGCATGCATCTTCTGCTGAAGCAGGTTGCCGAGGCAATCGAGGTGCTCGGCGAGCATGAAGTCGTGCCGCATCTGATGGATGCCGCCGAGCATGCGTTGCGCAGCCTCGACTGGCCGTCGGATACGGCGGCCTATATATCCCGCACATCCGGCGCCGTCATGCAGCAGAAGATCTGGGAACTGCCGGAGCTTGAGGTTAATCCGGCAGGCCTCACGGACGAGCAGAGCGGCTCGGCAGCCACGGCCTTCGAGGCTCTGACGGCGCGGTTGAAGGAGTTGCAGAAGCGTTTCCCGCCGAATGGAGAACTGTTGCTGACGGGCCATGCGCATATCGATCTCGCCTGGCTTTGGCCTTATCGCGAGACGCGGCGGAAAATGCGGCGCACCTTCAATACGGCGCTGTCGCTGATGGAGCGCTCCGACGATTTCCGCTTCAATCAATCGACCGCCCATTATTACGCGCAGATGGAAGAGGAAGACCCGGAGCTCCTCGATCGCATCAAGCAGAAGGTCGCGGAAGGAAAGTGGGAAACCGTCGGCGGCATGTGGGTCGAGCCCGACACGAACATGCCGACCGGCGAAAGCCTCGCCCGTCAGGTTCTCTATGGCCAGCGTTATTTCGAAAAGACCTTCGGCACGCGCCATACGGTCTGCTGGCTGCCAGATTGCTTCGGCTTTTCAGGCGCGCTGCCGCAAATCTTGAGGCAGGGCGGCATCGACAGCTTCTTCACGATCAAGGTCAATTGGAGCGAGACCAACCATATTCCATCCGATCTCTTCTGGTGGAAGGGTCTCGACGGCAGCCAGGTGCTGACCCATACGTTCGACAATCCCATGCAGGGTTATAACGGCTTCGTGCAAGCCGATTGCTACGTGCCGACATGGAAGAATTTCCGCGGCAAGACACAGCACGATACCTCGCTTCTGGCCGTCGGTTATGGCGACGGCGGCGGCGGCGTCACGCCCGAGATGGTCGAGCGCGAGGTGCAGCTACGCGATTTCCCGGCTATCCCGCAGGCACGCTGGGGCACCGTCAAAAGCTATTACGAACAGGCGCACCGCACCGCAGGCGAAAAGAACCTTCCGGTATGGGATGGCGAAATCTATCTCGAACTGCACCGCGCCACGCTGACATCGCAAAGCGGCGTCAAGCGCAAGCATCGCCAGGCCGAACGGGCGCTGATCACCGCCGAAACCATCTCTTCGCTGGCGCATATGCTCGGAGCAGACAGGCCGAAAAGCCTCGAAGCGGATTGGCGCGTGGTGCTGAAGAACGAATTTCACGACATTCTGCCGGGCTCGAGCATCCGTGAAGTTTATCAGGATGCCGAGCAGGAACTGGGCGGCGTCATCGAACGTGCTGGAACCGAACAGGCAAATGCCTTGCAAGCGCTGTCGGCCAAGCTGCCGAAAGGCGGGGTTGGCGATGCCCTCGTCGTCGTCAATCCGTCTCTTGCGGCCAGACCGCTCAGCGCAACGCTCTCCGACGGCACGGTCGTCGCGGCCGCCGATCTCGTCGCCCCCTTGTCCGTCGCGGTCTTTGACAAGGGCTCGCTCAAACCGGCGGGTGGGCTGAAGGCAGGCCCCGACCGTCTCGAAAACGACTACCTCGTCGTTGGCATCGGCAAGGACGGGGCGGTTTCGAGTCTCATTCACAAGGCCACGGGCCGGGAAGCGGTCGACGGCTCGGCAAATCAGCTCTGGGTCTATCCGGCCGACAAGCCGCGCAACTGGGACGCCTGGGACATCGATGCGGATTATGCCGAAAAGGCCGTCCGCCTCGAGGCGCCTGACAGTGTCACCCTCGTGGAAGACGGGCCGCACCGCGCGGCGATCCGCGTCGTTTACCGCTACCGGAATTCGAGCGTCACGCAGACCTATGTGCTGACGGCCAACGCCAGGCGGCTCGACATCGAAACGACGATCGACTGGCATGACCGCCGCACCCTGCTGCGAACCCTGAACCCGGTTGCCGCGCAGGCCCGCAAGGCGACCTTCGAATGCGCCTTCGGCATTGTCGAGCGAGCAACGCACACGAATACGTCCTGGGAGCAGGCGATGTTCGAGGCCGTCGCGCACCGCTTCGTCGATATCAGCGAGCCGGACTTCGGGGTCGCGCTGATCAACAATGCCAAATACGGCCATAGCGCCCGCGGCAACGTGATCGGCATGAGCCTTGTGCGCGGGCCGATCTATCCGGATCCGCTGGCCGACGAAGGTGAGCAGAGCTTCACCTATGCGCTGATGCCGCATGAAGGCGCCTGGCATGAAGGCGGCGTCCTCGACGAGGCGATCGATCTCAACCAACCGCTCGTCTCGGCTGAGGCCAGCGGCCTCTCCGCCGGCACTTTCGCGCCTCTTGCGATCACCGGCATCCCCGTCGCGTTCTCAGGCCTGAAGCCGGCGGAAGAGGGCGACGGCCTCATCCTGCGCCTCTATGAGCCAGCCGGCCGGCGCGGCAGGCTCGCCCTCGGGCTACCTTCCGGATGGGCAGCATCGCAGCCGCTGAACATTCTCGAAGAGCCGATGGAGCGGAAGGGACCTGCCGACATCATGCCGTTCGAAGTCAGGACCTGGAAGCTGCAGAATGGCTGATGTTCCTTTCCCGGGAGATCCCGCCTCACCGCTTCGATGCCGGGAGGCGTTGCGGGACTCACCATAGAGCAAAACCCGCTTGGTGGGACAATCTGGACAAATGGGTCATTTGAGACTATATCAGCTCCTGTAAGAACGGAGATAGTTTAATGGCTGGTTCCCATGTGCAGCTGGATCGTGCTCGTCAGGCGCAGGTCGCCGATCGTGTTGCCGCCAAAGTCGCCGATGTGCTGAAAGCCGACGCTACATTCGAGTCCGGCTCGGTTGCCCTGTCCGCCAGAATTGCGGGAGCGGCGGCGGCGGCCATTGTCGATCTTCCCGTTAGCGTACGACGCGAACTCAGCAAGCGACAGGGCGAACTTGCCCGCCGCATTCGTGGTCTGGTGGAGACCTTCAGCGATGCACCTGATGGCGGCAAGATCGCGCTTGAAATTCCGAAGGCCGTGGAACCCTCCAGGGGCGAAGGGCTTGGGAAGATCGCCACGGCGGAGGAAGGCGAGCGACTGCTGGGCGAGCTTGCGGTTGCCCGCAAGCTCGAGGATTGGGCGGGGCCGGTTGCCGGCGCAAACGAACTCCAGCGCGAATTCGGAATTGCGCGCTCCACCCTCAATCGCTGGCAGCATGCCGGCGAGGTTATCGCGCTGCTGAAAGGAACGAGGAAGCACGTCTATCCGATCGAACAATTCATCGACGGGCGTCCAGCGAAGGGCATAGGAACGATTGCCGCTCTCGTTTCCAATCAGCGGGTGGCATGGCTGTGGCTCAGCCAGCCGAATCCCATGCTGGGCGGGCGCCGGCCCATAAACCTCTTGAAACAGGATCATGCGGATGAGGTCGTCGATGCGGCCCAGACCTATTTCGCCGCGCAATGACGCTCGACAAGGCCGTCCTGCAGCGCCTCGCCGTTCGCGCCGACGTCACCGACTATGTCAGAATCATCTCGCGCGCTCACGCCGCGACGCCTCTCGGTATGGGCTTCGGCAAGACGCGGTTTTCGAGCCCGAGGGATAAGTTCCGGTTGCTCTATCTCGCTCAGGATCCCGCGACGGCGATCGCGGAGACGATCGTTCGTGACCGGTTTCAAGGCAAGGCCGAGCGATTGATACTGCGGGAAGAGTTCGACCGCTATTCGATCGCCGTTATTCGAAACCCCAAGCCGCTTTTCCTGCTCGACCTGCGCTACGAAGGCGCAAACCTGCTCGGGGTCTCGACAGATGCCGTTCGAGCCAGGGCACAGGCCAGCGGACGCCGGCTCAGTCAGGAAATCTACGATCGCACCAATGTCGACGGCATTCTCTACATGTCCCGGATCACCAACAAGCAGTGCGTTGCCGTCTATGATCGCGCTACGGCCAGCATTGAGGCCGACAGCCCCGCATGGGATCTCATCCGCTTGTCCGCGCTCGGCCCCATACTCAATGCCTTGCACCTCACGGTCATAGATAGGGGAATGATATCCAATCGGTGAGAAAAGACGTGCGGCGCTGTCGTGCCTCGGCGTTCGGCCGATTTCGATCATCGCTACAAACCTGACGCCGGTCGAAAAGCGTCGGGTCGGGCGGCAAAGTTCGCAACTACAAAGTCCACGAAAGCCCGGACTTTTGGTGAAAGCTGACGATTGGAGGGCCAGACGAGCGAGAGCGAGCCGTACGGCACCATGAAGGAGGTCAGGACGGGGACCAAACTCCCGGTTCGCATATGGGGCTCTGCGACGTAGACAGGCAGATGCGCGAGGCCCAAACCGTCCCGTGCTGCCCGCAGACCTGCATCCGTGTTGTTCAATGTAAGGCCTCTCGGCAAAGGCAACCGCTCACATGGCCGGCGGAATGCCCACGGCGCGACACGACCGCTGGATGGGTATTTGAAGTGAATGCAAGCATGCTGGGAGAGGTCATCCGGGGTCTCCGGTCGCCCATGGCGCTTGAGATAATCGGGACTTCCACAAACGACGAAATGCTGATCGCCGAGATGGCGGGCAATCAATCGTGCATCGGCAAGCTCACCGCTCCGCACGACAACATCCAGGCCCTCTGCGACCAGGTCGATGACCTTGTCTTCGAAATCGATGTCCAGTTCGATCTCCGGAAACTGCTCGGCAAAAACGGGCAGGATCGGCATGAGAAGGTGATGCCCGACAATATGCGGTACGCTGACGCGAAGGCGCCCCCTTGGGCGCTCCCGGCTTCGTGAGATTGTGGCCTCTGCGTCGTCCATGTCATCGATGATGCGTTTGTAGCGCTCGTAGAGGACCGCTCCTTCCTCGGTCAGGCTGATACTGCGCGTCGTCCGGTTGAAGAGCCGCACGCCCAGCCGGCTTTCGAGCCGCGCCACAGCCTTTCCGATCGCGGAAGGCGAAACTCCGCCAACCCTGGCGGCTGCGACATAGCTCTGCTGTTCGACGGCGTGGACGAAGGCGATAACGCTTGCGAGACTGTCCACATCAACACCCGATTGAAGATATTTTGTCCTTTATGTACATCCATGAGCCGCCATTGAGCAATATTGCGTAGGAAATATCCTTTGTCTCGATGCGCGGCCAGCCAATATCAAAGGAGTGAGCGGTATGCGGGACTATGCAAAAGAACGACCCGAGCACACGGAAAAATACGTCGGAGAGAATGACCTATTTCTGGAAATATTTCATGGGCACAGCGATCCAGGGCAGTCCGCTCGGCCGCCGTTGCTCTTTGTTCACGGCGCCTTTACCGGGAGCTGGATGTGGAGCAAATACATTTCTCATTTCACATCGGCTGGATGGAATTCTTATTGCGTCAACCTGCGAGGCCACTACAAAAGCAGGTCGATGGATTTCACAAAAATCCTGTTTGAAGATTACCTGGAAGACATCCGGCTGGTGATCTCCGAAATCGTCGAAGAATGTGGAACTCCTCCCATCGTGATCGCTTTCAGCATGGGAGGAATCCTGAGCCAGAAACTGGCGGAAGGCGTGAAGATAGCCGGGCTGGTGCTGATCGATACCAGCATTTGCAGGCAAGTGCATGCGGAGGCGCCCTATCGCGATCTCGCGTTGCGAATGCCCGGCCTCGTCGTGCCTGCTCCCGTGCGTGACGAGCAAATCAGTACCGATGAAACATTCGAGGATATTGAATTCCAGCGGAAGTACCTGTCCATGGAATCTGCAAAGGCATTCAGCGCATTCTCCTTTCATTTCGGGGCGGAGGGAATTTCCATCGAAGGTGAGAAGATCACCTGTCCCAGCCTCGTCATTTGCGCCGTCAACGACGAATCCGATGATCATCGAGGCCTGGCGACAGCACGCCACATCGGTAGCGAGTATCTAGGTCTCCAGGGTACCACACATACGGGTCTGCTTGTCGGGCAGAGGTATTACGAAGCTGTAAGCCGCATTATGGTCTGGTTGGCACGCTTTGATGGAATGCAGTAAGCCAAGGCTCAGTCCTCTAACCCAAGGCTCGCCAACAGGCGGCTGATATAGGCTTCCAGTCCGCCGACCATATCGAAGCGTGTGGGATCGCGCAGCCAGAGCATCTGAAGGCCGTCCATCACCGCGATCAGCTCGGCCGCCATTGCCCTGCCATCGATCTTGCCGTCTATCGAGCCATCGGCGACGGCCCGTTCGAAGGTCGCAGCGATGTCGTCCTGTAGCTCCGTGACGCGATTGAGAAACCATGCCTTGGCCGGGTGATCCTTCATCAGGCTCTCGGCATTCAGGATGGCGAAGGTCCTGATGACCTCGATCATTTCGGCGTTGCGGCGGAAGACCCCGACCATGCCCTTGAGCAGGCCGCGGAGATCGGAGCGATAGGGGCCGATGAAGCTTTCGCTTTCGAGATCGCGCTTGTCCAGAATGGCAAGCAGGAGATCAACCTTGGTCGGAAAATGGTGCAGCAGGCCGGGCAGCGACAGGCCGACGTCGCGGGCGACATCGCCGATGGCGGCATTCTGGTAGCCGTCTTCGGCAAAGCGTCGCATCGCAGCCGACAAGATCTCCGCGCGGCGCGCTTCGCCCTTGCGGGATCGGCGCCGTCGCTTTTCGTCCTGTCCGGCCTTCGATTCGGAAACCTCTGCCATCGTCTTTTCCGTCTGCCTCTTTTCCCCGCCCTCCATCCATACATTACGGCTCGGCAGTTGACATCTTAAAAATACCGAGTAATCGGTAGGTTTAATAACTGCCTGGTGCGTGGAGAAGTCGGCGTCGCCGCCGGATGAATTGGCACCGGGCATGCTTAGTCAGCACGTCGCAATGCCCGAATTCCATTGAAGGGGAGGTTTGCATGATCGATTCCATTCTCGACAAGATGACGCTCGAGGAGCAGGTTTCGCTGCTGTCTGGCGCCGATTTCTGGACGACTGTTCCCGTCGAGCGCCTTGATGTGCCGAAGATCAAGGTGACGGACGGGCCGAATGGGGCTCGCGGCGCGGGCTCGCTGGTCGGCGGCGTCAAGGCGACCTGCTTTCCTGTCGCCATCGCGCTCGGCGCCACCTGGAATCCCGATCTCGTCGAGCGCATGGGCGTGGCGCTTGCCCACCAGGCGAAGAGCAAGGGTGCCGCCGTGTTGCTCGCACCCACGGTGAATATCCATCGTTCCGGCCTGAACGGGCGAAATTTCGAATGTTATTCCGAGGATCCGATGCTGACCGCGGAACTGGCCGTTGCCTATATCAAGGGCGTGCAGAGCCAGGGGATCGCGGCGACGATCAAGCACTTCGCCGGCAACGAATCCGAGATCGAGCGGCAGACCATGTCTTCCAATATCGACGAGCGGACGATGCGCGAAATCTACTTTCCGCCCTTCGAACAGGCTGTCAGGCGCGCCGGCGTAATGGCCGTCATGTCTTCCTATAACCGCCTCAACGGCACCTATACCAGCGAGCATGCGTGGCTGCTGACCAAGGTGCTGCGGGAGGAATGGGGATTCGACGGGATCGTCATGTCCGACTGGTTCGGTTCGCATTCGACGGCCGAGACGATCAATGCCGGTCTTGATCTCGAAATGCCCGGTCCGGCGCGCGATCGTGGCGAGAAGCTGGTTGCCGCCGTGCGCGAAGCCAGGGTTGAAGCGGCGACCGTGCGGGCGGCGGCGCGACGGATCCTGCTTCTGCTCGAGCGGGTCGGCGCGTTCGAGAAGACGCCCGATCTCACGGAGCAGGCAGTCGACCTGCCGGAAGACCGGGTGCTGATCCGGCGTCTCGGCGCGGAAGGCGCAGTCCTTTTGAAGAACGATGGCATCCTGCCGCTTGCCAAGACGTCGCTCGACCGGATCGCCGTTATCGGACCCAACGCCGCAAGCGCCCGTGTGATGGGCGGCGGCAGCGCGCAGATCGCGGCGCATTATACGGTCAGCCCGCTCGAAGGGATTCGAGCGGCCCTTTCCAATGCCAACAGCGTCAGCCACGCCGTCGGCTGCCGCCACAACCGTCTGATCGAGGTGGCCAAGGGAAAGATCACCGTCGAATATTTCAAGGGGCGTGGTTGCCGGGGCAATCCTGTTCATGTCGAGACCGTCGACAAGGGCGAGTTCTTCTGGTTCGAGCTGCCGTCAGGGGAACTCGACCCCGCCGATTTCTCGGCGCGGATGACGATGCAATTCGTACCGGAAGAGAGCGGCGATCATGTCTTCGGCATGACCAATGCCGGACTGGCGCGGCTCTTCGTCGATGGCAGGCTCACGGTCGACGGCCATGACGGCTGGACGCGCGGCGAGAACTATTTCGGCACGGCCAATGACGAACAGCGCGGCACGGTGGCGCTCGATGCGGGCAAGGCCCATACCGTCACCGTCGAATATGACACGCCGGTGGCGACCGGGGAGGGGATCAACCTCACGGCCATTCGCTTCGGCGTCGAAAAGCCCTTGGGTGAGGCCGATATGCAGGAAGCCGTCGAGACGGCGCTAAATGCCGATGTGGCGCTTCTCTTCGTCGGCCGCGACGGCGAATGGGATACCGAGGGCTTGGACCTGCTCGACATGCGGCTTCCGGGCCGGCAGGAAGAGCTGATCGAGCGGGTTGCGGCCGTCAACGCCAACACCGTGGTCGTGCTGCAGACCGGCGGCCCCGTGGAAATGCCCTGGCTCGGCAAGGTGCGCGCCGTGCTGCAGATCTGGTATCCCGGGCAGGAGCTGGGCAACGCCGTCGCCGATGTCCTCTTCGGCGAAGTCGAGCCCGGCGGACGCCTGCCGCAGACATTCCCGAAGGCGCTTGCCGACAATTCCGCCATGACGGGCGATCCAGCCGTCTATCCGGGTAAGGATGGGCATGTGCGTTACGACGAAGGCGTCTTCGTCGGCTACCGTCACCACGATACACGCGCTGTCGAGCCGCTCTTCCCCTTCGGTTTCGGCCTTGGCTATACGCGCTTCCGCTGGGGCGAGCCGCGGCTCTCGGCCGGCGACATGGGTGCCGAAGGCGTGACTGTCAGCGTCGATCTGACCAATATCGGCGACCGGGCCGGGTCGGAACTGGTCCAGCTCTATGTGCGTTCGCCAAAGTCCAAGGTGGAGCGGCCGGACAAGGAATTGCGCGCCTTCGCAAAGCTGTCGCTCCTGCCCGGTGAGACAGGGACAGCCGAAATGAAGATCATGCCGCGCGACCTCGCTTATTACGACGTCGAGGCCGGTGCCTTTCGCGCCGAACCGGGCGCCTATCAGTTGGTCGTGGCGGCGAATGCCGCGGATATCAGGTTCGTCATCGATCTGCCGTCACCACTCGATTATGTCCTGCCAGCTTCGTATTAAACGCAGGCTGGGCCCAGCCAATAGCGGCTGGCGTGTCTGCGCCAAGCGCTGTGTGGTTCGAGCTGGATCAGGCCGCGTCAGGCTGGGTGCGGAGATTGGTAACGACGCGCCTGTTCTGGACCTTGCAAGAGCGCTCCGTGCAGTCGCGGACTTCGCGGTCGTTGCCGTAGCCCTTGGCCCACATGCGCCTGGCGTCCACGCCCTTCGAGACGAGATAGGCCATCGCCGCATCGGCGCGCTTCTGTGACAGCGTCTCCATTTTGGCTGCGGAGCCGGAATCATCGGCAAATCCCTGCAGCTTGAGCAGCCAGGACGGGTTCCTGTTGAGCCAGGCGGCTTGGTTATCCAGGGTTGCCATGGCGACGGGATCGAGTGTTGCGGAATCCTGCTTGAAGTAGATCCGGCGGCCGACATTAAGGATGAAATCCTCTTCGCTGCCCATCGCAACGTTCTCGAAACCGGGTGCTGGATCGTTGGTTTGGCCGGTCATCGGCGCCGCAGCAGGTTCTTCCACGGAGGCGATATCGGTGGTGCTGCAGGCGGCGAGCGCCAAGAGCATGGCTGCGGCGGCAAGGCGCCTCACAAATCCGGTCGGAGCAGACATCAGGGTGATATTCCTCATTCGACCGGAGTTGTTTGGCTGACCTGCGCTGCACTTTCAGCCTGGTCGGCAATATGCGGCAGAACCTGCACCGCGGTGCCGATCGGGCAACGCTGGTAAAGATCGATGGCGTCTTCGTTGAACATGCGAATACAGCCGCTCGACGCATCCTTGCCGATGCTCCACGGCTCCAGCGTGCCGTGGAAGCGATAGCCGGTGTCGACGCCGTCGCGATGCAGGTACATGGCGCGGGGACCGAGTGGATTTTTCGGTGAGCCTCCCGCCACGAATTCGGGCAGTTCGGGATGGCGCTTGCGCATCTCCGGCGGCGGCGTCCAGCGCGGCCACAGCGATTTGCTGTCGATCGTGGCGCGGCCAAACCATTTGAAGCCCTCGCGGCCGACGCCGACGCCGTAGCGGATGGCCGTCTTGTTCTCCATGATCACGTAGAGGAAATGGTGCCTCGTATCGACGACGACGGTGCCGATCGGCTCGCTGCTGAAATATTTGACGACCTGGCGGTGCCACTTCTTGTCGATCTTGGCGAAGTTGGTTCTTCGGAACGTCACGCCATTGTCGACGATGGTGCCGTCGAAAAAGGAAGACGCCGCGGCGAATGCCGGTTTCCGGACTGCACCGGCGCCAAGTAACGCCAATCCACCAAGCACAATATTTCTGCGTGTCCACGGCATCGGCAATATCCCCCTTAAAGCCAAGCAGCGAAGCGTCAGTAAATCAGATTTTTCATTTGCGACAACAGAAAATTCTTCCGCTCCTTAAAGAACGAGATCGGGTTGCCGGTCTTCCGGATAGTTTTGCTCCGATCGTTGCTCTGAAAAAATGGCGCCGCACCTGCAAACCCGCGGGCCAATTGCGCGACAGATCGCTGTCAGCGGTCCTGTCGTTTGAGATCATTCATCATTGAGATGGCAAGCCGACAGGTGCCCCGGTGCAATTTCCTTTTTCACCGGTACTTCCATACGACAGCGGTCCATCGCGAACGGGCATCTCGGATGGAAGTGACAGCCTTTCGGCGGGTTTATCGGGCTGGGGAGTTCGCCATCGACGGGCCTGAACTGCCGCTTGCCGGATTCGATGCGCGGCACCTCGGCCAGGAGCGCTTTCGTGTAAGGATGATTGGGCCGCCTGAAAACCTCCTCGACGGGCGCTTCTTCGACGATGCGGCCGAGATACATGATCGCAACGCGATCGGAAATATGTTCCACGACGCCGAGATCATGGCTGACGAACAAATAGGTCAGGTCGAGTTTGTCACGAAGTTCCATAAACAGGTTGATGACCTGGGCCTGGATGGAAACGTCGAGTGCTGCGACACTTTCGTCACAGACGAGGAATTTCGGCTGCACGGCGAGCGCGCGGGCAATATTGACGCGTTGCCGCTGGCCACCGGAAAACTGGTGCGGGTATCGCTTTTTCATCGCCGGGTCGAAACCGGCCAGCATCAAATATCTGTCGACATAGGCGTCGCGTTCCGTCGAGCGGGCAAGTCCATGTGTTCGAGGCGCCTCCCAGATAAGCTCCTCGACGGTCATGCGCGGATTGAGAGCCGCCATCGGGTTCTGGAAAATCATCTGGCTGGCGAGACCGAACTGATGCTGCTCGCCTTTCGACATGGCGCTTCTGTCCATCCCCTTCCAGAGAATTTGGCCCTGGCTTGGCGAGGTGATCCCTGCAATGGCGCGGCCGAGCGTCGACTTCCCGCAGCCACTTTCGCCGACAAGGCCGACAACCTCTCCGGGCCGGATGCTGAGGCTGACATCATCAAGCGCATGAACGATAGGCGCCGGTTTGGCGAGCTTGAGCTTGAGCGCGATCTTGGCGGCCAGGTCGGGCTTGGCTCCGAAGCGCTGCGACACGTTCCTCGCTTCGATAAGGGGCGCGGCGGTCGCCGTCATCATGCTACCTCTTTCGTTACGGGATGAATGCAGCGGAAGGAGCGATCGCCTTCCGGCATGAGTGCCGGCATGACCAGACAGCCGTCGGTTGCCCGATCACAGCGCGTACGAAAACTGCATCCCTGTGGGAGCCGGTCGATCGCCGGCGTCATGCCGCGGATCTGGTGAAGCGGCTCTCCGCGTCTGTTTTGCGAAGGAACGGACGCGATCAGACCGGCCGTGTAGGGATGGTGAGGATCGGTCAGAACCTTGCCCACTGGTCCGGTCTCCACGAGGCGGCCGGCATACATGACGGCGATCTCGTCGGCCAATCTTGAAACGATCGCCAGATCGTGGGTGATCCAGATCACCGCCGTATTTCCCTGTTCGGTGAGCTTCTGGAATTCGGAAATGATCTGGCTCTGGATCGTCACATCAAGCGCTGTTGTCGGTTCATCGGCGATGATGAGGTCCGGCTTGTGAAGAAGCGCGATGGCAATCGCCACACGCTGGCGCATTCCGCCGGAAAACTGATGCGGATAGGCGGCAAGCCTTTCTTCAGGGCTTGGTATTCCGACCAGCGCCAAAGCATCCCGCGCCCGCTGCTGGGCGGCATCCTTCGAGACCCGCTCGTGTGCCCGGACGGCTTCCACCATCTGCGTTCCGACCGTCAGGACCGGATTGAGCGTCATCATCGGATCCTGGAATACCATGGCGATCCGCTTGCCGCGCAGTTGCCGCATCTCTTCGTCTGAATATTTCGCGATGTCGGCGCCGTCGAAGATGACCCTGCCGCCGACAACCCGGCCGGGCTTATCGAGGAGCCGCATGATCGAGAAGCCGGTCACCGACTTTCCGGATCCGGATTCTCCCACAAGACCAAGGACCTTGCCGCGCTCCACGGTGAACGACACATCGTTGACGGCGCAAAGGCTGGGGCGTCCCCTGCCGCCGCCGAATTCGGTGACGAGATTGCTCACTTGCAGCAATGGGGTCATGACATGTTCCTCGGGTTGAGGACATCGCGCAGCCGGTCGCCGACGAGATTGATCGCCGCGATCGTGACCAGAAGGGCAATGCCGGGAAAGAAGCTGATCCAGTAAAGGCCCGTCAGAAGATACTGGTAGCCCGTCGAGATCAGCATGCCGAGCGAGGGTTCAGTCACGGATGCACCGAGACCGAGGAAGGACAAGGTTGCTTCGAGGCCGATTGCCCGGGCGATCTGCATCGTGGCGATGACGATGACCGGCGCAAGACAGTTCGGCAGCAGGTGCCTGAAGAGGATGCGCCATCCGGGCAGGCGCAGCATCCGGGCAGCCTCGATATATTCCTTCTCGCGCTCGACCAGAGCGGTGCCGCGGACCGTTCGGGCATAGGTCGCCCACTCGGCGATGATCAGTGCGATCACGACGTTGGGTACGCCCTTGCCGAGCACGGCGAGCATCATGAGCGCCATCAATATGGTGGGAAACGAGAGCTGCAGATCGACGAGCCGCATCATCGCGGTTTCGGTGCGCCCTCCCATGTAAGCGGCGAACAATCCGGCTGAGGTTCCGATGATGGCAGCGGCGAAAGCCGACAGAACGCCCACCAGTAGTGAGGTGCGCAGGCCATAGAGGATGCCGGACAGGATATCGCGGCCCTGGCTGTCGGTACCGAGGTGATAGACAAGCCCGGTCATGGATTCGGACCCCGGCGGCAGCCGTCCATCCATGATGTCGAGCTGCATCAAATCATAGGGATTTTGCGGAGAGATCCATGGCGCAAACAGCGCCAGGCAACAGATGATCACCAGCGTGAGGAAGGCGATCGTGGCTGCCGGAGAGCTGAAGAAATTCGCGATCCCTTTCGACAGACGACTGGGTTCGGGCGTTGGAGCGCTGGTGTCTTGCGTTTGTGGTTCGGCCATGGGGTCAAGCCTTTCCTTCCAGCCGGACCCGCGGATCCAGAAGGGTATAACAGATATCGATGATGAAATTGAGGACGACGAAGAGCAGCACCATCATCATCAGGTAGGCGACGATGACGGGGCGATCGAGAAGGTTGATCGAGTCGATGATGAGCTTGCCCATGCCCGGCCACGCAAAGATGCTTTCGGTCACGACCGAAAAGGCGATGAGTGAGCCGAACTCGAGACCGATGATGGTCACCACCGGGATCATCAGGTTCTTGAGAACGTGCACGGAAATGATCCGCCCCTCTCGTAATCCCTTGGCGCGGGCAAACTTCACATAGTCCTGGGGAAGGACCTCCTGCACGCCGGCACGGGTCAGCCGAAGAATGAGCGACGTCTTGAACAGGGCCAGGTTGAAGGCGGGCAATAGAAGGTGCCGGATGCCGTCTGCGGTCAGAAACGACCATTGTACGCCGAGCAGTTCTTGCGTCGGGCCACGGCCATTCGTCGGCAACCAGCCGAGCTCGACGGAAAAGACCATGATCAGCATGAGGCCGACCCAGAAGGTCGGAAGCGAGAAGCCCAGGATCGAGCCGCTCATGATCAGCTTGGAGGAAATCCGATTGGGGTAGAGCCCTGCGTACAGCCCAAGCGGCAGGCCGAACAGCAGCGCGATGCCGAGAGCCGTGATCGCCAGTTCGAGCGTTGCCGGGAGACGTTCGAGGATCAGATCCAGCGCCGGCCGCCCATAAACGAAGCTGTTGCCGAAGTCCCCGTGCAGAAGCCCTTGGAGAAACAGCAGATACTGTTTCCACAGCGGCTGATCCAGGCCGTAATGCGCGATGACGAGTGCCCGCTCCGCCTGATTGGCGTCCGGGTTGATGAGGATGTCGACCGGATTGCCGATCACATTGACGCCGATGAAGACGATGATCGTCATCGCGACAACGACGAACAACGCCTGTATCAATCGCCTGATGATGGATGTGACCATTGAACCTCTCCCTACAGCGCCGCGCGTCTTTTCGAGAGCCGCAAAGGACGCTGTAATTTTGAATCTAGGCGACGGAGATCGCCATCCCGTCACGCTGCGGATCGGCCGCGCCTTTCGAGATGCCGCCGTCAATCTTGATCGCGTGGACTGCGGCGAACGCGTATGTCTGCGGCGACCGCGCCACTTGGTAACCCTGCGCCCGCAACTCGTCTTCGACAGAGTGTCGAATGCGATTGCAGATGTCGATCGTGTTTGACACCCCTACGATCCTCGGCGCCGAGACCGCTTCGAGCACGGACATGTCGAAATCGATCATGTTCATCAGGCATTGCGCAACGGCGGGCGCGATATAGCTGCCGCCTGGCGCTCCGATGACGATGCTGGGCTCGCCGTCCTTGAAGACGATCGTCGGTGCCGCCGAGCTGGGACGCCGCTTGCCGGGCGCGATGGAGCCGGGCTTGCCGGGAAGCGGATTAAAGCGGCTCATCGTGCCATTGTACATGAAGCCGAGGCCGTCGGTGATCGCGCCCGAGGGACTGCCGAGGGTGTGGGTCATCGCGACGGCATTGCCGTCCTTGTCGATTACCGAGATGTGGGTGGTGTCGCGCTGCGACCCATCAAGGCGCGATACGCTGGCGATCTCGCCCGCCTTGATCGCGCCGGCATGCGCCTTTGCATGCTCTTTCGACAGCAGCTTTGCATAGGGCACGTCGACATAGGCGGGATCGCCCATATGCGCGTCCTTGTCGATCGTCATCCGCTTCATCGCTTCGAACAGGATGCGGACATGATCGGCGCTGCCATGCTGCAGCGAGCCGACGTCGAACTGCTCCATGATATGCAGGAGTTCCAGCATCGGGAAGCCCGAGCCTGGTGGAGGCGAGGTGGCGATGCGGTGGTCGTGATAGTCGCCCCAAACCGGCTCTACCTTCGACAATTCGTAACGCGCCAGGTCCTGCCGATCGATCAAGCCGCCATTTGCCTTGAAATCGCCGGCGATCTGTTCGGCCAGTTCGCCGTGATAGAAGATGTCCGAGCCGCCGCTTCGCGCGATGCGTTCGAGGGTCTCTCCCATGTCCTTGTTGACGAGCAGGTCGCCGACATTCTTGAGCGTGCCGTCGTCGTGGAAATAGACTTTCCGACCCGTTTCAGAAAAGCGCAGCTTGTCGAGCGTGTTGGCAAAACCGTCGTTCGACTGGTCCTTGGCCCAATACCACTGCATGTGGTTTCGGATCATGAAACCGTTGCAGGCAAGGCGGATGGCCGGCTTGATGAGATCGGCCCAATCGAAGGTGCCGTAGTCGCGCAACGCGGTCTCATAACCCTTGAGCGAGCCGGGGGTGCAGACGGCAAGGTAGCCGATATCGGAAATATTGCCTTCAAGCACATAGCCGAAGCCGTCGCGGCTCTGGTGCTTGATCTTGTCGAGCCACATGTCCGGCGCAGCCTTCAACGGCGCGCGCGCATAAAATTCGAGGATCTCGTGCACCCCCTTTTTCGGCATGTAGACATGCATGGAGCCGAAGCCGCCGATGCCGGCCATCTGCGGGTCGACCACGCCCTGGACAAAAGCACAGGCAAGTGCTGCGTCGATGGCATTGCCGCCGCGCTCGAGAACTTCCGCGCCGGCTTCAACGGCCTCCGGCTGAGGCGCCACGATCGTTGCATTTCTCATTTTGCGTGACGGCCCTCCAGCACCTTTGCCAGGAAGGCCTTGACGTTGCCCAGAACTTTCATCCGGTCGTGAGAGACGCCCGGAACACGATCGAACGTCACATCGACACCCGCTTTGCGGAATGAGCTCGCCAAGGCGGCAAGGCGTTCGGGCCGCGTTTTGCCGGCGTCGTTTGCGCCATCCATATAATATTTTCCACCCGGCTTGTGGGTGATTTCCCAGGTCTCCAGATCGGCGTCGCCGACGATCATATGCACCGGCACCTTGGCGAGATCTTCGGGCCGGAAGGCCTTGCCGAAGCGCGCCTCCAGATCCCGAATGCCGACCCACCAGTCACGCGTCGGATCCAGAAGGGTGACGGAACCAGGTGCGCCGATGGATGCCGCCCAGAGCTTTTCCGGATGCAGGATGGTGAAACGGTGCACGAAATGCCCGCCGCCGGAGAAGCCGAACATGGCGAATTTTGACCAGTCCTGGCGGTATTTGTCGGCCATCTCCGCGACCATGGCCAGGACGACCTGATCGTAGCGGATGTCGCCTTCCTCAAGAAACTTGTAGCCGGAACGCGCACCATCGCCGAGAACGCCAACCGGGAAGATCGGGCAAAGGATGGCGCAGTCGTTGTAGAGCCCGAATTCGGCAAAACCGTCGCGGAAGTCGATGGCCGATGTGCGCCCGGTGCCGTGGACCGCGACCAGGAGGTCGAGCTTGCGGCCATCTGCCGCCGTCGGCGGCACATAAAGCACCATATGAAGGCGAGGATCGGCCTGAGAGGCGAAGATGGCCGTCTGGCCATAGTCATAGATGGCCTTTGCCCGGGCGACGGCTTCGCCCGTTCCAAGTTCCTGCATGAGTGTCTCCTGGGAGATGAAGAAAGGGACGGCCCTGGTGCGGCCCCATGCTGCTGTTTTAAACCGCGCCGCATCGATTGGATCGATGCGGCGCACTTCAAATCTTTATTTGTCCCAAAACCGCTGCACGCTTTTGGACGACATGCATTAGTCCGCCGGCTTCACGTCATAAGCGAGCGTATATTTGTCGCCGCGCGGGGTGTAGGACACGGTCTTCTTTGCACCCAGCACGACGTTTTCGTAATGCATTGGGAGCAGCCAAAGGTTGTTGAACGTCTCGGTCGACAGCTCCTCGAGAAGGGGCGCGCGTGCAGCTTCATCGAGTGTCGAACTCGCCTTGGCCAGTACCTCGTCGATCTTCGGATCGGACACGCCGCCGCCGTTATATCTGCCGGTCCCCTTTTTCTCGTCGCGCGTCGCGACGAGCGCGACAGTCGGATTGGTGGTTTCGCCGGTGTTCACACCCCAGGAGCCGAAATAGGTGCTGTACGTGCCCTTTGAATAGGCTTCCGAATACATCGACCAGGGCAGGACCTCGACTTTCGATTTGATGCCGATGCGCGTGAACATCTGGCCGACCGCCTGCAGAACTTCGGCATCCTTGACATAACGGCCAGAGGGACCATGCAGGGTCAGGCTGAAGCCATCGGGATAACCGGCCTCGGCCAGAAGCGCCTTGGCGGCGGCCGGATCATAGCCCACCTTCTCGACTTTTTCGGAATAGCCCGCATAGCCTTGGGTGACGAATTGGTCGGCCACCGTGCCGTTCTTCTGCATGACGCGGTCGACGATTGCCGGCCGGTTGATCGACATCAGCATTGCGCGACGCACCCGTTCATCCTTGAGCGGGTTCTTGTCGAGATCGGAACCATCCGCAGCCTTCACGAAAGGCGAAACATCGCGGCTGACATCGAGGCCAAGATAGACGAAGCGGGAAGACAGGCCGTTGATGACTTGCAGATTATCGCTCGCTTCCACGCGTGCCATTCCATCGGCAGGAAGGGTTTCGACAATGTCGATCTCGTTGGAAAGAAGCGATGCCAGGCGGGCGCCGTCATCGGGCAGGAAGCGCAGCGTGACGTTCGACCAGTGCGAGGGGCCAGCGAAATAGCTGTCATTGCGCTTCAAGGTCAGGTTGCTGCCTGGCGAATAGGAGACGAAGGAATAGGCCCCGGTTCCGATTGCGCACTTGCCGTTGTCGAAATCCTGGACCGGCGCCTCCTTGCAATCGGCGCTGATAATGCGAATTCGGCTGACGGAATTCAGCAGGATCGGATCTGGAACCTTCGTCTCGACGACGATGGTATAGGGATCCGTGGCCGTGACATTGACAATATTGCGGGTGTAGGAAGCAAAGCTCTGGCTGGGCTTGTCGCGGGCACGCAGTAGCGAAGCGATGACGTCATCGGCGTTGAACTCGCTGCCGTCATGGAATTTCACGCCCTTCCGCAGCTTGAATTCCCAGTGGGTCGGGTCGACGACCTTCCATTCGGTGGCGAGTTCCGGCGCGTTTGCCGACGTTCCGGTGAGGTTTATGAGGCTGTCCCAGATATGGCGCGAGGTCGCATTGTTTGGCGCCGAACTGTCTTCATGGGGATCCAGCGTCGTCGGCGTCGTCGACATCCCGATCGTCAGCGGGGTTTCCTGTGCGGCGACCATTGCAGGAATAGCAATCGTTCCGAGCAGCCCGATCGCTGCCCGCGTCAATATTTTTGCGGCCATTTCTTCCATCCCGGTTTAGCGTTTTTGGGCCGACCTTGCTTGGCCGGTACGAGCAGGTTCCCGTCCACTCTTGACACAAATTGGTAAGGGGGCCTCAAGGGGGCTGTCAAACGGAAATCAAGCGCGTTACGATAGGTGTAACTTGAAATAATGCCAATCCTTCAGCCTTTGTCGCGGAGAAAATTCTGGTCCCATGGACAAAAGACAGCCATCAAAAAGCGATATCGTGCAATCTGTTGATGTCTGCATCGAGGTATTGCTTAATGTCGCCAAAAACCCGGATATCAGACTGACCGAGGTGGCGCAGAACCTCGGGGAAACCAAGCCGAGAATTTTGCGTATGTTACGCACACTGGAACGGCGCGGCCTGGTGCGGAAGAGCGATACGGGCACTTACCGGCTGGGGACGACTGCGATCATTCTCGGGACCGCTGCCTCGACACAGGTTGATCTGGTGCGCATAGCCAATCCTATTCTTGAAGAAGTCGGCCAGAAGGCGAACGAAACGACCCAGCTCAGGATCATCGACAATGGGGAATCCCTGTGTATTGCAAAGTTTGAACCGATGCGCGACTTGCGGGTGCAGGCGATGATCGGTCGAAGACGGCCGCTCACGGCCGGCTCGTACAAGGTGCTTCTCGCCTATCTCCACCCCCAGGTGCAGCTGCAAATGATCCCGGAGACTTTGCCGCGGCTGACCAAGCGCACGATCACGGATCGTGGCAAGCTGGTTGCTGAATTGGATAAAATCCGCCGCCAGGGATTTTGTGTGAGTTACGGTGAAGTCAGCGATCAACTCGTCTCCGTCTCGGTGCCGGTTCTGGCATTCGACGGATCCGTGATCGCCGCGGTGAATGTCGGCGCCCCGGCCTTTCGCACGCAAAAAAGCGATGTCGACCGCTTCATCGTTCTGCTGAAGGAGGCCTCCAGCAAGATATCGGCCCGGCTGGGATGGTAGAGCTTTTCGTTCTCAGCCATATCGGACCTTGTCTCTTCGGTTCGACGCCCATCAGGGCGAGCCAACGCAGCTTGTTTCGTGCCATGCCCGTTCTTTGAGCAAACTCAGTGGAAAAGATCGGGGAGTTCGGAGCGTGCGATGCGTCGCAACCTGACCGCTTCTGCCATGTCTATCGAGCGATAGGGAAACCGCAAACGGGTGCCCACGGGTCCCCAATTGCCGATCGCACTCAAAAGTTTGTCGAGAGCGGCGTTCGAATAGCCAAATTCCTGGCGAAACGGGACAATATGCGCGTCCATAAATGCGCCGATGCGTCCCTCCAGATCGAGTGCGGGGTCGATCTCGTTTCGCATGGAGACCGTCCAGGCCTGAGCGCCGCGGGGACTAAGGCAGGCCACATTGGAAAAGGAGCCTGCTGCCACACCTTCCTTGGTGCCGGTTGCCAGATGATGGCCGGGGACGAAGAGTGACAGCCCGGACAGATGCCGGCGTGCCTCGGCATACCAGGAGGCGTCGCCATCGGCGAGCTTGATGCCGATCACCTCCGGCACTGCCGCGCAGACCATGCCGAGCTCCCTTGGCGCCAGCACGCGTTTTGCATGCGGCGGATTGTAGAGGATGAGCGGAATTCTGTCGGCAGCCTCGGCCGTTCGTTTCAGGAAGTCGACCGCTTCGGCATCGGTGAGCGGCCACCAGTCCGGCAATATGACCTGAATGGCGCGCGGATCTAGCGCGGCGGCGCGACGGACGCGATTGAGCATGATCAGCGGGTCGGGCTGGCAGGCGCCGATGACGAATGGCGTTGAAGATGCCTTGCAGCGCTCGGCCAGCATTGCCTGGATGCTGTCGAACTCCGCTTCCGTCTGATTGTGGAATTCGCCGGCAGTGCCGTTCGAATAGATACCGTCGACGCCGGCATCGATGAGGATGTCGATCTCTTCGCCGAGCTTGTCGAATTCAATGCTGTCATCGGCCGCGATCGGCAGAAGCAGGCTCGCCCAGTTTCCGCTGATGGCGGGACGCGGCGTCTTCGCATTCATCTCTTGTTTCTCCGAGGGATGACGGATCAATTGAGGTCGTCGCGGATGCAGGCCTTGAAGTGGCCGGGCGCGATTTCCCGCAATTGCGGAACGGCGCCGGCGCAGGCATCGAGCGCGCTCGGACAGCGCGTGCGAAAAACACATCCGCTCGGCGGATTGGCCGGACTTGGAATATCGCCTTTCAGGATCTGCCTGTTGCGGCGGGCATCCGGATCGGGCGACGGAATCGCCGACAGAAGCGCACGCGTATAGGGATGCTGCGGTCTCGCATAGAGATCGGCACTCGGCGCGATTTCCATGATGCGGCCGAGATAGAGCACGATCACCCGGTCGCAGATATATTCGACGACGGCAAGGTCATGCGAGATGAACAGCATGGTCAGGCCAAGCTGCTGCTGCAGGTCGCGCAGCAGGTTGATCACTTGCGCCTGGATCGACACGTCGAGCGCCGAAACCGGCTCGTCGGCGACGATGAATTCCGGCGACAAGGTCAACGCACGGGCAATCCCGACGCGCTGGCGCTGGCCACCGGAAAATTCATGGGCATATCGATTGATAGCATCGGCGGGCAGGTCGACCTTTACCAAAGCCGACTGCGCCCGTTCGAGCCTGCCGCGGGCGGTGCCGATCCCCTGGATCTTCAGGCCTTCCGTCAGGATCTCGCCGATCGTCATGCGCGGCGACAGGCTGGCGAAGGGATCCTGGAAAATATACTGCATGCGCGGCCGCTGCCGCCTTAGCGCGGAGGCGGAAAGTGCCGTGAGTTCCGTCCCGTCGAAACGGACGCTGCCGGACGACGGTTCGACGAGGCGAAGGACGGAACGCCCGATCGTGGTCTTTCCGCTGCCGGATTCGCCGACAAGCCCGACGACTTCACCCTTGCCGATATCGAAGGAAATGCCCTGAAGAATGTTCAGCCGCGTGCCGCGGGAGGTATAATGTTTCGAAAGGTCGCGGACGGAAAGCAGCGGTTCGCTCATCTAGATCTCCTGCCATCTGATGCAGCGGCTTCGGTGCTGCGGATTGATCTGTTCGAGCGCGGGAACCGCCACGCGACAGGCATCGATCGCGAATTTGCAGCGCGGGGAAAAGGCGCAGCCGCTCGGCATGTTCATCAGGCTCGGGACCATGCCGGGAATGGCGGCGAGCTTTTCGCCGGCCTGTTTCATCCGTGCGGCATCGCCAAGGCGCGGCATGGAGGCGAGAAGGCCCATCGTGTAGGGATGCTTGGGATTGCGGAAGACCTCGCCGACCGGCCCTTCTTCGACGATCCGGCCGGCATACATCACCGCCACGCGATGGGCGATTTCGGCGACGACGCCGAGATTGTGGGTGACGAACAGCATGGCCATGCCGCGCTCGCGCTGCAGCTTGAGGAGCAGGTCGAGAATCTGCGCCTGGATCGTCACGTCGAGCGCCGTGGTCGGCTCATCGGCGATCAGCAGCGCCGGATCGCAGGCGAGCGCCATGGCGATCGTCGCGCGCTGCCGCATGCCGCCTGACAGTTCGTGCGGATATTGGCCGGCGCGGCGCCGGGCGTCCGGTATGCCGACGCTTTCAAGCAGCGTGACGGCTGCGTTCATCGCCGCCTTGCGGTCGCTACCGCGATGGATGCGGATCGGCTCGGCGATCTGGTCGCCGATGGTGAAGACGGGATTGAGGCTCGACATCGGCTCCTGGAACACCATGCCGATGTCGTCGCCCCTGATCCTGCGCATGCTCTCTTCGTCGAGGGAGACGAGATCGCGGACCACGCCGTTCCCCGTCGCAAGGCGGATGCTGCCTGCGGCGATCACGCCGATGTTGCGGGTGAGCAGCCGCATGACCGACAGGCTGGTGACCGACTTGCCGGAGCCGGATTCGCCGACGAGCGCAAGCGTCTCGCCAGCGGCAACGGTCAGGTCGATATTGTTGACCGCCGTGATCTCGCCACCGCGGATGCGGAAGATCGTTCGCAATCCCCTGATGTCGAGTACGGGTTCGGCGGTCTGTTCCATCAACTGGCTCAGTTCAGCAGGCCGGTTGCACGCAGGATCTCGTCGATCCGCGCCGTTTCGGCTTCGTTAAGAGAGGCACGCGGACGGGGCATGACAGCGGAATCGATGATGCCGAGGCTGCGCATGGCGGTCTTGAAGGCGCCGATGCCGGCTGCGCCGCCGCTGACACGACCCTGCGCGACCCAGACGATTTCGAACAAGCGGCAGAGACGCTGCTGTTCCTTCTTCGCGGCGATCCAGTCGCCACGTTGGGCAGCATCCCAAAGCCGGACATAGCCGTGCGGATCGACATTGGCGATGCCAGGAACGACGCCATGGGCGCCCATCAGCAGGGCGGTGTCGACGACGATCTCGGAGCCGGTCATCAGGAAGACGTCTTTTTGTTCGGCAAGGTCGAGGAGCGCATAGCGGAAGTTGCCATCGTCGCCGCTGGAATCCTTGAGGCCGATAATGGCGCCTTCCCTGGCGAGCGTGACCACGGTCTGGCGCTGCAGCTTGACGTGAACGCAGACCGGAATGTCGTAGGCGATCAGCGGAATGTCCACCGCGTCGCGGATATAACGGAAGTGGTCGAGGATCTCGGACTGGCTGGTGACCGTATAGAATGGCGCCGTCACCACGACTGCATCGGCGCCGGCCGCCTTTGCGACCTTCGCATGGGCGATGACGCGATCCGTGGTCGGATCGATGACGCCGACGATCAGCGGCACCCGGCCGTTCACCACCTTGGCCGAATGCTCGATGATTTCCCGCCGGGTCCTTTCGTCATGGAAGATCACCTCGCTCGTCGAGCCGAGCACGAATACGCCATGGCAGCCGGCGCCGATCAGATGCTCGAGCACGCGTGAATAGGATGGGTAGTCGATGGTGAGATCCGGATTGAGCGGTGTTACGACGGGAGGGACGACACCCTTGAATTTGGTCATTTTCGCTTCTTTCGATTGTCAGTTCAGTTCGGCACGCGGATCGAAGGCATCTCTGAGGCCATCGCCAATGAAGTTGATCGCCAGGACGGCAAGGATCAGCGCGGCGCCGGGGAAGAGCCATTGCCACGGATATTGTTCGAGCACGGCGGTCGAGCGGGCCGCGTTCAGCATGTTGCCCCAGCTTGCCGCCGGCGGGGCGATGCCGAGACCGAGGAAGGACAGTCCCGCCTCGAGCAGAATGGCATTGGCGATCTGTAGCGTTGCATAGACCACGAGGATATCGATCGAGTTCGGCAGGCCGTGGCGGAAGAGCAGATGGCCGATGCCGGCGCCCATGCCGCGGGCGGCCATGACGAAGTCGCGCTCACGCAATTCCAGCAGCCGCGAGCGGATCATGCGCGCAAGCAGCGGCCAGGAGAGCAGCGAGATGACCAGCACAGTCGGCCAGATGCCGGTGCCGGCAATCGACGCGAGCACAAGCAGGAAGATGACGGGTGGCAGGGTCATCACCAGATCGACGAAGCGCATCGAGACGGCGTCCGTCCAGCGTCCGGCAAGCGCCGAGGTTGCCCCAAAAAGAAACCCGATGACGGCAGAAAGCGCGGTCGATGCGACGGCGACCAGCAGCGAAATCCGGCCGCCTTCGAGCACGCGGGCGAAGACGTCGCGGCCGACGCCGTCGGCTCCGAACCAGTGCGTTGCCGTCGGCCCGCTATTCATGGCCAGAAGATCGATGTCGTTCGGCCGGAAAGCCCACCATAGGGGATAGGAGAGGATCAGCAGCAGCATTGGCGTGGCAATGCAGACGCCGGCAACAGCTGCGCGGTTGAGCAGAAACCGACTGAAGGCGCGGGAAAATGGTCCGGGGCTCCGGCGTTCGGACGAGCGTGCCAGCATGGTCAGCCCACCTTGATGCGCGGGTCGACGACCGCATAGGTGATATCAGTCAGAAGATTGACGACGATAACGCAGGCGCCGATGACGAGTGTCGCCCCCATGATGACGGGGTAGTCGCGGGTCTGCACGGCATCGACGAGCAACAGACCCATACCCGGCCAGTTGAAGACGCTCTCGATGAAGATGGCGCCGCCGATTGCAAGCCCGATGGTGGAACCGATCAGCGTCACGATCGGAAGAAGCGCATTGCGCAAGGCATGCTTGCTGATGATCCAGAACTCGCGAACGCCCTTGGCGCGGGCCGTGCGCACGTAATCCTGGGTCAGAACTTCGAGCAGCGAGGCGCGCATATAACGCATGATCAATGCGGCTTGCGCGACAGACAGAAGTGCCGCCGGCAGGATCAGATGGTGGAGGAGATCGCCCACCGAGAATTCCTCGCCCGGCGTCAGCATGCCGCCTGATGGCATCCAGTGCAGGCGGACGGAGAAAATATAAAGGCCGATCAGCGCGCTGAGGAAGGCCGGGCTGGAAATGCCGGCAAGCGCAACCACCGACAAGGACAGATCGGCAAGCGAATTGCGGCGGACGGCGCCGATCACCCCGAAAGTGATGCCTGCGACGATGGCAAAGGCAAGTGCGGTGCCCATCAACAGAACTGTCGGGCCGATCCGTGACAGCACCAGCCCCAGAACCGGCTGATCGAGACGCTTGATCGAATAGCCGAGGTTGCCCGTCACCGCCTGCTGCAACCAGCCAAGATACTGCACTGGCAAGGGCTGATCGAGGCCGAGGCTTCGGCGCAGATCGGCAAGGTCTGACGGCGACATCGGCAGGTTAGGATCGATATAGGCATCGATCGGATCGCCGGGTGTCAGGCGCAGCAGCAGGAAGATCAGCATGCTCAGGGCGACGAGCATGCCTATTCCTATGATCAGGCGTCTGAGACTGTATTGGAGCATCGGTAATCCGTCTTATCGGGCCGTCTTGTCAGGGTGGCCGAAGCCACCCTCAAGGCTTTCCCGGAAAGCGCCTATTCGGCGATCGACCATTTCTGCGGATTGGCCTGGTAGGGGCCGCCGCCCGGCGCTGGCGTCCAGACGAAATCCTTCACCTTTGTCGAGACGATGCCATAGCGGTTTGCCACCCAGAGCGTCGCCCAGGGCAGGTTGGTGTTCATCACCTTGCAGACGTCCTGGTAGGCGGCATCCCGCTTGGTGCTATCAGGCTCGGCCAAGGCGCTATCGAGCGCCTTGGTGAGGTCAGGCATGCGAACCCTGGCGACATTCGGCCCGGCCGGAGGGATCTGCTTCTCGTTGAGGCCGACATTGATGCTTCCGGCATCCGGCCCGTTCTGCAGCCCGGCATAAACCAACTGGAACTGGGCGATATCCAGCGTCGCATTGAGCACGATGCTGTTATAGGTCGGCGCATCGACGGCGCGCGGGACGATGTTGATGCCGACCTGGGCAAGCATCGCCTGGACTGCGGCAAGCACGTTGGTCGCCAGCGGCGTGGTGTAATAGGTCAGAAGGGTGATCTGCTTGCCGCCGTTGATCTGGTCCCAGCCGGCTTCCGTCAACAACTGCTTGGCCTTCTCGGGATCATAGGCATAGCTGTCGATATCAGGGGGTATCAGCTGTTCGGCGACATAGGCGCAGTTGGCAGGCTTGGCCGCACCGCCATAAAGGCTCTGGATGATGGCATCGCGATTGATCGCGTACATCACCGCCTGGCGGACGCGCACGTCCTTCCAGAGCGGGGATTCGTGGTTGAAGCCCAGGTAGTTGACGACGAAAGAGTTGCCTTCTATGACCTGGAAGTCCTTGTTGTCCTTGAAGGTCGGCACGTCGTTGGAATCGACATAGGTGAACTGGATTTCGCCGGATCTCAGCGCAGCGATTGCTGCGGCCGGGTTGGCGAAATAGCGATTGATGACGCGTTCCAGTGCGGGTTTGCCACCGCGATAATCGGTGTTTGCGGCAAGTTCGACATATTGATCCGAGACGTATTTGGTGAATTTGAACGGACCGGTGCCGATCGGAGCTGTGGACCACCAGGTGTTCTTCGTCAGCTGGTCGGCCGGGATCGAGGAGAGCGCATGCTCGGGCAGCATCATCACTTTGGTCATCGTGTCGGGAAAACTGCTGCTGGGGGCGCTGAGCTTGATGACAACAGTGTGCTCATCCGGCGTCTCGACGGACGATATGCCCTTCAGCCGGGCGGCGAGCACCGAGCCGGTTTTCGCGTCCATCGCAAGGGCCATGGTGAACTTTGCGTCCTTGGCAGTGAACGGTTTGCCGTCATGCCATTTGGCGTCCACCAGCTTGAACGTGTAGGTCATCTGGTCGGAGCTGACCTCGTAGGAGCTTGCCAGCGCGCCGACGACCTTCTGCAGCTTCTCGTCATAAGTGATCAGCGGTTCGTAATAGATGCTGAGCCAGGTGAAGCCGGCGGTCGCGGCGAGCGGATTGAAGTTGCCCTGGAAACCTCCGGGACCGACATCGAAGCCGCCCGATAGCGTGGCTGCCTGGGCCTCTATTGCAACGCCCGAAACGACAAGAGCTGGAACGGCAGCCGTCGACAGCAGGGCGCCAAGCGCAATCACGGATAATCTAGACAGTCTTTTCATGTGTTCCTCCCACGTTTGAACTTGTCTTGTTGTTGGCAATCACCCGGGCAATGCCTTCGTAGTGACGATCCAGGCGTCTGCGCGCCTCCTCCAGATCTTTTGCCTCGATCGCATCGACGATTGCGGCATGGTCGCGCCACGTTGCCATCGGATCGGCATTTTCAAGGTTGACGAAATCCGACGCCTTGTAGAAGGCGAGCCAGAAGACATCGATCAGCCGCACCAGCGTTTCATTGTCCTGGCAGCGAAACAGCAGTCGGTGGAACAGCTGGTCGTCTTCCGCAAAGGTTTCACCGCGCTCGGCCTGGGCGCGCATCCGATTGACGGTGGCGCGCAATTCGGCGATGTCCTCTTCGCCGATCACGTCGATCGTTTTGCCGATCAATCCCACTTCCAGCGTACGGCGGATTTCGAGGACCTCCTCGATCTGCCGCAGGGCGCCGCCGAGGCCGTAAGCGAGGTTGTCGAGAAGCGGCCCGAAGGAAAATGCCTTCACGAAGATACCCACGCCGCGCCGCGTATCCAGCACGCCGAGCGATTCCAACGCCTTGATGCCTTCCCTCAGCGAATTGCGGCTGACACCGAGCTGGGTGGCGAGCTCTCCCTCGGCCGGAAGCAGGGTTCCGGGCGCCAGGCCATTGTCGTCGATATAGGCGCGCAGACTTTCCTGCACGGAGACATGCAGCAGTGGCGCGCGCGTCAGCGGCTTCATCGATTTCAATGTCATGCCGGTCACTTTCCCGCATCGCCGATAAGATCGATGTTACATATCGACTTGTAGGATATCTGTCAAATGGTCAAGCTGACAGGGCTGACACCGGACCCAGATTGCGGCCTTTTAAGGCAGTCGTTTTGGAGACCACGATAGCCAAACGGCTTAGTCTGAGGCTTGGTCGACCTTTGCGGCATGGACCACCACACGGTTGCGGCCAGTCTTTTTGGCAAGGTAGAGCGCCGCATCCGCTTGGCGTTGCATGTGCTCTGCTGACACAAGCTCACTGTCTTGCATCATCGTGGCCACTCCAATGCTGACAGTGACATAAGCAACGACGCGGGAGGTCGGGTTTGGAAGAGACGCAGCTTCCACTCGGCTGCGTATCCGCTCAGCGACGACCTTGGCTTCTTGCTCATCTGAGCCTGGGAGAAAGACGAGAAATTCTTCGCCTCCGTAACGGGCGACCTGGTCCCGCTCGTCTCTCATGCTGCTCTGAATGATGCCGGCAACCTTCACCAGGCAGCGGTCGCCTTCGGCATGTCCGAGATTATCGTTGAGATGCTTGAAGTCGTCGATATCGCACATCAGCATCGCCGCGCCGCTCGTTCGTTTAAGATCCTCGCTCCAGAAATAATGGAGCGTTTCCATCATCGAGCGCCGGTTGGCGACACCCGTCAACGGATCTGTCCGTGCCAGCAATTCCAGCTGGGAATTGGCGTCGGTAAGCTCCGCGAGGCGACTTCGATCTCGTAACTCCAGCAAGAAAGTCTTCTGAGCGAAGATGGTTGCGGTACGTCGGGCAACGACGGTTGCAGCCACACCGCTTGCGAAAAACAGCGTCCCGGCCAGAGCACTGCCCACTTCGATGGCTGGATTGCGCAGTTGAAACACAAGGTAGATACCGAGGGCAGAAGCACCGATCGCCATCGCCCAACCGAGTGGAATGGGAAATATGATAATGGCAGTGACGGCCACAAAAAGCATGATGGTCAAATGCCGCTCATAAAACTCGCCACCGGTGTTAACGCCCACCATGGCGACCGACAGGAGGATGAGAAAAACAGCCGAGAGGAGGAAAACTCCCTGCACCCACAAAGCATGCGGCCGCAGGAAGGCCACCGCGGCGACAAGAGCCGCGGGGGGAAGGATAGACGCTGGCCAAAGCATCGACATGACGGTTTCAGTCGGAAGCAAGATCGCGTTGAGGCCCAACGTCAGGACGTCGAGCACGATAACCCAGACCATCCACGCGCGAATGATCTTGGCAGTCCGCGGCCAGGAGCGTTCGCCAAAAAGCCGAGCCAGTTCCCCATTGAAGCGGATATCACGCGTGCGTCCACCGAGCAGGCGCTCGACTTGCTCGACAATGGCCGGGCTCAACCTCTGCAGAGGTTTCCGCGAAGACGCCCTTACCGATCTGATAGGAGCTGTGGTTCGCTCGGTATCCATGTGTCGGATCTAGGGAGCAGACGACCGGAGGCAAGGCGGGCCGCGAATTCCGCCCCAAAAGACGATCTGCTTGCCCTAATGATTTTGTACCAGCGGACGACAGTATGTCGTAAACGTATCATATCGGGCCAAAGTCTCACTCATGCCAGACCGAATTCACGGTTCGATTCCTGTCAAGGCGGTCACTTGCCTTAGACGGCCCAGTACGGAACGTATCTCGCGTTTCTCCTGCCCTGGTCCGGATCTGCCGGTGCGATGCGGCCGAGTTTGATCGATTCCGCGATAATTGTGGAAACTGCCTGATACTCTTCGGCCGGAAGCGAGAACCGTTCCCGGAGAGTTGCGTTGCTCATGTAATCGTGAGTTAGCCAGCGCAGAATACAATGAAAGAAGCACGCCCGCATTTTCTCTGCCTTCGACATCTGGTTGAAGCCTTTTGGCGCGAACAGCACGACACGCATTGAGTTTTCGGATGAGATGAAATCGGGGGCCGGGAGATGCTCTGCCTCGATCTCAATTAGCGTCTTGTCGAGACCGCCACCGCGTTCCTCACAGAGGCCGAATGAACGCATAGTCGCTGCCAGTTTTTCGTTTCGGGAGCGTCGTTCGTCGAGGATTCGGTCGGTGCTGATCAGAGAGTTACCCGGATTGCTGACCTCGATCCGGTTATCATAGATCTCAACCACAGGACCGACGCCGGTCGCCATGAAATCCTGGTGGATGAGTGCGTTGGCAATCACTTCCCGGATAGCTGTTTCCGGGAAGTGCGGAACCATGCGTCGAACCCCGTCGATATATCGTTCGTCCTTGGGCAGGCGTTCCATCAGGAATTTCATCATGCTGGTGAAACCGACGGCGTAGCCCTTCTTGCCTTCCTGTTCGAAGTCGGATCGAGATTTATCGCGGCCGGTATATTTGACGATGCGAACGGCTTTCCCGGCGATGGAGGGAAAAGCCGTGACGTCGCGGGCCAGCATGATGGCGCCGAGGTTGGTAATGTCGAACCGGCCCTCAAGATTATCCAGAACAACCCCTCGATCCGCCATCTTGCGGGTCACCTCTTCTTGGTTCTTGGGCCTTGGCTCGCCGGTTAAATCGAACATAGGATCCGGATCCAGGAGCGCGAAAACATCTTCCGTGGTCACGTTGGATGCAGCCACGGCTGTCTCGAAGCGGCGCCTTCCGGTCGCTATCCACAGCGCCCGCTCATGCTCCGGAAACTCGGCGAGCTTTTTCTTGTTCTCCCCAATCCGGATGAATTCCACACCGCTGAACTTTACGGGCCGTTCATAGGACGGTTCGATGGCAATCACGGAATAGGCAAGGCCATCGCACGAGAAATCCAGAACCTCGATGAGGACACGCGGCTCGATCATCCGGCTCAGCCAATTTGTAAAATCCTCGTTTCCCTGCTTTAGTTTTTGCAAACGGAGTTCGGTCCCCACCCGTTCTTTCGAGCGGTCCTCCACGCCGAAGACAAGGAAAGCACGATCCCGGCCAGCCAGCATGGCTGAATTCGCGAGGCTGGAAACATACTCACCAATCTCGCGCGGATCCTTGTTATTGACCTTGAATTCCAGCCACCCAGTTTCGTTCGGCTCTTGAAGCAACCGGTTGAGCAAAGCGCATGGATCATGGATAGGCATTTCGTTTCCTCGTTTTATCCCCCTTATATCAGATTCGCCCCTATCGTCACGGTCCACTCAGGTGAGAGGGGTGAGTTTTTTCAGCAAAAACAATGCGATGGTAATAAGAAGTGAGCGACGCGTTTTATCCGCGTTTTGAATGCGGCGAGGGAGAAGCAGGTCGCCCCGATGACCTAGATACGGCGCCCGGTCTTTATCCCCCTTTTGTCGGGATCGCGATTGCTCACGCATCTAGACACGAAATAAATAGAATAAAAACAAGGTGATGATGGCTGTAATGGGGCTTGACTACTATCGCCGTTATGTCGGAAAAGCGCTGCGTATAGAGCGGCAGGGCATTCCAATCGCTATCGTGCTGCAATCCCGAATGCGTTCAAGACCTCTGTCGTTACCGTACCGGTTACCTTGAGCTTGTTGTCCTTCTGCATCTGGCTCAGCGCCGCGCGCGTGTCCTCGTCGACGACACCAGTCAGGGAGCCAGCGTAATAACCGTAGGCAGGCAACCCCGACTGCACCTGGATAACGATCCGCCTGAATTTGTTCGAGTTTCCGGGCAGTGTTTTCTCGGGTGCCATCTGCCGCGGAGCGGCGGGCGCAGGAGCGGGCGCCGGTGCAATCAGAGCTGCCGGTGGGGAATTGGTTGGCGCGGTGTAGCGAGGTGAGGTGTGCGATTAGAAGCCGAGCCTACGCAGATCCTCCGCGACGAACATCTGGCCGCTGCGATTCTTGACGCTCGGCAGCTCGGAGACTTTTGTGCGCCAGGTCTTCAGCGCGGAATGATCTTCAGGGATGGCAATGCCGGCGGCGTCCGCGAACATCAGCCCGGCAAACACTGTGATGTCGGCCATCGAGAATGCATCGCCGGCGACGAACGAACGGTCCTGCAGCACCGTATCGAAATACCTCATGCCGGCTAGCGCCTTATCGCGCTGGCGGTTGCCCAGGAAAGCCGGGGCGATCGAAGATTTTCATCAGGAATGCCTTTATCTGTCTATCGATAGATAGATTGCGATTCACAGATATCTCTTCCCTTTTTGGCCGTCAACAACTATCTATCGAGTGATAGGTACGGAACGACAATGGCAAAAACCAAGACGGATATGCGCGAGGCGGTCATGGCCGCCGCAAAAGCCACGGTGCAGTCGCATGGCTACAGTGCGCTGAGCTTTCGTGAACTCGCCAAAGAGGTCGGGATCAAAAGCGCCAGCGTGCACTATCATTTTCCGACCAAGGGCGATCTCGGCGCCGCGTTGGCGCGTCGCTATACGGAGGAGGGCGCAGCCTACCTGGCGGAGCTGCTGGCCACTTCCAACGATGCGAGTTGGTGCATGGGCAGATACGCGGCGATCTTTCGCGCTGCCCTGGCCAACGATAATCGCATGTGCCTGTGCGGCATTATGAGCGCGGAACTAGACGACCTCCCTGCGGAGGTCAGAACCGAGGTCGATCGATTCGCGCAGATGAACGTCGGATGGCTCACCCAGATCCTCTCACGCGCAAGGCCCTCGTCGGGCGAGCAAAATCTGCAGGAGTGGGCGATGGCGATTTTTGCTGCTATGGAAGGCGCGCAGCTGGTCGCACGCGGTTGCCGGGACATCGGCATCTATGACCGGACGATCCGGGCCTATCGGACCACGGGCCTCATCCCATAATTGGCCAGCGGCTCTAATGGGAGTGGCAGTTGCTCAACTGCGCGCGATGGAGTTTTGCGCAACTCCGCCAGCCGATCTAGCCGGCGAGCCACTTCAGCGGCACCTGCGGTCGAAATGCCCTCCTACTTAGTCAGTTGATACTACTGACCGCAGTCGGGTGGCAAAGGTTGCGCATGGATGGTGGATGAGGATTGCAATTTGTCGCAATTCAAAAAGCGTCCTTCCAAAACAACTAGAGGAGTTGTCAGCTGATATCACCTTCCATATATTGATAGCATGATCATCAGTGTTAAGGGGGTGCAAGCGATGGCAGCAGTTACAATACGCAATTTGTCTGAGGAGACACATCGTGCCTTGAGAGTGAGGGCAGCTCATCACGGCCGCAGTACCGAAGCAGAAATCCGTGACATCCTAGAAACAGCGGTACGGCCAGCTGAGCGCGTCATGTTGGGCTCGTTGCTAGCATCGATCGGGCGCGAAGCAGGGCTTTCCAACAACGACGTGGATAATCTGCAGCTCGTCCGAGACAAAGCGGCTGCGGAACCTATGAGTTTCGAATGATCCTGATCGATACCAACGTCATCTCGGAGCCATGGAAGCCCACACCCGATAGTCAGGTGCTGGCGTGGATCGATGCTCAAGCAGTGGAAACACTGTTCGTCTCGGCGATTACAGTAGCTGAGTTACGGTTCGGCATCGCCGCGATGCCTAGCGGAAGACGAAAGACCGTCCTCTACGATCGACTAGAAGAGGAAGTTCTACCTCTATTTTCTGGACGCGTTCTATCGTTCGACATGGCTGTGTCAAAGAGCTATTCGGAATTAATGGCGCGAGCACGCGTAGCAGGTCGGGCAATCGGTAAAGCAGATGCCTATATCGCCGCAACTGCCGCGGCGAACGGATTTATTGTCGCTACCCGCGACACTAGTCCCTTCGAAGCCGCAGGACTTAACGTTATCAACCCGTGGTACGCACCGACATAGCAGCGACAAGCGGCTGACGATTGCCGAGCCATCCCGCAATCTCGACCCATCAAGACCGGCAGGTTGGCAATTTATCTGCACGGGACGTCATGGCCCCAATTCTACGTGCAACCTGTTCGGGTGACTCGAAAGCGTGGATTCTTGCAGATTAATAGATGATTTAAATAATCATCTTATGTTGACAGGGCCAATTTCGCTCCATAGGTTCCGCCCGCATCGGTGGTGTCGGGACCAAGCAATGGCGCGTGTTTTTTTGAATGTTTCTAATAATGTATCGCGAATTTATAACGATAGCCTATTTGTCGCGACAGCGATCCTCCTGATCGGCGTTGCAGCATCGCCGGCTTTAGCTCAGAGCGCATCGACAGATGGCAGCGCGACGACGCTGGAGCCGATCGTCATTCAAGGTGCATCCTCTGATAGCAAGTCCGACCGGACGTCCGTTGCTGCCAAGAACAGTTCGGCCGCGACCAAGATCAACACGCCGCTCGTCGAGACGCCGCGTTCGGTCTCGGTGACCACGGAGAGGGAAATCGAGCAGCGTGGCGCCCAGAGCATCATCGAGGCAGTGCGCTATTCGGCCGGCGTGACAACCGGACCGAACGGGTTCGATCCGCGCTTCGACCAGATCTTCATTCGCGGCTTCAACGTTACGACGGTTGGCGACTACCGTGACAGCTTGCGTCAACCCTATATCAATTACGGCATGTTCCGCACCGATCCCTATCAGTTGCAGCGCGTCGAGGTGATCAAGGGACCAGTATCCGTTCTCTACGGCTCCGGATCGCCGGGCGGCCTCGTCAACAAGATATCGAAGCTTCCGACCGAAGAGCCGATCCACGAAGTCGGTATCTCCTACAGCACCAAGGATCGGGCTCAGGCGATGTTCGATTTCGGCGGGCCGATCAGCGAAGGAAATGACGATTTTCTCTATCGCATCGTCGGCCTTGCCCGTCACGGCGACACCAATTTCGATATTGCCGACGACCGCTATTTCCTGGCACCGTCCTTTACCTGGAAACCTGACGAGGGCACGACCTTCACGCTGTACGGTCTGGTGCAGGCCGACGAGACCGACTCCAATGTCGGCGCGATCACGACACTGGACGGCCGAATACTCGACATTAGGCAGAGCGATCCCGATTACGACTACCAGAAGGTCAAGCAGCAGCAGGTCGGCTATCAGTTCGAGCATGAATTCGACAACGGCCTGACGTTCCGGCATAACCTGCGTTACTCGCATCTCGATCTTCGCGCTCGCTACCTCGGCGTTTCCAGCTGGACCGGGACCGTCGCGCATCGCAACGCCAGCTCGATCCGGGACGAGATGAACGTCTTCCAGGTCGACAACCAGCTCGAGGCGAAGTTCGATACAGGCCCGATTGCCCACACGATGCTCTTCGGGCTCGACTACACCAATCTCCAGTCGAACTGGGGCTACGGCATCGGCGCCGTCAACCCGGCATTCGATTTCGATATCGCCAATCCGACCTATGGCGTGTCAGGCGCCACGCCGGCCTATAACTTCATCGTAGCCGATGCCGACATGCGGCAGGTCGGTGTTTACGCCATGGACCAGATCGAGGCCGGCAACTGGCGCTTCAATCTCGGCGGCCGCCAGACCTGGGTGAACCAGACGCGTGACACGACCTATACCTCTTTGGGGTTGAACGCCTCCGAAGACGTCAGCAAGAATGCCCTCTCCTGGCAGACCGGCGCGCTTTACCGCTTCGACAACGGCATCGCGCCATTCGTTTCCTATGCGACCTCTTTCGATCCCGTGACCAACCGGTCGGCATCCGGCAAGATCCTGGAGCCGACGGAGGGCGAACAATACGAACTTGGCGTGAAGTACCAGCCGCCCGGCACCGATATCCTGTTATCGGCGGTCGCCTATCACATCGTCGAAAAGAACAAGCCGGTGTTGGCCAATCCCCTGACCCTTGCCTATAACTCGCTCGGCGAGGTGACGGGAACGGGCATCGAGCTTGAAGCCCGCGCGGCAGTCGCCGATGGCCTGGATCTCATCGCAGCCTACACCTACAACCATTCCGAGGTGACCGGAGGTGGTGAAAACGAGGGCAACACGCCGGCTGTGACCCCATCGCATGTCGCAAGTCTCTGGGCCAACTATACGTTCCAGGAAATGAATCCGTTCAACGGGCTGTCGGTCGGCGCGGGTGTCCGTTACGTCAGCGAGAACTGGACGGATACCGCCAATACTTCGAAAAACCCTTCGGGTTTCTACGTCGATGCGTCCGCCGCTTATGATTTCGGCGCGGTCGACAAGAAATATGAGGGCCTGACGGCCGCCTTCAATATCCGCAACATTGCCGACGAACGCGACACTGTCTGCAATGAGGGCTTCTGCTATCTCGGCCAGGGCCGTAACATTACCGGCACCCTGAAATACCGGTGGTAAGGCACGGCAATGGAGACAAACGGGGCGCTCCAGCGCCCGACCTTGATCGCTGACCATCCTGTCGCCCACCAGACCGTCAACCTCGACGGACTGGTGGGCGACGGACCGTTCTCTTATTGCCGAGGCAAGCTGCTCGATTCCCCGCCGCAGACGGGTATCGTCGTTTCCTGCAGAGATCTTTGCGACCGGGCGATCTTCGACGAGATCATTGGCCGGTATGCGCAAAAATTTCCCCGCAGCGACCGTCGTGCGATCGTCTCGATGTGGACGCTCTACTACTTCAGCATGCTGACCATCGCCCCCAGCGTCCATTTGTTCGTGCACCACATCGGGCTGCCGCTAGAAATCGACCGCCTATCGCTCGTCTGTACCGACCAGACAGGCGAACCGGAAGCATTCTTGATGTCCGGCAGGCCCGAGGTGACGACTGACCCGGCCGGCGAGCTTCACCGGCTGATGCTCGGTCACGCCGAGCCCGTCATCGCGGCGATCGCCGCCAATGCCGGCGTCGCGCCGAAGCTTCTCTGGAACAATGTCGCGGCCTATCTCTCCTGGATTCTGAAGGAGATCGCTCATCGCCATGAGCCCCTCCTCGTCGAAGGTGGCCTGGCGCTGCTGGAAGAAGCTCAATGGCCGGGCGGCGGGCGCAACCCGATGTTCGGCATGATCCGCATTGCGCGCCAGCAATGCGGGCTCGAATTCGTGCGCCGGAAAGTCTGCTGCCTGCGCTATAACCTGCCGGGCGTCGGCGGCTGCGGCGAAGCCTGCCCGCTGCCGGAGGGGCGCCACTAGCTCCTATCGTCCACCGCGCGCAGAGACGGGTGCCCTGCGCGCCAGTTATTGCAAATGCGCGCCAAGCAGAAAATCCCGTCGTCTCAAAGCGTAGCCTCACCTACCTGGACACCAGCGAGCGGCTTGACCATGAACAGGCATGGATGGTCCTCGTGCCAGAGCTTTGCAAAGACCTCAGCCCGCACGAAGCCGTTCCGGTCATAGAAGCGCCGCGTCGCCTCGAACTGCGGTTCGTCGCGGCCGCGCGGGGCGAGCGTCTTGACCGTCAGCAGCCGCGCACCCGTTTCGTGGCCGAAACGTTCTGCCGCATCGACGAGATGGCGTCCGGCGCCGCGACCGTGATATTCGGGTCGCGTCGCAATCAGCGCGATCTCGACGGCGCCCGGCGGGTGCGGCTTCAAGGCCATCAACGCGGTCACGACATCGGCTTCGACATAGCCGAACACCGGCAGGTCTTCGATCGCCGGGGCGCCCGCTTCGATAACCTCAGGTTCTGAAAGCCAATCTGGCAAAGCCCCATGATCGATCGGCAGAGCTCCGCCTTGCCCGTCAGGATCTCTCGTCGCGGACGGCAGGACGGCGCGTGAGCGGATCGACGTTGCCCTGACGGCGATTGATGTCCAAAGCCGGGTCAATGGAGATCGATTCATTCTTGGTATCGAGACCTGATGGAGCTGCCATTTTCGCTCGCCATGGCTGCTATTTCCTTGGATTTCCAGGAACTTTAAGTCGCATGTCGTTTAATTAATCGCGGAAGTATGGATCTGCTCAGAAGATTTCAGGAAAAAGAGCGGGATCATTGTTTAGTTAATACTAAATTATTGAATCTGGCGCGAGATCTTGCATCAGCCGGCATGCCGGTCGTTCCAGACCTTCGAGGAGACCCGCATGAAGCGCCCGAGCATCAAACAAGCCCTGATCTTAAAGCTGTCGATCATCAGTCTGTTCATGGTTGGCCTGTCCTATATCTCGCTGAGCACGATTTCGACACTTCGTGCCAATACCGAGCAGATCGGGACCTTCTGGATGCAGCGGCTTGTGACGGCCCGGGAGATCAAGGATGACTTCCTCGACCTGAAATTGGTCTATGCCCAGTATCTCCTGGAGGATACAGCGGAGGAGCGGAATGTCGGACAGCAAAAAATCGATGCAGCCGGCGCCGCGCTCGACACAGTTGTTGGCGAATACGAAAAAGGCGTCCGCACCGAGCGGGGGCGCGAACTGATCAATCAGATCAAGCCGGAACTCGCCAAATATCGCGCGCTTGCAGAGCAAATGATCGCGTCTGAAAATGACGGGAAGACGCCTGAAGCAATCCGTCTCCTCAAGGAAAATATGGAGCCACAAGCCGAGCTAATGAACAAGGCGGTTGCAGATCTGGTCGCCTTCATTCTCGGCCAGGCCGAAGGTTTCGTGGCCGCGAGCGGTGCTTCCGCACAATCCGCTTTCATGCTGACGGCCACGATCGCAACGCTGGCCGTGCTTCTTGCCGTTGCCGGCATATTCTTTGCGATATCGGGCATTGCTAACCCAATCCGAAGCATCGCTTCGGCCATGAGGCGCTTGTCGGATGGCGATCTCGACAGTGATATTCCCTATGCCGGTCGCACCGACGAAGTCGGCGAAATGGCCGGCGCGGTTGAAATCTTCCGTCAGAATGCCCTAAACGTCGTCAGGCTGGAGAAGGAAGCCGCCGAATCCCGCAGCGAGAGCGAAGCAGCGCGCGCCGCAGCCCAACAGCGCGCCGAACGCGAGGCAGAACAGTTGCGCTTCGCGACCACGACATTGGGCGGAGGCCTCCGGCGGCTTGCAGCAGGCGACATTTCCTTCCAGCTTTCGGAGCAATTTGCGGCCGAATACGAAGCCTTGCGCGAAGACTTCAACGCTTCGCTCCGGCAATTGGGTGCGACCATCGGCGCCGTGCTCGAGACGGTACACAGCATCGACAATGGTACCGGTGAAATTGCATCTGCCGCGCAGGATCTTTCCAAACGCACTGAACAACAAGCTGCCTCTCTCGAGGAGACGGCTGCAGCCTTGGACGAGATCACCTCGAATGTGACGATGTCGACCAAACGCACCGACGAGGCACGCAACGTGGCCAAAGAAGCCGATATCAGTGCCCAGCGGTCGGCAACGGTCGTCTCTGAGGCGGAACAGGCCATGCGCCGCATCGAAGACAGTTCACAGCAGATTTCGAACATCATTGGTGCAATCGATGAAATCGCCTTCCAGACGAACCTCCTGGCGCTGAATGCTGGCGTTGAGGCTGCCCGTGCGGGTGAGGCGGGCAAGGGTTTTGCCGTTGTCGCCCAGGAAGTCCGTGAGCTCGCCCAGCGCGCCGCTCAAGCGGCCAAGGAGATCAAGGGCTTTATTCAAAAGTCGTCAACCGATGTGGAAAATGGCGTGAAATTGGTTCTCGAAACCGGAACGTCGCTCAAGTCGATCGGTGAATACGTCATACAGATTAACCAACTCATGGATGCGATTGCCACATCGGCGCGCGAGCAATCGATTGGACTTGCCGAGATCAACACGGCCGTCAATCAGATGGACCAAGCGACCCAGCAAAATGCAGCGATGGTCGAACAATCGACAGCTGCCGTTGCCTCATTGTCCTCCGAGGCAGGCCGGCTGCGGGATCTGGTCAATCAGTTTCAATTGGACGGCGACAGAGGCGCAGCGGACGGGCAGCGCAGCGGACGAGCCTTTGAAGGCAACAGCCCCATCCACTTGGTCGCCTCGCGGCGCGTGATACAAAGATGAAGCGCGGCGGACATCAGACTAAGTACCGTGGATATTGAACTGGCGCCTGGACGATCCTCGGCCCCTCCGCGGCGGGTTGTCCCACATCATTCCTCGCAACTTATCATGAGCGGCAGCGATATTCTCATATCCCGCCGCATCCTGTAGGGTCGCGGGATCTACGGACCTATAAGAATTCTAGAGCGATCGATGAAGAAGATCTTCAATCCGGCCTCGGTGCGCCGGCCTTTTGGGAATTACAATCACGGCCTGCTGGTGCCGCCCGGCGCAGCGCTGCTCGTCACCTCGGGCCAGCTGGGTATCGGTCTCGACGATACTGTTCCGAGCGACATCACGGCTCAGGCGGAACTCTGCTTCGAGGCGATCAAGGCGATCCTCGAAGAGGCGGAGATGAGTTTTGCCGACGTCATCCGCATTTCGGGCTTCGTCATCCGCCGGGAGGATTTCCCGGCCTATATGGCCGTGCGGGATCGCTATACGCTCGATCCGAAGCCGGTTTCCACCTTGCTCGTTATCGGCGGCTTTACCCGCTCGGAATTCCTCGTCGAGGTCGAAGTGACGGCTGCGAAAATTTTCTAGAATCGCTCCATCGCGCCTCCGACGCGGGCGAGGAATTTTGACCGCGTCTCCGGCGTGCAATTGTTCATGTCGTAATGGGCGAGGAACGTCACCGGCCTCACCGGATTGATCTGCGCCCTCAGCACGCGCTTGACGATTTTCTTTGGCGGGTTGCCGGCGGCGAAGGCCCGGAAGGGCGTTGCGCCGTAAGTCAGGACGGCTGCGAGCTTGCGGATGTGGCGCAGCCGCGATTCCACCTTGCCGTTAACCAGCTCGAAGGAGACGCCCGGCAGCCAGACGCGGTCGAAATATCCCTTCAGGATCGCCGGAAAGCCAAAATTCCAGATCGGGGTGCAGATCACCAGCCCCTCGGCCGCCTTCAACCGTTCGACGTGCGATCCCACCAGCTTCAGGTTTTCCGGATAGTCGTGATAGACGAGCCGGTCGTGGCGTGAGAGCACCGGATCGAACTGCTCTTCATAGAGGTCGCAGGCGTCCACAATATGCCCGGCCCTCTCAAGGCTCTTGACGGTCTGCCGGTAAAGCGCCTTGCCGTAACTTTCCTCGACCGGGTGAGAGTGGAGGACAAGAACCCTCATGAAGCCTCCATGACGGCTGCCAGGCCCGGGAAGAGATAGTTGTTGCCGGCGTTGAAATCGAAATCGGGATTGTCCCACGCAATCATCTTGCCGGGATTGAGCAGGCCCTTCGGATCGGTTTCCTGCTTGAAGGCGAGCTGCACCGCGTCGGTGCGCTTCATGCCGCCTTCTTCGAGCGTATAGCGGTGCGGGTTGAAGATCGGGCATCCATTGTCCTGATGGATCTTGATGATCTCCTCCAGCCGCTCTTCGGTGGTATAGCGCACCAGCGGCAGCCCGGAGCACTGGATCTGGCCGTCGAATTTGATGAATTCGAGATGACCCGGTACTTCGTCACCGAAGATTTCGACGATCTTGCGGACTTTGGCGACATGATCCGGTCCCGGATATTGCACCTGCAGATAGGTGAAGCTCGGATCGACCTTCAGCGCACGCAATGTCGTGTGGTTCCAGGCAAGCTCGTAGGCGTGCGGAATGCCGCGCATGCTTTCCACCTTGTCGGAGCGGAACATGATCTCGCCCTTCTGCGCCGCCGTGAAGGCAAGAAAGGCATCCATGGAGTGCGGCGCGATCATTAGCACGACGATCGACTGGCCCTGACGGATGTAGGGCTTGTGGCGGGCGAAATAGTCGTAAGGAATGGGAGCGGCGATCGGCGCGATCTCCTTGACCAGGATGCCGTTGCATTTCGCCAGCGCATCGGAGAAGCGCACCGCTTCCATGAAGTCGTCATAACCGACGAGCACATCGACCCAGTCATAGGCAGGTGCAAGCGGCATCTCGATCTCGGTGATGATGCCGTTGGTGCCGTAGGCGTGGCTCACCTTCTGCAGATCCCAGCCGGTGAGATCGAGCACGCGCGGCTCGGCCTCCATGGTGACGACGCGCAGGCGCAGGATGTTGCCGAGGTCGCGCAAGCCGCCCCAGGTGATCGAGCCGACGCCGCCGGAACCGCCGGCGATGAAGCCGCCGACCGTCGCCGTCTGGGCGGTGGAGGGGTGGAAGCGCAGCTCCTGGCCGGAATGGGCCTTGGTCTGCTTGTCGAGTTGGGCAAGAACGATGCCCGGTTCGCAGACGACACGGCCGGGATGGATCTCCTTGATCTTGTCCATGGCGGCAAGGTTCAGCACGATACCGCCGGAAAGCGGCATGGCCTGGCCGTAATTGCCGGTGCCGGCGCCGCGCGGCGTGACCGGCACGCCATGGGCAAAGGCGACCTTCAGCGTCCGGATAACCTCTTCCTCGGTCTTCGGCGTGACGACGAGATCGGCCGTCACATTGTCGAGCTGAGCTTTGAGTACAGGCGAATACCAGTAGAAATCCCGGCTCTTCTGGCGAACCAGCGCTGGATTGTCCTCGACGGCGATGCCTTCGAGGTCCTTTTTGATCTTTTGATAATCGGCCATGTCAGGCTCCAACGACGTTGTCGAGTTCACGGTAATCCGGCAGGCTGCGGTCGATCACCTTGCCGCGGCGAAGCACGACGCGGTCAGACTGCGGACGGGACAGGAATTCACTCCACCGCCGCGCGCTGAAGAGCACGAGATCGGCCGGATCGCCGGCGGCGATGCGGCCCTTGTCCGGCCGTCCGACGATGGCGGCGGGCGAGGTGGTGACGACGCGGGCGGCGGTATCGAGCGGATGGTCGAGATGCAGAATCCGCACGGCCTCACGGAAAACCTCCACCGGATCGAGATCACCATAAGCATAGAAGGGGTCGCGGGTATTGTCGGATGCGACCGCGGTCGCGACGCCGGCTGCGGCCAGCTCCTTGAACAGGGTGACACCGCGCCAGCGCGGGGTGCGGCCGGGATAGCGGTCCTGCAGATACATGTTGCACATCGGTAGCGCGATGACCGCGATACCCGCCTTGGCGACCAATTCGACGGTGCGCGCGGCGGTGTCTTCGTCCTGGCGGGCGAGCGAGCAGCAATGGCCGGCGGTGACCTTGCCCTCGAACCCGTTGCGCAGCACGGCCTCGGCGATTGCCTTCAGCGTCTCGGCGCCGCGATCATCCGTCTCGTCGACATGCAGATCGACATCAAGGCCATGCTCCCAGGCAGTCCTGAAGAGCGTGTCGAGCTGCCAGACCAGTTCCGGCCCCATCCTGGTGACGCCGCCAAGCAGGCCGCCGTTCTGTCGGATTGTTGTGACGAGATCGGCAAAGAAGGCGCTGTCTGCCATGGCATCCAGCGGGAAGAGAGCGACCGCCTGCAGTGCGATCCTGTCTTTCCAGGCATCCCGGATTTCGGCAAAAACCTCGAAGGAGATGCGATGCTGTGGCGCAAGCGAGTCCAGGTGCGTACGGATCAGGCTGGTGCCATGGGCATAGGCGGAGCGGAGCGAGAATTCCATCCGCCGTTTGACGTCTGCGGCCGACCAGTTTGCTTCCCGGTCGGCCCTGACGGCATCGAGCGCGCCCATGAAGCTGCCGTCGGGATTGGCCTGGCGCGGCCAGATATGGCCTTTGTCGAGATGAGTATGGATATCGGCAAAGCACGGCCACACCATGCCGTCCTTGAGATCGATCCTGGCATAATCGGCGGGTGCGGCGCCGGCCGGCCGAATGGCGGCAACCATGCCGTCGCTGATGACGATATCGACCGTGGCCAGCCCTTCGGTGACCGGCACGTCGACATGCTCGACGGTGACGGCGGGCACTGTCGCGTTGCTCAACACGAAGCGGGCCGCATTCGGCGGGGATATGAAGGAATAGGTCATCAGTTTTCCCGTTTGATGCTGCTTTCATGCCAGCGATGAAGGCTCAGCCAGGCAATGAGGGTGGTGAGGCCGAAGATCGCTACGCCAAGCATGGAGAGCATCAAGAGGGCGGCGAAGAGCCGCGGGATGTTCATCCGGTACTGCGCTTCGAGCAGACGGAAGGCGAGGCCGGAGCCGGCACCGGCGGATCCTGCGGCAAATTCGGCGACGACGGCGGCGATCAGTGCGAGGCCGCCGCCGATGCGAAGACCGGTCATGAAATAGGGTTGGGCGGCAGGCAGTTTGAGAAAGAACAGCGTCTGCCAGCGCGAGGCGCCGTAGAGCTCAAAGAGGTTGATCAGATTATGGTCGACGCTCTTCAGGCCCTGCACCATGTTCGAAAGGATCGGGAAGAACGCGACGAGGAAGGCGCAGATGAGAAGCGCGACCTGCGTGGAGGGAGCGTAGATCAGGATCAGCGGCGAGATCGCCACGATCGGCGTCACCTGCAGGATAACGGCGAGCGGATAGAAGGCGATCTCGATCCAGCGCGATTGCACCAGGAAGATTGCAAACCCCACGCCGCCAATCAGCGCCAGCATCAGCGAGATGAAGGTGATCTTGGTCGTGACCCAGAGGGCCGGCGCCAGCGTGCCCCAATCATTGATGAAGGCCGCAGCCACCGCGCCGGGACCGGGCAGGATGTATGGCGGAACGTCCGAGAGCACCACGTAAAGCTCCCAGGCGATGATGAGCACGGTGATGACGAGGAAAGGCACGGCAATGCGCAGGGCTAACTCACGCCGCCGGGCGTTCGCCGGTCGGGAGCCGGGCGGAGATGCGGCTTCTGCGGTTTCGATGCTTTCGACGCTCATCAGTGATCCTCCGATCCGCCCATCGCCTCGATCAGCGAACGAGACGCTTTTTCGCAGGCCTGCCGATATTGTTCCGAGGTTCGATAATGCGAATCCCGCTCAAGGCTGGTGGTCAGCGGAAAATCGGCATGCACGCGGCCGGGCCTCGCCTTCATCACCACGATGCGGTTCGAGAGATAAGCGGATTCAAATACCGAATGCGTCACGAAGATCACCGTAATGCCGGTCGCCTTCCACAGCCGCAGCACGTCGTCGTTGAGTTTCTGGCGGGTGATCTCGTCGAGTGCGGCGAAAGGCTCGTCCATCAGCAGCAGCTTCGGCTTGGTCACCAGCGCGCGGGCGATCGACACGCGCATCTTCATGCCGCCGGAGAGTTCGCGCGGATAGGCATCGGCGAAATCCTGGAGGCTGACGGTCGCCAGCGCTTCGGTGATCCGGCCGCGGGCTTCCGCCTTGGAGATCCCGCGCAGTTTCAGCGGCAGGTAGACGTTGCCGAAAACGGTCTTCCACGGCATCAGCGTCGGCTCTTGAAAGACGAAGCCGATATCACCTTCAGGCAGGCCCTTGGAATTGATCCGTGAACTCGGCCAGTCGATCTTGCCCGCGGTGATGTCGCCAAGGCCGGCGATGATGCGCAGCGCCGTGGACTTGCCGCAGCCGGAGGGGCCAAGCAGGCTGATGAATTCGCCACTTTCGACGGTCAACGACATGCCCGAGAGCGCTGTCGTGCCGCTGGAAAAGACCTTCGACACCGACTGCATGACGACCAGTGGCCGCTTTCTCGCCTCCTTGGAAGGCGCCGCCTTGGTTTCGGCTAGGGACATTTTCTCGCTCATTTATCGAAGGAGTGCGGTCCGCCGCCAGACGAGCGGCGGACCTGGCCTGGGAGGCTTATTTCTTCAGCGCCATTCCGGCGCCCTTGCAGACGAACTTCGTCGTGAAGGCCTTGGTATAGTCGGTGTCGGTCTTGAAGACCTTGATAGCAGTCATCTCGTCGAAGAACTTCTTGTAATGGGCGTCGGTGATGCAGCCGATGCCCTTGTCCAGGCTGTCGCCGGATTCGATGATGCCGTATTCCTTCATCTTGGTGACCGAATAGGCGATCTGGCCGTCCGTTATTTCAGGATTGTCCTTCTTGATCAGCGCGTTCGCCTTGGTGTTGTCGCCGTAGAGGTAATTGTACCAGCCCTCGATCGAGGCATCGACGAAGCGCTGCACGACGTCGGGCTTGCCATCGATCGTCGCCTGCGTGGTCGTGATCATCGTCGAATAGGGTGAGTAGCCGTTGTCGGCGAGCAGGAAGACCTTTGGCTCGAAGCCTGCCTGCTTCTGGATCTCGTAGGGTTCGGAGGTCAGGTACCCTTGCTGGGCAGACTCCTTGTCTGCGAGGAAGGGGGCGGGACTGAAGTTATAGGGCTTGTACTGCTCGTCCTTGAAGCCTTTGAAGTTGGCCTTCATCCACTCGAAATAGGTGAGATAGCCGTCCTTGCTGAGGAACAGCGTTTTCAGCTTGGCGAGGTCCTCGAACGTGTCGACGCCGTTGTCCGGATGGGCGATCAGTACCTGCGGATCCTTTTGGAAGATCGCGGCGACATCGACCAGCGGAATGCCCTGTTCGACGGCGGATATCTCGCCCTGAGGGCCGCCCATGTAGAAATCGAGCTTGCCGGAGATCAATAGGGCGCTGTTTGCAGCATTCGGGCCGCCCTGGACGATGGTGACGTCGAGGCCGTATTTTGCATAGGTGCCGTCGGCGACGGCTTGGTAGAAGCCGCCATGCTCCGCCTGGGCAAGCCAGTTCGTCCCGTAGCTCACCTTGTCGAGGGCAAGCGCCGGTGAGGCAGCCGCAAGCATCGAGGCGAGGCCGAGGCAGCTCAGGAATTGCATCTTCGTCTGTGCTTTCAACATGGTCGGCAGTTCCCCTTTTGTGGCCGAGGGAGACCTTAGTGGCTCCCTTTTGAGGGAATTTGAGCCATTGCCATGCGCTTTGAAAAGCATCAAAATTCGTGCGCATTGATGCCTTTTCGGCATCTGTCGGAAAGCTGAAAATAATTTGTGCGCCCTGCGCAAAATTTATGCATCGGAGAGACCATGCTGCACTCCAGACGCCTTCTTTACATCAACGAGATCGCCCGGTGCGGTTCGATCCGCAAGGCGGCCGCGCGCCTCAATGTTGCGTCATCGGCGGTTAACAGGCAGATTTTGGCGCTGGAGGAGGAGATCGGGGCGCCGCTTTTCGAGCGGTTGCCGCGTGGCCTGCGGCTGACGGCTGCCGGCGAACTCTGCATCGAACATATCCGGGACGTGCTGAAGAATTACGAGCGCCTGGAGGGGCGCATCCGCAGCCTCAAGATGCAGCAGGCCGGCAAGGTGCGCATGGTGACGACCGTTGGGCTTGCCGCCGGGCCGCTGCCCGAAATCATCGCGCGCTTTCTTTCAGAGCATCCGCGCGTCTTCGTCCAGCTGCGCAACGATACCGGCGGCACGACGGCCAGCCCCGTTGTATCCGGCGAGGTGGATATCGGTCTCGGCTTCAACATCCCCGCCACTCCAGGCATCCGCACGCTTGGAAATTTCGATATCCCGATCGGTGTCGTGCTGCCGCCAGGGCATCACCTGATCGGTCCCGGGCCGATCAACCTTGCCGATGTCACCCAGGAAAAACTGGTTCTGGCGCAGCCGGGGACCAGCCTGCGCGAGGTGATCAACCTTGCTTTTGCGCGCCTGCCGATCTCGGTCGAGCCGGTGCTGGAAACCAATGCATCGGAGATGCTGAAGCAGCTCGTCAAATGCGGCACGGGGCTGACGCTGCTCAATCCGCTCGACGTCATCACCGAATGCCGGCGCGGTGAACTCGTCTTCCGGCCGATCGCCGAGCCCCATGCGCGTTACCAGCAGATGAAGCTGTTTGCCCGCGCCCGCGCGCCCCTTGACGCGGCCACCAGCCTTTTCGTCGAATATCTGCTCGCCGAACTGCTCGGCCTGGTGCAGGAATTGCAGGCCAAGGGTCATATCCCACCGGATGTGAAACCGGCGGCTGAACCTATTTCACATAGAGATTCGAAAGCGGATAGGCCTTGAGATCCCGGAGCAGCTCGACAAACCCCTTGACCTGATGGCGGCAGATCGCCTCGCCCTTTTCAGCCGTGGCGATCGAGGCATCGCCGACAACGCCGAGGGGATTGAGGTCATGCGCGATCCAGGCCAGCGAATGCGGCGGCAGAGGCTGAAGAAATTTGGATTGCTGCCGCATCCCTTCGGCCTTGGAGGCAAAGTTCTGCGCCTTGTCCATGCGCACCAGCTCGGGGCGGAAGTGCAGCATCAACGATGTTTCGACATCGCCGCCGTGGATGCCGTATTTGCTCTCGTGATCGCTCACCATGCCTTCCGGATGACCGAAGCGGCCCCATTGCGTGGAGACCACCGCCATTTGCTGGCGCACGCGCAGTTCGCGCGCGACGATGCTCATGATGTCGACATTGCCGCCGTGGGAATTGACGATCACCATCTTCCGCAGCCCGGCTTCGGCAACTTTTGCGCCAATCGCCGTCCAGACGGGGATGAGCAGCTCAGCACTGAGCGACAGCGTGCCGGGGCCGTAGATGTGTTCGTTGGCCTTGCCGATCTCCTGTGTCGGAAGGACCAGGATGTCCAGATCCTCCGACCGCTGCCGCTTCAGCTCCGCCAGCATGCCGGTCGCGATGGCGACATCCGTTGCGATCGGCAGATGCGGGCCGTGCTGTTCCGTCGAGGCGATGGGCAGAACGGCAATCGTGGTCTCGGGAGAGAGGCCGGCAAAATCATATGTATTGAGCTCGTTCCAGTAAAACGGCGTGGGCATCCGGTCATCCCTTTTCGTCACCTGCTTCGATAGGGAGTAGGGAATAATGATGAGCCCGAAAAGCATCATTTTTTGCGCATGGCGCTGCTTTTTTTCGCGCGCATCGACGGGCGTTACTCCGCCGGCGCTTCCACATTCAAGCCAACTTCATTGAAGATGTGGTTCGCGGCATCTTATGACCGCGGCCCGGGGAATTCATGAGCCAGATCGATAACCGTATGCAACGGAAGGGACCTAATCAGACGGCGGAGATGCACTACCTCAGCAGACGGCGTTGACGCGCCCATGTCCAACGAGCAAGGTGGAACAGTTCATGCCAAGCCAGACACAACTGGAACTTTCCCGTCGAGATCTACTTATCTCGTCGGCCGCAGCGATTGCGGTCACCGGAGCCGTCGCGCCCGCGGCGGCGCAGTCCCCAGGAAATGACATGGCCTATACATCGAAAGTTTCCTTCACGGTTAACGGTGAGAACCGCGATCTCGAGGTCGACAACAGAACGTCGCTGCTCGACGCGTTGCGCGAGCACTTGCATCTCACAGGCACGAAGAAGGGATGCGACCACGGCCAGTGCGGTGCATGCACCGTCATGGTCGACGGCCACCGCATCAACTCCTGCCTGACGCTGGCGGTCATGCACGAAGGCGATCAAATCACCACGATCGAAGGCCTCGGCCAGCCTGGAAACCTTCATCCGATGCAGACGGCCTTCATCAAGCATGACGGCTTCCAGTGCGGCTACTGCACGCCAGGACAGATCTGTTCCTCCGTGGCGGTGCTGGAAGAGATCAAGGCGAACATACCGAGCCACGTTACCGGCGATCTTACGGCTGAGGCGGCCGTCACTGCAGCCGAGATCCGCGAGCGCATGAGCGGCAATATCTGTCGATGCGGCGCCTATTCCAACATTATCGATGCCATTTCGGAAGTCGCGGGGATAAAAGCATGAGAGCCTTCACCTACGAACGTGCCTCATCCGTCGAGACCGCTGCCAAGGCGGCAGCCTCCAATCCTGAAGCCAAATTCATCGCCGGCGGTACCAACCTCCTCGACCTGATGAAGCTCGAGATCGAAACGCCGACGCATCTGATCGACGTCAACGGTCTCGGCCTCGACAAGATCGAGCCCACGCCGGGGGGCGGGCTGCGCATCGGCGCCTTGGTCCGCAACACCGATCTTGCAGCGCACGAGACTGTTCGCCGCGACTACGGTCTGTTGTCCCGCGCCTTGGTCGCGGGTGCCTCCGGGCAACTGCGCAACAAGGCGACGACGGCCGGCAACCTCCTGCAGCGCACGCGCTGTCCCTATTTCTATGACCCGAACCAGCCGTGCAACAAGCGGCAGCCGGGCAGCGGCTGTTCGGCCATCGGCGGCTTTAGCCGCCAGCATGCCGTCGTCGGCACCAGCGAAGCTTGCATCGCCACGCATCCGAGTGACATGGCGATCGCCATGCGGGCGCTCGATGCTGTCGTGGAAACGGTCAAGGCCGACGGCAGTCGTCGCGCAATTGCGATCGCCGACTTTCATCGATTGCCCGGCGACACGCCTGATATCGAAACCGTTCTCGAGCGCGGCGAGTTCATCACGGCGGTCCTGCTGCCGCCCCCGATCGGCGGCAAGCACATCTATCGCAAGGTGCGAGACCGTGCCTCCTATGCCTTCGCACTCGTCTCGGTCGGAGCCGTGATCCAGCCGGATGGTACAGGGCGGGTCGCCGTCGGCGGCATCGCCCATAAGCCATGGCGCATCGAGGCAGCCGAAGCCGAGCTGCCGAAAGGTGCGCGCGCGGCGGCAGACGTCCTTCTTGCCGGCGCCCGTCCTACCGAACAGAACCGTTTCAAGGTCCGTCTGGTCGAGCGCACGCTCGGCGCGGTCATCGCCGAAGCAAGGGGTTGAGCCATGCAGTTCGATACACCAGCGACAACCAACCCGATCGATAATCTGAAGGTGGTCGGTCAGCCGATCCATCGGATCGACGGCCAGCTCAAGACGACCGGCCGCGCGATGTATGCCTATGAGTGGCACGATCCGAATATGCGCTACGCCTATGGTTATCCTGTCGGTGCGGCCATCGCCAAGGGCCGCATCACGTCCATGGACGTGTCCGCCGCCAAGAGGGCTCCGGGTGTGCTTGCCGTCGTGACGACGCTCGACATCGGCGAGCGGAAGAAGGGCAAGTTCAACACCGCCAAGCTTTTTGGCGGCGACGAGATTCAGCACTATCACCAGGCAATTGCGGTCGTCGTCGCCGAGACCTTCGAGCAGGCACGCGCCGCAGCCTCCCTGGTCAAGGTCGACTATGCCGAGGAAAAGGGTGTGTTCGACCTCGGCAAGGCAAAGGATTCAGCCGTCAAGCCGGATGAATCGCAGCAGCCCGATACCGCGGTCGGCGACTTCGAGGCTGCCTTCAGGTCAGCTCCCGTCACTGTTGACGCGTCCTATACGACGCCCGACCAGTCACATGCGATGATGGAGCCGCACGCATCGATCGCAGCCTGGAACGGCGAAGAGGTGACCGTCTGGACCTCCAGCCAGATGATCGACTGGTGGCGCTCCGACCTTGCGACGACGCTCGACATCGACAAGGAGAAGATCCACCTCATGTCGCCCTTCATCGGCGGCGGCTTCGGCGGCAAGCTGTTCCTGCGGGCGGATGCCGTGCTGGCCGTTGTCGGCGCGCGTGCGGCAAAGCGGCCCGTCAAGGTCGCCTTGCCCCGGCCCTTTCTCATGAACAACACCACCCATCGGCCGGCGACGATCCAGCGGATCCGCATTGGAACCGAGCGTGACGGCAAGATCACCGCCATAGCGCACGAAAGCTGGTCAGGCGACCAACCCGGCGGCCAGCTTGAGACCGCTGTCAATCAGACCCGTCTTCTCTATGCAGGGGCGAACCGGATGACCGCGATGCGTCTTGCGACACTCAACCTGCCGGAGGGCAATGCCATGCGCGCTCCGGGCGAAGCCCCCGGACTGATGGCGCTCGAAATCGCCATCGACGAGACTGCCGAAAAAGTTGGGATCGATCCTGTGCAGTTTCGGATCGTCAACGACACGCAGGTCGATCCGGAAAAGCCGCAGCGGCCTTTTTCCCAGCGCAATCTCATCGGCTGCCTCACGCTCGGTGCGGAGCGGTTTGGCTGGAGTAACCGGGGGAAGCCCGGTTCCAGGCGTGACGGCAACTGGCTGGTCGGCATGGGCGTTGCCGCCGCCTTCCGCAACAACCTCGTGCTTCCTTCAGGAGCAAGGGTAAAGCTTGACCGGGAAGGCGTCGTGACTGTCGAAACCGACATGACCGACATCGGGACCGGCAGCTACACGATCATCGCCCAGACTGCCGCCGAGATGATGGGGGTTGCGATCGACAAGGTCGCCGTCCAACTTGGCGACTCGCGTTTTCCGGTTTCTGCTGGTTCCGGCGGACAGTTCGGTGCGAACTCCTCCACGTCCGGCGTCTATGCAGCCTGTGTCAAGCTGCGTGAGGCCATCGCCAAGAAGCTCGGCTTCAACTCCGAAGACGTCATCTTCGAGAATGGCGCGGTCCGCTCGGGCAATCGTTCGGTGCCTCTTGCCGAGGCCGCCGGTCCGGAGGGTCTTGTCGGCGAGGACACCATCAAGTGGGGAGAGCTTACCGAGACGCATCAGCAATCGACATTCGGCGCACACTTCGTGGAGGTTGGCGTCGACATTGCTACGGGAGAAAGCCGTATTCGCAGGATGCTCGCAGTCTGCGCGGCGGGAAGAATCCTTAATCCGATCACCGCCCGCAGCCAGGTCATCGGCGCAATGACGATGGGGGCCGGCGGCGCACTGTCCGAGGAATTGGCGGTCGACACCCGCCGCGGCTTCTTCGTCAACCACGATCTCGCCAGCTACGAAGTGGCGGTGCATGCCGACATTCCGCACCAGGAGGTAATCTTTATGGACGAGACCGATCCGATGTCCTCGCCGATGAAGGCCAAGGGCGTCGGCGAGCTTGGCCTTTGCGGCGTCGCGGCAGCAATCGCCAACGCCGTCTATAACGCGACCGGCGTCAGGGTTCGGCACTATCCGCTGACGCTTGACAAGCTTATCGGCGGCTTGCCGGACGTGGCCTGATTATTTCGGCGGCGGTCTCGAAAGCGGACCGCCGCCACTTCCTGTAGGATTTCCGATGGATCAGACACTTGCGCCCATCACGGCGCCAATTCCCGTCAGGGCCTCGTCCACCGACGATCCGTCGGACCTGCTTCGCTTCGCGATAGACGCCCATGGTCTTGGCGTGGCGGCGCTCGCCACTCTCGTTGACATCCGGGGCGGGGCCGCGCGGGCGCTCGGCGCTCATATGGCGGTTGCCGCAGACGGGCGGTTCTGCGGCTATGTCTCCGGCGGATGCGTCGAGGCCGCCGTCGCTTCCGAAGCGCTTCTGGCAATGGCGGAAGGACGGGACCGCACGGTCAAGTTCGGCGACGGCTCTCCCTTCTTCGACATTGTCCTTCCCTGCGGCGGCGGGATCACCGTCGCAATCCATGTCCTCAAAAATGTCGGCGCTTTGCGGGAGGTTCTCGATCGTCTCGAACGGCGGCAGGCAGCCGGTCTTGCCTATTCGCCAGAACGTCAGACGCTCGAAGCGGTAGACCCACTGTCACGGGCGTGCTGGCTCGAGCGAGATTTCCTGAGCGTCTACCGTCCCCGCACCCGCGTCGTCCTGTCCGGGCGGACGATCGAAGCGCAGGCCGTCGCACGATTGGCCGAAGCTTCCGGCTACGACGTGATCGTCAGAGGACAGGGCGAGGCGGGCAGGGTCGCAGCCGACATCATCGACCCCTTCACGGCCGTCGTGCTCCTGCATCATGACCTCGACGCCGAAGCCGCCATTCTCGCGACCGCGCTTCACTCACCCGCCTTTTATATCGGCGCGCTCGGCAGCACCCGGACGCATCATCGGCGTGTCGGGCGGTTGACAGCCATGGCTTTCGGAAAGGATGATATCGGTCGCATCAAGGCGCCCATCGGGATGTTCGGCCCGACGCGAGATGCAACCTCGCTCGCCCTGTCGGTTCTGGCTGACATCGCTGCGGCAAGACTGGTGGCTTATGCGTAAGGCGTCAGTCGCGATCGTCATTCTTGCTGCCGGCAAGGCAAGCCGGATGGGTGAGGGCGGGAAGCACAAGCTGCTGGCCGAGTTCGACGGCGTGCCGCTCGTGCGGCGGTCAACATTGACCGCGCTCGCTGCCGATGCAGCCTGCGTCATTGTCGTCACGGGCCATCGCCGGAGCGAGATCGAGGCCGCGCTCGATGGGCTCGCTCTGACTTTCGTCGACAATCCCGATTACGCCAGCGGCATGGCGAGCTCGCTCATAGCAGGATTCTCATCGAGGGACGCTGACAGCGCCGACGGCATTCTCGTCATGCTCGCCGATATGCCCGGCATTTCCACGACGCATCTCGATGCCCTGATTTCCGCCTTTCGCCACGCCGGCGGCGAGGCTGTCGTGCGCGCTGTTTCGCAGGGGAAGCCCGGCAATCCTGTTATCCTGCCATGTTCTCTCAGTCAGGCAGTCCTCAGGCTTGAAGGCGATGTCGGCGCGCGCGATATCATCGCCACATCAGGCCTGCCCGTGCTCGATGTCGATGTTGGCGACGCGGCCCTGCTCGATGTCGATACGCCGGACGAGGTATTGGCGGCGGGCGGCGCAATGAATTGATCCGCGGAAAATACAGTCGGATGAGGATGATTTGACGCAACGGCTCGAGCTGGATTCTCCGCGGCTTTGAATTCGCCACTCTCAGCCGCGGATATGCCAAGCCGCCATTCTGCGGCCGATGTCATCAACGCACCGATCTGAATGCCTCTCGCAGTTCCTCACCGAAAAGTTGGGGCTGTTCCCAGGCGGCGAAGTGACCGCCCATATCGACACGGTGGTAGTAATGCAGCGTGGGATAGGCCTGCTTGCTCCAACTCTCCGGCGCCTGGTAGATCTCCTTTGGGAATACGCTGATTGCCACCGGGATCTTGATCTCTTTGGTCTTCTGGGCGTCTGAGCTGAAGTTGTTGTTGTTGTTTTCCCAATAGAACCGCGACGAGGATGCCCCAGTGTTGGTCAGCCAGTACAATGTGATGTCATTCAGCATTTCGTCCTTGGAAAAAACACGCTCGGGAATGCCCTCGCTATCGCTCCATTGCGCAAATTTTTCGTAGATCCAGGCAGCTAGGCCCGACGGCGAGTCGGAAAGCGAGTAGCCGATCGTCTGCGGACGCGTCACCATCACGGCCCCATAGGCGGCATTCCGGCCAAAAAAGGTGCTCAGGGATTCATAGGCATCCCGCTCGGGCGCCGACAGCCCTGCGGGAGCCGGGTCTCCACTGTTGACCGCCTTGGTGAGATTGCCCGGAACGGTCGCCGGCATGTTGAGATGGATACCAAGCAAACCCTTCGGTGCCTGGCGCGCCAGCGCGTCCGAGATAACGGAACCATGGTCGCCACCCTGGGAAACGTAGTGCGCGTAGCCGAGCCGCTTCATCAGGATGTCCCATGCTCGCGCAACGCGGTCGGGGCCCCAGCCAAGCTCCGTCGGCTTACCCGAAAAGCCGTAGCCGGGGATGGAAGGGATGACGACATCAAATGCGTCCTCCGCTTTACCGCCATAGGCAGTCGGATCGGTAAGAGGGCCGATCGCCTTGATGAACTCGAAGGTCGAACCCGGCCAACCATGGGTCAAAATGACCGGAAGGGCGTTGGGATGACGCGATCGCACATGGATGAACTGGATATCGACCCCGTCGATCGTCGTGATGAATTCCGGAAGTGCATTGAGCTCAGCCTCGGCTTTGCGCCAATCGTAATCAGTGCCCCAGTAACGGACCAGATCCTGGACGCGCGAAAGCTGGATGCCTTGCGAGGTGTCGCTCACGGTCTCCTTGTCTGGCCAACGCGTTTCGGCAATGCGCTTGCGCAGATCATCAAGCTGTGACTGCGGAACGTGGATCTGGAACGGGCGGATCGTTTCGTCGGCCTCGATCGGCGTCGCCGGCCCTTCCGATGTGACGTCGGCGGCACTCGCCGGCACAAGGTAACCGGCTGGGAACAGCAACATCGGTCCAACCGCCATCACCATTGCTCCGCGGGCAAGCCGGCGCCAGGCGCGAATATTGTCAAACTTCTTCATGTGGCACTCCATGTTCTTGTCGCCCAGGGCGACATTTCGTGACGGAGTGATGTCTGACGGGTCTGCGTATCTGGCATGTTTCAGGAAATGCCAAAAACGTATCAGAGTGTGGAGCGGTGGCTAGAGAGCGGCAGGAACGCGATCGTCAAGGGAACGACCCAGGCCCGATGGCGCCTGAATAGAAAATCAAACACCTCCTTGCTGCCTGCGGAGGCTGCCCAACATAGCCTTGAATCCCGCGACCGCCCGCTTCGAAACCGCCTCCGGATTCTCGGCATTGGCGATCCACAGCGCCATATGGCTGCTAGCGCCATTGATGAGGCGAGCGGCGGTTTCGGTGTCGATATCGATGATCTCGCCATCGGCCTTGAGACGGTCGAGGCTGCGGGAGAGGGCGGCGATGCAGCCGGGGGTGTTCTGCCATTGCGAGATATCGCCGAGCACAGCCGGGCCATCGCGAAACATGATACGCTGGATTTCAGGCTCAAGCGCCATTTCGATATAAGCGGAGCACTCGTCGACAAATCCCTGCCAGCGCGTGGGAGCGGCGGCCGAGACCTCGTTCAGCCGGTCCGTCATTTCCGCATCGATTTCGATGATGACGGCCTGGAGCAGGCCCGTCTTGTCACCGAAGTGGTGATAGAGGGCGCCGCGCGTCAGTCCCGCTTCGCCGGTGAAATCGTCCATCGAGGCTTCCGCGTAGCCGATCGTGCCAAAGGCACGCCGCCCGGCTGCGATCAGTTTGCCGCGGGTCTCTGCGATCATCTCCTGGCGCGGTTTGCGCATCTCTTCTCCATTGGCATACGCCGCGTATCTTTTTCATTGACATACGGAACGTATGCATTATCTAAAACACATACGCTCCGTATATAAGCGTTCTATCCGATATCTGGAAGGATCGTCCCATGTCAAATCCGTATAAACAAATATTCGCGGCACCTGGGGCCAAGGGCTTCTCCGCAGCCGGCTTTTTCGCACGCCTTCCTATCGCCATGGCGCCGATTGGCATCGTCGCCATGCTTTCCCAGGCACGTGGCGAATATTGGCTGGCAGGCGCCGTGTCGGCGACCTATGCGCTCACCAATGCTATGATTTCACCGCAGATTTCGCGAGCAGTCGACCGACTGGGCCAGACGGCAGTCGTCGTTCCAACAACCATGGTATCGGTGATGGCGTTCATCGCGCTGATCACCGCGGCCAATCAGAACTGGCCGGTGTGGACGCTATTTGCCTCTGCCTTCCTCGCGGCGGCCATGCCAAGCATTCCGGCGCTGATGCGGGCGCGCTGGACGGAACTCTTTCGCAACCGGCCCGAACTCAACACCGCCTTCGCGTTCGAAAGTGCCGCGGACGAACTGGTCTACATCGCCGGCGCCTCGCTGTCGGTCGGGCTGGCCGTCGCCCTATTCCCGGAAGCCGGCATGATAGTGAGCACAGCTTTTCTGGCGCTCGGAACGGTCGCGTTCATCGTGCAGCGCGGCACCGAGCCGAAGGTGCGTCATGTCGCCGGCGCGGCTTCGGTTGGCTCTGCGATCCGCCAGCGCCCGGTGCAGATCATCACACTCGCGCTGATCTTCGTCGGCGCGATCTTCGCAACCGCTGAGGTGAGTGTTGTCGCCATCACCAAGGAGCTTGGTCAGCCGAATGCCGCAAGCCTGGTCATCGGTGTCTATGCCCTCGGTTCCTTCCTAGTGGGTTTGACCCTCGGCGCGCTTAATCTGCGTATCCCCTTGCACCGTCAGCTGCTTATCGCTGTTGCGATCCTCGCCCTGACCTCGCTGCCGCTGCTCGTCGCCGGCAGTTCGGTAACCCTGCTTGCTGTGGCCGTCTTCGTCAGTGGCATCGCAATCTCGCCGACCTTTATTACGGCCTTCGGACTGATTGAGCGTCGCGTGCCGGAATCGGTGCTGACGGAAGGCGTCACCTGGGTAATGACCGGCATCGGCATCGGCATGGCGCTCGGCGCTTTCGTCTCCGGCTGGGTCGTCGACAGCTACGGTCCCCAGAGCGGATTCTGGGTGTCTGCAGCCGCCGGGGCCGCAACCGTCCTTATCATTGCGCTCGGTCAGCGCACCCTCTTGGGAGAGTGCAACGGCGGGGAAGATTGCGCGATGCTGGAACCGGCGCAGTAGTACGCGGGCGGTAGGCAGGAGCGACGCAGGAGGGTTCACCGCCAACGGTTCTAAACCGTTCAAGGTGAAGGCAGTGGGTCAACCCACTTTTCGGGAGAACTCACGAGCTAAGTCGAGGAATGCTCGGACGCCAGCCGATAGATTTCGGGGTCCAGGATAGTATAGACATAGCCCTGGATACGGCGGCGTCCAATCTTTCAAAACGCGCACAACGCGCCCCGCCTCTATGTCCGAGAGAATGTCCTGTTCAAAGAGATAGCCCACGCCGGCGCTTTCGATCACAGCAGTCCGCGTAAGACTGGTCTCGTCGAGTGCGATTGGCCCCCGCACGTCGATCTGCAACGACTCGCCGTCCTTTTCGAACCGCCATCGAAACAAGGAGCCGTCTGGCAGGCGAACACGAATGCACCTGTGACTGAGAAGATCCGGAGGCACCGTGGGCTTACCATGTTTCTCGAAATACTCGGGCGACCCAACCACTGCGTGTCGCTGAGGCCGGCCGAGCGAAACGGCAATCATGTCGCTGGGAACGAGGCCTTCTACCCTGACGCCCAGATCGAACCCGTCCTTGACGATATCGACCATTTTACCCTCGGTAACGATATCGACATTCATGTCGGGATAGCGGCGCAGGAACTCCAGCACGAGCGGTGAGACGATGGCGCGCGCCGCAAATGGCGCTGCGTTGATCCGTATCGTACCGGAAGGAGTCTCGCGGTGGGAGCGTACCAGATCCAGAGCAGCATGGAGATCCTGAAGCGTGGGCCCAACCTGCTGCACAAACAACCGGCCGGCATCCGTCAGCGACACACTGCGGGTGGTGCGGTTAAACAACCGCACGCCAAGTCCCGCCTCGAGCCTGCTTATCGTATGGCTCAACGCGGTCGTGGACATACCGAGATCAATGGCCGCTGCTCGAAAAGTCCCGCGCCTGGCAATTGCAATGGCCGCTTCAAGTTCCTTCAGGCTGGATAGCTCCATCGTCCCGATCTGTTCATCATCGCATGCCGGTTTATCCCACTTATTTACGCAATGGTCGAGGGATAAGTATCGGTTAGATTATGAGGAGAACACAATGGACATGCCCGGTATCATAAACACGTACTTTGAAGCAGACCGTCGCAATGACGCGGATGCGCTGCTGGACACCTTTGCGATCGAAGCCGTCGTCGAAGACGAAGGGGCGCACCATCAAGGCGTCGCCGCAATCCGCGAGTGGTGGGTGGCGGCGAAGAAGGCCACCCAATACCGTGCAGAACCCGTGGAATCCGCGATTGACGGCAACAAAGCAATCGTCCGAGCAAGGGTGAGCGGCCAGTTTCCCGGTAGCCCGGTGATGCTCACCCACGGCTTCACCCTCAAGGACGACAGGATCGTCTGGCTGGAGATCTGGTCATGACCGACTTTCTCAACCTGAGGGGCAAACGCGCACTCATTACCGCTGGAACAAAAGGTACCGGCGCTGCAACCGTCAGCCTGTTTCGGGAGCTAGGCGCAAAGGTGCTGACGACAGCGCGGGGCCGTCCGGAAAGCCTGTCGGAAGAAATGTTCGTCGAGGCGGACCTGACCACGGAAGAGGGATGTGCAATCGTCGCAGAGGCCACGCGGCGGCGCCTTGGCGGCGTCGACGTCATCGTCCATATGCTCGGTGGCTCTTCAGCGGCCGGAGGTGGATTTTCTGCACTGTCGGAAGACGACTGGCATAAGGAGCTGTCGCTCAACCTTTTTCCAGCCGTTCGCCTGGATCGGCAACTGGTTCCGGGCATGGTCGCTCAAGGAAACGGTGTGGTGGTGCATGTGACATCCATCCAGAGAGTCCTGCCGCTTCCAGAATCGACGACCGCCTATGCTGCAGCCAAGGCAGCACTTTCCACTTACAGCAAGGCGATGTCGAAGGAAGTTTCGCCCAAAGGTGTTCGTGTCGTTCGGGTGTCGCCGGGCTGGATCGAAACGGAAGCTTCGGTCCACCTTGCAGAGCGCCTGGCGAAGCAGGCCGGAACTGACCTTGAGGGGGGCAAAAAGATCATCATGGACGGGCTGGGCGGCATTCCGCTGGGGCGTCCGGCAAAGCCGGAAGAGGTCGCAAACCTGATTGCCTTCCTCGCTTCGGACCGGGCTGCATCAATCACTGGTACCGAATATACGATCGATGGAGGGACAGTGCCAACAGCCTAGGCGCCGACATACACGGCAAATCAGGCGGGTGCGTCCCACCCGCCGATCTGGGAATAGATCGCGTTGCGGAGATGGCGGACGTCGCGGTTCAGAGCGCCCAATTCCTGTGGCGTCTGGGTCGAGGCAGCAAGCAAGGTGTCGCTCAGACAACCAGCCTTGTGCTGTAAGGCCCTGCCTTCGTCGGTCAACGCAATCAACACCTGGCGCTCGTTGCTCAGGTTTCTGGTCCTGCGAAGCAGGCCGGATACTTCAAGGCGCTTTAGAAGCGGCGTCAGCGTGCTGGATTCCAGGGCAAGGGCGTTGGCAATGGCACCCACCGTTTGTCCATCTTCGCTCCATAATACGTTGAGCACGAGATACTGCGGGTACGTCAGGCGCAACTCATCGAGAAGGGGCTTGTAAGCGCGCTGGATGGCAATACCAGCTGTATAAATTGCGTAGCACAATTGGTCGTGCAGAGGGGGCGGGTCGTTATGGCGTTTGGTCATTGTGAGCTCCTGTAAACTCCATATAGCCCATGCAAGCGGGAATTTAAATATCGCGATAATAATTATCTTGACGCCCGAGCTGAAGTCTGCAAGCTTATATATATCGCGATAATAGTTATCGCTCATAGGGAAAAGCCATGACACCCAAGACCACGACTACCGTTGCCGCAATCGCAGCCGCCGCCGCATTGTCTGCCGCCATACCGGCGGACGCCGCCGACACCATTCCTCAAAACCAGTCAGTAAAAAATGTTGTTCTCGTCCATGGCGCATTTGCGGACGGCTCTGGCTGGAGGGGTGTTTACGACAATCTGACAAAGCGCGGCTATCGCGTCACCATCGTGCAGAACCCGCTGACCTCGCTGGAAGACGATGTCGCGGCCACCAAACGTGCGCTTGAGCGGCAGGACGGTCCGGTCATTCTCGTCGGACATTCCTGGGGCGGCACAGTCATCACGGAAGCGGGCATCGACGCAAAGGTTGCAGGCCTCGTCTATGTTTCTGCTCTATCCCCAGATGCTGGCGAGACAACGGCACAGCAATACGAAGGATTTGCTCCCGCATCGGAGTTCGTCATCGAGACCACCAGGGACGGCTTCGGTTATGTCAGCCCGGAAAAGTTCAAGGCTGGCTTTGCTCATGACGTCAGCGGCGCCGATGTTGCATTCATGAGGGACGCGCAGGTGCCGATCAACATGTCGGCGTTCGGCACCAAGCTCGAAAATGCTGCCTGGCGCACCAAGCCCAGCTGGGCCGTCATTGCTACCGAGGACAAGGCATTTGATCAGGCGATGCTGATCCACATGGCAGAGCGCATCAAGGCGAAGATCATCAAGGTTTCGGCAAGCCACGCCCTGTTCATGACGCAGCCGAAGGTGGTCGCGGATACCATTGATCAGGCCGCTAAGGCCGTCTCGGCGAAGAAGCAATGACAGACGCAGCCTCATCAGGATATCCGCACTGTCCCGATGACGACGAGCAGGGGCTGTCGAACCGAGCGAGGTCGGGCTAAAGCGAGCACATAAAAGGCCGCACGATCTCGGACTGGGATCCATTGCCCGCATTCGCCCCGGGGGGATCCCCAGCAAATTCGCTATTGTTGAATCCATTCACGGAGGTAGTCACGTGAAGCTGAATAGTCATGACCAAAATGCACTCGAAAATCCGCCCATTCCTCAGAGCGAGGTCGGTGATGTTTTCGACTTCATCGTCTGCGGCGCCGGGTCCAGCGGCTCCGTTGTCGCTGCGCGACTGGCAGAGAGTGGGAACGCGAATATTCTGCTGCTCGAGGCCGGCGGAGATGATGCCGCTGAGACCGTCACCAACCCTGCGCAGTGGCCACTCAATCTCGGCTCGAGCCGGGACTGGGGCTTTGTTGGACAACCGGCCCCCGGCCTGGATGGTCGACGTCTCCCTTTCAGCATGGGCAAGGGGCTCGGTGGCGGTTCGAGCATCAATGTCATGGTGTGGGCCAGAGGACACAAGGGAGATTGGGACCACTTTGCTGCTGAAGCCGGCGATGAGACGTGGGGCTACCAGTCGATCCTCGGCTACTATCGCCGGGTCGAAGACTGGCGCGGCGCTCCGGACTCAACGCGGCGCGGCGTGGGAGGACCGGCCTACGTAGCGCAGCCGCAGGCGCCCCAACCGATCGCAAAGGCGCTGTTGCGTGCGGCATCCGCTATCGGCATTCCCGTCTACGACAGCCCGAACGGTGAAATGATGGAGGGGCCAGGAGGGGCATCGATCGCTGAACTGCGGATCCGAGATGGCAAGCGGGAATCCGTGTTCGGATCCTATGTCCGTCCGCTCATGTCGCGGCCGAACCTGACGGTGCTGACCGATGCCCTGGTCACGCGTCTCATCTTCGATGGCAAGCGGGTGATTAGGGTCGAGGTTCTTGTCGATGGTCAGCGACGTCAGTTCACGGCGCGTTGCGAGACGGTGCTGTCGCTTGGCGCGATCAACACGCCGAAAGTCTTGATGCAGTAGGGTATAGGCCCGGAAGATGAGTTACAAGCTCATGGCATTCCTGTCGTTCAGCACTTACCTGGTGTTGGTCGCAATCATCAGGATCACCTCGCATTCGGCTGCACCTGGGCATATCGAAAGCCTGAAACCATCGGTGGTAGCGGCTGCGAAGCAAAACTATATTGGAAAAGCGACTCGCGTCTTGCCCAGCCGGACATTCTTCAGTGCCAGTTGGAGTTCGCCGTGCCTGCGCCGATCGAGACGGGTCTCCAAACGCCCGAACATGGCTGGACAATGTTTAGCGGTCTCGCCCAACCGCAAAGCCGTGGTCGACTACGGCTCTCCGGCCCGGATACAAATGACCCCATCCTAATCGAACCCAACTCTTTGAGTGAACCAGAAGACATGGCTGCTGCCCTGGTCGCGGTGGAGCTATGCCGGGAACTGGGAAACAGCGAAGCGTTTACGCCGCTGGTGACAGGAGAGACAGCGCCAGGCGCGCGCGATCGATCGGGAATGATTGACTTCATCCGCAGATCGGCCGTCACCTACTGGCATCAATCCTGCACAGCCAAGATGGGACGCGACAGCATGTCGGTGGTCGATAACGAGCTCAAAGTGTACGGTATTGATGGCCTTCGCATCGCAGACTCCTCGATCATGCCTCGCATCACCACCGGCAACACGATGGCGCCTTGTGTTGTCATCGGAGAGCGGGCGGCCGATCTGATCCGGGAAATGCATGGCCTTACGAGCGGAGGGTTCAATCAGCCCATATGATGAAGAGATTTATGTGCACTCGGCGGCCAGCATACGGGGCGGGCCGCCGAGCTTTTTGTAGCAACGGTTTGTATTGCGACCTCACGGCACCTGAGCCCCACTCACCGCCACATAAACCGAATAAACCGACCGCGTCGCCGCAATAAACAAACGGTTGCGTTGAGGCCCGCCGAAGGTGAGGTTGGCGACGGTCTGCGGTACCCGGATCTTGCCGATCAGTGTACCCGCCGGGTCGAAGCAGTGCACGCCATCGGCCGCACTCGACCAAAGGTTCCCGTTCACGTCCGTGCGGATGCCGTCAGGAATGCCGTTGTCGATCAGGCAGAAGACGCGGCCGTTTGCCAGCCTGATGCCGTCGATCACGTCGAAAGCGCGGATGTGGCGCGGCAGGCTTTCGTCATGGCTGGCGGCCGAATCCGCCACATAGAGGATTGTCTCGTCGGGCGAGAAGGCGAGGCCGTTCGGCTGAATGAAATCCGTGACGACTGCGGAAAGCGCCCCGGTCGTCGGATCGAGCCGGTAGACGTTGCGGGTAGCTTGCTCCGGCTCGGCGCGATAACCTTCATAGTCCGACATGATACCGTAGGTTGGGTCGGTGAACCAGATCGAGCCGTCTGATTTCACCACCACATCGTTCGGCGAATTGAGCCGGGCGCCCTCGAAACGGTCGGCAAGGACGGTGATCGAGCCGTCGATCTCGGTGCGGGTGACACGGCGCGCGCCATGTTCGCAGGAGATCAACCGTCCCAGCCTGTCGCGCGTATGGCCGTTGGTGAAGTTGGAGGGTTGGCGATAGACGGAGACGCCGCTCTCGGGCGTCCAACGCAGCATGCGCTGGTTGGGAATGTCGCTCCACAGCAGCTGGTTCGCATCGTTGAACCAGACGGGACCCTCCGCCCAGCGGCAGCCGGAATAGAGTTCGTCCAGACCGGCACTGGTCACGATCATCTGCCGGAAGCGCGGGTCGTGGATTTCGTAAATGCTGGCCTCGGCCATGGCGGTTTTCCCGTTTATCGCATGCCGGCCCGGCGACCGCCGGCGAGCATGATAACGCTGATGATGATAAGGCCGGTCATGATCAGGCGGATGCCCGCGCCGAACCCATAAGTATTGAGCATGGAGACGACCAGGAACATGAAGAGCGATGCGCCCCAGATGCCCGGTACGTTGGAATCGCCGCCGGCAACCGCCGTGCCGCCGATCACGACGACGGCGATCGACATCAGCAGATATTCCGTGCCCATGTTGAGCGCCGCGCCGCCGGAGAAACAGGCGAGCAGATAGCCTGCGACCGATGCGAGAACCGCACAGAAAAGGTAGGTGACGAGACGCGTGCCATCGACCGGTATGCCGGCCATGCGCGCTGCCGGCATGCTCTGCCCGATCGCCGAGATCCAGCGTCCGTAGATCGTCTTCTCGAGCAGGAACCAGGCCAGCAGCGAGATCAGGAATGCGACGATCGCCACATTCGGCACGCCGAGCGTGTTCGACGTGGTGAACTCCGCCAGCACGCTCGGCGGCTTGATGCGCAATCCGCGGTTCGTCCAGATCGCTGCGGACTGGACGATGAAGCTCATGGAAAGCGTGGCGATGATCGGCGGAATGCGCAGCGCCTTGATGAGCGCATAATTGCCGAGGCCGACGACAAGGCCGATGACGATGGCGACGAGAAGCCCGGGCAGGATCATGCCGTTTTCGACATTCATCAGCTTCAGCGCAACCGTGCCGGCAAGCGTCATGGTGGCGGGAACCGAGAGATCGATGTTGCCGGGGCCGAGCGTGATGACGAACATCTGGCCGATGCCGACGATGACCGAGAAAGCCGCGAAGGTGAGTGCTGCCTGCGACAGGCCAAGCGTGCTGGCGCCGAACGTCACCATGATCGTCAGGAACCAGACGACAAAGGCGGCAAGCCACGACCAGATCCAGGGTTTGCGGAACAGGCGCAGGAGCGGGGTCATCGGCGTTTCTCCCGCTTCTCCAGGCGGTTCAGCATCAGCCGAAGTGCCAGCACGATGATCAGGATCGCGCCCTGAGCCCCGATCTGCCAGTCCGGCGAAATGCGCAGGAAGGACAGGAACGAGCCGGCAAGAGTCAGTGTCAGCGCGCCGATGACGGCGCCGATCGGGGAAACGCGGCCGCCGATGAACTCGCCGCCGCCGAGGATCACGCCGGCGATCGACAGCAGCGTGTAGCGCAACGCGATATTGGCATCAGCCGAGGTCGTCAGGCCGACGAGGGCGATGCCGGCGAGCACCGCAAAGAGGCCGGCAAGACCATAGGCGGCAGCGCGCGCCCCGACAATCGACCAGCCGGCGCGCTCGACCGAACGCTGGTTACCGCCAATGCCGCGCATCAGCACGCCGAGCGACGACCGCATGACGAGAAGGTGGGCGACCAAGGCGATGACGATGCTGGCGACGATCGCCATCGGCGCCAGCGGCGGCTTGACGGTCATCAGCCAGCGCACCCAGTCCGGCGCCTGTCCGCCCGGTGCCGGCAGCAGCAGGACGGCAAGGCCACCCCAGACGAAGCTCATGCCAAGGGTCACGACAATGGACGGCAGGTTGCGTAGATAGATGACGACGCCGAGGCCCGCATAGGTTGCGATCGCGCCGGCCAGGATCAGCACGCCGATCACCGGGGCATCCCGCAGAAAGGTCGCGGTGACGCAGGCGACGAAGCTGACGAAGGCGCCCATCGAGAGATCGAGATCGTTGACCGCCATCACGATCATCTGGGCGATCGTCGCAAGCGCGATCGGCACAGCCAGGTTGAACAGCAGGTTGAGCCCGACATAGCTCATGGCGCGCGGCTGCAGCCAGAAGACGGCGGCGAGCAGCAGCGTCAGCGATAGGGCGGGAATGGCTAGACGCAGGGCGTCGGACGACAGCCGGAACGTCATGCGGCGACCCCTTCGAAGGAGGCGGCGATGATGTTCTTCTCGTTGACCGCGTCGCCGGCGAGTTCGGCCGTGATGCGGCCTTCGCGGAAGACGTAGACGCGGTCGCAGAGGCGAACCTCGTCCATCTCGGTCGAGTACCAGATGAAGGTGCGGCCGCGCGCCGCTTCCTCGCGGATGATCGCGTAGACCTCCTGCTTGGTGCCGACGTCGACACCGCGCATCGGATCGTCCATCAGGACGACAGGTGCGCGCGTCGCAAGCGCGCGGGCAAAGAGCACCTTCTGCTGGTTGCCGCCCGAAAGCGACAGGATGCGGTTGTCCATATGGGGCGTGCGGATCTCGATCCGCCGCTTCCAGTCGGCGCCCTTCGCCTCTTCTTCGCCCGCGAGGATGAGGCCGCGCCGGGAGAGGTCACCGAGCGAGGCGATGGAGAAGTTGCGCAGGATGCTCCAGAGTTCGAAGACGCCGTTGAGGCGGCGGTCGCCGGCAACGAAGGTGACGAGCGGATCGCGCTGGGGCAGCCAGTTGCTCGACTGGGCGGCATGCAGGGCAAGCAGGAGCTCGGTCTGCCCATGGCCGGCCAGACCCGCCAGTCCGATGATCTCGCCCTTGCGGGCCGCAAAGGGAAGACCCTTCGCCTGATGGGACAGAACGAGCGGAGCGATGGATTGTTCGCGGGCCGAGCGCTTGGTTTCCTCCTTCGCAACAGTGCCCATTGCTTCGACGAGGCCGTGATGGTCGAAGCCCTGCGCCGGGCGCTCGGCGACGACGCGGCCGTCCTTCATGACGACAATGCGGTCGGAGGTTTCGAGGATCTCGTGCAGGATATGAGAGATGAAGATGACGGACCCGCCCGTGGCGATGAAGCGGCGGACATGGTCGAGCATCTGCCGGGCAAGGCTTGCATCGAGCGACGAGGTCGGTTCGTCGAGGATCACCAGACGCGGCGCAATGCCGGCGTCGGAAAAGGCCATTGATATCTCGACCATCTGCCGCTCGGCGATCGAAAGATCCCCCACGGCCCGGCTGCTGTCGATGCCATGGCCGGGAAAGACGGCGTCGAGGCTCGTTTCGATGATTTGTGCGGCGCGCCTTCGCCAGCCGAAGCCTCCGAGATGGCGATGCATGATGCGCGTGTTCTCGACGATCGAAAGGTTGGGGCAGAGCGAAAGCTCCTGGAAGACGCAGCGCACACCGCGGGCACGCGCAGCGTTGATGCCATAACGCTCCAGCCGTTCGCCGTCGCTTGCCACACCTCCTTCGTGCGGTGTGAGACCGCCGTTGATGACGCTGACGATGGTGGACTTGCCGGCGCCATTGTGTCCGACAAGCCCGACGCATTCGCCCGGCATGACGCGAAGGGTCACGCCATCGAGTGCCCTGACTGCGCCGAAACTCACCTTGGCGCCATCGACGGCGATCACCGCCTTCAAAACGTCATCCATGCTGCCCGCCATGCCTGCTTGAAAAAAAATGCCGCGCGACCTTCTGCGGATGCGCGGCAGTCGCCGGGAGAATTACTTTGCGGACTCGATGACCTTGATTGCGTCTGCCTGCGTGTATTCCACGTTGGCGACGCCGCCGGCCTGGGTATTGGCGAGGTTGGTTTCGAGATTGTCCTGGTCGATGCGCAGGAAGGGCACGACGAGGTCCTTCTTGACTTCCTTACCGTCGAGGATCTGCTGGGCCACCCAGAAAGCGAGTGTGGAGACGCCTGGCGCGATGGATACGGACATGGTCTCGTAGCTCTTCGCGTCCTTCTGCTCCTTCCACCACTTCAGTTCGTCCTCGCGGTTGCCCATGATAATGATCGGCATCTTCCGGTCGGTTGCGGCAATCGCCTGTGCGGCGCCATAGCCGTCACCGCCCTGCGTTACGACGCCGGCGATGTCGGGCAGGCTCGGCAGGATGCCGGCAACAGCCTTCTGCGCCACGTCCTGCGCCCAGTCGCCGTGAACGGAGCCAACAATCTTGAACTGCGGGAACTGCTTGACACCGTCGTGGATGCCCGCCGAGATTTCGTCGTCGACGAAGACACCGGCAAGGCCGCGGATCTCGAGCAGGTTGCCGCCGTCCGGAAGTTTCTTCGATAAGTACTCGACCTCACTGCGGCCCATTTCCTTGAAGTTGACGGCGATACGCCAGGCGCAGGGTTCGGTGACGATACCATCGAAGGACACGACGGTGATCCCGGCGTCGCAGGCTTCCTTGACCGCACCGTTCAGCGCCGTCGGCGAGGCGGCGTTCAGCACGATGGCGTCATAACCCTGCAGGATCATGTTCTGGATCTGCGCGGCCTGTTCCGTCGCCTGGTTCTCGGCGGTGGTGAAAGGGTCGGCTGCGGCAACGGTGCCGGCCTTCACGGCTTCGCCCGTCACCTTGCCCCAACTCGTCAGCATGGCCTGGCGCCACGAATTGCCGGCATAGTTGTTGGAAAGGGCGATTTTCTTGGCCGATGTCTCGGCAAAGGCGGAAACGGGCATCGCGGCGCAAGCAATAGCGGCCGATGCCAGAAGCATCTTACGGATTGTCATGTCTTCCTCCCTGATGATCGCGCTGGTCGGCGGATCGCTTCACTCCTGCCGGCCCAATTGGGTCCGAGTGAAAATTGTTCTTGCACTGAGCTTCCTCCTCTCAGTAAGGGCAGGATGCGGGAGATCGACCGGCCTGTACAGGGGCAAGGCGGCAATCCGTTTGCGGGATTTGCGCAACAAGCTGCGGGTTTACGCAAGACGGCGGCGCTTCCGCGGGCGCTTACTGCGAAGGGTCGCGGCGGGTTGAGGAGCCTGCTGCCGCCTCGGGGAGGAACTGACGATGCTGCATCTCGTACCCGCAGCCATGTTCGACCATTATCTCGGCATTTCCCGGCTGCTCGCGGGCCAGCTCGACTTCCGCTCGGCTATCCGTTCCGTCGCGGCCGAGGTCGCCCATATCATCCCGCACGACCACCTCGATGTCTGCGTGCTGCTTGAGGGCGGTAACTACCACACGGCCTACGAGACGGGCATCGAGACCGCCTGGGGCGGGCTTGCCGGTGCGCCTGTTGTCAACAGCCCCATCCGCGCGCTGCTCTGGGGCGAGGTGGATTTTCTGCTGGCGGACGACGCCATGACCGACCCTCGTTTCCACTTCGAGGGCGCGTTCAAGCGGCCGATCGTCGAACAGTCGCTGAGAAGCCGCTTGCATGTGCCGATGAAGGTGCAGGGCACGATCATCGCGGCGCTTTCCTGCTCGTCGCACCGGGCGGGCGTCTATACGATGGAGGATATCGAACGCGCCCGCATCATCGCCGACCTGCTGACGCCCTATTTCTTCGCGCTGCAGGCGGCCGAGCAGGCGCAACGCTCGGCCATTGTCGAGGCAGAGGCCCGCGCCCGCGAGGAGGGCTTGCGGCAAGGTGCACTGAAATTGACCGAAGCCCTGGAGCAGGAACGCCAGCGCATCGGCATGGACCTGCACGACCAGACGCTCGCCGACCTGACGCGGCTCGCCCGCCGGATCGATCGACTGTCGCGCCACGGCGAGGTGGCGCCCGAGACGCTGGAGCCGATCTCCCGTTCCCTGCAGCATTGCATGCAGGATCTGCGGCAGATCATCGAGCAGGCAAAACCCTCCGTGCTCCAGCTCTTCGGCCTCGCCCAAGCGATCGAACATCATCTGGACCGATCGACCCGCGACAGCGGATCGGGGATCGAATGGGGCCTTGTCGACGAGACGCACGGCGCACTGGAGCGACTGGAACCGACCGTCAGCGTCGCGCTGTTTCGGATTGCCCAGGAAGCGATCAACAATGCGGTGCGCCATGCCGCGCCCCTGGCCGTTACGGTGCGGCTTGAGGCCGACGAGGAGCGGCTGTCGATCGAAATCTCCGACGACGGGACCGGGCTCACCAAGGCGCGGGGACGGATCGGCGGCGGCATCGACAATATGAAGACCCGTGCGCGGCTGATTTCGGCGCGGTTCACGACCGGCCCCGGCCACAACAATCGCGGCACTGTGGTGCGCGTCGTGCTACCGCTCGTACCGAACCACCCGGCAATCGGGCCAAACTGAGGAGAAGGGCGCAATGAAGGTTCTGATCGTCGAGGACGACCCGCTGCACCGGTCCTATCTGCACGAGGCGGTCAACGCGGCTCTGCCGGAATGCGATACGGTGATCGAGGCGGAGAATGGAACCGTCGGCGAGAAGCTCGCCCGCGACCACAAGTCGGCGCATATCGTCATGGACCTGCAGATGGCAAACCGCAACGGCATCGAGGCGGCGCGCACCATCTGGAAGGAGCGGCCGGAGACCCGCATCCTGTTCTGGTCGAATTACTCGGACGAGGCCTACGTACGGGGCGTCTCGCGCATCGTGCCGGATGGCGCCGCCTATGGCTATGTGCTGAAATCCGCCTCCGACGAGCGGCTGAAGCTTGCGCTGCGCTCGATCTTCATCGAGAGCCAGTGCGTCATCGACCGCGAGGTGCGGGGCCTGCAGCAAAAGAGCCTCGGCCAGACGAACGGCTTTACCGATTCCGAATACGAGATCCTTGTCGATATCGCGCTCGGCCTCACCGACCGGGCCATCGCCAAACGTCGGGGCCTTTCCCTGCGCAGCGTGCAGAACCGCCTGCAGCAGCTCTACGACAAGCTCGACGTCTACCAGAGCGCCGGCGACGACCACGAGGACGGCCGCTTCAATTTGCGCGCCCGCGCCGTCACCGTCGCTTTCCTGCGCAAACTCCTGAACTACAGCGCTCTGGAGCGGGCTGAGGCAGAACTGCAGGAATGGCTTGAGGGAAAGTAGTTCCGGACTTGCGCGGAATGAACGGGGATCAGAGACCTGGTGCGGCCCAGCCGTTCACGGCGCATGAGCCAGCGCGATCGCATCGGCGGCTTCCTCGCAGCGATCGCTGAGCGTGCTGGTCGCCACGCGAATATGACTGCTTGGCAGGACGGAGAATTTGCTGCCCGGGTTGACGGCGATATTGCGTGCGGCAAGCGTCACCATCGCGAATGGTTCGGAGACGACGGGCACCCAGAGGCACAGGCCCTGGCTTGGTGGTATCGGTATTCCCCGTTCGCTGAGCGCATCGGCAAGAGCGTCGCGCCTCTGCCGATAGATCTCGCGCGCCTCGGCGATAAGCTGCAAGGTTGCCGGATCGCGCAATAGCCAGGCGGCGGCACCTTGCACGATACGGCTGGTCCAGCCGGCGCTGAAGGAACGGTAAGACTGGATCTGGTCGACGATCGGCGCGGAACTCGACAGAACTGCGAGACGCAGATCCGGGCCGAGGCTTTTCGAGAGTGAGAGGATATGGATCGTCCGCTCCGCAAATCGGTCGCCGAGCGACTGCGGAGGTGCCGCCGACACGTCGCCGACGCCGTCATCCTCGATGATAAGCGTATCGCTGTCTTCCAGCACATCGCCGAGCTGATCGAGGCGGGATGAACTGACCGTAACGCCGGTCACCGAATGCAACCGCGGCTGGAACAGGAAAGCCGCCGGACGTTGCTGCAATGCTTCGCGCAGCGAATCCGGCAGCGGGCCTTCGCCGTCGCAGGCGACAGGGATGATTTTTACGCCGAGATCTTCCAGAATATCGAGCAGCCGCATCCCGGTCGGATGTTCGATCGCGACCGACGAACCCGAGGAAACCAGTGCATGCAATATCGTATAGACGGCGTTGTAACCGCCATTGGTCGCCAGAAAGGCTTCCGCCTCATAGGGCCATCGCTCTGAAACGGCGTCCTTCAACTCAGGGACGATCCGGCTGCGCTCATAGCTGTTGAGGTCATCGACGGACGCGCCATAGGCCATCGCTTCGGCGAGCCGCGGAAGAAGTGCTGCATCCGGCCCGGCTAAGGTGAGGTCGAGCACACCTGCCGCATAATTTCCCGAGCTGGCGAGGCGTTCCGGCTTGGCGACAAAGCGGTCACCGCTGACCCAGGTGCCGTTGCGCCCCCGGCCGCTGATGATCTTCTGCCGCCGCAATTCGCTCCAGGCTTCGGAGATCGTCGCCGGGCTGACATGCAATTCGTAAGCGATATCGCGGATCGCCGGCAGGCGCGTCCCAATGGGCAGGACACCGGCACGGATCAGCGCGCTCGTTTCGAGAGCGATCCCCCTGATACTGCGGTCGGCTATTTTTTCGGCAAACCAGGAGGCTTCGACCGTATCGCCCATTTTTCTCTCACTTTAAATGTTCAATAACGTAATAACATTTGTACTATGCATTTTGAACATTTAATTTGCCGCTCGTCGAGCAATTTTGTGAGTTTTTGCATGCCTGTGACGCTTCGCATCGCCCTCCGGGACTGGGATTACATGACACCGCTCGTCCTCGGAGATGTCAGTTCTTCCCGCCTCGATATCAAAGTGGATCGCGTCGGCACGCTGGTCTCCAGCCTCGCCGATGATGCGGCGCATGACGCCGCGGAAATGTCCTTCAGCCGCTATTCGCAGATGCGTCATGATGGCGATGATCGGGTTCTGGGCATGCCGAACTTCATCATGCGCGGCTTCCGCCATCGCTGCATCATCACCACCAAGGATAGTCCGATCTGCAAGCTCTCCGATCTGGCCGGCAAGAACATCGGCGTGACCGGCTGGCGCGATTCCGGAAACACCTGGACCCGTGCCGCGTTGCGCCGGGAAGGCGTCGGCGTCGAGGATGCCATGTGGTATGCCGGGCGCCTGACGGAAGCTCATCCGATCGCCGACCGGCTCGATGGTTTTGGACGGCCCGGCCGTATCGAGGCTGCTCCCGGCGAGCGTCCGATGGTCGATCTGCTGCTGGATGGCGGGCTCGATGCCGTGTTCACGCCTTTCATGCCGAAGGGTTTCTTCGATCAGGAATCGCCGCTCCGCCAGGTGCTGGATGATTTCCGCGCCGCTGAGGTCACCTACTTCCACGAGGTTGGCTATATCCCGGGCATGCATCTGATCGGCTTCAAGGCTGATATCGTCAGGGAGAATCCCTGGATCATGGATGAACTCAGCGAGCTGATCGACGAGTCCCAGCGTCTGTGGCTGGAAAAGCGTGAGAAATACGCCGACACCACGCCCTGGATGATCGACGAACTGCGCCGCTGCGCGGCCGACCTGCCGCCGAACTGGAACATCAGCGGGCTTGCCGAGAACGAGGCAATGATCGCCGATTTTGCCGAAGAACTTTACGAACAGAAAGTCATGCCGCGCCTTTTGACGCCCGCCGAGTTGTTTCCGTGGCACGCCAAGGCGCGATGAACAAGGCCTGGGGAAACTCTTCGCAGGCCTCATCGTTGAATCACGATTTTCGCAAACCAAAAAAAGGGGAATGACATGCACTCGAAACTGATCGCTTCCGCCGCCCTGCTGGGTCTGATGATGACGACTTCGGTCTTCGCTGAGGAAACGGCCATACCAAAACAGACCGTCAACGACGCGCTTCGCGCCCGCCTGCCGGAGAAGATCCGCACGGACGGCAAGATGATCTCCGTCAACAACGGTTCCTTTCCGCCCTATGAAATCGTCACCGGCACGAAATTGACCGGCGCCAGCGCCGACCTGACCGATGCGATCGGCCAGATGCTCGGCGTCGAGATCGAGCACGAAACCGTCAGTGGACTGACCGCATTGCTCGCCGGCATCAATTCCGGCCGATACCAGTTCGCCTTCGGCCCGATCGGTGACTTCAAAACCCGTGAAGAGGCCAATGATTTCGTCGACTGGGTTCAGGAATACGTGGTCTTCTCCGTCCAGAAGGGCAATCCGAAGGCCATCGGTTCGCTCGACAGCGCCTGCGGCAATCGCATTGCTGTCATGGCCGGCGGCTCCGCCGAAAAGGTGATCCAGGCCCAGGTCGAAAAGTGCAAGACGGACGGCAAGCCTGCGGTCGAAGTGCAGTCCTATACCGACCAGCCGAGCTCTATCCTGGCGGTCCGCTCCAAACGCGCCGACGCCTTCTTCTCCTCGCAGGCACCCTTGACCTATTTCGTGTCTCAGGCAAACGGCCAGTTGGAATTGAGCGGCGTCGGCCAGAAGAATGGCTTCGACGACCTCTATCAGGGCGCCGTGGTGCCGAAGGGCTCGCCGCTCGGCCCCGTTCTGCTCGACTCGATCAAGGCGTTGATGGATAACGGCGCCTATGCCGCCATCATGAAAAAGTGGGGTCTTGAGAACAACATGATCAAGCAGCCCGGTCTCAATCTTGGTGGAGCCCTGCCGAAATGAGCAATGACCGCACGACTGCCGCATCGCCGTCTGGCGGTGCGGACTTCCGGGATGTTGCCCATGCCCACAAGCCCTTTCCAACGGGCCGGCTCCTCTTGTGGGTGGCAGTGCTCCTGATTGCCGCAAACTTCCTGTGGATCGTCGCCCACAACGAGAATTTCGGCTGGCCTGTCGTCGCGGCTTATTTCTTCGATCCGACTGTTATCAACGGCCTTTACGTCAGCCTGGGCCTGACGGTGGTCGCGATGGCCATCGGCATCGTGCTCGGCCTCGGACTGGCGATCGCCCGGCTGTCGAATGACCGGCTCGCTCGGTCGCTGGCATCGCTGTTCATCTGGTTCTTTCGCGGCACGCCGCTCCTGGTGCAACTGATCTTCTGGTACAACCTCTCGACCCTCTTTCCCGAACTTTCGATCACCATTCCGTTCGGCCCGACGCTCGCCAGCTGGGAGACCAATTCGGTGATTACGCCGATGACGGCGGCGATCGTCGGCCTGGCCTTGAACGAAGCGGCCTACATGGCGGAGATCATTCGTGGCGGCCTGCTCTCGGTCGATCGTGGCCAGTTCGAGACGGCGGAAGCCTTCGGCATGACCAAGGCGAGGGCGCTGTGGCGGATTATCATTCCTCAGGCGATGCGCTCGATCGTGCCGCCGACGGGCAACCAGCTGATCAGCATGATCAAGGCAACCTCGCTCGTCAGCGTCATCGCCATGGCCGATCTGCTCTATTCCGTCCAGTCGATCTATAATCGCACCTTCGAGATCGTCCCGATGCTGCTGGTCGCGGTCCTCTGGTACTTGCTTATCACCTCCATCCTCAATCTCGGCCAGAGCTATATCGAGGCCTATTACGGCCGCAGCGAACGGCGCAACAACACCGCTGCCGCCAAATCCGAGACCCTTACCGAGGAGGCAAGCCATTGACCGGTGCCGAAATTGCAAAGCCCCTCGTCAGAGCCCGCAACGTCCACAAGTCCTTCGACCAGCTCGAAGTGCTGAAGGGGATCGACCTCGACGTCATGCCGGGTGAAGTCGTCGTCGTGCTCGGCCCGTCCGGGTCGGGAAAATCGACCTTCCTGCGCTGCATCAACCATCTCGAAGCGATCAATAAGGGGTTTATCGAAGTCGATGGCGAGCAGATCGGCTACCGTCTCCGCAAGGACCGGCTGGAAAAGCTGTCGAGCAACGGGATCGCCAGCCAGCGGCGCAAGATTGGCATGGTGTTCCAGCAATTCAATCTCTATCCGCATATGACGGTGCTGCAGAACATCGTCGAGGCCCCGATCGGCGTGCACGGCGAAAGCCGTAAGGCCGCGACCGAGAACGCCATGCGGCTTTTGGAGCGGGTCGGCCTATCGGAAAAGGCGGGTAGCTATCCGCGCCAGCTCTCCGGCGGCCAGCAGCAGCGCGTCGCCATCGCCCGCGCCCTGGCGATCAAGCCGAAGCTGATGCTGTTCGATGAGCCCACCTCGGCGCTCGACCCAGAACTCGTCGGCGAAGTGCTGGCCACCATGCGCGATCTCGCCAAACAGGGCCTGACGATGATCGTAGTGACCCACGAGATCGGTTTCGCCCGTGAGGCGGCCGATCGGGTGGTGTTCATGGACGGCGGCAATGTCGTCGAAATGGGCAAGCCCGAGGATGTCATCGGCAATCCACAACATCCCCGGACCCAGGCTTTTCTCGCCCGTTTTCTCTGACCGGTGTCAGCTCGCTGCTTCGACCCTCGGGCCGGAGCAATCGTCCTTTTCGACCAATACTGGATGTTTTCATGCCCACGCTCGACAATGCCTATGCCCGCCTTTCCGATTTCGAAGCCATGGAGGCGGAGCTGAAGGCGACCCGCCAGCACCTGCATGCCCATCCGGAACTCTCCTTCGAGGAAGCGGAAACAGCGCGTTTTGTCGCGGAAAAGCTGGAAGGCTGGGGTTATGACGTGACCCGCAATGTCGGCGGTCACGGCGTTGTCGCCCGCCTCAGCGCCGGCAAGGGTAGCAAGGGCATCGCCATCCGCGCCGATATGGATGCGCTGCCGATCGTCGAGGCAACCGGACTTGCCTATGCCAGCGGCACCCCCGGCAAGATGCACGCCTGCGGCCATGACGGCCACACGACCGTGCTGCTCGGCGCCGCCGAATATCTGGCCCGTACCCGCCGCTTCAGCGGCACGGTGACGTTGATCTTCCAGCCTGCTGAAGAGGCGAGCAAGAATAGCGGCGCTCAGGCGATGATCGCCGACGGCCTGTTCGAACGGTTCCCGTTCGACGCCATCTTCGGCCTCCACAACCATCCCGGCGCTCCGGAAGGCACCATCCTGCTGCGATCCGGCCCGATGATGGCGGCGTCGGACACCGTCGAGATTACCATCAAGGGCAAAGGCGGCCATGCCTCGCGGCCGCACCTGACCGTCGACCCCGTGGTCGTGGCATGCAACCTCGTCGTCTCGCTGCAGACGATCATCTCGCGCAACCTCGACCCGACCCAGACGGCGGTCATTACCGTTGGCACGATCCATGCCGGCGATGCCGTCAACGTCATTCCTGAGTATGCCAAGCTCGCATTGAGCGTGCGCTCCTTCGAGCCTGGCATTCGCGACCTCCTGCAGGAACGCATCACCAAGCTCGCCCGCTCGGTATCGGACGGTCATGGTGCTTCGATCGAGATCAACTACGATCGCGGCAATCCTGTCGTCGTCAATACGCCCGATGAGACAGATTTTGCCGGGATCGTCGCGGCGGAACTGGTCGGCGAAGACAAGGTCGCGACCTGCCCGCTCATTCCCGGCAGCGAGGATTTCGCACACTTTCTCGAGCACAAGCCGGGCAGCTTCCTGCGTCTCGGCAACGGCATGAATTCCGCCATCCTGCATAGTCCCAAATATGATTTCGCCGATGCCAGCCTCACGGTTGGCGCAGCCATGTGGGCAAGGCTCGCGGAACGCTACCTCCAGGATGACGCCTGAAGTCCCGGTCGCCAGCTTGACCGCGTCGCATTTGGAGCTTGCGCTTTCTGTAGCGCAAAAGGATTTTGTAGCGAGAACATCACTTCAACATCTCTCGCCGCAATCCAGGATGCGCAGCATGATTGCCAACTACAACGACGCCGGACTCGACCTGTCTTACGATCTCGAATTTTACGCATTGATGGCGGAAAGCTTCGAACGAAGCGTGGGACGCCGCCTGACGCCGGAAGGCCAGGGTGCCGAATGGCTGTATGACCACTCGCCGGCGGTGGTCCTTGCTCACAATACCGACGCCGATCCGCGCTTTATCTACGCAAACCGCGCCGCCCAGGCCTGTTTTGAATATTCATGGGACGAGTTCATCACTTTGCCATCGCGCCTTTCGGCGGAGGCACCCGATCGCGCGGAACGTGACAGGCTGTTGAATACCGTGGCGGCCAACGGCTTTATCGCCGACTACCGCGGACTTCGCATTGCCAAGTCAGGGCGGCGTTTCTATATCGAGAACGCCATCGTCTGGGAACTCGTCGACCGCATCGGATGCCGTCGCGGTCAAGCTGCGACATTCGATTCCTGGAAAGACGTGCAGGCGGATTGAGCGTCGGCTACGCGCGGATATGTTTCCGCCACTTTGCAAACCATGTCGTTTGCCATTTGGTTGCCAAAAAACCATGATTGCGTCACATAGATCGCACATCGACACTCGGCATCAAGAATTGGATCAACGCTGAATGCGCACAGCCTACGTTTTCCTTGGTGCATTTCTTGCAATTGCACAGTCCGCATATGCTGAAGTCGCATCACCGCCTGTTTTGGCGCCGCTAAAGCGACAAGCGCAGGCCGCTGAGTTGAGCGCACAATTTCTTTCGCGGTATAGCTACAAGCCCGTTCCACTCGACGACGCCTTGTCGGCCAGGATCATGGATCAGTTCATCAAGTCACTTGATCCGGACCGCATGCTCTTCCTGCAAGCGGACATCGACAAGTTCATGTCCGATCGCAGCGAGATCGACGATGCGATAGAACGGAAGGACTTGAAGATCCCGTTTGCGATTTTCAACGCCTATGAACAGCGCGTTGTCGACCGCATGAACTATGCGCGCAGCCTGCTGAAGCAGGACTTCGATTTCAGTACGCAGGAAAATTATTCGGTGCTGCGCGATAAAGCGCCGTGGTCGCAGTCGAAAGCCGAGAGCAATGAGCTTTGGCGCAAGCGCGTCAAGAGCGACTGGTTGCGGTTGAAACTCGGCGGCAAAAACGACGCGGCCATCCGCGAAACGCTCGACAAACGTTATGAGAACATACTCGAGCGCGCTTACAAGTTTAAAAGCGACGACGTTTTCCAGTCGTTCATGGATGCCTATTCAACGTCGATCGATCCGCACACGGACTATTTCGGCGCGGCCGCTTCAGCCGACTTCAATGTCTCGATGAAGCTTTCGCTGTTTGGTATCGGTGCCGTGCTGCAGGAACGCGACGACTACACGACGATCCGTGAGCTCGTGCCTGGCGGGCCGGCGCAGCTTTCCGGCAAGCTCGCGGTCGGAGACCGCATTACGGGCGTTGGTCAAGGCAAGGATGGGGCGATCAAAGAAGTGGTGGGCACGCGCCTTGATGAAGTCGTGCAGATGATACGCGGAAAAAAAGACTCCGTCGTGCGGCTGGATATCCTGCCGGCAGATGCCGGAGCAGATGGCACGCATCGCGTCATCAGCCTGGTGCGCGATAAAATCAGTCTCGACAAGCAGGCTGCCAGGAAGACTGTGCTGTCCGTGAAGGCGGGCGACGCCACGCGTAAAATCGGGATCATCACGCTGCCGGTATTCTATGAGGATTTTGAAGCCAAGCGCAAAGGTGACCAGGATTACAAAAGCGCAAGCCGCGATGTCGCCAAGCTTCTCGACGAACTGAAGGAAGAAAAGGTCGACAGCGTTCTGATTGACCTGCGCAACAATGGCGGCGGTTCATTGGACGAGGCGATTGATTTGACCGGTCTCTTCATCGGCAATGGACCGGTCGTTCAGCAACGCGGCAGCGACGGCAAGATCGAGGTCAAAAGCGCTGAGCTTGCAGCGCCTGTCTGGGCAGGCCCGATGGGTGTCCTGATCAATCGCGGCTCGGCGTCGGCTTCAGAGATTTTTGCCGCGGCCATCCAGGATTATGGTCGAGGCGTGATCGTCGGCGAACCCAGTTTCGGGAAGGGCACCGTTCAGACCGTCGTCGACCTTGACCAGATCGTCCGCAACAGCAAGCCTGAGTTCGGGGAGCTGAAAGTGACGATTGCCCAGTTTTTCCGGGTCAACGGCGGTACGACGCAGCTGCGCGGCGTGACGCCTGATATCAGCTTACCGGGACTTACCGATCCCACGAGCTTCGGCGAGACCAGTTATGACAATGCGCTGCCGTGGGCGCAGATCAAGCCCGCGAATTACACGCCCTCCGACACTGTCTCGACGTTGCTGCCGACATTGCAAAGCCGCCATGATGCGCGGGTTAGAAGCGATCCGGATTTCCAACGCTTGTTAAAAGACCTTGCCGACCTCAAGGCACAGCGCGAGAAAGGGGTTATCTCCCTCAATGAAGCGGAACGTCGCAAAGAAGCGACGGCTCGAGAGAAACGGTTCAAGGATCGAGCGCAAGTGAGCGATGGCGAGGATCCGGGTGGAGATGATGGTCTGGAGGCAGGCGAGCGCAGCCTGAGCGCTGATATTGCCATCGAGAATGCTCGCAAGAACGCAAAGGACGTCCTGCTCGATGAAGCCGCCGCCATTCTTGCCGACGAGGCGGATTTGCAGCAAGGCGGGCTAAAGGCAGCCACAAAACAAACGGGAAACACGAACGGAAAATAATCGTCGCTGACCGGCGCAACGGTTGCGCAGCTTTGCGATCACCTTGGCATAATGGGCCTGGCTTCAGTTCCCTTCAAGGCGAGGGACCCATGCAGTGTCCAATTCAGGCGCTGTGTTGGCGATTTCCGGATCGGCGTGATGACAGGCGGTCAGAAGACCTGGGGCCGCCGTTCGCGTGGTCAGGGCAGGCTCCTGTTCTGCACAGATCGACGTCGCTTTCCAGCAACGCGTTCGAAAACGGCATCCGCTGGGCGGATTTGCGGGGCTCGGCAGATCTCCCTGCAGAACGATACGCTCGCGCTGCGCACGACGCCTCGGATCCGGTGTCGGGACCGCCGACATCAGTGCCTGCGTGTAGGGATGGGCCGCAGCGCTGAAGATCGATTGCTTTGGCCCCGTTTCGATGATCTTGCCGAGATACATGACCATCACACGGTCCGAGACATGCCGCACAACGGCGAGATCATGCGCGACAAACAGCATCGCCAGATTGCGCTCGCGCCTCAATCCGGCCAGCAGGTTGATCACTTGCGCCTGCACCGAGACGTCGAGGGCCGAGACAGGCTCGTCGCAGACAAGAAGTGTCGGATTGAGCGCGAGAGCGCGGGCAATGCCAAGGCGCTGCCGCTGGCCGCCTGAGAATTCCGCGGGATAACGCTCCGCATGCTCGGCGCGCAGCCCGACGGATTCGAGCAGCTTGACCGTCTCTTCACGCCAGTTGCTCTTGGGCACGACCCCGGGGTGCAACGCCCAGGGTTCGGAAATCAGCCGGTCGACCCGCATGCGGGGATTGAGCGACTGGTAGGGGTCCTGGAAAACGACCTGCATCTTGCGGCGCAATTCATGCAGCCGCCGGCCACCGGCTGTCGTAATGTCCACACCGTCAAGCAAAGCGCTGCCGCTTGTTGCCGGTCCAAGCTTCAAGAGCGTCCGAACCAGCGAGGTTTTGCCGCAACCGCTTTCGCCGACGAGGCCGAGCGTCTCTCCACTGGCAATCTCGAAGCTGACATCGTCGACGGCGCGCACCGGTGCAGAGGAGCTACCGAAGTGCCGGGAGAGGTTTTGGACCTTGAGCAGAGGTTCGATCATACTGGTGATACCGGGAAGTGGCAGGCGGCCTGGCGGCCCGGCCCTACGGTTTCAAGAGAGGGGACGACCTCGGCACAGAGCCCTTCGGCGCGTGGACAGCGCGTTCTGAATGCGCAGCCGGAAGGCAGGGCGACAGGATTGGGCGCGGAGCCGGGGATCGGCACCAATTCGTCTTCATCCGTGTCCATGCGCGGCTGCGAGGCAAGCAATCCGACGCTGTAGGGATGGCGGGCATCTTCGAACAGTTCGAAGACGCTTGCGGTTTCGACGACGCGGCCGGCATACATGACGGCAACGCGATCGGCGAGTTCGGCGACGACGCCGAGATCATGGGTAATGAAGATCATGCCGGCATCGCTGCGTTTGCTGATAGTCTCCAGAAGATCAACCACCTGCGCCTGGATCGTCACGTCGAGCGCCGTCGTCGGCTCGTCTGCGATGATGACATCCGGTTCCAGTGCCACGGCCATGGCGATCATGATGCGTTGGCGCATGCCGCCCGAAAACTCATGCGGATATTGTCTGGCGCGGCTTTCAGGGTCGGGAATGCCGATGGCCGTCAAAAGGTCGATCACGGCTTTTTCGACACCACCTTCCGGAGTACGGCCGTGGATGTGGAACATTTCGGCGATCTGCCAACCCACGGAATAGACCGGGTTGAGCGCTGCGAGCGCATCCTGAAAGATCAGGGCGATCCGATCGCCGCAGAGATCGCGCCGCTCGTTTCGCGAGAGCTGCAACAGCTCGACACCGTCGAAACGGATCGATCCTTGATTGATTTCGCCCGGCGGGTTGGGAACGAGATCCATGATGGCCGATGCGGTCACCGACTTGCCGGAGCCGCTTTCGCCGAGCAGCGCCAGAACCTCTCCACGCTCGAGCGAGAAGGAGACGCCGTTGAGCGCCAGGATGCGGCCGGCTGCCGTATCGAAACTGACCTGCAAGTCCTTGACTTCGAGAAGAGCCATCAGCGCCTCCGGCTGACAAGTCGCCAGTGCTGCGACGGGTCATTGACGATCCGGAACCAGTTGGCGAGGAGATTGAAGGACATGGTCGTGAGCATCACAGCCAGACCGGGAAAAAAGCCCAGCCACCAGGCGGATGACAGATATCCCTGGCCCTGCGCCACCATCAGGCCCCAGCTCACCGCAGGTGGCTGGATGCCGAGGCCGAGATAGCTCAGCCCGGATTCGAACAGCATGACCATGGCGAGATTGACCGAGGCGAGCGTCAGCATTGTCGGAGCGACGCTTGGGAGAATGTGATTGCGCAATATCCAGACAGCCCCGCCGCCGAAGGCGCGCGCCGCATCAACGAAAAGCCTCTCCCGCACCTCCAGAGTTTCAGCTCTTGCGACGCGGATATAGGCCGGCATGCGGGTAACGGCGAGCACGATGATGAGGTTACCGACGCTCGGGCCGAACAGGTAGAGCCCGAAGAGCGCCACCAGCAGCGTCGGGAAACCCAGAATGATGTCGCAGATCCGCATGACAAGGTTGCCGATGATGCCACCGAAGTAACCGGCGATCACGCCGAGCAGCGTTCCGCCGATCAGGCTCGTCAGAACGGTCACCAGCGCTATGCCGATCGTCGTCGATGCCGCCTGGATGAGGCGAACGAGGAGCGGACGCCCGAGAGCGTCGGCGCCCAGCCACAACGTCCAGGACTGGCCGAAGTCGAAGGGCGGCAGGTTGCGCGCCTTTAGCGAAATGCGGTTTTCGCCCAGCAGCGATGATGCATCCGCAAGAATGGCAAGGACGACGATCAGCAGCCAAATTGTCGCTGCGACCGCCATAGGGTCACCCGCGAGCGCACGCATGAACCACAAGATGCGGCGGCTTCGGCGCTCGCGGGCAGGGAGGACGTCGGCGGAGGTGCTGGTCATTCGACCCTCACACGCGGATCGATCGATGCATAGAGCATATCGACCAGGATATTGATGACGAAGATAACGACGGCGACCGCGAAGATCGATGCCTGGACGATCGCGAAATCGCGCTTCAGGATGCCGTCGATCAGCAGCTTGCCGATGCCGGGAAACCCGAAAACAACCTCGACGACGCCACCGCCGCCGGCGAACTGGGCGGCGAGGTCACCGGTCACGGTCACCGCGGGCAGGAGGGCATTGCGCAGCGCATGCACGAAGGTAACCCGGCCGCCGCGCGCGCCCTTGGCCCGCGCAGTCCGGACAAATGTCGCGTTCAGTGCTTCGATCATCGAGCCGCGGACGATCTGCACCAGCGTCCCGAACGGTCTGGCAAAAAGACAGGCAACCGGCAGGATCCAATAGATCGGACCGCCGAAACCCGATGTCGGCAGAATGCGCAAGGTGACGGCAAATAGCAGAACGCCCATCAGCCCGAGCCAGAAATCCGGCACGCTGGCCGCTGCCTGCGACAGCACGTTGATGGCCCGGTCGATCCAACCGCCGGCATTGACAGCGGCAATCGATCCGATGATGACGGCGGCGATGAAGGCCAGGGTCAAGGCAATGGCACCGAGCGCCAGCGTGTTCGGCAGCGCCTCCAGGACAACGTCCATGGCCGGGCGGTTGTGCCAAAGCGACGTGCCGAAATCGAGGCTCAGCATATCCCCGGCCCAATCGAGGAATTGCCACGGGAGGGAACGATCGAGGCCGAGACGGACGCGCATGGCTTCGCGGGCGGCATCCGAGGCATCGACGGGCAGGTAGAGATTGACGGGATCGCCCGTCAACCGCACGAGGAAGAAGGCGGATGTCATCAATGCTGCAAGGGCGAGTGCCGCAAAGGCCGCACGTTTCAGGAAGTAGGTGAAGGACATCCGCTCTCCTCAAGGGACGTTCGGCAACCAGTCTGCGCCGTCAGCGGTAGCTGATCGATTTAAGCTTGATCTCGTTGCCGGCCTGCACATCGGGCGTGTAGGTGACGTTCTCGGCGACGCGGGCAATCGTGACCATGTGGAACAGCGGCACGATATTGACCGCATCGACGGCGATGTAGCTGAAGGCCTCCTCGAACAGTTTCTTGCGTTCGTCGCCGGTTGCCTTCGACGCGTCGGTAATCAATGTGTCGAGTTTAGCATCGGCGATGGTCGACTGGTTGCCGTCGGTGGTAAAACGGTTCGGCAGCGTGAATACGGCGTCGCCTTCGGTGTTGTCGATCTGCGTCTGCAGGATCGACGGCTGACGTTCCTTGTCCCAGGGCTTAAGAAGCTTCTTCAGCCACGGGCTTGTTTCAAGCATTTCGAGCCGGGCATTGAAACCTGCATCCGCGAGCATCGCCTGAATGGCTTCCAGGCTTTCGGACGAATTGGGATAGATGCCGATGCGGCCGTAGATGACGATTTCCTTGTCAACCGGCACGCCATCGGCTTTCGCCGCGGCGAGCAGGGACTTCGCTTTTTCGGGATCATACGTCCAGACGGGGATGTCGGGATTGAAGCCGAAGACGGACGGCGGCACCGCCTGCATCGCCTTTTGGGCATCCTGGTGGAAGATGGTGCCGACAAGTCCGTCCCGGTCGATCGCAAGATTAAGGGCTTCACGCACGCGTTTGTCGTTGAGTGGCGCAATTTCTGCGTCGATCCTCAGCAGCGAGGTTTCGGCGTTCGGGAAGGCATGATCCTGTTCCGTCGTGCCGTCCTGGGGTGCTATTTCATAGGCGATCTGCGCTTCACCGGTGGCGACCATTGCCGCGCGAACAGCGGATTCGGCGCGCCAGATGATGGTTGCGTTCTTGATCGCCGGCTTGTCGCCCCAATAGCCGTCATAGGCCACGAGGTCGACCGATTGCCCGGGCGTCCACGCTGCAAGCTTGTAAGGTCCGGTTCCGGCCGGGGAGCGCGACTTGCCGTCGTTCGGGGTCGCCGGCGAACCGATGTCCACGGCGGACATCTTGTTCGGCAGGATCGGCTCGACGATATCCGTTTTGATGAGGAGGGTGGTGGGGTTCACCGCTTCTGCATTGAACTTGACGCCCTTCAGCGTCGCAAGTCCGACTTCGCAGGCCAGTGCCGGATCCTGCGCCCGCTTGAGAGCGGCAACGACTGCACTGGCATCAAACGCCTTGCCGTCGTGGAAGGTGACGTCGTCGCGGAGCTTGAATTCCCAGGTCAGCTCGTCCACTTGCCGCCAGCTGGCGGCAAGGCTCGGGACGACCGATCCGTCGGCCGGGCTCAGATTGACCAGCGCTTCGGTGATGTTGTTGTGCAGAATGCGAGAATTGCCCGAAAGGTCGGTGTCACAGGGATCGAGCGACTTCGGTTCGTCGGTCACCACGACCGTCAGCTTATCCGAGGCAGCGTCGGCGCGAATTGCGCTGCCCGGACCCAGCAGAAATGCCAGTCCGATGCTCAGCGCACCAATTGCCTTCATCTTCTTCATGAAATCCCTCCTCCAGACCAAACGAGCGGCATCCTGTCCATCGCAGTGCCGTCTTGTGAAAACCACCCGGTTGAGCACCGCCGCAGCGGTTATCCAAATGGCTTTACTTCCTCCGCCAAGCGCGTAGTGTCAAATGTGACACTTACGCCGCCAAGCATGCTCGCTCGGTCCGGCGATGTCAATATTATAATTCTCATATGGAATTCTAAGTTCATGATTGAACCAAAGCATGGCTCACCCATCGTCGAAAAGACCGCCCACCTGCTCGAGGCAGTCGCCGATGCGAGGACGGGAATTTCCCTGGCCTCGCTGGTTGATCAGCTTGGAGTTCCGCGTTCGACCGTCTACCGGATCCTCAATTCATTGGCCGCGCATGGGCTTGTGGCGCGGGTGAATGGTGGAGCGTCCTACGAGCTGGGGCCAAAATTCGTCGAGCTTGCGCGCCGCATCTCGCCTGGCGCCGACAGGGCAACGGTGATCGAGGCGGCAAGGCCGATCCTGACGGCTGCGGCTGACCGCATTTTCGAATCCTTCAGGCTGGCCGCCCCCGAAGGCAACGAGATGATGACGATATTTGCAGCCTCCAGTCCCGGCGATTATTCGCTCTTCATCAAGGTCGGCAGTCGCTCGCCTAAACATGTCGGCGCCGCCGGCAAGCTCGCGCTTGCCTATTCAGACTACGGTGACATCGAGGCCTATTGCAGCGTCGGACTGGAGGGAAAGACGCCATATACGATTACCGATCCGGAGGCGCTAAAGGAAGCACTCGTTGAAATTCGGCGCAATGGATGCGCTGAGGACAACCAGGAATCCAACCTTGGCCTCCGGGCCTTTGCCGCGCCTGTCTTCGATTCCGAGGGTCGACTTGTGGCAACGATCAGCGTCCCGTTTATCGGTGAAGCCACCCCGGACAGGGCGCGCGCAATCAAGCGCGAGGTTGTGGAGGGTGCCGCCATCTTGACAAAGGCGATTAATGGCAAACAGCCTTTATCCAAATAAGAAACATAAAATTCTCTATTGAACTATTTTCGCGTTATGCTAGAGCTTCCACCGGACAATGGAGGATCTCATGACTGCTTTGGACCCATCAGTTTACGAAAAGCTTTTGCGGACGAATTCTGCAAGTCTCAGCACTCTGTTGCTGAAGCGTGGCCTGAAGAACACCGCGGTTCGAGGCGTGCGGCCGCTGGCGAGCGCCGGCAGGCCGATGATCGGCCCAGCCGTCACCGTACGCTACATCCCCGCGCGCGAAGATATCGACGGTTCGACTTACAGTTCGGATCCATCCAATCAACAGCGCAAGGCCATCGATACGATCCCCGACGGCCATGTTCTCGTCTTGGATTGCCGCTCCTTGGCGGAAGTCGCCGGCATTGGCGCCATGCTCGCCCGTCGTCTCGTCTATCGTGGCGCCGTCGGTCTTGTGCTCGACGGCGGCGTCCGCGATACGGCCGATATCGCGCAGTTGGGCCTCCCGACCTACTGCATGGGACCGGCAGCGCCGGCGAACCTGGTTGCCCACCACGCCTCGGACATGAACCAGCCAATCGCCTGCGGCGGCGTTGCCGTTTACCCCGATGACATCATCTTCGGCGACAGCGAAGCGGTGATCGTTATTCCGCGGGAATATGTCGACGACATTGCCGAAGAAGCCGTCGCGATGGAGGAGCAGGAAGAGTTTCTCAAGCTGGAAATCGAATCAGGCAAATCGACCTTGGGCGTATACCCGCCCAACAAGGAGACCCTGGAGCGTTATCAGGCCTGGCGCCAAGCGCGTCATATGACCGCATGACACCATTGCTTCAAAGCATTGTCTAAGGCTGCGTCTGCTCGCAGACTAACCCCTGCGTTGCTTCTTGTGAAACGCTCGACGTTGCTGCCGACATTGCAAAGCCGCCACGTGAATATTAGGGGACGAGCGCCATCCACTGGGGTTGATGCTTGACGCTCCACTCACGCGACTTCACACTTGCAGCGTCGAAGGTGAGTCGGACAGACTGTACCGTTTTTCGCATCCGTTGCTCATCTCAGGGGGAGTCGTCAGCAGAGCTGATTGGTCAACGCGCCGACCGACACCGGTTGGTCGCAAATAGGATCAAGAGTGATTGAGCTCGAACTCACAGCCGCTCCTGTTTGCTTGTGAGGTCGCGCCGTGGATAAAGTGCCATCAGCAGTCGATCCTCCTCGAGACAGCCCGCCTTGGCACCGGAATTTCTCAATGCCGAGGAACCGCTGGTCCCTGCTTTGGCCAGGGCTTTTGATATTAATTTTGCTTCTTGCAGGCACCGTCGTTTTTTACCGTGAAATCCATCACCTCGAAGATCCGGTCGGCCCCTTCGAAAATCGAACTGTCAATAAGGCTGCCCGATCATCTCGCATCGCCGCCCGCCCTGATCCAGCGGCTCCTTCTCCCCTCCCGTCGACGCCGATACCGCTGCAGCTGATCGAGGTCCCGAAGCTGGAGTTGGCAAGTCAGTTTCTGCGGATGTGGCGCGTCTCGGGGTCGAACTTTTGCGCTGCTCTTCGAGAAGCCGGCGTCGATATGAGCGAATGGAAAGCCGCATCGATGCGCAATCGCAGCTTTGAGTGTTATTTTCAGCGGATCTACGAACGCGACGAGGTGCGTCCACTCAGCTCGACCTTCGTTAAGGTTCGTGGAGATGAAATGGGCGATATTCTTGAGATCCGCGCCAAGATCATCGGGCCGACGACCGACGCCCAGGGACGTCTCTCCCCGGCCACCCTTCGCATTTTCGAGATCATCGTGAAGCAGGCGTGCTGGCGTGATTTCGAGGATACTCTTGCCTCGATCCGAAACCTTCAAAACGTTGAATCCGAACGATTCGGCTCCTATCTCAGCTTCACGCGCGAGGCCGGCGGCGCAAATATCTTCAATTTTGTTCTTGGTCTTAAGGCAACTTCAAATTCGCAGGTGAAGACCAAGTCGTATTTTTCGACTGAGCGCTGGCTCCAAATGCCCGCAGTGCTCCGGCGAGCTTCCTCCTCAGGGAGCGCTCGGGAACGTCCATATCAGCCAGCGCTCGATGACGGCGCAAGCACCCGTCACGGTCCGAGATCAAGCTGGAACTGCGGCTGAAGCCGCCGAACGCATGGACAGCCCCGGAAAAGAACATATCTTCGAAGGACCTTCCTTTCTGGAAGTCTCAAACCAAACAGCACGGGCACACATCCATGACCAAAGGCTCCGATCTTCTAGTGGCAGCGCTTGAAAACGAAGGTGTCGACCGCATTTTCGGCATTCCCGGCGAAGAGAACCTCGACGTCGTCGAATCCATCCGCAAGTCGTCGATTGAGCTCGTGCTCACCCGGCATGAACAGGCGGCGGCATTCATGGCCGCGACCTATGGCCGCCTGACTGGAAAGCCCGGCGTCTGCCTGACGACGCTCGGGCCGGGTGCCCTCAACCTCTCGACGGGTGCCGCATATGCCTTGCTCGGTGCGATGCCGATGGTGATGATCACCGGTCAGAAGGGGATCCTCTCGTCCCGCCAGGCACGTTTCCAGGTGGTCGACGTCGTCGCGTCGATGAAGCCGCTGACCAAGCTCGCAAGGCAGATCGTGTCGCCGCAGATGATCCCGACGACGGTCAGGGAGGCGTTCCGCATAGCCCAGGAGGAAAGGCCGGGTCCGGTCCATCTCGAGCTTCCGGAAGATATCGCGGCCGAGGAATGCCAGGAGGTGGCGCTGATTGCGCCGCATCAGCTCGAATTGCCGACGGCAAGCGACGCGGCTCTCGACCGCGCCGCTGCACTCATTGCCGCAGCCAAACGTCCGCTTCTGATGTTCGGGGCCGCCGCCTCTCGTCCACGCTCGACATCGGATATTGCGCAGTTTGTGATCCGTACGCGCATTCCGTTCTTTACCACCCAGATGGGGAAGGGAACGGTTCCCGGCGGAACCGAGCTTTATATGGGCACCGCCGCGCTGTCGGAGCGGGATTATGTCCATGAGGCCATCGAACAGGCCGACCTGATCATCACGATCGGCCATGATACCATCGAGAAGCCGCCGTTCATCATGGGCAAGAGCGGCCCGAAGGTCGTCCATATCGGATATCAGCCGGCGACCGTCGAGCAGGTCTATTTCCCGCAATCCGAAGTCATCGGCGACATCGGCCCCTCTCTGAAGGCGCTGGCCGATCGCCTCGAGGGCAAGCTACCAAACGCGCAAGCGCTTCTTCATCTGCGCGAGCGCATTCTCGAGCGTATCGCCGCGCGGGCGACGGAGGATCGCTTCACGCCACAGCGGCTGGTTCACGATATAAGAGAGGTGATGCCGCATGACGGCATCCTGGCGCTCGACAACGGCATGTACAAGATTTGGTTCGCGCGAAACTACCGGACGCGGATGGCGAACACGCTGCTGCTCGACAACGCTCTTGCGACGATGGGAGCCGGGCTGCCGTCTGCGATGGTTGCCTCGATGCTCTACCCGGAGCGGCGCGTCATGGCGATCTGCGGTGACGGCGGCTTCATGATGAATTCCCAGGAACTCGAGACCGCCGTCCGGCTGAAACTCAATCTCGTTGTCCTCGTGATCGAGGACAATGCCTATGGCATGATCCGCTGGAAGCAGGCGGTGGACGAGTTCCCGGATTTCGGGATGACTTTCGGCAATCCCGACTTCGTGAAATATGCCGAATCCTACGGCGCCAAGGGAACCAGGGTCGACGATATCGGCCAGTTCAAACAGGTTCTCGAAGAGGCGTTCGCCGGAGGCGGCGTCCATCTGGTGAACGTTCCTGTCGACTATTCGGAGAACGAACGCGTGCTGGTGAAGGAGCTTCGTGAACGGCTCCCCCAGATATTGGAGGCCTGAGATGCCGCTTGCCATGACGGTCTACCAGGCGTTCGACCGCGAACCGATTGCAGAGCTGCCGGCCGATGACGCGGCCGCACTCGAACGCAAGCTTCAGATCGCCGCCAACGCCTTCGCCGATCGCGACGGCTGGCTGCCCGCGCATCAGCGGATGGCGGTCCTCAGAAAGGCGTCGGCGCTTTTGGAGGAGAACCGCGATCGTTTTGCGATGATGATCGCCCGTGAAGGCGGCAAGCCGCTGACGGATGCGATCATCGAGGTGACGCGCGGGATCGACGGCCTCCTCAATGCGGCGGACGAGCTGCGCAATTTCGGCGGCAAGGAAATCCCCATGGGGCTGACTGCGGCCAGCGCCAACAGATGGGCTTTCACCACCAAGGAGCCGATCGGCGTCGTGGCGGCGATCTCGGCCTTCAACCATCCGCTCAATCTCATCATCCACCAGATCGCGCCGGCGATCACGGTCGGCTGCCCGGTTATCGTGAAGCCGGCGGCAACGACGCCGATTTCCTGCATCGAGATCGTCAAGCTGTTCTGGGAGGCAGGTCTCGATGAGCGCTGGTGCCAGACCCTCATCACCGAGGACAACGCGCTTGCCGAAGCCTTTGCAACCGATCGCCGCGTCGCGTTTTTGAGCTTCATCGGTTCCGCCAAGGTCGGCTGGTACCTCAAGGGCAAGCTGCCGCCGGGGACCCGATGCGCGCTTGAGCACGGTGGAGCGGCACCCGTCATCGTCGACCGCAGCGCCAATGTCGATGCGATCGTCGGCACCATTGTCAAAGGTGGCTATTATCACGCCGGGCAAGTCTGCGTGTCGGCCCAGCGTCTCTTCGTGCATGAAGATATTCTGGCTTCCTTCACCGAGGCTCTCGCTGCCAGGGTGGCAGCTCTGCATGTCGGCGATCCCACGCTTATGCAAACCGAGGTAGGGCCGCTCATCCTGCCACGCGAGGCAGACCGCGTCGCCGCCTGGATCAAGGAGGCGACGGACGCCGGAACCAGGCAGATCGGCGGCGGTCGGATGTCCGAGACGACACTTCTGCCTTCGGTTTTGCTGGACCCGCCTACTGAAGCGAAAGTATCCATGCTCGAGGTCTTTGGACCGCTGACCTGCGTCTACGGCTACCGCGACCTCGACGAAGCGATCGGCATTGCCAACTCGCTGCCCTATGCCTTCCAGGCGAGCGTCTTTTCCGCCGACATAGCGATTGCTCTCAGGGCGGCAAAACATTTGGATGCATCGGCCGTTCTCGTCAACGACCACACCGCGTTCCGCACCGATTGGATGCCTTTCGCCGGACGCAGACAGTCAGGATACGGCGTCGGCGGCATTCCCTGGACGATGGAAGAAATGGCCGACGACAAGATGGTGGTATTCAACCAGGTGACTTAGGGGCGGCGATCATGGGATCAACCGTTCGATTTCCATCGGCAGGTAAAACCCTTGGATAATAGACGATGCCTTCGCCGCGTGGCGGGTCACCGCGTCTGCCTAATTCTTGTAGGGCTACGGGATGGGTGTCGTGCACCGCCCAAAATTAGACAAACATTGGATAACTGCTTGCTCGGCCAGGATGGACTTGCCTCGCCCATAGCCGGGAGGCATGGTCTGCCTCGGAACAACGGAATCATGAAACTGTGGACGAGAGGTCCTTGGCCATGCTCGAAAGCTCGCGGCGCATCGCAAACATGGCTGATTAATGTTTTCCTTCCTGCACAGTTCGGACCTTCATATTGGCAAGCGATTTGGCAATCTTCCGGAGGATTTGAGAGGGCGCCTGCGCGAGGCGCGGCATGGTGTCATCGCCAGGCTTGCCAGCGCGGCACGAGAGCATGGGACGGATGTCATCCTGCTCGCCGGCGACACCTTCGATACCGAGACGCCGACGCCGGCCGTGCTTCGGCAAGCGCTTGGTGAGATGGCCCGGAATGCTTCGCTGCGCTGGGTGCTGCTTCCGGGCAATCACGATTCGCTGCTGGCGGACCAACTCTGGAGTGCGGCGCGCGGCGTGGTGCCCGACAATGTCATCCTGGCGACGGAGGCGGCGCCCCTTCCGCTTGAACCTGGTGTCATCCTGCTGCCGGCGCCTTGCACGACCAGGAGGCCGGGCCGCGACCTGACCGAATGGATGACGGGTGCTGCCACACCTGATGGCTCTATCCGCATCGGCCTCGCCCATGGCCCAATCCAGGAATTCTCGGAGGATGCCACGGCCACCAACGTGATTGCGCCGAACCGCGCGGCGCTGGCCGGCCTCGATTATATGGCTCTCGGCGATTGGCACGGATCGGTAGCGGTGGACGCCAGAACATATTACAGCGGCGCTCCCGAGCCCGACCGTTTCAAGCATGACCGGCCGGGGCAGGCGATGGTCGTTTCCATTGCCGGGCAGGGAGCGATGCCGACGACGACAGCGGTGACGACCGCCAGCTTTTCCTGGCAGACATTACAGCTTCCGCTGCTGGCATCGGAAGACGGTGTTGAAGCGCTGAAGGCCGCGCTGCCGGAACCGTTCGCGCGGCGACAAACCCTGTTGCGCGTCGCGCTGTCCGGCCGTGCCCGGTTGAACGGGCGGACGGCAATGATCAGCCTGCTGGAGCAGGTCGCGCCGGAATTTGCGCATCTGGAGATCGATACCGACCTTCTGGGGACCGACTGTGAGAGCGATGATCTCGAGACCATCGACCGAGCCGGCGCGTTGCGCGATGCTGCGGAATTGCTGCTTTCCGAAAGCCTCGACCAATCCCGCTCCGGCGATGACAGGGGCGTGGCGCGCGAGGCATTGATCCGCCTGTTTTCCTATTGCGAGGCGATTGATCGATGAAACTTAACGCTCTTCGCCTTCACAATGTCAAACGCTTCGCCGGCCGCGGCATATCCGTCGAAGGAATCGCCGACGGCGTCAATGTGCTGAGCGCCGCCAACGAACATGGCAAATCGACCTGTTTTGAGGCGCTGCATGCTCTGTTCTTCCAGCCGCACAGCGGTAATCCAAAGAGCGTGCAGATGCTGCGCCCCTATAGCGGCGGCAATCCGATCGTCGAGGCCGACATCACGATCGAAGCCGGCCGCTACCGCCTGACCAAGCAGTTCCATAGCGGACGGCGCGCCAGCGTCACCGATCTCGGCAGCGGCCGGATCGTCGCCCAGGCAGACGAGGCCGAGGCTTTCATCGGCGATCTCATTTCCGGCGGAACTGCCGGCCCGGCAGGCCTGCTCTGGGTGCGCCAGGGCATCACCGGCATCGAAAATCGTAGCAAGAGCGAGGAAGAGAACGACAAGCGGGTCCGAGAAAGCCTGCTGACTTCGGTGCAGGGAGAGGTGGAGGCGCTGACGGGCGGACGGCGCATGTCGGCGGTGCTCGAAGCCTGCGAGGATGAACTCAATCGCCTGGTCACCGCGACGCTCCGGCCAAAGACCGGAGGCCGCTTTGCCGCCGCGCTCGAGGAGCGTGACCGGCTGCAGGCGGAGGAGGCGCGGCTGGCCAAGGAGGTGGAGATGCTGCACGGCGCGCTCGATCGCCGCCGCTCAGTGCAGGCGAGACTCAGCGAACTGGAAAACTCTGATGAGGAGGCCGGCCGGAAGACCGCGATTGCCAATGCCGAGTCGGCGCTCGGAGCTGCTAAACTGCATGACAGGGAACTCAAAGCGCTCGATGCCGAGGCTGCCTTGGCCGCCAGCCGCCGCGACGACGCGCAGCAGGCATTCGACCGCTTCCACGCAGCATTGAACCGCAGCGGCGAACTCGCGCGGCGTTTCGCCTTGGCGGAAAAGGACCTTGCAAATGCAGCCGAGCGACGCACGGTATCGCTTGTTGAAAGCGAGGCTGCAACGGCGGAGGTTCAGGCGGCCGAAGAGGAGGAGCGGGTAAACCGCGAACTTCTCGCGCGGATCGAGGCAGCGCTACGTTCACGCCACGCCGCAGAGCGCTTGGCCGAGGTCCGCCTGCGTCTCGAACAGGCGGAAGCCGCGCGCCAGCAGATCGAGGATGGGGATGCGGCGCATGCATTGCTCGCCATTCCAGCCGATGCCATCGAACGGCTTGAAGCGCTGGACATCAAGATCGTCGGCTTGCGCGCAGCCGCCGAAGTCGGCCTTCCCACGCTCCGGATCGATTACCTGAAGGACGTCTCCGGATTGGTGAGCATGGACCGCCAGCCTTTGATTGGGGGCGAGGATAAGAGCTTTGCCGGGATGGCGAGGCTCGACATAGCAGGCGTCGGCACCCTGACCATCCATTCCAACCGGCAGGCCGATCACAATGGGGCGCTGGAGACCGCGGAAGCCATGCGCCAAACATTGCTTGCCAAGCTCGGTATCGACAGTCTGCGGGCGGCGCGGCAGCGCGAAATTGCCGCGCGGAACAAGCAGGAGGAACTGGTGCGGGCGCGCCAGCGGCTCGCCGATCTCGCCCCGAATGGCATTGACGCACTTCACCTCGACGCCGCACGCTTTGCCGAACTCAGCCAGGGTGCGGTCGAACTCGACGCCAACCCGGAAGAGGTGCGTGCCGGTCTCGCGGATGCGACACGGCGCATCGAACTGGCGCGCAACCGGGCGCGGGAGGCGTCAATGATGCGCACGGAAGCCGGCGAGGCCATATTGCGCGCGCAGACCGAGCACGCCAGGCTTGGCCAGGAACTCGAGGCCATCGAAGCGGTCATCGGCCCCGAGTCCGGCCGAACTGAATTGCAGCAGGACCTCGCCATAAAACTTTCCAGCGCCAGAGAGCAGGTCGATGCTGTCGAACTTCGGGCCGCGCCTTTGCGCAGGACAGGGCGGGACCTCGCAGGCGCAGAGGCCGCCCTTGCCAGGGCGCGCTCGGTCGCCGACGCCGCAGGCCGCGAAATTGCCAGGCTCCGCGAAGAGCTTGCTGATCTCGGCGGTCAGATCCGCACCCGTTCGGACAGTGCGCTGGAAGAAAACTGGTCGGAAACGCGCGATTTTCTGGCAGCGGCGCGCGAACAGGTGAAGCGTTTCGAGACGGAGGTCGGCGTGCTCGATCGCTTGCGCAAGGCGCTGACGGCGACGCGCGCGGCGGCGCGTGACCTCTATCTCAAGCCGGTCATGAGCGAACTAGCCCCGCTGCTCGGCCTGCTGTTCGACGACATCTCGATCACCTTCGACGGCGACACCTTGCTGCCGCAGATCGTGCGCCGCAACGGTCTGGACGAAGATGTCGACCGGCTGAGCGGCGGCATGCGGGAGCAGCTCTCGGTGCTGACCCGCCTCGCATTCGCCCGGCTGCTTGCCCGCGATGGCCGGCCGGCGCCTGTCATCCTCGACGATGCGCTTGTTTATTCCGACGACGACCGAATCGAGCGGATGTTCGATGCGCTGCACCGCCAATCGCGCGACCAGCAGATCCTCGTCTTCTCCTGCCGCCAGCGCGCCTTCGCCAAGCTGGGCGGCAATGTGCTCACCATGCAGCCGTGGCAGCCGGATTAGGGAGAGGTCCTGAGCCGCTGAAACTTCAATCGCAGTTGGATGAAGGTTCGGGTGCAAGCTTTCGAGGTCGTCGCTCGCCTTGGGCGCAAATGACGTTGTAGTTCATGCCCTGCGCTATTTCTTGGCGTGAGCGGCCATACGGGCATCGAGCCGCCGGCCGACGTCCTCGGCAGAAAGGCCGCGCTCGGGGTGGGCTTTCGTCTCGTCATAGGTAGGCACGACCTCGTCTCGCAGCCATTTCTCAACGGCGGCGTCGCGGGCGGCCAAGGTGCGCAGGCCGTCGCGGATGACTTCGCTCTCGGTCGCATATTCGCCGGAGCTGACTTTGGCCTTCACCATCTGCGCCATTTCCAATGGAAGGGTGATGGTGAGGGGTTGGGTTGTACGCATAGTGTGTGTCCTCGGTTATCTCCTAACAAAGTGTATGATTAAATCATACACTTTACACCTGGAGGGGTTAAGCCAATCGTAGAAACGGCTTAGTTGGGCGCGGCTCTACGCTCAGGCGAGGACGACGCCTCGCTCAAGCCATAGATAGGCGGCAGCCGTCCAGGAAAAGCCGAGGCCACCGCAGCCCTGGCCGGTGACCGGGTCGAAATATTCGGCGAAACCTTCCGTTTCGATCGCTGCGATGGTGGATTGCCGCAGCTCTTCGGCGACATCCGCGTAGCGATTGCGCTTAAGGCCGTCGATCAGCAGCCAATTGATGATCGCCCAGGCGGGGCCGCGCCAGTAGCGCTTCGGCTCCCAACTGGCGATGCCGGGTTTGGTCGTGGGGAAGGCAACCTTGAGATCCTTGGACCAGGCCTTCATTTCGGAGACCAGGGCGTCCGCAACCTGCTTGTCGAGGTCCAGCGAGAGGAGGGGGATGAAGCCGGCTTGCGTGGCGGCTTCGACATCTTCGCCGGAGATCAGGTCGCGCGAGACGAAGCGGACAAGCTCCGGCCGCCACTGGGCCATTATCGCCTTGCGGCTGCGGTCGTTGAAGGCAGCGATCTCGATCGCGTCATCGGTCCGCCCAAACAGGCGGGCAAGGTGTTCCAGATCTTCGCCCGCCTTGAGCAGGATTGCGGTCGTCTGGATCTCGGCGACCTTGAACGCCGCCTTTTCCCATTGCCGCGCCGGATCCCAGCCGCAGGCGGCATAGGTATCGACGAGATGGATGAAGCGGCGGTAATCCTCGTCGCGCGGGCGCATATCGGCATCGACATGACCGGTATCCTTGCGCACCACAGGCGTATCGGTATTGGTCGGCACTCGGGCGAGCGCGATGTCCCAGGCGGGAGAATTGTCGCTGCCGCTTTCCCAGGGATGCAGGAGTGCTATGAGCCCCGTGCCTTCAGGGTCGCGCGCCGAATACCACCAGCGATGCCATTTCAGCGCCGCCACGTAGAGGGGCAGGGTGCGCGCTTCGCCATCCTTGCCGGCGGCTTCATGCAGCTTGCGCAGCGCAATCGCAAAGACCGGCGGCTGGGTTATGCCGGAGGTCGGGATAGCGTGTCTCGTGCGCCAGACGTTCGGTCCCGGGAAGTAAGTATCGCTTGGCGCATGGAAGACGATATGCGGGATCATTCCATCAGCCCACTGGCCCTCGACCAGCCGCTCCAGCTCGCGATAGGCGCGGTCGGTATCGTAGAGCGCAAAGCCCATGGCAACGAAGGCCGAATCCCAGTTCCACTGGAACGGGTAGAGCCGGTCGGTCGGCACGGTATAGCCGCCGCGATCGTTGGCGGCGAGGATGCGCTTCGCCTGGTCGGTATGCATGTTCATGTCGGATGCTCCGGTATTCTTAGGCCAAGAGGGCCGGAAAGGACTTGCCGCTTTCGGGTGAAAGCCAGATGATGCGCTTCTGGTCGAGCTTCAGACCGATCGTGTCGCCGCTCTTTACGGTCTCCGAGGCCGGCAGGATGACGCGCACCGGCTGGTCGTGGATCGAGCCGGTCAGAAGCAGGTGCGAGCCCATCGGTTCGGCAACGCGCACCCGCATTTCGAGACCCTGCGGCAGCGGCGCGAGTTCGACGGCTTCGCCGCGCAGGCCAAGGATCACTTCATTGCCGGACCCCCGCGGCGCGACAAGCTGTACGGCGCCTGCCGCCACCTGGCTGTTTGTCACCGGCACCTTGATGAAATTCATCGGCGGGTTGCCGATGAAGCCGCCGACGAAACGTGTCGCCGGGTGGTTGTAGATCTCGACCGGATGGCCGACCTGTTCGACCACGCCGCCATGCATGACGGCGATGCGGTCGGAAAGGCCCATGGCTTCGGTCTGGTCGTGGGTGACGTAGATCGTCGTGGTGCCGGCCGATTGCAGCACCGTCTTGAGTTCGGTGCGCATTTCGAGGCGGAGCAGCGCGTCGAGGTTCGAAAGCGGCTCGTCCATCAGCAGAACCTTCGGTTCGACGGCAAGGGCGCGAGCGACCGCGACGCGCTGGCGCTGGCCGCCGGAAAGCTTGTTCGGGTAGCGGTCGAGATATTGCTCGATATGCAGGAGGCCGGCGGCCTTCTCGACCTGCGCCTTCACGCGTCCGTCGTCGGCCTTCTGCATCCGCAGTCCGAAGGCGACGTTCTCATAGACCGTCATGTGCGGAAAGACGGCGTAGTTCTGGAAGACCATCGCAAGGCCGCGATCCTTGGGAGGCAAGCCGATCACCGACTTGTCGCCGATGCGGATATCTCCCGATGTTGCGGTCTCGAGGCCGGCGATGATGCGCAGCAGCGTGGTCTTGCCGCAGCCGGACGGACCGAGCAGCGAGACGAATTCGCCGTCGTTGATCGTCAGCGAGACCTCTTTCAGCGCCTGGAAGGCTCCGAAGCTCTTGCGGATGCGGTCGATGACAATGTTGGCCATATCTCTGGTCCCGTTATTTGGAGGAAATGCCCCAGATCGCGAAGAGGTAGCGCCTGACCGCGAAGATGAAGACAACCGATGGAAGGATGAGCATCAGGCCCCCGGCAAAGCGGTAATGCATCGGGCTTTCCGAAAGCACGGTCAGCAGGTAGGAGGTCAGCGTGCGGTTGCGCACCGTCAGCACCGAGGCGGCAAAAACCTCGTTCCACGAGATGACGAAGGCAAAGACGGCGGTCGCGACGATGCCCGGCAGGGCCAAGGGTGCCACCACCTTGAAGAAGGCCTGAATGCGGGTGCAGCCGAACACCCAGGCGGCTTCCTCCAACTCCTTGGGTACCCCGAGGAAAATGCCCTGGGTGACGAGTGCGGCAAAAGGCAGCGCCAGAACCGTATGGATAAGGCCGACGCCGAGGATCGTATCGTAGAGGCCGAGCCGGATGAAGGAGACCGTCAGCGGCAAGGCCAGGATCGCCAGCGGAAAGGCGCGGGTCAGCAGCACCAGAAGGCGGTAGCTGTCCTTGCCGCGGAAATCGTAGCGGGCGAGCGCGTAACCTGCCGGCGCGCCGAGCAGGATCGAAAGCGCCACCGTGATGGCGGCTGCCCCCAGCGAATTGAGGAAGGACTGGACGACGCCTTCGGTCTTCAGAAAGAGAAAAAAGGGCTCGAGCGATATGCCGGCGGGAAGACCGGTCTTCGGCCAGACATAGACGCCCTGGCGACCACCGAGCGCCCCGAGCGCCACCAGATAGATCGGCACCAGCACCCAGGCGCAGAGGGCGGCGATGCCGCTCCACAAAAGCCAGCGCCGTGAGGAGACGAAGCTGGCGGCTTTAGGGGTGTCTGTGGTCGTGCTGATGGTATCCGTGGTCATGGCAGGCGCTCCGGATCGACCTTCAGGGCTTTGAGATAGATAAGCGTGGCGGCAAGCGAGATGATCATGATCAGCACCGCGTAGGCAGCAGCGACGCTGTAATTCTGGTTCTGGTTTTGCCAGTTGTAGGCCTCGCCGACGAGGACCGGAAAATTGCGCCCGCCGAGCGCATAGACCACCGCGAAGACCTCGAAGGCGAGCACGGTGCGCAGGATCAGCGCCGATTGCAGCGCGGGGCGGATCAGCGGCAGGGTGATGCGCCAGAAACGCGTCCACGGACCCGCGCCGAAGATTTCGGCGGCTTCCTTGAACTCCTTCGGCACCTGGTTGAGGCCGGCAACGATGATGACCATGACGATTGCCGTGCCGCGCCAGATTTCGGCAACTGCAATCGCGATGAAGAGCGCGACCGGCGTCTGGTAGGAGAGCCAGCTTGCCTGCCGGCTGATGATGCCGAGGCCGAAGAGCAGCGAATTCAGATAGCCGGTATTTTGCAGGATCGACAGCCAGACGAGACCGGCGGCGAGATCGGAAATGCCGAGCGGGATCGTCCAGATCCACAGGATCGTCTCGCGCCCGCGGCCGACCTTGGCGACCATCGTGCCCATGGCCAGCGCAAGGGCGATCTGCACCGGCACGACCGCGATCGTCAGCAGGAAGGTATTTTTCACCGAGCGGGTGAAGTTGATGTCGGTGACCATGCGCTCGGCATTCGCAAGCGACGGCGCGCCATTATCCGACACCGCCAGCCAGATCGTCTGCACCAGCGGCACGACAAACAGCAGTGCCAGGAAGGCGACGGATGGCAGGATCAGCAGATAGGGGATCCAGGGTCGGCTATTGGTCATCGGCTCCCGCCTCGACGAGCAGAGGGGTGAAAGAGCGTCCGGGCATTTCGCCCGGACGCTTGCTAAGTGGGTTTATTGAACCGGGCAGGGGCCGTCGCTCTTGGCGTCAGGCGCCCAGCAGGCAGCCTTGGTGTCGGTCATCAGCTTGGCCATCGTCGCGCCCTGGGCCTTCAGCACGTCTGCAATGGGCTCGTTCTGCAGCACGATGCGCTGGAAACTGTCCATGTAGACCTTGTTGAACTCGCCGCCCTTGTCGCCGAGGCCGACCGGAAGCAGCGAGATGACCGCGTCCTTGGAGGCCTGGGTGGCGGTGACGGCACCGGCGAGCAGGGCGACGCCGGCATCGAGATCCGGCGGCAGCTTGACGTTGAGGGTCGGGAAGAAGCCGACCTTGGAGGCGGTCAGGAGCTGCGTGTCCGGCATGGACAGGTGCTCGATGATTTTTTCTGCGCCGGCCTTGTCAGGCGCGCCCTTCGGAATGGCGAGACCGGCGACGACTGGCATGTAGCCGCGGCCCTTCGGACCGGCGGGAGCGGGGAAGACCACATAATCATCCGGTGCGGCGGAAATGGCATTCTTCAGCCGGGCGATGTGGTCCCAGGCAACCATGACTTCGCCGGCAGCGAGCGGCTCCTGCATGAAGTCGTAGCTGGTCGAGTTCGGTGTCACATAGGCCCACAGCACCTTCAGCTTCTCCCAGCCGGCGGCCGCATCGGCGCTCTGGAAAGTACGCACGACACCGCCTGTGAAGGAGGGATAGAAATAGCCCTGGAAATAACGCGCCATCAGCCCCTTCGGGCCGGCGGGGAAGCCGATCTGCGGCTGGCCGGTGGCCTCCTGCATGTTCTTGCCCCACTCGATCAGCTGATCGTAGTTCAGCGCGTTCACGTCGGCGCCATCAGGCAGGTATTGCAGCGCTTCCTTCTTGGCGGCCATCACATAGGTCGCCTGCATCCAGGGAATATACTGCTGGGTCGATTTGCCGAGCTTGCCGAGATCGAGCAGCGACTGCGGCATGCCGCTCGCTGCCAACTTCTTGGCAAGGTCATCGAGCGGCTCGAGCGTGTCCTTGTCGGCAAGCGGCGAGAGCTCGCCATGCAGCGCGCCGGCGAGGCTGACGGTGTGCTTGCCGGCCTGACGCTCGGCTTCCATGCGCACCGCAAACTGCGGTGGTTCCTCGACCACATAGTCAACCGAGCCGACGTCCTTCAGGAGTTCCTCGCGGACGACGGTCGCCTCCTCGATCGGACGAAGCTGGGTGGATACGAAAACGGTCTGGGCCAGCACCGGCGAGGCGAAGGCCAGCACCGTGGAAGCCAGAATTCCAAATGACATGATATGTTTCATCTTCTCCTCCTTCATTGTTCTTTGTTTGAGATGCACGGCTGTCTATGCCGCCTTGGCGGGACGGCGATGGCTGTCGCGATCGACGAATTCGATCGCGTGAAGCTCCTGGAGTTCTTCGGCAGGTTCGCCTGCAATGGCGCGCAGCAACAGCGAGGCGAAGCTCGCGCCGAGGTTTTCGCCGGTCATGCGCATGGTCGACAGCGGCGGGCTTGTGAAGGCGCCCATTGCCAGGTCGTCATGGCCGACAATGCTGATCTGGTTGCCGCCATCGACCTCGCGTAGCGCCCGGAGCGCTCCGATCGCCATTTCGTCGGTGGCGCAAACGAGTGCGGTCGGACGCGAGGGTTGGCGCAGAAGTTCGAGTGCGGCGAGATAACCGCCCTGTTCCAACGGCGCGCCTTCGGCGCAGAGGTCGGTGGCAAGGCCGCATTCCTCCATCGCCGCCCGCCAGCCACGGCAGCGGTCATGTGCGAAGTAATATTCCTGCGGGCCGGCGATGTGGCCGATACGGCGGTGGCCGGCAGCATGGAAGCGCAGCGTCGCGGCTCGAAAGCCGGCAAAACCGTCGCCGTCGATATAGGGATGGGACAGCAGGCTTTCCGTGCGGCCGTTGGTGACGAAGGGAATGCCGCGCGACTGCAGAAATTCGACGCGCTCGTCCTTGCGTTTGGTGCGGACGAGAAGCATGGCGTCGACGCGGCGGCCATCGACGAAGCGGCGGCAGATGTCGAGTTCGCTCTCGCCGCGCGGCACCGGCGCAATCACCAGATTGAGGCCGGCAGCGGCAAGGTGTTCGGCACAGCCGGACAACATATCGAGGAAATGCGGAGGACCGATATGGCCAGGATCGCTCGGCAGCGTGACCGCAACCAGTTCGGCGCGCTGCCTGCGGAGGCGCCTCGCCGAAGCATTCGGCCGGTAGCCGACCTTGTCGGCAGCCTCTCGAACCCGTTCGCGCGTGGCGGCCGACACATCGGCATAACCATCGAGCGCCCGCGATACCGTGGTGATCGACAGTCCCAGCGATTGCGCGAGCTGTTTGAGATTGGCCAAGATCTTCCTCCCAAATTGAGAAAAAGATTCTCCAAAACGTTTTGGGAGTCAAGCCAAAACGTTTTGGCTCCATGAGACGCGCCGGAATCCATGATTATCTTTGGATTAGCGGAAGGGCGCAAGACTCGGAAAGCGGCCAAGGATTCTCAACGCAGATTGGGAGGGACCACTATCTTGTGTATCTGGATACGCTCCGGAAGTTCGCACAGCAGTTCTGCATCTCGCGCCAGATGATGAACCTGCTCCGGATCACCTTTCGTAAACGCCGTCATCGATTGCATGTCGGCCCAGTAGGAGATCGTCGTGAACCATGTTTCATCCTTTCGATCTTCGCGTAACAATTGGACGCCGAGCGCCGTCTTAAGCAGTGGCGGAATTCCCTCAGCGCGATTGTAAGCCTCGTATTCATCGGCAAATTCCGGCTTGGTGCGGCCACGCCAGATACGGGCTATGGTTGGAACATTCGTCATGTTTTGCTCCCAGTGACACCTGAACGAAGCAAGCCGACGGCGAGGAACAATCCCGCACGAGCGGCAGGCCATCTGGAAAATGTGTCGCTCCAACCCAATGAAAAGTGCTCCCGACACGGCGGGATAACCCAAGGCTTGCTTTGGGCAGGGAGGTGGCTTCTCTCGCTCAATCGGCAAGCTTGAGTGTTGCCGTAAACTGCGTCCCTTCCAGGCGACTATATCTCGCCTCGCCATGCAGTTGATTGACGAAGGCTTTAATCAGCCGCGTCCCCATCCCGGCGCTGTCCGATCGACCATCGAATCCAATCCCGTCGTCAGCGACGGTAAGTTGGGATTCCTCTCCTTCGGTCACGTGCAGCATGACGCGAATGTTTCCGGATGCTCGGCCGTCGAACGCGTATTTCATGCTGTTGGCAATCAACTCGTTGAGCAAGAGGGCAAACGGCGTTGCCTTGTCGGCTGCAATCACGATGTCGTCGATTTCAAAGTCGACGGAAACGGCGCGGCCATGGACGTCGACGAGCGTCCTAACGAATGATGGAATGAACTCTCGAGCAGATATTCCGCTAAACTGGTCGAAGCCGTACATCTGCTCGTGAACGGCAGACATCGCAGAAATGCGCTCATTTAATTTTTGAACAGCCTCCGGTTCAAAACCCTGCAAGCGCAGCAGGGCCATCACCGTCTGCAGGTTGTTCTTCACTCGATGGTGTATCTCGCGCATGAGCGTTTTATTTGACCGCAACGCATCCGCAAGCTGCTTGGTGTGCAATGTGTCTACCTTGATCAGGTTCTGAATCCACAATGCAGCGGCCAAAGCGCCGACGAGGGCGAAAGCGACCAACAAAGCCGCGATTTTTGCATCCTCCCAAAAGGGCTGCATGATCACATGGATATCTGCCGAAGCAATGGCCACGAAAGGGGTGCGTTCGAGGATTCGGTATCCAACCAGGCGATCTTCATCATCGACTGGCGACACGGAGCGATATGTGCCTGATGTCGCCTTCCTCATATAGTCGGTAAACAGCTTGTGGTTTCGCATATCGACTGGTCCGGCAGGTTCCGGGTATCGGGCGATAAGTTGCCCGTCGCGTCTTATGAGGCTGACAATCGAGTTCTCGCCTATCGCCACCGCGTCCCATATTGGCCTTAGGATGCTCGCGTCGAAGGCAATCACGGCGACGCCGGCGAACTCGCCATTTCGTTCCAGCCTGCGGCTGAAGACGAATATCTGCCGCTGGGAAAGGCGGCTGATGATCAGCGGCGATGTATATTCGTCAGCACCGTTTCTCAGCCGAACGAAGTAGTCGCGATCCGTAACGTTGACCGGCCGGATATCGCGATCATTTGAGTAGAGCGTTTCTCCAACGGCTCCGATGACATAGGCAGTCGCCTGAGGAGGAAGGTCGTAGACGGCAGCGTCGAGATCGCGCACGCGATCCGGCCCGGGCAAAGACATACTCGGCCCCAGAGCATCATCAATTCGGTGCAGGGTCTCCCGAGCAAGGGAATTCAACCAGTTCGCGTTCGCTGCAACGATTTTGGAAGCCGCGCTGACACGCTCATCGCCCCGGCGAACAGCTGTCTCGTAACTGGAAATGAGCCAGAGCGACAAAAGGGTGGTCAGTGACAGAAACATCAGCGCGATGATCGCGAGCGATGCTTTTCCTACGGAGCCAACGTATTTATCGCCACCGATCATCTTTTAGGCCAATTTCCATTTGTGCGGCGACAGCCAGATGGTGACATTGCAACGCATTTAGAACCATATCCGATAAGCTGATTTCTGACTCTCGAAAATTATGCCGTGCTCCCGACTCGGCGCCCTCAAGAGCGCGACTGAGGATTGCATTTCATAACCGTCTTTAGAGAACGATCGTGACATCGGTCAATCTCACTCCGAGAAGGAGGTCAGAATGCTGGAGAGCTTTCGCACGCGAAGCTCGCCACGACAGGTCCCGAACCGATCATTCGGCGTTTATTCGATCAAAATCTAATCAACGGCGTAACCTGATTTGAAAGTCGGTTTGGTAGGCAGGGTCTCCTTCCGGGAAGTAACGTCATGATCCTTGAGTTGCAGAATGCCATTCTGGAAATGATTGCCAAAGGGGAACCGCTGGCAGCAACGATCGAGCAACTTTGCCTTAAGGTTGAGGCCGCCGTTCCTGGGATCATCGCTTCGGTGCTGACGTTCGACGGGAGCCGTCTCCACACACTTGCCGGACCTTCCCTGCCGCCTGACTACTCAGCGGCTGTCGACAATCTTCAAGCCGGTCCTCTTGCGGGCTCCTGTGGCGCTGCTGCCTATTTTGGAGAAGCGGTCGTTGTCACCGATATTGAGACCGATCCTCGTTGGCAGGATTTCAAGTCTCTGGTGCTTCCGCTGGGGTTGCGGGCTTGCTGGTCCAGCCCAATCAAGAGCGGCGGCCGGGTGATCGGCACCTTCGCCTTCTACTATCGAGACCGCCGCGGTCCGAAGGTCGTCGAACGGGACCTCGTCGAGGCTTGTGCCCATCTCTGCACGATCGCCATCGATCGCGAAGAGCGGGTGATGGAACGTCAGCGGCTGACATACAGCGACGCTTTGACGGGCCTGTCGAATCGCGCTCGTTTCAACCAGCTTCTCGCCGAAGAGCTGCCTCGATCCCGGCGCGCCTGGGGCATCTTGCTTGTTGACATCGACAACTTGAAACTCGTGAACGACACGTTCGGGCACGCAGCCGGCGACGCATTGATTCAAGTGGTCGCAGACCGGGTCGCCACGACAGCAGGCACCAAAAACACCTTTAGGCTCGGTGGAGATGAGTTTGCTGTCATTGTGTCGGGCGACAAAAACCTTGATCTGAAGGCGAGCGCGACCGACATCCTCACAGCACTGTCTTCTCCTTCAACCTGCGACGGTCATGTCGTCTTTCCCGCCGCGACGATTGGCGGCGCGTTGGCAGAGACGGAAACAAACCCTGACCAGACCCGCCAGAACGCCGATGTGGCGCTCTATCATGCAAAAGAACACAATCGCGGCCGATACGTGCAACACTATCCCGGCCTGGGCACCGCCCTGACCAGACGCTTCAGGGCGGTTCGGGACGTGGGCGTCGCCCTGAAAGACGATCGGATCGATGCGCATTACCAGCCGATCTTGCGCCTGGATACGCGCGAAATTGTCGGTTTCGAAGCCTTGTGTCGAATGACCACGCCTTCCGGCGAAATCATAGCCGCAGCGCATTTCCATGAGGCGACGAAAGACGCGCATATTGCTGCTGAGCTGACCGAACGGATGTTGCTGAGGGTTGCGAAAGACATCCGCAGCTGGCTCGCCCGAGGCCTTCCTCTCCAGCATGTAGGCATCAACCTGTCCGCGGCAGATTTTCGTGGCGGTAATCTGCAAGACAGGCTGTGCCGAATTTTCGGGGAAGCGGAGGTTCCCCTCAAGCACATCATCCTCGAAGTGACGGAATCGGTTTATCTCGGACAACGGGACTATGTCGTCGCGGACGAGATAAAGGCTCTTCGGTCCAAGGGCTTGCGGGTTGCCCTCGACGACTTTGGCACGGGTTACGCGTCTTTGACCCACCTGCTGACGGTGCCGGTCGACATCATCAAGATCGACAAGTCCTTCATCGACCGCATGGTGCCGGGCGATGCTGGGACCTTCATCGTTGAGGGCTTGATCGGAATAGCTCACAAGCTGGGAATCCGGGTCGTCGCAGAGGGGATTGAAACAGAACCCCAAGCTGCTCAATTGAGCCAGCTCGGCTGCAAGCTCGGGCAGGGCTATCTATTTTCGAAAGCCGTCGATCGAACGGTTGCCGCGGCCTTTTTAGAGCAGCATGGACAACGGCTCAACCAAGACAAGACCCGTGCCGGAGCCCTATAGCCTGAGCGAGGTTTTCGCGCTCGGGCCGGCCCCGGATACCTGAGACAACGCTTGAATACCAAGATCACTTTGAACGGATCAGAGATGCGAAAACGGATACATGTCAGCCAATTGCGGGTCGGAATGTATGTTGAGGACGTCGAAATTGAGGGAGAAGACAGGACACGCCGGTTCAAGCCGTTCCTGATATCGGCCACCGGTCAGGTCGAGAATTTGATGGCAAGCCGCCTCATGACTGTTGTTATCGACGTCGGAAAGGGCGCGGATGTCGATCCGGGCGGGGCACAGGACATCGACCGGGCTGCGTTTGACGCCCAGCTTCGTGCCGTGTTTTCGGCCAAGGATATCAAGCAGGCGAGGGAATGCGTCGAGGATACGAGACCGCAGATCCGTCATATGCTTGCCCATGCCAGGATCAAAGCCTCTTTCGCCAGTGATGCGGCAAGCGCAGCTGTGGAGCGGATCATGTCGGCAGCCTTCGACAATGCGGGTGCGCTGATCGCAGTCGCCAAGCTGAAGGAAAAAGATGAGCTGACGTTCCTCCACTCGCTGGCGGTTAGCGCATTGATGATCACCCTGGGGCGCAGCCTCGGTCATGGAGAAGAGGATGTGCGGGTATTGGGACTGGGTGGACTGGTTCACGATCTTGGAAAAATGGCGCTTCCGGACGACATCTTGACGAAACCCGGTAAACTGACGGCCGAGGAAATGGATCTTGTGCGCGGGCACCCTCAGCGGGGATATGAGCTGGTTTCCCATGTCGCCCATGTCCCGAAGCCGGTGCTCGACATCTGTCGCTACCACCACGAAAAGTTCGATGGCTCCGGCTATCCTGGTCGCCTCGCCGGAAAGAAGATCCCTTACGTCGCCCGGCTTGCGGCGATTTGTGACGTTTACGAAGCGCTGACCACCATCAGGCCGTATAAGCGCGCCTTCTCACAAGCAGAGGCGATCAACATGATGATGAATTCGCCGGGCCATTTCGATAGCCAGCTTCTTTCCGCATTCGTGTCAAAAATGGTGATCAGCGGCACGCTGCAATAGATCCGTCATTTGCCATACGGCGCGTCGCACCGGCCAAACGTCAATTGCAACTCCGCTCCGGATCGGCGGTCATTTCGGCAGCAGGGCCGGGGTCACAAGAACCGATCTCCATCTCGTCGGTTTGATTCCCATCAAAGCGAACATTGATGGGCATATCTTATTCGGAGAGCGACGTTCGAAACTACGAGAAGTTCTCCAGGACAGCCAGGAACGTATGCCGATCACCGTGTCCTTCGGTGAGCCGCACTCGGCCCTCGATATCGGCCAGGTGATGGTCCATTAGTTGCTGAGCCTTCGCCAGGTCCTTGGCCTTCAGCGCCGCCACGATCATTCGGTGGTGGTCTGCGCCGCAATCGTCCTTACGCTCTTCTTCGTACAAGGACATGACGAGGGACAGGCGAGCGACGATCTTCGACAGCATTTCCGTCAAGACAGGATTTCCGGCGGTTTCGGCGAGTACGATATGAAATTTGCCAGACAGAACCGTCTTGGATTTCTCATCACCATGATGATGGATGTGCTCTTCTTCGTCGGTCAGTTTTTGCAGGGCATCGAGTTGTTCGGCCGTTGCCCGTGCAATAACGAGCTCCAGCAGAAGTCCTTCAAGTTTTCGGCGGGCTTCGAACAGGTTCTTGGCCTGGGCAATGCTGGGTTCGGCAACAAAAGTGCCGCGGTTTCTCTTTCGCTCCAGGAGGTGATCACTTTCGAGAACACCGAGCGCGCCGCGTACGACCGTGCGGCTAACGCCAAAATGCTCCGCTATCGCCTCCTCCAGGATTTTCGTGCCCGGCTTTAAGGCGCCTTCACCGATAGCTGCCGCCAGCGTGGCGCGAATGCGCTCGGAGACGTCGTCGTTGTTGTCGGCGCTATCGACCGCCCCAATGGACGCGGGTGGCGCCTTGACGCTTTGACGGCGCGTCTTCCTTATTGCCTTCACCACTTCAAGCCTCGGTAATGTTTTGCGTCCAGTTACTCGTGCACCGAATATCCGTTCGTCGTAATTATTTCTATAAGAATGTTTCTGCGCAACCACTGCATTTTGATAGAAATCCCAATTGAAGGCGCCGACAAAAATATCCGCCCGCGCTATCTTCAAAGGCTAGGCTGCCTTTTGTTCTTTTGCCGGCGGGGACAAGGTAATACCCTTTTCGGCGCAAATAGCCTCGATGTGGCGGGCCGACTGCTTGATGAAACCAATCGCCTCGTCGAAACCGTAGGATTGCACCTCATAGGTCGGGTAGCCGTAGCGGCTGCTCTCATAGGCTTCCCAGTCGAGAACCGCTCCGGAGGCGACCCGCTTTTCATAGGCATCCACCATCGCCATGTAGGCCGCAAGCTCATCCGCCGTCAGGTCCGGGTGGCCAGCTCGCCAGACCGGATCGTCGATCTCGATGCACTGGCGTGGATTGGCCTTGCGAGGCTTGTCGGCGACAGACTGGGCAACCTCCAGCGATAGGTTCAGCGCGGCGTTGGCGTCGCTGAGAATGGGAAGGATCGCGGCGAAATCGACAATGCCGCCGCCAACGGGTCTGGTCTGGAAATCGAGACCACCCGGAGCGCGGCCGACATAGGCATCCTTGATATGGGTCTGTCGGATATGGGGAGCCAGGCGCTTGGCGGCGAAGACCGGATGCTCGCCCCGCTGCAGTCCGTTTGCCGTGTCGAAGACGACGCCGACGCAATCGGCGCCGACCTTCTCGATCAATCGCAGGATCTCGAAGGAGGTGATCTCGTCGTGGGTTTCGATGTTCATGTGCGCGCCATTGGCGCGCGCGACGGGCGCCAGCTTGCGGAGGACCTTTTCGATCCCGATCAACTGCTCTTCCCAGGTCACATCGGTGCGGAAGCGGTCATTGGCCAGCCGGCCGCGATATTCGCTCTTGAAATTGCCCGGAGCAACCCAGAGCTCATGGCAGCCGATCGCGGCACTTGCCTCGATCATGCGCGTGAAACCGGCAATGATATCGCCGCCGCCGGCTGCCCGCAGCGCCGGTTCCTCGGCGCTGCAATAGGGATTGATCTTGCCGATGCCGCTTTCGAGATAGAGGCCAAGGTCGTCGGCCTTCGCCCTGATGTCGCGCAGCAGGCCGCTGTCGAGATCGGGGCTCATGTCCAGCGCCGTACTGAAGAAAATGCCTGCGAGCCCAAGTTCCTTGACGTGATCGAGGCTTGCCAGAGGCCCCCGCTTCTTTGACTCGGGCAGCTTTATGCTGTCGATTCCCAATTTCATGTCATGCTCCTCTGCTGTTTCCTGATGGGGCGCGCTGCACTGGCGACCCCTTCGTTGTTGATCTCAATTCACGTCGATGGATCCGCGATCACGCCCGTCCGGGAGCACGAGGCTTCTCTGCTGTCCGGCCTTTCGGAACGAGACTCTTTTCGAGATAGTGCTGGCCTATGGATGCGACGGTCGTGATGGCGAGGTACCAGATCGAGGCGACGAACAGCAGTTCGATGACGAGGAAGTTCCGGGCGTAGATTGCCTGGGCCTGCGTCAGCAGATCCTGCATGCCGATGACCGAGACGATGGCGCTGGCCTTCAGCATGCCGATGGCCTGGTTCCCCGTCGGCGGCACGATGATACGCGTGGCCTGGGGCATGATGACGGTGAGAAAGGTCTGTGTCTTTTTCAGCCCGAGCGCCGTTGCCGCTTCGCGCTGGCCGCGATCGACTGCGACCAGGCCGCCGCGGATGATCTCCGACATGTTCGCGGCTTCATGCAGCCCGAGTGCGAGGAAGCCGGCCAGGGCCGGCGTCACCAGATCGTTGATCGAAATGGTGAAGCTTCCCATCCCGACCTGCGGGATGAAGAGGGCGATATTGAACCAGATGAAGATCTGGACAATCAACGGCACGCCGCGAAACCACCAGACGAAGCCGGCGGCGATCACCTTGAGAACCGGGTTCTGGCTCGTCGCCATCAGCGCCAGCAGGCATCCGAGTACGATGCCAAACACCATGGCGCCAGCCGTCAGTTCAAGCGTCAGCAGCACGCCGCGCAGGATCGAAGGATCCACCAGATAGCGGGGGATCTCGGACCACTGGATGCTCTGGCTCTGCCCGACGACGAGCGCAAAGAAGGCCAGCGCTGAAATCGCGATGGCACCGGTTGCGATCTGTCCCCAACGCATCGGTCTTCCGACCGATGGCGCAAGGGAGAGCGATATGGGTGACGCTTCAAACAGGGCCATCGGCGTCAATCCGCAGGCATGTTGGCGGCATCATTGACCTTGACGGTCTTCACGGCCAGCGGTCCGAGGCTCCACTTCTTCATGATGGTCTCGTAGGCGCCGGAGTCCACCATCTGCTGTAAGGCGGCAACGACGCTGTCGCGCAGCTGCGGATTGTCCTTGGCGGTCAGCATGCCGAGATAACCGACGGCAAGGCGGATATCCGGCAGCGCCTGCAGGCCCTTGCCGTTTCCGGTCTGGTGTTCGGTGGTGTAGACACTGGTGGCGTAACCGTTGACCGTGGCGTCAGCCCTCCCGGTGCGGACGGCCTGCAGCACATCCGGCATTTTCGGAATCGACATGATGTTGACCGGGGTCGCGCATTTGGCCGATGCCGCCTCGACCATCTTCGCCTGGAAGGTACCGACGGGAACGGCGACCTTCTTGCCGCACAGATCCTCCAGGCCCTTAATGGCGAGAGGATTGTCCTTGATCGTCATGATCGTCGTCGCGTCATACATATAGTCGATGACGTCGACCTGCTTTTCCAGCTCCGGATCGTCGTTGATGCCCGAGATCGAGAGGTCGAAGCGCTTCGCCAATATGGAGGGCACGATCGCCGCACCCGCCCCGACATCGGTCATCTCAACATCGACACCCAGGATGACGCCGACTGCGGCAGCAATATCGGCATCGATGCCGATCAGCTTGCCGTCTTCGCCGTGAAAGCTGATCGGCGGCGTCAGGTCGGTCGCGACCTTCAGCACGCCCGATGACTTGATGGAGGGCGGCAGCCCGTCGGCCAGTTTCTGCGTGAGGACGACACCGGGGAGCTTGGCGACATCGGCATCGGGCGTCATCTTCTCAGCGGCACCTCCGGCGGCATAAGCAGAGGCCGCGATCAAAGAGACCATCGCTCCGGCAACCCCGGCCTTCAAGATTTTATGAATGCGCATCATGTGATCCCCTTTCATTTTTGTACCGGTGCATTCTCGGGATCATCCATGCAATCGCCGTGCCACCTGCAGTGGCGCGTCAATAATTATATGATATCAATAGGATTTTTGTTGATGACGACATTTCTGATAGAGTTTCGCAATATATTTCGCATGAAGTTTCGAACATATGATGCACAATTTTTACGCTTGCCGGCCCTGCCGCATCACTTTTGACCGCCGCATTCGCTCACAAGACCCAAAAACACCTCTTCAGATGCCAAACCCCGCGCTTTTCGGCGCTTGATCGCCCGTTCAGGGGCCGTGGCTGTTTCTATCTGATGCCCATTTAATATACGAGGCTGGCGAAAATTTATACAAAAAGTAAATGCGCATTCTAAATAGAATAATTATTATTACAAACTTTCGCAAGTTTGTAAGTCACAAATATCTATTTATTTTCATAGACTTGTTATCGCCGTCAGCGGCGAAGGACAAAACTGGCACGCCGCTTGCAAGTCGTTTCTCATGAACAAGCTCGACGCAAAATTTCTCGCCGGACCGCATCTCCGTCTTGTCCCGGAGACCGCGCAGCAATCCGTGACCTCGACCCAGCACCAGGGAGGCCCTATGCCAGGCATACCGAATATGGCTGAACGCAAACGGCTCAGCGTTCAGGGCCTCACACACAGCTATGGTGGCCAGAATGCCATCAGCGATGTGGCCTTCGATATCGAGGCCGGCGAGATCGTTGCCCTGCTTGGGCCGAGCGGCTGCGGCAAGTCGACCGTGCTGCGCGCCATTGCCGGGCTGATCCAGCCGAAGACTGGCAGGATTGTGCTCGGGGAGAAGGACTTGGCCGATGTCTCGGCCCGCTCACGCGGCGTCGGCATGGTTTTCCAGAACTATGCTTTGTTTCCGCATCTGACGGTCGCTGAAAACATCGCCTATCCGCTCGCCTGCCAGAAGCTTCCTCGCGCTGAGCGCAAGGCGCGCGTCGAGGAGATGCTGTCTCTCGTCAGGCTCAAGGATTACGGCAACCGCCTGCCGCGGGAACTCTCCGGCGGTCAGCAGCAGCGCATCGCCGTCGCCCGCGCCATCGCCGGGCGCCCGTCCCTTCTTCTGCTCGACGAACCCTTCGGCGCGCTCGACCGCGCCTTGCGTTTCGATCTGCAGGTCGAGCTACTGCACCTGCAGAAGACGCTCGGCATCACGACGCTGATCGTCACGCACGACCAGGAGGAGGCTCAGAGCCTCGCAAACCGCCTGGTGCTGATGAACAAGGGCAATGTCGAGCAGATCGACACGCCGATGACCGTCTATGACCGCCCGAAGACGCTCTTCGTCAACACCTTCATCGGCCAGGCAAACCTGCTCAATGGAACGGTGCTGCGGCTCGATGCCGAGAGCACGCTGATCGGCCTTGCGAATGACCGGACCCTGCTCCTGCCGCGCCGGCTGAACTTCACCCTCGGCTCGAAGGTCACGATCACCTTCCGGCCGGAGGAAGTTCGCCTGTCGACGCAGCCGAGCGAGAGTACCCTGCCCGTTCGCATGACGGTTTCCGTGCCGCTCGGCCCTTCCCTCGTCCATGACCTTGTTCTGGAAGACGGCACGGGCCTGCGCGCTTCCGAGGTCAGAGGCCCCTCCACATTCATTCCCGAACCGGGAACGCCGCTATTTGCCGAGATCGACACCGCAAGGTGTCACGCCTTTCCGGCCGAACCGGAAATCATGAGTGAAGAAACAATTCAACAGAGGTGAACGTGATGAAGGACTTTCAGATTACCCGTCGTGGGTTCGGTTTCCTGGCGGCCGGTGTCGCCGCATCGGCCATGCTTCCGCTTTCCGCCCGCGCTGCCGGCGGAGGAGCCGTTGCCGCCACTTTCCCAGGCAGTTGGGAGGATGCTTACCGCACAGTGCTGACGCCGATGGTCAAGGATGCAGGCTATGACCTGACGATTGCCCCGGCGATGGCGCAGGACCAGCTTGCCAAGATCATGGCAAGCCCCGGCAACCCGCCCTATGACACGCTGCTGATGTCGCCCGGCCAGATGGCCGTCGCCATCGAGAAGGATCTCATCCAGAAGATCGATCCGAGCAAGCTCAAGAACTGGGGCATGCTCGATCCGTCCTTCCAGGGCGAATACGGCCCGACCGTGACTATCGAAGTCAACGGCATCGCCTACAATCCCGATCTCGTTCCGAAGCCGAAGGGTTATCGCGATCTCTTCGAAAACCCGGCCTATAGCGGCAAGGTTTCCTGGACCGGCTTTGCCTCTAACACCGCCGTCATGGCCTATACCGAGATCGCCAAGATCTTCGGTTCCGGCCCCAACGACATGGACGCCGTCTTCAAGCTGTTCAAGGATCATCCGGAGCATCTGAAGGGCGTGGTCGACAGCACCAACCACCAGATGACGCTGTTTCAGCAGGGTGAAATCGCCGTTTTCATGTGCTCGACCGGCAACGTCGCCCGCCTGAAGAGCCTCGGCCTCAACGCCGAGTTCGTCCAACCCGAAACCGGCTCGCCGGCGGCCCCCGTCAACATCCACTTGACCAAGGGCGCGGCCAATCTCGATGCGGCCTATGCCTATATGGATGCCGCGATCTCCAAGGCCGCCCAGGACCAGCTCAAGGAGCCGCCGACCGAGATGTTCCCGACCAACAAGGATGTGGCGCTGACACCTGGCATCGAAGCCTATGTCACCCGCGACCAGATCAAGACCATGGTCTATCCGGACTGGGTCGCGATCAACAAGAACCGCGACGACTGGATTCGCCAGTTCGACGCCCTCGTTGCCGGTTGAGGTGATGTGATGAAGGCGAGCGGCTTCCCATACGTCCTACCGATGCTGTTGCTTTCCGTGGCGTTCTTCGCAACGCCGCTCGCCGTCCTCGTCGGTTTCAGCTTCGCCGGTCCCGGCGGAGCGACTCTCGACCATTATGCCCGCTTCTTCGGCGACGCGTTCAATTTCCGTGTCCTCGTCAATACCGCAAGGCTCGGGCTCGAAACCGTCATCGGCACGACCTTGCTCGGCGTGCCGATCGCACTCCTCTACTGGCACGGCGGCCGAAACCTGCGGCAGGTGCTGATCTTCCTGACGCTTATTCCGATGCTGACCAGCAACGTTGTGCGCACCTTCGCCTGGATCGTCATCCTCGGACGCCAGGGGCCGATCAGCGAAGCGCTCGCTGCGCTCGGCCTGACGGGAATGCCGACCAGCCTGCTGTTTACCGAACTCGGCCTGGTCATGGCCATGTGCCAGATCGACCTCCCGCTGATCATCCTGCCGCTGATCGCCATCCTGTCACGCACGCCCGTCCAGCTGACGGAAGCCGCCCAGGTTTCCGGCGCCGGTCCCTGGCGCATCCTTGTGACCGTGCTTCTGCCGCTGATGCTGCCGGGCCTGCTGGCGGGCTGGATCCTCGTCTTTGCCAGCACCAGCAGCTCCTTCGTTACTCAGGCCGTCATCGGCGGCGCGCGCAACGTCTATGTTCCGCAGTTGATCTACCGCGAAGTCGGTACGCTGTTCGACTGGCCGCTGGCCTCGGCCATCGCCGTCGTCCTGCTGCTGTCCACCGGCTGCCTGCTGGTCGCCCTTACCACGATGTCCCGTCACAGGAGGTTGGTCGGTCATGGCTGATCGTCGCGAAAATCCCATTCCCGTCATGCTCTACAAGGCATTCGTCTACGGATTTGGCGGGCTCTGCGTCATCTATCTCGTCGCACCGATCGTGATCGCGCTGACGATGTCGTTTACCTCGGGGCAGACGTTGAAATATCCGCCGCAGGGCTTTTCGCTCAGGTGGTACGCGGCGCTGCTCGATCCCGTTCGCTCGGCAACCGAACATATCGCCGCCTGGAACTCGCTGAAGATTGCCGGCCTTGCCGTCCTCGGATCGCTGATCTTTGCGGTTCCGGCCACCATCGGCATGACGCGCATGAAGCGCAGCACCGCCGGCACCATCGAGCCGCTGCTGCTCGCCCCGCTCGTCCTGCCGAGCCTGGTCTACGGCCTCGCCGCCTTAATCGTCGCCAATTTCATCGGCTTCAAGCCGTCGCTCTGGCTGACCGTAGCAGGCCATGTCGTGGTCTTCGGGCCGCTGATGTACCGCGCCGCCTCAGTCGTCGCCGAGGGTCTCAATCCCTCGCTTGCCGAGGCATCGACGACGATGGGCGCGAGCTGGTTCAGGACACTGCGGCGCGTCACCCTGCCGCTGCTGATGCCCGGCATTCTGGCCGGGGCATTCCTCGTCTTCATCCAGTCGCTCGACAATGTGTCGGTATCGCTTTTCCTCGCCGATGCCCGAACGACCGTCTTGCCGCTGCGCATGTTCGCTTTGATCGAGGAATCCCTCGATGTGCGCGTCGCGGCAATCTCCGGAATTCTGATCGCCGTGACGCTGGTCGGACTGCTGGTTGCCCGGCGCGTTCTCGCGCCGCCGCGGCCGGCCTGAACGATCCGCCATTGACCTATGCCTGAACTTGGAAGGAACACACTGATGAACATGCGCGCAACAAACGCAGGCGGCTATCGGATGGGATCGCTGCTGGCCGATTTCCAGCCGGATTTCGATTTCTCCGCGCCGCTGCCGCTTGCTGTCGAAGAGTTCGAGGACCGCCTTCGCCGAATTCGCCGTCAGGCGATCGAAGCCGGTCATGACGCGCTGATCGTCCATGCCGGCAGCGTCGGCTGGTTCCACGCTTCGAACGCCTATCTGCGTTACATCTGCGACTGGATGCGCGAAGGCGTGCTGATCATCCCGACCGACGCCGACAAGGCGATGGTGCTTCTCTCCTTCTTCACGCAGTCCGTCCTGCTCCCGCCGGGCGGCGAGCCCGTTCTTGTCGACGAAATCTGGCAGATCGGTCCGATCGGCCGCGAATATGCCGACCGCCCCGGCGATTCCGTCATCAAGACTGCCGAAAAATGCGCCGAGGTTCTCTCCAGTCTCGGTCTCACCAAGGCCCAGATCGGCAGGATCGGCGACCGCACGTCGCTGACCTTCTGGTCTGCACTCGAGGAATTGATGCCGAAGAGCAAGTTCGTCGCCGACAACGCCATCCTCGACCGCATGCAGAAGGTCCGCTCGACGCGCGAGATCGAGATCTTCCGCGCCGCCGCCCAGCTGATCAGCATCGGCACGCAGGCTGCCTATCATGTGGCAAAATCAGGCGTGACCGACCATGAAATCCTCGCCGCCTTCACCTATGCGCAGATGGCACTCGGCGGCGAAACCGGCGACGGCTACCAGATCGGCATCAACGAATTCGGCACCCATTGCGGCAAGCCCTATGGCCACATCGTCCGCTCAGGCGACCTCATCAACCTCTACATCTCCAACGTCACCTATCGCGGCTATACCGCCCAGACCGCCCGCATGATCGCGATTGGTGACATCACCAGCCGTCAGGAGGAGGTGCTTGCCGCCTGCACCGAGGGCGTCAAGCGGGCCGAAAAGCTCATCAAGCCCGGCGCATTGATGCGCGACGTCAACAATGCTGCCTTCGAACCGATGATCGAGCGCGGCATGCTGACCTCACCCGAGGCGCGCACCATGCCCTATAACTGGTCGCCGATGGAAGACGGCGGGGCCCGCCTGATCCCCAATCAGTATGTGAAGGACATAGACTGGGAGGCGCAGGGCCGCAAACTCATGCACGTCTATCCGGCAACGCACGGACCGCACAATCCGAACCTCGGCCATTCGGTCGGCATGGCAGGCGGCCAGAACAGCTTCAACATCTCCTCACATAACTACGACAGGATGGAGGAGGGCATGGTCTTCGTGCTGCACACGCAGTGGCTGGAACCGCTGTCGGCCGGCTGCAATATCGGCGACATGTATGTCGTGACCAAGGACGGCTTTGAGAACCTCAGCCGCCATACCCCGCTTGAAACCCACCGCGTCGCTGCCGAGGCCTGAGATGACCCATCATAAACAACACACGCATTTCGATTTCGCCAAACTGACCGAGCGCGAGCGTTACAAGATCCTCATCGGCACGGTCATTCCCCGCCCGATCGCGCTGGTGACGACGGTGAGCAAGGATGGCAAGCCGAATGCCGGCCCGTTCAGCTTCTTCAACGTTCTGACCCATGATCCCGCGATTGTCGCCATCGGCGTCGAAAACTATTCCGACATGCGCTTCAAGGATACGGCCCGCAACATCCGCGAAACCGGCGAGTTTACGGTCCATATCTGCGATGACGCCCTTGTCGACCAGATGGAGGTCTGCGCCATCAAGTTCGGGCCCGAGGTCGACGAACTCTCCGAAGCCGGACTGGTAACGGTACCGGGACAGATGGTCAGAAGCCCTCGCATCCTGGCAGCGCCCGCAGCACTCGAATGCCGCCGCCACACGACCCTGCAGGTCGGCCCCGCCCGCGAAATCATCCTCGGCGAAGTGCTCGGTGTCCATGTCAGAAGCGATGCGGTCAATCCGGCGAACCTGCACATCGACCAGCAGCGAATGGATGCCGTCGGCAGAATGGGCGGCCACACCTATGCCAGGACGCGCGACCAGTTCGACATCAAGACTCTGACGAAGGAGGAGTGGGCTTTGCGCCAACAGCTTTCGAATGCGGCCACCGCTTGAGCTTGCCACCAATCCGAGATTTTCTTCACGGACCGCCTCCGATCCTAACGCCGGAATATCCAGCATCAACTCGTTCTTGTCGATCCCGCGAGCAATTTGGAGGTCGACAGTTCATATCGCATCAAGGCGCCGGAGTGGTCCTGGAGTTCACCGCTTCCCGGAAATGACGGGGTGTCGTACCCGTTCGCTCCTTGAAAATCTCGTAAAAGCGACTGCTGGAACCAAACCCGCAGTCAAAGCCGATCTGGAGGACGGGATCCTCCGTGTCCGTCAGCAGCTGCATCGCCCGGGCAATCCGGTGTCGGGTCAGGTATTCGTTGACTGATATTCCCAAAACCTTTCGGAAAGCGCTGTTGGCGGTGCTTGGATGCATTTCCGCAAGCTTGGCGAGATCGGGTACGCTAATCGGATCTGCATATCGGATATTGATGAGGTCGATCAGTAGCTCGACGTGTCGCACTGCCTGGCCGGCCAACGATGTCGGAGAGACATTGGTTGGCGAATTGTCGATTTCGGCATTGTCCAGGATCAGACGCCGTATTCGCAGTCGTACTTCCTCGACGATCAATTTCCGTCTTGCCGCACTGCCGAATTGCCATTCCTTTTCCCATCGCGGGAGTGTCAACGCATCCATCGTTTCCTGATTTGCCTGCGCCAGAAACCTCCCCTGCATGATCGACTGCCTGGCCTTTCTGTCCACCGGCAGACCCAGGAAATCGATAAGGGGAAGATAGAGACACACCAGCGGTGCGTTTTCGGCAACAGCGATCGTCTGATGCGGAATTGCGCCCCAGAATAAAACCAGGCGGCCGGCCTCAACCTGTTCCTGCCTTCCATTAAAAAGGTAGGTCATCCGGCCCGCCATCAGCAGGTTTAATTCAACGTGGTCGTGCCAGTGCGGTGCGGCCATCGCATCAGCGATGTGACGCTCGATCAGGAACTGCCCTCGGGATCCAATCCATTCGCCGCGGCTTTGGGTATGTTTCATGTGTCTGAGACTCGAATCCCGGAATTAATAGGCCTATGTCAGGAAGAAATTTCGATCTAGAAGGAGCAATAAGCAATCACAACCCTTGGGGAGATTGCAATGCCGAAGATTTGCCTGGTAGGCGCTGGTAGCACCGTTTTTGCACAGAACATTCTGGGAGACGTCCTGTCCTCGCAGAGAGGCGGCGACTACGTCATCGGCCTCTTCGATATCGATCCAGAGCGGCTGAAGACCTCAGAGATCGTCGCTCGCCGGATCTGCGAGTCGCTTAAGCTTTCAAACGTCAGGATCGACGCCACGCTCGACCGGCGGGAAGCGCTACGCGGTTCCGATTTCGTCATCCTCATGATGCAGGTCGGTGGCTACAAACCGGCGACCGTCACGGACTTCGACATTCCAAAAAAATACGGCTTGCGTCAGACGATCGCCGACACCCTTGGCATCGGCGGCATTTTCCGCGGTTTGCGGACGATACCAGTCCTTGAGGCGATCTGCCGAGACATGCAGGAGGTTTGCCCGCAGGCTCTTCTGATGCAGTACGTCAACCCGATGGCCATCAACTGCTGGGCGATCAAGGAGCTGGCCCCGGAAATCCGCACCGTCGGCTTGTGTCATAGCGTGCAGCACACAGCCGGGCATCTCGCGCAATGCCTCGGCGAGGACATTGCCGACGTGAACTATATTTCGGCCGGGATCAATCACGTCGCCTTCTTCCTGAAATATGAGAAAGTTCACAACGACGGGCGGCGGGAAGATCTTTATCCGAGACTGAACGCGCTCGCCGCCGATGGCCGCGTCCCGTCGGACGATCGGGTGCGGTTCGATGTGCTCAAACGGCTCGGCCACTTCGTCACCGAATCCAGTGAGCATTTCTCCGAGTATACCTCCTGGTACATCAAGGAGGGACGAGGGGATCTGATCGATCAGCTCAATATTCCGTTGGACGAATACATCCGGCGCTGCGAGGTGCAGATCGAAGAATGGCATGCCCTGCGCAAGGAACTGGAAGGCGACAAGCCGATCGAGGTGTGCCGCAGCAATGAATATGCCGCCGGCATCATTCATGCCGCGGTCACTGGCAACCCGGCGCTGATATACGGCAATGTCCCAAACAACGGCCTGATCGAGAATCTGCCCGATGAATGCATCGTGGAAGTGCCTTGCCATGTCGACAGAAACGGAATTCAGCCGGTCCGGGTCGGTCGAATCCCCTCTCAGCTTTCCGCCGTCATGAACTTGAGCGTTTCCGTTCAGCAGTTGACGGTCGAGGCGGCTCTGACAAAAAACCGCGAGCGCATCTACCAGGCCGCTCTGCTCGATCCGCATACGTCTGCGGAATTGTCGCCAGACCAAATCTGGAACCTTGTCGACGACCTGATCGTCGCCCACGGCGATTTGTTGCCGAGATATCAGTGAGATCCCGCGGATAAGCCAGCCACAAGCGCATCGCAGTTCATTCGTTTAGACGCGTCGTGAATTCACGGCGCGTTTTTTTCATTCCAGCGCCCTCCAATAAATCAAAAAACGTCAGAAAATTGATTGACATTGATCATTTGAAATGAAATCATGATCGAAATTGGGATCGGCCGTGAGGGAGGTTTTCGTTGAGCCAGGCAGTTGGAGTGAAGGTCGATCGACTGGATGCCATTCGCAGCCACCTCTACGCGAACGGCTTTTCGACCATTCAGGCGCTTGCCGATGCGATCGGAGCATCGCTTGCCACCGTTCGTAGAGACCTGCAGATCCTTGAGCAGGAGGGCGCCATTGATCGCGTGCATGGTGGAGCGCGCATTGCCGAAGGATCGTCGGTTGAGGTTGCATTTCAGGAGCGGGAAAAGCGCCATTTATCGGCGAAGCGGGCGATTGCCACCGCCGCCTACGACTTGCTTCATCCGCGTACGGCGATCTTTCTCGACGCGGGAACCACCGTCCTGCAGCTTGCGCGCCTCGTTCGCATCAACCCCATGCCGCTCAGGATATTCACCAACGGCCTGACGGTAGCGCAGGAATTCCTGAATATTCCGAATTTGGAAGTGGTGCTTCTCGGCGGTCAGTTGCGCAGCGAGAATGCGTCGCTTGTCGGACCTCAGGCGGAGGCAATGCTGGAAACTTTATGGTTCGACCAGCTCTTTCTTGGCGCCAGCGCCATTAGTTCCGACGGCTCGATCTACAGCGTGGACAGTGCGGAAGCGAGCCTCAACCGGCGCATGCTGGCTCGGTCGGCCAATCGTTTCGTCCTGGCCGATTCCTCGAAATTCGGAACCACGGCGACCTACAAGGTCGCGCCGCTGGACACCGCGAAAGTCATTACCGATTCCGGGCTTTCGCGGCATTGGCGTGACGAGCTTGTCAACTTCGGCGTCGACGCAACGATCGCCGATCTGAGGGCGAAAGAGTGAGCAACGAGCTGATCCTCGGCATCGACGGTGGCGGAAGCAAGGTGCTGGTTGCCCTCGCGGACAAGCGTGGCCGGATATTGCGGCGTTCCCGTGGCCATGGCGTCAATCCCATGGACAATCCGAATTGGCTCCAGGAGCTGGAGCAGCATCTCCTTCCCTTTCTCGATGAAGGAAATCTGGCGGCCGTCGCCGCGGCGCTGCCGGCCTACGGCGAGGTTGAGCGCTTGTCGGCTCTACAGCGCGATGCGATCGAGCGCCTGTTCCTAAACGTCCACCGCCGCGTCCTCAACGATGTCGACGCGGCGCACCTTGGTGCTTTTGCCGGCGAGCCGGGTATCCTCCTTCTTTCCGGCACGGGTTCAATGGCATGGGCGCGTAATTCCAAAGGCCAGTCGGCGCGCACCGGCGGCTGGGGAGACCTCATCGGTGACGAGGGCAGCAGCCATTGGATCGGGCAGAGGGCGCTCAATCTCGTCAGCCAAAGCCTGGACGGGCGTGCCCCGACAACGGCTCTCGCAAAGGCCTTGTTTGACCATCTTCGCATCGACTTGAGCAATCCGATGAATGGGCTCGGCGATTGGGCCAGCTCCCTGGCGAACCCACGAGCGGATATTGCAGCAATTTCGGCCCTCGTCGATCAGGTCGCACTTGGCGGCGATAAAGGGGCGGTCGGCTTGATCGAGCAGGCCGCCGATGAACTGGCGAAGCATCATGCGGCAATTGCCGGCCATTGTGATCCGAATGCCGACTGGACCTATGCCGGCGGTACTTTTTCGAGCCGGCTTCTTTTGCAGGCGCTTGAACGGCGAATTGGCAGGCCTCCGGCTTTGCCGAAACTTCCCCCGATTGGCGGCGCGCTCCTGGCTGCCGCCCAACTTCTCGACTGGCCGTTAGACGACGGCTGGTTCGGGCAAATCGTGGCCACGGCCGAAGGCGGTGACTGCGCATCCCAGTAATTGAGCTCAAGAATAATGAAGGATGGGAACATGCATAAATTGATCTTGCCTCTACTTGCATCGGCGGCCTTGGCAATCGCCGCACCCGCTCTGGGCCAGGACGCCAAGCCGCTTGCCGGTCAGTCGATCACGGTGCTCATGCCATCGCCGCAGGGACCGAACATCGCCTCTGACTTCGAGGCCGAAACCGGCATTCACGTCGACCTGCAGACCCTGTCGTGGGACGACATCCGCCCGAAGCTGGTGACAGCCTTGGTTGCCGGTACAGCGCCAGCGGATGTGACCGAATTCGATTGGTCCTGGACCGGTCAGTTCAGCGCGGCCGGTTGGTATATGCCGCTCAACGACGTGATCGACGCCGATACGGTGAAAGATATCGGCGTTGCCAAGATCTTCACGGTTGACGGCAAATTATTGGGAATTCCCTACACCAACGACTTCCGGGTGATGCTCGTCAACAAGAAGCATTTCGCGGATGCAGGCATCACCGAGATGCCGAAAACATTGGACGCCCTGGTCGCTGCAGCTAAGAAGATCAAGGAAAAGGGTATTGTCGAGTATCCGGTCGGCCTGCCGGTTTCAGCGACCGAAGGCGCGTCAACGAGCTGGTACCTGCTGACCAAGGCCTTCGGTGGCGAACTCTTCGACAAGGACTTCAATCCGCTCTTCACCTCGCCGGATTCGGCTGGTTACAAGGCGCTTGCTTTCGAATTGATGCTCCTCAAGGAAGGCCTGGTCGATCCGGCGTCTACCGGCCTGAAGGACAGCCAAATCAATGAGAGCATGTTCGCGCAGGGCATCACCAGCATCATGATCTCCGGCGAGCCTGGTCGTCTTGGCCAGATGAACGATCCCAAGCAGTCGAAAGTCGCCGGCCAGGTAGAGGCGATCCTCGTGCCGACGGCAAGCGGCGAAACGCGCAGTTTCGGCCTTCCGGAAGCGCTGGCTATTCCAAACGTCTCTCCCAACAAGGAGGCGGCGATTGCCTTCGTCAAATGGTTTACCAGCAAGGACTTCCAGAAGAAGAATGCCGTGAACGGCTTCCTGCCGACACGCACGTCGGCGCTTTCCGAACTCAACGAGTCCGGAAAGCTGAACAGCGGCGACGCTCTGGTGGCGCAATCGAAGACGGTTGAGCCGCTGTTCCCGCAAGGCACGCCGCCTTGGTACCCGCAATTTTCCAGCGGCGTGAACACAGCGATCAATAGCGCTGCCAAGGGACAGATGAGCGTCGACCAGGCGATGGAGGCCATCGCTTCCGCCGCCAAGCAGGCAATGGCGCAATGACAGCTTTGGCGTCCGAAGAGGCCACGAGCAAACGTGGGGTCGGCTTCAACGCCGACACCACACTCGGCTTGCTGCTGGTGTCGCCCATCGTTCTCACGATGGCAGCTTTGGTCTTCTACCCGATGGGAAGAACCGTCTGGGACAGCCTGCACAGGGTCAACCCCATGCAGGCCGGCACGCCATTCATCGGCCTGGAAAACTACAGCCGAATGCTGTCGGATGGCCAACTCGCGACGACCTGGAGCAACACGCTCATGTACGTTGTTCTGGCCGTCACCGCCGAAACGGTGTTCGGCGTTCTTGCCGCCGCTCTCATCAATCAGATCAAGGTCGGGCGGCAGTGGGTTCTCGCAGCGGTGATCTTGCCCTGGGCGCTGCCCGGCGTTGTGAATTCGGTCATTTGGCTTTGGATTTATCAACCGGGTGCGGGTCTGTTGAACGGTATTCTTTCGGCGCTCGGGCTCCCCTTCGAAAATCATGTCTGGTTCAACGATCGCACCAGCGCCATCGTCGCCGTAACGGTCGTCCATGTCTGGCGCATGATGCCTTTGACGATCGTCATCGTTCTTGCCGCGATGCAGAGCATACCTGCCCATCTCTACGAGGCTGCGCGGATCGATGGGGCCACGCGCGTTCAGATGTTTGGATGGGTAACCCTTCCGCTGGTTCGCAGTGCGATCGCTGTCGCCATGACGAACGCAACCGTGAACGCTTTCAATCTCTTCGACGAGGCCTGGGTTCTGGCGGGTGCCAGCCTCGAGACCCGGCCGGTGCTCGTCCAGATCTACCTCGAAACCTTCCAGAATCTCCGCTTCTCGTATGGCATGGCGCTATCGGTCGTGATCACTCTCGTATCTCTGCTGATTTCGCTGGTCTACGTCCTTCGTGTCTATCGCAACACACGGTTCGACTGATGAGATCCACTATTGCCTATCGAATGATGATTTGGACCGGTGTCGTCGTCCTGTTGATCTGGTCTCTGGGGCCGATCTACTGGACCATCGCGAGTTCGGTTACGCCCAGCGAAGACTTTTCGACCCGACCGATCAACTTCTTTCCGCAGCACTTTACGCTCGATCACTACTCGCGGCTGCTCGGCATCAATATCGCCCGGATCGGGGGTGTGGAGGTGTTCAAACAGTTCCGTGCCGCATTGCTCAATAGCGTGGTGACATCGATCGCCGCTACGCTGCTTTGCGTCGCGATATCCTCACTTGGGGCTTACGCGTTCACCAGGCTGCAGTTTCCCGGCCGCAAAGCGCTTTTTGTCGCCGTCGTCGCGACCCTGGCCATTCCTGCCTACGCCGTCTTGATCCCGCTCTATCAGATCATGATCAAGCTGCATCTCGTCGATACCTATCTGGGCGTCTCGCTGATCTATGTCTCGGCCTTCCTGCCCCTGTCGTTATGGCTGCTGCGGAGCGTGTTCGAAGCTCTTCCGATCTCACTGGAAGAGGCGGCACAACTCGACGGAGCCGGCCGGCTCTACATCTTCTTCAATATCGTCCTGCCGTTGGCCGGACCGGGTCTGACGGCAGCGGCAATCCTTACGTTTCTGGGTGCCTGGGGACAGTATCTCGTACCGCTCATTTTTTCGCCGCAGGCGACGAAGCCGCTAACGGTTCTGATTCCGGAATTCGTAACGAAGAACTTCATCGACTACGGCCTGATCACAGCGAGCGGCTCGATCGCCATCGTCATCCCCGCCCTCGTCGTCATCTTCCTCAACCGTTACCTCGTCAGCGGCCTGTTGGCTGGTTCAGTCAAATAATCGGAGACTTCATGAACACGACCGAAAAAGTCATTTTCGAGCAATTTCCCTACTGGGAGAAGGCGATCGGCTCGAATTCAGCTATCGAGAGCGCGGAGCTGCTCGTCTTCATCGGCTGCGGCACGTCTTTCAATCTTGCACTTTCGCTGGCAGCCTATGCCAATATGGCCGGACGAAGGGCAATCGCGGTGCCCGGCGCCGAATGGCAAAACCGGCCGTCGGCTTTCTGGCCGGAGTGGCGCAACACGCACGTCGTCGCGCTTTCCCGCAGCGGCGAGACGACAGAAACGGTCGCCGCGGCAAAGGCAAGCCGCGCCGCCGGCGCCTTCGTGACGGCGATAACCGTCGAACCGAAAAGCTCTCTGGCGAAAAATTGCGATCGGATGATCGCAGCCGAAACCCATCCGGACGAAGGGATCGTCATGACGGTATCGGCGAGCCTCATGGTCCTTCTCGGTTTGCAGATGATCGGGCAGAAGGTTCCTGCCTCCGTCGTGAATTCGGCCCGCCAGCTCGCAAGCGCTCTCGATGCGGCGCTGTCTGGAATTATCGCCGACCGGTCGCACTTCGTCTTTCTCGGTGGCGGGCCGCTCTTCGGCGTCGCCCTGGAGGGAGCGCTCAAGCTCATGGAAATGAGCCAGATCATGACCCAGGCCTTCCACCCGCTGGAATACCGGCATGGGCCGATCAGCCTCGTTGACGGGAAGACGGTTGCGGTCATGCTGTACAGCTCCGACCAGAGGGAGGCGGAGACGAAACTGGTGGGAGAACTGAGAGAAAAAGGCGCAGTCGTCATCGGTGTGGGTGGTCCAGGCGATCTGGAACTCGCCGTCGATGTCGATCTGTCGCTTGCGGGTCTCGTTGTCCTTCCGGCGCTGCAGGTCCTCGGCGAACGGGCCGCGCAGGCTCGGCAAATCGACACGGTCTCTCCCCGTCACCTGACGAAGGTCGTGACGCTCGCATGACGTCGATCGAAGAGAACCGGCAGATCGCGTTGCGAAAGCTTTTCGGTGCCCGGAACCTGCCTTTTCCCCATGGCGTCACTTCGGTCTGCTCGGCGCATCCGCTGGTCATTGAGGCAGCCCTTCGGCGGGCCGGCCTGGAGCACCGGGCTGTCCTCATCGAAGCCACCTGCAATCAGGTCAATCAGGAGGGCGGCTATACGGCGATGACGCCTGTGGACTTTCGCCGGTTCATCGAGGACATCGCCGCAGCGACTGATTTTCCGGCCGAACGCATCATCCTGGGAGGCGATCACCTCGGTCCCAACCCATGGAGAAAGTTGGCGGCCGAGGAGGCAATGCTGCGCGCTACCGCTATGGTGACGGCCTATGTCGAGGCAGGGTTTGAAAAGATTCACCTGGACACGTCGATGGGCTGTGCCGGTGAACCAACGGCGCTCGATGACGAATTGACCGCGGCGCGAGCCGCTCGATTGGCAAAGGCCGCTGAGGAGGCCGCTCTTCGTTCAGGCCGCCGTCCGCCGGTCTATATCATCGGAACCGAGGTGCCGCCTCCGGGTGGTGCAACGCACGCACTCGAAGACATCGAAATTACGCGGGCCGATGCGGCGATGAAAACGCTGGCAGTTCATCGGGCGTCGTTTGCCGAAGTAGGTTTGGCGTCGGCAATGGAGCGGGTCATTGGGATCGTGGTTCAGCCGGGCGTGGAATTTGGCAACACGGACGTGGCGCTCTACAAGCCTGAACGGGCCAAGAGCCTCATTGGTTCGCTGGACGACATGCCCGGCTTGGTTTTCGAAGCACATTCCACCGACTACCAACCGGCCGAAGCCTTGTCTGCTCTCGTTGACGGCGGCTTTGCAATCCTCAAGGTCGGGCCGGGGCTGACTTTCGCGCTGCGCGAAGCGCTATACGGTCTCGATGCGATCGCTGATGTGCTTGCCGGGAAGACGCCACGAACCGGACTGGTGACGACCATGGAAAAAATCATGGTCGAGCAGCCGGCAAGCTGGACGGGCCATTATGGCGGCAGTCCCGATGAGGAGCGACTGCAACGGCATTTCAGCTATAGTGATCGAATTCGCTATTACTGGCCGGATCCTCGCGCATCCGCCGCGGTCGGCGAATTGTTCAGCCGGCTCCCCGACGAAATTCCCGAAACTCTGATCAGCCAATATCTCGGTCGACTCTATTCCGACGTGGTGTCAAAGCGGGTCGCTCCGAAGGCCCGCGAACTCTGCCTTGCTGCGGTCGACACGGTATTGGCACCTTATTCAGCCGCCACGGCAAGCCGATGAGCAATCGACAGCCGTGTCAGACAAGCGGCTGCGTCCCGAAGCTACCAACATTCAGCCGGAGAAAGTTATGGCGTCAGTAAGTGTGGCGAATGCCCGCAAGAGCTACGGTCACTTCGAGGTTCTTCATGGGGTGGATATCGATATCCAAGACGGCGAATTCGTGATCCTGGTCGGTCCGTCCGGGTGCGGGAAGTCGACATTGTTGCGGATGATCGCCGGCCTCGAAGAGATTTCAGCTGGCCGGATATCGATCGGCAGCAAGGTCGTGAACAATGTCGCACCAAAAGAACGCGATATCGCGATGGTTTTCCAGTCCTATGCGCTCTACCCCCATCTGACAGTCGAGGCGAATATGGGTTTTTCGCTGAAGCTGGCGAAAGCACCCAAGGAACAGACCAGGCAACGTGTTCGAGCAGCCGCTGAAATTCTTGGGCTCGAACATCTGCTCGACAGATATCCGAGAAATCTGTCGGGTGGCCAACGCCAACGTGTGGCGATGGGCCGTGCCATCGTTAGAAATCCGCAAGTCTTCCTGTTTGACGAACCATTGTCGAACCTGGACGCGAAGCTGCGGGTGCAGATGCGCTCGGAAATCAAGCAACTGCATCAGCGACTGAAGACAACGACCATTTACGTCACTCACGATCAGATCGAGGCCATGACAATGGCCGATCGGATTGTTGTGATGCGGGACGGCTTCGTCGAGCAGATAGGCTCGCCGCTCGATCTCTACGACCGGCCTGCAAACCTTTTCGTGGCGGGCTTCATCGGTTCGCCGGCGATGAACCTTATTCGAGGCCAGGTCAGCACGTCAGGGCCGCTGGAGTTGATCGCGGACGGCGGAGCTAGGCTGCCGCTGCCCGAAGCAGCGCCATTGGAACGCGGCGCGCAGCTAATCTACGGCATTCGCCCTGAGCACCTTACAATCGGACAGGGTCCTGTTGCCGCTGAGGTCGTCCTCGTCGAACCCACCGGTGCCGAGATCCAGGTAACCACGAAGTTTGGTGCGGATCACCTCGTTGCGACGGTAAGAGAGCGCCTTGATCTCCACGCCGGCGACCAGATCGTCATTACCCCGGACCTCAGCAAACTGCATCTGTTCGACGCAAAAACCGAAAAACGGTTGAGGTCCATCTAATTCCGGACTGGCGGAATGTGATGTAGAGTTCAAGCTAATGACAGGTCGGAGACGAGTTCGCCAACGCTAGCGGAAGGTTCGCTGCACGTCAGCGTCCAAGGCTGCCAGCGGCGGCGATGATCTCCGCCGCGGTCGGGAAGATGGATAGGCTGTTCGGTCCGTCGAGCGCCTCGATTTGGCTCCAGCCGATGGTGCCGTCCGCATCGACCAGGAAGTGGCCGACGAGCTGGGTAGCGTGGTTCGCGAAGATCGCATGATCGGCTTCGTCAAGCTCGAAGCCGTCCTTGGCGTTGAGTGCCGTGTTGGCTTCCATCGGGTGCAGCGGTTCCGGCAGCTCGCCCGTGGGGTTGATACGTGCCGCCTGGAATTGCGCCATCGTTGCGCCATAGGGCCATTCGGGCTGCTCGCAGCTCCCTTCGGGCAGGAACTCGCCATGCGGCACACCGTAGGCCCGATGCGTGCGGCAGTCCGGGTCACATAGAAGTGTTATTGGCGTCGGCCGGTGGCGGAAATACAGGCGGGCACGTTCCACCGGCGTGTTGATGACGGCCACGGTCTCCACACCGGCGGCGCGCAGGGTCGGTTGTACGCCGGCAAGCTGTTCGAGCTGGCGCCGGCAGAACGGGCAGTGCAACCCGCGAAAGAACCCGATCACGAACGGGCGACCGCTCAAGTCGGCGAAAGAGACGGTTCCGTCGAAGTTGGCCGTGGCGAGTGCGAAGGCGGGGGCAGTTTCTCCTGGTTGCAGCGGGCGTTTCTGGTCTCCCATGGAATAATTCCTTTATCGTATCGTCCGGGTGGACAACCGAAATTTAACTATATCACTTGTCGCAAGCAGGCCCAGCGCTCGAATGTGGTTTGGCATGCCATTTGGCCCTCCGACCGGCGTCGAGAGCTTGCCGGTATCGATTGCCGCTCCTATCTTATTTAGAACAGACTAATGGAGCAACGAGATGGCGGAGCTTGTGGCCGACACTCTAATCGACACGACGATCGAGATCATTCCTCCGGAAGACACAAAAGAACAACCGGATAGTCGTGCTTGCCTTTGCTGCAAGCGCCGGCGTCGGTGGATGGACGAGGATGGATGCGGCATCTGTGAGGAATGCCTGGCCTCGTGATCGACACAAGGAGGGCACAACACGATGGCAATCCGTAGCGCCGGACTTCTGCTATACCGACGTGTTTCCAGGGACATCGAAGTGCTTCTCGTCCATCCGGGCGGTCCTTTCTGGGCTAAGAAAGACGAGGCTGCGTGGTCGATCCCGAAGGGGTTGATCGAACCTGGAGAAGGTGAGCTCGCGGCGGCAATAAGGGAAACTGCCGAAGAGCTGGGTGTAGCAGTCGATGGCAGGTTCACACCGTTGGGCGAATACCGACAACCTGGCGGAAAGATGGTTGTCGCGTGGTCGATCGAAGCCGATCCGGTACTGGACGTGAATGCGATACAGAGTTCCGAGTTTGAAATGGAATGGCCACCACGGTCAGGCCGGGTAAAGAGCTTTCCGGAGGTCGATCGCGCGGGGTGGTTTTCCCCGCGCGACGCAGCCATAAAGCTGTTGAAAGGGCAGCGACCGATGCTTGCCGACCTCCTGACGCATCTTGAATGATCGGCCCGAAATTATTGATTGAGCCGTCCGATCTCGCTTCACTCATGCGTGAGGTGCGCGGCAGCCATGAGTTGCTTCTGAAAACAGCTATCCTATCTGACAGTCACCGCCACGTCACTGAAATCGAGAAAACGGAGCTGCGATCCGCCTTGAGCACACGCGAGGAGACAATCATGAACGGCATTTCCAAAACCCTGAACGACATGACGCTCGTCGAACGCTCGAGCCTGCTCGACACCGTCGCCGACGCCTTGGAAGCAACGGCCGAGGAGGCGGAAGGGGAGGGCGACGCCCGCTTCGTCGCCAACTCCATCTGCGTCGCCAATACGATTCGCGGTCTATCCGGCGATCTCACGCCGCGCGATCTGCAGGCAGCCGAGTTACTCCTTGAGCAGGGCATCATGCTCGTCCACCAGTTCTCGAACCGGGCGAAAACGAACGGAGTAATCCACTAGCGGGGGCGAAGGCGGCCCCGTCAGCAATGCGCTCTGTCACTGTGGACGGCGGCTGATGGATTGAGATAAAGCCGTTAATCCGCGCTGGGGGATAGCGGATGCTGCCGGTCCCTGGTGAGAATGAGTGGTCTCCGCCGCGGCAAACCGTGGGAGTGGGAGATTAGCAGACACCCCAGGAAGGCTTTATTTCCAATGGATTGCCGGTTCAACGCGCAGCTGTATCGAATGGCCGATATAGCAGGGTTCACCCTTGTTCGATCAGGAGAAGCGTGATGCAGCCTGGTCGCACGGGCCTTGCCGTCTGCTTGATGGTGGCCGCCGCTTTTTTAAATAGTTTCGACGCAGTCATTGTGCGTTTGCTGGCCGGCGAGGTGCATCCATTGATGATCGGCTTTTTCCGGTCGTTTTTCGGGCTTCTTGTCGTCACGCCCTGGATCGTGTCGCGGGTCGACCTGAAATCCTCTCCCTATCGTGTTCTGCATGTCGTGCGCGCGGGTCTGAAGCTTGCCTCACTGGTCGCATTATTCGTCGCCTTTGCGCACGCGCCACTCGCCGATGCCACGGCGATCAATTTCACCATGCCCATGTTTCTCGTTCTCGGTGCGTGGCTGGTGCTCAAGGAACATGTCGGCATCTCCAGCGTGGTGGGAATTGTCGCAGGTTTTATCGGCGTCATGATCATCATTCGCCCTGGAGCGTCCGGTTTCGACCAATGGCTGCTTTTTGCGCTGGCAGGAGCGGTCTTGACGGCGGCCAGCCAGTTGATGCTGCGGCGGATGGCATTGAGGGATAGTGCCGACCGGCTGGTTGCATGGAATCTGATAGCGACGGTACCGCTTGGCCTGATCGTTATGCTGCCGGTCTGGTCGATGCCGACCTGGAGCCAACTCGGACTGCTTGCCCTCCAAGGGGCACTCGGCGCACTCAACATGACGCTGATCACGCGCGCCTTCGGTATGGCGACCGCAAGCGTTCTGGCACCGCTCGACTTTCTCCGACTGCCCGTCGTCGCCCTTATGGCCTTCTCATTTTTCGCGGAAGTTCCGGCCGTACAGACGTGGATCGGCGCGGCTGTGATCTTCGGCGCGGCCATTATTGGAACCCGCGGCATGACATGGCGACGCAAGCCGCCGCGATAAGCCCCGATCATTTTTGGGGTTCACAAAAATTCTAGATGCACTAATATTTCAGTTACAGCGACCGGTCGTCGAGCCGTGCCTGTTGCCGGAGGGGTACCACAGGTAGCACAAACGAAGACGAAAAACCGGACATCACGACCCCATGGGGTTCACTCGGGAGGAGTGGCATGAAGAGTTTCATCGGCAAACGCGCGATCGCCAGTGGCGTATCGCTCGTGGTGCTTATCGTCATCGTGTTCTTCCTGTCCCGGCTGACGGGCGATCCGACCGACCTCTATCTGCCGATCGATGCGACCACCGAAATGCGCCAGCAATTCCGTGAGATGAACGGTTTCAACGATCCGTTGATCATCCAGTTCGGCCGTTATGTCTCGGATCTTGCCCAGGGCAATTTCGGTCAGTCACTGCGGCAGGCCCGTCCGGCCATGGATGTCGTGCTGGAGGCCTTCGTCTGGACCTTCTGGCTGGCTGCCATCACCATGGTGCTGGTCACGATCGCCGCGATTGTCATCGGTTCGCTTGCGGCGTTTCGCGTCGGCGGCGTCTTCGACCGTCTTGCCACTTTCTTCTCGCTGATCGGCGCTGCGGCGCCGGATTTCTGGCTGGCCATCGTGGCGATCGTCATTTTCGCCGTTAAACTGCATGTCCTGCCGACATCGGGAACGGGAACTTTCTGGCACTGGGTCCTGCCGGTCAGCGTGCTGTTCATCCGGCCTTTCGGCCTGATCCTGCAGGTGGTCCGAGGCTCGATGATCAGTGTTCTGTCTTCCGCCTATGTGAAGACGGCCCGCGCCAAGGGGGTCCGCTCGAACTCAATCATCTTCATTCACGGACTGCGCAACGCCATGCTGCCGGTGATCACAGTCATCGGCGACCAAGCGGCCGCCATCTTGAACGGTGCCGTCGTCGTCGAGACGGTGTTTGGTTTTCCTGGAATCGGCAAGCTGATGATCGATTCCATTTTGCTTCGCGATTTCGCCGTCGTGCTGGCCGTCATCATGGTCTCGGCACTGGCGATCTTCATCATGAACCTGTTGATCGACATCGCCTATGCGCTGCTCGACCCGCGCATCCGGTATTGAGCGATGACGATGGCCGACACACAAATCCTCGCCGAGAAAAAACCAAGTGGCCCGATCGGGCGCTGGCTGACGATGCTGTGGGCGGACAAGCTCGCTTTCTTCGCGGCTCTGTTCCTCTTGATCGTTCTGCTCTGTGCGCTGTTTGGCCCGCTCCTGCTGGAAGCCATCGCCACCAAGCAGAACCTGCGGGGCCGCAACGCGCCGCCGTTCGATATCACCCGCGGAATGCTTTATGTCCTCGGCGCCGATGCGCTGGGCAGGCCGCTTCTTGCCCGCGTTATCGTGGCGGCGCAAAACACCATCCTGGTTGCCGCGGCAGCCGTGCTCGCATCATCCGTCGTCGGAACGGCGCTCGGTCTGGTCGCAGGTTACAGCCGCTCTTCTGCTGCTCAATGGATCATGCGCCTCGGCGACGTCATCATGTCCTTTCCATCGCTGCTTCTGGCGGTGATCGTGCTCTACATGCTCGAGCCCTCGGTCACCAATATCGTCCTCGTCTTGGCGATCACCCGCATTCCCATCTATCTGCGCACCACGCGCGCCGAAGTGCTGGAAGTGCGCGAGCGGATGTTCGTGCAGGCGGCGAAGGTGATGGGAGCATCGTACTGGCGCATTGTCTTCCATCACATCCTGCCGGTGATCTTCCCCACGCTGGTGACCATCGCGACGCTGGATTTCGCCTTCGTCATGCTGGCCGAATCCTCCCTGTCATTCCTTGGAATCGGCATTCAGGCGCCGGAGATCACCTGGGGTCTCATGGTTGCGCAAGGACGACCCTATCTCACCAATGCCTGGTGGCTTTCCTTCTGGCCGGGCCTTGCAATCATTCTGACGACGCTGTCGCTGAACCTTCTGTCGAATTGGCTGCGCATCGCGCTCGATCCGACACAACGCTGGCGCCTTGAAATGAGGGGCAGGAAAAATGGCTGAACATCTTTTGGAAGTGCGTGACCTCTCGGTCGAGTTCCACACCGCCAGCGGGACCGTCAAGGCGGTGCAGGATGTCAGTTGGCATCTCGATCGCGGCGAGACGCTGGCGATCCTTGGGGAAAGCGGTTCGGGCAAATCCGTGTCGGCCTCGGCGATCATGAACCTGATCGACATGCCACCCGGCAAGATCACCAGCGGCACAATCCTCCTCAATGGGCGCGACATGCTGAAAATGACGCCCGAGGAGCGGCGCTCGATCAACGGTGCCAAGATCGCCATGATCTTTCAAGACCCGCTCGCCCACCTCAATCCGGTCTATCCGGTCGGCTGGCAAATCACCGAGATGATGACGACGCATGGCCAGTCGGCGGAGCGCGCCGGCGCGAGGGCGCTCGAATTGATCGGGCGCGTCGGCATAACCGATCCGCAGGCGGCAATGCGAAAGTATCCATTCCAGTTCTCCGGCGGCCAGCGGCAACGCCTGATGATCGCCATGGCGATCGCCTGCAAGCCCGATATCCTGATCGCGGATGAACCCACCACCGCGCTTGATGTGACGGTGCAGGCGCAGGTGCTCGAACTTCTGCAGGAGTTGCAGCAGGAAACCGGCATGGGCCTGTTGCTGATCACCCACGATTTGGGCGTCGTTGCCGAGATCGCCGACCGGGTGGTGGTGATGAATTCCGGCTGCGTGGTCGAAACCGGCAATGCGGCCGAAGTCTATCGCAACCCGCAGAACGCCTATACGAAGAAGCTGATAGCTGCCGCGCCGGGGAAGGGTGCGATGGCCCAAGAGCGTGACCGGCAGGGCGAGCCGTTGTTGCGCGCCATCGGCTTGAAAAAGAGTTTCGGCGCATTCCAGGCGCTGAAGGGCGTGGATTTCGTCATCATGCCCGGCGAGACGGTTGCCGTTGTCGGCGAGAGCGGTTCCGGCAAGTCGACCCTTGCCCGGGCAATCGTTCGCCTCGATGATCCGCAGGAGGGCCAGGTTCTCTATCGCGGCAACGATCTGCTTGCGATGACCCCCAGAGAAATATTCGGGCTGCGTCGCGATTTGCAGATGGTCTTTCAGGATCCGACCCAGTCACTGAACCCGCGGATGAGCGTGTTCCGGTTGATTTCAGAGGCCTGGGTCATTCACCCGGATATCCTGCCGAAAGCGAGATGGAAGGAGAGAGTGGCCGAACTGCTGGTCAAGGTTGGCCTGAAACCGGATATGGCCGACCGGTATCCACATCAGTTTTCCGGCGGCCAGCGCCAGCGCATCGCGATTGCCCGGGCGCTGGCGATGGAGCCGAAACTGATCATCTGCGACGAGGCGGTTTCGGCGCTCGACGTGTCGATCCAGGCGCAGGTAATCGCCTTGCTTGAGGGCCTGCGTCGCGAATTCGGCCTGTCCTACCTCTTCATTGCGCACGACCTGCCGGTGGTTCGCGATTTCGCCGATCGTGTCATCGTCATGAAGGCCGGCGAGATTGTCGAGGAGGGGCCGGTCGAACAGATCTTCACCGCGCCCTCCCACCCCTACACGCAGGCACTTCTTGCCGCGAGCCTCGACCCCGATCCGGAGATCCAGGCCACCCGACGCGCCGCCCGCCAACGACAGGAAGGACTCGTTTCCGCATGAAGCCCGATGTCATCGTCGCCTATCCGCTCCGGCCCCATCAGATGGCGATCCTGGAGGAGACCTACACGCTGCACCGGCTGGATCTTGTCAAAGGCGAAGAGCGCGATGCTCTCTTGCGGGAAGCCGGCCCGATCGCTTCCGCCCTGGTCTGCAACGGCCATGTGACGATCGACGAAGCCTTGCTTTCGAAATTGCCGGCATTAAAGCTCGCCGCCTGTTCCTCGGCTGGCTACGACCAGATGGACGTCGAGGCGATGACACGGCGCGGCATCAAGCTCACCAACACATCCGAGGTGCTGTGCGACGACGTTGCTGACATGGCACTGCTTCTGATGCTGGCGGCACGCCGGCGCCTGCCGGAAGGCGATCGCTATGTGCGCTCCGGCGATTGGGGGCAGAAGGGCATGATGCCGCTGACGACATCGACGTCGGGCAAGAAGGCCGGGATCGTCGGCCTCGGCCGCATCGGGATGGCGATTGCCAAGCGATGCGAAGCTGTCGGGCTGACGGTCGGCTATTATGGAAGGACGAAGAAAGCCGGCAACGATTTTGCCTATTTCGACACGCCGGTCAAACTTGCGGACTGGGCCGATATCCTGATCGTCGCGACGCCTGGCGGGGCCTCGACCGAAGGATTGATTTCGGCGGACGTGCTGAATGCGCTCGGACCGACGGGCAGCTTCATCAACATTGCCCGGGGCACCGTGGTCGACGAGCCGGCCTTGATCAAGGCCTTGCAGGAAAAGCGGATCGCCTCGGCCGGCATCGATGTCTACCTCAACGAACCCAATCCCGATCCGCGCTTTGCAGCGCTCGACAACGTTGTGCTCTATCCCCATCATGCCAGCGGTACCGAGGAAACGCGCGACAGGATGGCGCAATTGACGGTCGACAACCTTGCCGCCTTCTTCGCAGGCAGGCCGCTGCTGACGCCGGTCAATTGATCCGGCAAACCCGCGGCGCGGCAGATCAGACGAAGTAGTCCGGGAACTCCTTCCTGAGGTCTTCCACTTTTGCGACGGTTTGGCTGAGATGTTCACGGATTGCATCGACCGCACCCTGTTCGTTGCGCGCGGCAATCGCATCGATGATGGCGTGGTGCCCATCGAGAATGCTGACGATCTTGCCCTTCTCGGGCAGATGCAGGCGACGAATGCGCTCGAGATGGCCGGATCGCTCGCGTATCAATTGGTGGAGGCTGCTGCGCTTTGCGCCTGCGAACAATGTCTGGTGAAAGAGCTCGTCGAGTTCCTGGAAGATCGCGACCTGATCGACGTCGTCGGCGACTGCCGCCTGCATCTTGATGATCGACCGGGCGCGGGTAACGACGCTCGGATCCGGATCCGGATCGGTTGCGAGGCGGCGGCAAACTTCCGTTTCCAGCGCCACGCGAAGGAAATGTGCCTCGTAAATCTGCAGGACGTCGATCCTGGTCACCACAGTGCGGGACTGCGGATAAATGCGAACCAGACCCTCCTGTTTGAGGAGCTGCAATGCGTCGCGGATGGGCGTCTGGCTGACTTCATAAGTCTCGGTGAGCTCAGTGCGCGACAGTGTGGTGTCCGGCGGCAGCTGAATAGTAATGATACGCTTTCGCAGGTCATCATAGACCCGCTGGACGGTACTGCCGGCAACGACTGGAAAGCCGGGCGCGGTCAGGCCGAATGTAGAGGCGAACTGGGAATTCATCTGAGGCGTCCTATTCGAGTCCATTCATAGCTTTGCACGACCTAATGCACAAGAACGCAAACTTGCCATTGATATATATGTCAAACTAAAATATCAGTTGGTGCAGACGCTGAAGTAAGCAAGCGAAAAGGTGGGAGAAAGCCGTGACCGCGAGGAAAACCTACGAGCAATTGCGGTCCGCCCGATGGATGCTGCCGGATGATCAACGCTCGTTCGGCCACCGGTCGCGGACGATGCAGATGGGTTACGCGCCGGAGGATTGGCAGGGAAAGCCGATCATTGCCGTGATCAACACCTGGTCCGATGCGCAGCCGTGCCACATGCATTTCCGTGAACGCGCCGAATGGGTGAAGCGGGGAATTCTTCAGTCGGGTGGGTTCCCCATGGAACTGCCCGCTCTTTCCCTTTCCGAAAACTTCGTCAAGCCGACCACGATGCTCTATCGCAATATGCTGGCGATGGAGACTGAGGAACTGCTGCGGAGCCATCCTGTCGATGGCGCCGTTCTGATGGGTGGCTGCGACAAGACCACACCAGGCCTTGTCATGGGCGCAGTCAGCATGGGCATTCCCTTCATTTATCTGCCGGCCGGCCCGATGCTTCGCGGCAACTATGCCGGCAAGACGCTGGGTTCTGGTACCGACGGCTTCAAATATTGGGACGAGCGCCGCGCCGGCACGATCACCCAGGAGGAGTGGCAGGGCATCGAAGGCGGGATCGCCCGCAGTTACGGCCATTGCATGACCATGGGCACGGCGTCGACGATGACGGCGATCGCCGAGGCTATGGGGTTGACGCTGCCGGGCGCATCCTCGATCCCGGCTGCCGACGCCAACCACCAGCGCATGTCTGCGGCCTGTGGCCGGCGCATCGTCGATATGGTGTGGGAGGATCTGACACCGGACCAGATCATCACTCCGGCGGCCGTCGACAACGCGGTCACGGTCGCCATGGCGACCGGCTGCTCCACCAATGCCATCATACACCTGATCGCCATGGCGCGGCGCGCCGGCGTCCCGCTGGAGCTCGATGATCTCGATCGCATCGGTCGTACGACGCCGGTTCTCGCCAACATCCGGCCTTCCGGTTCGACCTATCTGATGGAGGATTTCTTTTATGCCGGCGGCTTGCGCGCCCTGATGAAGCAGCTCGGCGACAAGCTGGATCCCAGCGCGATTACCGTTATGGGAAAACCCTTGGTGGATGGTCTCGACCAGGTGAAGATCTACAATGACGACGTTATCCGGCCATTGTCGAACCCGGTCTATCACGAAGGTTCGCTGGCCGTGCTCAAGGGAAACCTGTGTCCCGACGGCGCGGTCATCAAACCGGCGGCCTGCGACCCAAAATTCCATCGTCATTGTGGCCCGGCGCTGGTCGCCGACAGCTATGCGGAGATGAAGAAGATCATCGACGATCCCGACTATCCGCTGACGCCGGAGACGGTTCTCGTTCTCCGCAATGCCGGCCCACAGGGCGGACCAGGCATGCCGGAATGGGGCATGATCCCGATGCCGAAGGCGCTGTTGAAACTCGGCCTGCGCGACATGGTACGCATCTCGGACGCCCGCATGTCCGGAACCAGTTTCGGCGCCTGCGTGCTGCATGTCGCACCGGAATCTTATGTTGGCGGGCCTCTGGCGCTGCTGAGGACGGGGGACATGGTCGAGCTTGATATTCCGGCACGCAGCCTCAATATGCTGGTTTCCGAAGAAGAGATCACAGCGCGGCGGGCCGCCTGGGTGGCGCCGACGCGGCATTATGAACGCGGTTACGGCTTTATGTTCTCCGGGCATATCGAGCAGGCCGACAAAGGCTGCGACTTTGATTTCCTGACAACCGAATTCGGTGGCAAGACGCCGGAACCGGCCATCAACTGAGGCACCACGATGTTTGATCCCAATCAACGCACGATCCCCGCACAGCCGCCCAAGGCTGGCTTCGCTGCCGGTCCGTCCAAACTGGACGCCATCCGATCGGTCACCCTGTCGCTCGCTTACCTGCCTTTGGCGCGGCCGATCAGCGATGCCAAGGTGTTGACCGGCCGGCAGAAGCCGCTGACCCAGGTGGCCTTTCTATTTTGCGAGATCGTCTCCGAGGCTGGCCATAGTGGGCTTGGTTTCAGTTACTCGAAGCGGGCAGGCGGACCTGCGCTTTATGCACATGCCTGCGAGCTTGCCGACAACCTGATCGGCGAAGACCCCAACGATACCGCGCGCATCTGGGACAAGCTCTGCTGGGCCGGGGCCTCGGTCGGGCGCTCCGGCATTGCAACGCAGGCAATCGCCGCCATCGACATCTGCCTCTGGGACCTGAAGGCGAAACGCGCCGGCCTGCCGCTTGCAAAACTGCTTGGCGCGCATCGCGACAGTGTCGCCTGCTACAACACCTCCGGCGGCTTCCTGTCATCGAGCGTCGAGGAAATCCGCGATGCCATCGACCACTCGATCGCCTCCGGTATCGGCGGCATCAAGATCAAGGTCGGACAGCCGGACCCGATGATCGACCTTCGCCGGCTTGATGCGGTGACCAGCCATATCGATGGCCGTGTCCCGTTGATGGTCGATGCAAACCAGCAATGGGACCGCACGACGGCCTTGCGTTTCGGCCGGCTGGTCGAACCGCTCAACCTCGAATGGATCGAAGAGCCGCTCGATGCCTACGACGCCGAGGGCCATGCGGCACTGGCACGCGAACTCGCCACGCCGATCGCCACCGGCGAAATGCTGGCAAGCGCCGACGAACACATGGCGCTGATCCGGGCCGATGCGGTCGACTTCATTCAGCCGGATGCGCCGCGGGTCGGCGGCATCACGCCCTTTCTGCGCATCTGCACGCACGCCGAGGCGAAACGTATGCGCCTGGCCCCGCATTTCGCCATGGAAATCCATCTGCACCTGGCCGCCGCTTATGCGCATGAGCCGTGGGTAGAGCATTTCGATTGGCTGGCGCCACTGTTTAACGAACAACTCGAGATCAAGGACGGCCGGATGATCGTGCCGGCACGTCCGGGGCTCGGTTGCAGCCTGACCGGCAAAGCCCGCGACTGGACCGTGGAAACCCGCAGCTTCGGCGTCTGAATGAGAACGAGGAGAAGGAAATATGAACCCCGCAACCCGTGAAAAACTGATGGGTGTCTCCGTCGCGACGCTCTGTTCAGCACTGTTCAAGCGCGGTCTGAGAAACCAGACGATCCAGGATGTTCGGCCGGTGCAGCCAAAGGGCCGCAATATGGTCGGACCGGCCTTTACGCTGCGCTACATGCCGGCGCGCGAGGACCGCAACGCGATGAACGTCTTTCGCAACCCGAAGCATCCTCAACGGCTTGCCATCGAGACTTGCCCGGAAGGCTCTGTTCTGGTGATGGACAGCCGCAAGGATCCGCGCGCAGCCTCTGCCGGCGACATCCTGATTACCCGCCTGATGATGCGCGGCGGCGGCGGCGTCGTCACCGATGGCGGCTTCCGGGACGCCATGACGATCGGCGGCCTTGATATCCCCGCCTATCACAATCGTCCCTCCAGCCCGACGAACCTGACGCTGCACGAGGCAATCGACATCAATGTGCCGATAGGCTGTGGCGATGTGGCGGTCTTCCCGGGCGACATCATGGTCGGCGACGACGACAGCGTGATCGTCATCCCGGCTGAGATCGCCGACGAGATCGCTGATGAAGCGGTGGAGATGACCGCTTACGAAGATTTCGTCACCGAGCGCGTCAAGCAAGGTCATACGATCATTGGCCTCTACCCGGCCACTGACGAAAGCAATCTGACATTTTTTGCCGAATGGCGGAAGGTGAATGGCCGCTAAAGCGGTGCACCTTGATTACTTCACGCATCAGGACGGAGCGAGGCTCCGTCGAGGAGAAGAACAATGAGCTGGACCCCTTCAGGCAGGCATTTCATCGCCGGCGAGTGGATTGCCGGAACGACGACATTTCGGTCAGAGCCGGTGCATGGGCAGGCACATGACTTTGCTGTCGGCACAACGGAACTGGTCGACCGCGCCTGCCGCGCCGCCGAAGCTGCTTTTGCAGCGTTTTCGGCAACGACACGCGAGGAGCGCGGCATTTTCCTCGAGGCAATCGCCGAGGAGATCGACAAGCGCGGCGAGGCCGTCACCCTCATCGGAACGCAGGAAACCGGGCTTCCGGAGGGCCGGCTGAACGGCGAACGCGCTCGCACCACCGGCCAACTCAAACTGTTTGCCGACCATATCCGCAAGGGCGCGCATCTCGACGCTCGCGTCGACGCAGCCCAACCCGATCGGCAGCCGGCGCCGCGGCCCGAGATCCGTCTGGTGCAACGGCCGATCGGCCCGGTCGCCGTCTTCGGCGCTTCGAATTTTCCGCTGGCATTCTCGACGGCCGGCGGCGATACGGCAGCCGCGCTTGCCGCGGGCTGCCCGGTCGTGGTGAAGGGACATTCGGCCCATCCCGGCACAGGTGAGATCATTGCCGAGGCGATTGCAGCCGCTATCGAGCGCACTGGAATGCCGGCTGGCGTCTTCAGCCTGATCCAGGGCGGCCGTCGTGATGTCGGAACGGCGCTGGTGACCCACCCGGCCATCAAAGCCGTTGGCTTTACCGGTTCGCTTGCCGGCGGAAGGGCGCTCTTTGACCTTTGCGCCCAGCGCCCCGAGCCGATCCCCTTTTTCGGGGAACTCGGCAGCGTTAATCCGATGTTCCTGCTGCCGGCCGCTACCGCTGCCCGGGCAGAGGCGATCGGTTCAGGCTGGGCCGGTTCCCTGACGCTTGGTGCCGGCCAGTTCTGCACCAAACCCGGTATCGCCGTTGTCGTCGAAGGGCCGGAGGCAGACAAGTTCACCAGTGCCGCCAAGGCGGCTCTTGAAAAGGTGGCGCCGCAGACGATGCTGACAAAAGGCATCGCCACGGCCTATCACGAAGGTGTCGAGCGCATGCGGACAAGCAATGCCGTCGCGCCGGTTCTCGCGGCACAGAGTGCTGGCCGCGAAGCAACGCCGAACCTGTTCGAGACCAACGGCTCGGCCTGGCTTGCCGATCATTCGCTCAGCGAAGAAGTATTCGGTCCTCTCGGCCTCGTCGTGCGCGTCGGCTCGCCTGAAAAGTTGCTCACCCTTGCCGAAAGCTTTCAGGGACAGCTGACCGCGACGATCCATATGGACGACGCCGATCTGGGCCTTGCCCGCGACCTGCTGCCAATCCTCGAACGGAAAGCCGGCAGAGTGCTGGTCAACGGCTTCCCAACCGGCGTCGAGGTTGTCGATTCCATGGTGCATGGCGGACCCTACCCGGCCTCGACCAATTTCGGCGCGACCAGCGTCGGAACCATGTCGATCCGCAGGTTTCTGCGCCCCGTCGCCTATCAGAATTTCCCCGCCGACCTGTTGCCGCAAGACCTGCGCAACTGAAACCGAGGAGTACCAAATTGATTGCCCCGACGGAACTTCGCGAGATCATTCGCAACGGCCTGCTGTCCTTTCCCGTCACCCCTTTCGATGCCGAGGACCGGTTTGCCGCCAAGCCGTTTTCAGCGCATCTGGAATGGCTGTCATCCTACCCCGTTGCCGGTCTGATCGTTGCCGGCGGCACCGGTGAGTTGTTCTCGCTGACACCCGGTGAGGTGGTTGAGGTGGTAAAGGCCGCCCGCGCCGTGTCCGGCGATGCGCCGGTTATTGCCGGATGCGGCTACGGCACGCGGATTGCCTGCGACATGGCGCGCGAGATCGAGGCGGCCGGTGGCGACGGCATTCTTCTGCTGCCGCATTACCTGACCGAGGCGCCGGCAGATGGCATCGCCGCGCGTGTACGAGCCGTCTGCAAGGCCACCAATATGGGCGTTATCGTTTATAATCGTGGCCAGGCGCGGGTTTCGGCCGAGCAGCTTGCTCAGCTTGCCGACGAATGCCCAAATCTGATCGGCTTCAAGGACGGTACCGGCGATATCGATACGGTGCGCCGTGTCACGATCGCGCTCGGCGACCGCCTTTCCTATATCGGCGGCATGCCGACACACGAACTGTTTGCCCAGGCCTATCGCGGAGCCGGCATGCCGACCTATTCCTCCGCGGTCTTCAATTTCGTGCCTGAAACGGCATTGAAATTCCACAAGGCATTCCTTGCCGGTGACGACGCGGCTTGTGAACAGATGCTACGCGATTTCTACTATCCCTTTGCCCGTATTCGCGATCGCAAAGCCGGTTATGCGGTATCCGCGGTCAAGGCAGGCGTGCGGTTGCGCGGCTTTGAGGCGGGACTAGTGCGGGCGCCGCTGACGGATCTCACCGACGAGGAAGTCGAGATGATGCGCGAACTGATAGCTTCGGCCCAGTAAAAATGAAGGGTTCCAGACACGGTTGAGGGCTCCGCACTTCGGAGCGCCTGGGTTGAAGGCCGTCGTTAACTAGTATATTAGTGCACTTGTGCTTCATAGAACTATGAGGAGATAGGTGCCGGAGCACCGGAAACGGGACGCAGATCAACTGTGAGGAGCGCCAGAGGCGCATGGGAGGAGAACGAAATGAAACTACATTTGTTAGCTGCCTGCTTTTCAACAACGGTGCTCGCGCTGAGCGGCGGCACGGCTCTGGCGCAGGATGCCAAGAGCAACGTCACTGTTGTGCTTGCCGAAACCGTTGATGTCGTCGAGCCCTGTATGGCAGCGCGCCAGGACGTCGGCCGGGTCATTTCTGAAAACGTCAACGAGATGCTGGTGGAGTTCGACTACGTCAATGGCGGCCTCAAACCTCGCCTGGCGACGGAATGGTCGAAGATCGATGACGACACCTGGGAGTTCAAGCTGCGCCCGAATGTCAAATGGCACGATGGCAAGCCGTTCACCGCCAAGGATGTCCAATTCACCATCGAGCGCAACAAGAATAAGAAGCTCAGCTGTGAGACCGGCGGCAAATATTTCGGCGGCACGGAGTTCAGCTTCGAAACGCCCGATGCCAACACGATCCGCATTACAACAAAACCGGCGCAGCCGATTCTTCCGCTTCTGATGACGGTGATGGCTGTGGAATCGGCCGAGGCGACACCAGCCGACGAATTCACCCGCAAGCCGATTGGCACTGGCCCTTATACGTTCGACAAATGGGAAATCGGCCAGTCAATCGTGCTGAAACGCAATCCGGAATATTGGGGGGAGAAACCCCAGGTGGAACAGGCGACATATCTGTTCCGCTCAGACAGCGCCGTTGCAGCCGCCATGGTCGATGCTGGCGAAGCCGATATCGTTCCGGCCGTATCCGTACAGGATGCCACCAACAAGGAAACCGATTTCGCCTACCCGAATTCGGAAACGACATCGCTGCGCATCGATACGCGCGCAGCACCCCTTAACGACCGGCGCATCCGCGAAGCGATGAACCTCGCCATCGATCGTCAGGCGATGCTCGGAACGCTGTTCCCCGAACAGGCAAAGATCGCGACACAGCTCGTTGTGCCGACCACGATCGGTTACAATGCCGATATCCCCGCTTGGCCCTATGATCCCGAAAAAGCAAAGGAACTGGTCGCAGCAGCGAAAGCGGACGGCGTCCCGGTCGATCGTGAGATCCGTATCATCGGTCGCAATGGACAATATCCAAACGCAACCGAAGCGATGGAAGCGATGATGGCGATGCTTCAGGAAGTCGGCTTGAACGTAAAGCTCGACATGTATGACGTGTCCGTGTGGAACGGCTACTTCGTTGCACCCTTTGTCGCCGATTCCGGTCCGACGCTGACCCAGTCGCAGCACGACAATGCGACCGGCGACCCCGTCTTCACCGCATTCGTGAAATACGCGACCGACGGTTCCCACTCCATGGTTCGCGATCCGGCCGTTGACGCGCTGATCGCCAAGGCGACGTCTGCCACCGGCGACGAGCGCACAAAACTCTGGAAGGAGCTTTTCGCCAAGGTGAACACCGAAATCATCGCCGACATCCCGATGTTTCACATGGTCGGTTTCACCCGCGTCTCGCCGCGTCTCGACTTCAAGCCGACGATCGCGACGAATTCCGAACTGCAGCTGTCGCAGATCCGCTTCAAGTAAGCCGGTATGCCGCACTTAACCACGGGCCGCCGCAAACAGCGGCCCGTGCTTTCCATGACGTGAGGGAGAAATGCCGATGCCGCTGATTGACCGCATTGCCCTGACTCAATTCGCAAAGCAGATATTGACCCGCGCCGGCATGGAGGCCGACAAGGCCGAAACGACTGCCGCCGTCCTGGTGGAAGGCGACATGATCGGCCACGAAACCCATGGCGTCAGTCTTTTGAGCTGGTATGTCGAGGCGTTGGAAGACGGCTCGCTGGCAAAGTCCGGCAGCTATGAGATCGTCAATGACCGCGGCGCAGCCTTTGTTTGGGACGGCAAATCCCTGCCGGGCGCATGGCTGCTGACGAAGGCGATCGAGCAGGCCTGCGAACGGGTCGGCGATCATGGCGTCGTCACCGCCGCGATCCGCAACTGCCACCATACCTGCGCGCTTTCAGCCTTCATGCGGCAGGTAACCGAACGGGGCCTCATCGTACAGCTGTCGGTCTCGCATCCCGCGGCGAGCCGCGTTGCGCCCTATGGCGGCACGAAGCCGCTTCTGACGCCCAACCCTATGGCGGCCGGCTTCCCGACATCTGCGGATCCGATCCTGATCGACGTCTCGGCCTCGATCACCACCACGACCATGACGCAAAACCTGGCGAAGGCCGGCAAGAAATTTCCTGAGGCCTGGGCTTTCACTGTCGCAGGCGAGCCGACCGATGATCCGCGCGAGGTGACGGAACGGGGCGGGACGATGATGCCTCTCGGCGGCCAGTTGAAGGGGCACAAGGGTTTTGGGCTCGGACTGATCGTCGAGTTGCTGGGGCAGGGGCTTTCCGGCAAGGGACGGGCGAACACGCCATCCGGTGTCTTTTCGCAAAGCGCCTTCCTTCAGGTCATCGATCCGGCCTTTTTTGCCGGGCTCGATGCCTTTACAGCGCAGTCTGACTTTCTCGCCTCTGCCTGCCGCAGCAATCCTCCGGCGCCCTGGAACAATGGCCCCGTTCGCATGCCGGGCGACAGCGCAGCGCAAAAGCGCCGCTCGGCGTTAGAAGAGGGCGTGCCGGTCGGCGATGCAGCTTGGCAAAAGCTTTGCAAACATGCCGAGATCCTAGGCTTGCCTATTCCCGACGTCACCGCGTGAGGAACACAACTCTGCTTCGAAATTTCTTATCGGTCACCGCAACATCCGGTGTCAGGTGCAATCAGATCGGCCAGACCAATAACAGGATCGGCACGCTGACGAGCACCACAATGAGCGACAGCGGCAGACCCAGTCGGGCGTAGTCACCAAAACGATATCCGCCCGGTCCCATCACCAGCGTGTTGCACTGGTGTCCGATGGGCGTGAGGAAGTCGCTGCCGGCTCCAATTGCCACCGCCATCAGAAAGGCATCGGGCCTGAAGCCCAGCTTCTCGGCAAAGGTCGCGGCGATCGGGGCCATGACCAGAACCGTCGCTGCGTTGTTCAAAAACGGGGTTACGGCCATGGCCGCAACCAGGATGAGAGCCAAAGCACCGAAGGGCGGGAGCATTTCGGCGGTTCGCGAGAGGAGGTCCGCGATGATGTCGGTGGTTCCTGTGGTCCTGAGCGCGTCGCTGATCGGAATGAGAGCGGCCAGCATGATCAGAATGGGCGCATCGAGATGCTGATAAACTTCCCGCAAAGGAACGCATCCGGTGACCACCATCAGAAAAGCGGCGGCGAAAAACGCTGTCGCTACGGGAATGCCGCCGAAGGCTGTTGCTCCCATCGTTGCCATCAGGATAATGACGGGGATCATGCCGTTGCGGGCGTTGCCGAGCTTCATATCTCGTTCGACCAGCGGCAAACATCCCCATTCGCGTAGAAGATCCGGTAGTTTCTGCAAGTCGCCCTGCAAGACCACGACGTCGCCATTGCGGATCTTGATCTCACCCAGGCGCTCGGTGAAGCGCCTGTCGCGGCGGCTGACGGCAAGAAGGTTGAGCCCGGTATTGTGGAAGAGAGAAACGTCTTTTGCGCTGACGCCGATCAATCGGGAATGTTCGCCAACGATAGCTTCGACAGAACTGATGTCTTGGCGTGTCTCAGGCTCGTGTTTACGGTCGGACAGTTGAAGCTTGGCTTCACTGACGATCTTGTCGAGGGCGCTCTGCTCTCCCTCGATAATAAGAAGGTCGCCATCCTTGAGCACCGTGTCGGGAAGGGGCGTTCGTCTTTGGCCGTTGCCACCGATAATCGCAGTCACCATCGCATCGCCGCCCGCCGGCTTCTGGAGCCAGCTGACGGACCGCCCGATCGCCCCTGATGGCGTGGTGACCTTGGCCTCGGTCGTGTAGTTTTTGATCGCCACCGCCTCATCCATCGACGTTTCGACCCGTGATCTTTCAGGCAGCAGCTTGTAGAACAGCGCCAGAAAGACAACGCCGGCGACCGAGAGCGCCAGGCCGACAGGCGTATAGTCAAACATCATGAACGGCTGCCCGGTGATCTCCTCGCGCACCCGGGAAACGATGATGTTTGGCGACGTGCCGATCTGCGTCATAAGCCCTCCGAGCAGAGAGGCGAAAGACATCGGCATCAGGAACATCGACGGTGATACGCGCGATTTCCGGGCCATCTGCACAGCGACCGGGATCATGATCGCCAGCGCACCAATGTTTTTGATGAAAGCCGACAGGGCTGCGACAATGGCAACCAGAATGATCAGCTGCATCCGTGGCCCGCGTCGTTCGGGAGAAAATCGGCGCAAGGCGACATCCATGATCCCCGATCTGGAGATCGCCGCACTGACGACGAGCGCGCTGCCAACGATGATGACAATGTCATCGGAAAAGCCGGAAAAAGCATTCTTGGCGGGAACGATGCCGACAATGATTGCAGCGAGAAGAGAGCTCACGGCGACTATATCGTATCGATAACGACCCCACAGGAACGCGCCCATCATCAGCGCGATGATGAGAAGAGATAGCCATTGATCAGCGCGCATGTTTGCATCCCGGTGGTGGCAATTAACGTTTCAAGCAAGAGAACGATGCGGCGAGGCCGAGAAATTTTTTCTCGCCTATCCCAGCCGTTTCATCCGCTGACGGCTGGAGGAGCACCCTGATGGAACTTCCAGCCGCCAGGCGGCATTTCGCTGTCGGGGTTGCTTTCGGGAACGACCATGGCCAGTGACAAACTATCGACCTATCGGTCGAAGCGCGACTTTAAAAAAACGGATGAGCCGAGCGGTGAAAAACGCCTCTCGCGCAGCAATCGCCGTCGCTTCGTCATCCAGAAACATGATGCCACCCGGCTGCACTACGACCTGCGGCTCGAGCTGGATGGCGTCTTCAAATCCTGGGCGGTCACCAAAGGCCCGTCTCTCGACCCGCACGACAAGCGGCTGGCAGTTGAGGTCGAGGATCATCCGCTCGACTATGGCGACTTCGAAGGCACCATTCCGAAGGGCCAGTATGGCGGTGGGACGGTCATGCTCTGGGACCGGGGCTATTGGGAACCGGAAGGAAAGAAGAGCCCCGAGCAGGCCCTCGCCAAGGGTGACTTCAAGTTCACCTTGGAAGGCAAACGCCTGCACGGCAGCTTCGTGCTGGTGCGCATGCGCAATGATCGCAACGGCGGCAACCGGACAAATTGGCTGCTCATCAAACACCATGATGAGTTCTCCGTCGAAAACAAAGGCGAAGCGGTCCTCGAGGAGAACGACACCTCTGTCGCCTCCGGCCGAACCATGGAGATGATTGCCGGCGGCAAGGGACGAAAGCCCAGGCCTTTCATGATCGAGGGTGGCGACGTTCAGGCTGATGCCGTTTGGGACAGCAATCACGGACTGGCTGCCGAAGAGCGAAAAGACGACACCGGAGGCGGTCGGAAATCGAAACCGGCCACAAAGGTCGATCTGCCGGATTTCATTGCGCCGCAGCTCTGCCGGACACTGGAACGCCCTCCGGCAGGCACTGGCTGGCTTCACGAGATCAAATTCGACGGTTACCGGATCCAGATGCGAGTGCTGGATGGCGAGGCGACGCTGAAGACCAGGAAAGGGCTCGACTGGACGGCAAAATATCCGGAGATCGCCGAGGCGGCATCGACACTGCCCGATGCGATCATCGACGGCGAGATCTGCGCCCTCGACGATCATGGCGCTCCTGATTTCGCGGCTCTGCAGGCGGCCCTTTCGGAAGGCAAGACCGGCGAGCTCGTCTATTTCGCCTTCGATCTTCTCTATGAAGGTGGCGAGGATGTGCGATCGCTGCCGCTCGTCGAGCGCAAGGCGCGGCTTCAAAGCCTTCTGTCCGACGCCGGCGATGATCCGCGCGTCCGTTTCGTCGAGCATTTCGACACCGGCGGTGATGCAGTTCTCCAGTCTGCCTGCAAGCTTTCACTGGAAGGCATCGTCTCGAAAGAGGCGGATGCACCCTATCAATCCGGCCGCACCGAAAGCTGGGCGAAGTCGAAATGCCGCTCCGGCCACGAGGTGGTGATCGGCGCCTATGCCCAGACCAACGGGAAATTCCGATCCCTGCTGGTCGGCGTCTACCACGGCGACCACTTCGTCTATGTCGGCCGCGTCGGCACGGGATATGGCGCGAAGAAAGTGGAAACGCTGCTTCCGAAGTTGAAAGCGCTCGAGACGGCGAAATCGCCGTTCACCGGCATCGGCGCGCCGAAGAAGGAGGCCGAGGTCATCTGGCTAAAACCCGAGCTAGTGGCGGAAATCGAATTCGCAGGCTGGACCGCAGACGGCATTGTCCGGCAGGCGGCCTTCAAGGGACTGCGGGAAGACAAGCCGGCCAAAGAGGTCAAGGCCGAACGGCCGGCAAAGCCCGCGCAAACTGACGTGCCACAGCCGACGGTGGAGGCGAAAACCAGACCCGTCCGCAAAAAAGGCGCCAAGGCCGAGGTCATGGGGGTGCTGATCTCCAACCCGGACAAGCCGCTGTGGCCGGATGCCAATGACGGCAAAACCGTTACCAAGGAGGACCTGGCCTGCTACTACGAAGCCGTCGGTTCGTGGCTGATCGAGCACATCAAGGGACGTCCGTGTTCGATCATCCGTACACCCGACGGGATCGGCGGCGAGCAGTTTTTTCAGCGTCATGCGATGCCCGGCACCTCGAATCTTGTCGAATTGGTCAAGGTTTTCGGCGACAAAAAACCATACCTGCAGATCGACCGTATCGAAGGCCTTGCTGCCGTCGCGCAGATCGGCGCCGTCGAGCTGCATCCCTGGAATTGCGAACCGCGTCAGCCTGAGGTGCCCGGCCGGCTCGTCTTCGACCTTGATCCAGGTCCGGATGTGCCCTTCTCCGCGGTCGTTTCGGCGGCCCGCGAAATGCGGGACCGTCTCGACGCGCTGGGAATGATCAGCTTTTGCAAGACCACTGGGGGCAAGGGTCTGCACGTCGTCACTCCGCTTGCGATCAACAAACGCAAGCCGCTTTCGTGGGCCGAAGCGAAGGGATTTGCCCACGACGTCTGCCAGCAGATGGCACGCGACAATCCCGAACTCTATCTGATCAAGATGACGAAGAGCCTGAGGGATGGCCGGATCTTCCTGGACTATCTGCGCAACGATCGGATGGCGACGGCGGTTGCACCTTTGTCGCCGCGCGCCCGGCCGGGTGCCACCGTCTCGATGCCGCTGACCTGGACCCAGGTCAAATCTGATCTTGACCCGAAGCGCTTCACCATTCGCACCGTCCCGACGCTGCTGTCGAAGTCCTCTGCCTGGGAGGATTACGGCGATGGCAAGCGTCCGCTGGAGCAGGCGATCAAGCGGCTCGGCAAAGTCTCCAAAGTGGCTTGAGCGCTATCGGACTATGGACCGTCCGGCACTGTGATCAGCCGGCTTTCTCGGCGTGAATTTTCTCGGCGCGCTGATATTGCCATTCACAAAACTGCTCCAAATATCGGTGGGTAAATCGCAGCCATCATGCGTTGACAATCCTCTTTCGCTCAGGTCTACTGGTCCACTTACCGGACCAGTAGACCTGAGCGGGGAGGGGAAAAGCAATGGACGTTCGAGCGATGCTCGAAGACGTTGCGGCGCTCGGTGGAGCGCCGAAGAAGTCGATGAAAGACTTCGTTGTCCAGAAGATTGCGACCTTCATTGCCACCGGCATTCTCAAGGTAGGCGATCCGTTGCCAAGCGAACGTGAACTCGCCTCCGCACTCTCGGTCAGCCGCGAGACCGTCCGTGGGGCGATCCTTATCCTTTCCACCCATGGGATTCTCTCGGTTGTGCACGGAACGCGCACGGTGGTGGCATCGGAGGACGTCGGCGAATTGGCCGTCCAGGCTGCGCGCTATCGCGACATCGCGGCCTACAGTCTCGACAATGTTCATGAGGCTCGGCTTCTTATCGAAGCACAGGTCGTCAGGGCTGCCGCGCTCAAGATGGAGCCTGCAACTTTTGAGTATCTCCGCAAGTCGATCGCAGCGCAGGAGGCCGCCTGTGACGATCCTGTGCGTTTTTTGATATGTGACCGGGAATTTCACACCGTTATCTACCGTTCCAGCGGCAACGCGGTGCTGGCTGATATGGCCGCCGACCTCTATTCCTATCTTCTGAGCCACCGAAGGCGCGTCGTATCGCAGCCCGGAACGATCACCACGAGCATCGCCGATCACCGGTTGATCCTCGCTGGTTTGGAGACGCGGGACCCGGATGCCGCATGCACGGCCTTCGCAATCCACGAAACCCGTATTTATACGACGACCAAGTTACTCTTCTCGTAGTTCGCAAGGAGGCGAAACACGATGCATACTCTCATTATCGGGGCGGGAGGAATGATCGGCCGGAAGCTCGCAGCCACGCTGGGGCGCAGCGGGTCACTCGGCGGCGATACAATCACCCGCATGACGCTCGTGGATATCGCGCCTCCGCCGATACCCGCCGGTGTCGTTGCGCCGGTGGAAGCGCTGGCTGCCGATATTTCCGAAAGCGGCGCAGCGGAAGCCCTGGCGGCTCGCCGGGCCGATGTGATCTTCCATCTCGCCGCGATCGTTTCCGGCGAAGCCGAGCGCAATTTCGACCTCGGCTACAAGGTTAATCTCGACGGCACGCGATTGCTGTTGGAAGCGATCCGCCGGGAAGGAAGCCGCCAAGCCTATGTTCCCCGGTTCGTATTCTCCTCGTCGATCGCGGTCTATGGCTCGCCGTTTCCCGATCCCATTCCCGATGATTACGTGCTCGCACCTCTGACCAGCTACGGAGTCCAGAAGGCGATTTCCGAGCTTCTGCTTGCTGACTATTCGCGGCGCGGCTTTATCGACGGCGTCGGAATCCGGTTGCCGACCATCGTGATCCGGCCGGGTGCGCCGAATGCCGCCGCATCGGGCTTCTTTTCCGGAATCCTGCGTGAACCGCTTGCAGGCCAGCGGGCTGTTCTTCCGGTCGAGGAAACGGTCAAGCACTGGCTGGCAAGCCCGCGTTCCGCCATCAAGTTCCTGATCCATGCGGCGACGCTCGACACCGCGGCGCTGGGTGTCCGGCGCACGCTCACCATGCCGGGCGTCGCCGCCACCGTTGCCGACCAGATTGCCGCCTTACGCCGTGCTGCCGGTCCCGAGGCGGCGGAGTTGATCGATCGGCGCCGCGACGAGGTCATTGAAGGGATCGTCGCCGGATGGCCGAAGTCCTTTACGCCCGAACGGGCGACGCAACTGGGTTTCGTCGCCGAAACCACGGTGGACGAGCTGATCGAGGTCTACCTCGCCGAAGACGCTCCGGGTGCGTCCAAATGAGGTTGAGCCGCCCCATAGGAGGAGAGTGCCGCCAGGGCACACCCGCATATGCGGGATTGCCCTGGCAGAAGGACTTGAGAACATAAGGCCGCCGGCAAGAGATACGAAAATACGAATACATAGCATGTAGCGCTCGATTTCTGGGAGGAGTGGGTATGGCAGGCGTTCAATTCGCGGATGTGCGGAAATCATTCGGGACATTTCCGGTCATCAAAGGCGTGGATATCGACATTGCCGACGGGGAGTTCGTGATCCTGGTCGGCCCGTCGGGTTGTGGAAAATCCACTCTTCTGCGGATGCTGGCGGGACTTGAGAATATTTCCGGCGGCGAGATCAAGATCGGCGGGCGCGTGGTCAACACGCTGCCGCCCAAGGACCGTGACATCGCCATGGTGTTCCAGAACTATGCGCTCTATCCGCATATGACGGTACAGGAGAACATGGGTTTCTCGCTGATGCTGAACAAGGCACCGAAGGCGGAAGCCGAGAAGCGGGTGAAATATGCCGCCGGCATCCTCGGTCTCGACAAATTGCTCGACCGTTATCCGCGCCAGCTTTCCGGCGGTCAGCGCCAGCGTGTCGCCATGGGGCGGGCGATCGTCCGCGATCCGGAAGTCTTTCTGTTCGACGAACCGCTATCCAACCTCGATGCGAAGCTGCGCGTCGCCATGCGCGCCGAAATCAAGGAACTGCACCAGCGGCTGAAAACGACGACGGTCTATGTCACCCACGACCAGATCGAGGCCATGACCATGGCCGACAAGATCGTCGTCATGCATGACGGCGTCGTCGAGCAGATCGGCACACCGCTCGAGCTCTACGACAAGCCGGCCAATCTCTTCGTTGGCGGGTTTATCGGCTCGCCGGCGATGAACATGATCAAGGGCAGGCTCGATCCCGAAAACCCGACAAGTTTCAGGGCATCCGACGGCACTGCGCTCCCGGTCGCCAATCCGCCAGCCGACGCCATCGGCCGCGACCTCGTCTACGGGCTGCGCCCGGAATACATTTTACTCGATGCCAACGGGTTGCCCGGCGAAATCGTGGTGATCGAGCCGACCGGCTACGAGACGCATCTTATCCTCAGGCTCGGCGGCAGCGACCTCAGCTGCGTCTTCCGCGAACGCGTCAGCGCGCGGCCGGGCGAAACCCTGCGCGTTTCTATCGACGCCGCGCATGTTCATCTCTTCGACACCGAAACCGGGCGGAGATTGACAGACTGAGGCCGGCCGGCGGCGGCGCGGGGCGGAGGAGCCCTCTCGTCACCCGCAGACAGGCACGCATCCCCTCTCAGGGATGCAAGGACCGTCGTTCACCAAGCGGGAAGTGAACGACGGGGAGTTCGCACCCGCTTTTTAATGAGGAGGAATCTCATGAGGATCAGAAGACGTGACTTTCTTGCCGCCTCGGCTGCCGTCGCCGGCGCCGCCGGCCTCGGCATTCGGCCGACCTTCGCGCAGGCTGAACCGACCTACACGCCGGAAAGCGGCGCCAGCCTGCGGCTGCTGCGCTGGACACCTTTCGTCAAGGGCGACGAGGAGGCATGGCTTGCCAACACCAAGAAATTCACCGAAGCGACCGGCGTCGAGGTGCGCATCGACAAGGAAAGCTGGGAAGATATTCGCCCGAAGGCTGCCGTCGCGGCCAATGTCGGCTCCGGCCCGGACCTCATCATGTGCTGGTTCGACGACGCTCACCAGTATCCCGACAAGCTGGTCGACCTGACCGAACTCGCCAACTATCTCGGCAACAAATATGGCGGCTGGTACGACGGTGTGAAGGGCTATGCCGCGCGCGGCGATACCTTCATCGCCATGCCGCTGGCGGCAATCGGCAATGCGGTGGTCTATCGCGACACTCACGTGAAAGCAGCTGGCTTCAGCGAGTTCCCGAAGGACACGGCAGGCTTCCTCGAGCTTTGCAAGGCGATGAAAGCCAAGGGCACGCCGGCCGGCTTCCCGCACGGCAAGGCCGTCGGCGACGGCAACAACTACGCCCACTGGCTGCTTTGGAGCCATGGCGGCAAGATGGTCGACGAAGGCGGCAAGGTGACGATCAACAGCCCGGAAACGCTGGCGTCGATCAACTATGCCAAGGAACTCTATGCGACCTTCATTCCGGGCACGGAAAGCTGGCAGGACGTCAACAACAACCGCGCCTTCCTCGCCGGTCAGGTGTCGCTGATCGCCAACGGCGTCTCGGTCTATTACACGGCCAAGAACGACCCGAAGCTCGCCGAGATCGCCAAGGACATCCGCACGACGAATTTCCCGATCGGCCCGGTTGGCCAGAGCGTCGAGCTTTTCCAGACTAGCTCGCTGCTTCTCTTCAAGCATACGAAATATCCGGAAGCGGCGAAGGCCTACATCAAGTTCATGATGGAAGCCGACCAGATGAATGCCTGGATCCAGGGCTCAAGCGCCTATTGCTGCCAGCCGCTCAAGGCTTTCGCCAAGAACCCGATCTGGACATCCGATCCGATCCACGCGCCTTATGCACGTGCCTCGGAAAAGCTGCGTCCGAACGGCTATGCCGGCCCACTCGGTTATGCCTCGGCAGCGACCATGGCCGATTACGTTCTGGTCGACATGTATGCCGCCGCCGTCACCGGCCAGATGTCGCCCGAGGATGCGATGAAGGAAGCTGAACGGCGGGCCAACCGCTACTACCGCGTCTGAGCCGCGCTTCAAAGCAAGCGGCATGCCGGCTTCGGCATGCCGCAACGTCCTCTGGGAGTTCAAGTGCAATCTGGGAGATAAGCAATGTCGATGGTGAATCCGGAGGATAGACGCGGGCCGATCTCCTCGCTCCTGCAGAACAACAATGTGCTCGGCTTCCTGTTCATGCTGCCAGCGGCAGTGTTCCTCGTCTGCTTTCTGACCTATCCGCTGGGGCTCGGTGTCTGGCTCGGCTTCACCGATACGAGGATCGGCCGCGACGGCGTCTTCATCGGCCTGGAGAACTACCAGTTCCTGATGGACGACAGCGTCTTCTGGCTGTCGGTCTTCAACACCATTCTCTATACCTCCGTTGCCTCGGTGCTGAAATTCGCGCTCGGCCTCTGGCTGGCAATGCTGCTCAATCAGCACCTACCGTTCAAGTCCTTCTTCCGGGCGATCGTGCTGCTTCCCTGGGTCGTGCCGACGGTGCTTTCGGCGCTGGCCTTCTGGTGGATCTACGATTCCCAGTTTTCGATCATCTCCTGGTCGCTGATGCAGCTGGGGTTGATCAGCGGACCGATCAATTTTCTCGGCGACCCCATAAATGCGCGCATATCCGTCATCGTCGCCAATGTCTGGCGCGGCATTCCCTTCGTGGCGATCTCGCTGCTTGCGGGGCTGCAGACGATTCCGGCGTCGCTGCAGGAGGCCGCCTCTCTCGACGGCGCCACGAGCTGGCAACGGTTCCGCTATGTGACGCTGCCGATGTTGACGCCGATCATTGCCGTTGTGATGACCTTCTCGGTTCTCTTCACCTTTACGGATTTCCAGCTCATCTACGTGCTGACCAAGGGTGGACCGGTCAACGCGACGCATCTGATGGCGACGCTATCGTTCCAGCGCGGCATTCCGGGCGGTCAGCTCGGTGAAGGTGCGGCCATCGCAGTCGCCATGGTGCCCTTCCTGCTCGGCGCCATCATGTTTAGCTTCTTCGGCTTGCAACGGCGCAAATGGCAACAGGGCGGCCAGGATTAGGGGAGAGTGACGATGTCGATAAATTCAAACGCCGCCGATCAGGTCGTGACCGACAATGCCGAAGGTATGAGCTATCTGAACCGCCTGCCGCGGCGGATCGTGATGCTCTACCTGCCGATGGCCGTCTTCGTCGTCGTGCTGCTCTTCCCGTTCTACTGGATGGCGATCACCGCGGTGAAGCCGAACGACCAGCTGACCGACTACAGCAACTACAGCCCCTTCTGGGTGGTAGGCGCGACGCTCGATCACGTCAAATACCTGTTCTTTGAGACATCCTATCCGGGCTGGCTGTGGAACACGATGCTGGTCGCGGTCTGCTCCACCTTCCTCTCGCTGGTGGCCTCAGTCTTCGGCGCCTATGCGATCGAGCGCGTCCGCTTTACAGGCTCGCGTTCGGTTGGCCTCGTCATCTTCCTCGCCTATCTCGTGCCGCCGTCGATCCTCTTCATCCCGCTTGCCTTCATCGTCTTCAAGCTCGGGATCTATGACTCGCGGCTGGCGCTGATCTTCACCTATCCGACCTTCCTCATTCCCTTCTGCACCTGGCTGCTGATGGGCTATTTCCGCTCGATCCCATTCGAGCTGGAGGAAAGCGCGCTGGTGGACGGCGCCAATAGATGGCAGATTCTCACCAAGATCATCCTGCCGCTCGCCGTACCCGGACTGATTTCGGCTGGCATCTTCGCCTTCACGCTGTCCTGGAACGAATTCATCTATGCGCTAACCTTCATCCAGTCGTCGGAAAACAAAACCATCCCGGTCGGCGTGCTGACCGAACTGGTGCGCGGCGACGTCTTCGAATGGGGGGCACTGATGGCGGGCGCATTGTTCGGCTCGCTCCCGGTGGTCATCCTCTACTCGTTCTTCGTGGACTACTACGTCTCATCGATGACCGGGGCAGTGAAGGAGTGACATGTACCGCGGACACGCCTTGCTTCCTGCAGCATGCGACTGCTTGTTATCGCAGGAGGCGTGTCCGCCAATGGGATCAGTTGCCTGCCCATTATGTATCGAAACCTCGTCTTGGCGAGATCGAATAGTTGTAAATCGCCGCGTAGCTCGTCGATACGAGCAGCGGAAGTGCGATGGTCTTGAGTATTTCCGGTGTACCGGTCGCCGCATGGATTGCCACGAGAATGCTGGCGGAGCCGAGACAAGCAATGAGAGGCGGCGCCCAAAATCGCGCAGATCCGACGAAGCGCTTCGAAAGCCAATCGATCACAGATTTCAGGAACAGCGTCAGGCAGGCGGATATCGTCCCCTGCACAAGGCCGGCATAGAGCGGCAATGGCATGGCGTGCGCGAGATTGGCGAAAACCGCCCAGCTGCCCATTGCCAAAAAGGCGAAGAGAACATGGACAACACCACTGCGGAGAAGCCGGTGCAGCGCATTCGGCATCACAGCGACCACCCGTGGCGGACAAGATGGCGCAACAGGGTCAGAGCCTGTTCTTCATCGCGGCGCGCAATGTATCGTTGATCCGATCCTGCCAACCGGGGCCATCTTCCTGGAAAAGGGCAAGCACATCACTGTCGATCTTGAGCGAAACGAGCTCCTTGATATTCGGCAGCGCTGGCCGCTCAACAGCTTGTTCGGGCTTCTTCTTCGCGGGTTTGAACAACGCTTCGGCAGCATCCATTGGATTGACAGGTCTGCGGGGCGAGTTTGCCATCGGTATGACTTTCTATTGCCTGTCGGATCGACATATGAGCGGCATACGGGATCTCGGCTGCTTCGTCGACTATTTAGCTTGTTTTATCAGGACGATTTAGCCGACCTGCTCGACGGCCGGTCTGCTAGAGCCTTTCCGGCAGGTTCTGGATGCCAGACCTGCCGAGAATCTGACCATCAATCAGCTTTTTTGCGATACAGCAACTCATGAGCGCAGGAGATCCCTTCGTCCGCTCCGGTGTTTATGTGAGCGTCGATATATTCCAATGGACGGCACAGTTTTAGGCTTCTTCTGAAGAGCCTCTGATCGACGTTTTGACCTGCTGCAAGCGCTCAAATCTAGAGCATGATGCCGAAAAGTGCGAGCGGTTAGGTCATATCGAAGACTGCGGCATTATCCTGGACCTCGCGCAGCCCCTTGTACGAAGCATGGCGGAGATTGCCGTCATCCGTCCAGCCGCGAAACTCGATCTCAGCGATCAGCGTCGGCTGGACGAGGACGAGGCGCTTGCCATTCAGCGGAACGACCGGCCGGTTGGTCTTTAACCGGTCCAGCGTCTTTTTCAGGTATTCAGCATCCCTGGCACCGAAACCAGTTCCGACGGAGCCAACGTAAATCCAGTCGAGCCCTCGTCTGCCGGCCAGCAGTAGCCTGCCGATGCCGCCGCGGGCGGATGCGGACTGCTCATAACCGACGATCATGAAGCTCTCGCTCTGGACGCATTTGATCTTCAGCCAGTCGCCCGTGCGGCCACTGCCGTAGGGCCGGTCGCGATGCTTGGCGATGATACCTTCCAGATGATGATGGCATGCGTGCTCGAGGAGTTCTTCGGCCGGCAGCTCTATCTGCTCGGAGAGGCGGATCGTCTGATCGTCGCCGCCCGGTATCAGGTCTTCGAGCAGGTGTCGGCGTACGTCAAGCTCGGTGCCGGTCAGATCGTGTCCATCGAGATAGAGAAGGTCGAAGGCGACGAGGATCGACTCGGTCGATACTCGCTTGCCTCCCCGCCCGCCGAGCGAACGCTGCAGGGCACCAAAATCCGATCGGCCGTTATCATCGAGTACAACGGCCTCGCCGTCGAGAATGGCGGTCGTTACGCCAAGCTCTTTCGCTGCCGCGGCGATGGTGGGGAAGCGATGGGTCCAGTCATGGCCGCCACGGGTGATGACCCGCACGCCCTTCGGCTCAACGTGGATTGCCAATCGATAGCCATCCAGCTTCACCTCATAGAGCCAATCCGGCCCAATGGGCACAGTCGGCTTCAGCAGCGCGAGGCAGGGCTCGACGCGCGATGGCATTGGATCGAAGGGCAGGCTGGGCTGGTCAGGATCGCGTTTGCGGATCGGACGAGAATGCAGCGTTGAGTGAGACTCGTCGAGCAAGGGCAGTGGGCGGCGCGTGCGCTTCATGATCAAGTCTGACGCCTCCCCGAGCGGTTTTCCACTTCGACCGGCTTGCGCCGAGCACTCATGATTCTGATGACATTGCCCGGTGCCGGCCCTTGCTTTTCCCCAGCCTTGGACTTTGTCCTGCTCGGCTTTTTCATCTGCTTCTTCTTCGCTTCGATGGCAACAACGCGACTCAACCGAATCACACGGCGGATTGTTCCGAGTCGAAACGAATCTCAATTCAACGACTTAACGCGGAGATGCCTCCCGTATTCCGCGTCCCGAATTCGCTGCCGGATCTGGATCGGGTCGAGCAGTCGTCGGGTGCGGCCTCAGTGACATCGAACACACTCCTGCCCGGCATCGTCATTCTTCAGCGGGCGCTGTATTTCGCGTCGAGATCATCCATGGCCTTGACGTTGCCGGCAGAGCGGCCGTTCTCGTCGAAGGTCTGGGCAAGAAACGCGTCAGCGATCGACTTTGCAAGCTCCGTGCCGATGACCCGGGCTCCCATGGTGATGATCTGCGCATTGTTGGAAAGCGCGGCACGCTCGGCAGAATAGGTGTCGTGCGTCAGGGCGGCGCGGATGCCCGGAACCTTGTTGGCCGAGATGCAGACGCCGATGCCGGTGCCGCAAACGAGGATCGCCTTGTCGTAGGTGCCGTCGATGACGCCTGAGGCAACGCGGTCCGAGAGGTTGGCGTAGAAAGGATCTGCACCGGCGCTCGTGCGCGAGACTTCGTAGACGTCGAAGCGCTCTTTCAGATGGTCAGCCAGAATCTTGGCGAGGCCTTCGCCGGCGCTGTCTCCTGCAATGGCAAGTTTCATTGTCTTTCTCCTCAGAGTTTGGCGGCGCATTTGGCCAGGATGTCGAGGTAACCTTCGACATTCCAGGCCGAACGGCCGATGAAGAGCCCGTCGATATGCGGGCTCGAAATCAGTTCTTCGCAGTTCTGCGGGTTGACCGACCCACCATAAAGGCAGGGGATCTTCCGGCCCAGCACCGTTTCGGCAACGGCGATGATTTCAGACTGGCGGGCATCGGCATAATCCGCAGTCGCCGGAATGCCTTTCTCGCCGATCGCCCAGACCGGCTCGTAGGCGAGCAGGATTTCGGCGCTTTTCTGCGCGCCCGAAAGTTTCGAAAGCGCGCCGCGCACCTGGGTCGCGAGGATGTCGGCAGCCTTTCCGCTTTCGCGGTCGGAAAGCGTCTCGCCAATGCAGATCAGCGGAACGAGACCGTGGCGAACGGCCGCTTCAGTCTTCAGACCCACAGTCTCGTCGGTCTCACCAAAATGTTCGCGCCGTTCCGAATGACCGAGCTCGACGAGATCGAGATTGCAGTCCTTCAGCATTACCGGCGAGACTTCGCCGGTCCAGGCACCCTGGTCGGCCCAATGCATGTTCTGGGCGCCGACCTTCACCGAGGTTTTGGCAAGCATCGCCTTGACCTCGCGCACGGCAGTGAAAGACGGAATGACGAAGCGCTGGATACGCGGGTCGCGCGCGGCGTCGGCAGCTTCGAGACCGCGGGCGAAGTGTTCGGCTTCAGCAAGCGTCTTGTTCATCTTCCAGCTGGTGCCAATCCAGAAGCGCGGCTTTTCGGTCATGTCGGATCCTGCGTTGATGCGATGGTGAGCGTAATGCCCGCCTGCTCGAATTCTTCCAGGACAGCAGCATCTGGTGCGCTGTCGGTGATAATCGCGTCGAAGTCGGCCAGATCCGCCATGACATGCAGGGCGGTGTGGCCGATGCGCTGATGGTTGACCAGAAGGCAGGTCCTGGTCGACGACGCGATCATCGCCCGTTTGGCGCGCACGACGTTATCGTCCATGTGATAGGCGCGCGCGCCGCTGACGGCGGGCGTTGAAATGAAGGCGATGTCGGCCCTCAGCCGCGACAGTGCCTCCTCGGTGACGACGCCGAGATAGGCGTTGAATTTCGCCGAATAGATACCGCCAAGCGCGATCAGCGCGATGCCGGCTTCGCCTTTCAACCGCTCCATGATCGCCGCGTTGTTGGTGATCAAGGTCAGCGGCCGCTTCTGCAGCAGCATTTCGCCGAGCACGGCCGCCATCGAGCCGTCATTTACCATCACCGTCATCCCCGGTTCGACCAGTTCCAGCGCGGTCTGAGCCATAGCCAGCTTGGCTTCGTTGCCCTGGCGTTCGCGAATGCGGAAGTCGCTTTCGAACTGCGTTCCGGCGTCAATGGTCGCGCCGCCGCGAACCTTGCGCAGGACGCCGGCCTGCTCGAGATCGTCGAGATCGCGATGGATCGTCATCTTTGACACAGTGAAGCGATCGGCAAGGTCGTCGAGATCGACGGTCTTGTTTTCGACGAGCAGGTTGACGATCAACTGCTGCCGCTCTTCCCGCCTCATCCCGGTCTCCACCCTCGCTTAATGTTAAGATAACGTAGTTTTCGTGATAATCAACATTTATTCTGTGATTTTGCGATCAAAATATTGTTGTGTTTCCGTAGCTACTTCATCAGCGCCTGCGCGGTTCGCTCGTCGGTGATCAGCCCGAAAAGGCGGCGGCTATTCAGAATTGCCCGGATGGCCGACACTTTCGACTGTCCGCCCGCCAGCGCCACGAGCCGCTCTTTCTTGGTTTTGGGGAAAGACGCAGAGAGCGTGCGCGCCGTCAGCGCGGTGTCGAGGATATGGCCGTCGGCGTCGAAAAAATGTCCGAGGATTTCGCCGACGCCGCCGGCAGTGGCAATGTCGTCGATTTCACCGGGTTCGACCATCCCGGACAAAACCAGCTGCGCCTCGGCATCGACAGTGCCCAGGCCGACGAGCTTCAGGTCGGCATTATTGGCAAGGTCGAAGACCTCCTTGACGGCCCGCTGCGCCTTCAGCACTTCGCGGTCCTCGCCGGTATTGGCGAAAAAGGGAACCGGCATGACATAGGCATGGGCGCCGGTCTTTTCGGCGATGCGATGCATCACGTCATAGGGATTGGCGCCGTAATTTCGTGTCAGCCCGCCAAGCAATGAGACGAAACGCAGGTTCTTCGCGCTCACCCTCGGCATATATTGGACGGCGGCGGAAAGCGTGCGGCCATGACCAAGGCCGATGACCGTATTGTCGCCGCGCTCGATCTCGCGCTTGAGATAGCCGGCGCCGGCATGGCCGAGTGCGCGCAGTGGCAAGCCTTCCTCGCCGAGATCGGGTGCGACCTCGCAATATTGAAGCCCGAACCGTTCCGATAGCCGCATCTCCAGCTCGACACACTCGACGATATCCCCGTCGATGGTGACTTTGACGACGCCATCGGCGACCGCTCTGGCGATGAGGCGATGGGCCTTTACCGACGGCACGCCGAGGCGGCGAGCAACATCGGACTGCGTCAGACCACCGGCATAGTGAAGCCAGGCAGCACGCACGGCAAGCGTATCATCGGCGTCCGTCATCACGGCTCCTTTTCGAAGGTCATGCGGCGATTCCGCCGTATCGCAGTGCTGCCTTTTAAAGATCTCCGCCTCAGATGTTCAAGTCAGCGACGCCGGTGTCGATATGCGGCGCCCAGAAGGCGACGCTTTCGGCAATCTGCGGGATGACCTGGCGATCGTTCGGCTCGCGTTCCTTGAAGGAAAGTTCCAGGCAGATTTCATTGTCCTTCGCCCCACCTTCGGCCAGCGCCTGGAGCAGAGCTGCCGGCTGTATGCGGCCCTTGGCGTTGAATTCGGCGATAAAGGGCCGGTGCCCGCCCTTGTCCATCAAGCTCTGTTTAATGTGGATGATCGGAGATACCGGCGGGACGGCGCGTGCCCAGGCATAGGGGTCGTAGTCGTCGGGATTGGCGGAGGTGATGTCGCCATGATCGATATCCGCCATCATCCACATCGGGATAGCCATCCCGGCGCCTGTTAGACGCTCCTGCAGCGACAGGCAAGCGCCGATCGTCTCGCCGAACTCGCGGCCGATGCTCATCGGCTCCCAGAACAAGTAGGAGAGGCCTGCGGCGCGCGCATGATCGGCGACATCGGCCCAACAATCGATGGCGATCTTGATCAGTTCCTCGCGTCTGGCCGGATCGTCGAAGTCCTTATAGGTGAAGATCGCAAATTGCGTGCCGACCGAATGGCCGCCGAGATCGGCGGTGATGTCGGCAAAGGTCTTGAACCAGTCGACGTAGTAGCGGCGCACATCGGCATCCGGATGTCCGAAATGGTTGAGGCGCCCATAGGGGCCCGTCATGCCCGAGGTGACCCGCACGCCGGTGCGATTCAGTGCAGCGCTCATCGTGCGCGTCAGGCGGCTGATCACGGGCGCCTGCCAGCTCGGATTGATGAACTCGTGGGTCAGTTGAAGGTCGCGGATCCGCAGGTCATGCGCAACCGTATCGATCAGATCGTCTGGGTCGGCGAAGCGGTTCACCAGCGGATTGGTATTGAGCGAAAGGGTCAGCGGCATGGCGGCATCCTTCAGGCGGCGGCAAGGCGGGTTGAAGCAAACCACTCGCCAAAGGCCGCGCGCTCCGCTTCGTTCAGATGGAGGTAGTGTTTGGTGCGGCGATAGAGGATGTCGTCCGCCGTTTCGGCCCATTCCGTGGCGACGAGATAGCGGGCCTCGGCCTCATAGAGCTGTCCGCCGAAATGCCGTCCGAGCCCTTCTATGCCCGTCGCACCGGCAACCACATTCCTGGCGCGGGCGCCATAGAGACGGCCGTAGTGATGCACGAGCTTGCGCGGCATCCAGGGATAAATATCGCGCAGGCTGTTGGCGAAGCTCTCGTAATCGGCATTCGGAATCTCGCCGCCCGGCAGCGGCGCTTTCTCAGTCCAGTCGCCTCCCATATTCGGGAAAATATGCTTGAGACGCTGCATGCCGCGTTCGGCAAGCTCGCGGAATGTGGTGATCTTGCCGCCGAAGACGTTGAGCAGCGGAGCGCCGCCTGTCTCGTCGAGATCGAAGACATAGTCGCGGGTAACGGCGGACGGGTTGCCCTTGCCATCGTCAAACAGCGGGCGCACGCCGGAGAAGCTGTGCAGCACGTCGTGGCGACGCAGCTTTTCCTTGAAGTAGCGATTGACCGCCTTGAGCAGATACTCGATCTCCGTCTCGTCGGCGGCGACATCCTCGGCCCGGCCTTCGTAGGCGATGTCGGTCGTCCCGATCAGCGCCTTGTCGCCCTCGTAGGGATTGATGAAAATGACGCGTTTGTCGTGGTTCTGCACCAGATAGGCATTGGCGCCTGCCCAGAACTTCGGCACGATGATGTGGCTGCCCTTGACGAGGCGGACATTGCGGCCGGAGTTCGAACCGGCGACGCGATTGATGATGTCCATCACCCAGGGGCCGGCGCAGTTCACCAGACATTTGGCACGGAAGGTTCGCATCTCGCCCGTGGCGTTGCTTTTCGTGACCACGGTCCAACCGCCATTCTCGCGACGGGCCGACACGGCCGGCGAGCGGGTGAGAACCAGAGCGCCGTTTTCCGCTGCGCTGACCGCGTTCAAGGTCACGAGGCGGGCGTCGTCGACCCAGCAATCGGAATATTCAAAGCCGCGTGTGTATTGATCGAGGATCGGCGTGCCTTCCGGGTCGCGGAGCAGGTTGAGCGTGCGGGTCCCGGGCAGCTTCTTGCGGCCGCCGAGATGATCATAGAGGAAGAGGCCGAGCCGCACGAGCCATGCTGGGCGATCCTCCGGGCTATGCGGCAGGACGAAGCGCATCGGCCAGATGATATGCGGCGCGGCGTTGAGCAGCACTTCACGCTCGATCAGCGCCTCACGCACCAGGCGGAATTCGTAATATTCGAGGTAACGCAGGCCGCCATGCACCAGCTTGCCCGAGCGCGACGAGGTTCCCTGGGCTAGATCGTCCTTTTCGCACAGCACGACCTTCAGGCCGCGGCCGGCAGCATCGCGTGCTATCCCCGCGCCGTTGATGCCTCCGCCGATGACGAAGAGATCCAGGAGTTCGGGTTCGGTCATGTCATGCTCCTTCGATGCCTGCTGCATCAGAATTGCGCGCCCACCGGCGACGTCGTTGCGGCTGCGGCAAGCTTGTCCCAGGCGGGCGCCATTGCCTGGCGCACATCGGTATAGGCAGAAAAGAGCCGGTCGAACCGGTGGGCCTCGCTGGCATCCGGTGTCTCCGGATCGCCGAGCAGCGGCATCACCCAGTCGGCAATGCAATCGTCCATGCTGGAATAGACGCCGACAGCCACCGCGGCCATCATCGCCACGCCGGCCGCCCCCGTCTCCTCGCGGCGCGACTGGCGGATCGGTGCGTTAACGGCGGCCGAGAGTGAACGGCGAAGGGCGACGGAGCGTGTTGCCCCGCCTGTGACCCGCAGTTCTTCGGGCATCGCACCCATCGCCGCGTAGCAGTCGCGGGTGGCAAGACCCAACCCTTCGACCACGCTGCGCAGCAGGTCAGGGAAGCCGTGACGCATCGAAAGCCCAGTGAAGCCCGCGCGCGCATTGGCGTTGACGAAAGGCCCACGTTCGCCCGCCTCGGAAATGTAGGGGTGGTAAAGTACCGACCCCGGTCGGCTTTCTGCAAACCAGCCGTCAATGCGTGCAATGAGGTCTGCATGCAAAGCAGGCTTGCCTGCCTCGGCCATCAGATAGGCGGCGACATTAAGGATCCAGTCGATGTTGATCGTGGCGCCCATATTGGTCTGGACCTGAGTGACGATGCCGGGGATAGGCAGGGCGATCACATAGCCGGTGCCCTCGCGATTGAGCTGAACGTCGGCAACGGACTTGGCGCGCAAATGCACGCCGGTGGAGCCGATCGTCGAGCAGGCAGCGTTGCGAGCGCCGCTGCGCACACCTGCACCAAGCGCCGTCATCACCATGTCGACATAGCCGAGGCAGACCGGCGTTCCGGCAAGAAGCCCGCAGGCCTTCGCCGCCTCCGATGTCAGCGGGTGACTGATCTCGCTGCCGTCGATGATTTCGGGCAGGAGCCCGCGCCTGTGGTCAAGGCCGAGCGCGTCGATGACGACGGCATCATACTGGCGCGTCCTGAAATTGCCAAAGGTGAAACTTGCCTCCGATGGATCGGTTGCCCGCACGCCTGTTAGGTTGAGATAGAGCCAGTCCTTGCAGTGCAGTGCCGTCTCCGCCCGATCGAGAAGATCCGGCGTGAAGCGGTCCATATGGGCGAGTTGCGCACCCTGCTGGCAAGTGTTGAGGCCGGTGCCGGTCGCCTCGAAGCGGGCACGATTCTGCGTTCCGCCGGCGAGTGCCGTAACCGTCGTTGCGGCGCGCGCGTCGAGCCATAGCCAGGCATCGGCAACCGGCCTATTGGCGCGGCCGACGAGCCAGGTGCCGTCGCCCTGTCCGGTGACGGCGATGGCTGCGGTGCGTGACGCAAGATCGGGGACTTTTTCGCCGAGACCAAGCAACGCGCTGGCGCAATCGAGCCAGGTCTGATCCAGCGACTGCGTTGCCGACCCATCGTCTCCGGTGGCGTATCGGTTGCGAACGGAGGCCGTGGCGATCTGGCGGCCGGACAGATCGAAGGCGACGGCCTTGATGACCGAGGTGCCGGCATCTATGCCAATGATGATCTTCTGGGTCGATGTCATCGCAGGCCTATCTCGCCACCACCGCAAGCGCCGCGGCGGGCAATACGCGCATCAAATTCATCTGAAGTCCTCCCGATCCCTAAACTCTCTGGGATGATGCATCCGGCTGCCAACGTCGGCTCGTCCATGGGCAACGGCAAGCGCGCCGCTTTTGACAAATTCCAGACGGCGCGCAGCTGAAACCTCCCTGAGCTCGCTCGAAAAGATAACATAAAGATACCACAATGCCAGTAAGATTTTTCTAGCGATGTAATTTTTTTCATCTAAAATAGAAGAGCAAGGAGTTTGCTTGCGCGCCGTCGCGCCAGCGGGGGGCGGCATCAAAAGCGGCAGTGCACGCAATGTTTCATCTGTCGTATATTGCATTAAAAACATATGGATGGCGCCACTTTACGGCTGAGTGACAAATGTCAAAATGTCTGCATTTTCCGTCGCTTTTTGCTGCGCTGCAGCGTGATGAACAAGATGTGAGGTCGTGCATTCCAGTCGAGTTGCCGCGAAAGTGCCGTTGACAGCTGATAAAATATATAACATGATTTACGGCATAACTAACATACTTCTATCACGGAAGTGCGCTTCCTGATGGAGAATTTGCAGGCCCAGGCGGTTGGAGGAGACAGCCGCCGGTCTTGTTGAGGAGGCTTCCAATGCGAATATTCGTCCAGAGTTGCGCTCTTGCGGGTGGCCCGCCGGTTTGTGATCCGGTGCGGCGCAATGCTCCAGGCCGCCTGCGATCATCATCTCGCTAGCCCTCTCCATCTTGCCATTCCAAGCCAAAGGCCGTCCGGACATGAGTACCTCGCCCGATCATGCAGCATCAAAGCCGAGCAGCGGCAATCGCGGGCTCCTTGTCAGCGCGGCGTTGGCGGTCATCGTCGTTGCAGCGATCGCCTTCGACACGACGGTGGTCAAGATCGGCTCCGAAAACGATGTGCGCCAGCAGGCATTCTCTCCGGAAACCTTCGGCGCCGAGCAATTCCCGAAGATCAAGGCAAATGTCGAGGAGCGGGCGATTGCAGCCGCCGATCTCGCGGCCGCCATTGCCGCCGACAAGAAGGCGGCGGCCGAGAAATACGGCACTGCGACGAGCACCGGACCGGTCATTCCCGTCACGCTGACCGGCGTTTTCGGCGCCCGCAAGTCGAACACCAACGAAATGAAGATCGATGGGTTGCCTCCCGAGACGGTGGTCCGTGTCCAGACCGGCCCTGCGGTCAACGGCACGGACCTCCGCGATGCAACCGGCACCATCGAATTCGGCCAGTTTACCAACCAGATCCAGTATCAGGATGCCGGCTCGGCCATCAATAACGAGATGAAGAAGGCGGTTTTTGCGGGCCTGGATGCTGACGCCCTGGACGGAAAGCAGGCGACCGTGGTCGGCGTCTTCAAGCTCATCAACCCGAAGAACTGGCTGGTCACGCCGGTGAAGGTTGAGCTCAAATGAGCCAGCCGCAACGCAACAACGGGCCGAAAGGCGAGGTCGTCCTCGCCGCCCGCAATATCGCAAAATCCTACGGCAGCGTTCACGCCCTCAAGGGAGTGAACTTCGACATCCATCGCGGCCAGGTCACAACGCTGTTCGGAGAGAACGGCGCCGGCAAGTCGACCTTGATGAAGATCCTTTCGGGTGTGGCGCAGCCAAGCTCCGGCGAGATCATTCTCGACGGCTCACCGATCAGCTTTAGCTCATCGACCCATGCGCGCGAGTGCGGGATCTCGATCATTCACCAGGAGCTCAGCCTGGCCCCCAATCTGAGTGTCCGCGACAATATTTTCATGGGCCGGGAGATCATCAAGGGCGGTGTCGTCGACTTCGCTGAAGAGGAGCGTCAGACCCGGGCGCTGATGGAAGAGCTCGAGGAAGACATCGATCCGCTGACGCGCGTCGAGGATCTTCGCCTCGGCCAGCAGCAGATCGTCGAGATTGCACGGGCACTCTCCGTCAATTCGCGCATCCTGATCATGGACGAGCCGACCTCGGCGCTGAGCGCGACGGAGGTGGAAGTGCTCTTCAAGGTCATCCACGACCTGACGAGCCGCGGCGTGTCGATCGTCTACATATCGCATCATCTGGAAGAGGCGCTGCAGATCACCAATCACGCCGTCGTTCTGCGCGACGGAAACATGACGGCCTATGCCGAGCGCAAGGATATCGATCTCGAATGGATCGTCCGCAACATGGTCGGCGAGAATTTCGACCTTGGCAGCCCACCGGAGGATCACCCGTTCGGAAACGTCTCGCTTTCCATCGAAAACCTCAGTGTCCCCGGTCCCTCCGGCGCTGCTTATAATGCAGTCGATCGTCTGTCTCTCAAGGTGCGTGCCGGCGAAATCGTCTGCATCTACGGGCTGATGGGGGCGGGGCGCACGGAACTGCTCGAGTGCATTGCCGGACGTCTGCGCGCAAGTGGCGGACAGGTTCTGCTCGAAGGACAGGACGTCAGTGCGCTCAGCATCGCCAGGCGCATTGCCAGCGGTCTCGTGCTCGTGCCCGAAGATCGCCAGCGCGACGGCCTCGTCCAGACGATGACGGTCGGCTCCAATCTGTCGCTTGCGAGTATCCGCGCCTTCACCAAAGGGCTTTTCACCTCCGGCCATCGGGAGCGCGATCTCGTCAATGACGCGATCCGGCGGGTGCATGTGAAAACCGATGGCGGTGCGGCTTCGATCGGCTCGCTCTCCGGCGGCAACCAGCAGAAGGTCGTCATCGGCAAGATGCTGGCAACCCAGCCGAAGGTCATCCTGCTTGATGAGCCAAGCCGCGGCATCGACATCGGCGCCAAGGCGGAAGTTTTCAAATTGCTCGCGGAGCGCGCCAAGCAGGGATTGGCGGTCATCTATTCGACGTCCGAAGTCAATGAATGCCTGAGTATCGCACACCGCATCATCGTCATGCACCGCGGCAGGATATCGGCCGAGTTCGGCTCGGATGTCACCAAGGAAAAGATCATGGCCGCCTCCGGCGAAGCCGTGATCGCGCACTAGCCTGGATTATGGAGCACTGATTATGTCAGTCACGAACGTCACCGAAAAGAAATCAGTTTCCAGCGGGCCGAAGCGCAACACCAATATCGTGCGTCTCATCCTGGAGGGCCGGGCCTTCTTCGCGCTGATCGTCATCATCGCGGTCTTCTCGTTCCTGTCGCCCTATTACTTCACGCTGAACAACTTCCTGATCATGGCGTCGCACGTCGCGATCTTCGGCATTCTGGCGATCGGCATGCTGCTCGTTATCCTCAATGGCGGCATCGATCTGTCGGTCGGCTCGACACTGGGGCTTGCGGGTTGCATTGCCGGTTTCCTGATGCACGGCGTCACGCTCACCTATTTCGGCGTCATCCTCTACCCGCCGGTCTGGGCCGTCGTCGTCATCACATGTGCGCTCGGCGCGCTGGTCGGTGCGGTCAACGGCGTGCTGATCGCCTATCTCAAGGTGCCGGCCTTCGTCGCCTCGCTCGGCGTGCTCTACGTCGCCCGCGGTATCGCGCTCTTGATGACAAACGGCCTGACCTACAACAATCTCGGTGGCCGTCCGGAACTCGGCAATACCGGCTTCGACTGGCTCGGCTTCAACCGCCTCGCAGGCATTCCGATCGGCGTCATCGTGCTTGCGGTTCTCGCCATCATTTGCGGCATCGTGCTGAGCCGCACCGCCTTCGGCCGCTGGCTCTACGCCTCAGGTGGGAACGAGCGTGCTGCCGATCTCTCCGGCGTTCCGGTGAAGCGCGTGAAGATCATCGTCTATGTGCTTTCGGGCGTCTGTGCCGCAATCGCCGGCCTGGTCCTCTCCTCGCAGCTGACCTCCGCCGGCCCGACGGCAGGCACAACCTACGAGCTGACGGCGATCGCAGCCGTGGTCATCGGCGGCGCGGCGCTGACCGGCGGCCGCGGTACGGTTCGCGGCACGATGCTCGGCGCCTTCGTCATCGGTTTCCTTTCGGACGGCCTCGTGATCATCGGTGTCTCGGCCTACTGGCAGACAGTATTTACCGGCGCTGTGATCGTTCTCGCCGTCCTCATGAACAGCATCCAATACGGCCGCCGGGTCAAATCGTCCTGACGGCTGAGACCGAAACTTATCCACGACGGCAGCCTGGAGTCCAGAAAGCCGATTGGGGAAAGCAACGCCGGATCACCGGCAATAACTGAGCTCACGAATGGGAGAGAGACTATGTTTAAGAAAGGCATGCGCATACTTCTGGCCGCCGCGGCCGTAGCACCGCTTCTGGCAAGCTCGGCTTGGGCAGCGGGCATGATGACGATCATCGTCAACGATCCGTCGAATCCCTATTGGCTGACGGAAGGCAATGTCGCCAAGGCAACCGCCGAGAAGCTCGGCTATACGGCCTCGGTCAACGCCCACAAGGGTGACACCAATACCGAAAGCAACCTGATCGATACGGCGATCACCAACAAGTCGGTGGCGATTATCCTCGACCCGGCAAACGCCGACGGTTCCGTCGGTGCGGTCAAGAAGGCCGTTGCTGCCGGCATCCCGGTCATCCTCGTCAACGCCGAAATCAACCAGGAAGGCCTGGCCAAGGCGCAGCTTGTTTCCAACAACGCACAGGGCGCCGCCCTCGGCGCACAGCAATGGGTCGAAGCAATCGGCGACAAGGGCAACTATGCCGAACTGTTCGGCGCTCCGTCCGACAACAACGCGGCAACGCGGTCGAATGGCTACGAAACTGTCCTTTCGCAGTATCCGGATCTGAAGAAGGTCGCCAAGGAAGTTGCCAACTGGGACCGCACCCAGGGCCACAACAAGATGCAGTCCATGCTGCAGGCCAACCCGGATATCGTCGGCGTCATCTCGGGCAATGACGAAATGGCGCTTGGTGCGATTGCCGCACTCAAGGAAGCCGGCAAGCTCGCCAATGTGAAGGTCGGCGGCTTCGACGGTTCACCGGATGCCGTTGCTGCCATCAAGGCGGGCGAACTCCAATACACCGTCCTCCAACCGGTTGCCGTCTTTTCCGAAGAAGCGGTCAAGCAGGCCGACAATCTGATCAAGACGGGTAACACGGGTGCCAAGAGCGAGAAGCAGCTCTTCGATTGCCTGTTGATCACCAAGGACAACATCGACAAATACACTGGCCCGTTCGTCCTGTCGCAGTAAAACGGTAAAGGGCGCTCGCAAGAGCGCCCTCATTTTCATGCTCGAAGCTATGGCCGGCGGTCCAACCGCCAGTTGTGTTTCGCCTTTTTGCCTTGGCGCGGCAATCGCTGTACGAAGCTGGGATCCATTATTCAGCGACAGGGGTGACCCGTGACACAGAAGACCAGCCGGGACGACGATCTGTTGGACCAGCTCACCAGCGACAGCCGGCAGACGCGCCAGATTGCGCGCCGCCGCATGATTGCAGAAGCCGTGATGGGTGAAGGCTCGATGCGGATTGAAGACCTGACCGACCGCTTTGGGATCAGCCTGATGACGGCTCACCGCGATGTCGATGAACTCGTCAGCCGCGGCCTCTTCAGGAAGACACGCGGCATCGTCACTGCGGCGGCGACCAATCTCATCGAATCCAGCGACGTCTACCGCTCCAACCGCCAGTCGGCGGAAAAGAAGCTGATCGCCGAGGCGGCAATGCAATTCGTCGAACCGGGACAGGCGATCTTTTTCGATGACTCGACCACGGTACTTCAGATGGCGGCGCATTTGCCTTCGAAGGTACCGGTCACCGCAATTACCAATTCCCTGACCCTGATGAATGCGCTGACGGGCCTGCACGACGTGACGCTGCTCGCCCTCGGCGGCCAATATTACAATTGGTGCAATGCCTTCATGGGTCGCATGACCATCAACGAGATCAAGGCTCTCAGGGCAGATGTCGCATTCATCTCGATGTCGGCGATCAGCGATGGCACGGTGCTGCACCAGTCTCCCGAGACAGTCGATACCAAGCGCGCCATGTTCGACTGCTCCGTAAAGCGCATCCTGCTTGCCGATCATACCAAGTTCGAACGGCGTGCGCTCCACAGTTTCGCAGCACTGGATGAGTTCGACGTCGTTATCGTCGACGACAAGACCCAGCCGGTGCACATCGACCGCATGCGGTCCAGAGATATCAACGTGGTCATCGCCAAGGGCGCCGGAGGGCGCTCCTGACGGCGCCGGCCCGTTGCTCCTCGTGAGGTAAATTTAAATGCCGACACTGCTCGGGATCGATAGTGGTTTGACAGTCACCAAGGCGGTCATCTTCGATATCGACGGCACGCCGCTTGCAGCCGCCCGGCGCCGCGTCACGCAGTTCATTCCGAAGGCCCGCCATATCGAGCGTGACATGGATGACTTGTGGAACGCGACGGCCGATGCCATCCGCGAAGCGATTTCGCTCAGCGGGCGACCGGCAAGCGACATAGAGGGCATTGCCGCTACCGCACATGGAGACGGCATCTACCTGCTCGATCACGCCCAAAAGCCGCTCGGCCGGGCCATTCTTTCGCTGGACAGCCGGGCAGGGGCGATCGTCGACCGGTGGACGCAGAGCGATGTCGCCGACCTGGCGATCGAGCTGACCGGGCAGATCCCGCATGTCTCCGCTCCATCGGCCTTGCTTGCCTGGATCCGCGACATGGAGCCTGAGCGCTACAAGCGCATTGGCCATTTCTGCAGCTGCAAGGACTGGCTGCGGTTCTGCCTGACCGGGATCATCGGTACGGACCGCACCGAAGCCAGCACCTCCTTCACCAATGTCAAAACGCAGAACTACAGTGAGGACGCCCTGCGGCTGTTTGGATTGCAGGATCTCGTCCACGCCCTGCCACCAGCCTCGCGCTCCGACCAGATGGTCGGACGCGTGACCCGTGAAGCCGCGCAGCTGACGGGCCTTGCCGAAGGGACGCCTGTCGTTGCCGGTCTGCACGATGTCACCGCCTCGGCGCTCGGGGCAGGGGGCTATGCCAAGGGCGTTGTCGCGGTCATTGCCGGGACCTATTCGATCAACGAGACGCTTTCGTCGGAACCGCGTGTCGATCGGCGCTGGTTCTGCCGCAACGGGATTGCGCCCGGGATCTGGAACAGCATGTCGATCTCCCCGGCATCGACAGCCAATTACGACTGGTTTCTGGATACGCTCTGCGCTGCCGAGCGAACGAATGGCGAGGTCCAAGGCAACTCGATCCACGCCCTGCTGGCGCCCGAGATCGACGCCGCCTTCGAGCGCCCCTCGACGGCGCTCTTCCATCCCTATCTGTTCGGCTCGCCTTATGGCGCAGCCGCCAGCGCCGGTTTCTTCGGGCTCGGTGGATGGCACGACCGCGGCGACATGCTGCGCGCCGTGCTTGAAGGCATCGCTTTCAATCATCGCATCCATGTCGATGCGCTTCGCGACGGCTTTGCCTTCGATCAGGTGCGGCTCGCCGGGGGCGTCTCGCGCAATCCTGCCGTCGTGCAGATGTTTGCCGATGTGCTTGGCATGCCAGTGACGGTAACCGAGACGGATGAGGCGGCCGCCTGGGGTGCTGCGCTTTGTGCCGGCTCGGGCGTGGGTATCTTTGCCGATCCGCAGAGCGATCCGCGCGACACCGCCTCCATCGCGAAGACTTGCCGGCCGGATGCAGTGCGCAGCGCGGATTATGAAAAGCGTTATCAGGTGTTCCGCGACATTGCCGACGCGATGGTCCCCCTTTGGCCTAGGATTGCCGCGCTTGCGCCGGAGCAATCGGCAAACTGAAAAGATAGATGCCTGCTGCGGCGGGCGATTTAGGACGATGAGCATGACCTCCGATTTGCAGCAGCGCTTCTCGAATCTCGGCGAGAACGATATCGACGTTTTGATCATCGGGGCGGGCATCAACGGTGCCGGCCTGTTCCGCGACCTCTCACTACAGGGTGTCAATTGCCTGATCGTCGACAAGGCCGACTTTGGCTCCGGCACGAGCGCCACACCATCGCGGCTTATTCACGGCGGCCTGAAATATCTGGAAACGGGTGAGTTCGGACTGGTTGCGCAGTCGACGCTTGAGCGCAACCTCCTGCTCAAGAACGCGCCGCATTGCGTCGAGCCGCTGCCGACCTTCATTCCGGTCTTTTCCTGGACCCGCGGCATCTGGGCAGCGATCCGGACGCTCTTTGGGTCGAAGACGGCGCCACGCAGCCGTGGTGCGGTTCTCATCAAGATCGGGCTTCGGCTCTACGACTTCTTCGGTTCGCGCGATCAGGTCATGCCGCGCCACCGGCTGATCCTGAAGAAACAGGCGCGCAGAGAAATGCCGCATATTACCCCCGCCATCGTCGCCGGCGGCATCTATTACGACGCCAAGATCAGCAGGCCGGAGCGGCTCGTCTATGAGCTCGTGCGTGATGGTCTCGACGCGAACGCGAGAAGCCTCGCGGCAAATTTCGCGACACTGGCTACCGTTTCAGACGGGCGTTTGACCTTCCGTCAGCCCGATGGTCGCGAGTTCACCGTCGCTCCCAAGCTGGTCGTCAATGCGGCAGGTCCCTGGATCGATCAGGTCAACACTTTGCTCGGCGCTCCATCGCGGCTGATCGGCGGCACCAAGGGTTCCCATATCCTGCTTGACCATCCCGAATTGGTGCGAAGCCTCAATGGCCATATGATCTATTTCGAGGCCGACGACGGCCGCATCTGCCTGGTCTACGACTATCTCGGGCTGGCGCTGGTCGGGTCGACCGACATTCCGGCAGGTGATCCGGACAATGTCTCCTGCGAGGAGCCGGAAACAGAGTATTTCCTCGAAAGCATCCGCTCGCTGCTGCCGACGCTTCGCTTCGATCACGATCAGATCGTTTACAGCTATAGCGGCATCCGCCCGCTGCCGGCATCGGATGCGACCGCACCGGGGCTGATCAGCCGCGACCACTCCGCGCCCGTAAAGGAGCCAGAAAGCGGCAGACCGTTTCCAATCATTTCGCTGGTCGGAGGCAAGTGGACGACGTTCCGCGGCTTTGCGGAAGAGGTCGCCGACACCGTTCTCTCCCGGCTACAGCGCAGCCGCAGCCATTCGACACGCTATCTGGCGATCGGCGGCGGCAAGGCCTTTCCGGCTGATGATGAGCAGCGTCACGCCTGGATCAGCGATGCCGCGGCGCGCGGCGCTGTTGTTGCCGAGCGAGCCGACGAACTGCTCGGCCGCTACGGCACGACGGCAACGGCCCTGCTTTCTTCCCCTTCAAGCTATTCCGACGAAGAGCGCCTGACGGGTGCGCCGCATTACAGCCTCCGCGAGATCGACTGGATCGCCCGGAATGAACTCGTTGTCCACCTGTCGGACATCGTGATGCGCCGCACGACGCTTGCGATCCAGGGTCGGTTGACGCTGGAAGGCTTGCGGGAAATCGCCGGCGTTGCCGAGGCAGCGCTGGGCTGGGACGGCGAACGCTCGGCAAGCGAAATCCAGGAGGTTGTCAGCCAGCTGAGCCGTTTCCACGGCCAAACGCTGACGGGCAAGCCTGCGGCCGCCGAGCCGGAAAAGGCACCCCGCCCGGCCTCAGGCTAACCCAGTTTCAAGAGAAAGCCGGATCGAGGGAACCGGATTTATAACGCTTCGCCATTTCCGAAACGGCAAGCGGCGTGATGCGGCCCGCCATGCCGGCAGTGCCGAACTGTTCGAACCGCTCCTTGCAGAGCTTGGTCAGCGCCGTCATTGCCGGCTTCAGATATTTGCGCGGGTCGAACTCGCTTGGGTCTTCCTGCAGCACGCGGCGGATCTGACCGGTCATCGCCATTCTGCCATCGGTGTCGATATTGACCTTGCGCACGCCATTCTTGATACCGCGCTGGATTTCCTCGACCGGCACTCCCCATGTCGGCTTCATCTGGCCGCCATACTTGTTGATGATCTCCTGCAGCTCGATCGGGACCGAGGACGAGCCATGCATGACAAGATGCGTGTTCGGGAGCTTACGGTGAATTTCTTCGATGACGTTCATCGCCAGCACCGAACCGTCCGGCTTGCGGGTGAACTTGTAGGCGCCATGCGATGTGCCCATCGCGATGGCAAGCGCATCAACCTTGGTTTCACGCACGAACTTCACGGCTTCGTCTGGATCGGTCAGCAGCTGGTCGTGCGAAAGCTTGCCCTCGGCGCCGTGGCCGTCCTCGGCCTCGCCCATGCCGGTCTCGAGAGAACCGAGAACGCCGAGTTCGCCTTCCACCGAGATGCCGCCGAAATGCGCCATATCGGTCACCATCTTGGTGACGCCGACATTATAGGCCCAGTCGGCGGGCGTCTTGGCGTCGGCCTTCAGCGAACCATCCATCATCACCGAGGTGAAGCCCGCCTGGATCGCCGTCATGCAGTTGGAGGGATCATTGCCGTGATCGAGATGCACGCAGACCGGAATATGCGGATAGATTTCAACGACGGCATCCATCATATGCTTCAGCATGATGTCATGGGCGTAGGCGCGGGCTCCGCGCGACGCCTGCATGATAACCGGCGCATGACACGCGTCGGCGGCTTCCATGATGGCGAGCGCCTGCTCCATGTTGTTGATGTTGAAAGCGGGAACGCCGTAGCCTTCCTCCGCAGCATGGTCGAGCAGTTGCCTCAGCGTAATGCGTGCCATCCAAGATTCCCCCATATCGATGGTCGATCGAAACGCCGCCATCTCTTCGAAACTAGAGCCCGGGCGTGAGCCGTTCAAGCCTCTTATTTTAATAGGCAAAATGGCATAGGAGAAAGAATGTAACAAGCAATAATAACAATATCACAAACAGTATGATATTTCTTGACAGTCATTTCGCCTGCCCGAGGCCAAGTGATATTCAGGGGATGTGCTGAAGAGGCGGGCCGCCGACACGGTCCTGTGCCAGCGATGGCGAGATCTCTTCAGTCAACACCCCATGTGGACGCTACGGTTGCGGCTTGTGACCAATCGCAGACGGCCAGCATCAGCCTCGATCTAAAGCTGATGCAACCGAATGGGCGACATCCGGCAACTGGGGTCAGATAAGACCGTATTGTTCCGCCTTGTTGCGCAGGAATGGCAGGCCCTTGTCCATGACCTCTTCCATATCGCGTGCGACGGGGCGCCAGACGGCCAGGCCATAGGCGACCTCGGGCGGCATATTGATGAAGCTCTCCATCGCAAGTCCGCCCTTGAAGCCGATCGCAGCGAGCGCGGCGTAGATCGCATCCCAAGGAATATTGCCGTAGCCCGGCGTGCCTCGGTCGCTTTCGGAAAGATGGATATACTTGAGGTGGTCGCGGGCGATCAGGATGCCGTTTGCCGCACCCTTCTCCTCGATATTCATATGGTAGGTGTCGAGGTGAACGAAGACGTTGTCCGCGCCGACACGCTCCACCATATCGACGGCCTGCTGCGCCGAGTTGATCAGGTGGTTCTCATAGCGGTTCACGGCCTCGACGCCGAGCTGGACGCCGTACTTCCTCGCGTGTTTTGCGGCTGCGTCGAGCACCTTGGCGATGTTGTCATATTCGCCCTCAGTCGGCGGCAGGCCGGTGCGTTCGCCGATGCCGCCGAAGATGACGCCGGAGAGCGCCTCGGCGCTCATTTCCGCGGTCTTTTCGATCGCGACCCTCAGGTGCTCGATCGCTGCATCCGGACGGACGGAAGCCCAGGCATGTTCCGGCAGGCCGAGCGAGCAGACGGCGCGCAGCTTGTTCTTTTCAAGCAGGTCGCGGGTGTGTTTGGCATCGACGGCAGGCGCATTGAGCAGCGCGATCTCGATGAAATCCATCTTGTAGTGCACGGCTCCGGCAATCGCCTTCTCGGCGCCTGCGCGATCCCAGTTCATGGTCCACATGCTGGTGTGAACGCCGAAACCTTCCATGGTCGTATCTCCTATTTCACGATTCTGATGAACTTGGCCGAGAGCCACCGCAGCACCATCACGACGATGAGCAGGATGCCCCAGACGGCGGTGGTGAGGTGCTGGTTGGCGCCGAGCAGGTTGAGCCCCGAAGAGAGGAGCTGCAGCACGACGAGCGCCACGAAGACGGGTAGGACGCGGCCGAAGCCGCCGAAGGGGTTGATGCCGCCGAGGAAGCAGGCGAGCACGGTGATCAGCAGATAGGATTCGCCGTGGCCGACGCGCACCGAATTGAAGCGCGCAAGCATGATGATGCCGGCAACCGCAGCCATCACGCCGGAGAGCATGTAGACCAGCACCAGGACCTTGCGGGTGTTGATGCCGGAATAACGGGCAGACTCGATATTGGAGCCGATCATATAGGTGGAAAAGCCGAGCTTGGAGCGCGAGAGCAGGATGTGGCTGGCGATCACGCAGGCGATCAGGATCAATAACGGGACGGGGATGCCGAGAATGCTGCCGTGGCCGATCGGAGCGACGAAGGTGGGAAAGCCCGAGATATCGCCGCCGCGCGTCAGAAACTCGCCGAGGCCGCGCAGGAAGATCATCATCGACAGCGAAACGAGGATCGGATGGGCGCGGGTAAAGGCGATGACCAGCCCCATGACCAGGCCGCTTGCCGCGCCGACGGCGAGCGCCAGAGCCGAGCCGAGCAGGAAGGCGCCCGGGCCGGCATCGATGCCGCCATTGGCCTGCAGCGTCCAGGCGAGCGTCAGGCCGGCGATGTTGGCGGTGAAGGTGATCGCAAGGTTGAGGCCGCCGGTGAGGATCGGCATCAGCATGGCAAGCGTCAGGACGCCAAGCTCGGGAAGCTGAAAGGCGACCGATCCGAAGGTCGCGGCCGTCAGGAAATGCGGTGAGGTGAAACCGAAGACGATAAGCACGGCCGCAAGCGCGGCGAGGGGACCGGCCAAGTCGGCCCCGAAGATGGCGTTGAAGCGGGCGGCGAGCGCGTTCATCAGCTCTCTCCCCTGTCTGCGGGCCTGTCACCGGTCGATTTGCGGGTCGCAAACACCGGCACCAGATTGCCGACGCGGGCGCTCGACAAGGTGATCGCAACGAGGATGATCGCGCCGACGATCATCTTGAAGGCGAAGGGCGAGACGCCCATTAGGTTCAGGCCGTTCTGGGTGATCGAGACGAGCAGCACGCCCAGCACGCAACCGAGCACGGAGCCTTTGCCGCCGCCCAGCCGCGCGCCACCGAGCACCACTGCAGCCAGGACATCGAGCTCGCGGCCATAGAGTGCGTTCGGCACGACCTCCTGCGCATAATGCGCCTGCATGAGACCGGCGATGCCAGCCATCAATCCAAGCCAGCCGAAGGCGATGAACTGCATGGCGCCGATATTGATGCCGAAGCGGCGCGCGCCTTCTGGATTATCGCCGAAGGCATAGAGCTGCCGGCCGGTCGTCGTGCGGGTAATGAAGAACCAGGTGGCGAGCGTGCAGACGGCCATGACGACGACGGGCAGCGTGATCTCGGCCCAGCTCCCATCGGCCATTTCGCTCTCGTAGATAATGACGCGGCTCGTCAGCCAGTCGGGCAGATTGTAGATCGACACGCCCTTGGTGAAGAACATCAGCAGGCCGAAATAGACGTTGAAGGTGGCGATCGTCGCGACGATCGAGATGATCCGGAAGCGATGGATCAGGAAGGCGTTGATCATGCCAAGCACGATGCCGATGCCGGCCGCAATCAGGAAGCCGGATAGCCATCCACCCCCGCCGATCCGCTCGAGCGCAAGTGCGGTGACATATTGTACGATCGAGGCGGCGACGGCGAAGGAGATGTCGATCCCGCCTGATATCAGCACCACGAGCAGGCCGACGGCAAAGATGATGTTGACCGCGCTGATATTAAGCAGGTCGAACCCATTCCCGAGCGTGAAGAAGCGGTCGGTCGTAAAAGCCAGGACGATGCTCATCGCGATGATGACGGCAAACAGCACGAATTCCGTCGTATAGGCCAGGAACAGCTTACGCATAGACCGCCGCCTCCAGGTCCTTCAGTGTGGTCGCGCGGGGATCGTGCCAACCGGCGATGCGGCCCTTCTCCATATGGATGATCCGATCGGCGTTGAAATAGACCTCCGGCACCTCGTCCGAAATCAGGATGATCGCAAGCCCCGCTTCGGCGAGGCGGGCAACGATTTCGAAGATGCCGGCGCGCGCGCCGACATCGACGCCGACCGTCGGCGCATCGAGGATCAACACTTTTGGATCGGTGGCGAGCCATTTGGCGATCGCGACGCGCTGCTGGTTGCCGCCCGAAAGCGTCGAGATCGCATCGTCCTGCTTGCCAATCCTGATGCCGAGATCGGCGATCCAGCGCGCGGCCAGCGAGCGCTTCTTTTCCGGCGAAATGAGCCGGCCGCTCAGGATACGGTTGAGCGAGGCCATGACCAGATTGTCGGCGATGGATTGCGGTTGGTTGAGACCAAGCGAAAGGCGGTCTTCGGAGAGATAAGCGACGCCTGATGTGATCGCCTCGCGGTTGGCGGCAAAGCGCACCGGCTTTCCCTCCAGCACGATCGTTCCGGCGGCGGGCCGGCGCATGCCGAACAGCGTCAGCGCAAGTTCGGTGCGCCCTGCGCCGAGCAGGCCGGTGATCCCCAGCGTTTCGCCACGGCGCAGATCAAAGGAGATGTCCTCGAACTCGCCAGGCCGGGAAAGCTTGCTGACAGAAAGCAGGACGGGGTTCTGCGATACATCGCGGGCGCGAACGTTCTGGTCGAAGGTGCGTCCGGTCATCAGCTCGGTGATCTTAGACTGGGTCATGCCCTCCACCGGATAGACCCCGACCAGCGCGCCATCGCGCAGCACGGTGATGCGCGAGGAGATGTCCAGCACTTCCGCAAGACGATGGCTGACGAAGACCACGGCAACGCCCGAGGCCGACAGCGTGCGCACGATCGCCAGCAGATGATCGGTCTCCGACTGGGTGAGGGAGGCGGTCGGCTCATCCATGAAGACGATGCGGGCCTCTCCGACCAGCGCGCGGGCAATGGCGACGATCTGGCGCTGCGCTATGGCGAAGTCCTTGAGGGGTCTGTCGACGTCGAGGGTGACGCCGAGCCGGGCGAGTGCTTCCTCGGCTATTCCGCGGATCGCGGCATAGTTGACGAAGCGCGGGCGCGAACCGGAGAGGGTCTGGAAGGCGATATTCTCAGCCACGCTCATTTCCGGAAAGAGTGCGAGGTCCTGCCAGATGATCTGGATGCCGCGGGACTGGGCCATGGCAGGCGTCATGTGGGATATCGTCTCACCGTCGAAGACGATCTCGGCGCCGTCTGCGGGCCGATAGACGCCGGAGATCACCTTGATCAACGTGCTCTTGCCGGATCCATTCTCGCCGGCGAGGCAATGCACTTCGCCAGGCAAGACTTCGAAGGAGACGTTTTTGAGCGCCTTCACACCGCCGAATGTCATGTTGATGCCGCGAAGCGAAAGAAGCGGCTGGGCCTTCACACCATCATCCGTTGCCGTGCTCATGCCGGTTGCCTGTCCAGTCGAATGCCATGAAAGGTCAATGGTCCGGCCATGGCCGGATACCGCTCTCTTTCCCGAACGCCGGGCCGGTCGACATGGACCGGCCCGACACCCGGGGAGGGGGCCTCTTCAGAGGCCCATTGCGGCCAGGTCGTCGACCGTATCCTTGTTGATCGGCAGCAGTTGATCGACGATGATGTCGTTACCAACAGGCTTGATCACGCCGAGACCCGGAATGTCATCACCTTCCTTGACGCTCTCGCCCTTGATCAGGCGATCGGCGAGCGTGACGAAGACTTCGCCGGCCTGTTTCGGATTCCACATGAAGCCGCCCGATATCGCACCTGATTTGATCAGCTTCTGGCCCTGGCCGGGCGAGAACGGGCCGAGCACGAAGATCTTGCCCGTCTTGCGGCGTTCCTCGATAGCGCGCCCGGCGCCGATCGGACCCTGGCTGCCGAAGGCGAGGAAGCCGGTCAGATCCGGATGCGCGGCAATGAGATCGAGTGCCGTCGAGCGGCTCTTGTCGACGTCTTCCGCCACGCCGTAGCGCTCGCCGACGAGTTTCATGTCTGGGTAATTCGCCTTGATATAGGCGATTGCGGCGTCCGCCCAGGCGTTGTGGAGCGGCACGGTCAGCGAGCCGACGAAGACGGCATATTCGCCCTTGCCACCCATTTTCTCGGCGAGCAGCTTTCCATGCGCTTCACCGAAGCCGGTGGCCGATGCGAGTTCGAAATTCCAGTCGGCGCCCTTCTGCGAGGGTGATTCATGCGTAATGACCTTGATGCCGGCGGCTTGCGCCTTGGTCAGCACAGGCTCGAGCACCTTGGCATCGTTCGGAACCACACCGATAACCTTGACGCCCTGGGCGATCAGGTCTTCGATGGCGCGCACCTGCAGCGCAGGGTCGGCGCTGGTCGGGCCGATCATGAAGGCATCGACGCCTAATTTCTTGCCCTGTTCCTTGATGCCGGCCTCCATCGCATTGAACCATGGAATGCCGCCGATCTTGACGACAACGCCGACCTTCGGCGCGTCCTCTGCAAACGCGACCACCGCCCCGGCAAGCGACAGCGATGCGGCAAATGCCGCTACGATAAGTCTCCTCATCTTCACTCCTCCTCAAGGTCGCTCATGGCGAACGACGACCACCGGCCGGTTTGCGGCAGGTTGTTCCTGGTTGCTTCACGGCGAGGGAATACCCTTGCCTCCCATCCCGCCTCCTCCGGCGAACCATCTTTGCACAATCGATCTTTCTTTTTTGCACAATCGATGGTGCAATGACTATCGATCAAGGTGGGACTTTCGTCAAGAGGGGTTTGTTTCTAAGGGAACGACAGCGGAAAAGGCGAGATATGGCAGACATCAAGAAGAAGGCGACAATCTACGACCTCTCGATCCTATCGGGTGCGTCGGCTTCCACGGTAAGCGCCGTGCTGAACGGAAGCTGGCGGAAGCGGCGTATCAAGGAAGCGACGGCCCAGCTCATTCAGAACCTGGCGAACGAGCACGGCTATACGGCAAACCTGCAGGCCCGTGGCCTGCGTTCGTCCCGCTCCGGTCTCGTCGGTCTTCTGCTGCCGGTGCACGACAACCGCTATTTCTCCTCCATGGCGCAGTCTTTCGAGGCGCAGGTCAGAAGCCGTGGCCAGTGCCCCCTCGTCGTCAGTGCCTGTCGCGATCCGGAGGAGGAACGCAAGGTCGTCGAGACGCTGATCTCCTATTCGATCGATGAGCTTTTCATCGCCGGCGCAACCGATCCGGATGGCGTGCACAAGGTTTGCGAAAAGGCCGGGCTGAAGCACGTCAACATCGATCTGCCGGGCACGCTGGCGCCGTCGATCATCAGCGACAATCATGAAGGTGCGCGCATGCTGACACAGGCGATCATCGAACGCGCGCAAGAGGATGGCCCGCTTTCACCCGACGATCTGTACCTGTTCGGCGGCCGCAACGACCATGCCAGCCATGAGCGAATTCGCGGTTTCCGCGACGTAAAGCGCGCATTGCTGGGCGCGGACCCCGACGTCTGCATCCAGCCGACCGGCTATTCACCCGCCATGACGGCCCGCGCCTTCGAAGCCTTCTACGAAGGCCACGGAAAGCTGCCACGCGCATTCTTTGTCAATTCCTCGATCAATCTCGAAGGGCTGATGCGCTTCCTCGCGCTGCACCCGCACGAGACCTTCGCCGATATCATCGTCGGCTGCTATGACTACGATCCCTTCGGCTCCTTCCTGCCTTTCCCCGTCTTCATGATCCGGCAGGACAGCGAGGCAATGATCACCAAGGGGTTTGCGATCCTCGATGCGGGCCACGGCCCGCCAATCACGCATCTGGTGCGGCCGACGCTCGTCCCACCCCGCACGGCGCTGACCGGCCCGCTCGATGCGCTGAAAGATATTGAGTAATGCGTCCTGCCGCGTTTCGCTACGATCAACGATGGCGGAGGATGCTGGGCGTGCAGCTTGCACGACATAGGCGCGCCTGATGACCCTAGTGCCGCGCGGAGGTACACCCCTTCAAGAGCACTAAAACGGGCGGGGCCTCGGCTGAGTGGTACCGATTTACAACGAGTGCTTCGAGTCTTTCTCGCAACACCTGACCGGGAACTGAAATCTTGGACGGATTTGGCTGGATTAGAGCGATTCAGTTACGGTATCCGTAGAACTGCGAGCGATTTGCGCGAGCGGGACAGCTAGAGACAGCATGTCCGCATCTCCTAAAGCAGGACCTTGATGAACGCGGATATGATAGCCGCCTGGGCGGTGGAAAATGGATTCCATGCGATGGATTCCGGGAATTATTGTCGCCATGACAATGCAGGCGTGATCACGATCGAGATAAAGAGGATGTCATTCCTCCTCATCGATGAGAGGCAAGGATTGCGACCGCGTCTCATATCGCGGCTGTTCAAAGACATATCCCTCACTAGCGGGAGCAGCCGCTTGCAGGGTCTTCTTCTTGACCGCAATCCCAATCATTGAGCGCTCACGCCATTCCCCAGCCCAGCCAATTCAGGTGGCGGATTGTGGCTGACGCCGATGAGCACCGTCGCAGACATTCAACACTTTCAATATTTCTTCTTGCGAACGATCTTGTTGCCGCGGGGTCCGCTCACGACCGGTGTTCGGTCGCTGTTTTCGGCAAGCAGGCTCCGCCAGCGTTCGAGGCGATCGACGCCCAGGGCACCGCTTGCGACAGCTGCCTGGACCGCGCACCCAGGTTCATGGGCATGGGTGCAATCGCGAAAGCGGCAAAGCGGCGCCAGTTCAGTTATTTCAGCAAAGAGGGTGTCTATACCGCCGGCAACATCACTCACGTAAAGCGTTCTTATTCCCGGCGTATCGATGACCCAGCCGCCGCCTGAAATTGCATGCAGGGATCGCGCCGTGGTGGTGTGTCGGCCCTGCGCGTCATATTCGCGGATGGCGCCTGTCTTTTGCTTTGTGTCAGATTCAGGCCCGGTCATGGTGTTCACCAGCGTTGATTTTCCGACACCAGAAGATCCCACCAGCGCAACCGTCTGGCCAACGCCGCACCAGGGCCTTAACAGGGAAACGGCGTCCGCGGAGCGCCCATTCAAGGCAATGACAGGCACATCGCGTTGCAAGGTCTCGGCTTGGGCCTGGAACATGCCGGCATCCTCCGCGGTGTCAGCCTTTGTCAGCACAATCACCGGATTGCTCCCGGCCTGGTTGGCCATGGCCAGGTAACGTTCCAGCCGAGCAAGATTAAAATCGGCATTGCACGAGGTCACGATCAACAGGGTGTCGATGTTGGCGGCAACAAGTTGCTGGCCACGCCCGCCTTCCAAGCGTCGTTGAAAGACGCTTTTTCGATCGAGACGTCTGACAAGCATGTCAGTCAATGCATCGGCAAGAACCCAGTCGCCCACGGCGTAGTCACCAGTACTGGTATTGGATGGAAATTCGAGTCCGACCGGTCCGGTGACATCGATTGCCTCGATTCGTGCCCGGTGAACTGAAGCGATGCGTCGGGGGATCAAGTCCGCTTCGCTGGGCTGAACTTGGTCCGCGAAGAATTCAGACCATCCAAGCAGTTCTAGCGGTGAAGAAAGTTGGGAGCTGGTCAAATCTTGTTCCACTTTCGGTAAGGCGGCCATAAAGAGTTTTCAATGATCTTCTGCGGCCTTTCGCCTAGCTGCGTGGATGATCCCGTTTTGGCAACGAGGTTGCGTAAGCAGCAGCTTCGCCGGGGTAGGGGAAATCGTCCCCGAGCTGACGGTCGCCATCGTAGACTTTGAAGGCAGGCCCCTCAACTTCAACGATCTTATAGCCGTTCACGTATTCGATCTTCGGTGTTTTCCAGCCCATCAAAAGCTCTCCTGTCCGGTCCGAGGGTTGTGTCTGAAGATGGTGCCAAGACCTCGTACTCAGCGGTCTATGACCTATCAGGTGCTTCACGATTAGCCAACGCCAGTTCGATCCCGTTCAGACCACCGTTCGTCTGCAAATTCGACAAAGAGCCACCGCCAGGCTGGTTTACAGGTGATCAATGGGGCACGATGGCGAGGGCAACCGCCCAATCGACGTGGTCGAGCCCGCCGGCTCAGATACTTTGCCGTCAACGAACTCGGCGGCAAGCAAGTGGCCTCGCGCCCTGCGCCCGGATTTCTCCCGACCAGAACGCGCGACCGATCTTCAATCTCGCAAGGCAATCTGTTTCGACCAGCAGAGCCGGCCGTATTGCTTAGGGAGAGCACCAAGCACGCCGCTACGACGTGCTCGTTTGGGCTTTTCACTGAACCAATCGCGCGGCCGGAAAACGGCAACACAGTCCGTTACCCGTTGACGCTCCGAGCAGTCGCAGCGCTACCGCCGCCGGCAGCCCGGCGCGAAGCAAGCGCCTTGGCCGAAAAGAGCGCATAAATGATCAGTGGAAGGCAAACGAGATAGGATGTCCGGATGCCAGCATGTTCGGCAATGAAACCGAGCAGTGGCGGCGCCAGGAAAAAGACGACAAAGCTCATTTGGCCGAGGGCGGCGACGTTGAGATACGCCGCGCGATCTGTGCGTTGGGCCGCCGCCGAGACAGCGAGAGGATAGACCGCGCTGCAGCCGGCGCCCATCAAGGCAAAGCCCGCCAGCGCGACATAGGGATGCGGCGCCCCCGACACGGCGCAGATGCCGATCGCCGAAAGAACAAGCAACATCGTGGCGACGGCCCGCGCGCCAAACCGATCGACCAGCGGATCGACGAACAGGCGCGCCAGCGCCATGCAGAAGGTAAAGAGCGTCAATCCCAATCCGCCAATGAAGGGCTCGACCGAAAACACATCGCGCATATAGATCGCCGACCAGTCGATCCCGGCACCTTCGACGAGAAAGGCCGCGATGCCGATCACGCAGAGCGGCATGAGGCCCCAGGTGGGAAGCGCTACCAGCGGTGCCTTGTCTTCATGCAACGCGATCCGCGCCGGCGCATTCCGCATGCCGGAAATCGCCCAGATGCCGATGACAACAACCGTGACAAAGGTCGCGGCGAGATGGAGTTCCATCGAAATGCCCGCTTGGCGGACGACCGAGGAGACAAGTGCTGTGACGAAGAAGCCGAGGCTCCAGAAACCATGCGCCCTGTTCATCACGCCGCGTCCTAGCTGCGCTTCGATGCGGTCGATCTCAACATTGAGATTGATCTCCAGCGCCCCGGCGAGCAGCCCCTCGACGAAGAGCACACAGAACACGACCGGCGCCGCACCGATCCACGGCACCAGCGACAGCAGCGCAGACGTGCCGAGAACAGTAATGAATGCCGTCGTACGCGCGCCGAGCCGGGCGATCAAGGGCGAAGATAAAGTCAACGAAATCAGGGCGCCGATCGCAGCGCCTATCAGCGTCAACCCAAGCTCGGATTTATTGACGCCAAGTGCAACCTGCAAATCCGGCATCCTCGACAGCAGCGCCCCCAGCGACACAGCGAAGAGAAAGAAGCAGACATAGATCCGCTGCTGCGGCGCGATTTTCATGATGCAACTCCGGGGATTGACGCGTCGACGCAAAACACGCGCGTATGGACCTGGGGATGTCTATCTCACAGGGCCCAAGATCGAAACTTGTTTCTGAGGGAATGTGTCGGAGAATGTGATCTTGGGGATCGGCGCGATTTGCCGAGCCGCGGTGACGTGCGCGTGCCGCTTGATCAAGGTTGCAAACTTGCCGCCGCGATTCCGAACGCGAGCTTCGTACCGCTTGAGAGCAAGAACCATGTGCTCGTGCCGGACGAGGCCTGCATGTAACGTGTTTCAAGCCGAACTTGCTGCCTTCCTCGGTCAGGATCGGTCGATGCAGCCGCGCGCGGTTCGTGGGGCTCGATCTCGCATCGAGCCTCCCAACGATCTCCTTTGGTCCAAACCAGGTGCGTCGCTTTTCGCCGATAGAGAATGAGGAGCCAGTTTGACAAACTTTGCCAATTACAGTTAGCTTGTGCGCAGTATGGAGGCTCGAATGGCTACTATGAACGTATCTTTACCAGACCCAATGAAAGATTGGGTCGAGGCGCAAGCGAGGACCGGGCGATATTCCAATGCGAGTGACTATGTGCGCGACTTGATTCGCAGGGACCAAGCACGCAGTGATAAGATTGCTGCCATGCAGCGCTTTGTCGACGACGGTCTCAAAAGTGGTGTTGGCGGTCGCTCGAAGGACGAACTCTTTGCCTCGGCAATCGCGCGCGCGGAAACGACCCGCGGCAGCAGATAATGCGTTTTAGCCTTTCTGTCGAAGCGGAAGAGGACATCATTGCAATCGCCGAGCAAAGTGTCCGCATTTTCGGATCTGCACAAGCTAGGAGGTATCATGACGAGCTGTTCGCGGTGCTTGACCTGATTGCCGCGAATCCGCGAATGGCGCGTGAGCGAGAAGAGATTTCGCCGCACGTTAGGATCCAACCGTTCAAAGCGCATCTCGTTGTCTACCGGATCGAAGAGAACGGAGCCATTTTCGTGATCCGAATACGCCATGGACATGAAGACTGGGCCGGCGATCCTGGTTAGGCCTCGCCGCTTGCGAGCATAAGCACAGTTGCATCGGGTTCATGTAGCCAGGGCGCGTCTCAAATGAGCTGGCTTCCATAAATCATTGTTATCCCACGTGACGAGGACAATGGGTCCGCGCTCGGTTTCCTTCAATGCGAGCGCCTCTTCGCTTTCAAACCGATAGTGATGGCGAGTAGGGCGGCCGCGGGTGGTGACGCACAGGAACCCACCAATGAATGCGCCAGTGGCCTTCATCGGACCATTCTTCAGATCCAGCGTAAACCACGAACCTGGGCTTGAGCGTACCGACTGTGGCGACGGCCATCTACCCATCGCTCCCGTTTTTCATACCCGGCCCGGGCAACAACACAGACAGACGGCGGCGCAACTCATTTCTGAAAATTGCGCGTGCCTGCGCGATTTCGTGGAAGCCGATATGCGCAACAAAGCGCATGACCGTAGAGACGGAGACGCCGCAGTCGTCCGCGATTGAGGTCGTGCTACCAAAGGCCATGAGTTCCGGTTTGGCCAGGACCCTCTTCGCGACATTCTCGACACGAAGAGGGAAGGTGACCTGGCGGCAGGCGATAGCGCACTTCAGCTCTTCGAAACTTGCCGGCGGGCTGCTCAGACTGCGGATATGCTGCGGCATTTCTTGGCACACTCCGTCTTTTGCGATCCGGCCTAGAGACCGGAAAGCTGGATCGTCCTGCGCTCGGTAACCGACGTGATGCAGGCGAGCGCGATGGCAAGCGCATTGCGGGCATCTTCACCGGTCGGGCCAGTGACGGTGCCCGTCCTTATGGCCTCGACGAAGGAGGCGAGCTGGGCGGTGTAACCGTGGACAAAGTGATCCGTGTCACGCCGCCAGGTATCGTTCGAAACTCCGTTCTTGTCGTAGAGCGTCATCGAGGAACGGCGTACATCGCCCATCGTCACCATGCCCCCGGAGCCAAAGACCTCGCCGCGGATGTCGTAGCCGTACATGGCGCAGAAATTCGCCTCCGCCACAGCGATCGAACCGTTGTCGAAGCGGATGGTGACGACGGCGGTGTCGTGAAAACCCTTTCTGGCAAAGTCCGGTACCACGAGCGCATCGGCAATCGCCGTCACCTCGATCGGGGTTGCTTTCGGGTTCAGCCACAGCAGCGTGTCGAAGTCGTGGATCAGCGTCTCATAGAAGATCGTCCATAGCGGCGTCTTTTCCGGGTTGCCGTCGTAGGGACCCGGGTCTCGCGTCAACGAGCGAAGAAGTTGGACGGAACCAACTTTGCCAGCGTCGATCGCCGCACGGCCTTCAAAGAACGACTGGTCCCAACGTCGATTGAAGCCAACCTGGAGTGGCACCTTCGCAGACTTTGTGACAGCGATAGCCGCGTCTGCTTCCCCAAGCGTCAGCGCCATCGGCTTTTCGCAGAAGACCGCTTTTCCGGCCCGCGCGGCTTCCACGACGACGCTCGTGTGGAAGCGCGCCGGCGTGGCGATGATGACGCCATCGATCTCCGGATTGGCGAGAAGCTCCGACACGCTGGTATAGGCTTTCGGTGCATCGAGCGCTGCCGCCAGTTTTTCGGCAGCGCCCGGCGCCGGATCGGCGACGGCGAGCAAATTGGCATCAACCAGGCGCCGGGCGACGCTTTCGGCGTGGAACGAACCGATGCGGCCGGCACCGATGAGAGCGAGATTGACGGGACGGTGGGCGGGCATGGAAAGCTCCTGAAAATGCTGCTGTCGGATCAAAGGGAAAACGCGTCGCGGAAGCGGGAAAGAGCAAGTTCGTCATCGCCGGATGGCCAGGCTTCCATGCCGATCGTGCCCCGGTAGCCCATCTCGTTCAGGGCGCGTGCGATCGCCGGATAGTTGATTTCACCAGTGCCCGGCTCCTTGCGGCCGGGAACGTCGGCGACCTGAATTTCACCGATATGTGGAAGAGCGGTGCGGCAAAGCTCGATCAAGTTCCCTTCACCGATCTGCGCATGGTAGAGATCCAGGTTGAGCTTCAGCGACGGCCGGTTGACGGCCGCGACCAATGCAAGCGTGTCGGCGGCCTTGGCAAACGGCGTCTTTGGATGGTCAACAGCCTCGTTCAGGTTTTCGAGGACGAAGGTAACGCCTTCCTCCTCGCCGAGATCAGCGATGCGGTTTAGCGTATCGGCAGCCTTCAGCCACATGGCGCCGGTGACGACCTCGGACTTGACGACGGGCAGGCCCTGTCCGTCGAGCCCCGTGCCATGCAAGTTGAGGCGCGGGCAATTGAGTTCCTTGGCGATCGGGATCGACTGGCGCGCAGTGCGCAGCAGCTCATCGGCTCCGGCGTCATCTGCCAGCGTGCCGGTCACGTATCCTGTCATCGACGAGAAAGTGGCACCAGACTTTGCGATCGCCTCGATATCGTGTTTCGTCCAATCCCAGATTTCCGCCTGGAAGCCGAGTTCGGTGATGCGCTTCAACCGATCGAGGAGGGGCAGGGAGCGAAACACCATTTCGGCGCAGACCGCTAGCGTGAAAGGTGATGTTTTTGTAGTCGTTTTCATGATTGTTCCTCATGCAATATGTCAGATCGTGCCGCCGAGTTCGGCGGAGAGCACCTGCAGTTCCTTGCCGCCAGCCATGAGGTTCTGCAGTTCCTCAAGCGAAATCTCGCTCTTGTCGAAAGTGCCGAGCGTCTTTCCGCGATTGAGAACCGTGAAACGATTGCCGACAGCAAAGGCATGGCGAACATTGTGGGTGATGAAGATCACAGCGAGGCCCTTCTGCTGAACCTGATGGATGTACTTCAGCACCATCGAGGTTTGGGCAACGCCCAATGCGGACGTCGGCTCATCGAGGATGAGCACCTTTGCTCCGAAATAAACGGCCCGCGCGATCGCCACACATTGCCGCTCGCCGCCGGAAAGGGTGCCGACCGCCTGGTTCGGGTCGCGGATATCGATGCCGATCTTGTGCATCTCCTCGCGAGTCACCTCGCTGCAATACTTGAAATCGACATGGCGAAACGGCGGAATGCCTTTCACGGGTTCGCGTCCCATGAAGAAGTTTCGAGTGATCGACATCAAAGGGATCATCGCCAGATCCTGATAGACGGTCGCGATGCCGGCATCGAGTGCATCGCGCGGACTGGTGAATGCGACCGGCTTGCCCTCGACCAGGAAATCGCCGCCCGAGGGACGGACCACACCCGACAGCGTCTTGATGAGTGTGGATTTCCCAGCTCCATTGTCTCCAAGCAGGCAGAGCACTTCGCCCTGTGATACCTTCATCGAAACGCCCGAGAGCGCGATGACGGAGCCGTAGTGCTTGACGATATTTTTGACTTCAATGACCGGCGGAGCGGTTTCTGATTGGTTATCAGTCATGATCAGCGCTCCCCTGTCACTTTGCGGCGAATGAAATTGTTGAAGAGAACGGCCAGCAGCAGCATGGAGCCGAGGAAGACTTGGAACCAGTCCGAGTCGAACTTCGTGTAGGTCAGGCCGATCGAGACGAGACCGAAGATGATGGCGCCGAAGAAGGCGCCGATCGCCGATCCATAACCGCCGGTCAGCAGACATCCGCCAATCACGGCAGCGATGATCGCCTCGAACTCCTTCTGGAAACCGCGGCGCGCGTCCGTCGAGCCGGCATCCAGCACGGTGATAATTGCCACAAGCGCCGCGGCGCAGGCTGTGAGCGCGAAGAGCCCCGTCTTCACGCGATCGACCGGGACCCCGGAGTTTCTTGCCGCATTGGGATCGCCGCCGGCGGCAAAAACCCAGTTTCCGATCCGGGTGCGCAGAAGAACCCAGGTGGCGAGCCCGGCAATGGCGATGAACCAGACCACGGACACCGGCACGCCCGTGACTTTCGGAACGCCGTTGTCGAACTTCTCGATCAGGCCATGGGCTGCAAGCCAGCTGAAAAGATCCTGGAAGGCGACGCCTGAGAACAGGCGCTTCAAGGGACCGTCGCCGACGACCTCACCTATCCCGCGAAGCTGAGTTGAGCCGCCTGTCGCCCATTTCAGGCCAACAAGGGTTAGACCCCGCAAAATAAAGAGGAAGGCAAGCGTGACGATGAACGACGGCAGCCGTGTCCTGATCACAATCTGTCCGTTCACCGCGCCCATGGCGGCAGCAAGCAGCATCGTGATGATAATGGAAATCCAGAGCGGTTGACCGAAATTGGTCAGGGCCGCGCCGAAGATCAATCCGGCGAAGGCCACCATCGAGCCGATCGAAAGATCGAACTCGCCACCAATCATCAGCAGAGCTGCCGCAATGGCGAGAATTCCCAGCTGTGAGGCTGGGGCCAGGATCGTCATCACACCTGAAAGCGAAAACATCGAACGGTCTGCGGTAAGAAAGAAGAACGTCACCACCAGGACGAGGCCAGCAACCGCGCCGAGCTCGGGCCGACGCATCATATGTGTGAGAAAGCCCACCTGTTTGATGCGCTCGTCGGAGTTTGACGCATCTCCTATTTTTTGCTCGATCGGAGCCATGATACCTACCTCCCAATGGATGCAATTCGCCGAAGCGCCGAGGGCATTCCTCATGGCGCACGTCGTCTGTCGAACACCCTCTTCGAAAGCGGGGAGGGTGTTCGACAATCACGCCTTTCGGCAGTCGTGGATTAGCGGATGCCCTTTGCCGATAGTTCGACGACCTGGGCGGCCTTTTCCTTGGTGATCAGGTTCGGACCGGAAGGCACGTTGCCGCCGGGGATCAGGCCGTACTTGGCATAGTTTGCGAGGAAGACCACGGGCAGATAGCCCTGGAGGAACTGCTGCTGATCGATGGCGAAAGCGGCATCGCCAGCAGCGACAACCTTCAGGAAGTCTGCAGAAAGGTCGAAAGTGGCGACTTTGATCTTGCCAGTCATGCCTGCATCGGCGACGGCAGCCAGAGACGGTTCGCCGGCAGTGCTTGCGCCGAGTGCCATGATCGTGTCGATTGCGGCGTTCGAGCTCAGTGCAGCCTTCACCTTGGCCCGAACGTCCGCCGGATCGTTGGAGACGGGCAGGACCGTAACGCTGCCTGCAAAGCCGTCGGAGAAGCCCTGGCAACGCTGATCGAGGGAGACGTTGCCGACCTCCTGGTTGACGCAGATGGCAACCTTGCCGCCCATCTCCTTGAGCTTTTCACCTGCTGCCTTGCCGGCGCTGTATTCGTCCTGGCCGACATGGAGAAGCGCTCCCAGTGACTTCGAAACGTCGGAGCCGGAATTGATGGAAATGACCGGAATGCCGGCGGCGACGGCCTTCTGGATCGACGGGCCTAATGCGGACGAATCCGGGATCGAGACGATCAAGCCGGCTGGTTTCTGGTTGACGGCGGCGTCGATCAGCTGGCTCATGGCCACCATGTCGAAGGTTTCCGGCGCACGATAGTCGATGCTGACACCGGCATCCTTGGCGCCGGCGCCTACCCCGTTCTTAACAACCGACCAGAAGGGGTCGTTGGCCTGGCCGTGCGTTACGGCGATGATGTTGATATCCTGTGCGATGGCAACGCCAGATGCAGCGCCAAGTGCGCTAACCACGGCAACGCCCAGCACAATTTTACGAAGAAACGATTTCATAAAAACTCCTCCCAAAGGGTGTCCCGCGCCTCCTAGCGCGAGAACCACCAAAAACGCCTCAGACGGCGCGTCCTCCAATTTGCTACCGGGTGCACATTTTATGCTACCGGTAGCAAACGTGCATAGCTATAAGATTCTTGCTAAAAGAAATCAACCATTCATTTCGCGTTCCGGCAGAAATGGAATAAACGTTTCGAAACGGAGAGGTTCGACTGTGAAGCGAGCGACGGCGCAGAACGTGGCGATGGAGGCCGGCGTTTCAAAGTGGACGGTCATCCGCGCATTTACGCCGGGTGCCTCGATCACGGAAGCAAGCAAAGCCAAAGTGCTGGAGGCGGCAGAGCGGCTCAATTATCGGCCTAACCTGTTGGCCAGGAGCCTTGCCACCAATTCTACACATCAGGTCGCGGTTCTCGTTGATGACTTCGCAAACCCGCACAAGCTTCCGTTTCTTGAAAAGCTAACCGCCAGCCTGCAGGCGGAGGGGCTCGTGACCATGTTGATCAATATCAATCAGCACTACAGCCACGTGCATGCCATATTGAATGCCGACCAGCGGCAGGTTGATGCGATCGTGCTATTTGGCACAGCGTTTCGCGACGAGATGTTGACGGATCATAAGCTGGGACGCGGCGGGCCTCCGATGTTTGTTCTTGCTCGAGATAGCCAGATCGAAGGTGTTCCCGCCATCTCCTGCGATGCCGTCGTGGCGATTGCCGAGATCGGCGAGCACCTATTAAAACGGGGATATCGGAGACCGGGATTTATGGCCGGGGCGCTTACATTGTCTACAGCGCTTGGCAGGCGGAGAAACTTCAAGGCGTTCTGGCGAACCGCTCTCGGCGTCGAACTCGTAGAAATGTCTGCCGAGCGCTACAGCGCAGAAGCAGGCGCGCAAGCCGCCCGGGACTATTTGTCTAACGTTGCGCCGGAAGACCGGATCGATGTCCTCATGTGCGAAAACGATGCTCTCGCGTTCGGAGCGATCGATGTTGCCCGAAGCGAGTTCGGCTTACGTGTGCCGGATGATCTCGCCATTGTGGGCTTCGACAACGCTGCCCCTGCGGCATCCCCCGCATACAGCCTTACAACCTACGAGCAACCCACCGACCAGATGGTCAAAGCGGCAATAGACATGATTCTGGAAAGAGCGCCGAGGGAGACAGTTAATTTCCAAGGCAAGCTTGTGGTGAGAGATTCAGCCTGATTGATCAAGCAATAGAATAGGCCAAAACGTATTTGGGCAAAATCCTCCAGGCGGAAAACCACATCGTTCAAACAAATATCTCGAGCAAGTGAGCGCTTTAACGCGTAAGCTTGCTAAACTAGAGACACTGGGCATCTGATGAGTGGTGTCGTTGGTTAATTTCCTTACGCCGGGGCATTGTTCTCCCGATTGGAGGCGATGACATCGGCGTGCTTTGGGTTGGGGCCGAGTGCCGCGAATTGTTCGGGCAATTTATCCCGCGTTGCAGCGGCCTTTCCCTTCACGGCCTGAGCAAGGGCCTTGCGCGTCTCCTCGACGTTCCAGTCGCAGCAATAGACGGGCGTCGACGGCTGCTGGCGCCAGGAGTCGTCGAGAGACCCTGAATCGATGGGATCAAAACCGACCTCGTCCACGATGCCCATGACGATTCTTTTCTGAGCCTCGTCGTCGCCCGCAACGGCCGCTGCAATGCGATCGGGTGCACCAACCGGACGCCCGCCATCGGCAAGGGTCGCAGCCAGAATGTTGTTGAAGGCTTTGATAACGCGGCGGCCAATCTGGTTCGAAACCCAGACGCTTTCCGGCAATCCGTCGTCAATCTCGGCAATGTGCGGATCGCGCATGCCAGGATAGTAGTTGCCCGTATCGACGACCGGGACGTTGGCGGCAAGATTTGCGAATAGATCCTGCGGAAGCTCTGCAACGGCCGGGAATGGGATCGACAAGATGATCATATCAGCGCCATCCACCACGCCCTGTGCATCAACCGGGGTCGCGCCGATGTCAGCAGCGAATGCGTTGAGCTTTTCGGAGGGTTTTGAATTGGTGATCCGGACATCATGCCCTGCGGCGGCAAGCTTGCGTGCGAGGGTACCGCCGATATTGCCGGTGCCAAAGATGCCGATTTTCATAAGCTATTCCTTCCGCATTTCTGTACTAATGAAAATAGGAGTAGATAGCTAAGCAGGCAAGAACCCACCTTTTGGTGTGTTACTGCCGATTGAGGTATGTATGCGGACTGAGCACGACTGGAACTGCCAGAATCCCGAGCAGCGGAAGGTATGGGCTGCGGCGACCAGTGAGGCGCTGCGGGTTCTCGAGGGCAAGTGGAAGACTGTCATCATCTGCCAGCTCTTTGCAGCGCATGGTCCCCTCCGCTTTTCTGAGTTGGAACGGCGTGTCGACGGCGTGAACCAGAAAATGCTCATCCAACAACTGAAAGAGCTGGAGAAGGACGGAATAATCGTACGAACCGTTTATCCGGAGGTGCCCCCACGGGTAGAGTACAACTTAAGCAAACTTGGTGTTGCACTGGGTCCGGCGATGGAAGCGTTGATCGACTGGGCACTACTGCGACGCGCTGGCATGAATGGTGACTGAAGCGGCGAAGGATTGAAGTCCGCGGATCCATTTATCGAGTGGCTCGGCCAGTAGGTTCTCGTCAATCGTTCTCACGGTTCCGGCGAGTACGGGAAGAAGCACGCACCTTTGCCCCTGGCTTGCAAAATAGAATGCCAAATCAAATTCAATTGCCCCCTATGAGGGGCCACGGGTCGCAAGTAAAGACTGTTCATACTGGCGTTCGCTTCGATGCACTTTCGACCGTCATCCAGAATTTCTCTGCCAACTCCGTCATCCGGGTCCTGGATCGGATCAGTACGATCTTGACCGGCACCATCCACCGTTCGTCGCCGGCGACTGCCAGGTTCCCTTCTGGTTCCAGCTCAGAGCTGGCAAGGCTGCGCGGTATCCAGGCCACGCCTTTTCCCTCAAGTGCCAGCGCTTTCAAGACCATTGCCAAATGCGATGTGAAGACGCGCACCAGATGCAATTCGCTCTCGACCGGCGAAAGGTTGGCCGCCAGTATTCGGCCCATTCCCGATTTCTCGTCAAACGATATATGAGGGACGGGAATCTCCGGTGTACCGGGCAACTTATGGATTGGCGCGCCCTCCTTGCCTCTTCGAGCAACGGGGACAAGAACGTCGCTGGCAAGTTCCATGTACTTGAAGTCGGCTTCATGCAAACGAATTTCGCTGTCTGGATGGAAGTGGCACAGGAGAAACTGCGCCCTGCCTTCCGCCATCATCTTTTCGCACTCATTCATGTTGTCGGAAAGAAGCCGGATTGGCACTGTCGCTACCGACGAGCCCAGACTTTGCACCCAACCCGGAAAAAAGGTGAAGGATAAAGCGTGCGTCGCCGCAAACGTCAGGGTCGCAGTGGCGGATCGTTCCTGGTTCAAGTCGTGGGTAGCCCTTTCGATCCTTTGAAGAATGTCATTTGCGGCATCAAGCATAATTTCGCCAGCAGGCGTAATCCTGATGCGGTGCGTTGATCGGTCGACCAGAACGGATCCGCTCCAATCTTCAAAGGCCTTTATCCGGCGACCAAAGGCGGGCTGCGTAATATTGCGCAACTCCGCCGCCCTCGAAAAATTGAGGGTGTCGGCGAGAGCTCGCAAATCCAAAAGCCAGGCAGTATCCATCTCATCCTCTCACTTACGGCATCAATTGAAGCCGAAACGGCATTGGACGGTCAATTGCTTGTTCGCGAATGTTGCGTTGAGGAACGCCGTTGTTGGAGACGCGACGGCAATGGGAGGAAGAAATGAAGTCACCATCGATCTCGGTCACCTCGCAGGCTTCGTTACCCTTGCTGCCACGCTGCCCAGCTTTCATGCCATTCCCATCGCAGGTCTCATCCTCCTGCTCGGCGTCGATCGCTTCATGAACCTCATCGGCAACGAGGTTGCAACAATAGCCATCGCCAAGTGGGAAGGGGCTTTTGACCGGGCCACCGTCGACGCCGAACACGCGGGGACGTTCCCCGCCGGGTCACTGTTGTCGCTGACGAAGCCCAGCACTAGCCAGACATCCAAATGTTCAGAAACCGGAGATCAAAATGCGTATCGTAAACGTCTGCGAAGTTACCAAGCCCATCGCGTCGCCCATCCGCAACGCCTATATCGACTTTTCGAAGATGACGGCCAGTCTCGTTGCCGTCGTGACCGATGTCGTCAGGGACGGCCGCCGCGTCGTTGGCTATGGCTTCAACTCGAACGGCCGTTATGGCCAGGGCGGCCTGATCCGCGAACGGTTCAAGGACCGCATCCTGCAGGCAGACCCGGACAGCCTGATCAACGACGCCGGCACCAACCTCGATCCGCACAAGATCTGGTCGACCATGATGATGAATGAAAAGCCCGGCGGTCACGGCGAGCGCTCCGTGGCTGTCGGTACCATCGACATGGCCATCTGGGATGCGGTTGCGAAGATCGAAAGTAAACCTCTCTTCCGCATGCTGGCCGACATGAAGGGCCGCGAGGCGGACCCCAGGGTCTTCGTTTACGCCGCCGGCGGCTACTACTATCCCGGCAAGGACAACAGTGCGCTTCGCAAGGAGATGCGCGGCTATCTCGACCGCGGGTACAATGTCGTGAAGATGAAGATCGGTGGCGCCTCGATCGACGAGGACCGAGGCCGCATCGAATCCGTGCTGGAAGAGATCGGTTCCGAGGCGAAACTCGCGGTCGATGCGAACGGCCGCTTCGATTTGGAGACTGGCATCGCCTACGCGAAGATGCTGCGTGACTACCCGCTTTTCTGGTACGAGGAAATCGGCGATCCGCTCGACTACGCCTTGCAGGCGGCCATCTCCGAATTCTACGACGCTCCGATGGCAACCGGCGAGAACCTCTTCTCCCACCAGGATGCCCGCAACCTGCTTCGTTACGGCGGCATGCGCGCCGACCGCGACTTCCTGCAGTTCGACTGCGCCCTGTCCTACGGTCTCGTCGAATACCTCCGGACCCTCGACGTCCTGCGCCAGTTCGGTTGGTCGCCGTCCCGCTGCATCCCGCATGGCGGTCACCAGATGTCGCTCAACATCGCGGCCGGCCTCGGCCTCGGTGGCAATGAGAGCTATCCAGATCTCTTCCAGCCATACGGGGGCTTCCCGGACGGCGTAAAGGTCATCGACGGGCATATCACGATGCCTGAGCTGCCGGGCATCGGCTTCGAAGGCAAGTCCGACCTTATCAAGGTCATGCGCGAACTCGCCGAATAGTCGCGTGTTCCGGGGGACCAGGACGGTCGCGTGATCGCGATGAAGAGCATAGTCTAACGAACTTCGGTTCGCTGATCACGCGTAGGCCTGTGCAATCACTTTGTTCCATAAGCTATCTTATGCGATACATGTATGTAGCCGGGGTGGGTTCAAGGATGAAGTGCGACATCACCGATGAAACTGGGGCTGCCTCGCTCGACGAGTAAAGGAAGATAGCCGCGCATGGCGCGATATACCTCCTCTTATCCGACGATGACGTGCGGTACGAAACGCGACAAGTTGGCGGTTATACGCGAGCGATCCTCGCGGACGGCAAGGCCGCAAGCGCGATCACCGACGATCCAGCTGCCGAGCACGGCGAAGCCGCCATCGCTTTCGAAAAGCGGGGCATAGGCCTGGACGATGAAGCCTTCGTCGCCGTAGTCGCCCGGGGCGGAAATCAATTCCCGGCCATCGCGGAATATCGTGACGTTCTCGCCCTCTCGCGACAGCAGTGGTTTGCGCACATAATCGCTCAAACTGGACGCCGCCGGGTCGTCTGCGAAATAGCTAGCGAGCAGGTTGGGATGATTGGGGTGTTGCTGCCAGAGCAGAGGCAGAAGCCCTTTGTTGGAGAGCACGGCCTTCCAGGCGGGCTCGATGAAAACATCACCCGAGCGCACGAGGTCGCGGGCGAACGGCTCGCGCAGCATGAATTCCCATGGATACAGCTTGAAGCAACGGTCGATCACCCGATCCTGGAGGTCGGTGTAACGGCCCTGCGCGTCGATGCCGATCTCGCGAATGTCCAGAAGCTCGACGCGATGGCCGGCCTGCACTGCACAGTCCATCAGATAGACCGTCGTGCCGCGATCCTCCTCATTGTCGGTCATCGCCGCGAAGTGGAAGATCGGCTCCTTGGAAAATTGCTCGAACGCCTCGACGAGGCTTTCCTGCAAGGAATTGTACTGGTCCGCATCCTTGGGCAGGATACCCAAAGCCACCTGGTCGGTCAGCCAGTTGAACTGGAAATAGGCTGTCTCAAACACCGAAGTGGGAGTATCAGCGTTATATTCGAGCAACTTAACCGGGCCAGTGCCGTCATAAGCAAGATCGAACCGGCCGTAGAGGTGCCGGTCGCGACGCTGCCAGGAGCGCTGCACCACATCGCGCAGGTCCTCCGGAATAGCCAGCTTGTCGAGCGACTCTTCGCTTCTGACGATATCATCGACCAGATCCATGCACATGTCGTGCAGTTCCTGGCTCGGTTCTTCAATCCGTGTCTCGATCTCATCGAGCGTGAATGTATAGGCGGCATCGTCGAGCCAGTAAGGCTCGCCGTACATGACGTGAAACCCGAAGCCGACGGCGCGCGCCTTGTCAAGCCAATCAGGACGCGCCGGAAGGGTGATGCGCTTCATGTCAGCCGCCGAAACTGAACGACGAACGGCCCCCGAAGCCTTGACGGGCGACGGTGCGGGTGTTGACGTTGACCGGCTTGACACTCTGACGTGAGGGCGCAGTCACGGTGTCGTTGCGACCGCCCGAGCGAACAGTCGTTGTCACCGTTTGCCCCGAGCGATTGCGATAAATCGGCGTCGAGCCGTAGGAGCCACTCTCCTCCTGGCGCCGGCGATAATCGTAATAGCTGCCGATGTTGTTCAGTGCGGAAGACAGCATGTAGCCCGTCAGGAACGGTACGAAAAAGCTGCCGCCTCCGCCGGTATTGTTGGGGACGGCACTGGCCGACTGTTCCGTGCACTGGCCTGAGCCGTATTCGGCCTCGCAGGCGGCCATGCCGTTGAAGCGCGGCGCGGCGGCGAGATGGGCCCGCATGGCATCCTGATAGCCGGCCTGGCAGACCTGCCGGTCCATGCCGGAAGTCACGCATTGGTCGACGGAGGTGAACATTGTCTCCGAGGGAGTCTGATCGCCGCAACCGGACAGGGCCAGGGTCGAGGCAGCGATGGTGCCGAGGGCCAGGAAAGGTCGCTTGTGCCCGCTCTTACGTCTGCGCATCGTTCCCTCCCCTCAATAGGTCATGCAGGCGGCGTTGAGAATACCGATGACCAGCGCGATGCCGCCGCCCCATATGCCCGCGGCGATATCGCCGGCAGTGATCTTTTCATGCAGATCCGTCATGGTGAAATTCGCAATATAGTAAGCCAGGATCTGCGCCAGAATGCCGACCACCGCCCATATGATGTAATCGACTATGCTGACCGAATTGGCTGCGGCCGAAGCCAGCGGCAGGCTGAAACCAACAAGCGCGCCCAAGAATGCCGTGACGGCGGCAAGATTGCCTGCGCGAATGAGTTGGACTTCCTTCTGCGGCGTCAGGAATGTGTAGATCACCGCGAAAACGCCGTAAGCGGCAAGACCAACGGCGAAATAGCCGAGGAAGGCAGGCAGACCCGCCACGTAATCGAGCATTGAAAAAGTCCTCCGTTGAAATTGATAGGATCCCCTCAGACGCGGCGAACATCGGCCGGAGCGAGTCCATAGCCGATCAGAAATTCCACCGAGCTGCCTGCCTGGCTCTGTCCGAGATCGAGGTCGCGCTCGACATTGATCAAAAGCATCTCGCGCGTCGAGCCAAGCGGGCGATAATATAGCATGCAGGTCTGGTGAATGGAGCGCTGCGCCTCACCGTCGTCGACCTTCTCGACAAACTCCGCCAATGGGGTGCGTTCCGGGCCCTCGCCCCAGAAGCGGCTATAGAGGATGCCATCGGCATCGTATGTTGACTGACCGATCAGGCCGTCCGGCCCGGTCCAGCGGTTCCATTCGCCCTGCCCGGCAGGCACGACGCTGTCCCAGGGCTGATAAAAGCTGATGTCGTCGACATCACCCGGCTGGCCCGACGTCGACATCACCTGAATCATCCGATGGTCTTCATCGTAGTAGCGCGACAGAACCGTCGCGGCATCGAGCGAAACCTCACCGTAGGCGGCAATGATGAACGGGCCGCTCCGTGGCAGCGGCATGGCCGGCTGGCCGGCCAAAGCATCGGCTTCGAGGGAGAGGAAATCGATCTCCAACGCCCCGCCGATGGCGGCGCTCAACGGGCCAAGTTCTTTGGGTAAGGGCCTTTCGTTCTTGTCTCTGCCGAACCAGCCGATCATGATACCTCTCCCATTCGAGCCCAAGCGATGGCAGCGGGATCTAGCCGCATTCCGCTGATGTAGTAAAGGGTCTCGCCGCCCCGCATCAGCGTCTCGTCCTGGCAATTGAGGTCGGTCATGCCCTGGCTCAGCATGCCCACCAGCGTCACATTATGCTGACGCTTGAGCCTTAAAAACACGTCCCCATAGAGTAGCGGCGTTTGCAAAGGCGGCACCGGCAGGGAAAACGCCGTGTCGGTGGAAGCGGCCGACAGCAGCCGTGCGGCGATTTCCGAAGAGCCCGGATCACGGGCGGAACGCGACAGCAGCTCCTCGGCGAGCGAGCCCACCGCCTCGACGCGCGGCCGGCGTTGTTTGACCATCTGTGCCGTGCGGTCGTCGGCGAAATAGGCCACGATATGGGCATTGGGCGCGTGGTCTTCGGCAATCAGCACGGCGGCCAGCGTCTCGTCGTCATTTGCACCGCGCGCGATGATCGCGCGCGCCTGGGCCACTCCGGCCCGCACCAGAGCATCGGCATCGGCAAGCCGCTCGGTTCTGATATAGTCGGCGTAATTGCTGGCGGGATTTTCCGGCAGGTCCTTGGCAACCAGAACACTCATCGGCTCGTTGGCCTGCCGTTCGGCATGCAGCAGCCGCAGCGTCTGGTATGTCTGCCCCTCTTGCCAGCCCAGGACGATGATATGGCCGGCGCGTTCGCTGTAATCACCCAATCCGCGCATGCGATTCCTCCAGATCGTACCGATATTTGTCAACAACTTGCCAAGAACAGCGGTGAAGATGGCAATGCCGCCGGGAAGAACGAACAGGACGGCAATTAATCGGCCGGCCCCCGATTTTGGAGAAAGATCGCCATAGCCGACAGTCGTTGCCGTCACCATATAGTAATAAAGAAAGTCGACCGGATTGCCGACGAGATCGGCTTCGCCGGCCAGCATGAAGAGCAGGTAAGAAGCGACCAGGTGGATCACGAGGATAACAAAAAGGGCTGACCAGGCCAATTCGCTGAGCGAGAGATATACACGCCGCATCAATGAAGCGATAAATGGCAAGCGATTCGCCCCCGTTCCCAACGCGTACCCTAGCGAAATTTATTTAGCGCACCAGATCTTTAAGTTGCAAACCGATTACCCAAATATTTTGACGTTCCAACCGATGGAGGACTTTTTGGAGACCTGGAACCTCACCACTTTAACGCGCCTGTTCGCCGCCGATCCCGACGCACTGGGCGATGTGGATGTAGCCGTACCCGAACAGGGCGACGTCATATGCGTGACTCTTAAGGAAAAGGGCGATCTCGACGTCTTCGTCGCGGTGAGCGGGGAGCGCGACATCCTCGTCAGCGCTGTTCTGGTGCCGTGCAAGGACGTGTCCAATCGAGAAGCCTTCGAACGGATGGTGCTGAAGACCCATAAGTTCGTGCCGCTCTCCAGCTTCGGCATCACCACGATCGACGGTGAGGAATGGTATGAATTGTTCGGCTCGCTGTCAGCACGCTCGCCGGCCGAGACGGTGGTCGAGGAAGTTGCGATTCTGGCTGCCAATGCCGTCGATGCGGCACATATGATTGAAGAATGGAAAAGCGGGGAGATTGCAGCGTGAGCACCTGGGGCAAGATTTTCACCGCCATTCGCGGCGGCATTAACGAAGCAGCGGAAGCGGCCGCCGACAGCCAGTCCATGCGCGTCCTTGATCAAGAAATCCGCGACGCTGAACAGTCGCTGCGCAGTGCGCGATCCGATCTTGCCGGCATCATGGCGTCCAACAAGAGCGTCATGCGCCGACTTGACGAAAACCGCGCCAAGGAGACCAAGGATACCGACAGCGCTCGCGCTGCGATCTCCGCGGGCCGCACGGATCTCGCTCAAGGTCTGGCTCAGCGCATTGCTAGTATCCGTGCCGAAGTGCAGCGCGACCAGGAAGAGCTCGACCGGCTGCTGCCTCGCCAGCAGCAGATGCTGCGCACGATCCAGGAGACCGAAGCGCGCATTGCTCAGATGAAGCGCGAGGTGGGGAATGTCAAAGCCAATGAGTCGCTGCTGCGCGCTCAATCGGCGATCGCCCATAGCCAGTCGGGCATCAATACCCGCCTCGGTAGCGCCGTCGAAAGTCTGGAACGCATCAAGAAACGCCAGGAAATCACTGCCGGCCGCATCGAAGCCGGTGCTGAACTGGCCGCGCTGGAAAACGGCAGCGACCTCGATCGTCAACTGCGCGAGGCCGGCATTGGCAGTTCGAGCCACTCGGCCGATGACATTCTTGCACAGCTGATGGCACCGAAACATTCGGTAGAGCCCATCTTGCTGCCAGCGCCGACCAGCAAAAAAGACTGATAATCCCGGGAGCGGCAGCCCTGCCTGCCATTCCCGCGCGCGCTTACGGAATTGGAGCGCCGCGACCCCACCTCTTAAAGCAGTGGGGATCGCGGCATTTCAATCCGCTGCAAGCTGCCCTTGGCAGGCGGTGCCATCGCCGCCTGCCCGCTTGTTTGGCGTTCCGCGGCCGATACGCCGGATACGCCCGTCAGATCTTGAAATTTGTCGCGACACATGACATATAAAAAGCGACAGATGACGCAGGAGAAAGATCATGGCCGTCGCAGCAAAAGCACCCTCTTCAGCGGCAGGCGGTGGTGAACTGCAAAAAATCGAAGCATTGCTCGGCGGTTCGCGCATTCTGTCGCGTAGCCTGACCAATGCCCTCGACGCCCATGAGCTGCTCCTGCACGGCCTGCCTGCAACAGCACTGGATCATCTTGTCGGCACTCTCGTCGTCCTCGGCAAGAACGAGTCCCTCGAAAAGGCGGTGGGCATGAGCTTGCGCACCTGGCAGCGGCGGAAGGACACGCCTTCCAAGCCGCTCAGCCAGGAACAGAGCGGCCGCGCGTGGAAATTCGCCGAGATCCTCGCAAAGGCAACGGATATCTTCGGATCGCAAGCAGAAGCCGAACAATGGCTGGAGCGTCCGGCAGTCGGACTTGAGCAGCGCCGCCCGATCGATCTTCTCGGGACGCCCGCTGGTGTCGAGCTTGTCGAGGATCATCTCGATCGCCTGGAATACGGCGTCTATGCATGACCCTTTTGCCGATCGCGCTCGGCGGGACCGAGCTGGTCGCGTGGCGGCTCGATCAGGCTGTCCATGCGCCGACTTGGGATAGCGGAGAAGGCGCCTATCGGGTTGGCGGCCGCTGGAACAGCAAGGGGGTTCGCGCGGTCTACTGCTCGCTCGATCCCGCGACGGCGATCCTTGAAGTCGCGGTCCACAACGGGTTCCGGGCGCTCGACACCGTGGCGCACAGGATGACGGCAGCTGTCATTGCCGATGCTGGCGATATCCATGTTGTCGATCCGGGAAACGTGCCCAATCCCAACTGGTTGCGCCCGGGCATTCCCAGCGCCGGACAGCAGATCTTCGGAGACGATTTGCTTCGACAACATCGTTTCGTTGCGATCCCGAGCGCGGTCTCGCGGCATAGCTGGAACCTGATTTTTCTGGCAGGCGGTGCGACGGGCGCCTATGCACTGAAGTTCCAGGAGTCCTTTGCCCTCGATACGCGGCTGCATCCGCCCACGTCATGAACGTCTTGGAGCCACGGGGCTATTTGGAAGGGACCGAATTCAATGTCAAATATTGACATCGCGACCCGGATGCAGAACAATTTCAGGAATTTGATAAGGAGGGTGCTTCATGACCAGCAGCCTGCATGTAAGCTTGCCCGATGAAATGCGTGCCTTCGTCGATATGCGCGCCAACGGGAAGAGCCAGTACACGACGCCGAGCGAATATGTACGCGCCCTTATTCGCGAAGATATGGCACGCGAAGAAGATCGCCGCTATGCCATCCGCTCGCTGCTGCGGGCGGAAGAGGAATTCCGGCGCGGAGAGATGCTGCCCCTTTCCGCTCTGGATGCTATCGACGCGGAGCTGGATGAAGAACTGCGCTAGTGGCTCCTCGCGTTCTCATCCTGCCGACCGCCCTTGATAACTACCGTCTGGCAGTCCGCGAAACGGCGCGAAAATGGTCCACCGAACAGGCGAAAGCATATGGCCGCTTGCTGCGGGCGGGATTTGAAGGCATCCCCGAAGCCTACGCCCGCGTAAGGATAAAGAAAGACGAGCGCGCCGGGAATTCGCTCTTCCGGCTCCACAAGATAGAGCACCATTACGCCGTATACATCGTCGTTGACGACTCAACCTTCGTCATTGCCGCGGTCTTGCATGAGCGGATGGATATTCCCGCACAGCTGAGGACAATCGAACGATTGACCGACAGAGAGTATGAAGCGTTGATGGGACATCCTCGGCCGAAGTCCTGAGGACGGTCGGCCGCGATCACCGGCGGCGCGGCAGCAGATCGAGCAGCAAGCCGCGTTAGATAGGCGAGAGGCGCCCCGCTTACCGAGACCAAGCGGATAGTCGACGCGCAAACGCAGCACGCCATAAAAATGCTCGATCCGCCAAGTCGGCTATTCTCACTGCCTCCTAAAGCGTGTCGCGATCTTTCAGATTCGCTTGTCGCGCTTTAGCTCTTTGTTTTTACGCATGTCGTTGTCGCAAAACCGCTGCGCACTTTTGCGCGACATGCTTTAGTTGACCCCGAGAAATTGCTTCAACTCCGCTGTCTGCGGATTGGCAAAGACTTCCTCCGGCGGGCCTGCTTCATGGACTCGGCCCTGGTGCATGAAGACGACGCGGTTGCAGACGTCGCGGGCGAACTTCATCTCGTGCGTCACCATCAGGAGGGTCATTCCCTCGGCGGCGAGTTCGCGCACGACGGCCAGAACTTCGGCGACCAGTTCCGGATCGAGCGCGGAGGTGATTTCGTCGCAGAGAAGTGCTGTCGGCTGCATGGCGAGCGCGCGGGCGATGGCGACACGCTGCTGCTGGCCGCCCGAGAGCTCGTCCGGATAGGCGTCGAACCTGTGACCCAGCCCTACCCGCTCCAGCATCTTGCGGGCGGTCGCCTCGGCTTCGGCTTTCGGCGTCTTCTTGACCACGGTCTGCGACAGCATGACGTTGCCGCCGACGGTCAGGTGCGGGAAGAGGTTGAACTGCTGAAAGATCATGCCGACCTTGAGGCGCAGTGCCTTCAGATGCACTTCATCATCGAGGAGCTGCGCGCCGGCCACGGAGATGGAGCCGTCAGTGATGGTCTCCAGGCCGTTGATGCAGCGAAGCAGGGTCGATTTGCCCGAACCGCTCTTGCCGATAATGGCGATGACTTCGCCAGCCTCCACATCGAGATTGATGCCTTTCAGCACCTCGGTGGTGCCAAAGCTCTTGCGGACTTCAGTGATTTCGATGAGCGACATTGAGCTTCCTTTCCAGGATCTGGCTGCTTTTTGACAAAGGCCAGCAAAGGGCGAAGTAGATGAGAGCGACGAGCCCGTAGACGGTGAAGGGCTGGAAAGTGGCATTGGTGACGACCGTGCCGGCTTTCGACAATTCGACGAAACCGATGATCGAGGTCAGCGCCGTTCCCTTGACGATTTGAACGGAGAAACCGACCGTCGGCGGTATGGCGACCCTCAGCGCCTGCGGGAGGATGACATAACGCATCTGCTGCAACCGGCCCATGCCGAGGCTGGCGGAGGCTTCCCACTGACCCTTCACGACCGCTTCGACGCAGCCTCGCCAGATTTCGGCGAGGAAGGCAGCGCTCCACAAGATCAGCGCGAAACCCGCAGCAAGCCAGGCCGGCACGTCTATCCCGAAGAGGCCGAGACCGAAAAAGGCGATGAAGAGCTGCATCAGCAACGGCGTGCCCTGGAAGAGCTCGATATAATATTTCGCGACTGTCCTGAATGCCTTGCGCTTGCTGATGCGCAGGAACAGCAGCCCCAGCCCGACCACGCCGCCGCCGATGAACGAGACCAGCGAAAGCAGGATCGTCCAGCGGGTGGCGAGCAGCAGGTTGCGCAGGATGTCCCAGAGTGTGAACTCGATCATCGTGCTGCTCTCCTCGGGAAAATGAACCCGCCGACCACCGCCAGCAGCTGCCGAAGCAGGATCGCCAGCACAAGATAGATGGCTGTCGAGACGATGTAGGCCTCGAAGGCGCGGAAGGTTCGCGATTGTATGAAGTTCGCGGCAAAGGTCAGATCCTCGGCGGCGATCTGCGAGACGACTGATGAGCCGAGCATGACGATGACCACTTGCGACGACAGTGCCGGCCAGATGCGCTGCAGGGATGGCACGAGAACGACATGCCGGAAGGTTTCGAAGCGCGTCATGGCAAGGCTCTCGCCTGCCTCGAACTGGCCCTTCGGGGTTGCCTGGATGCCCGCGCGGATAATTTCGCAGCTATAGGCGCCGAGATTGACTACCATCGCGAGGTTGGCGGCCGTCAGTTCGGAAAGCTTGAAGCCGAGCGACGGAAGGCCGAAGAAGATGAAAAAGAGCTGGATCAGGAACGGCGTGTTGCGGATCAGTTCGACATAGGTCGCAACGACAGGCTTCAGCCAGGCCGGGCCGAGTGCACGCACCCAGGCACAGAAGATGCCGAGCGATATGCCGAGCACTCCGCCGATCGCGATAAGCTCCAGCGTGATCAGTATGCCCTTGATGATCTCAGGATAATATTCAAGCAGCCAGCCGAATTCGAAATGGTAACTCAAGGAATTGTCCCCTCTTGTGGCGACGGAGCGTCATGTCATCCCGCGCGGGCGCGGGATGACATCCGTGAGACCGGCCCTTAGAGATCCGACGGGAGATCGGCGCCGAGCCACTTCTGCGATATGGCGTTCAGCGCGCCATCGGTTTTTGCGGCGGCGATAATGCCGTTCACCTTCTCCAGAAGAGCTGCCTGTTCCTTGTTGAGACCGATGTAGCAGGGCGAGTTCTTGATGAGGAACTTCATCTCAGGGCGCTTGGGAGGATTTTTGGCGAGGATCGCAGCGGCCACGACGTTGCCGGTCGCGATGGTGTCGACCTGGCCGGACAGGAAGGCCGAGATGGTGCCGTTGTTGTCCTCGTAGCGCTTGATCGTCGCGTCGGCCGGCGCGATCTTCGTCAGCTCGAGATCTTCGACAGCGCCGCGCGTGACGCCGATGCTCTTGCCGGCGAGATCTTCCACCTTGGCGATCGAAAGATCGGCCGGTGCGAACACGCCGTTGAAGAAGGGTGCGTAGGCCGTGGTGAAATCGATCACCTTTTCGCGCTCCGCATTCTTGCCGAGGCTTGATATGACCAGATCGACTTTGTTCGTCTGCAGATAGGGAACGCGGTTGGCGCTGGTGACCGGCACGAGCTCGGTCTTGACGCCGAGCTTTTCGGCAATGAGATTGGCCACATCGATATCGTAGCCCATCGGCGCCATATCGGTGCCGACACTACCGAAGGGCGGAAAATCCTGCGGGACGGCGACACGCAGCGTACCGCGCGCCGTGATGTCGGCAAGAGCATCGGCGTAAGACGCGGAGCCGAAGCCGAAGGTTGCAGCCAGGGTCGCAATTGCGAAGAAGACTCGTCTTGTCAGCATGTTTTAGTTGCTCCTTTGAAGTTGTGGTTTTTTGGGTCTGACAGTTGGGAGACCGAGGGCACGGTCTTGCGAGGAAGTGACAGGGAACTGCGCAGTTCCGAGAGCGGATCGGGCCGTGTGGTGAGGTCGAGGCCCATTTCCACTTCGTCCAGATGTTCGATAGAGAGCTCGGCAGCTCTGACGAAATAGCCCGCTTGCATGGCCTCGAAGATGCGGCAGTGTCCGTCATGGGACTGTGCTGCATGAAATTCAGACTGATAGAGCATCGAAATGAGGATCGTCCTCGCGGTGAGATCACGGAGGATATCGACGATGATGGCGTTCCCGCTCAATTCTGCGATGCGGATGTGGAAATCGCCCATCAAATAGGTCAGGCGCTGGCGGTCGCCCGCAGCCATTGCGCTTTTTTCCTCGTTCAAATGCGCGTCGAGAGCTTCGCGTCCCTCGTTCGTCAATACGCGCATGCTGCGCAACAATCCCGCCTCGATGACGCGCCGTGCCTCATAGACCGCGATCGCCTCTTCAGCGGACGGCTCGACAACAAACCAGCCTCGTCTCGGACTGACATGCACGATACCGCGTGTTTCCAAGCGCATCATGGCTTCACGGACGCGGGTTCGAGACACGCTGAAGAGCGTTGCCAGCTGGTTTTCACTGAGACGCGTCCCAGGCCGAATCCTGGCTGAAAGAATCCCGGAGACGATCGTCTCCTCGATGGTCTTCTGCGTGGTCTCAGATGTCTGGCTATCTTGCATACAAGACAGGAAAGCAAAGCTCGTGCCAAAATTCGGCGTTCAGGACTTCCAAGATGTCTCGGATCCCTCCGCTGGAATTTGCACGCTGGGAATGCAGACTGGGCGTAATTTGAGCGCATGCCCGCAATTCCTTGCAAGCCCCAATCAGCGCCGGCCGCGCGAAACCGACGAAGCCCCTTCCCTATCGGAAGAGTCGCTTGCGGCAAGACCGGCTCGACCTATATAGTCATGTTAGTCACTATAGTCAGGATATAGCGAATGCAGAAATCACGACCAGAGGATAAAAGTTGGACCGTCGCCAGTGCGAAGGCCAAACTGTCTGAGGTTATCCAACGCGCGCAAGCAACGCCGCAAACGATCATGCGCAATGGTAAACCAAGCGTCGTCGTCGTTTCAGCCGAGGAATGGCAGCGGAAGACCGCGCGCAAGGGCACCCTCGCAGAGTTTCTGATGCAATCGCCGCTGCGGGGCGCCGATCTCGATCTCGAGCGTGAACGCGACGAACCGCGTGATCTCCAGCTGTGAGAGTTCTGCTCGACACCAATGTGCTTTCCGAGGTGACAAGGCCGCGTCCCGATGCACATGTCTTACAATGGCTGGACAGTCTCGACGAGGATCGCTCATTCATCAGCACCGTATCGATCGCGGAGATCCGGCGTGGTGTCGCATTGATGGAAAGCGGGCGAAAGCGCGACGCGCTGGCTGAATGGCTTGCCCAGGATCTGCCGCAGCGCTTCGAGCAGCGCGTCATCCCTGTGCACCAGCCGGTTGCGATAGCCTGGGGCGACCTGATGGGGCTCGCAAAGCGAAGCGGACGCGGCTTATCGTCAATGGACGGCTTAATTGGCGCCACCGCGATTGCTCACGATCTCACCCTCGCCACGCGCAATATAAAGGATTTCGAGGGCCTTGGGATCGAGCTTGTCCACCCTTGGACCGAGCGCCCGTGACGATCCACAGAGCGGACCGCCACGGGATCTTTTCGTCTAGTTGAAACTCGAGGTTTTGAGGAATTCCGCCAGCCGTTCGGTCTTCGGATGCACGAACATGTCCTTCGGATCGCCCTCCTCGCAGATGACGCCCTGGTTCATGAAGATGACGCGTGACGAAACGTCGTAGGCAAAGCGCATCTCGTGGGTGACGAGCAGCATGGTCATGCCGTCGGCGGCAAGCCCCTTGATGACCTGGAGCACTTCGCCAACCAGTTCCGGGTCGAGCGCCGAGGTCACTTCGTCGAACAGCATCAGCCTCGGCGACATGGCGATGGCACGGGCGATCGCGACGCGCTGTTGCTGGCCGCCTGAAAGCTGGCCGGGATAATGGCTCGAGCGGGCGGAAAGGCCGACACGATCGAGCCATTTTTCCGCGATGGCGCGGGCATCCGGCTTCGTCATCTTCTTCACCTTGACGAGGCCGAGCATGACATTTTCAGCGGCACTCATATGCGGGAAGAGATTGAACTGCTGAAACGCCATGCCGGTCAGCGCGCGCTGGCGTGCAATCTCCTTCTCGCTCTTGCGGCGCCGCGTTGCGCCTTCGGCGCGGTAGCCGATCTCCTCGCCGTCGAGGCTGATCGTGCCACCCTGGAATTCCTCAAGCATGTTGATGCAGCGCAGCAAGGTGGTCTTTCCCGAGCCGGACGAGCCGATGATGGAAATGACTTCGCCCTCCTCAACGGCGCAATCGACGCCCTTGAGGACTTCGTGGATGCCGTAAGTCTTACGCAGACCCTGGATGTCGAGAATGGTCTTGGCCATCGGGGGAACTCCTCAGGACGGCAGGGCGGTCTTGCGCTCGACGTATTTGCCGAAGTGCTCGATGCCGTAGTTGATGATGAAATAGAGACCACCGGCCAGGAAGTAGAACTGGAGGCTCATGAAATTGCGGGAGATGATCTCCTGCGTGCGTAGGAGAAGCTCCGCAACGCCGATGACGGAGAGCAGCGTCGAGGCTTTCACCATCTCGGCCGCCGTATTCACCCAGGCCGGCAGGCATTGGCGCATGGCCTGCGGCCACAGCACAGAGGTGAAAGTCTGGGTAAAGGTCAGGCCGATCGCCTTGGCGGCTTCGGTCTGGCCCTTCGGGATTGCCTGAAGCGCTCCGCGCACGATTTCGCCGACATGGGAGGAGCAGAAGATGGCAAGGGCGAGCACCCCGGCCGAGAACGGCCCGAGATCGAGGCCGACGGCGGCGGAGACGTAGTAGCTCGCCAGCACCAGTACGAGCACCGGCGTGCCACGGATGATATCCGTATAGGCACGCACGGCCAGCCGCAAAACAACGCCGCCATAGACGAGCGCCAAACCGACGAAAACGCCAAGTATGGAACCCGCAAGGATGGCCAGCAGGGAGATCGACACGGTCACGCCGATGCCGTTCATGATGACGTATCGGGCGATCCAGAGTTGTTCGAGAAAAGTGTGGGACATCAGGTCTATCTCGGCAGGGCCAGACTGCGCTCGACGAAGCGCATCACGGCGGCGATGAGGAAACAGGCCGCGACATAGAGCGCCGACGTCACCATCCAGGTCTCTATGACGCGGAAGCTCTCGACATTGATCTTGCGGGCAGCAAACGTCAGTTCGGGCACGGCGATGGCGGCGGCGAGCGAGGTGTCCTTGAAGAGCGAGATGATCGTCGAGGACAGTGATGGCAGCACGTTGCGCAGCATCAGCGGAGCGATGATGGAGCTGCGGATCTGCATCCCCGTCAGGCCGATGGCAAGCCCCGCTTCCGTCAACCCTCTTGGAATAGACAGCAGCCCGGCGCGGAACACTTCTGCCAGATAGGCGCCGGAATAAAGCGACAGAACCAGGACGAAGCTTTTTATCTTGTCGAGGCGCAAACCCATTTGCGGCAGCGCGAAAAAGACGAAAAGCACCAGGACGAGAATCGGCAGGTTGCGAATGACAGTGACATAAACTCGCGCCGGCACCACCGCAAAGCGGCTTTTGGAGGTCAGCGCGAAGGCCACCACAAGGCCGATCGCGGCCCCGATCAGGATCGAGATCACCGCAAGGCCGAGACTGAGCGCGAGCCCGCTCAAAAGATAATCGAAGTTGCGCCAGACGGCAGCGAAATTCAACGTGTAACCCATACGGGCCGCCCTTTCAGACCAGAGCAGGATGCCGAAAAATATGAGCGGTTTTCGGACGGCGTCATGCTTTCACTCTTTAAATGCGGAGCGGGAAACATGTCCCGCTCCGCATGGCTGTTACTTGAATTCGACCGGGAAGCCGATCTGCGGCGGCGTCAGATCTTTGCCAAACCAGGTCTTGAAGGACTTGGCGTAAAAGTCGAATTCAACGCCGGTCATGGCTTCGTGCAGGGCGGTGTTGACGAAGTTCAGCCAATCCTGATCGCCGCGCTTGACGGCGCAGGCGTAGGTCTGCGGATTCCAGCCATAGCCGGCATCTTTGTAGCGGCCCGGATTCTGCGTCATGTACCAGGCGAGCGACGACTGGTCGGTGGCGACTGCATCGGCGCGTCCCGATTCCAGCGCCTGATAGATCAGGTCGACGGAATCGTACTGATCGACGGTCGCCTCCGGCAACGCCGCATGCACCATCGCCTCGGCATAGACGTTCTGGAGAACCGAGATGGTGACGGAGGAACCGGCCGCCTTGAGGGCTGCGTAGTCGGCATATTTTCCGTCCGCCTTGAGCATCAGTCCGACACCCTCGCGATAATAGGGAATGGTGAAGGCAACCTGCTGGGCGCGCTCGCCGGTAACGGTCATGAACTGGCAGGTAATGTCGACTTTGTCGGTGGTGATGTTCGGGATGCGGGCGTCGGAGGACTGGTTCACATATTCGATCTTCTCAGGATCGCCGAAGAGCGCCTTGGCGATGATATGGCCCATGTCGACGTCAAAGCCCTGAAGCTTGTCGTCGGCGCTTTTGAAGTGCCAGGGCGCATTGGTGCTGCCGGTGCCGAGGACGAGATGGCCGCGGGCCAGCACTTCATCGAGTTTGCTGCCGTCGGCCAGCGCAGGGGTGGACAACAGAGCGGCGACGGCCAGCGACATCACGCCGGTGCGAAAGGAAATAGTCATGGCGTTCCCCTTATCATGGTTTCTATTGTTCCAGTATAATGGACGCATGTCTGTTTTACTGGAACAACGTTATCAAGTGCCATCAAGGGTGAATTGTCAATGGGCCATGCTGAAAAAACGCGCAGTGGCGCGCGTGGCGATTTTTTCGGCAGTGCAGCATTGTTCTGTTGTTTAGAGGCTCAACATCATGCCCTTCCCGCTCAGCGACCTCAGGCCATGCCGAGGGCGCAAGATGTGCTCTTTACGGCGAGCGTCTCAGGATCCGGCGCCTTACCGGTTTGCGATTGCAGCGCGGATCAGTGAACCCGCCGCCTCGCCGGCGGCTTCCATGTAGGTCGGGTCGCGATGCAACAGAACGACGGCGAACGAGCCATCGAGCAGCAGGACGATCTGCCGGGCGAGCTGCGGCGCTTCCGTCTTGATCCCGGCCGCCTCGAATGTGACCCGCAACCACGCCTCGACCCTCTTCTTGTGTTCAATCCCGACTTTCATGGCTGGATGGCCGGGCATATTGACGAGTTCCGCAGAGGTGCGCAGGAAGCCGCAGCCCTTCCATTTCGGATGGCGGGCCGCGCGGGCGAGATTGCGAAAAATGCCTTGCACCTTATCCGCCGGTTCGCCCGCCGTTTCCGCGTACCAGCGCTTGAATAGAGAGAGGTTGGGCTGATCGCGCGCCTCCAGATATGCCCCGATGAGATCGTCCTTGCTGGCGAAATGGTAGTAAAGGGTGCGTTTGGTGACGCCGGCCTCTTCAGCCACCGCATCGACGCTGACGCTTCTGATGCCCTCGTTGTAAAACAGCTTGGCGGCGGCCGAGATGATGCGTTCGCGCGTTGGAACTGCAGGTGAGATCATGCCGCTATGTATACCGACTAGTGAGTATACACAAGCATCGGGCGGCGGCATACTCTCCTGACGCAGCATACCGGAAAGGAAAACCGAATGGCCGACACTGTTTTGATCGACAGCCGCGACGGAATCGCCACGCTCACTCTCAATCGCCCGGAAAAACTCAATGCGCTAAATTACGCCTTGATAGACCGCTTGCTCGCGATCCTCGACGCCATCGAAACCGACAGATCAATCCGGGTGGTCATCCTCACCGGCTCCGGCGAGCGGGCATTCTCGGCGGGCGGCGATATCTACGAATTCTCAGAAAGCGTGGCGCAGGGCGCCGATGTCGCCATGCGCGATTTCGTCGCGCGCGGGCAGCGATTGACAGCGCGGTTGGAAGCCTACCACAAACCCGTCATCGCCGCCGTCAACGGCCTTGCCTTTGGCGGAGGCTGCGAGATCACCGAGGCAGTGCCGCTCGCCATCGCCAGCGAACGCGCCCTGTTCGCCAAGCCCGAGATCAATCTCGCAATGCCGCCGACCTTTGGCGGAACCCAGCGTTTGCCAAGGCTGGCCGGGCGTAAGCGCGCGCTCGAATTGCTATTGACGGGCGATGCATTCTCCCCGCAGCGCGCCCTCGAACTCGGCCTTGTCAACCAGCTTGTCCCGCATGACGCTCTCATGCCGGCAGCCCACGATCTCGCGCGGCGCATTCTGCGTCATTCACCGCTGGCGGCGGCGAGCATTTTGACGGCGGTGACGCGCGGCATCAACCAGAGCATTGCCGAGGGGCTGCTGATCGAAGGCGAACAATTCGCCCGCATGGCGCCAACCGCCGATCTGCGCGAAGGGCTCGACGCGTGGATCGAGCGCCGCAAGCCGAACTATCCCGGCTCGTGGTCGCTCGATTGATTGATTGTCGCCAATACTGCTGAGAATGGCTCAGCCAGCGTAATCAGAACTCTTCCCAGTCGGACTTCAGCGCGACGGAGGCCGACCCGCGCTGGATGGACGCGAGGAGCGAAGTACGAACGACTTTCAAAGGCGTCGGTGCGGCAGGGTGACGATCCGCCGGCGCAAACGAAGACCTGGATCTCGGCGCATCGTTGAAACGGAACTGTTCAAGAAGCTCGAAGAGCGCGGCAGCCTCTCGTGCGAGACCATGGCTTGCAGCCGTCTGCTCTTCGACCATTGCGGCATTCTGCTGCGTTCCCTGGTCGACGGTGTTGATGGACTGGCTGATCCCACCGAGCGCAGTCGATTGCTCGCGCGCCGCCTCCACGATCGCCGTGACGTTGGTATTGATTTCGTGAACCTGAGTGGCGATTTCCTGGAGCGCGGATCCGGCATTCGTGACAAGGGCGACGCCGTTTGCGACATGGGAACCGGACGCTGTGATCAGGCTCTTTATCTCCTTGGCAGCTTTCGCCGACCGCTGCGCCAGCTCACGAACCTCCTGGGCAACGACCGCAAACCCCTTGCCGGCCTCCCCAGCTCGTGCCGCCTCGACGCCGGCATTGAGCGCCAAAAGGTTCGTCTGGAAGGCAATCTCATCGATGACTCCGATGATATTGGAAATTTCCCGTGACGAGTTTTCAATCTGGTCCATCGCTCCGATGGCGTCACGCACCACCTGGCCGGAATGCTCGGCGTGATTTCTGGCGCGCCCCACGAGTTGACCGGCTTCCTCGGCGCGGCGGCTCGAATCCTTGACCGTCGTCGTGATTTCCTCAAGGGCGGCGGCCGTCTCCTCGACGGATGCCGCTTGCTGCTCGGTACGCTTTGCCAGGTCGTCGGCCGCTGTGCGGATTTCGTTGGAACCGGCTGAGATCGCCTTCGCATTTTCGGCAACCGTTGCCATTGCACCCTTCAACTTCTCCGAGGCGCTGTTGAAGTCGGCACGCAGCCTTTCCAGCGAAGGAATGAAAGGCTTCTGGATCACCTGCGACAGGTCACCGTCCGCAAGATTCGTCAGGCAACGGGCAAGTTGTTCGACATTTTCGACGCGCGCCGTGACATCGGTTGCGAACTTCACGACTTTGAACACTTTGCCGTTCAGGTCGAAAATCGGATTGTAGGAAGCCTGGATGTAGACCTTCCGTCCGCCCTTGCCCACGCGCATGAATTCGTCGGCGACCAGCTGACCGCTCGCAAGTCTCCGCCAGAATTCCTTATAAGCCTCCGACCTCGAGTAGTCGGCTTCACAGAACATCGAATGATGTTTGCCCTGGATTTCGGCAAGCGAATAACCTAGCGCGGACAGGAAGTTGTCGTTCGCGGTCAGGATTTCGCCGACCGGCGTGAATTCGATGATCGCCTGAGCCCGGGACAATGCGTCGATCTTGCCCGAATCCTCGGCAGACTTCAGCTTCTGCGCAGTGATGTCAGTTGCAATCTTGATAACCTTGACCGGCTTCCCGCGTCGGAACATGGGATTGTAGGATGCCTCGATCCAGACCTCGCGCCCGCCTTTTCCGACCCGCTTATATTGTTGTTGATCGAATTTCCCCGCTGACAGCTTTGTCCAGAAAGCCTTGTATTCCGCCGAGGATGCGTAGGCAGGTTCGACAAACATGCTGTGATGTTTTCCGACGATCTCCCTCAACTCGTAGCCGAGCGCCCGGCAGAAGTTTTCATTCGCGGTGAGGATCTTGCCCGATAAGTCAAACTCGATCATGGCCTGCGAATTTGATAAAGCGGCAAGAGCCGCCACAGCATTTGCACCACGACCAAGAATACTCACGCGCAATCCCCCTAGATTTCATTGCTGTTGGGCCAGCCATGTCGCAAATATTCGCTTATGCTTATTAACGGGGATTTAATTATGAATATAACGTGCAGGATATTTTCTTTTCAACCAGCGCTGCGTTGATCAGGCACATCCTGGCAAAGGCAGCCGGCCCCCTGCCCTGCCGTGGATGGCAATGCACCTCTGTCAGGCTCCCCGAGGAAGGGGGCTTGCCGCTCAACCGCTTTTCAATTGCGCCATAGCAAGCAGCGTATCGGCGCTTATCGTCGCCGAGCCGGTCAGGATCGAAAGGGCTGACGACGTGGTGCCCGTGCCGTTGGCGATGTCATACATGGCGGTGAAGCGTTTGATCAGATCGTCGACTTTGTCAGGATCCGACAGATCCTTCATGTCGATGAAATTGTCGACCATCTCGGCTTGCTTGTCGACGTCCATGTTCGAGACGTAACTGGACAGGTTGAAGGTCGTCGTAAAGAACTCGAAGAGCGCGCTGTCGCCTAGAATGTTATAGGCGCTCGATATCTCCGGCGCCTTGCGCTGGAAGTAAAGGGCAAGGCGCACGCCGGTGTTGCTATCGCCTTGGTCGTCTTCGAGCGTCAGCCTGACATAGGCGTCGATCGTCTCCAGCACATCGCCGCGCTGCTGCACAGTCCCGGTCGGATCGGCGGAAATATTGCCGTCCTGATCGAAATTGAACGCGCCGACGAGTTCGGCGAAACGATTGTCGTCCAGCTTGTTGACATAACTGTCTTCGTCGTCGAGGTCGGAAGAAAACATCTTCTCCAACTCGTCCGACGTGACATCATCAGGGTCGAGCCCCTTCGCCTCAAGCGCAAAGCTAACCAAACGATCGTCGGCCAGAAATTCGCTGGCCGTCGTGATCGTCGCCATCTGCTCGCGAAAATAGGTGATCTCGTCATTCGCTGCATCGGTCGCCTCGGTCAGTTCGTCGCGTTCGAGGTAGCGGATTTTGTTCTGCTTGTAATAGGCGGCATAGTCGTCGACGACGGACTCCGACATGGCCTGCAAGGGAACGGTGACATCACCATTGTCGTCGAAGTTGAAGGCTTTGCGAAAGGCTACGAACCGGTCGTCGTCGAGGCTGTTGACATAACTTTTCGAGTCCGCGGGATCGCTTTCGAGAATTTTCCGAACTTCGCTTCTCGAAACGCTGTCCGGGTCTATGTCATAGGCGCGCAACGCCATTTCCCACAGTTCCGGAAGATCGTCGTTGTCGTCGTCATCATCGTCATCGTTCGATACGAGGAAATCATCGATCGAGGTGACGCTGGCGATGCGTGTCGTATAGTTGTCGGTGGCATCTTCCGTGCTGGCGTTGGCGACCAGCACCTGATAATTTTCGTCGAAGGCTGCCGTGGTCGTGGCGGTCTGGTCTGAAGTCTGGGCGGTGTCGCCATCGGCAAGATCGCCGTCCTCATCGAAATTGAAGGCGTCGTGCAGGTCGGACAAGCCGATCGCGTCGGCGACGTCGGCGCTTTTCAGCGCCGCGGAAATGAAGTTGTCGGTCTCGCTATCGGTAAGCCCGTAGGCAGTTCTCAGATAGGAAACCAGTTTGTCGTCGCTCATCAACTCATCGACGGAGGTGATGTTGCCGATTTGCGCCGCGAAGTAGGTGTCATAGGCCTCCCCGGTTTCCGAGGAAGCGATCGTCGCCGAGGCCACCGCATAAGCGCTCGTGACCAGCGAGATCTGATCTTCCGACATCACGTCGCCGTCGGTCGAGCCGTCCTCGTTGAAGTTGAAGGCCTTCGCCAGGTTGACATAGACCGCGTCGTCGAGCTGGTTGACGAAACTATCGGCGTCGTCGAGATCGCTCGTCAAAACACTCTTCAGGAAGCTGGTCGAAGTATATTCGGTGCTGAGCCCGAAAGCCGTCAGCACATAGTTCTTCAGCTTCGAACTCGACAGGAGATCGTCGACCGAGGTGATCGACGAGATATTTTCTTCGAAATAGTCCGTCGCGTCCGCGATGTCGTCCGCCTCGGTGTCGAAGGACTCCTCATAAGCATCGAGCAGATTGTCCCGCTGGACGTCCGATTGCGCCGTCTTCGTCTCGCCGGCGAATTTGAAGGCGGCGGCGAATTCGGCGTAGCGGGTGTCGCTCAAGCTGTTGGCGAAGCTCGATGAATCGCTGAGGTCACTCTCCAGCACCTTCGTCATGAAGGCCTTGGCATATGTCATGTCTTCAAGGCCGTAGGCCTTCATGGCATAGGAATAGAGCTTGTAATCGCTCATGAACTCATCGACGGTCGTGACCTTGTCGATGTTTTCCTTGTAATAGGCGCTGTCGCGGGCAACCGTTGCCTGTGAAGCCACGTTCGAGAGGCTGGCGTTCAGATTTCGCGCGACCGTGAGATAGCTTACATAGGTGGAAACCAACGTCTGTCCCTTTCATAGGCACGGCGGTGCCGCGCGAAAGCCGGCCGGCAGTCACGGGTGAACATTTTCATCTCTGCGGGAATGTCGTCGCCGGTCATGGCGAAGCGCAGCCACCTACATGCGGCCGAATCAACTTAATAGAACTATATGGTTCTATAATTCATCCAATGCGGAATTGGAAGCGAAAGTCAAGGGATCGCGTTTTGCCGGACGAAAGCGCGAGGAGCGAATCTGAGCGCTTTAGGTGGCGCCGACGCCTGCGGCAAAGATGGCAATGCAGCGGCGAAGATGGGCAAACAGTTGAGCCCGGTCGGGCCAGGCCTGCGCGCGCCCTTCCGGCGGACCCATGCCGCCGAGGATCATATCCATCAGCATCCGGGCTCCGCTCGCCGTATCGTCCAGCGTCAACCTGCCTTCCGACCGGCGTTCGCTCAGCCAGTCGGCGAGATGCTGCCGGCTGGCAAGCATGCCTTCGCGCTGCAGGATATCGACAAGTTCGGGAAATTGCGCCGCTTCGCGAAAGACGAGCTGCAGGAAGCCGGTGCGATCCGCATCCTTGTCCTCATCCATATCGATCATGAAAATGCGCTCGAGGCTCGCGGCAATCGAGATATCTTCGGCAGGCCTGGGCAGATCAAGCATCAGACGTCGATGCGCGCCGACCACGGCGGCAAACAACTCTTCCTTGCTCTGAAACAGCTTATAGAGCGTCTGCTTCGAAACGCCTGCCTCGGAGGCGACGATCGCGGTCGTGCTTCCGGCATAACCGTATTTGACGAAAACGCGGCCGGCGACTTCGACGATATGCGCCCGCTTATCCTCGTCGCTGGAAACTTTCGGTCGACCGCGTTTGCGCGGCTCGTCCGCAGGTTCGTCGATAATATCCATGACGGTCTAGACCACCCTGCCGAAACGCGTGCCGACGACCTGAGAACGTAGACTACGATTTCTGAGGGGCAATTTTTTCGGTTGTGGCATTAGTGATTTCGATTTAGAGAACTTATCAGTTCTGTAATGCGTTGCATCCTCACCCTCCTAGCGATGGAGCGCTTATGACGACCATTTCCGCTGCAACATCAGTCTCTTCCTATTCCTATAGCAAGTACCCGACATCCGCGTCCGAGGAGATCCTATCCTCTAATACGGTTTCGTCGGCAAAAGCAACCAAAAGCGGGCAGCTCGATGAAGACACGTCCAGCAGCGCCGACAAACTCCTGTCCCAACTGATGACACTGTCGATGAACCGCTTCTCGGATCAGTCGGCCTCCGGCGAGGACGAGGATGGGGGCGAAGGCATGGACGTTGCCCAATTGGACAGCGATGGCGACGGCTACGTGAGTAAGGCCGAGTTCGCCGCGGCCCGACCGTCCGACGTGACGGAGGACCAGGCCAACACGCTTTTCGACAGCTTCGACAGCGAAAGCACTGGCTCGCTGTCGGTCGATGCGCTCGCCGAGGCCATGTCCGCTCAGCAGTCGCAACGCCCCGGCGGCGGCGATCTTGCATCCCTGCTCTCCGATCTCGATACCGATGGCGACGGCTCCATCAGTAAGGACGAGTTCGTCGCAGGCCGGCCGTCCGATGTGACGGAAGACCAGGCCGGCACGCTTTTCGACAGCTTCGACAGCGAAGGAGCGGGTTCGCTGTCGGTCGATGCGCTGACCGAGGCCATGTCGGCCGAGCAGTCGCAACGTTCCGAAGGACCGCCGCCGCCCGCAGAAGACGACCAGTCTCAATCCCTGCTCTCCGATCTCGATACGAATGGAGACGGGCTCGTGACATGGGACGAGTTCATGGCAGGCAAGCCCGAGGACGTCACCGAAAGCTAGGCGAGCCAGCTCTTCGATCTGCTCGACACATCCGACACCGGTTCATTGTCCGTTCAGTCCGCGGGCTGACGGCGGATACGGAGCGTCGCCATTGCAGTTGCTGGAGAAACTGCAATGAGACGATCTGAAAGCGGCCCGGCAGTGGAGCTGGCAGAGCCTTCAGCCGGGCCGCTCCTGAAATGCTGAAACGTTGGTGCGCCGCCACAGGCGCACAATACTAGCGCGCGGATGAGCCGAAGCGCCTATCGCCATCACGGGGTCAGTCCAGACAATCAGATCATCGACCGGTGTCGGCCTTGCCCGGCGCCAGCGATGTCGTGTGCCCGCAATCCGGGCCCTGGAAGCCCCTCGTCACATGGCATGTTCCCAAACCTTAAAGGATCGAGCCATGAGCATTTTTGGAAGCATGAAAACCGCCGTCTCCGGCATGAGCGCCCAGGCAAACCGGCTGAGCACGGTTTCCGACAATATCGCCAACGCGAACACCACCGGCTACAAAGCCGTTTCCACCTCCTTTTCGTCATTGGTTCTGCCGTCTTCCTCGGGCAATTATAATTCAGGCGGCGTTCAGACCTCAGTGCGCCAGGCGATTTCTCAGCAAGGCGACATTTCCTATACGACGTCGGCCTACGACCTGGCGATCTCGGGAGACGGATTCTTCATCGTGGAAAGCGCCGACGGCACGCCTGTGCTTACCCGGGCCGGCGACTTCTCGGTCGACAGCGACGGCAATCTCGTCAACGGCGCCGGTTTCACGCTGATGGGATATTCCTATGACTCCGGCGTGCCGGCGGTGGTCGTCAACGGCTTCGACGGCCTGGTACCGGTCAACGTATCCCAATCGGGCTTGAGCGCCGTCGCTTCGAGCAGCGCTTATTTCAGCGGCAACCTGAACTCCGAAGCGACCGTCGTCACGGATACGACGACGCTGCCGAGCGCCAACACGGCAAGCGTCACCGACGACACGCAGAAGATGTCGCTGGTTGCCTATGACAGCCTCGGCGGCACCGTCCAGTACGACTATTACTTCACCAAGACCGGCGTCACGACGGACGCGAGCGGCGCGGTCACCGGCAGCACCTGGGAGGTTGCCGTTTACCGCAATGCCGATGCATCCACCGGCAGCACGACGTCCTTTCCCTACTCTTCCGATGCCGTGAGCGTTGCCACGCTCTCCTTCGACGCCGATGGCCAGCTGACCTCGGCAACCGACACCGACATCGTCGATCCGGTGACGGCCAAGACGATCACCATGGATTATTCCGACTTCACCCAGCTTTCCTCCGACTTCTCGGCAACGGGCTCAGCAGACGGCCAGGCCGCAAGTGCCGTGAGTTCGGTGTCTATCGGTACGGACGGCGTGGTGTCGGTCTCCTATGCGAACGGCGCGACAAAGGCTCTCTATCAGATCCCTCTCGCGACGGTTGCCAGCCCCGACAATCTGACGCTGCTCAGCGGCAACGTCTACAGTGCCAACGGATTGTCCGGCGTCACGGTCACCGGCTTCCCGCAGACGAACGGGCTCGGCTCCATCCAGTCCGGCGCTCTCGAAAGCTCGAACGTCGATCTCGCCGGCGAACTGACGGAGATGATCGAGGCGCAGCGCAGCTATACCGCCAATTCCAAGGTGTTTCAGACCGGCTCCGATATCATGGATGTCCTCGTCAATCTGAAACGATAAGAGGGCTCCGGCATGTCGCTCACCTCCGCCTTGAACAGCGTGCAAAGTATTTTCAACAATACGGGCCAGCAAAGCAGCGTCGTCTCGACGAATATCGCCAATGTCGCAAATTCCGACTATGTGAGACGGGAGGCGTCGGTTACGACGTCTCTTTCCGGCGCTCAGGTCGTCAGCATCAGCCGGGCGCAGGAAACGGCGCTGCTTGCCCAGTATCTGCAAACGAATGCCAAGGACAGCGCCCAGCAGACGCTGGTAACCGGCCTCGAAAGCCTGAAGTCGCTGGTGGGCGGCAATGACTACGAGACCTCGCCGAGTACCTATCTCACGGCATTCCAGCAGGCGCTCCAGACGTTCTCCACATCCCCGAGCAGCACCACCGCCGCGCAATCGGCCGTGACCGCCGCGCAGGATCTTGCCAATTCGTTGAATACCGCAAGCGACGGCGTCCAGTCGATCAGAACCGAGGCGGATGCGGAGATCGCCACTCAGGTCTCCACCCTGAATACACTGCTGTCGCAGTTCGAGGCGGCCAACAATGCGGTCAAGCTGGCCACATCGACCGGCACCGATACATCCTCGGCGCTCGACGAGCGTGAAAAGCTGCTGAAGCAGATCTCCTCGATCGTCGGCGTCACCTCAACCGTGCGCGACAATAACGATATGGCGCTCTATACCTCTGATGGCACCGTGCTGTTCGAGACCATTCCCCGCACCGTCACGTTCGCTCCGACGGCAACCTACGTTGCCGGAACGGAAGGCAATTCCATCTATATCGACGGTGTTGCGCTCGACGCTGGCGAGGGATCGACGACGAGTGCCTCGGGCAGCCTGCAGGCGCTGCTGCAGCTTCGCGACGAGATCGCCCCGACATTCCAGGCCCAATTCGACGAGATCGCCAAATCGCTCGTCCAGATCTTCTCGGAAACCGACGGCAGCACGAGCGCGCCGGGACTTTTCGTGTGGACGACGGCGTCGGGCGCAACCGGGGCAACACCTGCTGCTTCCGACGATACGATAGGGATCGCCTCCACCATCTCGGTCAATCTAGCCGTCGTCACGAGCGAGGGCGGTGATGCGACAAAGCTGCGCGATGGCTCCATCAGCGGCATCACCGATCTCAACACCGCGGGAGACAGCGGCTTCTCGGACAATCTCGACGCCCTGTATCAGGCGCTGACGGAACAGCGCTCGTTCTCTTCCGACGCCGGTCTCTCCACGTCACAAAGCCTGACGGACTACGCCAGCGCCTCCATCGGCTGGCTCGAACAATATCGAAGCGATGCCACGTCGGCCTCCGAAACAACGGCTGCGGCCTTGTCACGCTCCGACGAGGCCTATTCCAACGAAACCGGCGTCAACCTCGACGAGGAACTGACGCTGCTTCTCGACATCGAACAATCCTACAAAGCGGCGACGAAGATCCTGAACGTCATCGACGAGATGTTCCAGTCGCTCCTCGACATAGCGAGCTAGTCATGAAAGCATCATTTGTCTCATCATCGGCGATGCAGAATGTTTTGCGGCTCACCATCAGCCAGTCCCAAAACAAGCTGCAGCAGGCCTCGACGGAAGCAACGACGGGAACTTACGCCGATATCGGCGTATCCCTCGGCAACGGCGCTGCAAAGTCGATCAATCTCACCAGCGCTATCGCCCAGGCTGCCTCGTTCAAGACGAGCAATGCCGTCGTCGAGTTGCGGATGGACGCATCGCAAACCGCCCTTTCGAGCCTCAAGGATGCCGGCGACAGCCTGGTCTCGAACCTGACCGCGCTCCAGGCGAGCCAGGATACGACAAGCATCGCCGTTGCCCTGCAGACGGCGGGCGCCACGATTTCGCAGTTGGTCTCGACGGCAAACACGTCGGTCAATGGCGAATTCCTGTTCGGCGGGACGAACCTCGACAGCCAGCCTCTGAGCGATCAATCCTCGGCGGTCTCGGATACGATCGTTTCGGCGCTGAACGATTATGCAACCGGTCTCGGAAAAGACGTCAACGAGTTGACAGGCGAGGAAATTGGCAGCTTCATCACGGACACGGTCGAGCCGATGTTCTCCGAGAGCGCCTGGACGGACACTTCCGACGGCTGGTCGACCGCTTCCAGCACCGACATGACGAGCCGGATCAGCGGATCGGAAACCATCACCTCGTCGACCAACGCCAATTCCGAAGGTATGCGCTATCTCGCGCTCGCCTCCGTCGTCGTCTCCGCCCTCTTCGGCCAGGATCTCAGCTCCGACGCGCAGAGCACCGTCGCATCCAAGGCAATCGTCTATGCGGCGCAGGCGACCTCCGGGATCGTGACGCAGCAAAGCGAACTCGGCCTCGCGCAGGAACGGCTCGAAAAAGCAAATGATGCGCTCGACGCTCAATCTACTCTGCTTCAGGGAAACCTCGTCGATCTCCAGGGCGTGGATACCTATGAGGCCTCGACGCTCGTCAACCAGCTGCAGACGCAATTGGAAACGGCCTACACGCTCGTTTCGAAACTCCAGGGCCTGAGCCTGGTCAACTATCTCTGACGGATTGAAAAATGCGGGAATTCAAGCAGTTGCAGATACCGGCTCTAACGAAGGAGCCCAACACGACGTGTTCCGAAATCGTGGCGGAGGCGGCCTTCGCGCTTGCCTCCGGCATCATCGATACGATCCCCTTCGTCGGCAGCAAACTCGACGAGCAACAGACGCGGGCATGGCCGCGATCGGGTGTCTTCACGGACGACGGCGTCGAGATGACGGGTACGCCCCCTGAAATATTTCAGCTTTGCGAGCTACTGGCAGCCCACATCGAGCAAGGCACGTCATTCGACGTTTTCGAGGTTTTCCACAAGATTGCGCGCATCGACCGGCTGATCGACTGGAGCCATGGCGCAGTGCTGTCACCCGAGCCGCATCCGGTAACGCATTGACAGAGTGCGCAAAATATCTTCCCAATGGCGGCGCGATCACGGCCGCGCCGCCAGGAAGCATGGCACAGGCCGGTCTTGCATATGGCTTGTCCGTTGCGGCAGTCTGGACTTTCCCATAGGGGAGACTGAGGACAATTGCCGAAGGTCTGCCGGCAATGGTCTTTCAGAGACCGAGTGTGTTCTTGATGTCGAAGCCGCGCGCGAAGCTACCCTTCTCCGAAGAGACCTTGCAGGCCATGCTGATCCGCGTGCTTCGCCCGCTGGTCAAGCTCGCACTCGCCTCCGGCTTCAACTTCATCTCGTTTTCGACCGTTCTTCGCCGCCTCTATATCGAGGTCGCAGAGAAGGAATTTGCGCTGCCGAACAAGAACCAGACGGATAGCCGCATCTCGCTTCTGACCGGCATTCACCGCAAGGACGTCAACCGGCTGCGCGGACAGGTGCTTGCGGCATCCTTCCTGACCACCGGCGTTTCGCAGACGAGCCGCATTCTCGCCAGATGGCTTGCCGATCCGTTTTATTGCGATGCGGAGGATCGGCCGAGCGCCCTGCCCCGGACCTCCACCGACGGCGGTCCGTCATTCGAGAGCCTGGTGAGCGACATCACCAAGGACGTCCACCCCCGCTCCATCCTGGACGACTGGCTGGATAAAGGCATCGTCGTTGTCGATCAGAACGGCTGGATCCAGCTCGACCTTTCATCGATCGTCCCCAATGCCGGTGACGAAGCCCGCCGGCATTATTTTACGCGCAACCTCCGTGACCATGTGCAGGCGTCGGTCATGAACCTGATGAACGAGCCTCCTCCCAACTTCGAACGCGCCGTCCATTATGACGGGATGTCGCCCGTTCTGGCGGCCCGGCTCGACGAGATCGCGCGCGCAGAAGGAATGGCGCTGCTCCTGAAACTCAACAAGATCGCCCATCAGGCCATCAAGGACGACCCCGGCGGCCACAGCCGCTGGATCGCCGGGCTCTATGTCATGACCGAGGAGAGCGAGGCCGATCTTCAGGCAGACGCCGCATCCAAGACGGAGACGGACGAATGACCCCGTCGGCGATCTCGAGAAGACAATTTCTGCTGGCCGGAATAGCGCTTCAGGTTCTCGGGCCCAAGATTGCCGCCGCGCAGCCGACGGGCACCAGCGATCATGGCATCGGCGGATCCGGACTTTCCATCCAGGGCGGCGGGGAGAACGAAGATCACGGCATCGGTGGAACGGGCATCGTCGGAACCATCCAGGGCTTTGGAAGCATCATCGTCAACAACATCCACATCCCGTTCAGTGCGACGACACCGATCGAAATCGACGGCCGGCGCGTTCGCGCGAGCGCGATGAAGGTCGGTCATGTCGCCCGGGTGCTGCTGACGGGCAAGCTTGCCGCCCGCATCACCATCGCCAGCGAAGTCCAGGGCCGCATCGACCGGATAGACAAGACCGGCATTACCATACTGGGGCAGACGATCGACACGACGGGTGTCTCCACGAAGGGCCTGCGCAAGGGCAAGCGGGTCGCCGTGTTCGGCATCCGCAAACCTGACGGTACGATCATTGCCCGGCGCATCGAGCCCCGCTCCGTTTCCGAAGGCGCCCATGTTCGCGGCATCCCCGTCAAGAGCAGCAATCGCGTCCTGCTCGGCGACCTTTCGCTTGGAAGCACGCATGGATACCTGGCCGGCAAGCAAACGCTCGTGCGCCTCAAGGCCGTCGCCGATCGATTGATCATCACGCGCATTCAGGCTGAACCCCTGGTGCCGGGCTTGAAACAAGGCATCGTCAACGTCGAGACCTTCCGGGCGACGGATAAGGACAGGCCGGGCGCGGGACCCAGAGGCTCCGCGCCTTTCGGCTCGACGCCGCCATCTCCTGATGGTCATGGCTTCGTCGATGTCGGCGTGCGGGACTCAAGCAGAATGACCGGCTTTCCCGACGGGCGCATTCCGGACGACTTCGGTTCGCGACGTCCAGGTGGCCCTTCGGATCGACCGCCTCCCGATCGTTCGCCCTTCGGCAGAGGCGGGCCGGACCGAGATTTTCCTGCTCCGGATAGAGGCGGGGCGCCACCGCAGGACGGCCCGCCTCCTGGGCCGCCGCCCCCGGGGCCGGGTCCGCACTGAAAACGCTGTCATCGGCATTGACAAATGGGAAATTTTCCCATTTATTGTTCATGCGAATTCTACTCCGGGTGATTCCAGGAAGGGTTTGCCGATTGGCTAACGTGTCCGCCCCACACCCGCTAGCCAATCGTTTGATTTTCAATCGTTCCGAGACTGTCAAACCATGTTCTTGAGTCATCGCAGGAATGGCCCATCCTGTAGGCTGGATGGCGCCATCCGAACCAAACCGTCATCGCCCAAGAGGAATCAGGAATTGTTTTTGCTGGAACGCGAACCAGACATGTCGGTGGAGATGGACGAACCGACCATCGTTGCAACCTGGGAAAACCGCGCTCAAATCATCGAAATTATGAGCAGCGCACGCACCATGAGCCAGGAATTTCAAGATCTTTGGAACAGCAGCGGCGGAACGGGCCGGCTCAGCCAGGAAAACACGGACAGATTGGTCGAGCTTCTGCGCGAGATCGGCAGCCTGAACGAAAAGCTCATGCGCTTGGCTTGAAAGGCCTCTCAGCTACGAGCGCCAAGCATGTTTCGGGAATTCAAAATGCCATGGTGAGATCAATTCAAGACCTGTGGTCGCAAAGTCCCCTAGGTTTCGCGTCGCAAGCCGACCGCCATTAACCCCCGCAATAGCGGCTATCATGCCATCCGGGAGCCGACATTCCACGCCCTCGACGGGCAGCAGGCCCTGATGTCGCCATAAGCAAGAGCTGCCTCTTCGATCAGACCGAAAATCCGCTCCGCGAAGCTCGCTGATCGGGTCGGATCTTCTGGATACCAAAAGCTATTTCCGCAATTGTCACCGTCGGTAGTGCCAATTCTGCATCATGACGGACCAGCCATGCGATCACGGCCTCGCCGGGCGACTTTTTTAGGGTTTCCGATATGACGTTGGTATCGAGAAAGATCAAAGTTCGATGCCCTTGTGCGCCTGCCTGTCCTCTTTGATAGCTGATTCAAGGTCGATGTCCGTGCCACTTTGCTGCAGAAGACGAGCATAGAAGGTCGTGGCCGCCTCGCGGCCGGCTTCCCGTATTTCATAGAATTCGAGAGCCCGCTCAACAATGTCAGCTATTGAGCGATTTTCGCGCCGAGCAAGCCGATGTGCAAGATCGCGTGCCTTCGCACTGCGCACGGAAAGTTGAGGTTCGGCCATGTCGGTTTCTTTTCATCTGCATGTAGCATCACTCCACCGGCCATCAAGATGGCAACCGATGGCTGGATACTACAAGTATTCCCGGTCCTGATTTTGTTTCGAGTTCAAGGGAATTAACCATATTTCAGTGTTCTTCCGAAATAATGTGACACGTCGATCAGGCGTCTCGAAGCAGAGAGGCCAAAAGTTATTTGGAGACAGTCTTGGCATTTACCATTGCTCGCAGTCTGGTCGCGTTCGGTGTCGCTGTTTCGGCCGGCCTTTTCATGTCGATTGGGTTACAGCAATCGGCGCTTGAACGGCTGAAAGTCAACGGGCCGGTGTACGAACAGGTCGTCTACGGCAAGGATTTGATCGCCGATATTCTGCCGCCGCCACTGTTTGTGGTGGAATCCTACATGCTGTCCTTCGAGGCGAGCAAATTTCCAGAGCTCACAGAAACCAATCTTGCCAAGATCGCAAATCTCAAGGCCGCTTACGACGACCGCCGCGCCTATTGGAAAACCACCCGGCTGCCGCAGGCGTTGAAGGACGAGCTTGAAAACGATGTCATCGCCAAAGGCGACGCATTCTGGGGGGTGATGAACCGTGAGATCATCCCGGCCCTGAATGCCAAGGATGAAGACAAGGCGCATGGTGCGATCGAGAAACTGCGCGTCGCCTTTCATTCGCACCAGGATGCGGTCGAGAAACTCGTTGCCAATTCCGACGCCTTCCTGAAGGGCGAGGAGCGCAATGCAGCCTCGGAGATCGTCACCTGGACGATCTATGCGGGTGCTGCAGGTCTCGGTTCGTTCGGGCTGTTGCTGGTGGGTCTCTATCTCCTGCGTCGCCGCGCAATCGTGCCGCTCGATGGCATGAAGGCCTATATGGGCAACCTTGCCGAAGGCGATTTTTCGACCGAAGTTCCCTATGCCAACCGGTCCGACGAGATCGGCGCCATGTCAAAGGCCGTCGCGGTATTCCGCCGCAACGCACTTGAGCGGCAGGACGCACAGAAGCGTGAGACCGCACTTCGCGATGCGGAATTCGAGCGTGAACGCAGCCAGCTGGCCGAAAGAGCAGCCGAGGAGCAGATCCGCGAAACGGTGATCGATCGGCTGACATACGGATTGGAACAACTGTCGACCGGCAATCTCGATTGCCGGATCACGACACCGTTCGCCGCCGCCTACGAGACTTTGCGCGCTAAGTTCAACGACAGTATGGACGCGCTTTGCGCTTCGATGGCGGAGATCGCCCAGACCTCCAAGCAAGTCGGTAGTTCCTCGGCCGGCATCACCGATGCAGCCGACAGTCTTGCGTCGCGCACCGAACAGCAAGCCGCAATGCTCGAAGAGGCCACAGCCGCGCTCGATGAGATGAATACCAAGGCGAAAGACGCTTCCGCTCATGCCGGCAAGGCAACCGGCATGATGGCCGAGACCCGCACCAGCGCCGAACATTCGGCAGCCGTCGTTCGCGAAGCCATCGCCGCCATGGAAAGGATCGAAGGTTCGTCCTCCCAGATCGGCGACATCGTCAATGTCATCGATGAAATCGCCTTCCAAACCAATCTTCTGGCGCTCAATGCTGGGGTTGAAGCCGCTCGTGCGGGCGAAGCGGGCAAGGGTTTCGCCGTGGTGGCGCAGGAAGTGCGCGAACTCGCTTTGCGCTCGGCGAACGCCGCCAAGGAGATCAGAGGACTGATTTCCACTTCCTCGTCTCAGGTCTCCAGCGGGGTGCAGCTTGTCAACCGCACCGGAAAAGCGCTGCTGGAAATCGAGGGGCAGGTCGAGCAGGTCGCCGGGTTGATCGCCCGCATCGTTTCGGTGTCCGCCGAGCAGGCGGTGGCGATCGGCGAGATCAACGCCTCCGTCAACGCTCTCGATCAGGTAACGCAACGCAACGCAGCCATGGCCGTCGAAACCGCCTCGGCCTGCCGGGCGCTTGGCAGCCAAACGCAGACGTTGGAAGGGGTCGTAAACCGCTTTCAGATCGACGCGGCCGCCAGCGGGTCAAGACCGCAGAAAGCGGCTTGACGTGTGATCGTCGAAACTCATTCTGTTTACCTTAGAGCATGATGCCGAAAGTGCGGGCGGTTTTCGGACGACATCATGCTCCAACTATTTAATTTAGAACAGGATTCAGATTTTAGGCCGACCGGGCCTAAAATCATCCTGTTCTAGTCGTCAACAATCGCCACGACGGCAACGCAATCGCCTGATTTAACCAACCCCGGGAAATGCCGGGCGCAGAGAATGCCGCTCATGCCGGCGCGGATCTCGCGGGGGGCCACCCCGGTCCGCCCGGTCGGATAGATGCGAGCGATCACCGCATCGTCAGTGACGGCTTCACCGAGATCAATGACCGGTTCGATCAGCCCGCCCTCTTCCGCGAAGGAGAAGCAGCGGCCGTCCGGCATGTCGAGCCAGGTCGTCGGACCGCCATCGACGGCGCCCGCGACGATCCCTGCGTGGCGCAGCACGTTCATGGTGCCGCGTTTGGCAATCGCCGCACTTTTGGCCGTGGCGGTGCCGCCACCGCCCAGTTCCGTGGTGATGAAGATCTTGCCCATGTCCTCCGCCGCGGTGTCGTACATGCCGACCGCATCGATCTCCAGCATCTTCATCGAATAGGGAGCAGCAAAGGCCGTCACGAGTTCGAAAGCTTTTTCCTGCTGTTGCTTGTTCGGTAGGATGTGGGCTGCGCAAAACGGCAGAAAATCGAGCGTCTTGCCGCCGGAATGGAAGTCGAGAACGACATCCGTCATCGGCAGAAGCACACGTTGGAAATAGTCGGCGATCTTCTCGGTCACCGTGCCGTCCGGCCGGCCCGGGAAGCTGCGGTTCATGTTGCCCCTGTCGATTGGCGAGGTTCTGGTTCCCACCAGGAATGCCGGATAATTCATCGCCGGCACGATGATGATGGTGCCATTCACCTCTTCGGCCGTCAGCGAGCGGGCAAGATCGAAGAGCGCGATCGGTCCTTCATACTCGTCGCCGTGATTGCCGCCGGTCAGAAGGGCCGTTGGCCCCTTGCCGTTCCGGATGACGGTTATCGGCACCATCACCGATCCCCAGGCGGAATCGTCGCGGCTGTAAGGCAGGCGCAAGAAGCCGTGCTGGACGCCTTCGGCGGCGAAATTGACCGTCGCGCTGATCGGCGACGGGCGCAAGCCAATCTCTGTCATGACAGCCTCAATCCTTGACCATCAGCCTGCGCGGCACGTTGGCGAAGCACTCGACACCGCTGTCGGTGATGAGGATGCTCTCGGTCGTTTCGAAACCCATGTCGTCGAGCCAGAGGCCGGTCATGAAATGGAAGGTCATACCGGGCTTCAGCTCCGTCCGGTCGCCCGGCCGCAGGCTCATGGTGCGCTCGCCCCAGTCCGGCGGATAGGAAAGGCCGATCGGGTAACCGGTGCGGTTATCCTTGACGATGCCGTATTTCTTCAGCACCGCGAAGAAGGCGTTGGCGATATCCTCGCAGGTATTGCCAGGTCTGGCGACCGCAAGACCGGCTTCCATGCCCTCCAGCGTCGCCTTTTCGGCATCGAGAAAGGCCTGCGTCGGCTTGCCGAGGAAGACGGTGCGCGACAGCGGCAGATGATAGCGGTTGTAGCAGCCGGCGATCTCGAAGAAGGTGCCCTCGCCCTTCTTCAGCCGTCGGTCGTCCCAGGTCAGGTGCGGTGCGGATGCTTCGACGCCGGACGGCAGCAGCGGCACGATCGCCGGATAATCGCCGCCGATGCCGTCGACGCCGCGGGTGCCGGCATCATAGATTTCCGCGACCAGATCGCACTTGCGCATGCCGACCTCGATCTTGTCGAAGATGCGGGCATGCATCGCCTCGACGATGCGGGCGGCATTGCGCATATAGCCGATCTCGGTCTCGCTCTTGACCGCTCGCTGCCAGTTGACGAGGGCGGTCGCGTCGACGAAGCGCGCATTCGGCAGATGCTTCTGCAGCGCCGCAAAGGCGGCTGCCGAAAACCAGTAATTGTCCATCTCGACGCCGATCGTCAGCTTGCCGAAGCCGCGCTCGGTCAGGATGCCCGAGAGGTAGTCCATGGGGTGGCGCTCGGTCGATTGCACATAGTGATCGGGATAACCGACGATATTGTCGTGCTTCAGATAGGCGGTGAACTTGGCGCCATTGGCATCCTGGCCGCGGCCGAACCAGATCGGTTCGCCTTGCGGCGGCACGATCACCGCCTGGTGCACGTAGAAGGACCAGCCGTCATAGCCGGTCAACCAGGCCATGTTCGACGGGTCGCTGACGATCAGCAGGTCTACGCCCTTCGCCTCCATGGCACGCCGTGTCTTTTCCAACCGCGCGGCATATTCGCCGAGCGAGAATTTGAGATTGGGCTGGGTCATGTTTCTTCCCTTCATTTCCGGCGCCGCGCCGGTCAGCTTTCGAACGTGGCCCCGGCATTTGCCGCACCGGCGCGGGCAAAGGCGAGGGTGGCGATGGCGGTGTCCTGGATGCCGGTCCCGGTCAGGTCCGCGATGGTGATCTGGTCGTTGCGCGTCCGTCCCGGCGTCAGGCCGGCAACGATCTGGCCGAGCTCTGCAAAGACCGCGTCGGCCGTGACCAGGCCAGCGTCGATTGCGTGATGCAACTCGCCGAGACGCCGCGTCTGCTTCAAGCTGTCGGCGACATAGACGTCGGCACCCGCAACGGCGGCCGGATCGATCTCGTTCTTGTGCTCCGCATCCGAGCCCATGGCCGTCAGATGCTGTCCGGGCTCCAACCATCCGACCTCGATGATCGGGATTTCGGAAGGCGTGGTGGTGACGATAAGGTCGGCGCCGGTCATTGCGCCTCGGGCGTCCGGTGTCGCGGTGACAGGAAACCCGAGCTTTCCGGCCAATTCCTCTGCCACGCTTTGCGCCTTGGCGGCATCGCGCGCCCATATCCTCGCTTCGCGGATCGGCCGGACCAGCGTCAGCGCCTCGAGCTGCAGCCGGGCCTGCATGCCGGCGCCGAAGATCGCGGCCACGGACGCATTTTCCCGCGACAGATGTTTCGCCGCGACGGCGCCGGCTGCTGCCGTGCGCACGTCGGTGAGATAGCCGTTGTCCAGCAGCAGCGCCTGTACCAGTCCGGTTCGGCTCGACAGCAGCACCATCATGCCGTTGGTACTCGGCAGGCCGATCTGGGGGTTGTCGAAGAAACCGGGGCTGATCTTGATCGCGAAGCCCTCGATGCCAGGCACATAGGCCGTCTTCACATCGACTTCGCCCCGATATTCCGGAATGTCGAGCCGCAGGATCGGCGGCATGGCGACAGCCTTGGTCGCAAGCGCTGCGAAAGCCTCCTCGATGCAGGCGACCGTATCTCGGTCGAGCCCGATGACTTTCCTCAATTCTGCTTCCGTCAGAATGATCATCCGGCTCATGGTCCCTCCTCGCCGTAGAGCGGCTGTGTACCGTTGATCACCCGAAGGTGCTGCTCCATGTCGACATTCGCCCCGGACAGGATCGCGACGATGGGACCTCCGCCCCTGATTTTTCCAGCAAGCAGTGCGGCGATGCCGACCGCGCCAGCGCCTTCGACGACCTGGCGTTCGCAGGCATAGGCATGGCGCATGCCCACGGCGATTTCCGCCTCGGTCAGCAAGATGACGTCGTCGAGAAGGTCTCGGCACATGGCAAAGGTCACGCGATTGTCGAGGCCGATGCCGCCGCCGAGCGAGTCGGCAAGGGTCGATACCTCCTCGACCTGCACCGGCCGTCCGGCATCGAGGCTTGCCTTCATCGCGGCACCCTTCTCCATCGTCAGGCCGATCACTTTGGTCGTCGGACTGATGCCTTTGACCGCAGCAGCAACTCCCGCCGCAAGGCCGCCGCCCGAGAGCGGCACCAGCACGATTGCCGTCTCCGGCAAGACGTCGATGATTTCGAGCCCCAGCGTTCCCTGCCCGGCCACGACATCAGGATCATCGAAGGGCGGGACCATCACCAGCCCCTCCTCGCGCACCAGCCGGTCGACCTCCTGCTGCGCTTCGTCTTGCGACCTTCCGATGATACGGACATCGGCACCGAGGCGGCGGATTTCCGAAACCTTGTTCTCCGGCACCAGCCGCGACATGCAGATGGTCGCGACGGCACCTTCCGCCTTTGCCGCATAGGCAAGTGCACGGCCGTGATTTCCGGTCGAGGCCGCGACGAAGCCGCGCGAGCGCTCCGCCGGCGACAAAGAAAGCACCGCGTTGGTCGCTCCGCGCAGCTTGAAACTGCCGGTCGTCTGATGATGTTCGAGCTTGAGATGGACAGGCGCGCCGGCCAATTCGCCAAGTGAAGCGGACTGCACCATCGATGTACAGAGCACGCGGCCGGCAATCCGGCGGGCCGCGGCGTGGATATCCTCCAGCGAAACGGGCAAGGTGCTCACCATGATCTCAGCCTTCCCGATAGGGCTTGGTCATCAATTGACCGAGTTCGGGCCGCGCCCGATCATCGCCGCAAAGCCGCAGGCAAGCCCAGGCGGTCGCGAGATTGCTAGTGACCACCGGCTTGCCGACTTCAGCCTCGATCCGGGCCGCGACCTCTGCTGCCCGCACGGCCGTACAGGAAATAAACAGCGCGTCCGACTGCGGCGCCAGCGCCTGGCGTGCGAAGGCAAGGATCTCGTCCGGCGCGATCCGCGCCATCTCGCGATCATCGGTCAGGCCGAGACAGGTGAAGCGGTCGATAGCAAAGCCAAGCTCCGCGAAATAATCCGCCATCGGCCGGCTGGTCTCGATCGTATAGGGCGTCAGCACCGAAATCCGCCTGGCGCCCAGCGCCTTCAGGCCGGTTACGGCGGCAGCCGTCGGCGTCACGACGGGAACGCCGGGTTTGGCCGCATGGATCGCCGCCTCGATGTTCCGGTCGCCGATCACCACCGAGGCGGAGGTGCAGGAATAGACGATGGCATCGAGCGCCTCGCCCGGCAGGATCAGTGCCGCGCCTTCCGTCAGCGACGGCTGCATCTTCAAGAGGTTTTCCGGCGTGACAGGATTGGCATAGTGGATGCGGCTGACATAGACGCCGAGGCGATCGCTGGCGACCATACGCTGGAAGTCGACTTCCGTTGTATGGTCCGTCGCGAGGATGACCAGGCCGATGCGCTTTTCCAGCGGCCGGTCCTCCAGCCGCGGCAGCCGGCCGGCCGGGATGATCTCGATCTCTGCGGTCATGGTCAGTCATCCATCCTGGCGTAGCGTTCTTCGAGCCAGCGTAATCCCACGACCGAGATCAGGCTGATGACGAGGAAGAAGACACCGACCAGCGTCATCGGCTCGATGTAGCGGTAGTTGCTGTTGGCGATGCTCTTTGCCTGGTTCATGAGTTCGAGCACGGTGATCGCCGAAAGCAGCGGCGTTTCCTTGAACATGGCGATGAAATAATTGGCGAGCGCCGGGATCATCGGCGGGATCGCCTGCGGCAGGATCACGTGGATCCAGGCCTGGCGCGTCGTCAAATTGGTGGCCTTGGCCGCCTCCCATTGGCCGCGCGGCACGTTCTCGATGCCGGCGCGATAGACCTCGGCGGTATAGGTCGCATAGTGAATGCCCATGCCGATGACGCCGGCGACCAGCGGCGCCAGCCGAATGCCGATATCCGGCAGCACGTAGAAGATGAAGTAGAGCTGCACCAGCAATGGCGTGCCGCGGATGAATTCCGAGACGAAAGCGACCGTCCTGGAAATGCCGGCGACCGGTGAGCGTCGCGCAATGGCGAGCCCCAGGCCGACGATCATGGCGACGGCAGCGCCGAGGATGGTCGCGAGAAGAGTGATCTTGAACCCTTCGAGAAGGGTCGGCATGATCTGCCAGACGAAGTCCCAATCCCATTCCATCTGATCAGGTCCTTATGCCGTCGAGGCTGCGCGCCATCCGTCGCTCCAGCCAGCGCATCGTCGCGGAGATCGCCGAGGCCGTGAGAAAATAGAGGATGAGGATCGTCGCGAAGGGCACCAGCGTGTTGCCGGTTTGGGCCCGCACTACCTGCGCCTGGAACGTCATATCGGTCAGCGAGATCAGCGACACGACGGCCGTGCCCTTCAAGAGTTCGATCGCATTGTTGCAGAAGGTCGGCAGCATCAGCGGCAGCGCCTGCGGCAGGATGACGTGGCGCATGCGCTGGTATCGCGAAAGGTTGAGCGCGATGCAGGCTTCCGACTGTTCGCGCCCGACGGCCTTGACGGCGCCGCGCACCACTTCCGCCGCATAGGCGCCGACATTCAGCCCGAGCGCCAACACGCCCGCCTGCAGCGGCGTCAGGGTCAAGCCCGCGAAAGGCAGTACGAAATAGACCCAGAAGAGCTGGACGAAGATCGAGGTGCCGCGGAAGAACTCGATATAGGCCGTCGCCAACGCGCGCACGGCGAAGAAGCGCGACAACCGGCCGAGGCCCGCCAGGAAGGCCATCACCAGCGCCAGCGCAGATCCCATGATCGTCAGTTCGAGCGTCACCAGGGCGCCCTCAAGGATCAGTGTCAGATAGCCGGACCATACCGACATCGGCAACTCACTTCTTCGAGCATGTCGCGCAAAACTGTGCAGCGCTTTTGCGAGAACGACATGCGTAAAAACAAGGACCTAAAGCGCGAGGTGCCAATCTGAAAGATCGCGACGCGCTTTGGAAGATCGTTCGGGGACAATCCGGCCATGTCCATGACATGGCCGGCTGCTAACCCCTTGTTACTTCGCCGCGGCGCAAAGCTTTTCGCGGCTCGTCGACATCGCCGCCTTGGCCGAGAAACCGTAGGGCTCGATGATCTTGGCGAATTCGCCGGATTCCTTCAGCTTCTTCAGCTCGACATCGAAGGCGTCGCGGAGCGCAACGTCCTGCTTGCGGAAGGCCGCGCCATCGCAATAGACCGGCGCATTGACGACGGGTGCGACGGTCTCGAGGTTCGGATCGTTCGCCTTGGCCATCAGATCGTGGATCGACAGAACCGGCAGCGAGTAGACGTCGATGCGGCCGTCCTGCAGCATCTTGATGCCGCTCTGGCCATCCGGAACGACGATGACGCGATCGCGCGGCACGCCGGCCTCAAGCGCCAGCTTCTCCTCGGTACCGCCGCCCGGCGCGCCGATCTTGGCGTCCGGATTGTCGGCGATGTCCTTGTAGCTCGTCAGCTTCAGCGGGTTGCCCTTCTTGAGCGCGAAAGCTTCGGCGTCGCAAAGGATCGGTTCGGAATAGGCGACGGCGTTGCAGCGCTCGGGCTTCATGAAGAGGCCTGCGGTGATCGCGTCGTGGCGGCCGGCCTGCAGGCCGGGGATCATTGCGCCATATTCCGAGATCGAGGCGACCACTTCCTTGACGCCCAGCTTTTCGAATATTGCGCGCGCCACATCGGGGGCCGCGCCGGAAACCTTGCCGTCGGCGCCGACGGCGGTGAACGGCGGCTCGTTGGCGATGGCGATACGCGCAAAGCCTTGCTCCTTCAACTGCTCGAGCTTGTCATCGGCGGCGGAGGCAGGCGAAGCCGCCGTGATCAGAAGCACTGACAGGCTGGCGGCGCTCAAAAGATATCGTGTTTTCATCGTTCCCAACTCCTCTGATTTTCCTTGAGTTTGTTCTTGCGGGCAATGTCTGAGGTCAGACGCGGTGCCCCGCCGCAATGATCTTGCGCAGGAAGGTCTGCGTTCTCTCCTGTTTCGGATTGCGAAAGATGTCGCCCGGCTTGCCTTCCTCGACGATTTTGCCGCGATCGAAGAACAGCACACGGTCGGCGAAATCATGGGCGAAGCCCATTTCATGCGTGACGAGAAGCATGGTCATGTCGGTCTCGGACGCGAGCCGCCGCATGACGTTCAGCACCTCCTCGACCAGTTCCGGGTCAAGCGCCGAGGTCACCTCGTCGAACAGCATGATCTTCGGCGATAGCGCCAGCGCCCTAGCAATGGCGACGCGCTGCTTTTGCCCGCCGGAAAGCTGCGCCGGGACACTTTTAGCCTTGTCGGCCAAGCCGACCATGTCGAGAAGCTCCATCGCCCGTTTTTCCGCCACGGGCCGCTTGATGCCCTTGGTCAGCATCGGCGCCAGCGTCACGTTGTCGAGCACGCATTTGTGCGGGAACAGATTGAAATGCTGAAAGACCATGCCGATCTTTTCGCGCATCCGATGCAGGTGCCGTTCGTCGGCCGGCACCAGCCCACTGCTACCAGGCATATGGTAGAGCTGTTCGCCGTCGACTTCGATATGGCCGCCGCTGATCGTCTCCAACGTCATCAGAATACGCAGGATCGTCGTCTTGCCGGAGCCGGATGGCCCGATCAGCGCCAGCTTCTCGCCCGGCATGACATTCATCGACAGGCCGTCGAGCACGGTCAGCGGGCCGTATTTCTTGACGATGTTGTCAATGCGGATGATCGGCGGAAGCATTCATGTCTCTCCCTGTTGAGACAAGCAATGTCCTAACGATGACGGCCCATCAAAATCATGTCAATTCGTAAAATAATATCATGACAATTATTCTGCATATGCTCAAACGCAAGGCATTTGCATCAGATCGCGAGCAGCAGCTCTTGCGGATTTCCCTGCGCCAATGAGGCGACGATGCCGAGCCCGGTCCGCAGCTCGCTTTCGGTCGTCGAACCGAGCGAGATGCGCACGGCCGGCGTCCAGCCCTGATCGGTGGTGTGGAACGATTTGCCGGGCGCGATCGCCACGCCGCGCAGCCTTGCCTGCGATACGAACCCGTCTTCGGTATGGTTGCCGGAGAGCGGCAGCCAGACGTGCAGGCTTTGCGGATGCGCCCGGTATGGCTGGCCGGCCAGCATCTCCGCCGCGATCGCATGCCGGCTCAAAAGGGCGCGGCGCTGCCAGTTGACCAGTTCCATCGCCGTGCCGTCGCTGACCCAGCGGGTGGCGATCTCGGCCATGGCAGGCGTCGCCATCCAGTTGGAGACGAGATGCCGGTTGGCGACGGCGGCGACATAGCGGTCAGGCGCGGTGAGATAGCCGATCCGCAAACCAGGAACGGTAATTTTCGTGAAGCTCGTAACGTAGAGTGTCCGCTCCGGCGCAAACGCGGCCATCGGCGGCGCACGATTCTCGACCATCGGGCCGAGAATATCGTTTTCGATGATCGCGATATCATGTTTGGCGGCGACAGTGGCGAGCGCCTGTCTGCGTTCCGCGCTCATCAGCGCCGCCATCGGATTGATCACCGAGGGCTGCAGGAAAATCGCCCGGATCGGTCCCTTCCGGCAGGCTTCGTCCAGCGCCTCGGGGATCATACCCTCCTCGTCGATCGCCAACCCTTCCAGATGCAGACCGAGATAGGTCGAGAGCGGAACGAGCGTATGATGGCTGATGGCTTCGGTCGCAACCGTCGAGCCGGGCGGGGCAACGCTCATCAACGCCACGGTCATGCCCGATGTCGCACCGTTCGTCACGCTGATGTTCAGCGGCGATATCTCCAGCCCGCAGCGCGCCAGCCATTCCGTGGCGACGGCGCGGTGGCGCGGAAACACCATGTTCGGCCTGAACGAAAGGGCCGAGCTGGAGGGCAGGTTTTCCGAAAGCCAGCCGAAGGCCTGCCGCAGCCTTTCCAAATGGATCTGCTCGCAGACCGGTTTCAGGATCGACAGATCGATCACCTCGCCCAGCCGTTCCGGCAGATAGGGCGGCTCCGGCTCGCGCGGCCTGGTCTGGACGAAGCTGCCGCGTCCGATCTCGCCTGATATCAGCCCCCGGCGGATCAGCTCGTCATAGGCGCGGCTGACCGTCTGCACGGAAAGATGCAGATCGTCCGCCATCTTGCGATGCGGCGGCAATTGTGTGCCGTCGGAGAGCTTGCCGTCGGTGATCGCGTTTGCGATCTGCTCGGCAAGAGAGAGATAGGCCGGCCGGCGGAGTTGCGAGGGATCGGGGCGCCACTTTGTCATGATTTCAACACTGCTGAAAATCAGTTCAATTGACAATGCCAAAATGCGCTCCCATTGTCTTTTCCCTGCGTTTGAAATGATTTCTTTCTAAAGAAAGCACCATGAAGCTCGACGCCATCGACCTGCGCATTCTCGACGCCGTCCAGCGCGACGGCCGCATCACCAAACTGGCGCTGGCCGAAAAGGCCGGGCTGTCGCCGACGCCGTGCTGGATGCGGCTGCGCAAGCTCGAAAAGGCCGGGATCATCACCGGCTATCACGCACGCATCGCGCCGCGGCGCATTGCGCCGGTCGCCAGCGTGATGATGGAAGTGACGCTCGCCAACCATCGCCAGGCGGATTTCGAGCGCTTCGAGCGGGCCATCAGCGCAATCCCGGAGATCGTCGCCTGCTGGTCTGTCGGCGGCGGCGTCGATTACATCCTGAAAATCATCGCGCCCGATATCGATGCCTATCAGCGGCTGGTCGACGGGCTTCTCGACCGCGAACTCGGCATCGACCGCTACTTCACCTACATCGTCACCAAGACGGTCAAGGAGGACACAGTCCTTCCGGTCTCGTCCTTCACTGCCACCGGCGAGGAACAGGCCGCGTCGTAGACAATCTCTCTGTCAGGCCGCCATCCTTTAGACCATCTCTCTCTTTTTGCATCAGCCAACAGACAATCTCTCGCCCGCTCCCGTGGAAGACTGACGTCAACCGCCACGAGGAGAATGGACATGACCGCCGTTTTTGCCCGCCCCGCCTATCATGACGCGCTGTCGCGGCTCGCCGACCGTCATCTCCTGCGCGATCTGGCCTATGTCGGCGGCCGGTGGATCGCCGGCAAATCAGGGAAAAGTTTCGAGGTTACGGATCCCGCCTCTTCGGCGACGCTGGCCTGGGTTGCAAGCCTTGGCGCCGATGAGACGGCGGTGGCGATCGATGCGGCGTCGGAAGCTTTCGCCGGCTGGCGCGCAATGCTGCCGCAGAGCCGCGCGGCGATCCTGCGGAAATGGTTTGAGCTAATGCTGGCTGCCAAGGAGGATCTGGCGCTGATCATGACGCTCGAACAGGGCAAGCCGCTTGCGGAATCGCGTGGCGAGATCGATTACGCCGCCTCCTTCGTCGAATGGTACGCCGAGGAAGGCAAACGGCTGAACGCCGAGAGCGTCACCAGCCATTTGCCCGGCGCGGAAATGATCGTCCGGCGCGAGGCGCTCGGCGTCGTCGGCATCGTCACGCCCTGGAATTTCCCCTCTGCGATGCTCACCCGAAAGGCTGCCGCGGCGCTGGCCGCCGGCTGCACGGTCGTCGCCCACCCCTCCTCCGAGACGCCGCTTTCGGCACTGGCGCTTGCCGAGCTCGGCGAGCGGGCCGGCATTCCCGCCGGCGTCTTCAACGTGGTCACCGGCAATGCCGCAACGATCGTCGGACGGATGTGCGCCGACAATCGCGTGCGGGCCATGAGCTTCACCGGCTCTACCGGGATCGGACGGCTGATCGCCGCCCAATGCGCGCCCACCCTGAAGCAATTGGTGATGGAACTCGGCGGCCACGCCCCGCTGATCATCTTCGATGACGCCGACATCTCAAAGGCGGTCGAGATCGCCGTCAACGCCAAGTTTGCCACATCAGGCCAGGATTGCCTTGCCGCCAACCGGATCTTCGTCCAGCGCCGGATCGCCAATGGCTTCGTCAAGGCCTTCGCAGACCGCATAGCCGAACTGAAGGTCGGTCCGGGGCTCGAGGATGGCGCCGAGATCGGCCCGCTGATGCATGAACGCGCCGTCGCCAAGGTCGAGGAACAGGTCGCCGACGCGCTGGCGCGCGGCGCGCGGCTCGTCGCCGGCGGCAAGCGTCACAAGGCCGGCCGGCTTTTCTATGAGCCGACGCTGCTGACCGATGTGCCGACGGATGCGCTGATCATGCGCGAGGAGACTTTTGGGCCTGTGGCGGCCATGACCGCCTTCGACACGGAAGACGAGGTTATCGCCCGCGCCAACGATACCGAATACGGCCTTGTCGCCTATATCGTCACGGAGAACGGTGCCCGCCAGATGCGGCTCGGCCGCGCGCTGGAATACGGCATGGTGGCGGTCAACCGCGTGAAGATCACCGGCTCTCCCATCCCCTTCGGCGGCTGGAAGCAGTCCGGCCTCGGCCGCGAGGGATCACGCCATGGGCTCGAGGCCTTCACCGAGCTCAAATATCTCTGCATCGACACGGCCGCCTGACCCCAATTCAAGCGAGACCCCATTTCAAGAAAGAGGCTACGACATGCTCGACAGAAGCAACGAACTCACCGCCTGGGACCGCGATCACTTCTTCCATCCCTCGACCCATATGGGCGGCCATGCCCGCGGCGAGACGTCGACCCGTGTCGTCGCCGGCGGCGAAGGCGTCTACATCACCGACACGACAGGACGCAAAAGCCTCGACGCCTTTGCCGGCCTCTATTGCGTCAATGTCGGCTACGGCCGCCAGAAGATCGCCGATGCGATCGCCGAACAGGCGAAGAACCTCGCCTATTACCATGCCTATGTCGGCCACGGCACGGAAGCTTCGATTACGCTGTCGAAGATGATCATCGACCGCGCCCCCGCCGGCATGAGCCGCGTCTATTTCGGCCTCTCCGGCTCGGATGCCAACGAGACCAACATCAAGCTCATCTGGTACTACAACAACATCCTCGGCCGTCCGGAAAAGAAGAAGATCATCTCGCGCTGGCGCGGTTATCACGGCTCCGGCGTCATGACCGGCAGCCTCACGGGCCTTGCCCTCTTTCACACCGCTTTCGATCTGCCGCGGGCGCCGGTGCTGCACACCGAAGCACCCTATTATTTCCGCCGCCCCGACCGGTCTATGAGCGAGGGGCAGTTCTCGCAATATTGCGCCGACAAGCTCGAGGAGATGATCATCGCCGAAGGCCCGGAAACGATCGCCGCCTTCATCGGCGAACCCATCCTCGGCACCGGCGGCATCGTGCCGCCGCCGAACGCCTACTGGCAGAAGATCCAGGCCGTGCTCGACAAATATGACATCCTGCTCGTCGCCGATGAAGTCGTCACCGGCTTCGGCCGTCTCGGCACGATGTTCGGCTCGGATCATTACGGCATGAAGCCGGACCTGATCACCATCGCCAAGGGCCTGACCTCGGCCTACGCTCCCCTTTCCGGCACGATCGTTTCGAACAAGATGTGGCAAGTCCTGGTACAGGGTTCCGACCAGCTGGGCGCAATCGGTCACGGCTGGACCTATTCCGCCCATCCGATCTGTGCTGCCGCAGGCATTGCCAATCTCGAATTGATCGATGAACTCGGCATCGTCGAGAATGCCGGCGCGACCGGCGCCTATTTCCGCTCGGAACTCGCAAAGGCCGTCGGCGGCCACCGAAACGTCGGCGAAGTCCGCGGCGACGGGCTGATGGCGGCCGTCGAATTCGTCGAGGACAAGGACGACCGCACGTTCTTCGATGCCGGCCGCAAGATCGGCCCGCAGGTCGCCTCCGCCCTCCTCGAACGCGGCGTCATCGGCCGCGCCATGCCGCAGGGCGACATCCTCGGCTTCGCCCCGCCGCTCTGCCTGACACGCGAGGAGGCCGACATCGTGGTCAAGGCCGCGGCGGACACGATCGAAACCGTCTTCAAGAACATCTGAGGGAGAAGAGTGGTATGACGATCCCGGAAAAGATGGCGGCCGTATTGCTCACTGGCCATGGCAGTTTGGACAAGCTCGTCTATAGCATGGACGTGCCCGTCCCGAGACCTGCGGACGGCGAGGTTCTGATCCGCGTCACGGCCTGCGGCATGAACAATACCGACGTCTGGGTCCGCCAAGGCGCCTATGGCACCGAGGACGATCCGTCGGCCGTCTCCACGTGGCGCAGGCAAGGCAATACGCTGACATTCCCGCGCATTCAGGGCACCGATACGGTCGGCCATATCGTCGCGGTCGGCGCCGGCGTTAATCCGGCGCGCGTCGGCGAACGCGTCATGGTCGACTTCTCGATCTATAACCGCGACGACGACAGCCTCGCCGATATCGATTACATGGGCCATGGCCGCGACGGCGGTTATGCCGAATACATGGCACTGCCGGCCGAGAACGCCCATGTCGTCGCAACCGATCTGACCGACGTCGAACTCGCCACCTTCTGCTGCGCCTATCTGACCGGCGAGCGCATGCTGGAACGGGCAAGGCTTGTCGCCGGTGAACGCGTTCTCGTGACAGGCGCCTCGGGCGGCGTCGGCTCGGCGATCATCCAGCTGGCGCGCGCCCGCGGCGCCATCCCGATCGCGGTCGCAGGTCCTGGCAAGGAGGCGGCGATGCTCGATATCGGCGCCGAGGCGGTCGTGACCCGCGGCAAGGGCGATGTGGTCGAAGCCGTCCATGCCGCCAGCCGTGGCCAGCCGATCGATGTCGTCGCCGATCTCGTCGGCGGACCGCTGTTCAACGACCTCCTGAAGATCCTGCGCCCCGAAGGCCGTTACACGACAGCCGGCGCCATCGCCGGCCCGGTCGTCCAGCTCGATTTGCGGACCATGTATCTGAAGCAGCTGGAGCTGCACGGGTCGAGCCAGGGAAGCCGCGCCGACTTTCGTCGGATCGTCGGCTATATCGAAAGCCGGAAAATCCGGCCTCTCGTCGGCGGCGTCTATCCACTATCGGAATTCCACCGCGCGCAGACCGATTTCATGGCGAAGAACTTTGTGGGCAAATTGGTCGTGGTCCCCGACGCGAGATGATCCTTGCTTTAGCGGGCGAACCTTATCGGGTTTGCAGCGTTTCACGGCCATGGGAACTGATGATGGCACCGGGCTTTCGCTGCGTCGGACTATTTCGCAGCAATGCGACGACATTCTTGCCGCGCCCTCACTGGAGGAGGCGGAACGTTCGTTCGCGCCAATAGGTCGCTGATGCCAGCCTCCGCCAGCACCAAACATCTGACCTCCATCGAACTTGGAAGAATTCGGCGCGCCGTCGCCATAGCGCGCCTGATGGATACCGCGGTCAGATTGCCTGTCATCGGCGTGCGGATCGGTGCAGACTCGATTCTCGGCCTTATCCCGGCCGTCGGAGACATTGCCGGATCCCTGATCGGTCTTTTCATCATCGATGAGGCAAGACGCCTCGGCATTCCCACCCAAAAGCTCGCACGCATGGCCGTCAATCTCGGGATCGACGCCGCCGGCGGGACGGTTCCGTTGCTCGGCGATATCTTCGACGTCTATTTCAAGTCTCATCGCCGAAACGTCGGCATCATTCTCGACCACTTTGGGATCAGCGAAGACGAGTTGAACCGGCGCATCTGAGCAAGCCGACGTCCCTTTGAGGAATTTATACGAGGCTGTCGGCGCCGGCTCCAACGAGGCCGCGCAACCGGTACCCTGGCCTTAAGACGACGAGCAACCTGCCGAGGTGGCACTGAACTGGAGCACCTTTGCTTAAAGTTCGATCAGAGCGCCGGCCGTCTTCACTGCGTGGTCAAGAACGAATTGCAGCTTGGCTGCGTGGCCAAAACCAGGCTCATCCAGCTGCCCCTTTTGCACGGCGTTTGCAAAGCGCTGGAAATTAGTGATAACCGGTTCGACGTCGATCTTACGCCAGATTGCCTTGTCGGCATCGGGACCTTCACAGGCCCTGAGCGTCGAACCTTCAGGCGTATGCACCACCTCCAGCGCGCCCTTGTCTCCATGCAGGCGCAGGCGCAATTCGTTCAGATGGCCGGTTGCCCAGCGCGTTGCGTGGATGACGCCAGCGGCACCGTTTTCGAGTTCAGCCATCATCAGGAAACTGTCGTTGGCGTCGAGATCATACTCGCCGATCCGATTTCCGGGGCTCTTGTCGAACACCTTAAGATGCGATGCGGCCGCCTTGACGTCACTTCCGGCGGCAAAAACCGCGAAGTCGAGAATATGGATACCGACATCGCCCAGCACGCCATTGGAGCCGTGCTTTGTCGACAGCCGCCAAAGCCATTGCGATTCCTTGGTCCAGTCGCCCCACGCCTTTGAGACCAGCCAGCTCTGGAGATAGGATGCTTCGAAGTGGCGGATCGCGCCGAGGCGGCCGTCCAACACCATCTTACGCGCTGCTTGCAGCGGCGCTACATTACGATAGGTAAGGTTTACCATCGTGACCTTGCCGGACGCAGCGGCAGCGTCGGCCATCTCCTTGGCTTCGCGGTAGTTAACCGCCAGCGGCTTCTCGCAGAGGACATGCTTGCCGGCGCCGAGTATCTTCATTGTCGTGGAATAATGCGCGCGATCCGGCGTGACATTGGTCACGGCGTCAAACTCTCCCCAGGCAAGAGCGTCATCAAGCGACGTGAAGGTAAGTGGGATACCATGCCTTAGCGCGAAGGCCCGTAGCCGGACCTCGTCCGTATCAACAGCAGCAACAATTTTTACGTCGGCGATTTCGGAAAAATTCATGGCATGGGTGTTTGCCCATCCTCCGGTTCCGAGAATGATCAAGCGCATTTTTGTCCTCATGGTCGTTTATCGAAATCATTAGCGCCAGAACCGTCGTCTTTCACAAGCGCCAGATGGTCTTGCCAAATGGAGAGCGACGACTGTCAGCACAGCGTTTTGCCAGGCGGACCGCATGCGTGGCGTCCCGCCCAAGGACGGTGTTTCAGTTCCTCAGCGGTAACCGGCTTCGCCGGCCTGGTGCAGTCTCGGGCCGCGTTCGACGATCGGCTCCAGTGCTTTTTCTACAGGCACATTTGGAGCATCGGTGATACCAGTCAACGACCCCTCGGGATTATAGGCCCACGTGACGCCGTTGATCAGCACCTTAAGTATCGCCTCGCCGCCCTGACGGAGAGCAACCTCTCGATACGGAAAGGGACGTTGACGATTGTCTTGGCTGCGCCCATTTCGACCCTGCCCGTCGCACAAACCGTTCCCGTGTCTCGAGGGGCCTTGCGTCATTGCGTTTACAGCACGCAGGATCGGCCTGCTTTTCTAAATCTGATCGACCGCCGGGACCTTTCCGGTCAGAAACGCCAGAGCAGCTGCGCCGACGAGGCCCGAGTTCTGGTCCAACGCCGCCAGCATTACCCTGACATCCTTGAATGACGGCATTGCCCATTGCGTGATGTAGCCTTGAATGCCGGGTTGCAGTCGGTCGAACTCGTGGGAAAGACCGCCTCCCATCACGATGATATCGGGACTGAAGATATGGATCAGGCTGGTGAAGCCGCGACCGAGAATTTCCGCTTCCTCGTCAATCAGTTGATTTGCGAGACGATCGCCATTTCTTGCTGCTGCAAAAACGCTGCGGCTATCGATGGCGCCGCCATCGCTGCCTATTGTCGTCGCGCTGGATTCCACAGCCCTGATTTGGGCGCGGCGCGCAAATGCCGTTCCGGATCCGTAGGCCTCGAAACAACCCCTGTTGCCGCAGGGGCAAAGCTCTCCGTTCGGCACGACCGACATGTGCCCAACATGGGCTGCCATGCCCTTGCGGCCGCGCACGACGCGACCATCCGACACAACGCCACCGCCAATGCCAGTGCTCACGGTGACATACACCAAATTGTCGAGCCCCTTGCCGGCTCCGAACTGCCACTCACCGATGGCAGCGGCAATCGCATCATTCTCGAGGTCGACCGGAAACGGAAACCGCTTCTGCAACTCCGCCTTCAGCGGAAAGTCGACAAAGCCGGAGAGGGTCGGGATATTCGAGGCGACACCGGCGACCGTATCGAGCGGGCCCGGAGCGGATACGCCGACGCCCACCACCGAAGCGGGGTTCGATGCTGCAAGCAGTCCGTCGGTCAGGCCGCAGATTTGGGCGAGCACGCGGTCGGGGCCCGCCAACGCATCCGTCGGTTCGGCTGCGCGCGCCAGAATCCTGCCCTGCTCGTCGACGAGGGCAGCGCGCACCTGCGTCCCACCGAGGTCGATTCCAATGGCAACCTGCTGCATGTGAAGACCATGAGTTAGAGTGCGCGCACCCATGCCATCCGCTCGTCTAGCGATGGCGCATTGAAAGCCAGGGAACCGAGGACCACCGTTTCCGCACCCGACTGGCGCAGAAGCGGCACGGTGTGCTCGCGAATACCGCCGTCGGCCGCCAGCACGATTCGATGCGCCGCACCGCAACCGGCGATGATCTGCTTTGCCTGCTGAAGCCGCGCACCAGCCTTTTCGTCGAGGCCCTGGCCCTTCACGCCAATCGCCGTGCCGAGCAGCGTCACAAAGCGCAGCCGGGAAGCATATCTCTCGACCCGTTCGACGGGGGTGTCGACCTTGAGCACCATGCCGGCAGCGACACCGCGGCGATCGAGAAGATCGAGAGCCTCGACAGCGACGCTTTCGTTTTCGACATGAAGACTGATCAGGTCGCTGCCCGCATCGGCGAACTGCTCGATCTGCGACAGGAGGATGCTGTCGGCGACCATCAGGTGAACATGGATCGGGCGCGCGGACACTTTGCGCACGCCGGCAACAAGATCGGGGAAAAACAACATGGCCGGCGCGAAATGGCCATCGGCGACATCGATGTGGAGGATGTCGACGTGAGGATCGACACGCGCCAGATCATCCGCCAGATGCACGAGATCGGCCGACCAGACCGAGAATTCGGCAATCAGGCGATCCTTCGGAAGATCGGCGATCCAGGTCTTGGAGGGGGTCGTCATTGTTTCAGAGCTCCTTCAGAAAATGGCCCATGGCAAGCCGGAAGTCGGCGACGTATTGCGGACGGCTCTCAGTCTTCGGCGTGATCTGCACGAAGCGCGCGCCGGCAATCCGCTCGACAAGAGCACGCGCATGGCTGAGAGGATGAATGCTGTCCCGATCATGGCCGATAACCAGCGTCGGTACGGTGAGATTGCCGACCTCCTCGTCGGTCACATCAGGACCATCATTGGAAATCCTGGTGAGCAGTTCGGCGGTCACATCCAAAGGCGTGCGGGAGAAAAAACCGGCAAGCGAGGCCAGATTGTCCGGCGCCTCGGCGGCGAGCCGCACGCCCACCGGCCCGGCAAGGAATGCGGTCTTTGCTTCGCCCAGTGGCAGAGTTTTCAGAAGCCGCCCGACTTCGGCGTTGGGTGCCATATTCTCCGGCGCGGATGCCGTCAGCCAGGCCGGCCTTGCTATGATCAGAGCCTTGACAAGATCGGGCCGCTTGACCGCGAGACGCAGGGCGATCGCCGCGCCCATCGAGATGCCGCCGATCACGATCGGCGGCATAAGGTTCTTTTCGATATAGGCGGCGATATCATCGCAGAAGGTCGCGATCGACAGCTGCTCCGGATTGCCGGTTTGGGAATGGCCGTGGCCGCGTGCTTCGATCGTTACCCGGCGAAAACCCGCTTCGAGCGGAAAGGCTTCGTCGGTCTGCGCCGCGTCGCCGCATAAGCCATGCTGGAAGATTATGGACGCGCCCTCGCCCGCCATATCGACATTGAGAATGGTCCCGTCGCTGGTTTCGAACGGTTCAGCCCGTCTCATCTTCCTGCCCCCACAGCTTCGCCGCCGAGACTGCTCTTCAGGAAACTCGCCGCACCGGCCGCCTCCGAAGCCGAAAGGCCATGTGTGACGAGACTGCCCTCGAAGCCGATCGCCTTGAGACGGCCGAGATAATGCGCGTAGTCGAGCACACCCTTGCCGGCGGTCGCGAAACTACCGTCCGGATTGCGATCTTTCGCATGTGCCATGACGATCCGATCGGCCAGAAGGTCGATGGCGGAAGAGACAATGTTCCGCTGCTCATCGAGCGTCGCGACCTCGAAGAGATTGGCTGGATCGAGCACGATCTTGATGCGGGGGCTCTTCAGTGCCGTAATCAGCCGATGGGCTTTCTCAGCCGAGTTGACGACATTGGCAAGCTCGGGCTCGACGCCGAGATCGACATCGTAACGCTCGGCGATCTCGATGGCCGCGCCCATCGCCTCGAGGAGATCCCGCCAGGCCTCCGGCGTGTCGTTGTCGGCATGCGCCTTCCACTGGTCGATGGGGTCGCGTGTGCCGGTGCAGAGCGTGATCAAGGTGGTCGACATGCCGGCGCAGCGCTCGGCCAGGGTCGCCAGTTTGCGAAGGCCGGCCTCGCGCACGGCGAGATCCGGATGAATCATGTTGAAGGTGCCGGAAACGGCAACGATCTCGACGCCGCTGCTACGCGCCGCTTCGCCGACTGCGCGGGCCTGGGCTTCCGTGATGATCTCCGGCATCGGCGCAAGGCCCGAGCAGGCCATATTGTATTGTGCGCAACTGAACCCGGCGCCAGCGACCGAGTTGAGAACGGTTACGGGTTCCGTTCCCTCGAAGGTCTTTGCGAAGATGCCGAGCTTCATCACACGCCACCCGTGACGTCGGACAGCGCAACCGCCTTGCCGCTTTCGGCGGAACGCGCGACGGCAACCATGGCCCGGACGGATGCCAGGCCATCATCGATATCGGCCCCTTCCATCACCGCGCCATCCAGAATGGTGCGGGCGAAGCCTTCGACCTGGCGGCGGTAGAAATGGCCGTCGGCACCGAGAACACGGTGTGTGGCGCCGTCCGCTTCCCGGAAAATGTCGACCTCACTGCTCTTGTAGTACCACGGGTTATAGGTCTTGCCCAAAATGCTGCCGTTCTTGCCATAGATCTGGAAGCCTTCGTGCCAGTCCATGCGCACCTGGACGGTGAGATCGAGATGGCCGAGTGTGCCGGAGGCAAATTCCACGTCCACGAACCAGCACCAGATACCGGCTCGCTCGGACAGACGAGCGTTGACGGAAACGATGTCGCCGGCGAAATAACGGGCCGTGTCGATCAGATGGCAACCATGGGCAAGCATATAGTAGCGCCGCAGGTCGGCCTTCGGATTGGCGGAGGGTTTCTTCGCATTGGCGCTGGTGACGATCAGGGGCTGAACCGCATCGGTCATCGGATAGCGGTGCGTGCTGTCGCAATACCATGCTTTCAGAGCGACCATCTCGCCCATTTCATCGCGGATGAAGGACTTGGCAGCCTGCAGCCCCGCGTCGAAACGCTTCATATGCCCGACCTGAAACACCTTTCCCGACGTGTCGACCACAGCCTTCAGTTCAAGGCATTCCTCGACGGTGACACCGACGGGTTTTTCGCACAGCACATGCTTGCCTGCCTGAAGGGCGCGAATGGAAGCAGGCACGTGAAAGGCGTCGGCGGTCGCGATGACCACGGCATCGAGGTCGGGATCGGCCAGCATCTTGTCGTAGTCGTCATAGGTTTTTTCCGCCCCATGGGTGATGGCCATACGTTCGCGGAGATCTTCGGCAACATCGCAAATTGCATAAAGGTCGGCATTGGCTGCCTTGGTGCAGCTCTCGAAATGCGCGGCCTGGGCAATCTGGCCCGCTCCCAATACGCCGATGCGGAGACGTCGTTCCTGTTTTGCTGGCATCGATAAGCCCTTTAAGTCGGATACTGAAGATGAACGCTGGTTTCGGCGTCGGATGGAATGCTTTCAAGACATCGAACGTCGACAACGGCTTGTGGCCGGACTGCCAGCAGCGCCTGCGGCTCTCCCTCGTCACGTCACAGCGCCATATGCGTTTGAGGGTGGAAAAAGTGCAGTTTCGCCGGGTCGATGGCCAGGTCGATCGATTGGCCTGTCTCGACCGCGCTGACCGCTTCGAACCGCGCGACGGCATTGGCGGCCCCGCTCAGGTCCTCGACGGCATCGGGGTCGCCCGAGTCGATGCGGACCGCGTCGATCTTCAAATGCACGATCAACTCGGAGCCAAGCTCCTCGATCGATTTCACGACAACCGGGATCGTCGGATGGGAGGCGCCAGATGGCAACCGGCTGTCGTAGAGGTCCTCGGGCCTGACCCCAAAGATCACATCCTTTCCCTCGAAAGCGGATAGACCGGGAGAGCGCTCGAAGGCGCCGCCGGACAAGGGGATGGAGAAGCCCGGCAGATGGATCCGTCCGCCCGCCAGACGCCCTTCGAAAAGGTTCATCGACGGCGAACCGATAAAGCCGGCGACAAATGCATTGACCGGGCGGTGATACAGAGCCTTGGGCGTATCCACCTGCTGCAGCACGCCGCCCTTCAGCACCGCGACCCGATCGCCCATGGTCAGCGCTTCAGTCTGGTCGTGCGTCACATAGATCGTCGTCACGCCCAGCTGTCTCTGCAGGCTGGCGATCTCTGCCCGCATCTGAACACGCAGCTTCGCATCGAGGTTCGAGAGCGGTTCGTCCATGAGGAATGCCGCGGGCTCGCGGACCATGGCGCGGCCCATCGCAACACGCTGGCGCTGGCCGCCGGAAAGCTGCGCGGGCTTGTTGCCCAGCAAGGGCTCCAGCTGCAGGATCTTGGCGATTTCGTGGACACGTTTGGTGCGTTCGGCCTTGTTCTTTCCGGCCAGCTTCATCGAAAAGGCAATGTTATCGAAGACGGTCATGTGCGGATAAAGCGCATAGCTCTGAAAGACCATGGCAATGTCCCGGTCCTTGGGCGCGAGATCCACGACGTCCTGGCCGCCGATGCTCAATGTTCCGCTGCTGATTTCCTCGAGCCCGGCAATCATGCGCAGAGCGGTCGATTTTCCGCATCCGGACGGCCCGACCAGAATCAGAAACTCGCCATCATGGATCGTCAGGCTCAGATCCTTGATCGCATGGTAGCTGTTTCCATAGGTCTTGCAGATTTTGTCGAGTACAACCACAGCCACGTCTCGTCCTCCCGTACCAGTCCGGATCATATCTTCAGACGGCGCTCCCCGCCGTGTCCGATCCTTTTGACAAGAAAGCTCAGGCCTGAGCTTCAAAGTCAACCAAAGAATCGATGATATTTCGCCGCAGATTACCAGCCGCTCTTAATATCTATTTGAAACGTATCATTATTTTACCAGAAATTAAAAATAAACTGCGGAATTATATTTTTTATCGCGCGTAACTTTTATGATCGAACTTGCCGCTGTTGAGAGATCGCTCAAAGTGATTCAATGACACGCCAGCCGTGAGGCTCTGCTCGGTCAGTCGATCGGTGCCGGCACCCATCGCCGCCCGCGCTCATTTTTGGCATCCCGGCATCGGCATCGGCACAGGCGCATTCTCCGCCGCCATCCATGCCAGGCACATAAGGTGATCCGGCAGGCCTCTGCGCCCTCCCCGTGCGGTCACGGAAATGGCGGCCGCCGCCGCGGCATAGGCAGTGCAATCAAGCGGGCTCTTACCCTCTGCGAGAGCAAGGGCGTAGGCACCGTGAAAACAATCCCCGGCGCCGGTCGTGTCGACCGCCTGAACTTGATAGGCCGGCACATGCCAGCGGGTGGCATCGCCTCTCTGTCGGAGGTAGGTCCCTCGTTCGCCATCAGTCAGGACAACCGCGGACCGATCCCCCGACCAGAGCTTGTCCAGGATCATCGTTGGATCACCCTCGCCGGTGTACTCCCGCCCGAAGGCAATCGGCAGCACCAGATGATCGGCAAGAGCCAGGATCCGGTCGGTCGCGGCGCCGACCGTCCATTCGATATCGGCAATCACGGCAAGGCCCATGGCGCGTGCGCGCGCCACAACGTTTTCCGAGTGTGTGGCATAACCATCGATCAACAGTACCGGGGCTTGCATCAGAACATCATCGGGCAGCGCATCCGACGTGCCGTGCAGCACATCGTCGTCATAAGCGATGAACCGGTCGCCGTCGGGACCGACCGTGATCACGGAGCGGATCGGCGCGGCATCCGCGTGGCGGGGAGCCAGCGATATATCGACACCGTCCCGCTCGAGCTCGCTGCCCGCCACGTCGGCCGTTGTCTCATTGCCGAGCCAGCCGATGAAGCCGGCCCGCCCGCCGAGCCGGGCGACGGCAACAAGGGCCGTCGCCACGTTGCCGCCATGGTCCGTGGCGCGCTTCGTCACCTTCCCCTTGCCGGCCGTCAGCCCCCGATCGACATAGATGATGTCATCGATTGCCAGGGCGCCGAAGCCCAGAACCTGGAAAGGGCGCGACACGTCTCAAGCACCGGCCGCCGCCAGTGCATCCTCCGGCGTCATCCCCTTATGAATGACGAACTTGAAGGCGCGTGCGGCCATGGTCGTATCGCCGTGACCCCAGAGGTTGCGACCGACGACCGCGCCTTTGGCTCCAGCGCGCAGTGCTTCCGACGTCTGGACGAGCGCCCCGAGCAGCGTATCGGTCTTCGGGCCGCCGGCGATCACGACCGGAATCGGGCAAGTCGCAACGGTCTCGCGGAAGGACTCGAAATCGCCGGTGTAGCCGACCTTGATCACGTCGACGCCGGCCTCGAAGCCGATGCGCACGGCGTAAGCGATTTCATCCGGGGTGAACACGATCTTGCCGCCGTCGGAGAAATCGCGGGGATAGACGTGGGCGACGACCGGCATCTCGAAGCGGGCGGCGGCGTTGACCGTATCGGTGAGCCAGCGGATATACTCTCCTTCGGTGGCGCCGCGCACGGGAATGGCGACAGCCAGAGCGTCCGCACCATAACGCACCGCGTCCTCCGGGGTCGCAATGAGCTGGCGAATACGGTCGTCGGCGGTGAAGCAACCGCCCTGAATGACGAGCGCTGCCTTTCCGGCGTATTCCGACCAGAGGTGGCGCGCCGCGCCAGGCTGGATGCTGATGTAGTCGGGGCCTCCCGCCATGACGCGTCTGAGCGCACCCGGCAGGTCGGCAAGCCCGCCCTCACGCACATTGCCATAACCGACAAAATGATCGACGGCGCCTCCGAACAAGTGACCCGATGGGTTCGAGAACAGGCGTGCGAGGCGGATTTTGGTTCCGAGACCCATGGCAAGACTTCCTTTGTGATTGCCGACTTTGTGATTGCAGGCTTGCGATTGCCGGCGCCGATGCTGGAAAAACCCTAACTCGAAAACAAACAAACATTCAATATTTCGATTTCTTTCGTTTTTACATGAATGATGAATTTTTGACGTGCATTTTCGTGGCTGAACGGCTATTTCAACAGCAGAAGCCGTAGGATGAAACAGCGAGCTTTCGTTTTTCAAAAGTCGCAGTGTCGCATAACAGCAGTCGGGATCACATATGCTTGCAGAACAGAGGCGGCAGCAGATCATGCTGGAACTTCAACGGGTCGGCCAGGCACGCACCCGCCAGCTCGCGGAATTCTTCGAGGTCTCGGAAGTGACGATCCGCTCCGATCTCGAAATCATGGACGCCAAGAAGCAGCTAATCAAAACGCATGGCGGGGCAATCGCCCTGCCGTCCGACTCTCCGGCAGCAGCCTTCGAGGAACGCATGCAACGCAATTTCGATGCGAAGCGACGCATCGCCCAGATGGCTGCGAGACAGATCATCGATAACCAGTCGATCGTCTTCGACAGCGGCTCGACGCTGCTGCAGGTCGCCATGCAGATGCCACCAGTCAACAACGTCGTGGTTGCGACAACGGCAATGAACATCGCCCAGCATCTGATGTACCGGCCAGGGCTCGACGTGCACATGATCGGCGGCCGCGTGTTTCCCAGCACCGTGAGCACGATCGTACAGGACTCCGACAAGGCGGTCGGCGGCCTCGTCGCCCACCAGGCTTTTGTCGGCGCCCACGCGATCGATCAGGCCTTCGATGTCGTCGATGTCTCCGAGGACGTGGCACGGACCAAGCGCAACCTGGTTCGCATGGCGCGGCGTGTCGTCCTCGTGGCGGATTCGAGCAAATTTGACGTCGGCGCCTCCTCCAAAGCCTTCTCGCTGTCGCGCGTCGACTTGATCATCACGGACAGCAACATGCCGCACAGCATTCGCCACAGGCTCGACAAGCTGGGCGTGGAGGTTCGCTACGCGTGACCTCCAGTCCACCGCTCCAATTTACAAGAGAGACAGGAGAGGCTCTGGCATCGACGGATAGCTTTGGCCGACGCCACGGAATACGAGATGGGCTAAAACCCCAGACGTCGAAGCGTCTCGCGGTTCGCTCGAACGGCGGCGGCAGGATCGGTTTCGGCATGGTCCGATTCTTCTTCCACCACGATCCAGCCGATAAGGTTCGGCGCATCCCGAACGGTCGAAACCACGGCAGGCACGTCGCAGACGCCTTCGCCCAGCATCGCCCAGGTCCCGCCGGCGTCGACATCCTTCAGATGCACGTAACGGATCCGGTCCCGGTGGGCCGCCAGCGTATCGCCGATCTGCTGGCCGCCACGCAGGATATGACCGGTATCCGGCACCCAACCCACCTGTGGATCCAAGAGAGCAAACAGTTGATCATAGTCGTTCCGCGTGAACAGCAGCGTGTTGTGGTGCGAGGAAGGATGGACAGCTACAGCGACGCCAGCCGACTGTCCGATCTCGGTCGCACGATTGTAGCACTCGGCCGCAATCGCGAATTTCTCATCGCGCGGACCATCCGAGACGACCGTCGCCGATCCCATCGATATCATCGCGCCGGGAAAATTCGCCGCGAAATCGACCCATCGCCGCGCCGTGTCGAGATCGGAGGCAATCTTTTCCGCCACCGTGAAGCCGCTGGCGGAGCCGAAGGCAAAGGAAACCAGCGCCAAACCGGCATCCGCCAGGGTGCGGGCAAAGTCGGCAGGCTTGAGCGCGTAGTGACCGATCATCGTATCGGTGATTTCGATACCGGCATATCCGCCGTCGGCAATGGCGCGCACCAGATCGTCCGGACCGCCGCTCCAAACTGTCCCCAGCATCTCCCAGGTGAATGTTTGACAGCCGATCTGCAGCTCAGCATTTTTCATATCGCGGTCCTGACCTATTCGTTGATGACAGCCGATACCGGAGCCGGCGGCTTCCCCGCGGGCAATCCTCAGGGGCTTCGCCGACCTTGCAAAACTCCTTCCGCCTGGGAGGCGGCCGAAGGCCGGAAAGGCGGGCTCTTCAGCGGGGATTGCGACGCCAGCGTCTTGCCATTACGTACGGTCAAATGTTAGCGTACGTCAATATATTTTATTCCTTGCGATTAAAATGTAACGTACCCCTCAACCCTTCGCACCCGCAACGGCAAAATCAGGTTCTTCGATGGCACAGACCAATGGTATGAAACTCAGGATCGGCATTGTCGGATGCGGCAACATTTCGCTCGCCTATATGCGCAACGCGCCGCTGTTTCGCGGCGTCGAAATCATCGCCTGTGCAGACCTCAACGCAGACGCCGCCAAGCGTCGCGCGGCCGAGTTCGATCTGCGCGCGGCCGACGTCGACAGCCTCATCGACGACCGGAACATCGACCTCATCCTCAACCTGACGATCCCGGCCGCGCATTTTGACGTTTCGATGCGGGCGCTGTCTGCAGGCAAGCATGTCTTCACGGAGAAGCCGCTCGGTGTCACGGCCGCCGAAGGACGCCGCTTGGTGGATGCCGCCGCCGTAAAGGGCCTCATGCTCGGCTCGGCGCCAGATACGTTTCTGGGGGCGGCCGGACGCCATGCCCGGCGGCAGATGGAAGCCGGCGCCATCGGCAAGCCGGTGACCGGGACGGCCTTCATGATGGGGCGCGGCATGGAGCACTGGCATCCGGATCCCGGCTTTTATTACCAGGCCGGCGCCGGCCCGGTCATGGATATGGGGCCTTATTATCTGACGATGATGGTCAATCTGATGGGGCCTATCCGCCGTGTGCAGGCCGTCGCCACAAGCGGGCAGGACGAGCGGCTCATCACGGCGGAGGGACCGAAGCAGGGCACCACGTTCAAGGTCGGCACGCCGACCAGCGTGCTGTCGTTGCTGGAATTCGATTGCGGTGCCACGGTCACCTTCGGCACCTCCTGGGACGTCTTTCGCCACTCCAATCACCCCATCGAACTCCACGGGACCGAAGGCTCGCTGCGCCTGCCCGACCCCGACAATTTCGGCGGCTCCGTTGCGCTCTCCAGCCGCGGCGCGCCCTGGCAGGAAACGGATACGTCAGGCAAACTCTTTGGCGCCGTCAACTGGCCGATCGCAGCGCCTGATCGTGCCAACTACCGCATGCTTGGTCTTGCCGATCTCGCACGCGCAATCATTGAGGGCCGTGCGCCGCGTGCTTCGGGCGATCTCGCTCTCCATGTGCTCGAAGTCATGGAAGCGATCCTGCGTGCCGGTGAAACCGGTGTCGCGCAGACCATTCCGGGTATTGTCGCGCAGCCAAAAGAATTGCGGGAAGACGAAGCGAGGAGTTTGCTGGCATGACACAACTGGATGAATCCGCCAAACGTGCGCTTGCATGGCCCGGCGATCCCCAAACGCCGGTCGAAAGCTGCACGCCGGCGCTGGCGCGGCAGCAATATCTGGATAGTTTCGCAGACATTCAACGGCCGCTCGAAGACGTAGCCGAGATCCTGGAAAGGCATGCGGGCGCAATCCGGTTGAAGATATGGCGCGGCCGCGCTGCGCCGCGCCAGGGCGCACCGGCCTTGCTCTATCTCCATGGCGGCGGCTTTGTCATCGGCGCGCCGGAAACCCATGAGGATATCTGCCGGACGCTTGCCAATATGGCAGGCGCCGTCGTGGTTTCGCCCGACTATCGCCTGGCCCCGGAACACCCCTTTCCCGCTGCCATTGACGACTGCGCCGCCACACTCGTCTGGATGACGGAGCAGGCGGATGCGCTCGGCATCGATCCCTTGCGAATTCTCGTCGCCGGCGATAGCGCCGGTGGCAATCTGGCCGCCGTCGTCGCCCTGTTGGCGCGGGACGGACAGGTGCCGGCTGTCATCGGACAGGTGCTGATCTATCCGGTGACCGATCAGTTGCAGACAAGCGACAGCTACTTGCGTTACCAAGAGGATTTCGGCCTGACGGCCGCGGCGATGAAATGGTTCCGAGACCACTATCTGCCGGAACCTACGAGCCGGTCGGACTGGCGAGCCTCGCCGCTGAACGTAGCGTCGCTGGCGGGCGTGGCGCCGGCGCTGGTGATCCTTGCCGGATACGACGTGCTGTTCGACGAAGGGGCCGCTTATGCCGAGCGGCTCAGCACCGAGGCGAAGGCAACGACCCGGACCTGGCCCGGACAGATCCATGGCTTCGTATCGAAGCGACGGGCTATTCCGGAAGCACAAGAGGCCCTCGAAGCCATCGCAATGGCATGGCGCGCCATGGACCCTGCGCTTACCCGTGAGGCAGGAACCCGTGCCGGCCTCAAGCCGATTCGCGCATAACCAGCGTTGCCTCGAGGATCACCTTGTTCGTCGTAGGGGTGGTTCCATCATCCTCGCTCTCGATATGCGCCAGCAAAAGCTCCACGGATTTCGCGGCGATCTCGGGCGCGTTCTGAGCCATCGTCGTCAGCGACGGGCAGGTGTATCGGCTAAGCGGGTGGTCGTCGTGCCCGGCAATGCGTACGTCGCACGCGTCGCTACGACCGATTTTCAGTCCCGAAGCGAAAGCGGCAGCCATCGCGCCGAAAGCGAAGCGGTCATTAGCGCATAGCAGCGTTTTGCCGGGAAGACCGCCTCTGGCAAGAATTCTCTGCATCTGCTCGTATCCGAGACGCTCGAATTCCCAGGAAGGTGGTGCGTCGCAATCGATGACCAGCGGAGTATGCCCTTCCCTCGCCATGGTCGCGCGGTAGCTCTCCTGCCGCTCGCCAGCATTTTCGGTCAAATGCGGAATCTCCAGGAATATCGGTGGCTCACCGGACCGGCAGAGATATTGCACAATGGCGGCCATGCTTTGCGCGTTATCGTTTCCGACATAGGGAAGGTCAGCGCCGGCAGGGTTGTCGAAGCAGACGACGGGGATTGCGCCGCTTAGTCTTTCCAGCGCGGAACGGCGTGAACCGGCGCCGAGCGGCGCCACGATCGCGCCTGCAACCTTCAGCGACAGCAAGGTCCGCACGGCCTCCGCCTCCAGCTCCGGCCGCGTGTGCGAAGAGATCTGGACGGGCCAGAATCCCTTTTCGCGCAACTCCAGCTCGATCAGCGACACGACCTGCACATAAAAGGGATCCGACATGGTCGGGACCAGAATCCCGATATTCCTGGTCCGCTTGCGATTGAGATGCCGGGCGAAAAGGTTCGGCTCGAAATGCGACTTCTTGAGAGCCGCCTCGATACGCTTGCGGGTCACCTCCTTGATCTGTGAGGGATCGTCGAAATATTTCGACAAGGTCGGACGCGATACGCCGGCGGCGGTCGCGAAGTCGTCCATCGATTTATAATTTTTCTTGGCCATTCAATTCCTTACTGGCGGGACGACGACAACTGATCGGGAATGATTTGACGCAACGGCCGATCCTCTGACGCGCCAAATCACGCATTCGGCAATTTGTACAGGTGATCTTCGTATCCTCAATCTTCGAAACCCACCACGTAAGCCGGCGTGATCCGTCACTTTTGGTGCGGGCCCTGCCCTCCCTTTCGAAAATCGAAATATTCCCTTCACTGCGACTTGCGCCGTTTGCGCCGCGTGGTTGCAAAAGGTGCTTGTTTCAGCGCCCCAAATTCGAAAATTTGCAGTGAAGACGCCGGGTTCCACGCTTTTCATTTTGTTGGATAAACTTTCATTTGTTTACGAAAGTAAAGAAAAAATGCGTCACAAGCAACACAAATGCTGTAGAAAAATACCGATGATGTCAATCAGTTTTATTATTTTTTATCAATGATTTAACGCGACACGCGCCGTGAATGCCGGCCTCCCATCTTTTCCCGATCGCAGTTCTTCATTGACAGATAGGGCCTTCAGGGAACCTACTTTGCCTACGATCTTGAGGAGGATCGATTAACTGACAATCTTTGGGAGGCACAGATGAATATCAGCAAATTCGGCGTGACGATGCGGGCTGCGGTAGCGGTATGGGCGCTCTGCGCCACATCCGCGTTTGCCGACACCACCATCGAGTTCATTCAATGGTGGGAACCCGAAATGCCGTCCGGCGCCTTGCGCGGCATTATGAACGATTTCGAAGCCAAAAATCCCGGCATCAAGGTGACGCTTGTCAGCGGTCCCTATGCCACGACGCGTGACCAGATCGTCGTCGGCGCCGCCTCGGGAACGCTCAGCGACGTGGTCGGCCTCGATGGTGCCTGGGTAAACGGGCTCGCCAAGCAGGGCGCGATCGCCTCCATGGACGAACTGATGGAGAAGGCGAAATACGACAAGAGCCAGATCACCGATATCGTCAAGGTCGATGGCAAGAGCGTGATGTTCCCGCTGGCATCCTTCGTCTACCCGGTCTTCGTGAACCTGGATATCTCCAAGGCCGCCGGCGTCGACAAGTTGCCGACGACGCGCACGGAATTCGCTGAAGCCGCGAAGAAGATGACCGACGCCTCGAAGAACCAGTACGGCTGGGTTCTGCCGCTATCGCTGCAGTCTCCGAGCGGAATCCAGAACGACGTGATGTCCTGGGTCTGGGCCTCCGGCGCCTCGATGCTGAAGGACGGCAAGCCTGACCTCGAAAATGACGCCGTCGTCGGCACGCTCGATTATCTTGCCTCGCTCAACAAGGAAGGCGTGATTTCTCCCGGCATCTTCGCCAAGAAGGAACAGGACAAGGTCGAAGAATTCGTCAACGGCCGCGTCGGCATGATGGTGGATTCCCTCGCCCATGTGAACCTCATCCGCGAGCGCAATCCGAAGCTCAACTTCGGCATCTCCGCCTTGCCGGCCACTGACGGCTACACCGGCAAGCGCGGCATGCCCTATGCCTCCTGGGGCATCGGCATCAGCGAAGGCAGCCAGCACAAGGACGAAGCCTGGAAGCTGGTCGAATACCTGATGAGCCCTGACGTCAACGGCCGTCTCGTCTCGATTGCCAACGCCTTCCCCGGCAACGTCCATGCCAAGCCGGACTTCGTGGCCTCGGACCCGATCTTCGCGGAAGCTTTCAAAATCTTCCAGAGCGGCTATCCTGCCAACGAATTCGTCGGTCTTCCGGTTGCCGAAGAGCTGATGCGCGACATGAACGTCGAAGTCCAGAAGATGTTCGACGGCGGGCAGTCAGCCAAGGACGCAGCTGCCAATACCCAAAAGGCGTGGCTCGCGAAGTTCTAAGCACGTCGCTTTCACGATCACCGGCAGCGCAGCCTTGCGCTGCCGGTGCAAGTCGTCAAATCTCGGCAGAATGGAAAGTCACAGCTCATGAATCACTCGGCTACGGCTCTGGTCGCCGCGCATGCCAAAGCGCGAAGAAAAGGATGGCTTCGTTACAGCACCTTGAGGAAGCTGGTCCCGTATTTCTACGTGTCGCCGGCGACCCTGCTGCTTGTGCTGCTGATGCTGTTCCCGATGGTGATGGTCTTCAAATATTCTCTGATGGACGGCGCCATCATGAAAAAGACCGCTGCCTTCGCAGGGCTCCAGAACTATGTGACCATCTTTGAAAATCCGGTCTTCTGGCAGTCGGTCGCGCAGACGCTTTATTTCACGATCATGAGCGTCGTCTTCCACTTCATCATCGGCCTGGCATTCGCGCTGCTGTTGAACACCAACCGCGTCGATCCGCTTATTCGCAGCATCCTGCGCGTGCTCTTCATCCTGCCCTGGCTGTTCACCGCCGTCATCATCGCCATCATCTGGCGCCTGCTGCTCGACCCGAACGGCGTCGTCAACAGCGTGCTGATGGCGCTCCATATCATCAACTTCAAGGTCGAGTGGTTTTCGTCGACGCGCACGGCCATTCACGCTTTGACCTTCGCAAACATCTGGGCGGGTTATCCGCTTTACATGGTCAGCCTGCTCGCCGGCCTCCAGGGCATTTCCAAGGAGCTTTACGAGGCGGCCGGCATCGACGGCGCCAACGGACTCCAAAAGTTCTGGTACATCACCATTCCGCAGCTGATGCCGATCATCGTCAGCATCGCGCTTCTCGATTTCATCTGGACGATGCAGGTTTTTCCGCTGGTATGGATGACGACGGGCGGCGGCCCGATCTATTCGACGGAAGTGCTCTCCACTTTCACCTACAAGCTCGCCTTCTCGCAGTATGAATTCTCGCTGGCTTCGGCGAGCGCGATGATCATCCTAATCATCTCGATGAGCGTCACCTATTTCTACATCAAACACCAGCAGCGCAGGTGACCGTCATGGCAAAGCGTTCCTTCAAAAGCTCGGTATTGCCGACCATCCTGACCTATCTCGGTCTGGCGATCGGCCTGGTTTTTTCGGCTTTTCCGATCGTGTGGATGTTTTTCAGCTCGCTGAAATCGAATACGGAAATCTTCGCCCTTCCGCCGCGACTGTTGCCGGATGATTTCACGGTGGCCGCCTATCTGACGATTTTCAACGATCCGGTGAAAGTGCGGTTCTTCATCAACAGCTACTTTGTCGCCGGCGTCGTCACCATTCTGACCCTCCTCGTCGCGATCGTGACCGCCTACGGCTTCAGCCGCTATCAGTTCCGGTTCAAGAACACCTTGAACATTTTCATCATCAGCACCCAGACCGTTCCGCCGATTACCCTTCTCATTCCCTATTTCGGAATGGTGGTCGCCTTCAGGATCTTCGATACCTATCTGGCGCTGATCCTGACCTACATGGTCTTCACACTGCCTTACGCCGTCCTGCTGATGACAGGCTATCTCAACACCCTGCCGAAAGAGCTGGACGAGGCCGTCCTGGTCGACGGCGGTTCGAGCTGGACGGCGCTCTGGCGCGTCATCGTTCCGGTCTCCATCCCCGGGATCGTCGCCACCGCGGTCTACACCTTTCTGCTCGCCTGGAACGAATTCCTCTTCGCGCTGACGCTGACAAAATCGATGGACCTCAGGACGGTTCCGATCGGCATCCAGCTTCTGATGGGCCAGCACGCCTTCGAATGGAACGAGATGATGGCGATGAGCGTGCTCGGTTCCCTTCCCCTCCTGGTCCTTTATCTGGTTGCTCAACGCTACTTCCTGGCAGGCATGACCGCCGGCTCGGTCAAAAGCTGACGAGACGTCTCAGAACCTGCGCCAGCCGCGTCCAAGATCGTTTGGGCAATATCGGCAAAGCCAAGCCCGGCGGGCTGCGAGGAGACCCATTTCGGCGCGTATTGCAATTGTGAAAGAACCGGGATGATGTTGTTGACCCCGAAAGAGTTGCGGATAAAGCCAAACATCGGTGCATCGTTTCGAGAGTCACCGACGAAGGCGGTCACGGCGGCTGTTTGATCGGGATCGATACCGAACATCTCGGTTAAAACGCGCTCGCTCATCGAGCGCTTATTGTAATCGCCGATCCACGTGTTGATGTGGATGGAGCTGATCGCGACCGTTCCGCCCATGGCTCTAATGCTGGATGCCAGATCTTCGACCTCATACGGTTCCTGACCGTGAATGTCGATTGCGACATCCGCCAGCCGGAAGACCTGGTCGTGGGCAATTCTGAACGTCCGGCTATTTTGCGAGATCAGCTCTTTGATCGTCTGCAGGTGCTGGCGCTGGCGCTCACCCTGTAGGGCGCCATCCTCCCAATAGTCGAACACCACTTCGCCGTCCTGACGGGTGACGCAATATGCGCCGCTTTCGCCGATGACGGCAGCCACAGGCCAGGCGCGGACGATATGTTCGCACCATCCGGCTGAGCCGCCCGTGACCGGCACGACGGCAATTCCCGCCCGGCTGAGATCCCAGAGAGCTTCGTAGGTTTGCGGCAGAAGCTTGCCTTCGGTGGTCAGGGTATCGTCGATGTCGGTGAACAGGTAGCGCACATCCTGTAACTCACGAGCCGATGGTGCAAGGTCTACATAGCTCATGTCATATCCTCGCTGCATGTGACCACGTCCAAGCCGCTCTCGGCGAGGGCATTGGTGGCGGCAGCTTCGCCAGGCAGCCGATCGGTGTAGAAGCGGGTGAGTTTGCTGAATGGCGCAACACGCACGGAAGCGTTGCGCGTCCACTTGCTGACGTCTGCGGCCAGAATCTGCGTTTGTGAATTCTCAAGGAGGGCATTGGTGATTTGGGCTTCGCTATAGCTGAAATCCATCAGACCGTTGAGCGGGCTCAAAGCGCCCGCGCCGACGACTGCGTAAGTCGCATAGAATTTTTCGACGAACCTGATCACATCCGTGCCCACCACGTCGCGGTCATCGTGGCGCAAAAGTCCGCCCGTCAAATGGACCTCGACGCTCGGCGCGTCGCAAAGGCTCAAGGCGACGTGGATGTTATTGGTGATCACCGTCAGACCCTGGTGATCACGCAGCGCCTCGGCGACGAACCGAACCGTGCTGCCGATCCCGAGGAACACTGTCGCGTCTGCCCCTATGTCGGCGGCGACACGCTTGGCGATCAGCCGCTTGGCCCGTCGGTTGAGCTGGGCGCGAGCATTGAGTGAGATGTTGCTGCCCGCGACCGGCAAGTCGACGCCGCCGTGGAAGCGGCGTGCGTGCCCGAGATCGCATAATGCATTGATATCACGACGGATCGTCTGCGTCGTCAGATCATACCGACGTGCCAGTTCCTCGATGTACTGAACACCTTCCGTTTCGATCAGCGCAAGGATCTCACGTTGTCGGCTCGATATGATCCGCTGCCCCATCGCCGCTCCTTACGTGAGGTAGACACTGGGGTCGTCTGTTATCACACCGGTCAAACCCACGTCCCAGAATGATGCGAGCCGCTTGGGATCGTTGCAGGTCCACGCCCGCACCGAGATGCCGCGACGCACGGCCTCCTCGAGAAACCCGATACTCAGAGCCTTGTAGTCGAGATGGATGGTCTTTGCGGGAATCGACCGAAGGGTATCCTGCCAATCCGCAGGCAGCTTGCTCCACAGCATGGCGAGTTCGTAGCTTGGATCGATCTCATACATTCCCTTCAGCGCAGCGGCATCAAAGCTTGAGATCATGATCCTGGTGTGCGCCGCCCGCGCCTTCAGATGTTGATCGACGACTTTGACCAGCTGGTCGAGTGACTTGTGATGGGCATGCTGCTTGATCTCGACATTGGCGTTGAGCCCGAGTTCGCCCAGCGCGGAAACAACGCGGGCCAGCGTCGGCAGTGGTTCGCCTTTGAATTTCGGGCTGAACCATGAGCCAGCGTCGATGGCGCCGAGATCCGACGCGGTGAGGTCGGCAAGATTTCCCTTCGACGAGGAACAGCGATCGATCGACACGTCGTGGATGACGACCGGGGTCCCGTCGGCAAGAAGTGCTACGTCGAGTTCGACCCATTCCGCGCCTTGTTCAGCGGCCGCCCGGAAAGCGGCAATGGTATTCTCGGGCGCAATGGCAGAGGCGCCTCGATGCGCCTGAACCTCACTGCGTCTCGGGCCGGATCGCGGCTCTACGGTCGTCATCGTCTCATCTCTTTCATCGTCTTCTGGGCTGGGATGGAGAAATAATAAACCGGAGTCAATCTGTGCGTTTTCCGGTATCGCTGTTGAAAGGATGCATCGCGCCGACGCGTGCGAAGACGTCGATATTGGCATTCTCGGCAAAATCCGGACGACCCGGTACGGTCAGGACGACCGTCTGCTGGCCCCCTCCCAATCGCACATGCAGATGGCTTTCTCCGCCGATTGGCTCGAGCAGCTCGACCGTTGCATTGAGACGAACGGAAGGCTCAACCGGCTTGGCAACAAGCAACGCGTCCGGGCGAAGGCCGACCATATCGGTCCCGGCGGGCAATGCCAGGGCACTTGCGCTGTCGGCTGCCCTGAGGACGTCGATCGGCACGAGATTCATAGGCGGTGAGCCGATGAAGCTGGCGACGAACAGGCTCGCCGGGCGATCGTAGACCGCCACGGGCGTGCCGACCTGTTCGACAAGTCCTCCGTTCATGACAACCAGCCGGTCGGCCAGCGTCATCGCTTCAAGCTGGTCATGGGTGACATAGATGCTGGTGGTCTTCAGGCGCCGTTGCAGCCGGCGTATTTCAACGCGCATCTGCACCCGCAATTTGGCATCGAGATTGGACAGAGGCTCATCGAACAGGAAGGCGGCCGGCTCGCGAACGATCGCCCGCCCCATCGCAACGCGCTGGCGCTGCCCGCCGGAGAGTTCGCGAGGTTTACGATCCAACATCGGCCCAATTTCGAGGATCTCGGCCGCCTCCGCCACACGGCGGTTGATTTCCGCCCGTTCGGTGCCACGATTTTTCAAACCATATTCGAGATTTCCGCGTACGGTCATATGCGGATAAAGCGCATAATTCTGAAAGACCATGGCGATATCGCGGTCGGCCGGCTCTGCCTTGTTGACATTGCGGCCGGCAATCTCGACATGGCCTTCGCTGATGGATTCCAGCCCGGCAATCATGCGAAGCAGGGTTGATTTGCCACAGCCGGAGGGGCCGACGAGGACGATGAGTTCGCCGTCTGCGACAGACAGGTTGATGCCCTTGACCGCCGGAACGGCGCCATAATTCTTCTTGACGTCGATGATATTGATCGTTGCCATTTCATTTCTCCGTTTCGACCAGGCCTTTGACAAAAAGGCGTTGCATGGCGACGATGACGAGGACGGGTGGCAGGGCGGCCAGAATGACGGCTGCCATCACAAGGTTCCAGCGCGGCTCCGCATCGGCAACCGCTGCCATGCGCTGGATTCCCATCACGACGGTATAAAAGCTCTGGTCGGTCGTTATGATGAGCGGCCACAGATATTGGTTCCAGCCGAGCACGAACAAGATGATGAAGAGCGCCGCAATGTTGGTGATCGATAGTGGGAGCAGGATATCCCGGAAGAACTTCATCGGCCCTGCGCCATCGACACGGGCAGCCTCCATGAGTTCGTCGGGAACAGTCAGAAAGAACTGACGAAACAGGAAGGTTGCCGTTGCCGATGCGATCAGCGGGATGATGAGGCCGCCGTAATTGTTCAGCATTCCGAGATCGGCGACGACTTTGTAGGTCGGCACGATGCGCACCTCGACCGGCAGCATCAGCGTGATGAAGATCATCCAAAATGCCAAGGTCCGGAACGGAAACCGGAAATAGACGATAGCAAAAGCCGAAAGGATCGAAATAGCGATCTTCCCGACGGCGACGCCAACCGCCATGATCAGCGAGTTGATCATCATCGGTCCGATCGGCGGCGCCCCCGAGCTTGTCATTCCAGATGACAGCATCGTCGAATAGTTCTCGATGATGTGGCTGCCCGGCGTTAGCGGCACGACACCTGACAAGAAGTCGTTTGGACCGTGGCTCGATGCGATGAAAGCCACGTAGACGGGAAATACAACAATCGTGACGCCGATGATGAGGACAAGATGCGCCAGGAAATTTAGGAAGGGGCGATTTTCAACCATCCTCGGGATTCCTCAATATTGCACGCGGCGTTCGATGAAGCGGAATTGGACCGCGGTCAGAGCGATGACGATCACCATGAGAATGACCGACTGCGCCGCCGACGAGCCCAAATTCAGTCCGATGAAGCCGTCGAAATAAACCTTGTAGACAAGGATCTCGGTTGCACGCGCCGGTCCGCCCTGGGTGGTCGCATGAATGATGCCGAAGGTATCGAACATCGCGTAAACGATATTGATGACGATCAGATAGAAGGTTGTCGGTGAGATCAGCGGGAACACGATCGTCCAGAAACGCTTCACAGGACCGGCTCCGTCGATCGCCCCGGCTTCCTGAAGCGAACGGGGCACCGACTGCAGCGCAGCCAAGAAGAATAAGAAATTATAGGAAATCTGCTTCCAAGTCGCCGCGATGACGATCAGGATCATAGCGTCGTCAGGATTGATCAGATGGTTCCAGTTGATCCCCATCGCCCGCAACATATAGGCGACGATGCCGATCGAGGGATTGAACATGAACCACCAAAGAATGCCGGCGATCGCGGGAGCGACGGCATAGGGCCAGATCAGCAAGGTCGAATAAATTCGAGAGGTGCGCAACACGCGCATCGCCGCTGCAGCCAGGAGCAGCGCGATCGCCGTCGATAGGACGGTCACGAGAATGGCGAAGATGAGCGTGTGGCCGAAGGCGTTGATGTAGATCGGATCGGCAAAGAGCCGGCGGTAGTTTTCGAACCAGACGAAACTCGTTTTGAAGCCGAAGGCATCCTGGCGCAGGAAAGATTGCCAGAATGCCGTCGCCGCGGGCCAGAGGAAGAATACCACGGTCACGAAAATTTGGGGTGCGATGAGCAGGTAAGGCAAAAGCTTGTTGGGAAATACGGTCCGTTTGGTTTGCATGGGCCCTCACACTGACGGATGGGAAACGGAGGCCGGTCTCTCACCAGCCCCCGTCGCGGAGCCCATTAGTTGGCGGACTGGAAATCGCGAAGCTGTTCGTTGCCTCGTGCGACCACGGAATCAACCGCTTCCTTCGCCGTCTTCTTCCCGCCCAGCAATGCTGCAAACTCATCGTCGATGATGCCACGCACCTGGACGTAGTTGCCGAACCGGATACCCTTGGAATTATCGGTAGGTGTCACCCGCGTCAGCTGCTTGATGCCGATATCTGCTCCAGGATTCTTCTCGTAATAACCCTGATCCTGGCCCAGCTTATAGGCAGCCTCGGTTATCGGCAGGTAGCCGGAGAACTGATGCCAATCGGCTTGCACTTCCGGCTTCTGCAGGTAGGTGAAGAACTTTGCGACACCCTTGTACTCCTCTTCTGGGCGACCTTTCAGCGTCCAGAGCGTGGCGCCGCCGATAATCGAATTGAGCGGCTGCGTAATGACGTCGTCATAGTAGGGAAGCGGCGCAAACCCGACCTTGAAAGCCTTTGCGTTATTGATAACGCCTGCCCGGCCGGCCGACGAGTTCATGTACATCGCGCATTCCTGCGAATAGAACATCGGAGGAGCATTATCGCCGCCGCCAGGCCCGCCGAATTTGAAGAGCCCCTCGTCCTGCCACTTCTTCAAGTTGCCCCAATGGCGGATCGTGAGATCGTTGTTGAAGGTGAACTCCGCATCCAAGCCGCCAAAGCCGTTGGCCTTGGTGGAGTAGGGCTTGTCGTGCAGAGCATTGAGGTTTTCAGTCTGAATCCAGGAGATCCAGGCGCTGGTGAAGCCGCATTTGGCTGCGCCGGACTTCATGATCGTCCGCGAAAAGGCTTCAACTTCCGCCCATGTTTTCGGCGGTGTTTCCGGATCGAGCCCCGCCTTTTTGAAGACATCCTTGTTGTAATACATGATCGGCGTCGAGGAATTGAACGGCAAGGACAGAACGTTGCCGCTGGTGTCTGAGTAATAGCCGACGACCGGAGCAATGAATTTGCTCTGGTCCCAGGCCTCGCCTTCGTCCTTCATTAACTGGTAAACAGGATAGATCGCGCCCTGTGCTGCCATCATCGTGCCGGTACCGACTTCATAGACCTGTACGATTGCAGGCTGCTGGTTGGCGCGGAACGCAGCAATGGCGCCCGTCAGCGTCTCGTCATAGGTGCCTTTGAATACCGGGACGATCTCATAGTCAGATTGAGATGCGTTAAACCCCTTGGCGATCTGTTCAAGCTTCGCGCCATTCTCGCCGCCCATTGCGTGCCACCACTGGATCTTCGTGGCCGCCATTGCCGGAACGGATAAGGATAGGCTGGTCAATCCTGCGGACAGGAAAAAAGCGATCTTGTTCATCCTCACTCCCACTTGTTGTCGGTCCATAGCCTCCCGCTACGAACGTGAGCTCGATGGTAACAGGCTAGTTTCATTTTGCAAAGATAGAATGTTCATATGAACATTTGATGACACCAACTCGCTCGGCGATCGTAAAGACCGTTGCCCGGAAGGAGTGGCCAATCGATGATACGCGCCGCGTCAGCCTTTGATGGCACGCATGATCCGGTGGAAGTCCCCGTGACATCGGTCGCTAACGGCTTTTCACGACCAACGACGTGCTCTATGACAGCTTTGTGACAGTCGATGGAGCGCAGATGCTGAACTGGTTTCGAAAACTCATGCCGCGGGAAGATCGCTTCTTCGATCTGTTCGCTCAACACGCAAAGACTGTCGTCGGTGCGGCCGAAGCCCTCGACGAACTTTTGAGCGGCACAGACATTGAAGGGCATTGTGCACGGATTGTCGCCTTGGAGAATGAAGCGGACGAGATCACCCGCGAAGTACTGCTTGCCGTGCGTCGCAGTTTTGTCACGCCGTTCGACCGTGGCGACATCAAGGATCTGATCCAGTCGATGGATGATGCGATCGACATGATGCAGAAAACGGTGAAGACCATTCGGCTATTCGAGCAGAAAAGCTTCGATCCTCTGATGCAGGAAATGGGAAAGACCATTGTCCAGGCAGCACATTTGATAGCCGAAGCCCTTCCTCTTCTCGATCGGATCAGCACGAATGCTCCCCGTCTGGCGGCGCTGGCAGAAGAAGTGACGCGCGTCGAAGGCCGGTCCGACGAGTTGCACGAGCAGGGCTTGAAGGATCTTTTCCGCCGCCACGGCGCGTCGAATGCAATGGCTTACCTCATCGGCAGCGAGATCTATGGCGAGCTTGAGAAGGTCGTTGACCGTTTCGAGGATGTCGCCAATGAGATCAGTGGCATCGTCATCGAGAACGTTTGATGGAAGCCACCCTTGCCCTTCCTCTTCTTGCCGCTCTCGTGGCTGTCGCACTCTTCTTTGATTTCCTGAACGGCCTGCACGATGCAGCCAATTCCATCGCCACAATCGTGTCGACGCGCGTGCTGCGTCCGCAATATGCTGTGCTTTGGGCGGCCTTTTTCAACTTCATAGCCTTCCTGTTCTTCGGCTTGCACGTCGCGGAAACGCTCGGAACCGGCATCATCGATCCGGCCATCGTGACTCCGCAAGTCATTTTCGCGGCGTTGATGGGCGCCATTGTCTGGAATATTGTCACCTGGGTCTTTGGTATCCCGTCGAGTTCATCGCATGCACTGGTCGGCGGTCTGGTGGGTGCTGGCCTGATGAAGACGGGATTCAGTTCGATCGTCTGGACCGGTTTGTTGAAGACGGCCGGCGCCATCGTGATGTCGCCGGCGATCGGATTTTTCCTGGCGCTTCTGCTCATTCTGATCGTGTCGTGGACTTTCGTGCGACAGACACCGTTCGCCGTTGATCGCACATTCCGGGTCTTCCAGTTTGTGTCTGCCTCCCTCTACTCCCTCGGCCATGGGGGCAACGACGCGCAGAAGACGATGGGCATCATCGCCGTGTTGCTATATTCGCAAGGGTACCTGACGGGTGGTTTCCATGTGCCGCTCTGGGTCGTTCTCTCATGCCAAAGCGCAATGGCACTCGGTACGCTTTTCGGCGGCTGGCGGATCGTCCATACGATGGGATCGAAGATCACCCGTCTCAACCCAATGCAGGGCTTTTGTGCCGAAACAGGCGGTGCATTGACACTGTTTGGCGCAACCTGGCTGGGCATCCCGGTCTCGACCACGCATACGATCACCGGCGCCATCATCGGCGTGGGCGCCGCCCGACGCCTGTCCGCCGTACGCTGGGGCTTGGCGGGCAACATCGTTGTTGCCTGGGTTGTCACACTCCCCGCCGCTGCGATCATTTCGGCGCTGTGCTACTGGCTATCGGACCTCTTCGCCTAGAACGGGATGTCGTCCGAAAACCGCTCACATTTTTCGGCATCATGCCCTATCTCTTTGTTTTCACGCAATACCGGACGCAAAACCGCTTCGCACTATTGCTGGAATTTCTCTAGCGACCACCCATCCTTGTCACCGGCGCGTCCCAACCCTGCAGCCTGTTGCAGACCTCGGCTCTGCTGGGTGCGCCGGTACGACCGCCAAACACCTGGCATTTGAGCGCCGCCGCCATGGATGAAAAGCGCATCGTCTCTTCAATCGGCAGGCCTTCCGCGACAACCAGCGCAAAAGCGCCATGGAAGATATCGCCTGCCGCGAGCGTGTCGACCGCCCTCACCTTCGGAGCGGCAAGATGAAGGACTTCGCCGCTTCGGTCATCGAACCAGAAGCAGCCACTTTCGCCCGCCGTGACGCTGATGAAGGCATGCTCGAACTTTCGTTTGAGAAGACCGACGATCTTCACCAGCTCGGCTGCTCCAGAAAGCCGTTCGGCCGCCGGTTGTGAGAACACGATGTGACTGGCCGCCGGCGCAAGCATCTCGATCACGCCATCGCCTGCAACATCGCCATCGAGAATGGCCGGCTTGCCCGCCTCTGCGGCTGCCAATAGCGTCCGCAATGCAAGCTTCGGCCACCGGACGTCAACCAGCACCGCATCGAAAGCAGAAATATCCTTTTTGGTGACCGGCTTGACCGTTTCGTGCAGGCCCGCATCGTAGAAAGGTACGATCAAACGCTCGCCTTGGTCATCCACAAGGATGGTCGAGACGGCCGAACGGGCGTCTTCGACGCGCAGCATGCCGCTCGTGTCTATGCCGCTATTGCTGAGATCGGCAATGATCCGTTCGCCGGTGGCATCATTGCCGACGGCGCCCCAGAGGCTGGCTTTGCCACCCAGCCGGGCGACTGCAAAGGCGGCGCTCGATGCCATGCCTTCGGCGATCTGGAGCATATCGTAAGGCAGAATTTTGCCCTGGCCATTCGGTAGCGAACGTACGCGAAACAAGGTGTCCATAACCGCGGCGCCGACACACAAAACGCGGCGCGCCCGACCGGGAGGTGGGTCGAAGGCAGAAGAAGAAGAAGTCGTCAAAACCGTTGTCTCACCCGCTCACTTGACGGCTCCGGCCGTCAGACCCGCCACGATCTGCCGTTGCGCAAACACCGTCAAAATCAGCACGGGCAAGGTGACGATCAACGCCGCCGCCGCCAGCGGACCCCAACTGACCTGCTCGAACGAGAGCATGTTGTAGACCGCGACGGGGAGCGTGCGCGTCTCGCGACTGGCGAGCACGATGCCGAAGACGAAATTGTTCCACGAGAAGATGACCGACAGGATGAAGGCGACGACAATGCCTGGCCTGGCGATCGGCAAGGCAACCAGCCGGAAAACCTGCCAGGGTGTTGCACCGTCGATGCTTGCAGCCTCTTCCAGTTCCATCGGCGTCGTCTCGAAATAACCGATCATGATCCACACGACGATCGGCACTGTGACGACGAGATGGATGATGATCTGCGGCAAGAGCGTGCCGAGCAGGTTCAGCCATTGGAACAGTAGGAAGAGCGGGATCAGGAACGAAAGGCCCGGCGTCATGCGCGCAATCATGATGACCATCGCAGACTTCTCGGCCTTCAGCCGCGCGATGCCATATCCGGCCGGCACGCCGATTAGTAGCGCCAGAAGTGTGGCGGCACCCGTCACCAGCACCGAATTCCAGAGATAGAGGAAGAAGTTGTTCTCTTCGAAGACCTTCAGATAGTTCGACCAGGCAAAGCGCTCCGGGATGAAGATCGGTGGATAAGCGCCGTTGTCGATTTCATATTTCAGCGACAGGGAAATCATCCAGAGGAAGAACAGGACGACCGGCGATATCATCACCAGGGCAACAAACAGCAGTCCGATGCGATCGAGCGTCTTGCGCTTCATCAGCGTGCCTCCCCGTCGGACCAGTTCGCGCGCTGCCGCAGCATCATCAGGACGAAGGCGAGCAGGACGATGAGGATGAAGAAGACAACCGCCATCGCAGATCCATAGCCAATATCGTAGTAAGCGAAAGCAGTGTTGTAGAGATAGATGTTGATCGTTTCCGACGCCGTGCCCGGGCCGCCTTGGGTCATGGCGTAGATGATGTCGAAACTTTTCACCGCATCGATGCTGCGGATCATCACGGCAATCATCAGAAATGGCGCGATCATCGGCAGCGTCAGGTAGCGAAATTTCTGCCAGACATTGGCTCCGTCGATTTCGGCACTTTCATAGGGCTCGCGCGGAACCGCCGCCAGACCACCGAGCACGATCAGCATGATAAGCGGCGTCCATTGCCACGTCTCGACCAGCACCAGCGATGGGATGACACTGTTCTGGTTATAGATCCATTCCTGCGGACCGATGCCCATGAGGGAGAGAAGATAGTTGAGGACGCCGAGCTGCGGGTGGAACATCATCGTCCAGACGAGGGCGATGGCGACCGGCGTCGCCATCATCGGCATCACGAATATGCCGCGCAGAAGGCCGCGCAGCGGAAATTGCGTATCAAAGATCAGCGCGGCGAGCGTCCCCAGGAAAAGGGGCGCCACCACGGAGAGCGTCGTATAGAGCACCGTATGCCACAGCGAGTCCCAGAAGCGCATGTCCACGACCAGGCGGGCATAGTTGTCCAGTCCCGCAAAGACCTGGGATTGGCCAAGCGTCCAGCTGTTGACGCTCATCCAAAGGGTAAACACCCATGGAAAAACGATGACGGCCGCAATGACGATGAGCGCCGGGATGACGAAAGGCCAGTAGTTGGGAGCAAACCGATCCGGTTTGCTCCTTCCTTTCGAGGTCTTGGCCACTGCGGCCGTTTCGATGCTTGTCGAGGCCATTATCCCTCGCTTTTCGCCAGGACGGGTTCGAACTGTGCCGTCGCTGCCTTCAGCTCGGTTTCGGGATCCGCGCCGCCGATCATGTTGGTGAGACCGACACCGTAAACGTCGCGGAACTCGGTGACCGGAATGATGACCGGCAGCGCGAGCTGCGAAATCTTGCCGGAACCGACGACGGCATCCAGCCAGGCGCCCGGCATCTTGACGCCTTCGCGGACCTTCGCATCCTCGAGGACGGACTGGCGGAAAGGAACGCCGGCGCCGGCCTGCAGCAGACGTGCGCCCATTTCATGCGAAATCGCCCATTGGCAGAAGAGGTACCCGGCTTCCTTCTTCTGGCTTGCCGCGACGACGCCAAGCCCGTCGCCGAAGGTGCCTGCGGCCTGTGCCTTCGGACCTTTCGGCATGATGCCGTAACCGACCTGGCCGACGACGCGCGACTTTTCCGGATTCTCGATCGGCGGCGCAAAACCGACGCCATCCAGCCACATGCCGATCTTGCCCTGCAGGAAGGCAGATTGTGCCTCAGCCCAGTTGAAGCCGGAGACGCCGGGAGGAGCGGTCTTGGTCATTAGCCTTTGGTAAAGCTTGGCCGCATCGATCGCTTCTTGCGATGTTGTGCGCAGCTTGCCATCCGGGCCGAGCGGGCTCGAACCATAGCCAAGCAGCAGCGACGTCCAGACCGGCGTATTGGCGTTCTTCAGGCCGCGGGCGACGAAGCCGTAGGTATTCGTGGAAGGATCGGTGAGCGCCTCCGCGGCACTGGCGAGTTCTTCGAATGTCGTCGGGTAGGCCAGCCCCTTCTTCTCGAACAGCGCCTTGTTCCAATAGATGATCCAGTAGTCGACCGAGAATGGAAGCGAACGCAGAACGCCGCCCGGATCTTTGGCAAAAGTCAGGCCGGCTTCGGCGAAGTCGCTTTCAACCAGAGACGGGTCAGTCAGAGAGGGGTCCTTGAGAAAACCACTGATATCGGCAAGCCAGCCGCCCTTTTCGAACTGCCGCTTCTGGACATGATAGCTCATGTGCACGACATCGAAGCTCGGCTTGCCGGAGCTCAACTCGATAGTCGTCTTCTGACGCTGCTGTTGTTCGGGCGTCGCTTCGGCATTGACCTTGATGCCGGTGAGCTCCTCGAATTCGGACAGGTACTTCAGAAGTATTTCGCTGCGCGGGCTCTTGACCAGGTTGACTTCGAGCGTCGTGCCGGCAAAGCGCTTCCAATCGACCGCAGCCGATGCCAGCCGCACGCCGAGCATGCTGCTGGCGCCCAAAGCGGCCGTACCCGCCAGAAAGCCGCGCCTCGTCGGGTTCAAAAACGATGACATGTGATTCCTCCTCCTTTTGCCGGCGATCTCCTCACCCCCGGCTGCTTATTTCCGATTATATCCTGAGCGCACGATCTCTTGCATGATTGATGTGTGCGACAAGGCTGTTGACGGCGTCCGCCGCCGATCGTCGTTCGATCGCCTCGAGCACCTTGAGGTGCTCACCCATGACAGGTCCGACGTGACCATCGATACGAAAACGGTCCTGACTGATCAGGCGCATCTTGATTGAGTTCACCCGGTAGGCGTTCGAGATGATGGTATTTCCCAAAGCATCGATAAAGGCGTCATGCATACCCCAATCGACAGCTTGTGCGTGTACTTCCAATTCGTGCGATCCATCGCCATTTCGAATGGCGTCCGCAATATCCCGATGCTGCTTCAAAAGCCCGGCGATAGTCTCGTCAGATGCAGAGCGGGTGAAAAGCGCGACCGCTTCCTTCTCCAGGAACACGCGCAGCTGGAATGCCTCGCGAATAAGGTTCAGGTCGATATGCGCAATCTGCAACCCCCGCTGGGGCACCGTCTTGATCAGCCCTTCGGCTTCGAGCCTCGGGATAAGTTCGCGGATAGCGCCAAGCGTCAGCCCCGTCAGATCGACGAGGCGACGCTGCGAAACGAACTGGCCGGGGCGCACGTCACGCGCAAGAAGGTGGCGTGTGAAGCTCTCATACGCCTTTTCCCGCAGTGTCGGCTGCTCGTCCGTTCCGTCCATCGCCTCTCCCAGAAACATCTCCGACCTATGCCGCTTTCGAGCGGAAAAGAGTGTCGAACGCAAGAGTGAGTTGCGCCTGCTCCTCGCCGGATATTGAAACGAGTGGTGGTCGAACCGTAAGCCAGATTTCATCCGACGTCAGGTGAGCGACCATCGCTTTCACGGCGGCAGTCACCGGAAATTTCAGCAATTCGGCCACGAAACCCTCGACGCGAGGATCGTCCTTGCCTTCTTCCGCCATCAGCTTGACTTCGCGAGGTACGAAATTAGCCATGCCGGAGATCGCACCCTCGCCGCCAAGCCGCACACCCTTCGCCAGGTGACGTTCGTCGCCCACCAGGATGACGAGATCGCCATGCGCCTTCAGCAGCTTTTCCGTAAAAGGCCAGTCGCCGGAGGAATCCTTGACGCCCGTAACGACATTGGGAAAGGCGGTCCGCAGTCGGCCGATTAGCGATACGCTCAGCGGAACCATGGTGACCGAGGGAATGTTGTAGACGATAATATCGCGCGCCTTGTCGCCCAGGATGGCGAAGACAGCCGAAAACCACTGGAAGACGCCGTCCTCACTCACGTTCTTGAAATAAGACGGCGGAGCAAGAAGGATATTGCGGGCTCCCTTGGAAAGCGCATGGCCGGCTTGCATCGCCGCATCCTCGGCCGCGTCGACCAGCACACCTACGATGATCTGCTTTGCGGCTAATTCGCTATCAAGCATGGAAGCGAGAACATGCTCACGTTCCTGCGTGCCGATGGAAGAACCTTCACCCGTCGTCCCGAACAGGGTCACACTCGAGCAGCCGGCCGCGAGGCTGCGCCGTGCCTGCTCGATCATCGCCTCGATCGCGATATCGCCATTGCTGTCGAACGGCGTGGCAAGAGCAACCGAGAGCCCGAATTTTTGTGTCAAATATGCTTCCTCCCAATGAACAGGTCAAATGTAGCAAACTAACATGTTAGCTGTAAAGAGGTGATTACGCACTGCTACACGTTTGTCGGGGCTGTTGCTTTCTCACGATCAACTGGCATGCCTCGCCATCGGCCCATTCGCCCGCGCGAGCGCCATCAGCATCGGTCCGATTGCAAACTCGCCCTTTTCGGTCCTTCGGGTCAGATCTCTGAGATAACCGCCGGGCGAGTTGATGTGCCCTCCCCTTTCCAGGATGCAGGCGATCACGGTGGCGGCGTTTTCCGGGCCCATGCCCGAGCAGGCTTCCTCATAGGCCGAGGGACTGACGCCGAGCATCGAACGCACGACGACGGCGGCCGACATCAGGTCTCGCCAATTACCGATGCTTCCGCCAGGCCCATAGTCGAGAATACTGGGGCAGGCCTGGAGGACGAGGCCGAGCGGGAAGGATTTCAGGCTTGCTCCGGCGCCCGGATCGGCCGCGCCCCCCGCCCTGTTGCTCATCCGGCCGGAAGGCCTTTGCTGTTTCAATCTTCGTTCGTCCGACGGCCCGGCGTTCGGGTCATTGTCGGTCGCTGCCTTTTCGCCCTGCTTCGTTTCGAAGCTTGGTTCAAATTCATAATTGGAGTCGGGATTTGAATTCTGTTTGTGATGCTCAATTTGAGACTCATTGGCGTCTATTTTTTGTGTTTTTATCCGTCTTTCCAGCATGTTGACGATCTCTGCACGCAGCATCGCCATCTCGTCGAGCAGCGGTGCCAGGTCTTCGGCGGTCGCCACCCGTGGAATCCGGGCAAGAAGCGTTCGAAACATCGCCGAAATGCCTTCCCAATCACCGGAAACCCCTTCTTCGAGCGCCGCCGTGATCAGCTTGGAAATGTCCCGCCGGCACAACGTCAGGCGTTCCCTGGTCACCCGTAACAGCTCACGGTCGGCAACCGCCTGAGCGGCCAGGCTTTCGATTTCGACAGCACGCGCCAGAAGCGGTGCGACGCTGAAGCCGAAGGCATCGCCGATCGCCCCTGCCCTGTCGCGGCGCGCATAGCGCTTTCCATTCGGGCTGTCCTTGCGCAGGATCAGGCCGGCCTCGACCAGGACAGCAAGATGCCGCCTGAGGGTCGCTGGCGTCATGCCGCGGGCGCGCAACGAAAGCTGCGCATTCGACGGGAAGACGATCAGTCCCTTTTCCTCGGAGATTTCGTCGTCAGGGTAGAAGGTCAGAAGCGCATCGAGCACGGTCAGCGCCCGATCGGTGACGCCAAGCGCTGGCCGTGCTTCGCAGATCGCCCTGAATAGCTTCCATTTGCTGCGTTTCATTCCCGGCTCGATGGTCTCGGCCAGGTGCTGGCTTGCCAGCATGCCAAGCGACATCGGCCGCCGCCCAAAGGGCGTCGTCACATATTCACTCTCCATTTGCCTTCACCTTCGTTCAGGCAAAAGAAAACCATCCACCAATTTGGTGCCTAAGACGCTTGACTGTGATTCGGGGAAATGCGATTCTCGATGTGCTTAAGATCTGAGAAGGGCTTCCACGGCGTCGTCGTTGGGGGCCTTTTTCTTTTGCGCGTTACGCTCCTCTGTCCTTGTTGAACTCCTGGAACAGGCCCTTCAGCCTTTCCTGGACGAATTGATCGAAACCGGGCGCCGTCTTGCCGTCGAAGACGAAGGTCGCACCGGATGCTGTCTTCTTGATCATGACAGGCACACCGCTGACCTCAGATTTAGCCACCGTCGGCTTCGGAGCAGTCGTCTTCTTCATTGCCAGAACGAGCGCCCGGTGAAACCGCTCGTCGCTCGAAATTTTGCGCGCGTCGTCCGCGGACAACTCCGCGATGATCTTTTCGACGTCGGCTTTCTCAAGCCGCTCCCCCAGTTCCAGCCATCGGCGGCGGCCGATATCAGGTGCTGCACCTATGGCATTGACGAGCGTCAGGGGGACCTGTCGTATGACGATCAGCATTCTCGACAGCGCCGCCTTGTCCACGCCGAGGGCCGCCATGATGACATCGCGGCCAAAGCTGCGTTCCTCGAGCCGCGATGCGAAAAGTGCGCGCTCGATGTAGGAGAGATTGGTTCGAGCGCTGTTTTCCTGTCCCTGGCTGACGACCAGCTGACCGTCGGTGAGATCGCGGACGACCGCACGCACCCTGATGCCAATTTCTCGGGTGGCAGCCAGGCGACGATGGCCGTAGGCGACCTGATAGCGTCCCCTGCTTTCGGGATGCGGGCGGACAAGAATCGGAACCTGCTGCCCATGCTCGCGGATCTGCTCGACAAGCTGCGCGAGTTCGGCCGCATCGATCGCCAATCGATCGCTGACGAAGGAAGCGTCGATCAGGCCGGGATCGAGTTCGATGATCGTCTGGCCACTGGCAAGCTGCCGTTCCAGCTCACTCGCCCGCTCCATTTTCTCGGTAATGTTGCCGAGCGTCTTGGTAATGCCGCCGACCGGCGCGGCACTGCGCTCCTGCGGCACGAATCCAGCGATCGGACGATTGTCGCGCAGTGCGACCGCGTCCGCCCTGGCCGGGTTCGGAGCGGAAATTTCGATGAGGTTCTTGCGCGCCATCTATCTATTTCCTCCCCCAGGTGGAGCGAATATGCGCCTCGATCTCGCCATTCACGAGGTTGAGGGATTCCAGTGCCCGATCGTAGGTTCCGCGTGTGAACTGCGACCGCTCGACCTCGTAAAGTGTCTGCTTGGTGACGCCGGCATCGGCGACTGCCGTCGATTTCACCATGGCATTGTGGAGCATTCGGTTGCCGAAGATTGCCCGCATGAAGCCGGTCATCTGGCTTTGCGGTCCGTCGTTCGGTTCGAACCGCGTCACGAGATAGCGCATCCAGTCATAGCTCGTACGCCCGCCGGCCTTTTCAACGACCGACATCAATTCACTCGTCATCGTCAGAAACTGCGACATCGACATGACATCCAGCATCTGCGGGTGGACCGTGATCAAGACCGAGGTTGCCGCGCAGAGCGCCGACATCGTCAGGAAGCCCAGCTGCGGCGGGCAGTCGATGACCACAACGTCGTAAAGGCTTTCGATTTCCGTAAGGACCTCGCCGATGCGGGCAAAGAACATCGTCTCGGCCGTACCCGACGCCATCGCCTTCGGGGTCTCGTGCTCGAATTCCATCAGCTCGAGATTGCCCGGAATGAGATGCAGATTGGGCGTGTAGGTGGCGCGCACGATGTCGGCGATGGGGCGCGGGTCCTCATATCGGATCGCACCGTAGATCGTTTCGCCCTCTCCGACGTCGAACTCCGGCTGATGACCGAACAAGGCGGACAAGGACGCCTGCGGATCGAGGTCGACGGCGAGCACGCGGTAGCCTCGCAGCGCCATGAACTGCGCCAGATGGGCCGCAGTGGTGGTCTTGCCCGAGCCGCCCTTGAAATTCATGACGGAGATGATCTGGAGCTTTTCGCCCGGCCTGCGGGCCGGCACATATTTCGGCGTTCCGTTTCGCTCGTCGAGGACCCGGCGAATTCGATCCATATCCGTTGCGCTATAGAGCCGCCGTCCGTTTGCGAGCGGATCGGGCCCATGGCCGTCGGCGGCTACCTGGCGGAGATACCCTTCGCCGATGCCGATAAAGCCTGCCGCTTCCGCCGGCGAAAATGTTCTGATGGTCTTTTGCGAGAGCGGGGGGAAGATTTTTGCCTGATGCTGCTGAAGTTGATAGGATAACTCCTTCGCATCCGTTGCCAGAAGCGACGGGAGGTGCTCTTGATCGTCCTGAAGAGCAAGACTCGGCTGCAT